>CAVVIF010000009.1:0-2440902 GCA_963748285.1 uncultured Microthrixaceae bacterium
TCGACGCCGGGATGCGCGGCGAACCACGCGAGCACGTCGCCGTTCCACTTCGCGCACGCGATCGAGCGGGCGCGGCGTCGGCAGGATCGGCAGGGCCTGCGTCGCGGGGCAGGCGGCCAGCAGGATCGACAGGCCGCGCCAGCGCCGCGCGAGCGAGAGGACGTGCAGGCCGGTCTTCAGCGCGGCGGCGTGGCTGTCGCCGACGAGCGCGAACGTCGCCGTGGCCGCGTCCGGGCCGGCGCCGAACGCGCAGACGGAGATCGGCGTGAAAAGCCGCGTGTCGCAGAACGGGTCGAGGGTGCCCGCGGCGCGGCCGGGCGGCGGCTCGACGGCGAGGCGCAGGGCGGGGTTGCGGCACGGCCGCGCGCGGGTCGCGCGCGGCGGCGCCGAAGCACGGCACGACGCCGAGCAGGGCGAGCCTGGGCGGGGACCGCGTCCGGCGTCGGGCACGCGATCGATGCAGGGCTTCGCGCACGGGCCGGCGTCGGTCCACTCGGTCTGCAGCCACCACGAGTACGCGCCGACCTGCAGGCCGGCGGCGGCGGGCAGGAACGTCGCCTCGAGCAGGCTCGAGCGCGGGCGCTGGAGCGTCGCGCCGATCTTGCGGGTCACGCCGCGCCGTGCCGTTCGCGGCGAG
Organism: uncultured Microthrixaceae bacterium; assembly: GCA_963748285.1. Classification (GTDB taxonomy): domain Bacteria; phylum Actinomycetota; class Acidimicrobiia; order Acidimicrobiales; family DATDAH01; genus DATDAH01. The sequence goes on from CAVVIF010000009.1 coordinate 638, forward strand.
CGGGGTGTAGGTCGAGCGCCGGATGGCCGTCGAGGCGCGTCATGCAGACGCGCCCGGTCGCAGCGGCCGGGAACGCCGCGCGCGAGCACGAGGCAGACGACGCGGCCGGGCAGCGCGGTGAGGTCGGCGGCCTTCCACGCGCCGGCCGTCGTGACGCGCAGGACCATCCGCACGTCGCGCTGGACGAGCGACGCGTCGAGCATGTCCAGCGGGCTGCCCGGCGGTGTCGCGCGGGTCGGCGCGGACCTCGGCGGCGACCGTGACGCCCACCGCGCGCGGAGCGATCCGCGGCGGCGCCGAACGACAGCGCGATCGCGGTCCCGAGCCCGACGGCGAACAGCAGGACGGCCCAGCGGGCGACTCGCCAGGGGCGGATTCCGGGCGCCATCGCCGGCCCATTCATAGAAGCCGCCCGGACGGAAGGCGAGACTCGTCGCGTACCGGCTCACCGGACGCGATAGCTGGCCTCGTCGTTAGAACTGCCTCATCCGTCCTCTCTCGCTGACGCCCGGATGCTAGCCACCCGGGGTGTGGGGGTTCTAGCCCTTGGTGCCTCGCGAGCGCGCGCCCTCAGCCGCGCAGGATGCGAGCAAGAGCAAACCGTCCAAAGGAGTCCTGCAATGCTCAGCCCCCACAAGACCATCGCAGTAGCTCGCCGCCGCCGCCGCCCTCGCGGCGGGCGGCGTGTCCATCGCCGCCGACACCGCCACCGTAGGTCACCGTCGAGCCCGTGGCCTCGCTGTCAGGCCGGCGACACCTCGCCCTTCGACGCCGCCGGCGTCAAGGCGATCCGCCGTGGCAAGGCCATCCCGTCCGGGCTACGTCCTCGTCGGCCAGAAGGTCACGAACACGCGCGGCCTGTCCGAGCGCGGGCGCGGCGCTGTACTTCCGCTGCCCCGACGACAAGCGCCTGAAGACGTTCGGCACGCCGGCGAGCGCGCCCTGGCCGCCGCCGATCGCGCGTACGTCGGTCACATAGCTCGACCTGGGTGCGCACCTCGCCGGGCAAGAAGGGCAAGACGACGACCGGCACGGTCTACGCCGTCTGCCGCTGATCGCAGGCCCGTCGCGGCGCGGCGGGGGCGCTCACAGCTCCCGCCGCGCCAGCGTCAGCAGCCGCTCGTTGGCCTTCGCGCGCAGCGAGCGGTCGCGCCAGCGCTCGAGGTCGATCTCCTCGGAGCGCTCGAGGTCGCGCTCGAACTGCGCGTCGAGCGCGGCCGTGAACGACTCCGACGAGACGCACAGCGTCGCCTCGTCCTGCAGCTGAAACGAGCGGTTGTCGAAGTTCACCGAGCCGACCGAGGCCCAGCGGCCGTCGATCGCCAGCGTCTTGGCGTGCAGCATCGTCGGGCAGTACTCCCAGATCCGCACGCCGCACTCGCAGCAGCTCCTCGTAGGCGCCGCGGCCGGCCTTGCGGACGAACGGCTTGTCGATGTGCTCGCCGGGCACGAGCAGCCGCACGTCGACGCCGCGCTCGGCCGCGTCGCAGAGCGCCTCGATGAACGCCGGGCGCGGCGCGAAGTAGGCCGCGGTCAGGTTCAGGTGCTCGCGCGCGCAGGCGATCGCGAGGAAGTACAGCGCCTCGACGTTCGTGTCGCCGACGCCCGCCGACGAGCGCACGAGCTGCATCGCGCAGCCGCCCTCGATCGGCTCGAGCTCGGGCAGGTACTGCGGGCCGACGAGCACGTCGCCGGTCGCCTCGAGCCAGTTCTCGGCGAACGCGCCCTGCAGGCCGCGCACGACGGGCCCGCGGACGCGCACGTGGGTGTCGCGCCAGTGGTCGGGGTCCTGCGCGTGGCCGGTCCACTCGTCGGCGATCCCGACGCCGCCGATGAGGCCGACGCGGCCGTCGACGATGCAGAGCTTGCGGTGCGTGCGGTTGTTCAGGCGCCGGATCGCGTAAGGCTTGGGCGGCCGGAAGATCGCGAGGTTCACGCCGGCGTCGCGCATCTGGCCGGTGAGCTCGCGGCCCATCTTCGCGCTGCCGACGGCGTCGAACAGGACGTTGACCTCGACGCCCGCCTCCGCGCGCTCGCAGACCGCGTCGGCGACCTCGCGCGCGATCTCGCCATGCCAGTAGACGTAGGTCAGGAGGTTCACGGACTCCTTCGCGCCGGCGATCGTCTCGATGAACGCCGGGAAGATCTCGTCGCCGTTGATGAGGATCTCGGCGCGGTTGCCGGGCGCGATCGGCGAGCTCGTGATCGCCTCGGCGGCGGGCTGGAACTCGGGCGAGCCGACCTCGAGCTCCTCGCCGTGCAGGTCGTAGCCGTCGCCCTGCTCGCGGCGGTGGCGCAGCGACTCGCTCGCGTACCACGTGATCGCGAAGCGCGCCGATCGCGGCGGGCCAGCGCTTGTTCATCCGCGACGACCCGAAAGCCGCCGTGGCGCAGCGTGAAGTGCGCCGGCTCGCACGGGCAGACCTCCCCGTCGACGTTGAACGTCGGCGAGCGGCCTCGACGCCGACGTCGATGGTCGCGCCGCGGTGGTGCGCGACGTCGGATTGCTCGGTGAGCCGCCCGCGGCGCATGCCGAAGGCGCGGCGGGCGAGGCCGACGCGCGAGCCGGCGGGCACGACCGCGACGTCGAGCAGGCCGTCGCCGGCTCCGTGCCGCCCATCTCGCTGCCGCCGCCGAACGCGCCGGTCGCGCCGACGACGACCTGCCAGGCTCGGCCCTCCCAGCAGTCGGCGTCGTCGCAGCGCACGCTGCAGCGCAGCGGCTTTGCGGTCGCGGCCGCCTTGATCGCACCGACGGCGTAGGCGAGCGGGCCGAGGCGCGACTTGTGCGGGCGGGCCTCGCTTCGCGGCGACGACGGACAGGCCGGTCGCGGCGGCGTTGACGAACGGGCGGTCGCCGGCGAGCGCGAGCTCGGCGTGGCGGGTCGTGCGCGTGTGGGTCGCGCGCGAGCGCGCACGCTTCCTCGATATCCAGCGGCAGGTCTTGCGAGCGGGCGAAGTCGTTCGCGGTGCCGGCGGCGACGACCGCCAGCGGGACGCCCATCTCCGCCGCGATGAGCGCCGTCAGACGAAGCGGGCGATGCCGACCTTGCCCGCCTGCTCCATCGTGCGGGCCAGCAGGGCGTAGGCCTTGACCGTCGCGGGGTCCGGCGACAGGTGGTAGGTGGCGTCGAAGTAGACGGGGTCGATGTCGGCGAGGTCGACGAACTCCTCGATGTCGATCGTGCGCTGGGACTCGGGGTCCAGGGCGGCCAGCTCGTCCTCGCTGACCAGCACGTAGTTGCCCTTCGACAACTCGTAGCCCTTGACGATCACCTCGTCGGGCACGTCGTCGCCGTTCTCCGCATTGACCTTCTTGTTGCGGATGCGGGCGTTGTTGCGCGAGTCGATCTGGTTGAACCGGACCGACTTGCGACTCACAGCGTTGAAGAGCTGGACCGGGATGTTGACCAGGCCGAAGCTGATCGACCCGCTCCAGATGGCGCGTGGCATGGGTCCAGTATGACGGGGACGGCGCTCCGCGCCAGCCGATCAGGGTCGGAACACCCAGAATTGCACCAACCGCTCCAGGGCTTCGTCCGGCCGTTCGTCGATGGTGTCCTCCCAGCGCTCGACCGTCCCCTCGACCCTCGACGATGCCGCCAGCGGCAGATCCGGGACCTCCGGCCTCGAGGCCACGACCAGCACCTCCCGGCCGGGATAGGCGTCGGCCACGGCCTCGACGGTCGCCGGCGTCACCGCCTCGACGGCCAACGACGGCTGGCCGTAGTGGGTCGTCATCGTCGCCACGTACCGCCGGGCGTTCTCGTCGGGGTCGACCCACAGGTACACGACCGGCTCACCCTCCGCCGTCGCGGCCAGGCGGTCGATGAGGGCCAGCGACCCCCCGAGCTCGTCATGGTTCCGCAGCTCGAGGGACTGGCTCAGCCCGACGAGGCCGATCCACGCCACGAGGGCGACCGCCACCCCGCCGGTCACCAGGCGCCCACGACCGCGCCTGGTGAGCAGCCAGGCCAGGGCGGCGGCGGCGGCGACCAGGAGGAAGACCAGGACCACCGGGACGTACCGGCGGGTCCACCACATCAGCTGCGGCGAGATCCGGGGGTTCCAGACCAGGATCGGGGTGAGCAGCAGTCCGGGCACGAGGAGGCCATAGAGCGCGACGGCCCGGCGCCGGGTCATGAGCACGGCGACGCCGAAGGGGGCCAGGGCGATCACCGCGGGCGTGAGGAACCAGGTGAGCCGCAGCAGGTTGTCCTCGTCGTACTTGCGCACCACCTCGCCCGACCGACCCGTGCCCCGCGTCTCGCCGAAGAGGGCCGGCCGGAGGGCGGCGAGCACGAAGAACAGGCCCAGCGCCACCGCCGAGACGACGGCGGCGAGCCGGGCCCAGTCCTCGGGGCGCCGGCGCTCGATCCACGCGTCGATCGCCGGGCGTCGCCGGCGGAGGCGGCGCACCGCCAGCGCGACCAGGGCCAGACCCAGGAGCAGGGCCAGGACCAGCGGCCCGGACGGGATCTTGCCCGCGGTGTACACCGCCGAACGGTCATAGGCCTGGAAGGCCGCCAACGGCACCACGACGGCGAGCCCCGCCAGCAACGGAGCGATCGACCACTCCGCCCGTTCGGTGCCGTAGAGGAAGGCCACCGCCCCGCAGAGCATCAGGACCACCAGCAGCCCGTCGGGCCGCATGAGGAACATCGAGCCGTAAACGAAGCCCGCCGCCGCCAACGCCCACCGGCTGTGGAGCCGGACCCCCACGACGACGGCGAGGACGCCCATCGTGAACAGCGCCTGGGTCGCCATCTCGGTGGTCGGGTACCGGGCCTGCCAGACCTGCATCATGCCGACCGCGACCAGGCCGGACCCGAGCGCCGCGGTCAACGTCGACACGCCCCGCCGGAGGGCCAGGAACAAGGCCGACAGCGAGAGGATGGCCAGCACCGGGGCGGTGTTGAACAGCCCCGTCCGGCCACCGACCGCCAGGGTCGTGGCCAGCAGCGCCGGCCAGGCGTGGAAGAAGGACGGCAGGATGTGGCCCTCGTTGTCGGCGTCGGCCTTCAACGACTGGAAGGTGTCACAGCAGTGCAGTTCCACCTCGCCGGTGGGCGACGCCAGGACCGGCAGCCGGTCCCGGACCTCCACCGGCGCATCGGTCTCGAACACCGGATCGGGGAAGCTCGTCGCGTGCTCCCGCTCGATGGCGAAGGCATGGCCGACATAGACGCCGGGGTCCCGGAACTTGGCCCCGTAGTTGAACCCGGGGAACACGAGCACGGCCATGACCCCGACGAGGACCGCGCCGATCAGCGCCTCGGTCAGGTCGAAGCGAGGCCGCCGCGTGGTCGTGCGCACCAGGGCGACGACGACCCCCACCAAGGCCAGCGCGGCGAGCAGGATCGCCAGCCAGCCCCGATGGACCCCGAAGAGCGCCAGGGCCAACGAGCTCATCGTCAGCGCACCGAACGCGACCCCGCCCAGCAGGACCGACACCTCGCCGATCGTGGGCGCTCCGCCGGGAGGGGCATCGGCGAGCCGGAACACCGGTCAGACCCTAGGAGCTTCGCCCTCCGGGCTTCGGCATCGCCGGTGCCGGTTCAGGAGGCGAGAAGGGCGCGGGCCACGAGGTCGGTCCCCGCCGCGGTGAGGATGGCGAGGTACAGCAGGCCGGTGGCCGCCATGACCGCCGAGTACTGCTTCTCCCGGAGGGCCAGCCGGGTGACCACCAGCAGGGCGATCGTGGTCACCGCGCTCATCACCCAGAACCAGCCCAACATCCCGCCGTAGCCGTCGTCGATCGTCCCGTTCAGGACCGAGACCATCCCCACGGGCCAGAGCAGGACCAGGATCTCCGGGAACCAGAGCACGGTGGACATCGTCAGCAGCTCGTACAGCGGGTCCCGGGACAGGCCGGGCTGCACGAGGTACCAGTGGCCCAGGAGCATGGCGTCGGTGATGGCGCCGAGGAACGCCGCGCCCACCACGATGCGGGCCACCGCCAAGGCGTCCGGACCGCCGGCCTCGATGCCCGCGGCGACGAGGCCGACGACGCCGATCAGCGGGCGCGGGCAGGTCCAGCCAGCGAGGCAGGCCCTTCGGACCCTCGTCCTTCAGCCGGACCGAGATGACCAGGGCGAACAGCGTCGCCAGCACCACACCGATGGCCGCGGCCTCCCGGACGGGCACGGTGTCGGTGCGCAGCCCGACCAGCAGGCCTCCCAGCGCGGTGATGCCCCACACCCCGCGCAGCAACCAGCCGTAGCCGATGCCGAGGACCTGGTGGCGGGTCGTCACCCAGCAGAAGGCCAGGCCGCCGACCGCCCATTGCAGCAGGACGGTCGCGCCGTCGAACTCCATCACCGTCGCATCCCACCGAAATTGCGTGAGTTGGTGACGCCAGGCGTAACCAAGTCACGCAATTTCGAACTGGCGGGCACGGACTAGAGCTCGATCAGGTCGTGGGGGACCTGGTTGAGGGGCTCGGGGCCGTGCTCGGTGGCCACGACGATGTCCTCGATGCGCGCGCCCCACGTGCCCTCGACGTAGATGCCCGGCTCCACCGAGAAGGCGTGGCCGGGGACGAGCGCCTCGCAGTTGCCGGCCACCACGTAGGGGTCCTCGTGGGCCTCGATGCCGATGCCGTGGCCCGTGCGGTGGACGAACTCGTCGCCGTAGCCCCCCTCGGTGATGAGGCGGCGGGCCACGCCGTCGACGTCCTCACACGGCGTGCCCACCGTCGCGGCGTCGACGGCCTGGGCCTGCGCGTCCTGGAGGACGGCATAGAGGTCACGGAACCCGGGCGGTGGCGCCCCCAGGTGGACACACCGGGTGATGTCCGAGCAGTAGCCCACCCCGTCGGCGTCGAGGACGGTGCCCCCGATGTCGAACAGGACCCCCTCCCCCGGTTCGATCCGCCGGGACCCGGGCTCGTGGTGGGGGCTGGCGGCGTTCGGGCCCGAGGCCACGATGACGAAGTTGACCTGGTGGTGGCCGGCGTCGAGCAGGCGACCGTGGACCTCGGCGGCGACCTCCGCCTCGGTGCGGCCGGCGAGGGGCACCTCACCGGCCTGGATGGCGGCCACCACCCGGTCGACGGTCGCACCGGCCCGGCGCAGGGCGGTCACCTCGGCGGCGTCCTTGACCGCCCGCAACGGGCCGAGCACGGGCTGGGCCGGACGGAACGAGGCCGCGGGCAGGCGGGCCTGCAGGTCGAGCACGAACCGGGCCCAGGTCCGGTCGCCCAGCGCCACGACGTCGGGCGACCCCGCCGCGGCGGCGACCAGCTCCACCGGGTCCTCGGTCTCCTCCCAGGGCCGCACGGTGAACACCTCGGGCCGCTCCACCACCCGGGGTGCCTCCAGCCGGGGGACGACGAGGGTGGCGTCGCCCTCGCGGGGCAGCACCAGCATGGTGAGCCGCTCCAGGGGCATCGCCTCGTAGCCCGTCAGCCAGGGCAGGTCGGCCCCGACCGACAGCAGCACCGTGTCGACCCCGTGGCGGTCCATGGCGACGCGCACGCGGCCCATCCGGTCGGCGAACGTGCTCACCGGTTCACCCTAGGAGTCGAGATCGACCGTTCTGGCGTCAGCCGGCGTCGACCAGGGTGGCGTCCCCGGCGTGGTCGGCGGCCTCGCGGGCGTGGTAGCTGGACCGCACGAGTGGACCGGCCTCCACGTGCGCGAGCCCGAGGGCCTCCCCCGCCGCCTTCAGGCGGTCGAACTCCTCGGGGCGCCACCAGCGGCGCACCGGCAGGTGGGCGGCGGTGGGCCGCAGGTACTGGCCGAGGGTGACGATGTCGGTGCCCACCGCCCGGAGGTCGGCCAGGGCGGCGACGACCTCGTCCTCGGTCTCCCCCAGCCCCAGGATCATCCCGGACTTGGTCCTCAGCCCGGCCGCCTTCGCCCGGGCCAGGACCGACAGGCTGCGGGCGTACCCGGCCGAGGGGCGCACCGCCCGCTGGAGGCGGGCCACGGTCTCGAGGTTGTGGTTCAGGACATCGGGGCGGGCGGCGAAGATCGTCGCCAGCGACGTCGGGGTCGCCCTTGCAGTCCGGGATCAGCACCTCGACCTCGACCCGGGCGTCGCGGCGCCGGATGGCCTCGACGGTGCGGGCGAACTGGCCGGCCCCACCGTCGGGCAGGTCGTCCCGGGCCACCGCGGTCAGCACGGCGAAGCGCAGGCCCATCTCGGCCACGGCGTCGGCCACCCGCTCCGGCTCGTCGGCCGCCGGGGGCCGTCCGGCTTGTTCGTGTCGACGAGGCAGAAGCCACACGCCCGGGTGCACCGCTCGCCGTTGAGCATGAAGGTGGCGGTGCCGTCGGCCCAGCACTCCGAGATGTTCGGGCAGCCCGCCTCCTCGCACACGGTGACCAGGTCGAGGCGACGCATGCGCTTGCGCAGCTCCCGGTAGTCCTCCCCGAGGCGCACCGGCGCCCGCAGCCACTCGGGCTTGCGCTCGGCCACGGCCAGCCCGCCGACCCGGACCGGGACGTCGGAGGGCAGGGCCTTCACCTCGGCCCGCTCCTCGCCCTCGGCGCCCCAGCGCCCGGCGGCCCGGGCCATGACCGCCTCGACGACCGTGGCCATGGTCACCTCGAGGCCTTCGGCCCGCAGCGAGGTCACCCCCTTGTCGGTGATCCCGCAGGGCACGATCCGGTCGAACCACACCAGGTCCGGGTCCACGTTGAGGGCGAAGCCGTGCATGGACCGGCCCCGGCTGAGCTTCACCCCGATCGCCGCGACCTTCCGCGGCCGGGGCGAGGCAGGGGCGACCCAGACGCCGGCGAGGCCCTCGACCCGACCCACGTCGGTCAGGCCCAGGTCACCGAGCACGTCGATCAGGAGCTGTTCGACCGAGTGGACGTAGGCCACGGTGTCGGCCATGCCCCCGCCCCGCTTCCCCGGCACGGTGAGGATCGGGTAGCCCACCAGCTGGCCGGGGCCGTGGTAGGTGATGTCGCCCCCGCGGTCGGTGTGGACCACCTCGGCGCCGACCGCGTCGGGGTCGACCAGAAGGTGGTCGAGGGAGCCGCGGGGACCGAGGGTGAACACATGGGGGTGCTCCAGCAGGAGCAGGTGGTCGTCGGCCGACCGGGCGAACAGGCCGTGCTGGAGGGCGTGGGCGTCCTGGTAGGCCACCCGCCCCAGCCACCGCTGCCGCAGCATGCTCAGAGCTCGGCTTCCCAGTCCCGGGTCTCGATGATGTCGCGGAGGCGGGCCAGGAAGGCGGCGGCGTAGGCCCCGTCGAAGGCCCGGTGGTCCCAGGCCAGGGCCAGGACCCCGACCGAGTGCACGGCGATGGCCTCCGTGCCGTCCGGCGCGGTCACCACGACCGGCTTCCGGTGGACGCCGTCGGTCGACAGGATCGCCACCTGGGGCTGGTTGATCACCGGGAACTGCATCATCGTCCCGTACTGGCCGGGGTTGGTGATGGTGAAGGTGCCACCGGCGATCTCGTCGGCCGACAGCTTCTTCTGGTGGGCCCGGTCGGCCAGGTCCCGGATCTCGCGGGCGATGGCCCGGAGGCGCTTGGACTCGGTGTTGCGCACGACCGGGGCGAGCAGGCCCTGGAAGTCGAGGTCCACGGCGATGGCCAGGTGCACGGGATGGTGCACGAGCAGCTCGCCCTCGCCCACCGACGCGTTGAGGTGCGGGAAGTCCTCGATGGCGTCGACCACGGCCCGGGCCACGAAGGGCAGGTAGGTCAGGCTGAAGCCCTCCTGGTCCTTCCACGCCGTCTTGTGGGCCCGGCGGACCCGGTCCACGGCCTCGAAGTCGACCTCCATGGCCGTGAGCACGTGGGGTGAGGTCTGCTGGGACCGGACCATGTGCTCGCCGGTGCGCTTGCGGATGTTGTTCAGGGGCTCGGTGGAGGTGCCGTCGGCGGCGGCCTTCACCTGGACCGGCGCGGCCGCAGGTGGCGCGGCAGCCTTCGCGGCCGTCTCGGGGCCTTCGGCGGCTGCCAGGGGCCGCGGGGCCGCCCGGGGCTTCGACCCGGCCCCGGACTCGGCGGCGGCGAGCACGTCGTTGCGGGTGATGCGTCCCCCCGGCCCGGATCCGGTGAGCGTGGCCGGGTCCAGGCCGTGCTTGCGGATCAGCCGGCGCACCAGCGGTGAGAGGACCCGACCGTCCCCGCCGGCGGCCTCCGGGGCCGCGTCGGCCGGACCGGCCTCGGGCTCTTCGGGCTCCTCGGACTCCTCGGGCTCCTCGGCGGCGGGGGCGGCTTCGGGTGCCTCGGCCGCCGGCTCCTGGGCCTCGGGCGCCTCGGCGTCCTCGGCCTCGGGCTCGCCTGCCGGTTCCGGCTCGGCGGCCGCTTCCGGCTCGGCGGCGGCTTCCGGCTCGGCGGCGGCTTCGGGCTCGGCCGGCGCAGCACCGTCGCCGTCGCCCAGGACGGCCAGCTTCGTGCCGACGTCGACGGTCTCGCCCTCGGGCACCAGGATCTCCTGGAGCACGCCGGCGGCCGGGGAGGGCACCTCGGAGTCGACCTTGTCGGTGGAGACCTCGAAGAGGGGCTCGTCCACCTCGACCTGGTCCCCCACCGCCTTGAACCACTGGGTGATCGTCCCCTCGGTGACGGTCTCGCCCAGCTGGGGCATCTCGACGTCGGCCATGGTGTCTCCTCTTTCGCCTGGTGGCTCAGCCGTGCAGGCCACGGCCGGTGAGGGCCATGACCGCTTCGCCGAAGTTCTCCGACAACGACGGGTGGGGCTGGATGAACTGGGCCACCTCGTCCACCGTCGCCTCCCAGTTGACCGCCAGGTAGCCCTGGCCGAGCTGCTCGGTGACCCACGGGCCCACCATGTGCACGCCCAGGATCTGGCCCGCCCGGCCGTCGGCGTCCTTGGCCGCGATGACCTTCACCAGGCCGTCGGCCTCACCGATGATCAGGGCCCGGCCGTTGCCCCCGAACCGGTGCTTCACGGTGACCACGTCGTGGCCCGCCTCCTTGGCCGCGTCCTCGGAGAGCCCGGCGAAGGCCACTTCGGGGTGGCAGTAGATGCACCACGGGACCCGGGTGTAGTCCAGCGGGCACCGGATCCTCGCCGAGGATGTCCTTGATCGACGACGATGGCCTCGGCGAAGGCCACGTGGGCCAGCTGGGCGGTCGGGATGAGGTCACCGACGGCCCACACCCCGTCGAGGGTGGTGCGGCAGTTCTCGTCGACCTTCACGAAGCCCCGCTCGTCGACCTCGACGCCGGTGCCGTCCAGGCCCAGGTCGTCGGAGAGGGGCCGCCGGCCCGACCGAGACCACGACGCGCTCGACCTCGATCGTCTGGTCCTCGCCGAACTGCACGGTCGTGCCCGCGCCGCCCGGCTCGTGGCCCTTGACCTCGACCCCGGTGTGGATGGTGATGCCCCGCTTCTTGAAGGAGCGCTCGACCAGCTTGGCCACGTCGGCGTCGAGGCCGGGGAGGATCTTGGGCAGGGCCTCGAGGATGGTCACCTCGGTGCCGAGGTCGGCCATCATCGACGCGAACTCGCAGCCGATGGCGCCGCCGCCGATGACCACGGCCGAGGCCGGCAGGTCCCGGGCCTTGACCAGCTCGTCGGAGGTCACGACCACCTGGCCGTCGACCTCGAAGCCGGGGATGGTGCGGGGCACCGAACCGGAGGCCAGGACCACCGCGTCGCCCTCCAGCTCGAGGTCGCCGTCCTCGCCGCCGGACACGCCGACCCGGCCCGGGCCGAGCAGGCGGCCCGTGCCGTTCACGACCCGGATCTTGCGGTTGCCCAGGAGGGACGAGAGGCCCTTGTGGAGCTTGTCGATGACGCCCTGGTTGCGGTCCTGGCTGACGCCGAAGTCCAGGGTCGGCTCGTCGATGGTGAACCCGAACTCGGCGGCGCCCGCCAGCGCCCGCCGCACCGCGGCGGTCTCCAGCAGCGCCTTGGCCGGGATGCAGCCCCCGGTGCAGGCAGGTGCCGCCGACCTTCTGGTTCTCGATCATGGCCACGTCGAGGCCAGCCGCAGCGCCGTAGAGGGCGGCGGCGTAGCCCCCGGGGCCGCCGCCGATGATCACGAGGTCATGTCGATCAGCCATGCCCGGCCGAGCCTACCGGTCGCCCCCGGGGCTGTTCGGAGGGCCCCGCTGTTCACCCGACCGGGGGTCGGGACCGCCGGCCGACCGGCGTCAGTACCCTTCGCGGCCGGTGAGCACCCGCCTCCTGATCATCGCCGCCCTGCTGTGCGGGCTGGCCATCCTCGTGGCCTTCACCGTCCAGGTCCTGCTGGCCTCCTGAGCGACGCCCGTACCCTCCACCGCCATGAAGGACGCCCTCGGGGCCGTGCAGACCGTCCTGGTGCTCGGGGGCACGTCGGAGATCGCCCTCGCCACCGTGCGCCGCCTGGCCCGCGACCGCTGTCGCCGCGTCGTGCTGGCGGTCCGGGACCCGGCGGCGGCCGCAGCCCGTCGCCGAGGCGCTGCGGGCCGACGGCCTCGACGAGGTCCACCTCATCGCCTTCGACGCCCGTGACCCCGAGCGCCACGCCGCGGTGATCGACGAGGCGGTCGGCCTGCTCGGCGACCTCGACCTGGTCGCTCTCGGCCTTCGGGGTGCTCGGCGACCAGGCCGCCTTCGACGCCGACCCGGCCGTGGCCGCCGAGGCCGTGAGCGTGAACATGGCCGGCGCCGTGTCCAGCGGCCTGGCCGCCGCCAACCGCCTGCGGGAGCAGGGCCACGGGACCCTCGTGGTCCTCTCCTCGGTCGCCGGCGAGCGGGTCCGGGCCGAGAACCTCGTCTACGGCGCCACCAAGGCGGGCCTCGACGGCTTCGCCCAGGGCCTCGGCGACGCGCTGCAGGGCACCGGCGCCCGGGTGATGGTCGTGCGCCCCGGCTTCGTGCACACCCGCATGACCGAGGGCCGGGAGCCCGGCGCCGTTCGCCACCACCCCCGACGCCGTCGCCGACGAGATCGCCAAGGGCCTGGCCAAGGGGGCCGACGCCGTGTGGGCCCCGCCCGATCCTGCGCTACGTGTTCAGCACCTTCCGCCACCTCCCCCGCCCGCTCTGGCGCAAGGTCTCCGCCCGCTGAGGCTGCGCCGCGTAGCCTCACGACCATGACCACGGGGCCGACGGCCCGACCCCCTGGCGCCGACGAGCCCCTCGGTCGCCGCGGCCGTTCCGAGTCAGTCGCCGGTGGCCTCGTCGGGCCGCCCGGCCCCGAAGCAGTGGGCCAAGAACCTGCTGGTGTTCGCCGCCCCGGCTGCCGCCGGCGGTGCTCGACGAGGCCGGGCCGCTGGCCGACGCCTGCATCGCCTTCGCCGCCTTCTGCCTGGCCGCTTCCGGGACCTACCTGCTCAACGACGTCGCCGACCGCGAGGCCGACGCCCGCCACCCCACCAAGCGGCATCCGGCCGATCGCCGCCGGTGTCGTGCCCCCCGGCCTGGCCACGGTCGTCGGGGTCCTGACCATCGCCGGCCGGCGTGGCGCTCAGCTTCCTCGCCGACTGGCACCTGGCCGTCGTGGTCGCCATCTACGTGCGTCGTGACCACGGCCTACAGCCACTGGCTCAAGCACATCGTCATCCTCGACGTGGTCGCCGTCGCCAGCGGCTTCGTGCTGCGGGCCATCGGCGGGGCCACGGCCACCGGCGTGCCCGTGTCGGACTGGTTCTTCATCGTCACCTCGTTCGGCTCGCTGTTCGTCGTGACCGGCAAGCGCCAGGGCGAGGTCGGCGACCTGGCCGAGGAGGAGGGCGAGGCCGGCGACGTGCGGGCGACCCTGGACGAGTACAGCGAGTCGTACCTGGCCTACCTGCGGACGATCTCGTCCGGGGTCATGTTCGTGGCCTACTGCGTCTGGGCCTTCGAGACCGCGGCGGCGTCCTCCGGCTCGGTCCCGTGGTTCGAGCTGTCGATCCTGCCCTTCGTCATCGCCGTCCTGCGCTACGCCCTGCTCCTCGACCGCGGCCAGGGCGCCGCCCCCGAGGAGCTGTTCTTCGCGGACCGGCCGCTGCAGCTGGCCGGCCTGGCCTGGGCGGTCGTCTACGGCACCGCCGTCTACGTGGCATGACGCCGTGAGCTGACCGGGCTGGTCCCGCACGCGCCGACCGGGGCCGACGGTCGCGACGCCCACGACCGCCACGAGGCCCTGGCCGCCGACGCGTCGACGCACGGCCGACGCGAGCGCGGGGCGTCATCGCCCGCGGCCTGGGACGGTCCTACGGCGACGCCGCCCAGAACGCCGGCGGCGCGGTGGCCGACGCCACCGGCGTGAGCGCGCCTGCTGGCCTTCGACGGGGTCACCGGCCTGGTCACCGCCGAGGCCGGCCTGAGCTTCGACGACCTCCTGCGGGTCGTCGTGCCCCAGGGCTGGTTCGTGCCCGTCTCGCCCGGGCACCCGGTACGTGACCGTCGGCGGCGCCATCGCCGCCGACGTCCACGGCAAGAACCACCACCGGGACGGCTCGTTCGCCCAGCACGTCCGCTCGCTGCGCCTGCGCACGCCCGGCCGGGATCGTCGAGGTCGGGCCCGACCAGGACCCCGAGCTCTTCTGGGCCACGGCCGGGGGCATGGGCCTGACCGGCGTCGATCCTCGACGCCACCTTCGCCCTGCAGCCGATCCCCGTCCAGCCGCCTGCTGGTCGACACCGAGCGCACGACCGACCTCGACGACGCCCTCGACCGCATGGACCGGGGCGACGACGGCTACCACTACTCGGTCGCCTGGATCGACCTGATGGCCACCGGCGCCGACCATGGGCCGGTCGGTGCTGACCCGCGGGCGACTTCGCCCCGGTCGACGCCCTGCCCGAGGCCGACCGGCGCGAGCCCTTCGCCTACGACCCCGCGGTGCGTCGTCAGCGCCCCGCCCTGGGTGCCCAACCTGGCCCTCAACCGCTGTCGATCCGGGCCTTCAACGAGGTCTGGTACCGGCAAGCCACCCCCGCCACCGCACCGGCGAGGTGCAGGCCATCGCCCCGTTCTTCCACCCGCTGGACTTCGTGAAGGGCTGGAACCGGATCTACGGCAGCCGGGGCTTCCTGCAGTGGCAGATGGTCGTGCCCGTTCGGCGCCGAGGCCACCCTGCGGCGGGCGGTCGAGGCCCTCTCCGGCAAGGGGCCGACCGTCGTTCCTGGCCGTGCTCAAGCGCTTCGGCGCCCGCCGACCCGGGCCCGCTGTCGTTCCCGATGCCGGGCTGGACGCTGGCCCTGGACATCCCCGCCGGCGACGCCGTCCCTGGGGCCGCTGCTCGACGCGCCTCGACCGCGAGGTGGCCGACGTCGGCGGCCGCGTCTACCTGGCCAAGGACAGCCGCCTCGACCCCGGCCTCCTGGCCGCCATGTACCCCCGCCTCGACGAGTGGCGCGCCGTCCGCGCCCGCGTCGACCCCGACGGCGTCCTCCAGTCCGACCTGGCCCGCCGCCTCGGCCTGCTCTGACCTCGGCGGCTGCGGGGCTTCGGCGAATTCCCGGCATCGGACGATCTTTCCGACTCCCTGGTCATTGCCCATTGCTCACGGAGGGTGGTAGTCTTCAGCACTTAGCTGCTCACTAGGGTGGACAAGCGCGGGAGAAGCTGTCATGGACGAACATTCGGGCGGATCGATCGGTCGGCGGGAGGCAATCAAGCTCGGCGCCAAGGCGGCCGGCGTCACCGCATTCGCCGCCCCCGTTGTGACTCGGGGTGTTCAGCGCCCCAGCTGTCGGTCAAACAACGTTCAATCTGCACCCCCGCTGGGGACAGCGACGCAGTTGTACGGCATTATCGATTACTGGCGGAAGCTGGAACCAGAACTGCGGCGCTAGGAGTGATTTGCAACTGGGGTCGCTTCAACGGCCAAAACGCCGGATTTGATGTCCTGGGCGAAGACGGCTCGGTCTACATTGGCGGTACCGGCACCGACAACATCTGCGCTCACCTGTCTTACTACGACGATCACCCCCCCTGAAGGGTTTCAATTTGCACGGCAACGTTCACGATGACGGGCTGCATACAGGGGAACATTACGCCGACTACGGCAACTCCTGTGGGTGCACAGCCGGTTGTCTACTGCTCCGATGCCTGTACGCCCGGGGGCTCGAACAGACGTCGCGCCTCGTACTGACGTCGATCACCTGCTGCCCCTGAGCACCCTCCCGCCCCGGTGCGGACTCGATTCGGTGCTGTCGCACCTGACCGCCGAACTCTCGGCCGATGCCCGGGCACTGCTGCGGCCGGCTGCGGTCGACCCTGACCACTTCCACGCCTCCCTGCACAGGCACCTCGGCGCGATCGGCCGGATCGCTGCGCACCACCCGCAGCGGTGTCCCGATTCATGCTTCAGCGTGCGTCCTGCGCCGACGGCCGCGGCGTGCTGGCGGCTGGCAACACCGGGTCGGGCAAGAGCACGCTCGTCGCCCTGCTGGGCGCACGCTCGGGAGCGACGTTCGTCTCCGACGACACCGTATGGCTCGAGGGGAGAACGGTGACCAGCTTCGGCGCCCCGCTGGCCATCCGGTCGACCAGCCCGTTCGCCGCCCAGGCCCAGATGACGCCGTACGGGGCGGGGGCCGACCGGGTGATGGTCGCGGCCGCCGATCTCGGCATCGAGTCCGTCAGCGACGAGACGACCGTCGATGTGCTCCTGTTCCCGTCGTTCGGACCCGGCCCGGCCTCGAGTGAGCCCGTGTCGGCCGTCGAGGCGTTCTGTCGCCTGGTCGGCTCGCTGCTGCGGTCGTGCTCCGACGACGAGTTGCTGACGGTGGCTCGGCTGGCCGCTCGGTGCCGGGCGACGGCGATCAGCTACCACGACGAGGCGACCTGCCTGGCGATGTGCGCGGAGGCATTCGCTCACGGAGCCATCGAGACACCGGTGCCTTGTGCACCCGTTCCCGGCGACGAGCTGACCGCGTCCGGATTCGGGCCCGACGTGCGCGCCATCCGGCTGGGCGACGACGTCGCCGCCTGGAGCCCGGGTCGTCGCCAGATCGTGGCGGTGCAGGACTGGCCCGCGGGAACGCCGTTGCCCACCGGCGAGGCGCTCGAGCAGCTGCGGGGCCTGGGGTTCGTCAGCCCCCGAACGGCCGCCTCGGCCTGACCCCAGGGCCCGCTCCCACTCGAACGAGGGGGGTCGGCTCGCGCCATCCGCGACGACAGGTGAGGGGGTCGCGCGCATCGCCCACGGACTCCGGGCATCATCCTCGGCGTGACTGAGGGGCCGGCGCCGGACGATCTGTTCGACCGGCTGAGTCGCCACGTGGGGTCGTGGCCACAGGCCGAAGCTCCAGAGCCACGGCTTCGACCTCCTGTTCGGCGACCCGGAGCGCCTGGCGAACGACCGCCGTCGGCACGGCCGCCGCGTCCTGGTGGCCCAGCACCTCCTGGGCGACCAGGTCGAGCACCACGAGGGGCCGATCATCGTCATGAAGGGCCTCGAGGTGGCCATGCTCTATCCCCGCCCCGTCGAGCGCCCCTTCCGTGACCTGGACGTGTTGGTGCGGGACCCCCAGGTGCGCTGGGACCGCCTCGTCGCCTTGGGCTACCGCCACAATCCGCGGCGGGTCGGGATCGACCACCATCATCTGCCCGCTCTCGCCGACCTGACCGGGACGCTGGGCGTCGAACTGCACCACCACCCGAACGTCCCCAGTTGGGCGAAGGTGCCCGACGATCTCGTGTTCGCGACCGCTCAGCCGTCACGGACCGGCATCGACGGCGTGCTCCGGCCGAGAGACGACGTGCATGCACTGTTGCTGACGCTGCACTGCTGGAAGAGCGGCTTCACCCGGCTTCGGGACCTCTTCGACGCCATGCTGCTGGCCGCCGCCAGCCAGGTCGCCGTGGAGGAGACGGCGAGCGCACTGGGACTGCGCCGGTTGTGGCGGGTGAGCGTGCGCCTCGCGGACTCGACCCTGTTCGGTGACGAGGCGAGGGCCTCCCGCCTCGAGCGGTGGATGCTGCCCCGGTCCCTGGGCATCAAGGATCGCCGGCGCATCCGGCTCGTGAGCCCCTACTTCGCGGTCAACCCCCTCACGGTGACGACCTCCCATGCCCGCGAGGTCCTCGTCAGCCGACGGGCTCGCCGGGCGCTCTCCGCCTGAGCCCCCCGCAGCCCGACGTCGGGGGTCGACGACGAGGGGACAGCTGCCCTCAGCCGGGGTCGGGGACCGTCACGCCGTAGCCCCGCAGGTCGGCGACGAACTGCTCGACGATCGCCTGCGCCGCGGCGACGTCGAGCCCGTGGACCGACACCAGGTGCTCGACGACCGCCGACGAAGAGCCCCCATGGTCCGACAGCACCACGAACAGCTCGGCGGCCGACTCGTCGAGGTCGAGGAACGCTCCCGAGGACGGCTCGAAGACCACGAGGCCGTCATCCACCTCGATCGACGGCGCCAGCCCCGATCCCGTGGTCAAGACCCGGCCTCGCTTCCGGTGGCGGGCGGGGGCCGGGGCCATCCCGCCATCGTAGGAGGCGATGGTCAGCGCTGCGAGATCGACACCGTGCTCGTCGCCTTCCCAGGCCACCGTCGTGGCCAAGGCCGTCCGGCCTCAGCTGTCGGCGAGGAACACCGTCTTCTGCTCGGTGTAGGCCGCCATGGCGGCCAAGCCGCTCTCCCGGCCGAGCCCGCTCTGCTTGTAGCCCCCGAACGGGGCCTCCTGGTGCACCGACGAGTTGGAGTTGACCGACAGGACACCGGTCCGCACGGCCTTGGCCACCCGGATCGCCCGGCTCACGTCCCGGGTCCACAGCGAGCCCGAGAGGCCGTAGACCGAGTCGTTGGCCAGCGCGACGGCTTCCGCCTCGGTGTCGAAAGGGATGACGGTGGCCACCGGGCCGAAGATCTCCTCGCGGGCCACCCGCATGTCGTTGTCGACCCCGGCCAGGACGGCCGGGGTCAGGTATGAGCCGGCTGCGAGGTCGTCGGCGGCGGGCACGACGCCACCGGTGACCAGCTCGGCGCCCTCCTCCTGGCCCAGCGCCACGTACCCGGCCACCGAGTCCCGCTGGCGGGCGGAGATCAGCGGTCCCATCTCGGTGCCCGTCCGCGGTCGGGGCGCCGACCGCCACCGCCTCGGTGTGGCGGGCGAAGGCGGCTCGACGAAGTCGTCGTACACCGGGCGCTCGACCAGGACCCGGGCCCGGGCGCAGCAGTCCTGGCCGGCGTTGTCGAACACCGCCATGGGCAGCTCCGCGGCGGCCCGGTCGAGGTCGGCGTCGGCGAAGACGAGGCAGGGCGACTTCCCGCCCAGCTCCAGCGCCACCCGGGCGATGTTGGGGGCCGACTGCTGCAGGATCCGGGTCCCGGTCGTCGTCTCGCCGGTGAAGCTGATCTTGTGCACCCGGGGGTCGCCGACCAGCACGTCGCCCACGCTGGCGCCCGGGCCCGGGCAGGACCGAAACGGCGTCCGCCGGCACCCCGGCGTCGACGAGGAGCTCGCCCAGCAGGAGGGCCGACAGCGGCGTGTAGCTGGCGGGCTTGAGCACGACGGTGTTCCCGCAGGCCAAGGCCGGGGCCACCTTCCACCCGGCGATCATCAGGGGGAAGTTCCAGGGCACGATCAGCGCACAGACGCCGACCGGCTCGCGTAGGACCACGGCCAGGCCCGGCTTGGCCACCGGCGGTACCTCGCCGTGCACCTTGTTGGCCGCCCCGCCGTAGTACTCGAAGGTGGAAGCGGTGGCCTCGACCTCCCACCGCGCGCTGGCCACCGGCTTGCCCGCGTTCGCCACGTCACAGGCCACGAACTGCTCGGCTCGTTCCCGCAACAGCGCGGCGGCCCGCAGCAGCACCCGGCCCCGTTCGACGGCGGGCAGGCGGGGCCAGGGGCCCTCGTCGAAGGCCCGCGTGGCACACGTCAGGGCGGCGTCGACGTCGGCCACCCCACCCTTGGCCACCGACCCGATGACCGAGCCGTCGTGGGGGTTGTGGACCGTCGAAGGTCTCCCCTTCGGCCGCGGGGCGGGACACGCCGCCGATCAGCAGGTCACGGTGACTCGGCCATCGGGTCATCGTACGGACAGCACGCCCCCCGGGTACCGTGCCATGCTCACCGGCCATGGCCCCGTCACCCCTGGAACGCAACGCCCTGGAGGAGATGATCCGCGGCGGGCGAGATCGACACCGTGCTCGTCGTCTTCCCCGACCTGCAGGGCCGGTTGATGGGCAAGCGGGTGACCGGTCACTACTTCCTCGACCACGTCATCGACGGCTCGGTCGAGGCCTGCAACTACCTGCTGACCGTGGACGTCGACATGAACGTCCTGCCCGGCTACGAGTACGCCACCTGGGAGAAGGGCTACGGCGACTTCAGCTGCCGGCCCGACCTGGCCACCCTGCGCCGGATCCCCTGGCTGGAGGCGACCGCCCTGGTCGTCTGCGACCTCTTCGACGAGGAGACGGGCGAGCCCGTCGAGGTCGCCCCCCGCACGATCCTGCGCCGCCAGCTGGAGCGGGCGGCCGCGCTCGGGTACACGATCAAGTGCCGGCACCGAGCTGGAGTTCATCCTGTTCCGCCAGTCCTACGAGGAGGCGGCGGAGGCCGGCTACCGGGACCTCACCCCGCAGAACGACTACGTCCTCGACTACCACATCCTCCAGACCACCAAGGACGAGTACCTCATCCGCCAGATCCGCAACGGGATGGACGGTGCGGGCGTCCCGGTCGAGTTCTCCAAGGGCGAGGCCGAGCACGGCCAGCACGAGATCAACCTGTACTACGCCGAGGCGCTGGAGATGGCCGACCGCCACACCATCTACAAGAACGGGGTGAAGGAGATCGCCGCCCTCAACGGCCAGGCCATCACCTTCATGGCCAAGTACGCCTTCGACAAGGTCGGATCCAGCTGCCACATCCACTCCAGCGTGTGGGACGCCGACGGGCGAGCACAGCCTGATGTGGGACGAGGACGAGCCCCACCACATGAGCGAGGTGTTCCGGGGCTGGCTGGGAGGCCAGATGGCCGCCACCCGCGAGCTGTCCTGGTGCTTCGCCCCGTTCGTCAACTCCTACAAGCGCTACCAGCCCGACTCCTGGGCGCCCACGGCCATCGGCTGGGGCAAGGACAACCGCACGCTCGGGCCTGCGGGTGGTGAGCCACGGTCAGGGCTACCGGGTCGAGTCCCGCATCCCGGGTGCCGACGCCAACCCCTACCTCGCCCTGGCCGCCAAGGTCGCCGCGGGCCTCCACGGCATCCAGAACGGGCCTCGACCCGGGCGATCCCTACGAGGGCAACGGCTACGAGGCCGAGGACCTGCTCCGGGTCCCCCACACGCTGGTCGACGCCATCGAGCTGCTGGAGGGCTCCGACGATCGCCCGGGAGGCCTTCGGTGAGAGCGTCCACCAGCACCTGGTCAACACCGCGGTGCAGGAGTGGAACGAGTTCAACAAGACCGTCACGGACTGGGAGGTCCGCCGGGGGTTCGAGCGCCTCTGACGGGACGCCGGGTACTGGGGTGGCGCTACGCCCGCATGAAGACGTGGACGACGTACACGAGGCTGCCGCGGTGGCCGACGCCCGTGCCCACGTAGTTGTAGGGCCCGAGGATGTTCGCCCGATGGTCGGGTGACTCCATGAAGAGGTGGTGCACGCCCCCCAGGCTCGAGTAGTAGCCGACGTTCTCGGCCAGGGCCCTCCAGTTGGACGGGACACCGGACGCGAGGTTCGAGTGGTCCAGGTCACCGATGCTGGCCAGGTGGTCGGCCCACGCCTGGGCCTTGTCCGCCAACATCCGGTTCATGCTCAGCCGGCCGAGCCCCCGGGAGGACCGGCTGGCGTTGATCTGGTCCTGGACCGTTTCCTGCTCCGCGGAGTACAGGGGCCGATCGACAGTCGCCCGGGTCACGTCGATGCGGTCGGCCGCCAGGGACCGAGCAACGACCCGCACCCCGAAGGTCGTGCCTCGGGGGACGGTGTTGCGGGTCGCGATCCGGACCCGGAGCGACGCGCGCTGGCCGGAGGCGAGCGGACCGACCATCAGGGTCCCGGCCTTGACCGCCGTCGACACCTCCCGGTCACCGAGGAAGTAGCGGACGGAGAACCGGGTCGTGTGCATCGAACCGCGGACCCGGAACCGGTCCTCCATCCGCCCGTCGTTCTGGAGGCCCACGTAGAAGTACGAGACGGCCCGGGCGCCGATCCGGACGGTGCTGGTCTGGCGGGAACCGTCTTCGTTGTAGATCCCGTCGCCCCTGAACGTCAGGGCACTGGCCGACCGGATCACCTCGTCGGGCCGGTATTCGCCCGTGGCCGAAGCCGGTGCGGCAGACAGCCCGACGGCGAGAACAGTGAGCAATAGGGCACAGCGGCGGAACATCACCCCCGCTGGATCGACCGGTCACCACCCGGCCTTGAGCAAGAACTTTCGGTGCCCGCAGAAGTCCCTCAGCGGCGGCGTCGCACCAGCCAGGCGCCGAGGTTGGCGATCACCGCACCGAGGACGGCGGCGATCGCCAGGGCCAGCCACAGGGGCATGGTGATCTCGATCATCAGCCAGTTGAACGTGGCGTCCTCGGTGTTCTGGACGACGAAGGCGAGCAGTGCGATCGCCGCCAGCACCAAGCCGATGACGCCCAGGTTCAGCCTCGAGTCCCTCGCACCGTCACCGTTGGCCATGGCGATGACACTACGCCCCGGCGTGGCCCTACGGTGAGGTGATGGACGTGATCGTCACCGGGAGCAGCGGGCTCATCGGCACCGCGCTGGTGGCCGATCTCGAAGGCGACGGCCACCGGGTCCGACGTCTCGTACGCCGCGCGCCGCGGGGCGCCGACGAGGTCCGTTGGGACATCGAGGCGGGCGACATCGACCGGGACGGGCCTCGAGGGGGCCGACGCCGTGGTCCACCTCGCCGGGCCCGGCATCGGCGACAAGCGCTGGACCGATGAGCGCAAGCGGGACCTGCGTGACGCCCGGGTCGACGGCACGAGGCTGCTGGCCGAAGCGCTGGCCGGCCTCGACGCCCCACCGCGGGTGCTGCTCTCCGGTTCGGCCGTCGGCATCTACGGCAACCGTGGGCGCCGAGAAGCTCACCGAGAAGAGCAAGCTCGGCGACGACTTCCTCGCCCAGCTCTGTGTCGACTGGGAGGCGGCGGCGGCCCCGGCGGCCGCGGCGGGCATCCGGGTCGCCCTCCTGCGCTCCGGCATCGTGCTGGCTCCGGGCGGCGGTGCCCTCGAGAAGCTCCTGCCCCTCTTCAAGCTCGGCCTGGGGGGGCGGCTGGGCTCCGGCGACCAGTTCTGGAGCTGGATCACCATCGAGGACGAGGTGCGGGCGATCCGCCACCTGATCGACGCCGACGTGTCCGGCCCGGTCAACCTCACCGCCCCCGAGCCGGAGACCAACCACACCCTCACCTCGACCCTCGGCGAGGTCCTGCACCGGCCCACGATCTTCCCGGTCCCCCGTTTCGGGCCCAAGATCATCCTCGGCGAGCGAGGCCACCGAGGCCTTCCTCTACGCCTCCCAGCGGGTGTACCCGAAGGTCCTCGAGGCGGACGGCTTCACCTTCACCCACCCGGACCTCGAGTCCGGCCTCCGCGCCGTGCTCGGCAAGTAGCGTCGCCCCATGCCCGAACGCAGGTGTCCGTCAGCCGCGTCATCCCGGCGGCCCCCGAGGCGATCTTCGCGGTGATCGCGGACGCCAACCGCCACGCCGACTTCGACGGCTCGGGCTCGGTCCAGGGGGCGACGGGGGATCCCGCTCCGCTCGAGCTGGGCACGAAGTTCGGCATGAGCATGCGCATCGGCCTGCCGTACCGCATCAGCAACGAGGTCGTGGAGTACGAGAAGGACCGCCTGATCGCCTGGCAGCACTTCGGCAAGCACCGGTGGCGCTACGAGCTCGAGCCAGTCGACGGGGGCACGAAGGTCACCGAGACCTTCGACTGGTCGACGTCTCGCTCGCCCAAGCTCATCGAGCTCATCGGCTACCCGAAGAAGCACCCGGAGAACATGGACAAGACCCTGGAACGCCTGGAGGCCGTCGTCACCGGTGGCTGAGGGCAGCGGGCGGCACGTCGCCGCCTTCGACTTCGACGGCACGATCACCCGGAAGGACACCCTCGTGCCCTTCCTACGCCACGTGGCCGGGCTCCCCCGCTTCACCGCGGCCTTCGCCGGCGCACTGCCGGCCCTCGCCGCCACCCACCGCCGGGAGGCCTACAAGGCGGCCGTGCTCCGCGGCACGCTGGCCGGTGTCCCCGCCGACGAGCTGACCGCGAAGGCCGTCCGCTACGGCGAGCGCCTGCCCGACCAGTTCCGACCCGACATGGTCGAGCGCATCCAGTGGCACCAGGACGAGGGCCACGAGGTCGTCATCGTCTCCGCGTCGCTGCGCGCCTACCTCGACCCGGTCGTCGAGCAACTCGGCCTCGACGGTGTCTGTGCCGTCGAGCTGGAGGTCGACGACGCCGGCCGCCTGACGGGCGCGATGGTCGGTCCGAACTGCCGCGGTGCCCAGAAGGTCGTCCGCCTCACCGAGTGGCTCGGGGGCGAGGCCCCGGCGCGCCTGTGGGCTTACGGGAACTCCTCGGGCGACCGGGAGCTGCTGGCCGCCGCCCACGAGCCCACCTGGGTCAAGGGCCGTTGAGCCCGCAGGCTCCGCAAGTCGCCGGGCTCGGTGCCCGAGAACCTCGAGGCGGGCGGCACAGCAGTGGGGTCAGCATCTAAGGTCGGCGGACCTGTCCGGCGGAGGAGATCCACCACCCATGCCCCACATCGAGCTGCCCGAAGGCCTGCCCGGCATCCTCGGCCCCATGTACTTCCGGCCGGAGACGGCCAAGCCGCTCAACGACCTCGCCGAGGTCCTGCTCCGGGGCGAGTCGACCCTGAGCCGGGGCGAGCGGGAGCTCATCGCGGCCCACGTGTCGAAGCTCAACGACTGCCACTTCTGCCACACGTCCCACGCCACCTTCGCTGCCCTGCAGCTGGACGAGGGCTGGGACACCGTGGACGCCGTGATCATGGACCTGGACGGCGCGCCGATCTCGGACAAGCTGCGGGCGCTGCTGCGCATCGCCGGCGCCGTCCAGAAGGGCGGCCTGAACGTCACCGCCGACATGGTCGAGGCGGCCCGGGCCGAGGGCGCGACCGACGTGGAGATCCACGACACGGTGCTGATCGCCGCCGCCTTCTGCATGTTCAACCGCTACGTCGACGGCCTCGGCACCTGGGCGCCCCAGGACCGTGAGGACTACGCCGAGTCGGGGCGGATGATCGTGGACCAGGGCTACGCGGCCTCGACGCCGCCGCTCCCCCAGACCTGACCCGCTACTTCGGGGGCATCCGGATCCCGCCGTCGATCCGGATCGTCTCGGCGTTGAGGTAGCTGTTGCGGAAGATCTCCACAGCGAGCGAGGCCACCTCTTCGGGCCGGCCCATGCGCTTCGGGAAGGGCACCGCCGGCGCCCAGGCCCGCCTTGGTGTCCTCGCTGGCGAACGCGAACATCGGCGTGTCGACGGTGCCGGGGGCGATGGTGCAGACCCGGATCCCGATCGCGGCCAGGTCGCGGGCGATGGGGAGGGTCATGCCCACGATGCCGCCCTTCGCCGCCGAGTAGCTGGCCTGCCCGGTCTGGCCGTCGAAGGCGGCGACCGAGGCGATGTTGGCCATGGCGCCCCGCTCGCCGTCGTCGCCGACCGGCTCGTTCTGGCTCATGGCCGACGCGGCCAGGCGGATGACGTTGAAGGTGCCGATCACGTTGACCTGGACGACCTTCTCGAAGACGGCCAGGTCGTGGGGCTCGCCCCCCTTGCGCCACCGTGCGCTGGGCCCAGCCGATGCCGGCGCAGTTGGCCACCATGCGGAGGTCGCCGTCGGCGTTGGCCACCGCCACCGCGGCCTCGACCTCCTCGGTGTTGGTGACGTCGGCGTGGGCGAACGTGCCGCCGATCTCGGCGGCCAGCGCCTCGCCCTTCTCGTCCTGCAGGTCGACGACGGTGACCTTGGCCCCGAGCTCGGCCAGCAGGCGGGACGTGGCCCCACCCAGGCCCGAGGCGCCGCCGGTGACGAGTGCTGATGCTCCGCTGATCTCCATGGACGGCGACGTTACCGAGGGCCGCCCGGTGCCCACGAACCCGTGCCCACCTCGGCCAACTGGTACGCCACGGGGGTGACCGGCTCACGCTCAGGGCGCGAGCGAACCCGGCCACCGCCCGGGAGAGGAAGCTCGGAGGCGGTGACCGGGTCGACCGGTGGGATCAGGCGATCATGGACGAGATCGCCTGATCACGGGTCAGGCGGTCACGAGGTGACCGTCGCCGCTGGGTGCGGTCGAACGCTCGGTGTCCGACGTCGACTCGGCCGCACGACGGGGCGGGCGTCGGTGCGACCACTCCCACGTGGACTGGGCCACGGCGTCGGCCATCTGGTCGAGCACCACGGCGTTCACGTTGTCGATGGTGTCGCACGCGGCGTGGTAGCAGGGGTCGTAGGCCTCGCCCTCGTCACCGCCGTAGACGGCGGCCTGCTCGGCCGTCTTCACGCCCTCGGCGCCGGTGAACAGGCCACCGGCGGGGATGCCGACGGCGATGAACGGGCCGTAGTCACTGCGCCCGTCGAACGCCGTGGGCTCGGTCTCGAGGCCCATGCGGTCGAAGAAGCGCACGAAGGCGGCCTCGATGCGGTCCGAACCGGCCGGCCCGGCGGTCCCGGTGTCACTGCCGTCGCCGTCGTACACGAACCGGACGAAGTTGGGCGAGCCCACCATGTCGAAGTTCAGGTTGATGGCGATGTCGGCCAGGTCGTCCTCCGGGAGGGTCGACACGTAGTGCTCGGAGCCCAGCAGGCCGGACTCCTCGGCGCCCCAGAAGGCGAAGCGCACCTGGTTCTGGATGGTGGGGCCGCGCCGTCCGCTGCGGTTGGCGACGGCGGCCAGCTCCTCGGCGACCTCCAGGATCGTGGCCGAGCCCGAGCCGTTGTCGTTGATGCCGGGACCGGCCAGGACGCTGTCCAGGTGGGCGCCGACGACGACGGTGCGGGCATCCCGTCCGCGGTCGGTGTCGGCGAGCACGTTCCAGGTCTGACGGTCCTCGGACTGGGTCGAGGTGAGCAGGTGGACGGTGACGTCCTCACCGGCCACGACCTGGTCGTTGAGGGCGTTGCCGATGGCGAAGCTGGTCATGACCACCGGGACCGCGAAGGGATGGCCCAGCGCGGGGGTGAAGGCGTCGGTGCGACCCGGCTGGCCCTCGTTGAACAGCACGACGCCGGCGGCGCCGGCGGCCTCGGCGTTGGCCACCTTGACCTCGAAGGTGCAGAAGCCCCGCTGGATGAGGGCGATGCTCCCGGCGACGAAGCCGGCGAAGTCCTCGGGCTCACACCCCGAGGTGCTGCTCGGCTCCGGGGTCGGGGGCAGCGCGAGGTCGATCGGCACCAGGGCGGCGGTGACATCACCCGAGCCCGAGAACTCCCCGAGGAAGTAGTCGGTGCCCTCGACATAGGTCTGGGCGATCGGCGTCACCTGCTCGAAGGTGCTGGGCCCGGTCTGCTCGAAGAACGGGAACGTGAACTCCTGGACCTCCGGGTCATAGCCCGCGGCCTCGAGGCGCTCGACGACGTAGTCGACCGACGCCTCATAGCCCGGGGTGCCCGAGGCCCGGGTCCCGCCGTTCTCGTCGGCGATGGCCTGCAGCGCCTCGAGGTGCTCGACGACACCGTCGACCTCGACCGCTCTGCGGAACTGGCCGGCGTTGGCCGGGGGCCGATCTTGGCTGGGGGCCGCGGTGGCCTGTGGAGCCAGCAACCCCAAGAGGGCCAACAGCGATGCTGCGGCCAGGACGAACCTGCGCTTGGACATTGATTCCCCTTGTCGATGTGATGCCCGCGCCGCGCCCGCCTACCCCCTCCTCTCCCATCCCAGACCTCAGCCTGGTGTCCGAATGGCTGAGGTGAGCGAGCGGGATCGGCCGTCGGCAAACGGGGCCTGTGGCCAGGAGCCCGTCATCAGGGGGTGACGGCTTCGTCGAGGAAGTCGATGACCACCTGCTCCCAGAGCGCGGCGTCCGTCCGGAGGCCCGCCGTGTGTCCCGCGCCAGGCATCTCGACGACGGTCACGGACCCGGGGGCCCCGCTCTGGATCCACTCGGCGGCGTGGCGCTCGCCCGGCACCTCGCCGGCGGCGATGAGGAGCACTGGACGCGGCTCGGCCCGGGAGACGGCATCCCTGAGCGAAATCGGTGGGTCCGCCGGTGAGAACCAGTCGGTGAACCAGGTCGTGGCGGACTCGAGCCACTCCTGAGCCTGGCCGCGCCAGCCGTAGCGGGTCGAGAGCCAGGCGCGGTCGCCGGCAACGCGAACGGTCGCTCCCTCGGCGACGACCGCCTCGATGCGATCGTCCGCGGCGAGGGCACCGAGTGCCTCCTCCCCACCCATCGACAGACCCAACGCGGCGATGTGGCGGACGTCGGGCTGCCCGTCCAGGAAGTCGACGGCCCCGCCGATGTCCTCGTCCCCCCACCAGCCGAAGTCCATCGCTCGGCCTTGGCTGTCGCCGTGACCCCGTGCGTCGAAGGCGAGGATGCCATAGCCGTGGTCGGCCAGGAGGGCGGCGTGGTCGAGCACGGCGCTCCGGGTCGAGCCGGCGCCGTGGGCCAGGATCACTGCGGTGCCGTTGTCCGGTGGGAGGTACCAGCCGGCCAGCTCCACGCCGTCTGCGGTCGGGAAGCGGATGTCGTCGGCGTCGAGGCCCACATCGGCGGGGTGGCGGGTCACCTCGGCATGGGGCACCCAGTTCACGGCGAGAGCCTGTCCGAGGGTGAGCAGCGAGAGGCCCAACAGCAGGAGGGTGCCGAGCCCGCCGAGGACGCGGACGGGCCAGCCGACGGGCCGGAGCGTCCTGGCAGCAACCACGAGGCAGAGGATCCCGCCCGCGGCCGCCAAGGCCCCCACCAGGGTCGCGGTGGACCAGCCGTCCTTGGCCAGGTGCGGCGCACCGATGCCGACGGCGACGGTGAGGAGGATGACGCCGGGAACCACGGCGAGGCGACGCCACCAGGTCGACGACATGTCAGCCCGTGGAGCCCGGACCGCCCGCCACAGGCTCATTCGGTCTCTGGTCGGCTGCGTGTTCACCTCGACGGGCCGCTCCTGGCGGGCCTCCTTGACCCACAGCACGTCGTCGAGACCTCGGAATCGACGTGAAACGTGGTCATGGCGTCCTCCTCGGGCTCGGAGGTCACCTTCCTCCTGGGGCCGGGTCGCCGGAAGGGACCTCGGGCCGGGGCGCCCGGGACCTTCGTCCCTGCTGACCGATCCCGCTCGGGTGCACCATCAGGACATGGGACAAACCCGCATGCTCGATCGGCGGCCGGGGCCGTGAGCGAGCGTCCGACGTCAGCCGAGGTGTTCGCCGACATCACCTGTCCCTTCACCCACGTCGGACTCCGGCGGCTCGTGGACCGGCGGCGGGAGCTCGGTCGGACAGACGTCCGGTTCCGGGTCCGAGCCTGGCCCCTGGAACTGGTCAACGGCTCGCCCCTCGACCCCGCCGCCGTCGGCGACAAGATCGACCGGCTGAAGGCTCACGTGGCGCCCGACCTCTTTGCCGCCTTCGACCGGCACCGCTTCCCGAGCACGTCGATCCCCGCGCTGGCCCTGGTGGCCCGGGCGTACCGCGACGGGCCCGACGTCGGCGAGGCCGTGAGCCTCCTCGTGCGCGACGCCCTCTTCGAGGAGGGCCTGGACATCAGCCGGACCGAGGTCCTCCACTCGATCGCCCACCGGGGCGGCATCGGGCCCGCCGATCGAAGCGACGTCGTCCAGGTCGTCGCCGACTGGAACGAGGGACGACGACGGGGCGTCACCGGGTCGCCTCACTTCTTCATCGCCGGCCAGGACTGGTTCTGCCCGGCCCTCGAGATCTCCCAGGACGCAGACGGCCGAATCGGGGTCCTCTACGACGAGGACCGCTTCGAACGCTTCGTGACCGCCTGCTTCCAACCCCGCGACCTCGACTCGCCCATCGAGCTCGGCGCCTGAGCGGCGCCGGGAGCCGGTTCGTCGAGACGTCAGCCCCGACCCGGCCGAGGACGGCGATGGCGAGGAGGAGGACCTATGGCCCTTCTCCCTGCGGGGCACCATCCCCGATAATGGCGGCCATGGCGATCATCGATGGACGAACCTGGATGGAGCACCTCTCCGCCGAGTCCTGCTGGGAACTGCTCGCGACCACCCCGGTCGGACGTGTCGTGGTCATGGTCGACGGCGCCCCCGAGGTCTATCCCGTGAACTTCGTGGTGGACGGCCGATCGGTCGCCTTCCGCACTGCGCCCGGCAGCAAGCTCCGTGGACTCGAACGGTTCCCCACGACCTGCTTCGAAGCCGACATGTTCGAACCCGACGTGCATGCGGCGTGGAGCGTGATGGTGAAGGGTCGAGCCGTGGCCGTCACCCAACCCGTCGAGCACGCCCGGCTACGGACCCTGCCGCTCACGCTGTGGACGGCCGGGACCAAGGACCACTGGATCCGCGTCGAACCGATCGAGGTCACCGGCCGCCGGATCCACACGCTCGTCGAGCGTGACGGCGACGAAAGCTGAGGGGAACCCCTGTCATGAGCATGCACATCGTCGTCGGCGTCGACGAGTCCGACGGCGCCGCGGACGCCCTGCGATGGGCCGTGAGCGAAGCCGGTGCCCGAGGCGCCGTGCTCACCGCCGTTCTCGTGTGGGGCTGGCTCGACCAGCACCACCTCGACCCGGGCGAGCCCTTCGACCCGCAGTACCACGAGGCTCAAGCCCTCGGCTCCCTCGAACGAATGGTGACCAGAGCGCTGCCCGACGGTGTCCCCGACGGCATCCGCCTGCGGGTCATCAGCGAGCTCGCCGGCCCCGGGCTCGTCGACGCTGCGAAGGAGGCCGATCTCCTGGTGGTCGGCGCCCGGGGGCTCGGAGGCTTCAAGGGGCTCTTGGTCGGATCGGTGAGCCAGCACTGCCTCCACCACGCACCCTGCCCGGTCGCGGTCGTCAAGCAGGAGCAGGCGCCCGAACGATCCATCGAGCGCATCGTCGTCGGCCTGGATGACTCAGAGACCTCGCGGCGCGCGCTGGACTGGGCCCTGGACGCCGCGCGGGCCCACCACGCCCGCGTCCAGGTCGTGCATGCCTGGCATCCCGCGTACCTCGAGCCGATGGACGCCTACCTCATCGAGAGCGCTGACCTCATCGAGGAGTCCGCCCGACAGGTCCTCGACGAGTCCATCGCCAAGGCCGACGTCCACGGCCTGGACCGCCCGGTCGACGCCCTGCTCTCCCAGGGCTCGGCCGGGCGAGCGATCCTCGACGCGGCCACGGGCGCAGACCTCGTCGTCGTCGGCTCCCACCGACGCAGCGCGGCCGGCTGTCTGTTCCTCGGCTCGGTCAGCCTGCAGGTGACCCACCACTCGGCCTGCCCCGTCGTGGTGGTGCCACCCCCAGACTGAACGCTCAGGTCAAACCGCGGAGTCCCCGTCGGCACGCCCCCAGCCACCGCCGCCGGGGGTGAGCATCCGCAGGACGTCGCCGGCCTTCAGTTCGAAGCTGCACTTGTCACCCAGGCGCTCCGCCCGGTCCTCGTCGCCGCCGCGAAGCAGCCAGTTCTCCCCCACCGCGCCGGGGCCGCCACCCTCGAGGCCCCACGGCGGGAACACCCGACGCTCGGTGATCAAGGAGACCGTCACGTCCTCCAGCACCTCGAGGTCCCGCTCGATCCCCTCCCCGCCCCGGAAGCGGCCCTCGCCGCCGCTGCCCGACCGCAGCCGGTACCGGCGCACCCGAAGGGGGAACGCCCGCTCCAGGGCCTCGACCGGCGTGTTCCGGGTGTTGGTCATGCCGGTGTGCACGCCGGACATGCCGTCGCGGTCCGGGCGGGCGCCCTGGCCGCCGGCGACGGTCTCGTAGTAGACCCAGCCGTCGCCCCCGATGAGCACGTTGTTCATCGTCCCCTGGGAGGCCGCGGCCACCCGGTCCGGGACGATCTGAGCCAGCGCCCCGAGGCAGACGTCGGCGATGCGCTGGCTGACCTCGACGTTGCCCGCGCCCGACGGCGACGGGAGGCCGAGCGGCCACCAGCGTGCCCTCGGGGGCGACCACGGTCACCGGGCGCATCGAGCCGCCCACGCCCTCGAGGTCGGGCACGATCGCCGACCGCAGGGCGAAGGACACCGCGCTGAGCGTCACCGCCTCGACCGCGTTCATGTTCCCGGACCGCTGGTCGTCGGTGCCGGTGAAGTCGAAGGTGATCTCGTCGCCGTCGACCTTCACGCACACGCAGATGGTCGCCGCCGCGTGCTGCTCGGGCCGGGGGCCGGTGGAGTCGAGCACGTCGGTGAAGTCCCACTCGCCGTCGGGGAGCTCGGCCAGGGCGGCCCGCATCCGGCGCTCGCCGTAGGCCGTCACCTCGGCGAACGGCTGCCCGGCCTCGGCGGCCAGGCGGGTCATGCCGACGACGTTGGCGCCCCACTGGGCATCGAGGTCGCCGCGGCGCTCCTCGGGGGTCCGGGAACTGGCCACGATGACCTCCCGCACGTCCTCGTTCAGGCGCACCGGCGGCAGCCGCAGACCCTCCTGCTGGATCTCGGTGGCCTCCGGGGGGATCGACCCCGGCGTGGCGCCACCCAGGTCGGCGTGGTGGGCCCGGTTCGCCACCCAGCCGATCAGCTCGCCGTCGACGTGGCCGGGGCGACGACCGTGATGTCGTTGAGGTGCGTGCCGCCGGCGAACGGGTCGTTGAGCACGATCTGCTCCCCGGGCTCGATCTCGTCGCCGAAGGCCTCGATGGCCGCCGCCACCGCCGCCGGCATCGACCCGAGGTGGACCGGGATGTGCTCGGCCTGGACCAGGAGCTCGCCGCCGGCGTCGAACAGGGCCGCCGAGCAGTCGGCCCGCTCCTTGATGTTGGGGCTGAACGCGGCCCGCCGCAGCACCGCCCCCATCTCCTCGGCGATGCCGGTGAGACGGGAGACGAGGACCTGCAGGGCGGCGGGATCGAGCGTCGGCTCGGGGCCGGCCACGAGCAGCCGGCCCTGCTCGTCCTGGTCGAACAACACGCCGCCGGCAGCGGCCTGCTCGTCGGCTCCGGACTCGTCGACCTCGTCGTCGGTCTCGTCGTCGGTCTCGTCGCCGATCTCGGCGACCTCGACCGGCGGTGCGTCGACCCCGTCGTCAGCCTCCGCGTCGCGCGCCACGACCGCGTCTTCGGCGTCCTCGTCGTGGGCTACGGCGCCGCCATCGGCCTCAGCGTCGGACACCAGAGCGTCGTCCTCGGCCTCCTCGTCGGGGGCCACGGCGTCGTCGGCCGGCTCTTCCGGGGTCACGGCAACGTCCTCGTCGCTCATGGCTCGTCCCGGGTGAGCACGAGGGTGCCGGCCGGGCCGGGCTCGCCCCGCCAGCCCTCCGGGACCCAGATCGTGGTGTCGTCCTCGACCACCACGGCCGGGCCCTGCATCGGCGGCCGCTTGCGGGCCTTCATCCGGGTCGGGTCCAGGGGTGACGGCGCGGCGGGCACTGGCCCGCAGGGCCACGACCTCGACCGGGTGGCCCGGTCGGTCGTAGCCGTTGTGGCGCCGGTGCCGCTCGGGGAAGTCGGCCACGTCGGCGACCCGCAGCTCGTGGCTCTGGCCCGCGTACCGGGCGTCGACGGACAGCACGACCTCGACGTCACCGGCGGAGCCGCCGGCATCGGCCAGGAGGGCCGCCACCGCCTCCCGCCCGGAGGTCCTCCAGCGCCGCCGAGAGCCCGTCGTGGTCACCCGGCGTGGGCCAGGTCCGCACCCGGTCGTGCTGGACGGGGGCGGCCAGGACCCCGACGGCCGACAGGACGCCGGCTCGGGGCGGGATGACCACGGCCGCCATGCCCAGCCGGTCCGCCAGGCTGCAGGCGTGGAGGGGCCCGGCGCCACCGAAGGCGACCAGGGCCAGGCCGGTCGGGTCGACGCCCCGCTCCACCGACACCCGGCGCACCGCCCGCTCCATCAGCGCATCCACGACCTCGAGCACACCGTCGGCGGCGGCCTCGGCCGACCCGAGGCCCAGCCTCTCCAGCGCGGCCGCGGCCGCGTCCCGGTCCAGTCGACCGAGCGCCTCGAACCCGACGGAGGCCGGGATGCGCCCGGCCACGAGGTTGGCGTCGGTGACCGTCGGCTCCGTCGCCCCCGAGCCCGTAACAGGCCGGGCCCGGCGCCGCCCCGGCCGAGCGGGGCCCGACCCGCAGGGCGCCACCGGCGTCCATCTCGGCGATCGAACCGCCACCGGCGCCGATCGTGTGCACGTCGACCGACGGCAGTCGGATCGGGTAGCCCGCCACCTCGCGCTCGGCCGCGGGCTGGGGCTCGCCGTCCAGGACGAGGGCCACGTCGGTGCTGGTTCCCGCCCATGTCGAAGGTGACGGCATCGGGGTACCCGGCGGCCACGGCGTAGGCGGCGGCCGCCCGGACCCCGCCGGCCGGCCCCGAGAGCAGCAGCCCCGCCGGGGTGCGGGCGGCGGCCGCCACCGGAGCCAGGCCGCCGGCGGAGGTCATGACCAGGACCCGCGTGGCCAGCGGCTCCAGGGCCTCGAGGTACCGGCGGCAGACCGGTCCGAGGCCGGCGTTGACCACGGTGGTCACCGTGCGCTCGAACTCCCGGAACTCGGGCGAGACCTCGTGGGAGGCCGACACCTCGTGGCCCTGGGCCCGCAGCGCGGCGGCCACCTCGGCCTCGTGGGCCGGGTCGAGGTCGGCGTGGAGCAGGCACACCGCGACCGCGGTCGCCGTCGCCGGGATCTCCGGGAGCTCGCCGACGGCTCGATCTCCTCGCCGGACGCGTCCAGGCGGCCGTCGACCTCGAGGCGCAAGCCCACGCTCCACCAGGGGCGGGGGTCGGTCGGCCCACTGGTCGTACAGCCGGGGCCGGTCCTGACGGGCGATCTCGATGACGTCGGCGAAGCCCGTCGGTCGTGACCAGGGCCGTCGTGGCCAGCTCACCCTCCAGCAGGGCGTTGGTCGCCACCGTCGTGCCGTGGGCCAGCAGGTCCACCCGGCGCACCCGCGAGCTCGGCCAGCCCGGCCCGCACCGCCTCGGTCGGGTCGGCCGGCGTCGACAGCACCTTCGCCACCCGGCCCCGCTCGTCGACCAGGTCGGTGAAGGTCCCCCCGGTGTCCGACCCGATCCGCATCCGTGCGGAATGTACCCGTCGTCAAGGCGCGGACCCGGCGGCCGATAGGGGACTCATGACGACCACCGGGAGGAGGGGCCGCCTCTTCCGACAGGCGGAGGACGACCTCGACGACCGGGACGCAGACCTCAGCGAGGACGAGCACGCCTGGTGGGCCGCCCGTGAGGGGGTGGCCGGGGTGCCCCGTGGGCCCCAGCCGGACCTCGACCCGCCGCCGCGCACCGCCGGAGTCCGAACTTCTCGGACTTCTGGACGGCCGAATCGCTCTTCGACGAGCAGGCTCCGCGCCCCGCCGCCCGCCGCCCGCCGGCGACACCGTCGACGCCGATCTCGACGTCCCGGGCGGCATGGACCTCGACTCGGCCCACCTCGTCCTGCAGATCGAGATCGGGTCCGACTGGGAGGCGATCACCCGGGCCCACCGGCGCCTGGCCAAGCTGTACCACCCCGACCGGCTGGTCGACGTACTCCGCCGTCGGCCCAGGAGATGGGCCGCGAGCCGCATGGCGGAGATCAACGCCGCCCACGCCACCCTGCGAGCGCTGCACTTCCGCTGACCCAGCTCCACCGCTACAACCATCACCGCCACCACACCGCCATCGGCGGCCCACCCGCCAGCCGCGTCACCAGCCTGGCAGGGCGCGACAAACTAGGCCAGTTCGGCCGGGTCGATGATCCAGACCTCGTCGCCGACCTCGCTTCTCCAGGGCCTTGACCTGCCTTGCCCAGGAGCGGGTCCTGGCCGTCCCAGACGACGATGGCGGCGTCGGCCGACGCGGGTCAGCCAGGCGTCGCGCTGGCCCATGGCCCGCCGGACGTCGCCGGGGCTGCGCACCGCCTTCTTCTGGAGCAGCACGACCGTCGCGGGCGCCGGTCGAGCAGCCGCCGGTACGCCGTGCCGGCTGGACGACGGCCACTTGCTGTCGGGGTCCGGGAAGGGCTGCACGACCACGAAGGGGATGCCTCGGTCCACCGCGGCCTCGGCCGCCAGCTGCTCGGCCCCGAGCTGGAGCCCGGTGAGCAGGACCAGGTCCTCGTCCAGCTGCCGCTGGGCGTCGAGGATGTCGCCCAGCCGCCGCTGGACCGCGGCCTGGAGGAAGTTGGGCTCATAGCCCCCGAGCTCCGGGGGCCGGTGCCCGAGGACCGCCACCAGGTGGCCGTCCGGCCGGTTGGCCGACGGGGCCTTCACGGCCGGGTCCGACGAGGCCGCCGTCGCCGACGGGACCAAGGTCCCGAAGCCGGTGACGTCGGCCGGCGCCCAGCACCTCCGGCGGGCGGTCGCCGGAGCGACCCTGCTGGTTCGCCGCCGCCTCGACCGCCAGGCGGTCGGCCACGTCGTTCCACTCGTCGCCGCTGTGGCCCTTCACCCACCGCCAGGTGACGTTGCCCCGCTCGAGCACGTGGTCGATCAGCGGGTCGCCAGAGGTCCTGGTTGGCCACGTCCTCCTTCTTGGAGTTCTTCCACCCCTTCGCCTTCCAGCCCACGTACCACTTCTTGGTGAAGCAGTGCACGACGTAGGTGGAGTCGCTGACGACCGTCACCGGGCCGTCGATGGCGTACAGGGCCTCGGTGGCGGCCTCGATCTCCATGCGCTGGTTGGTCGTGTGGGCGTCGGCGCCGCTGGCGAACGGGCCGTCGGGGACGACCCAGGCCCAACCCCCGGCCCCGGGTTCCCGGAGCAGGCCCCGTCGGTGTAGACGGTCGTCGTCATAGCCGGGGACGGTGCGTGTAGACGATCGTCGTCATCCGGGGCATGGTGACAGATGTGACCTTCATCGACGGGTTCGTGCACCAGTTGCCCGACACCGACCCCCAGGAGACCCAGGAGTGGCTGGACTCCCTGGACGCGGTGGTGAGCGCCCAGGGTGAGGCCCGGGCCCGCTTCCTGCTCTCCAAGGTGCTCGAACGCTCCCGCCAGCTCGGCGTCGGCACGCCGGCCTCGGTCTCGACCCCCTACATCAACACCATCCCGGCCGAACAGGAGCCCTGGTTCCCCGGCGACGAGGACATCGAGCGCCGCATCCGGGCCTTCATCCGCTGGAACGCCGCCGTCATGGTCATCCGGGCCAACAAGAAGGCCGACGGCATCGGCGGCCACCTCTCGACCTTCGCCTCCTCCGCCGCCCTGTACGAGGTCGGCTTCAACCACTTCTTCCGGGGCAAGGACGACGGCCTGTCCGGCGACGCCGTCTACTTCCAGGGCCACGCCGCCCCCGGCGTGTACGCCCGGGCCTACCTCGAGGGCCGCCTGACCGAGGACCAGCTCGACCACTTCCGCATGGAGGTCGGGGGCGAGGGCCTGTCCAGCTATCCCGCACCCGCGGCTGATGCCGGACTTCTGGGAGTACCCGACGGTCTCCATGGGCCTCGGGCCCGATCAACTCCCTCTACCAGGCCCGGTTCCTGCGCTACCTCCACAACCGCAAGATCGACGACACCAGCGGCTCGCGGGTGTGGTGCTTCGTGGGCGACGGTGAGGTCGACGAGCCCGAGACCCTGGGCTCCATCTCGCTCGCCGCCCGCGAGGGCCTCGACAACCTGACCTGGGTGGTCAACTGCAACCTCCAGCGCCTCGACGGCCCGGTGCGGGGCAACGGCAAGATCATCCAGGAGCTCGAGGCCATCTTCCGGGGCGCCGGGCTGGAACGTCATCAAGGTCGTCTGGGGCGGGCGCTGGGACGAGCTGCTGGCCCGCGACGTCGACGGCGTGCTGGTCAACAAGATGAACGAGACCGTCGACGGCGAGTACCAGCGCTACGCCGTCGAGGACGGGGCCTTCGCCCGGGAGCACTTCTTCGGCCCGGACCCCCGGCTGCGGGAGCTGGCCGCCGACCTCTCCGACGACGACATCCGCAACCTGCCCCGCGGCGGCCACGACTACCGGAAGCTCTACGCCGCCTACAAGACCGCCACCGAGCAGACCGGGGCGCCCGACGGCGATCCTGGCCAAGACGGTCAAGGGCTGGACGCTCGGCCCCGGCTTCGAGGGCCGCAACGCCACCCACCAGATCAAGAAGATGACCGTCGACGAGCTGAAGGTCGCTGCGGGACCGCCTCCACCTGCACGACGAGATCCCCGAGGACGCCCTCGACGCCGACGCCCCGCCCTACTTCCGGCCCGGCCGAGGACTCGGTCGAGTACCGCTACATGATGGAGCGGCGCAAGGCCCTCGACGGCGCGCTGCCCAGCCGGCTCGTCCGGGACCGCCGCCCGCTGCAGCTCGCCGGCCGACAAGCCCTTCGCCGAGTTCGCCGGCGGCTCCGGCAAGCAGCAGGCCTCGACCACGATGGCCTTCACCCGCCTGCTGCGGAACCTGGCCCGGGACAAGAAGTTCGGCCCCCGGGTCGTGCCCATCGTCCCCGACGAGGCCCGGACCTTCGGCATGGACTCGCTGTTCCGGGAGTTCGAGATCTACGCCCCCTTCGGCCAGCGCTACGAGCCGGTCGACCACGCCCTGCTGCTGTCCTACACCGAGGACCAGGACGGCCAGATCCTGGAGGAGGGCATCACCGAGGCCGGCGGCCTGGCCAGCTGGACGGCGGCGGCCACCTCCTACGCCAACCGGGGCACGCCGATGCTGCCGTTCTTCATCTTCTATTCGATGTTCGGCTTCCAGCGGGTGGGCGACCTCATCTGGGCCGCGGCCGACGCCCGGGCCCGCGGCTTCCTGCTCGGGGCCACCGCCGGACGCACGACCCTGCTGGGCGAGGGCCTCCAGCACCAGGACGGCCACAGCCTGCTGCTGGCCTCCACCGTGCCCGGCCTGCGAGGCCTACGACCCGGCCTTCGCCTACGAGCTGGCGGCCATCGTCCAGGACGGCATCGGCCGCATGTACCCGGACGGCGACGCCGCCGAGGGCGAGGACGTCTTCTACTACCTCACCCTCTACAACGAGAACTACGCCGATGCCGCCCAAGCCCGACGGGGTCGACGCCGGCATCCTCGAGGGCCTCTACCGCTTCGCGG
This sequence comes from uncultured Microthrixaceae bacterium, assembly GCA_963748285.1. GTDB lineage: Bacteria > Actinomycetota > Acidimicrobiia > Acidimicrobiales > DATDAH01 > DATDAH01. The sequence goes on from CAVVIF010000009.1 coordinate 39,621, forward strand.
CGGCGCCCGAGGGCACCGCCCACGCCGCCACCGTCCTCTTCTCCGGGCTCGGCCCAGGGCGCGGCCCGGGAGGCGCAGGCCGAGCTGGCCGAGCACTACGACGTGGGCGTCGACCTGTGGTCGGCCACCTCCTACAAGCGCCTCCGCGAGGAGGCCATGGCCGCCGAGCGCTGGAACCGCCTCCACCCCGGCGAGGCCCCTCGGACCCCGCTCGTCACCGAGCGCCTGGCCGAAGGCGCGGGGCCGATCGTGGCCGTCACCGACTTCATGCGGGCCGTGCCCGACCAGGTGTCGCGCTGGTCGCCCCGGCCCTGGTCGTCGCTCGGCACCGACGGCGTCGGTCGCAGCGACACGCGGGAGACGCTGCGCCGCTTCTTCGAGACCGACGCCGCCCACGTCGTGGTCGCCGTGCTGGCCGGCCTGGCCTGCGACGGGGCCGTCGACAGGCTCGGTGGTAGCCGACGCGATCGCCCGCTACGACCTCGATCCCGACGCCGCCGCACCGTGGACCCACTAGACCCTCACGGACGGTAGCTTTCGATGCCCATGGCCGAGCCGACCTTCCCCATCACCGGCAACCCCGAGGACGATCAGCTCCTGATCGACGATCCCCTGGCCCTCATGCTGGGGATGCTGCTGGACCAGCAGGTGCCCATGGCCTGGGCCTTCCGGGGCCCGGCCCGCCTCCGCGAGCGCCTCGACGGGCGCCTGGACGCCGGCGAGATCGCGGCGATGGGCCCTGACGCGGTGGCGGAGCTGTTCAGCCGGAAGCCGGCCCTGCACCGCTTCCCGGGGTCCATGGGCAAGCGGGCCCATGCCCTGTGCGAGTACCTCGTGGAGCACCACCACGGCGACGCCGCCGACGTGTGGGAGGGGGCCGCCGACGCCCAGGACCTGTTCGCGCGGGTGAACGCCCTGCCCGGGCTACGGCGAGGAGAAGTCGATGATCTTCATCGCCCTCCTCGGCAAGCGGTTCGACCGGGCACCGGAGGGCTGGGAGGCCGTCGCCGGCCCCTTCGCCGACGACCAGCCCCGCTCCGTGGCCGACATCGGCTCCGAGGCCGACCTGCTCGACGTCCGGGCCTGGAAGAAGGCCAAGAAGGCCGCGGGCAGGCAGAAGACCGACTGAGCGGCTTCGACCCCGCCTCCAGCGAAACATCGTCTGGGCTCAGCTCCCGGCACGACGGCGGGACCGCCCCGCTGGACCTCGACGTCCGGTGGCGGTCGAGCCAGCCCAGCAGCAGGGCGACGGCTCGGGGGTCGTGGCGGAGCTGGTGGCCGGCGCCGGCCATGATCTTCAGCTCGGCCCGACCGTGGGCGTCGGCCACGGCCCGGGCGTCCAGGGCGGGCACGGTCTCGTCCTCGGCGCCGTGCATGACCAGCAGCGGCCGGGGGCTGAGCGCCTCGGCACAGGCCACGGCCCGGATCGACCGCAGGTCCCGCGGCCCACAGCGTCGAAGGCCTGCGGGATCCCCCGGCCACCGAAGAGGCCGAGGCTCATCGGCGTGCTCGGCGAGCTGGCGGGGGGGCCGCGCCCAGTCGGCGAAGTCGGCCGGCGCCCCGAGGGCGGCCACGGCCCGGACCCGCTCGTCGGCCGCGCCGGCGCAGACGCACAGGGCGCCGCCGGTGCCGAAGCCCACGGCGACCACGCCGTGGACGTCCGGGCAGTCGGCCGAGGTGGTCCACCGCCGCCCGGACGTCGTTGCGCCAGCCCGCCATCGAGAACCGGCCCTCGGATGGCCGACAGCCCCGGAAGTTGAAGGCCAGCACCACGCTGTCGACGTCCTGGGCGATGCGGTCGGCCAGCTGGGGATAGGTGTGGGCCGACTTCGGGCCGCTGCCGTGGCCCGAGGGGAACCCGTGGCAGACGCACGACCCCGGCGCGGGCCGCCGGAGGTCGGGGGCAGGGCCAGGTGGCCGGCGAGGGTGATCCCGTCGACGGAGAACTGGTGCTCGAGGGGATGTCTGCTCAAGACGTGGCGCGGGACCCCTTCCAGAGCCGGTAGCCCCGGTTGCGGGCCTCGGCCAGGGTGTCGGGTCCGAACGCGAGGAACGACTCGGCGGCCATCAGGTCCTCGATGGCCTCCTGCGGGGTGGCGTCGTCGTCGAGGTCGTAGACGACCTGGGTGCGCTTGTCCCCGATGAAGCGGTTGTCGGCGAAGCCTTTCGGGCGATCCATGCCCGGATCGTACGGGAGCAGCCCCAGCGGGCACGATTCACCGGTCGACCAGCGCGGCGTAGTGCCCGAGCAGCTGGTCGCGGACCGTGGCCCAGTCCAGCGTGAGGGCCTGCCGACGGGCCGCGGCGGCGGCGACCTCCCGTCTCCGCGGTCGTCCAGGAGGGCCCGGCAGGCGTCGGCGAACGCGGCCGGGTCGCCCGGGGGCACGAGGGTCACACAGGACGCGTCCGCGTAGTCGGCCAGGTTCGGCAGGTCCGTGGCCACGACCGGGACCCCGCAGGCCAATGCCTCGTTGAGGGCGTTGCTCGAGCCACCCTCGAGCAGGGGCAGCACGACGACCTCCGCCTCGCGATAGGCCGCTCGGAGCTCCTCGTCGCTGAGGTGGTCGGACGATGACGCCGTCGAGGTCCCCGAACGCTTCCGCCGCCGCATCGCAACCGACGAACTGGATGTGAGGCCGTCGACCTCCGCGCCAGCCGCTCGACGGCCGCCCGGCAGGGTGACCAGGTCCCGGCGGTTGGCCCCGACCTGCAGCAGGCGACCCGGCACCGCTCGCCGGCACCGCCGGGCGGATGAACCAGTCCGTGTCGACGCCGAGGGGCAGCAGCGCGAGGCGGTCCGGGTCGACGAACTGGGCCGCAGGTGGTCGCGTTGCCCTGCCCGTGGCGAGGACCAGGTCCAGGTGGCGAGGTGGCCCTTGTCGGGCATCCGCCGCTCGAGCTCCTCCACCGAGAAGAGACATCGTGGCCACGGTCTTCACGCCGAGGCGCCGAGGGGCCGGCCGGAGAAGTGGAAGTCGTGGTCGCCGTAGAGGAAGTGCACGATCCGCGGCCGGCCTTCGGGCGCAGGGGCCGAGCACGGCCCGGATCTCGAACTCGACGCCCCAGATCGTGTAGCCGTCCTGGCGGGCGGCGGCGGCCAGCAGGTGCAGGAGGCGGTCGGGCCGCTGCCACAGGTCGTCGGTGGTGAGCCCCGGCGCCGCAGGGAAGTAGTCCAGGAAGCGCTCCACGGAGGTGTGGTCGCCCCGACGGTCCCAGCGCCGGGCGATCAGCAGCAGTCCGCCTCGTCGACCCGGCCATCACCCATCCTGGCCCAGCCGCCCCGGCCGGGACGCGGACGAGGGAGGGGCCGGAGCCCCTCCCTCGTCACGGACTGCGTTGTTGGACGGTTACACGGAGGGCGTTTCGCCGGGAGGGACCAGCCTCCGACCGCACCTCCGCCGGTGTCCGGATTGGATTCGCTTGGGTTGTCCAGCGGCCGCTAGCGGCCGGACACCTCCGAGGTCCCAAATCGTTTACCACTCAGTTGGACCACCTCCTTTCTTCGGTCCGCCCATCAAAGCACAGAGCGCACCCCCGAGGCGTCATGTTTCCGGCCGTCCTCGAGGCGCCGCCGACGGCGACGAGGTACTCGACCTCGGCGTCAGCACGGCCCGGACGTCGGCCTCGGTCGATGTCGCGGCCGTCGTCCGCGGCCCGGCGACGAGGTCGGCCACGACCTCGTCGTCGACGATGTCGACCTCGCCCTCGCCGCCCGGCCAGGTGCACCAGGTGCCAGCCCAGCAGGGCCTCGACGTCCTCGTAGCTGAGGCGGGCCGACACGTCGGCCGGCAGGGCACTGGCCACGAACTCGACGGCCTCGTCGACCTCGAAGAGCACCGACGGGGCCCGGGCGGCGAGGAACGCCGTGCTGCGCCGGACGGCGACCCAGGCGATGAGCCCGACGGCAGGACCGTGACCGCGACGAAGAACGCGGTCACGGCCGGCTCAGATGCCCAGGCGCTGGGCCAGCAGCTCCCGGTGGTAGCGTGGGGTCGCCGAAGAGCAGCTCGGAGCACTTGGCCCGCTTGAAGTACAGGTGGGCGGGGTGCTCCCAGGTGAAGCCGATGCCGCCGTGGATCTGGATGTTCTCGGCGGAGGTGTGGAAGTAGGCCTCGGAGCAGTAGGCCTTGGCCAGGCTGGCCACGGTGGGCAGCTCGTCGTTCAGCTCGGCGGCGCACCAGCCGGCGTAGTAGGCCGCCGACTTGGCCGACTCGACCTCGAGCAGCATGTCGGCGCACTTGTGCTTGATGGCCTGGAAGCTGCCGATGGGCCGGCCGAACTGGACCCGGACCTTGGCGTACTCGACCGCCATCTCGAGGCACTCCTGGGCGCCGCCGACCTGCTCGGCGGCCAGGGCCACGGCGGTCAGGTCGAGGACCCGCTCGAGCACGGCCCAGCCGCCGCCGTCGGTGCCGATCAGGGTGGCCGGGGTGTCGGCGAACTCGAGCTTGGCCTGCTTGCGGGTCTGGTCCATGGTCGACAGCGGCCGTGCGGGTGAGGCCGGCGGCGTCGCCGGGCAGGTGGAAGAGGCTGACGCCGGCGTCGGTGCGGGCCGCCACCAGGATCGAGGTCGGCCGTGTGGCCGTCGAGCACGAACATCTTGGTGCCGCTCAGCGTCCAGCCGTCGCCGGACGGCGGTGGCCGCCACGGTGATGCCCTCCTCGTCCCAGCGGCCGTTCTCCTCGGTGAAGGCGAGGGTGGCCTTGGTCTCGCCGGAGGCGATGCCGGGCAGCAGCGTCCTTCTTGGCCGTCGTCGTCGCCGCTGTGCATGCAGGGTGTTGGCGGCGAGCACGACGGTGGAGAAGTACGGGGCGCAGAGCAGGCGGCGACCCATCTCCTCGAGCACGACGATCAGCTCGACGTAGCTGTAGCCGGAGCCGCCGTACTCCTCGGGGACGATCAGGCCCTGGAGGCCCATCTGCTCGGCCATCTGCTCCCAGACGGCCTGGTCGTAGCCCTCCTCGGTCTCCATGAGCCGCCGGACCTCGGCCTCGGGCGACTTGGTGTCGAGGAACTGCTTGACGATCTTGCGGAGCTCTTCCTGCTCTTCACTGAAGGCGAAGTTCACGGTCGGTTGTTTACTAGACCGAGCGGTCAAGTGTCACACCCAGGGGACGGTCCGGGAGGTCCACGATGACGACGACGATGCACCACGAGGACGCGACGGCCGAGATCCACAAGGTGGTGGTCGGCCCGGTGGACAACAACGTGTTCGTCCTGCGCTGCAAGCGCACCGGCGACGCCGTGCTGCTCGACGCGGCCAACGAGCACGAGCGCCTGCTCGAGCTGTGCCGGCGGCTCGGCGTGCGCACCGTGCTCGAGACCCACGGCCACTGGGACCACATCCAGGCCGTGCCCGCCGTCCGCGACGCCGGCTACGAGGTCGGGGTCACCGCCGAGGACGCCGAGATGCTCGATGCGTACGACTACCTCCTCGAGGACGAGTCGGTGATCGAGGTGGGCGACCTGCGCCTCCACACCATCCTCACCCCGGGCCACACGCCGGGGTCGATCTGCTTCCGCCTCGAGGGCTCCCCGATCCTGTTCAGCGGCGACACCCTCTTCCCCGGCGGTCCCGGGGCCACCGGGTTCCCGGGCGGCGACTTCGACACGATCATCGAGTCGATCGACCGGCGGCTGTTCACCCTGCCCGCCGACACGCTGGTGCTGCCCGGCCACGGCGACGACACCACGATCGGCGCCGAGCGCCCTCACCTCGACGAGTGGATCGAACGGGGCTGGTGACCTCGCGGCCGGCGCCGCCGGACCGACCGGCTCGTTCGGGGGGACAGGGCTAGGGGATCACGCGGCGTGGCCGGCCCGGCCGGCGTCGCCCCTGGTCAGGTCGTCGAGGAAGGACGTCGGTTGGAGAAGGGCTTCAGCGTCCGGTTCGAGGAGAGCTTCGGCGTCCGGTTCGCCCGGACCGTCGACCGCCGGCGAGGCGAGCCCGGCGACCCGTTCCATGGCCGTGGCCGTCGCCTCCCACGCCGCCGCCAGCGACTCGCTCATCGCGACCATCACCGCCAACGTCTCCTCGGCCCAGCCGGCGACGATGTCGTCGTCGGCATCGGCCCCGGCGTCCGCGATCGTCTGCTGAGCCTCCCGCACCCGCTCCAGGTGCATCGCCGCCTCGGTCAGGGGTTCGGGCGCCACCCGATCGCCGTCTCGTTCTTCCGCCATGTTGCCTCCCAGCCGCCGTTCTCGTCCCCGAGGGTACGCCAGTCGGTCTCACCTGTCACACGCGCCCCATCGACCCCGTGTGCTCCACCTCGCCCTGCCGACGAGCACTCCCGGTGTCGATCTGCACCACGGTCAGCGCGAGACGAGGCCCTCGTCCAGCGCGTCCAGCACCCGGTCCTGCTCCTCGTCGGTCATGCCGCTCCCGCTGGGCAGGCAGAGCCCGTCGGCGAAGAGCGCCTCGCTCGTGCCGTCGACCCGGGCCGGGCACCGCCGGAACACCGGTTGGAGGTGCATCGGCTTCCACAAGGGTCGGCTCTCGATGTCCCGGTCCTCCAGGTGCCGCCGCACGGCCTCCCGGTCGACGCCGGCCGACCCCGGGTCGATGGTGAGACAGGTCAGCCAGGCGTTGCCCTCGTCATCGGTCGGCGAGAAGTCGATGCCCGGCCGGTCGGCCAGGGCATCCCGGTACCGGGCCCGGATCGCCTGCCGCCGGGTGATGCGCTCGCCCAGCGTCGAGAGCTGGCCCCGGCCGACCGCGGCCAGCAGGTTGGAGAGCCGGTAGTTGTAGCCGACCTCGGTGTGCTCGTAGTGGGGAGCGTCCTGGCGGGCCTGGGTGGCCAGGTAGCGGACCCGTGCGGCCAGCTCCGGTCGGTCGCACACCAGCATCCCGCCCCCGCCGCTGGTGATGATCTTGTTGCCGTTGAACGAGAGCACCCCGAGCTCGCCGAACGAGCCCGCCGGGCGACCGTGGTGGGTGGCGCCGAGGGCCTCGGCCGCATCCTCGATCAGCGGGATGCCCCGCTCGGCGCACAGCGGCACCAACCGGTCGTAGTCGGCGCACTGGCCGTAGAGGTCGACCACGATCACCGCCGCCGGAAGGGCCCGGCCCTCGCGCTCCCGGCTCTCGAGCTCCTGGGCCAAGAGGGCGGGCGAGAGGTTCCAGCTCGACGCCTCGCTGTCCACGAAGACCGGCTGGGCCCCCACGTAGCAGACGGCGTTGGCCGACGCCGCGAACGTGAACGTGGACACGACCACGTCGTCGCCGGGCCCGACCCCGAGTTCGACCAGCGCCAGGTGCAGAGCCGCCGTACCACTGGAGAGGGCGACGCCGTGGGCCCGGCCGGCTGCCGCCGCGACCTCCTGCTCGAACGCCGTGAGGTCGGGGCCGGCGGGGGCGACCCAGTTCGAGTCGAGGGCCTCGATCAGGAGCCGTCGTTCGGCCTCCCGCACGTCGGGGGGCGAGAGGTAGATGCGGCTCACGACCCGACAGCGTGACGGGTCCGCCCCCACCGCGCCAGATCCCCGCCCGCGAGCGGGCCGGGACCGCGGTCTCGACCGGCCCACGCCTGCGCCGGGGCGGGCTCGACGATGCTCATCGTCGAGCCGGCCCGCGGGCAGGAGCGGGGACGGTCGGGCCGGCGCCGCGGCGGCTCAGCAGGTGCCGGGCGTGGCGTTGATGCGACAGGTCATCCGGGCGACCTGACCCCGACTGACGTCGATGTTCGGCCGGTAGGTGTTGTCGTCGTAGCCCACCGCGAAGGGCGGCATGTTGGCCGGGTCCACGATCCAGTTCACGGCCTCGCGGACCCATTCCGGCACGTCGCTGAACCCGTGCGGCGGCGAACCGGCCGGGGACCCTTCGACCCGGAACTGCATGCGGGTCACCTGACCCCGGGAGATGGGGATGTCGGGCCGGAACGTGTCGTCGTCGTACCCGGTGGCGTACTCGTTCGCGATCATCCAGGTGACGGCGTCCTCGACCCACAGCGGCACGTCGGTGAGTCCGTGCGGGGGCAGGGCCGACACGTCCGGGCTGCCGGCGACCCGGTACAGCAGACGGGCGACCTGGGCCCGGGTGATGGGCTCGTCGGTCCCGAACCGGTTGCCGGGCAGGCCGGTCATGTACATGTTGCACCACGCCCAGTCCACCGCATCGGTGACCCAGGGGGGCACGTCGCTGAAGGGATGCCCGGCACAGACCGAGTAGCTGTTGGTCACGACGGTCTCGTTGCCGTCGCCGTCGGTGCCGGTGACCGTGAAGTCATGGCTGCCCGCCGTCGAGGTGTCGATGGCCGCCCCGTCGGCCACGTCACCCACACAGCTGTCCAGGCCCGAGCCGCCGGGCTCGTCGTCACAGGCGAAGTCGGCGAGCACGACGTCGTCCTGCTCGACGATCGCGCCGTCCGCCGGCGTGGTGATCGTCACCGTGGGCGGCGTGACGTCCAGCACGGTGTAGCTGTGGGTGACGACGGTCTCGTTGCCCGCCAGATCGGTGGCCGTGACCGTGAAGTCGTAGGCCCCCCGCGTCGAGGTGTCGATGGCCGCCCCGTCGGCCAGGTCACCCACACAGGTGTCCAGGCCCGAGCCGCCGACCTCGTCCGCACAGGCGAAGTCCGCCGTCACCGACTCGTCCAGGGCGAAGGTCGCCCCGTCGGCCGGCGTGGTGATCGTCACCGACGGACCCGTGCCGTCCACCACGGTGTAGTCGGCCGACGCCGCCACCAGGTTGTCGGCGTTGTCGAGGGCGAACACCTGGAAGGTGTGGCTCCCCAACGTCGAGGTGTCGATGTTGACGCCGTCGGGCACGGTGCCGAAGCACAGGGCCACGCCCGAACCGCCGGCCTCGTCGACACACGCGAAGTCCGCGGCGACCGCCGAACCCCGGACATAGGTCCCGCCGTCGACGGGGGTGGTGATCGTGATGACCGGCTCCGTGACGTCCACGACCGTGTAGGAGTGGGTCACCGAGCTCTCGTTGCCCGCCAGGTCGGTGCCCGTGACCGTGAAGTCGTGGGCCCCCAGGGTCGAGGTGTCCACGAGGTCGCCGTCGGGCACGGGGCCCTCGCAGGTGTCGACCCCGGAGCCCCCGACCTCGTCGACGCAGGCGTAGTCGGCCGTGACGGCCTCGTTGTGCTCGAAGACCGCGCCATCCACCGGTGAGGTGATCGTCACCTCGGGTGCCGCGAAGTCGTGGTCGTCACCGAAGGTGAAGTCGTCGAAGGTGACGGTCTCGCCGCCCGTGCAGACCCGCTCCCAGGTGACCGAGGCCGTGGCGTCGCAACGCCAGCGGAGGATGACGTCCTTCCACACGAACGGCGCGCCGTTGCCGATGAGGAGGTCGCTGGAGTACCGGACCCCGTCGGCCTCGTAGTCGATGCGCCCGGAGGCGGCCTGACCCGCGTAGATCGTGTGGTCGGTCACCGACCGCGGCCCGGGACCGGGGGCAACCGTCGGGAAGACGATCTCCTCGATCGCGCCGGCGCCTCCCGGCCCGTAACGGGCGTACCCCAGGGTGTCCGAGGTGAACAGGGAGCCCGCCTGCAGGCGGGGGTTGGGGACCGGGACCTCCGAGTCGATGAACATGTCGATGCCCGGCCAGGAGGTCCCGTCGTCGCCGTAGGTCCACTGGACCCAGGGCGTGTCACCGGCGTTGACCGGCGGGTCACCGATGAGGTGGATCCCGGCGGTGCCCGAGCCCAGGCGGGTGAGGTCGACGCCGTCGGCGCCGTTGACCACCGCCGTGCCGTTCATGAGCTCCCACTCGAGGTCTTCCCAGAAGAGGTGGACGGTCGCGTTCACCGCCGTGCTCTGGGGGCCCTCGTCCACGGCGTTCTCGGCCGAGACGGTGTAGCTGTAGGGCACGCTGCTGGGCACCGCACCGTTGGCCGTGGTGTCCTGGAAGGTCGTGGCCCCGTTCGTGGTGCCCACCTCGAGACCGTCGCGGTACACGTGGTACGTGGTGACGGGGCTGTCGCCGTCGGCGGGCGCCGTCCAGCTCAGGTCCACCACGCCGTCGCCCGGCGTGGCCGACAGGCCGGTGGGCGCATCCGGGGCGAAGAGCGCCACGAAGTCGAAGATCTGGCGGTTCCCCGAGACGGTGACGCTCAGCGCGTCGGCCGCGGCCGTGATGCTGGGGTTGAACGAGCCCAGGTTCAGGCCCAGGCTGCCCTGGAGGTTGGTCGGATCCGGGGCACTGCCGGAGTTGATCGGCGAGTCCGGGTCCTCGAGCACCCGGGCGTCCGGGTAGGTCGACACGATCGTGTCCCAGGTGCAGGGCGTGGCCTGGCCGCAGCCGGGGAGGTGGGAGGCCCACCACGAGGCGGCACCGCCCCGGATGGCGTCCCAGGTCTGCCAGACGTCGCTCGTCACCGCCGCATTGCCCAGGTCCTGGTAGGGCTCGTAGATGAGATAGGTGTCGACGATGTCGTCGTTGTCGCGGTCCACCCGGAGGTTGAGCGCGGGCAGGCCGGCCACGAAGCCGGTCGACGCGCTGTCGCGGAAGGTGGAGTAGCCGAGGCCGTCGATGTCGCTCAGCAGAGTGTCGTGGAACAGGTCGGTGAAGAGCTGGACTTTGTCAGCGGTCGCCGAGGTGGTCGAGAGGATGGCCGCCGAGCCGCCGATCTCCCCGCCGTAGGTGGTGTTGAACTCGAGGTCCCCCGCGGCGCGGGTGTCGGCGGCGAACCAGTCGACCTCGTCGGCCTCGCTGACCTGGATGGTCGTGGAGGTCAGCACCGGCTCGAAACCGGTCGAGAACTCGCTGGCCGTGGTGTCGGTGCCCTGATCCGCGCTCCGGGTGGCCACGTTGTCGATCAGGAAGCCGCTGCCTGCCGTCCCCGCGGCGGTGCCCGCCGAGCGGAACAGCAGGGAGTCGACGGTCCGGGTGGGGTTCGTCTCGCAGTCCCGGAAGTAGTCCTCCCAGCTGGTGCCGGTGTGGACCAGCACGTCGTCGACGTAGACCCGGACGACGTCGTTGGTGATCCCGTCCACGAAGTCCATCTCGATCCGGATGTTGTGGGCGGTGGCCCGGTCCAGCCCGGTGGCGACGGAGGTGAAGACGAAGGGGTCACCCGGTCCGTCGCACTCGGGGTCGATCGCCCGCTGGTAGTCGCGAAACCCGACCTCGAGGCCGCCCGGGCCGTCGGTCATGCGCACCCAGCTCATCCGGGCGCCGTCGCCCCGGTCGGGGCTGGCGACGATGCTGAGCCCCGGCTGCTCGGCGCCGGGCGAGGCCGACGAGAAGTCCCACTCGGCCACGAAGCGGTCCTGGCGGGTCCCGCCGGCGAGGCCGCCGCTCTCCGCGGAGGTCTCGCCCGCCTCGTCGGCGACGGAGGGGGAGAAGGTCTGATCGGCGAACGAATTGGTGGTGAACGCGTTCGAGATCCGCCAGGACTGGTCCTCGAAGGACGCCGGGGCGCCACCGTTGGCCACGACCGCCTGGTCGATGCTGTCGTTGATGTTGCCGCCGGCCGTGCCCGCCCAGCCGTTCTGGCCGTCGATGTCGCCGGTGGTGTAGGTCACCGGGGGGACGCCCGGCGCCGCGCCGGCCGCGGGGGCGACGAACGCCGCGTTGAGCAGCGACGCCATGAGCGCCAGCGCGGTCGCCACCGCCGCCCCGAGCCGGGCCCGCTTCCTGATCCCGAACCCGCTGTCGGACGCCCCGCCTCGATACATCGCTTCTCCTCGTTGGTGGCTACCGACCGGACGTACGCGACCGGTGTGACACCTCTCCGTCACGCCGAATGACCCGCCCGGTCACCGATTGCCTCTGTCGGCTCCTGGCGGGACTTCTTAACAGAGGAGTCGACCGCGGCCGGGGACCCCCGGTCCGGCTCGGCCGAGGACGGAGCGTCCTAAGCTCGGCGCCCATGACCGAGCTGGTGGTGGTGGGCCAGGGCTACGTCGGCCTCCCCGTGGCGATCCGGGCCTGCGAGGCCGGCTTCGACGTGGTCGGCATCGACGTGGACCGCGACCGGGTCAAGCGCATCGAGGCCGGCGACTCCCCGGTCGAGGACATCACCGACCAGCGCCTGGCCGCCGCCCTCGGGTCCGGGCGCTACCGGCCCAGCACCGACTGGGCCGATTGCGCCGGCTTCCACGACGCCGTCATCTCGGTGCCCACCCCCCTGCGGGACGGCAACCCCGACCTCTCCTACATCGAGTCCGCCGCCGAGGCCCTCGCCCCCCACCTCACCCGGGGGGCCTGCGTGGTCCTCGAGTCGACCACCTATCCCGGCACGACCGAGGAGCTGGTGGCGCCGCTCCTCGAAGCCGGCTCCGGCCTCGTGGCCGGCGAGGACTTCTGCCTGGGTTACAGCCCCGAGCGCATCGACCCCGGCAACCGGACGTGGACCTTCGAGTCCACCCCCAAGGTGGTCTCGGGCATCGACGCCGCCTCCCTCGAGCGGGTCCAGGGCCTCTATGACCGTCTCGTGGACCGCACCGTGCCGGTCTCCAGCCCCAAGGAGGCCGAGCTCACCAAGCTGCTCGAGAACACCTTCCGCCACGTCAACATCGCCCTGGTCAACGAGCTGGCCATGTTCGCCAAGGACCTCGGCATCGATGTCTGGGAGGCCATCGACGCCGCCTCCACCAAGCCCTTCGGCTACCTGCGCTTCACGCCCGGCCCCGGCGTGGGCGGCCACTGCCTGCCCATCGACCCGTCGTTCCTGTCCTGGCGGGTGCGGGACTCGCTGGGCCAGGCCTTCCGCTTCGTGGAGCTGGCCAACGACGTGAACTCCCACATGCCCGACTACGTCGTGCGCCGCCTGGTCGTGGCCTTCAACGATCGCGGCCAGGCCGTCAAGGGCCGGCGCATCCTGCTGCTGGGCCTGGCCTACAAGAAGAACACCGGCGACGCCCGGGAGACCCCCGCCGCCGCCGTCGCCCGCCAGCTCCTGGCCCTCGGCGCCGACGTACGGGGCGCCGACCCCCACGTGGCCGACGACGAGTTCGCCCCGCCCGTCACCCGGGTCGACGCCACCCCCGACGAGATCGCCGCCGCCGACGCCGTCGTGCTGCTCGTCGACCACGACGAGTTCGACCTCGAGGCGCTGGTCGGCCACGCCGCCTACGTGCTCGACACCCGCCACGTCGTGCACGGGCCGTCCGTCGAGCACCTCTGAGCCCCCGGTCCGGGTCGTGACCCGCCCGGCCGCGTCGGCGCCGCCCTGCCTCATCGTCTACGGCCTCGCCGTGACCATCGCGGTGGTGCTGCTGGACCACACCGGCGTGGCCACCATCGGCTCGGGCCTGACCCTGGCCGTCGCCCTGCTCGTCGTGGCCGACCTGGCCTCCGACCGCAGGATCCGGATCGGCGCCGCCGCCCTGGGCGGGCTGGCCCTGGCCGCCGCCGTCGACCCCGCCGACGACCTGCCCTCGGGGCTCTTGGCCGTCGCCACCCTCGCCCTGGTCGGCTGGTCCTGGCCGCCCCTCGGCACCGCGGTCGGCCGCCTCACCGCGGTGGCCCTCTTCGCCGGCGCCACCGTCGGCGTCTACTTGACCGTGCCCGACACCGAGGAGATCCGCGTCGTCGCCGCGGTGCTGGTGCCGGCCTTGGCCCTCCTGGCCTGGCCCAGGGTGACCGAGACCCCGCCGTCGGTCCTGGCCCCCTTGGGCCTGGTCGTCTGGGCCGCGGCCCAGGGGGGCCGGGGCCGCCCCGGGTGCGGTGGTCGGGGCCTTGGCCTGCCTGGCGCTGGTCACGGCGCCGCTGGCCGCCCGACGGGTGACCCGTTCGCTGCCCCGACGGGGGCTGATCCTCGCCGTCCACGCGGCCGCCACCGTGGTCCTCGCCCGGGTGGCCGGCCTCGAGGCGAGCGCGGCCACCGCGGCGGCGATCGCCCTCCCCGTGGCCGTCGGCACCGTGGCCGCCGACGCGTTCGTGCTCCGGGTGGGGGTGGACACCCCGACGCGCGAGAAGATGGGCGGAACCACCCCATGACCACCGACCTCGTCATCCGCCGGGCGACCGACGCCGACCTCCCCGGCATCATGGCCCTGGCCCGGGCCGCTCTGGGCTGGGACGACGACGAGCGCCACGCCGCCTTCTTCGACTGGAAGCACCGCCAGAACCCCTTCGGCCCCTCGCCGATGTGGGTGGCCGAGGAGGCCGGTGAGGTCAGGGCCTTCCGCACCTTCCTGCGGTGGGAATGGGCCCGTCCCGGCGGGGGCATCGCCAGGGCGGTGCGGGCCGTCGACACCGCCACCCACCCGGACTTCCAGGGCCGGGGGCTCTTCCGGGCCCTGACCATGTCGGCCCTCGACGAGCTCGTCGAGGAGGGGGTCGACTTCGTGTTCAACACCCCCAACGACCAGAGCCGCCCCGGCTACCTGAAGATGGGCTGGGAGATCATCGGCCGCCCCCCGGTGCGCGTCCGCCCGTGCGGGCTCGGCGGCCTGGCCCGCCTCGCCCGGGCCCGGGCCGCGGCGGCCAAGTGGTCCGAGCCCGCCCAGTTCGGCCAAGCGGCGGCCGAGGCCTTCGCCGACGACGACCAGCTCGACCCCCTGATGGCGATCCTGACCGCCGACGAGCTGGCCACCAACCGGTCCCCCGCCTACTTCCGCTGGCGGTACGGCTTCGCCCCCCTGCACTACCGGGTGGTGCGCCGGGGCGCCGACCTGACCGACGGCTTCGCCGTCGTGCGCCTCCGCCGGCGGGGCGCCGCCGTCGAGGGCACCGTCTGTGAGCTGGTCGTCCACCCGGGCGACCGGGGGGCGGTGGGCCGGCTGCTGGGCCAGGTCGAGGGGGCCGACTACCTCCTGGTCGCCGGTCGCCTCTCGCCCCTGCAGGGCGGGCTGCTCCCCCTCCCCCACCAGGGCCCCCTGGTCACCTGGCGGGCCGTGAACCAGACCGAGCCCCCCACCCTGGCCGGCTGGAACCTCAGCCTCGGCGACCTGGAGCTGTTCTGAGATGGGCCCCGCCCGCCGCCTCCTGGGCCAGGCCGTCAAGGCCACCGCCGCGGCCACCGACGCCGTGCGCCGACCGCCGCCCGGCGTCGTCGTGCTCATCTACCACCGGGTGGGGACCGGCACCGCCAGCGAGGTCGACCTCCCCATCGACCGCTTCGACGAGCAGATGGCCTGGCTGGCCCGGCACCGGCGACCGGTCGGCCTCGACGAGGCCCTGGACCTGCTGGAGCGACCCGAGCCCCCAGCGGGCCCGCCCCCGGTGGTGGTCACCTTCGACGACGGCACCGCCGACTTCGTCGACCATGCCCTCCCCGTCCTGGCCCGCCACCGGGTCCCGGCCACCCTCTACCTGGCCACCGACTTCGCCGAGCAGCAGCGGACCTTCCCCCCCGACGGCACCCCGGTGACCTGGAGCGCACTGGCCGACGCCCTCACCACCGGGCTGGTCACCGTCGGCTCCCACACCCACACCCACGCCCTGCTCGACCGGCTGCCCGCCGACCAGGTGGCCGACGAGCTCGACCGGTCCGTCGAGCTGATCGGCGAGCACCTCGGCGTGGTCGCCGACCACTTCGCCTACCCGAAGGCCGTCCCCGGCTCCCCCGCCGCCGAGGACGCCGTCCGGGCCCGCTTCCGCTCCGCGGCCCTGGCCGGCACCCGGCCCAACCCCTACGGCACGACCGACCCCCACCGCCTGGCCCGCTCGCCCGTCCAGGTCAGCGACCACACGACGTGGTTCCGCCGCAAGGCCCAGGGCGGCATGGCCGTCGAGGACGGCCTGCGCCGGGCGCTCAACCGCCGCCGCTACGCCGACGCCACCACATGAGCCGGCCTCGGCTGATCCACGTCACCACCACCGACATCAGCCTGGAGCTCCTGCTCGGCCCCCAGCTCCGGGCCTTCGCCGCCGCCGGCTACGAGGTGATCGGCGCCTCGGCCCCCGGGCCCTTCGTCGAGAAGCTCGAAGCCGACGGGATCCGCCACGTCCCCCTCCAGCACGCCACCCGGGGGTGGTCGCTGTCCAGCGACGCCCGGGCCCTCGACGAGCTCCGACGGCTGTTCGCCGAGCTGCGGCCCGACATCGTCCACACCCACAACCCCAAGCCCGGGGTCTACGGCCGCATCGCGGCCAAGGCGGCCCGGGTCCCGGTCATCGTCAACACCCAGCACGGCCTCTACGCCACCGAGGACGACCGCGCGGCCAAGCGGGCCGCCGTCTACGCCCTCGAGCGCCTGGCCGCCACCTGCTCGGACGCCGAGCTGGTCCAGAACGAGGAGGACCTCGAGACCCTCGCCCGCCTCCGCGTGCCCCGCCGCAAGCTCACCCTGCTGGGCAACGGCATCGACCTCGACCGCTTCGACCCCGACCACGTCGACCCCGACGCCGTGCAGGCCCTGCGCCACGACCTGGACCCCGACGGCGACGCCGTGCTGGTCGGCGCCGTCGGCCGCCTGGTGCGCGAGAAGGGCTACCCCGAGCTCTTCGAGGCCATGGAGCAGGTCCGCGCCGTGCACCCCGAAGCCCGCCTCGTCGTCGCCGGCCCCGCCGACCCCGACAAGGCCGACGGCGTCACCCAGGCCGAGCTGGACCGGGCCGAGCAGGCCGGCGTGCGCTTCCTGGGCATGGTCGACGACGTCGAGACCCTCTACGCCGCCCTGGACCTCTACGTCCTCGCCTCCCACCGCGAGGGCTTCCCCCGCTCGGCCATGGAGGCCGCCGCCATGGGCCTGCCGGTGGTGGCCACCGACATCCGAGGCTGCCGCCAGGTGGTGGACCACGACACCACGGGCCTGCTCGTCCCCGCGGGGCGCAACCCGGCCGCTGGCGGCCGCCATGGCCGACCTCGTCGCCGAACCCGATCGCCGACGCCGATGGGCACGGGCTGCCCGCGCGAAGGCCACGACGGGAGTTCGACCAGCGACGGGTGATCGACACGACCCTGGACACCTACAATCGACTACTCCCAGTCCAGGGCCGAGCGTCGGCCTCGTCGTGACGAATGGAGCGCGATAATTCGTCCGACTCACCAACCAGGCACTACTCAGTTCCGGGGAGTTGGTACCGCTCATGGGAGTCTCTGCAACTACCAATAGTCCCCTAGACGCTCAGTCCGACTGAACAAGATCCGGCTTCTTGAGGACGAGAGTCTGCGCTAAGGCAGGATAGGACCCTACCTCCAATTCCTCCAGCATTGCCGTTATCCGGGCTGGATCGAACTCTAGGTGTCCATACAATTCTGCGTGGCGGCCATAGACGAGATCAAGCTGACTATGCTCTATCAGCGAACGGACGTCTATGTTGGACCCATACTTATTCGATGATCCAGGCGAGAAGGGTTCGATATTTAGAAACAGGTCGATCGTCGAGGACGGCATGACCTCCTGGCCGCAAGATCTTATTAAGCTCGTGTGTCAGGCCTTCTATTTCCGATTCCGGGATGTGCTCTATGGTCGAAATCGAGTAGACCGTATCTACCGACTCTCGTGGCAGATCTGCTGCTTGCAGCGTCGACTGGACGAGTTCAACGGAGGTGCCAAAAGCCCGATTCATCTTCTGGATGGTGGCACTGCTAACAGGCCAGCCGACGCCGCTGGCCTGGAGTCCCGGGTCAACGTTGACCACATGTGCGCCTGCGTCAGACAGGGTAAACTGGAAGCCACTCAATCCGCCACCGATCTCGACAATGGACTGGCCGGGAAGTATCGGCACGGCATGAAAGGCCCAAGGGTACTCAACTCGACGGGTAGTGTTGTTCGGTTGGAACCCAAACGGTCCAACGACTTGCGGGAGCCGGGTCCGGATGCGCCTCGCCAGCCGGTTCACAGGCCGTGGGTATCGACAACCGTAGGGCGCGTGCCACCTTGCATTCCAACGAAGCAGATCGGGAGGGAGGTTGGCGGCGGAATCATCCCCGGCAGGTTAGCTAGGCTGAACCTAGAGGCGTGTCGGCTCGGCTCGAATCCGATGGCCACGCTGTGGCGAGTAGGGTTTGGGCCCTTACGTCTGTCCGAGATCAACTTGAGCGCCGTTCCCTGAAGCCGACCGGTATAGGGCCTGATTACATTGCTGCCTGGATGTCGGCTCAAGCGCGGGGAGTCCGCTTGACATGTGGAGTGAAGTCGGTGAGCGTCGTCAGAGCGTTGCAAGTGTCTTCTTGAGTTGAGCGTCCCAGGTGCCGTCCTGCTCGACGTCGCGTCGAGCTGCCAGACCCAACCGGGTGCGAAGTGCAGAGTCTTCGAGTAGCCGGCTGAGCGCATGTGCAAGTCCGTCGACGTCGCCGGGCTCGTAGAGGAGCGCGTTCATGCCGTCGGACAGGGTCCGGGCGACATCGCCGATCCGCGGCGCAACGATGGCCCGACCGGCAGCCATGTACTCCTTGAGCTTCAGCGGCGAGTAATGGAAGTCCGCGTCCGAGCGTGCGGTGAGAACCGCCACGTCCATAGCCGCAAGGTGGTCAGGAACGGACCCGTGCGCCACGGCACCGGTGAACGCCACCGCATGGGCGATGCCGAGTCGACGACACTGTTCCTCGAGAGCGACCCGCTCCTGGCCGTGGCCCACGAGGATCAGCCGACTGTCCGGTCGACGCGGCAGGACCTGGGCGAACGCCTCGAGCGCGATCTCGACGCGCGTGGAACCGGCGGAAGGTGCCTGTCCAGCCGATGACCAAGTTCGACTCCCACCCGAGGGCGGCTCGCACGTCAGCGCCGCGGTTCTCGGGGTCGAACTGCTCGGGGTCGACGGCCATGGGCGTGGTCACCAGTCGCTCTCGATCTACGCCCATGTCGGCGAGCGCGTTGTGCACCTCGTCCGACACGCACGCGATAGCGTCCGCCTCATCGAACGCCGCCTGTTCCGAGAAGCGTTCGATGAGCCGGCCCCAGCCTGGTCGTCGGACTCCCCATTTCCTGGCTTCCCAGACCTGGGGAGCATGGACGAAGAGGACCAGCGGACATCCACGCCGTCGCGCCAACGACTCACCCGCATGGTGGAAGATGTCGTGGTGCTGCCACACCATGCCGAGTTCGAGATCCGCCCACGGCCCACGGTCGCCGACGTCCCGGAAGGATCTCGAGCGCAGGAACTGCCGCCCGTCCTTGGCGGCGGTGGTGAGCGTGGTCGGCAGCCGTCGCTCTCGCCCAGAAGACGGAATGGACTCCAGGCCCGTGTAGGAAAGCACCTGCTGGGGAGTGGCCACGGCGTCTGGGGTCACCACCCACGCGTACCCGAACCGGCGCTCGGCGGCAGCGGCCCACCCTGCCGCCGTCACCCACAGGGCATCGGCACCCGGCCATGCGGTACTGGCCCGGGGCATGACCAGAACCGCGGCACGTCGGTCCCCGCTCATCGGTCCAGCCGGCCTGTACCCGGCTCCAAACCCGCCCGTCCCACTCCCCCGCGTTCATCTGACCAGGACGGCTGAGAGCGATGCGAGTCATCGGGTTCGTCCCCTCGAGGTTGAACAGCACCCGGCTGCCGTCGAAGAACATCCGACCACTCGGAGGGGTACCCCTCGTGAGCCGAGCGGTCGCCGTGTTGTCCGAGGTCGACGCCATCGACGAGACAATCGTGTACGCGAGCGATGACGCGGTGATGGCCCATGTCGACGAGTCGCTTGCCTGTCGCTTCGTCGAGCGGCCGTTGCGGCTCGATGACGACGCGACCACGGCCGAGGACTTCATCGAGGGGTTTCTCGACCAGGTCGCGTGCGATGTCGTCGTGCTCCTTCATGCCACCTCGCCGTTCATCCGACCGCTCACCGTCGCGCGCTGCCTGTCCGCAGTGGCCGATGGCGATCACCAGTCGGCGTTCGCCGCCTTGGCGGTCAGGCGATTCTGCTGGTTCGAGGGGCACCCGCTGAACTACTCACTCGACGCGCCAACGCCCCGCACCCAAGAAACCTCACCCCCGTCGTCGTCGAGCAGTCCGGGTCTACGTCTTCACTCCGGGAGCTGTTCGAGCAGTCCCGCTCCCGGGTCGACGAGAACGTCGTCGCGCTCATCGACGAGGTCGAAGGCCACGACATCGACACTGCGGCCGAGTTCGCGATGGCTGAGGTCATCTTGATCGGGGGGAGCCCTCGAGATGGACGGCGATCAGGACCGGGCCCGCCAGTCGGGCCATGAAATCCTGCTGTTCGATCCGAGGGATCAGGTCCGAGGCCGAGGGCACGGACCAATCGGAGACGACAAAGGGCCGATTCCTCGGGCACGCAACCACCGGGCGAGGTCGGCAGTCGAGCCGGCAACGAGTTCTGCCTCACCCGGGAGCATCGTCGTGCGGTTGTAGACGGCCCCACGGGAATAGGAACACATCGCCCGCGCCCGGCGGGCGATGTGCTGGACGCCGGCAGGCTGTCTGGAACGGATGCTCTTGAGCCGATGGGCGCCCGGCCCGACCCTGTCGTAGAAGGCTTCCGTCGTCGGCCGGTCGTAGAAGTGGACGTTGTTGCCCTTGGTGTTGCCGATGTCCCACCCCACGAAGAACAACTCGGCGACGCCGAGGTGGACGGCGAGGTACACAGCGACCTCATACATGATGCCCGGGCCCCAGGGTCGACTCGTCTGCTGATCGAAGGTGTGCCGCTCGAAGTCCCGGGAATGAGCCAGGCTGTCGTCGAGGCTGGAGCCGTAGCGGATCCATGTCGAGCGCGATGTCGTGGCGGTTCAGCTGCGGGAAGCCGACGGCCGGGGTCGGCGCGCAGCACACGGATCGTCTCCGGTGAGGGCCCGGTAGCGGCTCACGTTGTAGGCGTTGAAGCACAGGAAGTCAGCGGCATCCCCGACCACGTCGATCGCCTGCTTGACGGCGATGACCGCCGACCCCTCGAGCGCCCTCTGGAGGGCCGCCTCCTCGAAGTCGCCCAGTGATGGTCCACAGGTCACGATCGCACAACGACCTCCAGCGAAGGCGTCTTTCAGAACGGCGAGCTGGGCGGTCGAGTCCCGGTGTTTGCGCACCTCCTCCGCCAAGCGCCGAGTCTGCTCACGCATGCAGCACGCCACCCTCGCTCAAGCCGGCATCGTGCAGCTCCAAGAGGCTGTCAACGACCACGACCCACGCGTCGCGATCGTTTCCCGCCAGTCCGCCCTCTCGGTCCAGTGCGAGACGAACACGAAGTCGAGTTCGTGTTCCACTGCGACCTGGTAGTCGAGCTCGCTGTCGCCGATCAGGACCGCGGGACGCTCGGCATCGGCCATCAGTTGCGCCACGAGCTCTGACTTGGCCGTCGGGCTACCGAAGATCCCGGCGAAGTCCGAGCTGAGCCCACGCTCGCGGAAGATCGCCCGCAACTCCTCTTGATCGCCGCCGGACACCACGTAGGCCAAGCCACCGGAATCGGCGATGGCGGCGAGAGCGCGGAAGCGCGGGATCGGCCGCGGCCGACCGCAGACCCTCCCGGCTCAGTTCACCGAAGCGGCCGAGGAGCCGCTCGACCTCACCGACCTCCGGTGGGCGGTTGAGGATCTCTGCGAAGAAGTGGTCGAGCTTCTCGTACCGGGAGACACCGGCGTTCTCGACGTGATATCTCACGAAGTCGGTGGAGGCGGCGGCGCCGTATGAGGCGGTCACCTCCGCCATCGCCCGGGATTTCACGGTGTTGGAGTCGAGGATGACGCCATCGCAGTCGAACAGCCAGGTGCGGTAGGTCACGATCAGACCGCGTCTGCGGGCGACGGCTGCCTGATCTCCTCCGCATAGAGCGATGATTGCGTGATCGGATACGTGGTGCGGGTGAGTGAGACGATCGGCGGGACTGACGGGTCCTCGGTGAAGAGGTCGAAGATTCCGAGCATCTCTTCCTGACGGGGATCGCCGGCGTCGAAGCCGTCGAAACCGGTGAGCAGGATACGACGAGCGCCCCCGCCGACGCCAGGGCCATCGCATACGCCGCCGCCTCGAGGCGAGGCAGCACGCACTCTGTGGACCCGATCGCCAGCTCGCCGGTGCTCACCGTCAGTCCGTAGTCCCGCACCTCACCGGCGAACGGGAGATCACCGAGGTGGTACCGGATGGGCTCGGGCATGAAGACCGGCTTCGTCGACTCGGCGATCCGAGGGCCGTCGATGAGCGCCCGCACAGGGTGGCAGGCGACCAGGCAGTCGACGAGATCGGTCTCGACGGGGGGGACCACGTTGAGGGCGATCACCATCGGCTCCTTCTCGACGATGTAGCGCTCGATGTCGGTTCGTCTCGTCACGCCCGAGGGCCCGGGGGCGACGATCAGGACGTCGGCTCCCTGACACCAGTCCGTCGCCTCCCACGATCCGGTCGACGGCTCGAGGCCAGGCTGGGTTATCGCCGAGCCGAGCCTTCCTGCTGAGTAGCGTCCACCACCGTCACGGCGAAGGTCCTCCAAGGCAGCGACGATCTCGTCGAGGTCGTAGCGGTTGTCCCGGGTCATCTCCTGGATGTAGGTCGGGTGGATCCCGTAGGAGGCGGACAGGAAGTAGAAGACGTTGGTCCCCCAGCCGTACTCGTCGTGGAGCTGCCGGAAGTCCGTTGTCACGGGCCCGACGAGCGGCAGGTGATCGACCGTTGCGAGACCGTGGGCGGCCAACTCGATGGCCAAGTACTCGGTCCTCGCATTTCCGGGACCCCTTCCCATGCCCAGCAGGGTGCCGTCGACCCAGTGGGCGCCGTGCTCGACCGCCATCAGCGAGTTGGCCATGGCGAGAGACATGCTGTCGTGCATGTGACAGCCGATCGGGCCGGAGTAGCCATTGCGAACGGCGCCGATGATGGAAGGGATCTCCGGGCCGCGTATCGCTCCGAACGAGTCCGCGAAGTAGGCCACCTCGACATCCCAGGACTCGGCGTACCGACCGAACTGGGTGAAGTCCTCGGTGGAACGGTTGCTGGCCTGCATCAGGTTCACCCCGACCTGGTACCCGAGCTCGTGCAACCTCGTGACCGCCGGCTCGAGCTCCTCGAGCTCGTCGTAGTTCGTGGCGAACCTGACCAGCGAGACGGGGGTGGAATCCGCAGGACCGAACAGTCCTTCGATCACGGCAACAGGACCCTCGGGCCCGAGGACCTCCTTGGCGTTGACCATCACCCCCCATGTGATCCGTGTGGGGAGGTCGAACTGCCCGAGGAACGCGTCGGTCGTGTACACGAACGGACCCAAGTACCTGTCCTGGATCGGTCTGCGGAACCCGATCTCGACGACCTCGACCCCCGCTGAAACGACCGCGTCGAGGTAGCGCTCAACGACCCGTGGTTCGAAGTCCCAGTCGTTGTAGTAGCCGCCGTCCCGAAGCGTGCAATCGAGCAACACGCATGATCCCGCCATGTCCACTGTCGAACGAGCGTACCACTCCGCGCTCGTCGACCCAGGGCACCATTCGGGCGTCACGAAGCCGTTCAGCCCGGCGCCCCGCTCCCGCTGCCGGTCTGTTCGGGCCCCTCGAGACGGGGACCAATCGATGCCGAGCCGTCGTCGACCACGCGCACCCACTCTGGTCGGCGATAGCCGAAGTGGGAGATCTCGGAGCGACATTGCCACTCGATCGACCGATTGGCGGCTGAGGAGAGCACGGCCGACCGCGACGTTCTCGTCTGACCTTCGCAGCGGCAGGGCGGGCAGGTCGAAGGACCGATCCTGCAGAACGAGGGAGAGCCCCTCCTCCAGGCGGTCGAACTGGATGACGTGATCGACATCGAGTCGGCCGTCTGACGTATACTCCCTCCCAGTCACTGATCCATTGGTGCTGGAGCACCCAGTCGCTGACCGGGGGGCGATCGTCGGGTGGGAGGTTCTTGTTGTAGAAGTAGTACCAAGACACCGCCTTGTCCCACGGGTTGCGCTCGACGGTGAAGGTCGTAAACCGGTCCCAGCGCCGACGGCCGAGCCGAGCCCGGATCTGGAACGCCTGCATGTGCTGGTGGTATCGGCGGAGGCGATGCAGATCCGCTAGCGGCTGACGGACGCCGCTGCCCTGCAGGCGCCACCTGTTTCGCGCCAAGCGGGTCACCATCTCAGGGAGAGGGTTGAACGGCCCACCCCAATTCCGAGGTAGATGACCCTCCCTCCGCCGGTTCGACCGGCGTGACCACTGCGTCCCGACCCGCAACCGCGGAAAGCGCGCATTCGATGCTCGTGCCCGCCGTCTTTCGCGTCTTCACGAAGACGAAATCGTGCTCGTAGCTGATGATCGTCAAGGCCAGCGCCCCGAAGGCCGACGGTTGCGGTCCGGCCGCTCGGCCTCAGTAGACGCACTCCCACCACAGCCCTACTGACCGCCCGGGCATAGCGGCGATGGAGCAGGGCCCCACGGACGCGCCGCAGCGAGTACTGCGCCAGGGCGATTCGGCTGAGCTGCCACTCCGCCTTCGGCTCGGCCGGACCGTGCTCTCGCCAGTAGCCGGCGTAGACGAGGTCGAGTAGCTCTCGTGGCGACGCGGCCAACGACTGCCGGAGATCCATCGCGCTCCGGGCGAGCCAGGCGACCTCGTGCGCCGCAGTGCGCACCTCGTACCGAATCGGGAGGTCGCCGACACGGAGTGTGCCTCCGTCGTCGAGGAAGAAGTTGTAGACGCCACAGTCCAAGAAGGCCACGACGGGCTCGACGGAGTCGGCAGTGCGGGCCAACTTCGTTCGCCTCCCCAGCCGGGGAGTGATCTGGAGCGCGAAGTCTCCGGGCCGTGTCCTGCGTGGTCGGTCCAGAGGCGGCTCCACCTGCGACGGCGAGATGGAACTTACGAAGCTGCCCAGCGCAGCGCGCCACCAGAGCCCGCTTGCTGTGGGGGTCCAGGGAATCGGAGGCGAGGAGCGTTGCGACGTCCAGTCCGCGGTAGCGGTCCATGACCAGTGCACGGGCACGAGGCAGATAGCCGACCGACTGGATCGTTTCGATGCCCTGCAACGTCAACTGCTTGTCGAGCGCTTCGTAGGCGGCGGAAGTCTCCGGCGTCCACGGCGCACGGTCCGGCTTGGACACCTTGGCGACGAATTCGCGACCATCTCTCGCGCTCAACGCGTACATGTGCGAGGTCCGACTCTCCCACGTTTCGTCCACGCGGAAGTCGTCATCGAAGCGGTCCCGGCACTCGGCAAGGAGCTCGGCGGTCACCGATGCAACAGCGACGGGGACCGTCGGACCCGCCCCCACGTGTGGTGGCGTCAGCGGCCCTGCTGCCGCCGGTGAACCCTTGTCCTCACGGCGGTTCACGGCACGACTCGCCGCGGGTATTCGTAGCTGTCCATGAGTCGCCGACAACCTGTCTCGATGGCGGCCCGGTGTGCGGACCGTAGCCCTACCGTCCACGAGTCGTCCCCTGCTACCTCCACTGGTCCCCGCTCGAGTCCCACGTTTCCCCACGCAAGGTGATGCTTCTCGACCTGGACGATCCCACGTCGAAGCTGGGTGCAGATGCGATCCGCGCCTATCGCCTCGATGGTGGTCGCCGGGTCGGCGACGAAGTCCTGGTAGCGCACTCGGACCGCCGAGCCTGCGGAAGCCGACCGACTGAGACGCTCGACTGCACGGTTCGAATGGTTCCACCGATGGCTGTCGGCGATGACGCTGGCCAGTTCCCGACGGGGACTGAGCTTGCCGTAGCCCTTGCGGTCGTAGAGGTCCCGCCCCCGCCGTAAGCGAGAGTGGATCGCCCCCCGAGGATCGCGGACAAGATGCACGATTCGAAGGCGCGAGGCCGCGCACGACAGCGCCGCCGTCCATCCAGGATGATTCGACGAGTCAACGATCATCGCCGAACCGGTCGCCTCGAGGAGAGCAGAAAGGGCCGGTTTGACGAGGATCTCGCCCATCTCGTGCGGCCACGTCCCGCTGACACGACGGGTCCAGCCCTGACCTGAGTGACGCGTGATCGATGCCGCCAAGTGGGACCACTGGATGGAGCCGTCAGACGCCACTGCCTCGAGGACCGGACCCCATCTCGGACAGGAGTCAATCGGGTCGCCACACGAGCACTTCCGCCCGAGTGCGACTGACTGCGGGAGGTAGGCGAGCTCGCCGACGTGGATGGCGCCACTCGAGTTTGAGGACAGCGCTTCTCCGAGAAGCGTCGATCCGCTGCGGGGGAAGCCGGCAATGGAGATGACGGTATAGGCGCGGATTCTCCCCTCATGGCTGCGTCAACCGGGTCCCCCGCGGGACGCCACCGCCGCCAACAACCGCGTGACGGCCTGTTCTGTGTGGGCGGACATGAAGTGCTCCCGGTAGAGGATCGACGCTTCCTCCCCCTTCCGCACCACCCCATCGGGTACGTCGAGCCACTCGGCGATCTCGCTCGCCGCCGAGCTCGGATCGTTCCCCGCACGATCGCTCCGCCCTTCGGCCTCTGCGATCCGTCCGCGAGTAGATAACTGGCTGTGCCGATCTCGTCCGACACAACCACGGGTGTCCCACGACTGAGCGACTCGAGCACGGCCATGCCACCATCCTCGCGGGCGAGCGACACGAAGACGTCATGCGTCTCGTAGAGGTGCCACATGTCGTCGTAGGTGACGTCGTGGCGCCATTCGACCCGATCGGAGAACTCGAGATCGTCGGTGAGCCGACGCAGGTCGGTCAGGTAGTCGCGGGCGTGTTCGGACCGCTCTGGCGACGAGCTGCCCAGTCCCGAAGCGACAATGGTCACACGCGCCGGGTACCGAGTTCGACGAGTTCGTGCCCAACCCGAATGACGCTCTCGATTCGTTTGAATCGGGCAAGGCTCCCCACGAAACAGGAGTCGAATCTCCGCATTCCCGAGGTACGAGCGTCCGGATGGCACGCTGGTGGTCGTCGTGGAGAACGGAATCCAATAGCTGTCGAAGATCGGTCCATTGTGGGTCCACGCTGCTGAAGGAGAGATCGGCGTGAACTTGAGCGGTTTCGCCCTGTCGAACGGACGGACGAGCAAGGCCGCCACCCTCTGCTGGGCAGGTCCCAATCGAGGCCACTCGAGCGGCCGGATGTTGTAGAGGACGAAGACGACCGGGACACAGTGGCGAGCAACCACGTTCCGACGATCCCGAGTCTCGTCGAACGAATGACCACGAAATCCGGCCGGAAGGAGCGAAATTCTCTCGCCAGTGCCATGAGGCTGGGGGTGTACTCCCAGTAGCGCAGTGGCTTACGCCCAGTCAGACGTCGCAGGAAGGATCGGGCGTTCGAGAGAACGCTACTGCCGACCAGGACGCAGTCGGGCGGCACGATCGACGTGGTCTCGGGCCGCTCATGTGTATTGATGAGGATCCGGATGTCGCACCCGAGGTCCCGAAGGCTGTGCACGAATGCATGGAGATTCGGATGGAAGAGGGGGACGACCAAGAGCCCACGGGGGTGCCGCCCGCCCACGGGTGGACGAGTCACACCTCGGGTCACGAAGCAGCGACGGACTGGGCGGGCCTGTTGGCCAGTTCCAGCACCCGCTGGTAGTACGAGTTCGAGGAGAGCAGCACCCCAGGTTCATCCACTGCTTGGAGCTGCCCCGATTCGAACACCATGAGCCGATCGCAGTTCGTGAGCGTAGACAACCGATGAGCGACGATGAAGAGCGTTGTCGTCTGCCGCAGTTCCTCCAGCGTGCTCTGAATCGCCGCCTCGGACTCGAGGTCGAGCGCGGCTGGTCGGCTTGTCCAGGACCACGACGGCTGGCCTGCCCACCAGGGCTCGCGTTATGGCGACGCGCTCGGCGTTGCCCGCCGGAAAGGGAACGCCCCTCATCGCCCACGGGTGTGTGTAAGCCCTCCGGCATCCCCGAGAGGTCTCGCTCGAGGTGTGCGCTCTGCGCTGCCTGAACGATGAGGTCGTCCTCCACGTCGTCGCGAAAGAAGCGGATGTTGTCCGCGATCGTCCCAGCAAAGAGCAATGGCTCTTGCGGCACGAACGCGAAGAGGCTCGTCCATGTCCTGAGGTCGAACTCGCCGGCGTCAACCCCGTTGACCAGATGTTCCCCGTCGTCGGCGAGCGCAGGCGAAGGAGCAGCTGGACCAATGTCGACTTCCCCGCACCGGACGGGCCGACGATGCCGATCATGTCGCCTGGATGCGCCGCGAACGAGATCTCCTGGAGCGCCGCCTGCCCGGGGGTGTACTCGAAGCCCACGTCATCGAAGCGGAGCTCCTCCACCACGTCGAGTCCACGGTGCCCGTGCACCCGTGCCCCTGCGAATCTGGCCTGACTGGCCCGCAGCCGCTCGATGTACGGATTGGCCGCCTGAAGGGTCTGATAGTGGGTCTGAGCCTGCGTGGCGTACGACGAAGCCCGTACGAAGATCAGGAGGATCGCGGTCAGCGCCGCGAAGCGGCCACTCCCGGTTGCGTACAAGATCCCCAGACTTGCCACGATGC
This sequence comes from uncultured Microthrixaceae bacterium, assembly GCA_963748285.1. GTDB lineage: Bacteria > Actinomycetota > Acidimicrobiia > Acidimicrobiales > DATDAH01 > DATDAH01. The sequence goes on from CAVVIF010000009.1 coordinate 67,790, forward strand.
CGAGGCCGAGAGCGGTCTGGTACAGGTCCGGCAGGGAGCTTTGGGCGAGGTTGGCACGGAACCGATCGCGTCGGACCGCATCGTCGATGTCACGCGCGCCGTCGACCCACCGGTTCAGCGACGCCGAAGACCTCGATCTCTTGAGCCTGCGCGGTGATCTGCACGAGGAAGCTCACAAAGCGCAGGTTGGCAGACGCCGACCTCCGGTTGAACAGCCGAACCAGGCGTGAAAGCGGACGCAGTGCTGCAAAGAGCACAACCAAGGTGACGATGATCAGCACTGCGAATCGCAGGTCGAGGAGGAAGGCCGATATGGCGAGCGTGGCCAGCGTGCCGACACCCGCGAGAAGTCTCGTTGCGGCCGACACCGCCATTACGTTCTGCTGGACGAACGTGGTGGCCATGTCCTGGAGATGACCAGACCGCTCGTCTGCTTTCACCGACCACGGGGAGCTCAGGTAGGTGGACAAGACGTCGCTACGGAGTTCGTGGAGCACCGTTGTGGACATCTTGGCGGATAGCACCTTGGTGACGAGGCGCAGCACGAGGCGCACGGCGTGAGACCGAACGCCACGGATAAGGCCACTCCGACCGACAGGCTGGCGTCCAACGGGCCGGGCGAGAACGCAATCGTCGTCTGGTCGGCAGACAGGGCCACCGCCACCTCAGCAAGGATGACCAGAAGAAGGGTCTCGCTGATGCCGACGAGAACTGAGGCCCCCGCGATGACGATGAGTGGTGAACGGTGCGCACCGAGAAGCTCGAGCAGGTCCGTCCACGACGTGTCGCCTCGACTACTCTTGAGCAGCCGACGTATTGATCGGGCATTCGCCAATGTGCGACGTACACGCTTTCTCGACGCCTTGGTCTTCGACCTCGTCGTCGCTCAATCTCGCACTCTCTACTAGGTCCGCAACGCTCGGCACAGCGACGCATCAAAGCTGCGAGCGCTCCTTCGCCGACAAAGCCAGAGTCGGGCGAGCCGATCCGCCAGAATGCCAAATCATACCACGGGGTCCGCGCCGCACGCAGTTGTCCACGTTGCAGAAGGTGATGAAGGTGTGCGACGACTGTAGAGCCAGGAGGAGCATCCCAGTGGACCCCAGCGAGCGACGAACGTCAACGGAGGGTAGACGGCTGGCCGCCGTGGCAGGACGGTGCTCGACACACGTCGCATGACCTCACGATCCTACGGGTCACGTTAACTGTAATCATAGCCAAGCACTTCAAAGTCCTCCGAGTAGAGGCGATTACAATCTCCCTTGCTCGCTGGTTCCACACGATCGTCGTCGTCCTTCTCTGACCGGTTCCATGGATATCGAGCGACAACTGAAAGCTGCTCAGCAACGACTCGCATTGCGGACAGATTCTCGATCTGCACAATGGAGTCGAAGGGCATCCTAAACGACAGGCCAAGTAGACCCCGGCGAGTAGTTTGATATCTGCGGATCAGATGACTGTCGTGTTGGCTACTGCTGGAAGGATCTCGATGAATCGATCGAATTCCAGTTCGAGAATCGACTCGACCTGCGCCTCCACCGGATCCTGACTTGTCACACCCAACCACGGATAGAAGATCACCTGGTGTCGCTTGAGTCGATACGGATCCACGGCGCTCAGCGCTTGGCGCGGCCTGCTCCGGAGTTTCTCCCAGTAGAAGGACTCAAGCCGGTCATAAGGATTCCGCGTTAGCAGAGTATAACTAGCCGATGACAGGTGGGGCGCAACAGAGCGTGCAACAAGATGGGCGTAACTGCGCCGACTGGAGAACCGTTCAAGCGAGGGTTGGCTGAGGAGTGTCTGGGTCATAACTTTTGGATTTGTCGCCAAGTAGTGATTGCGACTCGGCTTTGAAGATCCACATGTTCGAAATCCCCTCTTGCACGCTAGGTAGATGGAACACTGCTTGAGCATTTCACCCGGGACAACTCCACGCGACGACAGTCAGCGGTTAAGTATAGGAGCACTTGACCGGACAATCGAAACGAGGCTCGTCGAACTGATCTTCGTCAGCGTCCCGTGAGGCGTAGTAGATAAGCGAGATGTTTCCACCCGTTGGTGGGGCCACCGGAGAGATGATCCGACGTGACCTAGCGGGGTACACGAAGGAGAACACGCCGATGACCCTCACTCATCATGACCTGTCAGAACGGCTCGAGAAAGTAAGGCGGGCGAGACCGATGTTGTCCGCTCGAGCCTGACCTGGATCTTCCAAGAGCTCATCGAGGCCGAAGCGACCGCCCAGATGGCGCCGCGCCATCGGGCGCACCGAGTCCGGACCGCGAGCGCCGCGGTCACCGGCCACGGCTATTCTCCACGGCGGCGAGCGATGTCGACTTGAAGACCCCGAAACTCCGGACCGGCAGCTTGATCCCGTCGCTGCTGAGAACGCCGGCATATCGGGCCCTGGTCGGAGTCGTGATGGAGGCCAACGGTGCGCGGTGTGTCGACCCGCAAGGTCGATGGCCTGCCCTCGCATGGAGAGGCTTGCGGGACCCACCCAACCGGGACCCGAAGCGCTCGACCATTGCGCAGGCAACTCGAAGGGGCTTTCAGAGAAATCTCTATAGAAGTCATCTCGGACAGAGATGTCGCCGTACACCCTAGCGCTGAGCCTATTTGATTCCGTCGCGCTCGCGCGATGCAGCACGGGTCCTCGGGTGTACTCCTTTCAGTAAGGCTTTGACGGCCTTCGTTCTAAGAAGGGACTGGCTCATACGATTCTTTTGGGCCCCACAACAGGCTCCGGAGCCCTGCGACGCTTGCGCGCTCTAGACTCCGACGCGCCCGTGAAGGTCCGACCTAGACCTGATCGAAAGCCCGAACCGTGATGATATACCAAATCGCCATAGATCCCAAAGAACAGTGGATGCAGGTCGAGTCATTGGTCCGGGTGAGCGGGAACCAGTCATAGCCACCACGATCTAGTTGCCCAAGGAGAGTTCCGCCTACGTCGCTGACTGACCTCCCATCCTCATCAAGCCACCGTGCTGGCATCAATCACCCCAATGTCACTCCAGAATCCCACCGTCGTCGCACAGAAGCATGGATGCGGTTGCCTATCGCCGATTCTCGAGTCGCTGGACGGCGGCGAGTGGATAGTCGTCCAGAATAGTTCTAATGGGCTCGAGTAGCCGGGCTATCGGGAAGGCATCACCATCGAGGAAGATCAAGATATCATCCGATCTTTTGGTGCGACCACTGATAATTTCCGCCAAGAGGTTCAGTCGCATGGCGTGATCCGTACCCCCAACGGAAGGCTCTGGGGTCGCTGTGGTCACGAAATCAAACTTACGGTGATGCTCCTCCGAAATGCCGTCTAACGAGGCGTAGGTCCAGAATGGTGTATCGACGTTCTCCTTGAGGTATCGCCGCTGGATGTCGATCCATCGGTCATCACGCCAGTGAACGGTTGCTATGTGGACATTAGGACCTCGACCCCGAGTGTTCAGTGGGGGTAGAATCACGGAGTCTCAGAGCAGGTACTCAGAGCTTCCAAGCGAGACCAGATGGTTGACATTGACTCGGGATCAAGTCGTCCGGAAAGTCGGTGTGGTGAACTAAGTTCGAATCAAAGAACGCGTGGTCTGGATAGCCGAGGTTGTACTGAACACATAAATGCCGGAGCTGCCGCGAAGGCGGTCACGATCGACGTCGAATCGCAGCAGGGGGAAGGGCGCCTCAGCATGTTCCGAAATGAGCCGCTCATTGTACACACGCCAGAGCTCGGGCGCTCGTCTCTGAGAGAGTTGGCTCGTTCGGTTCCTGAGTGAAGCACAAACGGCCATTGGGTGTCGATATATTCCACCGAAGCAGATTCCAGAATCCCACAAATGCCGTTTCCATTCATCCAGCACAAGCAAGGTACGGGGATCCTTGAATCCCCAAGGTTGGCATGCCGAAGACATCGATGATACAAGACGACTGAGTCGTGTGCGCTGGTCTTGCGTCCACGAGTTCGGGTACCGGGGTCTGTCCCAACTGCCTCCGTTCGCTCTCAGAACCGAGTCATGCAATTGAACAAGTGCTCGGTCCTCCCTGTTTCCGAGCTTGTTATGGGTGTTGCGCTCGGAGACGTTGCCGAGGTGCAGTCCGGAGGCTTGTAGACCTCCTGCCAACCAACTTGTGCCGCTACGGTGCATTCCGAGAATGACGACAGGAGGCAACGCCGTAGGCTCTGTAGCTGGTTGCACGGTCCTAACGTTAGCCGAGGAGACGGGCAGGCGATTTGAGTCCGAGCGAAGCATCCCCTACTTTGACCCACTCTTGCGCTGAGGTGGTGACTCCATCTCGTGAGGAGTCCTGATGCGCCGTCCACATCCTCTGGAGTTCCGGCGCCGGGCCGTCGGCCTGGCCAACCAACGCGACGAGCAAGGGTGAGCAGGGCACGCCGGTAGCCCGGGTCGCCGAGGACCTTGGCGTCGCTGAGAGTTGCCTGCGGAACTGGATCGCGCAGGCCGAGATCGACTCAGGCCGCCGGGAAGGCCGAGCACCGCCGAGCGGGCCGAAGCTGGTCGAGTTGCGCCGCCGGGCTCGGTGCTGGAGTCCGACACGAGATCCTGAAGCGGGCCGCGGCGCTCTTCGCCCGGCCTGCTGGAGGTCGGGGACCCTCGCGGCGAAGTGCGGGCGGGCTACGGGGCACCTAAGGAAGTCGTCCGGTCCATCTACGAACAGGTACGACGCCGACCTCCGCGTCGCCTTCGGGACCCATCGGCCCCGACTCCTAAGACCCGACACCGCCAGAGGCCCCTCCCTCGGCCGCACGCTGCTCGAACGTGAGACGAGATCGCCGTCTGGCACCAAGCGCACGTCTCCAACGGGCCGACGGGTGGCGGTCAACAACCTCATCGGAGGGATCAAGCGGGTCGCCTTCGATCACCTTCACCAATCGCCGGATCCAGGCCCGGCGCTACGCCGGCAGGCCAACTGCGAACTGTTCCCGGCCATCATGCGCCGCTGGAAACGCGAGGCGCCCCATATGCACCACGAGATGGGGCAATTGAGACCGGGCGAGGCGTACTGCGTCTCGCGGGGACCAGCCCTCAAACCGGCGGGGTCAGAGCATGGGCGACATATTACTTGGCCGGCCTACGGGGTCAGAGTCACCGGCGATCTTGTTCACGCTGGACTCAAATCCCCTAGACCGGCAGAATGGAGTAGTTCCAGTTCCGCGGCTGTGAAGAGCGGACGGAAATTTGGACGACGCAATAGATGAAGCACCTCGGTCGGGAATGATGTCTCCCGGAACCTCTGAGCCAGCTCAATCGCTGTCGGCACCCGATCCTGCCCAGTGAACGAAGAGCCGCCACCCTCCTTGGAGATCCCTGGAACCGAGTCGAATTCGAGATCGATCTCGCCTAGGAGGGCGCGTCCGATAGTCTGGGCTCTCGTCAACCCAACGGTCAAACCAACAGACGTGCCACTGCGACGCGTCGGCCTTGCTCAAGTCCAACAGAACCTGCATAAATTGCTCATCGACCTTGGTGGTTGGACCCGCCCGCTCCGTCTGCGCTCTTGAGGCGTTTCGATGCAGTCGGGAAGCTACCAGGTTTAGCGTGGAACGCCTTATGACAATTGCCTCCGTTGTAGACGGACTAGAGAGCGCCTGTAGATAGTCGAGTCGACGCTCCTCAGTAGAAACTACGATGAAATCAGACTGCCGGATCTCCCTGCGGCGACTCCATACAGCTTGAGCGAAGCTTCTTCCAGATCTGCCCACGTCATTGAGAAAGACAGTTCGGCCACTGCCAGTTCGCTGGAACCTCGTCCCGCAGGCTTCATCCGTGATAAGTGCTTCGTTCTTCTCCTCAAGAGCATTCACCAACCACGCAACAATCGCATGATTCCCACTCCGACTCATTCCAGTTACAAAGAATCGCCGCTTGCCGCGTGAAAGCCAATTCAAGTAGACACAGATAGATCGCTCAAGGAGCGACTTCGCGGAACGGTGAAGGATGTTCATCTAAGGAGGCTCCGGAGGGCTGAATTCTCGGCACGCAGTCTGCACTGGATTTCGTAGACAGTATGTCGCAGGCCGAGGTCAACGGGGCCTCGCCGTCATTTCCGTCTGCTCCAAGGCGTGTTCGGTCCCGCAGAACTCAAGCGTGAGGCCATCGCATCAGGCCACGGTCTTGCCGAATCGGGCCAAGTGCCCCACTCGATCTCCCTTGATCGGGCGACCAGCGTTGCCTAGGCATGAAGCATCCTTTCGCCGCGACCGCGGCGAGATGTACCGGCAGCAACTTGCCAAGGCGCCCGAACCAGACTGGCCCGGAGAGCGTCATGCCTGGCCGGACACCTGGCAGTCGGTCTCGGGTGTAGCTGTCATGGGCTGGGAAGCGACTTGGAATTCCCCGTTCGTTGAGAGCTCTCTGCGACCGCCCGTTCAATGGATCGGCCAGCCTGCGAGGCACGGCCATCTGCACCCGACCTCTACTCGACGGGCTCGAGCCGACGCTCCTGATGGACGGCGAACTCTTCAGTGGCCCGGCGTCAGGCGCACGACTGGCGTGATGCAGGTCCCCGGCGAGGCGCGCTACGGGCTTTCAGAGAGCTCCGAGAGAGCGGTTGAACGCCACCGGCCATTGGCGACGCCGTCGCGGTCTGCGGGAAACAGGGCCGGGACCAATCCTCAACGCCATCGAGCACGGGGCATCTCCAACGGCCGCGTCGAAAGGTATGAACACCAAGGCCCGACTGATCGTCCGCCGCGCCTACGGCTTCCACACCGCCGATGCCGCCGTGGCGCTCGTCATGCTCGCCGCCGGACCGATCAACCTCTGCGCTGCCACACAAACAAGCCCCCGCTCACACCGCGACATGACCACATCACTGTCAGGAGAGCCGGTAATGGCGCAATCATCAGAAATACCACTATCGCCGTAGGACTAATACACTGGCCCGGGTGAGCGCCCCCCTGCTCGAGATCGAGGACCTGCACGTCAGCGCCGACGGCGCCGAGATCCTGCGCGGCCTGGACCTCGTGGTGCCCGCCGGCGAGGTCCACGCCCTGATGGGCCCCAACGGGTCGGGCAAGTCCACGCTGGCCAACGTCCTGCTGGGCAGCCCCGAGTACGAGGTGACCTCGGGCGCCATCCGCTTCAAGGGCGACGACATCACCTCCTGGGGGGCCGACGTCCGGGGCAAGGCGGGCATCTTCCTGGCCTTCCAGTACCCGATGGCCATCGCCGGGGTGTCGGTCATCAACTTCCTGCGCCAGGCCCTGTCGGCCCGCAAGGGCATCGACCTCTCGGTCCTGGAGCTGCGGCTGGCCGATCATGGAGTGGATGGAGCGCCTCGACATGGACCCGGCCTTCGCCGACCGCTACCTCAACGAGGGGTTCTCCGGGGGCGAGAAGAAGCGCAACGAGATCCTGCAGATGGCCATCCTCGAGCCCGAGCTGGCCATCCTCGACGAGACCGACTCCGGCCTCGACATCGACGCCCTGAAGGTCGTGGCCCGGGGCGTGCAGGAGGTCCGGGCCGAGCGGCCCGAGCTCGGCGTGCTGGCCATCACCCACTACCAGCGCCTGCTCGACCACCTCCAGCCCGACCGCATCCACGTCCTGTCCGAGGGCCGCATCATCGCCTCCGGCGGCATGGAGCTGGCCGCCCGCCTCGAGGCCGAGGGCTACGAAGGGCTGGTCGCCGAATGACCCTCGACCCCAAGGCGGTGCAAGAAGGACTTCCCCCTGCTGGCCCGGGAGGTCCACGGCAAGCCCATCGTGCTACCTCGACTCGGCCTCGTCCTCCCAGAAGCCCCAGGTGGTCCTGGACGCCATGGACCACTACTACGAGACCACCCACGCCAACGTGCACCGGGGCGTCTACGCCATCGCCGAGGAGGCCACCCGGCTCATGGAGGACGCCCGGGCCAAGCTGGCCCGCTTCATCGGCGCCCCCTCCCCCGCCGGCGTGGTCTTCACCAAGAACGTCACCGAGGCCATCAACCTGGTGGCCAAGACCTGGGGCAAGGCCAACCTCGGGCGCCGGCGACGCCGTCGTGCTCACCCAGATGGAGCACCACGCCAACATCGTGCCCTGGCTGATGCTGGCCGAGGAGACCGGCGTCGAGCTGCGCTGGCTGGGCGTGACCGACGACGGCCAGCTCGACCTGTCCGACCTCGACCGGCAACTCGACGGGGCCAAGCTGCTGGCGGTCACGGCCATGTCCAACGTGCTGGGCACCCTCACCCCGGTCCGCCGGCTGGCCGACGCCGCCCACGCCGCCGGCGCCCTGGTGCTGGTCGACGGGGCCCAGTTCACGCCCCCACCTGGCCACCGACGTGGCCGAGCTGGGCTGCGACTTCTACGGCCTCACCGGCCACAAGATGTGCGGGCCCACCGGCATCGGCGCCCTCTGGGCCCGGGAGGAGCTGCTCGAGGCCATGCCCGCCTTCCTGGGCGGCGGCGAGATGATCCGCGACGTCCGGATGGACGGCTGGACGCCCAACGAGATCCCCTGGAAGTTCGAGGCCGGCACCCCGCCGATCGCCGAGACCGTCGGCCTGGGCGCGGCGATCGACTACCTCGAGGGCCTGGGCATGGACGCGGTGCGGGAGCACGAGGTCTCCCTGACCGCCTACGCCCTGCGCACGCTGACGGAGCGCTTCGGCGACGACCTGACCATCCACGGCCCGCCCGAGCCCGCGGCCCGGGGCGGGGTCATCTCCTTCTCCCTGGCGGACATCCACCCCCACGACATCTCCCAGGTCCTGGACCAGGAGGCCGTCTGCGTGCGGGCCGGCCACCACTGCGCCAAGCCGCTCATGCGGGTGCTGGGCGAGTCGGCCACCGCCCGGGCGTCGCTGTACGTCTACAACGACACCGAGGACGTGGACCGCCTGGGCGACGCTCTGGCCCACACCGTCGAGTTCTTCGCCCGGTAGGTTCAGCGCCACCATGCCCGACCTCGAAGACCTCTACCGGGAGATCATCCTCGACCACTACCGGTCGCCCCGGAACCGGGGTGAGCTGGAGAGCCCTCCGGCCATGCGGGCCGAGGGCTTCAACCCGCTCTGCGGCGACGAGGTCGTCGTGTACCTCGACGTCGAGGACGGCGTGGTCAGCGACCTGAAGATCTCGGGCCAGGGCTGCTCGATCAGCCAGTCCTCGGCGTCGATGATGAGCGCGGCGGTGAAGGGCAAGACCGTCGACGAGGCCCGGGACCTGACCCGGGCCTTCAAGGCCATGATGTCGATCCACGAGGCCGAGATCGCCGGCGAGGACGGCGCCCCCGAGGCCGACGCCCCCGAGGTCGGCCTGGGCGACCTCGCCGCCCTGCGGGGCGTGGTGAAGTTCCCGGTGCGCATCAAGTGCGCCACCCTGTCCTGGAACACGCTGACCCAGGGCCTGGACGAGGCCGCCGGCGAGCCCACGCCGTAACCGGTCCCCCACGGGCCTCACGGCGGCGGGAAGGCACGAAGCGTGACGACCGGGAGACCTGACCCCGCCGCCGCAGGCCCATCCGGGTGCTCTGGCTGGTCAAGGGCCTCGGTCCCGGTGGGGCCGAGCGCCTGCTCGTCAACCAGGCCGCGGCCGCCGACCGGGACCGGTTCCGCTACGAGGCCGCCTACCTCGTGCCCGAGAAGGACCACCTGGTCCCCGAGCTGGAGGCCCTCGGGGTGCGCTGCACCCTGCTCGACCCGCGTCCGCCGGGACGCTGGATCCTGGCGCTGCGGGGGCGACTGCGTCGGGACCCGGTCGAGGTCATCCACGTCCACTCCCCTGCCCTGGCCGCCGCCACACGGGTGATGGTGCGCACTCTGGGCCGGAACCGACCGGTGGTCGTCTACACCGAGCACAACCGTTGGCCCCGCTACCACCTGCTCACCCGGTGGATGAACCGGCTCACCTACGGGCTCGACGACGACCACGTCGCCGTCTCCGACGACGTCCGGGAGACGGTCTCCCCCCGGTACCGGGGTTCTGTCGCCGTGGTGGTCCACGGCATCGACGTGGACGGTGTCCGTGCTCATCGGACCGAGCGCGACGAGGTGCGGGCCGAGCTCGGGATCGGCGACGACGAGGTCGTCATCGGCATCGTGGCCAACCTGCGCGGCCCAGAAGGGCTACGACCTGCTCCTGCGGGCGGCCCGGCAGGTCGTGGACCAGGCGCCGACCTGCCGGTTCGTGGCCGTCGGCCAGGGCCCGCTGGCCGACCAGGTGGCCACGTGGCACGACGAGCAGGGGCTGGGTGACCGGTTCCTGCTCCTCGGCTACCGGCCCGACGCCCTCCGGGTCATGAGCGGGTTCGACGTCTTCACCCTGGCCTCCACCCACGAGGGCCTGCCGGTGGCGCTGATGGAGGCCTTCGCCCTCGGGCTCCCGGTGGTGGCCACGGCCGTGGGCGGCATCCCCCAGGCGGTCACCCCTGGCGTCGAGGGTCTGCTCGTCCCGTCCGGGGACGAGGAGGCCCTGGCCGCCGCGTTGCTCGAGCTGGCCACCGACACCGACAAGCGGCTGGCGATGGGCCAGGCGGCAGCGCAGCGGGCCTCCGCCTTCTCCGCGGCCCGGGCCACCCGGGAGCTGGAGAGCCGGTACGCGGCAGTTGGCCAGGCGGTAGACAGGGGCCGTGAGCCGCACGACCATTGGTGATCGTGGGCGCCGGCGGCCACGGTCGTGAGCTGCTCGACATCGTGGCGGCCATCGATGCGGCCGCGCCGACGTACGCCTTCCTCGGCTTCCACGACGACGGCGAGGGGCCCTGGCCGCTGGTCGAACGGCGCGGGACCGTGGTCCTCGGGCCCGTCGACGACCTGGCCCACACCGATGCGGCCTACGCCATCGGCATCGGGTCGCCGTACGTCCGCCAGCGGGTCGACGCGCTTCGCCACCGAAGTGGGACTGCAGCCGGCCACCCTCGTGCATCCGATGGCCTCGCAGGGCGCCGACCTGGACCTGGGGCCCGGGCTGGTCATGGCGGCCGGGGCCCGGATCACCACCAACGTGGCCGTCGGCCGCCATGTGCACCTGAACGTCAATGCCACGCTCAGCCACGACTGCCGGGCCGGGGACTACGTGACCCTCAACCCCGGCGCCCACGTCAACGGCGAGGTCACCCTGGGCGACGGGGCGACGGTCGGCAGCGGCGCGGTCATCCGCCAGGGGACGGCGGTCGGCGCCTTCGCCGTCATCGGGGCCGGGGCCGTGGTCGTCGACGACGTCGAGCCCGAGACCACCGTCGTCGGCGTGCCCGCCCGCCCGGTGCGACGGTGACCGACGCCTCCTACCGAGGCAAGCGGGCGTTCGACCTGGCCGTGCTGGTCGTGGTGGCGCTGCCCGCGGCGTTCCTGGCGGCGCTCGTCGCGCTGGCGGTCCGCCTCACCTCTCGGGGCCCGGTGCTGTTCCGCCAGGAGCGCACCGGTCACCTCGGGCCGAGCCTTCGAGCTGCTCAAGTTCCGCACGATGATCGACGCACCCGAGGGCAACCCGCTGTTCCCCGACGCCGACCGCATCACCCGGGTCGGCGGGGTGCTCCGGCGGCTCTCGCTCGACGAGCTGCCCCAGCTCTGGAACGTGGCCCGGGGGGAGATGAGCATCGTGGGCCCCCGACCGACGCTCCCCTACCAGGTCGAGCGCTACGACGACCGGCAGCGGCGCCGTCTGGCCGTCCGTCCCGGCCTGACCGGCCTGGCCCAGGTCAACGGGCGCAACTCGATCGCGTGGGCCGAACGCATCGAGCTCGACCTCGAGTACGTCGGGGCCAACTCGGTGGGTCGTGATCTCGTGCTGGTGATCCGGACGGTCCCGGCGCTCTTGTCCGGCCGGCGGGGTCGAGGGCCACCCCACCGACGATCCCCTCGCCCGTCCCGCCGACCCCGAGCCCTGAGCGTGCGGATCCTGCTGGTCATCACCTCGACCGACCGTCGGGGCCCTCAGGTCTTCGCCACCCACCTCGCGGACGCCCTCGGCGAGCGGGGCCACGTCGTGCGGACGGTGGCCCTCGTCCCCGGCACGGGCGAGCGCCTGCTGCCCGTCGCCCGCGCTCGGCACCCGCCGGCCGGACCGGCCACCTGTGGCGGGGCTCCGGCGGGAGTTGCGGCGCCATGACGTGGCCGTCGCCCTCGGGTCGACCACCCTGCCCGCCTGTGCACTGGCCTCGATCGGGACCGGCACCCCGTTCGTCTACCGCCAGATCAGCGACTCGGTCGTCTGGAGCCCCACCCGCGGGCGGCGGGCCCGCACGAGGCTCTGGCTGGGACGAGCGGCGCACGTCGTGGCTCTGTCGGAGCACAACCAGGCGCAGTTGGTGAGCCACCTCGGCATCCGGACCCGAGCGCATCACCGTCATCCCCAACGGCCGACCGGTGGACGGCCTCCGGCCCACGGGCCCCGGCGACCGGAAGGCGGCCCGGGAACGCCTCGGGCTGCCCGAGCGGCCCACGACCACTGTGCATCGGTGCCCTCGTCCTGGGAGAAGGCGCCGGCCTGGCCATCGAGGCGATCGGAAAGGTGGCCGGGGCCCAACTGGTCGTCGTCGGACGACGGGCCCGGAGGAGCCCGACCTCCGCCGGCTGGCCGACGACGCCGCTCCCGGGCGAGTGACATTCCTCGGACCGCTCGACGACCTCGCCGGCGATCTTCGCGGCCGCCGATCTGATGCTGTTGACCAGCCGGTCGCGAGTCCATGCCCGGGGTGCTGATCGAGGCCGGGCTGGCCGGGCTCCCGGCGGTGGCCACCCGGGTCGGTGCGGTGCCCGAGGGATCGGGCGGACGGTGAGACCGGTCTCCTCGTGCCCGTCGGCGACGTCGACGCGACCAGCAGCGCCATCGAGGCAGGTGCTGACGAGCCGGGCCTGGGCGATCGCCTGGGCCGGGCCGCACGCGGACGCTGTGCTCAGCGCTTCGACATCGACCGTCGTGGCCCGCCGCTGGGACGTAGATCCTGACCACCGCAGTCGGCCGGGGGCTGATCAGACGGTAGGGCTCGCGCACCGCCGAGTGGCGCCGGCGGGAGGTCAGCAGGACGACGCCGCCGAGGGCCACCAGGACCACACCGATGCGCACCCACGGCAAGCTGTCCGAGCCGGTGCGGGGCAGTGAGCCGGCGGGGGCGCCGGCGAAGCCGCATTCGACCGAGGCGATCAACTCGAGCTCACCGCCGCCGTCGAGTTCGTCCTCGGTGCCGGTGGCAGAGACATCGTAGAACCCGGGGGTGACGTCGTCCGGCCAGGCACCGTCGAGCACGGCGACGCCGTTGGCATCGGCGGTGACCACGCCGAGGACCACCTGCGGCGGCCCGTCGAAGATGAAGGTCACATCGGTGCCCGGGGCGGCGCCGTCGGCGGTGAGGGTGAGGTCCCCGCCCGGCGCGCAGGCCTCGCCACTGCGGGTGAGGTTGTTCGGCTCGACGTAGCCCTGGCCCCCCGCGGGCAGGGCTACGAAGACGAGAAGTGCGCCGATGGCCACCGCTCCGGCTAGCAGGCGCTTGAACATGAGATCCTCCACCCAGTGAATGTCACCCTAAGTGTGCACGATGGTAGCAGCCGGTGTCCATCCCGACCGGCGCCACCGGCGCGACGTCTCGCCCCTTTCCGTGTCCTCGTGGTCAGTTCGGTGTCACCTCGAGGCGGAATGACTCGTCCTCAGACGATGCGAACGTGGCCGACGCGCCCTCGGCGGTGCGCTCCCAGCCGGTGGCGTCGGCGGTCACCCACCCCTCGTCGGCCGTGACCCGGAGACGCACCTGATCAGGATTCACCAGGGGCTGGGACGCGTAGCCGAGCCGATAGGTGTCGCCCACCGGGAGGGCGCCCTCGAGCTGGAACCGGAGCGTGACCCGCCCCCCGGGCGGGATGTCCAGCAGACGGGAGTAGACCCACCGGTCGCGTTCCCGTTGGGACTCGATGTCGAGCGGCTGCTCGTCGACCGAGACCGAGGTCGAGCGACAGGGCGGAGTACAGGGAGACGTAGACCTGGTTCGTGCCCGGGGGGCAGGTCCGGGCATCGCTGCTGCCGATGACGGTGTCGGGGAGCCCGGACGCCGGCGCCCCGTTGTGGAGCTCCACCGTGGCCGTGGCCTGCACTCGACCCGTGGCCGGGTCCCAGGTGGCGCGGTAGTCGAGGGTGCGCTCGAGGAAGATGTCGATCTTGTTGTTGCCCGCCGTTCTGGGTGGTCAGCGAGAGGAAGTCGCCCTCCACCGGCGGCAGGGCGCCGTCGAGGCCGATCCGCTCCATGCAGGGCCTGCTCGTCGTCGTCGACGGCTGTGCACGATCAGGCGGCCCTGGTGCGACGACGGGGCCGAGGACGTCGGCCACCTGCCGGGGACCGGGGAGGTCGCCGTCGGTCAGGGCCTCGAAGGTCGCCTCGGTGGCCTCGTCGAGGAAGTCGATCCGCTCCTCCTCGTCGTCCTGGAAGGTCAGGTACTGCTCGCGGATCAGGAAGTCGGCGGCGTTCTCCGCCGTCAGGGGCTCGGCCTAGCCCGCGACGGGGATCGGGCCCGGTGAACTCCATGAGGGCGGCCAGGGCGACCGGATCGACGATGATGACGCCGTCGACCTCCCGGCCCCCGGCCTGGGGGTAGAGCTCCTCCATCACCTGGGCGACCGAGGGGCCGTCGGGGCTGAAGGTGAGGTCCTGGAGGAAGCTCGGCCGGATGGAGCCGGCCGTAGCGGGCGAGGTAGTCGGCCGGGCCGCTGATGGTCCGCTGGCGGCGCCGGGGGCGGCGATCAGCTCCCGGATCCGCCCCGAGCGGGTCAGCTCGAGGTCGCCGTCGACGGCGGTGAGCTCGCCGAAGTTGCCGACGAAGCCGCCCAGGCCCCGAGACTCGGCCGGCTGGGTGAAGGCGATGAAGTAGTGGCGGGGCCCGTCGCCCCCGAACAGCGCCGGGGCCAGGCGCACGCCCTCGATCGCCAGCTCGGCGTCGGGCAGGGCCCGGTCGACTTCGGTGCCGAAGTCCGCGATCGCCGATGGACAGCGGGTCGACCAGCCACATCGTCCGCGCTTCGGCGACCTCGCTCCGAGGCGTCGGCGAGCGCCTCGTACGGCGTCGGCCAGCGGCGCCTCGAAGCGGGCGACCAGGTCGAGGTCGAGGCACGCCGTCGTCGAACTCGCAGCTCGTCGATGTCGGCTTCGACCGTCGCCTGCGGCCGCGGTCTCGGCGAGTGCGGCCCCTTCATCGGCCACGACGGCCGTCGCTCGGGCCTGGTGGCCGAGCACGGGGACGAGCCGGGCGGGACCGCCCCAGGTGCCCAGCGGGCGCTGGGCGGCCTCGAAGTCCTCCGTGGCCCCGACCAGGAGGGTCACCGCCCGATCGGGCTCGTTGTCCCGCAGGGCCTCGAGCCCGTCACGGACGTTGTTGGCCGCGTCCGCGCAGGTGCTGCTGACCTGCACGGCGGCAAAGGCCAGGCCGGCGGCGGCCACGACGGCCAGGCCGGCGAGGGCGACGACCGCGACCCGGATCCGCCGCTGGGCCCGCCGGCTCGACCGGATGTAGGCCGAGACGAGGACCGGACTGACGGCGACGAAGGTCACCAGAGCGGAGGCGCCCGCGTCGTCGAGCTCGAGGCGCAGCAGGACCTGCGCCGCGATCGCGCCGACCAGCGCCCCGAGGGGTCGCGACCGGCGATGGAGGAGCGACCGCGCCGATGGCCAGCACGAGGGCCACCCCGCCCGCCGCCTGCAGCGCACCGTCGGTCGACGCGACCGCGGCCATCCCCGCGATGACGATCCAGGTCCACCGGTGGGCCTTGGCCGTGGCCACGGCCACGAGCGCGGCGAAGCCCGGCCCGCCAGAGGATGTCGGCCGGGAGCCAGCCCGCCGGCTCGGCGTCGCTCAACGCACCGCCGACCGCGGACAGACGCCACGATGGCCCACATGAGTTGGAACTCGAGCGGGCTCGGGGCCCGCCGACGGCCGGTCGGCCGCCGGATGGCCGTAGGTAGTGGCTCGCCGGGCATCAGTGGGGTCTAGCAGCCCCCCGCTCGGGTGCCACGGCACCACGACCTCCCGGCGGTAACCTTTTCGTCGGGCACGTCACTGCCGATTGGGTGTTCGTGCCGCCCCGTCGTCGAGGCCTTGGTTGTACGCGTGGAACTGACTGACTACCTGCGAGTGCTGCGTCGGCGGTGGATGGTGGTCGCCCTGGCGACGCTCTTCGGCATGGCGGCGGGGTTCCTGACCGCGAGCGACGAGGACACCCCGGTCAGCTACACCGCCACCCAGACGTTGAGCGTGGTCCAGCCCACCGTCCTCGCGACCTCGCCCCTGGTCTCCTTCACCCCGTCCCAGCTGGCGGTCTACACGACCGTGGGCGACGTACCCGTCCGGGCCGCCCGAGAGCTCGCCTACCCGGGCACCCCCCAGGAGCTCGCCTCCCGCATCACCACCGAGCCCGACGATGCTCGTCGGGGTGCTGCGGATCAGTGCCACCGACGTCGACGGGGCCCGTGCCGCCGAGATCGCCAACACCTTCGGCCGCCAACTCCGGACGGTCATCATCGGCCAGGCTCGCGAGGACCTCCAGGAGCAGATCGCCCTCAGCAGCGAGGACCTCGACGACCTCCAGGACCAGATCAACGAGCTCGACGCCCAGATCGCGGGAGAGCCGTCCAACGTCGGTGTGCTCACCGCGCAGCGCGACGCGCTGATCAACCAGTACCGCATCGCCTACGACGAGCTGCAGTTGCTGAGGGAACGCACCACCGGGGGCGATCCGGTCATCATCCTGGAGAACGCCGTCCCCCAACGATCCGCTCAGGGTCTCAGCGCCCCCAGGAGCCGGCCGGCCCGCATGATCCTCTTCGGGTTGCTGGGGCTACTGCTCGGCGCCGCGCTGGCCCTCGTCCTGGACCGGGTCGACACCCGGGTCCGCACCAAGGAGGACGCCGAGAAGGTCACCGGCCTCCCGGTGCTGGCCGAGATCCCCTTCCTGCCCCGGCGCCACCGGCAGGAGCTCATCACCGCGACCCGACCCGCCTCCCCCTTCGCCGAGGCCTATCGCAACCTGCGCTCCGGCCTGGCCTTCGCCCGCAGCCCGTTGCTCGACCCGATCGCCGTGGCCACCGACGGCCCCGGCGACGGCCACGGTGACGATGCTCCTCGGCGGCCACCACCCTCGGTCGATGACAGCGCCGACCGTGTTCCTCGTGACGTCGTCGGGGCCCTACGAGGGGAAGACCACCACGATCTCGAACCTCGCCGCCGCCTTCGCGGAGACCAACAGCCGGGTGCTGGTCCTGGACTGCGACTTCCGCCGGCCCCGTCTGCATCAGGTCTTCGGGACGCGGGAGTCCCCGGGCCTCTCCGACACCCTCTCGGATCCGCGTCAGTTCAGCGCCGACGACGAAGTGATCTGCGAGACCTCGGTCGAGGGCGTCCACCTCGTCCCCGCCGGCACGCCGACCGACAACCCCGCCCGCCTCTTCAACCGGGCCAAGACCCTGATCGAGGCCTCCCGCCGCCAGGCCGACATCGTCCTGGTCGACACGCCCCCGTACCTCGTCGCCAACGACGCGGCCGAGCTCATCCCCTGGGTCGACGCCGTCGTCGTCGTCGTCAAGTCCCGGCGCACCCGGCGGGGTCCCACCCTGCGCATGCTCGAGAGCATGTACCGCACCCAGACGCCGGCGGTCGGCGTCGTACTGGTCGGCTCGGACCAGGCGCAGTCGGGCTACAGCCCGTACTACTACCACCGGGCCAACGCCCGCACCGAGAAGGCCCGACGGCGCTGGCGCCGAGTCCTCCACCTCGGCCCGCCGAAGGACAAGAAGCACAAGAAGGACAAGAAGCACAAGAAGGACAAGTCCTCCGAGGTGGAGGCGGTGCGCGGCGAGTCGACGAGCGAGGACCTCGCCGCTTGGGCGGCTGAGCCGACCACCGAGGGCGTCACCGCCGACGGTGCGGCCGAGGCCACCAACGCGGCTGCCGACCATGACGAGGAGGTCTCGACCGACGCGGCCTACGACGGCGAAGCGGGCGACGGGCGAAGGCGACGGCGACAAAGACGAAGCGGGCGACGCGACGAAGCGGCGACAGCGACGACGACGAAGCAGGCGACGGCACCGGGACGCTTTTCACCATCGACCCGGACGGCGACGACGCCCTGGCTGACGCAGCCGAGCTCGAGGTGCCGTCCACCCCTCGCGGGTCGTGACCGACACCGACCTCGACACCGAGGTCATCGCCCCCGACGACATCGACGAGGGCTACGTCCCCCATGTGCGCGACGACGTCGTCGCGGTGGAGGTCGGGACCGACACCGTCCTCTTGGGTCGGTTCGGTCAGGCCGCGGTCCTGAACCCGACCGCCGGGCTCGTCTGGCGGTTCTTCGACGGCGAGTCCCCGCTCGGCGAGCTGAGCGACGACTTCGCGGCGGCGCTCGACGAGGACATCGACACCGTTCGGGACAGACATCATCCGCTTCGCCCGGGTCCTCGGGCGCTCCGGCCTGCTCGTCGGGGTCGCCGAGCCGATCGATCCGGCCCGGCTCATCCCGGTCGACTGGACGCCACCGGAACCGATCGCGGTGGGCGACCCGCTCGGGCCGGTGGCGCTCACCGACCTCGACGGTCACCCGGTCTCACCCGACGAGTGGCGGGGACGACGGGTCCTGCTCGTCAACTGGAGCCCGGGTTGCGGGTTCTGCGTGATGATCGGAGCCGCGCTGGCCGAGGCCGAGACGGGACTCTCGGCCGCCGGCATCGATCTCGTGCTCCTGACCCGAGGCGATGTCGAGGACAACCGTCGGGTCCTCGACGAGGCGGGCCTCGGTGCCACCGCCCTCCTCGCCGACGGCGACGACGACCCCTTTGCCGGGTTCGGCACGCCCGCCGCCTACCTCCTCGATGCCGACGGACGGGTGGAGGAGCCGATGGCCTACGGCGCCGTCGACGTTCCGCGCCGGGCGGGCGAGCTGGCCGGCCTCGAGCCGGACGAGCCCGCCGACGCGGGGCCGCCGACGCCGCCGGGTCCGACGACGCGCGGTACCTTCCGGCCCCCAGCGCCGTCTGCGGTCCCGGTGGCGGCGGGTCCGTGTCGACCGAGTGGGCGGGCACTGCGGCCTACCGCATCGGCGACGTCCACGTCGGGATCCGCTACAACGAGCCGGAGACGGCGGCCGTTCTCGACCGCCTCCTGGCCGGGGCGCGCGTCCAGGACCGCCGCACGCCGGACAACTACTCGGTCGCCCTCCACCCGACGATGGGGGCCGGCAGCCGCAGGCTGAACCTGCTCGTCCAAGACGGCAACCAGCTCGTCCGCAGCCGATCAGCCGCTCGGGTCCTCGCCGCCCTCTTGAACCACCTGGACGCCCAGCTCACACCGCCCGACGAGCACCTGCTCGCCCTCGACGCCAGTGCCGGCGTGGTCGAGGGTCGGGCCCTGCTCCTACCGTCCGGGCTGGTGCACTGGGCCAAGCAGATCCAGACCAAGCTCGCCCGACGCGGCATCGTCCTCGTCGACGCCCCCTACGTCTCGATCGACCCGGAATCCGGTGAGCTGGTCGTCCCGACGCCGTCGATGCCCCACGACCCGAAGGTGCTCGACGAGCTCGACGACGACGCCCGGCTGGCCCCCGAGCTGCCCCACATCGGTCCCGGGCGGTATCCGATCGCGGCCTGGTACCTGAGCCGGGGGCCGGACGCGATCGGCCCGATGTCACCGGTCGAGGCGGTGGCCTCGGCCTACCGGCTGGTCTCGACCGGTGCCGACGCCGACCCCGGCACCATCGGCCGCCGACTGGCCCTGCTCTTCGAACGGGTCAACGCCTACGGCGTCGGGCTCCAGCGCCCTGCCGATCTCGACGTGCAGGTCGACCCGGAGCACTGGACCTGAGCGCGCCGGCGTCCTCCCTGGTGACATGAACCCGCCACGCAGCCGACGGTCCGACACCACACCCGGCGTCGGGCCCGTCCTGGGCCTGGCGGCCGTCGGTGTCCTGCTCCTCGTGGGCGCCTCTCGACTGGACTCGATGACCTCCGAGGACCTCGGCGCCCTGATCGTCGTCGCCGTCCTCACCGCGATCACCGTGCCCCTGGCGGTCGTGCTCGGGCGTCTCGACGAGGACCGGGGCCTGATGAAGCTCCTGTTGGTCGCCTTCGCGGTCAAGATGATCGGCGCCTACGTCCGCTTCTCGGTCCTCTACGACGTGTACGGGGGCAGTGGGGACGCCGCCCGCTACTACGAGCGCGGGCATCGAGTTGGCCCAGCAGTTCGAGAAGGGGAACTACGTGTTCGGCGAGATCACCGGCACGCGCTTCATGGAGATCCTCAGCGGGTTCGCCTACACGGTGCTGCCGGAGAGCGAGTTGGCCGGTTTCGTCTTCTTCGCCTGGATCGCCTTCCTCGGCCTGATCCTCTTCAGCCGGGCGATCCGCATCGCCCTCCCCGACGCCGACCACCGGCGCTACGACCTGCTGCTCTTCTTCCTGCCGACGTTGGTGTTCTGGCCGTCGAGCATCGGCAAGGAGGCCTGGATGGTGGCGGTGCTCGGTCTCGCCTCCTATGGCGCCGCCCGCCTGTTCGCCCACCACCCGAGCGGCGTGATCCCCCTCGGCTTCGGGCTGTGGGGCGCCAGCACGGTCCGCCCCCACCTGGCGCTCATGGTCCTGGCCGCTCTGGCCCCGGCGTGGTTGGCCCGACCGTCGGGCCGAAACCGCCTCGGGCTCAGTCCCTACTTCCGGGCCTTCGGCTTCGGCGCCCTGATCCTCGTCCTCCTGGTCGTGGTGTCCCAGGCCGAGGCCTTCTTCGGCGTGGAGCGCCTGGACAGCGAAGGGGCCCAGGAAGTGGCGACCATCACCGAGGAGCAGACCGCGCAGGGGGGATCGGAGTTCCAGAACACGCGGGTCGACTCCCCGACCGACATACCGGTCGCCGCGGTCACGATCCTCTTCCGGCCGTTCGTGTGGGAGGTCGACAGCGGGCAGGGTCTGCTCACCGCGGCCGAAGGTCTGGCGTTGGTCGCGCTGTTCGCCCTCTCCTGGCGACAACTCGTGGACCTTCCCAAGACGATCGTGCGCAACCCCTACGTGCTGTACTGCTTCCTCTTCGTCCTGGCCTTCATCGTCGCCTACTCGAGCCTTCAACAACTTCGGCCTGCTGGTCCGCCAGCGGGCCCAGATGTTCCCCTTCCTCCTCGTGTTGCTGACCCCCCTGGTCCGCCGTTCGGAGCCGGAGGAGGACGAAGCCGAGGAAGAGCCGGCCGCCATGGGCTCGTTCGCCTGCGACGCCGTGGCGGTCGACGCCCCGCCCCCGGCCCGCCTCCGTCCGGCCGGGCTGAACCCTCGTCCGGTCGGGTCTCAGGGGACGGAGGGCTGCGCCGCCGGGGTGTGCGGACGACGGCAACAGGCCTGTAGACAGGCCACGAGGTCCGGAGTGGTCGTCCTCAGCCCGTCCATGGCTCCGGGGGACAACACCCCGCTCCGAACCCGTCGGATGGCCTCGTGCCGGGTCGGCTCGGGCACCTCGGCGGCGGCGAAGAGGGTCTCGTGCAACTTCTCGCCCGGGCGCAGGCCGGTCACCTCGACGGCCACGGGCGGGTCGACCGACTCGGCCATCCGCCGGGCCACGTCGGCAATGCGGATCGGCTCGCCCATCTCCAGCACCAGCACGTCGCCGTTCTCGCCGATCGCCCCGGCCTGGATGACGAGCTGAACGGCCTCCTCGACGGTCATGAAGTAGCGGGTCACGTCCTCGTGGGTGACGGTGAGGGGCTCCCGGGCGTCGAGCTGGTGCTGGAACGTCGTCAGGACCGACCCCCGGCTTCCGAGGACGTTGCCGAAGCGCACGGACACCCAGGCGCCCGCGGCCTCCTGCCCCATGCCGGCGGTCAGGCCCTCGCTGATGCACTTCGTGTACCCGAGTACGTTCTCCGGATCGGCGGCCTTGTCGGTCGAGATGTTGATGAACCGCTCGACGCCCGCCGCCCGCGCCGCGGCGAGGACGTTGCCGGTGCCGACCACGTTGGTCTTGACCCCCTCGGCCGGGTGGAGCTCCAACAGCGGCACGTGCTTGAGGGCCGCCGCGTGGAACACCACCTGGGGCCGACGATCGGCGAACACCTCGCCGAGGCGACTGCGGTCACGGATGTCGGCCACCACCAGCGACTCGTCGTCGAGCCGGGCCTCATGGTCCAGCGACAGGGCCACGGCGTGCAGCGCCGACTCGTCCCGGTCCAGCATCACCAGTTCCGCCGGCGCCCACTGAGACAGCTGGCGACAGAGCTCGGACCCGATGGAGCCCCCCGCACCGGTCACCAGGATGCGGGCCCCGACCACATAGTCGGCGATCGCCGCAATGTCGAGGTCGTGGGCCGGGCGGTCCAGCAGGTCCTCGAGGGAGACGGGCCGAACGGCGCCGACGTTCACCGGTTCGTCGCTCACGGCCCACCGGGGCGGGACCACCCGGACCTCCAGGCCAACCGCTTCCGCGGCTTCGGTCACCGATCGGACGAGCTCGGGCGAGGCACTCGGTATGGCGATGACCAGCACTTCGGCCCCGGTCTCGAGCACCACCTGCGCCATCGAGGAGCCCGGCCCGAAGACCGGCACCCCGCGGCCGAGACGGTGGTGGACCTTGCGGGGATCGTCGTCCAGGACCCCCACGGGGATCAGCGGGACTCGTGGGATCGCTCAGCATCGAACGCACCAACTGGCGGCCGGCGTCGCCGGCTCCGTAAACGAGGCTCGGACGGAGCCGATCGTGGCGGGGCCGACGGAGGCTCTCCAGGACCAGGCGCCATCCGTAGCGCATCGCGGCCATGGCCGTGAGAGCCATCGGACCGGCCATCACGGCCGCCCCGACGGGGACGGGACGGGAGGCGATGGCCGTGGCCGACACCACCACGATCACCCAGGTCACCGCCACCGACACCAGGAGCCCGGCCACCTCCTCGAAGCTGCCGAAGCGCCAGCGGCCCTGATACAGGCCCTGGTGCCACCCGAACATCACCTGAACCGCTCCGGCGCCGATGCCCAAGGCACAGACGGGCCCGATCGCCACCATCGACCAGTCGAACTCGTAGCGCAGCCATGTCGCCAGTACGAGCGCCACGCCCCAGGTCATTGCGTCGAGCACCGCGGTTATCGAGAAAACGGTGCGACACCGCTCTCTGGAGCCAGCGCTGCCGCAGAGTCGACGGCCGCGAAGCCTCGTTCTGGTCGTTCCGCCGCTCATCGACTCGATTGCTCATATCGCTCATTCCGCCCTGTCCTGTCGGCGGGACACGGCAACCTTCGCGGTTTCCGGGCGCCCACTCACCGACGACTAAGGATACCGCGCCACCCAGCCCTGTCTAGGGCTTCTTCGTGCGCCGCTGATTGGGGGAATAGCGCTCGACTCCACACACCCCCTCACTGGCCGTCGCCGGGCGACCAATTGACCCAAATCCGGGCGCGGATCCAAGGTACCGGCCCGAGGGGTCAGAGGGCATAGAGGGCGGCGGCCCGGGCCTCGGTACGGGACAGGACCCAGCCATCCAGCTCGACGATGGCACCGGACTCGTGGTCGGCCACGACCTGGGGGGCGAGGACCCGCAGCATCAGCCCGGGGCGTTCGGGCACGGTGCCCTCCGAGGGCCGGCAGCTGCGCCAGCAGGAGCGCCTGGTCGGCCTCCTCTGGCACCTCTTCGAGGTAACGGGCGCCCACCGCGACCAGGGCCTCGCCCATCGTCGAGCGGGGCTCGGGCGGGGGCGCGGCGGTCGTGGCGGGTGGCAGCCGGTGTCCTCGTCGTCCAGGAGCTGCCAGCCGACCAGGCCGCCCCCGACGACGGCCACACCACCGGCGGCCGAGACCCTTGAGCACCGTGCGTCGATCCGGGCTCACGACAGGACCTGGGTCTGCAGGTGGTCGGCCAGGCGAAGCGCAAGGGCCACCAGCGTGTAGGTCGGCGTGGACGCCCCCGCCGTGCCGAACGACGACGAGCCGGCCACGTAGAGGTTGTCGACCGTGTGGACCCGCAGGTCGGCGTCGACCACGCCGTCGGCGGGATCGGCCGCCATCCGGGTCGTGCACATGTGGTGGAAGCCGAGCCCGAGCTCGAAGCCGGTGGGGTCGGCGGCGTCGGCGTCGACGGCCAGGCCCCCGACGTAGGGCCGGATCCCGTCGGTGCGCTCGAAGCGGATGGTGCCCGGGGTCACCTGCAGGCGGCCGATCCCGGTGCGACCCAGCTCGTCACCGATGAGCGCCATGCCCTCGAGGATCGAGGCCCGGTCCTTCTCGGTGAACTGCCAGTCCAGCTCGACCCGGGGCATCCCCAGGGGGTCCCGCTCCCGGCCGAGGCGGACCCGGGACTCGGGGTTCAGCTCCTGCTCGGCGGTGGCCAGGAAGTAGAGCGACGAGCGGGGCGGCTGGGTGCCGGTCGCCGTGGCCACCGCGGCCACCTCGCTGATGCCGAGGCCGCTGATGGCCCGGGGCCGCTCCTCGGCGTAGGCCCCGACGACGAGCTGGCAGGCCGAGCGACAGCAGGCCTCGATCGCGGACCGCCTCGGAGGTCAGGGCCACCTCGCCCTTGATCCGCAGGCTGCCCGCCTCGGCTCCCAGGTCGGCCTCGAACAGGGCGCTGAGGGCGTCCGGGTCGTTGCCGGTCGACCGCGATCGCCGCCGGCACCGCGAAGTGCTCGCAGAAGTGGCGGCCGACCAGGTCGGCCTCGTTGCCCACGCCCGCCGGTCGCTGGCTGTTGCTGGCCAGCAGGAGGCGGGGGTTCTCGATGCCGCCCAGGGCCACGACGACCACCGACGGGTCCACCACGCTGAGCTCCACGCCGCCCAGCGTCTTGGCCCGGACCTCGACCACCCGGTCCCCCGCGGCGTCCAGCCGCAGGTCGACGGCGTTGGCCCGGAGGTACACCGTCACGTCCCGGGCGGCGACGAGCTCGTCCCGGTACTCGGGCCCGAAACGCAGGTCCTTGATCTGGTAGACGCCGGTGCGGACCAGCGGCGTGTCGATGAGCGGCTCGCCGGCCCCCTCCTGGTCGACCCAGTACTCCCAGTCGAAGCGGTAGGGGCCAAGGCCCAGCACGGGATGGGCCGCCTCGTACCAGGGATCCAGGTCGGCCCGGGTGATCGGCCAGCCCGAGCGCTCCAGCGCGGGCCGGACCTCGAAGTCGACCTCGTCGTACGGCCGGCAGAACCCGGCCCAGTGGTTGGTCGTGCCGCCCAGCTGCCGGAGGCGGATGCTGTCCAGGGTCGCCGGGTTGTCCGAGAACCCGAGGGTCTCGCCCACCGACTCGCCCCGGGCCAGGTCCTGGATGTCGGGCTCGAGGGTCTCGGCCCCACTCTCCAGGACGACGACGGTGCAGGCCGGTGCCCTCCAGCTCCCGGGCCAGGGTGATGCCCGCGGGGCCGGCGCCGAGGATGCAGACGTCGGCGGGCAGGCGGGTGCCGTCGGCCAGGCCCTCGGCGTCGACGATCACGCCGGCGGTCAGGCCTGCAGCGCGCGGTCGACCCGGGTGGCCAGCTCGACGTCGAGGTCGGTCAGCCCGCCGGCGTCGTGGGTGACCAGGTCGATGGTCACCCGGTTGTACACGTTGGACCACTCGGGGTGGTGGTTGAGCTTCTCGGCCCAGATGGCCACCTGCGGCCATCAGGCCGAACGCGGCGGCGAAGTCGTCCAGCACGATCTCGCGGTGCAGCTTGCCGTCGACGACGGCCCAGTCCGGGTAGGTCGGCCAGCCGGGCGGCCAGGTCTTCGGCGGTCAGCAGGTCAGCCATGGATCACACCAGGGGGTCGGCGAACGGGTCGGCGAAGGGGTCAGGGGTGGCGGGGGCTCCGGCGTCCTCCTCGACGCCGAAACGGGCGTAGCCGTCGGCCTCCAGCTCGGCGGCCAGCTCGTCGCCCCCCTCGGCCACGATCCGGCCGCCCACCAGGATGTGGACCCGGTCGGGGTGCAGCTCGCTGAACAGGCGGCTGTAGTGGGTGATGGCCAGCACGCCGAGGCCGTTCTCGTGGGTGGCCTCCTCGATGCGGCGGCTGCAGGTGCGCAGGGCGTCGATGTCGAGGCCGGAGTCCAGCTCGTCGAGGATGGCGATCTTGGGCAGCAGGACCCCCAGCTGGAGCGTCTCGTTGCGCTTCTGCTCGCCGCCGGAGAGGTCGACGTTGAGCGGCCGGTCCAGGAAGCGCTCGTCGAAGCCGATGCGCTCGGCCTCGACGACCATGCGCTCCTGCACGTCGGCCGGGTCGCCGCCCGCGGCGGTGACCGCCGCCTCGAACAGGGCCTCCAGCGAGACCCCGGGCACCTCGGTCGGGTACTGCATGGCCAGGAAGAGCCCGGCCTGGGCCCGCTGCCACGGGGCCATGGCCAGGACGTCCTCGCCGTCCATGGTGACCGAGCCGCCGGTGACCTCGTAGCCGGGCCGGCCCATGACGACGTGGGACAGGGTCGACTTGCCCGAGCCGTTGGGCCCCATCACGGCGTGGACCTCGCCGCCCTTCACGGTGAGGTCGACCCCCCGCAGGATGGTCTTGCCGTCGATGCCGGCCTCGAGGCCCTTGATGACCAGCTCGCTCATGATCGCCGACCTC
Source organism: uncultured Microthrixaceae bacterium (assembly GCA_963748285.1). GTDB lineage: Bacteria > Actinomycetota > Acidimicrobiia > Acidimicrobiales > DATDAH01 > DATDAH01. Next base: position 94,250 of record CAVVIF010000009.1, read on the forward strand.
CGCGCTCGACGTCGCACCGAGACGTCGTCGCCCTCGACGGTCACGGCGTACACCGGGACCGGGCGGGTGGCCGGGAGCGACTCGGGCTCGCCGGTGCGCAGGGAGAACGCACTGCCGTGCTTCCAGCACTCGATCGTGCACTCGTCCTCGTCGACCGTGCCCTCCGACAGCGAGAAGTCGGCGTGGCTGCAGGTGTCCCCGATGGCGAGGAACTCGTCACCGATGCGGACCAGGGCCACGGGGTGACCGTCGACGTCGAAGCAGCGGGCCTCGCCGGAGGCCAGGTCGTCACGCCCACAGAGCCGCATCAGACCTGCCTCCAAGGTGCCGGCGATCTCGCGCCGGACCCGATCGGCCACCGCCTGGTCGGGGAAGCGGGCGAGCACCTCGTCGAAGAACCCGGCCACGATGAGCTTCTCGGCCTCGTCGGTGGGCACGCCCCGGCTCTCGAGGTAGAAGCGCTGCTCGGGGTCGACGGGGCCGACGGCGGAGGCATGGGAGCACTTCACGTCGTTGTTCTCGATCTCCAGGTTGGGCACGGACTCGGCCCAGGCGTGCTCGGACAGCTTGAGGTTCCGGTTGGTCTGGAAGGCCTCCGTGCCCCGGGCGTCGGGCCGGACCCGGATGAGGCCGGTGTAGACGGATCGGGAGTGGTCGGCCAGCGCCCCCTTGAACAGCAGCTCGCTGGTGGTGTCGGGGGCGGCGTGGTCCTGGAAGGTCCGGAAGTCGAGCATCTGGTCGCCGTCGCCGAGGTAGGCGGCCAGCAGCGTGCCGGTGGCTCCCCGGCCGACCAGGCGGCAGTCGGTGCGCAGCCGGGCGTAGGCCCCGCCCAGCGCGGCCCCGGCGGCGAGGAAGTCGGCGGACTGGCCCGACCCGGCTGACCTGGGTGGCGACCTGCCAGGTCGACGGGGTCGAGGTCCTGCACGGTGATGTGCCGGGCCCGGGCGGCGTCGCCCACGGCGATCTCGGTGACCGCGGCGACCAGCCCGGCGCCGGGCACCGAGGTCTGGAGCTCGACCACCGTGGCCTGGGCGTCGGCGCCGATCTCCACGACCAGCCGGGGGAAGCTGACACGGCTCCCGGCGTGGCGGCGTGGACCTGGACCACGATCGGCCGGTCGACGACGGTGCCGGGGCGCCACGCGGATCAGCAGCGGGTCGGGCGAGAACGCGGTGTTGAGCTCGGCGAAGCCGTCCGGGGCGTCGCCCAGGACGCCGCCCAGGGCGTCCTCCCCGCCCTTGGCCTCGGCCAGGGGCACGATCTCGACGCCGGTGGGGGCGTCGGCGAGCCGGAGGTGACCGTCGACCAGGACCACGGTCGGGGCCACGGTCGGAGGCCGGCGGGAGCGGTCCGTCGGGCGGTGGCCAGGGTGAAGGCGTCGAGATCGATCTCGTCGACCCGGCTGTAGCGCCAGACCTCCTCGGCCGGGCTGGGCAGGCCGGCGGCGGCGAAGCGCTCGGCGGCGGCCCGGCGACGGGAGCGGAGCCAGTCGGGCCCGGCGGGGGCGGCAGCGGCGTCGGGGGTCAGGGCGGTCAGGGTCAGCTCCGGCGGAGTGGGGTGCGCTGCGTCGCCTGGCTCGTCGCCGGACGACGCATCGCCTTGCAGGCCGGTTGGGCCTGCCGATCGGCTACGTCGCTCAGTCTACGGTGGTGCCCGGGTGGCCCAACGGGGGCTGCGGGAGCGAGCACGGTGGGCCGCGACGAACTGGCCGGGGTCCTCGGCATCACCGTGGACTGACCCGACGCCATCGGCGCCGGGGCGTCAGTCCTTGGGCCGGCGCTTCCGTCGACCGCGCCGACCCTTGCGCTTGTCGGGCTCCATCTCCGCCAGGATGTCCGGGCCGGCGGCGTTGATGATGTCCTCGGCCTCGTCGAGCAGGCGAGCGATGCTGTCGTCCTCCCCCAGGCCATCCGGTGCCGGAGGCGCCGGCGGTGCGACCTGGGAGCCGACCTGCCACGCGATGTCGGACCGGCGGGTGAAGCTGGGGCAGTCGTCCGGGCACCTCCAGGGCGCCTCGGGGGCAAGGTCGAGGTCGCACTTGCGCACGGTCTCGCCGTTGCCGTAGGTCCGACTCTCGAAGTGCTTGCAATCGTCCCGCATCGGCATCCCCCCATCGTACGCCCGCCGTCGCGGCGCTCCGTAGTCGGCCCCGGCTCGGCCCCGGGACGGACGGTCAGCCGACCGAGCCCTCCATCTGGAGCTCGATGAGGCGGCTCCACTCCACGGCGTACTCCATGGGGAGCGTGCGGGTGACGGGCTCGATGAAGCCGTTGACGATCATGCCCATGGCCTGCTCCTCGGAGAGGCCGCGGCTCATCAGGTAGAAGAGCTGCTCGTCAGCCACCTTGGAGACGGTGGCCTCGTGGCCCACCACGGCGTCCGCCGATCCCACCTCCATGTAGGGGTAGGTGTCCGAGACGCTCTCGTCGTCGAGGATGAGGGCGTCGCACTGGACGTGGCTCTTGCAGCCGTAGGCATCGTCCTCGACCCGGACCAGGCCACGGTAGGAGGTGCGCCCGCCGTCCTTGGAGATGGACTTGGACACGATCTTGGACGTGGTCTCCGGGGCGGCGTGGACCATCTTGGCCCCGGCGTCCTGGTGCTGGCCCGGGCCGGCGTAGGCGACCGACAGGACCTCGCCGGAGGCCTTCGGGCCGACCATGTAGACCGAGGGGTACTTCATGGTCAGGCGGGAGCCGATGTTGCCGTCGATCCACTCCATGTGGCCCTCGGTCTCGACCCGGGCCCGCTTGGTGACCAGGTTGTAGACGTTGTTCGACCAGTTCTGGATGGTCGTGTAGGTGACCCGGGCCGAGGGCTTCACGATGATCTCGACGACGGCCGAGTGCAGCGAGTCGGTGGTGTACACCGGGGCCGAGCAGCCCTCGATGTAGTGCACCTGGCTGCCCTCGTCGGCGATGATCAGCGTCCGCTCGAACTGGCCCATGTTCTCGGCGTTGATCCGGAAGTAGGCCTGCAGGGGCATCTCCACGTTCACGCCGGGGGGCACGTAGATGAACGAGCCGCCGGACCAGACCGCGGAGTTGAGGGACGAGAACTTGTTGTCGTTCGGGGGGATGACCTTGCCGAAGTAGGCCTTGACGATCTCGGGGTGCTCCCGCAGCGCCGTGTCCATGTCGGTGAAGATGACGCCCTGGGCCTCGAGGTCCTCGCGGTTGCGGTGGTAGACGACCTCGGACTCGTACTGGGCGGTCACCCCGGCGAGGTACTTGCGCTCGGCCTCGGGGATGCCCAGCTTCTCGTAGGTGTCCTTGACCGAGTCGGGCAGCTCGTCCCAGGCGTCGACCTGATGGTCGGTCGGCTTGATGTAGTAGTAGATGTTGTCGAAGTCGATGCCGGTCATGTCCCCGCCCCAGTTGGGCATGGGGCGCTTGGTGAACTGGTCGTAGGACTTCAGCCGGAACTTCCGCATCCAGTCCGGCTCGCCCTTCATCCAGGACATCTCCTGGATGATGTCCTCGTTCAGGCCGCGCTTGGGCTTGAAGACGTAGTCCTCTTCGTCGCTCCAACCCAGCTTGTACCGAGAGAGATCGAGAGATCACATCACTGGCGGTCATCACTGCCTCCTGGACCCACGGGGTACCGGGCAATTTCTCCTACGTGGATAGTAACAACCCCACCCGGCCCCGCCACTTGACCGGCCGCTTCTGCGGCCGATGGAGACGGGTTCGATCCCCAGGGAGGAAGGTTGGCCAGCGCCGCGCAGCCCGACGTGCCCCGTGACCACACGCGCCCCGGTCCCCGATCTCCTCGCGGGGGTCCCGGTGGGCGTGTTCCTCACCGACGAGGACCTGCGCCTCATCTGGGCCAACCCGCGCGTCGGCGAGCTCACCGGGGTGCGGGTCGAGGACGCCACCGGGCGGTCCCTACCCGAGCTGGCCGGCCCGGACGCCGACCGGGTCGAGGAAGCCCTGCGGGAGGCCTGGACCCGCCAGGAGCCGTGCCCTGACCTGGTTCCGGGCCCAGCACACCGACGGCGGACGGCGTCGCGGTCCAGCTGCGAGCCGCCATCGCCCGCGACGCCCACGGCCGGTCCGTCGGCCTCATCGGCTCCCTCGACGACGTCGCCGCGGTGACCCAGGCCGACGACTCGACCACCCGGGCGGCGACGATCCTCGAGTCGAGCAGCGACGCCGTCTTCAGCATCACCGACGACAGCCGGGTCTGGTTCCTGAACGGGGCGGCCGAGGACCTCTTCGGCGACGCCGAGATCGGCGAGCCCACGCTGCAGGCCCTCTTCACCTCCGAGTCGCTCCGCCGCTTCGACGCCGAGATCCTGGGCCAGGTCGAGACCGACAACGCCTGGAACGGTGAGCTGACCATGCGGGGCCGGGGCGGGAGCCCGATCTACGTCGAGGTCACCCTGCGGGCCGAGCGCGACCCCGACGGCCGGCTCCGGGAGCTGAGCGGTGTGGCCCGGGACAGGACCGACCGCCGCCGGGTCGAGGCCGCGTGGGCCCACCGGGCCCTCCACGACCCGCTGACCGGCCTCCCCAACCGGGCGCTCCTGCTCGACCACCTGGAGAAGGCCCTCGCCCGGGCCAGCCGCGACGGCACCCACGTCGCCCTGCTCTTCTTCGACGTCGACCGCTTCAAGCTGGTCAACGACACCCGGGGCCACGACGTCGGCGACGACCTGCTCTGCCAGATCGCCGACCGCATCCGCACCGTGCTGCGCCCCCACGACCTGGTCGCCCGCCTCGGCGGTGACGAGTTCGTCGTCCTCTTCGACGGGGTGGAGAGCGACAGCCACGCCCTGGCCGTCGGCCGCCGGGTCACCGAGGTCATCGAGACCGAGCCGATGGCCCTGGCCAACGGCGAGCTCTCGGTGACGATCAGCGCCGGCGTCGCCCTCTCCCACACCGGCACCCCGCCCGACCCGGCTCATGCGCGAGGCCGACGCCGCCATGTACCGGGCCAAGGAGCTGGGCCGGGCCCGCCTCGAGCTCTACGACGACGACCTGCGCCGCCGGGTGGCCGAGCGGGTGGCCCTGTCCGACGACCTGAGCCGGGCCATGGCCGACAACGCCATCGCCCTGCACTACCAGCCGTTCGTCAGCCTGCGCACCGGCCAGGTGACCGGCATGGAGGCGCTGGCCCGGTGGAACCACCCCACCCGGGGCCCGCTGCCCCCCACCGAGTTCATCGGCCTCGCCGAACAGACCGGCCTCATCGACCAGCTCGGCCCCGTGCTGCTCCGCAACGCCTGCCTCCACGCCCGGGCGTGGCAGTCCGAGGTGGCCCAGGCCCCCCGGCTCCACGTCAACATCTGCGGCCGCCAGCTGGCCGACGACCAGTTCCCCACGGTCGTGCGCAACATCCTGGCCGAGACCGGGCTCGCCCCCCACCGCCTCTGCCTCGAGATCTCCGAGTCCGACCTCCAGGGCGACACCGAGGTCGCCGTGGGGGCCCTGCAGCGCCTCAAGGACGTCGGCATCGACCTCGCCATCGACGACTTCGGCACCGGCGTGTCGTCCCTCCCCCACCTCCGCAGCTTCCCCGTCGACCTGCTCAAGGTGGACCGGTCGTTCATCGACGGCCTCGGCCCGGACCCCGAGGACTCCGCCATCGCCGCGGCCATCGTCAGCCTGGCCCACAACCTCGAGATCGAGGCCGTGGCCGAGGGCGTCGAGACCGTCGAACAGCTCTCCGAGCTCCAGGCCCTCGGCTGTGACGCCGCCCAGGGCTATCTCTTCGCCAAGCCCATGGCCGCCGCCGAGGTCCTCCCCTACCTCGACCACGTCTACGCGGTCTGAGGTCCTGACCCAGCTGGTCGGGCTGGGCTCGTCGGGGCGTGCCGGCTGTCGGGCTGGGGAAACCGATGGCAGGGATGGGGGCGTGGGGTCGGGCCGATCGTCGTCGGGGGCACCCGAGCCGTCGATTCTCACCCTCCGTGGCCATCCGAGGGCCGATCCGTGCCCCACTCCCGTTCTGGCGCCCTTTTTGGGTGCTATAGCGACCGAATCAGGCGCCAGAACGGGACGTGGTCACGGCCGGTGAGATCCGGGGATCTGGCACCTCGCACAGTGGTGGAGCGGCCGCTCGCCGTGGTCGTCGCGCTCGGATGCCCCCGACGTGCCGCAGCCCGACCTGCGCCCCATTCCCTGCCATCGTTCCCCCAGCCCGACGATCGGTGGGCACCAGACCAGCCATGGCCCAACGGGCCGGCGGATCAGGCGGCGGTGGTCGAGCCGGACCAGGTGGCGTACATGGCGGCGTAGTGGCCGCCCTTGGCCACCAGCTCGGCGTGGGGGCCGACCTCGACGAGGCGGCCGTCGGCCACGACCGCCACCCGGTCGGCCCGCTCGGCGGTGCTCAGGCGGTGGGCGACGAGGATCACGGATCGGCCCTCGGTGAGGCGGACCACGGCGGCCTCGACGAGGGCCTCGGTCCCCGGGTCCAGGCTGGAGGTGGCCTCGTCCAGGACCAGCACGGCGGGGTCGGCCAGCGCGGCCCGGGCCAGGGACACCAGCTGCTTCTCGCCCGCCGACAGCCGGGAGCCCCGCTCCCGCACCTCGGTCTCCAGACCCTCCGGGAAGGCCTCGAAGCGCTCCAGCAGGCCCAGCTCGGCCACGGCCGCGTCGACCTCGGCGTCGGTCGCGTCCAGGCGGCCGACCCGGACGTTGTCCCGCACGGTGCCGGCGAACAGGAAGCCCTCCTGGGGCACCACCACGATCCGCCGGCGCAACGAGCCGATGCGGGCGTCACGCAGGTCGACCCCGCCGAAGCGCACCGTGCCCTCGGTCGGGTCATAGAGCCGGGACATCAGCTTGGCCAGCGTCGACTTGCCCGCCCCGGTCGGGCCGACCAGCGCCAGGCGCTCACCGGTGGCCAGGCTCAGGCTGACGTCCCGCAGCACCTCGGCCTGGTCGGGGCCGTAGGCGAAGCTACACGCCGTCGACCTCGAGGTCGCCCCGCTCGGGCAGGTCGACGGCCCCGGGCCGCTCGGCGACGTCGACCGGCGTGTCGAGCAGCTCGAAGAGCTTGTTCAGCGCCGCGCCGGCCGACTGCAGGACGTTGAACAGCTGGCTGAGCTGCTGGACCGGCTCGAAGAGGTTGGAGAGGGTGAGGACGAAGAAGGTGACGGTGCCGATGGTCACGATGTCCTCGAAGACCATCCAGCCGCCGACGCCGACCACCGCCGCCGTGGTGCCGATGCCCGCGAACTCGATGATCGGCAGGTACCAGGCCTGGATCTTCACCGAGTCCATGTGGGCGTCGTAGAGGACCCGGTTCCCCGACCGGAACCGGCCGACCTCGGCGTCCTCCCGCCCGAAGGCCTGGATGACCCGGACGCCGGTGATGCCCTGCTGGAGGTCCGACAGGGTCGAGCCGATGCGGTCCCGGACGACCAGGTAGGCCTGGTTGGACTGCCGCTGGAAGCGGATGCTGGCCAGGATCACCGGCGGCAGGGCCACCAGGCAGACGAGCAGCAGCTGCCAGGAGACGACGCCGAGGGCGACGAACGAGAAGACCAGCAGCAGCGTGTTGGTCACGAACATGAGCAGCCCGAACTGGACCAGCTCCTGCAGGGACTCGACGTCGGAGGTCATGCGGGACACGACGACGCCGGCCTTCTCGCGGTCGTAGAAGGGCATCGAGAGCCGCATCAGGTGGGCGAACACCCGCAGGCGGACGTCCCGCAGGAACGACTCGCCGACGACGCTGACCAGCACGACCACCCGGCGGTAGACGACGTAGCCGAGGACGGCGATCACCACGTAGAGGCCGATGGCCAGGTTCAGGGCACCGACGTCGCCCGGCGGTCAGCCCTGGTCGATGGCGTAGCGGACGAGGAACGGCCCGGCCAGCACGCAGCCCGTCCAGACGACGAGCAGGAGGCTGGCCACCACGACCTTGCGCCGGTACGGCCCCAGCATCCGGGCCGCCCGCCGGATGACCTGCTTGGCCGCGTCGGCGTCGAGCATGTCCTCCTCGGCGACGCCGACCTCACCCCACATCGGCCGCGCCTCCCGTCCGTCCTCGACGACCTCGGCCGAGGCCAGGACCTGCCGGTAGCGGGCGCTGGTGGCCAGCAGGACCTCGTGGGTGCCTTCGGCGGCCACCCGGCCCGCCGTCGACCAGCACGACCCGGTCGGCCAGGGCGACGGTGGCCGGGCGGTGGGCGATGACGATCGTGGTCCGACCGGCCATCACCTCGGCCAGGGCCCCCCGGATCTCGTGCTCCTTGGTGGGGTCCACCGCCGAGGTGGCGTCGTCGAGGATGAGGACCCGTGGGTCGGCCAGGATCGCCCGGGCGATGGCCAGGCGCTGGCGCTGGCCGCCCGACAGGGAGAAGCCCCGCTCGCCCACGAGGGTGCCGTAGCCCTCGGGCAGCTCGCTGACGAACTCGTGGGCCCCGGCCAGCCGAGCCGCCCGTTCGATCTGGTCCTGATCGGCCTCGCCGTCGGCGAAGGCGATGTTCGCGGCCACCGTGTCGTGGAACAGGAAGGTCTCCTCGAACACGATGCCGACCGCCCGCCGGAGCTCGACCAGCTTCACGTCCCGCACGTCCACGCCGTCGAGGACGACCCGCCCCGCGTCGACGTCGTAGAAGCGGGGCAGGAGGTGGGCGACGGTGGACTTGCCCGAGCCCGTCGCCCCGACCAGGGCCACGGACTCCCCCGGCGCCACCCGGAGCTCGAAGCCCGAGAGCACGGACATGGCCCCGTCGCCGTACCCGAAGCCCACCCCCTCGAAGCAGACCTCGCCGCCCGGATGGCCGGCGTCCCGGGGCGGAAGGCTCACCGCGCCCCCGTCGTCGGCGATGTCGGGGTCGGTCACCAGGATCTCGTGGACCCGCTGGGCCGAGGCCGCCGACCGCTGGGCCTGGGCGATGATCATCCCCAGCATGCGCAGCGGCCAGATGAGCAGCACGACGTAGACGTTGAAGGCCACGAAGGAACCGAGGCTGAGGCTGCCGTCGAGGACCTGGTGGCCGCCGTAGCCGAGGACGGCCACGAGGCCGATGTTGGGCAGGAGCTCCATGGCCGGCAGGTAGGTGGCCCGCACCCGGGCGGCCGCCATCGACTCGCGGTAGACGTCGTCGGCCTCGTGGCGCAGCCGGTCGGTCTGGCCCTGCTCGGCCCCGAAGCCCTTCACCACACGGATGCCCGACACCGACTCCTCGACCACCGAGGCCAGCTCCGCCGACTCCCGCTGGATCGCCATGGCCGGCACGTGCAAGCGGCTCGAGAAGCGCTTGCCCATCCAGTTGAGGAACGGCAGCCCGCCGAGGGCGAGCACGGTCAGGACGGGATCGATGAAGGCCAGGATGACCGCCACCGACGCCACGCACAGCGCGTTGGAGATCGTCAGCGGGACGAGCACGACGAACTGCTGGACCTGCTGCAGGTCGGTGTTCGCCCGGCTCATCAGCTCGCCGGTCTGGTTCTCGTCGTGGAAGGCGAAGTGCAGCCGCTGGAGGTGGGCGAACAGCCGGTCCCGCAGCACCAGCTCGGTCCACCGGCTCTCGCGGAAGGCCAGGTACCGGCGCAGCCCGGTGAAGGTGGCGGCCACCACGCCCGCCCCGGCGATGGCGAGGGACCAGTAGACGAGGGCCTCGCCGTCGTCGGCCACGATCCCCTGGTCGATGGCGGTCCGCACCAGGAGCGGGGCGGCGACCTTGCCGACGGTCCAGAGCAGCCCGACCACGACCCCGGCGGTGATGCCCTTCCACTGGGCCCGCATCGTGTCGCCGATGAGCTGCCAGCCGTCGCGACTCGAACGCGAGTCGTCAACGGAGGACAAGGCCATGCCCCGAATCTACCGACCGGCCCGGATCCCCATTCAGGGGATTGCCGCCTTCAGTCCAGGCGGCGCATCTCGTCCCGGAAGCGGCGGCCCCGCTCCACGTACGACACGACGGCCTGCTCGAACTGGCCCGGCGGTCACCGCGTCCTCCCGCAGCTTGGCCGGCACCCCCAGCGCCATGGCCCCGGTGGGGACCTCCATGCCCCCGGGGACCAGGGCGTTGGCCCCGACCAGCGCCCCGGTGCGCACCACGGCCCGGTGCAGGACGACGGAGCCGGAGCCGACGAGGGAACCGTCCTCGACGATGCAGCCCTCGAGGTGGGCGTTGTGGCCGACCACGCAACGGTTGCCGACGGTCGTGGGCTGGAACGCCGTGGTGTGGATGACCGTGCCGTCCTGGATCGAGGTGGCGGCGCCGATGAGGATGTCGCCGTCATCGCCCCGCAGGACCGCCGTGGGCCAGATCGTCGACTCGGCCCCGATGTGGACGCGGCCGATCACCACCGCGTCGGGATGGACGTAGGCCGTGGGTGGATCTCGGGCTCGGCCGTCGCCGAGGGCGTAGATCGGCAACACTACGACGCGAAGGAGCCGTAGCCGCCGCGGAAGAACACCAGGGGGTGGCCCTCGCGCTCGACCTTCAGCTCGTGCACCCGGCCGGTGACGATGTAGTGGTCACCGGCGTCGTGCACGTCCTCGAGGGTGCAGTCGATCCAGGCCAGCACGTCCCGGATGACCGGCGAGCCGGTGCCGGCCGGTCGCCAGCCGACGCTCTGGAACTTGTCCTCGCCCTTGCCCGCGAAGACCCGGGCGACGTCCTCCTGGTCGTCGGCCAGGACGTTCACGCAGAAGGAGCCCGCGGCCTCGATCTTGGGCCAGCTGGAGGACGACTTGCCTGGGCAGAAGCCCACCAGGGCGGGCTCGAGGGACACCGAGAAGAACGAGCCGACGGCGAGGCCGACCGGGGCTCACCCGTCGGCATGGGCGGCCACGACGGTCACCCCCGTCGGGAAGTGGCCGAGGACCTGGCGGTACCGGGCTTCGTCGATCACCGGGCCGGAGGAGGGAGTGGAGTCGCTCACGAAGCGCGCAGGCTACGCGGCACGTGCCCCTCGGCCGGAGACGGGGTCAGTGGCGACGCGGCGTCGGCGCCGGCGAGCCCGGCGACCGGCCCCTCGAGGGAGTCGAAGGCGACGGTGAGGCCCTCGTAGGCCGCCGATGACCTCGACCCCCAGCGCCTCGCCCTGCGCCACCGCGCCCTTGGCGAGCCGGTCGAGGGTGTCGTCGTCGTGGGACGGGTCGTGGTGGAACAGGGCCACGCGCTTGGCGCCGGCCTGGGCGGCGACGTTGACGGCGTAGTCGATCGTGCAGTGGCCCCAGTCGGACTTCGCTGGCGAACTCGGCGACGGTGTACTGCGCGTCGTGGATCAGGAGGTCGACGCCGTCGGCCAGCTCGAGGACCGAGTCGGCCACGTCCATGCTGCCGTCAGGCGGGGCCTGGTGGTCGCTGATGTAGGCCACGGTGATGCCGGCGTACTCGACCCGGTAGCCCGCGGTGCGCCCGACGTGGGGCACGGTCCGACTGGTGACCTTGGCGTCGCCCACCGACCACCTGGTCGTCGAGCAGGTCGTGGAAGACGATCTCGCCGTCGAGGGCCTCGATCTCCACCGGGAAGAACGGGGGGCGCAGGAACTGGCGGAAGGCCTCCTCGAGGCTCATCCCCTCCGGCGGAGGCCCGTAGATGTCCAGGCGGGCACCGGGGCGGAGGACGGGGACGAAGAACGGCAGGCCCTGCACGTGGTCCCAGTGCAGGTGGCTGACCAGGGCCGAGCCCCGGAACGAGCCGTCCTGGGGCTGGGTCTCGCCCCAGAAGCGGAGGCCGGTGCCCAGGTCGAACACGACGGGGTCGTGGCCGGGCGCTTCGAGGGCGACGCAGGCGGTGTTGCCGCCGTAACGGGCGAGCTCCCGGCAGGCGCACGGGGTGGAGCCCCGGACCCCGAAGAAGTTGACGTTCACCGTTCGTCCCCCGGCAACATGGCGTTCCCCCCTCTATCGACACTACCCACCACGAGTTGCGCAACCGCTCGGGTGACACCTGTCACACCACCCTTCAGGAGGTCGGTGCGCGTCAGGCCGCCGGCGAAGGTCCGGGCCGCCAGGCGCATCGCGAGGGCCGCCTCCCGCAGGAGCTGGGCCGACTCGATCGGCTCCGCTCCGGCCGCCTCGGCCACGCGAGGCGTCGGCGTAGGCCAGGATCGACTCGGTGTGGGGCACCAGCTCCTCGGCCACGGCCTCCTTGGTGAAGGCCGGGTAGCGGTCGGACAGCAGGACGCCCGAGATCGTCCCGGAACCCCTCCAGCTGGCGCCTGGGCCGCGTCGATGCCGGCGGCGTCGTCGTCCACCAGCGCCGTCGTGTAGTCCACGAAGTCCCCGATGTGGCTGCCCCAGACCTCGCCGAACTCGGCCTGGGCGGCCTCGTCGGTCGGCTCCATGGCCTCGGACAGGGCCACGGTGTTCTCGTCGACGGCGGCCAGCACGCCGGCGGGGCCGGGTGCCGCGGCGTCACCGTCGGCCTCGACGATCTCGGCCAGGGCGAGACCGGTCAGCAGCGCGCTCTCCTGCATGAGCCCGGTCAGCTCGGCCCGCAGGGCGGCCTCGGGCGAGTCCACCTCGCCCTCGGTGGCGCTGTGGGTGGCGATGATCTCGGCCAGCGCCGTCGGCGCCGGCGGGCATCTCCTCGGCGGCGGCCCGCAGCTCCACGGCAGCCCCCTCGGTGCCCGCGGCCAGGTCGTCGGACAGTGGTGACGAGCTCCTCGTCGCTGGCGGTCAGCGCCTGGTCGAAGCTCTCGAAGTCGGCCTCGGGATCGGCGTCGACGAAGGACGTCGACGACCTCTTCCCGCGCGCGGTCGATCGCCTCGGTCGTGCCCCCGCCGAAGGCCGAGGTCGAGGAACGCCTGCTGGTGCGCGTCCCAGGCCTCGAGGAAGGTCGTGCCCTGCGACCGTGCCGTACGCGGCGCCGACGATCTCGGACAGCTCCGTGGCGCTGTCCCCGAGGGCTTCGGCGGTGGCCGCCGCCTCCAGGCCCTCCAGGTCGCCACCCTCGGCCTCGGCGGCCTGCACGGTGAAGCCGGTCAGGTACACCTGCTCCTCGAACAGGGCCGTGAGGTCCGATCGGAGGCGTGGCCGCCGGGCTCTCGCTCGGCGGGTCCTCGACGGCGACGGCCGTGGTGGTCGTCGAGTCGTCGGCGGCAGCCGTGGTCTCGGTGGAGGACTCGTCGCCGGAGTCGTCGCTGCAGGCGGTCGCCAGCAGGAGGACGACGGCGACGAGAGCGATCAGGGACGTGGCGCGTGAGCGAGTTCGGGTGACCATTGCCTCCATCCTCGCACTCAGGTCAGGGCATCGCGCCAGTCCGGGGAGCGTCCCGGTCAGACCAGGGCGCCCGTGACGAGGGGCTCGGTGCTGGGCTGGGTCGAGCCGCCACCGGGCTCCTCGGTGATCGCCAGGGTGGTGATGTCGCCCTCGACGTGGAACTCCGACTGCCCGGGATCGGCGCCGAGGACGCCGAGGGAGACCATCGACTCCCGCCCGTCGGGCAGGCCCCAGAGCTGGTAGGTCTGGCCCTCGGCGAGCTCCGGGAGGCCTGCGGCGAGCAGGACGCTGTCGCCGTCGTCGCCGACCACGGCCCGGGCCTCGGCCACCCCGTCCTCACTGTGCAGGCTCACCACCTGCGTGCCGGGCTGCTCGAGCAGGGCGAGGACCGAGTCGCTGCCGTGAGGCGTCGGCGACCTCGCCCTGGAGGTCGTCGATCTGGGAGCGCTGGTTGACCAGGACGCCGGCCATCAGCGCCACGACCAGGACCACCGCGGCCGCCGCCAGCGCCGGCCAGGACCCGAACCGGCCGGTTCCGGGCCACCGTGCGCTCGGCCTCACGCTGGCCGAAGGCGACCTCGATCGGCACGGGCGGTGGGGTGTCGCCGAGGTCCGCCGCGATGCGGTCCCAGACCCCGTCGGGAACGGGCTCGGTGGAGCCGCTGGTCAGCAGGGCCGCCACCTCCCGGTGCTCGGCCACCTCGGCCCGGCACCGGGGGCACTCGGCGAGGTGCTCCTCGACGATGCGAGCCTCGTCGGGGTCGACGGCGTCGAGGGCGTAGGCCCCGAGCAGCTCCTCGATCTCGTGGTGCGCCATCACCCTTCCACTCCGATCCCGGCGGACTGGAGCCCACCGCGAAGCCGTTGCAGACCCGTGCGGATCCGACTCTTCACCGTTCCTTCGGGCTGGTCCAGCATCTCGGCGACCTCTCGATAGGTGTAGCCGCCGAAGTAGGCCAACACGATCGGTGAACGCTCTTCGTCCTTCAGGGCCGCCAGGGCGGTGGAGACGGCCTCGGACACGGTGAGGTCCCAGACCTGCCGTTCGAGGTCGTAGCCCGCGTCCGCCGTGCGCTTGGCGTCGCGCTCCTCACGCTGCTTGCGGGCCCCTTCGGAGCGCAGCATGTCGACCGAGCGGCTGTGGGCCCGGGTCAGGAGGTAGCTGCGCAGGGTCCCCCGCTCGGGGTCGAACTTGTCGGGGTCGTTCCAGAGGTGCAGGAACACCTCCTGGACGATCTCCTCGGCCAGGTTGCCGCTGCCCAGGAGGCGGCGGGCCAGCGCGGTGACCGACCCCGCGTGCCGGCGGTAGGCCTCGGCCAGCGCGTCCTGGCGGTAGCGGCCCACCGCCACGACCAGCGCGGCGTCACTCAGCTCCTGGAGGCCCTTCATCGGGCACTGTCCTGCGTCATCACTCCCAGTACGGAGCCGCTCCCCGTCCTGGATGCCACATCCCGTTCTGGTGGGGCCAGTTCGCGGCCCAGCGCGACATGGCCCCACCAGAACGACGGGTACGGCGTCACGGGAGGGTGAGGGTGTCGCCGTCGAGGACGGCCAGACCGTCGGCGACGAGGGTGTCGGCCACCCGAGCGGCCCGTTGCGGATCGTCCGGCCAGCCCGCGGCACGGGCCAGGTCGAGGACCGGGCCCCGGCGGAGGGCGTCGACCAGCCGACCGCGGCCCTGACGGTCCGACCCCTCGAAGCGGGACTGGCCGCCGGACACCCCCGCGGAGCCGATCGCCGGGTCCGGCACCGGACCACCCCGCCAGGCACAGGTCGGCGCGACCGGGCACTCGCCGCAGCGGGCGTCCCGGGCCCGACAGACCCCCGCGCCGAGGTCGAGCACCGCCTGGTTCCACGCCCAGCCCCGGCCGGCGGGGACCAGGGCGTCGGCCGCCGGCCTGCGCCTCGGCGGGCCGCAGCGGGCGACCGGCCTGACGGGCCAGGACCCGGGCCACGTTCGTGTCGACCACGGCCACGTCCCGCTCCCCGGCGAACGCCAGCACGGCCCGGGCCGTGTACGGGCCGATCCCGGGGAGGGCCAGCGAGCGCCGCCAGGTCGAGGGGCAGACCGGCCCCCGTGGTCCTCGACCACGGTCACTGCGCAGCGGTGCAGGGCGACCCCCCGCCGGTTGTAGCCGAGACCGGCCCAGGCCTCGATGACGGCGCCGACCGGGCGCCGCCGCGCAGGTCGCCGGGTCCGGGAACCGGTCGAGGAAGGCGTGCCACTTGGGGATGACCCGCTCGACCTGGGTCTGCTGGAGCATCACCTCCGAGACCAGCACCGCCCAGGGGTCCCGCGTCCGTCGCCAGGGCAGGTCCCGTTGCTCGGTCGCCCACCAAGCGAGGACGGCCCGTCGGGCTCAGGCCCTCCGGCACCAGCCCACCACGGTGGCGTGGGGGAACGGGAAGCGCTCGCGGCCACGGGTGGCCGGATGGTCGGGCCAGCAGCGGCCGGACCTGGTCGAGCACGGCCTCCCGGCGGTCGTCGGGCAGCGCCGAGATCCAACTGGTCGAGGCCGTCCGGCCGACGACGGTCTCGACCGTGGCGTCCTGCCAGTTGGGGAACCAGTCCTCGGTGTACGGGCCGTAGCCGCCGTCGGCGCCGACGACGGCCGTCCCAGTCCACGTCCTGGTGGTGGTCGTAGGGCGGACCGCCGTCGGCGTCGTCCTTGATCTCGCCCAGCGCCTTGCACCCAGCCCACGGTCTCGTCCCGGACGTTCCAGATCAGGGCCAGCCCGCCGCCGGGCCGCAGCACCCGTCGGATCTCGGCCAGGGCCGCCGGCGCGTCGAACCAGTGGAAGGCCTGGGCCACCGTGACCAGGTCGACGCTGGCGTCCTCGAGGGGCAGGGCCTCCGCCGTGCCGTCCCGGACCTCGATGCCGGCCACGTCCCGCAGCAGGCGCTCCCGCATGGCGACGACGGGCTCCACGGCCACGACGCGGGCGCCCCGGGCCACCAGGTCCACGGTCAGCTTGCCGGTGCCGGCCGCGAGGTCCAGCACGTCGGCCCCCGGCCCCAGCCCGAGGTCGGCGGCCAACAGGTCGACGACGCCGGCCGGGTAGCCGGGGCGGGCGGCGACGTAGTCGTCCGCCCCCCGCTCGAACCCCACGGCTGCGGCCTCGTGGATCATGGTGGCGTCACTCCCAGATCGCGGCCTCGTCGTAGGGACGGCGGCGCTCGGGGCCCGACGCCTTCTTCCAGACCATGACCTGCGCGCTTGAAGTAGCAGACCTCTTCACCGTGCTGGTTGAGGCCCTTGGTCTCGACGGTGACCACGCCCCGGTCGGGCTTGGAGGCCGACTCCCGCACGTCCAGCACCCGGGTCTCGGCGTAGATGGTGTCGCCGTGGAACGTGGGCTTCTTGTGGGTCAGCTGCTCGACGGCGAGGTTGGCGATGGCGGCACCGGACACGTCGGGCACGCTCATGCCGAGCACCAGGGAGTACACGAGGTTGCCCACCACCACGTTCTTGCCGTGCACGGTCTCGTGCTCGGCGAACCACTCGTTGGTGTGCAGCGGGTGGTGGTTCATGGTGATCATGCAGAACAGGTGGTCGTCGTACTCGGTGATGGTCTTGCCCGGCCAGTGCTTGTAGATGTCGCCGACCTCGAAGTCCTCGAGGTAGCGGCCGAAGGGTCGGTCGTGGGTCGTCACGGTCCGGATGGTACGGCGCAGGACCGCCTCGGTACCGTTCCCGGCCCATGAGCACGGGAGATCTGACCGCCGCCGCCGCCGCCATCGACCTCGCCGGCGGCGTGGTCGAGCGGGCCATCGCCCGGCTGGCCGCCGAGGGCGGCGTGGACGCCAACCAGGTGATCGCCTACGACCTGGCCCACGCGGCGGCCGTGGTCGAGACCGGCCGGGCGCTCCTGGACTACGGCGGCAAGGGCGAGACCGAGGCCGCGCATCACCTGCGCCTACATCGCCGACGGCGTCGCCGACCTCGCCGGGCAAGCTCTACGGCCGGGAGGCCGAGTGGGGCGTCGAGCCCGGCGCCCTCGACGGCGCCCGGGAGTTCGTCGCCGCCCACCGGGATCCCGGCGTTCCTGGCCTCCCTGGCCGAGCACGCCCGGCCCGCTCCACCTCGACGACGAGTTCGAGCTGGTGCAGGGACACCTTCCGCCGCTTCGCCGAGGACAAGATCCGCCCCGTCGCCGAGCACATCCACCGCACCAACGGCGACATCCCCGAGGACATCATCGAGGGCATGGCCGAGCTGGGCGGCCTTCGGCCTCTCGGTGCCCGAGGAGTACGGCGGCTTCGCCGCCGGCGGCGAGAGCGACTACCTGGCCATGGTCGTGGCCACCGAGGAGCTGTCCCGCGGCTCCCTCGGCTGCGGCGGCTCGCTGATCACCCGGCCCGAGATCCTGTCCCGGGCCCTGGTCACGGGCGGGACCGAGGAGCAGAAGCACGAATGGCTGCCGAAGCTGGCCTCGGGCGAGGTCATGGCCGCCGTGGCCGTCACCGAGCCCGACTTCGGCTCCGACGTGGCCGGCATCAAGGTCACCGCCACCCCGACCGACGGCGGCTGGCTGATCAACGGCGTCAAGACCTGGTGCACCTTCGGCGCCCGGGCCGACGTCCTGATGCTGCTGGCCCGCACCGACCCCGACCGGTCCAAGACCCACAAGGGCCTGTCCATGTTCGTCGTCCCCAAGCCCCGGGGCGACGGCCACGGCTTCGAGCTGAGCCAGGCCGCCGGCGATCACGGGGGCGCGCCCGGCGGCGGGAAGATGGAGGGGCGGCCCGATCGACACCATCGGCTACCGGGGCATGCACTCCTACGAGATCGCCCTCGACGACTGGTTCGTCGCCGCCGAGAACCAGGTGGGCGGCGAGGACGGGCTGGGCCGGGGCTTCTACTTCCAGATGGAGGGCTTCGAGAACGGGCGCCTGCAGACCGCGGCCCGCGCCGTCGGGGTCATGCAGGCCGCCTACGAGGAGGCCCGCCAGTACGCCCAGGACCGGGTGGTGTTCGGCCAGCCGGTCGCCGAGTACCAGCTGACCCAGGCCAAGCTCGGCCGCATGGCCTTCACCATCCAGGCCGCCCGCCAGTTCAGCTACGTGGTCGCCCGCCTGATGGCCAAGGGCGAGGGCACCCTCGAGGCCTCCATGGTCAAGGCCTACGTCTGCAAGGCCGCCGAGTGGGTGACCCGGGAGGCCATGCAGATCCACGGCGGGTTCGGCTACGCCGAGGAGTACCCGGTCAGCCGCTACTTCGTGGACGCCCGGGTGCTGTCGATCTTCGAGGGGGCCGACGAGATCCTCTGCCTCCGGGTCATCGCCCGCCGGCTGGTCGAGGCCGCCGACACCTGAGCGGAGGCCGCGACCTGACACGATCGGGGGCGTGACCGGGGGCAGAGCCGAGCTGCGACGCGGCGCGGAGCTGCTGGCCCTCACGGGGCTGGCGATCACCCAACCGGTGCTCGACGTGCTGGGCTCGACCCCGGAGACGTTCGTGTTCCGGGGGGTGGACAGGCGCCCAGATCGTCCTCTTCGCCCTCGGCGTCGCCCTGGTCCCGGCTGCCGTCCTGTGGGCTGGCGGGCTTCGCCACGACCCTGTTCGGGCCACGGGTCCGCCTCGGCGTGCACGTGGTGACGGTCGGCGACGCTGGCGGGCATCGCCGTGCTCGTCGCCGTCCGCCTGGCCGACCTCGCCCAGCGGCGGTCCGGCCCTCCTGATCGCCGTCGCCGCCGGGGTCGGCGGCGGCTGTGCTGTACCTGCGGGTCAGCCAGGTCCGGCTGTTCCTGCTCTACCTCTCGCCCCTCCCGCTGCTGGCCGTCGGGATCTTCTGCTTCTCGTCCTCGGTGTCGGGCCTGGTCACGGGCAACGACGCCGAGGTGGTCGAGGCCGTCGACAGCACCCGGCCGGTGGTGATGATGGTCCTCGACGAGTTCCCCACCGCCGCGATGCTCGACGACCGCGGTGAGGTCGACGCCGGCCAGTTCCCGAACCTGGCCCGGCTGGCCGACGGCGTCGACCTGGTTCCGCAACTACACGACCCACAACGCCGGGACCGTCCAGGCCGTGCCGTCGCTCCTGTCGGGCACGCTGCCGACACGGGGCCGGGCCCCGCTGGTGACCGACTGGCCGAACAACCTGTTCACCCTCCTCGGGGGGACCTACGACATGGCCGTCCAGGAGGCGGTGACCCAGCTGTGCCCACCGGACGTGTGTGAGACCGGGCCCGGACGGTGACCCAGCGGACGCCGCTCGCACGAGGCAGGGCTCGCGGGGCGTCCTCGAGGACAGCCACCGACGTCCTGCGCCAACTGGTCTCGCTCAACGCCGAGCCCGAGGTCCAGGTCGACGCAGTTCGCCGAGGAGGTCGCTCTCGGTCGCGGCGCCCGAGGAGATGGCCGTCGAGGACCGCGGGCCAGGTGGCCAACCAGCCCGCCCGCTTCACCGACTTCCTCGAGGGCATGGTGCCCGGCCGAGGAGCCGACGCTGCACTTCGTGCACCTGATCCTGCCCCACGGTCCGTGGCGGTTCTTCCCCGACGGGACCGAGTACGAGTCCCCCGACGGCGATCCCGAGGGCGAGATCGCCGGCGTGTGGGGCGACGCCTGGCCGGCCGAGATGACCCGGTTCCGGCTCGAGCTCCAGGCCCAGTACACCGACGCCCTGGTGGGCCAGACCATCGACCGGATGCAGGAGAGCGGCCTCTGGGACGAGGCCCTGTTCGTGCGTGGTGGCCGACCACGGTGGGGCCTTCTTCGTCGACCAGCCCGGCCGGGCCCTCTCGGACGACCAACGCCCACGAGGTCATGTGGACCCCGCTGTTCATCCGGGACCCGGCGCTGGCGCCCGGGCATCGACGACACCGACGTCGAGGCCACCGACCTGCTGCCCACGATGGCCGACCTGCTCGGCATCGAGCTGCCCTACGACGTCGACGGGGCGTCGGCCGTGTCCGAGCCCGACACCTCGGGCACGAAGCGGTACCAGCGCCTCCAGAACCCGTTCCAGCCCGAGCCCGACGCCCTCCTGAGCATCGACACCGAGGCCGAACTACGCCGCCTGCTCGACGACCGAGTGGCCGGCGGTGGACCTGCGAGGACCCCGTCGGCGCCTTCTACCGGCGCTACCCACTCGGCGCGCTGTACGGCACGGCGGTGGCCGACCTCGACGTCGCCGGGCCGGCGGGCACGGCCGACCTGGACCAGCTCGACGCCGTCCGCGACGGAGGCGACGGCCCGCAGCCCGCCTACCTCGGCGGCCAGGTCGACGTCGACGGCGTGGACGCCGAGGACGCCTGGGTCGTGGCCGCCGTGGACGGCGTCGTCCAGGGCTTCTCCCAGCTCTTCCCGATGGTCGACACCGACTCCGCCTTCAGCATCCTGCTCGGCCCAGGACGTCGTCGGCGGCGGGCGGCCACGAGATCGACCTCTACGTGACGGACGGCCCCACCGGCCCCTCCGCCCCCTCGACCTCCCGTGACCGCCGGCCACTTCCCGGCCGGGGAGGACCCGGCGGCCTACGAGCCGCTGGCCCGGCGGAGCCTGCCCGCGGCGTGGGCCGAGCGGTGGGCGGCCGCACCGGACGGCGCCGTCGTCGCACGAGGTCGGTGGGGCCTGGATCACCGCGGCCGAGCTGGAGGAGCGGACCCGACGGGTGGCGGGGCGGTTCGCCGGGGCCGGCCTGGTGCCCGGGCGACCGGGTGCTGTTCAGCACGGCGCCCTCGATCGACCTCGTCGTGGCCCACGTGGCCGCCTACCGGGCCGGGTCTCGTCGTGGTGCCGACCAACACCGCCTACACCGAGCGGGAGGTGGCCCACGTCGTCCACGACGCGGGCGTCCGGGCCGCCGTGGTCGACGACGCCGACCGGGGCCGATGGGTGCGGCGCCGCCGGGGGTCCCGACGTCGTGGTCGTCGGCCCCGAGGTCGACCTGCCCGACGCTCCCCCGCCGTCGCTCGACACCGTCGGACCCGACGACCTCGCCCACCTCGGCTACACGTCGGGCACGACCGGGGCGCCCAAGGGCGCCGCGCTGACCCACGGCAACCTGCTGGCCAACAGCGAGGCGCTGGAGCGGGCCTGGCGGTGGACGGCCGAGGACCGCCTCGTCCTCGCCCTCCCGCTGTTCCACGCCCACGGCCTCTGCAACGGCCTGCACGGGACGCTGCTGGCCGGCGCATCGGCCGTCCTGCTCCCGGGGTTCGACCGTCGACGGCGTGCTCGACGCCGCCGCGGAGCACGACGCCACGCTGTTCTTCGGCGTGCCCACCATGTACCACCGCCTGGCCGCCTCGTCCCGGGCGGCCGAGCTCGGGCCGGCTGCGGCTCTGCGTGTCGGGCTCGGCCGCCCTGCCCGCCGAGCTCCACCGAGGCGCTGCAGGCCGACGCCGGCGTGGCGGTGCTCGAGCGCTACGGCATGACCGAGACCAACATGCTCGTGTCCAACCCCTACGACGGCGAGCGCCGGGCGGGCACCGTCGGCCTCCCGCTTCCCGGGGTCGAGGTGCGCCTGGCCGAGGCCACCGGCGAGATCGAGGTCCGGGGCCCGAACGTCTTCGGCGGCTACTGGGCAGCGGCCCGAGGCGACGGCGGAGGCGTTCACGACCGACGGCTGGTTCCGCACCGGCGACCTCGGCGACCACGACGAGGCCGGCTACCTGCGCATCCTCGGCCGAGCGAAGGAGCTGATCATCACCGGGCGGCTACAACGTCTACCCCCGCGAGGTGGAGGACGTCCTCTGCGCCCACCCCGCTGTCGCCGAGGCCGCCGTGGTCGGCGTCCCGTCCACGGAGTGGGGCGAGACCGTCGTCGCCCACCTCGTCGGCAGCGGCGACACCGCCGCGGTGCAGGCCTGGGCCGAGTCCCAACTCGCCCCCTTCAAGTGCCCCCGTCCTACCGCTGGGTCGAGTCCCTCCCCCGCAACGCCCTCGGCAAGGTCCAGAAGCACCTCCTCTGAGCGTTCTGACCCGGATTCCGGGACCGGACGGGTGAGTAGGGTCCGCGACATGGCCTTCGACGTGGACACGACGACCGACGAGGTGGTGGCGGGGCTCGACCTGTCGGACCAGACGATCGTGGTCACGGGGGCGACCAGCGGGCTGGGGAAGGAGTCGGCCCGGGCGTTGGCCTCGGCCGGGGCCCAGGTGGTGCTCTGCGGGCGGGACGACGCCAAGGGCCAGGCCGTGGTCGACGAGATCGGCGGAGCCGCCGGCTTCCAGCACCTCGACCTGGCCGACCTGGACGAGCGTCCGGACCTCGGCCGACGAGCTGTTGAGCCGGATCGAGCGCCTCGACGTCCTCCTCAACAACGCCGGCGTGATGGCCTGCCCGCTCGACCGCACGGCCGACGGCTTCGAGATGCAGTTCGGGACCAACCACCTGGGCCACTTCCTGCTCACGGCCCGCCTGTTCCCGCTGCTCGTGCCAGTCGGCGCCGTCCCGGGTCGTGAACCTCTCGTCCCACGGGCACATGATCGGCGGCGTCGACCTCGACGACCCCAACTACGAGCACCGGGACTACGACAAGTGGGAGGCCTACGGCCAGGCCAAGACGGCCAACGTCCTGTTCAGCCGGGAGCTGGACCGCCGCTTCGGCGAGCACGGCGTCCACGCCTACGCCGTGCACCCGGGGATGATCATCACCGAGCTCGGCCGCCACCTCGACGCGGCCGACATCGCCGACATCGGCGAGCGCGCCAGCAAGCGGCCCAGCGGCGGCCCCAGCGCCGAGTTCAAGTCGGTCGAGACGAGGGGCCGCCACCCAGGTGTGGGCCGCCACCGGCGACGGCATCCCCGGCGGGGCCTACCTGGCCGACGCCGCGGTGTGTGACCAGGTGGCGCCGCACGCCACCGACGACGACGCTCGCCGCCCGGCTGTGGACGCTGTCCGAGGAGCTGGTGGGCGAGTCCTTCCCCTCGTGGCCCGGATCGGGCTGACCGACTGCAGCCTTCAGCGCGGGGCGAAGATGATGACGCCGACGCCGAGCAGGCACAGCGACGCCCCGATGAGGTCGTACCGGTCGGGGTCGAAGCCGTCGGCGACGATCCCCCAGACCAGGGAGCCGACCACGAACACGCCGCCGTAGGCCGCCAGCACCCGACCGAAGTTCGGATCCGACTGGAACGTGGCCACGAAGCCGTAGGCCGCCAGCGCCATGATCCCCGCGCCCACATACAGCAGGCCCCGGTCCTCCCGGACGCCCTGCCACACCAGCCACGCGCCGCCGATCTCGGCCAGCGCAGCCAACATGAAGAGCCCGATGGTCCGGGCGACGCTCATCGCCGGACCCTAGCGGCGCTCCGGTGGCGACGGCGGAGGATGAGCGCCGCGCCGAGCAGGGCCACGACGGCCGCGACGACCAGGCCCCCGACGAACCAGGCCACGCCGGACAGGGCGAAGGTGATCCCGACCGCCCCCAGGATCGGGGCCGCGCAACAGGCGACGCAGGCCGCGGCGCCGACCGCGACCACCGGGATGCCCCGGGCCGGCGCCTCGACCCCGGCGCCACTCACAGGGCCGCCAGGGCGTCGATGACGGTCCGGGCGTCGGGGGCGCCGCTGATGTCCAGCGTGACGTGGTCCACGCCGAGACCCAGGTCGAAGCGCAGGAAGGCACAGCAGCCCTGCTCGGCCGCGGCCAGGGAGGCCAGTCGCCCGACGTCGACGCCCCGGTCGAACACCAGCCGGGCCCCGGTCGCGGTCGGCTCGCGGACGGTGGCTTCGGCGTTGACCGCCTGCCAGTCCGCGACCCGCTGCGGCATGGCCGTGACCTCGAGGGTGCAGGCCACCGGCGTCGCCGCCTCGGCTGTGGTGGTGCAGCCACAGTGCTCGTCGCAGGGACCGTCGGGCCGGTGGCCCTCGAGCCCGGCTGCGATGTGACGGAGCTGACGGGCCAGGGCCTCGGCCGAGCGGGCCTGGGCCTCGCACTCGACGATCTTGTCGGCGAGCAGGGCCTGCAGCCGGTCCTGCACCGGACCGCAGTGCTCCTCGTCCCACAGAACGGCGAGGTCCCGGATCTCGTCGAGGCTGAGGCCGAGACCCTTGGCCCGGGCGATGAACCCGAGGCGGGTCAGCGCCCGTTCGTCATAGAGGCGGTAGCCGGCGTCGGTCCGGCTCGGCGCCACCAGGCCCTCCTGCTCGTAGAAGCGCAGCGCGCTGGCCGAGAACCCCGTCCGGACCGCAGCCTCGGCGATGGTGCATCCGTCCATGCGGTGGACCGTAGACCTTCGACCCAGGTCGAAGGTCAAGCCCGGATCGGGACCGAAGGCCCTGGTGACCAGTGGAGCCGATGGGCAGGCTGGCACCATGACGGTCGTGGAGGATCCTGAAGCAGACCCGTCCGAGCCGGGCGACCCCGAGGCCGAGGTGGTCGACGACGACCTCGACCCACTGATCGGCGGACGGACGGTGGACCTCGGTCGGGCCCTCCTGGCCGGCTTCGTGGCCATGTTCTTCGCCGGGGCGGTGGTGTTCGCCTGGCAGCAGGCCGCGCACGAGCCGGATCCCAACGAGGTCGACATCGGCTTCGCCGACGACATGCGCACCCACCACCTGCAGGGGGTGGAGCTCGCCTTGGCCTACCTCGAGGACGGCACCGACCCGTATTTCCGCTCCGTGGCAGAGGAGATCGTCATCGTGCAGGCCGGCGAGTCCCGGCTCATGGGTCAGTGGCTGGAGGACTGGGGCAACCCGGATCTCGACCTGGACAACGCCATGGCCTGGATGGGGATGGCGCCCGTACCCCAGACCGAGCAGCCGGGCATGGCCTCGGAGGCCGAAGTGGCCGAGCTGGAGGCCGCCGAGGGCGAGGAGCTGGACGACCTGTTCTCTCGCCTCATGATCGCCCACCACCGCGGCGGCCAGCACATGGCCCAGTACGCCGCGGACCACGGGTCCGAGGAGGTCGTCACCGACCTGGCCCCGGCCATCGTCACCACCCAGCAGTCCGAGGTGGCCGAGATGAACATCCACCGGGAGCAGCTGGGCCTGCCTCCGGCCTGATTTACACTCCACCCCTTCGAGACGGCGAGGCGGAGGACCTGAGACATGAAGCGGTGGACGCGCGCGGCAGCAGTGGTGGCGCTGGTGGCGCTGGCAGCTGGACTGATGGCAACGGGCACCGCGGCCAACGCTCAACCGAGGGGAGACGCGTTCGCAGCGAACATCTACGTGACCCTCGTACTCCGGGGTCAGGTCCCTGGCGGCGCCGAGTTCACGGTCGAGGTGCCGGGTTCGCCACTTCGAGGAGTTCCAAGTGTTGACCTTCACTCCTGCCGACCTGGGGCCTCGCCTGTCCGCCGAGACTCTCGGAGGCGGCGAGTTCGTCACCCTGTCCGGCGACGCCGGGGCGGACGGCGTCCATTTCGCCTGCGTAGCGAGCGGCGGCAGCCCGACTGGTCCATTGGGCCCCACGACCTGTCAGGCGGACAACGTGAACGACCGCGTCGGGTATCTCTTCGGCGGCGGTGCCACCAGCCCAGGTCGAGGTGACCATCACCCTCACCTTCGGGCGGTGTGACGGCCGGGCCGCCACGGTCCTCCTCAGCGAGGGCGACATGCCGACGTCCGGAGCTGATGTCATCCTCGGCACGGCCGGAGCGGACACGATCAACGGCCTCGGTGGTGACGACCGGATCTGTGGCGGCGGCGGGCCGGACACCATCCTGGGCGGCAACGGCACGGACCGGATCTTCGGGAGCAACGGGGCCGACCGCCTGGAGGGGGGACTCCATGGCCGACCGGCTGTTCGGCCAGAACGGCAACGACACCCTGCTCGGCCAGGAAGGCACCGATGTCCTCGACGGCGGCGCCAATCGGGACACGTGCAACGGTGGGCCCGGCGTCGACCAGGCCCCCCGCTGCGAGACCAAGACCGCCATCCCCTGATCTCCCTGCGTTCTGGGCCCCACCCTCCGCGTCCCACCGCGGGTGGCGGGGCCCAGAACGGGGGCCACGGTCACCGGCCGGTCGCCGCACCGGGGACGGTGGCCCGACCGATGCGGTTGTCTGCTCAGGCGGGGATCGGCTCGCCCCAGGCCAGCTCGCAGGGGATCACGCCGGCCCAGACGTCGAGGGCCAGGTCCTCGGGCTCGTCGACCGGGCCGCCGGTACGGGCCTTGGCCGACATCTCCGAGACGTCGAGGCGCAGGACGGCGGTCTGCCGCATCTCCAGGTCGGTCGGCGCCCGCACCTCGTCCCACCGGCCGGGACGCAGGTGCTCGCTGATGGCCTCGAGGGCGGCCACCTTCTCCTCGCCCGCCACCGGGACGGCTCGGCCGAACACCACCGCCGACCGGTAGTTCATCGAGTGGTGGAAGGCCGACCGGGCCAGGACCAGGCCGTCGACCAGCGTGGCGGTCAGGCAGACCTCGACGCCGCCGGCCATCGTGCGCATCAGGCGGCTGGCCACCGACCCGTGCAGGTAGAGGGCATCGCCGATGCGGCCGTAGAGCATGGGGATCACGAAGGGCTGGCCGTCGACGACGAAGCCCAGGTGCCCCATCGGGGCGGCGTCGAGCACGGCGTGGACGGCGTCGGTCTCGTGGCTCCCCCGCTCCGGATGGCGCTTGATGGTGCTCCGGGTGGCGGTCACGGTCGCAGCCCCTCGGCGCGGTCGGCCAGGGCGGCCATGACGCTCTTGAACAGCGACGAGCCGAAGGTGATGCGGGCCGCCCCCAACTCGCCCAGGCGGGCGAGAGCCGGGCCGTCGGGGAACGAGAGGACGTTGACGGGACCGGGGATCGCCTCGACCAGGCGGGACGTGGTGGCCTCGTCGAGGAACCCGATCGGGTAGGTGCAGTCGACACCGGCGGCCAGGTAGGCCGTCGCCCGATCGATCGCGTCGTCGTCCTGTCGGCTGCCGCCGAGGTAGGTGTCCACCCGGGCGTTGACCACGAGCCGTCCGGCGGCGAGGTCCACGACGGTGCCGAGCCACTCGGCCTGCTCGGACGCCGGCCGCAGGGCCCCGGCGGTGTGGTCGGTGTCCTCGAGGTTGCACCCCGCCGCTCCGGCGTCGACCAGACGCTCCACGATCTCGGTCGGCGCGAGGCCGTAGCCGGCCTCGAAGTCGGCCGTCACCGGCACGTCGACGGACCGGGTGATGCGGGCGATGGCGGCCAGCACCTCCTCGACCGGCGCCTGCTCGTGGTCCTCGTAGCCGAGGGCGTTGACCAGGGCCCCGCTGCTGGTCGCCAACGCGGGGAAGCCGGCGTCGGCGAAGGTGCGGGCGCTGGCCGCGTCCCACACGTTGGGCAGGACCAGCGGCCGCTGCTCGTGCAGGGCTCGGAGGGTGTCGGCCGTCGTCGTCATGAAACCGAACCTACGCCGGAACTGGTCCAGGGGTAAGGTCCATTCTCGTGGCACGGGATTGGGCCAGTTCGGTGGACCTGCACGTCGAGCTCAGCGGTCCCGACGGCCGGCGATCGGCACTGGAACGGGCCCTGCGGGAGGCCATCCGGGATGGTCGGCTCGTGCGGGGCGACCGGCTCCCCTCCTCCCGGGCGCTGGCTGCCGACCTCGGCGTCGCCCGGGGCACGGTGACCGACGCCTACGCCCAGCTCACCGCCGAGGGCTGGCTGGTGGCCCGGCAGGGGGCGGCGACGACCGTGGCCGAGAGCGCCGGTCGGGAGGCCCCCCGCCCCGTCCTGACCGCTCTCCCGCCCCGGCCCCGGCACGACTTCAAGCCGGGCAGCCCCGACCTCTCCAGCTTCCCTCGCCGGACCTGGGCCTCGGCCCTCCGCCAGGTCCTGCGGACCATGCCCGACGCCGACCTCGGCTACGGCGACCCCGGCGGCCACCCCCGGCTCCGCTCGGCCCTCGCCGCCTACCTCGGCCGGGTCCGGGGCGTCGTCTCCGACGCCGACCACCTGATGGCCTGCTCGGGCTGGAGCCAGTCCCTCGACCTGACCTGTCGGGTCCTGCGGGCCCGCGGGGTGACGGCGATCGGCATGGAGGACCCGTGCATCCCCCACTACCGGACCGCCGTGCGGGGGGCCGGCCTCGAGGTCGTGGCGCTCCCCGTCGACGACGACGGGGCCCGATTCGACGAGCTGGACGGCGTGGGTGCGGTGGTCCTGACCCCGGCCCACCAGTACCCGTCAGGGGCGACCCTGGCCCCCGAACGCCGGGCGGCGGTGGTGGCCTGGGCCCGGTCGACGGGCGGCCTGGTGATCGAGGACGACTACGACGGCGAGCTCCGCTACGACCGGCAACCGGTGGGCGCCCTCCAGGCCCTCGACCCCGAGCACGTCGTCTACGTGGGCACCGCGGCCAAGAGCCTGGCCCCCGGCCTCCGCCTGGCCTGGATGGCCGTGCCCGGCGCACCTGCGGGACGAGCTGTGGGAGGTCAAGCACCTGGCCGACCGCCACACCTCGGTGCTGGAGCAGCTCACGCTGGCCGAGCTCATCGACTCCGGGGCCTACGACCGTCAGCTGCGGCGGGCCCGCATCAAGTACCGGGTCCGCCGGGACGTGCTCCTCGACGCGCTGGCCGACGCCGTCCCCCACCTGACCCCCTCCGGCATCGCCGCGGGACTGCACGTGGTCC
Source organism: uncultured Microthrixaceae bacterium (assembly GCA_963748285.1). Lineage (GTDB taxonomy): Bacteria > Actinomycetota > Acidimicrobiia > Acidimicrobiales > DATDAH01 > DATDAH01. The sequence continues at coordinate 122,903 of CAVVIF010000009.1, forward strand.
TCGACCTCGACGGCCGGCCCGAGCAGCCGGTCGTCGACGGCCTCCTCGCCCGGGAGGTGGCCGTGGGTGCCCTCGGCCCCGCCTTCCACGCCCCGGTCCCCGACCGGACGGGCATCGTGGTCGGCTACGGCACCCCCAGCGAGCACGCCTTCCCGGCCGCCCTCGACGCCCTGGTCACCGGCTTGGCCGACCTGACCTGACCCGACCCAGGAGCAGAACGACGTCAGTCGGGCTTCGGAGCCACGGCCGCCTCGTCGGCCCACTGCGCCAACTCCTCGGCGGTGTAGTTCCGGAGGATGCAGAACTCGTTGCCCTCCGGGTCGGCGAAGACCACCCAGGTCGACTCGGGGCCCTGACCGACGTCGACCCGGACGGCGCCGAGCTCTTCGGCCCTGGCCACCTCCGCGGCGTGGTCCTCGGGCCGCAGGTCGAAGTGCAGCCGGTTCTTCCCGGTCTTGTCGTCCGGCACCTTCAGGAACAGCACGTCGGCGGCGACCCCGTCCTCCGGGCTGCCGGCGGGAGGTTCGAGCACCACCTGCTCGTCGTCGACGTAGGTGACCCGCCAGCCGAGCAGCTCGGCCCACCAGTGCCCGAGGGTGAGCGGATCATGGGCATCGACCGAAACCGCTTGGAGACGCAGGGTCATGAGATGCAGTCTCCCGCGCGTTCGTCCGGCCCCGAGCGAAAATTCGCGGTCGAGCTCGTGACGTGCTTCATCCCCGGCCGACTACCGTCGCCGCCCGTGACGATGCGACTGGTGGGGGCGGGGCTGGGACGGACGGGGACGACCTCCCTGAAGGCGGCGTTGGAGCAGCTCCTGGGCGCCCCGTGCCACCACATGTTCGAGCTCTTCGCCCACCCCGAACAGGTGCCCACCTGGCACGCCGCGGCCCGGGACGAGGACGTGGACTGGCACGCCCTGCTGGACGGCTACGCCGCCGTCGTCGACTGGCCCGGCGCGTCGTTCTGGCCCGAGCTGACCGAGGCCTTCCCCGATGCCGTGGTCCTGGTGTCCAACCGGGATCCGGAGGCCTGGTACGACAGCGCAATCGACACCATCTTCCCCAACATGATCAACGACGTCGACGAGGACCAGACCGACGAGTGGAAGGCCTGGCACGCGATGGTCCGCGATGTCTTCGGCCGCCGCTTCACGCTGGACCTGGCGGACAAGGAGACCACCCTGGCCGCCTTCGACGCCCACTACGCCGCCGTCCGGTCCACCGTGCCCGCCGACCGGCTCCTCGAATGGTCCGTCACCGACGGCTGGGCGCCGATCTGCGCCGCGCTGGACCTTCCCGTCCCCGACGATCCCTTCCCCCGCCTCAACACCCGCGACGACTGGGCCCCGAAGGACGAGTGACCTACCGGTCCGGAGGTCCCTCCACGACCGAAGCGGGCACGGTGAGGTCCTCGGACGAGTAGAGGTCGGCGAGGGCCGCTGGGGCATCGGCCGCGCAGGTCGTGGCGATGTGGTCCATCAGGGCGTCGTAGTCGGCGCCGGTCTGACCGTCGTAGGACGCCTCCATGCGCCCCCAGGCGTCCCACGGCAGCATCTCGACCTTGTTGAGCGCGGCGAGGTCGCGCACCGCGTTGCCCCGCACCTCGCCGATGCCCCACGCCTCGGGGTGGCCGGGGACGCCGAAGGCCATCGGATCCGCCTCGCCCTCCCGACAGAGGGTCCAGGCCTCGCCGCCAGTGAGGAACTCCCCCTCGACGAGGTCGTCGGGCGCGGCCACGAAGTCGAACCCGAGGATCTCGGCGTCGATCCGCACCCAGCGCCGATCCGTCGGATGCGGGTACTCGAGGATCCAGTGGTCGAGGTACTGCCCGGGCTCGAAGTAGGTCGCGAACCCGCAGCGCACCCGGGCGGGGATGCATCGGTGACGAAGGAGGGCGCAGGCCAGGACGGCGAAGTGCCGGCAGGTCCCCACGATCCGATCGGTGAAGGCCCGCTCCTCGATCAGCGGGCGGTCGTCCATCGAACGGAGCACCCCGAGGATGTCGCTCGCCGGTCGGATGGATCGCTCGTCGTCCCGCTCGTCCGGGATCCCGAATGACGACGCCAGGTCGGGCAGGACGACGAGCCCCTGAGCGACGGCACACAACTCGACCGCCGTCGTCGGCAGATCGACCAGCAGCGGACCGAACTCGGTCTCGATCGCCGTCAGCCCCTCACCGACGTCGTACCGCAGGCCGTGCCCCACCCGCCCAGCCTCTCACTCGAGGGCCGAGTCGGGCTCGCCATCACCGCCCGGCTGCCCGCAGTTCGTCGGGAGCCCATCCCGGCCAGTCCGGCTCACCGACCAGGTGGCCATTGAGGTATGTCGCCACCCGCCGATACCCCACGGCGCTGGAACTGTCGTAGACGATCGCCTCATCCACGACACCAATGGCTTCGCAGACGTGAGTCCAGAGTCGGGCGTGACGGCTACGGATCTTTTCCTCGGGGACGTCGTGCCCGCCCTGATCGACCCGGAGACCCACGCGGACGACAGCCAGGTCGACCGGGATCATCAGGATGTGGAGAGTGGTCCGGTAGCCCGCCGCCTCGGCCTGACGGAGCAGCTCGACCTTCGACTCGTGGGAGAAGTCCGTCTCTGTGACGAAGGACTGACGCGCTGCGATTCGGTCCTGCCGTTCTTCTGCCGCGATGGCCGCCGCTCCGTAGGCGTGTTCGACCTCGTGCCCGGGCCAACGTGCGGCGGCGATCTCGTCGGCGTTGATGAACGGGAGATGGGTGATCGGGCCGAGTACCCGACCGAAGAAGGTCGAGTTGCCCGCTCCGTTCGGACCCGCGATCAGGTGGAGGACCGGGTCGGCCACCGCTCAGTCGCTGGCGGTGGCTTCTTCGACCGACGGCCGGCGCACGACGACCTGGCCGGCGTCGTCGAGCTCCGCGTAGGCCCGGCCCTCGCCCGCGAGCTCATCGCCGAGATCAAGAGCCTCGAGTCGGGCCTCGAGCCGCTCGGTCCATTCAGCTCGCACGACGGCCTGCTCGTGTGCATTGAGCTCGTCGTACTGACGACGGCCGATCAACACCTCGCCCACGGCCCGCTGCGAGATGCTCTCGGACGCCTCGACCTCACGGCCGATCCGGGCCCAGTGGTTCAGCTGCTGGGTCGCGCTCCGGCTCATCACACCGCCAGCCATCGCCGCGGACGCGTGGAGCTCTCCGTCCATCCGGGTCGGCACCGTCGAAGCCATGTTCACCTCCCATGAGGATGTAGCAGACTGCTACAGGATCTTACCCTCCGATCGACCGCCACCTTCCCTCGTTGCGCCCGAACGCGAACTGGCGCCTGATTCTCCGGTCATGGCCGGAGGATCAGGCGCCAGAACGACAGGTCAGGTGATCAGCTGCAGCCGCTGGTGGTGCCGCAGCTGGGGCAGGCGTGGCAGGAGCCGGCGCGCTGCATCTGGATGCCGCACTGCATGCAGAGCGGGGCGTTGACGTCGGCGACCGGTGCGTGGGACTTGGTCTCGGGCTTCGCCTCGACCCTGGTCTCCGCCGCGGTCTCGGTCAGGTCGACGTCGAGGTCGAAGACCAGCGTCGAGGCCGACTCGATGGAGGGCGGGTCCGGGGTCACGTCCTGGCCCTGGACGTTGGCCGTGACCGTCTCCTCGACACCGGGCAGCGTGGGCTGGGTGCGCTCGGCGATGGTGTGGATGCCGAGCTCGGCCCGCTCCTCGGGGCTCAGGTAGAGGATGGCCAGCTTGCGGAACAGGTAGTCCATCAGGCTGGTGGCGAAGCGGATGTCCTCGTCGTCGGTCATGCCCGCGGGCTCGAAGCGCATGCCCGTGAACGCGTCGACGAAGCTGCGCAGCGGCACGCCGTACTGCAGGCCGTGGCTGATCGAGATGGCGAAGGCGTCCATGATCCCGGCCAGGGTCGAGCCCTGCTTGGAGACCGAGATGAAGATCTCACCGGGCCGGCCGTCCTCGTACTCGCCGACGGTGACGAAGCCCTTGCAGTCCGCCACCCGGAACTCGAAGGTGCGGGCGGGGCGGGTCTTGGCCAGCTTCTGGCGGTAGGGCTCGCTGGATGATCTTCTCGACGACCCGCTCGACCACCTCGGTGGCGGCCGCGGCGCCGGTCGGGCACGGGGACCTCGTCGGCCGCGCCCTCCTTCTTGGCCATGGCCAGGGGCTGGGCCACCTTGCAGTTGTCCCGGTAGATGGCCACGGCCTTCACGCCGAGCTGCCAGGCGTCGATGTGGAGCTGCTCGACGTCCTCGACGGTGACGTCCTCGGGCATGTTCACCGTCTTGGAGATGGCGCCGGAGATGAACGGCTGCACCGCGCCCATCATCCGGACGTGACCCGAGTAGTGGATGGGGTTGTCGCCCATGGAGCAGGCGAACACGGCGATGTGCTCGGCCTTGAGGCCCGGGGCGCCGAGGATGGTCTTCTCGACGTCGATGTGGTCGACGATGGCGGTGACCTCGGCGTCGTTGTAGCCGAGGTTGCGCAGGGCCCGGGGCACCGTCTGGTTGACGATGGTCATCGTCCCGCCGCCGACCAGCTTCTTCATCTTGGTCAGGCCGAGGTCGGGCTCGACGCCGGTGGTGTCGCAGTCCATCATCAGCCCGATCGTCCCGGTGGGGGCGAGGACCGAGGCCTGGGCGTTGCGCACACCGTGGACGGCGGCCGTGGCGCAGGCGCTGTCCCAGGACTGCTGGGCGGCCGAGAGCAGGTCGACGGGGACCAGCTCCTCGTCGATGTCGGCCATCTTCGCCCGGTGCTGGTCGAGCACCCGCAGCATGTGCTCCTCGTTCTCGGCGTAGCCGGCGAAGGGCCCCATGCGGGCGGCGGTGACCGCCGAGGTGGCGTAGGCGTGGCCGGTCATGAGGCCGGTGATGGCGCCGGCGCAGCGCCCGGCCGCCGTCGGAGTCGTAGGGCAGGCCCAGGGCCATGAGCAGGGCGCCCAGGTTGGCGTAGCCGAGGCCGAGCTGGCGGAAGCGGCGGGCGTTCTCGCCGATCGGCATCGGTCGGGTAGTCGGCGTTGCCGACCAGGATCTCCTGGGCGGTGAAGATGACCTCGACCGCCGCCTTGAAGCCCTCGACGTCGAAGTCGGTGTTCTCGGGCAGGAAGGTCAGCAGGTTGAGGCTGGCCAGGTTGCAGGCCGAGTTGTCCAGGTGCATGTACTCCGAGCAGGGGTTCGACCCGTTGATCCGCCCGGTGTTGGCCGCGGTGTGCCAGTGGTTGATCGTGGTGTCGAACTGCATGCCGGGATCGGCGCACTCCCAGGTGGCCTGGGAGATCTGGCGCATGAGGTCCTTGGCCCGGACCGTCTTGATGATGCTGCCGTCGGTGACCGCCCGCAGGTGCCAGTCGGTGTCGTCGACGACGGCCTGCATGAACTCGTCGGTGACCCGGACCGAGTTGTTGGCGTTCTGGTACTGGGTGGAGTGGCTGTCGGCGCCGTCGAGGTCCATGTCGAAGCCGGCGTCCCGCAGGACCCGGGCCTTCTGCTCCTCACGGGCCTTGCACCAGATGAACTCCTCGACGTCGGGGTGGTCCACGTCGAGGATGACCATCTTGGCGGCGCGCCGGGTCTTGCCGCCGGACTTGATGGTCCCGGCCGAGGCGTCGGCGCCCCGCATGAAGCTGACCGGGCCGCTGGCGGTGCCCCCGCCCTTCAGCAGCTCGTGGCTGGAGCGGATGCGGGACAGGTTGATGCCGGCCCCCGAGCCGCCCTTGAAGATCGTGCCCTCCTCGACGTACCAGTTGAGGATCGAGTCCATCTTGTCGTCGACGGAGAGGATGAAGCAGGCGCTGGCCTGCTGGGGCACGCCCTGCACCCCGATGTTGAACCAGACCGGGCTGTTGAAGGCCACCTTCTGGTGGACGAGCAGGTACTTGAGCTCGGCGTTGAAGGTCTCGGCCTCGTCGTCGTCCACGAAGTAGCCGTCCCGGGCGCCCCACTCGGTGATGGTGTCGGCGACCCGGTCGATGACCTGGCGCAGCGACCACTCGCGCTCCTCGGTGCCCAGTGTCCCGCGGAAGTACTTCTGGGCGACGATGTTGGTGGCGTTCAGCGACCAGGTGGTCGGGAACTCCACGTCGGTCTGCTCGAAGGCGACCGTCCCGTCCCGGAAGTTGGTGATGCGGGCATCCCGTCGCTCCCACTGCACCGTGTCGTAGGGATGGGTCCCTGCGTCGGTGAAGTGGCGACGGATGCCGATGCGGGTCTGCTCGGGAGCAAGAGCCATGGGTCCTCCAGTGCGGTCGATGCTAGGGGTCGAAAAGGCCGTCCCGACGGTGGAAGGTCACGTCATCGTGCCCCTACATCTCGTGCCGTACCCCGGTCTTCGTCCCCCCAGCACCACCACATCTTGTTCAGTGTGGGCGTGATGACAGGGCCTGTAATTACAGCAGCGTCAGTCGCCCGCGTCAACGGCTACGCAAAAGAAATCCTCACAGGGCTCCTGCGAGGCTGCAGCTGCTGCAGCACAGCGGCCAGGTACAGGACGGTGTCGGACTCCCCCTCCCCATGTGGGCTGGATGAACCTTCCACCGCCCCAAGCCGCGCCCGACCCGCCGGGGCCGCGAACGCCAACCATCCGATTCCGGCCGCTGTGCTGCAGCGCCTGCCACCCTACGGAACCCGCCCTGTGGAACTGAAGTGCGCGGCCTGTGGATTTCGCGCTCTGTGTCCACAGTTCCGGGCCGGCGGTCCACAGGGCGAGGCCGGTCCGCAGCGGCGAGAGCCCTCAGGGCTACCTTCCGCACCATGCGCCAGCTGCTGCCCGAGCTCGTGGAGGACGTCGACCCGGAGGTCGTGCACGCCGCCCTGCCCCGCGAGCTCCCCGAGGACCGTCCCTACGTCCTGGTCAACATGATCGAGTCGATGGACGGCGCCGCCGTCGTCGACGGGGTCTCCGGCGGGCTCGGCGGGGCCGGTGACCGGATGATGTTCCGGGCCGTGCGCGCCGTGCCCGACGTCATCCTCGTCGCCGCCCGCACCGCCAACGCCGAGCACTACAACGCCCCCGCCATCAGCGAGGCGGCCCGGACGGCCCGCCGGGAGCGGGGCCAGTCGGCCACGCCCCGCCTCGCGGTGGTCACCGGTCAGCTCAGCGTCGACCTCAGCCTCGGCATGTTCACCGACCCCGGCGACCAGCGACCGCTGGTCATCACTGCCGAGTCGGCCCCCACCAACCGGCGGGACGAGGTCGAGGCGGTGGCGGAGATCCTGGTGGCGGGCGAGACCACGGTCGACCTGGCCGATGCCCTGGCCCAGCTCCGCCGCCGGGGCGCCTCGGTGGTCCTCGGTGAGGGCGGACCGTCGATGAACGGCGGCCTGGTCGACCTGGACCTGGTCGACGAGTGGTGCGTCAGCCTCTCCCCCACCCTCGCCGGCGGTGAGTCCCGGCGGATCGTCAGCGCCGCGCCGGCCGCGCTGCGCCACCTCGTCCTGGAACGGGTCTTCGAGCACGAGAGCATGCTCTTCCTGCGCTACGTCCGCCCCTGACCGGGCGGCCACGGGGTCAGTTCTTGGTCAGGAGGCCGATCTCGCGCTCGAAGTCGGCGAGGTCGTCGAAGCCCTTGTAGACGCTGGCGAAGCGCAGGGCGCTCACGCCGTCGACCCGGGCCAGGGCCTCCAGGACGGCCCGCCCGATGCGCTCGCTGGTGACCTGGGCCCCCTCGAGGCGGACCGTCTCCTCGACGTCGGCCGCGATGGCCTCGATGACGTGCTCGTCCACCGGGCGCCCCTTGGCCGCCAGGGCCACCCCCGCGGCGATCTTGGCCCGGTCGAAGGGGACCTCGGCCCCGGAGGACTTGAGGACGACCAGCGGGGCCTCCTCGAGGCGCTCGAAGGTCGTGTAGCGGGTGGAGCAGGCCAGGCACTCCCGGCGACGACGGACCGCGGAGCCGTCGTCGGCCGTCCGGCTGTCCACCACCTTGTCGTCGAGGGAGGCACAGGCCGGGCAGCGCACGGCCGGAAACGGTAGCAAGGCCCCGGGAGGGGCCGCCCGTCAGCCGGGCAGAAGCAGGTTCTGCCCGGCCTCGAGCGTCGCCCCCCCGTTCAGCGCCGCCAGCTCGTCCACCAAGGGGCGGAGGTCGCCGGCGGGCTGGAGGTCACGGGCGATGTCCCAGAGGGACTCGCCGGGCTGCACGAGGATCGTCTCGGTGCCGGCGGGCACCGGTGCGGAACCGTCGAGGGCGCTGAGTGGGCGCCCGTCGTCGCTTCCCGTCAACGGGCGGAGGACGGCCCGGATCCCGGTCATGGCGACCACCACGAGCGCCACGGCCAGGATCAGGGCCACCACCCGACGACGCCGGTAGACCGCCGGCGAGGGTCCCGCGTCGGCGCCACCCTGGAGCAGCCGGAGGGCCGGTCGGGGGTGGTTGTCGACGAGTGCGAGAGCCATGGACGAGATTCTCCTCGGGGGGTGTGACACGAACGACTGTTCGCACCGGCACCCAACCACGAACGACTGTTCGCTGTCAAGGCCGGGACGAACAAATGTTTGTCACACCCCCCGTCGGGTGCTACGGTCACAAACACCTGTTCGTCGCCCGCCCCCAGGAGCGTCCCGTGCCCGCTGCCAAGTACACGCCGAAGAAGAAGGAGCTGACCGACCGTCAGCGCCAGATCCTCGACTTCATCGAGGCCGAGACCACCGAGCGGGGCTACCCGCCGTCGGTCCGGGAGATCGGCCAGGCCGTGGGGCTGACCTCGCCCTCGACCGTGCACTCACACCTGGCCACCCTGCAGCGCCGGGGCTACCTCCACCGCGACCCCACCAAGCCCCGGGCCATCGAGGTCCGCTACGACCCGAACTCGGGCGCCGGCGGCCACGAGCGGCGCCCGGTGCGCCACGTCCCGCTGGTCGGCGACGTCGCGGCCGGCACCGACGTGCTGGCCCAGGAGAACGTCGAGGAGGTCTATCCCCTGCCCGCCGACCTCACCGGCGACGGCGACCTGTTCATGCTGCGGGTGCGCGGGGACTCGATGATCGACGTGGGCATCTTCGACGGCGACTTCGTGGTCACCCGGGCCCAGACCACCGCCGAGCGGGGCGAGATCGTGGTGGCCGGCATCCCCGGCGACGAGGCCACCATCAAGACCTTCGACCGGCGCGACGGCCAGATCGTCCTGCTCCCCGCCAACGAGCGGCTGGAGCCGATGGTGTTCGACCCCAGCGAGGTCGTCGTCTACGGCAAGGTCGTGACGGTGATGCGCCGTCCTCTGACGCTCAGAGTCGCACTGGCCCGGGCCTCGACCTCAGGGGCCGTGACGGTGATGAGGTCGAGCAGGGCCCGGTAGGAGACGTCGAGGCGGTCGCCCTCGACCCGTTCGTGCTTGTTGTGGGCCAGGGTGGAGTCCCCTGCCCCCAGGTTCACCGCAGGGATGCCACGGGCGGCGAAGCGGGCCACGTCGGTCCAACCCAGCTTCGCCCGCACCCCGAGGCGGCTGCGCTCGACGAGCGCGGCCAGCAGGGGGTGGTCCAGCTGCGGGGCCGCCCCGGGCGCGACATCGACCAGCTCGATGGTGTCGCCCTCCTCCAGCACCGGGGCCAGGAGCGCCCGCACCGCGGCCTCGGCCTCCTCGGGCGTGCGGTCGGGCGCGAACCGGTGGTTCAGGCCGACCATCGCCGAGTCGGGGATGACGTTGGTGGCCACCCCGCCGTTGACCCCGACGGCCTGGAGGGCCTCCCGGAACTGGAGGCCCTGGATCACCGGCTGGCGGGGCTCGTGGGCCTCCAGCAGGCTGAGCAGTGGCCCCAGGCGGTGCACCGCGTTGCGGCCCATCCAGGGGCGGGCGGAGTGGGCCCGCTCCCCCGCCAGGGTCACCTCCAGGCGCAGGGTGCCCTGGCAGCCGGCCTCGACCTCGCCGTCGGTGGGCTCGCCCAGGATGGCGACGTCACCCTCGAGCAGGTCGGGGCGCTCGACGAAGAGCTCCTCGAGGCCGCTCTCCTTCGCCGCGATCTCCTCTCGGGCGTAGAAGACGTAAGTCACGTCCACGGCGGGCTCGGGCAGGGCCAAGGCCAGCTCGACCATGACGGCCAGGCCGCCCTTCATGTCGGCCGTGCCCAGCCCCCAGAGGGTGTCGCCCTCCCGCCAGGGCACCGCGTTGCCGTTGGCCGGGACCGTGTCGGTGTGGCCCGCCAGGACCAGCCGCAGCGGGCGCCCGAGGTTCGTCCGGGCCACGAGGTTGTCCCCCACCCGGGTCCGCTCCAGGCCCGGCGCCCCGGCGGCCAGCACCGCATCCAGGTGGTCGGTGATCGGCCGCCTCGTCCCGGCTCTCCGACGCGATGGCGCACAGCTCCTCGGTGCGGGCGAGCAGATCCGGCCCACTCACCGCCAACCACCCCTTCTGGCGCCTGTTTCGGTCGCCATGACCACCGAATCGGGCGCCAGAACGAGGAGATCCGGCATCAGACGGTGGAGCCGTGGTCGCGGAGGATGTCGTTGAGGGCGCCCTTGTCGTGGCGCTCGCCCTCGGTGAGGCGCTTGATGACCAGCACGCACGGCAGGCCGAAGGTGCCGCCGGCGAACTCCCGGGGCCGGGTGGCGGTGACCGCCACCGACCACGGCGGGACGTGGCCCCGGCTGATCTCCTCGCCCGCTCTCGGCGTCGATGACCGGTACCGAGGCGGTCAGGATCGACCCGGCGCCCAGCACCGTCCCGGTGCCCACCGTGGCCCCTTCGGCCACGATGCAGCGGGAGCCGATGTAGCACTCGTCGCCGATCATCACCGGGGCGGCCTGGACGGGCTCCAGCACGCCACCGATGCCCACGCCGCCGGACAGGTGCACGTTCCGGCCGATCTGGGCGCAGGAGCCGACCGTGGCCCAGGTGTCGACCATCGGTCCCGGAGGCCACGTGGGCGCCGATGTTCACGTAGCTCGGCATCATCACCACGCCGCGGTCGAGGAAGGAGCCCCAGCGGGCCGAGGCGCCCGGGCACCACCCGCACGCCCTTGGCCATCGTAGTCGGTCTTGAGGGGCAGCTTGTCGGCGTACTCGAAGGGCCCGACCTCGATGGTGTCCATGCCCTGGACCCGGAACAGCAGGAGCACGGCGTGCTTCAGCCACTGGTTGACGGTGACCTCACCCTCGCCGTCCCACTCGGCCACCCGCCCCTCGCCGGAGTCGAGGAGCTCGACGGCCTCGTGCACCATCCGACGGGCGTCCTCGTCGTCGGGGCCCAGCTCGTCCGCGGCGGGCCCAGAGGTCTTCGATGCTCTCCTGCAGATCGCTCATACGGCCGGAGGCTACCGGTGGCCACCGGCGGCTCTGCCGGGCGTTCTCAGCCGGGCGGCGGCGGGTAGCCGCCTCCGGGTGGGGGCGGCGGGCTGTAGCCCGGCGGGGCGGGCGCGCCCCAGCCCCCGGGCGGGGCACCGGCGGGGGCCGCGTTCCACGTGCCGGGCTGGGTGCCGCCGTAGGGCGTCCCCCCGGCCCCGTCCATCCAGCTGCGCCGGCGCCACTTGCGCCGCCGGATGCCGGTGACGACAGCAGGATGATCGCCGCGCCACGATGCCGATGCCGGCGATCACGAACATCGCCGACGATGGCCGAGACCAGGTCGCCGGCGACCGACGGCCCGAACGCGGCCGTGGTCGCCGTGGTCCCGGGGCCGTCGTCGACCCGGACCAGGTACTCGCCGGCGTCGTCGATCTCGAACGTGAGCTGGGCTCGACCGGCCCGGCCACCGAAGTCGTAGGTGAACTCCGTCGTGTAGTCCTCGAACTCGATCTCCTCGCCCCGGCCCTCCTCGCCCGCCGGCCGCATGCGGACGCCGTTGAGGTAGTTGCTCTGGGGGCTCGCCGCCGCCGCGCTCGGCGTAGACCACGTAGTCGCCCGCGTCGAGCTCGACGGTGCCGATCTCGCCCACCGGCACCCGTTCGAAGTCGTCGATGGCGTCCGGAGAAGCCCGAGAACCCCATCGCCAGCCAGATGCCGCCGCCGACGATGCCGACGACGATCAGGAGGCCGCCGAGCCAGTAGCCGAGGCTCGACGGGCGATGCGGCTGCTCGATCGGGTTGCCCATCGTGTCGACGGCCAGCGGGCCACCGAACGGGCTCGTCATGGTCTCAGGTCCTCCCCAGTCGTCGACCGACCAGCTCCAGGCGGTCGTCGGGCTGCACCACGGCGATGCGCACGTGGTCGTCCCCACCGTAGAACTCCCCGGGGGCCACCAGCGCGCCACCTTCGGCGGCCAGCCGCCGGGTCAGGGCCCAGGCGTCGCCGTCCGGGCGCCGGCACCCAGAGGTAGAACGCCCCGGCCGGGAGGTCGCAGGCGATGCCCGCCGTCGGCCAGGACCTGCTGCATCAGCTCCAGGCGGTGCCCGGTAGCGGGCCCGCTGCTCGTCGACGTGGGCGTCGTCGGCCCAGGCGGCCACGGCGGCGGCCTGCACCGGGCCAGGGACCATCAGTCCCGGCGTGCTTGCGGACCTCGCGCAGGTAGGCGACCAGGTCGGCGTCGCCCGGCGTAGAAGCCGGCCCGGACGCCGGCCAGGTTGGAGCGCTTGGAGAGCGAGTGGACGGCCAGGACGCCCTCGGTCCCGTGCTCGAGGATCGTGCGGGGCGGACCGTCCCAGGTGAACTCGCACGTAGCACTCGTCGGAGAGGACGGGCACGCCGTGGGCCCGGCCCCACGCCGCGGCCGCCCCGAGGTCGTCCAGGTCCCCGGACGGGTTCCCCGGGGAGTTCACCCAGAGGCAGAGCGCCCGCTCGGCGTCGGTCGGGTCGATGGCGTCGAGGTCGAGGGTGCCGTCGGCCCGCGGGGGGACGGCGACGGCCCGGCAACCGGCCAGCGTGGCCCCCATCGCGTAGCTGGGGTAGGCGACCTGCGGGTGCAGGACCGTGTCCCGATCCGGCGTCCGCAGCCGCAGGAACGCGGGCGTCCCGGCCACGAACTCCTTGGTGCCGACGCAGGCCGCCGATGGCGTCGGGACCGACCGTCGACCCCCAGCCGCCGCGCCAACCAGCCCGTCGCCGCCTCCCGGTACCGGGGGCTGCCGATGGAGGCGGGTAGCCCCGCTCCGCGCCGGAGGCGGCCAGTGCCTCGATGACCGCGGCGGGCGGGGGGTCGATCGGCGTGCCGATCGAGAGGTCGACACAACCCGCCCGGCAGGGCGTCGGCCACCGCCTTCAGCTCGTCGAGCCGGTCATAGGGGTACGGCGGCGGCCGGAAGCCCTCAGTCAAGGTCGTCCTCGACTCACCGGCGGCGTCGAGTCGGAAGCTCGGCCAGGCGGGACCGGCCCTCGGCGTCCAGCCGGGCCCGGACCACGATCCCGCCCTCTCCCGGCTCCTCGACCAGCACCTCACCGAGGCGGTGGATCGAGGCCAGCACGTCGCCCCGCTCGAAGGGCACGAGCAGCTCGACGGTCTCCGACGCCGGCGCGCAGGCGGTCGACGATGGCCCGGAAGAGGTCGTCCATGCCCGCGCCGGTGCGGGCCGAGATGGCCACCGAACCGGGGTGGCCGGCGGCCAGGGCCCGCGCCTCGGGCGCCTGGTCGGACTTGTTGAAGGCCAGGATCTCGGGGATCGTCCGCCGCTCCGATCTCGTCCATGACGACCCGGACGGCGTCGATCTGGCCCAACGGGTCGGCCGCCGTGGCGTCCACCAGGTGGACCACCAGGTCGGCCTCGGCCACCAGCTCGAGGGTGGCCTTGAAGGCCTCGACGACCTGGTGGGGCAGCTTGCGCACGAAGCCGACCGTGTCGGTCAGCAGCAGCGGCGCACCGCCGGGCAGCTCGAGGCGGCGGGTGGTGGGGTCGAGGGTGGCGAACAGGCGGTCCTCGACCAGCACGCCGGCATCGGTCAGGTGGTTGAGCAGGGTCGACTTGCCGGCGTTCGTGTAGCCGACGAGGGCGACCTGGGGGATGCCGGGACCGGTGCCGGGCCTTGTGCTTGGTGTCCCGCTGGCGGCGGATGTCCCGGAGCTGGCGCTCGAGGTGGTTGATGTTGCGCTGGATGCGCCGCCGGTCGATCTCGAACTGGGTCTCGCCGGGGCCTCGCCGGGTGCCGATGCCACCGGCCTGCTGGGACAGCCGGGCGCCGCTCCCCCGCAGGCGGGGCAGGCGGTACCGGTACTGGGCCAGCTGGACCTGGGCCTTGCCCTCGAGGCTCGAGGCGTTCTGGGCGAAGATGTCGAGGATCACCGCGGTGCGGTCGATGGCCGTCCGCCCGAGCAGCTTCTCCAGGTTGAACTGCTGGGCCGGGGTCAGCTCGTCGTCGAAGACGACGGTGTCGCAGTCGGTCTCGAGGGCGACCGCGCTTCAGCTCCTCGGCCTTGCCCTTGCCGATGTAGTACTTCGGATCCGGGGCGGCCCGGGTCTGCAGCACGCGGGCGGCGGTGTCGGCGCCCGCGGTGTCGACCAGCAGCTCGAGCTCGTCCAGGGACGCCTCGGTGTCCTCCTGCGTGGCCGGCGGGGTGGTCATGCCGACCAGGACGATCTTCTCCCGGAATGGAGCGGTCGATCAGGGCCACGGGTACTCCAGGCGGGCCACGGCCACGATCGGACCGGCCAGCGACACCGAGTCACCCAGACCGATCCGGGCGGCACCCCCCGGCATGCGCACGATGACCTCGGTGCCGACCAGGCCCCAGTCGTGGGCCACGGCGGCCGCGGCGCAGGCCCCGGTGCCGCAGGCCTGGGTGCGGCCCGCCCCCCGCTCGAAGACGTCGAGGACGAGGTCGGCGCCGCTGACCCGGATCATCTCCACGTTGATGCCACCGTCGACGGCGTCGTTGGCGGCCGCACCCACCTCGTCGAGGTCGGGGGCCGTGCCCGGCTCCGGGGCGAGCAGGACGAGGTGCGGGTTCTCGATCCGGGCGAAGGCGGCGTCGACCACCCCGGGCAACAGCCAGTCGTTGGCCTGACCCTCGATCTCGACCGCCCCCATGGCGGCCACCACGTCGTGGACGCCGTCCCGGTCGGTCTGGCTGACCTCGCAGGGCGTGGGTGCCCCGGGCGGTGGCCACGGTGAGCTCGTCCCCCGGTGACGTCCGCCAGCACGAGGGCCTGGCCCAGGCACCGCAGGCCGTTGCCCGACAGCTCGGCCGAGCTGCCGTCGGAGTTCCACAGCTCCATGGACACGTCGGCGCCGTCGGTTCCGGGGCGGGCCCGGATCAGGCCGTCGGCGCCGACGCCGGTCGTCCGGTTGCAGACGGCCCGCGCCAGGTCGGCATCGACGTCGCTGTCAGCGTCGAGGTCGAGGAGCACGAGGAAGTCGTTGCCCAGACCGTGGTGCTTGGTGAGCGTGGAGGGTCATCGGTCCGTGCAGTCTCGCAGCAGGGTCGGGAGGAGCGCGAGTGGGTTCTCGGGGTGGCCGACCCACTGGATGCGGTGGTCACGTCGGAACCAGGACCGCTGGCGGCGGGCGAAGCGGGTCGTGCGGTGGATCGCCGCGGTCACCGCCTCGTCCAACGGCACGCCCTCCTCGACGTGGCCGATCAGCTGCCGGTAGCCGAGCGCCTGGCGGGCGGTGCGGGACAGGCCGGCGGGCCGGGCCAGCAGCGCGCGGACCTCGTCGACGAAGCCCGCCTCGACCTGGGCGGCGTAGCGCGCCCGGATGCGGTCGGCCACGACCTCCCGGGGCAGCCACACCCCGACCAGCCGGAACGGCGTCGGCGGATGGTCCTCCAGGCCCGGGCCGTGCTCGGAGAACGGACGGCCGCTGCCCACGGTCACCTCCAGGGCCCGCACGACCCGTCGCCGGTTGGTCGGCTCCATGCGGGCGGCCCCCACCGGGTCCAGCTCGGCCAGGCGGGCGTGGAGCGCCTCGGTGTCGGCCTCGGCCTCCAGGTCGTCCCGGACGTCCGGGTACTGCGGCGGCAGGGTCAGGCCGTCGACCACCGCCCGCAGGTAGAGCGCGGTGCCCCCGACCAGCAGCGCCCGGTGGCCCCGGGCCTCGATGCCGGCAAGGGCGTCGGCCATCGCGACCTGGAACTCGGGCAGGGTGAAGTCGTGGTCGGGATCGGCGAGGTCGAGCAGGTGGTACGGGACCTCGGCCCGCTCGGCGGCGGACGGCTTGGCGGTGCCGATGTCCATGCCCCGGTACACCTGCATGGAGTCGACCGAGCAGATCTCGAGGTCGTCCAGCCTCCTGGGCGAGCGCGTGGGCCAGGGCCGACTTCCCCGAGGCCGTGGTCCCGAGCAGGACCAGGTGCCGGCCGGGGCTCAGCCCGCGACCACCGGGATGCGGAGGCGGTGGCGGGGGGTGGCGACGACCTCGACCAGGTCACCCCGCAGGTGGTGGGCGCCGGCGCCGGTGATCTCGACCTCGGCCACCGTGCCGGGCCGCAGGCCCGTCGGCGGCGAAGTGCACCAGCTTGTTCTGGCGGGTGCGACCGGAGGTCAGGTCCGGGTCCCGGCGGGCCGGGCCCTCGACCACGACCTCCTCGGTGCGGCCGACCCGGGCGGCGTGCTTGGCCACGGCGGAGCGCTCGATGACCACTCGCAGCCGTTCGAAGCGCTCGCCCACGACGTCGGGGTCGACGAAGTCCTCGGTCCGATCGGCCGCCTCGGTGCCCGGCCGGGGCGAGTAGATGAAGGTGTAGGCGCTGTCGTACTCGGCCTCGGCCGCCACCTCGAGGGTGCGGTCGAAGTCGTCCTCGGTCTCACCGGGGAAGCCCACGATGAGGTCGGTGGTGACGGCCAGGTCGGTCACGGCGTCCCGGGCCGCGGCCAGCTTCTCGGAGGTAGCGCTCGCCGGTGTAGCCCCGGTGCATGGCGGCCAGGACCCGGTCGCTGCCCGACTGCAGGGGCAGGTGGAGGTGCTCGCAGACCGTGGGCACCTCGGCCATGGCCGCGATCGTCTCCGGGCGGAGGTCCTTGGGGTGGGGGCTGGTGTAGCGGACCCGGCGGATGCCGTCGATCGCCCCGACCTCGCGCAGGAGCTCGGCGAAGAGCGGCCGCCGCTTGGTGATGTCCCGGCCGTAGGAGTTCACGTTCTGGCCCAGCAGGGTGACCTCGACCACGCCCTGGTCGACCAGCTGGCGGACCTCCTCGACGATCGTGGCGAACGGGCGGCTGATCTCCGGGCCCCGCACGGCGGGCACGATGCAGAAGGCACAGGAGTTGTCGCAGCCGATCTGGATGGTGACCCAGGCGGCGTGGCGACTGTCCCGGCTGGCCGGCAGCACCGAGGGGAAGGCGTGGGCGTCCTCGAGGACCGTCGCCTCCAGGATCTCCACGATCGGGCCCTGCTCCCGGGCCTCGGTCAGCAGGTCGGCGGCCCGGTGCACGTTGTGGGTGCCGAAGACCACGTCGACGTGGGGGGCCCGCTCCCGGATGGTGTCCCGGTCCTTCTGGGCCAGGCAGCCGGCCACGGCGATCTGCAGGTCGGGGCGCTGGTCCTTGAGCGCCTTCAGGTGCCCGAGGTGGCCGTAGAGCTTGTTGTCGGCGTTCTCCCGGATGCAGCAGGTGTTGAGCACGATGACATCGGCCTCGTCCACCGAGTTCGTCGCCGTCATCCCGTCGGCCTCCAGCAGCCCGGCGATGCGCTCGGAGTCGTGCTCGTTCATCTGGCACCCGAAGGTGCGCACGACATACCGCTGGGTCACCGTCCCAGCCTACGGATCCCGCCTTCTGGCGCCTGATTCGGTTGCCGGGGCCGCCGAATCAGGCGCCAGAGAGGAGGGGCGCGAAACGGCCGCCGTCCGGGGGGAGCAGACGGCGGCCGGTTCTGGCTGTCCCGGCGGGTCAGCGAACGGTGACGAGGGTCAGTCGTCGAGGGAGAGGAGCTCGTCCTCGTCGATGTCGACCTCGTCCTCGTCGGTGGACGACCTCGGTCAGGTCGAGGGCGTCGTCGCCCAGGCCGACCTCCTGGCGGATGCGCTCGGAGACCTCGACCATGACCTCGGCGTTCTCGGTCAGGAACTCCTTGGCGTTCTCCCGGCCCTGGCCGAGCTGCTCGCCCTCGTAGGTGTACCAAGCCCCCGACTTCTTGATGAACCCGAGGTCCACCCCGATGTCGAGCACCGAGCCCTCCCGGGAGATGCCCCGGCCGTACATGATGTCGAACTCGGCCTGCTTGAACGGGGCGGCGCACTTGTTCTTCACCACCTTGACCCGGGTGCGGTTGCCCACCACCTCGACGCCGTCCTTGATGGCCTCGATGCGGCGGATGTCCAGGCGGGCCGAGGAGTAGAACTTCAGCGCCCGGCCACCCGGGGTGGTCTCCGGCGAGCCGAACATGACCCCGATCTTCTCCCGCAGCTGGTTGATGAAGATGCAGATGGTGTTGGTCTTGTTCAGGTTGGCCGTGAGCTTGCGCAGGGCCTGGGACATGAGACGGGCCTGCAGGCCGACGTGGGTGTCGCCCATCTCGCCCTCGATCTCGGCCCGGGGCGTCAGGGCGGCGACCGAGTCGATCACCACCACGTCGATGGCGCCGGAGCGGATCAGCATGTCGGTGATCTCGAGGGCCTGCTCCCCCGTGTCGGGCTGGGAGATGAGCAGCTCGTCCACGTCGACGCCGATGGCGGCGGCGTAGGTCGGGTCCAGGGCGTGCTCGGCGTCGATGAAGGCGCAGATGCCGCCGTTGCGCTGGGCCTCGGCCACCACGTGCATGGCCAGGGTGGTCTTGCCGGAGGACTCCGGGCCGAAGATCTCGGTGACCCGGCCGCGGGGCAGGCCCCCGATGCCGAGGGCGATGTCGAGCGCCAGGGCGCCGGTGGAGACCACCTCGACCTTCATGGCGGCGCGGTCGCTCATCTTCATGACCGCGCCCTCGCCGTGGGCCTTGGAGATCTGGGCCATGGCCATCTCGAGGGCCTTGTCTCGTTCCACGGTGGTTCCTTTCATCGGGTGGCTGGGACTGACGGTCAACCTACGGAGGGGGTGTGACAGTCATCCCGGGAACCCCGCCCTCCCGGGAACCAGGAGCACCGCTGCGGGGTTGTAGAGCATGACCGAACGACTCCGGTAACGACAGGAATGTAGTTCCGAACGGCTGTTCGATCAAGCCTTTCGGCGAGAAATCTCCGACCACAGGAAGAGGACCATGAGCGAGCCCACCCTGACCGAGGCCGAGCTCCGCGAGAAGCTCACCCCCGAGCAGTACCACGTGACCCAGGAGGCGGGCACCGAGCGCGCCTTCACCGGCGTCTACTGGGACGAGCACGACGACGGCGTCTACCGCTGCATCGTCTGTGAGGCCCCGCTGTTCTCGTCGGCCACCAAGTTCGAGTCCGGCACCGGCTGGCCCAGCTTCTACGAGGCCATGGACCCCGACGCCGTCGAGCTGGTCACCGACCGCAGCCTGTTCATGACCCGCACCGAGGCGCGCTGCGCCAACTGCGGCGCCCACCTGGGCCACGTCTTCGACGACGGCCCCGCCCCCACCGGCCAGCGCTTCTGCATGAACTCCGCCAGCCTCGACCTCGACCGCGACGCCGCGGCCGACGACGAGGACGGCGCCGACGAGGACGAGGCCGCGGAGGCCTGACCGTCAGGCCGGCAGGCGCTCGAGGAAGGGTCGGATCGCGGCGACCAGTTGCTGGGGCTGGTCGATCATCGAGAAGGTCTTGGTGTCGGTAAGCCAGGTCAGCTCGCTGCCGGGGATCATCTCGTGCAGCCGGCGGGCGTCGGCCTCGGGGAACAGCCGGTCGCCCCGCCCCCAGACCAACTGGACCGGGCGGGGGAACGACCGCAGCTCCTCCGCTGCGGCGTGGGCCAGCGCCGGCCGGCAGCCCCGGATGAACTGCGCCATGTCGCGGCGCGCCTCCCGGTCGCTCGACAGCCGGTCGAAGTACGGGGCGATCGCCTCGTCGTCGATGTCGGTGATGACGAGGCCGGCGCCGGCCCAGGAGCGGCGCACCATCCGGAACCGGTAGAGGAACCCCAGGACGTCGACCATCCCGGGCACGGCCAGCATCGGCTTCATGGGCTTGAGCAGCGTCGGCGGGAAGTGGTCGAACGCGTCGCAGGTGGTCAGCACCAGGGCGCGGACCTTGTCCGGGTGGCGGGCGGTGAGGATCTGGCTGATCGCCCCGCCGGAGTCGTTGCCCACCACGACCACCTGCTCGTGGCCGAGGGCCTCGACCAGCGCCGCCAGCGAATCGGCCACGCCCTCCGGGGTGACCAGCTCCCGCCGGCGGGCGGGGTGCTCGTGGGCGCCCAGGGGCAGGTCGGGCTGGATGACCAGGTGGTCCACGGCGAGGTCCGGGACGATGGCGTCCCACAGGTGGCCGTTCACGATGATCCCGTGCACGAGGAGGACGGGCGGACCCTGCCCCGTCACCCGCACGGCACAGCGCCCGAACGGCAGGTCGATGATCGTCTCGGTCGTCGTCGGCGTCATGTAGCGAACGCTACACCAGTGTTGTAGCGATCGCTACAACCTAGGCTCGCGCCGTGAATGACCGGCGGGCCGAGCTCTTGGACGGGGCCACGGCGTGGGTCTTCGAGCACGGCCTGGCCACCCTCTCCCTGCGCCCCCTGGCCAAGGCCCTCGGCACCAGCGACCGGATGCTCATCTACTGGTTCGGCTCCCGAGACGGTCTCCTGGCGGCCATCGCCGAGCACGCGGGCGAGGGCCTGAGCCTCGCCCTGCCCGTGGTCGACCCGGACGCCCCGCCCCCCTCCCCCCGGGAGTGGCTGGACCAGTGCTGGGCCCTGTTCAGCGATCCGCTGGTCCGGCCGGGCCTGGCCCTGCTGTTCGAGCTGGACGCCCTGGGTGCCCGCGCCCCGGACCGGCCCGGGACGCAGCCCGGCGGACGGCGGACCGGTGGATTGAGGTCGTCGACGGCGCCCTCGAGGCCGTGGGCGTGCCGACCGAGGGGCGCCGGGCCGTGACCCGCGTCGTGGCCGGCGCCATGGTCGGCCTGATCCTCGACGACCTCGTCGGCGACCCCGGCCCCCGCCCCGACCCCGAGCTCGAGCTCCTAGCCGAGGTCATCGATCGTGCCCGCTGAGCCGAGCGAGCGGGAGCGGATGCTCGCCGGCGAGCCCTACGACGCGGCCGACCCCGAGCTGGTGGCGATGCACACGGCGGCCATGCGGCTCCAGGAACGCTACAACGCCACATCGGTCGACCACGAGGCCGAGCGGTCGAACCTGCTCGTCGAGCTCCTCGGCTCGGTCGGGCGACGGCACCGTGCTCCGCCCGCCCCTGTTCGTCGACTACGGCGCGCACCTGACGATCGGGTCGGGCTGCTTCGCCAACTTCGGGCTCGTCGCCCTCGACTGCGCCCGCATCCGGATCGGCGACGCCGTGCAGATGGGTCCGAACGTCCAACTCCTCACGCCCACCCACCCGACCGATCCCGCCGAGCGCCGATCCGGCATCGAGGCCGCCGGCCCCATCACCATCGGCGACAACGTCTGGCTGGGAGGCGGCGCGATCGTCCTGGCCGACGTCACCATCGGCTCGGACACCGTCGTGGGCGCCGGCGCCGTCGTGACCCGGGACCTGCCCGCGGGCGTCGTGGCCGTGGGCAACCCGGCGCGGGTCGTGCGGGAGCTCTGACCCGGGCCGAGGACAGGCGCGGGTCGGGCTGCTGACCGTCGGGGGCGTGTGCGACTCGCTGCCGGGCCAACCGAAGGCAGGGATGGGGGCGTGGGGTGCCGCCGACGGTCGTCGGGGGCACCCCGACCCTCGTATCTCACGCACGGTGGCCGTCGGGCCGCGTAGCCCTGCCGCAAGTTGAATCTGCGGCAGATCCTGGACCAGTACACGGAATCTGCCGCAAGTTGAATCTGCGGCAGACGGCGGCCA
The DNA here is from genome assembly GCA_963748285.1 of uncultured Microthrixaceae bacterium. Taxonomy (GTDB): domain Bacteria; phylum Actinomycetota; class Acidimicrobiia; order Acidimicrobiales; family DATDAH01; genus DATDAH01. The sequence continues at coordinate 144,593 of CAVVIF010000009.1, forward strand.
CACAGGGTGGGGATTCCGGTGCCGAGCAGGGTCCGCAGCCCGACCCCACGCCCCATTCCCTGCCTCGGTGTCGGTCGCCTCAGCCCTCCAGGGGGAACGTGGCGACGGTCGTGTAGCGGGCGGCGTTGCCGCCGAGCTCACTGCTCACCAGCGCCACCGAGTCGACCGGGAAGGTCGCCGACAAGGCCTGACCCAGGACGCCCGGCCGGGGGCTCCCCCGCCATGCGGGCCAGGGTCAGGTGGCCGAAGAACGGCCGGTCCTCCGGAGGGCGCCCCACGCCGGCGGTCAGGGCGACGACGGCCTCGGCGAGCGTGTCCAGGCCGGCCACCGGGAGCTGGACCACGCCCTCCCCCAGCAGCCCGACCTCGGGGCCGACGACGGCCTCCACCGGCTCGTGCCGCAGCCCGGCCAGGGCCGCCGACACCTCGTCCTCGTCGGCCGGGCCCAGGAAGCGCAGGGTCACGTGCCACTGGTCCCGTCGGGTCCAGCGCCCGCCGCCCTCGACCGGACGGTGCAGGGCCGCGACGCCGTCGAGCACCTCGTCAGGCGGCCAGACGGCGACGAACAGTCGGCTCACGCCAGGAGGCGGCGCCGGAGCAGGTCGAGCAGGGTGATGGTGGCGAACTCCCGGATGCGGCGCCGGTCACCGGGCAGCTGCACGTGGACGGCGTCGACCTCGTCGCCGATCGCCCAGCCGCAGAAGACCGTGCCGACGGGCTGGCCCTCCTGCTCCTCGGGCCCGGCCACGCCGGTGACGGCGATGCCGACGTCCGCGTTCAGCCGGCGCCGGACGCCCTCGGCCATCGCCTTGGCCGCCTGCGGCGGTGACCACCGGGCCCTCGGGGACGTCCAGCAGGTCGAACTTCACCTCGGAGAAGTAGGACACGACCCCGCCCTTGAGGACCGCCGAGGTCCCCGGGGCGTCGGTCAGGCGGGAGGTGATCAGGCCCCCGGTGACCGACTCGGCCACGGCGAGGGTCAGGTCCCGCTCCCGGAGGAGGTCGAGGACCACGGACTCCATGGTCTCGTCGTCCCGACCGAAGACGTAGTCGCCGATCAGCGGGCCACAGCTCGGCCTCCTCGGCGTCGAGGATCGCCTCGGCCGCGGCGTCGTCGTCGGCCTTGGCCGTGATGCGGACCTTGAGGCCCTCGATGCCGCTGGCCAGGAAGGCGATGGTGGGGTTGCCGAGTGGCGTCCAGCTCGACGATGCGGTCGGCCAGCAGCTCGGCGATGCCCGACTCGGAGTGGCCCCAGGTCCGCAGCGTGCGGCTGCGGATGACCGACTGTCACCCCGGCCCGCTCGGGCGAGGTCCGGCAGCACCGTGCCCTCGACCATCTCCTTCATCTCGTAGGGGACCCCGGGGACGGCGTAGATCGACCTTGTCGCCGACCGGGCAGACCAGGCCCGGCGCGGTGCCCGGCTGCTGGGCCATGACCGTGGCCCCCTCGGGGACATCGGCCTGGCGCAGGTTGTTGGCCGGCATGTCCCGGCCCCGAGAGCCGAACATGGCGCGGATCTTGTCCTCGATGGCCTCGTCCCGGATCAGGGGCACGCCCATGACCTCGGCGATCACGTCGCGGGTGATGTCGTCCTGGGTCGGCCCGAGGCCGCCGCAGACGATGACCGCGTCGGAGCGCTCGACGGCCTCCCGCAGTGCGGTGCGGATGCGGTCGGGGTTGTCCCCGACCTTGGCCTGGTAGAGGCAGTCGATCCCGGTGAGCGCCAGCTGCTCGCCGATCCAGCTCGAGTTGGTGTCGACGATCTGGCCGAGCAGCAGCTCGGTGCCGATCGCGAGGACTTCGCAGTTCAACAGTGCACCTCTGCTGTCGCCGTCGGATCTGGATGCGGGGGTCGTCGCGAGGCCTCGCAGTTCACGCTGATCTCGCCTTCCGCCGCGGAGGGGTCACGCCGTGTCGGACTCCCGCTGACCGAGCGGTGGACAGGCGGCTGCCCGCCCGGAAGTACTGCCAGCCCGTGCCCAGGGTGAGCACGACGGCGACTCCCAGCAGGAGCGGGGCCAGCCACTCCTTCAGGTCCTGGGCGCCGCCCGGCCACAGGGCGGTGCCCACGGCCAGGGCCTGGACCAGGGTCTTGAGCTTCGCCCCCTTGGTGGCGGGGATGGCCAGGCCGCGGCGCCCGTACTGGATGCGCAGCATGGCTGACGCCCAGCTCCCGGGCCCCGATGAGCGCGACCGGCACCCACCAGAACACGTCGATCGAGACCAGCATGACCATGGCCCCGAAGACCAGGACCTTGTCGGCCAGCGGGTCGAGGAAGGCGCCCGGAGCGGGTGGTGCCGTGGCGGCGGGCGATCCAGCCGTCGACCCCGTCGGTGGCGGCCAGGGCGACCCAGAGGCAGAACGTCGGCCAGCTGGCGCCCTCGTCGGCGATCAGGCCGAACAGGATCGGCGAGACCAGCAGGCGGGTGACGGTGACGAAGTTGGCCGGGCGTGCGCAAGGCGGACGGCCCGTAGGCCGTGCGTCCGGGCGTCGGGGACGCGTCGGCTCGGGCTCGGGCACCCAGGACGCGCCGCCGTCGGCGCGCCGCGCGCTCACGTCGCCACCAGGTCCGGGCCCAGGGACGCCGAGATCTCGACCGTCACGAACTCCCCCACGGGCAGATCATCGGCCACCAGGACGACGCCGTCGATCTCCGGGGCCTCACGGTAGGTCCGGCCGACGCCCGGCTCGTCCACCAGGACCTCGACCCGGGCCCCGATCAGGTCGGCCCGGCGCTCGGCGGTGATGCGGTCCTGGAGCTCGCCCAGCTCCCGCAGGCGCTCGGCCATCAGCTCCGGGGCGACCGTGCCGTCCTGGGTGGCGGCCAGCGTCCCCTCCTCCTCGGAGAAGGCGAAGAACCCGCACCAGTCGAGGCGGACGTCCTCGACGAAGGCCAGCAGCCGGTCGTGGTCCTCCTCGGTCTCGCCCGGGTACCCGACGATGAAGTTGGACCGGAACGTCGCCGCCGGCTCCCGGGCCCGGATGGCGTCGATGGTCGCCCGGAAGCGCTCGCCGTCGCCCCAGCGGCGCATGCGGCGCAGCAGCGGGCGGGACACGTGCTGCAGCGAGAGGTCGAAGTACGGGCACGCCGGTGGCCAGCACGGCGTCGATCAGGGCCGTCGTCGAGGTCCGACGGGTAGAGGTAGAGCAGGCGGACCCGGTCGACCCGCTCGGCCACCTCGGTCGATCAGCGGCACGAGGGCCTTGGCCCCCTGGCCCTGGTCGAGCCCGTAGCGGGCCAGGTCCTGGGCCACCAGGACGATCTCCCGGGCGCCGAGGGCGTCGACCTCGGCCAGGATCGACTCGGCCGTGCGGGAGCGCTGCGGGCCCCGGAAGCTGGGGATGGCACAGAAGCCGCAGGCCCGGTCGCAGCCCTCGGCCACCTTCACGTAGGCCCACGGCGCGGTGGCCGGCGGCCGGGGCAGCTCGAGCAGGTCGAGGGAGGGCACTGCCGGCTCTGACCGCGGCTTGCGCCCGATGGTGACCGGCACCCCGAACGGGGCGACCAGGTCGACCTCGGGCAGGGCCTCGGCCAGCTCCGTCGCTGGTAGCGCTCGGCCATGCAGCCGGTCACGACCAGCTTGGCGCCCGGGCGCCCGCTGGTCGGAGAAGGCGAGGATCGTGTCGATCGACTCCTGGCGGGCCTCCTCGACGAAGGCACAGGTGTTGACCACCACCAGGTCGGCGTCGGCCGGGTCGTCGGCCGCGGCGTAGCCGTCGGCCTCGAGCACCCCCACCAGCTTGTCGGAATCGACCTGGTTCTTGGGACAGCCGAGGGTCTCCACCCAGAACCGGGACCCCATCGGCCCAGAGGCTACCGGCGCCCCCTGACGGTGGGCCCGACGGGCCCGACCGGCCGCCTATGCTCCGCCGCCGTAGCGGCAGCACGACGAGTGGGCGCATGAGCGACCCAGCGACGCCCAGACCCGGACGCGCGTCGTCGGCCTCGGCGTCGCTCGAGGACCTCGTCGAGATCGGCCGGGGCGGCTTCGCCGTCGTCTACCGGGCGTGCCAGCCCCGCTTCGGGCGCACCGGTGGCGGTGAAGGTCCTGGACCCGCAGGCGCCGACCCCTCGGCCGTCGAGCGCTTCGAGCGGGAGTGCGAGGCGATGGGCATGCTCTCCTCGCACCCCAACATCGTCACCATCTTCGACGCCGGGGTGACCGACGACGGCAAGCCGTACCTGGTCATGGAGTACATGCCCGAGCGGCAGCCTCGACGACCGCCTGGATCGGGACGGCCCGCTGCCCTGGGAGGACGTCGCCGACATCGGGGTGAAGCTGGCCGGCGCGCTGGCAGACGGCCCACGAGGCCGACCGTGCTCCACCGGGACGTGAAGCCGGCGAACGTCCTGCTGCTCGCCCTTCGGCGAGCCCTGCCTGAGCGACTTCGGCCTGGCCCGCTTCGGTGGGCAGGCCAAGACGACCGGCGTGGTCACGGCGACCCTGCTGCACGCCCCGCCCGGAGATCCTGGCCGGCGCAGCCGGCCACGCCGCGGTCCGACGTCTACTCCCTCGGCTTCGAGCCTCTACACCCTGCTGACGGGCGACGCCCCGTTCTGGCGGCCGACCGACGAGAGCATGCTCCCTCTGCTCGGCCCGGATCGCCGACGAGCCCGTCCCCGACCTGGGCGGCCGAGGCGTGCCCGACGGCGTCTGCGCGGCCATCGAGGCGGCCATGGCCAAGGCCCCCGAGGACCGGCCCTCGTCGGCGGCCGCGTTCGGCGAGGGCCTGCGCGTCGGCGCAGGCCGACGCCGGGGTCACGCCCACGACCCTGCTGCGGATCGCGGCCAGGCATCGGTGGCCGCCGCCCGCCGGGCGGCCATGCCACCGGCCACGGATCCCGACGCCACCGTCGCCCGGCAGGCGGCACCAGGCGACGACGAGCGCCCGGACGATACGGAAGGGCGCGGCCGGGACGCTGGCCCACGCCGGCGATGGCGAAGCGAGGGACCGCCGCCGGTGGCCAGGTCGAGGCGCCGGCGCTGGCCGGCGGCGGTGGCCGCCGCCCTCGTCGCTCGCGGCGGCCGTGATCGGCCTGGTCCTGTTCCTCGCCCTCGGCGACGACGGGGGCGAGGATGACGACGACCGCGACTCCGACGACGACGCACCCGAGCCCGACATCCAGGCGGCGGCGACCGAGCTCGACCGAGATGGTCAACGCCCATCGCGAGGACGAGGGCCTGAGCCCCGCTGCCGGTCGACCGCCGACTGGCCCAGGAGGCGACTCGCCAGGCCGCGGGCCGCGGCCGAGGCCGAACGCCCTCGTCCGCAGTCGATCTGGAGGCCGTTGGCGACCCGCCACGCCGGGCGGTGGGCGATCTCTTCGGCGAGAACGTGCTGAGCGGGACGCTCGGTGGCCTTCGATCCAGGAGGATGCGCTCGCCTCGTCGGCCACGCTCGACAACCTGGATCGCGGCGACTGGAACGTCATGGGCGTCGGCGTCGCCCTCGCCGAGGACGGCACGCACCCTGTTCGTCGTCGAATACTTCGGTCAGCGGATCACGACCCTGACGACCAGTGCTACGTTCCCGGCAACGGCGAAGGCGGGAGTGGAACATGGCGTGGCGCGCGTCGGCGGTGGGCATTCGTGCTCGTGGGGATGACGGTGGTGACGGCGGCCGTCGGGTGTGGGGGCAAGACCGACCAGGCCGCAGGCCCAGGAGCTGATCCTCGGCGCCGCGCAGGCGACCTTCGCCGCGGGCACGGCCCAGGTCGTGCTCACCCTCGACGGTGTCGGCGACGGCGACCGGACAGGTCGACTTCGAGAACCTGCTCAGAGCGAGGTCGACGTCGACGCTCGACGGCGAGGACACGACGGTGATCGTCGACGGCGACGAGACCTACGTCGGCGTGGACGAGATCTTCACCCTGGATCTCGAGGGCCTCCCCGACGTGGCCACCATCGTGCTCTTCCTGCAGCCCCTCCAGGCGTTGCAGATCCTGAACGGCGCCGACGGCGACATCGACATCGTGGGCGACGACGACATCGACGGGGTGGCGGCCACCCACTACCAGGTGACCGTTGACCTGCGGGCCGCGCTCGACTCGCTCGACGGCGCCGACCGCGCGGCGCTGCAGTCCGCGATCGACCGCCTGGGCAGTGACTCGCTCGTCGTCGACGTCTGGCTCGACGACGACGGCGTCGTCCGCCGGCTGAGCACGGACATCGACCTCGGGGGCCGGACCGTGACGGTCACCCTCGGCTACTCGGACTTCGGCTCGCCGGTCGACATCCGCGATCCCGGAGCGGCGCCGTGGTCTCCGGCGACGAGTTCGAGCTGGCCACCGCCGACGTGTCCGGCCGCTGGACGAGCACCAGCTCGATCGTGAGCTCGACCAACGCGACGCTGTTCCCGGTCGGGCCCAGGGGGAGGGCGAACTGGATCTCCGCTGCCGCGCCGGCGGAGACTGCAGGAACCGCGAGTCGGGCAACGACTGGGTCTCGTCGGGGCCCGGGCAGTTCACCATCACGACCGAGGAACGCTCCGACTGCACCGACAACGTGACCGGCGAACTGGTCCTCGCCGACAGCGCCACCTTCGACTACGAGACCGTGTGGACGGTCACCGAGGTCGATGAGGACGGCACGGCGGTCGCCATGTCCTCGACCGGCACCATCCGGGCGGACGTCACGGCCGAGGGCCGAGCCCGGAACTGCCCCTTCGAGGGCGGCGGCTTCACCGCCACCGCCCAGCGGGAGGGCGACGCCACCCGGGCGGGCTGACGTCCGCCTGCTGAGCGCTACTCGGCGTTGCCCTGGATCTCGTTCAGCTCGGTCTCGGTCATCAGCACGGCGCGGGCCTTGGAGCCCTCGGACGGGCCGACCACGCCCCGCTGCTCGAGCAGGTCCATGATCCGGCCGGCCCGGGCGAAGCCGACCCGCAGCTTGCGCTGCAGCATGGAGGTGGAGCCGAGCTGGGAGCGCACGACCAGGTCCATGGCCGGCGAGCAGCAGGTCGTCGTCATCGTCGCCCCCAGCCGCCGGAGCCGCCGCCCGAGCCGCCGCTGGTGTCGCCCTCGACCCCCTCGACGTACTGGACCTCCGGGGACTGGCGGCGCCAGTGGCCCACCACGCCGCGGACCTCCTCCTCGGTGACCCAGGCGCCCTGGAGGCGGTGCGGGATGCTGCTGTTGGCGTCGACCAGGAGCATGTCGCCCTGGCCGACCAGGCGCTCGGCGCCCGCGCTGGTCGAGGATGACCCGGCTGTCGGCCAGGCTGGACACGGCGAAGGCCAGGCGGGCGGGGATGTTGGCCTTGATGACGCCGGTGATGACGTTGACCGACGGGCGCTGGGTGGCGATGACCAGGTGGATGCCGACGGCCCGGGCCTTCTGGGCGATGCGGCAGATCGAGTCCTCGACGTCGCGGGCCGCCACCATCATCAGGTCGTTGAGCTCGTCGACCACGACGAGGATGTAGGGCAGGCGCTCGTAGGGCTGGTCGTTGACGTCGGGGTCGAGGCGGCCGGCGTCGACCGCGGCGTTGTAGCCCGCCGAGGTCGCGGACCCCGACCTTGTGGAGGACCTCGTAGCGCCGGTCCATCTCCCGGGTGGCCCAGGCCAGCGCGTTGGCCGCCTTCTTGGGGTCGACCACCACCTGGGTGAGCAGGTGGGGCAGGCGGTCGTACTGGCCCAGCTCGACCATCTTGGGGTCGACCAGGATCATGCGCACCTCGTCGGGCGTCGAGCGCATGAGGACCGAGGTGATGATCGAGTTGATGCAGGACGACTTGCCCGCGCCGGTGGCGCCGGCGATGAGGATGTGGGGCATCTTGGCCAGGTCGGCGACGTGGGTCCGGCCGCCGATGTCACGGCCCATGGGCACGGCCAGGGGGGCCTTGGCCGCCCGGGCCTCGGGCGCGGCCATGAGGTCGCCGAGGGCGACGACCTCCCGCTTGATGTTCGGGCACCTCGACCCCGATGGCCTGCTTGCCCGGGATGGGGGCCAGGATGCGGACGTCGGGGCTGGCCATGGCGTAGGCGATGTCCTTGTGCAGGCTGGTGACCCGGGCCACCTTCACGCCGGGGCCGAGCTCCAGCTCGAAGCGGGTGACCGTCGGGCCCACGACCATGCCCACGAGGCGGGTCTGCACGTCGTGCTCGGCCAGGGCGGCCTCGAGGCGGCGGCCGGTCTCCTCGACCAGGCGACGGTCCACGTCCTGCTTGCCCATGCGCTCGAGGAGCCGGGCCGGCGGCAGCTTCCACGGGCCCCGTGGGGCCCGGGGGGCGATCTCGCCGTCGTCGACGGCCGATCCGGCGGCTCGGCGGCCGCCAGGTCCATCGACGGGTTGGTCAGGTCGATGACCTCCTCGTCGGGCTCGGCCTCGTCGTCGCCGAAGCCTTCGGCCTCCTGGTCGAAGAAGCCGCTCTGGACGTCGGGCTCGGCCTCGGGTGCACCCTGGCCGTCGACCCGGAACAGCGAGCCGACGCCGCTGCGCAGGCCCCGGGCCAGCGGCTGCACATCCCGGCCCCGGCCCGGCGGCCGAGGGCGTGGACCGACGCCCGGGTGCCCAGCACCAGGCCGAGCACGCCGACGGTGACCAGGGCCAGCACGGCGCCCGCCGTGTCGAGACCGGCGGTGAGCGGCCGGGCCACGGCCGCCCCGAGGACGCCGCCGGCCGCGACGAACTCCTCGGCCGTCGTCGCCCCAGGCGGGCTCGCCCTGGCTGAGGTGCAGCAGCCCGGTGAGGGCGATGGTGATCAGCGCGGCGGCGAGGGCCAGGCGGACGCCGAGCAGCGGGTCGTCCGAGCCCGGGCCGTCCTCCTCGGGCACGTTGCGCAGGAGCAGGATGCCGAAGACGATCAGGGCCGGCGGGACGAACCACCGCACGAGGCCGATGGCGGCGCCGCTGGCGGTGTCCACGGCGTTGCCCGCCGGGCCGGCGATGCCGCCGTAGATGCCCAGGGCCCCGAGCACGCCGAGGGCGATGAGCAGGACCCCGGCCAGGTCCCGAGCCCGGTCGCTGAGGGCCAGGCCGACCTTGCTGGGCGTGGCGGGCTTGCGGGCCGGGGCCCGACGGGCGGGCGCCTTCTTGGCCGGGGTCTTCTTGCCGTGGCGGGGCGCTTGGCCCCGCGGGACGAAGCGGTGCGGGACCGCGAAGCGCTCGACGGGCGGGTGCGCGAGGAAGTAGCCACAGTGGCCACAACGCTAACAGCAGCCCCACCAGCCCACAGGGGACGCTTGTCCTGCGGCTTCTGGCGCCCGATTCTCCGGTCATAGGCGGAGGATCAGGCGCCAGAACGGTTCAACCCGTGGCGAAGAGGCCGTGGTCGCGGCAGCGGGACTCGTAGCCGGCGGGGGTCACGTCGACCCGGGACCGCCGGCCGCAGGTCGGGCAGAAGCGGGGCGGGTCCAGATCCCTCCGGCAGGCGCCGGCACAGTCGGCCTCGGCCCGGCCGCAGCCCGTGCAGAACCCAGGGTCGGTCAGCTCAGATCACCTTGGAGAGGGCGCCGATCGGCATGCGCAGGTCCTCCAGCATCTGGAGGTCCTCCTCGGGCGAGCGGCCCAGGGTGGTCAGGTAGTTGCCGACGATCAGGGCGTTGATGCCCGACGTGAGGCCCATGACCTGCAGCTCGCGGAGGGTGACCTCGCGGCCGCCGGCGTAGCGCAGGATCACGTCGGGCAGGGCGAGGCGGAACAGGGCGATCCAGCGGATGGCCTCGAGGGCGCCCGACCAGCGGCCGGTCGCCCAGCGGCGTGCCCGGCCGGGGGTTCAGGAAGTTGATCGGCACCTCGCAGGGCTCCACCGCCCGCAGCTCGGCGATCAGCTCGAGGCGCTGCTCGTCGGTCTCGCCCATGCCCAGGAGCACGCCGCAGCACAGCTCCATGCCGTGGGCCCGGACGAGGCGGCAGGTGGCGAAGCGCTCGTCCCAGCTGTGGGTGGTGACGATGCGGCCGAAGAAGCTCTTGGCCGTCTCGAGGTTGTGGTTGTAGCGGTGGACGCCGGCGGCGGCGAGGCGCTCGGGCCTGCTCCGAGGTCAGGATCCCGGCGCTGACGGCGACGTTGATGCCGACCCGCTCCTCGCACCAGGGGCACCAGCTCCTCGAGCCGGGCCATCGTCCGCTCGTCGGGGCCCCTGACGGCCAGCACGATGCAGAACTCGGTGGCGCCGAGGGCCTTGGTCTCCTCGGCGGCCTGCAGCACCTCGTCGGTGTCGAGGAACGGCGTGGCCTGCACCGGCGTGTCGAACTGGGCCGACTGCGAGCAGAAGTTGCAGTCCTCGGGGCAGCCGCCGGTCTTGGCCGACAGGATCCCCTCGATCTCGACCGTCGGCCCGTTCCAGGCCAGCCGGACCTCGTGGGCCAGCGCCGCCAGGGCCGGCACCTGCTCGTCGGGCAGCGCGGCCAGGGCGGCGAGCACGTCCATGCGAGACCGTGCGCCGCTCGTCGAGCAGGATCGTCCGGGCCTTCGCGAGCGGGTCAGCGATCACGCCGCCGGACCGTAGACGGTCCGTTCGTAGCCGCGAGACCGGCGTAGGCCTCCATCACGACGGGGACGATCATGGGGCGGCGCTTGGTCTTGTCGCTGACGAACTTGCCCGCCGCCTTGCGCACGTGGCGCTGGAGGTTCTCGAGCTCGACGACCTTGTCCTTCTTGACCGCGTCCTTGATGCCCTTGCGGACGGCGTCGGCGGCCTCGTCGAGCAGGTCCTCGGCCTCGGGGGCGTAGACCCAGCCCCGGGTGACGATCTCGGGACCGGTGATGATGGCGCCGGACTTCATGTCGACGGTGACGATGACCACGACCACGCCCTCCTCGGCCAGCACCTTGCGGTCCCGCAGGACGCCGTCCCCGACGTCGCCGACCGTGCCGTCGACGTAGAGGTAGCCGGCGGGGACGCCCTCGAGGCGCTTGATGCCCTTGTCGCCCAGCTCGATGCGGTCGCCGTCCTCGCACAGCAGGACGTGGTCGGGATCGACCCCCATCTGGCGGGCGAGGTCGGCGTGGGCGGCCAGGTGCCGGTACTCGCCGTGGACCGGGATCATCCAGTCGGGCTTGGTGACCGAGATGATGGTCTTCAGCTCCTCCTGCTTGGCGTGGCCGGTGGCGTGGACGTCGGCGAGGCCGGTGTGCACGACCTTGGCGCCGAGGCGGGTCAGGCCGTCGATGACCTTGGTGACGCCGGTCTCGTTGCCGGGGATCGGGTGCGAGCTGAGGATGACCGTGTCGGTCTCCTGGATCTCCAGCCAGCGGTTGTCGCCCGAGGCCAGGCGGGCCAGGGCCGACATGGGCTCGCCCTGGGAGCCGGTCGAGATCACACAGACCTGGCCCGGGCGGCAGGCCGTCGATGTCCTCGATGTCGATGAGCACCGAGTCGGGGATGCGCAGCACGCCCAGCTTGCGGGCCAGGGCCACGTTCTTCTTCATCGACAGGCCGAGGGTGGCCACCCGCCGGCCGAAGGACTGGGCGGCGTCGGCGACCTGCTGCACCCGGTGGATGTGGGAGGCGAAGCAGGTGACGATCAGGCGCCGGCCCTCGTGGGCGTGCATGACGTTGTAGAGGACGGCGCCGACCGAGGTCTCCGAGCGGGAGTGGCCGGGCGAGTCGGCGTTGGTGGAGTCCGACAGCAGGAGGCGGATGCCCTCGTTCTGGGCGATGGCGCCCATGACGCTGAGGTCGGTGAGGCGGCCGTCGACCGGGTTCAGGTCGAGCTTGAAGTCGCCGGTGTGCAGGATCGTGCCCTGCGGGGTGTGGATGGCGGTGGCGAAGCCGTGGGGCACCGAGTGGGTGACCGGCAGGAACTCGCAGTCGAACGGGCCGATCTTGGTGCCGCTCGTTGTCGGCCACGACCCGGAAGTCGGTGCGGTCGACCAGGCCGGCCTCCTCGATGCGGTGCCGGGCCAGGCCCAGGGTCAGCTCGGAGCCGTAGATCGGGAACTTCAGCTCCCGCAGCAGGAAGGACAGGCCGCCGACGTGGTCCTCGTGGCCGTGGGTGGCGATGCAGCCGACGATGCGGTCGGCGTTCTCCCGCAGGTAGGTGAAGTCGGGCAGGACGAGGTCGATGCCGGGCATGTCGATGTCGGGGAACATGATCCCGCAGTCGATGAGGACGATCTTGCCCTCGGACTCGATGCAGGCGCAGTTGCGGCCGATCTCGCCGAGGCCGCCGAGGAAGGTGATGTTGACCGGAGGCGGCCATCAGCGGGGCCCGAGCCCGTCCAGGACGCGCGCGGGCCGCGTCCTCGAGGCCGTCGGGAACGGGTCCGATCGGTGGACGGGTGAGCCCGACCCGGAGGCCGAGGGTGCGCAGCAGGGCTTTGGTGGTCACAGCTTGTGGGGTTCCACCCCAGGTCTCGTAGTCGTAGGAGTCGAGCAGTCGGGCGTTGACGAGCCGGGCGGTCTCGACGTCGCCCTTGGCGTGGGCCGAGATCATCTCCTGCGTGCTCGGGGGCCGACCAGTGGGCGGCCACGCCGATGACGCCCGGTGCCGCCGATGGCGAGCAGGGGCAGGGTGAAGGCGTCGTCGCCGCTGTAGAGGTCGAAGCCGTCGGGGGCCTCGGCGATCACGCGGGCCGACGCGGCCGGGTCGCCGGCGGCGTCCTTGATGCCGACCATCGTCGGCACCTCGCGGGCCAGGCGGACCAGCACCTCGCTGTCGACCTTGCGGCCGGTGCGGATCGGGATGTCGTAGATCAGGAACGGCAGGTCGGTGGCCTCGGCCACGGCCCGGAAGTGGGCCTCGAGGCCCGCCTGGCTCGGCCGGTTGTAGTACGGCGTGACGACGAGGAGCCCGTCGACGCCCGTGGCCGCCGCCCGTCGGCTGAGCTGGATCGTGTGGCGGGTGTCGTTGCTCCCGGTCCCGGCCAGGAGCGGCACGGTCACGGCGCCCGCGCACCGCCGCCCAGAGGTCGACCGACTCGTCGTCGGAGAGCGTCGGCGCCTCGCCCGTGGTGCCGGCCAGCACGAGGCCGTCGGCCCCCTGGTCGACCAGCCACCGGGCCAGGGCCACGGCGGCGTCGAGGTCGAGCTCGAGGTCGTCGTCGAACGGGGTGACCATGGCCACCAGCACCGAGCCGAAGCGTCCCATCAGCCCTCTCCTCCGGTCTCGGCGGCCCGCTCGAGGCCGAGCGTGGCCAGCAGGTCCTCGTGCAGCTCGAACCACACCGTGTGGTACGAGTCGGTCAGCGGCTTGTCGAACCAGTCGCCGTCGCCGGCCGGACCCGGTCGACGGCCCGCTGCAGCCGGGCGCCGGTAGCCGCCGAAACGGTCGAGGGCGGCGGTGAGGCCGTCCACGACGGGCGAGGCCTGCTCGTGCAGCTCGACCAGACGGGCCACGACCTCGGCGTCGTGGGCGGCATCGCGTGTGGTCGTTGAGCACGCCGTCCCGCAGCTGCCAGTCGGTGCAGACCTGCAGCAGATCGGGGTTCAGCACGGTGAACCGGCCGTAGAGGGCCTCGATCGCGGGGCGGGCGCCGGCGGCGTCCAGCTCGTCGGCCAGGCGCTTCTCGTGCTCGGCCCGGCCCTGCGGGCGTGAGGACCCAGCCCGACACCTCGACGCCCTGCCGTGCGGGTGACCAGGCCCTCGGCGGCGAGGCCTCGAGGGCCCGGACGACGGTGACGTCGTCGAGCCCGGTGACTCTCGGCCAGCACGTCGGTCTCGGCGAACCCCTTCACACGGAGCCCGTGCAGCACGAGGGTGCCGGGCTCGGAGGGGTGGGCCATGGACAGCGATCGTACCGGGGCCGCGCTCGCGGCCCCGGTGAGATCAGCGTCAGGAAGCGGCGGCCTCGGCGGCGGCGCGGTCCTTGGCCACCTCGTCGAGGGCCTCGTACTCCTCGCCGGTGTCGACCCAGTCCTCGAACTGGATCACGCCGATCTCGGTGAACCGGTCCCGCAGCCAGCCGTCGCTGGCGTCCAGCAGGCCCAGCTTCTTGCAGTTCGGGACGATCTTGGAGAAGAGCATCGACTGGAACATCTGGCGCTCGGGGGCCTGCAGCGTGGCCTGGAGGGCCTCCCGGGGCTCCACGCCCATCCGCTCCCAGACCTCCTGCTGCAGCATGCGGTCCCGCATGCGCAGGGCGGCCTCGAAGGCGAACTCCTGGCGCTCCCGGAGCTCGGCGGCGGTCAGGCCGTCGTAGTGCTCCTTCAGGCTGAGGACGCCGAAGGCGACGTGGCGGGCCTCGTCGCTCATGACGTAGCGCAGGAGCTGCTTCAGCAGCGGCTCGGTGGTCATCTGGTGCATGAAGCCGAAGGCGGCGAGGGCCAGGCCCTCGACCATGATCTGCATGCCCAGGTAGGTCATGTCCCAGCGGCTGTCCTGGATGATGTCGTCCAGCAGCATCCGCAGGTGGGCGTTGATCGGGTAGTGGCCCGACAGCTTGGTGTCGAGGTACTTGGCGAAGACCTCGACGTGGCGGGCCTCGTCCATCACCTGGGTCGAGGCGTAGTACTTGGCGTCGATCCACGGGACGGTCTCGACGATCTTGGCCGTGCAGACCAGGGCGCCCTGCTCACCGTGCATGAACTGGGACAGCAGCCAGTTGTTGGACTGGACGCCGAACTCCAGCCACTTGTCGTCGGTCCAGTGCTCCATCTGGGTGCCCGACGAGGTCGAGGCTCTGCTCCATGAAGCCGTTCTGGGCGGCGTTGGCGGCCACGACGGCCTCCTGGTCGACCTCGATCGACCAGTCCAGGTCGGTCTCGCCGTTCCACTGGGAGGTCTTGGCCTTCTCGTAGAGCTTGTTCAGCGCCGGGCGCTGCCCCTTCTCGTAGTCCCAGGTGAAGATGGCGTCGGCGTTGTCGGCGACGGCGTGGATCACCTCGTCCCGGTCCGTGTTGGAGACGGCGAGGATGGCCTCGAGGTCGTTGACGTCCGCCCGGCCGATGAGGGCCTCGTTGCTGGACATCTCTTCGGTGGTGGACATGGCGTCAGCTCCTGGGGGATTCGGTGAGGGGGACGAGGCCGGGGGTCACGAAGCGGTGGACGTGGCGCCGGGCGGCGTCCAGGTCCCCCACGTCGAGGTCGGCCGATGGGGACAAGGGTGTGCGAGAGGGCGAGGCGGGCGACCAGCTCGGTGGCCCGGCGGGCGTCGTCCTCGGACGAGGAAGCGGTCGAGGTGGCGCAGGGCCACCTCGGCGGCCACGGCGAAGGCGGTGCCCATGCGGTCGAAGGCCAGGTGGGGCATCACCAGCTCGGGCTCGTGCTCGAGGAGGGCGTGCAGCGGCTTGTTGTCCCGCAGGAAGCGCACGGCGGCGGACAGGCCCTCGGCCAGGACGTCGTCGAGGGTGTCGGCCTCGGCCAGGCGGGGCTCGATCTCGGCGAAGAACCGGTCCATCTCGCGCCGACCGGCGGCGAGGAGGACATCGGCGCGCCCGCCGGGGAACCAGCGGTAGACGCTGGCCCGGGAGACGCCGGCCTCGACGGCGATGCGCTCGACGGTCACGGCCCGGACGCCGTGCTCGGCGATGCAGGCGAGGGCGGCCGTCGGCGACCCGGTCGGGTCCGGTGCTCACGTAGGTGCGGTCACTCGCCGCGATGGCCCCCATCGCCTTGAGACAATACGCCCCCGTTTGTCTCAGGGGAAGAGCCGTGGCATGTGACAATCGTCACCCGCTTTGTCTCACACGGTCCCGTCCACCACCCCCGTCGGGAGCAGCTCAGGAACCCTGCTCGCCTCCGACGTCGAAGCCGATCAGCCCGTCCCGGAGGTCGTCGGCCATGTTCATCACCGTGGCGTGGCCGTACGGGCGGGGGGTGGCGATGGCGAACTCGACCACGCTCGGACCGCGCAGTGCGTCCACTTCGAAGAAGTTCTCACCGGCCGGGGCCACGCAGTTCCAGCTCATCGCAACCGGCCGGACCCCGTCATCGATCGGGATCTCGTTCTCCCGCTCGGCGGTCCACAGCTGGTGGCGGTACTCGGGTGGCAGTCCGAGTCGCTCCAGCTCCCCGTCCCCGAGGGCCTTGTGCATCGCGAAGATCGTCCCCGCCCTGAGCCGATCGAGGACGTCCACGGAGGGCACCTGCGGCCAGAACCGGCCACCGACCGCCCCGAAGGTGTCGGGGTCCGACGGGTAGAGGTGGTGCACCCAGTCCCCCCGGAAGTGCCCGTCCAACGACATCCTCAGCTCGTTGTCCCGGTCGGGTCGGTTCGCCCACTGCGTGTCGAGGGCGTCGGACTGGCTGAAGTACTTGGCGTGCTGGAGCCGGTGGAGTGCTTGGAGGTAGCGGCTGACGAGCTCCTGCTCGTCGACGTCGACCATGCTGAAGTAGCGGTCGAAGGCCGCCATCTCCTTGGTCTTCGCAAACCAGTTCGGCATGCTTCCCACAGGGCCGCTCCGTTCCGGGGTTTGGGCCTGTGCTGGGCGACAGCCGACGCTAGTCCGGGATCGCTTCGGCGTCGATCAGCGTGTAGAGCCGTTGTCGCCCGGCGATGCCCTTCATGGCGTGTTCGCCGCGATCCACGAACTCGACGCCGGGCCGACCGTCGGCCGCGGCGTGGATCGGCGCCGAGACGAGGATCTCGTCGGGCGCGCTCAGGCCGCACACCCGCGCGGCGAGGTTCGACGGCGCTCCCGTAGACGCGGTGGCCGTCGACGATGAGCTCCCCCTGGTGGATCGCCAGGTGCAGGTGCAGCCCCGTCGGGCCGATGTCGACCACGCACTGCCGGGCCGCGTCGATCGCCTGGCCGACGGTCGCGAACAGCCCGATGAACCCGTCGCCGAGGCTGATACCGGGCACGATCGTGCCGCCGTGGGCCGCGATAGGCCGAGGTCACCGCGTTCTCCAGGAGCCGGGCCCGCGTCCGGTAGCGCGCCGCACCGAGCTCCTCAGTGAGCCGGGTCGAGTCGACGACATCGGTGAAGACGATGGTCGCCGTGGCCTTCGTGTCCAGGCGTTCGTCGGCTGGAGATTCGACGCCGCCCGGGCCGGCGAGCTGGGTGGCGCGGTCGGCCTCGGTGTCCATGCCGAGACGGCGGAACGTCGCGACCGCGGCGTCGAGGCGCTCGAGCGCGTCGCGCCGCTCGCCCCGGCGCAACCGGATCAACGCCAGGTCGACCTCCGCCCGGGCGCGCTCGGGTCGGCCCGCAGGTCGACCGCCGTCCTGATCGCCCGTTCCAACATGGCGATGGCGCCCTCCTCGTCACCGAGGAGGTCGATCGAGGCGCCGAGGACGCGTGACAGCGAGCGCGACCCAGCCCGCTGGTGCACACGCCGCCCCGACGGTCGATCTCGACGAGGAGGTGATGCGCGGGCGCACGTCGCCGGCGCGCTCTTCCCGGCGGGCGATCTCCACTGCGGCCGCCGCCCACCCGTCCGCGCCGCACGACCGGATCCCGCGGCAGGGCAGGCAGCGGGGCGCCCTTCACCGCCAGCCCCCGCTCACACGCGGCGACGTAGCGGGTCAGGAGGTCCACGGTCGCCTGCTCCATGGCGTCGGCGGTCTCGGCCCAGGTGGCCAGCGCCTCCCGGGCGAGCTCAAAGCGCCCACGTGCCACGTGGGCGCACGTCAGAGCCGGCAGGAAGAGTCCCGCAGCCCAGTGGTAGCCCGACAGTCGCTGGATGACCAGCGCCCGGTGGGCGTGCTGCTCCGCCTCGTCGAACGCTCCCCGCAGGACCGAGATCTGGGTCAACGCCGCCAGGGGCAGGCCCAGCTCGAGCGGGTAGTCGACCCGGTCGGCGATCTCACAGCACTCGAGGGCGCTCGCCTCGGCCTCGTCCAGGCGCCCGAGCCAGGTGAGGACCAGGGGGACGCGGAACAGCGGACCACCGGCCAGCACCGAGTCGGCGGCGGCGGCGCGTGGCGTGGGCGACGCCGACCTCGAGACTGGCGAGGGATTCGCTCAACTCGTACCGGGCACCACTGGGGCACGCACAACGCCGTGGTCGCCCGCGCGTACGCCGATCGTAAGGCATTGTACGATGTCCCCAGCGAGTCGCGGCGTCAGCTACCATATCTGACTGGCCTCGCTGCGCTCGGCTAGTCCGGCTCCGCCGAAGCTGCTGGTCCGTGGTGCTGCTCCGGCTGGCGCCTGCGCAGCCTCAGGACAGCTCGATCATGACGATGCCGCTCCAGGAGCCGACTGGTTTGCTGCGCTCCGGCCTGACCGGCGCGCCGAGGCTCGCTCGTCCAAGGGACTGCTCGAGGCTCGCGATCAGGGATTCGCGCAACGGGAGGTAGGCGAGGTCGAGGTGCTCGTAGCAGCGGCCCCGCAGCACGGTCGCTCCCGCTCGCCGGGCGTCGGCGACGGCCTCGTTGGCCAGCCGGGTCTTGCCGATGCCCTGCTCGCCCTCGATGAGCACGAGGTGGGCAAAGCCGTCGGCGACGAGGGCGAAGCGGGTGCGCAGCCAACTCAGTTCGAGGCGTCGACCGACCAGGGTGCCCGCCGACGTCGACGGCTTTCCGAAGGTCGACATGGCCATCAGTGCGGGCCCTCGTGGACCGGTCTAGGTGGTCTTGACGATGTGGACCGCGCACGGGGCCCGCCGCACCACCTCGAGCGCCACCGCCCCGAGCACCCGACCGGGGCCGCGGACCCGCCGGTTGCCCACCACGATCACATCGGCACCGAGTCGCTCCGCTTCGGCGACGAGGCACTTGGCCGGATCGCCCTCGACGACCGAGTACGACTTCTCCACACCGCTGCGGACCTTCCCGCCGATGTCCTTCAGCTTCTCCTCGGCCACGGCGAAGCTGTTGACGGTCCACGCCTCCCCTCCGGCGCCCTGGACCGTCGACTGCTGGCGACGACTGATGGCCATGATCAGGCCGAGGCCGGCCCCCACCTCGTGGGCCAGTTCGGCCGCGGCCCGAGCGGCCTCCAGCGCCGTGTCACTTCCGTCAACCCCGACGACCACCATCTCCACGGCAAACCCTCCGAACGCGAACCTGCCAGTGTCGCACACCCCAGCGGGGGGGACCGGGTGTTCGCCTCAGTCGAGGTCGATGACGACGATGCCGGCGAGGAGCCAGCGGTCGACCAGTTCCCGGACCTGGTGGGGGTCGCCGAGGTCCCAGGAGCCCTCGTCCACGATGAGGCTGCCGATGAGGCGGGCCAGGTGGTCGGCCGCCTCGGTGGGGGTCACGCCGTCGACCAGCGTCTCCTCGGCCAGGAGGGGCTCCAGGTAGCTGCGGATCACCCCGACCACGATGGGGGCGATGCCGGCCAGGCGGGCCTGGATCTCGCCCTGGTCCGAGGCCATGGCCCGCTGGAACGCCCGGTTCTCCCGCAGCGACCGGTGGGCGAAGGCCAGGCCCCGCTCGACCCGGGTGCGGAAGTCGGGCGAGTCGTCGATGGCCTCCGCCAGGCGGGCGAAGAAGCGGCCGACCTCCCAGGTGACCGTCTCGCCCACCAGCTGCTCCCGGCCGCCGGGGAAGTAGCGGTAGAGCGTCGCCCGCGAGAGGCCCGGCCTCGCCGGCCACGTCCTCCACGGTGAAGCCCTTCATCCCCCCCTCGGCGATGCAGGCCAGCGTGGCCTCCATCGCCCGCTCCCGGGAGCTCATCGCTCGAGCAGGTCGTCGGGCACGTGGTCCGGGACCGCCTCGGGCGGGCCGTGGCGGGCCCGGCGGCGGAGGATCAGCGTGTAGCCGACGATGGCGATGGTGGTGAAGATGAACCACTGGACGGCGTAGCCCAGGTGGGGGCCCTCGTCGAGCTCGATGGGCTGGATCGGCGTCGGCCGGTCGCCCTGGGCCGGGTCCTGGGTCTCCAGCTGCAGCCAGACGGGGTACAGGTCGCCGTCGACCTGCTCCTGGAGGCGGTCGATGTCCACCCGCGACAGGGTGTCGAGGACCTCGCCGCTGGGGTCGGTCGGACCGAACGACCCCCGGCTCTGGGACGCCTCCAGCAACCCGGTCACCTCGACGGGGCCGTCGGGTGGCGCGGCCTCCGGGCCGAGCGCCTGCTCCCCCGTCACCGGGACCCAGCCCCGGTTGACCACCAGCACCGAGCCGTCCTCCAGCACCAGCGGGGTCAGGACCCAGGACCCAGGGGCCTCGTCGTAGCTCCGGTTGCGGACCAGGACCTGCGCCGCCTGGTCATAGGTGCCGGTGGCGGTCGCCTGCCGGTACCGGACGTCGGCGCCCACCGAGGTGGGGTCGTCGACGGCGACGATCTCCTCGACCGGGGCCACCGGCTCGTCCTGGCGCTCGGTGATGAGGGCGTTGCGGTCCCGCTTCTCCTGGCGCCGGTCCAGCTGCCAGAAGCCGGCCAGGATCATCGCCACCACCAACAGCAGCACGAAGAGGTGCGAGAGGATCCACTTGGGCTCCCGGGCGAAGTCGTACACCGCCCCGGAGGCTAAGCCCCGCCCCCAGCTTCCGTTCTGGTTACGAAAGATGCCGCGTGGAGCACCACATCTCGTAACCAGAACGGGATCGTCAGGGGGCGACGGCGCCGGAGTCGGGGTCGCTGATGAGGGAGGAGGTGTCGACGGCTTCGAAGTCACGGCCGGTGAAGTGGTCGCCGAGGCGGTTGAGCAGGTCGTTGTTCCAGTTCGGGTTGGGGACGCCGCTCATGTACCAGGGCGAGCCGTTGTCGGCCAGGATCATCCCGTGGGTCTGGAGGGCCTGCAGGATCACCCGCAACCGGGCCGGGTAGCCGCTGATGTCGACGGTGTCCTTCAGCCGGAACCACGCCCCCATCGGCGGCAGGTCCGCGTCGTTCACGCCGGCCTGGTGGCGGGCGGGCCAGATGTAGCGGTCCCGGGTGGCGGGGGCCGTGAAGCGGATGGCGTGGTCGATGTTCCCGGCCGCCACCTCGTCCCAGCGCACCAGACCGGGCAGGATCGGCAGGCCGGCGGCGTCGGCCGAGGTCCAGCCCGCGGGCCGCATGCCGTTGCGTGCGCAGGTTCCAGACCGCCCCCGAGTCGGCCCGCCACCGACCGTCGGGCAGCCGCCGGACGGCGGTAGAGCTCGAGCAGGCGGCAGGTGCTCCTGTTGACGGTGAGCAGGTGGCGGTCACCGTCGGCGGTCGACCCGGGGGGCCGACCGCCCTCGATGCGGGGGTGGGGCCCGATCGGGTAGCGGCACCCGGTTGCTCTCCGAGGCCCACCGGAAGATGACCTGGTGGCGGCGGGTCTGGGCGTCGGCGATGTTGAACGGGATGCCGATGGGGCCGCCGTCCCACAGCCCGGAGCCGAAGTCGGCCTTCAGCTCGTCGTCGAGGCCGATGCTGCCGCACCCAGTCCGCCGAGCGCTCGTGCACCGGCAGGTCGGACACGTCCGCGTGCCAGTAGTTGTTCGGCCGGGAACATCGGGCAGCCCGCTATGGCGCGGGCCTCGGCGACGGGACCGGACGCCGCGACCAGGGCCGAGGCCAGGAGGGCCACGGCGAGGAGCAGGCGGCGACGCATCTCGGTGTCATCGTCCCACGGCGCGGGGCGCTTGAGACGACCACCCGCCGGGACGATCCGCCCGAAACCGGTCCTGGCTGCCACAATCGCCCGATGGAGAAGGCCCCGCCGAGCCGGGCAAGGCTCTGGCTGGTGCTGGGGCCGCTCATCGTCCTGGTCATCGCCGCGCAGATCGGGGACGCCTTCGCGCCCACGCTCGCGGTCGAGCACCCGCTCCTGCTCATCACGCTGAACGCCCGGAACCGCAACCTGGTCCTGGTCACCAACTCCCTGGACGCCCTGTCCTTCTACACCGTCGCCTTCTTCCGGCTGCTGGCCTCGGACCCGCTCTTCTACATCCTCGGGTTCTGGTACGGCGACGCCGGCGTGAAGTGGGTCGAGCGCCGCTCCAGCAGCTTCGGCAGCATGCTGCGGACCTGGGAGAGGATGTTCCAGAAGGCGGCCTGGCCGCTGGTGGCCATCGCCCCCAACAACTTCATCTGCCTCTTCGCCGGCGCCGCCGGCATGACGCCCCGCCATCTTCCTCACGCTGAACGTGGTCGGCACCGCCGTCCGCCTCTACCTGATCCGCATCCTCGGCGAGGCCTTCGAGAAGCCCATCGAGGCCGTCCTCGACTTCATCCGGGAGTACCGCCTCCCCCTCACCGCCCTCAGCCTCACGCTCGTCGTGGTGACGGTCGTCCTCGACCGCCGCTCCGGCAAGGGTGAGCTCGAGGCCATCCTCGACATCGAGGACGAGCTCGGCGTCGAGGAGGACCCCGTGAGCGGGCCGCCTGATGGCCCGGTAGCGACCGACCGCTCGCCCACCGTGGAAATCCCGGACCTGGAGGACGACCCGCGAAGGGCGCTCCGGGTGAGTCGGGGCACGGCGGTCGTCACCGGGGCGAGCTCGGGGATCGGGGCGGCCACGGCGGTCGCCCTGGCCGAGGCCGGGTTCGACGTGGTCGTCGGGGCCCGGCGGCTCGACCAGCTGCGGGCGGTGGCCGAGCCCATCGGGGCCCGGGCCCTGCCCCTCGACGTGACCGACGACGAATCGGTGGCCGCCTTCGTGGCCGAGGTCCCCGAGTGCTCGGTGCTGGTCAACAACGCCGGCGGGGCCTTCGGCCTGGAGCCGGATCGAGGAGGCCGACCTCGACGCACTGGCAGGCGATGTACGACACCAACGTGCTGGGCACGCTGCGGATGACCAAGGCCCTGCTCCCCGCCCTGCGGGCCAGCGGCGACGGCCTCGTCGTCGATCATCGGCTCCATCGCCGGGGCCGAGGCCTACGTGGGCGGGGCCGGCTACAACGCGGCCAAGTTCGCCGAGCGGGCCTTCGCCGAGGCGCTGCGCAAGGAGCTGTTCACCGAGCCCGATGCGGGTCACCGAGATCGAGCCCGGCATCGTCGAGACCGACTTCAGCCTCGTCCGCTTCGGCGGCGACGCCGAGCGGGCGGCCAAGGTCTACGAGGGCGTCGATGCCCTCACCGCCGAGGACGTCGCCGAGTGCGTGGCCTTCGTGGCCACCCGCCCCGGCCGGGTCAACATCGACCAGATGGTCGTCCTGGCCCGGGACCAGCTCGGCGCCACCCAGCTGAACCGGAGGAGCCCGTGACCGAGCCGGTGTTCCGAGGGGTGGGTGTCGCCTTGGCCACGCTGTTCGACGCCGACCTCGCCGTCGACCTCGACGCCACCCGGGACCACGCCGTCCGTCTCGTCGAGGCAGGCATGCAGGCCGTCATCGTGGCCGGCAGCACCGGCGAGGCGTCGACCCTGGACCGGGACGAGCGCCGGGCGCTCGTCATCGGTGGTGAAGGAGGCGGTCGACCGTCCCGGTCATCGCCGGCACCGGGGCCCCGTCCTCCCGCCAGGCCGTCACCCTCAGCCTCGACGCCGTCGCCGCGGGGGCCGACGCCCTGCTCGTCCTCTCGCCGCCCGGGCGCGGCCGACCCGCTCCCCTACTACGCCACCGTGCGGGCCGCGGTGCCCGACGCCACCCTGCTCGCCTACCACTACCCCACCGTCAGCGCCCCCGGCATCGACGTCGACGCCCTTCCCGGCCTGCCCGTCGACGGGTGCAAGGACTCCTCGGGCGACGCCAACCGCCTGCTGGCCGACGCTCGAGACCTTCGACCGGCCGCTCTACACCGGGTCGTCCGCCGTGCTGTCCCTCGCCGGGCCGCTGGGCTGCACCGGCGCCATCCTCGGCCTGGCCAACGTCGACCCCGAGGGTTGCATCGCCGCCTTCACCGGCGACGGCGCCGCCCAACGGGCCCTGGCGCCGGCCCACCTGGCCATGGGTCGGGCCTTCCCCGCCGGCCTCAAGGGGCTGATGGCCGCCCGCTGGGGCACGGCCGAGCACCGCCGCCTCCCCTGACTCCCCCTTCTGGCGCCTGATTCGGCGGTCATGGCCGCCGAATCGGGCGCCAGAACGAAGGGGGCTACTGGCGGGAGAGGCCGGCGCGTTCCTCGGTGGCGGCCCGTTCGGCGGCCGCTTCGCCGGGGGTCAGGAGCTGGACGTCGACCTGGCGCAGGGTGCCCTGGAAGGGGTACTCGTCGGTGTAGCGCCGGCTCACCGGTGACCCGTGGTCGAAGCCGATGCTGGCCCCCACGCTCGAGATCATCCGCATCACGAACGGCAGGCCCACGGTCCCGCAGTCGGCCCCGTCGATGACCAGGGTGGCCTCCCCCGCCTGGTCCTCGCGGCGGAACCGCACACCGACCACGGACGCGCCGGTCGGCACCGCGACCTCGGACTCGACGACGTGGTGGTCGCCGAAGCAGTTGTAGTCGAACACCAGCCGGTCACCCTCGACGAAGAGGCTCATGCCCGAGTTCTCGTTGCCCGTGGCGTAGAGGACACCGCCGGCGCCCTCGGGGCGGTCGATGACGGCGGAGAGGTCCCAGCTGCGACCGCCGACCTGCGGCCCGGCCTGGGCCGGCAGCGGCGTCATCGGCGGCCGGTAGCGGTAGTGGCGGTCCGGCCCGGTGGGGGGCGTTCTCCCGGAACCGGGCCCCGAAGAGCTGGACGGTGCGGTCGTCGAGCGGGCAGGACGCCGTTGCGCCTCGGCCTCCTGCCACCAGAGCTCGATCAGCTCGGCCAGCCTCTCGGGCTGCTCCTCGGCCAGGTCGTGGACTCGGAGCGGTCCTCGGCGACGTGGTAGAGCTCCCAGCGGTCGTCGTCGAAGGGCGTGCCCGCCTGGTGGCGGGTGACCGCCTTCCAGCCGTCGGCGTGGATGGCCCGGTGCCCCATCATCTCGAAGTACTGGACGTTCCTGCGGCTGGGCTCGGCGGCCGCGTCGGCCCCGAACAGGTAGGCGCATCGAGGTCCCCGCCACCGGCATCTGGTCGAAGCCGCGGTAGGTCTCGGGCGGGGCGATCCCGGCAGATCTCGTAGACGGTCGGGGCGATGTCGGTCACGTGGTGGAACTGGTCCCGCTGCCCGCCCGGGTCCTCGATGCCCGCCGGCCAGTGCACGATGCAGGGCACGTGGACCCCGCCCTCGTGGGTGTTCTGCTTGTACCAGCGGAAGGGCGTGTTGCCCGCCTGGGCCCAGCCCCACGGGTAGTTGGCGTGGCTGGACGGACCGCCGATGTCGTCGAGGCGGGCGACGGCCTCGTCGGGCTCCTCCAGGATGAAGTTGAAGAACTTCATCTCGTGCAGCACCCCGAACGGGCCGCCCTCCTGGCTGGCGCCGTTGTCGGCCAGGAGGACGATCAGCGTGTCGTCGAGGCGGTCGAGGGCCTCCGAGGGCGTCGAGCAGGCGCCCGATCTGGGCGTCGGTGTGGTCGAGGAAGGCGGCGAAGGCCTCCTGCAGGCGACCGGCCAGCTTCCGGTGGTTCTCGGGAAGGTCGTCCCAGGCCTCGACGCCGGGGTTGCGGGGCGCCAGCTCGGTCTCGGCCGGGATCACCCCGAGCTCCTTCTGGCGGGCGAACCAGCGGTCCCGAGCCACGTCCCAGCCCTCGTCGTAGCGGCCCCGGTACTTCTCGAGGTACTCGGTCGGGGCCTGGTGGGGGGCGTGGGTGGCCCCGAACGCGAGGTAGGTGAAGAACGGCCGGTCCGGTCGGATCGACACGGTGTCGTGGAGGAACCCGATGGCCCGGTCGACCAGGTCCTCGCTGAGGTGGTAGCCCTCCGCCGCGGTCTTCGGGGGCGGGACGGCGTGGTTGTCGTGGACCAGCTCCGGGGTGAACTGGTCGGTCTCGCCGTCGAGGAACCCGTAGAAGCGGTCGAAGCCCCGCTGCAGGGGCCACTGGTCGAAGGGGCCGGCCGCGGACGTCTCCTCCATCGGGCACAGGTGCCACTTGCCGAGGCCGAGGGTCGTGTAACCCTCCGCCCGCAGCACCTCGGCCATGGTCGCGGCGTGGTTGGACATCCGGCCCCGCATGTGCGGGTACCCGGTGCTGAAGTTGGACACCGCCCGCATGCCCACCGAGTGGTGGTTGCGGCCGGTGAGCAGGGCCGCCCGCGTCGGCGAGCACAGCGGGGTGACGTGGAAATCGGTCAGCTGCAGCCCGCCGGCGGCGAGGCGGTCGATGTTCGGGGTGTCGATGTCGGAGCCGTAGCAGCCGAGATGGGCGAACCCCAGGTCGTCGAGGACGATCACGACGACGTTCGGGGCGCCCTCGCCCGGGTGGGGCGGCGTCGGCCACCACGGCGTGGACTCGGCCTGGGTGCGGGCGATCTCGCCCTCGAACGGCTCGTACTCGGTCATCACGATCCTGCTCACCCTCTGGGGTCCCAACTTCTGGCAGGCTACGTGTCAGAAGTTTGGCACCGCAAGCGCTAGAGGCCGAGGACCTGGTCGAGGCCGACGGTGAGGCCGGGCGTCTCGGCCACCTTCTTCACCGCGAGGAGCACGCCGGGCATGAACGACGACCGGTCGTAGGAGTCGTGGCGGATGCTGAGCGACTGGCCCATCGTGCCGAACAGCACTTCTTGGTGGGCCACCAGGCCCTGCAGCCGGATCGAGTGCACCGCGATGGGCCCGGCCCGGCCCCCTCGGGCCCCCTTGACCACCTCGTCCTTGGTGGGATCCGCGATCCAGTCGTCGGACGCCTTGGCCAGGCGCTCGGCGGTGAGCATGGCCGTTCCCGAGGGCGCGTCGACCTTGCTGCCGTGGTGCAGCTCGATGATCTCGGCGGACTCGAAGTAGGGCGCCGCCAGCTCGGCGAAGCGCATCATCAGCACGGCGCCGATGGCGAAGTTGGGGGCCACGATGCAGTTGCTGTCGGTGAACTGCTTGCGCAGGCGGTCGTAGTCCTTCTCGCCGAAGCCGGTGGTGCCCACCACGGCGTGCACCCGGTTGGCGGACAGCCAGTCGAGGTTCTTCTTGGCCGCGTCCTTGACGGTGAAGTCGATGGCGACGTCGACCGCCGTCGGGTCGAGGCTCTCCGCGCTGGGGCTGACCTGGATGGCCGACAGGGTCTGGTCCCGGGTCACCTCGCGCAGGTCGAACCCGGCGTGGTGGGGATCGACGGCCGCCACCAGCTCGAGATCGGGGTCCCCGGCGACCGCGGCGCAGACCGTGCCGCCCATCCGTCCGCCGGCGCCGAACACGGCGACACGCTGGGTCATGGGCACGGACCCTAGCTCCCGGCTGTCGTCCCCAATCCGGCCAACGCCGTCTCGATGCCGTCGTCCAGGGGCCCCACTACTGCCACCGAACGTGGTCCGCCGAGCACCCGCTGTACGACCGCGGCCACGTCGGCGACGGTCACGGCCCGCAGGCCGGCGACGTCCTCCTCGACGGGCACGACCCGGCCGAGCGTGCTCATGAGCCCGCCGAGGCGACCCAGGCGACTGGCGGTGTCCTCCAGCCCCAGGACCAGCGACCCGGTCAGGTAGCCGACCGCGATGTCGCGCTCGTCCTCGGTGATGCCGCCGTCCAGGAGGCGGCCGACCTCGCCGTCGAGCAGCTCCAGCACGGTGACGGCCTGCTCCGGGGCCGTCCCGGCGTAGGCGGTGAACTGGCCGACGTCGGAGGACGGGGACGGCGAGGACCAGACCGAGTAGGCCAGCCCCCGCTTCTCGCGGATCTCCTGGAAGAGGCGGCTCGACAGTCCCCCGCCGAGGACCTGGTTGGCCACGGCCAGGGCGTAGCGGTCCGGGTGGCCCGCCGGCAGCGAGCGCCAGCCCAGGGCGATGTGGGTCTGCTCGCCGGGACGGTCGACGGTCGTCACCGCCACGACGTCCTCGGACGGGGGCGACCCGCTCGAGGAGGCCGTCGGAGCGCCCGCAGGGGAACCGGTCGGTGACCCGGGCGACGATGTCGTCGTGGTCGACGGGGCCGGCCACGGCCACCAGCAGGTCCTCGGCCCGGTAGAAGCGCTCGTGGAAGTCGGCGATCGTGTCGCGGTCGAGGCCGGTGACGGTCTCGACGCTGCCGATGACCTCGCGGCCCAGTGGATGACCGGGGAACACGGCCTCGGACAGGGCGACGTGGATGCGGTCGTCGGGGGTGTCGAGGCTGGCGGCCAGCTCGTCGAGGATGACGTCCCGCTCCACCTCGACGTCGTCGGCGTGGAAGGCGGGATCGACGACCACGTCGGCCAGGAGGTCGACGGCCATCGCCAGCTCGTCGGCCGGCACCCGGGCGTAGAAGGCCGTGGCCTCCCGCCCGGTGAAGGCGTTCATGTCGCCGCCGACGCGGTCGACCGCCTCGGCGATCTCGAGCGCGGAACGGTCGGCCGTGCCCTTGAAGAGGAGGTGCTCGAGGAAGTGGGACGCCCCGGCGAGGGCGTCGGGCTCGTCGCGGGCACCGACCTGCGCCCACACCCCGACGGCGACCGACGGGGCGTGGGGCAGGTCCTCGGTGACGACCCGGAGGCCGTCGGCGAGGGTGCTCGAACGAATCAGGTCACTCAGCGACGCGAGCCGCCGACCACGACCACCACGGTCGCGGCCACCGCCGCGACCGCCGCGGTCACGGCCGCCACCGCTGCGCGGCGGGAGCAGCCGGGCCGAGGTCACCGAACTCGGACTGGAGCTCGGCCTCGAACTCGTCCTCGAAGGAGACCCGCACGGGGCGGTCGTCGCCGTTGTCGGCGCCGGGGGCGTCATCGTCGTCCCGGCTGGGGCGACGGTCGCGTCACGGTCCCGGTCCCGGGACTCGCCCCGGTCACGGTCACGGTCGCCGCCACGGTCCCGGTCCCGGGACTCGCCCCGGTCGCGGTCACCGCGGTCGCGGGACTCACGGGGGGCCGGGGCCTCGCCGTCGTCGTCGCCACCACCGTGCTCACCCAGCGGGGTGAGGCTGACCTTGCCGTCGGGATCGATGTCGTCGACCCGCACCTGGATGGCGTCACCCAGGGACACGACGTCCTCGACCCGGTCGATGCGACGGTTGCCACCGAGCTTGGAGATGTGGACCAGGCCGTCGCGGCCCGGGAGGATGTTGACGAAGGCGCCGAACTTGGTGATGTTGACGACCTTGCCGTCGTAGGTCTTGCCGACCTCGGCCTCCGGCGGGTCCATGATCAGCTCGATCTGACGGCGGGCCTCTTCGACGGCCTGCTTGTCGGTCGAGCCGATGGACACGGTGCCCACGGTGCCGTCGTCGTCGACGTTGACGTCGGCGCCGGTCTCGGCCTGGATGGCGTTGATGACCTTGCCCTTGGGCCCGATGACCTCACCGATCTTGTCGATCGGGATCTGGAAGCTGATGATCTTCGGCGCCGTGTCGGCGACGTCGTCCCGGGGCTCGGGGATGGCCGACAGCATGACCTCGAGGATCTGCGTGCGGGCCTCGTAGGCCTGCTGCAGGGCGGAGGCCAGGACGTCGGCGGGGATGCCGTCGATCTTGGTGTCCAGCTGCAGGGCGGTGACGAACTCGCTCGTCCCGGCCACCTTGAAGTCCATGTCGCCGAAGGCGTCCTCGGCCCCGAGGATGTCGGTGAGGGCGGTGTACTTGCCCTCGGCGTAGACGAGGCCCATGGCGATGCCGGCCACGGGGGCCTTGATCGGCACACCGGCGTCCATCAGCGACAGGGTCGAGGCACAGACCGAGCCCATCGAGGTGGAGCCGTTGGAGCTCAGCACGTCGGACACGGTGCGCAGCGTGTAGCTGAACTCCTCCGACCGGCGGGATGACGGGCAGCAGGGCCCGCTCGGCCAGGAGGCCGTGGCCGATCTCCCGGCGCTTCGGGCCTCGCATGAAGCCGGTCTCGCCCGTGGAGAACGGCGGGAAGTTGTAGTGGTGCATGTAGCGCTTGGAGGTGTCGCCCCCGAGGCTGTCGAGCATCTGCTCCATGCGGGGCATGCCCAGCGTGGCCACGTTGAGGACCTGGGTCTCACCCCGCTGGAACAGGCCGGAGCCGTGCGCCGTGGGGACCAGGTGGACCTCGGAGGACAGGGGCCGGACGTCGCGGGTGCCGCGACCGTCGATGCGGATGCCGTCCTCGACGATGCGCTTGCGCACCACCTTCTTGGTCAGCGACCGGATGGCGGCCTTGATCTGCTTCTCGGCGCCGGCCACGTCCTCGAACTGCGGGAGCAGCTCGGCGACGACCGCGGCCTTCATCTCGTCCTCGACGCCGGTGCGCTCGGCCTTGTCGGCGATCTGGTAGGTCTCGGCGACCCGATCGGTGGCGGCGGCCTCGACGGCGGCGAAGACCTCGTCGCTGTAGTCGGCGGCCACGGTGAACTCGAAGACCTCGGGCTTGCCGCCGACGGCGTCGATCAGCTCCTGCTGGAGCTCGATGGCGTCCTTGATGTGGGACTTGGAGGCCTCGAGGCCCGCGGCCACGATCTCCTCGGTGACCTTGGGGGCGCCCGCCTCGTAGAGCTGCCAGGCGTGCTCACCGCCGCCGGCCTCGACCATCATCACGGCGACGTCGCCGTCGTCCAGCAGACGACCGGCCACGACCATCTCGAAGGTGGAGTCCTTGCCCTCTTCCCAGGTCGGGTAGGCGATCCAGGTGCCCTCGGGGGTGAAGGCCAGGCGCACCGCGCCCAGCGGCCCGTCGAAGGGGATGGGCGAGATGCACAGCGCGGCGCTGGCGGCGTTGATGGCCAGGATGTCGTGCGGGTTCTCCTGGTCGGCGCCGAGGATGGTGCCGACCACGTGGACCTCGTTGCGGAAGCCCTCGGGGAACGAGGGGCGCAGGGGCCGGTCGATCAGGCGGCAGGTCAGGATGGCCTGGTCGCTGGACTTGCCCTCCCGGCGGAAGAACGAGCCGGGGATCTTGCCCGCGGCGTAGAAGCGCTCCTCGATGTCGACGGTGAGGGGGAAGAAGTCCGCCCCTTCACGCACCGACCGGGACGCGGTGGCCGTGACCAGCACCATCGTGTCGCCCATGGTGACGGTCACGGCGCCGTCGGCGAGGCCGGCCAGCTTGCCGGACTCGAAGGACAGGGTCTTGTCGGTCCCGGATACGGGACGGGATACGGAGTGGCTCTCCGTCATGGTTTGCTCTCTTCTGGGACCCGCCTTCGGGTCCCGCTGTGTGGAGCAGCCGTCCAGTTCCCAGTTGTCGGCCACCCGGTCCGGCATCAGGAGATCTGGGCCGGGGAGTCGGCGACTGGCAGCTGAACCGCTGCGCTGTCTTGGACTTTCAGTGGGGGCCGGCCACCGGAGCGGCCAGCCGGAGGGAGATCGTTAGCGCCGGAGGCCGAGCTTGGCGATGAGGGCGCGGTAGCGCTCGACGTCGTTCTTGGCGAGGTAGTCCAGCAGCCGGCGACGGCGGCCGACCAGCATGAGCAGGCCGCGGCGGCTGTGGTGGTCCTTCTTGTGCACCCGCAGGTGCTCGGTCAGGTGGTTGATCCGATCGGTCAGCAGCGCCACCTGGACCTCGGGAGAACCCGTGTCGGTGTCGTGCTTCCCGTGCTCGGCCATCGTGGCCGACTTCTCGGGGAGGTTGGTGGGGGGTCGGGACATCTGCGTCTCTTCGTCGTCTGGGGCGCGGAGGTAGGTGATGCGCCCGGTTTCTGCAGGAGAGGCTACCAAGGCGAGGCGCACTACAGACGTGGACCTGTCGTGAGGCTGCGCAACGGAGCGGAGCAGCGCCGAAGCGCTCCACGACGGCGACGCCGGACTTGCTGAGCGCAGCGAAGCCAGTCGAGTGTCACGGCGTCGAGACGGTCCAGCGGTAGCGGGCGCGCCTGGTGGGGGGGCGGGCTCGCCGGTGGCGATGGTCGCCTCGACCGGGGCGAGGCGCTGGACGAGGGCGCCCTTGCTCGTAGAACGCCGTCTCGACGTCGGCCGGGCTCGCCTCGCCGGGGAGCAGGCCGGCGTGCAGCAGCGCCCGGCGCTGGGCGGCGCCGAGGCCCTCGCCCAGCAGCTCGTAGACGATGGCGGGCAGGGTCTCGGGGTCCTTCAGCACCCAGGAGTGCGAGGCGCCGTGGATGACCACGAGCTGGCCGTTGGCCAGGCGCGGCGGCCGAGCGGGCCGTGGAGAGCGGCACGGCGTAGTCCCGGTCGCCGTGGAGGACGAAGGTCGACACGCCGTGGCCGGCCACCTGCCTCGAGCAGGTCGTGGCTGGGCGTCGGACCGGAGGATCGACACGGCGGGCGCCAGCAGCCGCCACGGGTCGCCGGGCGTGGGCGACGCCGGTGGGCAGGGCGAGGCGGAAGAGCTTGATCGCCTGCTTCGGGTCCGTGAAGACGGGCAGGGTCGTCGCCGTGTCGACCATCAGCGTGGCCCCGATGACACCCAGCACCGGCGGCACCCACCGCGACCACGCCTGGATGCGGTCCCAGCTGTCGCCCACGATGGCGTCGAGCAGGAGCAGGGCGATGACCCGGTCGGGCGTGCTCGGCGGCCAGCTCGACGATCAGGCGGCCGCCCATCGAGTGCCCCGCCAGCACGGCCTTGCGGATGCCCAGGTGGTCGAGGACCCGACCGATCAACGTGGCGTAGTCCGACAGGTCCCCACCGCCGCCGGGCAGGCCGAAGGTGCCCCCGTGGCCGGCGGCGTCGATGGCGATGACCCGGTAGCCCATGCCCACCAGGCGGGACAGGGTCTGGGCGTAGAGGATGCCCTCGGCGGAGAAGCCGTGGACGACCACGAGGGGGATGCCCTGGCCGGTGACCGAGACGCCGACCTCGTGGCCGTCGTCGAGGATCACCGTGGACTGGGCCAGTCGGGGGCTGGGACTGGCGGCCCTCGATGGCGGTGAGCGGCCCGGTGCCCTCCGGGCCGACCAGCGGGTCGGTCAGGTGGTCGGGGACAGGCGGCCAACTCGGTGTCGGTGATGATCGGCCGTCCTCAGCCCACCAGGATCTGGCGGGCCTGCTCGCAGTCGCGGCCCATCTGCTCGATCAGCGCCTCGACGCCGTCGAACTTCACCTCGCCCCGCAGCCGTTCCACGAAGGCCACCCGGGCCCGCTCGCCGTAGAGGTCACCCGAGAAGTCCAGCAGATGGGCCTCCAGCAGCGACGCATGGGCGGTCTCGTAGAAGGTCGGGCGCCGCCCGAGCGAGATGGCCGTGGGGTGGCGGGCGCCGTCGGGCCGGGTGTACCAGCCGGCGTAGATGCCGTCGGCGGGCAGCAGGACGTCGTCGGGCACCGACACGTTGGCCGTCGGGAAGCCCAGCTCCGGGCCGCCCCGGCCGTCGCCGCGGTCGACCACGCCGCGGACCTCGTGCTCCCGGCCGAGCATGGCCGCCGCGCGCTCGACGTCGCCGGCGGCGAGCGCCGTGCGGATGGCGGTCGACGAGACCTGCGCCGACTCGTCGGCGGGCTGGCCGTCGGGGCCGAGGAGGTCGATGCGCTCGACCTCGAAGCCCGCGTCGGACCCCATGGACCGCAGGAGCTCGACGTTGCCCCGGCGCTGGTGGCCGAAGTGGAAGTCCTCCCCCACCACGATCGCCTTGGTGCCCAGGCAGTCGACCAGGACCTCGCGCACGAAGTCCTCGGGCGACTCCTTGGCCCGCTCCTCGTCGAAGCGGACGACCAGCAGGAGGTCGAGGCCGGTGGCCTCCAGCAGCTCCAGCTTCTGCTCCGGATCGGTGAGCAGGAGCGGGGCGCTCTCGGGGCGGACCAGGCGGGCCGGGTGCTGGTCGAAGGTGACCACGGCCGAGGCGATCCCCCGGTCGGCGGCCATCTTGCGCACCCGGTCGATGAGCGCGCGATGGCCCGAGGTGGACGCCGTCGTAGGCCCCGATCGTGACGACCGAGCCGCCCCGGAGCTCCGGGCAGGGCCCCGGGTACCGCACCACCTCCACGAGAGCGAGGGTACCCCCCTGCTTCTGGCACCTGATCCGGCTCCCCCGGGAGCCGAATCGGGGGCCAGCACCAACGGGGGTGGTAGACGTGTCTTCCACGATGGGACTTCGGCGCAGCGACCTCGGGTTGTTCGTCATGGCCCTGGCCGCGGCCGGGCTGATCGTGGCCTTCCTGGCGATGACGGACGGCGGTTCCGACGACGAGTCGCCGTCGACCACGACCGCTGTCGCGACCGCCCTCCGGCCCGGACGGGTGGTGCGCTACCCGAGCCCGCAGGTCCCGGAGCGGGCGTGGAGCAGCGCCCATGGTGCCTTCAGCATCCGCTGCCGACAGGGACAGCTGATCCGGCTCGACGCCCGCATCACCTCCCTGCCCGCGCACCACCGCTACGCCTGGCGGGTCATCACGGGCGACGCCAACGAGACCGTCCCGCTGTCCCAGCGTCCTGCTGTGCGCGCGGGTCTGGTGGAAGGTGCCGGACTGCCGTCCGCGTTCACGCCGACGGCCGGCGCGGCCACGGTGCGGTTCACCTTCGAGGACGGTCGGGCGCCGAAGAGCCTCGCCCTGAACGTGGTCGGCGTCGACCCGTTATCCGCCTTCGTCATCGCCACCCCCCGGACGAACTGCCGCGGCTGACCCGGTTCGCGGTCAATCAGCGGGGTGACCGACCGCACGGAACCAAGCGCGTCGAGCTGCGTCACCCGCGGTCGGATGCGCTGACTTCAGGAAGGCGGCGGCCGGGCTCGCGCGGGGAACCGACGGGCTGGTTTCGGTTCCGTCAGTGGCCGAGGACGACGGTGGGCTTGACCCGGTGTTGGGAGACGCGTTCGTAGACGGCGAGGAGCCGGCCGGACTGGTCGCTGACGGCCCAGGGGCCGGTGCCGGCGACGCCGCCGAGCTGGTCGGGGTCGAGCACCCGGCCGTTGCGGACCAGGAAGGCGTTGTCGTCGTCGACGGTGGTCTGGGGGTAGTCCCGCAGGCCCTCCCTGGCCGGGAGGACGACGAGATCCTCGACGGGCTTGGCCTCGGCCTCGCCGAAGGAGCCGATCCTGGTGCGACGCAGGTTGGTCAGGTGCGCTCCCCCGCCGAGGGCGGTGCCGAGGTCGGCGGCCAGGGTGCGGATGTAGGTGCCCGACGAGCACTCCACCTCGGCCCGGTAGACGAGGGGGTCGTCGGTCGGCGTCACCTCGAAGCGGTGGACGGTGACCGTGCGGGGCTTGCGCTCCACCTCCTTGCCCTCCCGGGCCAGCTCGTGGAGGCGCTTGCCGTCGACCCGCACCGCGGAGACCATCGGCGGGATCTGCTCGATCTCCCCGACGAAGGCGGCGGTGGCGGCCGTCGACCTGCTCGGGCGTGAACGCCATCTCGTGGGTCGCCGTCACCTCGCCTGAGGCGTCCAGCGTCGACGTCTCGGTCCCGAAGAGGAAGTCGGCCGTGTAGGTCTTGGGCAGGTCGGTCAGGAAGCGCAGCAGCCGGGTGGCCCCGCCGACCCCGAGCAGGAGGATCCCCGTGGCGTCGGGGTCCAGGGTCCCGGAATGGCCGATCTTGCGCTCCCCCAGCACCTTGCGGGCGATGTCCACGACGTCGTGGGAGGTCATCCCCGCCGCCTTGTCGACCACCGCGATGCCACTGGGCCGTGGGTCGTCGTCAGGCACCGGCGTCGTCGGTCTCGTCGTCGGGGTCCCGCTGGTCGTCGACCTGCAGGTCCCGCAGGATGGTCTCGATCCGGTTGGCCGACCGGGTGACCTCGTCGGCGGCGAAGATCAGCTCGGGAGTGCGCTTGAAGCGGGTCTGGCGGTTGATCGTGGCCTGCAGGTGCTTGCGGTGGTCCCCCAGCGCCTCGACGATGGCCTCGTCGTCCTCGGGGCCGCCGAGGCCGGTGACGTAGACGGTGGCGTTGCGCAGGTCCGCTTCGCACACCACGTCCACGACGGTGACCAGGTTCAGACGCTCGTCGTCGATGCGCTCCAGCTCCTCGGCCACGATCTGGCGGACCAGCTCGTTGAGCCGGGCCGTGCGCGGGTAGTCGTGGGGCCCACTGGCCTGGCGACGGTGCTTGCTCATTGTTGATGCCTCTTCGCCTGACGGCTCATCGGCTTGCGGGCCTCTTCGGCCCGCCGATTGGTTTCGCCACTCATTTCAGTCCTCCATCCAGGTGCGGTCCATGGACAGCACCTCGATACCGGGTTGGGCCCAGATCCAGCGCTCGACCTCGTTCATCACGTCCTCGACGTGGCCGTCGGTGCCGCCGACGACGGCGACCCCGATGTTCGCCCGCTGCCAGAGGTCGTGGCCGCCCACCTCGGCGACCGAGACCCGGAACCGGCTGCGCAGGCCCTCCACGATCGGCCGGAGCACGGCCCGCTTCGCCTTCAGTGACCGGCAGGCCGGGAGATGGAGGTCGATGTCCATCGCGAGGACGTGCACCGGTCAGACGCGCGGGATCTCGCGCTCCTCGACGGTCTCGATGATGTCGCCCTGCTCCAGGTTCTGGAAGTCCGAGAGGCCGATGCCGCACTCGAAGCCCGACTGGACCTCGCGGACGTCGTCCTTGAACCGGCGCAGCGAGGTGATCGTGCCCTTCCACAGCACCGTGCCGTCCCGCAGGAAGCGGACCTTGGAGCCCCGGGTGATGGTCCCGTTGAGGACGTAGCAACCCGCGATGGCGCCGATCTTGGGGACCCGGAAGATCTCCCGGACCTCGGCCTCGCCGGTGACGATCTCCTCGAACTCGGGCTCGAGCATCCCCACCATGGCCGACTCGATGTCCTCGAGCAGGGCGTAGATGACCTCGTAGGTCCGGATCTCGACACCCTCCTGCTCGGCCAACTGACGGGCCTTGCGCTCGGGGCGGACGTTGAAGCCGAGGATGGTGGCGTTGGCCGCGGCGGCCAGGTTGATGTCGTTCTCGGTGATGCCGCCGACACCGCGGTGGACGAAGGCCAGCTTGACCTCGTCCCGCTCCAGCTTGCGCAGGGCGTCGGTGACGGCCTCCATCGAGCCGTTGGTGTCGGCCTTGATGACCAGGTTCAGGGTGGCGGCTTCGCCGGCCTGGATCTGGCTGAAGATGTCCTCGAGCTTGGCGCCGCCGGTCGACCCCGGCGTCACGGCCCAGGCTGGCCTGGCGGGCGAAGTGCTCCCGCTTGTCCGAGACCGTGCGGGCCACCTTCTCGTCGGGGGCGACGATGAAGCTGGTGCCCGCGGCGGCCACGTCGGACAGGCCGAGCAGCTCGACGGGCGTGGACGGTCCGGCGGTCTTGATCTGGGCACCGTGGTCGTCGATGAGCGCCCGCACCTTGCCGGCGGCGGCGCCGGCCACGACCGGGTCACCGACCGAGAGCGTGCCCCGCTGGACGAGGACGGTGGCCACGGGGCCCCGACCGGTGTCCAGGTGGGACTCGAGGACGACGCCGGAGGCGCGACCCTCGGGGTTGGCCCGGAGCTCCTCGAGCTCGGCGACCAGGAGCACCTGCTCCAGGAGGTCGTCGATGCCGAGGTCCTGGAGCGCGGAGGTCTCGACCACGATGGTGTCGCCGCCGTAGGACTCGGGGATGAGCTCGTGCTCGGTGAGCTGGCCCATGACCCGCTGAACGTCGGCGTTCTCGCGGTCGACCTTGTTGAGGGCGACGATGATCGGCACGTCGGCCGCCTTGGCGTGGTTCAACGCCTCGACGGTCTGGGGCATGACGCCGTCGTCGGCCGCCACCACGAGGATGACGATGTCGGTGGCGTCGGCGCCACGGGCCCGCATGGCGGTGAACGCCTCGTGGCCCGGGGTGTCGATGAAGGTGATCTCGTGGCCGTCGCGGACGACCTTGTAGGCGCCGATGGCCTGGGTGATGCCCCCGGCCTCGCCGTCGATCACGTTGCTCTCGCGGATCTTGTCCAGCAGCAGCGTCTTGCCGTGGTCGACGTGGCCCATGACGGTGACGACCGGGGCGCGGGCTCGACGGCGTCGGGGTCCTCTTCCTCCTCCTCGTCCCAGTCCTCGTACTCGAGGAGCTTCTGGAGCTCGACCTCCTGCTCCTCGCCCGGATCGACGAGGCGGACCTCGGCGCCGATCTCGGCCGCGAACAGCTCGATCATCTCGTCGCTGAGGGACTGGGTCGCGGTGACCATCTCGCCCTGCTGCATGAGGAAGCGGACGACGTCGGCTGCGGTCCGGTTCAGCTTGGGGGCGATGTCCATGGGGGCCGAGGCCCGCTCGATGACGACCTCGCCCTCGGGGACGGCGGCGTCGGTCGGCGTGTAGGTCGGCCGGTCGATCGGCTGCAGCTCCTCACGGACCCGACGACGACGACTCCGCCGACGACGCTGGGGCCGCTGGGGACCACCGCGTCCGGGGGGACCACCGCCGGGACGGCCACCGCCGCCGGGACCGGCGCCGGGGACGGACGGACGGGGACCGCCGCCGCCGGCACCCATGCCGGGGCGCGGGCTGCCACCCGGGCGACCGCGGGGCGGGCCGCCGCCGGGACGGGCGCCGGGACGGGCCGGCGGGGCGCCACCGCGGCCACCGGTGCCGGGCGGGGGCGGGATGGGCTTGCCGGTCTGGCGACGTGGGCGGGCGCGGCGGGGGCGGCACGGCCTTGCCGGTGTCGGACACCGGCGGGGCGGCGGCGGCGGCCGCGGCGGCCGACGCCGAGGCGGCCGCCGCGGAGCGGCCGCAGGCGGCGGCGCGGCGGGCCGCACCCGCTCGCTGGCGGGCAGCGTCGGCGGGGCGGGGGGCGGCTCGACCGGACGGGTCGGGCCGCTGCTGCCGCTGGAGCGCACGACCCGCTTGGGGGCCTCGGCGGCGGGCCTCGGCCGGGGGCCGGCGACCTCGGCGGCCTCGGCGGCGGGGGCCTCGACCTCGGGGGCCGGCGGCGGGCTCGGGGGCCTCGACGACTTCGGCGGCCGGGGCCTCGACGGCTCGCGGCGCGGCTCGGGCTCGGGCGGCCGGCTCGGGCTCGGGCGTCGGGCTCGGGCGCCTCGGCCTTGGGCTCGGCCTTCTTCTTGGGCGGCGCCTTCTTGGTGCTGACCGGCGGGTTCTTGGGCTTGGCCTCTTCGGCCGGCTTCGCCTCCTCGGCGCGGGCGGCCTTGACCAGGCCGTCCTTCTGGGCCCGGCGGCGGACCCGGTCGCCCTGCGCCTCGACGATGCTGGACGAGTGGCTGCGCGCGCCGATGCCCAACTTGTCACAGAGGTCGAGGACCTCCTGGTTGCTCATGCCGAGCTCGCGGGCGAGTTCGTAGACCCTTACGTTCGATGGCACCTGGCTGTGTCAGCCCTTTCGTAGCTTCTGGCGGGCGTCTGCCCGGTCGAGCACCTGATCACGCACCGCCTCGACAGCGGCGTCCGCGACCGGCGCTCGCAGGGCCCGGGCGAAGGCCCCGCGCCGCTGGGCGGCGTCGAAGCACGCGGCTGATGATCGGCACAGCCACGCGCCCCGGCCGGGAAGTGTAGGTCCCACGGCCAGCGATCCGTCGCCCTGGCGGGTCACCCGCACCAGTTCGTCCTGGCCCGGCGACCCGCCGGCAACCGATGCAGGTCCGCTGCGGGGTGGACGCGGCCTACGACGTCGCCTCGTCGTCGAGCGGCGTCGCCCTCCTCGGCGGGCGCCACTTCGGCCTCGACCTCGTCGGCCGGCGCTTCGCCGGCTCGTCGGCAGGGGCGTCCGCGGCCTCGACCGGCTCCTCGCCGGGGCGTCCGCGTCGGCCGCGGCGTCCTCGACCGGCGCCTCGTCGGTGCCTTCGGCGGGCTCCTCGGCGTGGACGTCCTCCGCGGGCGCGTCGGCGACCTCGCCGGCTTCGACCGTCGTCGGTCGCGTCGGCGTCAGCATCGCCTCGGCCGGCCTCGTCGGTCGTGGCGGCCTCGCCGTCATCGCCGGCTCCGGCGTCCTCGGCCTCGGCCTGCTCGGCGCCGAGCTGGCTCCACTCCTCGGCGGTCATGGCCGGGCGTGCCGTCGGCGGGCTGCCACATCTGCTCACCGGTCTCGGGGTGCACGATCCACTCGCCCTGGGCCCAGTCGTCGGTCTGGTAGGCGGCTTCCTCGGCCAGCTGGGTCTCGCTCTTGATGTCGACGCGCCAGCCGGTCAGGCGGGCGGCCAGGCGGGCGTTCTGGCCCTCCTTGCCGATGGCCAGGGACAGCTGGTAGTCGGGCACGATGACCTCGGCGGTGCCGGTGTCCTCGTGGATCCGCACCTCCTTGACCCGGGCCGGGGACAGCGCCTTCATGACGAAGTCGGCGGCGTCGTCGGAGAAGGGGACGATGTCGATCTTCTCGCCCTTGAGCTCGTTGACGACCATGCGGACGCGGGCGCCCCGGGCGCCGACGCAGGCCCCGACGGGGTCGACGTTGTTGTCGTTGGACCAGACGGCGATCTTCGTGCGGTGGCCGGGCTCCCGGGCACAGGCCCGGATCTCGACGATGCCGTCGGCGATCTCGGGCACCTCCAGCTCGAACAGGCGCTTGATGAGGCCGGGGTGGGTCCGGCTGACCACGATCTGGGGGCCCTTGGCGGTCTTGCGGACCTCGACGATGTAGGCCTTGACCCGGGAGTTGGGCTCGGGGCGCTCGTAGGGGACCTGCTCGGCCTGGGGCAGGAGGGCCTCGACCCGGCCGAGGTCGAGCAGCGTGTAGCGCTGGTCGCTCTGCTGGATCATGCCGGTGACGATGTCGCCCTCCCGGCCGGCGTACTCCTCGTACTTCATGTCCCGCTCGACCTCGCGGATGCGCTGCATCATCACCTGCTTCGCCGTCTGGGCGGCGATGCGGCCGAAGTCGTCGGGGGTGACGTCCAGCTCGTCACCCTCGGGCTCGCCGTCCTCGTCCAGGTCCTGGGCGTAGACGCGGATGTCGAAGGTGTCGGGGTCCAGGGTGACCCACGAGTACTCGTAGGCCCCGGGCGTGCGCTTGTACGCCGACTCCAGCGCGTCGGCCAGGGCGGCCAGCAGGTCGTCGACGGAGATGCCCTTGTCGACGGCCAGCGCCTGCAGCGCCTCCATCATCTCGAGGTTGTTTCCGCTCATGAAGTCTTCTTCTTCTTCGTCGTCGGCTTGGTGGTGGTTCCCCAGTCGAACAGCGTCCGGGCGGCGTCGATCTCGTCGTAGGCGAGACGTCGTTCCGTCGCGGTCCAGACCCTCGTCGGGGCGGACGGTGATGCCGTCCTCGTCGGCGGCCGGTGAGGACGCCGGTGATCCGGCGGTCGCCCTCGGCGCCGGGGACGGTCTTGACCGTGATCCGGTCGTCGACCGCGCCCTGGAAGTGGTCGGGACGGCGCAGGGGCCGCTCCAGGCCGGGGCTGGACACCTCGAGGGTGTACTTGCCGGCCACGGGATCGGCTCGTCCAGGGCCCGGGAGATCGAGCGGCTGAGCTCGGTCAGGGCGTCGATGTCGATGCCGCCCTCCCGGCTCACGAGGATCCGGAGGCTGGCCTGGTGCTGTTCGACGTCGTAGAGGTCGAGGCCCCGTTCTTCGGCCAGGGGGACGACGATGGCCCGCACGCGATCGGCGGTTGCCATGGCTCGTACCTCCTCTACCGTAAGAAAAGGCGTGGGCCGAAGCCCACGCCTTTGCTCGACCAGAACAAAATGCTGGCCGGAGTATAACGGTCGAGATCGGCCTCTCGGCGGGCCGGTGTCCGGCTAGGAAGGGCTCGCCCCATTTCGGGTCACGACCGGACTGGGCGATCGGCCCGGTCGAGGAGCGGGGCGCCGTCGGGCACGGGCGTGGGCGGGCCCGAACGCGTCGCCCCGGGCCTCGTCGGGGAACGAGCCGAAGAAGCCGATGACGGCCTCCAGCTCGTCGTCGGGCGGCCTCGAAGGCGCTGGCCCGTGGCCCGGGCCAGGTCCCAGCCGTGGACGACGGTCTCCTCCAGGGCGACGGTCCCGGCCGACCTCGCCCGGGCATGTCGATGCCCCCGATCCGGGTCATGCCCTCCCAGGCGTCCGGGGCCGGCCAGGCCTCGGCCAGCGCGGCCAGCTCGGCCGGGATCCGGTCGCGCCAGTCCGTCGCCCAGGTTGGCGGCGGCGCCCGCGGGCGGGCGCTCGGTGTCGGGGGCACCGTCTTGTCGGCGGCCAGCCGGAAGGCGACGGCGAAGGATGCTCGAGGTGGTCGAGCAGGTCGCCCACGGTGTAGTCGGCGGCACGGCGTCGGGTCGGCCAGCTGGTCGTCGTCGACGGCCGGCCACCAGGTCCGCCAGCCGCTGCGTGGCCGGCGTCAGGTCGATCATGCGTTCCTCCCAGGTGGTCCGTCACCACTCTGACCTCGACCGCCCCCGAACTCATCGTTCTGGCTACTCGGTATTCGCGCCGGCGACGAACTCGAGTAACCAGAACGACTGGTAGGTCAGTAGGAGCGGGCGACGAGGGCGACGAGGCCGGGCTCGTCGTCGGACTTCGGGGAGGCTGCCGTCGGCGCGCTGGAGGCAGCGGACGGTGAGGGCGTCGTTGGCCAGGCGGGCCTCGCCCTCGACGCCGACGGAGTCCCAGGGGATGCGGACGAAGCCGTCGGCCGCGGCCGCGGCCACGTCCTCGATGGCGGTCACGTCGACGGTGCGGTCGTCGCGGTCCTTGGTGGCCGCGGCCAGGAGGTCGGACTGGATGGTGTCGAGCAGGGCGGGGACCTCGCCGGCCACCGCCGCGACGGCGACCTGGCGCTTCTCGCCGTTGTCCCGGCGGACGAGGGTGACCTCACCCTCCTTGAGGTCCCGGGGGCCGACCTCGATGCGCAGCGGGGATGCCCTTGAGCTCCCAGTTGGTGGCCCGGCGGCCGAAGGAGGTGTCGACCTTGTCGTCCAGGCGGACCCGGACGCCGGCGGCCTTCAGCTCGTCGACCAGACGGGCCGCGGCCTCGCCGGCGCCCTCCTCGTCCCGGACGACGAGCACGACGACCTGGATGGGGGCCAGCACGGGGGGACCCGCAGGCCGTTGTCGTCGCCGTGGGTCATGATCAGGCCGCCGACCATGCGGGTGGAGGTGCCCCAGGAGGTCTGCCAGACGTTCTCCTGGTTGCCGTCGGCCGACAGGTACTCGATGCCGAAGGCCTTGGCGAAGTTCTGGCCCGAGCTCGTGGCTGGTGCCCATCTGCAGGGCCTTGCCGTCGCGCATCATCGCCTCGCAGGCCATCGTGTTGATGGCCCCGGCGAAGCGCTCGGCGGCCGTCTTGCGGCCCTTGTAGACGGGGACGGCGAGGACCTGCTCCATGCAGTCGGCGTAGACCTCGTGGAGGATGCTGCACGGCGAAGTCCCGGGCCTCGGCCTCGGTGGCGTGGCAGGTGTGGCCCTCCTGCCAGAGGAACTCGGTCGTCCGCAGGAAGAGGCGGGGGCGCAGCTCCCAGCGCACGACGTTGGCCCACTGGTTCACCAGCAGGGGCAGGTCCCGGTAGCTCTGGATCCACTTGGCGAAGTAGGTCCCCATGACCGTCTCGGACGTGGGCCGGATGGCCAGGGGCTCCTCCAGCTCCTTGCCCCCGCCGATGGTGACCACGGCCAGCTCGGGGCTGAAGCCCTCGACGTGCTCGGCCTCCTTCTCGAAGAAGGACATGGGCACGAACAGCGGGAAGTAGGCGTTGTCGACGCCGGCGGCCTTGATGCGGTCGTCCATGGCCGCCTGCAGGCGCTCCCAGAGCGAGAACCCGTAGGGCCGGATGACCATCGTCCCCCGGGCCGGCCCGTTCTCGGCCAGCTCCGCCTTGGCGATGACGTCCTGGTACCAGCGGGGGAAGTCCTCACCCTGGGGGGTGAGCACGGGAGCCTTGGCCATCCGGCGGAGGGTAGTGGCGCCCGGTTCGGGTCCCCGGATCGTCCCTCCCCTGCCGGGCCTTCGCCCCGACCTGACAATCGTCGGGCCGGACGAACCGAGGCAAGAACCGGGGCTGGCTCGTCAGGCCGGCAGTCGTCGGTGCCCGATCACCCTCGATCCTCACGCACCGTGGCCGAATGGACCGGATCGCCCCGGGCCCCTCGTTCTGGCTCCCGATCTGCCGCCTATAGGCGGAGGATCAGGAGCCAGAACGGACAGCGGTCACGCCGGGGGCGAAACGGCGTCGGTTGGGCCGCCGAGAACCTGCAGCCCGACCCCACGCCCCCCTCCCTGCCATCGGTTCTGCCCGGCCCGACGACCAGCGCTTCTGGCGCCTCTTTCGGTTGCCAGGGCCGCCGAATCGGGCGCCAGAACGGGTCAGATCTTGCGGATCTGGTGGATGTGCTCGTCGGCTTGGTTGACGTCGTCGCCCTGCTCGGTGAGGAGGGCGGCGCGGTCCTTCTCGGCCTCTTCGGCGGCGCCCGACTCGGCTCGCTCCAGGGCGGCCTCGACGCCGTCCTCGCTGACGATCTTGGCCCACTCGACGAGCTGGTCGACCATCTCGTCCTCCTGGACGACCTTGACGACCTTGCCCTTCACGAAGAGGTGGCCCCGCTTGCGGCCGGCGGCGATGCCGAGGTCGGCCTCCCGGGCCTCGCCGGGGCCGTTGACGACGCAGCCCATGACGGCGACCTGGATGGGGACCTCGAGCTCCTCGAGGGCCTTCTGGGCCTCGTCGGCGATGGCGTAGACGTCGACCTCGGCCCGGCCACAGGAGGGGCAGGCGATCAGGTCGAGGCCCGTGCGCTCCCGCAGGCCCATGGCCTCCAGCAGCTGGCGGCCGGCGCGGGCCTCCTGCACCGGATCGGCGGTCAGCGAGTAGCGGATGGTGTCGCCGATGCCCTCGGACAGCAGCGTGGCCAAGCCGGCCGTGGCCTTGATCAGCCCGGCGGGCGGCGGCCCGGCCTCGGTGACGCCGAGGTGCAGCGGGTGGTCGGTGACCTCCGACAGCTGGCGGTAGGCCTCGATCATCAGCGGCACGTTGGACGCCTTGACCGAGATCTTGACGTCGTCGAAGCCGACCTCGGCGAAGTAGTCCAGCTCCCGCTGGGCCGACTCGACCATGGCCTCGGCGGTGAGGCCGCCGTGCTTCTCGTAGAGGTCGGGGTCGAGGGAGCCGCCGTTGACCCCGATGCGGATGGGCACACCCCGGTCCT
Organism: uncultured Microthrixaceae bacterium; assembly: GCA_963748285.1. GTDB lineage: Bacteria > Actinomycetota > Acidimicrobiia > Acidimicrobiales > DATDAH01 > DATDAH01. The sequence goes on from CAVVIF010000009.1 coordinate 189,047, forward strand.
TGCACTCCATGGCCACGGCCTTGATGTGCTCCGGGCGGCGGATGTTGCCGGGGTTCAGGCGCAGGCAGTGGACGCCCGGCCTCGAGGGCGGCGAGGGCCATCTTGTACTGGTGGTGGATGTCGGCGACGATCGGCACCGGCGAGCGGGGGACGATCTGGGCCAGGCCCTCGGCCGCCTCCTTCTCGTTGCAGGTGCAGCGCACGATGTCGGCGCCGGCGCCGTAGAGGGCGTAGATCTGCTGCAGCGTCCCCTCGACGTCGGCCGTCTTGGTGATCGTCATGGACTGCACGCTGACCGGGGCGTCGCCACCGACGGTCACGGGGTGTGACGGGTGGTCGAGGACGACCTCGCGGGTCTTCCGGCGCTCGTAGCTCACGGGACCAGTCTCGCAGCCTGCTCCCCCTTCGGGGCGCGGCCGCGACGCCTACTGGAGGTTGATCGGGTCGAACAGGTCGACGTAGAGGGCCAGGGACCCGATGGTCACCATGAACAGCACCACGGCGTAGGTCAGGGGCAGGAGCTTGGTGATGTCGGCCTGGTAGCGCCGGCCCGTGCCGATCTCCCGGATGCGCTCGTAGGTGCCGATGGCCACGTGGCCGCCGTCGAAGGGCAGGAGCGGCAGCAGGTTGAACACGCCGATGAAGACGTTCAGCAGCATCATGAAGCGCATCAGGGCGTAGAGGCCGTCGGCGTCGGTCGCCTGGGCGCCGATGCGGGCGGCGCCCACGATGGAGATGATCCGGTTCTCGTCCTCGGAGGTGCTGCTGCTGCCCCCGCCGCCGGACGCCGCGGGCTCGCTGTCGGCCTCGTCGTCCTGGGCGTTGACCACGACGTTGGCGAAGTCGCTGATGCCCTCCGGGCTGAAGAAGCGGCAGATCCCCTTCACCGACTCGGCCATCAGGGTCCCGACCTCTTCGGCTGAGGTCTGCGCCGCGTCGATCGGGCCCGAGCTGCTCGAGCACCTGGGCCTCCTGGACGCCGAGGTAGCCGACGGTCTCGCCGTCGAGCACCCGCTCGGCCAGGACCACGGTCGTGTCGACGGTCTCGCCGTCGCGCTCGACGATGAAGGTGACCTCCTCGCCCGGGTGGGCCAGGGTGAAGTCCCGCATCTCGCTCGTAGGTCTCGATGTCCTCGCCGTTCACGCCGACGATGCGGTCGCCCTCCTCGGAGTCCGGCCTCGAGGGCGGGGGTGTCGCCCGCCTCGAGCTGCTCGGTCAACTCGGGGGTGAGCTCCGATGCCGGGAACCCGGTCAGGGTCTCCTCGGCGGTGGACAGCGCGGCGATCGTCCCAGTCGCGTGCGCTGTCGTCGGTGTGGCACGCCGTAAAGCATCAGGGAGGCGAAGCCCAGCGACGAGGGCCATCAGGAAGTGCATGGCCGAGCCGGCCACGGCGACCGACATGCGCCGGGGGTAGGACTTCTGGCGGTAGGTGCGGGACTCGTCGGCCGACGGTCGACCTCGTCGAGGTTGTTCATGCCGATGATGCGGACGTAGGCCCCGGCGGGGATGGCCTTGACGCCGTACTGGGTCTCCCCCCGCTGGAACGACCAGATGCGGGGCCCGAAGCCGATGAAGAACTCGGTGACCTTCATGCCCGCCGACTTGGCCGTCAGGTAGTGGCCCAGCTCGTGCATGAAGATCATGAACACCAGCGACAGGACGATGATCAGGATCGGCCAGCCCCCGAACACCCCGAGGGCGACGGTGCCGCCGACGAGCGCGGCCAGACCGATCTTGCCGGGGATGTCGCCCTGCTCCTGGGCCGTGATCGGCTCGTCGGGGAGGGGCGGCTTCAGCTCGGTGTCGGACATGGGCTCCGCTGGCTCTAGGGGGTGAGGGCGGCGACGATCTCGGTCGCCACGGTACGGGCCTGTCGATCGGCCTCCATCACAACGTCGGCCGAAGTGGCTTTGGTTCCATCGTGACGGTCCAGCGTGGCCTCGAGCACGTCGCTGATGGCCAGCCACCCGATGCGGCCCTCGAGGAAGGCCTCGACCGCGACCTCGTTGGCCGCGTTGAGCCACGCGGGGGCGGTCTCGCCCACCCGCCCGGCCCGGTAGGCCAGGTCGAGACAGGGGAAGGCCTCCCGGTCAGGGGCCTCGAAGTCGAGGGAGCCGAGGGTCGCCCAGTCGATCCGACCGAACGGCGGCCGTCGACCGGTCCGGGTAGGCGAGGGCGTACCCGATGGGCAGGCGCATGTCCGGCATGGACAGCTGGGCGATGGTCGAGCCGTCGGTGTACTCGACCATCGAGTGCACGACCGACTGCGGGTGGACGACCACGTCGATGTCGTCGTAGCCGATGCCGAAGAGCTCGTGGGCCTCGATGACCTCGAGGCCCTTGTTCATGAGCGTCGACGAATCGATGGTGATCTTGGGCCCCATCGACCAGGTCGGGTGGGCCAGGGCGTCGTCGATGGTGACCTCGGCCAGGTCCGCCCGGGACCGACCCCGGAACGGGCCGCCGCTGGCGGTGACTACGAGGCGGGCCACCCGCTCGGCCACGTCGTTGGCCCGCAGGCACTGGTGGATGGCGCCGTGCTCGCTGTCGACCGGGATCAGCTCGGCGCCGGGCGTGGAGCGGACCCGCTGGACGACGGGACCGGCGGCGATCAGGGACTCCTTGTTGGCCAGGGCCAGGCGACGACCGGCCGCCAGCGCGGCGAGCGTGACGCCGAGGCCGGCGAAGCCCGACGACCCCGTTGACCACCACGTCGGCGTCCCGGGCGGCATCGGCGAGGGCGGACTCCCCCACCGTCAGCTCGGTGCCGGGCGGCAGGCGGTCGGCCAGCCCGGCAGCGGCCTCGGCGTCGACCACGGCCACGACCCGGGGCCGGAACTCCTTGGCCTGCTCGGCCACCAGGTCGACCGAGCGCGAGGCGCCGAGGGCCACGACCTCGTAGCGCCCGGGCTCGGCCCGGACCACGTCCAGGGTCTGGGTCCCGATCGAGCCCGTGGACCCCAGGACCGCGACCGTCGTCGTCACGCCGTGATCCCGTTCTGGGCCCCACGACCTGTGTCAGGGCGCGGATGGTGGGGCCCAGAACGGATCGGGGTGGGGGTCACGGGGTGTTGGCGTAGACCTCGAGCAGCCGCACGACGTAGTAGGTCGCCGGGAGCACGAAGAGCAGCCCGTCGAAGCGGTCGAGCACGCCACCGTGGCCGGGCAGGAGCGTGCCCATGTCCTTGAGGCCGAGATCCCGCTTCAGCCGGGACTCGCAGAGGTCGCCCAGCGGGGCCATGATGCCGCCGACGAGGCCGAGGACGATGGCGTCCACCGTGTCCCACGGCCCGACACCGATCAGCGCCGAACACCACCACGGACACGACGACGGCCGCGATGATCCCTCCGATGGCGCCCTCCAACGTCTTGTTGGGGCTGGCGGCGGTGAGCGGCGACCGGCCCATGCGTTGGCCGACGAACAGCCCGCCGAGGTCGGCGGCCACCGTGACCAGGATGGCGGCGAAGAGCAACGACCGACCGACGCTTTCGCCGAAGCCCGACACCAGGGCCCCGCTCGCCGAGACCGACGCATCGTCGATCCGCAGCAGCAGCGAGGCGAAGGCGCCGAGCCCACCGACGTAGAAGATGCCGAGCAGGGTGATGCCGGCGTTGGCCACGGCGTGATCGCCCGGCCCGGCGTCGAAGAGCCACCAGCACAGGGTCGTGACCACGACCAGGAACAGGACCATCGACCATGCCGCCCTCACCCCGCGAGGTAGGCGGCCAGCACCATGCCGCCCGAACCGGCCAGGCCGATCAGGGGGGCCGGGTGGTAGCCCGACCGTCGGGTGGCGGTGAAGAACTCGGCGGTGGCCAGGACCACCACGGCGGTGGCCAACGCGACCACGGCCCAGGCGCCGATCAGGAAGCAGATCGACCATGAGGGCGACCAGGCCGACGCCGACGATGACGGCCTGCTGCATGTCGCGGGGCCCACCCCCGCCGCTGCCACCGTCGCCGCCGCCGTCGTCCTCGGGAGCATCCGGGAACGGGTTCCGCCGCTGGGGCGGACCGGCCGGTGAGTCGATCGAGGCGGCCGCCGCGGCCGCGGGATCGAGGTCGTCGAAGATCATCTCGTCCTCCCCCAAGGATTCGACACGGGCTTCCTCGTCGATGAGATCGGAGAAGTCCTCCGGCTCACCGGTCTCTTCGCCCTGGCCCCGCCAGCGGGGGCCGCCGGACACCCCGGCCCAGGCGTCGTCGTCGTCGGGGGCCGCGGCCACCGGCTCGCTCCAGTGCGGCAGGTCTTCGTCGGGTGGCCCGAGGAGGTCGTCGAGGCCGTCGTCGGGGTCACCGACGAGGTCGGCGAAGGGGTTCTCGGAGGCGGAGCGACCGGCTTCGATCTCCACCTCGTCCTCCTCGTCGTCGGGCGCGGCCCAGACGCGGATGTCGTCCAGGTCCCGCTCGGGTGCCGGGGTGGGCTCGGAGGCCACGACCGGCACCGCCTCGGTCGGCGGCAGGTCCAGGTCGTCCAGGTCCGGGGCCGACGGGGTCGGCGGCTCGGGGTCGGGCACGGACCGCACCGGCGGCTCCGTCGCCGCTGGGGCGGTCGGGGCGGGGGCGGTCGGCTCGGGGGCGGTCGGCTCGGGGGCGGTCGGGGCCGCGCCGGCCGGGGTCGGGTCGGCGACGGGCTCGTCGTCGTCGGCGATGATCGGGATGGCCCCGAAGCGGTTGGGGTCCTCGGCCGGGGGCGGCTCGGCAGCCGGGGGCTCAGAGGCCGGGGGCTCGGGCCGGGGCTCGAGCGGGGCTCGGCGGCCGGCGGCGGGGGGTCCGACGGCGGTCGCTGCGCGGCGACGGTCGGGTGCTCGCCCGTCGCCGGTGTGGCGCCCACGATGCGGATCCGACCCGACGGTCGCGGGTCGCTCGGCGGCCCCTCGTCCGGACGGTCGTCACTCATCGAGAAGCTCCTTCTCCTTGTCGGCCAGCGCACCGGCGAGGGTTCCCTCGTGGGCGTGGATCATGTCGTCCAGCTCCTTCTCGGCCCGCTTGAGGTCGTCCTCCCGGAGGTCCCCGGCCTTCTCCAGGCCCTCCAGCTCGTGGCGGGCCGCCCGCCTCAGGTTACGCAGCGCGATCTTGCCCTCTTCGGCCATGCCCCGCACGAGACGCACCAGATCCTTGCGTCGTTCCTCGGTGAGGGCGGGGAAGGCCAGGCGCACGACGTGGCCGTCGTTGGTGGGGTTCAGGCCGAGGTCGGACTCGCGGATCGCCTTCTCGATGGCGTTCACCGAGCCCTTGTCGAAGGGCGAGATGACCAGGAGCCGGGCCTCGGGCACCGAGAAGTTGGCGATCTGCTGGAGGGGCACCTCGGCGCCGTAGTAGCCTCGACCGGGAGCTTCTCGACCAGGGCCGAGGAGGCCCGGCCCGTGCGCACCGTGGAGAACTCGTGGCGCGTGTGGGTGACGGCCTTGTCCATCTTGTCGCCCGGCGTCGTCGAGGACGAGTTCGATCAGGTCATCGTCACTGTCGGCCATCGAGGCGGATTCCCCCGACTGCGGAGTCAGGAAACCAGCGTACCGATCGCCTTGCCTTCGAGGATGGACCGGATGTTGCCCGGGCCCAACAGGTCGAAGACGACGATCGGCACGGCGTTGTCCATGCAGAGGGTGATGGCGGTGGAATCCATGGCCCGCAGGCCTCGCTCGAGGACCTCCATGTAGCCGACCTCGGGGATCAGCGTGGCGTCGGGGTTGGTCTTGGGGTCGTCGGTGTAGATGCCGTCGACGCCGGAGTGGGTGCCCCGCAGGATGGCGTCGGCGTCGATCTCGGCGGCCCGCAACGCCGCCGCGGTGTCGGTGGTGAAGAACGGGTTGCCCGTCCCGGCGGCGAAGATCACGACCCGGCCCTTCTCGAGGTGGCGGATGGCCCGGCGCCGGATGTAGGGCTCGGCGATCTCGGCCATCTCGATGGCGGTCTGCACCCGGGTGGGCTGGCCGTGGCGCTCGAGGGTGGCCTGCAGGTCCAGGGAGTTGATGACCGTGGCCAGCATGCCCATGTAGTCGCCCTGGGACCGGTCGAGGCCGGCCGCCGCGGCCGTCTGGCCCCGCCAGATGTTGCCGCCGCCGACCACGATGGAGATCTGGGTGTCCGAGCGCCTCGCGGACCGCGATCACCTCGCGGGCGATCAGGTCGACGACCGACTGGTCGATGCCGAAGTCCTGGCCACCGGCGAAGGCCTCACCGGAGAGCTTGAGGACGATCCGTCCCCAGTTGCGCTCCGGCGTCGCCCTCGCCGGAGTCGCTCAAGCCCCGATCACCACCTGGGCGAAGCGCACCACGGTGGCGTCGCCGAGGAGGGCGGCGATGGTCTGGCTCTCGTCCCGCACGAACTTCTGGTCGAGCAGGACCCGGTCGGCGAAGAACCGGCCCTGGAGCTTGCCCTCGACGATCTTCTCGATGGCCTGCTCGGGCTTGCCCTCGTTGCGGGTCTCGGCCTCGAGCAGCGCCCGCTCCTCGGCGATCTCGGCCTCGGGCACGAGGTCCCGGGTGAGGTACGGCGGGCGCTTGAAGGCGATGTGCAGGGCGAGGTCGTGGGCCAGGTCCTGGGTGCCGCCGGCCAGCTCGACGAGCACGGCGTTGACGCCCCGGCCCTCCTGGATGTGGAGGTAGGAGTCCATGAGGTCGCCGCGCCCTTCTCGAAGCGGACGATCTCGCCCACCTCGATGTTCTCCTTGAGCGTGACCTTGAGGTCGTCGACCCGCTCGGCGACGTCGGCCTTGGCCTCGTCCTCGCCCTTGGCGGCGACGAGGTCGGCCAGGTCCTGGACCAGGTCGGTGAACTGCTCGGACTTGGCGACGAAGTCGGTCTCGCACTTGATCTCGGCGATGGCCATGACCTCGGAGTCGCCGCCGACGGCGACCGCACCCTGGTCGTTGGCCCGGTCGGAGCGCTTGGCGGAGCTGGACAGGCCCTTCTCCCGCAGCCACTTGGCCGCGGCCTCGAAGTCGCCGTCGTTCTCCTGCAGGGCGCGCTTGGCGTCCATCATCCCGGCCCCGGTCTTCTTGCGCAGCGCCTGGACGTCCTTGGCGGTGAACTCGGCCACGATCAGCCTTCCTCGGTGGTCTCGGTGGTTGCGGTCTCGGCCTCGGCGGCGGGTGCCTCCTCGACCGGAGCCTCGGCGACCGGCGCCTCGGGCAGCGGCCTCCTCGGCGGGAGCCTCAGCCGGCACCTCGACGGCGGGAGCCGCCTCAGGAGCAGCCGCCTCGGCGGGAGCGGCCTCAGGACCAGCCGCCTCGGCGGCCGAGCAGCCTCAGAGCCAGCAGCCTGCGGCTCGGCGGTCTCGCGCGCGTCGGCCGCCTGCTTGGCGGCGGCCAGACGGGCCTCGCGCTCGGCGGCCTGGGCCGCGGCCTGGTCGCGGGCCTCGGCCTGCTGGCGGGCGATCTCGGCCTCCTCCTCGGGGGTGCGCACGGCGGGGGCCACGGGGCCGCCACCGTCGCCCGGCACCTTCTTGGAGCGGATGAAGCGACCCTCCTTCACGGCGTCGGCCATGATCCGGCACATGAGGCTGCCGGAGCGGATGGCGTCGTCGTTGCCGGGGATCACGTAGTCCACGACGTCGGGGTCACAGTTGGTGTCGACCACCGCGATCAGCGGGATGCCGAGCTTGTTGGCCTCGGTGACCGCGATGTGCTCCTTCTTGGTGTCCAGCACGAAGACGGCGTCGGGCTTGCGATCGAGGTTCCGGATGCCGTTGAGGTTGCGCAGGAGCTTGTCCAGCTCCCGCGTGTTCATCAGGGCTTCCTTCTTGGGCATGGCGTCGAACTCGCCGGTGTCCCGCTGGCGCTCCAGCTCGGCCATCTTCGAGACCCGCTTGGAGATGGTCTCGAAGTTGGTGAGCATCCCGCCCAGCCAGCGCTGGTTCACGTACGGCATGTTGCAGGACAGGGCGTACTGCTCGACGGCGTCGGAGGCCTGCTTCTTGGTCCCGACGAACAGGAGGTTGCCGCCGTCGGCGGTCATGTCCCGGACGAACTCGTAGGCGACCCGGACCCGGTCGAGCGTCTGCTCGAGATCGATGATGTAGATCCCCTGGCGCTCCCCGTGCAGGAAGCGCTTCATCTTGGGGTTCCAGCGCCGGGTCTGGTGTCCGAAGTGGACACCTGCGTCCAGCAGCTGCTTCATGGTGACGACAGGCGCCATCTGGTTCATTCCTCCCCGACGGTTTGGCGAGACCCGTGCGCTTGCGCCCGGAGGCGACCGCGGGAGTGGCACGGGTGGAAGTGGTGTTCGGCCGTGGGGCTCACGACCGACGGGCGAGTGTACCGGCGACGCTCCCGGCCCCACCGCCCGTCAGCCACCGCCCCACGCCGCGTTCTGATCCACCCCGGGTGTCGCCGGCGACGCCGTTCCGTACCCAGAACCGTCAGTCGCCCGTCCAGCGGGACCAGATGGACGCCGGTCGCGGTGAACAGCGCGGCGGGGTCCAGGTAGGTGCCCCCGGACCGGACGCCGAGGTGGAGGCGCTCCCCCGCCCTGCCCAGCGTCTGCCCGAGGCCGACGTGGTCGCCGACGGCGACCCGGACCTCGGCCAGGTAGCGAGTAGCTGGAGCGCAGGCCGTCCGGGTGGAGCACGGTGACGGCGCCGGTTGCCGGCGACCGGGCCGGCGAAGACCACCAGCCCGTCGCCGATGGCCCGGACCGGGTTGCCCGGGCACGGTGGCGTACTCGAGGCCCCGGTTGCCCGCGCCGTAGGCGCCGTCGGGCAGGCGGAAGCCGTCGACGACCGGGGCGTCGACCGGCGGGCGGTAGACCGACGCCGCGCTCGGCTGCGGCGGGGCGAAGGCCACGCTGAGGACGAGCGCGACGACGAGGAGGACGGAACGAACGGGATCGGGACACAGGGGGACCCCCGGAGAGACTCTCGACGGGGGAAGCGCCGCGGTCAGGAAGCTAGACGGGCGAGCGCTCCGCCGCCACGACCCGGGAGCGCAGGTGGAGGACGGCCTTGGTGTGGATCTGGCACACCCGGCTCTCGGTCACCCCGAGGACGCCGCCGATCTCGGCCAGCGTCAGGCCCTCGTAGTAGTAGAGGGTGAGGACGAGCTTCTCCCGCTCGGGCAGGCGGTTGATGGTCGCGGCCAGGAGCTGGCGGGTCTCCTCGACCTCGAAGCGGCCGACCGGCCCGTCGCCGCTGTCGGCGATGGTGTCGCCGAGGGTGACGGCCTCGCCCCGCTCGCCGCCCATGGCCAGCACCTCGTCGAGGGCCGCCATGCCGACGAAGGAGATCTGGGTGAGGAGGGTCTGGAGCTGGTCCTCGGTCATCTCCAGGGCCTCGGCCAGCTCGGCGTCGGTCGGGGGGCGGGCGTGCTCGGCCTCGAGCTTGGCGTAGGACCGCTCGAGGGCCCGGGCCTTGGCCCGCACCGAGCGGGGCACCCAGTCGATCGAGCGGAGCTCGTCGAGGATGGCGCCCTTGATCCGGCTGATGGCGTAGGTCTCGAACTTGAAGCCCCGCTCGGGGTCGAACTTGTCGATGGCGTCGATCAGGCCGAACATCCCGTAGCTCACGAGGTCGGCGTGCTCGACGTTCTGGGGCAGGCCCACGGCCACCCGGCCGGCGACGTACTTCACCAGCGGGGAGTAGTGGACGATCAGCTGGTCGCGGTCGGCCCGCGTGGCGTCGTCGCGGTAGCGGGCCCAGAGGTCCTCGATGCCACGCACCGCCTTGTCGGTCCACCGCCCGTCCCTACGCTCGAGGATGCGTCGTCTCGAGCACGCCCCGCAGGCGCTCCCGGCTCACATGGGTGTAGAGCTGGGTGGTCGCGAGATCGGCGTGTCCGAGAAGTTCCTGTACAGCACGAAGGTCGGCACCACCGTCCAGAAGATGAGTGGCGAAGGTGTGCCGGAGGGCGTGGGGATGGGCGGGGCCGGCCGCCCGACGGTCGAGGATGCGGCGCACGTCGCGGGGCGTGAGGGGGTGGGCCCGACGGTTGACGAAGACGGCGTCGGCGGGGGTGTCGGCGTCGATCAGGACGTCCCGGCCCGTGTCCAGCCACCGCCGCAGGGCGTCGACCGCCGGCTGCGGACAGCGGGACCGTGCGCTGCTTGGACCCCTTGCCCCAGCACGGTGAGCCGGGCCCGGTCGAGGTCGATGTCGACCGGCCGGAGGCCACAGAGCTCGGCCACCCGCAGGCCGCTGCCGTAGAGGATCTCGAGCACGGCGGTGTCCCGCTGGGCCAGGGCGGCCTCGATCGGGTCGTCGGTCGGCGGCGGGCCGTCGTCGAGGAGGACCTCGATCTCGTCGCGGCGCAGGACCCGGGGCAGGCGCCCGTCGTGGCCCGGGCGCCGACAGGCGGGCGGAGGGGTCGACCTCGATGCGGCCCCGTCGGCGGAGCCAGTCGAAGTAGCGGCGGAGCGAGGCGACGTGGCGGGCGATGGTGCGCCGGGCGTAGCCCCGGGTGGTGAGGAAGGCGACGTAGCGCCGCAGCACCCGGCGGTCGACGCCGCTCGGGGCCGTCGAGGCCCGAGGCGGCCGGCCCACTCGACGAAGGCGTCGAGGTCCCGGCGGTAGGCGGCGACGCTGGCGGGCGCCAGTGAGGTGAGCGAGGCCGCGAACTCGTCGAGGTCCCACGCCACGGCCACAGGCGTACGCTACCGCCGTCGACCACGGTGGGGGCATGACCTCGCGCGGAGCGTGAGATCAGGGACGACAGCGCGTCACCGGGGCGGCTGCCGATGCCGGTCCCGGCGGTCCCCTAGTGTCGCAGCCATGCCGCTTGCGCACCGCCGATGAGTACCGCGCCGGTCTGGTCGACGGCCGGCGCCTCCACTACCAGGGCCGGCCGTCGCCGACATCAACGCAGGAGCCCGACCTGCGGGTGGCCGTCGACCACGCCGCCATCGACTTCGACCTGGCCCACGACCCGGACCACCGGGACCTGGCCGTCGCCGTCGACCCCGACACGGGCGAGGAGTACAACGCCGCCTACCGCATCCCCCGCAGCGCGGAGGACGTGCTGGCCCGGTCGAAGCTGATCGAGGCGGGCACCGCGGCCGGCGGCACGGTCGTGACCCTGATCCACGAGATCGGCACCGACGGCCTCTTCGCCATGCTCCGCGTCCTGGAGGGCGAGGGCCGGGAGCGGGCCGAGGCCTTCTACCGGCACTGCCGGGACGGCGACCTGGCCGTGGCCGTGGCCCAGACCGACGTGAAGGGCGACCGCTCGAAGCCGCCCCACCAGCAGGACGACCCCGACCTCTACGTGCGGGTGGTGGACCGCAGCGACGAGGGCATCGTCGTGCGGGGCGCCAAGTGCCACACCACGAGCAGCGCCAACGGCGACGAGATCATCGTCTTCCCCACCCGGGCCATGGGCCCCGACGACGCCGACTACGCCGTGTCCTTCGCCGTGCCCGCCAACACCGAGGGCCTCTCGCTCTACGTCTCCGGCTACGGCGGCGGGGGCGGCGGCCACGACGCCTTCGACCACCCCGTGTCCTCCAAGCACAAGCTGCTCGAGACCCTCACCGTCTTCGACGACGTGTTCGTGCCCTGGGAGCGGGTCTTCCTGTGCCAGGAGCCCGAGAAGGCCGGCGCCGCTGGCCCTGACCTTCGTCGAGTACCACCGCTTCACCGCGGTGTCCTACAAGCTCCCGCTGGTCGACGCCTTCGTCGGCGCCGCCGCCCAGATCGCCGAGATGAACGGCGTGATGAAGGCCGGCCACATCCGGGACAAGCTCACCCACCTGGTGGCCTACGCCGAGACGGTCCGGGCCCTGACCGAGGCCGCGGCCCTGCGCTCCCGCATCGGCGAGCACGGCATCGCCTACCCGGACCCCATGACCACGAACATGGCCAAGTTCACCTTCGCCTCGGGCTTCTACAAGGCCGTCGAGTGGCTGCAGGACATCGCCGGCGGCCTGCTGGTGACCGGCCCGTCGGGGGCCGACTGGGACTGCCGCGAGATCCGGCCGGTGCTCGAGAAGTACTACCGCGGGGGCCGCGCCCGCGGCCGAGCGCCTGGCGATGATGAACCTCATCTCGGACCTGACCGCCCGGGACCTCGGCGGCTACCACGCCGTGCTGGCCGTCCACGCCGAGGGCTCGCTCGAGGCCGAGAAGCTGCAGATGCTCCGCAGCTACACCGCGCACCACGCCCCCGACGCCATCGCCTACGCCCGCAAGCTCGCCGGCCTCGACTGACCCCTCGTCCTGGCGCCGTGATCGCCGCGCCTTGGCGCCGAGATCAGGCGCCGGTACGGGCGGCGGGGGTGGTGCGCTCGTAGCGGCCGGCGGACTCGGCCAGCCAGCCGGTGCGGCAGAGCTCGTCGATGGCGGCCGCCGACCTCCGGCAGGGTGAGGCCGCTGCGGTCGACCAGGGTCTGCAGCGTGACCGCCTCGTGGGCGCAGGCGTCGAGGACCCGACCCGCGGCGCCACCGGGCTCGGGGACCGGCGTCGGCCCCGCCCGTGGGTGAGGTCAGGCCGAGGGCGACGAAGACGTCGTCGACCGAGCACAGCGGGCATGGCCCCGTCGGCGATGAGGCGGTTGGTGCCCGTTGGCCGCCGGGCTGGTGATCGGACCGGGCACGGCCAGCAGCGGGAGGTCGCGGGCCAGGGCCTCGTCGGCGGTGTAGAGCGAGCCGCCCTTCTGCCGCGGACTCGACCACGACCACCACCTCGCTCAGGCCGGCGATGATCCGGTTGCGGGCCGGGAAGCTCCAACGGGTCGGCCGCATGCCCGAGCGGCATCTCGCTGACAGCAGCAGCCCCTCCTCCCCCACCCGCCGCCAGAGGTCCCGGTGCCGCGCCGGGATAGACGACGTCGAGCCCGCAGGCCACGACGCCGACCGGCGGCGCGCCGCCGGCGCCGAGCAGGCCCCGGTGGACGGCGCCGTCGACGCCCAGGGCCAGGCCCGGAGACCACCGCGACCCCGGCCGCCCCGAGCCGGGCGCCGAGCGGTCGGCCACGTCGAGGCCGTAGCGGGAGGCGTTGCGGGTGCCGACGACGCGCGACCCGCCGACGGTCGAGGGCGGCGAGGTCGCCCCGGCAGAACAGGACCGCCGGCGGCTCCGGGTCGTCCCGCAGCAGCGACCGGGTAGTCGGGGTGCCGCCGGCCGCAGGACCGGCGACTGCCCGCCGCCTCGATGGCGCGCCCAGAGCCTCGCTCGAGGTCGCGCCGGCGCCCCGGGCTGCGTGCCGCGAGCCGGTCCCAGGCCTCCGGCCGGCGATCCCCGCCGACGAGCTCGTCGCGCAGCCGTCGCCGGGCCCGACGCCGGGGATCGGCGGCCATCGCCGGCGAGGTAGGCCTCGTCGGGGAGGTCCATGTCAGTCGGCCGCCACGAGGGGCTGGGCCCGCAGGGCCAGGGCCACGGACACGTGCAACGGCGTGGCCGGGCCGTCATGGCCGTCGAGGTCGGCCAGGGTGCGGGCCACCCGCCGGACCCGGTCGAGGCCCCGGGCGGACAGGCGGCCGCCGGCCAGCGCGCCCTCGAGCACCAGCTCGGTCTCGGGGGTGACGGGGCAGAGCTCGTCCAGGCGGCGCCGGGGGATGTGGGCGTTGCAGGTCACGCCCCGGGCGGCGGCCCGGGCCCGGGCCTCCCGGCACGCGGGCCGCGACCACGGCGGTCGCCTCCCCCGGCTCACCCCGCAGCAGCTCGTCGGGCGACGGGCGGTCGACGTCGACCCGGAGGTCGAAGCGGTCGACCAGCGGGCCCGAGAGGCGACGGCGGTACCGGGACCGCTCGCCGTCCGAGCAGGTGCAGCCCTCCGGGCCGGCCTCGCCGCACGGGCAGGGGTTCATGGCCCCGACCAGCAGGAACCGGGCCGGGAAGGTCGCCGACGGCCTGGGCCCGGGTGATGCGGATGACCCCCTCCTCCAGGGGCTGGCGCAGGGCGTCGAGCACGGCCGGGGCGAACTCGCCCAGCTCGTCGAGGAAGAGCACGCCGTGGCTGGCCCGGGACACCTCGCCCGGGCCGCAGCAGCCCGCGTGCCCCCGCCGGTGAGCGCGACCGGCGAGGCCGTGTGGTGCGGGGCCCGGAAGGGCGGCGTGGTCGGCAGCTCACCCGGGCCGCAGCGGCTCGCCCACGGCGGAGCGGATCGCGGGCCACCGCGAGGGCCTCGTCGACCCCGAGCGGCGGCAGCAGCCCCGGCAGGCGGCTGGCCAGCATCGTCTTGCCCGCACCCGGCGGGCCGACCATCAGCAGGTGGTGGCCGCCGGCGGCCGCCACCTCGAGCGCCTGGCGGGCCGCCGCCTGACCCCGCACGTCGGCGAGGTCCCGCACCGCGACCGGCCCGACCGGAGCGACCGGCTCGCCGGGATCGGGCGGGTCCGGCCACGGCTCGTCGCCCCGGAGCGCCTCGACGACCTCGACCAGGCGACGGGCGCAGCGCACCTCGTGGCGGCCGTAGACCGTGGCCTCGGCGACCGAGGCCGCGGCCGGGACGACGACCGTCGCGCACCGGCGAGGCGTCGACCAGGCTGACCATGCCCCGCACCGGGCGGAGCGAGCCGTCGAGGCCGAGCTCGCCGAAGAAGGCCAGCTCGTCGAGCTCGCCGCCCGGCACCTGGTCGGAGGCCACGAGCACGCCGACGGCCATGGCCAGGTCGAGGCCCGACCCGGCCTTGCGCAGCGAGGACGGCGCCAGGTTCACGGTGATCTTGCGGCATCGGGAAGTCGAAGCCGCTGTTGGTGACCGCGGCCCGGACCCGGTCCCGGGCCTCCCGGCAGGCGGTGTCGGGCAGGCCGACGATGGTGAAGCCCGGCAGGCCGGAGGTGAGGTGGACCTCGACCCGGACGGCGTGGCCGTCGATGCCGAGGAGGCAGGCCGAGGTGATGGATGCGAGCACGGTGGACCCTCCGCGTGGAGCGGGACTGGAGGGGGCCGTGACGCCGGCCTACCGAGCGATGGGCCTCACCCTACGAAGGGGGTCTGACACCGAGGCAGAGCGCGCCGGTCGGAGCGCCCGGTCGCCTACTGGCCGAGCTCTTCGCGCTCGTAGGTGGCGACGGCCTCGATCTCCTCGGGGCTGAGGCTGGTCCTCCCAGGCGGGCATGCCGTTGCGGCCCTCACGGATGACCGTCGATCTGGTCCTCGATGTCCGGGTAGTTCTCCGCCACCGCTCCGTCGCCCAGCTGCGGGCCGACGCCGCCCTCGCCGTCGGGACCGTGGCACCGGGCGCAGTTGTCCTCATAGATCCCCTGTCCGGAGCTCGCCTCGCCCCCGCCGTCGCCGGACGGTTCGGAGTCCCCGCCACAGGCGGCGAGGAACAGGGCCGCGGCCGCGACCAGGGCGACCAGGAGGAGGCGGGAGCGTCGGGGCACGCCGCGGACAGTAGCGGCGGGATCACCGTGGCCGGGGCCATACTCGCCGGTCATGGGTCTCAACCCCTTCCGCCCCCAGAGCGTCTCCGCCGCCGACATCGCCATGGTCGTCGGCGCCGTTGGTCGCCGTCGCCCTCCTGGTGGCCTGGGCCGTGTTCGGATGAGCCCCGCCGACCCGCTCGTCGACGACTGCGACACCCGCTTCGTCCAGCCCTACGAGGCCACCAAGGCCTACATCTGCCCGGGCTGCAACCAGGACATCCCGCCCCGGACGTTCCACCTCGTCGCGGTGCCCCGCCTGGCCCCCGACCTGCGCCGCCACTGGCACAAGGGCTGCTGGGAGCACCGTGCCCGCCGCCGTCCCGGCAAGGTGCGCTGATCAGAAGGCCTGCTCGATGATCTCGATCTCGCCGGCCAGGACGGCGGCGACGTCGAAGCGGATCTCCCTCGGACGGAAGCTCGACCTCCGAGGTACTGACGGGCGAGGAGCCGGAGCTTGGCCTGCTTCTTGGCCGGTCACGGCCTCGGCGGGCGTGCCGAAGGCGGCCGAGCGTGCGGGTCTTCACCTCGCAGATGACCAGCGTGCGGCCGCTGGCGCAGCACGAGGTCGAGCTCGCCGTCCCGGCAGCGCCAGTTGCGGTCGAGGACGGTGTAGCCCCGTGCCTCGTAGTGGTGGGCGACCCGCGCCTCGCCCTCGGCCCCCAGCTGCTGTCGCCGGGAGACCATGGTCGGCGACTAGTTGTCGCGCTTCTCCTTGATGCGGGCCCGCTTCCCGACCCGGTCCCGGAGGTAGTAGAGCTTGGCCCGGCGCACGTCGCCCTTCCGGACGACCTCGATCTTCTGGATGATCGGGGAGTGGACCGGGAAGGTCCGCTCGACGCCGACGCCGAAGGAGAGCTTGCGGACCTTGAAGGTCTCGCGCACGCCGCTGCCCTGGCGGCCGATGACCGCACCCTCGAAGACCTGGACCCGCTCGCGGTTGCCCTCGACGACCCGGACGTGGACCTTCAGGGTGTCACCAGGGGCGAAGTCGGGGACGTCGTCCCGCAGGTTGGCCTGGTCGATGAGATCGGTTGGCTGCATCGTGCACGTGCTCCTGTGCGCCCGGGATTCGTGGGAGAGGCGTTCGGGGACCCGGGGGAAGTGGTCGAACGGTCAGGAGAGCGTATCGACTCAGATCGCCCGAGCCCGAACTCCTCGAGCCAGAGCGTTCGTCGTCGGTGATGCCGCCCCGGGCGGCGATCAGGTCGGGACGACGCTCGACGGTGCGGGCCAGGGCCTGCGCCCGGCGCCACCGGGCGATGCGGGCGTGGTCCCCCGAACGCAGGACCTCGGGCACCTCCCAGCCCCGGAAGTCGGCGGGCCGGGTGTACTGCGGGTACTCGAGGAGGCCGGTCGAGAAGGACTCGTCCTCGACCGACGCCTCGTTGCCGAGCACGCCCGGGCACCAGCCGGCCGACGGCCTCGATGACCACCATCGCCGCCACCTCGCCGCCGGCGAGCACGTAGTCGCCGATCGACAGCTCGCCGTCGACCAGATGGGTGTGGACCCGCTCGTCGACGCCCTCGTAGCGCCCGCACAGCAGCGAGAAGCCGTCGAGGGCGGCCAGCTCCGTGGCGTAGGCCTGGTCGAGGCGGCGGCCGCCCGGACCGAGCAGGAGCAGCGGCCGGGGCGGGTCGGCGGCCTCGACCGAGTCGAACACCGGCCCCGGGGTGAACACCATGCCGGCCCCGCCCCCGAAGGGGCTGTCGTCGACCGAACGGTGGACGTCGGTGGTGGCGTCCCGCAGGTCGTGGACCCGCAGGTCGAGGCGGCCCGTCCGCCGCGGCCTTGCCCACCAGGCTCTCGCCGGCGAAGGCCCGGACCATCCCCGGGAAGATCGTGAAGACGTCGATGCGCACGGCGCGTCAGTCGAGGAGGCCGTCGGGGACGTCGACGGTGATGCGGCCGTCGGCCTGCTCGACGACGAAGGTCAGCGGGACGAGGCCGCCGCCGTCGAGGACGAGCAGGTCGCTGGCCGGGTTGACCTCGACGCTGGTCACGGTGCCGTGCTCGGTCCCGTGCTGGTCGACGACCGACGGCGCCGATGAGCTCGTGGACCCAGAGGGCGTCGGGGTCCTCGAGCGGCTCGGCCGAGAGGACCAGGCCGTGGAGGGCGTCGGCGGCCTCCCGGGTGTCGACCCCGGCGAAGCGCACGATGTGGCGGTGCTGGTGGGGCCGGGAGGCGGTGATGGTCAGGGGGCCCTGGTCGGTGTGCAGCACGGTGCCCTTGGCCACGCGCTCGGGCCGGTTCGTGCTCAGCGCGACCACGACCTCGCCGCGGAGGCCGTGGGGCTTGGCCACCCGCCCGACCTCGAGCAGGTGGTGGCTGCTACTGCGTTCGGGCACGCAGCCAGGCGGAGCTAGTCGACGAACTCGACGTCGACCTCGACGCCGTCGCGGGCGGCCGCGGCCCGCACCACGGTGCGGATGGAGTTGGCCACCCGGCCCCGCTTGCCGATGACCCGACCCATGTCGTCGTCGCCCACCTGGACCTCGAGGCTCAGGGTGCCCCGGCGGGTCTCGGTGCTGTCGACCTCGACGGCGTCGGGCTCGTCCACGACGGACTTGGTGATGTACTCCAGCACGGCCGCCGCGGTGGCCCCGTCGATCAGGTTGGGGTCCTTGCGGTTGTAGTCGTCGCCACCGTCGCCGGTGTCGTCGCTGGCGTTCGCGTCGTCATCGTCGTAGGTGTCGTCGTCGTACTCGTCGCTCATGATGCGGCCTCCGCAGCCTCGGGAACGGCGTCGGCCTCGGCCGGCGCCTCGGGACGCCTCGGTGGCGGCCGGGGGCGTCGCGGGGGCGTTGCCCTTGAACTCGTCCCAGGCGCCGACGATCTCAGCAGCTTCTGGACCCGCTCGGTCGGCTGGGCGCCGTGGCGGAGCCAGTGGACGGCCCGCTCGTTGTCGACCTTGATCACCGACGGTTCGGCCCGGGGGTCGTAGGTGCCGACGATCTCGATGAACCGCCCGTCACGGGGCGAACGGCTGTCGGCCGCCACGATCCGGTAGGTCGGCTGCTTCTTCTTGCCCATCCGCATCAGGCGGAGCTTCACGGCCACGTTGCTGGTTCCTCTGTAACTGGTCTTCTGCGAGCGACGGGCAAGGGTACCCGGGGTTAGTTGAGCCCGGGCAGTTCGAGGGGCATCTTCGGGATCGGGGCCGCGCCCTTCTGGGTCGTGCGGCCACCCTTCTTCTGCTTGCCCTTGCGGCCCTTGGCCCCCGGCGGGCCGGCCCCCATCTTCCGCATCATCTGCTGCATCTGGCGGAACTGCTTGATCAGCTGGTTCACCTGGTTGGGCGACGTGCCGCTGCCGTCGGCGATCCGGCGCCGGCGGGAGCCGTCGATGATCTTCGGGTCGATCCGCTCGGCGAGGGTCATCGACCGGATGATGGCCTCGATCGGGGCGAGGTCGTCGTCGCCGATCTCGGCGTCCTTCACCTCTTTGGGGACGCCGGGGAGCATGCCCATGATCCCGCTGAGCGGGCCCATCTTCTTGATCTGCTGGAGCTGGTCGAGGAAGTCGTCGAGGGTGAACCGGCCCTCCAGCAGGCGGGCGGCGGCCTCCTCGGCCTGCTCGGCCTCGAAGGCCTCCTCGGCCTTCTCGATGAGGGTGAGCACGTCGCCCATGCCCAGGATGCGCCCGGCCAGGCGGTCCGGGTGGAAGAGGTCGAGGTCCTCGATCTTCTCGCCGGTGGTGGCGAAGGCGATCGGTCGACCGACGACCTCCTTCACGCTCAGGGCGGCACCGCCGCGGGCGTCGCCGTCCAGCTTGGTGAGGATGACGCCGTCCAGCTCGAGGGTCTCGTGGAACGACTGCGCGGTCTGGACCGCGTCCTGGCCGGTCATGGCGTCGACGACGAGGAACGTGTAGTCGGGCTTGACCTGCTTGGAGATGTCCCGGACCTGAGCCATCAGCTCCTGGTCGATGGCGAGGCGGCCGGCGGTGTCGACGATGACCACGTCGCGGCCGAGGCGGGCGGCCTCCTTCATGCCGGCCTTGGCCACCTTGACGGGGTCCTTCGGCTCGCTGAAGACGGGGACGTCGATGGAGGCACCGAGGGTGCGGAGCTGCTCGACGGCGGCCGGGCGCTGGAGGTCCGCCCCGATCAGCAGCGGGTTGCGGCCCTGCTGCTTGAACCAGCGGGCCAGCTTCGCCGAGGTGGTCGTCTTGCCGGAGCCCTGGAGGCCGGCCAGCAGCACGACGGTCGGCGGCTTGCTGGCGTAGGTGATCTTGAAGGTCTCGCCGCCGAGGGTGACGGTGAGCTCCTCGTTGACGATCTTGATGACCTGCTGGGCCGGGCGTGAGGCTCTCGGCGACCTCTTCGCCGACGGCCCGGACCCGGATGCGCTCGACGAGGTCGCGGGCCACGGACAGGGCGACGTCGGCCTCGAGCAGGGCGACCCGGATCTCCTTGAGGACCTCGTCGACGTCGGCCTCGGAGAGCTTGCCCTTGCCCCGGAGGCGCTTGAGGATCCCGTCGAAGCGGTCAGAAAGCGTCTCGAACATGAGCCGATCGATCCTAGAGCCGGCGAGCGATCAGGCGACGCCGCGACTTCCGGTCAGGATCTGGCCGGAGAGGGATGTGAGGGTGCCTCCATGACCAGCACCGAGACCACGACCGACCTCGACCCCCGCGCCGTCTTCGGGCGGGCCTTCGCCACCGCCCGGACCGTCCTCGACGGCATCGGCCCCGAGCCAGTTCGAGCTCGCCACGCCGTGCACCGAGTTCGACGTGCGGACACTGGCCGGCCACCTCCTGGCCGTGGCCCAGCGGGTGCGCAACGTCGGCCGGGGCGAGAGCCCGTTCTCGGTCCCCGAGGTCATCGTGGGCGTGGCCGACGACGGTTGGGTCGAGGCGTGGGACGAGACCGGCGAAGAGGTCACCGAGGCCTGGGCCGACGACGCCACCCTCGAGCGCATGGTCGAGCTGCCGTGGGCGACGCTGCCCGGCTCGGCGACCCTGATCATGTGGAGCAACGAGCTGAGCGTCCACACCTGGGACCTGGCCACGGCCACCGGCCAGTCCCCCGACTGGGACCCCGCCGTGCTCGAGCTGTCGCTGGCGGCGATGCAGATCGGCCTGCCCGCCGAGGGCCGCGAGGAGTCCTTCGAGGAGGCCCGCAAGCACATGCCCGAGGGCATGGAGGACTTCACCCCGCCCTTCGCCGCCGCCGTGGACGTCCCCGAGGACGCCCCCCTCATCGACCGCCTCGTCGCCTGGAACGGCCGCGACCCCCGCTGACCCACCTTCTGGCGCCTCTTTCGGCGGCTATGGCAACCGAAACGGGCGCCAGAACGAGGGGGTCAGAGGTCGTGGGAGAGGGCGTCGACGGCGACGGTGACGGCGAGGACGAGGACGATGTCCACGTCGTGCTCGCACCTCGACGCCGTAGGTGTCCCGGATGCGGAACCACTTCTTGGAGATCTCGGCGATCTTGTCGCCGTCGCGGTCGATCTCGTACTCGTGGTCGGTGATCTTGCCGTGGACCTTCAGGTCCTCGCCGCCGTCGACCTCGACGACGAAGCGGTCCCGGAAGCCGACGAGCGCCTTCTTCACGCTGGCCTCACCGCCGTCGCCGTACTCGATCTTGATCTTGTCCCGCACCGAGAGCTTCTTCTCGCGGATCTTGGCCACCTCGTCGACCCGTGGCGTCCTCGAGCACCCAGGTGTCCCGCAGGCGGGCGACCTTGCCGTTGACCTTGAAGGCCTTGTTCCCGGCCTCGTCCTCGATCCAGTAGTCGTCGCCGATCGACAGGGCGTTCTCCCGCATCTGCGAACTTGCGCTTCCGGTCCGGGTCGCCCCCCTGGCTCATGCTCATGCGGCGAGCGTACGGGTGAACCACTCGGTCATGTGGGACTGCCAGCGCTTGGTCAGCTCGCACGGGAACCACATGAAGCCGTGGGGCAGGTCGGGGCCCACCCAGAGCTCGGCCGGGCTGCCGGCGGCCACCCAACGGCCGGCCATCCAGAGCGTGTCGTCGCACAGGTGGTCGCCGGTTCCCACGCTGAAGCGGGCGGGGGGCATGCCGGCCAGGTCGGCGAAGGCCGGCGAGACGGCGGGGTCCCGGCGCTCGTCGTCGGTGCGGCCCGGCAGGTAGAGGTCACAGAAGAACTCGATGCCGTCGGGGTCGAGCAGGTCCGGGCCCCGGTAGGGCCGGAGACCCCGCTGGCTGGGCGACCGGCCCCAGTCGTAGACCCCGAACACCAGCTCCAGGCCGATGACCCGGTCGATGGCATCCAGCTCGTCCCGGATGCGCAGGGCGACGGCGGCCGCCATGTAGCCGCCGGCCGACTCCCCGCCGAGGAGGAGGCGGCCGCTGCCGAACTCGGCCTCGCCGTGCTCCAGCAGCCAGGCCGCGACAGCCACGCCGTCGTCGGGACCGGCCGGCCAAGGGTGCTCGGGGGCCAGGCGGTAGTCGGCGGACACCACGGCCAGCCCGTGGTCGCGGGCGAGCGCGAGGTTGCCGACGTCGTTCATCTCCGGGGCCCCGAGCATCATGCCGCCGCCGTGGAAGTGCAGGTAGACGGCGGTGGCGGGACCCTCGGGCACGAACACCCGGCACGACACCCCGGCGATCTCCCTGACCTCGGCCTCGTCGACGGGGGCGAAGAAGTTGGCCATCGCCTCGCGGGACCTCGCCACCTTCTCCTCGTCGGAGGCGTCCGCGGGCACGTCGCCCGCCCCGAAGGCGCTCTCCGCCATCGCGCCCAGCAGGCCGCCGATCATCTCCCGGGCCTCAGCCCGCAGGTCCTCGTACTCCTCCGGCCAGAGCTCCACAGCCACGGTCCCCCTCGTGTTCGGTGAGGGACCTTTGTTAGTCGGTGGGGAGGACGGGCCCGGACGGGCCGTCGGCCTCGACCACGGCCGGGTCGGCCAGCACCACACCGTGGGGGGCAGCGACGACCAGGTCGGGGACGTCCGTCGGGTCCGGCGCGGGCGGTTCCGTCCGCGCCTTCGCCACGGCGACGGAGGCCCGTCGGGCTCCGGCCAGTGCCACCCGTCGAGCCCGCGGCGAAGCGACGAGCACACCCGAGGCGAACCCCAGCCCGAAGAAGAGCGAGCGGCTGATGCCCACCGTCCTGCCGGCGCGGTAGCCGGCCCGGGCGGACCCGGCGGCGACCCGGAAGGGGAACAGCAGCAGGCGAACGGGCAGGATCAGCAATCGGACCATGGGGGTTCTCCTACCCCTCGAAGAGGGCGTCGACGAACTCGTGGGGATCGAACACGATCAGGTCCTCGGCCTGCTCGCCGAGGCCGACCAGCTTGACCGGGATGCCCAGATCATCCTGGATGGCGATCACGATGCCACCCCTGGCCGAGCCGTCGAGCTTGGTCAGCACCACGCCGGTGACCTCCACGGCCTCGGTGAACTGGCGGGCCTGGGTCAGGCCGTTCTGGCCGGTGGTGGCGTCGAGCACGAGGAGGACCTCGGTGACGTCACCGGGATCGCGGTCGGCCACCCGGCGGACCTTGCGCAGCTCCTCCATCAGGTTCGACTTGGTGTGGATGCGGCCGGCGGTGTCGGCCAGCACGAGGTCGGCGCCCCGGGCCGCGGCCCGCTGCACGGCGTCGAAGATCACCGAGCTCGGGTCGCCGCCGTCCTGGCCCTGGACCACGTCGGCGCCGGTGCGCTCGCCCCAGATGCCGAGCTGCTCGTCCGGCGGCCGCCCGGAAGGTGTCTCCCGCGGCCAGGACGACGCTCTTGCCCGAGTCGATCTCCCGCTTGGCCAGCTTGCCGATGGTCGTGGTCTTGCCCACGCCGTTGACCCCGACGAAGAGCCAGACCGTCGTGCCGTCCTCGGACACGGCCAGGCTGCGGTCACCTTCGAGGCGGGCCTCGACGTCGGCCTTCAGCGCATCGATCAGGGCGTCGGGGCCCTCGATCGTGCCCTCCGTGACCTGCGCCCGCAGGCCGTCGAGCAGGGCGGTGGTGGTGCCCACGCCGACGTCGGCGGAGAGCAGGGCCTCCTCCAGCTCGTCCCAGACCGTGCCGTCGAGGGTGGAGCGGGAACGCAGGGAGCGCATCGCCCCGGCGAGGCGCTCCCGGGTCTTGCCGATCCGGTCCCCGATCCGGGCCGGGGCCTCGACGGTGGGAGCCGACGGGGCGGCCGCCGGGCCGGTGGGGGCCAGCGGCGACGGGCGGGGATCGGCCTTCGGCGGGGCCTCGGTCCGCCCCCGGACGGCGATGTAGCGCGGGATGAGCGCCAGCAGGATGCAGGCGACCACCACGACCAGGATCAGGATCTCCATGAGCCGCTGACCCTACCGAGCGACCCATCCGGTGCCAGCGGCGGACCGACTCCGGCCGGTGCGTCAGGCTGCCAGTCGGAGCGGAGCAGCGGCCGACGACGATCCACGACGGCGACGCCGGACTTGCTGAGCGCAGCGAAGCCAGTCAAGTGTGATCAGTCGACGGTGGAGCCGAGGGTGGCGGTGAGCTGCTGCTCGTCGCCGTCGCGGGAGATGGTGAGCTCCAGCTCGTCGCCGGGGCTGTGGCGGCGGATGATCACCCCGAGGTCGCCGAAGCTGGTGATGGCTTCGCCGTTGACGGCCGACGACGAGGTCGCCGGTCTCGAGGCCGGCGTCCTCGGCGGGCGAGCCGGGCATGACCGTGGCGATCAGGGCACCGGCCTCGCCGCCGGCCGGCGTCGCCGCCCTCGATGCCGAGGTAACCGAACTCGACCGGCTCGCCGGCGACGAGGGCGTCGGCCACCCGCTCGGCGATGTCGATGGGGATGGCGAAACCGAGGCCGATGTTGCCGCCGGTCTGGGTCTGGATGTAGCTGGCGATCCCGATGATCTCGCCGTCCCGGTTGGCCAGGGGGCCACCCGAGTTGCCGGGGTTGATCGGGGCGTCGGTCTGGATGGTGCCGACCGACGGGCCGCCGGCGGGCGCCGGGCGGTCCACGGCGCTCACGATGCCGGAGGTCACGGTCTGGTCCAGGGCGAACGGGCTGCCGACGGCGACCACGAGGTCGCCCACGTTCGGGGGCGAGTCGGCCAGGACGGCGACCGGGAGGTCCTCGCCGCCACCCGTCGATGGCCACCACACCGATGTCGCTGTCCGTGTCGGTCCCGACCACCGTGCCCTCCCGGCTCGTGCCGTCGGCCAGGCGGACCGTCACGTCCGTGCTGCCCTCGACCACGTGGGCCGCGGTGAGGACGAGGCCGTCGGGGTCGAAGACGACGCCGGAACCGAGGCCCGCCGTCGTCTCGATCTGCACGACCGTGGGGGCCACGGCCTCGGCCACCGCCGCCACCGGCTCCTCGCCGGCGGACTCCAGCGGGGCGTCACCGGGTCGGTCGTCGGTGTCGGACTCGACCGAGACGGCGGGTGCGGACACCGACGCCGCCGTGTCGTCGCCGCTGTCGTCGGACCCGCGGCTGAGGGCCCACCCCGCGGTGAAGCCACCGGCGAGCAGGGCCACGCCGGCCAGCACGGCCACGACGGTGCGCGCCCGTCGGGGCCGGGGTCGTTCGGGGACGACCGGGCCCATGGGCGGCAGGTCCGGTGGGCGACCGCCGAACATCGGCGGCGGGGTCTCGGGGAAGTCAGCCACGGGCACCTGATCGGTCGGGGGGACGCTGGTCACGTCGCGAACGTAGGCAGTCAACCCGAAAGCGGGCCGAAAGCCGTTCTCAGGCGACGGGCGGGTCCCGGGGGATCCAGAGGGAGAAGACCGATCCGCGACCGGGCTCGGAGGCGACCCGGGCCGCGCCGCCGTGCGCCACCAGGATCTGGTCGACGATGGCCAGGCCCAGGCCGCTGCCCCGCGGGCCGTCGTCGGCGGCGCCCCGCCAGAACCGCCGGAACACCAGCGGCTGGTCCTCGGCGGGTACCCCCGGGCCCTCGTCACGGACCGCGATCCACGCCCACGGCCCGTCGAGGCCGGTGCCGACCTCGATCGTGGAGCCCCCGCGGCGCCAGCCGCACCGCGTTGTCCAGCAGGTTGGCCAGGGCCTGGCGGAGGGCGGCCCGGTCCCCGGACACCCGCACCTCCTCGTCGGGCACCGCGACCTCGACCCGCAGGTCCCGGGTCGCGGCAGGCGACCGGAACTCCTCGGCGGTCTCGGCCACCAGGGGGCCGAGGTCGACGGGCTCGCGCTGCATCTCGGCCTGCTCGTTGCGGGCGTAGCGCAGCAGGTCGTCCACCGTGTGGGTCATCCGCTCGGCGGTGCGGGCCGCCAGCTCGGCGGCCGTGCGCAGCTCCGCGGCCGAGGCGTCGTCGTCGGCCAGGGCGACGTCGAGGTTCGCCCGGATGACGGCCAGGGGGTTGCGCAGCTCGTGGGAGGCCTCCTGGAAGAAGTGGCGCTGGCCGGCGAAGGCCTCGTCGAGGCGACCGAGCATCCCGTCGAAGGTGTCGGCCAGCTCCTTCATCTCGTCGTCGGGGCCGTCGAGGTCGATCCGACGCGAGAGGTCGGTGGCCTGGATGTCCCGGGCCACCCCGGTGATGCGGTCGACCGGGCGCAGGACCCGACCGGCGGCGAACCAGCCGACCCCGACCCCGGCCAGCGCGGCCGCGCCCAACGCCAGCAGCGACCACTTGGCCAGTTCGTCCAGGGCCCGGTCGTTGACCTCGGCCTCCAGGCCCTGGATCTCGGCCCGCACCGTGCCCTGGGGCACCTCGAAGGTCCCCTGCGGCGTGCGCACGACCCGGGTCAGGTTGTAGGTCCGGGACACCGGCTCGTCGGACAGGGACAGGCGCAGGCCGAGGTACACCCCGCCCGTGACCAGCGCCGACAGCCCGAAGACCAGCACGGCGTAGAGCACGGTGAGCCGCACCCGGATCGACCCCGCCCACGGGGGCAGCCGGGAGGCGAGGCCGATCGAGGCCCGGGTGGCGCTCACGCCGGGTCCCGGAGCCGGTAGCCCTTGCCGATGATCGTCTCCAGCGGCCCCGGGGCATCCGCGCCGGGCGGCCTCCAGCTTGCGGCGCAGCGTCCCGACCGTGACCCGCACCGTCGCCGTGAACGGGTCGGCATTCGCGTCCCACACGTGGGTCAGCAGCTCCTCCTGGGAGACCACGACACCCGGTCGGGTCAGGAACCAGTGCAGGACCGACAGCTCCTTGGGGGTCAGGTCGAGCGCGACGCCGTCGCGCGATCGCCTCCTGGCGGGCGGTGTCCAGCCGGAGGTCGCCGACCTCGATCACGGCCCCCGACGGGGCGGCGTCGCGGCGCAGCAGTGTCCGGACCCGGGCGCTCGAGCTCCCGGAACGCGAACGGCTTGACCAGGTAGTCGTCGGCGCCGGCGTCGAGGCCGATCACCCGGTCATCCACCGTGTCCCGCGCCGTCAGCAGGAGCACCCGGGGCATGGGGCCGGTCGCGACGCCGTCGCGGATGGCCCGGCACACCGCCAGGCCGTCGTGCTCGCCCGGCATGGTGATGTCGAGCAGGACGAGGTCGTACTCGTCCACGGTCAGGGCATCCAGCGCCGACGCGCCGTCGTGGGCCACGTCCACGGCGTGACCCTCCCGGCGCAGGCCGGTCGCCACGGCCTCGGCCAGGTCGACCTCGTCGTCCACCACGAGCAACCGCACGGGGCGACCGTACTGCTGGCGCCGCGTGCCCCGATCCGTCGACCCAGCCGTAGGGTGGCCCGCCGTGACCCAGGCCCCGCCGCCGCCCGCGACCAGCCACGGCCGACGCTCCCCGGTCCCGACCGGGCCGCCCTCCTCGAACAGGCCCTCTTCGAGGTGAAGAAGGTCATCGTCGGCCAGGACCAGGCCATCGAGCGCCTGCTGACCTGCCTGCTGGCCCGCGGCCACGTCCTGCTGGAGGGGGTGCCCGGGGTGGCCAAGACCCTGGCCAGCGAGACCCTGGCCAAGGTCGTCGGCGGGTCCTTCGTGCGCATCCAGTTCACGCCCGACCTGCTGCCCGCCGACATCGTCGGCACCCGCATCTACCGGGGCTCCTCGGAGACCTTCGACGTGGAGCTCGGCCCGGTGTTCGCCAACTTCGTCCTGACCGACGAGGTCAACCGGGCGCCGGCCAAGGTCCAGTCCGCCCTGCTCGAGGTCATGGCCGAGCGCCACGTGTCGATCGGGGGCCAGACCTTCCCCGTCCCGGACCCCTTCCTGGTCCTGGCCACCCAGAACCCCATCGAGTCCGAGGGCGTCTACCAGCTGCCCGAGGCCCAACGGGACCGGTTCCTGATGAACGTGCCCATCGGCTACCCGTCACCGACCGAGGAGATCGAGATCGTGCACCGGATGGGCGTCGACCCCGCCCTCGGCGGCCCAGATCCTGTCACCCCGAGCAGGTGCTCGACCTCCAGGCCGCAGCCGACGCGGTCTACGTCGACCCCGGCGTCGTCGACTACGCGGTCAGCGTGGTGTTCGCCACCCGTGAGCCCGGCGACCACGGCCTGTCCGACCTGAACGGGATGATCGCCTACGGCGCCAGCCCCCGGGCCAGCCTCGGCCTCGTCGCCGCCGGCCGGGCGCTCGCCCTGCTCCGGGGTCGTGACTACGCCCTGCCCCAGGACGTGTTCGACGTCGCCCCCGACGTGCTCCGCCACCGCCTGGTCCTCTCCTATGAGGCGCTGGCCGAGGGCATCGACGTCAACGACGTGCTCGTCCGGGTCCTGTCGACCGTGCCGGCGGCGTCGGTCGCCCCCCGCTCCCGGCCGACGTGACCGGACGCCCCGGGTCGGCACCGCCTCGGGTCGCCGGGGCCCCGGCCGAGGAGGTGCTGCGGCGCCTCCAGGTCGACATCACCCGTCGCCTCGACGGGATGCTGCACGGCGAGCACGAGGGCCTGGTCCCCGGCCGGGGCAGTGAGCCGGGTGACACCCGGGCCTACAGCCCCGGCGACGACGTGCGCCGCATCGACTGGAACGTCACCGCCCGCATGGGCGACGTCCACGTCCGCGAGACGGTGGCCGACCGGGAACTGGCCACCTGGGTCCTGCTCGACCGGTCGTCCAGCCTCGACTTCGGCACCGCCCGCTGCGAGAAGCGGGACCTGGCCCTGGCCGCCACGGCCGCCATCGGCTTCATCACCCTCCGCACGGGCAACCGACTCGGGGTCCTCGTCGCCGGGGCCGACGGTGTGCAGCTCCTGCCCCCCGGCACCGGGCGTCGGCACCTGATGGGCACGCTGCACGCCGCGACCAAGGCCTCCGGCGTCAGCGCCGACGGCCCGGTCGACCTCACCGGCGGCCATCGGGTCCCTGGCCCGGGCCGGCAACCGCCGGCGGGGCCTGATGGTCGTGGTCTCGGACTTCCTGGCCCCCGCCGGCTGGGAGCGGGCCCTGCGGGGCCTCGCCCACCGCCACGAGGTGCTCGCCGTCGAGATCGTGGACCCCCGGGAGCTGGACCTGCCCGACGTCGGGGTCATCGAGCTGGTCGATCCCGAGACCGGGAGCCACCGCGAGATCCAGACCAGTGCCGCCCTCCGGGAGCGCTACGCCACCGCCGCCGCCGCCCAGCGAGAGGCCATCGCCGGCAGGCCTGCGCCGGGCCGGCGCCGACCACCTCGTCCTGCGCACCGACCGGGACTGGCTGCTCGACATCGTCCGCTTCGTCGGCCGGCGCAAGCAGCGGCGCCGCGTCGCGGCCGGGACCGTGCACCGATGAGCTACCTCGCGCCCCACTGGCTCTGGCTCCTGGTGGTCGTGGCCGCGCTGGCCGTCCTCTACGCCGTCCTGCAGTGGCGGCGACGGTCCACCTTCACCGTGCGCTTCACCAACCTGGAGCTGCTCGACTCGGTGGCCCCGAAGCGACCGGGCTTCCGGCGCCACGTGGTGGCCGGCCTCCTCCTCGCCTCCCTCGCCCTGTTCGTCGTGGCGCTCGCCCGCCCCACCCGCACCGAAGCAGCGCCTCTCGGGCCCGTCCTGGTGGTCGCCATCGACACCTCCCTGTCGATGCAGGCCACCGATGTCGAGCCCAACCGCATCGAGGCCGCGCAGGAGGCGGCCCACGACCTGGTCGACGGCCTGTCCGACGAACGTGCGCGTCGGCCTGATCAGCTTCAACGACGCCGCCACGATCCACGTCACGCCCACCACCGACCACGACGAGGTCAGGGAGGCCATCGACGGCCTCGAGCTCGATGAGTTCACCGCCATCGGCGAAGCCATCTTCGCGGGCCTCGACGCCATCCAGATCGCCGAGTCCGACCAGGCCGACGCCGCCGAGGAAGCGGGCGAGGACATCCCCCCGAGCCAGCTCGTGGTCATGTCCGACGGCGAGACCACGTCGGGTCGACCCGACGTCGAGGCGGCCCAGGCCGCCTTCGAGGCGGGTGTCCCCGTGTCGACCATCGCCTTCGGCACCCAGGGCGCGACCATCGAGATCCCCGGTGAGCCCCCGGTCGACGTCTCGGTCAACGAGGAGGCCCTCGAGGCGATCGCCGAGTCGACGGGAGGCGAGTTCTTCGCCGCGACCACGGGCGACGAACTGGCGGCGGCCTTCGCCGACATCGGCGGCACCGTGGACACCGAGACCGTCGAGACCGAGGTGGGCACCTGGTTCCTCGGCCTGGGCATCGCCCTCCTCATCGCCACCGCGGCCCTCTCCCTGCTCTGGTTCAACCGCCTGCCCTGACTCCATCCTCCCCTGGGCGGGGGGCTATCTTCCCCCGGTGCATCGATTCACCCTCCTTCGCCCTCGCGCTCCTCACCCTTAGCGGGGCCCTCTCCCCCGCCGCCGCTTCCCCAGCACCCGGGCCGGCAACCGAGGCCGCTCCTGAGGCGGCCCTCACCGCGGATCCGCCAGATCGAGGCCGGGGACGACCACGTCTGTGCCGTCCTCACCAATGCCGAGGCCCGGTGTTGGGGCTACGGCCAGTTCAGACAGCTCGGCAACGGGCTCACCTCCAGCCCGGGCATCCCCAACCCCGTACTCAACCCCGCCGGCACCGCCAACCTGACCGGTGTCACGCAGGTCAGCGCCGGGGACGCGCACAGCTGTGCCCGCCTCGCATCGGGCAGCTCCGCTGCTGGGGACACAACACCGACGGGAGCTCGGGTTCGGTGACACCGCTGTCCACGAACTACGCCGTCGCCGTCAAGGGCGTCGGGACCGAACCCCGGCTCACCGGTGTCCGGTCCGTCAGCCTCGGCTACGACCACGTGTGTGCCCGGGTCGCCGGCGGCCAAGTCCGGTGCTGGGGCGACCAACGACCAGCTCCAGCTCGGCGACGACACCAACGCCCCGCTCCCGCCCGGTCGTGGTCTGGACAGCGACGGCGTGGGAGCGCTCAGCGGGTGTTCGAGTCTGGTGTTGCGATGCTCCGCTCGGACCGCTGCGTAGGCCACCGGCCAGGCCCGGTGCTGGGGCTTCAACGGGGACGGTGCGCTCGGCGTCGGCGACCAGGCGCCCCGGACCTTCCCCGTGGTGGTGGAGGGCGTCGGCGGGACCGGGCGCCTCACGGGCGTCACCCAGGTGACTGTGGGCTGGAACCACACCTGTGCCCGGGTGACCGGCGGACAGGTGCGGTGCTTCGGAGCGAACCTCGACGGCCAGATCGGCGACGACACCAACACGCTGCGGTCCTCGCCGACCGTCGTGCTCGCACCGACCGGACCGGGTCCGCTCACCGGGGTGACCCAGATCAGCGCCGGCCTGTACTCCACCTGTGCCCGGCTGAACACCGGCCAGGCCGCATGCTGGGGCAACAACGCCAACTACCAGCTCGGCGACGGCACCAACTCCGACCGGGACCGGCCCGTCCTCGTGAGGAACTCAGCGAACACCAGCCCGCTGACCGGGGTCCGTCAGGTCGCGGTCGGCCACTCCTACGCCTGTGCGCTGCTGACCAGCGGGCAGGCTCGCTGCTGGGGCTCCCTCCCGGGCACCGGCGACACGCCGCTGCCAGTCGGCGTGCTCAACGGCAACGGCAGCGATCCGCTGACCGACATCACTGCTGTCTCGGCGGGAATCGGCCACACCTGCTTCCGGCTCGGCAACGGTCGTGTCCGGTGCCTCGGCAGCAATTCCTCCGGTGAGCTCGGCGATCTGTCGAAGACGTTCCGCCCGAGCCCGGTCCTGATGGTCAACACGGCGGGGACCTCCCCCGTCACCGGCGTGAGCTCGGTGTCCGCCGGCGACAACCACACCTGCGCCCGCCTGAACACCGGCCAGGTCATCTGTACGGGCGCCAACTACGTCGGCCAGCTCGGCGCCGGCGCCGGCCCCGATACACGCGCGCCCGATCGGCGTGCGCCGCTGAGCAGGTCGGGTTCGGTCAGTTCACCAGTTCGGAGTCGGTGACCCGCTCGGAGATGACCTTCGACGAGCCGCCGGGCTGCATGGTGACGCCGTAGAGGACGTCGCCGGCCTCCATGGTGCGCTTCTGGTGGCTGACCACGATGAGCTGGGCCTCCTGGCGGAACTCGGCCAGCAGGTCGAGGAACCGGTGGAGGTTGACGTCGTCGAGGGCGGCCTCGACCTCGTCCATGACGTAGAAGGGCGACGGCCGGCTGCGGAACACGGCGAACAGGAAGGCCAGGGCGGTCAGGGAGCGCTCGCCGCCGGAGAGCAGGGAGAGCTTGCGGACGTTCTTGCCCGACGGCTTGGCCTCGATCTCCAGGCCCGTGTCGAGCAGGTTGTCCGGGTCGGTCAGGCTGAGCCGGCCGGTGCCGCCCGGGAACAGGGTGGAGAAGAGGGACTCGAAGTTGGCGGCCACGTCCGCGTAGGCGGCGGTGAAGACGTCGCGGATCTCGTCGTCGATGGCCTTGATGACCTTGCGCAGCTCCCGGCGGGACTCCTGCACGTCCTCCAGCTGGCCGTTCAGGAACTCGTGACGCTCCTGGAGCTGCTCGAACTCCTCGAGGGCCAGAGGGTTGATCGGGCCCATGAGACGCAGGTCCCGTTCCAGCTCCCGGGCCCGGCCCGTGGCCGTGTTGCCCTCCGGCAGGGGCGGGCACTCGGTGGCCACCGCCCGGTCCGGCTCGCAGTCCAGCTCCACCCGCAGGGTCTCGATGGCGGTCTCGAGGCGGACGGCGACCTCGGCCTCCCGCACCTCCTCGCGCTGGGAGCGCTCCCGGACCTCGCCCAGGGTGCGCTCGGCCTCGCTGCGCTCGCGGCGCAGGCCGTCCAGGCGGGCGGCGACGCCCCGCACGGCCTCGGACTGCGCCCGGCGCTTCTCGCGCAGGCCCTCCAGGACCTGATCGATCTCTGCGGAGCGGGCCTGGACCTCGGCGCCGAGGCGCTCCACCGCGGTGGCCCGGGCGTCGATCTCGCCCCGGCGGCTCTCGGCGTGCTCCCGCTCGTGGGCGTCCTTGGCCAGACGGGGCTCGATCTCGCCGAGGCGCTGCTCGGCCACCCGGATGCGCTCCCGCACCGAGGCCTGCCGGACCTCGAGGTCGGTCCGGCGGGCGGCGAGCTCGGCCGCCCGCTCGTCGATCGCGCCCCGCAGGGTGCGCAGCTCCCGGCCGGCGGCCCTGGCCGCGTCCTCGTCGACCTCCAGGTCGGCCAGTCCGGCCTCGAGCTCGGCGACCCGGGCCTGCTCCCGGGACAGGCGGGCGGCCACCTCGTCGCGGTGGGTGGTGAGGGCGTCCTTCTCGGTCGTCGCCGTCGCGGCGGTCGGCGTCCACCCGGGCGAGCCCCTCCAGCGCGGCCGTCCGCCGGCCGTCGTGCTCGTCGATCTCGCGGGCCACGTCGGCCTCGACCCCCTGGGCCTCGACCAGGTCCCGCCGGGCGGCGTCCTGGGCCTCGACCGCGGCGGCGTGCTCGAGCGTGGCCGTCTCGGCCCGGTCGCGGGCCTCGTCCAGCGCGGCCTGCGTGGCACCCCCCTGCTGGGAGCCGACCCTCCAGCCGGACGGGCCGAAGCGGTCGCCCTCGCGGGTGACGATGACCGCGTCGGGGTGGGCCTCCGCGGCGTCGGCGGCCACGGTCCAGTCGCCGTCGACGGCGACGGCCGCGCCCACGAGGACGTCGAGGACGGCGTCGACCTCGGGCCGGCGGGCCCGGACGTGGGCCCGGACCGGATCACCCACAGGCGGGACCTCGCCCGGTGCCCGGCTGAGGGCGACGGGCAGGACCGCGCCGGTGTGCTCGCCCGCCTGGAGGCGCTCGATGGCCCGGCGGGCGGCGGCCACGTCGGCCACCACGACCGTCCCGAGGGCGTCGCCGATGGCGGCCTCGAGAGCCGGCAGCCAGCCGTCGTCGACCTCGATGGCCTCGAACAGCGGCCCGAGGACACCGTCGACCGTGGTCAGGTGGTCCGCCCCCGACCGCGAGCGGGCGTCCTCCAGGGCGAGGGCCAGGGCGTCGGCCCGGGCCGACCAGCGGTGCCGTTCGGCATCGGCCCGGCGCAGGCCGTCCTCGACCCGGGTGAGGTCGTGCTCGGCCCGGCTGCGGGCGTGCTCGGCCTCCTCCAGGGCGTCGATGAGGGGACGCTCGGCCTCGACGATCCGGTCGATGTCCTCGCGGCGACGGGTGGCGTCGGCGTCCAGGCGCTCGGCGGTGGCGGCCAGCTCGGCCAGGCGGGCCTCGAGGCGGTTGAGCTCGCTGGTGTCCCGCTCGATGCCGCCCCGACGGGCGATCAGCTCGCCCCGGGCCTCCGCGGCCCGGCCGTCGGAGTCGGTGTCGGTGTCCGCCGCCCGCTGGTCGAACGCGGCCCGGTCCTGCTCCAGGAGGGCGGTGGACTCGGCCAGGCCCTCCAGCTCCGGGCCGAGGCGCTCGACCTCGGCCGCGGCGTCGATCAGCTCCTGGCGCAGGGCGGCGGCGTCGGCCTCCAGGGAGAAGATCACGCCCTGGTCGGTGAAGGACAGGCGCTCCCGTTCGATGCCGCGGGCCCGCTCCTTGAGCACGGCGGCCAGGCCCCGGGCCCGCTCCCGCAGGGACTCGAAGCGGACCAGGTCGTCACCGACGTCGTCGGCGCCACGGGCGGAGAGCTCGGCCTCGGCCCGGGTGACCTCGGCGTCGAGGTGGGCCAAGCGGCCCTTGAGGTCCTCGGCCTCGCGGTCCAGCTCGGCCTTGGCGGTGACCGCCTTCTCCAGCCGGGTGCGCAGCTCGTCGATCTGGCGGCCGGCGATGTAGAGGCGGAGAGCGGTGAGCTCGGCCACGACCCCGGCGTGGCGGCGGGCGGCGTCGGCCTGCTTCTCCAGCGGACGCAGCTGGCGACGGACCTCCCGGACCAGGTCCTGGAGGCGGTTGAGGTTGCCCTCGGTGGCGGTCAGGCGACGCTCGGAGCGCTCCTTGCGCTTGCGGTACTTGAGGATGCCGGCGGCCTCCTCGATGATGGCCCGCCGGTCCTCGGCCTTGGCGTTGAGCACGGCGTCGATCTGGCCCTGGCTGACGATGACGTGCTGCTGCCGGCCGACGCCCGAGTCCGACAGCAGGTCCTGGATGTCCAGCAGGCGGCACGGGACGTTGTTGATGGCGTACTCGCTGTCGCCGGAGCGGAACAGCGTCCGGCTGATCGTCACCTCGGTGAACTCGATGGGCAGCAGGCCCGCGGAGTTGTCGATGGTGAGGGCCACCTCGGCCCGGCCGAGCGCCGGGCGTTGGGACGTCCCGGCGAAGATGACGTCGTCCATCGCCTTGGAGCGCACGATGCTCGGGGCCTGGGCGCCGAGCACCCAGCCGATGGCGTCGACGACGTTGGACTTGCCGCTCCCGTTGGGCCCGACGACCACCGTGATGCCCGGCTCGAGATCGAGGCGCGTGGCGTCGGCAAAGGACTTGAAGCCCTTCATGGACAACGACTTCAGGAACACGTTCCACCCCAGCGGACGTCGATGCTCCGGACGTTAGCCAGCGCCCCTCCGCCGGACTCGCGCACCCCGGACCGGCGTGCAGCCGCGTCAGACCTGGCACTGCTCGCAGTAGAAGGTGCTGCGGCTGTTGGCCTTGACCCGGACGATGACCGAGCGGCAGCGGCGGCAGGCCTCGCCCTCGCGGTCGTAGACCTGGTGGTGCTCCTGGTACTCGCCCGGCTTGCCCTGGAGGTCGACGTACTGGCCGTCGGACGAGGGTCGAGCCCCGGTACTTGATGGCGTCGTGCAGGGTCTCGACCAGGGACCGGTAGAGCCGGCGGATCTCCTGGGTGGACAGCGAGTCCGACAGGCGGTCGTAGCGCAGGCCGGCCCCGTAGAGGATCTCGTCGGCGTAGATGTTGCCGATGCCGGCGATGAACTTCTGGTCCATCAGCAGGGGCTTCAGCTTCACGCTGCGGTTGACCAGGGCCTGGCCGAAGCGGGTCCAGGACACGGCCTGCTCGACGGGGTCGAAGCCGAGGTGGGCCAGCTCGGGGACCTCGTCGTCGACCGCGTCGGCCTCGACCACGAACATCTCCCCGAACTTGCGGGGGTCGATGAAGCGGAGCTGGCCCTTCTGGGTGAAGGTGAGCACCACCCGGGTGTGCTGCTCGCATGGCGTCCTTGGCCGCGTTGCGCCGGAGCTGGCCACTCATGCCCAGGTGGATGACCAGCACGCTGCCGGTGTCCAGGGAGAGCACGAGGTACTTGCCCCGGCGGTTGACGTGGGTGACCTTGGCCCCGTCCAGCGCCTTCACGAACGGCGCCTTCTTGCCGTGGCGGCGGATCGAGCGCAGGTCGGTGACCTCGACGTCCTTGATGCGCAGGCCGGCGATGTCACGCTCCAGCTCGCGCCGGATGGTCTCGACTTCGGGCAGCTCAGGCATGGTGACGGGTCCCGACGGTGGTGTGGTGAGACGTCGTCGGGTGCTTCGACGTCGGGGGCAGCTCGGCATCAGCGGTTCGGCTCTCGGGTTCGGCCGGAGGGACCGCCAGGCTTCGCGGGCGGCGGCCTGTTCGGCCTCCTTCTTCGACTTGCCGGTGCCGTGGCCCCGTTCGGTGCCCGCCGATGCGCACGACGGCGGTGAAGCGCCGGTCGTGGTCCGGGCCCGGTGCCCGACACCTCGTAGCGGGGGACCTGGCCGTACTGGCGGGCCGAGGCCTCCTGCAGGCGGGTCTTGTGGTCGGCCTCACCCGGTCCGGCAACGGCCCCGGCCAGGCGGTCGGCGACCAGGGGCAGCACCAGGCGGCGGGCGGCGTCGAGGCCACCGTCGACGTAGACGGCGCCGATGACAGCCTCCATGGCGTCGGCCAGGATCGACCGCTTGGCCCGGCCTCCCGTGGCGGCCTCGCCCTTGCCCAGGCGCAGGAACTGGCCGAGCTCGATGCGGGTGGCGACCTGGGCCAGCGCCTCGGTGCTCACGACGGCGGCTCGGGCCATGGCCAGCTCACCCTCGGGCATCGCCCCTTCGACCTGGAACAGGTAGTCGGCGATGACCAGGCCGAGGACGGCGTCGCCCAGGAACTCGAGGCGCTCGTTGGACGGCGCGCCCGGGTTCTCGGCGCACCAGGACCGGTGGGTCATGGCCTCGACCAGGAGGCCCGGATCGGCGAAGGTGTAGCCGAGGCGCGCGGCCAGCTCGGTCGTGGCGCGCTCGCTCATGTCCACCGGTCCGTCGTCACGCCATCGGCACGCCTCAGCCGAGGCGGGCGACCACGTAGTCCACGGCGTCGCGGACCGACTTGAGGTCCTCGAGGTCCTCGTCCTCGATGCGGAACCCGACCGAGCGCTCGGACAGCTCCTCCTCGAGGGCCTCGACCAGCTCGATCAGGGCCAGGGAGTCGGCGTCCAGGTCGTCCTGGAAGGAGTCGACCCTCCTGGATCTGGCTGGGCTCGATCTCGAGGATGTCGGCCAGACGGTCCTGGATCAGCTCCAGGACCTCGGGACGCCCCATCGGGCCCTGTTCGACATGGGTCTCGGCCGGCACGTGCGCACTCTCCCCGTTCGCTCGTCGTGGTGGACGAACAAGTCGTAGCCCCGCCGACTACCGGCTCGCGGGTAGCACCCTGACCCCTTCGATGACGTCCGGTGGTGCTTCAGCTCATCCTGGTGGACGGATGGCGGCGGTGAGCCCACCGACGAGGTCGGCCTCGACCATCTCGGCCGCCACCTTCACGGCGTTGACCACGGCCCGGGCCGAGGACGAGCCGTGGCTGATGATGCAGACCCCGTCGACCCCGAGGAGCATGGCGCCACCCGTGGTGTCGGGGTCCAACTGCTCGGCCAGCGGGATCAGGGCCGGCAGGAGCACGTCGGCGGCCGCCCTGGTCTCCTCGGTGGAGCCGAACACCTCGTAGATGGCGCCCACGATCGCCTTCAGGCCGCCCTCGAGGGTCTTGAGGGCGACGTTGCCGGTGAAGCCGTCGGTGACCACGACGTCGGCCTCGTCGCTCATGAGGTCCCGGCCCTCGACGTTGCCCACGAAGGTCGCCCCCACCGCCTCCACGGCGCCCTCGGCGAGCAGGGCGTGGGTCTCCTTGACCAGCGGTGAGCCCTTGGTGGGCTCCTCGCCGATGGAGAGCAGGGCCACCCGCGGCGACTCGATGCCGTACCGGCGGCGGGCGAACACCGCGCCCATCACCGCGAACTGCACGAGCATCTCGGGCACGCACTCGGCGTTGGCCCCGGCGTCGAGCATGACCGTCGGGTGCTCGTGGCCCGGGGCGGGGATCGGGGTGGCGATGGCCGGCCGGCTCACGCCCTTGATGCGGCCCATGCGCAGGAGCGGCCGAGCCCATGGTGGCGCCGGTGTTGCCCGCGCTGACCATGGCCGACGCCTTGCCGTCGCGCACCGCCTCGGCGGCCCGCACCAGGGAGGAGTCCTTCATGCGGCGGACGCTCTTGGCCGGATCGGCGTCCATGGCGATGACCTCGGAGGCCGGGATGACCTCCAGCCCGCCGGTGTCGCCCAGGTCCTCGGGCCGTCCGACGAGGACGACGGGGACGCCCAGCTCCTCGGCGGCCTGGATGGCGCCGGCGACGATCTCGTCGGGGGCCTTGTCGCCGCCCATCGCATCGACGGCTACAGGCAGCATCGTCGCCCCCCGTGTTTCGAGCAGGTGCTCGGCTCAGTCGACCTCGACGGCCTGGCGGCCGCCGTACCAGCCGCAGTTGCCGCAGACCCGTGGGGGCGGCGCACGGCGTCACAGCGCGGGCAGGTGGCTGCGACCGGTGGTCTTGATGCGTCCAGGCCGACGCCATGCGGCTGCGGCCCTTCATCTTGGAGGTCTTCTTCTTGGGGACGGCCATCGTCAGGTCCTCGAGATCTTCAGTGCGTGGGCACGGGGGGTGATGCGACGTTTGAGGTTAGCGGGGGGCGGCGTTCAGTCCTCGAAGGACAGTTCGTCACACTGCTCCGCTCCGCTCCGCCGGCTCCGCCGATGCGGCCGGCGACGAAGAGCGGCTGCGCTCCGCTCCGCCGCGTCACTCGAACGACAGGTCGTCCAGCGCGGCCCATCTGGGGTCGGCGGGGCGTTCGTCCTCGTCGGCCGGGCCGGTCGGGAAGCGGTCGGGGCTGGGACCGGCGCAGTCCGGGCGGCACAGCGGGACGAGCGGGAGGGCGCCGGCGACGACGTCGCGGACCATGGGCTCGAGGTCGATCTCGTCGTGGCCGAGGGGGTAGGCGTCCTCGTCGCCCTCGGGCCCGCCGAAGATCTCCTGCACGTGCTGGACGCTGGTGCCTCGGACCAGGTCGAGGCAGCGTCGGCACTCCCCCGTCCACGGGACCTCGACCCGCCCGGTGACCGAGATGCCACCGCTGAAGGCCTCGATGAAGAACTCGAGGTCCACGTCGGCGTCGGGATCGACCCGGGTGGACACCACGCCGAGGTCGTCGAAGCGGACCTGCGCCCGGTACTCGCGGCGCGTGCCGAGCGTGCGCAGCAGATCGGCCACGCCGATCCGCAGCTGGGCGGTCACCGCCCTACTGCTCTTGGTCGAAGAACTCGGTGCGCTCGTCGCCGTGGGCGCCGAACTGGGCCACGTCGGCGAGGTCGTCCTCGGCCTTGGGCGCCGCGGACACGGCCTGCAGCTTCTCCCGGCCGGAGGCGACCTGGGCCTGGATCTTCTCCAGGGCGATCTCGAAGCTGCCCAGCTTCGGGTCGACGAAGTCCTCGGCCTCGTGGCGCATCTGGCGGGCCCGGGTCTCGGCCTTCTCCACGATCTGGCGGCCCCGCTGCTCGGCGGCCTTGACCACCTCGGTGCGCTGGACCATCCGCTCGGCCTGGCTCCGGGCCTCCTCGAGCAGGTCCTCGCCCTCGCGCTTGACCTTCTCGAGGAACTCCTCGCGCTCCTTGAGCAGCCAGCGGGCGGCCCGCAGCTCCTCGGGGAGCCGGGAGCGGACCTCGACGAGCAGGTCGAGGATCTCGTCCTTGTTGATCATCGCCGAGGTCGACAGGGGCATCGGCCGGGCCTGGTCGATCAGGTCGGTGACCCGGTCGATCAGCTGCTCGACCTCGGGCATCTTGTACCCGGTGGACTTGGCGGGGGCGGGCTCGGCGGTGCTCATGCGAGGCGCTCCGCCAGTCGCTTGGCGACCGGCTCGGGGACCATCGAGTCCACGTCGCCGCCGAAGCGGGCGATCTCCCGGATCAGCTTCGACGCCAGGAACGAGTGGGACGACGCCGACGGGATGAAGAGGGTGTCGACCCCCGAGATGGCGTGGTTCATCTGGGCCATCTGCAACTCGCTCTCGAAGTCGGAGACCGCCCGCAGTCCCTTGACGATGAAGTCTGCCCCGATCTCCCGGGCCAGGTCCACCACCAGGCTGGAGAACATGGTGAACGTGACGTTGGGGAGGTGCGCCAGGCTCTCGCTGATCATCGCCTCCCGCTCCTCGAGGGAGAACAGGGGCTCGCCCTTCTGCGGGTTGCGCATGGCCGCGACCACGACCTCGTCGAAGAGGTGGGCGGCCCGCTCGATGACCTCGAGATGGCCGTTGTGGATCGGGTCGAACGACCCGGGGCAGAGCACCTTCGTCACGACGGGGACGGTACCGGCTCCCCCGCCGCGCCGACCTACCGGCGTACGGTTGCCGGAGGTGACCGACCCCTTCCCGCTCGTGCCCGAGAAGATCGTGTGCGTCGACTGCGGCGGGGTCTGCCACCTGCTCTCCCACCCGCCACCCGACCAGCCCTTCGAGCCCGGCGACGTCGTCGCCTACCGCTGCGAGGACTGCATGGACCGCTGGGACGTCGTCCTCCCCGACGAGGAAGAGGCCCGCGGCGACTGAGGTCACGCGGCGTGGGTGAACAGGGTGGCGGCCGGCGCCCCTGCGGGCCTGGGGTCGCAGGCCATCCGCCACAGCTCCTCGCTGGCCAACATCTGTACGATCTTTTCCGGGGTTTTCACACGGCGTTTCTCCGGCCATGATTGGGCGGGGAGAGGGCCGAACAGGAGCCCTGTCATGTCCCGTCGTCCCATCGCCCTGGCCCTTGTCGCCGCAGTCGTCCTCACAGCAGGGGCGCCCGCCGGAGCGGCCGAGACCACGCCGCGGGCCTGCGTAGCGGTGTCGCCCACCGCGCCCGGCTGCCACCGCAGCGCCACCTTCGAGCAAGGCCTCCCGGTCACCCTCCGGGCGAGCTCCCCGGGCACCGTCTGGCGCCGAGCCCCCCGAGGCCAGTGGTTCGTCGCCATCGGCCGGACCGACGGCCGTGGACGGTGGACGTGGACACCAATCCGACGCGACGTCCAGCCTGCGGCTCCCTACACGTTCCGAGTGAGCACGATCGCCGGCCCGACCAACGCGGTCGAGGTCTGGATCGTCCCCCGACACGGTTGACGCACGACAGTCAGCGGAGGGCGTGGGCGGCCCAGCCGAAGTCGTTGAAGCGGACCTCGGCCTCGCTGAAGCCAGCCGCGACGAGGCGGGCCTCGACGCCGGCGGGGTCGACCGGGTTGTAGGGGTCGCCCTCGTGCAGGGCCTCCAGCTCGTCGCTGGCCACGCTGTCGGAGGCCACGAAGGTCGCCCCGGCCCGGAGCACGCGGGCCACCTCGGCGAAGAGCCGGTCCTGCAGCTCCGCCGTGGGGACGTGGTGCAGCATCGTGAAGGACACCGCCCCGGTGAAGCGGCCGTCCTCGAAGGGCATCGCCGTGGCGTCGGCGTTGACGACCTCGACATTGGTCCCGGCGAGCCGCGCCTCGAGCGCCGCGGCCAGAGACGTCGTCGAGCTCGACCGCTGTCAGCTTCGCGACCTCCAGCCGCAGGAGGTCGGTCGTCATCCCCGGCCCCGGCCCGACCTCGAGCACGTCGTCCCCCAGCCGGGCGTCGGCGAGCGCGTACGGCAGGATCAGGTCCCGCAGGGCGTCCCGCCAGCCCTCGCTCCCACAGATCTCCAGGTGCTCCGCGTTCATGGCCGAACAGTAGGACGAGCCGCTCAGTTCTTGAGGAGGAACTCGGCGTCGTCGTCTTCGTGGAGGAGGTCGACCTCGTCCCGCAGCAGCGGGTGCGCCGCCAGCTCGGGGTCGGCCGTCACCAGGTCGAGCGCGGCCCGGCGGGCCTTCACGACCCACTCCTTGTCCCGTCGGAGGGACGCCAGCTTGAGGTCGTTGCGGCCCTTCTGGCGCTCGCCGAAGAGGGTGCCCTCGCCCCGCAGGTCCAGGTCGACCTCGGCCAGCTCGAAGCCGTCGGTGGTGCGCACCATCGCCTCCAGGCGGGCCTCGCCGTCCTCGGTCAGGCCCTGGCCGACGAGGAAGCAGTACGACTGGTCGGCGCCCCGGCCCGACGCGGCCCCGGAGCTGGTGGAGCTGGGCGATGCCGAAGCGGTCGGCGTCGAGCACGACCATGACCGTCGCGTTCGGGACGTCGACGCCGACCTCGATGACCGTGGTGGCCACCAGCACGTCCATGCGCCCGGCCCGGAAGAGGTCCATGGTCGCGCTCCTTCTCCTTGGGCGTGACCCGCCCGTGCAGCAGGCCCACCTCGAGGCCGGCCAGCTCGCCGGTGCGCAGCGCCTCCCAGGTCTGCTCGGCCGAGGCCACCTGGAGCTTGTCGCTCTCCTCGATGAGCGGGCAGACCACGTAGGCCTGCCGCCCGGCCGCCACCTCGGCCCGCACCTTCTCCCAGAGCTCGGGCGCCACCCAGGTCGAGCGCGCCCTCCTCGGTGCGCACCCACTCGGTCTCGACGGGGGTCCGGCCCGGCGGGAGCTCGTCGAGGACCGACACGTCGAGGTCGCCGTAGACGGTCATGGCCGCCGTCCGGGGGATCGGCGTGGCGGTCATCACGAGGACGTCGGGCACGCGGTCGCCCTGGCCGGCGTCCCGCAGGGCGGCCCGCTGCTCGACGCCGAACCGGTGCTGCTCGTCGATGACCACCACCCCCAGCGACCGGAAGCTCACCTTGCTCCTGGATCAGCGCATGGGTGCCGACGACCAGGTCGACCGTCCCGTCGTCCAGGCCGGCGAGCAGCCGGGTCCGCTCGGCGCCGGTCGTCCGGTTGGTCAGCAGCTCGAGGCGCAGGGGCCGCTCCCCCATGAGGGTCGAGTCGTCGGGCACGGTGAGGTCGGCCAGCAGGTCCCGCAGGCCGAGGTGGTGCTGCTCGGCCAGGACCTCGGTCGGCGCCATCAGCGCGCCCTGGTGGCCGCCCTGCACGGCCGACGAGCAGGGCGCTCGACCGCCACCACGGTCTTGCCCGAGCCGACGTCGCCCTGCAGGAGCCGGTGCATCGGGAACGGTGCGGCCGAGGTCGGCCTCGATCTCGGCGATGACCCGCTCCTGGGCCGCCGGTCAGCGGGTACGGCAGGCGCTCGTGGAAGGCGCGGACCAGCCGCCCGCCGAGGTCGTGCACGATGCCCGGCGTCGTCCGCTCCAGCTCCAGCTTGCGGCGCACCAGCGCCACCTGGACCCGGAACAGCTCGTCGAAGACGAGGCGGCGCCGGGCCTTGTGCACGTCGTCCATCGACTCGGGCAGGTGGATGTCGTGCATCGGCCGGCTCCCGGTCGACGAAGCCGTGCTCGGTGCGCAGCGCGGGCGGGACCGGGTCGGCGATGCCCCGCGGCTCGGAGCGGCGCGAGGATCTCGGCGATCCACGCCCGGTAGTCCTTCGAGTAGATGCGGGCCTTCTCGGACTGCGGGTAGACCGGCACGATCCGCCCGGTCTCGTCGCCCGCCACGTCGAGGACCGGGTTCTGTGAGCTGGCGCCGCCCCTGGTAGGTGTCCATCCGCCCGAAGAGGATCAGTGTCCATGCCCGGGCGTGGAACTGGCGCTCCCGCCACGGCTGGTTGAAGAAGGGCACGGTCAGGCCGACCGGTGCCGTCGCTGACCCGGACCTCGACGATGCGTCTTGCGGTTGCGGGTGCGCCGGATGTTCACCTGCTCGACGGTGACGAGGAGCGTCGCCTCCTCGCCCACCTCCAGGTCACCGATGGTCGCCTGGCGGGTCCGGTCGAGGTGGCGGCGGGGGTAGTGGGTGAGCAGGTCGAGCAGGGTGGTGATGCCGAGGTCGTCGAGCGCCTCGGCTCCGCTTCGTCCCGACGCCCTTGAGCGTGTCGACCGCCCGGGCGGCGAAGTCCGCCAGGGTGAGCGGTTCGGGCACCTACTCGATGCCGAAGTAGTAGGGGTAGAGCGGCTGGCCGCCGTGGTGGACCTCGGTCTCGACGTCGGGGCGGTTGTCCTCCAGCCACTCCCGGATGTGGCGGGTGTCGCCCACCGTCGACCCCTCGCCCTCGATGATGGT
Source organism: uncultured Microthrixaceae bacterium (assembly GCA_963748285.1). GTDB lineage: Bacteria > Actinomycetota > Acidimicrobiia > Acidimicrobiales > DATDAH01 > DATDAH01. The sequence continues at coordinate 232,804 of CAVVIF010000009.1, forward strand.
GACGATCTCGTGCTCGTCGCCGACGAGCACGTCGAGCAGGCCGACCGCCACTTCGGCGACGGTGGAGGCGACGGCCTGGATGCCCTCGCCGCTGATGCCGAGGTAGTCACCCTCCTTGATCGGCCCGGCGTCGCTGCTCGACTCCCGGACGGCCTGGGTGATCTCGCCCGCCACGACCGAGGCCGCGGCCTCGCCCATGGACTCGGCGTTGCTCGTCGGCGGTGGCCTGCGGGTCGTAGGCCAGCAGGGCGGCGAAGCCCTCGGCGGCGCCCCGCGTGGGCACACGCGGACGGTCTTGTCGGTCTCGGCGTCGACCTGCCGGGCCACGGCGATGATGTTCTTGTTGTTCGGGAGGATGACGACCTCGTCGGCCGGCACCGCCTCGACGACCTCCAGCAGCTGGGCCGTCGACGGGTTCATCGTCTGGCCGCCCAGGACGACGCCCTGCACCCCGAGGCTGTGGAAGATGCGGCGGATGCCGTCGCCGGTGCAGACGGCGACGACGGCGGTGGGCACCGGCGTCGAGTCCCGACGACGCCGTCGAGCTCGGGGGCGGCGTCGCGGACCCAGCGCTCCTCCTCGACCTGCTCGAGCAGGTCGGTCACCCGGATCTTGCGGGGGCGGCCGCAGTCGAGTGGCGGCCTCGATGGCGGCGCCGATGTCGTCGGTGTGGATGTGGCAGTTCCAGAGGCCGTCGCCGCCGACCACCACGATCGAGTCGCCGATGCCGGCCCACACGTCCTTGAACGCCGGGATCGTCTTGTCGGGTGCCTCGAGCAGGTACATGACCTCGTAGCGCAGGTCGGCGATGCCGCTCCCGCCGCCCTCGCCGTGGCCGGCGTGGGCCAGCGTCTTGGCCAGGTCCTCGTCGGGGACGTCGATGAGATCGGGCTCGGGCAGCGGGCCGCTCGTCGAGGACGTGGAGCAGGGCGTCGAGCAGCAGCAGGAACCCGGCGCCGCCGGCGTCGACCACCCCCGCCTCCTTGAGGACGGGGAGCATGTCGGGGGTGCGGGCCAGCGCGTCGGCCCCCTGGTCCTTGGACCGGTCGAGCACCTCGACCAGGGAGCCACCGCCGTCGGCGGCCACGCTGCCCGCCTCCGACGCCTCCCGGACGACGGTCAGGATCGTGCCCTCGACCGGCGTGCCGACCGCGCCGTACGCCGCGGTCGAGGCCTCGGCCAGGGCCCGCGGCCCAGGTCGATCCGTCGACCTCGTCGCCCTCGGCCAGCACGTTGGTCAGGCCCCGCAGGACCTGGCACAGGATCACGCCGCTGTTGCCGCGGGCCCCCATGAGCGAGCCGTGGCCGATGGCCTTGCAGGTGTCGGCCATCGCCGGGCCCGCGCCCTCCAGCTCGGTGACGACCGACTCGAGGGTCAGGGCCATGTTCGTGCCCGGTGTCGCCGTCGGGGACCGGGTAGACGTTGAGCCGGTTGATCGGGTCCTGGTGGGACCGGAGCAGGTCGCGGAAGGTGGCGATCGCCGCCCGCAGGTCGTCAGCGCCGAGGTGCTCGCGGGTCGCCATGGCGGCCGATGGTAGCCAGCCAGCCGCCGACGCCCCGGAGCCGACGCCGGCGGCGACGGCGGCGCCGGACTGCCGCGACGCCGGGAGGCGGCTGGTACCGTTCTCCCACCCCGTTGCCTGTTCTGTGAGGTTCCCCCCGTCATGCCTGCGGTCTGTGAGATCTGTGGCAAGCATCCCTCGTTCGGCATGAAGCTGAGCCACTCCCACCGTCGCACGCGTCGCCGGTGGAACCCGAACATCCAGAGCGTCCGCGCCGTCGTCGACGGACGCACCCGCCGGGTCCGGGCCTGCACCTCGTGCATCCGGGCCGGCAAGGTCGTCAAAGCCGCCCGCTGATCGAGCGGAGGCGACGACGTGCAGGGAGTCATCAAGTCCTACGACCCCGGGACCAGGGTCGGGTCGATCATCAGCGACACCGACCTGACCGAGTACGACCTCAGCGAGGACGCGCTCGCCGGTTCCCTCTTCCGGACGCTCCGCCAGGGCCAGCGCGTGGTCTTCGACCTCGACGGCTCGGGTAGGGCGGCGAGCGTGCGCATGGGATCCGAGGTGGACCTCGGGACCCCGGACCAGCTCCAGGAGCAGTGACCATGTCCCCCACGAGCAACGCCCCCACCGCCAACCGACGCCTCCTGGAGTGGGTCGACGAGTGGGCGGAGATCTTCCAGCCCGACGCCATCGAGTGGTGTGACGGTTCCGAGGAGGAGTACGGCCGCATGTGCCAGCTCCTCGTCGAGGGCGGCACCTTCGAGCAGCTCGACGCCGAGCTGCGCCCGAACAGCTTCCTCGCCCGCTCCGACCCCGCCGACGTGGCCCGGGTCGAGGACCGCACCTTCATCTGCTCCGAGCGCGAGATCGACGCCGGCCCCACCAACAACTGGCGGGCCCCGGCCGAGATGAAGGCCGAGATCCTCGAGTTCTTCACCGGCGCCATGCAGGGCCGGACCATGTACGTGGTCCCCTTCTCCATGGGCCCGCTGGGCTCCCGCATCGCCCACATCGGCGTGCAGCTGACCGACTCCCCCTACGTCGTGGCCAACATGCGCACGATGACCCGCATGGGGACCGCAGTCCTCAAGGTGCTGGGCGCCGGCTCGTTCGTGAAGTGCCTCCACTCGGTCGGCTACCCGCTGGCGGACGGCCGCGAGGACGTGGCCTGGCCCTGCGACGGCGACAACAAGTACATCTCCCACTTCCCCGAGACCCGCGAGATCTGGTCCTACGGCTCCGGCTACGGCGGCAACGCCCTGCTGGGCAAGAAGTGCTTCGCCCTGCGCATCGCCTCGGCCATGGCCCACGACGAGGGCTGGCTGGCCGAGCACATGCTGATCCTCGGCGTGACGCCGCCCGAGGGCGAGACCAAGTACATCGCCGCCGCCTTCCCGTCGGCCTGCGGCAAGACCAACATGGCCATGATGATCCCCACCCTCCCCGGGTGGAAGGTCGAGTGCGTCGGTGACGACATCGCCTGGATGAAGTTCGGCGACGACGGCCGGCTCTACGCGGTGAACCCCGAGGCCGGCTTCTTCGGCGTGGCCCCGGGCACCTCCGAGGAGACCAACCCCAACGCCATGGCGCACCCTCGGCGAGAACATCATCTTCACCAACGTGGCCAAGACCGACGAGGGCGACGTCTGGTGGGAGGGCATGGGCCCGGCCCCCGACCACCTCATCGACTGGAAGGGCGAGGACTGGACGCCGGCGTCCGACGGCCCCGCCGCCCATCCCAACGCCCGCTTCACCGCCCCGGCCGCCCAGTGCCCGGTCATCTCCCCCAACTGGGACGACCCCGCGGGCGTGCCCATCTCCGCCATCCTCTTCGGCGGCCGCCGGGCCGTCCGCCGTCCCGCTGGTCACCGAGGCCAAGGACTGGGAGCACGGGGTGTTCCTCGGCTCGATCATGTCCTCGGAGAAGACGGCGGCCGCCGCCGGCACGCTCGGCGAGGTCCGCTTCGACCCCTTCGCCATGCTCCCCTTCTGCGGCTACAACGTCGGCGAGTACTTCAGCCACTGGCTGAGCATCGGCGACCACGCCACCCACGCCGCCAAGCTGCCCCGCCTCTACTGGGTCAACTGGTTCCAGAAGGACGAGGACGGCACGTTCATGTGGCCGGGCTTCGGCGACAACAGCCGGGTCGTCAAGTGGATCATCGACCGCCTGGACGGCAACGTCGACGCCGTGGACACGCCCATCGGGCGGGTGCCGCACGCCGAGGACCTCGACGTCACCGGGCTCGGGCCTCGACCCCGCCACCGTCGAGCGCCTGGTCGACGGTCGACCTCGACGCCTGGCGTCGTGAGGTCGAGCTCATCGAGGAGCACTACGCCTTCGTCGGCGAGCGCCTCCCCGCCGAGCTCCGCGACCAGCTCCGGGACCTGGAGAAGCACCTGGACCAGGGCTGACTCCCGGTCCAGGCGGAACAGTGCGCAGTGCCGCCTTCTGGCGCGCCCTGAAGCATGAGGAAACTTGACTTGTCAACGCTCAACTTTCCTCATATACTCGCCAGTGATCGAACCAACGCTCCAACGCTTCGGAGGTACCCAGATGCTTCTCCAGTTCGACCCCTTCCGTGAGATCGACCGCATGGCCGACCAGGCCTTCGCCCGCAGTGCAACCCCGCCATGCCGATGGACGCCGTCCGTCGGGGCGAGACCGTGCTCGTCTACCTCGACCTCCCTGGCGTGGACCCCGCGTCCATCGACCTCGAGGTCGAGCGCAACGTCCTCACCGTCAAGGCCGAGCGTCGCTGGGCCCGCGAGGAGGGCGACCAGGTGCTGGCCAGCGAGCGGCGCCAGGGCGCGTTCCTCCGTCGCCTGCTGCTGGGCGACACCCTCGACGGCGAGCGGGTCGAGGCCGACTACCGCGACGGCGTGCTGGCCATCACCATCCCCGTGGCCGAGGCGGCCAAGCCCCGCAAGGTGGCCGTCGGCACGAGCGACGCCTCCCCTGCCATCGAGGCCGAGTCCACGGAGACGGCTGCCGCCTGACCCTCGCCTCGCCGACCCCTTCCGGCGAGGGAACCGGGCCCGGACCCCCAACAGGGTCCGGGCCCGTTCGCGTACGCTGGGCGGCCACGTCCACCAGGGGGAACGTCATGACCGTCAGGGCCTATGTCCTCATCCAGACCGAGGTGGGGAAGGCCGCCGCCGTGGCCAACCAGATCGGCGGCCTCGAGGGCATCGTCTCCGCCGACGACGTCACCGGGCCCTACGACGTGATCGCCACCGCCGAGGCCGGCTCCGTCGACGACCTCGGCAAGATGGTCGTCAGCAAGGTCCAGATGATCGAAGGCATCACCCGGACCCTGACCTGCCCGGTCGTCAACCTGTGACATTTGACTGGCTTCGCTTCGCTCAGCAAGTCCGGCGCCGCCGAAGCTGAGGGTCCTCGATGCTGCTCCGCTCCGCTGCGCAGCGTCACTCAGGCCAGGTGGATGGCCCGTAGGCCGAGGCCCATGATGAAGAGGTCGCCGAGGCCGAAGAGCAGGTACTGCTTGTCCTTGATCTGGGCCCGGTAGCTGTAGATCAGGGCGGCGGAGATGAGGGCCACGAAGCCGTAGAACTCGTGGAACTCGGGCGCCTCGAGGTCCCGGTTGGACAAGAGCGCCCCGAGGACGACCTGGACCACGATCGTCGCCCAGGCCACGCCGGTGAAGATCCACAGGGGCTTCCCCCGTAGGCGCTCGACCCAGTGTGCGCCCAGGGCCCACACCCCGGCGGCGGCGTTGACGCCCACCAGGACCCAGGCGAAGGTGCCGTGGAGGTCGAGCAGGGTGGCGGTCGACATGCGGCCGCCGAGGGTACTGCCGTCGACCATTACGCTCGGAGCGATGTCCATCGCCGACGGCGCCTCCGGGGTCCTGCCCAGCCAGCACCTGACCGCAGGCCCTCGCCGACGGTTGGATCGCCGGCGACGTCGACGAGGCCAGCATCCAGCCCGCCAGCCTCGACCTCCACCTCGGCCCGGTCGCCTACCGCATCCGCTGCAGCTTCCTGCCCGGGGCCGAGACCGTCGAGCGCCGGGTGAAGGCCTACGTGGTCGACGAGCTGGACCTCACCGGCGAGGGCGCCGTGCTGGAGACCCAGCGCCCGTACCTCATCCCGCTGCAGGAGACCCTGGACCTGCCCGACCACATCCGGGCCCGGACCAACCCCAAGAGCTCCACCGGTCGCCTCGACGTCTTCACCCGGGTCATCACCGACGGGGGCAAGGCCTTCGACGAGATCGCCCCCGGGCTACACGGGCACGCTCTGGCTGGAGGTCGTGCCCCTCTCCTTCACCGTCCGGGTCCACGAGGGCCTGGCCCTCAACCAGGTCCGCCTCATCGCCGGCGACCGGGTGGCACTGACCGACGACGAGGTCCGGGCCCGCCACGCCGAGGACGGGCTGCTCTTCCGGGCCGACCGGGCCGTCGCCCCCGAGGACTTCCGCATCGCGTCCGGCCTGTTCCTCGGCCTCGACCTGGAGGGCGACGAGCGAGGGACGGGTCGGCCACCGGGCCAAGCCCCACACCGCCCTGCTCGACATGGGCCGCATCAGCGCCTACCACGCCGAGGACTTCTGGGAGCCGGTCCGGCGGGAGGAGGGCGACCGCATCGTGCTCGCCCCCGGCGCCTTCTACCTGCTGCTGTCCGACGAGGCCGTGGTCATCCCGCCCGACCTGGCCGCGGAGATGACCGCCTACGACCCGACGGCGGGCGAGCTGCGCACGCACTACGCCGGCTTCTTCGACCCGGGGTTCGGCTACGACCCGACCGGCCTGCTGCGGGGCTCACGGGCCGCGCTCGAGGTCCGGGCCCACGACGTCCCGTTCATGGTCGAGCACCGCCAGCCCGTCTGCAAGCTGACCTTCGAGCAGCATGCTCGAGCCCCCCGAGCGCCTCTACGGCGCCGGCATCGGCTCCAACTACCAGGGCCAGGTCGAGACCCTCGGCAAGCACTTCATCCGCCCCACCGCCGCGCACGCCACATCGCCGTCGCGCTCGACGGGCTGGGTCAAGACCGGGGGTCGGCGGGGTCGGCGCTCGTCGACGAGGTGGGTGGACGGGATGCTGGCCAGCTCGCCGGTGGCCATGAGCTCGCGGACGGCGGGGACCGGGTCGGTGTCGAGGAACATCTCGCCGTCGACGTAGTCGGCCGGGCGGCCGGTCGGCTCGGTGACCCAGTAGCTGGCCTCGAGGGCGATGCCGTTCGGGTCGGTGAAGTAGACGGACTGGACGAAGCCGTGGTCGACCAGCTCGGTGACCTCGACGCCGTGCTCCCGGAGGCGGCCCTGCAGGTCGAACAGGTCCCGCAGCTCGGGCAGGTTGAACGACACGTGGTCGAACTGGGCCGGGAAGTCGGGCGGGATGCCCGCGGGCTTCTCGAAGGTCGTCGACCTCGGCGTCGGACCAGCAGAAGAAGGCGATGGTGTTCCCCGCGCCCATGTCGAAGAAGTAGTGCCGCATGGGCCCGGCGTTGATCGTGGCCACGATCGGCATGCCCAGCGCCCCGTGGTAGAAGCGCACCGTGGCGTCCATGTCGGGCGTGATGAGCGCCAGGTGGTTGATGCCCCGCCAGCGTGGGTCGTGCTCATGGCCCCGAGCGTAAGCCCTCAGGCGAAGAGGTCGGCGGCGAACGGCTCGCCGCCGCTCGCGTCGCTCCCGTGTCGTCGATGAACCACTCCTGGCCGAAGCTGACGGCGAACGCCTCGTCGGGCAGGGCGAGAGAAGAAGTGGTCCTCGCCGATCTGGCTGGCGTGGGCCCGCATCGAGGCCCGCTTGGCGGTGACCTGGCCGGTGACGTCGATGCGCGTGGGTGATGACCGAGGCGGGCTGGCCGAAGTTCTCCTCGTCGATCTCGGGGCGTCCTCGCCGTCACCGAGGTCGAGGTCGCCGCGACTCCACCCGGGCCCGGATCAGCTCGATGAGGAAGTCCCGGTTCATCGTCGCCATGTACCGCTTGCGGCGTGCCCGGCCAGCTCGCCGGCCCGGCGGCCGACCTGGTGGACCTTGATGTGGTCGGGGTGGCCGTAGCCGCCGATCTCGTCGTAGTAGGTGAGGACGTCGGCCTGCTCCTCCTCGAGGATCAGGGCCAGGCGTCGGGCGGCGTGCTCGGTGTCGGCCTGCCAGAACGACGCGCGGCTCGTCGTTGGTCGGCTCGCCCATCATCCCGGAGTCGACGTAGCCCAGGAACTCGACCCGCTGGGCACCGAGCAGCTCGGCCGAGCGGTAGGTCTCGGCGATGCGGCGCAGGCCCGAGGGGCTCACCGTCGTCGAGGACGCCGGGCACGACCTCGCCGTGCTCGCCCCGGGTGGCGACGACCAGGGTCACCCGGTGACCCTCGGCCGCCGCCTTGGCCATGGTCCCGCCCGTCTGGATGGACTCGTCGTCCGGGTGGGCGTGGAGGACGACCAGTGAGGCCATAGGCCACCGCTCCGGAGTCCCGCAGGGCCGCGATCTCGTCGGCGCTGAGATCCCGGCCTCGGCCAGGACCTCGTCGGTGTGCTGGCCGGCGTGGGCCGGGCGGGCCCTGGATGGCGCCCGGGGTCCGGCTGAAGCGGGGGGCGGCGTTGGGCTGCGGGATCGCCGGCCACCTCGACGAAGGTGTCCCGGGCCACGTTGTGGGGGTGGCTCGGGGCCTCGTCCATGGACAGGACCGGGGCGAAGCACACGTCACTGGCCTCCATCAGGGCGCACCATTCGTCACGGGTCTTCGACTTCATGACCCGGGTCAACTCATCGCGCATCTCCGGCCAGGCGCTGCGATCCATCTGGTGGGGCTCGTGGGCCATGCCGCTGAGGCGGACCAGCTCGGCGTAGAACTGCGGCTCGATCGAGCCCGAGGGCGACGTACTCGCCGTCGGCGCACTCGTAGACGTCGTAGAAGGGCGCCCCGCTGTCGAGCAGGTTGGTGCCCCGCGGCCCCTCCCAGAGGCCCATGGCCTTGAGGCCGTGGATGAAGGTCATGAGCAGGGCGGAGCCGTCGACCATGGCGGCGTCGACCACCTGGCCCTCGCCGGAGACCTTGGCCTCGACCAGCGCGCAGGCGATGCCGAAGGCGAGCAGCATCCCGCCGCCCCCGAAGTCCCCGACCAGGTTGAGCGGGGCGATGGGGGCCTCCCCGGCGCGGCCGAGCGGGTGCAGGGCACCGGCCAGGGCGATGTAGTTGATGTCGTGGCCCGCGGCCAGGGCGTAGGGGCCGTCCTGGCCCCAGCCCGTCATGCGGCCGTAGATCAGCGCTGGGGTTGCGGGCGTGGCAGACGTCGGGCCCGAAGCCCAGGCGCTCGGCCACGCCGGGGCGGAAGCCCTCGACCAGCACGTCGGCTCCCTCGACCAGCTTGAGCAGGGTCTCGACGCCGTCGGGGTGCTTCAGGTCCAGGCCGACCGAGCGCCGGCCCCGGGTGAGGACGTCGCGGGGCGGGTCGGCGGGGTCGCCGCCCTTGGCGGCCACCGACCGGTCGACGCGGATCACGTCCGCGCCCATGTCCGACAGCACCATCGCCGTGAACGGACCGGGGCCGATGCCCGCGATCTCGATGACCTTCACCCCCGAGAGTGGACCCATGGCGGCATCGTACGGGCGAGACTCGCCCCGATGATCCTCCGCACCGCCGGGCCGTCCGACCTCGACGTCCCCACCCTCTACGCCCTGCTGAAGCTGCGCACCGACGTGTTCGTGGTCGAGCAGGCCTGCCCCTACCCGGAGCTGGACGGCCGGGACACCGAGCCGGGCACCGAGCACCGTTGGTCGAGCGACGACGACGGCGCCCGCCGCCTACCTGCGCACCCTGGCCGAGCCCGGCGGCGGGATCCGCATCGGCCGGGTGGTCACCCGCCCCGACGCCCGCGGCGCCGGCCTGGCCAAGGCGTTGGTCGAGGGCGTGCTCGCCGACCACGACGGCCCCGTCGTCGCCGACGCCCAGGCCCACCTGGTCGCCTGGTACGAGGCCCTCGGCTTCCGGGTCACCGGCCCCGAGTACCTCGAGGACGGCATCCCCCACGTCCCCATGCGCCCGCCCCTGACCGGTCAGTCGCTCTCGACCTCGAAGCTGGACGGGGGTGTCGGTGCGGCCGGGCCAGCCGACGACGGCGTCGCCCGTCCAGACCGGGTTCACGCCGCGTGGGGGCCGACCCTTCGATGCCCCGCCAGGTGTCGGCCTCCGGGTCGTAGCCCAGGGTCGGAGCCGTGGGGTCGAGGAAGAGGAACTCCTCACCGGTCCAGATCCGCGAGGCGTGGGCGTCGTCGCCGGGCGCCTCGGCGGCGGCCCGCCAGCCGCCGCCAGGCCCGAAGTCGAAGACCTGGCGCACGGTCTCGCCGTCGTCGAAGAGGACGAGGTCCTCGCCGCAGGTGAGGTTGGCCTGGCCTCCGCCCACCGGCGAGGCATCGGCGGGCTCGGTGGCGATCCAGCCGCTGGCCTCGCCGTCGAGCGGCCCGGACCCGGCAGGACCGGCCGCGGACCCCCGCCGCCGTCTCGGGCAGGAGGCCCGAGCCCACGACCACCGACGTCACCGGCGAGGCACACGCCCTCGATCAGCCACCCGGCGCGGGGAGCTCTCCCACTCGTCCTCGGCCGGCGAGTAGGTCCAGATCTCACGGTTGGCGACCGCGCCGAAGCCGCTCCCGTGACCCGAGGACGACGACGGCCCGACCGTCGGAGGTCGTGCCCGACGGCCTCGCTCTGGCCGTTGCTGATCTGCTTCAGCTGGTCGGGGAGCTCGACCTCCCGCCACTCGTCGTCGGGCATCGAGTACACGGCGGCCCGGTAGCCGCCGGCCGCGACAGGCCCGGTCCTCCTCGGCCTCCCGGCAGAGCTGGCCGACCACGAACACCTCGTCGTCGACCGGCACGGCGGCGGGGGCCACCCGCAGCGGCACGGTCGAACGGGGCGTCGGGCAGGGTGGACACGTCGCCGCTCGCGGGGTCGATCAGTGCGGCGTTGTTCAGGGGCTCGACGGAGCGGACGCTCTCGCGTGTCGCGAGGGCACGGGGTTGCCGCCGTAGACGAAGAGCTGGTCACCGGTCCACGCCAGCGCGGGCGAGCCCCGCCGGGCCCAGTCGTCCTCGTCGCCCCGGAGCACACCGAGGGAGACCCAGAGGACGACCCCGGCCAGTCCGACCACGATCAGCCACCCGTACCAGGTGCCGTCGCTGCCCCAGGACCTCGATCTGAAAATCAGTGCCCACCTCCAGCGTCGATCCGCCGGGGGCCGAGGTTAGGCAGGCCGATCGCCGTCCCCATGACCTGGTCGCGGCGCCGCGCAACTACGTTCCGGCCCATGGGCCCGACCTGGGGTGTCCACACCGGGCTGCAGAACACGACGGTCGACGAGCTGCAGGACCTCTGGCACCGGATCGAGGACCACGGCTTCGACTGGATCTCGATCTGGGACCACTTCTACGCCGCCGACCTCGGGGGCACCCACAGCCTGGAGGCGATCGCCGCCCACACCGCCCTGGCCATGGAGCACCGAGCGGGTCCGGGTCGGCTCGCTCGTCTACTGCGCCGGCTACCGCCACCCGGCCGTGCTGGCCAACGCCATCACCACCATCGACCACCTGTCCGGCGGGCGGGCCGAGCTCGGGCTCGGCGCGGGCTGGGCGGTGGGCGAGTACGAGGCCTACGGCATCCCGTTCCCCGGCGCGGGCGAGCGCCTCGACATCCTCGAGGAGGCCGTCCAGTGCATCCGGGGGCTGCTCCGCGAGGACCGGACCGACTTCGCCGGGGAGCACTTCACGCTGACCGACGCCGCCAACGACCCGAAGCCGGTCCAGGCCGAGCTGCCCATCTGGATCGGTGGGGGCGGCGAGAAGCGGACGCTGGCCATCGCCGCCCGCTACGCCGACGGCTGGAACATCCCCTTCGTCGCCCCCGACGTGTTCGCCCACAAGCGGGAGGTGCTGGCCGGGCACTGCGCCGCGGTCGACCGGGACCCCGGCGAGATCCGTTGCGCGGTCAACGTCGGCGCCGCGCCCGACGACTGACGGCCTGCGGGCCCAGTTCGGAGGCATGGCCGACTACGCCCGCCCGGGCTGCCTGGTCGGCTCCCCGGACGCGATGGTCGACCAGATCGGGGCCTACGTGACGCCGGCGCCGACCAGATCAACCTCGCCCTCCGGGCCCCGTGGGACCTCGGCGTCCTCGACCACCTGGCCGAGGCCCGCGACCGGTTCGCCGCCTGATGAGCAGACGGGGACGATCGGCGGGTCGATCCGCTGACGGGGGCGCCGGTGCGGGTGGTGGCCGCCCGGCAGGACCGGCCCAACCAGCCCCGGACCGACCAGTGCCCGTTCTGCGTCGGGGGCATCGAGGCGCCCGGGCCCGTACGACGGTGAAGGCGTTCCCGAACCGCTGGCCGCCGATGCCCGACGAGCGCTGCGAGATCGTCCTCTACACGCCGGAGCACGAGGCCACCTTCGCCTCGCTGGGTCGGGCCGGGGCCCGCAAGGTCGTCGACCTCTGGGCCGAGCGCACCGCCGCCCTCGGCGCCCGCGACGACGTGGCCTACGTCCTCGTCTTCGAGAACCGGGGGCCCGAGGTCGGGCGCCACCATCCCCCACCCCCACGGCCAGATCTACGCCTACGACGAGATCCCGCCGGTCCCCGCTCGGGAGCTGGCGGCGGACGGCTGCGCCGCTGTGCGCGCCACCGCCCACCGACCTGGTCGTCACCCGAAGCCGGGCGGTTGGCGGGTCCAGCGTGCCCGCGGGCCGCCGACTGGCCCTACGGGCTGCTCGTCGCCCCCGACGTCCACGTCCCCGACCTGCCCGTCACTGGACGACGCCGACCGGGACGGCCTGGCCGACGTCCTGGTCGACGCCTTCGGCCGCCTGGACCGGCTGTTCGCCGCCCCATGCCCTACATGGCCTGGTTCCACCAGCGCCCCACCGACGGCGGCGACTGGCCGACCGCCCACGTCCACCTCCACATCGCCCCGCTGCACCGCTCTCCCGGCACCCCCCGCTTCGTCGCCGCCGCCGAGGTCGGCGCCGGCATCTTCTTCAACCCCGTCGCCCCCGAGGCCGCCGCCCAGGCCTCCGCGATGCTGACCGCCCCGTTCTGGGTGCGACATCGTGTGGCCGAGCGCGCGATCGCACACCCAGAACAGGATGTGGGCGCGAGGCGGGCTGGCGCCGGGGCGGGTGAACCTGATCGGGGACCACACGGACTACCTGGGCGGGCTGGTGCTGCCCATGGCCATCGACCTGGGGACGACCGTCGAGGGCGAAGCCGGGCGGCGACGACGGTCGTCCTCGCGCTCGGCCGACCAGGCCGAGCCGGCGGTCGTCCCCCTCGACGTCGAGGACCCGGCGGCCGTCGAGCCCGGATGGGCCCGCTACGTCGCCGGGCGTCGTGGCCGAGGTCCGGCCGACGACGGGCTTCACCGGGACCGTCACCACGACGCTGCCGATCGGCGGCGGCCTGTCGTCCAGCGCCGCGCTCGAGGTCGCCGTGGCCCTGGCCCTGGGGTTCGAGGGCACGCCGCTGGAGCTGGCCGAGGCCTGCCAGCGGGCCGAGCAGCGGGCTTCGGGCGTGCCGTCGGGGATCATGGACCAGCTGGCCTCCGCCGGCCGGCGTCGAGGGCCACGCCCTCCTCATCGACTGCCGCTCGCTGGACGTGCGCCCGGTCGCCGATGCCCGAGGACGTCGAGGTCGTCGTGGTCGACTCGGGCGAGGCCCGCACCCTGGTCGGCTCCGCCTACGCCGAGCGCCGGGCCCAGGCCGAGATGGCCGAGGCCGTCATCGGCCCCCTCCGGGACGCCACCACGCTGGACCTGCAGCGAGCTCGAGGACCCGGTCACCGCGGCCCGGGCCCGCCACGTGATGACCGAGAACGCCCGGGTGTGGGCCTTCGCCGAGGCGCTGAGGGCAGGGTTGGCCGGCCGAGGCCGGCGCGCTGATGGCCGCCAGCCACGCCAGCCTCCGCGACGACTACGAGGTGTCGACGCCGACCCTCGACGCCCTCGTCGAGCGCCTGTCGGCCACGCCCGGCGTGCACGGCGCCCGCCTGACCGGCGCCGGCTTCGGCGGCTGCGTCGTCGCCCTCACCGAGCCCGGCGCGCTCGACCGAGGGCTGGACCGTCCGCCCGCCGGCCGGGCGCCCGGGTGACGACGGCCTGAGAGCCGCCGAGGAGCTTGGCCTTCTGGGCCTCGTACTGCTCCTGGGTGATCGAGCCCCGGTCGCGGAGGCCCTCGAGCTTCTCGAGCTGCTCGGCCACGCTGAGACCGGCCGCCACCGAGGCTCTCGAGGTTGCGCCGACCCGGTCGAACTTGCGGTTCTCGTTGGCCTCGCTCTGCTGTAGATCTCGGCCTGCACGATCGACGGCTTGCGGATGTCGGTGAACCGGGCCGGCTGTCTGGCCCGCCGACTCGATCTCCAGGTCGCCGGCGCCGAGGATGCGCTCGAAGGGGCCCTGGTGGAAGACCACGGTGTTGATGCGGTCGAGCGGGATCTCGATGCCCCGCTTCGACAGCACGCCGCTGCGGTAGATGATCCGGTCGCTGGTGACGACGAAGTTGGTGGTGACCCAGTCCGCGTAGCGGATCCCGAACAAGACGAGGGCGACGAGGACGAGGACGCCGGCCGGGACCTGGAACCAGGACTCGTCGGTCGGTCGCCGCCCAGATGCCGACGATGCACGGCCAGGATCGAGCACGCCGCGTCCGGGGCACCAGGAACCACCAGTGCGGGCGGAGGTCCAGCTCGACCGTCTCGCCCTCGTTCAGGAGCTTTCGGGGGTACGCCACGGCGGCGAGACGTAGTCCCCGGCGCCTCAGCCCCAGCCGAGCTCGTCGAGGCGGTCGTCGTCGATCCCGAAGTGGTGGGCCACCTCGTGGACCACCGTGATCTGGACCTGCTCCACGATCTCCTCCTCGGTGCGGCACATGGCCAGCAGGGGACGCCGGTAGATCTCGATGCGGTCCGGCATGGGCAGGTTCCCGTAGCCGCCGTAGCCGTCGCCCCGCTCGGTGAGGGGCACGCCGTCGTAGCGGCCCGAGCAGGCCGGGCTCCGGCGGGTCGTCGACCACCAGCACGACGACGTTGTCCATCAGCTCGCCGAGCCCCTCGGGGATGTCGTCGAGGGCGTCGGCCACCAGGTCCTCGAACCGCTCCGGGGTGACGTGCACGGCGCCGGAACCTACCGCCCGGCCGCTGGTCGTACGCTCCGGTGGTGGACGGGGCAGGCGACGCTGCTCGGGGGCCTCGACGAGGCCCAGCGGGCCGCCGTCACCAGCCCCGCCGGGCCGCTCTGCGTCCACGCCGGCGCCGGCTCGGGCAAGACCCGGGTCCTCACCCGGCGCATCGCCCACCGGGCCGCGACCGGCGACCTCGACCCCCGCCACGCCCTCGCCCTGACCTTCACCCGCAAGGCGGCCGGCGAGCTGCGGTCCCGCCTGCGCCAGCTCGGCCTGCGCGACGACGTCGCCGCGGGGACCTTCCACGCCATCGCCTACGCCCAGCTCCGGGCCCGCTGGGCCGACCGGGGCGCCGAGGTGCCCCGGCTGATGGACCGCAAGCTGCGGTTCGTCGGCGACCTCCTCGGACGCCGGCGGGACAAGGCCCAGGACGTGGTGGCCGAGATCGAGTGGGCGTCGGCCCGCCTCGTCACGCCCGTCGGACTACCTCGACCGGGCCGCCCGGGCGGGGCGCCGACCGCCGCTGCCCGGCGACGAGATGCCCCACCTGCTCGACCGCTACGCCGAGGCCAAGACCGAGGCCCGGGTGATCGACTTCGACGACCTGCTCCGCCTGACCCTGCGGGTGATGGAGCGGGACGCGCCAGGCCGCCGCCGCCCAGCGCTGGCGCTTCCGCCACCTCTTCGTCGACGAGTTCCAGGACGTCAACCCGCTGCAGTACCGGCTGCTGCGGGCCTGGCTGGGCGACGCCGACGACCTCTTCGTCGTCGGCGATCCCCACCAGGCCATCTACGGCTGGAACGGGGCCGACGCCCGCTACCTCGACCGCTTCGAGGAGGCCTTCCCCGCCGACCGCTTCCCCGGCGTCGCCGTCCTGCACCTGCGGGACAACTACCGCTCGACCCCGCAGGTCCTGGCCACCGCCGCCGCCGTCCTGTCGACCAGCCGCCTGGTCGCCCACCGCCCGGACGGTCCGCTGCCGACCGTCACGGCGCACGCCGACGAGGCCGCCGAGGCCCGGGCCGTGACCCGGGACGTCCGCGAGCGCCACGGCCCCGGCCGACCCTGGTCCACCCAGGCCGTGCTCGTGCGCACCAACGCCCAGGCCGTGGTGATCACCGAGGCCCTCGGCCGGGCGGGCATCCCCCACCGGCTCCGCGGCGCCGACCAGCTCCTGACCCGGCCTGCGGTGGCTGACGCCTGGCCCGCTTGCGCCGGGAGCGCTACGAGGCCGTGCTCGCCGACCTGCGCCTCGCCGCCGGTCGCCGAGGAGGGCGCCGAGCGGCCCGACAGCCCCGATACGGCCCGCAAGGCGGAGGAGGCCGACGCAGGCCGCTGAAGACCGGGCCACCCTGGTGGTGCTGGCCCGGGAGTACGAGGCGCTGGACCCCTCGCCCACCGGGGCCGGCTTCGCCAGCTGGCTGGTCGCCGCCGTCCGCGCCGGCGAGGGGGCCGACCGGGACGTGGTGGAGGTGTCGACGTTCCACGCGGCCAAGGGCCTCGAGTGGCCGGTCGTGCACCTGGCCGGGCTGGAGGACGGACTGGTCCCGATCGTCTACGCCAAGACGCCTGCCGCCCGTGGCGGAGGAACAGCGCCTGCTCTACGTGGCCATCACCCGGGCCGAGGAGGAGCTGCGCCTCCACTGGTCCCGGACGCGGGTCCAGGGCGGCGAGGCCCGGGAGCGGGCGCCGTCACCGTGGCTGGCGCCCATCGAGGCGGCCCTGCTCGACCTGCAGGTGGCGTCCCGGCCGGTCGACGGCCGTCAGCACCTCGACCGCGCCGCGGGCCGAGCTCCACGCCCACCACCCCGAGATGGACGCGCCGCCCGACTCGGCGGTGGAGCGCCTCGAGGCGTGGCGGGCCCAGGCCGCCCGGGCCGCCCGCGTCCCCGAGCAGGCGATCATCGACGACCGCACCCTGCACGCCATCGCCGACGTCGGGCCAGCGTCGCCCGACGAGCTGGTGGACGTGCCCGGCCTCGGCCCGGTCAAGGCGGCCCGCTTCGGCGACGCGCTCCTGGCCGCCCTCCGCCCGCCTGATCATCGTCGGGCCACTCGTATCGACGGCGTCAGCACCGAGCACCCAGAACGGTCAGTCGGCGGGCCGTCGCGGAGGGCGCGGAGCTCGTCGACGCGCTCCTGGCTGATGCTGATGAAGATGCCCTCGGCTTCGGCGGTCAGCACGTCGCCGGCGTGAGCAGTGGCCGGTCGGTGAAGATCTTGCGGCCCTCGACCCCGCTGACCCAGGCCTCGAAGCGCAGGGGCGTGTGCAGCGGGGTCGGCGAGCGGTAGCGGACGGTCAGGGTGCCGGTCATGCCGGGACGACCGCCGAGGGACTGGGCCGAGCCGAGGACCTCGTCGAAGGCCGCGGCCAGGTAGCCGCCGTGGACGCAGCCCGGCGGGCCCTCGTAGGCCGCGCCGAAGGTCACCCGCCCCTCGATGTGGTCGCCCTCGACCCGGATGGTCACCGGCGGTGACAGCGGGTTGGCGAGGCCGATCAGCGGGCTGTGGTCGAAGAAGGCCTCCTGGTCGCCGCCGGCGTTGGCCGACTCGGCGAAGCCCTCGTAGGTGTTGCCCTGCGGGTACTGGTCGAACTCCGCGGCCAGCCGCTCGAGGGAGTCGGCGGCGTAGCGCAGCGCCTCCTCGGGGGCGGAGGTGGCCACCAGCCGGTCGATCACCGTGCGCATCTGCCCGGCGAGCCGGCGCTGCTCCCGCTGCCGCGGCGTCAGGTGCTCGTCGCCCAGCTCCTGCCAACGCTCGTGCAGGAGCTCGCGGATCTCGTCGGTCATCGCCGTGAACTCGTCGGCGTCGGACATCAGGTGAAGTCCACCACCACGGGCGCGTGGTCCGAGGGCTTCTCGCCCTTGCGGGCGTTCCGGTCGATGAGGACGGCGCCGGCGCCGGCCGGCCAGCGGCGGCGTGGCCAGCACGTGGTCGATGCGCATGCCCTTGCCCTTGTGGAAGTTGCCGGCACGGTAGTCCCACCACGAGAACAGGCCGCCGCCGTCGTAGCGCTGCCGGAAGACGTCGACCAAGCCCCAGTCGAGCAGGCCCGTGAAGGCCGCCCGCTCGGGGGCGCTGGTGTGGGTGGTGCCGACGTAGAGCGCGGGGTCGTACACGTCCCGGTCCTCGGGGGCGATGTTGAGGTCGCCGCACAGCAGGACCTGGTCGACCGCCGGATCGAAGCGCTCGGCCAGGAGGGCCTGGAGGCGGGCCAGCCACGACAGCTTCTGGGCGTACTGCGGGGCGTCGAGGGTCCGACCGTTGGGGACGTAGGCGGTGACGACGTGGACGTCGCCGCAGCGCACGGACAGCAGGCGGGCCTCGACGTCGAGGTCGGCGTCGTCCAGCCCCGGGCGGATGTCGTCGACCCCGATGCCGGCTGGCGATGGCCACGCCGTTCCACCGCCCCTCGCCGTGAGGGCACGACCTCGTAGCCCCAGGCCGCGAAGTCCATCGACGGGAAGCGCTCGTCGGCGCACTTGGTCTCCTGCAGGCAGAGGACGTCGGGCTGGAACTCCTCGATCCAGGCCTGCACCCGGGCCAGGCGGGCGCCGAGGGAGTTCACGTTCCAGGTGGCGAGCCGCACGCGGCGCACCGTACCGTCGGCCCTGATGCACGCGGTCCTCTGGCGGGACTACCTCTGCCCCTGGTGCTACCTCGGCCGTGACCGCACGGCGCTCCTCGAGTCGCTCGGGGTCACCGTCGACGCCCGGTCCTACGAGCTGCACCCGGAGATCCCCGCCGACGGGTCGCGCGGTGCGGCCCGACGGTCGCTTCGCCACCGTCCTCGCCCACATCGCGCGCCGAGGCCGAGGCGGCGGGACTGCCCCTGCAGGTCCCGACCCGCATCGCCAACACCCGCGCCGGCGCTGGAGACCGCCGAGCTGGTGCGGGTCGGGTGGCCCGACGCCTTCGCCGCCGTCGACGCCGCCTTCTACGACGCCCAGTGGGTGCACGACCGGGATCTGGGCGACCAGGCGGTGATCGACGCCGTACTGGCCGACGACGGCGTCGACCCCGGGGCCGTCGCGACGGCGTGGCACGGCGGTGACGGCGCCCGGGCCCTCGAGGCGTCGATGGCCGAGGCCCGGGACCACGAGGTGACGGGCACCCCGGCGTGGTGGGTGGCGATCGACTCCTGATCCCCGGCGTGCAGGACCGCGACACCGCTCGAGCGCTGGATCCGACGGCTCGGTGAACGCACGGGGAGGCACCGAACGGCGGCGTGGACGGTCGGTAGGCTCGCCTCGATGGCTGACGCGCCGCGCAACTTCGAGGATCTCGGGCCCAACGAGTGGCTCGTCGACGAGATGTACGAGCAGTACCGGGCCGACCCCGCCTCGGTCAGCGAGAGCTGGCAGGAGTTCTTCGCCGACTACCGGACGAACGCCGAGCCGGTCCCGTCCGCCGCGCCGCGCCGCGGCGCCGCCTGCCCCCGCCGACCGCAGCCCGCGCCGGCGGCCACTCCCGCCCGCCGCAGAGCCGGCGAAGGCCGCGCCAGCCGGCCCGACCCCGACGGCGTGGCCATCAAGGGCGCGGCCGCCCGGATCGTCACCAACATGGAGGCCAGCCTCGCCGTCCCCACGGCGACCAGCTTCCGGGAGGTCCCGGCCAAGCTGCTCGAGGTCAACCGCCGGGTGATGAACGGCTACCTCGGGCCGGACCCAGGGCGGCAAGGTCAGCTTCACCCACCTCATCGGCTACGCCGTCGTCCGGGCCATCGCCGACGAGGTCCCGGCCATGAACGCCAGCTACCTCGAGGTCGACGGCAAGCCCCGCCTCGTCCGCCACGAGCACCTCGGCCTCGGCCTGGCCGTCGACGTGGCCAAGGACGACGGGTCCCGCACGCTGCTCGTCCCCTGCATCCGGGACGCCGACACCCTCGACTTCCGCGGCTTCTGGCAGGCCTACGAGGACATCATCCGCAAGGTCCGCAACAACAAGCTCTCGCCGGACGACTTCGCCGGGACCACGGTCAGCCTCACCAACCCGGGCACCATCGGCACCGAGCGCTCGGTCCCCCGCCTCATGCCCGGCCAGGGCCTGATCGTCGGCGTCGGCCGCATCGACTACCCCGCGGCCTACGAGGCGGCCGACCCCCGGGTCCTCGCCGACCTCGGCCTGTCCAAGGTCATCACGGTCAGCTCCACCTACGACCACCGCATCATCCAGGGCGCCGAGTCCGGCCTGTTCCTCAAGCGGGTCCACGACCTGCTGCTGGGCGAGGACGGCTTCTACGAGGACGCCTTCCGCTCGCTCGGCGTGCCCTACGAGGCCGTCCAGTGGCGCCCGGACATCCATCCCCTGGACCGCGACCAGGCGATGCTCGAGAAGCAGATGCAGGTCAACGCGGTCATCAACGCCCACCGCGTGCGGGGCCACCTCATCGCCGATCTCGACCCGCTGGCGGCCAAGGAGCCGCACATGCACGCCGAGCTCGACCCGGCGACCTACGGCCTCACCATCTGGGACCTGGACCGGGAGTTCCTCACCGGCACCCTCGGCGGCGCCGCCGACCGGCTGCCGCTGGGCGAGATCCTCCGGATCCTGCGGGACGCCTACTGCCGCCGCATCGGCATCGAGTACATGCACATCCAGGAGCCGGAGGAGAAGCGCTGGATCCAGGAGCACGTCGAGGGGGTCGACGGCGACCTCACGCGCCGAGGAGCACCGGCACATCCTCGAGCGCCTCAACGCCGCCGAGGCCTTCGAGCAGTTCCTGGGCAAGCGCTACGTCGGCCAGAAGCGGTTCGGGCTGGACGGGGCCGAGTCCGCCATCCCCCTCGTCGACGCCGTGCTGGAGGCCGCCGCCGAGGAGGGCCTGGACGGCGCGGTGCTGGGCATGGCCCACCGGGGCCGGCTCAACGTGCTGACCAACGTCGTCGGCAAGTCCTACGACCAGCTCTTCGCCGAGTTCGAGGGCTCGATCGACCCCGAGACCATCCAGGGCTCGGGCGACGTGAAGTACCACCTCGGCCAGTCCGGCAAGTACGTCAGCCGCAACGGCGCCGAGCTGCCCATCGAGCTGGCGGCCAACCCGTCGCACCTCGAGGCCGTCGACCCGGTCGTCATCGGCATGGTGCGGGCCCGTCAGGACCTGATCGACCAGCCCGGGACCTACTCGGTCCTGCCGCTGCTGATCCACGGCGACGCCGCGTTCGCCGGCCAGGGCGTCGTGGCCGAGACCCTGCAGAGCAGCCAGATCTCCGGCTACCGGGTCGGCGGCACGATCCACCTGGTCATCAACAACCAGCTCGGCTTCACCACCCCGCCCGAGTCGGCCCGCTCGTCGGAGTACCCGACCGACATCGCCAAGATGGTCGCCTCGCCGATCATCCACGTGAACGGCGACGATCCCGAGGCCTGCGTGCGGGCCGCCCGGCTGGCGCTTCGCCTACCGGCAGCGGTTCCACAAGGACGTCGTGATCGACATGATCTGCTACCGGCGCTTCGGCCACAACGAGGGCGACGACCCGAGCTACACCCAGCCGCTGATGTACAAGAAGATCGAGGCCCGGCGCTCGGTCCGCAAGCAGTACACCGAGAGCCTGGTCAACCGCGGGGACCTCACGCTGGAGGAGGCCGAGCAGGCCCTCGACGACTTCCAGCGCCAGCTGCAGGACGCCCTCGACCAGACCCGCGAGCACGTCCAGGAGATGGGCGAGGTCCGGGCCAAGCCCGCCCCGCCGCCGATCGGCGTGCTGCCCCACGCCGACACCGCGCTCGACGCCGAGACCGTCGGCCGACTCTTCGCCGCCATCGACACCGTGCCCGAGGGCTTCACCATCCACCCGAAGCTGGCCAAGCAGTTCGACACCCGACGGACGGCCTTCGCCGACGGCACGGGCGACGTGGACTGGGGCCTGGCCGAGGCGCTGGCGCTGGGCTCGATGCTGGAGGACGGCACCACCGTCCGCCTCGCCGGCCAGGACACCCGGCGGGGCACCTTCTCCCACCGCCACTCCGTGCTGGTCGACTACGAGACCGGCGCCGAGTACGTGCCCCTCGCCCACCTCGGCGACCAGCAGGGCAAGTGGTTCGTCTACGACTCGCTGCTGTCGGAGTACGCCGCCCTGGGCTTCGAGTACGGCTACTCGGTGGTCGACAAGGACGCCCTGGTCTGCTGGGAGGCCCAGTTCGGCGACTTCGTGAACGGGGCGATGATCATCATCGACCAGTTCCTGGTGTCGGCCGAGGACAAGTGGGACCAGACCTCCGGCCTGGTCATGCTCCTGCCCCACGCCTACGAGGGTCAGGGCCCCGAGCACTCCTCGGGCCGCATCGAGCGCTTCCTGACGCTGTGCGCCGAGGACAACATGCAGGTGGCCTACCCGTCGAACGCCGCGCAGTACTTCCACCTCATGCGGCGCCAGATGCTGCGCGAGATCCGCAAGCCGCTGATCGTCTTCACGCCGAAGTCGCTGCTGCGGGCCAAGCAGGCCCGCTCCCCGGTGGCCGAGCTGACCTCCGGCACCTTCGAGGAGATCCTGGACGACCCGGGCGTCACGGACCCGGCGGCGGTGAAGCGGGTCATCCTGGCGTCGGCCAAGGTCGCCCACGAGGCGATCGCCCGCCGGGACGAGACCGGAGCGCCCGGTGGCCGTGCTCCGCATGGAGCAGCTCTACCCCTGGCCCGCCGAGCGCCTGGACGACCTGGTCGCCAAGTACGCCAACACCGAGTCCGCTGGTCTGGCTCCAGGAGGAGCCCCGCAACATGGGCGCCTGGCGCTTCGCCAAGCGCTACCTGTTCGAGGGCTACGCCACCGCCTCTTCGTCCGGGCCGCCACCCGCCCCGAGTCCGCCAGCCCCGCCACCGGCAGCGCCGCCGTCCACAAACAAGAACAGGAACAACTCCTCGACGACGCCTTCTCCGGCTTGTAAACCAAGTCCCGGCGGCCCGTCGGCCCCCGTCGCTCCCCCCGACACCACCCACCCCCGTTCTGGCGCCCGTTTCGGTCGCTATGGCCACCGAAAGAGGCGCCAGAACGAGCGCTCGGCACGACCGGGCCCGCTTCCCCCAAACCAGACCCTTCTGGCGCCCGCTTCGGTCGTCATAGCCGCCGAAAGAGGCGCCAGAACGATGGAAACGGGGAAGCTCCATGTCTCTTCACGCGATCGCCTGCGCACTCGCCGAGCGCCAACACGGCGTCGTCTCCACCATCCAGCTCCGATCTGCCGGCGCCACCGATGCCGAGATCAAGCACCTCTTCGCCTCCGGCCAGTGGGAGCGCGTCACCCGACTACTCATCCGGCGAGTCGGCTCTCCTCGGACCGTCGAGCAAGCGGTGGCTGCCGCTGTGCTGGACGCTGGTCGTCGGGCAGGGCTGTCGGATCACCCGGCGGCGGCGTGGTTCGACCTCAACGGTTTCCGGTTGCGGCCACTCCAGGTCACTCGTCTACGTGACGCGACCAGTACGCCCAGTCGGCTGGCGACGATCCACGAACCCCGACTCCTGCCTGATCACCACCTGACGCTGCACAGAGGGGTCAGCGTCACGGTGCCGTCGCGCATCCCGTTCGACATCGCTGCTCCGGCGACGCAACCGGGGCCGAACGGGCCCTTGACCGGGGATGGGCGCGGCACATCCTGAACCACGCCAGCTCGACCCGGATGCTCGATGAGCTGGCCGGGAAGGGCCGCAAGGGCATCACGCTGATGCGCGAGCTCCTCGACGCCAGGGGGCCGGACTACCGGCCGAACGACACCAACCTCGAGGATCGCTTCCAAGCGCTGTGCAAGGTCGTCGGCCTCGTCCTGGAAAGGCAGCGAAACCTGTGCGACATGGGCGAGTGGCTGGGGCGGGTCGACTTCGTGAGCGAGAAGCTCATGCTCGTCATCGAGGTCGACAGTGCGCTCTACCACGACGCCATCGTCGATCGGGTTGCCGACGCCGAGCGCCGGGCCGCTCTGGAGGCCGCCGGCTATCGGGTCCGCTCCTTCACCGATCACGAGATCTTCCACGACCGCCAGGGCACCCTGACCCGCCTCCGAGCCATCCGCGCCGGCGCCTGACGCCCTCCGCGTGGTCAGGGCGTGCTCGCGACTCTCGCTTCTGGCGCCTCTTTCGGTGGCTATGACCGCCGAAACGGGCGCCAGAACGGGGGCTAGGTGAGGAGGTCGTGGGCGACGGCTTGCCAGAGCTCGGTGGACAGGCGGAGGGACTCCTGGTCGACGCGTTCGTCGTCGCCGTGGAACATGACGGAGTAGTCCTCGTAGGTCATCTTCTGGCTGAAGAGGCCGAAGCCGTAGGCGGTCATGCCCAGCCAGCGGAAGAAGCGGGCGTCGGTGGCGCCCACGGTCAGCATGGGCACGACGGCGGAGCCCTCGTACCAGCGGGGCACGAGGCGCTGGAGGCTCTCGTAGAGGGGCGTGTCGACGGGTGACGAGCTGGGCGGCTCGGAGGAGTGGACGGTCAGCTCGACCGAGTCGGCCAGGTCGCCGATGGCCTCGTCCAGCATCCGGCGCACGTCCTCCTCGGTCTCGGTGGGCACGATGCGGATGTCGAGGTCGATCTCCACGGCGTCGGGGACCACGTTGAGCTTGGTCCCGCCCCGGATGATCGTGGGGTTGACCGACGTGTGGGTGCAGGCGTGGAAGAGCCGGGCCATCGCGTCCGGGATAGTCGTCGAGCGCCTCGAGGAAGCGGTCCGGGTCCATCAGGGGCGCGGTCATCTCCTCCGGGAAGCCGATGCCTTCCAGGAACCCCGTCCAGGTCTCGTGGATGCGGGTCTCGGGCCGGTGGCTCGACACCCGGCGCACGATCTCGGCCGCCTTCACCAGGGCGTTGTCGACCTTGTAGCTCTGCGAGCCGTGGCCGGGCGTGCCGGTCACCCGCAGCGTGCACCAGAACGAGCCCTTCTCGGCCACGATCAGCGGCAGCTTCAGCCCGCCCGGGGTGACGGTGGGCATGCCGCCGGACTCGGTCAGGACGTAGTCGGCGCCGACGGCCTCGGGCACGTGCTCGGTCAGCCAGGCCGCCCCGTGGCTCCCGAGGGCCTCCTCGTCGGCCACGCCGAGGTAGATGAGCGTGCCCTCGGGCCGGAAGCCCTCGTCGGCCAGACGGCGGGTGGCCACCGCCATCGACGCGGTCAGGTTCAGCATGTCCACCGCACCCCGGCCCCAGACCTCGCCGTCGATGAGCTCGCCGCCGAAGGGGTCGTGGCGCCAGCGCTCGGGGCTGACGGGCACGACGTCGGTGTGGCCCATGAGCAGCAGCGACGGCGCCTCGGGGTTCGACCCCTCGATGCGGGCCACGAGGCTGGTCCGACCCGGCTCCGGCTCGTAGCGCTGCGAGTCGAGGCCCGGACCGTCGAGCACCTGGGCCAGCACGTCGGCGCTGCGGTCCTCGTGGCCCGACTCGACGCTGCCGTCGTTCACGCACTGGTTGCGGATGAGCGCCTGGAGCAGCTCGGTGACCTCGCCGGTCAGCTGGTCGGGCATGGATCGGACACTAGGCCGTGACCCCAGACGCCACGGACGGCCGCCGCGCGGGTTCCGCGGAATCGGCCCCGGTGGATGGTCTACTGGACGCCACATGACCGATTCCGAAGCGTCCGGCGGGGGCCACGTCGTCGTCGACGGCTCCAACATCGCCACCGAAGGACGCTCCCAGCCCAGCCTCGAGCAGCTCGACGAAGCCGTCCGCTCGTTCCTCGAGGAGCACCCCCACGACACCGCTCACGGTGGTGGTCGACGCCACGTTCGCCCACCGCATCGACCCGTCCGAGCGGGACGAGTACGAGCTGGCCGTCGCCGCCAACGAGCTCCTGACCCCGCCCGCCGGCGCCATCGGCCGGGGCGACGCCTTCGTCCTCCAGATCGCCGACCGGGCCGGCGCCACCGTCCTGTCCAACGACTCCTTCCAGGAGTTCCACGGCGACTACGAGTGGCTCTTCGACGAGGGCCGCCTCATCGGCGGCAAGCCCGTGCCCGGGCGTGGGCTGGGTCTTCGTCGCCCGCTCCCCGGTGCGGGGCCCGGCCAGCCGCCGCTCGGTGCAGGACGCCAAGAAGCGGGAGAACCGCAAGGAGCCCCGGAGCCGGGACGCCACCCCCGCCGTCCGCGACCGGGAGCGGCGCGAGCGGCGACCCCGCACCCCGCCTCCCGAGGCCGACAAGCAGGCCGAGCCGCCCGAGCCCGACGACCAGGAGCCGACCGGCCCCGAGGGCCCCGACGCGTCGTCGAAGTCCTTCCAGCGCTTCGCCACGGCCTATCCCGCTCGGCGCCGACCGCCGAAGGGCACCGTCGAGGGCTTCGCCTCCCAC
This sequence comes from uncultured Microthrixaceae bacterium, assembly GCA_963748285.1. Taxonomy (GTDB): domain Bacteria; phylum Actinomycetota; class Acidimicrobiia; order Acidimicrobiales; family DATDAH01; genus DATDAH01. Next base: position 258,714 of record CAVVIF010000009.1, read on the forward strand.
GGCGCCTACGTCATCGTCGACGGGGTCCGCAGCTACATCCCGCTGGCCGCCATGGGCGACCCGGCCCCGAACGCCGCCCGCCAGGTCCTCGACCAGGGCGAGACCCGGGAGTTCGTCATCGACGGCATCGACTGGGAGCGGGAGGGCCTCGACCTGGCCATGCGCCGGCTTCGAGTCCGACGAGGCCAAGGCCGCCCCGAAGCAGAAGGCCCCGCTGCGCGGACGAGTCCGCGGCGAAGCGCCGCCGCCGCTTCGGGCGCCGCCGCAAGGACGAGTAGCCGCTCAACCGGCCTCAGCGCTCCCTAGCCTGCGTCCCCGACATGGCTGCGCAATTCATCTACACGATGCACAAGGTCGGGCGCTTCCATCCGCCCGCCCGCCAGGTGCTCGAGAACATCAACCTGAGCTTCTACCCGGGCGCCAAGATCGGCGTGATCGGGACCAACGGCTCCGGCAAGTCCACCCTCCTGCGGATCATGGCGGGCCTGGACGACGACTACTCGGGCGAGGCCCGCCTCACCCCCGGCTTCACCGTCGGGCTCCTCGAGCAGGAGCCCCACCTGGACGAGGCCAAGGACGTCGATGGGCAACGTCATGGACGGCGTCGGCGAGGTCTCCGCGCTGCTCCAGGACTACGACGAGGTCCTGGCCGGCTGGTCCGACCCCGACGCCGACTTCGACAAGCTCGGGCGCCAAGCAGGCCGACCTGGAGGCCAAGATCGAGGCCGCCGGGGCCTGGGACCTCCAGCGCACGATCGAGATCGCCATGGACGCCCTCCGCACCCCGCCGGGTGACGCCGCGGTCGACACCCTCTCCGGTGGCGAGAAGCGCCGCGTCGCCCTCTGCCGGCTGCTGCTGTCCAAGCCCGACCTGCTGCTCCTCGACGAGCCCACCAACCACCTCGACGCCGAGTCGGTGGCCTGGCTGGAGCAGACGCTGGCCAAGTACGAGGGCACCGTCGTGGCCGTGACCCACGATCGCTACTTCCTCGACAACGTGGCCCAGTGGATCCTCGAGCTGGAGCGGGGCAAGGGCCTGCCCTTCGAGGGCAACTACAGCTCGTGGCTGGAGCAGAAGCAGGTCCGCCTCGAGCAGGAGCAGCGCTCCGACGACGGCCGCCGGCGCACCCTGGCCCGCGAGCTGGAGTGGGTGCGCATGGCCCCCAAGGCCCGCCAGGCCAAGGGCAAGGCCCGCCTCAACGCCTACGAGAAGCTCCTCAAGGAGTCCCAGGACGCCGACCGCGCCCACAAGACCCTGCAGATCGAGATCCCCTCGGGCCAGCGCCTCGGCGACCAGGTCATCGAGGTCGGCAACCTGCGCAAGGCCTTCGGCGACAAGCTCCTCATCGAGGACCTCAGCTTCTCCCTGCCCCCCGCCGGCATCGTCGGCATCATCGGCCCCAACGGCGCCGGCAAGACCACCCTGGCCCGCATGCTGACCGGCCAGGAGGAGCCCGACGAGGGCACGATCACCATCGGCAAGACGGTCGACCTGGCCTACGTCGACCAGTCCCGGGACAGCCTCGACCCCGACAAGACGGTCTACGAGGAGATAACCGACGACTACGACCAGCTGACCATCGGCGACGTCGAGGTCAACAGCCGGGCCTACGTGGCCTCGTTCAACTTCAACGGGTCCGACCAGCAGAAGAAGGTCGGGACGCTGTCGGGTGGGGAGCGCAACCGGGTCCACCTGGCCAAGGTCCTGCGCCGGGGCGGCAACGTCCTCCTGCTCGACGAGCCCACCAACGACCTGGACGTGGACACGCTGCGGGCCCTCGAGGCCGGCCTCGAGTCCTACGCCGGCTGCGCCATCGTGATCAGCCACGACCGCTGGTTCCTGGACCGCATCGCCACCCACATGCTCGCCTTCGAGGGCGACAGCCAGGTGCGCTGGTTCGAGGGCAACTTCTCCGACTACGAGGAGTGGCGCCACAGGGAGCTGGGCGTCGCCGCCGACCAGCCCCACCGCATCAAGTACAAGCCGCTCGCCCGCAGCTAGCTCGCGGGCCGGGCGGGCCCGGACGTGCATGCGCTCGCCCTGCTTGCCGAAGATGCTGAGGAACTCGACCGGCTGGTCATCGGCGGGCCCGAACCAGTGGGGCGTCCGGGTGTCGAACTCGGCGGCCTCACCCGGGCTCGAGGACCAGGTCGTGGTCCTCGAGCACCATGCGCAGGCGGCCGCTGAGCACGTAGAGCCACTCGTAGCCCTCGTGCACCTTCGGCTCGGGCTCGGGCCGGTCGGTCGCTCCCGTCGATGACCGTCTTGAACACCTGGAGCTCGCCGGGCCGACGGGTCAGCGGGTAGACGGTCCGGTCGCGGCGGCGGGTCGGTCGCTGGGTGACCCGGGGGTCGTGTGAGGCCTCGGGACCGAGGAGCTCCTCCATCGGGACCCCGTACACGTGGGCGAGGGCGAGCAGGTGCTCCAGCCCGGGCCGGCGGTGGCCCGACTCCAGACGGGAGAGGGTGCTGACCGAGATGCCGCTCGTCTCGGCCAGCTCCGCCAGCGTGAGCTCGGCTCGCTGGCGGAACCCTCGCAGCCGCGGACCGAGGTCCCGGAGCGCACGCTCGACGTCCATGGGAGCAGCTTGCCAGATCAGCAAGGTCTATTGCCATGCCAGCGGGATGACCGCACCCTGGGGCCCATGGCGACGAACTGGGACGTGGTGGTGGTCGGTGGGGGCGCAGCGGGGCTGAGCGCCGCGGTGATGCTCGGACGGTCGAGGCGGTCGGTCGTGGTGATCGACGCCGGGGACCCCCGCAACGCCCCGGCCGAGCACATGCACGGGTTCCTGGGCCACGACGACGTCGGGCCGCTGGAGCTCCTGGCCCGCGGCCGGGCCGAGGTCGAGCGCTACGGCGGCACCGTCCGCTCCGGAGAGGTGGTGGCGCTGCGGGGCTCCCGCGACGACTTCACCGTCACGACCGCCGACGGCGAGGACCTGCACGCCCGGCGCGTGGTCGTCACGACCGGCCTCACCGACGAGCTGCCGGACATCCCGGGCGTGCGCGAGCGATGGGGACGCGACGTCCTGCACTGCCCGTACTGCCACGGGTGGGAGGTGCAGGACCAGCCCATCACCGTCCTCGGCACCGGCCCGCGGTCGGTGCACCAGGCCCAGCTGTTCCGCCAGCTGTCCGACGAGGTGACCCTCCTCCCGAACGAGACCGTCGACCTGACCGAGGCGGTCCTGGTCGACCTGGCCGAGCGCGGCATCGCCGTGCGGTCCGGCACCGTCGAGGAGATCGTGGTCGACGACGACCGGATCACCGGCGTGCGGGTGGGAGGCGATCTCGTGGCCTGCACCGCGGTCGTGGTCGGTCCCCGGGCGTCGGCCCGGGCCGGGCTGCTGGCCTCCCTTGGCCTCACCCCCGCGGAGCACCCGGCCGGCATCGGTGACCACGTGCCCGCCGACCCCATGGGCCAGACCGAGGTGCCCGGCGTCTTCGTCGCCGGCAACGTGAACGACCCCGCCGCCCAGGTGGTGACGGCGGCCGCCGCCGGCACCAAGGTCGGCGGCCGTCGTCAACGCCGATCTCCTCGGCCTCCTCTGAGCGCTCAGGTGCAGGGCACCGACCCGCAGTCGAGGCGGTAGACGACGGCATCGTCGTAGGCCGAGGTCCAGACCGAGCCGAACGCCACCCGCACAGAGCCGGCGCTCTCCTCGGGGATCGTGACCTCCTCCACGACCTGCGAGGTCTCGTCGACCCGGCGCAGCGCCCCCGGCCTGCGGACCCAGGCCCCACCGTCGGCGGCGAAAGACCGCTCCGCTCAGGCCGGTCGGGCGCGTCCGCCACCCCGACGACCTCCGCCGTGGCGGCGTCGATCAGGGCCACCCCGCCCGAGTAGCCCACCCAGACGTTGCCGGACCCGACCGAGATGGTTCGGGCCCCGTCGAGCCCCGGGATGCGGTCGGTCACCTCCCCGGTCTCGGGGTCGATGCGGATCGCCGTGCCGTCCTCGAGGCACGCAGCCCAGAGGGCGTCGTCGTCCGCCGCGATGCCGACGCAGCGGACACCCAGGTCGAGCTCGACGTCGACGGCGTCGTCCCGGACGCCGACCAGCACGCTGCCGTCGCCGGCGAGCGACCCAGGCGTGGTCGAACGCCACCGGGATCTGGCCGCTGTCGTAGAACTTGTCGACGGGCACGGTGGCCGCCACCTCGTCGGTCGCCGGGTCGATGCGCACGAGGTCACGCTCGTCACAGGTCCACACGTCGCCGTCGCCGGCACCGATCCCCTGGCAGATCTCGCGTGTCCGAGCCGGCCTGGATCTCGGCCTCCACCTCGTTCGTGGCCGGATCGATGCGCACCACCCGCCCGTCGTCCACCTTGACCCAGAGAGAACCGTCGGCCTCCGTCAACCAGTCGGGACCGCCGATGATGTCGAACCGGGCCTCGGTCCGCTCGCTCACGGGGACCACGACCGGGTCAGCCGGTACGGGCGCAGGCAGCGTCACCGGAGGTGCGGTGGTCGTCGGCGCCGGGCTCGGCGGACGGTCGACGCCTCGTCGCCGCCGTCGTCACCACCGCAGGCGGCCACCGCCCAGAGGAGCATGGCCACGACCGACAGGCGCAGAGGGCGATGCATGCCATCAGCTTCGGGCACCGGCCGAGGCAGGGCCAGGGTGGCGACACCCCCTGTCCCGGTAGGCCAGCCCTCCTCGTCCGTTCCGGGTTCACAGAATCGCTGGGACTGGCCGATGGAGGACGATGAGCGACACCGTGAACCGGGCCGTGCACCACGTCGTGTTCCGGGCCATCAGCCTCGCCGGCAACCTCGTCGTGCTGCCCTTCGCCCTCGCCGGCCGCCGCACCGCACCGCTGACCTTCGCCCTCTGTGGGGCAGGATCGGGTCGTGGGGTACGAGTTCACCGAGCCGATCTGGGAGCACAGCGGAACGCAGTCCTGGTTCTTCATCACGCTGCCCCACGACGTCACCGACGAGATCGACGAGCTGACCGAGGGACGGCAGCGGGGCTTCGGCTCCGTCCGGGTCCAGGTGACGGTCGGAGCGACGACCTGGGCCACCTCGATCTTCCCCGACACGAAGGCCGGCTCGTTCGTGCTCCCCGTGAAGAAGGCCGTGCGCAAGGCCGAAGGCCTGACCGACGGCGACCCCGTCGACGGTTGACCTGGAGCTGCTCGACCCGGTCTGAGGCGACCAACCGTCGGGCGGCTCGCATGTCGCCGACGAGCCCGGCCCGATCCCAGCCCGTTCTTGCCTCGGTTTCGTTTGCGGTCAGAGCTGTTCGAAGAGGACGACGAGGGTCATGCCGACGGCGAGGGTGACGAGCACGTTCTTGGTCCAGAAGGCGACGATCGTGGCGATGACGCCGGCGACGAAGCGGGGCTGGGTGAGGTCGAAGGTGCCGCCGGGGCGGACGAAGGCAGGCAGGACCAGGGCGGCGAGGGCCGCGGGCGGGATCATGCGCAGGACCCGCTGCAGGGCGACCGGCGGATCGGCCATGCGGTGGGCCACGCCGAGGAAGCTGATCCGGGCCAGGAACGTCCCCGCCCCCGCCAGCACGATGGTCACCCAGACCCGGGCGGTCTCGCTCATGGGTCCTCCGGCGAGAGGCGCCAGTCGGCGAAGGCCCCGGCCGCGATGCCGGCGACCGCCCCGAGGACGATGGCGCCATCCGCCAGCGGCGTCCCGGCGACGACCACCGCACCGACCCCGCCGACGACCGCGGCCACCGCCGTCGGTCGGTCGGTCACCGACGGCACGATCAGCACCAGGAAGCAGAGCGGAATGGCGAAGTCGAGCGGGATCTCGTCGGGGATCTTCGTCCCGACCAGCGCGCCGATGACGGTCATCACCTGCCAGTTGAGCCAGAGGGGCACGGCGACCCCGAGGTAGTAGCGCAGCCGCTCCTCGACCGGGGTGCCCTTGCCGTAGTGGGTGATGGACAGGGCGAAGGCCTGGTCGGTGAGGACGTACGCGGCCCCGGCCCGGTGGCGGGTCGGCTCGTGGCCGAGCCACGGCGCCAGGGCGGCGGAGTACATGACCATGCGCAGGTTGATCAGCCACGCCGTCAACACCGCCACGACGATGGCGCCGCCGCCCGACAGCAGGTCGATGGCCGCCAGCTGCGAGGCCCCGGCGAAGACGACGACCGAGAACCCGACGGCGCCGGACAGGCCGTAGCCCGCTTCGACGGCGGCGGCGCCCGCGACCAGGCCGAACGGGATGATCCCGATGGCGATGGGCAGCGTGTCGCGGGCCCCCTGGACCTCCGGTCGGACCCGGTCCGTCACGAACGGGTCAGGACCAGCGACGCCGCCAACGGGCCTCCGCCCGCCGCGGCCACCGCCACCTCCGGATCACCCGCGACCTGCCGCTCGCCCGCCTGACCCCAGAGTTGCGTGCAGGCCTCGTGCAGGAACCCGTACCCGTGCAGGCGGCCGGCCGAGAGCTGGCCGCCGTGGGTGTTGAGGGGCAGCTCACCGTCGAGGGCGATGCGCTGACCTCCCTCGATGAACGGCCCACCCTCGCCGTGACCGCAGAAGCCGAGGGCCTCCAGCCAGCACAGGGTGATGAAGCTGAACCCGTCGTAGGCCTCGACCAGGTCGACGTCGGCCGGCGTGAGATCCGAGCGCTCCCACATCATCTTCCCGGCGTCGCGGGCGGCCATGGTCGTCAGGTCGTCGAACTGGTCCCAGGAGTTCCGACCGCGCAGCGCCGAGCCCACGGCCTCGATCCTGACCGGTGGGCGGCGCAGGTCCGCAGCGGTTTCCGCGGCGCTGACGATCACCACCGTGCTGCCGTCGGCGGGCACGTCGCAGTCGTAGAGGCACAGCGGCTCGGAGACCATGCGCACGCCGAGGTAGTCGTCCATGGTCATCGGCTCGCGTGTAGATGGCCTTCGGGTTGACGCGCGGCGTTCTTCCGGGCGTTGAGGGCGATCTGGGCCAGCTGCTCCCGGGTGGTGCCGAACTCGTGGAAGTGGCGCTGGGCCATCATCCCGATCCAGTTGGCCGCCGACGGGGCGCCGAAGGGCAGGGTCCACTGCATGAAGCTGTCGGCGCGGTAGCCACCACCACCGCCTCCCCCACCCCCGGCGGTGACCGAGGCCCGCCCCTGATCGCCCTGGGCCGAGGCCTCCCACACCGTGCGGAAGCAGACGACGTGCCGGCACAGCCCGATCGCCACCGCGGCGATGGCGTTGACGACCGAGCCGAACTGGCCGGGTGACTCCAGGCCACCCGAGAACCACTTCAGCTCCAGGTGGAGCGCCTCCTGCAGGTCGGTCACCCCGACGCCCGAGAACCCCGGGGGCACGTTCATGGCGCCGGGGTAGGTGGCGATGCCGTCGATGTCCTGCGACCGTCAGGCCGGCGTCGTCGAGGGCGTCGAAGGTGGCCTCGATGGTCAGGTCGAGGGGATCCCGGTAGATGCGCCGGCCGATCTGGCTCTGGCCGACCCCGCTGATGACCGCGTTCCGCTCGCCCCGGTTGCTCACCCCGTCGGTGTACCAGACCTCACACCTGGCCCCGCACGGCCGACGGGTACGCCATGGCAGCGACCGCGACCGCGACTCGCCCGGCCCGCCGGGCGACCCGTGCCAAGAAGCCCGCCTGGAAGAGCCGGGCCGTGTTCCGCCTCATCGAGGCGGGCAGCGCCGTGACCTGTGAGTCCTGCGGCGAACACATCAAGTTCAAGGCCAAGATCCGGGCCAAGCAGGTGATCTGCAACGTCTACACCAAGGGCGTCTGGCAGCGGGTCGAGCACTTCCACGACGAGTGCTACACCCAGGCGGGCCAGCCCTACGGCCCGGCCGGGGACTGAACCGACCGGAGCTGACCGGCCGCCGCCTCGATGGCGGGGTCGACCACGTCGAAGTCGGAGCCCACGGGCCCGGAGATGCTGAGGCTCGACACCAGGGCGCCCTGGGACCAGGACGATGACGACCGTGTCCGTGCCCCCCACCCCGTTGCGGGACCGCACGACCGCGCCCGGCGCCGTCCATGCCCAGGTCGGCGGGCACCGGGTAGGCCCCGGTGATCTCCCGGCTGCACCCGGCCGCCACCGGTCGGCAGCGGCGGCTCCACCCAGGGACCGGGGCAGTCCTGGACGACGGTGCGGAACCGTTCGACGCAGGCCGGCGGCGTCGCCCCCGCTGGTGACGGTGTGGGTGACCTCGACGTCGCCGTCGGTGAAGCGGGACTGGCGACCGTTGACGACCCCGAGCTCGGCCCGCAGGTCCTCCTCACAGAGCCGGATCCGGACGGCGCCCTGCGCGTCGAAGGGCCGGGCGGTCACGACGGCGTCGAACCCGCTCCCGGCCAGGTCGTCCTCCTGGAGCAGGAGCTGGTTGAGCCGCACGACGGCGTCGCTCTGGGGCCGGGTCGTCGTGGTGGCGACCGTTTCGTCGACCGCCTCGTCGCTCCCGCCGTCGTCGTCGCCGCAGGCTCCCAGCACGAGGGCGAAGGCCAGCAGTGCCGCTGCCCCGCGCCTCACCGGGGAGGGAGCACGCCCCGCTCGACGAGCAGGGCCAGGACCCGCTCGGCCTGAGCGCCGGGGTCGCCGTCGGCCGGTGTGAGCACCAGCTCGGCCGCCTCGGGGGCCTCGTAGGGGTCGTCGATACCGGTGAAGCCCTTGATCTCACCCGCGCGGGCCTTGGCGTAGAGGCCCTTGGGGTCCCGCCGCTCGCACTCCTCGATCGGGCGTGTCCACGAACACCTCGAGGAAGGTGAGGCCGGCCGCCTCGTGGGCCGCCCGGGCCCGGTCCCGGTCCACGACAGTAGGGGCTGATCAGGGGCACCAGGGCCACCACCCCGGCATCGGCGAACAGGCGGGCCACCTCCCCGACCCGGCGCACGTTCTCGTGCCGGTCCTCGGCGCTGAAGCCGAGGTCGCCGTTCAGGCCGTGGCGCAGGTTGTCCCCGTCGAGCAGGTAGGCGGGCCGGCCGAGCTGCAGCAGGCGGTCCTCGACCGCCACCGCGACCGTCGACTTCCCCGAGCCGGACAGCCCGGTGAACCAGATCGTGACGCCGTGACAGGCCCACCGCGGCCCACCGCTCGTCGCGGGGCCGCTCGCTCTCGTGCCACCGCACGTTCTCACTGCTCGTCATGCGGTCCGGAGGGTACGCCGGGTCGACCGTGCGGCAGAACTCGGCCCCTCGGACGGCCCGGGCCGAAAGTTCGTGTCGACGACGCTCGGCACTAGCGTCCCGGCCCGTGCCTGTGGACCCCCGTGACCATGTCGAAGCCGCGCGGATCGCCGAAGCGGCCGGGGAGCTCCTCGTGGCCCTCCGCGCCCGACTGAGCGACGAGGGCGTCGACGCCCGCACCCTGAAGGACGAGGGCGACCGCCGGGCCAACGACCTCATCCTCGCCGCGCTGGCGGAATCGTTCCCGGACGACGCCGTCCTGTCCGAGGAGGCCAAGGACGACAAGGCCCGCCTCTCCGCCGATCGCATCTGGATCGTCGATCCCCTCGACGGCACCCGCGAGTTCAGCGAGCCACCGCGGGTGGACTGGGCCGTGCACGTCGCCCTGGTCGACCGAGCCGGCACCCCGCTGGCCGGTGCCGTGGCCCTGCCCGGCCGGGCGCTGACCCTCCGCACCGACCCGCCGGTCGTGCCCGCCGAGCGCCAGGTCGGCCCACCTCGGGTCGTCGTGAGCCGGACGCGGCCACCGGCCGAGGCCCTCGCCGTCGCCGAGCACCTCGACGGCGAGCTGGTCGAGATGGGGTCCGCCGGAGCGAAGGCCATGGCCGTCGTCCTGGGCGAGGTCGACGTCTACGTCCACTCCGGAGGCCAGTACGAATGGGACTCCTGCGCCCCCGTCGCCGTGGCCCGGGCCGCCGGCCTGCACACCAGCCGCATCGACGGCTCGCCGCTGGTCTACAACCAGGACGACGTCTACCTCCCCGACCTGCTCATCTGCCGGCCCGAGTACGCCCAGCCGGTCCTCGACCTCCTGAACTGACCGGAGGCGAAGCCTCCCGGCAACGCACCAGGAACATGTTCTCGAACGAGAACACCAGCTGATCGTCCGCCCCGGTTCTGACCGGCGGGGCTACTTCGTGCCGGCGACGCCGACGAGGTCGCGCTACGTCAGCGGTCGACGGGGCGGCCGTCGATGGTGGCGGTGACGTAGTCGCTGCCGTTGGGGGCGGTGACGTAGATGCGGAAGAGGAAGTGGTCGCTGAACGGCGCGTCGCTGGTGACGATCACGTGGGTCACCTCGCCCCGGGGCAGGCCGGCCCGCTCGGGGGCGTTGGCGACGAGACGGGGCAGGGCGTCCCAGTCGGGGCGCCCAGGGGGAACGTCTCGGCGTTCAGGTCGGTGCCCGGGAAGGGCGTGGTCTCTTCAGGCCCTTCGAGGTCCCCGTCCCGCCAGGCCCAGTCCAGGGTGCCCTGCGGTCGGTCGGCGTCCTCGACCTGGAGGAAGGCGTAGGTCGGGTAGAGCGAGACCTCGACGGTGGCCCTCCGACCCCGGTGGTCCGGCCGGTCCCATGGGGCCGGTGCTCATCGGGTCCACGGGCCCATCTGACCACAGCCGGTGCGATCCGGCGCCACTCCCGCCACCATTACGGGGTGACTGGACCAGCCGACCTCACCTGGGGCGTCTTCAGCGACGACGCGCCGTGGGTGCTGGAGGACGGTCCGCAGGCCTGGCAGGCCCACCTCCACCTCGTCCGGGAGGCGACCCGTCGCTCGGCCCCGGAGCTGGCCCGGCCCCGCAAGGTCCCGCCGCTGGGCCGCCTGGCCACCGTGTACCCGCCACCTCGGGCGTGGGCGTCGCCCGCTGGGCGGTGACCGATCGCCGCCACCCCGACCGCTCCATCGCCGGGCTCTCGCTGCGCCTCCGCATCGCGGCCGAGGCCCTCGGGCCCGACCTACATCAAGCTGGGCCAGATCATCTCCTCGGGCGAGGGCATCTTCCCCGACGAGCTGGTCGACGAGTTCAAGCAGTGCCGGGACCGGGTCCGGGCCGAGCCCTTCGCCGACGTCCGCCGGGTCGTCGAGGAGGACCTGGGACGTCCCCTGGAGGCGGTCTTCGCCTCCTTCGACCGCGAGCCCCTGGCCGCGGCGTCGATCGCCCAGGTCCACGCCGCCACCCTCCACACCGGCGAGTCGGTCGTGGTCAAGGTCCAGCGGCCGCAGGTGGCCACGCTGGTCCAGGAGGACCTCCGGGTCATGGCCTGGCTGGCACCCCTGTTCGTCGGCCGCATCCCCGTCGCCGCCCTGGCCAACCCGCCGGCCCTGGTCGAGCTCTTCGCCGAGACCATCGTCGAGGAGCTGGACTTCCGCCTCGAGGCCGAGAACATGCTCGACGTCTCCCGGTCGATGCGCCAGCTCGGCCAGGCAGGCCTACGTCATCCCCCGCCCGCACCCCGAGCTGGTCACCCGCCGGGTGCTGGTCATGGAGCGGCTGTCAGCGGCTTCGCCCTCGACGAGGTGGACGCCATGAAGGCCGCCGGGGTCGACCTGATGGCCCTCATCCGCACCGGGATCATCGGCTTCCTCGAAGGGGCCATGTTCCACGGCGTCTTCCACGGCGACCTGCACGGCGGCAACCTCTTCATCCAGCCCGACGGCCGTACCGCCCTGCTGGACTTCGGCATCACCGGCCGCCTGGACGAGCCCCGCCGCCTGGCCTTCCTCAAGCTCCTCGCCGCCGGCAGCACCAACGACGTCCGGGCCCAGCTCCCCGCCCTGGCCGAGCTGGGGGCGCTGCCCCTGGACACCGACTTCGAGGCCCTCATCGCCGAGCTCGGCCTGGACGACCCGGCCGTCGACCCCACCCAGATGGACCCCGACGAGATGGTCGGCCGAGCTCCAGCGGGTGCTCAAGGCCCTCCTCGGCTACGGCGCCCGCATGCCCAAGGAGCTGATGCTGTTCGTCAAGAACATGGCGTTCAGCACGTCCATGGGCCAGACCCTCGCCCCCGACCTGGACATCCTGGACCTGATCCAGCAGGTGATCGTGCACTTCGCCACTCACCCACGGCGAGCGCATCGCCGCACGACCTCCAGCAGGACTACGACCCCGACGGCTACCTGGCCGAGGTCAACCTGGACGGCTACCGGGCCTCGCTCGGCATGCCCGACGCCGAAGCCATCACCCTCGCCGAGCTGCAGGAACGCCGCCGCCTCATCCGTGACCGCCTCGTCCAAGCGCAACCGCAAGGGCGGCGGCGATTACACGCCAACTGGCTCGGAAAAGGACCCCGTGGGAAGATGACCCCCTCCATGACCGCTGACTGCCTCTCTCGACGCGCCCCGGCGCACCCACCTCCAACAGCTCGAGGACGAGAGCATCCACATCATCCGTGAGGTGGTGGCCCAGTTCGAGCGGCCGGTGATGCTCTACAGCATCGGCAAGGACTCCGGGGTCATGCTCCGCCTGGCCGAGAAGGCGTTCTTCCCCGGCAAGCTGCCCTTCCCCCTCCTGCACGTGGACACCACGTGGAAGTTCAAGGAGATGATCGCCCACCGCGAACCGGATGGCCGACGAGCTCGGGCGTCGAGATGATCGTCCACACCAACCAGGACGGCGTGGCCGCCGGCATCAACCCCTTCGACCACGGCTCGAAGAACTACACCGACATCATGAAGACCCAGGCCCTCAAGCAGGCCCTGGACGCCGGGGGCTACGACGCCGCGTTCGGCGGGGCCCGCCGCGACGAGGAGAAGTCCCGGGCCAAGGAGCGGGTGTTCTCCTTCCGGGACAAGCACCACCGCTGGGACCCCAAGAACCAGCGCCCGGAGCTGTGGAACTTCTACAACGGCCGGGTGCACCCCGGCGAGAGCATCCGGGTCTTCCCCCTGTCGAACTGGACCGAGCTCGACATCTGGCAGTACATCTGGCTCGAGGACATCCCGCTGGTGCCGCTCTACTACTCGGCCCTCCGCCCGACCGTGGAGCGGGACGGCACGCTGATCATGGTCGACGACGACCGCTTCCGCTTCGAGCCCGGCGAGGAGCCGGTCGACAAGATGATCCGCTTCCGCACCCTCGGCTGCTACCCGCTGTCGGGCGCCGTCGAGTCCACCGCCACCACCCTCCCCCAGATCATCCAGGAGATGCTGTTGGCCACCCGCTCCGAGCGGGAGGGCCGGGTCATCGACCACGACCAGGCCGGCTCCATGGAGGAGAAGAAGAAGGAGGGGTACTTCTAGATGTCCCACCAGTCCGAGCTGATCGCCACCGACATCGAGGCGTACCTGGCCGAGCACGAGCAGAAGGACCTGCTCCGGTTCCTGACCTGCGGGTCGGTGGACGACGGCAAGTCGACCCTCATCGGCCGCCTCCTGCACGACTCCCACCTGCTCTACGAGGACCAGCTGGCCGCGGTCGAAGCCGAGTAGCACGACCATCGGCTCGGCCGGCGGCGAGCTCGACCTGGCCCTGCTCATGGACGGCCTCAAGGCCGAGCGGGAGCAGGGCATCACCATCGACGTCGCCTACCGCTACTTCTCGACGTCCCGGCGGAAGTTCATCATCGCCGACACCCCGGGCCACGAGCAGTACACCCGCAACATGGTCACCGGGGCCTCGACCTGTGACCTGGCCATCATCCTGGTCGACGCCCGTCACGGCGTGCAGGCCCAGACCAAGCGCCACAGCTACCTGACCTCGCTGCTCGGCATCGAGAACACGGTCGTGGCCATCAACAAGATGGACCTGGTCGACCACTCGAAGGAGCGGTTCGAGGAGATCCGGGACCACTACCTCGAGTTCGCCGAGCGCCTCGACCTGAAGAAGGCGCCCTGGTTCATCCCCATCTCGGCCCTCAAGGGCGACTGGGTGGTCGACCCCGGCACCAACATGAGCTGGTTCGAGGGCCCGACCCTCATGGAGCACCTCGAGACCGTCCCGGTCACCGTGCCCGAGGACGGCGACCTGCGCTTCCCCGTCCAGCTCGTCCGCCGCCCCGACCTGGCCTTCCGGGGCTTCGCCGGCACGGTCGCCTCCGGGGTCGTCCACGCCCGGCGACGAGGTCATGGTCCTGCCCTCCGGCGTGGTCACCAACGTCGACCGCCTGGTCACCTTCAACGGCGACCTGGACGAGGCCGGCCCCGGCACCGCGGTCACCGTGACCCTGACCGAGGAGGTCGACGTCTCCCGCGGCGACGTGCTCGTGCACCCCGAGCGCCGGCCCCAGCGCAGCCACGAGGTCGAGGCCATGGTCGTCTGGATGAGCGAGACCGACATGGTCCCCGGCAAGGAGTACCTGGTCCAGCAGGCCAACCGCGTCGTGCCCGGCCGCATCACATCGGTGGCCCACCGGGTCGACATCAACACCCTCGAGCCCGAGGCCGCCGGGCCGCCTGGCCGTCAACGAGATCGGCCGCTGCACGATCACCTGCGACCAGCAGCTCCTGTTCGACCCCTACGAGCGCAACCGCACGACCGGGGCGTTCATCCTCGTCGACCGGCTGACCAACGCCACGATGGGCGGCGGGCGATGATCCTGCCCCAGGACTCGGCCTGGGACGTCCAAGCCCGACGAGCACCTCCAGCGCCACCTCAGCCAGATCACGGTGGAGGAGCGGGTCGAGCCGCTACGGCCAGCAGCCGTGCACCGTGCTGCTGACCGGGCTCACCGGCGCCGGGAAGTCCACGACGGCGGTGGCCCTCGAACGCCGCCTCTTCGACGCCGGCCGTACGACGCTGCGCATCGACGGCGAGGACCTGCGCCTCGGCATGAGCCGTGACCTCGGGCTTCAGCGCCCAGGAGCGCTCCGAGAACCTGCGCCGCATGGCCGAGGTGGCCCGCCTGGCCAACGAGTCCGGGATCATCGTGATCGCCGCCTTCTCGGCCCCGAAGGCCGACGTCCGCGAGCGGGCCCGGGAGCTGGTCGGCACCGAGCGCTTCCTGGAGATCCACCTCGACGCCCCCGTGGAGGTCGCCCGCCAGCGGGACCCCGAGGGCCTCTACGAGGCCGCCGACCGGGGCGAGATCCCGCAGTTCCCCGGCGTCTCGGCCACCTACGACGTGCCCGAGAACCCCGACCTGACCCTCGACACCGCCAACGTCGAGCAGGCCGACAACGTCGAGCGCATCATCGACCTCCTCACCGAACGCGGCTTCCTCAACCCCTGACCCGTCTGCCGATCGCGTCAGGTCGGTCGCCGTCGGGTCGTCGACGGTGATGCCGAACGAGGCCAGGAACGCCACCGCGAACGTCCACGACCATGTCGGGGCTGAGGACGACGTCGCGCAGATCGCCGATGCCGCCGACGCTCGTCGATCAGTCGATCGCTCGAGGCGGAGCGCCGTGACCACGGCCTTCGAGAACTCGGCCGCCGGTCAGGTCGCACCCGAGGAACCCGGTGTGCGTCGGACGGTGGCGGCGTAGAAGTCCGCCTGCCGCAGGTCGCAGTCGACGAACTCGGCGTGGTCGATGCTCCGCCATGCGGAACCAGGCGTCATCGAGGCGATCCTCGACGAAGCTGACGTGCTCGCCGTGGAGCTCGGCGGTCGAGAGGCCCGACATCCGGCAGCGCTCGAAGCGCGACCCTGCCGGAGCTTGGCGCCGCTGAGCGTCACGCCCGAGAGCTCGCAGTCGACGAGGTGGACGTCCTCGAGCTCCAGGCCGTCGAAGGTCGACCCGGTCAGCCGCACCCGCTCGAGCCGACAGCCGGACAGGGTCGAGCCCGCCGACCGACGCCCCCGATGAGCTCGCCGGTGACGAGCGCGTCCTCGACCTCGCCGCCGACGCTCAGGTCAGCGGCGTCGAGTGCCCCGAGCTCGCCGGTCAGCTCGGGCGGGTCGACCGGAGCGCGACCCGCCGCTGCGGCAGTCAATCGATGGTGATCTGGCCGGTGACGGGGAACTCCTTGCGGACGACGAGGCGGTCGCCGTCCTCGGCCACGGACTCGTAGCCCAGCTCGGCGTAGCTCGCCTTCACCCCCTCGAGCTGGCTCGCGGGGATGTCGACGATGGTGAGGTACTCCCAGCGCTCCGAGATGTGCATGGGACGACAGTAGGGCACGCCTGGCCTACCCTCGCCCGCCGTGAGGCTCGTCATCGCCCGGTGCCAGGTGGACTACGAGGGCCGGCTGACGGCCCACCTCCCGATGGCGCCCCGCCTGATCATGGTGAAGGCCGACGGCTGCGTCGCCATCCACGCCGACGGCGGCGCCTACAAGCCGCTGAACTGGATGAACGCCCCGAACACCCTGGTCGAGGGCGACGGGGTCTGGACGGTGACCAGCCCCAAGGGCGAGCAGCTGATCATCACCATGGAGGAGATCCTCTCGGACTCCGCCCACGAGCTCGGCGTGGACCCGGGCTGACCAAGGACGGCGTCGAGGCCCACCTGCAGGAGCTGCTGGCGCTCGACTGCACGCGCATCGGCGACGGCTTCAAGCTCGTGCGCCGGGAGTGGCCGACCGACATCGGCCCGGTCGACCTGCTCTGCCGAGACGCCGACGGCAACGCCGTGGCCGTGGAGGTCAAGCGCCGGGGCGAGATCGACGGCGTCGAGCAGCTGACCCGCTACCTGGAGCGCATGGACCGGGACCCGTCGCTGCGGCCGGTCCGCGGCGTCTTCGTCGCCCAGGTCATCAAGCCGCAGGCCAAGGTCCTGGCCGAGTCCCGGGGCATAACCTGCGTCGAGGTCGACTACGACGAGCTCCGAGGGATCGAGCGCAACGAGCTGAAGCTGTTCTGAGGAGGGGGGACCACCATGGCGGACGTGAGGAGCTGGCTGCAGGATGCGGCGGCGGGCTTCGGCCCGCTGCCTGGAGGAGGTGACCGACGACCAGTGGTCGTCGCCCACCCCCGACGCCGACTGGGACGTGCGGGCGCTGGTCGCCCACGTCGCCGACGAGCAGCTGTGGGCGCCGCCCCTGCTGGCCGGCCGCACCATCGAGGACATCGGCGACGAGATCCCGGCCGACCCGCTCGGCGACGATCCCGACGGCCGCCGTGCGGGACGCCACCGCCGGGATGCTGGCCGCGGTGGAGGACCTCGACCTCGACGCCACCGTCCACCTGTCCTTCGGCGACGTGCCTGCCCAGGAGTACCTCATGCAGCTCTTCGCCGACCACCTGGTCCACACCTGGGACCTGGCCCGGGCGACCGGGCCAGGCCGAGCGCCTCGACCCCGAGCTCGTGAGGGTCTGCGCCACCTGGTTCGTCGGACGGGAGGACCTCTACCGGGAGGGCGGGGTCATCGGCCCGGCCGTGCCCGTGCGAGGGCGGCGACGCCCAGGCCGACCTGCTCGGCCGCTTCGGCCGCCGCCCCTGGCCCGACGACCAGAAGTTCTCCTACGTGAAGGGATAGACAGCCCGCATGATGCGCCTCGCCCTCCAGGTCCCGAACTTCACCTACCCGGACGTCGACGACGCCGACCTGTTCGAGACGGTGGCCACGGTCGCGACCACGGCCGAGGCCTCCGGCTTCGACACCCTGCTGGTGATGGACCACTTCTACCAGCTGCCCATGCTGGGCTCGCCCGACCAGCCCATGTTCGAGGCCTACACGCTGCTCAGCGCCCTCGCGGCCCGGACCTCGACCATCCAGCTGGGCACGCTGGTCACCGGCGTGACCTACCGGAACCCGGCCTTCCTGGCCAAGGTCGTGACCAACCTGGACGTCATCTCCCGGGGCCGGGCCATGCTCGGCATCGGCGCCGCCTGGTTCGACACCGAGCACGACGCCTTCGGCTACGAGTTCCCCTCGGTGTCGGACCGCTTCGAGATGCTGGAGGAGGCCATCCAGATCACCCAGGCCATGTTCGCCGACGAGCGGCCGACCTTCGAGGGCAAGCACTTCCAGGTCCGGGGCATCATCAACAACCCCAAGCCGATCCGGGACCGCATCCCCCTGATGGTCGGCGGTGCCGGCGAGAAGAAGACCCTGCGCATCGCCGCCCAGTACGCCGACCACTCCAACCTGACCTGCGGCCTCGACGAGGTGCCCCACAAGCTGGACGTGCTCCAGGGCCACCTGGCCGCCTCGGTCGGGACCGCAGCGAGATCGGGGTCAGCGCCCTCAGCTTCCTCATCGCCGGCGACACCGACGACGAGGCCTTCGCCGCCCGGGACGAGCTCGTCCGGGGCCTGGGGATGGAGTGGGCCGACCTCGACGACGACACCCGGGCCATGCTCGGCAACCGGATGCTGGTCGGCGGGCCCGACACCATCGGCGAGCTGGTCCAGGAGCGGATCCTCGGCCAGGGCCTCGACGCCGTGGCCGTCAACATCCCGCTCCGGCGGGCACCACCCCGAGGTCGTGGCCCGGGGCGGCGAGATCCTGACCAAGGCCCTCTCCTGAGCGACGACTTCTTCGACGTCGTCGCCCGCCAGCGGGCCTGCCGGTCCTTCGACCCCGAGCGGGAGGTCGGCGACGACCTGGTCGAGCGGGTGCTCGACGCCGCCCGCTTCGCCCCCAGCCGCGAGAACACCCAGCCCTGGGTCTTCGTCGTCGTCCGCGACGCCGACCGTCGGGCCCGCCTGACCGACCTGATGGCCCGGCTCTGCGCCGGCGCCGTGCGCCGCGACCATGGCGCCCCACGTCGTGGCCGACGTCGACAGCGGCTTCGGCGGCGGCTTCGCCACGGCGCCGGTGTGGATCGTCGTCGGCGGCGACGACGACCGGGCCGAGCGGGGCGAGCAGACGTCCTCGATCTTCCCGGCCGTCCAGAACCTGCTCCTGGCGGCCACGGCCCTCGGCCTCGGGCTCGGCCATGACCACCATCGCCTCCTACGACCCCGACCGAGGTCCGAGCCATCACCGGCCTGCCCGACACCATGCGCCCCTACGCCATGGTCCCCCTCGGCTGGCCCGCCAAGCCCCTCGGCCCACCCCGCCGCCGACCCGTGAGCGAGATCGCCCACCGCGACACCTACGGCACCGCCTGGTAGCCGAGAACGACAACGACACCGCGGCAACCACGGGGCGTGGGGTCGAGCCGTTGGTCGTCGGGGGCGTGATGGCGCTCGAATCCCACCCCAGGTGGCCGAGCACTCGTTCTCGACGACATAGCTGTCGGATTCCGACAGCTATGTCGTCGAGTTCAGCCCGAGCTGGCCGGGGTGACGCCATTCGGTCACGGAGCGTGGGATCGGGGGCTCGAGCGGCGCCGACGACCGGCCCCAGACCGGCTCGGCCCCCTTCCTTCCTCGGTATCGGTAGGACTCAGGTCGGCGGTAGGGGCGAGCGGCCGCCGGTGGTGCGGTCGGCGGCTTCGAGGAGGCCGTCGCGGAAGTCGGGATGGGCGATGGCGGCGAGGGCGTGGCCCCGCTGGTGGATGGTGAGGCCCTGGAGCTCGGCCACGCCGTACTCGGTGATGACCACGTCGACCTGGTGACGGGGTGTCGTGATGACCGTGCCCGCCTCGAACCACGGCAGGATCCGGGACGACACGAGGTCACCCCGCCGGAAGGTCGACGGGAGGCACAGGAGCGAACGGTCCTCCAGCTCCAGCCCGGCGCCCGCGGCGAAGTCCTCGGCGCCGCCGATGCCGGAGTACTGGTCGCCGCCGATGGTGTCGGCCACCGCCTGGCCCTGGATGTCGACGGCCAGGGCGGCGTTGATGTTCACGACCTGACGGTTGCGGGCGATGACCTCGGGGGAGTTCACGATGTCGACCGGCAGGAACACGACGTCGGCGTTGCCGATCCAGCCACGAGTAGAGCTCGGTGGTGCCGGCGGCGAAGGTGACCACCGAGTGGCCGTCGTACTGGCCCTTGTGGTTCGATGACCTTGCCCGCCTCGTGCAGGCGCATGAGGCCCGTGGTGAACATCTCGGAGTGGATGCCGTAGTCCCCGCCGTCACCCTCGGCCAGGAGGGAGGCCACCATCGACGGGACGGCGCCGATCCCGGTCTGCAGCGTGGTGCCGTCGCGGCACGAAGGCGCTGACGTGCTCGGCGATTGCCGTGTCGATCTCGGTCGGGGCTGCGTCCTCCAGGACGAAGGGCACGGCGTCGGACTCGACCAGGACGTCGATCTCGTCGACGTGCAGTGCGTGGCGGTGCTCGCCGTAGCCGTACGTGCGGGGGTAGGCCGGGCTGGCCTCGACCACCAGCAGCCGGTACGGGTCGGCGCCCGCCCGGTGCATCTCGTCGATCGACGGCGCCGCCGTGCACCGACAGGCTGCACCAGCCGCCCGTCGTCCGGAGGCGCCGCCGCGGTCGCCATCACCCGGGGCGCCACCGCCTCGAGGATCGGCACGAACCGACGGAAGTCGGCGGGGGCGAAGCTCAGGTTGGCGCCCGCGTCCCGCAGCATCCGCTCCAGCGGGCCGAAGAACCCGCTCAGGTAGTGGACGTTGGGGTGGGTGAACACGTCGCTGAAGACCGTCAGGAGCGCGCCGTAGATGCGGAGGTCCTCCCAGTCCTGGCGCTCGCCCATGGCCTCGAGGAGCCTGACGGGCTGGCCCGGTCCCAGCGGCATGCCGAACGTGTCCGTCGTGCGGATCTCCGCCGCGGCCTCCGCGGCGGTCAGCGCCCGCACGTCAGGCCGTCGCCGGCCAGGATCACGGCCAGTTCCGCCCGACTGGAGATGCCGAGCTTGTCGTAGACCCGTCCGAGGTGGTTGTCCACGGTCCGCACGGACACGAACAGCCGGTCGGCGATGTCCTTGCTGGTGATCCCAGTGGCGGCCAGGACCGCCACCTCCCGCTCGCGCTTGGTCAGGGCCACCGGCTCGTCGGGCATGGCCAGGCCGGGCGTGCGGGCGCCGCGGCAGCCCTCCGCCCAGTCGGTGGCCTTGCGGGTCCAGGCCGAGGCGTCCCGGGCGCTCCCCCGGCGCCGGTACTCGGCCGCCAGGCCGAAGGCCGCCTCGGCCGCCAGGAGGTCGGCCGACACCGCCCCGAAGGCGTCGGCGGCCGCCCCGATCTCTTCGAGGTCCCCGGCGGCGAGGCCGGCGACGTGCTGCTGCCGCGCCGCGGCGATGCTGCCGAAGGACCCCTCGGGGAGACAGGTCGCCGCCGCCGCGGCGGCGTCGACCTGGCCCAGTCGGGCGAGGTCGTGCATCGCCATCGTCAGCATCGGCCACTCGCCCCGCTCCTCGGCCAGCGCCACGCCGTCCTCGAGATGCCCGCGGGCGTCGGCCGGATGGCCCTTGGCCACCGCCAGCCACGCCCGCGCCCGGTGCCGGTTGACCCCGTGGAAGTCGGCGGGGTGATCGAGCTGGGCCTCGTCGGTCAGCGCCGCGTCGGCCGGGCCCACCTCGCCCTGCATGGCGTGGGCCAGGGTCAGGCCCAGGAGGCTCCAGCCCAGCGGTCCGTGGTGGTTGACGAAGCGGAAGAGCCCGGAGGCCTCGGTCCACCAACGGATCGCCTCGTCCAGCCGGCCCCGCTCGAGGGCGACCAAGCCCGCGGGCCTGGGCGAAGAAGGCCCACCCGGCGGCGTCGTCGGCGACGAGCGCCTGCTCGTAGCCCGTGGCGGCAGAGCGCGGCCGGCCTCCTCGAGGCGCCCGAGGCTGGCCGTGGCCAGGGCCTCGGCGACATACAGGAGGGACGGCTCGTAGAGCGTGAGCTGGCCGCCGAGGCGCCCGTAGGCCCGCAGCCCGATGGCGACGGTGTCAGCCGCCTCTTCGGCCCGGCCCAGGAGGGGCAAGCCGAGGGAGGTGGCCAGCGCGGCCTGGACGACGGCGCGGCCATAGCGGCTCGTCCAGGAGCCCGAGCCCCCGGTCCACACCCTTCTGGGGCTCGTGGGAGGTCACCTCGAGGACCGCCTGCAGGCCCTCGAGCTCAGCCAGGTGGTCGGGGGACGAGATCACCCGCCGACCCTCGTCGATCACCGCGAGCGCGGCGGGCAGGTCGCCGTCGTGCCAGTACCGGTTGTACACCCGCACCCGGATCAGGGTGGCCCGTTGGTTGTCGTCGGAGGCCTCGTCCTCCAGGGCGGCCAGCACCGACTCCGTCTCGTCGGACCTCCCCAGCGAGTAGAGCGAGTCGGCGATGATCTGCCCCGAGGCGAACGTGGCCTCGATCGTCGTGGGCCGCCCGGGCCAGGCGCAGGGCGGTCTCCAGGTCGTGGGCGAATCCGGCCTGCCGGGCCGCCTCGATGAGCAGCTCGGGCGAGGTGTGGCCCCCCGCCTCCACCCGCCAGATGGCCACCTTCAGCACGTCGGTGCGCCGCCGGTTGTGATGGGACTCGACGGCGTCGGCCAGCAGGCGCTGCACCTCCCGGGCCCGCGTCAGCGGCGTGCGGTCCCGGACGACCTCGCCGTGCACCGGATGGGCCAGGGTGGCCTCGAAGCGGCGGCCGTCGAGGGCGGTCTCGACCAGGCCCTTGCGCTCGAGGCGGACGAGGGCGTCGGAGCCGACCAGGCCGGCGAGGACGTCCACGCCGAGGGGCTCACCGAAGGCGACCAGCTCGAGGGTGGCCACCTCGTCGTCGTCCAGGCCCGCCAGGCGCTCCCCGACCAGGTCCTGGAGGCGGGCCGACGGCGAGAGCGCACCCACGGTGCGCCACATCCCCGCATCGTCGACCAGCGTCCCCTTGTCGACCCCGGCCAGCACCAGCTCCCGCAGGTACTGCAGGTTGCCCTCGCTGGCCTCCCAGAGCTGCTGCAGCGCCGGCCCCTCGATCTGGCCATGGAGCACCAGCTCCAGCAGCTCGTGGACCTCGCTCCGGTCCAGCGGGCCGACGTCGACCCGGTCACACAGGCCGTTCTTCCAGACCGACTGCACGGCGTCGGGGGCCGGCTCGCCGGTGCGCACGCTGGCCACCGCGAACACGGTGCGGGCCGAGACGAGCTGCTGGAAGAGGAGGGCGGAGGCGTCGTCCAGCCACTGGGCGTCGTCGACCAGCAGGATCAGCCGCCGCCCGCCGCTGCGCTGCATCAGGGCCTCGGTGGCCTGGCCCAGCATGGCGATGCCCCGCTCCACCGCGAGGGTCGCCGGCGGCAGGATGGGGGCGAGGGCGCCGAACGGGATGGCCCGAGCCGACTGGCTGGCGATCGGCCCGCTCGACGTGGAAGCCGGCTGCGGCGCCGTACTCGGCCACCTCGGCGGCGAGCCGGGACTTGCCCACCCCTGCCGGGCCGGCCAGGACGACGCCCGACAGGTCGCCACTGCGAAGGTCCTGGCGGGCCTGATCGAGGATGTCGGAGCGGCCCACCAGAGGCCATGCGGACCGCATAGGCGCCCCCACTCTCGCAGAAGGCGGCGCCAGCGGGCGAACCCCTGACTCTGCGGTCAGATACCGCAGTCGGGGCGGTCACCCCTGTGCGTAGAGGACCCCGTAGCGGGTGCGGACGGCTTCGCTGGTGGACATGCGGTTGACCCAGCCGGTCTGGACCTCACCCCACGTCCCCGGCTTGACCCCCTGGGACTCGAGCCACGCCTGGGCCTCATCGGCCGTCCCCAGGTCCTGGCGGGCCATGGCGGCGGTCAACTGGGCGTACTTGTCGAGGGTGATGCCGTCGATGGGGGCCCACATCGGGTCGTTGAGGTCGACGGGTCGCTGCCGCGGCCCTTGGGCGGCGAAGGCCCCACCCGGCATCGGCGCGGCCTGCTCGGTCTGGGCGCCGGCGCCGTCGATGGACTCCTCTGCGTTCTCGAAGCGGCCCACGGGCCCGTCCTTTCCTCGGAGAGCGGGGCACGTCCCCCGCCGTGACCCCATGTTCCGATGGACGGGCCCCGGGGGCATGAGTAGCGGCTACTCAAATCCGCCGGGCTCGCGGTGGCGATCAGGTCGTGAAGGTGCACTTCCCCGCGTCGAGGACGACCCGGCCGTCGTCGCCGGTGGTCTGGAAGACGGCCTCGCCGCCGTCGACCCACATGTTCACGGTGAGGGACTCGCCCGGGAAGACCGGCGAGGAGAAGCGGCCGTCCATCGAGGTGAAGCGGGACGGATCGCTGTCACACAGCGTGTGCAGGAGGGCACGGCCGGTGAAGCCGAACGTGCAGAGGCCGTGCAGGATCGGCCGGTCGAAGCCGGCCAGGGCGGCGAACTGCGGGTCGGAGTGCAGCGGGTTGCGGTCACCGGACAGGCGGTAGAGCAGCGCCTGGTCGGGCCGGGTCGAGTAGGTCACCGAGTGGTCGGGGGCCCGCTCCGGCGGGACGTTCTGGGGCCCGGAGGGACCGCGGTCCCCGCCGAAGTCGCCCTCGCCCCGGATGAACGCCGACATCATGGTGTCGAACAGCGGCTCGCCGGTGGCCACGTCGGTCGACCGGGTCTCCATCACCACGAGGGCGCCCTTGCCCTTGTCGTAGATGCCGGTGATCTCGGTCTGGCTGGAGACGGTCCCGCTGACCGGGATGGGCCGGTGCAGCCGCACGCCCTGCTCGCCGTGGACCAGCATCGCCCAGTTGAAGTCGCCGAGGTTGGACATGCCGCCGCCGATGGCCGGGATGACCACGGCCATCGTCGGCAGGACCTGCTGGTCGACGTCGATGGAGTTCTCGGTGACGAAGGGCTGCTCGTCGGTGCCCGACCCCACGCCGAGGGCGTAGAGGATGGCGTCCTTGGAGTCCCAGGAGGTCTCCGCCGGGTCGCTGACGGTGCCGACGGCATCGAGGTTGAGGGGCATCTGTGGCTCTCCTACTTCTTGTCGTTGCCGGACATGTCGGCGTTGGGTCGGGCGTTGGCCATCAGCTCGGCCACGAGCTGGCGCCGATCTCGGTGGGGTCGTCGGTCGGCGTCACGGCCGGGCCCGGTGCCAGCCCTCGGCGACGGCCAGCTCGCGGCCCGACACCTGGAAGATCCGGCCGGTGACCGCCGCTGGACTCCGGGCTGGCCAGCCAGGTGACGATCGGGGCGATCCAGTGCGGCGCCATCGACGCCTTGGTCTCCTCGTCGAGCTGGCCCATGCCGAGGTCCTCGGTCATGCGGGTGATGGCCGCCGGGGGCGATGGCGTTGCAGGTCACGCCGTAGCGCTCCAGCTCCATGGCCGAGATCA
This sequence comes from uncultured Microthrixaceae bacterium, assembly GCA_963748285.1. Classification (GTDB taxonomy): domain Bacteria; phylum Actinomycetota; class Acidimicrobiia; order Acidimicrobiales; family DATDAH01; genus DATDAH01. The sequence goes on from CAVVIF010000009.1 coordinate 283,543, forward strand.
CCGTGAAGGCGGCGATGCCGGCCTTGGCCGCGCCGTAGTTGGTCTGGCCGACGTTGCCGTAGATGCCCGAGGGTGAGGTGGTGTTGATGATGCGGGCGTCGACGGTCTCGCCCGCCTTGACCCGCTCCCGCCAGTGGGCGGCGGCGTGCCGGGTCGGGCCGAAGGTGCCCTTGAGGTGGACGGCGATCACGGCGTCCCACTCCCCCTCGGCCATGTTCACCAGCATCCGGTCCCGCAGGATCCCGGCGTTGTTGACCAGGACGTCGAGACGGCCGAAGTGGTCGACGGCCTGCTGGATCATCGCCCCGGCGGCGTCGAAGTCGGCCACGTTGGCCCCGTTGGCGACGGCTTCGCCGCCCATGGCCTCGATCTCGGCCACCACCTGCTGGGCCGGGCTGGCGTCCTCGCCCTCGCCGGTCATGTCCCCACCGAGGTCGTTGACCACGATCTTGGCGCCCTGCTCGGCCAGCATGAGGGCGTACTCCCGCCCGATGCCCCGGCCGGCACCGGTGATCACACAGACCCGGCCTTCACAGATCCCGCTCATCTCTCGTCCCCGTTCACGCTCGACGTCATGGCCACGATTGGGCGAACGAGTGTCCCACTGCACGGGCGGGGAGGGGCGAATCACGCGGGGTGACAGGGGATCGGGCGGCGCGCACGCCACAATGTCCGAGCAATGCGCCGTCGCTTCCCTCCGCAAGGCCGTCGCGATCGTGATCCCGCTCGTGCTCGTGGCCGTCGTCGTCCTCCCCTGGGTCGTCGACGGCCGCGTCCACGGTGACAAGGTCCCCCGCAACGTCGCAGCTCGACGGTCGGGCCATCGGCGGCTTCGGCGAGGCCGACCTCGAGGCCCGGGTCCACAACCTCGCGGGCTACTACGGCGACACCCCGGTCGAGATCCAGTCGGGCGACCGCACGCTGGAGACGACCGTCGGCGAGCTGGGTGCCGAGGTCGACCAGGAGGCCACGGTCGGCCGCCGCCCTCGGCCATCGACCAGGGCCCGGTCGTCTGGGCCCAGCGCCTGCTCGAGGACGAGGTCGCCCCCGTCGTCGTGACCATGCGCCGGAACCCGGTCAGCCAGACGCTGCAGGAGCTCGAGGGCGCGGAGCGCACCAGCCCCATCGAGCCGCTCATCCAGCACTCGGGCTTCGGCTTCGCCGTGGTGCCCGGCGTGCCGGGCCACGGCATCCCCGCCGACGAGGTCATGGAACAGGTCATCGCCGGAGCCGCCGCCGGCGAGGAGCCGATCGTGGTGGACGCCGAGTCGGCCGAGATCCCGCCCCGCTTCACCGACGAGGAGGCCGAGGCCCTGGCCGGGGAGGCCAACACCCTCACCGAGAACGGCATCACCATCACCGCCGGCGGGGAGACGGCCGAGGTCGCCGCCCGAGACCCTCGGGCCCTGGGTCACCTCCCGGGCCGGGCGCGAACCAGCTCCGCGCTCGTGCTGGACCGCGAGCAGGTGGGCGACGACCTGCCCGGCGCTCCTGCCCGACGTGGGCGATCACCCCGCAGGCCGCCAGCTTCAACGTCGTCAACGGTCAGCCCCGATCGTCGTGGCCGGGCACGCGGGCACCGGGTGCTGCGCGCCGGGCTCGGCCCAGCGGGTCATCCGGCGCCCTGCGCGAGGGCCGCCAGTCGGTCGACGCTGGACCTGACCCGGGTCCGTCCCCGAGCACGACGCCGAGTGGGCCCGCAGCCTCGGCATCGTCGAGGAGATCAGCCTCCCCGACCAGGAGCCGTGCACCTCGTACTCCGCCGAGGGGTGTCGCATGAGCACCCACCACGACTGCTGTGAGAGCCGGGTGACCAACATCCACCGCATGGCCGACATCGTCCGGGGCTACATCATCCCGCCCAACGGCGGCTACTTCTCCATCAACGAGCACGTCGGGCCCCGCACGGTCGAGAACGGCTTCGTGGTGGCCGGGGCCATCGAGAACGGCGAGCACGTCGAGTCGCCATCGGCGGCGGTGTGTCCCAGTTCGCCACGACCACCTTCAACGCCGCCTTCTTCGCCGGCCTCGACATCCCGAACTACCAGTTCCACACCGAGCACCTGAGCCGGTACCCGTTCGGTCGCGAGTCCACGGTGTCGTACCCGGAGCCGGAGTTCCGCATCGTCAACAACACGCCCTACGGCGTGCTCATGTGGCCGACCTACACCGACACCAGCATCACCGTGCACCTCTACTCGACCCGGTTCGCCACGGGCGCGCAGACCGGCCAGAGCACCGGTTCCAACGGCAGCTGCACGACGGTGATCACGACCCGCGACCCGGACCTACGTCGACGGCCACACCGAGAACGACACCGTTCTCCGGCTACTACCGCAACGCCGGGCCGACCTGCTGATGGTGACACCGGTCACGGATTCAGGGTGTACTGGGGGCGTGACCGACGAGCACCTGGACTTCCAGCCCCGCATGAGCGACGCCGACAAGCTCATGTGGACCATCGAGCGGGACCCGCTGCTGCGCAGCACGATCACCTCGGTCGTCGTCCTCGACAGGCCCCCGACCACGCCCGTCTCAAGGACAAGATGGAGCGGGCCAGCCGCACGGTGGTGCGCCTGCGCCAGCGGGTCATCGGCAACGCCCTGTCGTTCTCGCCGCCGCGCTGGGAGGTCGACCCCAACTTCGACCTCGACTACCACCTGCGCTTCGTGAAGGCGGCCAACGGCGGCACGATGCGCGACCTGTTCGACATCGCCGAGCCGATCGGCATGCAGGCCTTCGACCGGGCCCGTCCCCTGTGGGAGTTCACCGTGGTCGAGGGCCTCGAGGACGGCCGGGCCGGGCTGATCATGAAGGTCCACCACGCCATGACCGACGGCGTCGGCGGCGTGAAGCTCATGCTGGAGACCTTCGACACCGAGGCGGACCCGGGCGACCCCGGCGCCGATGCCCGCCGCTCCGCCCATCCACGTCATGGGCCAGCGTCGAGCGGCTCGTCGACGCCGTGGCCCACGAGCAGCGGCGGGCCATGGGCATGGCCAAGCGCTCGGTCGGCAACCTGTCGAACGCCGCGCTGAGCACGGCGGCCGACCCCGTCGGGGTCGGCGTCCGGGTCGGCGAGACGGTCGAGCTCCGCCGCCCGCCTGCTGGCCCCCGCCAGCGAGCCGCTGTCGCCCCTGATGACCAAGCGGTCGCTCTCGGTCCAGTTCCACACGCTCACCGTGCCGCTGGCCGAGATGAAGGCCGCCGGCCGTCGGGCCGGGCGGCAAGCTCAACGACGCCTTCGTGGCCGGCATCGCCTCCGGGTGGCGCCGCTACCACGACCGCCACGGCGAGCCGGCCACCGCCCTGCGCATGTCCATGCCGATCAACGTGCGCACCGAGGCCACCGAGAACGTCGCGGGCAACCAGTTCGCCCCCGCCCGCTTCCCCGTGCCCCTCACGGTGGTCGACCCCGTCCACCGCATGAAGGTGGTCCGAGACCTCGTCCTGCGGGCCCGGGCCGAACCCGCCCTGGCCCTCACCGAGCCGCTGGCCGGCGTCCTCAACCGGCTGCACCCGGACATGACCACCGGCATCTTCGGCTCGATGCTCCGGGGCGTGGACTTCGTGACCTCGAACGTTCCCGGCCCGCCGTTCCCGATCTACCTGAGCGGCGCCCGGGTGGTCAGCCAGTTCCCGTTCGGCCCGATGGCCGCCGCCGCGGCCAACATCACCCTGCTCAGCTACATGGACGACCTGAACATCGGCTTCAACACCGACCCGGCCGCCGTCCCCGACCCCGAAGCCCTCCTCGAGTGCATGCAGGAGGGCTTCGACGAGATCCTCAAGTGCGCCTGACCCGGCTGCAGCGGTAGCTCACTCGTCTAGCTCGTCCAGTCCTTGAGCTTGCCGACGATGTCGGCGGCGTCGCCGACGGGCGTGATGTTCAGCATGGTCACGCCGGACTCGCGGTAGGCGGCGAGGCGCTCCTTCACGTAGCCCTCGTCGCCGCAGATGGTGGTGGCCTCGAGCAGGTCGTCGGGGATGACGGCCGCGGCCTCCTCCTTCTTGCCGTCGAGGTAGAGGTCCTGGATCTCGGCGGCCTCCTTCTCGAAGCCGTAGCGGCAGACCAGGTCGTTGTAGAAGTTCTTGCCCCGGGCCCCCATGCCACCCACGTAGAGGGCGACCATCGGCCGGGCGAAGTCCCGGAATCCCGGCGACCTCCTCCTGCTTGCCGATGGCGACGAGCCCACCGGCCACGACCTCCAACGGGTCGAGGTCGGCCGAACGCTTGGCGGCGCCCCGGGCCAGGTCGTCGCCCCAGACGTCGTTGGCCTTCTCGGGCAGGTAGAAGAGCGGCAGCCAGCCGTCGGCGATCTCGGCGGTGAGCTCGACGTTCTTGGGGCCGAGGGCGGCGACGTGGATCGGGATGCGGTCCCGGACGGGGTGGGTGATCAGCTTCAGCGGCTTGCCCAGCCCGGTGCCCTGACCCTCCGGCAGGGGGATGGTGTAGGCCTTGCCCTCGTACTCGACCCGCTCCCGCTTCCAGACCTGGCGGCAGATCTCGATGATCTCCCGGGTCCGGGTCAGGGGCTTGTCGTAGGGGACGCCGTGGAAGCCCTCGATGACCTGCGGGCCGGAGGCGCCCAGGCCGAGCACGCAGCGGCCGCCCGACAGGGCGTCGACGCCGGCGGCGGTCATGGCCAGCAGGGTCGGCGTCCGGGTGTAGAGCGGCAGGATCCCCGAGGCGATCTCGACCCGCTCGGTCACCGCGGCCAGGTAGCCCATGATGCTGACGGCATCGACCCCGTAGGCCTCGGCCACCCAGATGAGGTCCAGGCCGGCGGCCTCGAGGTCCACGGCCTGCTTGGCCACCTCCGCCGGCGCGACGTCATACCGGAGCTGCGTGCTGATCTTCATGGCGCCCGACCGTAGTGGTCAGCGCTCCCGGCGACCCTGCCGACGATCTCCACGATCTCGGGCTCGACGAAACCGCGGCAACCACGTGGGCTGGCTCCCCCGCCGGCGTCCTCGACGCCGTTCGGCCGGTTTCGTCACCCTCCGTGGCGAAAGGGCGCCTCCGGCCCGGGTCCCCCGCTTCTGGCACCGGATTCCGTCGTCATAGCAACGGAATCCGGTGCCAGAAACGAAAGTGGTCACCAGCCGTGGGATTCGGACAGCCGGCCCGGCCAGGGAGGCTCGTCCGCCCCCGACGACCAGCAGCCCGACCCCACGCCCCCGTGGTTGCGTCGGTGTCGGTCCCCCAGCCCTACGACCAGAGCGTGCCGACCGACCGAGGCCGGGTGGGCAGACCGGCCGACCGCTCGGCGGTCAGCGTCAGGTCCCGGGGGCGGGGATCGGGCTGGTCCCGGCTGCTCGCGGCGGTGATGGCGGAGGGGTCGAGGCCGTGGGCCTCGGCCAGGAGCACGCCGAGCTCGTGGCGGCTCAGGGCAGCGGGGCCGACCAGGTGCCAGGGCCCGGCCCGCTCGGCCCGGGCAGGGCGACGAGGTCCCACAGCATGAGCGGCCAGGTCGTCGGCTCGGACGGGGCAGCGGATCTCGTCGGTGAAGAGGGTGATCGGCTCGCCCGCCCGCAGGGTGTCGACCACCCACGCGGACCGGGGGTCGAGCGGGTCCGCGGCACACACCAGCGAGGTGCGTACGACGGCGGCGTCGGGCACCGCAGTGGCCACGTCGGCCTCGGCCTCTGCTTTGGCCCGGCCGTAGGCGTGGACCGGGACGGGTGGGGCGTCCTCGGCGTACGGCGCGTGCTCGCCGTCGAACACCACGTCGCTGCTCAGGTGGACCAGCTCGGCGCCCTGGATGGCGCACGCCGCCGCGAGCGAGCGGGTGGCGGCGATGACGTCCCGCTCCAGATCCGCTGTGCCGTAGGCGGTGTGGATGACGACGTCGGGTCGGATGGCGGCCAGCAGCCCGACCGGCTCGTCCGGATCAGCCAGGTCGATCGTGTGCGCCATGGCCGCGGTGACCGGAGCCTGCCGCTGGGTGGCGTGGACCTCGACCCCGTCCGGCGCCGTCGAGATGAGCGTCGAGCCGACCAGCCCCGCACCCCCCGTGATCAGGACCCGCATCATCCCGATCCGAAATTGCGTGAGTTGGTCATCCATGGCGTGACCAACTCACGCAATCGTCATGGGGTGGGCTCGGCGGGGAGGCCGAGGACGCGTTCGCCGATGATGTTGCGCTGGACCTCGGCGGTGCCGCCGCCGATGGTCAGGGCGGGGCTGAAGAGGAAGCCGTAGCGCCACATCTCCTGGCTGCCCCCGAAGGGGCCGGGCTCGGCCAGCAGGGCGCCCGCGCCGGCCAGATCCAGCGCCAGCTCCATCAGGCGCTGGCCGTGCTCGTCGGCGAAGACCTTGCGGATCGACGCCTCGGGCCCCGGCTGGGTGCCCTTGATGGCGGCCGACACCGTGCGCAGGCGCAGCAGCCGGAGCAGCTCGCCCTCGATGTGCATCTGGACCAGCCGCTGGCGCAGGCCGGCGTCGGCCACGCCGTGGTCCCGGGCGAGGGCCACCAGGTCCGACGCGGAGGGGCCCCGGCCCCACAGCACCCCGCCGGTCGACAGCGAGACCCGCTCGTTGGCCAGCGTGACCTTGGCCAGGTCCCAGCCCCGGTTCTCCTCCCCCACCAGGTTCTCGGCGGGGATGCGGACCTCGTCGAGGAAGACCTCGTTGAAGAGGTGCACGCCGGTCATCTCCACGATCGGCCGGACCTCGACGCCGGGGGCGTCCATGGGGCAGATGAAGTAGGAGATGCCCCGCTGCTTGGCGGCGTCCGGGTTGGTGCGGGCGATGAGGATCCCGAACTTGGAGACGTGGGCGATCGAGGTCCAGACCTTGCTGCCGTTGATGACGTACGAGTCGCCGTCCCGCACCGCCGTGGTCGTCAGCGAGGCGAGGTCGGAACCCGCGCCGGGCTCGCTGAAGAGCTGGCACCAGAACTCCTCCCCCGACAGGATCGGGAAGAGGTAGCGGTCCTTCTGCTCCTCGTTCCCCGCCGCCAGCAGGGTCGGACCGGCCCAGCCGATGCCGATCTGGTTCGGGGGCCGGTGCACGTCGGCGGCGGCCAGCTCCTCGTCGATGATGATCTGCTCGATCGGATCGGCGTCGAGGCCCCACGGTCGGGGCCAGTGCGGGGCCACGTAGCCCGCCTCGGCCAGCTCCCGGCCGGACGGCGACGGGTGGTCGGCCAGCCACGCCCGGACCGCCAGGCGGCGGGGATCGTCGTCGCCCGGAAGGTCGAAGTCCACGGGGCGAACCTAACTCGCGCCCCGAAGGGGTAGAACGGGCGGGCGGGCATCGAGAAGGGAAACCTCATGGAACCCATCACCTGGGGCCTCGTCGCCGCCGCGCGTCGTCGTCCTCGTGTTGCTCGTCGTCCTGGCCGTGCGAGCCCGGGGCCGTCGTCGGGCCGCCGCCCACAGCCACGAACTGCGAGACCGCTTCGGGCCCGAGTACGACCGCACGGTCGCCGACCGGGGCCGCGATGACGGCGAGCGTGAGCTCGAGGGGCGGGTCGACCGCTACCGACGCTCCCCCGCCCGCCCCCTCCCCACCGACGAACGCCGGCGGGCCCTGGCCTCGTGGAGCGAGCTGCAGGCGGCCTACGTGGACGACCCCCGGGTCGCCATCCAGCGGGCCGAGGCCCTGCTGCGCCGCATCCTGGACGAGCGGGAGGTCCCCTCGGACCGCCTGGACGACCGGGTGACCGCCGCCGCGTTCGTGCGTCCGGGCCTCGCCGACCAGTACCGCAGGGCCCATCAGGTCTTCATCGAGGTCGAAGCCGAGCGCACCGGTCCCGCGGACGAGCACGACCAACGGATGGCCTTCCTCGTGTACCGCGAGCTGATCGTCGACCACACCCGCGGCACGGCGGGCTCCGACGGCCATGTCCGGGTCATCGACGACGAGTCCCGGGAGGCCATGCCGGTCTCCTCCGGCCGGGTCGACTGAGCTCCGCGGGCCGACAGGCCTACAGTCAGCGGCCCGCGAGCTGCACGACCCTGGGGGGACCATGCCGGGCTGGAACTTCGCCGATGCGTTCGAGGTGGTGGCCGAGACGCTGCCCGACGCCACCGCTCAGGTCCACGGCGACCGGCGCTACACGTGGCAGCGAGTTCGACCGTCGCTCCGACGGCATCGCGCTCGCCCTGCTCGAGGCCGGGGCCGAACGTCAGGACAAGGTCGCCCTCTACGTCCACAACGGCCCGGAGTACATGGAGGCCTGCACCGGCGCCTGGAAGGCCGGACTCGTCCCGGTCAACACCAACTACCGCTACACGGCTGACGAGCTGGCCTACCTGTGGGACAACGCCGACGCCGTCGCCGTCGTCTTCCACGGCACCTTCGCCGAGACGGCCGACGCGGTTCGGGACCGGGTGCCCGGTGCGCACGTGGCTGTGGGTGGACGACGGGTCCGGGCCCTGTCCCGACTGGGCCACGCCCTACGAGGACGCCGCCGCCCTGGCCGCCGACCGCACCGTGGCCCACTGGGGCCGGGACGGCGACGACCTCCTCATGCTCTACACGGGCGGCACGACCGGCATGCCCAAGGGCGTCATGTGGCGCCAGCACGACCTGTTCCTGGCGTACGCCAACGCCGTCGCCCCCCAGTACGGCGAGGAGATGGACCTCGACCTCATGCGCCAGTCGCTCACCGGGCCCGGGCCCGTGCACGTGCCCGCCTGCCCGCTCATGCACGGCACCGGCTGGTTCACCGCCCTCATGGCGATGATGACCGGGGGCTGCGTGGTCACCCTGACCGGCGCGCTCGTTCGACGCCGTGGAGCTGCTCGACACCGTCGAGCGGGAGGGCGTCAACATGATGGCCATCGTCGGCGACGCCTTCGCCAAGCCGATGCTGCGGGCCCTCGACGCCGAGCCCGATCGCTGGGACCTGTCCAGCCTCGTCGCCATGATCTCCTCGGGGGTGATGTGGAGCGAGGCCAGCAAGGAGGCCCTCCTCGCCCACCACCCCGGGATGCTCCTGCAGGACGCCTTCTCGTCCTCCGAGGCGCTCAACATGGGCGGGTCGATCTCCAGCGCCGGCTCGGCCGCCCAGACGGCCAAGTTCACCCTCGGTCCCAACGCCCTCGTCGTCGGGGACGACGGCCGGCCCGCTCGAGCCCGGCTCCGGGGAGATCGGCCGGGTGGCCGTCGGCGGCTTCGTCCCCGTCGGGTACTACAAGGACCCCGAGAAGTCGGCGGCCACCTTCGTGGAGATCGACGGCAAGCGGTACTCGATGCCGGGCGACTACGCCACGGTCGAGGCCGACGGCTCGCTCAGCCTCCTGGGCCGGGGCTCGGTCTGCATCAACACGGGCGGCGAGAAGGTCTTCCCCGAAGAGGTCGAGGAGGCGCTCAAGTCGCATCCGGCCGTGCACGACGCCGTCGCCGTCGGGGTGCCCGACGAGAAGTTCGGTGAGGCGGTGACCGCGGTCGTGGAGCCCGACGGCGACGCCCTCGTCGACGAGGCCGAGGTCATCGCCCACGTGAAGCAGACCCTGGCGGCCTACAAGGCCCCGAAGCGGGTCCTCACCATCGACACCATCGGCCGGGGCCCCAACGGCAAGGTCGACTACAAGGCGCTGCGGGCCTTCGCCGAGGACCAACTGCGGGTCTGACCCACCGGGGCGGGGGCGCGCCCGAACGACGGACCGCCCTCGTTACCGTCTGGTGGTGGCCCGCACGACCAGGAGACGCCGTCTCGGCCCGCGCCTGGCCGTCACCCTCAACGTGGCCCTCGTCGTGGGCCTGCTCACCGCCGTCGGCGGCGTGGGCTTCCTGCACGTCCGCCTCGCCGACGTGCCCCGGGTCGACCTGGCCGACACCCTCGACGACGAGCCCGACGGGGACTCGGCCCAGAACTTCCTCCTGGTCGGCACCGACAGCGCCGACCGGCCTCGACCCTGACGACCCCGTCACCAACGGGCGGGAGGACCTCGGTGTCCTGTCGGACACGATCATGGTGCTGCGGGTCGACCCCGACTCGCCCCAGGCCCAGCTCCTGAGCCTGCCCCGGGACCTCTACCTCGACATCCCCGGCGCGGGCGAGAGAAGATCAACTCGGCGCTGGCGGTCGGCGGCCAGGAAGCCCTGATCGGCACCATCCAGGAGAACCTCGGCATCCCGATCCACCACTACATCCAGGTCGACTTCCGGGGTTTCAAGGACCTGGTGGCGGCCATCGACGGCGTGCCCGTTCTTCTTCGACACGCCGGTGCGGGACACCTCCACCGGCCTGTTCGTGGGCCACCGGGGGTGTGTGACCCTCGGGCCCGACCAGGCGCTGGCCTACGCCCGGTCCCGCCACCTCGAGTACCCGGGAGGGCGACCGTGGATCTCCGACGGCACCGCCGACCTCGGTCGCATCTCCCGCCAGCAGGACTTCATCCGGCGGGCGATGGCCCGCACGGTGAGCCGAGGGCCTCGCCAACCCGTTGCTGCTCGGGTGACGTGCTCGGCGTCGCCTCCGACGCCGCCGTGCAGATCGACGAGCGCCTGGGCGTCGACGACTTCATCCAGCTGGGCCGCAAGTTCCGCGGGATCAACGACGACACCCTGCAGACCCTCACCCTGGACGTGAGCGACGACAGCGTCAACGGATCGTCGATCCTCCGCCTGCAGGACACCGAGGCCAACGAGCGCGAACTCGGGATCTTCCGGGGCCAGGGCGGCGCCGGCTCCGAGCAGGCCCCCGACGATCAGCGTCGTCGTGCTCAACGGCACCGGCACCGACGGTCAGGCCGGTGAGATCGCCGACGGCCTGGATCGCCTCGGCTTCGACACCTCACCCGGGACCGGGGACGCCGAGAACAGCGACTTCGGCCACAGCGTCGTGCGCTACACCGGCCGGCAACGAGGCCCAGGCCCGCTTCGTCGCCGCCCAGCTCGAGGGTGGGGCCGACGTCGAGGAGGTCGACAGCATCGAGGGCGGCGCGGACGTGAGCCGTGGTCACCGGCGACGACATCGAGGGCGTGAGCAGCGACCTGCAGCCCCCGCCCGTCGCCCCTCGGCGCCGGGACCGGTGGTGGCGGCGCCGGCGGCGGCAGCGACCCGGTCGGCCAGGTCCCCGTCATCGACCCCCCCGACCAAGCCGACTGCTGACCCGTCGGGCCTGCGGGCCGCGCTCGGCGGCGCCGACCGGACGCCGAGCCGGGGGCTCGGCGAACTGGCACCGGATTCCGTCGCTATGGCAACGGAATCCGGTGCCAGAACGAGGCTCGTGTGCCCCCGACGACCGGCAGCCCCCACGCCCCCGTGGTTGCCATCGTTCTCCCACCGCCCGACGGCGGGACTGCAGCGACGACCCCCTGCCCCGGAACTCAGTCGGGCATCAGGTCGAGGGCGTCGAGGTCGAGGATGGCGCTGGCGGAGCGGGTGAGCATGGCCTCGAAGAGGGCCCTGGCCCGGTCGTTGACCAGGTCGAGGGCGCCGGCGTTGAGGGGGTAGCAGGCACAGAAGAGGATCCCGAGGCGGTAGTCCTCCCAGCACTGGTCGTAGGTGTAGTCCTCGACCCCGCCGGCCGCGCAGGCTGTCGTAGTAGGTGCGGAGGACCTGCTCGTCGGCGACCTTGCGGTCCTCGGGGCTGAGGCTCTGGCTCATGAAGTAGGCGATGTCGTAGGGGGAACGGCCCAGTCCGCAGATCTGCCAGTCGATGGCGACGACGGGGTCCTCGGCGCCCGGGTCGAAGAAGAGGTTGTCCAGCCGGTAGTCGCCGTGCAGGAGCGTGAGCGGCGGTTCGGACAGGCGTTCCAGGAGCTCGACGCAGGCGTCGGGCATGCGTCGGGCGGCGTCGAGCAGCGGCCCGGGCAGGAGGTGGGCGAACTCGGCCCTCGATCAGCGGCCACGACTGGCGCAGCGTCGGCGGCAGGGCCTGGGGGTTCGGCGGGTCGCAGGTCCGGAACGTCCAGTCGGCGTCGATGATGTCCTGGTCCTGCCAGTACCAGGCGTGGTGGGACGCCAGCTCCTTGGCCGCGATCAGCGCGTCGTCGATCGAGCAGCCGTCGAGCTGGTCGTGCTGGGTCCGCGACCCGAGGTCCTCGAGGAGGAGCACGAAGTCCTTGGTCGCCGGGTCGTAGTTCGAGGCGTAGAGCGCCGGCGTGCCCAGCGGGGTCCGGTGGCCCGCCTCGCGGTAGAAGTTCACCTCCCGCCCGTAGAAGCTGAAGGCGTCGGCGGTCTGGCGGGCCCCGGCCACCGTGTGGGGCAGCTTGAGCACGGCCGTCGCCGGCCCGTCACCCCCCTCGTAGGTCAGCGTCACCCGCCAGAGCAGGGACAGGATCCCGACGCCGACGCCGATGGCCTCGGCCGAGGCCGCCGACACCGTCGTGCCGTCCCCGATCGTGCCGGTCGATCGCAAGCGCCGCCGTGTACCAGTCCGGCGTCAGCTCGTCCGGCGACGGCCGGATAGCCCAGATCCCCCATGGTCCTCTCTCCCCGATCGGAACCGTGGCGAGAGCGTAGTGGGGGGATTTCGAACGGTCGGGCCGTCGTCACTACCCTCCCGCGCCATGGCTGACATCGGTTTCGACGGCAAGGTCGCGATCATCACCGGCGCGGGCGGGGGTCTCGGCTTCGAGCACGCCAAGCTGCTGGCCTCCCGGGGGGCGCAGATCGTCATCAACGACCTCGGCGGCTCGGTCTCGGGCGAGGGCGGCGACGAGAGCGCGGCGGAGGCGGCGGCCCGCAAGATCGAGGAGCTGGGCGGCGTGGCCGTGGCCAACCACGACAGCGTGGCCACCCCCGAGGGCGGCGAGTCCATCGTGAACACGGCGATCGAGGCCTTCGGCCGGGTCGACATCGTGATCAACAACGCCGGGATCCTGCGGGACAAGGCGTTCCACAACATGACCCCGGACCTGGTCGACCCCGTCATCGACGTCCACCTGCGGGGGGCGTTCAACGTGACCCGCCCGGCGTGGGTCAAGATGCGCGAGCAGGGCTACGGACGGGTCGTCAACACCGCCTCGACCGCCGGCATCATCGGCAACTTCGGACAGGCCAACTACGGCGCGGCGAAGATGGGCCTGGTCGGCTTCACCCGGGTCCTGGCCGCCGAGGGCGCCCGCAGCAACATCAAGGCCAACGCCATCGCCCCCATCGCCAAGACCCGCATGACCGAGGACCTGCTCGGGCCCGATGGGCGACAACCTCGCCCCCGAGCTCATCTCCCCGGTCGTGGCCTGGCTGGCCCACGACGACTGCCCGGTCACCGGCGAGATCTACTCCTGTGGCGGCGGCATGGTCGCCCGCTTCTTCATCGGCCTCACCACCGGCATCTACGACCCGGAGCTGACCCTCGAGGGCATGCGGGACCAGTTCGACACGATCCGGGACGAGGACGGCTACATGGTCCCCACCGAGACCGGCGACGAGCTCCGCAAGCTGCTGGCCTACTTCAAGGGCGACTGACCCCTTCGGGGAGAGGGCCTCCCTCGGGCGGGTGAGTCCACACGTCGATGCCCTTCCACCCTCCTGACGCTGCGGAGCGGAGCGCAGCAGCTGGGCGGATGTGGGCGATAGCTGCCGTAGGCAGCGGAGCCGCGCAGGCGGCGACCATGTACATAGGCCTCATGGCCTAGGCCCAGGGGCCGATGGAGGGGCGTGGACGCCGCCGCGCTAGAGCCCGACCGCCTCGACGCGGTCCTGGCCACCCTCCCCCCTGACTGGGCGGTGGCCGAACTGGGCCGCGACCGCTTCGTCGCGGGCCCGGCCGGGGCCTTCGTGCTCCGGCCGTCGACCGGTGAGCACCACCGCGACGCCAAGCGGGTGACCCAGATCGCCCGGTCCACCCGGACCGGTCTCGGCGACCACCTGGCCTGGATCCCGGTCATCGATGCCCTGGTGGTCACCCCGGAGCGCATTCGGGAGCCCGTCGGCGCCACCGTGATCCCCGTCCGGATGGTCGCCTCGCTGCTCCTGGAGGGCATGCAGCCCCTCGACCAGGTGACCCTGCGCCGCATCACCGGCCTGATGGTGGAGCGCCGCCTCACCCCGGAGTGGGTCCCCACCTCGCCCACCCCGCCGATCCCCGACCCGATCGTCCTCGACCGAGGACGACCCTCTGAGGTCCCCGTTGGCTGTCAGTGCCCCTGCGTAGGCTTCGGTCATGGCACTGGAACCTCCCACCGGGCTCTCCCCCTCACGGGTCTCGTCGTTCCAGGACTGCGCGCTGGCCTTCCGGTTCTCGGCCATCGACCACCTGCCGGAGCCGTCCTCGCTGCCCGCGGTGCGGGGCACGCTGGTGCACGCCGCGCTGGAGCGCCTGTTCGACCTCGCCCCGGCCGAGCGCACCGCCGAGCGGGCCTCGACCTGCCTGGCCGAGGCCCACGCCGCCCTGCTGACCGACCCGGAGTACCTCGGCCTGGCCCTCGACGAGGACGGCGACGCCGCGCTGCTGGTGCGGTCCCAGGAGCTGCTGGACAACTACTTCCGGCTCGAGGACCCGACCCGGATCACCCCCATCGGCCTGGAGCTGCGGCTGGAGGCCCCCCTGGGCGACCTGAACCTCCGGGGCATCATCGACCGGCTCGAGCTGGACGGGGACGGCGGCCTGGTGGTCACCGACTACAAGACCGGGGCCGCCCCCCGCCAGCAGTTCGAGCAGGGCCGCCTCGGCGGCGTGCACTTCTACTCCTTCCTCTGCGAGGAGCTCTTCGGCGTGCGCCCGGCCAAGGTCCAGCTCCTCTACCTGGCCGACCCCGTGGCCATCATCGCCGAGCCCACCGACCAGGCCAGCCGGGGCCTGCGCCGCAAGCTGACCGCCGTCTGGGCCGCCATCGAGCGCTCCTGTGAGCGGGAGGACTTCCGGCCCCGACCCTCCAAGCTGTGTGACTGGTGCGCGTTCCAGACCCACTGCCCGGCGTTCGGCGGCGACCCGGACGCGGCGCGGGCCGAGGCCGCGGCGACCGCCGCCCTGGAGGCCACGCCGATCGACCTGCGCCCGGTCGCCCTCGCGGGGTGAGCGAGGGCGAGCCGCTCGGCCCGCAGCTCAGCCGCAAGGTCGAGATCCTGGACGACGCCGTCGACCGAGGTCTTCGACCGCCTCCGGGGCGACCCGTCGCCGACCGGGTCTTCTACTCCGCCTCCGCCCTCGGCGACTTCAGCGTCCTCTGGGCGCTCCTGGGCTCGGTGCGGGGCCTGCGCTCGGACGCGGACGCCGATGCCGCCATCCGCCTGCTCGTGTGCCTCGGCCTCGAGTCGGCGCTGGTCAACGGCCTGATCAAGTCCGCTGCTCCCCCGGCGCCGGCCCGTCCACGAGGGCGGCCACCCCTTCCCCCTGCGAACCCCGAAGACGGCCAGCTTCCCCTCCGGCCACGCCAGCGCCGGCTTCACCGCCGCCACGCTGCTGGCCGACGGCCAGCAAGGCCCCGTGGCGCTACGGCTGGTACGGCGTGGCCGCGGTGGTCGCCTCCAGCCGGATCCACACCCGCGCCCACCACGCCTCCGACGTCCTGGCCGGCGCCGCCCTCGGGCCTCGTCCTCGGCCGGGTGGCCAAGCGGGCCTGGCCCCTCCCGGAACAGGGCGACGACCGCGGCGGGTTGAACCGTCCATGACCACCTCCTTCGCCGTCACCTGGGACTACCGGTGCCCCTTCGCCCGCATCGGCCACCAGCACGTCCTCGCCGGCCTGCGGGACGGCGCCGACTGGGACGTCCACTTCCTGCCCTTCAGCCTCGGCCAGATGCACGTCGAGGAGGGCCAGCCCGACGTCTGGGACAACCCCACCAAGGAGACCGGCCTCCTCGCCCTCCAGGTGGGCACGGTCGTCCGCGACCAGTTCCCCGACCGGTTCGACGGCGTGCACCTGGGCCTGTTCGACGCCCGCCACGTGGACTGCCCTCGACCTGCGGGAGCGCGAGGTCCTCGCCCAGGTGCTCGAGGCCAACGGCGTGCCGCCCGCCGAGGTGTTCGACGCGATCGCCGGCGGCGAGCCCCTGGCCACCGTGCGCAAGGAGCACGAGGCCGCCGTCGCCGAGAGCAACGTGTGGGGCGTGCCCACCTTCGTGCTCGGGGACCGGGCCGTGTTCGTCCGCCTCATGAACAGCCCGACCGAGTGAGGCCGAGGGCCACGCCACCGTCGACCGGATCCTCGACCTGCTGGCCTGGACCGACCTCAACGAGTTCAAGCCCACGTCGATCCCCCGCTGAGCCTCCTGCGGTTCGCCCACCGCCGTCGCCGGTGACCGGGTCGCCACGAGGAGCACGAGACCGAAGACCAACACGTTGACCACCAGGCGCAGGGCGCCGTCGACGGCCCCGCCGGTGTCCACGAAGGCAACGGGCACGAGCAGGGCCGCGGTGATCGGCACGGCGAGCACCGTTCGCGGGGTGTTGCGGTGAGCGACCACCGTCCCCACCGCCGCCAGGCCGATCAGCGAGTAGTGGCCCCAGACCTGGGGGAACAGGACCAGGACCGTCACCCAGGCCACCGCCCACTGCACATCGGCCTCCCGCAACGAGCGGCGACAGGTCACGATCGCGGCGAGGACCCCCGCCCGGAACAACCACACCAGCGGCGGCCAGCCGAGTCCGGCCCGAGCGAGCACCGCGCCGATCGAGCTGTTGTGGGGGTTCAGGTCGGCCTGCGGTCCCGTGGCCCGCGCCGTGTCGACGAAGTTCGACCAGAGAGACACCGGCGCCATCCAGAGCGCGACGAGGGTCAGGCCGGCCACGACCGCCGCGGTCCACGCGACGGGACGCCATTCCCGACGGGCCGCCGGCACCAGGAGCAGGACGAGGGGGAAGCCCTTGAACGCGGTCGCCACCGCGAGGACCGACCCGAGGCGCCAGCCCGAGCCCCGGGTGCGGCTCGCGGCCGCCAACGACATGGCCGCGGCGAGCACCAGGAGCGGGGTGGTCTGGCCGAGATCGAGGGTGTAGGTGGCCAGTGGGGTGACCAGCAGGGCGGCGGCGACCATCGACCACGCTGCCCGGGACGACGGGCCCACGACCCGACGCCAGAGAGCCACCATCGCCAACACGAGGGCGGCGGCGCCCACGACCCGGAAGGCCAACAGGCCGGCGGCGGGCGAGTCCGGGGCCAGAGCGATCACCGCCAGCGCCGTCGGTGGCGAGATGAAGGAGACCGCGTACCGGTCACAGCCGGCGACGTCCTCGTAGTAGTCGCAGCTGGCCGCCTCGAACGAAGGCCGAGGCCCGTGGATCCCCCCGGCACCGGGGTACAGGGCGTCGGGTTCGGCGCCGGCGAGCCGATCGGCCACCAGCATGGGGGTGGCGTCCTGGGCCATGTGCCCCGACACGGCGAACGGGTAGAGCAGCCACAGCAGGAGCAGGGCGCCGAAGAGCGTCCGGGCGTTGCCCCGACGCCACAGTGAGCCGCTCATCGCGGACTCGTCGCCGCGGCGGCGCGGGCCTCCGGCGCCACCAGGCTCATGGTCCTGACATCGGCGGTTCGGCCGTCCGATGAAGCCGGCCCGAGGTCGACGGTCGGCGCCGGGAGTACGGTCGGAGCCATGGCGGAGACGGGAAGCTGCGGTCCGAGCCGCGCATGACCGACCTCGAGGCCCTGATGTGGAACCTCGACAAGGACCCGCACCTCACCTCGGTCTTCGCCAACGTCACCGTCCTGGACTGCGCCGCCCGACCGGGAGTACCTGCGCCGCAAGCTCGGCCGGGCCGTCCAGGACATCCCCCGGCTCCGCCAGCGGGTCGTGCCCGCCTTCGGCCGTCTGGCCCCGCCGACGTGGGAGGAGGACCCGGCCTTCGACCTCGACTACCACCTGCGCTGGACGGCCCTGCCCGCGCCCCGGCGACGAGCGGGCGCTGCATGGAGCTGGCCACCCGGCTCCACCAGCAGCCCTTCGAGCGGGGGCGGCCGCTGTGGGAGTTCGTCGTCGTCGAGGGCCTGCCCGACGGGCGGGCCGCGATGGTCCAGAAGCTGCACCACACCGTCACCGACGGGGTGGGCGGCCTGCGCCTGGCCGAGCGCTTCCTCGACCTCGAGCGCTCCCCGGTCGAGCCCGACACCGAAGTGCCCGTCGCCCGCCCGGACCAACGAGCGGCCCGGGCCCGAGCTCGTCGGTCGGGCCCTGGGCACCGCCGGCCACGTCACCCGCCAGGTGGCCGACACCACCAGTCGACGTGGCCAAGGGGGCCGACCACGGCCCTCGTCCACCCCGACCGTGGCCGCGGCCTCGCCCTCGAGGCGGGGGAGACCGTGCGGCTCGGTGGTCCGCCAGGTCGTCGGCACCAGCGAGGCCCGCTCACCGCTCTGGACCGAGCGCTCCCTCTGGCGGGAGCTGGTCGTGCTCCGGGTCCCCTTCGACGACGTGAAGGCAGGCGGCCAAGAAGCACGGCGTGACCATCAACGACCTGTTCGTCACCGCCGCCGCCCGGGCCGCCGGCACCGTGCACCGGCGGGCCGGCCAGCCCGTCGACGAGCTGCGGATGGCGATGCCCATGAGCACCCGGGACGACAAGTCCGCGGCGGGCAACGCCTTCTCCCTGACCCGCACCCTGATGCCCGCCGACATCGAGGACCCGATCGAGCACCTGCTCGCCGTCCACGAGCGTACTGGCCGCCACCCGGGGCGAGAAGGCCTTCCAGGTCCTGGACCAGCTGGCCGGGGTCATGAACGTGCTGCCCGACCTCGGCCCTGGTGGCCGCCGCCCGGCACCAGGCCGAGACCGTCGACTTCACCACGTCGAACCTGCGGGGCGCGCCCTTCCCGCTGTTCTTCGGGGGCGCGCAGATCGTGGAGAACTATCCGGTGGGGCCGCTGGCGGGGACGGCGTTCAACCTGACGATGCTCAGCTACGCCGGGGAGCTGCACCTCGGGCTGCTGGCCGACACGCGCGGCCATCGCGCGACCCGGAGGCACTGCGTGACGCGTTGGCGGACGCGTTCGAGGAACTGACGACCTGACCGAGGTCAGTTCGTGGAGACCAGCTCCTCGGACGGCTTGGACAGGAGCGTCCGCACGTCGAGGAGGAGGTCGGCCACTTCGTTGGTCGACACCAGCTGGCGGTCGAGGAGTGTGCCCAGGCCCTGATCGATCAGAGCGAGCGCCTCGGTGATGCTGCTCGGCGTCGTGCTTTTCGGTGGTCTCCGTCATTACGGAGCCATGGTACCCGCCCCCCGTGACAGGAGTGGGTCAGTAGCGTTAACTCGTGACCACCGCCACATCGATCGGCGTGACCTTCGCCGGGTTCATGCCCCTCGGACCGCAGACCGCGCGTCGACGTGGCCCGGGAGGCCGAGGGCCTCGGCTACTCGTCCTACTGGACCGCGGAGACCACCGGGCCCGGAGGCGTTCTCGCTGCTCGGCGGCGTCGCCGGCGTGGCCCCGAGCCTCGATCTGGGCACCGGCGTGCTGGCCCTGCAGCTGCGCACGCCGATGGTGACGGCCATGGCCGCGGCGACCCTGCAGGCCCTCGTCCCGGACCGGGACGTGCTGCTCGGCATCGGCATCTCCTCCCCCGTCGTCACCCAGCAGTGGCACGGCGTGCCCTACGGCGACCGGCCGCTGGACCAGGTCCGGGAGTACGTCGCCCTCGTGCGGGAGTGCCTCAGCGGCGAGTCGGTGACCTTCGACGGCGACTTCTACAGCGTGAAGCGCTTCCGTCTCGGCATCCGCCAGGGCGAGCGCCAGCCGAAGATCGTGATCGGCGCCCTCAACCCCGGGATGCTCGCAGCTGGCCGGCGAGATCGCCGACGGCGTGCTCCTGAACTACCTGCCCGCCAGCCACGTGCCCTGGACCGTCGAGCAGGTGCGCAAGGGCGGCGACGCCGAGGTCTACGCCTACGTCCACGTCGGCGTGGCCGACCGGGACGGCCGCCGCCGAGAACGCCCGCAAGGACCTCTTCTCCTACGCCGTGGTCGACGCCTACGCCCGCAACTTCGAGCGGGCCGGCTTCGCCGACGAGGTGGCCGACATCCGCGAGCGCCACGCCGCCAAGGACCGCGAGGGCGCCGCTGGCCGCGGTGTCGGACCGCATGGTCGACGCCATCGACGTCGTCGGCGACGCCGCCCACGTCCAGGCCACGATCAAGGACTACGTCGCCGACGGCGTCGACCACCCCATCGTCATGCCCCTCCCCTGGGGCGAGGACCGCCGCCAGGTCATCAGCCGACACCCTCCAAGCCGCCGCCGCCGCTGACCGTCTGGCCCCATCGCTGCCGGGAATCGGGCCAGAAGGCCGGTCGGGTCGAGCTCGGGGACGACGAGGCCTTCGGGGAGCTGGCCGCCGGCGGCGATCCAGTCCGTGACGACCTGGGGGGCCTCGTCGGGGTTGTAGCAGTCCTCTTCGTAGGACCACTGGTCGTCGCCGGCGTAGTGGAGGACGACGCAGGCGGGGAACTCGTAGAGTGGTGTCGCCGCCGGTGGGGTCGGGCAGGCGGTTGCCGGCGACGAAGACGACCCGGTTGCCGTCGATGCCGTACCAGCGGGTCGGGAAGTCCATCTCGGGGAAGGGCTGCATGACCCCGACGATCCAGTCCTTGATCTCGGCCCGGCCGTTGAAGCGGCCGTAGTGGTGCTCGAAGTAGCGGGCGTCCTCGACGAACTGCTTGGACCAGGTCTCCCAGTCGCCGGTCGCCACCGCCTGGCGGCCCCGCTCGACGTAGCGGTGGAAGGCGGCCTCGACCTCGTTGCGGTCGTGCTCGGGCGGGCGGGGCAGGGGCGCCCAGTCCTCGGGGGCGACCAGGTCGTCGTTCTCCGGCGTCTCCTTGGAGCCCCCGGCCCGGTACCAGTGGCCGACGGCCCGGTTGGCGTCGGCCGGGTTGTAGAAGTCCTCCTCGCGGGACCACTTCCCGTCGCCCGCGTAGTCGATGAGGCTGATGTTGGGGAACGAGTAGTAGGCGTCGCCGCCGGCCGGGTCGGGCAGGTGGTTCCAGATGTAGAACGCCACCCGGTCGCCCTCGATCACGTGCCAGTCCACCGAGAAGGTCATGTTCGGGAACGGGGCCATGGCGTCCACGATCCAGTCGTGGATGGCGGGCTGGCCCGTGAGAAGTGCCCGAGGTTGTGCTCGATGTACTCGGCGTCGTCGGTGAACAGCGCGGCCCAGGCCGGCCAGTCCCGGTTCTCCACCCCCCGACGGATGAACTCGGCGAACGCTTCCTCGACTTCTTCCCGTGGGTGCCCCATGGGCGGCGAAGGTAGTTCAGCCCGGCGGCACCCTCCGCCGTACGCTCTCCGGCCGTGCACCTGAGCGGGCAAGGTCGTGGTCATCACCGGCGGCGGCAACGGGATCGGCGCGGCCATGGCCCGACGGTTCACCCAGGAGGGGCCGGCGGCCGTCGTGGTGGCCGACCTCGACGGTGACGCCGCGGCCGCGGTGGCCGACGAGATCGGCGGCCGGAGCGTCGCCGTCGACGTGGCCGACGAGGCCCAGGTCCAGGACCTGGTCGCCTCGACCAAGCGGCGAGCACGGCCGCATCGACCTGTTCTGCGCCAACGCCGGCATCGGCGCCTTCGGCGGGGTCGAGGTGCTCGACGACCGAGTGGCAGCGGAGCTGGGACGTCAACGTCATGGCCCACGTCTACGCCGCCCGGGCCCTGCTGCCGGACTGGCTGGAGCGGGGCACCGGCTACCTGCTGCACACCGCGTCGGCCGCCGGCCTGCTGACCAACATCGGCGCCGCGCCCGTACTCGGTGACCAAGCACGCCGTCGTCGGCCTGGCCGAATGGCTGTCGATGACCCACGGCGACGCCGGCGTCACGCTTCTCCTGCCTCTGCCCCATGGGCGTGCGCACCAACATGCTCGCTGGGCGGCGAGGACGTGTCCGCCGGCGCCGTGGTCATCAGCCAGGGCGTCATCGAGCCCGAGGACTGCGCCGAGGCCGTCGTCGAGGGCCTGGCCACCGAGCGCTTCCTGATCCTGCCCCACCCGGAGGTGGCCGAGTTCGTGCTGCGCAAGGCGACGGACCACGACCGCTGGCTGGCCGGCATGCGCCGACTGCAGGCCGTCCATCGAGGAAGGGCTGTCCACGTGAGGCGGGCCAGGAAGGCCCTCCGGGTCCTGTTCCCGCTGCTGCTCATCGGCGGTCTTCGCCATCGGCGGCGCGCGTCCTCGGCGAGCTCGACATCGACGCCGGCCGAGAAGTCCTTCACGCTCGAGGAGATCGAGGTCACCGCCCAGCTCCGCCGCGACGGCGTGCTGCTCGTCCGCGAGCGGGTGACCTACGACTTCGACGGCACGTTCAACGTCGGCACCCGGGACTTCGACGCCGGCCCCTGGGAGATCACGCAACATCCGGGCCTTCGAGGACGGCGAGGAGCTGGACATCCTCGTCGACACCCCCACCCTGTTCGAGTGGGACATCTCCCCGGCGTCGGGCGTCCACACCTACGAGCTGCGGTACCGAGGTGCGCAACGCCGTCATCGCCTGGCCCGACGTGGTCGAGCTCAACTGGCAATGGGTGGGCCGGGACGTGCCCGAGCCGGTCGCGGACACACGAGGTCACCCTGCGGGTGCCCGGCGACGGCGAGGGCGTGCGGGCCTGGGCCCACGGCCCGCTCAGCGGGACCATCGACGTCGACGGCGCCGTCATCCACACCGAGATCGACGACCTCGCCCGCGTTCACCTTCCTCGAGACCCGGGTCATCGTCCCCCGCAGCCGCTTCGACGCCGAGGGCCTCCAGGAAGGCCGGGTGGGCCAGACCACCGAGCCGGCGACTACGACTCCGAGTGCGACCTGCTGCGCAACGCGCTGCTGAGCCAGCAAGCGGATTCCGGCCTGACCCGCCAGCAGATCGAGCAGATCCTGCGGGACGCCCCGCCGTGTCGGCGGACGCTCGCCGACCCGATCGAGACCGAGCCGCAGGCGGACCGGATCATCGCCGAGGAGACCGAGCTGGCCGAGGCGGCCAACGCCGAGCGGGAGGCCGTACGCCAAGGAGCAGCAGGAGAAGGAGGACCGGCGCCGGGCCCTGGCGCTGGCCGGGCCCTTCCTCATCGGCGTCGCCCTGCTCGCTGGCGTTCCTCATCTGGCGCAAGTGGGGCGAGGAGCCGGAGCGTCGGCCGAGATCGACTACTGGCGGGAGGTCCCCGACGACCCGCCGGCGGTGGCCATCGCCCTGCATGGAGTGGGGCTACGTCGACACCGACGCCTTCTCCGCCACCGTCGTCGACCTCGCCCAGCGGGGCTACCTCACCATCGAGGAGACCGAGCACGGACCACACGTTCACCGCGACCGACAAGTCGCGGGACGGCCTGCTCGACTTCGAGAACAAGGTGCTCAAGAAGCTCTTCGAGGACGGCCACGCAGACCAGCCAGAAGCGGCTCACCGGCTGGGCCAAGGCGCACCGGACCGACGCCGCCAACTGGCTCGCGTCGTTCAAGAACCAGGTGATCGAGGCCTACGAGGCCAAGGGCTACCAGGTGAAGGGCCAGGCACGCGGGCTGGCTGCTCTACCTCCTCATCGTCGTCCTGCTGTGGGTCTTCGCCGGCATCGCCATCGCCAACGAGGCCTTCGCCGCCGGCGGGGCCGCCATCGGCGCCGGCCGTCGTCCTGCTGTTCTTCATGATCCTGCTCCGGCGCCGCACCCACGCCGGGGCCCAGCGCCACGCCGAGTGGGACGGCCTCCGGCGGTTCCTCAAGGACTTCTCCCAGCTCCAGGACGCCCCGTCCGGGCACATGGCCCTCTACGAGCGCTACCTGGTGGCCGCCGTCGCCCTCGGCGTGGCCGACGACCTGGTCGAGGCCCTGCAGGTCCGCATCCCCGAGGTGGCCAACGACCCGACGTTCGCCACCTGGTACGTCGGCAGCCGGACGGGCGACCGGCATCGGCTCGTTCCGCTCCATCGGTGACTTCAGCTCCGGGCCTGTCGTCCAGCGACGGCGTCGTCGTTCCGGCCCCCGCCGTCCTCCTCCAGCTCGTCCGGCGGCGGCGGCGGCGGCGGCTTCTCCGGCGGCGGCGGGGGCGGCGGGGGCGGCGGCGGCTTCGGCGCCCGCTGACCCGCGTTCTGGCACCCGATCTGCCGCCGATGACCGGAGGATCGGGCGCCAGAACGGATCCGACGGTGGCGGTCTACGAGGCGCGGGCGGCGGAGTGGGCCGCGCGAGCGCTCGGCCGCGGCGACCCGGAGCGGGCCGCGGCGCTGGCGGCCCGGGCCCTGGACGGGCCGACGGTCGACCTCGGCTGCGGGCCGGGGTGGCACCTGCCCCACCTCGGGCCGGGGGCCATCGGCCTCGACGGGGCCCGGGCCATGCTCGACCTCGGTCCCGGCCGATCACGCCCACGGGTGCAGGCCCGGCTCGACGCCCTGCCGTTCCGGCGGGGCGGCCTGGGGGGCGCCTGGGCATCGAAGTCCTATGTGCACCTGGCCCGCACCGCGGTCCCGCTGGCTCTGGCCGACCTCCACCGGGCGCTGGCCGTCGGACGCACCGGTCGACCTCACCTGTTCGGCGGCGACGCCGAGCACGCAGTCGTTCGCCGACGACACCTTCCCCGGCCGCCGCTTCTCGGGCTGGCCCGAGCCGATGCTGCGCGGACGTCCTCGTCGGGGCGGGGTTCGCCGTCGAGGACGTCGAGGTCGCAGACCGGCGCGCGACCAGGCGCCCCAACCTGCTGTGCGCGGCTGCGCCGGGACCGCACGCTGCCCGACACGGTCGGGCCCGGCATGCGCCTGCTGGTGTGCGGCCTGAACCCGAGCCTGTACGCCGCCGACGCCGGGGTCGGCTTCGCCCGGCCCGGCAACCGGTACTGGCCCGCCGCCCTCGCCGCCGGCCTGGTCAGCCGCGACCGGGACACCCGCCACGCCCTCGTCCACCACGGCATCGGCATGACCGACCTGGTGAAGCGGGCCACGCCCCGGGCCGACGCCCTCACCACCGACGAGTACCGGGCGGGCGTCGGGCGGGTCGGGCGCCTGGTCGAGTGGCTGCAGCCCGGCGCGGTCGTCATGGTCGGCCTCGCCGGCTGGCGGGCCGCCGTCGACCGCAAGGCCGTCGCCGGCGTCCAGCCCGAGCCCTTCGGCGGCCGCCCCGTCTACGTCATGCCCAGCACCAGCGGCCTGAACGCCCGCAGCCGCCTCGACGGACCTGACCGACCACCTCCGCTCCGCCGCCGCCCTCGCCGATCAGGCGTAGGTTCCGCGGCATGCCCTTGCGCCTGGAGCCTGTCGACGAGTACCTGCACGAGCTGGGTCCGGAGACCACGTTCAACGAGTCGATGTACTTCAACGTGTACGACCCGGCCGAGAACGTCGGCGGCTTCGTGCGCCTCGGGAACCGGGCCAACGAGGGCTACGCCGAGATGACCACCTGCCTCTACCTGCCCGACGGGCGGGTGGCCTTCATGTACAACCGTCCCGAGATCAGCGACAACGACGCCTTCGCCGCCGGGGGCATGACCTTCGAGGTGGTCGAGCCCTTCGAGGAGCTGAAGGTCGGCTACGAGGGCAAGGTCGTCATGCTCGAGGACCCCCTGGAGATGGCCGACCCCCGCCAGGCCTTCACCGACAACCCCTACGAGCAGGCCAAGGTCGAGCTGACCTACACCCGGGTCAGCGACCCCATCGGCGGCGAGCCCACCGAGCACGACGAGCGGGAGGGCGAGGAGTTCGCCAAGGGCCACTACGAGCAGCTCAACGCCGCCACCGGCACCATCGCCGTCGGCGACCAGGAGTGGGCCGGTCAGCGGCTTCGGCCTGCGGGACCACTCCTGGGGCCCCCGGACCTGGCAGGCGCCCTGGTACTACCGCTGGCTGACGGCCAACTTCGGCGGCGACTTCGGCTTCATGGGCTCCCGCATCGCCCGGCCCGACCGGGAGGGCATGCGGGGCGGGCTTCATCTGGGACGGCGAGCGCATCATCCACTGCCGCAGCTTCGACATCAGCACCGACTGGACCGAGACCGGCACCTACCACCGGGCCATCGAGGCCACCCTGCACCACGACGAGGGGTCGCTGAAGGTCAAGGGCAAGGTCCTGAACCTCATCCCGCTGCGCAACCGCCGGGACGGCCGGGTCACCCGCATCTCCGAGGGCCTGACCGAGTGGACCCTGGAGGACGGCCGGGTGGGCTACGGCCTGTCGGAGTACCTCGACCAGATCATCGACGACCAGCCCGTCGGCCTCGCCGAGTAGCGATCAGGCGGCCGGGACGACCGGCAGGGCGGGGCTGTCGGGCAGGGGGTTGCCGGCCCGGTCGACGTGGCACAGCCGGCGCCAAGGGCCGGGCACGTCGCCCTCGTCGATGAAGCCGGCGGCGATGACCTGCTCGAGGATCGGGCGGGTGGCCTCGTAGCGCATGGCCAGGCGGCGGGGTCCAGCGGTTGGCCTTGATCCAGGTCCGCAGCGGCGGGCAGGCCGACCGTGGCGTAGACGCCCGGGTCGATCATGGAGTCGAACAGGCGGTGGATGCCGAACGGGACCGTGTGCCGCATGCGGAACCGCTCCCAAGCGGATGCCTCCCGCTGGAGCTCCGGCAGGCGCATCCGGGCGAAGGCCAGGTGCCGGGCCTCCTCCTGGCGGTGGTAGCGGTTGACCTCGGCCAGCAGCGGATCGGTCTCGGGGTGCTCGGCGGCCAGCTTCTGCATCAGGTCGGGGATCTCCTCGCCGGCCAGCACGAAGACGTAGAGCAGGGCGGCATGGCGCAGCAGGCCCCGCTGGATGCGCTTGCGCACGAACATCGGCAGGCCCTTCGAGCATCAGCCGGGGCGCGGTGGGCTCGATCTGCTCGACCAGGCGGAGGAACGCCCGGGAGTGGCGGGTCTCCTCACCCATCTCGTGGAGGGCGTAGGTGCTGCGGGCGTCGACGAGGTTGCGGCTCTCGGCCAGCTCCATGGCGAAGGCGGAGATGAGGACGGTCTCGAAGCGCACGCCGGACTCGAGCAGGGAGGCGACCTCCTCCCGGGACAGCCGGGCCCGCTGCTCGGGGCGTGAGGCCGTACTCGTCGGGGTCGATGGAGAGGAGGGCGTCGGGGATGAGCTGGCCCGTCGCCCAGCTTCTCCCAGGCGAAGCGTCTCCTCGGGCTCGATCACCCGGCGCACGGAGGCGGTGTTCAGACGCTCGACCCGCTGGGCGACGGCATCGTCGAGCTCGGTGGGTGGGGGTCATGGTCGTGGCCATGCGCCCGACCCTCGCATCGTGTTTCTGATAAGTCAATGATTTCTATAGAATCATTGATGTGACCTCTGCCATAGCATCGACCGTCATGGAGGTGATCGGCGAGACCAAGGGCGAGCGCACCCGGCGCCGCCTGCTCGAGCTCGCCGTCCGACGGTTCGCCGACGACGGCTACCGGGCCACCTCCGTGTCGGCCATCGCCCGCGAAGCCGGCATCACCCAGGCCGCGGTCTACGCCTACTTCGCCAACAAGGAGGCGCTGTTCGAGGCCGCCGTCGACCTCGACGCGGCCGAGCTCATCGCCGGGGCCCGGGCCGAGCTCGACGAGGACCTGCCGCTGGTCGAGCTGCTCCCCGGGCTGCTCGCTCCACCTGCGCCTCGGGGTGGAGCACCACCGGCTGGCCCGCCGGGTGCTGGCCGGCCAGGAGCCCGAGGTCATCCACCGCCTGGCCGACCTCCCGGCGCTGCAGGACATCACCGCCGAGCTGGCCGACATGCTCCGCGAGGCCCGGGGCCGGGGGGAGATCGAAACCGACCGTCGACCCCGACACGCTGGCCGTCGGCGTCGAGACCGTGGTCCTCTCCCTGCTCATGTCCGCCGTCCAGGTCCCCGGCGAGGCCGACAGCCGCGTCCCCGGCATCCTCGCCGTCTTCCAGACCCTCTTCCGCCCCCCACCCTGACCCAGAACGGTCATTGGGTCAGAGGCTGGGGGTCAGGTTCTCGCCGCGTTCCCAGGCCTGGAGGTAGGGGAAGGGGTTGACCTCGCCTCGCCGGACCATCCAGTCGTCCGGCGTCGTGGGCCGGGAGATCCCGAAGTGCAGGTGGGGGTCGACGCCCGCGGCGTTGCCGGAGTCCCCGCTCCGGCCGAGGCGTTGCCCCGCCGTCACCCGGTCCCCCGCCCGGATCGCGGGGTCGACCGAGGACAGGTGGGAGCTGTAGTAGCGCACCCCGTCGTCGCCGACGACGGCGACCGAGATGCCGCCCCGCCGCGACGGGTCGTCGACGGCCGGGTCCCACTCGTCGATGCGGGCGACGAAGTCCACGACGCCCGTCGGTGACCGCGACCACCTCGGTCCCGATCGGGCAGAAGATGTCGTTGGCCGGGTAGTCGTGGTGCCCGTCGCTGTAGTCACAGGCCTCCGCCGGCCGCAGTGGGAACACGTGCCCGGCGGGGACGGGGACGGCGGTGGTCGTGGTGCTCGAGACCGTCGTCGAGATCACCGTCGTGGTGACGATCGACCCGCTGTCGGCGCCCGCGACCGTGGTCACCGCGGCGTTGTTCCTCGCCCCACCGTCGTCACCGTCATCGCCGCCGCAGGCCACCGCCAAGACCAGCGCCGCGGCACAGGCGAGCGCCCTAGCCAGCGGGCACCCCCCGGACCACGATCTCGGAGATGGCGGTGAAGTCGCGGCCCCCGTCATCGGTGGTGTCCATGATCGTGAGGACGATCCGCGAGGTCAGGACCCCGTCCACGGGGATCGACTGGAGGTTGCGGTTGTCGACGTCGAAGGCCTGGCCCTGGGTGATGGCGCCGTCGAAGGCCCACTCGGCGGCCTCGACCCGTCGGTTCTCCGTGAACCGGTCGGTGCCGTCGACCGGGTCGACCTTGGCGTACCCGGGGATGAGGCCGACCTCGGTGACGTACACGGGGCCGCCGGCGATCTCCAGGGTGATCGTCTCGCCGATGCCGTCGCCGTCTGTGCGCCAGGCCGTCTCCGGGTCGCCGTCGAAGGTGTTGGCCACGGCGTAGGTCACGGCGTTCCCGCTCAGGTCCACGCCGTCGGCTGCGGTCGAGGAGGCCGTCGCCGCCGAGAACGTCAGCGGCCCGGCCGCCGCCGGATCCACCACGACCTCGGTGGTGGTCGTCGGAGGGGTGGTCGTGGTGGTCGGCGCCGTCGTGGTCGTGGTGGGGGCCACGGTGGTCTCACTCGACGGCGGGGGCGACAGGTCCTCGGCGTCCGCGCCGTCGTCGCCGTCGGGCCGGAGCAGGACGAAGGCCAGGACCCCGGCCAGCAGGAGGACGAGGGCGGCCAGCCACCACTTGGAGGACCCGCCTGCGGGCTCGGGCTCCGGCAACGGCGCCGGGGTGACCGGTGGTGGCGGCGGCACGGGCAGGGCGTCCTTGGGGGTCGACACCAGCGGGGCGATCGGCGCGGCGACGACGACGGTCTCGCCCGAGTCCGCCTCAGCTCCCTCCTCCAGGGCGACCGGCAGCGGCGTGACGGCCACCCCGAGGGCCTGCTGGGCGCCGCGCAGGGCCTGGCCGAACTCGGCCGCGGTGTCGAAGCGCTGGGCCGGGTCCTTGGCCATGCCCCGGTCGACCACGTCGGCCAGCGCCGCCGGGACACCCGCCGCTCCGAGGTCCGGCGGCGGCTCGGACAGCACCCGGTTCATGACGGCGAGGGTGCTCTCGTCGGTCGGCTTCACGAAGGCCGGGTGTGCCGGTGAGCAGCTGGTGCAGGGTCGAGGCCAGGCCGTAGACGTCGCTGGCCGCCGATCGGCGGCTGGCCCTGGAGGGCCTCGGGCGCGGTGTGGGCCGGGGTGCCGGTGACCATGCCGCTGGCGGTCAGGTGGGCGCCGCCCTCGAGCCGGGCGATGCCGAAGTCGGCCAGCACGGGCTCGCCGAAGGACGAGACGAGGATGTTCTCGGGCTTGATGTCCCGGTGCAGGACGCCGGCCCGGTGGGCCGACTCGAGGGCGCCCGCCATCTTCACGCCGATGTCGGCGACCTCGGCCCAGGGGACCGGCCCCCGGGTCCGCAGCCGGTCGGCCAGGGAGCCCGCCGGCTGGAAGCCCATGATCAGGTACGGCAGGCCGTCGCTGGTCTCCCCCGCCCCGTGGACGGTGATGATGTTCGGGTGCTCGGACAGGGCGCCGACGGCCTGGAGCTCCTGCTCGAACCGGTGTCGCAGGCGCTCGTCGACCCCCGCGACGGTCACGACCTTGACCGCCACGTCGCGGGAGAAGGTGGGCTGGCGGCCCTTGTAGACCACGGCCATGCCGCCGCGGCCGATCTCGGTGAGGTCCTCGACCCCGGGGATCTCCATCGCCATAGCGGGGCGTCACTACTGCGGGGCCAAGGCCCGGTAGGGCCTCCTGTTCCGGCAGGGCACCCGGGAAGGGCAGCAGGGCGATGGCCGGGGTGTCGACCCCGTTGGCCCGGTAGCGCTCGAGGTGCTCCCGGCAGGCCTCGGGCGAGCCGTGGATGATGAGCTGGTCGACGACCTCGTCGGGGATGGCCTCGAGGGCCGCGGCCCGGTCGCCCGCCTTCCAGGCGTCCCACATCGGCGTCAGGACCTCGCCCCGGCCCAGCCACTCGTGGAAGGCGGCGTAGACCGGCACGTTCAGGTAGGCGGCGATGGCGAAGCGCCCGGCGGCCCGCATGGCGTCGGCGTCGTCGGACACGGCCACGAAGATGCGGGCCACGACCTCCTTGTCCTCGCCGTAGGACTTCACGATCGGGGCCACGGTCGACACGTCGTCGGCCGACAGCCAGTTGATGATGGCCCCGTCGCCCTCGCGGCCGGCCAGCCGGAGCATGCTCTCCCGGAGGGCGGCGACCAGGATCGGCACGGGCTCGGTGGGGCGCACGCCGAGCTTGAAGCCGTTGATCGTGAAGGTCTCGTACTCCTCGCGGACCTTCTCGCCGCTCAGGGCGTCCCGCAGGAAGCGGACGACGTCCCGGGTCCGCTTGTAGGGCTCCTCGAAGGGGATGTCGTTCCATCGCTCGACGATGACGTTGGACGAGCTGCCCACGCCGAGCACGAACCGACCCGGCGCCGCCTGGGCCACCGAGCCGACCGTCTGGGCCAGGCAGCCCGGGCCCCGGGTGTAGGCGGGGACGATGGCGGTGCCGAGCCGGAGCTCCGGCGCCCACACCGAGGCCAGGGTCAGCGGGGTGAACGCGTCGGCGCCGTCGGCCTCGCTCGACCAGACGTCGGTGTAGCCGAGGTCGACCAGCTCGCGGAACCAGTCCCGCTGCTCCCCCAGGGGCAACCCGGCGAACGGGACGGTCATGCCGTAGCGCTGTGTGGCCATTACGCCTGATCCTTCCAGAAGCGGACGATGGTGGATTGGCTGGCGATGGCCAGGAGCCGGCCGGTCTCGGACCACAGCAGGACGGCGCCGTGGCCGAAGCCGCCGTGCACGGCCAGCACCCGGATGTCGAGCAGGACCCAGTCGGTGGGCTCGAGGCGGACGACCCGGATGGTGTTGTCCAGGCTGTTGCCACCGGCCGGCGAGGCCCAGGGCCTGGCCGATGCCGAAGGGCACGAAGTCGCCGAGCACGGCCAGTGCGGCGCCGGACATGTCCAGCACCTCGGGCATGCGGGCCCAGAGCGCGCAGTTGCCGTCGCTGGGGGTGCCGTCGAGCTCGTCCAGGGGCCGGCCCGACGCCAGCCGCTGCTCCATCCGGGACGCCACGGACTCGTGCTCGAAGCGGTGGGTGCGGACCTCGCACTCGTCGGGACCGGGGACATCGGGCATGGTCGCCCACTCCCCCTCCGGCTCGAAGGGCCGGCTGCCCGAGCGCGGCGTTGACCGTGAGGATCTCGGTCTCCTCGGTGCGCCCGACGGCCCGGGCCTGGGTGACGCTGCGGCCCTCGGCCCCGATGGTCACGTCGAACTCGACGACCGATCCCGGGCGGGCGTAGGAGAGGTACTGGGCCGTGGCCCAGATGACCGGGCGCTCGGTGATCTCCTCGAGGGCGACGATGGCCGCGCCGAGGCCGCACCCGCCGAACAGGAAGCCACCGCCGGCGGTGATGCCGGGGACGACGGGAAGGCGGAAGCCCGACGGCGTGCCGTCGGACTCGAGGCCGAGGAAGGTCCGGGCGTCCATGGAGCGACGACCCTAGGAGAACCGGGGCCGGTCGACGGCGCTGGCACGGTTGACCAGGCGGCGCTGTGCGAACATCCCGGCCATGCCTGATGCCCCCTGGCAGGGTGATGCCTGCTCCCTGGTCGACGCCTTCCGGGCCGGCGAGCGCTCGCCGGTCGAGGAGCTCGAGGCCACCCTCGCCGCCATCGAGGCCAGCCGGCTCAACGCCTTCACCTTCCTCGACGCCGAGGAGGCACTGACCGCGGCCAAGTCCGCCGACGTCTCGCTGCCCTTCGGGGGCCTGCCCATCGGCATCAAGGAGCTGGAGCCGGTGAAGGGCTGGCCCTGGACCGAGGCCTCCCTGGTCTTCAAGGACCGGATCGCGGACTGGGAGACCACGATGATGGAGCGGGTCCGGGCCAGCGGGGCCGTCCCGGTCGGGCCAGACCGCGGCCAGTGAGTTCGGTGGCCTGAACGTGAGCGTGACCAAGATCAACGGCGTCACCCACAACCCCTGGCGGCAGGGACGGACGGCGGGCGGCTCGTCCGGCGGCAGCTCGTCGGCGGTCGCGGGCGGCCTGGTCACCCTGGCCACCGCGGGTGACGGCGGCGGGTCCATCCGCATCCCCGCCGCCTACAACGGGCTCGTCGGCATGAAGGGGACCTACGGGCGGATCCCCCGGGGCCACCGGACCCACCTCGCCCCCAACACCGTCGTCCTCGGCTGCGTCGCCCGGTCGGTCCGGGACGTGGCCCGCTACTACGACTGCTGCGCGGGCTATGACCCGCTCGACCCGACGAGCCTCCCCAAGGAGGAGGGCTGGGAGCGGGATCTCGGCACCCAGGACCTCTCCGGCAAGACCGTCATCGTCGCCCCCTCGTTGGGCAGCGTGCCCCTCAGCCCGGGGTCGAGGCTTCGATCGCGACGGCGGCCGAGGCCCTCATCGCCGACCACGGGATGAAGCGCCTCGACGTCGAGCCGCACTTCGACGTCCCCCGCCTCGGTGTGCCCTGGGTCATGGGCAACCTGGCGTCGCTCCTGGTCGACATCGGCGAGCGGTGGCCCAAGTGCGCCGAGGACCTGACCGAGGAGATCGCCTTCGGCTTCACCCTCGCCTGGAACACCTTCGACCTGGAGATGGCAGCCGAGGCCGAGCGCCGGCGCACCGAGGCCAACGAGGCGATGGCCTCGCTGTTCGACCGGGCGGACTTCGTCATCTGCGCCACCAACCCGGACCCGGCCTTCCCGGCCGAGGACGGGCTGCAGTCGACCGGCCTGGGCGACCGGATGATGCGCCAGATCGAGACGAACAAGGCGGCCAAGCTGGCCTGGCGGGCCTGGCCCGCTTCATGCGCCTCGTCGGCGTCGCCCGCCCCCGGACCAACCGCGAGGTCCTGACCTGGGCCTCGACCAAGTTCGCCGACCTGCTCGACATGGGTGCCCTGACCATCCCCGCCAACATCTACGGCAACCCGTCGGTGTCGATCCCGGTCGGGCCGGTCGACGGCCTGCCCATCGGGATGCAGGTGATGGGCCGGCACTACCAGGACCGTCTGCTGTTCGACCTGGCGCTCTCCGTGGAGCGGGAGCGCCCCTGGCCACTCACGGCGCCCGGGTCACCTGTCTGAGTGGCGCTTTCGGGTGCTTTGTGTGGTTCTCCAGCCACGGTGAGCGATGTGACCGACGACCGGTCGAGCCGACCGGTGACTGTCACACCCCCTGGGGAGAATGACTCCATGGAACGGCAGTTGCGACTCCTCGACCCCCTGGGGGACGAGTGGCGGATCGACGAGGAGACCCGTCGGGTCGGCCTCGCCGGCGTGGCCGCGGCTCGGGCCGCCCTCGCCTCGGCCCGCCCTCCGGCCCCGGTCGCTGGAGCATCCCGACTCCGCCCACGAAGCCGCCTGACGGACCGACATCGGTCACGTCGTAGGCTCTGGGCATGAGCTCGGGATCCCCACGCGACATCGTCATCTGTGAAGCCGTCCGCACGCCCGTCGGGCGGCGGGGCGGCGGCCTCTCCACCATGCACTCCGCCGACCTCCTCGGCGTCGCCCTCAAGGAGCTGATCGACCGCTCCGGCATCGATCCCGCCGAGGTCGGCCAGCTCATCGGCGGCTGTGTGTCCCAGGTGGGCCAGCAGTCCTTCAACGTCAGCCGCACCGCGTGGCTGACCGCCGGCCTGCCCATGTCGGTGGCCGCCACCACCGTGGACAGCCAGTGCGGCTCGTCCCAGCAGGCCACCAACTTCGCCACCAGCCTGGTCGGCTCCGGCGTGGTCGACGTCGCCGTGGCCTGCGGCGTCGAGGTCATGAGCCGGGTGCCCATGGGCTCCAGCCTGGGCGAGGGCATCGGCAAGGCGATCCCGAAGTCCTACTTCGAGAAGTACGAGTGGACGAGCCAGTTCGAGGGCGCGGAGCGCATCGCCAAGAAGTGGGGCATCACCCGTGAGGACACCGACGCCTTCGGGCTGCTGTCCCAGCAGCGGGGAGCCCAGGCCTGGGCCGAGGACCGGTTCAGCACCCAGATCGTGGAGGTGGACGCCCCGGACCTCGGCGAGGACGGCAAGCCCACCGGCAGCACCCACCACGTGGCCAAGGACGAGGGCCTGCGGGAGACCACCCTCGAGGGCCTCGGCCAGCTCAAGGCCGTGGCCGGCGAGGACGGCGTGCACACCGCCGGCACCTCCTCCCAGATCTCCGACGGCGCCGGCGCCGTGCTCATCACCACCCGGGAGAAGGCCGAGGCCCTGGGCCTGACCCCCCGGGCCCGCATCGTGGACACCTGCCTGGTCGGCAGCGACCCCGTCCTCATGCTGACCGGCCCCATCGACGCCACCCACCACCTCCTCGAGCGCAACTCGATGACCATGGGCGACATCGACCTGGTCGAGATCAACGAGGCCTTCGCGTCGGTGGTCCTGGCCTGGGAGCGGGAGCTGAGCCCCGACATGGCCACGGTGAACCCGAACGGCGGGGCCATCGCCCTGGGCCACCCCCTCGGTGGCACCGGCGCCATCCTCACCACCAAGGCCCTCCACGAGCTCGAGCGCTCCGACAAGAACACCGCCCTGGTCACCATGTGCTGTGGTGGCGGCCTCGCCACCGGCACCCTCCTCGAGCGCATCTGATCGAACTCGACGACATGGCTGTCGGTTTCCGACAGCCATGTCGTCGAGAACTGCCGCTTCCCCGGCTGATCACCTCACCGAGGGAGGCGCGCCGTGCGCCGAGTCCTGTTCCTCTCGTTTCTGCTGCTGCTCACGGGCTGCACCCGCACCGCGGCTGCGCCCACCGAACCGGGGGCGGCGACCGTCGTCGAGGTGGTCGACGGGGACACCGTCGTGGTCGACATCGGCGGCCAGCAGGAGACCCTGCGCCTGATCGGCGTCGACACGCCGGAGACGGTGGATCCCGACCAGCCGCCCGAGTGCTTCGGCGCGGAGGCCAGCGCCCACACCAAGGAGCTCCTGCCCGCGGGCACGCCGGTGCGGCTGACCCGGGACGTCGAGGCCCGGGACCGGTACGACCGCCTCCTCGTCTACGTCGAGCGGGCCGAGGACGGGCTCTTCCTCAACCTCGACCTCGTCGCCGGGGGCTGGGCCGACGACTACCCGTACCCGCCCAACATCGCCCACCAGCGGGACTTCGCCCTCGCCGTCAGCCAGGCCCGCGCCGACGGCCTCGGCCTGTGGGGCGTCTGCGGCGACGCCGACACCCCGGCGGGGTGATCAGCCAGCCTCCGGGCACGGGCTGCCGACCGAGAGCACTGCGCACACACCGTCCCGGGTGACCTTCCACTCGTCGTCGATGCGGATCAGGGTCACCGGCAGGCCGGCGGCGAAGGACTCCCGTCCACGACGACGTCGACGACCGCCTCGGCCTCGTCACCGTCGGTGGTGATGGCCCCGACCTCCAGGTCGACGTCGAAGTCGGCGATCAGGTCGAACACGGCGTTGTAGGTCTGCTCCACGTCCTCGGCGCCCTCGGTGTAGGCCATCCGCGACTCGAAGTCCCGGGCCGGATCCTGGCCGACGGCCAGCTGGATGACCTCCTCGACGGCCGTCGCGTCCTCCTCGGAGGCTGGACCCGAGCCTGGCGCCGGGGTCGTGGGTGGGGCCGCGGCCGCGCCGTTGCCCTCCACCACGACCACCCTGGTGCTCCCACAGCCGCCGAGGGCCAGGAACACCACCAGCACGCCGATCAGGGCCAGGCGGCTCACGTACCGCATCAGTCTCCTCCTCCGTTGGCCGCGGCCACCGCCGACCGACCCTTGCGAACGTTGTGGCGGTTGATCCACATCACGACACCGGTGACCGCCAACACGACCGGGCCGAGGCCGACGAGGAACCAGAGCAGCTGGACCCCCAGGCCGCCGAAGGTGCCGAAGTGCAGCTCCGCCGCCCATTGGTCGAGGGTGCGCTGGACGCCGGACTCGGTGGCGGGGTCGTGGACCTCGAGGATCTCGCCCGTGTACTGCTCGATGTGCAGATCGACGAAGCGCTCACCGCCGAGCATCCCCAGTGCCGCGCTGTCGATGTACCCGCCCACGTCGTACACGCCGACCGGGCTGCCGCCCGTCCCGCTGATGTACTGCACGTCCACCACACCCACGTCCTCGGCGATCTCCAGCGCACGGTCGAGTCCGATGGGCTCCTCCCCGTTGGGCTCGGAGAGCGCCGCCTCCTCGGTGACCTCGGTCTCGTAGGCGCCGAGGGTCAGCACGTCCCAGGTCTTGGCCACCTCGCGGGGGTAGGCGAAGTTGATGCCCGTGATCGTGATGATCACCAACGGGATCAGCGTGACGAGGCCGACGGCGTTGTGCAGGTCGAGGTGCCACCGGTATCGGCCCCGGTTGCGGCGGATCTTCAGGAGGTTCGCCCAGGCCCGCATGCGGGGCCAGTACCAGACGTAGAAGCCGGTGAGCATGACGATCAGGAAGGCGAGGCCGAGCCAGGCCTGGGCTTGGATCCCGGTCAGGCCGAAGACCGAGGTGCTGTTGAGCTCGAAGTGCAGGTCGGCCATCTCCTGCACGAGCCAGGGCACCTTGAAGTCGGTGTTGGTGACCTCGCCGCTCCCCGGGTCGACCAGGGCCCGGTGGTAGACGCCCTCCACGTCGTAGAGGCCGACCACGTACATGCCGCCGGCCTCGTCGCCGCCCGGGAGGCTGACGTCGTTGAGCACGGCGCCCTCACTGGTGGCCAGGGCCGAGGCGACCGCCTCCTCCACCCCGATCTGCTCACCCTCGGTCACCTGGAAGTCGTCCCGGTTCCAGATCCGCTCGATCTCCGGTCGGAACACCAGGACCGACCCGGTGACGCACTCGAGGACCACCCAGAGCAGGAGGACGATGGAGAGCCACTTGTGGATCACGAAGAACGGGCGGCGGTTCCTCGAGAGCCAGCGGTAGGTCCCGCTCCGGGTCGTGCGGGCCGGCAGGGCCTCGTCGGGCGTGTCGTCGACCTCGCCCACCACGACCGGCAGGAGCTCCTCCCGGTCCTCGCCTCTGTCCAGCAGCGTCGTCATTGGTAAGCTTGACTTAACAGAAATTGGTAAGTGACAACAATCACAGACTATTGCGTGGTCAGCAAGCTTGCACAAACTGCAAGAATCCGTATCATGGGGTCCGTGAGCGAAACCTCCGGACTCCGTGAGCGCAAGAAGGCCCAGACCCGCCGGGCTCTGACCACCGCCGCCATCCGCCTCTCCATCGAGCGGGGCAGCCCGGACCGGGTGACGGTCGAGGACATCAGCGACGCCGCCGAGGTGTCGCCCCGCACCTTCTTCAACTACTTCTCCTCCAAGGAGGACGCCATCCTCGGGGTCGACCCCGACCGCCGGGCCGAGCTGCGCTCCGAGCTGGAGCTGCGGCCGACCGACGAGACGCCGGTCGACGCGCTGCGGGCCGCCCTCAGGGCCACCGCCGAGGGCATCGACGACAACGGCGAGCTCTGGGCCCAGCGCCTCCAGCTCGTGCGGGAGCACCCCTCCCTGACTCCCGGCTACGTCGCCAGCTTCGCCGACTTCGAGCGGGGCATGGTCGAGGCGATGGCGGCCCGGCTGGGCCTCGACCCCGATGCCGACCTCTACCCCTCCCTCGTCGTGGCCACCGCCCTGACCGTCATGCGCGTGACGATCAAGCACTGGCAGGCCAACGCCGACGACACCCCGCTCACCGAGCTGCTCGACGTCGCCTTCGACCAGCTCGCGGACGGCCTCGCTCTACCTCCCTCCCCCTGACGCCCTGAACATCGGACTGGATCCCCCCGTGCAGACCCCCACCGCCCCCGAAGCCGTCACCGACGCCAACCCCCTCACCCACCGCCAGATCCTCGTGATCTTCAGCGGCCTGATGTTGGGCATGCTCCTGGCCGCCCTCGACCAGACCATCGTGGCCACCGCCCTGCCGACGATCGTGGGCGACCTCGGCGGGCCTGGACCACCTGTCGTGGGTGGTCACCGCCTACCTGCTGGCGGCCACCGTCTCGACCCCGATCTGGGGCAAGCTCGGCGACCTCCTGGGCCGCAAGCGCATGTACCAGGTCGCCATCCTGGTCTTCCTGGTCGGCAGCGTCCTGTCCGGGCTCTCGACCACCATGGTCCAGCTCATCGCCTTCCGGTTCATCCAGGGCATCGGCGGCGGTGCGCTCATCGTGCTGGCCCAGGCGATCATCGCCGACGTCGTCAGCCCCCGGGAGCGGGGCCGCTACCAGGGCTACTTCGGCGCCCTGTTCGCGGCCTCCAGCGTCGCCGGCCCCCTGCTCGGCGGCTTCTTCACCGACAACCTGTCCTGGCGCTGGATCTTCTACATCAACATCCCACTCGGCATCCTCGCCCTCATCGTGACCAGCGCCGTGCTCCCGGCCGCTGTCACTCGCGGCAAGGTCGTCATCGACTACATCGGCGCCGGCCTGCTGACCGCGGCCATCACCGGCATCGTGCTGGTCACCACCTGGGGCGGGACCGAGTACGCCTGGTCCTCCCCCACCATCATCGTCCTGAGCGTGACCTCGGTCGCCCTGCTCGTCGCCTTCCTGGCCGTCGAGCGGCGGGCCACCGAGCCGCTCCTGCCGTTGCGCCTCTTCCGTGGCCCCATCTTCAGCATCAGCAGCAGCGTGTCCTTCGTCATCGGCGTGGCCATGTTCGGCTGCATCAGCTTCCTGCCCCTGTTCCTGCAGGTCGCCGGTGGCGCCTCGGCCACGGACTCGGGCCTGCTCCTGGTCCCCCTGATGATCGGCATGCTCGGGGCCTCGGTCTTCTCCGGCCAGGTCATCACCCGGACCGGCCGCTACCGGGTCCTGCCCATCGTGGGCACGGGGATCGCCGCCACCGGCCTCCTGCTGCTGTCGACCATGGACGCCGGCACGCCCCGGCTGGAGTCGGGCATCTACATGACGACCCTGGGCATCGGGCTCGGCCTGAGCATGCAGGTGCTCATCCTCGCCACCCAGAACTCGGTGAAGGTGAGCGACCTCGGCGTGGCCACCTCGTCGGTCAACTTCTTCCGCTCGGTCGGCGGCTCGGTCGGCGTCGCCCTCTTCGGCGCGCTGTTCAACGCCCGCCTGTCATCGGGCCTGAGCGGTGCAGATCAGCGGGACCATCACCCCGCAGGCGATCGCGGCCCTTCCCGCGGCCCAGCAGGCGACGGTGGTCGACATCTTCGCCAACGCCCTGACCAACGTCTTCCTCATCGCCGTGCCCGTGATGCTCGTGGCCTTCGCCCTCAGCTGGTTCCTGCCGGAGGTCCCCCTCCAGTCCTCCTCCGGCTCGACCCGGGCCCTCGCCCAGGACGACGAGGCCGCCGCCCGCGAGGACGCCCGCACCGAGATCGCCCTCGCGGGCTGATCAGGGCGGTGGCTCGTCCCCACCCTGATCGAGACGGAACGGTGGGTACTCGTCCCGCAGCAGCAGGACATAGGCCGCCACCCGGACGACCCAGCGGTTCAGGCCCATGATCAGGTCGAACAGCCCCCGGGCGTACCGACCGGTGAACAGCAGGCCGACGGCAGCGAAGAACACGAGCAGGCCGATCAGCGGCGGCGAACCCGCAC
Organism: uncultured Microthrixaceae bacterium; assembly: GCA_963748285.1. Taxonomy (GTDB): domain Bacteria; phylum Actinomycetota; class Acidimicrobiia; order Acidimicrobiales; family DATDAH01; genus DATDAH01. The sequence goes on from CAVVIF010000009.1 coordinate 323,426, forward strand.
CCTGCCCGTCCTCCCAGCCGGCGGCAGCCCAACCGGCAGGATCGCAACGATGAACAGGTGCGGGATGGCCAACAACCAGGACTTCACCCACACCAGGCCCCGGGACAGGCGCTCGGGATACGTCGATGTCGAGCGTCGCCGGATACTCCGGGTCGGCATCCAGGCTGAACGGCGGGTACCGATCGGTGCCCAGGGCGCTGTAGGAGTAGAAGGCCACCCGCCAGGTCCACCGCAGGACCCCGACCGTGAAGTCGAAGAGCGCCTTCGGGTACCGACCGGTGAAGACGATGGCGAACCAGGCGATGACGCTCACCACCCAGACGGCCAGCCAGAGCACGGCGAGGATGATGACGTGCGGGATCAGCAGCAGCCACTTCACCAGCCAGAGCCGCGGCTCAGGCCTTCTTCGAGGTGCCCGGTGACGCGGACGGGCCCGGTCGCCGAGGGCTCCGGGCCCGAGGACGGTCGACCGGGTGGGTGGCGCTGTGGCGGGAGAGCCCGATGGCGCCGAACACCAGGAGCAGGCTCCCGGCTACCACGAAGACGAACCCGCCGATGAGCAGGCCCAGGGCGAGCGGCAGCAGCCAGTCGACCTTCGCCGCCACGGCGGCGTCCACGCTCACGCCCGGCTGACCCGTCGGCGTTCATGACGACGACGACCCAGTCGCCGCCCTCCAGTTCCCACTCCAGCGGCTCGCCGTCGGTCCCCTGGGCGACCCAGAAGTCCTGTGCGCCGGGCGGGTCGGCCTGGTCAGCCCCGTCGCGAAAGTCGTACTCCACCCGGAACGGGTCGACCTCGACGTCGTCGATGCGGGCCTGCGCCACCCCGTCGAGGTAGGCCGCGACGTCAGCCGAGGGCCCGACGCCGACGAAGGCCGCCGTCTCTCCCGCCCCCTCCACGTCGATGCGGATGGTGGCCAGGTCGCCGGCGTCGAACCACCGGGCGTCGTGCGGGGACACCCCGAGGTCGAGCTCGTCGGAGGTGATCGCCGGCGTCGCGGTGTCGAGGCGCTCGGCCGACGTGGAGAAGAAGCCGTCGTCGGTCCCGTTGGGTGGTGTGGGCCCAGGTCAACCCTGCCCCCACGAGGGCCACCAGCCCGGCAGCCAGGACGATCAGGATCCCCGCCACGATCATGAGGATCCGCCCGACGGGCGCATGGGACGGCTCCGAGGGCGCCTCGAGCGGGCCGGGTGGTGGCGTCGGGGTGTCGGTCATGACGCCCATCCTCGCGGTTGCACACCGGGTGTGCACCGGACGAAGGTCCCGACGCGATTCCGCAGCCGGCGGCGACGGTACCGTTCGGGACGTGACCACGCTGGCCGAGCGCCTGGGCTACGACGCCGACGCCCGGCTGCTGATCCTCAACTGCGACGACCTCGGGTCGGCCCACGCCGCCAACCTGGCCGTCTACGAGGCGCTGCGGGACGGCGTTGGCCACCAGCGCCTCGTTGATGGTCCCCTGCCCCTGGGCCCGCGACGCCGCCCACCGCTACCTGGGCGAGGACGTCGGTGTCCACCTCACGCTCAACGCCGAGTGGGACATCTACCGCTGGGGCCCGATCACCCAAGCCCCGTCGCTGCTCGACGGCGACGGCGGCTTCCCCCGCACCCTCGAGGACCTCTGGGACCACGGCGACATCGACGAGGTCCGCCGCGAGTGCCGGGCCCAGATAGAGCGGGCCATCCTCTGGGGCTTCGACGTCAGCCACCTCGACAGCCACATGGGCGGCCTGCAGCTCAAGGCCGAGTTCTTCGACGTCTACCTGGAGCTGGCCGATCGACTTCGGCCTGCCGCTGCGCCTGTCGGGCGCCTCGACCCAGCACCTCATCGGCTTCCCGTTCCGGGAGCTGGCCGCCGCCGAGGGCGTGGTCTTCCCCGACCACTTCGTCTACGTGCAGGGCGTCGGCAGCCGGGCCTCGCTGCAGGAGGCCCTCTTCGACCTGGCGCCCCGGCGTCACCGAGGTCTACATCCACCCCGCCGTCGACTCCCCGGAGCTCCGGGCCTCGTTCCCCGACTTCCCGAACCGGGTCGACGACCACGACCTGGTCACCCACGACACCGGCCTGAAGGCCATGATCGAGCGCTCCGGCGTCACAGCTCATCGGCTACCGCGAGCTGCGGGCTCTGCAGCGCAGCGGAGCTGACCGCCCCTAGCGGAGGCCGGCGAAGAGGTCGGACTCGGGGAACTCGGTGTCGACCCGGCTGCGGGCCAGGACGTAGTCGTCGAAGGGGTGCACCGTGCGGGAGACCTCGCGGGGCAGGCCGAACCAGAACGGCGAGGTCGGGTCGACCTGGGTCTCGTGGGCCAGGAGCGAGTCGAGACGGACGTCGTACCAGTCGCCGATGTCGATGCTGGTGGTGATCTGGTCGTCCTGGCTGGGGCGCTTGAACCAGTCCTCGCCGAAGGGCGACTCGATGCCGAGCTCCACGAACTTGTCGTGGGTGGCCTGGATCCGGGCCCGGGACCAGACCACGTAGTAGAGCTTCTGGGGCGCGAACGGCTCGCCCGCGTCGGGGTAGGCGGTCGGGTCGCCGGCGGCCTCGAAGGCCGGGAGGCTGATGTCGTGGACCCGCAGGTGGTCGGGGTGCGGGTAGCCCCGCTGGTCGTCGCCGTAGGTGATGATCACCTGGGCCCGCTCGCGCCGGATGACCTCGACGAGCTTGCTCGACGGCCTCGTGGAGCGGGGCGTTGGCGAAGTTGTCGGGGTGGGCGTTGTGGTCGCTGTCGGGCATGCCGGAGTCCCGGTAGCCCATCAGTACGACCTCGTCGTAGCCGATGATCTCCGCGGCCCGGGCCAGCTCCTCGCGGCGGACCTCGTCGATGCGCTCCCGCACCTCGGGCCGGTCCATCGCCGGGTTCAGGATGTCGCCCGCCTCGCCCCCGGTGCAGGTGACCAGGACGGTCCGGACCCCCTCGTCGTGGTAGCGGGCGACGGTCGGCGCGCCCTTGGAGGCCTCGTCGTCGGGGTGGGCGTGAACGGTCAGCAGGCAGAGATCGGCCATCGGGCAGGAACGTAGCGCTGAGCTAGCGTGACGCCACCGACGGCGATCCGATGGCGACCATGGCTCACTGACCGCCCACGAGGCCGTCCTCACCTACTTCGACGAGGCGGCCCGCCTCCTCGAGCTGGACGACAAGATCGCCACCGTCCTGCGCACCAGCTACCGGGAGGTGCAGGCCCAGGTCCCGCGTCACCCTCGACAACGGCGACCTGATCGTGGCCCGCGGCTACCGGGTCCAGCACAACGGCGCCCGGGGGCCCGTACAAGGGCGGGATCCGCTACCACCCCACCGCCGACCTCGACGAGGTCCGGGCGCTGGCGTCGCTGATGACGTGGAAGACGGCCCTGGTCGACATCCCCTTCGGTGGGGCCAAGGGCGGCGTCGAGATCGACCCCACGCCCCTCAGCTCCGACGAGCTGGAGCGCCTGACCCGCCGCTTCATCGGCGTCATCCACCACGTCCTCGGGCCCTACCGGGACATCCCCGCCCCCGACGTCGGCACCAACGCCCAGACCATGGCCTGGATGATGGACGCCTACGGCCGGGTCGCCGGGCCACACGCCGGGCATCGTCACCGGCAAGCCCGTCGCCCTCGGCGGCGCCCCCGGGCGCGAGCAGGCCACCGGGCGCGGCTGCATCGAGGTGCTGGACTGCCCACCTCGGGCCGAGGGCCGCAGCCTCGACGGGCACGACCATCGCCATCCAGGGCTTCGGCAACGTGGGCTCGTGGGCCTCCCTCGAGGCCGTCGCCCGGGGCGCCAAGGTCGTCGCCATCTCCGACGTGCACGGCGGCGTCCACGACCCCGACGGGCTGGACGTCATCGACCTGTGCCGGACCGTCCTCAACGGCGGCGTGCTGGCCGACGCCGCCGGCGTCGAGGTCATCGACAACGAGGAGCTGCTGGCCATCGACTGCGACGTACTGATCCCCGCCGCGCTCGGCCAGGTCATCACCGAGGCCAACGCCGACGCCGTCCAGGCCGGCGTCGTGCGTCGAGGCGGCCAACTACCCGGTCATGCCCGACGGCGACCGGGCGCTGCACGACCGTGGGCGTCACGGTGATCCCCGACATCCTGGCCAACGCCGGCGGGGTGGTCGGCAGCTACTTCGAGTGGACGATGAACATCCAGCAGTTCACGTGGGACGAGGACCAGTTCAACCAGCGCCTGGCCGCCCGCCTCACCCGGGCCTACGCCGCCACCCACGAGATGGCCGAATACCTCGGCTGCACCCTCCGCGCCGCCGCCTACGCCATCGGCGTCCGCCGCGTCGCCGAAGCCGTCGAGCTCCGCGGCTACATCTGACCCGACCTGACCGCCTGACCTCGACGAGATGGCTGTCGGAAAGCGACAGCTATGTCGTCGAGGTCGAGAGGTGGTTGCATGTTTCAGTGGTTTCTGATGTATTTCGTGTGTGCGCAGGGACGTCGACGAGGCGATTGTTGAGCTCGCAGCGACGCAGTACAGCGCATTCAGCCGGTCCCAGGTTCTGGAGCGCGGCGGGGACGATGCACTCATCCGTCGACGCCGGCACTCCGGACGTTGGCTTCTCGAGGCGCCGGGCGTCTACGGCATCCCCGGGGTGCCGGACTCCTATGAGCGCCGCCTGTGGGTGGGCCACCTCGCTGTCGGCCCGCAGTCAATCGTCTCCCACGAGGCGGGCGCAGCGCTCCACACCTTCACGGGATTTCCTTGCGGTCCTGTCGTCCTGACGGTCCCCCACAGCGGCTATCAGCGACTGCCGGGGATCACCGTCCACCAGATCACCGACCTCACCCTCGACTCTTGCATCGAGATCGCTGGCCTGCCGGTGAGCAATGTCCCGCGAACCCTCGTCGACCTGGCAGCCGTGTGCCGGGTCGGGCGACTGGCTGCCGCTCTCGATGACGCGGTGATCACGCAGCGGCTCACCACCTACAGCGCCGTGGGACGGGAACTGACCGCCGTGGCCCGGCGGGGCAAGCCCCACCTCGGCATCCTGGTCGCCCTCCTCGACAAGCGGGGTCCCGGGAAGGTCCCACCCCAGAGCGTCCTAGAACGGCGGCTGTTCGAGCTCATTCAGACCCATGGCCTACCTGAGCCGATCCGCCAGTACCCCCACCCGGGCCGGCTCTTCACTGACGGATGCGTCGACGCCGCCTATCTGGAGGCCAAGTTGATCGTCGAAGCCGATGGTCGCCGGTGGCACACGCGGATGAAGGACATGGCGAGAGATGCACTTCGGGATGCGGAGGCGAGTCGTGCCGGGTGGGCCACCCTGCGCCTACCGTACGAATCGATCACCGACGAGCCCGACTGGACCGCCGAGCTGATCGCGGACACCATCGCCACTCGCGCCGCCCAACTCGGCCTGACCGCCTGACCTCGACGACATAGGTGTCGGAAAGCGACAGCTATCTCGTCGAGATCGGGAAGCGTCGGTCAGCTGACGCGGTCGAGGGGGGCGAGGTCGTGCTCGCCGGTCTCCTCGTCGAGGGTGAAGCGCCAGCCGAGGCGGTCGGCCATGAGGGCCCGGCCCTCGTCGGGGCCGCTGACGATCAGCTCGTCGCCGGCCTCGAGCTGGACGTAGCGGCGGGGCTGGTAGCGGTAGCGGCCGTCGCGCTTGATGGCCAGGATCTGGAAGCCGGGCTCGATCTCCAGCTCGAGCTCGCTGAGCTTGGCCCCGTCGGCGTCCGAGCCGCGGGCCACGGGGATGCGCAGCACGACCTCGTCGCTCTCGCCGAGGGCCAGGCCGAGGATGGGGTGGATCTCCTCGCCGTGCTCGATGAGCCAGACCATCTGCTGGGCCTGGTCGCCGATGTCCTCGGCGGCCTGGGACAGGGCCAGCAGCCCCCGCAGCGGCGAGGGGTCGATGTCGGCCGCGCCGGCCCGCAGGACCCAGACCTCGAGGCGGTCCTTCATCTCGTCGAGACGGTCCTCGAGGTGGCGGACCTCCAGGGCCAGGCTCCGGTCGCCGAGGACCAGCGCCGAGTAGGCCAGGCCCACCGCCGCCTCGGAGATGTTCTTCATCTCCACCAGGGTGTCCACGGCCCGGTCGAGGTCGGTGAGCACCGCACCGTCGGGCACCATCGCCGGGGTCCACGGCGACGCCCCGGCCAGCTCCCGCAGGCGGGTGATGCCGGCCGGTGAGCCCTCGCAGAAGAGGACGTCGCCGGGCTGGACGACCTGGTCGCCCCGGATCTCGTCGATGATCCACTCGCGGCCCCGCCGGATGGCCATGATCCGCATGCCGGTCGCCACCGGGAGCTCGAGGGCGGCCAGCGGTCGATGGGCCATGTGCGAGCCCTCCCGGATGAGGACCCGGTGTGCCACCTCCTCGGCCTCGGACAGGTCGGCCACCAGCTCCCGGGGGATGCCGAGGCGGTGGGTGACGATCCGGGCGATGTCGGCCGCGGCGTTGGCGATGCGCTCGATGGCGCTGATGACCTGCAGGACCGAGGCCATCGAGTCGGCCTCCTTCGGCTTGCGCACGGCCAGGATGCAGACGGCCCGCATGTCGTGCACGAGGTCGTTCATCTGGTCCTCGAGCTCGTCGACCTCCTCGGCCATGTCCGGGTCACCGAAGTAGACCGACGCGTAGGCCAGGTCGAGCATCAGCTCGGACGCGTCCTTCGCCTCCGTGAGCATCGGTGCGGAGGTTGCGCGGTTTGTCATCCGTCACTTGGTGCCGTACTCCGTCCGGCCGGCTCCGCCGATCGTGGAGCATCCTCGATGCTGCTCCGCGAAGCTGCGCAGCGTCATTGCTTCAGGGTAGGTGGTCATGCAACTCCCAGCAGGGCGACGGCGATGATGAACGAGAGTGATCCGGCGAGGTCGATCGACGACGTGACCAGCGGGATGCCGACGTTGTCGGGATCGATCCCGGCCCGGTACGAGACGACGGCGCCGTAGTAGGCGACGAAGGCCGCACACGTGGTGGCCAACATCCCGCCGACGAGGGCCACCCCCACCATCGCCAGCGGGCCCGGGCTGGCCAGGTCGGCGAGGACCGAGATGAGGTCCGCCACGACCGAGGCCAGAGCGAAGATGGGAACGGCCAGCAGGTAGACGTCGATGATGTCGCGCCGGGCCGCGCCGCTGGGGAACGTCGTGGGCTCGATGGTCCCCAGGTGCAGGCGGCTGGTGAGCCGGTTGGACAGGATCCCGCCGAGGGACCCGGCGCTGGCCAGGAACGCGGGCACCAGCGCGAGCAGGGCCGGGGTCTCCGCCAGCGTGTCGAGACGGCCCTCCAGGGTCAGGCCCGCCACCAGGCTCAATGCACCGGCCACGATCACCACCGCCAGGGACTCCCGCAGGATCTGCTTGAGGATCGCCAGCCGGGACCGCAGGGCCATCACCAGGCTGACCACGGCCGCGCCGACGGCGACCACCGAGATGACGGTGACCACCGCGCGGTTGTCGAGCACCAGCGTGGCCAGGTAGAGGGTCGGCAGGGTGATCAGGTCGCCGGTCGCCGTGACCAGCGGGGCCATCACGTTGTCCGGATCCCACCGGTAGCGGATCGAAGCCGCGGCCAGGGCGACCGTGAACACGACGAGGACCAACGACGAGATGACCGCGGCCAGGAAGGAGATGACCAGGAGGTCGGCCACCGAGATCGTCTCGGGGATCCCGAAGCCGACGGCGAACGCCTTGGCCAGGACGGCGAGCACGACGGCGGTCACCAGGGTGAGGACGCCGGCGGCCAGGACGTTCTGGCCCAGCACGGTCTCGGTGCGCACCCGGGTCGAGAAGGTGCCGGTGTGGATGGACGTGCCGAGCCGGCTGCCCATCGCCCCGAAGATCGTGCCCCGCAGGCCGATGGCGGCGGGGACCAGGACCAGCAGGCCGGGCAGGCGCTCGAGGGTCGAGCTGATCGAGCCGAGCGTGAGGCCCGCCACCAGGCTGGCCAGCAGGCCGAGTGAGAGCGCGCCGAGGCCCTGGACGACGCCGGCCGGGTCAGGGCCCAGCAGCGCGCTCACGCGCGCCCGAAGGCTCTCGCGGGTGATGGCCATGGCGGATCGGGCCTCGTCGACCCGTCGACCAGTGTGGTGGACCGGCCCGGCCCGACCGGCGACCATCGCGCCGGGCTGCCGAGGGACCGCGGCGACCAGGCGGGATACTGCCGGTCGTGCCCGCCCGTCCACGCCCGACCCTTCGCCGCGCCTCGGCGCTCGCCGTCCTCGTCCTCGCGCTGGTCGCGTGCGGGCCCGATGACGGCCGGCACCTGGCGGAGCCCGATCCCGAGCTGACCGCCGTGCCCGTGCCCACCACCACCCCCACCGAGGTCATCGACCTCGACCCGCCACAGCAGGGAATCGGCCCGGGCGAGCTCACCCTCAGCAGCGCCGACTTCAGCCCCGGCGCGACGCTCCCCGAGCGGTCGGGCTGCGGCGGCTCGACCTCCCCCCAGCTCGAGTGGACCGACCCGCCGGCCCGCATCACCGAGCTGGCGCTCGTGGTCCAGGACATCGACGCCGACGGGGTCGCGCAGTGGATCGTCACCGGCATCCCCGCCGAAGCGGGCCAGGTGGCCCGGGGCGAGGTCCCGGCCGGCGGCGAGGTCCGGGCCAACAGTGCCGGCGACGAGGCCTGGGCCAGCCCCTGCCCCCTCGACGGCTTCGCCCACCGCATCGTGTTCACGCTCTACGCCCTCGACCAGCCCCTGCCCGAGGGCGCCGGCGACCCCACCTCGGTCGTCACCGCCCTGCAGGCCGCCTCCGGCGGATCCGCCAGCCTCCTCGGCCGCGCCGCGCCAGGCGTCACCGAGCCCGGCTGACCGCGGCTGAACCATTCGCCCCTGGCGGCCGTCTCATGGGGCGTGTACCGCCTCCGTGGTGTGCTGGGATCGCTGGCCGTGGGCCTCCTCGGTCTGCTCCTGCTCGCCGCCGAGCCCGCGGCTGCCGGCGGATCCACGTGGAACACCGACGCCGGTCACTACGCCCCCGGTGACACCGCGCTCATCTGGGCCCCGGTGTCGTGGGGTCACAACACCGACTTGGGCGATCCGGCCGACGGCCCCTACGGCGTCTGGCTCAGCGGGCCGGGCACTCAGGAGACCTACGGCACCGTCCCGCCCGGCGCGGTCTACGTCGGCGACATCGAGGTCGACGCCATCGAGGTCGACGTCGGGCCGCACGTGGCGTCGGCCGAGTTCACCGTCCCCGACCTGTCGGACGGGACCTACGACATCGTCCACTGTGACTGGCCCTGCACCACTCCGCTCGGTGACATCACCTTCGGGGCGCTCGTCGTCGACCGGGACGGCGTCCTGCCCACGCCGACGACAACCACCCTCGCCGAACCCACGACGACGGTGCCGTCCCCCACCACGGTGCCGCCGACCACCGCCACCGCTCCGACGACCACGGCCGAGCTGGAGACCGTCCCGATAGCGGACGACGACGGCGACCGCGGGAGCGGCTCGCCGGTCCCACTGGTACTGATGACCATCGGGCTCGTCGGCGTGGTCGCCGCCGGGCTGGTGCTGCGGGCTCACCGTCCGACGAGCCCGGACGGGGTCGTGGCGTGAGGCGGCGCCTCGGGCCCTCGATCGCCGTCCTCGCCCTCGGCCTGCTCGTGCTCGCCGCCGAGCCTGCGGCCGCCGGCGGGTCGAGCTTCACGTTCGACCGGGAGTCGTACCGGCCCGGTGACCAGGCCTTCGCCTGGTCCACCCTCTACCTGGCGGACTCCACCGACGACGGCCCGTACGGGGCTTGGCTGGCGACCGTCGACGACGCCATGGCCATCCCCGGCATTCCGCCCGATGCGATCTACGTCGGCGACATCAGCATCCACGACGGGCCCTACGAGCCGAGCAACGTGCTGAGCCCCCGCCACGCCCGCCTCGCCTTCACCGTGCCCGACGTCGCTCCCGGCGAGTACACGATCGTCAACTGCAACCGGCCGTGCACCGCCCCGATCATGGACATCACCTGGGGCGGCACGATGGTGGTCGCGGGGCCGGCCGCTCCCCCGCCGGCCCCGACGACCACCACCATGACCACGACGGGGCCGACCACGACCGTCCCCGCCACGACGGCGCCGGCGCCCACGACGACCGTCGCGGTCGAGGTCCAGCCGCTCGTGGCCGGAGGCGGCGACTCGGACGGCCCCGGGCCGCTCGCCGCCCTCGCCGTGGTCGGCATCGCCGCCGTCGTGGCCCTGGGCGTGTGGACGCTCTGGGGTCGGCGCCCGCGCTCGACGACGGGATCCACCGAGGTCGGGGTGGCCGGGATCAGCGACCCCTGAGCCGTCAGCGGACGGTGAAGCCCGCGCGGCCGAGGGGTTGGACGACCTCGACGGACATCGCGTCGACGCGGGCCCGGGGTGGGCCTTCAGCCGCCCAGGCCAGGAAGGCGTCGACGGCGGCCTGAGCGCCCTCGGCCTCCAGCAGGACGGTCCCGTCGGCCTGGTTCTCCGCCCGGCCGGCCAGCCCGAGGCGCTCGGCCTCCCGGCGGGCCGTGTCCCGGTACCACACCCCCTGCACCCGCCCCGAGACCACGGCCCGCCGCCGCACGATCTCGCTCACGACCAGTACTGGTGCCCCATCGAGGCGTCACCACGCCGCAACGCGGCGCCCGAAGGGTGGTGGGGGCGGGTCACAGGATGACGGCGAGCTGGCGGGACTGGGCCAGGAGCCGCCCGGCGCGGTCCCAGATCTCGCCGTCCTCCTCCAGGTAGCCGGCGGCCGCGAGGCGGGTGCGGAACCGGACGAGCAGCCAGCCGTCGTCGTCAGCCAGGACGGCCTGGCGGAGGTGCACGGTCAGGTCGACCGTCGGGACGCCGAGGCGCTCGGCGGTGATGCCGAAGATCGCCGGAACCCAGGCGTCGGTGACCTGGACGAGCACGTGGGCGTCGGTCGGCTCCGGGTCCACGCAGTCGGAGCCAGCCCCCGGTGACGGCCTCGGTGCCGGCCGTGAAGGGCTGCGGGCCGATGGCGTGGCGGGTCTCGAACTGGTCGCGGATCGCGATGCGGAACGGGGGCGGCGGGGCCACGGGGCAGTCCTCGGGCGGCGGGCACCTCCGGCGTCGGGGCGTCGTCCAGCGTGTAGCCGTCCCGGTCGGTACCGGCGGCGACCAGCGCCAGCGCGATCACCTTGCCCTCCTGGGTCAGGCGGGCCGACACCGCGCTCATGGACCGGCCGGTGCGCTCGACGACGACCGCCACCTCGACCGGGCCGTCCTCGGGCGGGCGGAGGTAGTGGATCGTCACCGAGCGGGGTGAGCGGACGGGGTCGCCCACCTCCGCGGACACCGCCCGGAGCACGATGGCGGCCACGTAGCCCCCGTTGGGGCGCTCCACCCGCCAGTCCGGGACGGATCTCGGCCCGGTAGCAGCCCTTCCCCCAGCGGGCTGACGGCCGTGTCGAGGGCGAAGCGGGAAGGCACGGGAGGAAGGTATCCGGCGGCCGGGACCCGCCGATCCCTCACCTCGGGGCCGCGATCGGCCGATGGGAGAGGCGTGGTGGTGTGGCTGATGCTGGTCGGGTTCGTGGCGCTTCGGCGTCATGAGCGACGCTCGCGTTCAAGCGCAAGGCCGAACGGAACGGGGACCTGCGTCGGCTGGCCGCCGCCAACGGGTTCACCTTCACCGAGACGACTCACTTCGCCTCCACCCGGGTGCCGTTCCAGATCTTCCGCCTCGGGCGACCGCTCCCTGGTCGAGAACATGATCTCGGCCAGGCCCGCCGACGGTGCCCCGGTCCGGGTCTTCGACTTCACCACCTGGGACGAGCGAGAGACCGACGACGGGGTCCAGCGAGTCCGGCTACCGCTACCTGACCTGCTGCCTCACCGAGACCGACCACGCCTTTCCCCACCTCGTCGTCCAGCCCGAGACCCTCGCCACCCGCCTGCTCGAGAAGGTCGGGATGCCCAGTCGATCGACCTCGAGTCGGAGGCCTTCAACCGTCGCTTCATGGTCACCTCCGAGGACGAGCGCTTCGCCCGCATGTTCCTCGACCCCCAGATGATGGAGCTGCTGCTGGCCACCGACGGCCAGTTCCAGTTCGAGGTCCGGGGCACGCTGGGTCCTGGTCGCCGCACCCCAGCTGCCGGCCAAGCTGTGCCTGTCGCTGGTCGGGCTGTCGACCCGGTTCCGCGAGCTGGTGCCCGCCGTCGTCCGGGAGCTCCACCCCGACCTGCCCGACATCGTCGAACCGAGGCCCCGATGAGCGTCGACCCTCGCCGTCCTGGTCGGCGCCGCCGTGGTGGTCCTCGGCTGGGTCTGGGCTGGCCTACAACCGCTTCGCCCTCCAGCGGGAGCTGGTCGAGAACTCCTGGTCGACCGTGGACACCGAGCTGCGGCGCCGGTACGACCTGATCCCCAACCTGGTCGCCACCGTGAAGGGCTACGCCGCCCACGAGCGGGCGACGCTGGAGGCGGTGATCGAGGCCCGGAGCCGGGCCGTCGCCGCCACCGGGTCACCCGAGGAGCAGGCCCCGGCCGAGAACCTGCTGGTCGACGGCCTGAAGCAGCTGCTTCGCCGTGGCCGAGGCCTACCCCGAGCTGCGGGCCGACGCAGCACTTCCTCGACCTCCAGCGGCAGCTGGCGGCCACCGAGAACCGCATCCAGGCCGCCCGCCGCATCTTCAACGGCAACGTCCGCGACCTCAACCGACGGGTCGAGCAGGTCCCCTCCAACCTCGTCGCCAAGCTGGGCGGCTTCCGACCGGGCCGAGTACTTCCAGATCGACGCAGCCGCCCGCGCGGTCCCGTCGGTCGCCTGACGTCAGGACACCTAGCGGAGCAGGGCACGCTCGTGTCGACGGCGACCCGAGGCGGATCAGAAGGCATCGGGGTGCCGTCGCGGGACTGCTTGAGGATGCGGCGGGCGACGGTGTGGACGTGGACCTCGTCGGGGCCGTCGTAGATGCGGGCGAAGCGGGCCGGCGCGGTACATGAAGCTGAGCGGCGTGTCGTCGGTCAGGCCCTTGGCCCCGTGGGCCTGGATGGCCCGGTCGATGACGTTGTGCAGCATCCGGGCGCCGACCACCTTGATGGTGCCGATCTCGATGCGGGCCTGGTCGCCGGCGTCGATGCGCTCGGCGGCCTGCAGGGTCAGCAGCCGGCAGGCCTGGATCTCGGCGTAGGACTCGAACACGTGCTGCTGCATGAGCTGCTTGTGGGACAGCGGCTCGCCGAAGGCCACCCGGTCGTTCAGCCGCTCGCAGAGCAGCTCGAAGGCCCGCTGGGCCTGGCCCAGCCAGCGCATGCAGTGGAAGATCCGCCCGGGCCCGAGCCGGTCCTGGGCGATCTGGAACCCGTGGCCCCGGGGCCCCAGCAGGTTGCCGGCCGGCACCCGCACGTCGGTGTAGCGGACCTCGCAGTGCCCGCCCCGGATGCCGAGCACCGGGGTCTCCCGCACGATCTCGTACCCGGGCGTGTCGGTCGGGACCACGATCATCGAGAAGGCGCTGTGGTCCGGGGCGTCGGGCTCGGTCCGGCACATCACGGTCGTGTAGGCCGCCCGGTTGGCCCCGGTGGTGAACCACTTCAGCCCGTTGATGACCCACTCCTCGCCGTCGAGGACCGCCGCGGTCTGCAGCTGGGTGGGATCCGACGACGCCACCTCGGGCTCGGTCATGGCGAAGCTGGGCGAGATCTCGGCCGCCACGAGCGGGGCCAGGTACCGCTCCCGCCACTCGGGGCTGGCGTACTTGTCCAGCATCAGCGAGTCCTGGAGGGTGAAGGTGCCCAGGGCCAGCTGGCCGAACTCGCTGCGGCCCTGGACCTCGTTGACGTAGACGTAGTCGAGGAAGGGCAGGCCGCCGCCGCCCAGCTCCGCCGGGTGGCCGAGGGCCCAGAGCCCCTCCGCCTTGGCCTCGGCCTGCAGGCCGCGGCAGCCGGTCGCGGGCGGCCTCGTCGCCGGCGTGCAGCTCCGGCTCGGCCGGCTCGACCCGCTCCCGCATGAAGGCCTCCACGGCCTCCCGCACCGGTCGGACGTGCTCGGGCACCTCGAAGCTCATCGGTCCTCCCTTGTCGATCCGCCACCAATGGTTACTCCCTCGGGAGCCGAGGGTCGCCGGGTCAGTCGTCGACGGCGGGGAGCAGGGCCTTGGTGAGGGCGCCGGAGCGGAAGGCCACGACGACGGCGCCGACCCCGACGCCCAGGGCCAGGGCCGTGACCAGGCGCTCGAAACCGAAGGGCACCGTGGTGGGCAGGACGGGGTTGGACAGCACGCCCAGCCGGAACACGGCCCAGGTCGTCAGGAAGACCCCGCCGGCGAGCAGGCAGACGGTCCGCAGCCGCTCGACGACGATGGCGAGCCCGCCCAGCAGCAGGGCGACGATGCCGACCACCGCGGGCACGACCGAGGCCCCGGCGGCCGCGGGCTGGCCCGAGTAGCCGACCCAGGCCACACCGGTGGCCAGCAGGGCGACGACGGCGACCTCCAGCGGCGGGACGAACTCGGGGAGCCGACCGGCCAGCAGGACCATCGCCACCGCGACCAGCAACGCGAGGGCGAACCAGGGCAACGGGCTGACATCATCCGCGAAGGTGATCTCGCCGTTCACCTCCACCGGAGTGCCGTCGACCTCGAGCAGCACGGGAGCCGACCAGGCGTAGGACTCGCCCCGGGGCACGGGTGAGTCCGGCCGCATCTCGTGGGTGCGGTGGTCGTGCCAGGCGAAGCTGCCGTCGGTGGCGACCTCTTCCCAGTCCGGTTCGAGGGTGGTGACGTCCACGCCCTGCAGGCGCTCGGGGGCCAGGTCGTTGGCCCCGTACCGGTCGTCGTTGATGTAGGTCGCCGGCGAGCTCAGGTTCTGCTCGACGGTGCCGTCGGCGGAGAACCGCAGGTACGGCTCGCCCTCGTAGCCGAGCACGACGACCTCGGTGCCCTCGTCCACCGTGAGGGCCAGGAACGAGTCCCCGCCGGCCGTCTCGACGGTGAAGCCGCCGGGGTCGGGCTCGACCGAGGTCACCTCGGAGGAGAAGTCGCCCGGCTCGGCGGCGTCGGCGCCGGCCGGGCCGGCCCAGAGGACCAGCCCGACCGCCGCCAGGGCCGCGACGCGACGTCCAGCGGCCCAGGCGTTCATCCCGTCAGGATGCCCGACGCACGCTGACCAGGGCCGCGGCGCCACCCAGGACGGTCAACAGCTTCTTCATGTCCCTCTTGGACTGGTCGGATCACGGCGGCCTCAGTCACCGACGAGCACCTCGACCTCGGCGGTGGCCTCTTCGAAGCGGGAGACCGTCGGCCGTCACCTCGATGACCCAACGGCCACCGGTGACGAGCTCGTCCCCGTCGATCTGGAAGTGGTTCGGGCCGGCCCGGAAGGGCTCGCGCACGATGGGCCCGATGTCGCTGGAGGGCAGCGAAAAGCTGACGCTGACGTCGTCGGTCAGGTCGGCCGCCCGGCCGTCCTCGTCGTAGAAGTAGAGGTGGACGGCGTTGCGGCCGGCCTGGTTCGGGTCGACCACGACGTTCACCGAGCCGGTGTCGCCGAGGGGCACGGTCTCGCTGAAGATCCCGCCGATCCCGGCCTCGTTGCGGGCGGGGGTGACGTTCACGAGCACCGCGGTGAGGGCGATGGCCACCACCAGGGCGAGGGCCTCGAGACGGACGCTCCGCCGCAGCAGGGACCAGGCCCGGGGGGCGCTCGGCGACCGCTGGATGGCGGGCACGACCCGGAAGCGGTTGTGGGCCCCGATCAGGCCGACGACGAGGACCACGGCCACCTTGGCCAGCAGGGTCCAGCCGTAGGTGGTGGAGGTGAGGGCCGACAGGGCCCGGACCTCGGACCAGGACAGGACCGCCCCGGCGAGGCCGACGGCGATCACGCTGACGGTCGCCACGAGGGAGAAGCGGGCGACCATGCCGGCCGACGACGAGTGGTCCGGCTCGTCGCGGCGCCCGGCGAGGGTGAAGGCCAGGAGCACCAGGCCGCCGAACCACGCCGCCGCGGCCAGGGTGTGGACGATCGCGGCGCCGACGGCGAGCACCTCGTTGTCGGTGCTCCGGGTGTGACCGCTGAGGGCGAAGGAACCCGCGGCCAGCGCCGCGCCGACCGCCACCGGCGACCCGGTGCCGGTCCCCCACCACGAGGAGCACGAGGCCGAGCAGGCCGAGCACGGTGGCCGGCCCGACCCCGTCCTGCAGGACCTCGCCGAACACGCCGGACTCGGTGATGGCCCCGAGGCCCTGCCCCGTGGCCAGCGTGGCCTGGAGCGGGAGGGCGGCCAGGATCCCGACGGCGCCGACGACGGCGCCGACGCGCACGAGGCGGCGCAGCCGACCCCGTTCGGGGCCGCCGTCGTGCACGAACGCCAGGAAGACCGCGCCGCCGGCGGCCAGCAGCGTCCCGGCGTAGGCGAGGAAGCGGAACACGGCGGCGGTGATCTCCCAGACCCGGTCGTCGCCGTCGTCGAAGAACTGCGCCGAGCAGGCTGGGATCGGCCTCGACGTCGCCGACGCTGAAGACGAGCCCGCCCTGGACGGGGTGGCCGTCGGCGGAGACGATGCGGTAGGTGACGACGTAGGCGCCGTCGGCCAGGTCGGGCTGGAGGTCGATGGTCACGACCGCGCCGTCGGTGCGGGTCTCGCCGACGTCGACCCGGTCGCCGTCGGACGCGAAGACCCGCACCCCACCGAGGTCGGCCGACACCGGTTCGGTGAACTCGAGGGTGACGTCCTCGGGCGCGGTGTCCAGCTGGGCGCCGTCTCCGGGGTCGGAGCTCTCCAGCGACGGCATGGGCCGACGCTGGGCCCGCGCCGAAGAGGATGAGCGCCGCGGCCAGGGCCGCGGCCGCGAGCAGGCGCCTCACCGGGCGGGGACCAGACGGGCCGGCGGACTCCTCGTCGCGGCTGGGCCAGCAGCCAGAGGAGGGCGACGCCGGCGATCTCGAGCAGGTGGATGGCTCTCGCCGGCCCCGGCGGTCGTTCCCGCGACGACGTCGACCACGGCCCCGAGGGTCAGCACCCCGGCCAGGGCGATCCCGAGCGGCAGCATCCCCCGGGCCCGTGCCGGCTGCCACGCGGCGACCAGGAGGCCGACGGCCAGGGCCGCCGACCAGCTGCCGAGCTCGCGGGTGGTGTGGACGGCGTCGCCGCTGGAGCCGGTGAGCAGCTCGGGCAGGGCGAGCAGGAGCTGGGCCACCGCGACCACCACGAGGCTCCACCGCGCCGCCTCCCGCCGGGGGTCGCGGCCCGCCTGCGGGTTGGCGGCCATGACCGCGGCGGTCAGGTCCGGGACGGGCTCGGCGGGGATCAGGCGGGTGATCCGGTCCAGGGCGGTCAGCGAGGCGGCGAAGCCGGTGCAGGCGGCGCAACTGGCAAGATGGCGGTCCAGCACGGCCAGCTCGTCGGCCGTGGCCTCGCCGTCCAGTCGGGCGGACAGCAGATCTCGACTCTGATCGCAGCGCATGCCCTACCTGTCGACCCAACCCCCCGTCTGGTTCCCCGTGATCTCCGGATGCCTGACGACCAGCCTGGACGAACTGGCGCTCCGGGCCGCCCACGGCGACCGGGTCGCGCTGTCCGACCTGGTGCGGGGCACCCAGGCCGACATCTGGCGCCTGTGCGCCCACCTCGTCGACCGGCAGAGCGCGGACGACCTGACCCAGGACGTCTACGCCCGGGCCATCACCGCCCTCCCCCGGTTCCGGGGCGACAGCCCGGTACGCCTCTGGCTGCTGGGCATCGCCCGCCACGTGTGTGTCGACGAGGTGCGGCGCCGCACCCGCCGGCGCCGCATCGGCGGCCGCCGGGACCGGGACGTGGCCGAGATCAGCCCCGACGCCAGCGGCGAGGTCGACCTCGACGAGCTGCTGGCCGGGCTGGACCCGGACCAGCGCGCCGCCTTCGTGCTGACCCAGGTCCTGGGCCTGCGCTACGCCGAGGCCGCCGAGGCCCTCGGCTGTCCCGGTCGGCACCATCCGCAGCCGCGTCTCCCGCGCCCGCGAGCACCTGGTCACCGCCCTCGCCCCCGAGATCGGCGACGCCGGTGAGGCCAACCCCGACTGACCGGATCATCGAGGTCGGGGGGACCTGAGCGGCCGCCTGATCACCGGGTGGCTCCCCCGCCCACACCCTTGGGCCGGGCGGAGCCACCCGACGCCTTACGGGATGCTCTGGCGCACCGTGCAGAGGCTGGCCGTGTCCGTGTCGGCCCGCCGATGCACGTGCCGGGCCCGCGCCACCGTTCAGTGTGTCATTGCCCCCTTCGCCGGCCAAGCGGTCGTTGCCGGAATGAGAGTGGCTCCTCATGGGGCGGCACCGTGATGAGCGGTGTGCTCGTCGTCACGGGCTCTCCGGGGGATCAGCGGAAGTCGCGGCTGGGGCCGGCGGGGGCGACGGGGAGCGGCTCGAGCTTGTCGGCCACCACGTTGGTGACCCCCTCGACCTGCTCCAGCTTCCCCCGCACGATGAGGGCCGGCGGCCCGGGCCATGCGTGCGGTAGCGGGCCCAGCAGCCCCGGGAGACGACCACGTTGACCAGGCCGGTCTCGTCCTCCAGGTTCAGGAAGGTGATGCCCGAGGCCGTGGCCGGGCGCTGGCGGTGGGTGACCACCCCCCCCACCTGGACCCGCTCGCCGTCGGGCATGGTCTTCAGGCGGCGGCGGTGACCACCCCCCGACGGTCCAGCTCCTCGCGGACGAAGCGGGTGGGATGGCCCTCGGGGCTGACGCCGGTGGCCCACAGGTCGGCCAGGGCCTCCTCCCGGGGCTCCATGCCGGGCAGGTGCGGGGCCTCGACGCCGGTGACCACCCCGGCCAGGCGGTCGGCCCCGCCCTGGGCCACGGCCCCCGCCCCCCAGAGGGCCGAGCGCCGGTCGAGGCCGAAGCACCCGAAGGCCCCGGCGGTGGCCAGCGCCTCGAGCTGGGCCAGGGTGCGCCCCGGTCCGCCGGGCCAGGTCCTCGGGGTCGGCGTAGGGCCGCCCGGCGGCGATGGCCAGGGCCAGGTCCTCCCCGATCCCCCGCACCGACCCGATCCCCAGCCGCACCACCGGCCCGCCCGTCCCCCATTCACTGGAGGAGACAGGGGCGGATTCCGCCCCGTATTCCTCCAGTGGGGTCCGGGGGCTCGAGGGTGGCGTGCGGCGGCGCTGGCGTTGACGTCGGGGGTGCGGATGCCCACGCCGTGGCGGCGGGCGTCCTGGACCAGGGTGTGGGGCGAGTAGAAGCCCATGGGCTGGGCGTTGAGCAGGGCGGCGCAGAAGGCGGCCGGGTGGTACCGCTTCAGCCAGGACGAGGCGTAGACCAGGTAGGCGAAGCTCACCGAGTGGCTCTCGGGGAAGCCGAAGTTGGCGAAGGCGGCCAGCTTCTCCCAGATCTTCTCCCCCACCTCGCGGGTGATCCCCCGCTCGGCCATGCCGGCGAAGAACCGGCCCCGCAGCCGCTCCATGCGGGCCACGCTGCGCTTGGAGCCCATGGCCTGGCGCAGCTCGTCGGCCTCGGCCGCGGTGAAGCCGGCCACGTCGATGGCCATCTGCATGAGCTGCTCCTGGAAGAGCGGGATGCCCAGGGTCTTCGGCCAGCGACTTCTCGAGCAGGGGGTGCAGGTAGGTCACCGGCTCCTGGCCGTTGCGGCGGCGGATGTAGGGGTGCACCGAGCCGCCCTGGATGGGGCCGGGGCGGATGAGGGCGACCTCCACGACGAGGTCGTAGAAGGTGCGGGGCTTCAGGCGGGGCAGGGTGGCCATCTGGGCCCGGCTCTCGACCTGGAAGACCCCGACCGAGTCGGCCGCGCAGAGCATGGCGTAGACCTCGGGGTCCTCGTGCGGGAGGGTGGCCAGGTCGAGTTCGACGTCCTCGTGCTCGGCCACCAGCTCGAGGCAGTAGCGCAGGGCCGACAGCATCCCCAGGCCCAGCAGGTCGAACTTGACCAGGCCCACCGCGGCGCAGTCGTCCTTGTCCCACTGCAGGACGCTGCGGTCCTCCATGCGCCCCCACTCGACCGGGCAGACCTCGGCCACCGGCCGGTCGCACATGACCATGCCGCCGGAGTGGATGCCGAGGTGGCGGGGGAAGTCCTCGACCTCGGCGGCCAGGGCCAGCACCTCGGCCGGGATGTCGTGGTCGACCGTGGCCGTCGGGGCCCCGCTGGTGCTCGCCGTCGACCGACGTGGCTCCAGCGGTCGATCTGCTTGGCCCAGGCGTCCTGCTGGCCGGGGGCGTGGCCCAGGGCCTTGGCCATGTCCCGCACCGCCGAGCGGGCCCGGTAGGTGATGACGTTGGCCACCTGGGCGGCATAGGCCCGGCCGTGGCGCTCGTAGACGTACTGGATGGCCTCCTCCCGCCGGTCGCTCTCGATGTCGATGTCGATGTCCGGCGGGCCGTCCCGCTCCGGGGAGAGGAAGCGCTCGAAGAGCAGGCCCAGCTTCACGGCGTCGGCGTTGGTGACCCCGAGGGCGTAGCAGACCGCCGAGTTGGCGGCGCTGCCCCGCCCCTGGCAGAAGATCCCGCCGCTCCCGGCAGAAGCGCACGATGTCCCAGACCACCAGGAAGTACCCCGGGAACCCCAGCTGCTCGATCATGTCCAGCTCGTGGTCGATCTGCCGGTACGCCGCCGGCCCGTCGTCGCCGCACGCCGTTGGTCGGGCCGTAGCGGGTCTGGGCGCCCTGCTCGGTGAGCTGGCGGAGGAAGGACATCTCGTCGTGGCCGGGTGGGCAGGGGAACGGGGGCAGGTTCGGGGCGACCAGCTGCAGGTCGAAGGCGCACTCGCGGCCCAGGGCGGCGGCCCGGTCGACCGCGCCCGGGATAGCGGGCGAAGCGGCGGGCCTGCTCGTCGCCCGAGCGCAGGTGGGCCCCGGCCGGCGGCCGGGCAGCCAGCCGTCGATCTCGTCCAGGCTGCGCCGGGCCCGGACCGCGGCCAGGGCGGTGGCCAGCCGGCGGCGGGACGGCGTGGCGTAGTGGACGTTGTTGGTGGCGACCACGTCGACGCCCAGGCGGACGGCGACCTCGGCCAAGCCGTCGTTGCGGGCGCTGTCCAGCGGGTCGCCGTGGTCCCAGAGCTCGACGGCCACGTTCTCCCGGCCGAAGGCGTCGACCAGGCGGGCCAGCTCCCGCTGGGCGGCCGCCGGGCCCCGCTCGACCAGCGCCCGGGGCACCGCCCCCTTGCGACAGCCGGTCAGCACCAGCCAGTGGTCCCGGGCCCGGTCGTCACCGGCCAGCTCGGCCAGCGAGGTGCGGGGCGCACCCTTCTCCCCCGCCATCTGGGCCCGGCTGATGGCCGTCCCCAGCCGGGCGTAGCCCACCGGGTCCCGGGCCAGGACGACGAGGTGGTCGCCCTCGGGGTCGGCCTCGCCCATCTGGGGGCGGGTCATGCCCAGGGTCAGCTCGGCCCCGAAGACGGTCGGCAGCCCGTAGGCCTTGGCCGCCTCGGCGAAGCGGACCACGCCGTAGAAGCCGTCGTGGTCGGTGAGGGCCAGCGCCTCCAGCCCCAGGCGGACGGCCTCCTCGGCCAGCTCCTCGGCGTGGGAGGCCCCGTCCAGGAAGCTGAAGTTGGAGTGGCAGTGCAGCTCCGCGTACGGCGTGGCCGCCCTGCCGCCGCTCCAGGGGCCAGGGCCTCGTACTTGTCCCGCTTGCGGCTCCAGGCCGGGCTGTCGCCCCCGTCGGCCCCGGGCCAGTGCGACTGGTCCAGGGGCGTGGCCCACTGGTCCGAGAGCCGTCCTTCGAGCTCCGACCACGTGACCGGAGGGTTCCTCCACCCCATGCCCCGACCGTACCGAACACCTGTTCGCTCCGCCACTCGACCCTTCAGGCGTCAACGCGGCGGCGGCTCCCGGAGCCAGTCGGGCAGGCGTTGGGGACGGCCGTCGTTGCCCACGGCGCCGTGGACGGTGACGGCCGTGGCCCGGACGGCACCGTCGACGGTCAGCAGGTAGGCGATCTGAAACCAGGCCCGGGCCGTGTCGGCCACCACGGCACCGACGTCGACGACCTCGTCGAAGCGCAGCGGCACCCGGTAGCCGACCCAGGCCTCGACCACGCTGAGGTTGGTCCCCGACTCGTGCAGCGCGGCATAGGACCGCCCCAGGTCGCGCATGTAGGCCACCCGGGCCTCCTCGAGGTAGGGCAGATAGCGCGCTGTGGTGCACGATCCCCATCGCATCCGTCTCGGCGAAGCGGGTCCGGATCGGATGGGAGAACGGGTAGTCCGCCGGATCCAAGGACGGCCGAGCAGTCGCACGCATGCCCGACGGTGTAGCCCATGGCACCGCCCGACCCGGTACGCCAGATGCGACACCGCCCCTCCAGCCCCGCCCCCCCACGACGGCTTCGAGGTCCAGTGCAGCCGACGCCTCCGTTTCGGTCAGCCATGATCGGGCCGTGGACGACGAGACCCTGGCCCGGCTGGCCCACCTCAACTACCTGGACTTCGGGCGGCAGAGTCGCGCCCTGTGGTCCGACGCCGGCGCCGTCGAGGAGGGTGGCGGCGTCCTCCTCCGCCGCAGCGGGACCGAGTTCCCGTTCGTGTTCAACGGGGCCTACCGCACCGACCCGGCCGTCGCCCCCGCCGACGTGCTCGCCCGGGCCGACGCCTTCTTCGGGCCGTGGTCCGGGGCTACACGCTGGTCACCGGGCCCGGTGACGACGACCTCGCACGCCCACGCTGAAGGCCGAGGGCCTGTGGGCCTTCGGCGGCAGCCCGGAGATGGTGTGCCGGCAGCGGCTGGCCGACGTCGAGCGCACCGACGGGCATCGAGCTGCGCCGGGCCACCGACGAGGCCGGGATCGCCGACTTCGTCACCGTCGGCTCGGCCGCCTACCCCTCACTGGGCATGCCGGACACGGCGATGAGCGAGGCCATCGACCGCTTCGACCGGCTGCTCGAGCCCCACATCGCCGTGGTCGTGGCCTACGACGGTGACCAGCCGGTGGCCGCCGCCCAGGCCGTGCTCAGCCACGGCATCGCCGGCGTCTACTGGGTCGGCACCCTCGAGGCCGCCCGGGGCAAGGGACTGGGCGAGGCGGTCTGCCGCTGGGTCACCAACTGGGCCTTCGACCAGGGGGCGGCGGCCCAGACCTGCAGGCCTCGACGCATGGGCGAGCCCATCTACGCCCGCATGGGCTACGAGACGATCTACCGCTACACCAGCTGGTTCCGCTCCGGCGGAGCGCTGAGCGATCAGCTGTTGAAGCCCGGCGGGACGCAGAAGTCGTCGGTGGGCGGGGCAGTACGGCACCCGGACGTCCACGTCGTTGATGAAGACGGTCGACGCGTCCGACCACGATCGTGCGGCCGAACGCGGAGGCGGGTGGCGCTGGTGGCGAAGCGGGCACCAGTGGTGGTCGACGCAGGCGCTGACCCGGTAGCGGCCGAGGCTCGGCACCCGGAACGACCACTTGCCGCTGGGCATGTCGTTGCCGATGCCGTCGATCCCGATCCAGGCCGGCGGCGTTCCGGCGGAAGATCCCGATGCTGGCGAAGCGGGAGGCACGCCGCCAGGTTCGTGACCCGACCGGCGATGACCCGGCCCTCGGGCGTCAGGGCGACGTTGACGACGACCGGTCCGGGCCCGGCGACCGTTGATCGTCACGTGGCCGAGGCGAGGTCCGGCTGGTCGTTGTACCACTCCGGCCGGTAGCTGTCGGCGTCGAAACGGAATGTGTAGGTGCCCGGGCATCGAGCGCAGATCGAGTATCGGCTGGCTGTCGGTGCCGGTGCCGTCGCCGTCGATCGGCGTGCCGTCCGGCGTCGTAGCAGCTCGACGCTGGTCGATCTCCGGCCAGCGGCAGGCCGGTGGCGGCGTCCCGCACGATGCCCCGCACCTCGACCTCGGCCCGCGGAGCAGGCACCCTCGCGGCCGGCCGCCGCGGGCTGGCCAGTGGCGACGGCGGCCGAGCAGCAGGGCGAGGAGCGATGAGGAGCAGGCGAGATCGACGCATGGCCCGAGACGGTACTGGCGCCCTACGGTCCCCGGCGATCACCCGTCAGGGGGATCCGCCGGGGTCGTCGGCCAGCGCCTCGAGGTAGACCGCGCGGGTGGCCAGGGCTCCCGCATCTCGGCCAGCATCCCCTCGAAGAACTCCTCCCGGTAGGTCTGGTCGGTGAGGGTCGAGAAGGTGAACTGCAGGGCCGAGAAGGCGGCGACCAGGCCCGCGACCCGGATCAGGTCCCAGGTCAGCACCACGGGGTGGCCGAACACCGTCACGTCGCCGATGACGTCCAGCTCGCCGCCGACCCAGGAGGTCATGGTGGTCTCGCGCACGGCGACCAGGCCGAAGGCCGACGTAGAAGAGCCCGATCACGGTCGCCACCAGGATGATCTGCACCCCCTGGCTGAAGACCAGCACGAGGGCGATGTTGATCCGGGCCCGGCGGCCGAGCGGCTTGGGGTCCGGCGGCTCGGCGAGGCTCGACGATGGCCGCATCGGCGACCGGCGAGGTCCGCCGCGCACCCTGGGCCTCGGCCCAGGTGGCGGAACCGGGACACCTCGTCGACCTCCCGGCGCTGGCGGAGGACGAGGAACAACGATGCCGGCGCCGAAGAGCATGCCCGAGGACCATCAGCAAGAACGGGGCCTCCAGCTCGGCGGCCACCTGCCAGATCTCGGTGGTTGAGGAACAGGAAGGTGGCGAAGAGCAGGAGCAACGGCAGGGACCGGACCATGAGGTCGGTCACGTTGGCCAGCTGGCGGAACATCTGGCCGAGGGCCCACCGGGTCATGGGCACCAGGCCGTAGCTGGTGACGGCGTAGGTCACGGCCAGGATCACGAGGTTGAGCGACGATCGGCGCCGAGGGAGTCGGTGACGTGGTCCTTGCTGAACAGCGCGGGCAGCAGGGCCGGGCCGAGGACGAAGAGGGTCAGCTCGGGCGTGCCCACCCGGTCGGGGCGCTGGAGGGGCCGACGGCCCCGCAGGCGGTTCACCACCACGATCGCCCGCCACGAAGATGGCCAGGCCGCCGAGGAGGGGCAGCAGCTCGTCCAGGCCCTCCCGGTCCTCGTCGAGGCTGAAGGCCAGCTCGGCCAGGAAGACCACGGTCAGGAACGGGGCGGCCCGGGTCCAGACGTCGGTGGTGGCCCGGTACTCGTCGATGAAGTGGGGCAGGCCCCGGCTGGACGAACCACCGCTCGGTCCGACCGCAGAGGTCGGCCCGCGTGCGGTCATCCATCCCGGAGAGTCTGGCCCGTAGGTTGGGGCCCATGGGAGATGTGCTTGGTCACCGGCGGGACGGGCGGGCTCGGGCCCGGAGCTGGTGCCGAGCGCTGCTGGCCGGCGGGCACACCGTGCGGATCACCTCCCGGGACGCCGCGTCGGCCGCGCCCGGAGGGGGTGACGGTGCACGCCGTGGACCTGCAGTCGGGCCAGGGGTCTGGCCGAGGCCGTCGCCGGCGTCGGACACGGTCGTGCACGCCGCCACCGCCGTGCGGGGCAAGAAGAAGGTCGAGGTCGGCGGGGCCGGACACCTGCTCGACGGCCATCGGCGACGCCCGCCCCCACCTGCTCTACGTCTCCATCGTCGGGCGTCGACCGCCACCCGTTCGCCTACTACCGGGCCAAGTGGGCCGCCGAGCAGGTCCTCGAGGCCGGCGAGGTGCCGCTGACCATCCAGCGGGCCACCCAGTTCCACACCCTCCTCTACGCCATGCTGAGCAAGCCGATGAGCTTCGGGCTGCCCTTCGGCGCCACCTTCCAGCCCATCGACGTCGAGCGAGGTGGCCGGACCGGCTGGTGGAGCTGGTCGAGGCCGGGCCCGGCGGGGCGGGCCGAGGACATCGGCGGGCCCGAGGTGCTCGACATCGAGGACCTGCTCGGCCAGTGCGCCGAGGTGTTCGGCAGCCAAGCCCCGCTGCTTCACCATCCCCGCCGCGGGCAAGACCCTGCAGGCCTTCGGCAAGGGCATCCAGACCTGCCCCGACCACAGGTACGGCACCATCACCTGGCACCAGTTCCTGGAGCCGTCGCCGCCGACCCGGCCTGACCCACCCGTTCTGGGCGCTGAGTCGCGCTGGGCGCGAACCCACGTCGGTCAGTCGTAGGTGGCCTCCAGCCACCACTGGCCGTCCTCGACGGCAGGAGGAGGGCGACGCCCTCGGCGGTCAGGACCTGGAAGCGGGCCCGGCGGCGGTGGGTGGCGGTGTCCCACCAGCGTTCGTCGACCGGCCACGGCCCGGCCCAGCCCGCCACCGCCTGGTCGGGCCCGCCGTCGATGCGCACCCGGGCCGGCGCGGCGGTGGCCAGGCCCCGGCCGCTGACCCCGACGGGCCGGTCGTGGCGGTCCACCACCTCGGCCCGCACCGGGGTGGGCAGGACCCGGGCCGGGAGCGGGGGTGGGCAGGCGGCCGGGCCAGGGGGCGTCGACCTCGGCGCCGGGACCAGCGAGCGCTCGGTGAGGTCCACCGCGTCGGCCGGGACCAGGGCCACGGCCTCGGCCGGGCTGCGGCCGCCCCGCCGCTCGGGGACGGTGGCCGCCCCGGGCCCCAGGAGGCCGTCCACCCGGGCCAGGGCCCGGGCCGCCCGTTCGGCCGCCGCCGTCTCGCCGCCCCAGAAGCCGAGCTGGCGGCCCCGGGCCGCGCCCACCTCGGTGGGCTCGAGGCGGAGCAGGGCGATGCCCGCTGGTGGGGCGGCTGGCCGCGCTGCTGTTCGAGCCAGCCCTCGAGCTGCCAGCGCACCCGCTCGGCCATGGCCGGGGCGGTGAGGGCCCCCTCGTGGCGCCAGCAGCGCTGGTGGACCTCGCCGTGCTCGGTCTCGGCGGTCACCAGGACCTGGGCACAGGACAGGCCCCGGCCGGCCAGGCGCTCGTGGAGGTCGTCGGCCAGGCGCTTGGCCGCGAAGGCGGCGGCGTCCACCCGCTCGGCCGGAGGGTCCAGCTCGACGGTGGCGACCAGGTCGGGGGGCGGCGGCCGGGTGTCGGGGAGGCGGGCGTCGTCGCCCGAGGCCAGGCGGTGGGCCCGCTCCCCCGGCCAGCCGAAGCGGGCCATCAGGTCGGCCCGGGGCAGGGCGGCCAGGTCGGCCAGGGTGGCCACGCCCAGGCGGACGAGGACGTCGGTCAGGGCCTCGTCCTCGAGCACCCCGACCGGGAAGGGGGCGAGGAAGGCCGGGGTCGCCCCCGGCGGGACCACCACGCCCGCGGCGGGCGGCGAGGACGGCGGCGAAGGGGCCGTCGGCCACCCCCACCCGGCTCGGCGCCGGCGACGGCGTCGGCCACCAGGCCGGCCACCCGGCCGGCCAGGGCCTCGTCGCCCCCGAAGTAGCGGGAGGGGCCCCGGGTGGGGAACGAGCAGACCCCGGGCCGGGTCAGCTCCACCCGGGGGGTGACGGCCTCCACCGCCCCGGCCACGGCCTCGAAGGCCCGGGCGTCCCGGGCCGGGTCGTGGTCCAGCAGCTCGACCTGGGGGCAGCGGGCCTGGGCCTCCCGGCGGCGCAGGCCCACCCGGACCCCCTCGGCCCGGGCCGCCGGGCGTGGTGGCCACCACCCGGTTGGCGTGCAGGACCACCGCGGGGACGGCCAGGTCCACCCCCGCCGCCACCAGCGGCCAGTCCGCGCACCACACCACCATCGTCCGCACCCCCGACTCGCCCTTCTGGCGGGGGTTCGGGGTCATGCCAGCGGCCCGCACGACCGGACCCGCCCGTTCTGGCGCCTGATTCGGTCGTCATGGCCGCCGAATCGGGCGCCAGAACCGGAGCTCGCGGGACCTCGACCGCGGTCGACGGGGGTCGGCCTCGGCGGGGAGCCAGAGGTCGGCGGCGCGGGGGCGGGCGGCCTCCCGGCGGCCGCTGACCTCGAGGTGGACCCGGCGGCGCTGCAGGTGGCCATGGCCCCGGCCCAGGCCCTCCCAGTCGGGGACGGTCAGGGCCAGGCGCAGGTCGGCCCCCTCGGGCCAGGCCGAGACGGCCCCGCCGCCGGCCAGGACCACGACGGTCCCCCGCTCCCGGGCCCGGGCGGTCAGGCGGCGGGCGTCGGCGGGACGGACCTTGCGGTCGGGGGCGGCCACCACCAGGTCGAAGCCGTCGAGCAGGGCCCCCAGCACCGTGGCCCAGGCACCGACCGGGTGGGGCGACCACCGCCAGGCGCTCCAGGGCCACCCCGGCCTCGGCCGCGGCCTGCAGCCCGGCGGCGGGCAGGCCCACCAGCACGGCCCACGAGCCGGCCTCGGTCGGCGGGGCCAGCAGGGACCACAGCAGCGAGGTCGACCCCGGCCCCTCCAGGCCCACCACCGACCCCCGGCGCACGCCCCCGCCGGGCAGGACCGCCTCCAGGGCCGGGGCCGCGGGCAGGCGCTGCTCGTCGGTCAGGGTCACGGGCCGAACCCGTTCCTGCAAGCAGTCGATGCGCCTGCGTCGATGCTGCATCCACTCGGCTCCCCAGCCTGCGTCCGGTTGGACGTACCAGTATCGAACGTCTGTTCGTCACTGGCAAGCGGGCGGGAACATCGACCCCCGGCTGGTGTTCAGTGGGGCATGGACCTCGACCTCGACCGCCTCGCCCAGCGCCGCGAGGAGCTGCGGGACCAGTACCTGCAGGAGCGGGAGGACCGTCCGGCCTCCAGCGCCCGGGGCGTGCACCACGTCGCCCTGCTCTCCGCCGACGTGGAGACGACCATCCGCTTCTACCAGGACCTCCTGGAGTTCCCGCTGACCGAGCTGTTCGAGAACCGGGACTACGAGGGCTCGACCCACTTCTTCTTCGACATCGGCAACGGGAACACCATCGCCTTCTTCGACTTCCCCGGCCTCGACCTCGGCGACTACGCCGAGGTCCTCGGCGGCCTGCACCACCTGGCCATCTCGATGCCCCCGGACCGCTGGGCCCACGTGAAGGCCAAGCTGGACGACGCCGGCGTCGAGTACGCCCACATCGACGGCAGCTCCATCTACTTCCGGGACCCCGACGGGGCCCGCCTCGAGCTCATCAGCGACCCCCTGGGCGAGATGTACGGCTCGCCCGTCATGTGACGCGAGGAGCCACCGTGATCGACGTCCGCCGCGCCGAGCGACCGCTTCCACACCGACATCGACTGGCTGGACTCGTGGCACAGCTTCAGCTTCAGCAGCCACTACGACCCGGCCAACGTGGGCCACGGCCTGCTGCTGGTCAGCAACGACGACCGGGTCGCCGCCGGTCAGGGCTTCGGCGCCCACGCCCACCAGGACATGGAGATCGTGACCTGGGTGCTGGAGGGGGCCCTGGCCCACCAGGACTCCGCCGGCCACTCGGGGGTCATCACCCCGGGCGTGGCCCAGCGCATGTCCGCCGGCAGCGGCATCCAGCCACTCGGAGATGAACGCCAGCACCGACGAGCCCGTCCACTTCCTGCAGATGTGGGTCCGGCCCGACACCGCCGGCGTCGAGCCCGGCTACGAGCAGGTCGACATCAGCGACCGCCTGGTGCCCGGCGCGCTGGTCGCCGGTCGCCTCCGGCCAGGGCCACGAGGGCGCCGTCCACCTCCACCAGGAGGACGCCGTGCTCTGGGCCGCCCGCCTCGACGAGGGCCAGACCATCACCGTCCCCGCCGCCCTCCACGTCCACGTCTTCGTGGCCCGGGGCTCGGCCCACATGACCGTCGACCTGAGCGAGGGCGACGCCGTCCGCCTCACCGACGAGCCCGAGCAGGAGCTCACCGCCACCAGCCCCGACACCGAGGTCCTCATCTGGCAGGCCTGAGGCGCCACACGACGGTGGTCAGAACCACAGCGATGCTGTTGGCCGAGCAGTTCGTCCTCCTGGCCCTCGACGCCGACGGGACGGTGGCCCGCGGTGCATCCAACCAGCCCTCGGCGTCGGTCGGGGTGACCGGTGCGCTGATCACCGAGCTGGCGAGCGAGGGCCACATCGACCTGGCCGACGGCCGCATCCACCTGACCGGGACCGTCCCCACGAACCCTCTGCTGGCCCAGACCCTCGACAACCTCCGGCCCCACGAGGGCAAGAAGCTCAAGAGCCGGCTGTCGGCGGTGAAGCACTCCGGCTGGCCCGAGGTCGTCGACGCCATGGTCGACACCGGCATGATCGGCCGCGAGAAGGACGCCTTGCGCCCCACCCGCCATCCCGTGACCGACCCGGCCGCCCACGCCGCCCTGTTGGCCGAGGTCCGGGCCGCGGCAACCGGCGACGGGCCCCTGAGCGAGCGCGACGCCGTGCTCCTGGCCCTGGCCGGCCCGTGCCAGCTGCTGGAGGTCGTGGCCCCCGAGCGGTCCGACCGCAAGCAGGCCCAGCGCCGCATCGCCTCGGCCACCGAGCAGGTGGACGCCGCGGCCGCGGTCAAGCAGGCCCTCGAGGAGGTGGTGGCCGCCACCACCGTGGTGGTCGCATCCAGCGCCGCGGTCTACGCCGGCTGATCGCCTCGGCCCCAGACCCGTTCTGGCTCCCGACCCTCCGGGCAGGGGCGGAGGATCAGGAGCCCGAACACCGTGGCGCCTAGAGGTCCAGGAGGTCGGCGAGGCGGTAGAGGGTGCGGGCGACCTGGGCCCGGGTGATGTCCTGGTTGGGGCCGAACCGGGTGGCGGTCAGGCCGGTGACCAGGGGCTGGAGGGGGCCGTCGGCGTCGGGGTCGGCGGCGGCCCAGGCCACCGCATCGGCCACCCAGCCGGGCACGTCGGTGAAGGCGTGGGTCGGCGGGGCCGGCACCGTCTGGGCGCCCTGACGGTCGGCGAACCGGAACAGCAGGCGCACGGCCTGGCCCCGGGTGATGGGCTCGCCGGGGCCGAAGCGGGTCGGGGTCAGGCCGGTCATCAGCGGGCACCTCGTCACCATCGGGGTCCTCGCTGGCCCAGGCGACGGCGTCGGCGATCCAGCTCGGCACGTCGGTGAAGGCGTGCTGCGGCGGGTTCGGCGGAGCCGGGGTGCCGGCCAGGCGGTACACCATCCGCAGCACCTCGGCCCGGGTGATGGGCGTTGTTGCCCCGGAAGACCGTGCCGCCCTGGAAGCCGGTGGCCAGGTCCCAGTGGTCCAGCCAGTCCGCCGCCGGGGCGTACCAGGCGGCCACATCGGTCCACGCGGTCGGCGGGAGGACGACGTCGACCTCGACCAGGGCCGAGCTGACGGGCTCGGCCTCGTTGCTGCTCACCGTCGCCTGGTTGGGGACCACCGCCCCCGTGCCGAACGCCTCCAGCAGGTCGTCGGTCGGCGTGGAGCACTCGACGGTGGCCGTTGCGCCGATGTCCAGGCCGGCCGGGAACGGCTGCGCCTCGCAGTCCGAGGCGTCGGCGGCATCGAGGCTGAGCCCGGTGAGGCCGGTGTTGCCCACGTTCTGGGCGGTGATGGTCCAGTCGACGGGGGCGCCGGCGGTGACGGGGTCGGCCGCCGCGACCAGGGTCACGTCCAGGCCGGACACCGCCTCAGTGCTCACCACCGTGTCGGCGGGGTTGGACGGGACGGCGGCGGTCTGATCGCTGTCGCCGATGGCGATGTTGCGCAGGCGACCTTCGTCCTCGAGGGTCACCATCCGTTCGCAGGTCGATCGTCTCGGTCGCCCCGATGGCGAGGTCGCCGATGGTCGTGGCGCAGTCCGGGGCGACGGCGTCGGCGACGGTCACGCCGGTGAGCGGCCACGTTGCCCCGGTTGCGGACGCTGGATCTGGTAGCCGAGGGTCTGGTCGGGCAGGGCGGCCTGCTGGGAGACCGTCTTGTCGACGTCCAGGATCGGGTTCGCAGGGGCGACCCGGGTGCTCAGCGACCACGGTGTTGGGGTTGTTCGGGTTGCAGGGGACGTTGCCGATGCTCGCCGTCTGGACGTTGACGGTGATCCGGGGGGCCTTCCACTGCAGCGTGGTGCCCCGGGCCGCCTCGGTGGGCGTGCCCGTCACCCGCAGCTGCGGGAGGACGACCGGCTGGCCGTTGTAGGTCAGGGCGCCCGTGGCCGAGACGTGGATCGTCCCGCTGTTCGGCGTCCGGAACCGCACCGCCGAGCCGTTCGGCGGGCTGTTGACCGTGGTGTTGTCGATGGCCGGGTTGGCCGTCTGGCCCGGCGGGTTGACGAGCGTGAGCTCGGCGTCGGCGATGTTGGCGGGCACGGCGTACTCGACCTGGATCCAGTTCAGGTCCGCCTCGATGCCCGTGTCGATGCTGGGGTTCGAGTTGCGGAAGGTCCAGGTGACGGTCTGGCCCGGGCTCGGCCGGGTCGATGTCGTCCGCCGCCGTGATCGGGATCGTCGTGGCGATGGGATCCAGCCCCGGCGGGCTGCACTCGTAGGGGACGCGCGTGGTGCCGTCGTCGGGCGTGACCGCCACGATCACGTTGGTCGAGGTGACCGGCTCGGTCTCGTTGCTGTCGGCGGTGGCCACGTTGCCGCGGTTGCCGACCATCGGCGGCCGTGGCGGCCAGCGTGCAGGCGTAGACGGTCCGGGCCCCGATGGCGAGGTTGCCGATCGTGCGGGCGCAGTCCGGGGCGTTCGGGTCGGTGACGGCGACACCGGTCAGCAGGACGCCGCCGGTGTTGGTGACCTCGATCTCGTAGGTGATGTCGGCGCCCACCTCGACGCTGGTCTGGGTCGTGGACTTGCGGATCTCCAGTCGGGGCGTGGCCGCGTTGACGACCTCGACGTCGACGTCGTTCGAGGCGGCCGGGCCGGCCAGGTCGGTCGAGGAGGCGGTGGCCACGTTGGTGTAGGTGCCGACGTCGTCGACGGTCGGCACGTAGGTGCACTCGATGGTCTCGACGGCCTGCACGGGCAGGGTCGGGATGGTGGTGGCGCACCCCGGGGCGTTGGGGTCGGCGAGGGTGATGTCGTCGACGACCGGGCGCCGGTGCTGGCCACCTCGATCGTGTAGTGGATCGGCTCGCCCACGAGGACCGAGGTCTCGTCGGCGGACTTGGTGACGCTCACCGCGGCCTCGTCGGGCAGCACGTCGATGTTCACCGTCGACCGCGAGAACCCGTCGCCGTCGCTGACCCGCACCTGGAAGCTGTCCGGGCCCGACGTAGCCGTCGGTCGGGGTGTAGGTGTAGGTGCCGTCGGGGTTCACCACGGCGGTGCCGTGCTCGGGCTCGCCGTCGTCTCGAGGGCGTAGGTGATGAGCTCGCCGCTGGGGGTCACGGCGATCGGCGTGCTCGGTGTGCCGTCGTCGTAGTCGTACTGGAACGGGGCGGGCACGCCGCCCAGGGTCTGGTTGCTGCTGCCCGGCGACTGCGGGGGGTCGAGGGGGACGTAGGGCGGCGGGCGGGACGGCGGCGCCGCCGGTGACGTACTCGCCGGTCGCCAGGAGGCCCTCGAACTGCGCCGGGCCCGAGGCCGGGGCCTCGAGGGTGATGGTCATCGTGCCCGGCGATGTCGTCGGTCGTGTCGACCAGGCCCTGCAGCCGGGCGTCGATCGAGTCGGCGTGGGCACAGAAGCGGTGGACCCGGCCACCGGGCGTGCCGTAGGTGGTGATGTCGGCCCGCTCGCCCGCGGCGGCGGCCGAGGTGAAGTCGGCAGTGGCCTGGGGCGTGCCGGGCACGTCGGTGCCCTCGACCGGCCGTTGAGCGGCGTGCCCTCGGGCGTGAAGATCTCGTAGTCCTGGGTGGTCGGCGCCGGACCGGCCCCGGCCCAGCCCGCCGGGGCGTCCCAGCAGATGTTCAGGTCCGTGTAGGCGAACGGCTCGAGCAGGGCCTCGTTCCAGGTGATGGCCACCGTGACGTCCTCGCCCGCGACCGGTGTCGTGTTCGACACGTTGATCGTGTAGCCGAGGTCGTAGTCGTCGAGGACGCCCGACCCGTCGTAGTCGAGGGTCCCGCTGGCCGAGCCCGGGGCCGCTCCGGCCGGGGCGGCCGCGAGGACCAGGGGGAAGGCCGCCGCTACGAGCGCGAGCAGGGCGAGCAGGGCAGTGCGTTGTGCCGTCACACCCCCCAGGACCGGGAGGTGCCTCCCCCATGACGTGACTTCTGACGCTCGACGCCCCGGGGCGGCCGGGAGGATCAGCCGGCGGTCTCCGCGGCGCCGGGCACGACGACCTCGACGCCCTCGCGGTAGTAGGTGAACAGGCTCTCGATCTCCGCGAGCAGGCCCTCGGCGGGCACGCCCGAGCCCAGGTCCACCGTGATCACGTTGGAGTAGACGTGCACGCCCTCGACGCCGGGCTGGGCCAGCAGCCGCCGGGCGACCTCGTCGGGCGGGCTGTCGCCGTCGATCTCCTCACCGGCGACGTACCGGTGCGGGTCCATGCCCGTGATCGAGCGGTTGATCTCGAAGCGGACGACGTCAGGTCGTGACGTCGACTTCTGCACGACGGTGACCGGTTGTCCCATGACGGAGCGGCATCGTAGTGGTGCGGACGGTCGACGACCGCCAGTGCGATCGACACGATCGCCGAGCACGACGTGGACGACGATGAAGGCGGCCTCGTGGTCGGCGAGGGCGATCTGGACGCCCCGCACCACCCAGACGCCGATCGTCCACCAGCCGCGGCGCCGACGACGAGCGCCTCGGCCGGCGCCAGGGCGCGGCCCCGGGCCCGCCAGGCCACCGACCAGGAGGGCGACGCCAGCACCGTGAACGAGAGGGCCAGGGCGAGGCGGCTGGCCCGGCCGGCCGTGCTGAGATCGTCCTGGGTCGAGGACGGTGCCGATGCGGGTGGCCCACACGAAGAGGGTCCACACCCCGAAGGCGACCAGCCATCTGCGCACGGATCGAACCTACCGGGCGGCTCCGCTCCACCGACGCGGCGCGGCGCGTCGGACCGACGCCGTTGGGCAGGCGCCGCGACGGCCCACTAACTTGACCAGCCAGTCAAGTTTTCCGGGAGCACACCATGGCCGAGCCCACCCTCGACGAGTTCCGCGACGAGGTCACCGCCTTCCTCGACGCCAACGCCGAGCGCAAGCCCGAGACCCGGGCCGACCAGAAGTTCGTCTGGGGCGAGGGCGACGACGACGTGGCCGTCCTCGAGGAGAAGCGCCGCGAGGAGGAGCTGGCCGAGCTGGCCGAGGCCAAGGTCTGGAAGGCCAAGCGCTACGACGCCGGCTTCGGCTGGATCACCGGGCCCGAAGCAGTACGGCGGCCGCGAGCTGCCCGTCGCCTACGACCGGGCCTACGCCTCGCTCGAGGGCAACTACCGGATCCCCAGCCAGAGCCCGTTCGGCATCGGCCTCGGCATGGTCGCCCCGACGATCCTGGCCCACGCCACCGACGAGGTGAAGGACCTCTACCTGGCCAAGCTGTACCGGGGCGACCTCGTCGCGTCCCAGCTGTTCAGCGAGCCCGGCGCCGGCTCCGACCTGGCCGGCCTGCAGACCAAGGCGGTCAAGGACGGCGACGAGTGGATCGTCAACGGCCAGAAGGTCTGGACCTCGGGCGCCCACTACAGCGACATCGGCGAGGTCATCTGCCGCACCGACCCCGACCAGCCGAAGCACCGGGGCCTGACCGGCTTCGTCGTCGACATGAAGGCGCCCGGCGTGGAGATCCGACCGCTGCGCCAGATGACCGGCGGGGCCTCCTTCAACGAGGTCTTCTTCACCGACGTCCGCATCCCCGACGACCACCGGCTCGGCGACGTCGGCCAGGGCTGGGCCGTCGCCCTCACCACGCTGATGAACGAGCGGGCCTCCATCGGCGCCGGCAGCGGGTCGGGCATGGGCCTCGGCAACGGCACCCGCCTGATCGAGATGGTCCGCCACTTCGGCCTCGACGAGGACCCGCTGACCCGGGGCGAGCTGGCCCGGCTCTACGAGAACCTCCAGGTCGCCAAGTGGAACAACCAGCGGGCCATGGACAAGATCAAGTCCGGCCAGGCGCCCGGCCCCGAGATGTCCATCGCCAAGATGGCCCTCACCCGCAACATGCAGATGACCGGCGAGTTCGTGGCCAAGGTGCTCGGCCCCCGCATGGTCGCCGACACCGGCGAGTGGGGCACCTACGCCTGGGGCAAGTTCGTCCTCGGCACCCCCGGCATGCGGGTCGCCGGCGGCACCGACGAGGTCCTGCGCAACATCGTCAGCGAGCGGGTCCTCGGCCTGCCCAAGGAGCCCGGCATCGACACCACCAGCCCCTTCAAGGACCTCGCCCAGAACTGAGGTCGAGCGTCGCTCGTACGGGCGGGGTCAGGTCGGCAGCGGGAAGAGCTCGCCCTGCATGGTGACGCGGGCGCTGGCGGGGGATGCCGGTCCAGCTGAGGTGGTCCATGAAGACCCAGGTGCGGCGGTGGATGGCGCTGGGGCCGAGCCACTGCAGGGCCGCCTTGTGGCGGGGGCAGGGGTAGCCCTTGTTGAACTCGAAGTCGTAGCCGGGGAAGTGCGGCGGCCTCGGCCCGCATCATCCGGTCCCGGGTGACCTTGGCCAGGATCGACGCCGCCGCGATGGACAGGCAGCGGGCGTCGCCCTTACGATCAGCTTGCGTGCCCGGCGACCGCCGCCCACGAAGTCCCAGTTCCCGTCGATGAGGACCTGGTCGGGCTCGACCCCGAGGCCGTCGATGGCCCGCGGCCGCGGCCAGCTTCTGGGCCGCGGACATGCCGAGGGTGTCGCACTCGACCTGGCTGGCGTGGCCGACCGCCCAGGTCACGCACCAGTCGGCGATGCGGTCGAACATGACCTCGCGCTCGGCCTCGGTGAGCATCTTGGAGTCCCGGACCTTGTAGACCCGCCGGTCCTGGGGCAGCACGGCGGCGCCGACGCTGATCGGCCCGGCCCACGAGCCCCGGCCGACCTCGTCC
The DNA here is from genome assembly GCA_963748285.1 of uncultured Microthrixaceae bacterium. Taxonomy (GTDB): domain Bacteria; phylum Actinomycetota; class Acidimicrobiia; order Acidimicrobiales; family DATDAH01; genus DATDAH01. The sequence continues at coordinate 359,944 of CAVVIF010000009.1, forward strand.
ACGCCGACGACGACCTCGTGGCCCGTCGGCCCAGAGGTCCCGCTCGATCGTCAGCGACGGCGAGCGGCGCTTGAGTCGCCGAACGCAGCTGCGGAGCCGTGACCGTCATCCCGCGGCCGACCCTACCGCCGGGCCCACCCCGGTCGGAGCTAGCTTCCGGGCATGGCCCACCAGGGGACGATCATCTTCAACCCCGTGCTCTCGCCCGGCAGCCGACTCATCGCGGAGGACGGGCCGACGCCCTCCTGTTCAACCCCGTGCTGTCGCCGCGCAGCCGGGTCGAGCCACCCGCGGCGGAGATCGAGGGTGAGGTGGCTGACGACGACGGATCGCTCTGGTCCCTCGGCTCGGTCGGCTCCATCGTGTCGACGGCTCCGCCGGCTCGATCCTCTCGATCGGCTCGGTCGGCTCGATCCTGTCCATCGGATCCGCGGGCTCGATCCTGTCCATCGGGTCGGCCGGCTCGGTCCTCAGCATCGGCTCGATCGGCTCGGTCGGCCTCCATCGGCTCCGGCTTCTCCATCGGCGCCGCTCGGCGGCTGGTGCCAACGCCGCGGCGGTCTGGTCGAGACGGCGGCCGGCCTCGCCGCGGTCGCCGCCCTGGTCGCCGCTGTCACCCGGGGCTGACCAGGAGCCCGTCGGCGCACCGATCCACGCCCCCTCCCGACCCCGGCGCTCAGCCAAACGACGCAGGAATGGGGGCGTGGTGGTGGGTTGCTGGTCGTCGGGGGCATGCCGCTCGCACCTCCGAAATTGCGTGACTTGTGGTCGCTGTACGACCGAAACGAACGCAACGTCCACGACGCTGGTCCGGCCCCACGACACTGCGTGACTTGTGGTCGCTCAGCAGCCGAGACCGAACGCAATGTCGACCAGCGATGAGCGCAAGCGCCCCGGACGACTCGCAGCCCGACCCCACGCCCCGTCCCCTGCCTCGGTCTGCCCAGCCAGAGCAGGCCGACCAACAGGTGGGCTCAGGCCGAGAGGGTCACGCCCGGGTCGCCGTCGGTGACCGAGCCGACCTCGACGAAGCCCGCCCCGGCCAGGTCGCCCACGGCTGCCGGGTCGACGGCGGCGAGCAGGCCGCCGGAGGTCTGGGGGTCGTAGACCAGGGCCTGGACCACCTCGTCGGCGTCACCGTCGACATGGCCCACCAGGTAGTCCCGGTTGCGGGGGTCGCCACCGGTGCGCACCCCGGCCTCGGCGGCCGCCCGGGCCCCCGGGTACAGCGGCAGCCGGGTGCCCTCGACGACCAGGCGCACACCCGACCGCTCGGCCATCTCCCAGCCGTGGCCGGCGAGGCCGAACCCGGTGACGTCGGTGGCCGCGTGCACCGCGCCACCGACCGCGACGAGGGCCTCGGAGGCCGCCCGGTTGAGGGCCCGCATCCCGGCCGTCGCCTCCGCCTGGTCCGGCGCCGACCCACCCGCCAGGACCAGGCCGGTGCCCAGGGGCTTCGACAGCACCAGCACGTCCCCGGGGCGGGCGCCGGCTTTGGTCAGGATCCGGTCGGGGTGGACCACGCCCTGGACGGCCAAGCCGAAGATGGGCTCGTCGGAGCGGATCGTGTGGCCGCCTGCCGTGGTCCCACCGGCGGCGGCGACGGTCTCGGCCGCGGCGCCGAGGATGGCGGCGATGGCCTCCCGGGGCAGGGCCTCGGGGAAGGCCGACAGGTTGAGGGCGATCGACCACCCGCGCCCCCATGGCGAACACGTCCGAGCAGGCGTTGGCCGCGGCGATGGCGCCGAAGTCGCCGGGGTCGTCGACGAGAGGTGGGAAGAAATCGGCGGTGGACACCATGGCCACGTCGTCGGCCACCCGGTAGACGGCGGCATCGTCGGACGGGGCGAGGCCGACGAGGAGCTCCGCATCGACGCCGGCGGGCAGCTCGCTGACGAGGCCCCGCAGCGCCGTGGCCCCCCACTTGGCGGCGCAACCCCCGCAGTTGGTCCACTCCGTCAACCGCACGTCAGCCGTCACGGATCGGAGGCTAAGAGGTCCGCGGGACCGAGTCTCCACGACAAGAACGTGAAGGCCGAGTAAACCCTGGCCGATACGGGGGTCCGGGACTTGACGTAGAAGGGACCTCGTCGACAATGACGGTCGTGACCATGGCGGAGCCAACCGAACGGGTTCTGAGCGAGGGGACCCGGGTCGAAGTGCGCAATCGGTTCGACCGCCGGTGGAACCGCGGCTTCGCCGTCGCCGAGGTCGTGGGGGACGGCTACCGCATACGACGGACCTCGGACGACCAGCTGCTGCCGTCGGTGTTCACCGCCGACGAGGTGCGCCGGGAGCCCCGTCGCGGCCAGTGGTGGTACTGACCGTTCCCTGAGTCGGTCAACCGGCGAGGTCGGTGGCGACCTCCCGAGCGGCGGCCGCGAGGTCGTCGGGCAACGTGGCCAGGCGGGCCTCGTCGAGATCGTCGGCGAAGGTGAGGCGTTCGACGGCGGGGGCGGTGACGGCCCGGGGCATCCAGGCCGAGTGGATGATGAAGGGCAGGGTCTCCCGACCGGGTGCGGCCAGCACGGCGTCGGGACCTCGGCCCACATCGGCCGCGTCGAAGACCTCCACCCGGAAGCCGGCGTCGGACAGCACCGGGATGACCAACCAGCCCTCGTGACCACCGGGCTCGGTGCCTGCGTAGCGGCTGGACCCGTCGGCACCCGCTCCCCGCGGCACGAAGCACGGTGAGCTCGGGTAGTCGCCGGCGGCGTAGGCCCACTCCCCCTGCGGCTCGAGGCCGTCACGGTCGAGGGTGACGAGGGTCGGCGGCACCTCCTCGGTGGGCAGGTCCTTCGGATCGACCCGCTCCGCGTAGAGGGACAGGGCCCGCTGGGTGACGACCTCGGGGTGATAGCCGGCCGTCAGCAGGTGGTGCACGGTCGGGGCCGACTGGCCCTCGAGGCTCCAGTCCATGGCCGAGAGCTGGGTGGCCCAGTAGCGCTCGGGGTCGCAGAGCGTGGCCCGCTCGGTCACGTCGCCCGACTCGGGGTCGAAGGCCAGCACCGATGTCCGGGAGGCCGACAGCGGGTGCGTGTACATCCCCACCAGGGCCGGGTCGACCGGCCGTCCCCAGGCGTCGAGGTCGTCGGCCCGCAGGGCCATCGCCAGGTCCTGTTCGGGCGTGTGCTCGAACAGGACGGTGATGCCGTCGCGGTCGTCGTAGACCGCGTAGTAGTGCATGACCTCGGGCCCGACCCGAAGGCAGGTCGCCTTGACCTCCTGGCCCGCCGGCGTGGCCTGCACCTCGTCCTTGCGGATCAGGTACACCGGCTCGTCGGGCAGGGTGGTCACCGTCCGCTCGTTGCCGAACAGCTCGCCGGGATCGACCCGGAAGGCGCAGTCGGCCACGATCAGCCAGTCCCGGGTCTGGGTGATGGTGTGCACCGACTGCGGGATGACCCCGTCGGCAACCGGCCAGCGGTCCACGCGGGACCCGTCGCCGGTGTACCGGACGAGCGACAGCCCGCCGAGCATCGGGTTGAAGCTGACCGTCCAGAGGCAGTCCCGCTCCGGGTCGATCACCGGGTGGGCGGTGCTGTTGATCATCGGCAGGACCGGGAGGTCCATGGTCGGCGCCCAGTCGTCGCGGTGACCGACCTCGCCGAGGAACCCCATCGTCACCGGATCGATCTCGACCGGCCGGCCCGCATCCCAGGTGGCGAAGAGCCGGTCGCCCCACGGCAGCGGGGCGGTGTTGGCCGCGTTGGAGAACCCGAAGGCCCCCATCGTCCCGAGCAGGCCGGGAGCGAAGTCGGCGGGCCGCTTCTCGCGGAGCCGGGCCGAGGGCGTGTCCAGCTTGCGCACCCGCCAGGCCCAACGATCCCCCGGCGCGCCGTGGCTCCCCGGCTGCAGGGACAGCCGGATCATCATCCCGTCGCCGAAGAACGCGTGGGCACCGGCGGTCTCGGGCTCCGACGTGCTGATGAACACCTCGCCGGCCAGTCCCGCGGGCACCTCCCCGGCCACGCACACGAGGTCCAGGTCGTCCAACTGTCCCGGCGCCAGGATCGTTCGGGGGACGCTCATCGGGGTTCCTTCCATCCGGCCAGCAGCCCGTCGATGACGAGGTCCACCAGCCACAGCTCCTTGGTCATCTCCGGGCTCATCGACAGCACGGTCGCCACGCCGTGGACCGCGGCCCACAGCCCCAGGGCCAGCTCGAGCGGCGGGGCACCGCCGACCAGCCCCTCGGCGCTGGCCCGCTCGACCACGACCAGGGCCTGGGCGAACACGGCGGTGGCGGCAGGGTCCTCCACCTCGCCGGGGCCTTCGACGAAGGTCGGCCGGAACCGGAACATGAGGGCGAACAGGCCTGGACGTTCGAGGGCGAAGGCCACGTACGCGTGCGACGAGGACCGGATCCAGGCTTCGACGTCCGCGGGGTCCAGCACGGCCCACCGGGAGGCCAGCTCGTCGTAGCCCTCTCCCGCGACCAGGCGGAGCAGGTCCTCCTTGGACCGGATGTGGTCGTAGAGCGCAGGGGCCGAGACGCCCAGGTCCCGGGCCAGGGAGCGCAGCGACAGGGCATCGGGCCCGCCGTCGTCCACGATCTGGACGGCCCGGGCGACGATGGCCTCGCGGCGGAGGAGCTCGCGCTCGGCCGGATTCACGCCGCGACCGCCTCGGGGTCCCGCTCCGGCGGCGGGTCGGCGACCGGGGCGGACCGCCGGCGACGGCGACGTCCGGCCGAGCCGATCAGGCCGGCCGGGAAGCGCACGGCGATGACCATGAGCAGCAGCCCGTTGAGGGCGAACTGGTACTTGGAGGAGCCCTCGCTGAGCTCGTCGAGCAGGACGGTCAACAAGCCGCCCGCGGTGAGGACCCCCGCCAGCAGGGCCGCCACGGGCGTGGCGATGCCCGCCAGGTAGGCCATGGCCACCGCCACGAGGGACTCGATGGCGCCGAAGGACCCGGCCGAGACGACCTGGGACTGGTAGGCCAGCAACACCCCGGCCAGGCCCGCCAGCGCGGCGGCCACAGCCGTCGCCCCGAGCTTCACCCGGGCAACGGGCACGCCCGCGGCCTCCGCCGCCCGCTCGTTGGCCCGGACGGCCAGCCACTGTCGCCCGGTAGCCCCCCGGCGCAGGTTGACCACGAGGGCCATCGCCAGGGCCATGGCGGCCAGCACCAGCAGCCCGAAGGCGACCCGGGGATAGGCGTCGCCGGGGGCGGCGATGCCGAGGTCGATGCCGAACACCGTGGGCTCGGGCACCCGGGCCCCCTCGGCGCCGCCGCTGAACCAGCTCCACCGGAAGAGCAGCTCCTCGATGGCGATCGACGCGGCCAGGGTGGTCACCGCCAGCGTCAGCCCCCGGACCCGCACCGCAGGTAGCCCCGCGAGGATGCCGAACCCCACGGCCACGACGATGCCGACCAGCGGCGCCAGCGGGAACCCCAGGCCGAGGCTGTCGCCCGCCCGGACCATGGCGAAGCCGGCGGTGCCGGCCAGGGCGTAGGTGGCCAGGGAGATCTGGCCGACCAGGCCGGTCAGCACCACGACGGACAGGGCCACCACCGTCGCGATGGCCGACACGATGATGCCGAGCCGGTAGCTGCTGTCGAGGGTCAGCAGCGCGACCGCCCCGGCCGACCACGACCAGGCCGGTGACGGCCATCGTCCAACGGGGCTCGGGGGCCTGGGGCAGGCGGCTGGTGACGACCGCGCTGCGGTCGGGCAGGTGCTTGCCCTGGACGACGAGGGCGACCACCACGATGAGGAAGCGGCAGCCCCTGCTGCAGGCCGATCTCGGGCAGCCACGAGCTGCCGGCCTGCAGGTTGAGGATCTCGGACTGCAGCATCCCGATGCCGATGCCCGCCAGGCCGGCCACGGCGATGGAGCGGAAGCCGCCGAGCAGGGCGGCCCCGAGGGCCGGGACGATGAGCAGGCTGGTCCCCGCCGGGTCCAGGCCCGACAGGGGGGCGGCGGCGATGATCGCCAGGCCGGCGGACACCGAGGCCAGGATCCAGTTGGCCAGGCCGATGGCGGTGGGCGACAGGCCGAGGACGAGGGCGCCCCGCTCGTTCTCCGCCGTCGCCCGGGTGGCCAGGCCGAAGCGGGTGAAGCGGTCGACCAGCCAGAGCACGCCGATGACCCCGACGGTCAGGGCGGCGAGCACGTAGCGGTCGGCCGGGACCTGGATCCCGAAGGCGTCCACCAGGCGGGTCGACAGCGGTCCCTCCAGCTGCAGCGAGGTGGCGGCCGGGCCCTCGAAGCGGAGGTCGACGATCCCGATCAGGTACACCATCAGGCCGAGGCTGGCCACGACCCGGGCGAGCGCCGGGGCCTGGCCGCAGCGGGCGGAAGATCAACAGGAAGCAGGCCGCGCCCACCGCCGCCCCGAGCAGCACCACGATGACCAGCGCGCTGGCCACCGTCGGGCGGGCGATCAGGCCGACCCGCTCGGGCAGGCCGAGGATCGGCAGGACCAGGTCGCCGCTGCGGCGCAGCTCGTAGTAGGCGAAGGCCAGGTACATCCCGATCGCGGCGTGGCCGAAGTTGATGACGTTGCTGGCCCGGTGGGTGATGACCACCCCGACCGCGAGCGCGCCGATGACCGCGCCGCCCCCGAGGCCGAGGACCAGGTAGGTGAGGTGATCGGTCACGGAGGCGGGACCGGGCCGCTACTGGGCCTCGGCGAAGAGGGCCACCGTGTCGATCCAGTCCTCGTTGACGGTGACGTTCACGCCGGGCTCCTCGACGAGGAAGAGCGACTGCTGCGGCGCGCAGAGCGACGGCAGCCCGTCGATCTGGGCCCCGTCGCAGGTGTAGGGATGACCCCAGAAGCTGGGCTCGTCCTCGGCGGCCCGCACCGCGTCGAGCACCGCCTCGCGGGTCACGCCGTCGGGGCCGAGGTCGGCCATCAGCGCGTACAGGTTGAGGAAGCCCCGGAGCCCGACCGTGCCCGCCCCGCCCCCTTCGTCGTCGGCGTAGAGCTCGTTGACCGAGACGAAGACCTCGCCCTCGATGGTCTCGACGCTGAGCGGCGGGCCCTCGCTGTTGAAGAGCACGCCCTCGTAGGCGCCGTCCGGAGGCCGCGATGATCTCCTCGTCCGAGCACGCCCCCACCAGGTAGAGCTGGGCCTCGATGCCGAGGTCGGCGTAGGTGGTCATGATCGGGGCGCAGGCCGACCCGGCGGCGGCCACGATGATCGAATCGGGGTCGGATGCCGCGGCCCGGGTGAGGACCGGCAGGAAGTCGGTGGCGGTCAGCGGGTAGGAGATCAGCTCCAGGTCGATCCCCAGCGAGTCCGCGAGCGGCGCGGCGTAGTCCTGGGCCGACACCTCGAAGCTCTCGAACTCGCCGTAGGCCAGGACCGACGAGGTCCCGCCCTCCTCCGCGGTGTGGGCCAGGAAGGCGGCCAGGCCCCCGGTGACCCCGCCGGAGAAGTAGAAGGTGACGTCGCTCTGCTGCTCCACCAGGTTGGCGGGGATGCCCCCGAGCTGGGGGATGCCGTTGTCCTCCAGGACCGGCACCGAGCCGTTGCTGGTGACGTCGAGGCCGCCGACGAGGGCCACCACGTCCTCGGCCACCATCTCCTGGGCGCAGGCGGCGGACTGCTCGGGGTCGAAGCTGGTGATGCAGGTGTGCAGCTCGAGGGGTCGGCCGCCGACCCCGCCCAGCTCGGTGTTGACGAACTCGACGCCGCCTTCGACGGCGCGGCGGACCTCGGGGAAGGACCCCAGCGGGGTGTCCTCCTGGTTGATCATCCCGATGACGATCGGGTCGGCCCCGGCGTCCGCGGCGACCGGGGCGTCGGGCATCGTGCCCATGAACCACTCCTCGCCGGCGAAGCGCTCGACCACGGTGTCGCCCTCCGGGACGTCCGCGCCGGAGGCCGTCGTGGTGTCCGTCGCGTCGGCGGCGACCTCCTCCTCCGGGGCCGGTTCGCTGCAGGCCCCCACCAGGAGCAGTCCCGCCAGCACGCCGATGCCCAACCTCTTCCGCATGGTCCCCCCGGATCCGACTTAACACCGTTCAGTGAGTGGCTAGCATGGCACATCACCAGACGCTGACCGTGGGGGGAAGCATGACCGACACCGAGCTCGCACCGGGAACGGACGCACCGCCGACGCCGTGGCACCTCCGGGGCAACTTCGCCCCGGTGCACGACGAACTGGACGTCGAGGGCCTCGAGGTCATCGGGGCCATCCCCGAGGCGCTGACGGGGACCTACGTCCGCCAGAGCTTCAACCCCCGCAGCGGCACCAGCCCGCACTGGTTCTTCGGGCACGGGATGCTGCACGCCGTCGACCTGGACGACGCCGGCGGCGCCCGGTACCGCAACCGGTACGTCGACACGCCGTTCAAGGACCACGACGGCACCGGGATGGAGTGGATCCTGGACCCCGAGGCCTCGCCGGCCAACACCCACATCGTGCGCCACAACGGTCGGTGGCTGGCCTTGGAGGAGCAGCACAAGCCGTTCGCCCTCGACGACGACCTGAACACCCTCGGCGTCGAGGACTTCGGCGGCGCGGTGACCAGCACGTTCACCGCCCACCCCAAGGTCTGCCCGACGACCGGCGAGCTGCTGGCCTTCGGCTACAACCTCGTCACCGAGCCCCACCTCACCTACTTCCGGATCAGCCCGACCGGCGAGGTCCTCGCGGTCGAGCCGATCGAGATCCCGAACCCGGTGATGATGCACGACTGGAACGTCACCGAGCACCACGTCGTGTTCATGGACCTGCCGGTGCGTTTCGGGCTCGACCGGGCCATGAACGGCCAGGACCCCTTCTTCTGGGACCCCGAGGCCGGCGCCCGGTTGGGGCTCATGCCCCGCGACGGGACGAACGCCGACGTCACCTGGCACGAGATCGACCCCTGTTACGTGTTCCACCCGCTCAACGCCTACGAGGACGGCGACCGGGTCGAGCTCCTCGTCTGCCGCCAGGAGCAGGCCATGGCGGGGGGCTTCGACGACATCGAGGGCGCCCGGGCCGCGCTGTGGCGCTGGTCCATCGACCGCACCACGGGCCAGGTCACCGAGACCCAGCTGGACGACCGGCTGGCCGACTTCCCCCGCGTCGATGACCGCCGCACCGGGCTGGCCAACCGGTACGGCTACCTCACCCAGCTGCGCGAGGAGCCCGGGGTCGGTGCCGCCATCGGCGCCGAGCTCTACAAGTACGACCTCCGCGACGGCGGGGTCGAGACCCACCCCACGAACGCCACGACCCGGCTCGGTGAGCCCATGTTCGCCCCGGCCGGGCCGGACGCCGGCGAGGACGAGGGCTGGGTGCTGGTCTATGCCCACGACGAGGCCGAGGGCGTCACCGAGCTGCGGATCATCGAGGCCCAGGACTTCGGCGCCGAGCCGGTGGCCCGGGTCGTGCTCCCCCAGCGGGTGCCCTACGGCGCCCACGGGAGTTGGCTCCCCGCCGACTGACCGGCCACCATCGGGCCGCGGACCGGCCGCATCCGAGGGGGACCTGATGCCGAAGCTGCTCGACGGGTTCGTGGCCGAGAAGGGCGACGACCTCGCCCTGGCCGACGACCGGGGAGAGTGCACCTGGGCCGAGCTGGCCGACCGGGTCGCCCGCCTGGCGAACGTGCTGCGGGGCGCCGGCCTCGGCCCCGGCGACACCTTCGCCCTGATGATGGGCAACCGGCGGGAGGCCTTCGAGGCGTTCTGGGCGGCGGCCCACACCGGCATCACCTACGTGCCGGTCAACTGGCACTGGACCGCCGACGAGCTGGCCTATGTGATCGAGGACGCCGGGTGCCGGGCCCTCGTCGTCGACGAGCAGTTCGCCGCGGTTGCCGAGCAGGCGCTGGCCGACCCGCGGTCCGTCGGCATCGGACTGGCCCTGGTCACGGGCGACGGTGACCACGATCGCCTGCACAGCTACGAGGCGGCCCTGGCGGAGGCCGGCACCGATGAGCCCGACGAGGCGGTCCTCGGTGGGCCGATGTTCTACACCTCGGGCACCACGGGCCGTCCCAAGGGGGTCCGGGGGGTGCTCTCGGGCGGCAAGGACATCCCCAGTGAGCTGCTGCAGCTCATCGCCGGGGCCGTCGGTGAGTACGTCCCGACGCCCGGCCGCACGCTGTTGGCCGGGCCCATCTACCACTCCGCCCAGTGGGCCTTCGGCTTCCTGCCCACGGTCAGTGGCTCGTCGGTCGTCATGCGCCAGCGCTTCGACCCGGCCGAGACCGTGCGCCTGATCGACGACGCCGCCATCACCAACGTCCACCTGGTGCCCGTGCAGTTCAAGCGCCTGCTCGACCTGCCCGAGGCCGTCCGGGACCAGCTCGACGGCTCCAGCCTCGAGGCCGTGTGGCACGGCGCCGCGCCCTGCCCGGCCCCGTGGAAGCGGGCCATGCTCGACTGGCTGGGGCCCAAGGTCCACGAGTACTACGGCTCCACCGAGGGCTCCTTCATCTCCCGCATCTCGGGCGAGGAGTGGCTGGCCAAGGGCGGCTCGGTGGGCAAGCCCCTGCCGATCATGGAGGTCATGGTCATCGGTGACGACGACCAGCCCGTCGCTCCGGGCGAGGCGGGGACCCTCTGGTTCCGCAGCGCCATGGGCATGGACTTCGAGTACCACAACGACCCCGAGAAGACGGCGGCGGCCCACCGTGCGCCCGGTGTCTTCACCACGGGCGACATCGGCCACATCGACGAGGACGGCTACCTCTGGCTGTCGGACCGCAGGATCGACATGATCATCTCCGGCGGGGTCAACATCTACCCGGCCGAGATCGAGACCGTCCTGGCCGGCCACCCCGCGGTGGCCGACGTGGCGGTCATCGGCGTCCCCGACGAGGAGTTCGGCGAGCAGGTGAAGGCCGTCGTCCAGCTGGTGGAGGGCACTGATCCCACCGAGGCCCTGGCCGAGGAGCTGATCGCCCTCAGCCGGGAGAAGCTGGCCGGCTACAAACGGCCCAGGACCATCGACTGGACCGACGCCCTCCCCCGCTCCGAGGCGGGCAAGCTCCTCAAGAAGGACCTCCGCGCCCCCTACTGGGAAGGCACCGGCCGCTCCATCTGACCTCGGAGATCCCGTTCTGGGCCCCACGACCCGTTCGTGGGCGCGGGTGGTGGGGCCCAGAACGGGGGATCAGTCGGTGGCGAGGCGGGATGCGAGGGCGTCGAGGATGAGGTCGAGGCCGAAGGCGAACTCGGCGCCGTAGTCGTAGCCGGGCTGGAGGACGTGCTCGACGGTCAGCGCGCGGAGGTGAGGGTAGAGGCCCGCGGGCAGGTCGCCGAGGATGGCGTCGACCACCACCTCCATGTCGTCGTCGGGCTCGAAGGGCAGGGCCGTCTCCTGGAGGCAGAACCCGTAGAGGTAGCTGTCCAGCAGGGAGAAGGCGTGCGCGGCCATGGCCACCGAGAAGCCGCCGGCCCGCAGGGTTGCGATCACCGTCTCGTGGTGGCGAAGGGTCGCCGGGCCTGGCGTGGCCCGCGAGTCCATCAGCGCGGTGGCCCAAGGGTGACGGGCGAGCGCCTCCCGGGCCGAGACTGCTCGGTCGTACATCGCCGGACGCCAGTCGGTGCCCGGCACGGGCAGATCGATCTCCGCGAAGACGAGGTCGACCATGCCGTCGAGGAGGTCGTCCTTGTTGGCCACGTGGTTGTAGAGCGACATGGCCTCGACGCCGAGCGCCTGACCCAACCTGCGCATGGTCAGGGTGTCGATGCCGTGCTCGTCGGCCTGCGCCACCGCAGCCGCTAGGACCCGGGACCGGTTCAGCGGCTCTCGACGTTGCGTCACCCTTACAGTGTAAGTACACTTACAGCGTAAGTACAGCGACCCGGAAGCAGGCCATGCGATGACGGTGCAGGACACGATGACCGCGGTGGTGCAGGACGAGTACGGCGACGACCCCGCTGACGTGTTCGGGATCGACCGGGTTCCCGTCCCCACGGCCGGCCAGGGCGAGGTCCTCGTGCGGGTGGCGGCGGCCGCCGTGGACCGGGGCACCTGGCACGTCATGACCGGCGTCCCCCTCCTCGGCCGCCTGGCGTTCGGCCTGCGGTCCCCCAAGGTCCGGGTGCCCGGTCGAGATGTGGCCGGCACCGTCGAGGCCGTCGGACCCGGCGTGAACGACTTCGCCGTGGGCGACGAGGTGTACGGCAGTTGCGGGGCCACGAGCAGCGGCTCGTTCGCCGAGTTCGGCCTGGCCCGAGCCAACCGTCTGGCGCACAAGCCCGCCAACCTCAGCATGCAGGAGGCCGCGGCCGTCCCGATCTCGGGACTCACCGCCATCCAGGCCGTCCGCAAGGCGAAGGTCGCCCCCGGCCAGTCGGTCGCGGTCCTGGGGGCCTCCGGCGGCGTCGGCAGCTACGTCGTCCAGATCGCCAAGGCCGCGGGCGCCGAGGTCACCGGGGTCTGCAGTACGGCCAAGGTCGACGTGGTGGCCGGCCTCGGCGCCGATCACGTCGTGGACTACACCCAGCGGGACTACGCGGAGGACGGTCCCTACGACGCCGTGCTCGACATCGGCGGCTGCCGCAGCCTGCGCGAGTTGCGGAAGGCGCTGACGCCGAAGGGCCGCCTCGTCATCATCGGCGGCGAGACCGACGGCCGCTGGCTCGGCGGCTTCGACCGCAACTTCCGGGCCGGCCTGCTCTCCCCCTTCGTGAGCCAGACCCTCGGCCAGGTCGCCTCGCTCGAGAAGGCCGAGGACCTGGTCGCCCTCGGGGAGCTGATCGAGTCCGGCCAGGTCACCCCGGCAGTCGAGCGCACCTACCCCCTGGCCGAAGCCGCCACCGCCATGGCCCACCTCATCGCCGGCCAGGCCCGCGGCAAGCTCGTGCTCGTCCCGTGATCACCCGATTGCGGGGGGTCAGCTGAGGTAGGTGGCGGCGAGGAGGGCGCGGTCGCGGAGGTCGGCGGCGGGGCCGTGGGCCGCCACCTCGCCGTGGACCAGGATGCAGACGGTGTCGGCCACCTCGAGGGCCATCGACAGGTGCTGTTCGACGAGCACCACCCCTGCACCGGTGTCGTCCGCGATCGAGCGGAGCATGGGCAGCAGGCGCTGGACGATGATCGGGGCCAGGCCGAGGCTCATCTCGTCCACCAGCAGGAGGCGGGGCTCGGCCACCAGGGCCCGGGCCAGGGCCAGCATCTGCTGCTGGCCGCCGGAGAGCAGGCCGGCCTTGCGGTCGAGCAGCGGCTCCAACTCCGGGAAGAGGCCGAGCACCCGATCCTGGGCCAGTCGCTGGCGGCGCCGGCCCCGCACCCCGAGGCGCAGGTTCTGGCGGGCGGTCAGCTCGAAGAACAGGGAGCGGTCCTCGGTGACGTGGCCCACGCCCCGCCGGGCGACCTTGTGGGGCGACCGGGCCGTCGGCGGGCCGCCGAGGACCTCGACGGAGCCGCCGATCACGGGCAACAGGCCCGACACCGTCTGCAGCGTCGTCGTCTTGCCCGCCCCGTTGGGCCCGAGGAGGGCGACGACCTCACCCTCGGCCACGGTGAGGTCCAACCCCCGGACCACGGGCACGCCCTCGTAGCCGGCGACCAACCCCCGGATGTCCAACACCGTGCTCCGGCTCACGAGGGCGCAGCCCCCAGGTAGGCGTCGACCACCTGCTCGTCGCCCCGGATCGCCTCCGGCGTCCCGTCGGCGATCACCGCCCCGACGTCGAGGACCACGACCCGGTCACAGATGCCCAGCACGAGGCCCATGTCGTGGTCGACGAGTAGGACGCTGACCCCGTGCTCGGGCAGCGTGCGCAGGTGCTCGCCGAGGGCCAGTGTCTCCTCGGTGTCGAGGCCGGCGGCGGGCTCGTCCAGCAGCACGAGGCGGGGTTGACCGGCCAAGGCCCGGGCCACCGCCACCAGCTTGCGCCGGCCGTGGCTCAGGTCGCCGGGCTTGGCCGACGCGGCGTCGGTCAGGCCGACGACCTCCAACGCCCAGCCCACCTGCTCGGAGCGCTCGTTGCCTCGGAGGGGGCGCACGGCGTCGGCCAGGGGGTCCCACCACCTGGCGGGGGTGGCCGCCACCCGCAGGTTGTCGACCACCGAGAGGTCCTCGAACAGCTCCAGGCTCTGGAACGTGCGCACCAGCCCCCGCCGCGCCCGCTCGGCCGGCGGCAGGTCGGTCACCTCGTCGCCGGCGAAGTGCACGGTGCCACCCGACAGCGGCACGAACCCGGTCACGGCGTCGATCAGGGTCGTCTTGCCCGCGCCGTTGGGGCCGATGAGGCCGACGAACTCGCCTTCGGCCACCTCGAGGTCCACGTCGTGGACGGCGTGCAGCCCCCCGAACGTGACCGTCAGCCCCCTGGTCGCCAGCACCCGCGCCGCCGTTCCGACCGGCCCTACAGGGGGTCGGGGTCCTCGGCCAGGGCGGCGATGTACTCGTCGACGTCGATGGCCTTGATCGTCGTGGTCTTCATGGTCCCGCGGGCGGCGAGGCGGGTGGCCAGCTTGGCGACGGTGACGTCGTCGGGCGCGTCGATGATGTTCAGGAAGTCGTACTGGCCGAGCAGGGCGTACTGGTGCAGGATCGTCACGCCCAGCGCCTCGACGTCGTCGTTGACCTCACGGAGGCGGTCGGGCTGGGTGTTGAGCTTGTGGAACCCGTCCGGCCCGATCGTGGAGAGCATCACGAAGATCGGCATGCCCCGACCGTAGCCACCGCGACAGGACCGGTCAGTCCTGGCGCGGGATCATCTCGATCGGTGGGGAGAGCCGTGGGTCCGCCGCAGGGCCGGTGACGGTGTGGAAGCCCAGTTCGTGCTCGCCGGGGGTCAGCAGGCGTTCGGCCAGCAGGGCCCAGAAGGTGGCGAACTGGCCCTGTCGGTAGGTCGGCGCCAGCCCGCCGACCGTCCCGTCCACGGAGACGGCGATCCAGGGCTCGGGCTCCTCGACCCAGATGCCCTCGACGTAGGCCGGCAGATCGGTGGCCCCTTCGGGCACGGTGAAGGTGGGCCGGGAGAAGGTGGTCACGGCGAAGTCGGCGGCCGGGCCGACCGCGGCATCGGCCACCTGCGTGCCCACGAGGTCGCCGTACTCGCCGATGCGCAGCACCGCGTCCGGGTCGTCTCCGTGGCCGGCCATCGGTGTCGTGCCCTCGAGGACCACCTGGAAGCCCTCGGCCCGATCGAACTCGACATAGCCGTCCTCGTTGGGCTCGACGGTGTTGAACCGCCAGTCGATCATGCGGGCCGGTCTTGGCCGAGCGGTCGGCGTCGTCGTCGAACATCGAGACACCGTCGACCTCCCAGGGCACCTCGACACCCAACACGTCGGCGATGGTGGGCACGACGTCGATGGTCTCGGTCGGGCGGTCGTCGACCTCGCCCTCGGTCTGGCCCGGGAGCTTGACGAACATCGGAGTCCACAGGATCTGTTCGTGGTTGTCCTCCGACACCGCCCGCAGCGGCGAGCCACCGACGAAGCCGACGCCGTGGTCCGCGGTGACGATGACCAGGGCCTCGTCGAAGAGGCCGCTGTCCCGGATGCTGTTCAGGGCCTGGCCGAGGAGCGCGTCGGTGTACTCGAGCTGCACGAGGTGGCGCTGGCGACCGAGCGCGGCGGTGGTGTCGTCGTGCCAGTCGCCGAACTCCGCGGACCGGGGCGGGTCGGGCGCCTCGTAGGTCCGGCCCGACGACAACCAGTCCCACGGCTGGTGGGGCAGCAGGAAGTGCCCGAAGTCGAGGGTCGGCCGGTCACCGGGCGCAGCCTCCCGCCCGAAGGCCCGCAGCCGAGCCGGGGCCTCGGCGTCGGACGGGTTCCGGTCGATGACGAAGCCGACCGACGCCTGGTCGGCCCACGGCTCGGCCACCCCCCGGAACACCGTGCTGGCCTGGTCGAACAGGGTGCGCATGATGCTCGGCCGGGACGGTCGGGCCTGCTGCTCACAGACGCCCGGCGGGCAGATCTCGGTCAGCGTTCTCGACCGCATCGACGTCGTAGGTGCCGCCCAGCAGGGTGAACAGGTTCTCGTCGAACTTGGCGGCGACGGGGGCGGGGAACAGCTCGTCAGGCAGCTGGCCGGTGAGGATGGCGGGCAGGGCCGACGGGGTGAGCGGGGAGACGCCGGTGTTGTTGCGGAACCACGTCGACTCGCCCGCCAGCCGGGCAAAGGCGGGGTAGGCGTCGGCGTCGATCCGGCCCTCGCCGTCGAGCAGCGACATGAGCGGGAACTCGTCGAAGGCGATGATGACGACGGGCGCGGGTTCGGCCACGTCGACGTCGGCCGGCGTCGATCCCCCCGGACCGGACGAGGTCGGACACGGGCGACGCGAAGAGGAAGAGGACGAGGAACACCGGGGCCGCGAGGGCCAGGTAGCGGACCGCGGACCGGGCCTTCTCCGAGTGCAGAAGGCCCCAGGCGGCACCGACGGCGACCAGCACGCCGACGAAGACCAGCCACGACCGGCCCTGGGCATCGAGCAGGGAGGACTTGATGATCTCGACGACGAAGAGGCCGACACCGAGACCGAGGATCCCGACGTGGACCTGGTCGCGCACCCCGGGGTCGATCAGGCGGAACGGCTGCTCCAGGAGCCAGAGCACCAGCAGGCGGACCGAGCACCAGGAGGAGGGCGTAGGTCACGATCTCGCTCGGACCGGCCCGCAGTGACACCAGCTCCTCGGGGGCCTGCTGGATCACGTCGAAGATGGGCTGGGCGACGGTGACGGCGGTGATGCCCACCAGCTCGATCAGGTAGCCGCCCTCACGGCGCCATCCGCCCTCCGCCGTCGACCACGGGGCCAGACGGTAGTCACCCGCTGTTCATCTCCGGCCGCGGGCCGACCACGCCCGTAGCCTCGGGCCATGGCGCGCACGGTGTCGGTCGTCCCGCACACGCACTGGGACCGGGAGTGGTACGACCCGTTCCAGCGGTTCCGGCTCCGGCTGGTCGACCTGCTCGACGACCTGCTGGACCACCTCGAGGCCGACCCGTCGTTCCGGCACTTCCTGCTCGACGGCCAGATGGCCGTGGTCGACGACTACCTGGAGATCCGGCCCGAGGCCGAGGCCCGGCTGCGGTCGCTGGCCACCTCCGGGCGCCTGGCCATGGGGCCCTGGTACGCGCTGCCCGACGAGTTCCTGGTGTCGGGCGAGACGCTGGTGCGCAACCTGCAGCTGGGCCTGCGGCGGGCGGCCGACTTCGGCGGCGCCATGGACGTCGGCTACCTGCCCGACATGTTCGGCCACGTGGCCCAGATGCCCCAGCTGCTCGACCAGTTCGGGTTCGCCCACACGGTCGTGTGGCGCGGCGTGCCGTCCGCGGTGGATCGCAGCGGGTTCTGGTGGACGGCGCCCGACGGGACCACGATCCGGGCCGAGTACCTGCCCGAGGGCTACGGCAACGGCGCCCGGGTCCCCGACGACGCCAAAGCCCTCCTGCACCTGGTGGACGGGTTCGTGTCCACCCACGACGACCTGCTCGACGGGCCGGTGCTGTGGATGGTCGGCACCGACCACCAGACCCCCCGGCCATGGCTGGGCCGGGTGGTGCTGGAGGCCAACGACCTCCAGGACGACTACGAGCTGGTCATCCGCTCGCTGGCCGAGCACGTGGCTTCGGCGCCGACCCAGGGGCTGCCGGCGTGGACCGGCGAGCTCCGCTCCGGTGCCCGGGCCAACCTGCTCATGGGCGTGGCCTCGAACCGCACCGACGTGAAGGCCGCGGCCGCCGTGGCCGAGCGGACGCTGGAGCAGTTGGCCGAGCCCCTGGCCGCCCTCTTCACCCCTGCCGCCGACTGGCCCCAGCGGGTGCTGGACCTGGCCTGGCTCGAGGTCATCCGGAACTCGGCCCACGACTCGATCTGCGCGTGTTCCCACGACGACGTCGTGGCCGCCGTCGTCCACCGCTTCGCCGAGGCCCGCCACATCGGTGCGGGCGTGGTCGACCGGACGCTGGAGCGCTTCGGCTCGTCCTTGGCGGTGGTCGGCGCCGTCGTGCTCAACCCGTCGGCCCGGACCAGGGGCGGGGTGGTCGAGCTGGAGCTGCCCGGGTCCGGCGGGGCCGACGGGCTGCAGCTGCTGTCGGAGGAACCCGCCGAGGAGGTCCTCCACGAGATCGTGGCCGCCGACGCCGTCCTGGTGGTCGAGCGGGAGATCTTCCTGCACCCCGCGCTCGTCGAGCTGGAGCTGACCTTCGACGGCGAGCGGGCCGAGGTCCTCCTCCGGGAGGGCGAGCGGCTCATGGACGCACCGCCGGAGAACACCACCGCCGTGCTGGCGGCGTTGTCCGAGCACGCCCGTGCGCACCCGACCGGCCTGGTCCGGGTCGAGCGCCACGGGCCGGCCCGTCGCCGGGTCCTGGCCCGGGTCGACTCGGTGCCCGGCTACGGCTGGCAGCAGTGGGACCCGACGCGGTCCGGCGGATCGACGGCCGTCACCGTCGACGGCACCACCCTGGCCAACGGGCTCGTCACCGTCGAGGTCGACCCGGACCGACGGGACGTTCTCGGTGGACGGCCACGCCGGCCTCGGCCACATCGTCGACGACGGCGATGCGGGCGACACCTACAACTGGTCACCGCCGGACGACGACGTGTTCGTCAGCGGCCCCGCCTCGGTGGCGGTGGCGACGATCGAGGCCGGGCCGGTGCGGGCCCGGGTCGCGGTCGACACCGTCTTCCGGCTCCCCCACCACATCGAGGACCGGGCCCGCGTCGGCGAGGTGGACATCCCGGTCCGGACCGTGGTCGAGCTGCGGGCGGGCGAGGACTTCGTGCGGGTGACCACGACCGTCGACAACCAGGCCCGGGACCACCGGATGCGGGTCGGCTTCCCCCTGCCGACGCCGACGGACCACTCCGAGGCGGAGTGCGCCTTCACCGTCGTGCGCCGGGGGCTGGACGCCGAGGGCGGGCCGACCGAGCGGCCGATGAGCACCTTCCCGTCGCGGCGCTTCGTGCGGGCCGGGGGCCTCACGGTCGCCCACGAGGGCCTGCTGGAGTACGAGCTGTGCGACATCGCCGACGGCGAGTCGCACCTGGTCGCGCTGACCCTGCTCCGGTGCACCGGGATGCTCAGCCAAGGCCCCATGACCACCCGGCCGCTGCCGGCCGGCCCCGAGAACCCCCTGGAAGGACCCCAGCAGCAGGGCCTTCAGGTCTTCCGTTACGCGGTGCGGGTCGGTGACGGCGACCCCTACGAGCTGGTCGAGTCCGCCTTCGTCCCCCTCCAGGTCGCGACCGGCGCGGGGCTGGGCACGGTCCCGGGTGACGGCCGCCACCTGTCGGTGTCGGGAGCCGAGGTGTCGGCCCTCAACCGGGAGGCCGGCGCCCTGGTCGTCCGGGTCTTCAACCCCACCGACGAGGCGACGACGGCAACCCTCGACGGCCGCCGGGGCTGGCGGGTCGACCTCCGCGGCCGCCCGGAGGCCCCCTTCGAGCAGACCGTCGTGCTCGCCCCCCACCAGATCGCCACCCTCCACCTGACCGACTGAACCGTTCTGGGAGGTTCGACGGGGGTTCAGGACCCTACGGATGCCAGGCGGAAGGGGTGGAGGGCGGGGGTCGACGGGGGGCCGATCAGCCGGTGGACGGCCATCTCGTGGTCGCCGGGCCCGACGAGGCGCTCGGCCAACATCGTCCAGAAGACCCAGCCACCGTGGCCGTCCTCGAGGACCGGGCCGATGCCGGCGACCGTGCCGTCGACCACGACGGCGACCCAGTCCGAGGTGGCCCCCCGCCACTCCCCCTCGACGAAGGCCGGTAGCTCGGTGGCGCCCGGTGGGACGGTGCCGGCTGCCGAGTACCGGGTCGTCATCTCCGGCCCCGGCTCGGAGGCGTCGACCCATGCCGGGTCCAGCTCAGCGCCGACCAGCTCGCCGTAGGGGCCGAGGCGCAGCAGGGCGTCGGGGTCGTCGGCGGGAGCGCCGGCGGCGGGTCCCTCGGCGCCGAGCACCAGGGCGAAGTTCTCATCCCGGTCGACGGTGGCCACACCGTCCTCGCCCTGGATCGCGTTGCCGGACCAGTCCACCGTGCGGGCCGGGCGCGCCTGCGGTGCCGCGCGCAGCGAGACCCCGTCGACCGACCAGGGCAGGTCCGCACCGACCACGTCGGCCACCGTCGGAACGACGTCGACGGTCTCCGCATCGCGATCGTCCACCTCGCCGTCCACCTGGCCCGGGTACTTGACGAACAACGGGACCCACAACGTCTCGTGGGCGTTGCCCTCGCTGACACCCCGCAGGGACTGCTCGTCGGTGAAGCTGATCCCGTGGTCGGCGGTGACCACGACGAGGGCGTCGTCCCACCAGAGCTCGGCCCGGAGCTGGTCGAGTGCCTCGCCCAGCAGGGTGTCGGCGTACTGCAGCTGGAGCAGGTGGCGCTGGCGGGCCTCGTCGGCGGCCCCCTGGTCGTACCACCCGGTGAGCTCGGCCCCCCGGGCGGGATGGGGTGCCGCATAGGTCGCCCCCGAGGGCAGGTAGACCCACGGCTGGTGCGGCAGCACGACGTGGGTCACGTCGAGGGTGGCGCCGGGACCGAGCGGATCGTGGGTCAAGGCGTCGGACCGGCTGATGCCGAGCGCCTCGTCCACCTCGCTCTGGTCCAGGTCGACGCCGAAGTCGGCCTGGTCGTCGCCGACCCGGGGTGACACGACGGACGCGAACACCTCTGCGCTCTCCCGGGCCAGCGAGCGCAGGGTTGCCACGGCGCCGGGTCCGGCCGATGGGGCGCAGACCGACGGCGGGCAGAGGCGGGTCAGTGACTCGGTCGCCCGCACCTCGTAGGTGCCACCGAGGAGGGTGAAGATGCTCTCGTCGTAGTTGGTGGCGACAGGCGCGGCCTCGGGGTCCTCGGGCAACTGGCCGGTGAGCACGGCGGGAACCGCGGCTTGGGTGACCGGGGCGACGGTGGTGGCGTTGCGGTACCAGGTCGACTCGGCGGCGAGCGCGGCGAAGGCCGGGAAGCGGGCGGCGTCCACAGCACCCTCACCGTCGAGGAGCGACAGCAGGGGCAGCTCGTCGAGGACGATGAGCACGACCGGCGCCGAGTTGCGGACCTCGACCTCGGCGGGCTCGACCCCGCCACCGACGACGAGGTCGCTCACCGGAGAGGCGAAGAGGAAGAGGGCCAGGAAGACGGGCAGCGCCAGGGCCAGGTAGCGGAAGACCGACCGCAAGGTCCCGGACCGGAACGCGAGGACGGTCGCCCCGACCGCGACGGCGAGGCCGACCAGCACCAACCGGGGCCGGGCGTCTCCCCCGAGGGCGGCCTTGGCCGCGGTCATGACGAACACCCCGATGCCCACCCCGAGCAGTCCGGCGTGCACCCCGTCTCGCAGGCGGCGGCCGCCGAGCCGGGCCGGTTGTTCGAGGAGCCACAGCCCGACGGGCGGTCCCAGGCCGACGAGGAGGGCGTAGACGACGATCAGGCCGGCGCCGGCGCCGCGGGTGATGAAGGCGTCGGGCGCTTCGCCGACCACATCGAGGACCGGCTGGGCGACCACGACCGCCGTCAGGCCGATCAGCTCGACCAGGTACGTCCACTCCCGGGGGGCAGCCACCGAACCGTCCGGCTCGGCGGCATCTTCCCCTAGCGCGGTCGTGGGGTCCTCGGTGTCCGGCCGCGGTCGTCAGTCATCGTGGACCTCCGCCTCGGCCGGAGTCGCCGGCGGAACGGGCGGATCGCCGCGGTCGAGGACGGCGCCGAAGCGCTCCTCGATCCAGGCCCGACCGACCTCCCGGCGCAGGCGGGCCTTGTCGAGGAGGGACATCTCCTCCTCCCGTGCGGCGCAGGAGCCAGAGGGGCACCTTGCCGATGTCCCGCAGGGTGTGGGCCCGGATGCTGGCGAGGGAGAAGCGGTCGTCGTCCTCGAGCGCCCGCTCCACGGGCTCGGGCACGACGACCGAGCCCGGATAGGCGATGCCGACGATGCGGTGGGCCAGGTTGACGATCGGTCCGTAGAGGTCGCCCTCGTACTGCAGGACCGGGCCGTAGGCGAGGCCGACGCGGACGTCGGAGACGACCTCCTCGGCCCGGAACTGCTCGGACAGGCCGAGGGCGATCTCGGCGCCGGCGACGATGTCGTCGGCGCTGAACATGACCTCGTCGCCGATGGTCTTGACCAGGCGGCCGCCGTGGACCGACGACGACGTCGGCGGCCACCGCCTCGAAGCGGCCGACGACGTGGGCCAGCTCGGCCTCGGGGATCTGCTGGGAGAGGGCGGTGAAGCCCACGAGGTCGGCGAAGCCCACGCACGAGGGTGGCGCTCTCGGCATCGCTGTCGGCCCCCTCCAGCTGGGCCAGGCGACGCCGGGCCTCGACCTCCAGGTGGCGGCGCCACACGTACTCGAGCACGCCGGGCATGACCTGGAACAGGAGCTCGGCCCGGTCGGCGAAGGGGGCCTCGGCCACCTCCTCGCTCGGCCGTTCGGTCTGGCGGTCCACCATCACGGTCACCTGGGCCGCGGCGACCCGGGACAGGGACTGGCCGATGACCCGGGCCATCTGGAGGGTCAGGTCGGCGTCGGTGAGGCCCCGGTCGAGCAGCGAGCCGACCATGGTCGTCATGTCGGCGTCGGCCTGGGTGTAGACCGGCTCGTCGGGCTCGACATGGGGGAAGCCCAGGGCCCGCCAGACCTGGGAGACCTCCTCGAGCGTCCAGCCCGGCCTCGGTCGGCGATGTCCCGCTGGCTGAGCGTGCGGGGCGCGTCGTCCAGCAGCCGGTCGATGGCCAGCAGCTCCAGCCCCCCGACGGCGGCGGCCCGCTCGATGTCCTCCTCGGGCCACCCCGCCCGCCAGCAGCGCCTCCTCCACCGAGGGCTGCGCGCAGCCGGTCCCAAAGGTTCACGCCGCCCACGCCGTTCACGAGAACGGAGACCTCGGTGTCGGCGGCGGATGGCCGTCCGGGGGCCAGGGGGCGAGGAGGGCTTCGCCCTTCGGCTCGGTGCTGGACCAGCCGGGGTCGAGGGCGGGGGCCTCGAGCCGGAAGGGTGGGGCGGGTCGGCGAGGGCTCCAGCTCCCAGAGGAGGGCGGGACGGTCGCCGTGCCAGCGGACGGCGAAGCCGAACCGGCCGAAGGCGGTGGGCGCGTCGTGCAGCTCGATGCCCTGGCCGTACCACTCCGGGGCCATGACGGGCAGGACGACCAGCCGGTCCGGCGGCTGGAGGTGCGGGCCCCGCTCGACCACCAGCAGCGAGCGCACCGCAAGCAGGAAGGCGGCGGTCGCCGGGCGCGTGGTGGTCGGCCAGGTCGACGGGGACGGCGGGCTCGCCGTCGACCAGCTCGGGCCACGAGCCCCGGCCCGCCGCCGCGGCGGCCAGCGCCCGCAAGCGGGTCGAGGCCCCGGCGGATCGCCCAGGCCGATCTCGACCTTGGCCAGCAGGGCGGTCAGCCACGGCGACCAGCCCGTCGGAGAGCACCCCGGCGGTCACGCCGCCCGTCGCCGTCGTCAGCTCGTCCCGGACGAGGTCGAGCGTGGCGGCCACCGCGGGCGCCTCCGGGTCGACCGCCCCCAGCGCCGCGGCCACGACGACCCCGACGACCCCGGCGTCCAGCGGCCCGCCCCGGCCCGGCCGGGATCGACCGTCGGTCCGATCCCGCCCTCGGCGGTCGTCGAGGCCAGACGGCGGCGACGGACCGGTCGACGTCGGCGGCGAGGCCACGGGCGAAGCGCCAGGCGTCGACCGAGGCCTCGAGCTGGCCGTCGGCCTCCAGCAGGCGGGCCGCCCGCACGAGGCCGGCGACCGCCCACCAGTCGTCGAGGTAGGTCTGCGCCTCGCCGCCGAGGAACGAGCGGCTGCGGCCCAGCGGGCAGCAGGCCCGGCCCGCTGGGGGTCCTTGCGGTGCTGCGGACCCGGCGCTGCCGCTCGATGGCAGTGGCCCGCCTTGGCCACCGGCGCCGACCAGCTCGGGGTCGGGTACCGAGCCGAGGGCCACGAGGGCCTGGCCGGTCGACGCCTCGGAGCCCGTGACACGTCGGCGAATCCGGCCGGACAGCGCGCTGGCCGGCGACGAGGCCGGCCCGGGAGCCCTGCTCGTCGCGGAGGCCGAGCTGGTGGCGGGCCTCGGCCAGCCAGGCCGTGGTGGCCAGGTCGGGTGCGTCGTGCACCAGGAGGAAGCCCCGGGCCGCGTCGGCGGCCGCGGTGACGGTCGGCTCGGGCAGGGCCCAGCGGGCCCCGACGTCGCCCTGGGCCCGCCAGCCGGCGGCGACCTGCTCGGCGTCGGGCAGCGCGGCAGGGTCGGGGGCCTCCCCGGGCCAGCACCACCCGCAGCGTCGCCTTGTGGGGCAGGGGCAGGAAGGCGACCGGCGCCACCCACTCGCTCGGCGCCCGGGGCAGCCGGACCTGGTGGTCCGCCGACGGACAGCACCTCGCCGTCGACGGTCGGCGGTCTGCGCCGTCGACCACCAGGCCGATGGCGACGGGGACGGGTGTCTCGTTGGTGATCTCGACGACCAGGACCGGCACCCCACCGGGACCCGTCGACGGCGTAGGCGTGGTGGACGATGTCGCCGCCGACGACCCGGACCCGGGTCTCGACCACCGGCGTGTCGCCCACCAGCGTCTGGCGGACGGCGGCCTCGACCGGCGGCACGTGCCAGCGGTCCTCGGCGCCGATCCACCAGCGCAGCGACCAGTCGGCCCCGGCGGGGGTCACGCCGCCGCTGGCGTCGACCGCGCCGAGGCGCCCGGCGCCGAGGACCCCGAGATCGGTCACCTCAGCCCCGTTCGGAGGCGACCGTGCGCTTGAGCAGCCCTCGGTAGGCGCTCTCGGCCGGAGCCGCCCCGGCGCAGACCCCCGCCACCTCGGCGGTGATGGGCATGTCGACGCCGTACTGCTCGGCCAGCTCGAGCACGACCTTGGCCGACTTCACGCCCTCGGCCACCTGGTCCATCTCCTCGATGATCTGCTCGATGGACTTGCCCTTGCCCAGCTCCTCGCCGACGTGGCGGTTGCGGCTCTGGGTGGAGATGCAGGTGGCGAGCAGGTCGCCCATGCCGGCGAGCCCGGCGAAGGTCTCGGCCTGGCCCCCCATGGCGACGCCGAGGCGGGTCAGCTCGGCGAGGCCCCGGGTGATGACCGCGGCCCGGGTGTTGTCCCCTGCGCCCAGCCCGTCGGCCATGCCCGAGGCGAGGGCGATGACGTTCTTGAGCGGCGCCGCCCAGCTCGGAGCCGATGACGTCGTTGTTCGTGTAGACCCGGAAGAGGTCGGTGGCGAAGAGCTGCTGGAGGCGGGCGGCGACGGTGGCGTCGGACATGGCGACCACGGCGGCGGCGGCGTGGCCGGCCAGGATCTCCTTGGCCAGGTTGGGGCCGGTGAGCACGCCGTAGGGGTGACCGGGGAGCTCCTCCTGGATGACCTGGGTCATGCGCAGCTTGGTCCCCTGCTCGAGGCCCTTGGCCAGGCTGACCACGGGGACCCACGGGCGCAGGTGCTCGGCGACCTCCTTCAGCGTCTCCCGGAAGCCGGAGCTGGGCACGCCCATGACCAGGACGTCGGCCATGGCCACGGCCTCGGCCAGGTCGGCGGTGGCCTCGAGGCGCTCGTGCAGGGTGAAGTCGGGCAGGTAGCGGCTGTTGGTGTGGTGGGCGTTGATCTCGTCGGCCACGTCCGGGCGCCGGGCCCAGAGCGTGGTCGGCGTGTTGTGCGCGGCGAGGTGGGCGACCGTCGTCCCCCACGACCCGGCGCCGAGAACCACCACTCGGACGTCCATGGCCGCTCACACTACGGGCGGGCCACTGCTGGTGCGCCAGCGAGCCGTCGCGGCGATGATGGCCGCCGATGCACGGGGCCGAGATCGTCGAACAGCACGGCATCGTGCTCCAGTCGGCCCGCGGCACCGTCCCCAACCTGCCCGAGCTGGTCGTGGGCGGGCCGATCTCGGGGAGCTGGTGGGCGCATCCCCAGCACGATGAGATCTTCCGCGTGCTGAACGAGGCGGCCGAGTCCGACGAGGTCGTCCGGCTGCGCCTCGTGAAGGGCAAGATCGCGCTGGTCCACCGCCGGCTCTGGCCCGCCCTCGTGCGCCTCGTCGACACGGTCGGGCCCGAGGCGCTCGCCGCCGTGGAGGAGGAACACACCGAGACCGGCGCCCACCGGTCGCACACGGTGCCGTTTCCGGACTGGGTCCCCCAGGACGTGCTCGACGCGGCCGCAGGGCTCAGCGAGGACGAGGCCCTCGCCCTGCTGCCTAACGGGGTCCTCAGCGTTTGACGCCCTGAACCTCGCGACCTCGACGACATAGCTGTCGGATTCCGACAGGTATGTCGTCGAGGTTGAGGCACGGCGGGGAATGGCGGACGAGAGGGACTCCTACACTCGCCGGGTGCTCGTCCTGGTGCCGGTCAAGGCTTTCGGGCGGGCGAAGCTGCGCCTGGCCGAGGTGCTCGACGGTCCGGCCCGGGCCGCCCTGGCCCGGGAGATGGCCGACCGGGTGCTGACCGCCGCCGCTCCCCTGCCCGTGGCCGTGATCTGCGACGACGACGCCGTCGCGGCGTGGGCCGAGTCCCGGGGCGCCCGGGTGCTCTGGCGGCCGGGCCACGGCCTGAACGGAGCGGTCAACGACGCGGTCGCCACCGTCGCGGACGAGGGCGTCGACCGGATCCTGGTCACCCACGCCGACCTGCCCCTGGCCACCGGCTTCGACGAGGTGCTCGCGGGTCGACGGCGACGGGCGTCGTCCTCGTCCCCGACCGCCACGAGGACGGGACCAACGTGGCCGTCGTGCCCGCGGCCTCCGGCTTCACGTTCGCCTACGGGCCGGGCTCCTTCGCCGCCCACCGGAAGGAGGCCGAGCGCCTCGGCCTGCCGCTCCGGGTCGAGCGCCCGCCCCGCCTGACCTGGGACGTCGACGTCCCGGCCGACCTGGACCTGCCGCCCGACGTCCCCACCACCCCCCTGCTGGCCGCCGGGTGACCGGGTTCACGACCGACCTCGAGGTCCCGGCCCGGGCCCTGGCCATCGCCGCCCACCCCGACGACGTCGAGTTCAACTGCGGCGCCACCTTCGCCAAGTGGTCCGCCGCCGGGTGTGTGGTGAACCACCTGATCCTCACCGACGGGTCGAAGGGCTCGTGGGACCCGGCCCAGGACACCGATGCCCTCGTCGCCCTCCGCCAGGGCGAGCAGCGGGCCGCCGCCCGGGCCCTGGGCTCGACCGGCGAGGTCGGCTTCTGCGGCTGGGTCGACGGCGAGCTGGAGGTCACCCTGGAGCGGCGAGGTGTCGTCGCCTGGTGGATCCGCCACGTCCGGCCCGACGTGGTCCTGGCCCACGACCCCTGGAGGCGGTACCGCATCCACCCCGACCACCGCGCCGCCGGCTACCTCGCCTGCGACGGCATCGTCGCCGCCCGGGACCCGCACTTCTTCCCCGAACACGACGTCGAGCCCTGGCGCCCCTCGACCCTCCTCCTCTTCGAGGCCGACGAGCCCGACCACGTCGAGGACGTCACCGACTGGGTCGAGCCCAAGCTCGCCGCCCTCGAGTGCCACGAGTCCCAGTTCGAGACCACCATGTTCAAGGACCTCGGCGAGGTCGAGTCCGAGCGGGAGGCCTTCCGAACCCGGGAGCGGGAGACAGACGGCCGCCATGGGCGAGCTGGTCGGCGTCGCCCACGGCGAGGCCTTCAAGCTGGTCGACGACCTCTGACCTCAAGGTCGGTCGTTGTTGCCGGCGCACCGCATCGGACCGCGAAGTACGGTCGGCGCCGGGCTTCCGGAGGGGCGACGTGGATTACTTCGAGGACTTCGTGGTCGGTGCGCTCGTTGAGTTCCCGGGGACCTACCTCGTCACCGAGGAAGAGATCATGGAGGTCGGCCGGCGCTGGGACCCCCAGCCGTTCCACACCGACCCGGTCGCCGCCGCCGACTCGGTCTTCGGGGGACTGGTCGCCTCCTCGGTCCACCTCTTCGCCATGGCGATCAGCCTCGGCGTCAACGCACGACCCTCGGCGGCGGTCAGTTCGCTCGGCTTCCCGGCCATCGACAACCACGCGCCGGTGCGGCCCGGAGACGAGCTGTCGATGCAGTCGAGGGTCCTGGAGAGCCGGCTCTCCCGGAGCCGGCCCGGGACCGGCATCGTCATCTCGCGGGGCGAGGTGCTCAACCAGGACCGGGAGCTCGTCTTCTCGTTCGAGAACGCCGGGCTCTTCCGGTGCCGGGGCGACGCCGCGTCGTGAAGTACTACGAGGACTTCCCCGTAGGCCAGGTCGACCGGTTCGACGCCACCTACCTGGTGACCGAGGAGGAGATCCGCGAGGTGGGCGAGCGGTGGGACCCCCAGCCGTTCCACGTCGACCCCGTCGCCGCCGCCGACTCGGTGTTCGGCGGCTTGGTGGCCTCCTCGGTCCACCTCTTCGCCATGTCCACCGCGATCGGCCAGCTCTCGGCGGAGGAGCCGGTGGCCGTGATCAGCGCCTTGGGGTTCCGCAACATCGTCAACCGCACGCCGGCCCGCCCTGGTGACGTGTTGTCCCAGTCCAGCATCGTCCTCACCGCGCGGCTGTCGAACAGCCGGCCCGGCGTCGGCGTCGTGACCATGCGGATCGACATGGTCAACCAGCAGGACGAGCCGGTCTTCACCTACGAGGTCGCGGGCCTGTACCAGTGCCGCCCCGAGACCGGCTGAGGAGCAGAGCAGGCCTGGGCCGCGTCAGTCCTCCGGGGCTTGGCCCGAGGAGTCGACCGGCTGAGGCGCCTCTGCGGCGGCAGACGGGAACAGGTCAGGGCGGGAGTAGTGGCCGACGCTGTCGAACCACCGCTTGGCCCGTAGGCCGATCCGGAGGTCGCAGTCCGCGACCACCATCCCCTCCTCGTCGTAGAGCGGGCCGCCGATCACCGTGCCCATCGGGTCGATGATGGCCGCACCACCCCGCCCGAGGCAGTCGGCGTCGCCGATGTCGGCCGGGAAGTCGTCGGGGAACGCCGACCGGGGCAGGTACTGCGGGACGCTGATGACGAAGGCCCCGGCCTCGATGGCGATGTGGCGCACCGTCGCCAGCCAGCCGTCGCTGTCGTCGGCCGTCGGCGCCAGCCAGATCTGAGGACCACCCTGGTAGAGCGCCCAGCGGGCCAGCGGCATGCGGTTCTCCCAACAGATCAACCCGCCGACCCGTCCGACGCCAGGCACGTCGACCACCCGCAGGTCGTCGCCCGCGCCCATGCCGTAGAAGACCCGCTCGTGCATGGTGGGCACCGTCTTGCGGTGCCGCAGCAGCACGCCGTCGGGCCCGAGGATCAGCATCGTGTTGTAGAGCGAACCCGGGCGGACGTCCTCCCGCTCGTTGACGCCGATGACGAAGTGCACCTCGTTGGCCCGGCAGGCCTCGACCAGGCGCTGCACGTGCGGCCCGCCGACGTCGACCGAGGACGCCCACATCCGCTCCCAGAGCTCGTCGGCCCCGCCGAACTGCGCCGCGGCCGCCCCCCATGCCCCCGAGGGGTACGCCGAGACGAAGCACTCCGGCAGGACCGCGAGGCGGGCACCGTCGGCGGCCGCCTTCTCGATCAGCTGGACGGCCTTGTCGATCGTCGCTTCAGCATCGAGCAACACCGGCGTCGCCTGCACCGCCGCCACCCGCACTGTCGGAAAATCCGTCATCGGCTTCTCCCTCGTCGACCGCGAAGCTACTCACGCCCGCCGAAGCACTCAGGCGCTAGCGGATCAGGGGGTCTCTCGGGAGGCCGAGGATGCGTTCGCCGATCTGGTTGCGCTTGATCTCGCTGGTGCCGCCGGCGATGGACATGGCGCGGTGCATGAGGACGAGCATGCCGCTC
This sequence comes from uncultured Microthrixaceae bacterium, assembly GCA_963748285.1. Classification (GTDB taxonomy): domain Bacteria; phylum Actinomycetota; class Acidimicrobiia; order Acidimicrobiales; family DATDAH01; genus DATDAH01. Next base: position 389,596 of record CAVVIF010000009.1, read on the forward strand.
ATCATCCCGGCGCCGTCGAGGAAGGCGCTGTCGGGGCCGGCCATGGCGGCGAGCATCCCGGCCGCCTCGTGACCCTGCTCGGACAGGACCAGCTTGGTGACGTTGCCAGTGGGCGTGGGGCCGCCGCCGCCGAGGGCCTGGTGGATGCTGCGGAGGTTCATGATGCTCATGGCCTCCTGGGTGGCGATGTAGCGGCCGATGCGGCCGACGCCGCCGGGCAGGCGCTCGGGCGCGGCGTCGTAGGGGGCGATGAGACTGTCGCCCGGCACCGACATGCCGCCGTCGCCGCCGCCGATGGACACGCTCTCGTTGCCGAGGGTGGCCCGGGCGACGGTCCAGCCGCCGTCGACCGGGCCGATCACGTCGTCGTCGGGCACGAAGACGTCGTTGAAGAAGACCTCGTTGAACTCGACTCATGCCGGAGGTCATGCGCAGCGGCCGCACCTCGACGCCCTCGCCGTGCATGTCGATGACCATCGTGGTGATGCCGTCGTGCTTGGGCACGTCCGGGTTGGTGCGCACCGTGGCCAGGCCCCACGACGCCTGGTGGGCGCCGCTGGTCCACACCTTCTGGCCGTTGACCAGCCAGCCGCCGTCGACCCTCGTGGCCTTCGTCTTCACCCCGGCGGCGTCGGACCCGGCGTCGGGCTCACTGAACAGCTGGCACCAGATCACCTCCTGGTTCAGCGTGGGCCGCACCCAGCGGGCGACCTGGTCCTCGGTGCCGTGCTGGATCATCGTGAGGATGACCCACCCGGTGATCCCGTAGGCCGGGCGCTTGACCCCGGCGGCGGCGAACTCCTGCTCGACCACCAGCTGCTCGACCGGCGAGGCCTCCCGGCCCCACGGCTTGGGCCAGTGCGGCTGCACGTAGCCGGTCTCGATCATCTCGGTGCGCTGGTCCTCTGGGGACAGGCCCTTGATGCGGTCGGCGAAGGCCCGCACCTCGTCCCGGATGGGCTCGGCCTCGGGTGGCAGCTCGACGTCCCGGGTCACCTTCACCCCGCTGCGGGTCAGGTCGACGACGTCCTCGGCTGCGGCGACGGCGTCGACGATCGCGGCGATGGCCGTGGCCCGGCGCAGGTAGAGGTGGGCGTCGTGCTCCCAGGTGAAGCCGATCCCGCCGTGGACCTGGATGTTCAGGTTGGCGCACTCGTCGGCGGCCGGGAGGGCCACAGTGGCGGCCATGGCTGCGGCAGCGGAGAACTCGTCCCCGCCGTCAGCGGCGGCCCGGGCGGCGTCCCACACGAGGCCAGTCGACAGCTCGGTGGCGACGAGCATGTTGGCGCAGTGGTGCTTGACCGCCTGGAACATGGCGATCGGGCGGCCGAACTGCTCCCGCTCCTTGGCGTAGGCGGCAGCCTGCTCGGTGCACTCCCGGGCCACGCCGACGCACTCGGCGGACAGGAGCAGGCGGGCGTAGTCGACCAGGGCCTGACCGGCGCCGGGCAGGACCTCGGCGGCCGCGCCGTCCAGGGTGACCCGGGCGGACCGGCGACCCTGGTCCAGGTTCGACGGGACCTCGACGGTCACCCCACCGGCTGAGCCCTCGACCAGGGCGACGTCATCCCCGACGGCGACGAGCAGCAGGTCGGCCAGTCCGCCGCCCAGCACGACACCGGCCGAGCCGGAGGCCTGCCCGTTGGCGACAGTGACGTCCCCGCCGAGGGCGAACGCCCCGATGACCGAGCCGTCGGCCAGACCGGGGAGGAAGCGCTTCTGGATCTCCTCGGGCGCGGCGGCCGCGATCACCGCCGAGGCGATGACCGTGGGCACGAAGGGGCCCGGGGCGATGGCCCGGCCCAGCTGCTCGACGACGACGACCAGCTCGGGTAGGCCGAAGCCCGACCCGCCGTGGTCCTCGGGCACGTGCAGGCCGAGCCACCCCAGGCCGGCCACCTCGTCCCAGAACGCGGGCTTGGGCTCGTCGGCCGCCTCGAGCAGCGCCCGGTTGGCGCCGCGGGCGTCCCGCTTGGCCAGCAACTCCGAAGCGGTGTCGGCCAGAGCCTTGTGATCGTCGGTGAGAGCGATGGACATGACGGCATTCTCGCCCGTCCGCCGGCCGGAGGACGAAAGGGCCGGCTTGACGGGCGCCGCCAGAGCGGCGATACTCAACACTCATGTTGATCAAGCAATCCGTTGTACAGCTACCAGCCGCAGCATGAGCCCCGCGACCCTCGCCCCCGACGAGGCTCGGCTGGATGCCGCATTCGCGGCGCTGGCCGACCCCACGCGACGGGCGATCATCACCCGGCTGACGGCCGGCGATGCCACCGTCAAGGAGCTGGCCCGGCCGTTCGGCATGAGCCTGCAGGGCGTGTCCCGCCACATCGGCGTCCTCAAGCGCTGCGGCCTCATCGACCAGCGGGTCGACGGCCAACGCCGCCCCTGTCGCCTCGACCCCACCGCCATGACCGAGCTCGTCGACTGGATCACCGTCCAGCGCGAGCAGTGGGAGGACCGGTTCGACGCCTTGGAGGACCACCTCGCCCCGACGAAGGCGGCGGGCCGATGAGCCAGACCACCGACCGCGACCTCGGCGAGCTGGCCTCGTCCCGCCGCCTACCGGCCTCCGCCGAGCGCGTCTGGCAGGCCTTCACCACACCGGCGGAGGTCGCCGCCTTCTGGGGGGGCCGCCACGCCACGGTCCCGGCCGACAGCGTGACCATCGACCTGCGCGTCGGCGGTCGCTTCGCGCTGACCACGGTCGGCCCCGACGGGTCGGCCCACCCGCTGGCGTTCGTCTACACCGAGCTCGAGGAGCCCCATCGGATCGGCTTCTGCGAACCCCTCACCGGGATCCTCACGACCGTCGACATCGCCCCCGACGGCGACCACACCCTCGTCACGATCCACCAGCGGCAGGTCCCGGTAGCACTACGGGGCCGCCAGGCCGCAGAGGGCCTGGCGGGGATCTTCGACGCACTAGCTGCAGTGGTCTCGACCCCGACCCGGGAGGCCTGACGTGTCCGCCCGGACCGACCTGGTGGACCGCTACATGGATGGCTTCCGGCGCAGCGACCACGAGCTGGTGCTGAGCTGCCTGGCCGACGACGTGACCTGGCACCTCGCCGGGCACACCGACCTGACGGGCAAGGTGGCCTTCGACGGCGAGATCGAGAACGACGCGTTCGAGGGTCGCCCCGTCCTCACGGTCGACCGCACCGTCGAGCAGGGCGACACCGTCGTGCTCGTGGGTCGGGGCGACGCCGCGTTCAAGGGCGGCGCCCCGTTCCGCTTCGAGTTCTGCGACGTCTTCGTCGTCGCCGACGACCTCATCCGCCGCGTCGAGTCCTACATCGTGCCCCTGACGGTTCCTTTGGGCGCCTGATTGCGGCGTCCTGGCGCCTCAATCGGGCGCCAGAACCGGGGTCACAGGGTGAAGACGTGGATGAGGGCGGGGTCGGACTGGGAGCCGAGGCTGGTGTAGAGCGCGTTGGCGGCGGCGTTGTCGACCTCGGTGGCGACCCAGGCCTCGTCGCAGCCCAGCTCCCGGCCCCAGGCCAGCGCCTCGGCGACCATGGCCGCGGCGACGCCCTGGCGGCGGTGCGACGGGGCGACGCCGACGTTCTCGAGGTGGAGCTCCGGGGCCTTGTGGGCGAGGTGCTGGATGATCCCGGCGACCTGACCGACGGTGCGCTCGTCGTCCACCGCGACCACGAGCAGGTGACCGTCGACGCCGGCCCGCCGGGCCAGGCGATCCGGCGAGAACGTGTCGTCGAACACCTCGGCCCGCGGCTCGGGGACGACGCCGTCGGCCACGCGTCGGATCTCGACCATGGCCCGACCCTAGGGAAGCCAGCGGAGGCGGACGTCGGGGGCGCCCTCCTCGTTGTCGCCGTCGGTCCGGTCGACCTCGACGAAGCCGTGGCGCGCGTAGAAGCGGCGGGCCCCGTGGTTGGCCTGGAAGGTCCAGAGATCGAGGCCGTCCGGCCGCTCGGCCTTGGCCACCTCGATCAGTTGGGACCCCAGGCCCTGGCCCGTCAACGGGGGGTCGACGTGGAGCTGGTCGACCCACCGTCCGTCCAGGACGAGCAGCGCCACGACCGACCCCTCGACCTCCGCCACCCAGGTCTCCCGGGTCGGCGCCACGACCTCGGCGAACCAGCCCCGGACCTCGTCGTCGCTGTGGACCGGCGCCGGGTTGGCCGGCACCGACGCGTGCCGGGACCGGAGCCACACCTCGGCCACCGCGAGGGCGTCCACCCCCGTCGCCCGCCGGACCACCGGCGTACTGGCGGTCGAATCCGTTTTCATGGCAGCGGAATCAACCGCCAGAAGGGTCGGGGGCGGGGACCCGCCTCGCGGCCATGCGGGCCTGGACCTCGGTGAAGTCGACCCGGATGAAGAGAGCTTCGGCCTCGGCCGTGAGCAGGTCGCCGGCGTGGCAGGTGGCATGGGCGATGATGCGCTTGCCGACGTCCTCGGTCACCCAGGCCCGCAGGGTCAGCTCCTCCTCGATGGGCGTGATGTGGCGGTAGTGGACCGTCAGGCGGCCGGTCACCCCGGGCTTCTCCATCATCCGCTGGGTGGCGCCGAGCACGTCGTCGAACATGCCCGCCACGTAGCCGCCGTGCACCCCGTGGGGCGGTCCTTCGTAGGCCAGGCCGAGGGTGACCCGGGCCTCGACCCGACGGCCCTCGTCGTCCTCGACCAGCTCCACGTCCATCGGTGGGGCCAGCGGGTTGTGGGCGCCCCGGTAGAGGCTCTGCTTGTTGAAGGCGATGCCGCTGTCCTCGTCGATCACCCCGCCGACACCCGCCTCGTACCAGCGCTCGGCCCGGGGGCCGTCCAGGAAGGTGCGCAACTCGGCCGCCATCACCGCGGCCTGGGCCACCCGCTCGGGGTCGTGGGCCACCGAGCTCAGCTCCTCGATTGCCCCCCGCAGCTCGTCGGCCAGGCGGGCAGCGGGGTCATCCACGTCGGGGGAATCCATCGCCGCATCATGCACGGTCGGCGACGGTGCTCAGCCCATCGCGGCGCGGGCCGTGCGGGCGGCGCCGAGCAACTGGAGCTCGTCGATGGCCAGCGTCGCCCCAGCCAGGCGGTGATCCCGCTGTAGGCGGGCGAAGGACAGCGGCCCGGCGAAGGTCATGCCGATGTCGAGGGCGTCGAAGGCCTCCGGCGGTGTCTCGCTCCTGGCGTCGCGGTAGGTGGACGGCCGGGCCGTGTCCGTCGGCGAGCACCGGCGCGCGAGGCTGGGGCCATGGCACTGCCGCCGCACCTGAAGGACCTCGCCGCCCGCGTGTCGAACTGGGGCCGATGGGGCGACGACGACCAGCGGGGCACGCTGAACCTCATCGACCAGGCCGCCGTCCTGCGGGGCGTGGCCGCGGCCAAGCAGGGTCGGGCGTTCAGCCTGACGATCCCCTTCGACGAGGACGGCCCCCAGACCGGGATGATCCCCGGCCGGGACAACCCCGAGCGCACCATGATCGCCATCAACCAGTCCTACACGGGCGACACCGACGACTTCTGCGCCACCGACGACCGGGTGAGCATGGGCATCCAGGCCGCCACCCACTGGGACGGGCTGGCCCACGCCGGCTACGAGGAGCAGTACTACAACGGCGTCCCCTTCACCGACGTCGACGAGGCGGGGTGCCACCGCCTCGGCATCGACAACGTCGGCCCGCTGGTCAGCCGGGGGGTGCTGCTGGACGTGGCCCGGGCCCTGGGGGTCGACACCTTCGACGACGGTCATCCCATCACCGGCGACGACCTGGACAAGGCCGCGGCTCTCGGCGCCGTCGACGTGGAGCCGGGTGACGTCCTGATGGTCCGCACCGGCCAGATGGCCTTTCTGGCCCAGGGCGACAAGCTGCGCTTCGCCAACCCCAGCCCGGGCCTGTCGACCCAGTCCGTCGCGTGGCTGCGGGACCACGACGTCGCCGCCGTCGCCACCGACACCCTCGTCTTCGAATGCTTCCCGGGCGAGGACCCCGCTGTCCTGCTGCCCGTGCACCTGCTGCACCTCCGGGACATGGGCCTCCTGCAGGGCCAGCTCTGGTTCCTCGACGACCTGGCCGAGGACTGCGCCGCCGACGGCCAGTACGACGGCCTCCTCACCGCCACCCCCCTCCCCTTCACCCGGGGCGCCGGAAGCCCCGTCGCCCCCACCCTCGTCAAGTGACGGCTCACCGCAGCGTTCTGGCGTCAGTTGGTCACGCCAGGCGTGACCAACTCACGCAATTTCGGATCGGGCCGAGGGGCCGGACGTGACCGGGCCCGTGCTCGGGGTCGACATCGGGGGGAGCGGGGTCAAGGGGGCACCGGTCGACCTGGCCACGGCCGACTTCACCGCCGACCGATTCCGGCTGGAGACCCCGCAGCCCGCCACCCCGGAGGCGGTCACCGCCACCTTCTCCGAGGTCGTCCGGCAGTTCACCAGTGAGGGGGCCATCGGCTGCACGTTCCCCGGGATCGTCCAGCAGGGCGTGATCCGCAGTGCGGTCAACATGGACGAGACCTGGGTCGGCACCGATGCCGCCGCCCTCTTCAGCGCCGCCACCGGCCGCCCGGTGATCGTGCTCAACGACGCCGACGCCGCCGGCCTGGCCGAAGCCCGCTTCGGCGCCGCCAAGGGCCGGGACGGTGTCGTCCTGGTGCTCACCTTCGGCACCGGCATCGGCTCGGCCCTGCTCAACGACGGAGAACTGGTCCCCAACACCGAGTTCGGCCACCTCGAGCTCGACGGCGAGGACGCCGAAACCCGGGCCGCGGCGGCCGTCCGGGAGCGGGAAGACCTGTCCTGGGAGGAGTGGGGCCTGCGGGTCAACCGGTACCTCCAGCACCTGGAGTTCCTGTTCACCCCCGACCGCTTCGTGATCGGCGGCGGGGTCAGCAAGCGCTTCGACCGGTTCGCCGACCAGATCGACGTCCGCGCCGAGGTCGTCCCCGCCCAGCTCCGCAACCAAGCCGGCATCGTCGGCGCCGCCCTCGTCGCCGCCGGCCACGAGGAGAACCCGAGCTGAGACGGCCCCCTCCGGGGGGAGCACCCGTGGCTAGCGTCGCCGGCGTGACTCCGACGGACGAGCTCGAGGGCAGGACGTTTCTGGTGACGGGGGCGAACACGGGGATCGGACGGGCGACGACGGAGAACCTGGCCCGGCGGGGTGGACGGGTGATCCTGGCGTGCCGATCGGCGGAGAAGACCCTGCCGGTCATCGAGGCCATCACGGCCGACACGGGCAACGACCGGCTGGAGCACCTCTCGCTGGACCTGGCTGACCTGGACTCGGTCCGCACCGCGGCGGCGACCCTGGTCGAGCGGGGCGAGCCGATCGACGTGCTCATCGCCAACGCCGGGGTGGCCGGGCAGCGGGGCGAGACGGCCCAGGGCTGGGAGCTGGCCTTCGGCATCAACCACCTCGGCCATTTCCTCTTCGTCACCAGCCTGCTCGACCTGCTGCGGGCCGGCGCTCCCGCCCGGGTCGTGATCGTCGCCTCCCAGGCCCACGGCGACGCCAAGGACCTGGACGAGGACAAGCTCCGCGGCCCGACCCGGACCGTGATGGGGCTCAAGGAGTACAACCGGTCGAAGCTGGCCAACGTCCTCTTCGCCCAGGAGCTGGCCCGCCGGGTCGACCCGGCGGAGATCGGCGTCTACGCCTTGCACCCCGGCGTGGTCGCCTCGGACATCTGGCGCCGCATCCCCTGGCCCATCCGGCCGCTGATGACCCGAGCCATGATCAGCAACGAGGAGGGCGCCCAGACCTCCCTCTGGTGCGCCACCACCGACGACGCGGCCCTGGTCAGCGGCGGCTACTACGACACCAGCGCCCCGAAGGAGCCCGGCGAGATGGTCACGCCCGAGCGGGCCGCCTGGCTCTGGGAGCGCAGCGAGGCCTGGACCGCCGCCTGACCTGCCCCGACCGACCCGTTCTGGCGGTTGATTCCGTTGTCCTGGCGACGGAATCGACCGCCAGAACCGAGGGAGTCGCCTCAGGTGGTGGTGACGAGTTGGGGGGTCACGCGGTGGTCGCCGTCGGCGTCGACCGAGACCTTGAAGCGGTAGGCCTCGTTGACGTGCTCCTCACCGCTGTGGGTGAACACCAGCAGGCGCTCGCCGTCGGTGCGCAGGTGGATGATGCCGAAGTTGGTGCGCTCGAAGCCGTGGAAGATCCGCGGGCGCACGGTGGCGTCGCCGGTGCCGCTGAACAGCTCGCGCAGCTCCTCCCCCGTGAAGGATTCGGTCGTGCGCTCCCGGAAGTACCGAGCCAGGTCCTCCGCGGCGTAGGACTCCTTGCGGTACGCGAAGAAGGCCGCCAGCTCGGTCGAGAACACCACGCCGTGGCCCGAGCGCGTGGCGCGGCCCAGCGCCGCGACCATCGTCGCCCGGGGGTGGATGTGCTCCACCCGGACGCTCTCGTCCCCGCTGCTGACGGCGGCGGCAACGGGACGGGTCGCCTTGAGGGCCTCGTCGTCGAACTCGTGGGAACCGTGGTGCGGTGCCTTGACGAACTCCCCCTCCAGCAGCGCCTCGTCGAGCTGCTCCCGCATGAGCTGCATCGAGGCGTGGTTCATGTCGCCGGTCAGGACCAACCGGACGTTCTTGTAGGTCAGGCGAAGGCCGATCGAGTGGCCGTTGATCGTGTGCGACAGCGAGGGGGTGCCGGCCCCACCGTCGCCCTGCTCGAGGTGGACCTCCGGCGAGCGCTTGGGCTTGGGGAACCAGCGCAGGCCGCGCACCGTCCCCGTGCCGTCCGGGTCGGGGACGTCCTCGGCGAACGGGCCCAGGAGGTCGACGCTGATGCCGTCCTCGGCGAGGAAGTCGAACAACGCCGCCGGGTCCATTCCCGCGTCCACCCGGTGGAACTCGATCGCCCCCCGCTGCTCCCACTGGTCCAGCGTCTCGCCGAAGTTCCGGAACGGCGTGTTCAGCCGACCGGGGCCCGCCTCCCGGGGATCGGCGTGGAGGTCGACGGCGTAGGTCCGGCCGTCGTGACCGACGGTCGGTCCGAGCATCTCGATGTCGGGCATCGAGTCGGGTGCCTTGACCAGCCCGTTGGTGAAAACCCGCTTCGGGTGCATCGGGAGGCGCTTCCGCTCCGTGTCGTGGGTCTCCGACAGGCGGATCTGGTTGAGACCGGCGAAGTGGTCGGCGTCGCCGTGGGTGATGATCAGCGCGTCGACCTCGAGGGGGGCCGCGGGGGTCGGCGACCGGTGTCGGAAGCGCTCGGCCACGTGGCGGGCGAAGAGCTGGTTCTCACCGGCGTCGACGAAGACGATCTTGCCCCCGGGCGTCTCGAGGACCATGCCGTCGCCCTGCTGGACGTCGACCATGGAGAAGCGCAGGACCGGCTCGTCCCGCAGCTTGGCCGACGCCTTGATGAAGCCGACGGCCTGGCCGTCGACCCAGTTGAGGATGCGGACCTTCTGCCAGTCGGTCTCGTCGGAGACGAGCAGCTCGACCTCGTCGCCGAAGGTGAGGGTCATCACCCGGTCGGCGGCCGTCGAGGGCCCCCGCTGCACCCGCACGAAGTCGTCGTCGATGTAGGTGCCCATGACGATCGCCCCTTTCCCCGAGACGCCCGGACGCTAGGTCAGAAGTTGACCGCGTTGTAGCGCTCGATGGCGGCGTTGATCTCGTCGTCGGCCTCGGCGATGACCTCGTCGGGGCTGGCCCCGTTGAGCATCATCTGGTCGAGGGCGGCGCCCACCGCCTCACGCACGTCGCTGTAGGGGCCGATGAGCGGGCCGGGGAAGTCGGGGTCCAGGCCCAGGGCGAGGTCGTAGGCCTTGCGGTCATGTGCGGGTAGAGGGCGTAGCTCTGGAAGACCATGGCGATGTCACGGTCCTTGGCCTCGATGTCGTTGACCACTTGGTCGCCGATGCGCAGCTTCCCGTCGGTCACGGTCTCGAGGCCGGCGATCATCCGCAGCGCCGTCGTCTTGCCACAGCCGGACGGGCCGAGCAGGACCATGAACTCCTGGTCGGCGATGTCCAGGGTGAGCGCGTCGACGGCGGTCACGTCGCCGAACCGCTTGGTCACCGCCTCGAAGACGACCTCACTCATCTGAGCTCCCCAAGGGATCCGCCATCCCTCGGCCAACCTACGCGCTCGCGGTGACGGCAGGGGAACGACCGGATGAAGCAGGCGTGTCCGCCGAAAGGCCGACGGTTCGACCTCCGGACGACGCCGGTACGGTCGACGGATGGCTCTGGCGGCGCCTTCCCGGCGGACGGTCGCCGTCGTGGCGACGGTCGCCGTCGTGGCCTTCCTGGCCCGGGGCAGCCTGTTCTCCAGCGACCTGGACCTCGACCCCCAGGCGACCGAGCCCCCCGTCGTCACGGTGCGGGACCTCAGCGCCTACGACGGCCTGGGCACCTGGATCGACGCCTTCGACTACGGCCCGGCCTACGCCGGGGGTGACCCGGCCGTCACCCCCGACGACGTCGACGCGATGGCGGACTCCGGGGTCCGCACCCTCTACATCCAGGCCAACCGGGACGACGAGCTGTCCCCGGAGGGCTTCGTCGACCGGGACCTGCTCGACGAGTTCGTCCTGCGGGCCCACGAGCGGGACATGGCGGTGGTGGCCTGGTACCTGCCCACCTTCGCCAGCGTGGCCACCGACCTCGGCCACCTGCAGGACCTCCTCGACTACGAGGTCGACGGCCACCGCCTCGACGGGATCGGCGTGGACATCGAGTCCACCGAGGCCGTCCCCAACACCACCATCCGGAACAGCAAGCTGCTGGCTCTGTCCCGCAGCCTCGACCGGGCGGCGGGCGCGACGCCGATCAGCGCCATCGTGCTGCCGCCGGTGCTGACCGAGGTGGTGAACCCCGACCTCTGGCCCGCCTTCCCGTGGGCCGACCTGGAGCCCCACTACGACATCTGGCTCCCGATGAGCTACTGGACCCTGCGGACCGAGGACTCGGGCTACAACGACGGCGCCCGCTACCACCAGGAGAGCCAGGACCGGATGCTGGCGAACCTCGGCAACCCCGACGCCCTCGTCCACGGCATCGGCGGGATCGGCGACGAGACGACCGAGACGGACCTGCTGGCCTTCACCGAGACGCTGGCCGAGACCGGCGCCGTGGGCGGCTCCATCTACGACTGGGCGACGCTGAGCGACAGCAACATCGCCCTCCTGAACCGCCTCTTCGCCGACTGGCCGGGCGGCGAGTAGCCCGCTCATTCCGGCAGGAGCTCCCACTGGGCGAGCACCCCCCGGACGCCGGCCATCACGTGCTCCGACAACAGGGCGTCGAGCTCGGCCAGGTACTCGTCCATCAGCGGGAAGTCGGCGGTCACCCAGCGGGCGAACATGCCGTCGTCCATCCAGGCCGCACCCTCGGGATCGAGGTCCTCGACCTTCCACTGGCCCGCCGCCGCGGCCTGCCGCAGGTGGGGCCAGTCCCGGGCCTGGCCGAACAGCTCCCCGAGCCGGACGAGGCGGTCGGCCGCCTCGTCGACCAGGTCCGGCTCGTGTTCGGCGACCATCTCGATGGCGGGATGGGCCCGGGCGGCGGCGACCAGTCCGCCCAGGCGCTCGCCCCGGGCGGCCCGGGCCAGCAGGCCGTCGAGCCACAGCAGGGCCCAGAGGCCGGTTGACACCTCCGGCGGCGGGGCCGTGGGCAGGCCGAGGGCGCGGCGGCAGACGTCGACCAGGCGACCCTGGCCCTCGGGGCCACCGAGGGTGGGTTCCTCGCCGGCGTGGCGCATGACCGAGGCCGAGCCGCCCTCGCGGTCGACCACGTGGGTCAGGCGAATGGGCCGGGGGTCGGCCTCACCGCCGTCGAGGAGCCACGAACGGCCCTGGACGACCACGGCCATCGCCTCCCAGGACGCCGGGGCGTCGAAGCCCACGAGGGAGGCCACCAGGTCGGCGGGGTCGGTGCCCGACGAGCCCGGGACGGGGGCGGGCGGGTTGCGGTCGTCCACCCCCTCGTCGGTGAGGCCGATGAGCAGGGGCGGGGTGCCCCAGCCGGCCTCCTCGGCGATGGCGTCGAGCCGGCGGGCCAGCGCCTCGAGGTCGCGTGACGGACGGGGACGGGAACGGCAGGTGCGGGCCACGGTGGCCTCCCGGTGCACATGGCCCCCCTGCGGAGGACCCTTCATGGCGCCCGGGACCGGGCACGACGTCAGATCCCGAGTCTGCCGAAGCCCAGTGACAGTCCCGCCGCCGGAAGAACGACACCGACGCAACCACGGGGGCGGATCCTCGGGCCGCCCATCCGCGGTACCCACCCGTCCTGCGCCCGATCCGAAATTGCGTGAGTTGGTCCCGCTGGAGGTGACCAACTGACGCCGGAACTCCTCGAGACAGGTCGCCACCGAAACTGCGTCGACTGGTTGCGTCCGCCGCAACCAACTGACGCAAGAACGATCGGCCCAGCCGGCTGACGAAATTGCGTGACTTTCGGTCGTCCTTCCGCCGGAACGAACGCACTGTCCGGCTCCGCTGGAGCGGGCAGCCAAACGGCGTTCGATTTGGTCGTGGAGCGACCACAACGAACGCAATTTGCCCAGGCCCGGCCGCTCGGCCGCAAGGACGACTCCGGCCCGAGCGGACAGCGCCCCGTCCCTGCCTCGGTCCCCCGGACGAAACCCGGTTGACGCCGGGAGGGGGAGGCCGATGGCCTGTGCGCCGTGGCGGTCCCCCGGATGCACGACGAGGAGGTCGAGGTCGATGCCTCCGTCGTGGCGCGCCTCCTCGCCGCGCAGGCGCCCGAGCTCGCCCACCTGCCGCTGAACCGGATCGAGGCGTGGGGCACCGACCACGCCATCTTCCGGCTGGGTGAGGACCTGTCGGTGCGGGTGCCCAAGATCGGGTGGGCGGCCAAGCAGGGCCTGAAGGAGGAGCGCTGGCTGGGCGTGCTGGCGCAGCAACTGCCGGTCGAGGTGCCCGTGCCCGTGCTCGTGGGCGAGCCGGGGTTCGGGTACCCCTTCGAGTGGTACGTGTCGCCCTGGTTGGACGGGGTGAACCCGTCGCCGGACGGCCCTACCGACCAGGTCCAGCTGGCCCGGGACCTCGCCGCCTTCGTCCACGCGCTCCAGGCGGTCGACGCCACCGGCGCGCCGGAGCCGAAGGGCGGTCGGCGGGGTGGACCGCTGGTCGACGCCGATCCCTTCACCCGCGAACGGGCCGAGGACCTGCGGGGCGAGGTCGACGTCGACGCCTTGGTGGCCGTGTGGGACGCCGGGCTGTCAGCCCCTGTCTGGGACGGCCCCCCGCTGTGGGCCCACGGCGACCTGTCCGACGGCAACCTCCTCGTGCAGGACGGTCGCCTCAGCGGGGTCATCGACTGGGGTTCGTCGATCGCCGGCGACCCCGCCGTCGAGCTGATGGCGGCCTGGAACCTCTTCGACGAGCCGGCCCGGACCGTCTACCGGGAGGCCCTCGGCTTCGTCGACGACGCCATGTGGGTCCGGGGCCGGGCCTGGGCCGTGTCCGCTGCCATCCAGGCCCTTCCCTACTACCGCGACACCAACCCCGACATCTGCGCCCGCTCCTGGCGCGCCGTGTGGGCCGCCCTCGCCGACATCACGTGAGGCCCTGACGCCGGATCCCGACCGGAGCCGAAGGTGGCTGGCACACTGCCCCGGTGCCGGCCCTGAAGACCGAGGTCACCGAGATCGTGACCGGCCTGGCGATGTGCGGGCGGGCGGACCTCGACATCGCCCTGCAGCACCGGCCGCCCGAGCTGCTCAACGTCGACGACGCCACCTGGGGTCGGGTGACCGGGGCGTGGGAGCGGCGGGAGCTGGGCCAGGAGTTCTTCGCCGCCTGGGCCAACGGCTTCGCCTTCCTGAAGGCCCGCAGCGGGCTGCGGGGGAAGGCCCCGCTGCGGGTCGAGTGGAAGGGCCCGCACAAGGCACCGGGCGACGAGCGGGTGCCCGCCGACCTGCGGGTCGACCACGTCTACCTGGTCAGCTGCAAGTACCTGTCGTCGATCCTGCACAACGCCTCGCCGTCGGCCCTGTTCGACCACCGCCTCGGGGCGACCCCCGAGGGGCGGTTCGCCAACTGGTACGCCGAGGTGGCGCCCGACGAGTTCCAGGCCCTCTACGCAACCGTCCGCAACGACGCCCTCCCCGCCCGGGCCACCGACATGACCCGGGACGAGCGGCGGGCGCTGAGCGAGACCCTCAAGCCCGGTTGGCCCGACGGCGCGCTGGGCCGCTACGAGGAGATGACGGCGGTGGTCGCCGAGGCGTCCGCGTCGCGGTGGCGGCACCAGCTGGGCAAGGCCCTGGCCCGGGAGGAGATGGCGTGGCGCCTGCTGCGGCTGCAGGCCGCGCCCGTACTTCGTGCTGGGCACGACCGAGGGGGCGACGCTGCGGGTCCGCGGTCGGCACGCCCTGGGACTGGCGCCAGCGCTTCGACCTGAAGGCCTTCGACGTGGCCGCCGAGGCGGGTGGCCAGCCCCGGGTGTCGTGGCGCCTGGAGGTCCACGACCGGGAGACCGACGAGGCCCGGGTCGCCGCCGGCCACGTCGAGGTCCGCTGGAGCCACGGCCGCTTCGGCCAACCCCCCGAGGCCAAGGTGTACCTCGACACCCCCCACCGCGACGTCCCCGGCTACTTCCCCCTGGACTAGCCCGTGCTGGCCGCGCTCTGGCTGGACGAACCCATCCTTCTGGCGCCCGATCTGCCGCCCATAGGCGGAGGATCAGGAGCCAGAACGGCTCAGGGGGTGGGGCGGCGGCCTTGCTCGATGTCCTCGAGTCTGGCTCGAAGGCGGTCGGGGGCGCCGAGGTCGAGGGCTTCGTCGAAGTCCTCGAGGGCGACGGTGAGCGAGAGGCGGCCGGGGCCGTGCTCGATCTCGACCAGCTGGGCCTCGATGGGGAGGCGGGGCAGCGGGAGGCTGCCGGTGAGGACCTCACCCAGGCCGCGGGGAAGGGTGCGGCCGACGGCCTTGATCGGGCGGAGCCGCAGCGCACCGTCCTCCCGGACGGCGACCTCGGTCAGCACCTTGCCCATGCGCAGGGGCCCGACCCCCGCGCTGGACACGATGCCCTCGTCGGTCAGCTCCAGGCGGAAGGGCAGGCTGGCCCGGCCGATCCACTCGTCGACCCGCTCCTGTTCGACCGTGAGCTTGGCCGTGACGGGGCCGCCGGTCAGCCGGGGCTCCAGGGACGGGGTTGATGCGGGCGTTCTCGATGCGGACGATGCCCTTGTTGACGGTCAGGCCCGCCACCCGCAGGTCCTCGACCCCGATCGTGAGCAGCCGGGCCCGACCCCGGAGGAGGTCGAGCGGGGCCCCGTCCCAGCGGATGGTTGCCGGACGACCGGTGACCCGCGCCGCCACCTGGTCGATGGCCCAGTTGAGCGGCGCCAGCAGGGGCGAGGTGGGCGCAGCCATCAGGCCTCCGAGGCTACGACCACCCCGCCCAACGACCGTTCAGGCGGGGGCGACGAGGAGGATGTGGACGTGGCGGGGGCCGTGGACGCCGAGGGTGAGGATCTGCTCGACGTCGCCGGTGCGGCTGGGGCCGCCGACCAGGACGAGCGACGACGGCGCGCCGGCGCGGAGCGGGTGGAGGACGTCGGCGGGGGTGGCGACGAGCTGGTCCTCGCCGGAGGACGCAGACGTGGACCGGTGGCAGGAGCCCGACAGCCCGGGAGCCGGCGACGGAGGCGTCGAGCACCAGCGACCCCGTGGCGGCGACGCCCGCCACCGCGCCGGTGAGGCCGATGTCGGCTCGCGGCGGCGATGGCGGGCGCGTAGGGGTCGACGGTGAGCCCGGCCTCGGTGAGGGCGTCGGTCAGCGGGTCGAGGTCCGGCTCCCCGCTGCGGACCACCGTGGCTGGCGTCGTGCTTCTCGGGCAAGGTCGAGCACGAGGGCGGCAAGGCCCGCAGGGTCGACCCGGTGCACGACGGCGTCGACCTCGGTGGCCATCGCCACGAAGCTGCCCACCAGGTCGTCACGGTCGAGCGCCGTGAACCGCACCTCCGGCGGCACCGCCGTCGGCGCCGGCGGCACGTGCACCGGATTGGCATGGATGCCGCCCGCCAGCCGCCGCCGCGCCGTCGCCAGGAACGCCGCCCCGGTCGCCCGTCCTCCGCCCCCGTCACGTCCCGCCCCGCACCCCGTTCCGGAGTACCCGTAGCCGAGTTCCGTCGTGACCCCGCCGAATCCGATTACCCAGAACGGCGAGATCACCGGGTGTTGCTGGACCCGCGGTGTCCGTGTCGGCGCGGTCGAGGCGGGTCACACCTCGCCTGCTTTCCAGCGGGTGTGGAAGGGGCGGCGGACGGGCTTCAAGGGGGTGCGGCCCGCTGACCAGCGGCGGGCCAGCGGGGACAGGGCGGCACCCCACTTCCCGGCGGCGGTCGACGCCCGGTAGCCCCGAGGCGACGACCAGGCCGTCGCCCACGCCGCCCAGGCCGCCCGCTCCCCGACCCCGCCTCGCGGCCCGGTCCCGGCGGAGGGCCAGGAGCAGGTCCTGCAGCGGGATCTGCACCGGGCAGGCGTCCATGCAGGCGCCACACAGGGTCGAGGCACCGCTCAGGTCGTCGGCGCCGTGGGTCAGCAGCGGGCTGAGCACGGCGCCCATGGGGCCGCTGTAGACCCAGCCGTAGGCGTGGCCGCCGGTCTGGCGGAAGACCGGGCAGACGTTGAGGCAGGCGCCGCAGCGGATGCAGCCGAGCATCTCGTGGTACTCGCCGGCCAGGAGGTCGCTGCGGCCGTTGTCGAGGATGACGACGTGCAGCTCGTCGGGGCCGTCGGCCTCGCCCGTCCGTCGGGGGCCGGTCGTGATGCTGGTGTACGAGCTGAGGGGCTGGCCGCTGGCCGAGCGGGCCAGGAGGTTGACCATCAGGTCGAGCTGGGCCCAGTCGGCCACCAGCCGCTCCATGCCCAGCACCACGACGTGGACCCGGGGCAGCGAGGTCGCCAGGCGGCCGTTGCCCTCGTTGGTGACGAGCACGATCGAGCCCGTCTCCGCCACGGCGAAGTTGGCGCCGGTGATGCCGACGTCGGCGTCGAGGAAGCGGGGGCGGAGGGCGCCCCGGGCGTAGGCGGCGATGGCCTCGGGGTCGGCGTCGAGCTCGGTCGGGGTCGGCCCCGGCCTCGGCGATCAGCACGTCCCGGATCGTGTGCCGGTCCCGGTGCAGGGCCGGGATGATGATGTGGCTCGGGGTCTCCCCCGCCAGCTGGATGATCCACTCCCCCAGGTCGGTCTCGACGACCTCGCAGCCGGCCTCGGCGAGGGCGTCGTTGAGACCGATCTCCTCGGTGGCCATCGACTTGGACTTCACGACCTTCCCGCCGGCCGGCGATCGCCGACGTCGGTGACGTAGCGGGTGGCGGCGTCCGCCGTCGACGCCCAGCAGACGTGGCCGCCGTCGGCCAGCGACCCGGTCGGCGAACTGCTCCAGCAGGTCGGGCAGGCGCTGGAGCACGTCGGCCTTCACCGCCCGGGCCGCCCGCCGCAGCCCGTCGGCGTCCTCCAAGCCGGCAAGGCCCTCGCGTCCGCTTGTGCCACGAACCGGTCGACCGCCGCCGTCACCCGCCCGTGCAGCTCCGGTCCGCCACCGCCGCCGCCGACCGCTCCCGGAACGTCCCCTCGATCGGGTGCCCGCTCACGCCGACCCCCATCCCGTTCTGGTTGCGTGCCCGATTGCGTCCCACCGCGCGGATGCACGCACCCCCGGAACGACGATCGGGGGGTCATGAGGAGAGGGCGTCGTCGAGGAGTTGGGCGAGGTGGCGGGTGCGGACGGGGAGGCCGACGGACTCGCTGCGGGTCCGGAGCTGGGCCAGGCAGGAGGTGTCGCAGCCGACGAGGACGTCGGGCTCGGCCGCCGGCGAGGTCGGCCAGCTTCTCGTCGGCCATCGCCACCGACACCTCGGGCAGCTTCACCGCGAACAGGCCGCCGAAGCCGCAGCAGCGGTCGTCGCCGTCCCACGCCACCCGCTCGGCCCCGTCGACCCGGTCGACCAGGCCTTCGGGCGCGGCACGGACACCCAGCTCCCGGAGCATGTGGCACGAGTGGTGGTAGGCGACCCGCTGCTCCGGCCCGGCGAGACCGGGCAGGTCCCGGTCGGCGAGGAACTCGGAGAGCTCGAAGGTCAGCGCGCCCGACGGCGCGGGCCCGTTCGGCCGCGTCGGGGTCGCCCGCCAGGTCGAACAGCTCGGGCCAGAACACCCGGACCATCGACGTGCACGACCCGCTCGGCACGACGACCGCCTCGGCCCCGTCGGCCAGCTCGGCCTCGAGCGCCGCCAACGTCGTCCGGGCCACCTTCGCCGCCTCGGGGGCGTGGCCCGGCGTTCCACGCCGGCTGGCCGCAGCAGGTCTGGTCGGCCGACACGGTCACCTCGACACCCCGCCGCCCGCAGCACCCGCACCGTCGCCTCGCCGACCTCGGGCTCGAGCAGGTCCACCACACAGGTGACCAGCAACGTGACCCGCACCCCGCCCAACCTACGCACCCCGCCCCTCTGCTTCGTCCTGGTGGAGCCAGGCCGCGTCCCGCGCGGCACGGCGCGACCAGAACCGGCTCTGGGCCAGTCGACCTAGCGTGGCGCCCCATGGCGGGGTGCGTGTTCTGTCAGATCGTGGCGGGGGAACTGCCGGCTCGGGTCGTCTGCGAGGACGAGCACACCATGGGGTTCCTCGACGTGCGGCCGCTGTTCCCGGGGCACGTCCTGCTGGTGCCGAAGGTGCACGTCGAGACGCTGGCCGACCTGCCCGACGACTTGATCGAGCCGCTGTTCACCCAGGCCCGGCGGCTCTCCGCCGTCATGGAGACAGCCCTCGACGCTGCCGGGTCGTTCGTGGCCATGAACAACAAGGTCAGCCAGAGCGTCCCCCACCTGCACGTCCACGTCGTCCCCCGCAACCGCAAGGACGGCCTCAAGGGCTTCTTCTGGCCCCGCCACAAGTACGCCGACGACGCCCAAGCCGACCAGGTCGCCGCCACCCTCCGAGCCGCACTGACCTGACCGCCTGGTTCCCGCGGACGTCGACGGGGACCAGCTGCGCCGCCGTCCTGCGGGGGGCTCCACGGACGACCCCCGAAGCTTGACCCGTGGGCCGTCGGCCCGCACGAACCGACGGCACAGACGGGGCGTGGGGTCGCGCCGCCATTCGTCGGGGGCGGGCCGGACGATCCGTTCTGGCGTCTCTGGGTTGCGTCCACCGCAACAGATCGACAGCACATTTCGGAGGCGCGGCTCGGTCAGTCCGGCCAGCCGCCGTAGGGGACGGTGAGGAGCTCCATGGTGTGGCCGGCCGGGTCGAGGAAGTAGAGGCCACGGCCGCCGTCCCAGGTGTTGATCTCGCCGGGTCGGTCCAGGGTCGGGCCCGGGTAGTAGGGCACGCCCGTCGCCTCGAGGTGGGCCAGGCCGGCGCTGAACTCGTCCTCGGACACCAGGAAGGCGAAGTGCCCGCCCCGGTCCGTGGCGTCATCGGCCTCGTAGAAGTCGAGGGTCACGCCGTTGGCCATGACGATCGGCGTGAACGGCCCCGTCGGGTCGCCCACCTCGAGGCCCAGGACGGCGGCGAGGAACTCGGCCGACGCCCGGGCGTCGGTGGCGGCAATCGTGGTGTGGTCGAGTCGGATGGGCACTCGTCACTCCCTTCGGCGTCACCGCCGAGGGTAGCGACGGCCCTAGAAGACGTGAACGGCGTCGAGGAAGCGGTGGGCGGCGGCCTCGTCGCCGTCGACGGTGACATCGAGGTCCTGCCAGGCCCGGCGGTGCGTGGCCCAGAGGACGAGGTCGGCGATGGACGAGGTGACGGTGGCGACGGCGTCGCCGCCGGGGCCGATCCGGGCGGTGCGGCCGGCGGGACCGGTGAGCACGAGGTCGATGGGCTCGGCCGCCGCGGCGGGCGACATCTGCGGGATGCCGGCCAGGATCCACTCGGCCGTGGCGTCGAGGTGGTCCTCGGTGACCGGCGGCGCGGGGCGGTCGACGGGTCCCCCGGGCGCCAGCACGTCGACCCGGATGTGGGTGTAGTGGTCGAAGGCGAAGGCGTTGGCGATCAGGTCCATCGGGTGCGTCCCGAGGTCGGCGAGGTCCATGGGCGCGTCCACGCCGACGAGGCCCTCCAGCCCGGCGATGGCCTGCTCCCCCAGCGCCTTGTAGTCCGCCAGCAGCTCGTCCACCGGCTGGTCTGCCAGCGCCTCGACCCAGCGGTCCTGCGTCCGCTCGGTCATGCCCGAGGGGTCTCCCGGCGGCAGCGACGCCGGGTCCACCACCTGCCGCCACAGCTGGGTCATGTGCGCCACGACGTCCCGCACGGCCCACCCCTCGCAGGCACTCGGGGCGCTCCACTCCTCAGGCGTGAACGACTCGGCCATCGCCCCCAGGGCGGCGTGATCGGCTCGGAGGGCGGCAACAGCAGATGCGGTCATGGTCTGGCTCCTCGGGTCGAGGCCGGCTAGGCGGGTTGGCTGAAGTCGGCGGCCTTGCGGAGCTGGTCGAGGGCGGCGGTGATGGCCGCGGCGTCGGCCCGATCGGCCTGGGCTCGGCCGAGGGCCTCCTGGGCCCGGGCGATGAGCTCCTCGGTGTCCTCGATGACCATGAGGTCGTCGGCCTCCGACACCGAATCGACGGACGGTGCCACCGACTCGGCCTCGGCGCCGAAGGGGTGCACCACCAGCGGCTCGCCGTCCAACTCGGGGACGGTGGCGGCCAACTCGGCCAGCGCGTCCTCGAGGAAGCCGGCCAGGATCCACGGGTCGCCCAGCAGGTCGGGGTCACCCTGGAGGCCGAAGTCGAGCTGCTCCCGGTAGCTCATGACGGTCATGTTCAGGCCCGCCCCGTCGTAGATCGGCCCCATCGGGTAGTTGGCCACCAGCCGGGCCCCGGCCGAGTAGAGCGGGAACGGCGGGCCGGGCACGTTGGAGATGGTCACGTTGAACACCGGCCGGTGCATGTTGGCCAGGTGCATGCGGGAGTAGAGGCGGGCGGCCCGGCCCAGCAGGGCCGGCGCGGCGAACTCGGCCCAGTCGGTGAGGGCGTCGGCGCCGATGGCGTGGCGCTCCTTGGCCTCCCGGGTGGCGTCACCGATCACCTGGAGGCGCAGGGCCGGGTCGGCGACCTCGGTGGCCAGGCTGACCAGCATCGAGGAGACCCGGTTGCCCATGGCCCCCTTCTCATCGTCGGTCCGTACCGACACCGGGACCATGGCCACCAGCGGCGCGGACAGGTCCTCGCCCCGGTCGTCGAACCACCGCCGCAGCGCCCCCGCGCAGAGGGCGAGGACGACGTCGTTGACCTTCACGTCGTGGTGCGCCTTGATGGCCTTCACCGCGGGCAGGGACAGGGAAGTCGTGGCGAAGACCCGCTGCCGGGTCAGCGGCCCGTTGATGGACGTGCGGGGCGCGGCGAAGGGCGACGGCGGCGAGATGGAGGCGGGCAGGCCCCGTCGGCCCAGCGCGGCGTCGATCGTGCGCCGGGTCGCCCGCACGAGGCGGACCGGCGACGACAGCAGCGAGGCCGTGGCGTGGACCAGCATCTCGACGTCGGAGGGGATCGTGTCGGGCTTCCACTCCTCCTCGGGGGGCGGGACCTCGGAGCCCTCCGGTGCCAGGTCGAGCGTGGCGACGGTGATCTCGTTGCCCGACGCACCGTCGATGGCGGCGTGATGGACCTTGCTGAGCACGGCGACGTGGCCGCCGGCCACCCCGTCGATCAGCCACATCTCCCACAGCGGCCGGCTGCGGTCCAGCGGGATGGCGTTCAGGTGGGCGGCCAGCTCGGCCAGCTCCCGGGGGCCGCCCGGGGCGGGCACCGCGACGCGGCGCAGGTGCCACTCGATGTCGAAGTCGGGGTCCTCGATCCAGAGCGGAAGGTGGAGCCCGAAGGGGACCTCCCGCAGGCGGCGCCGGAACGGCGGGGCCATGTGGAGCCGGGGCTCGTAGACCTCCCGCAGGTGGTGGAGGTCGAAGTCTCCGCTCACCGTCGGAGGGGTCGAACACGGCCAGGCCGGCGACGTGCATCGGGGCGGTGGGTGTCTCCATGGAGAGGAACCCGGCGTCGAGCCCGGTCAAGCGCTGCATCCGTCATCCCCCTGCTCGTCTGGGCCGATGGTACGACGACTCGACGGCCCGTGACCCTCGAGCAGTACCACCGGGTGACGCCCCCCGCTCGGGGGGACCCGCCCACCCCTGGCTCAGGGTTGATACCCGAGCTCGGGGGTGACGATCTCCATCACGAGGCCCTTGGCGTCGTGACGGCGCTCGCCGAGGCGGTGCTCCTTGCCCGCCAGCACCGCCTTGGCGGTGACGGCGACCACCGCGGCATCGAGCACGTCGTCGGCGGCGGCGCCCGGCGGCGGCTCGGCGACGAGGGTCTCGATGCCCGGCACGTGCGGGCGGAGGACGGCCAGGCGCTCGTCCCGACCCGCCCGGGTCTTCTTGGCATGGGCCATGGGGACGCCGTGCAGGCGCGGCGAAGGCCACCTCCGGGTGGCACTCGAAGATGCGGCCCTGGCGGGTGGGGTCGAGCAGGCGGTCGACCTCGGCGATCTTGGGCACCAGGTTCCAGGACTGCTTGGACAGGCCGACCCCACTCGCCGCCCGCGACCGGGCCAGCGCCGCCTCGTAGCTCCGGGCGCCCAGCACCGGGCGGACAGGCGCCGGGAACACCGACGTCCGGCGGTCGCCCAGCAGGGCCCGGGCGTCGATGTCGCACTTCCGGGGCGGCCCGTCGGACAGCCCGATGGGGATGTCGACCCCCACCGCGCCGATCTGGCCCTTGCCCTGGCGGGCGGCGACCTTGGCCAGGCGGTCGACGACCTCCACCGTGGCGTCGCCCTGCACGGGCAGCGTCACCACGCACCAGCCGCCGCGGCAGGCGTCGGCCCCGGCCACGTCCTGGGGCAGGCCGAACATGTCGAGGCACCGTTCGAGGCCCTCGATGCGGATGTCCTTGCGCCGCTGCGGCTCCCAGGCCTCGCGGGTGATCCGGAACCGGCGCAACGGCTGGCCCTCGCCCCGCCGCAGGTCCATCTCCACGCCGTTGGTCTCATAGCCCAAGCGCTCGGTCACCCCGAGGGACGAGGCGTTGTCCTCCCAGGCGAAGGTCTCCAACCACTGGGCACCGAGGCCGGCGAAGCCGAGGTGGAGGATGGCCGCCCGCATCTCCTTGCCGATGCCCTTGCCCTGGTGCGCCATCCCCAGCCAGGAGCCGCTCTCGGCCACCCGGGTGGTCACGAAGTTCTTGGCGAAGAGGTCCTGGACCCCGACGATGGTCGGCTCGGGGTCGTGCACGACCACGATCAGGCCGAGGGCCCAGCTCTCCGGGGTGAAGTCGGCCCGCAGCCGCCAGTTCCACTGCAGGCTGTTGCGTTCCAACTGGGGCGACGGCACGTCGGTCCACGGCGTGGAGAACGGCATCATCTCCGGCTCGTGGACGCCGCGCCGGATCAGGTCGACGACGGCCAGGAGGTCGTCGTCGGTCGCCGGCCGCAGCTCCAGGCGCGGGGTGCGCACCCGGAGGTCGAACAACGGCCAGTAGGGGTGCGCCACGGCGCCAGTCTCGCCCACCGTCCCCCGCCGCCGGGCCATGGTTTCGGGCCTACAGTCCGCCCGTGCCCCGACTCATGGCTGCCTGGTACGACCGCACGATGGCCGACACCGAGGCCGCCGGGCTCCGGGACTGGCGGGCCGCCCTCCTGGGGGACCTGTCGGGTGCCGTGCTGGAGATCGGCGCCGGCACCGGCCTGAACCTGGAGCACTACCCCGACACGGTCACCCGTCTCGTGCTGGCCGAGCCCGACCGGTACATGCGGGCCAAGCTGGAGCCGAAGGTGGCGGCCCGGTCGGCGCCGTTCCCCGTCGAGTTGGACGACGCCGGGGTCGACCCCCTCCCCTTCGCGGACGAGAGCTTCGACGCCGTCGTGTCGACGCTCGTCCTCTGCTCGGTCCCCGACCACGTGGCCGCCCTGGTCGAGATCCGCCGGGTCCTGCGTCCCGGCGGACGGCTCGTCTACCTGGAGCACGTCGCCGCCTACGAGAACCCCAAGCGCCACAAGTGGCAGCGCCGCATCGAGCCCCTGTGGAAGCGCTGGGCGGGCAACTGCCACCTGACCCGCACCACCGACCAGGCCATCCCGGCCGCGGGCTTCGACCTCGTCGAGGCCCGCCGCGAGTCCATGCGCAAGGCCCCCCCCTTCGTCCGCGTCACCGTCCGCGGCGTGGCGGTCAAGCCGGGCTGATCCCGGGCTGGAACCGGCGGCAACCGCGGGGGCCGGGTCTCCTCGCCGGCCTCGGCGGCGCCGTTCTGGCCCCTCTCGCCACGGTCCGTGGCCGACAGGCCCGGTTCGGGCCACCCCCGTCTTTCTGGCGCCTGATTCGGGGGTCATAGGACCCGAATCAGGCGCCAGAACGAGATGTACCCACTGGCGGCGACATTCGCGGTCCGCGGAGGGCGATTGCGCCCCCGAGGAACCGGTAGCCCGACCCCACGCCCCCTTGGTCGCGTCGGTTTGGCGCGGTGGAGGGGCTCGGAGGGTCCCTACGGCTCCAGCTGGAGGTCCGGGCGACCGTCGGTGACCGTCAGCGTGCCGGGGGTACCGAGGAGGAGGGCGGGCTCGCCCCGGAGGTCGGGGGAGGCCAGGTTGACGACCTCACCCTTCTGCTCGCCCGCCAGGATCGTGAGCTCGAGCCGGATGACCCCTTCGTCGTCGTCGGCATCCACCACGAACACGTCGTAGACCCCGTCAGGCAGCACCGAACACTTCTACTCTCCGGGCATGACCGTGCGCTACGAGACCGAGGGAGCGGTGGCGATCGTCACCATCGACCGGCCGGAGGTGCGCAACGCGGTCGACGGACCGACCGCCAGGCACCTGGCCGACGCGTTCCGCCGCTTCGAGGCCGACGACGACCTGGCTGCGGCGGTCCTGACCGGGGCGGGCGGCACCTTCTGCGCCGGGGCGGACCTGAAGAGCGTGTCCGACGGCCGGGGCAACCGGGTCACCATCGACGGCGACGGTCCGATGGGCCCGACCCGGATGCTGCTGGACAAGCCCGTGATCGCCGCCGTCGAGGGACACGCCGTGGCCGGCGGCCTGGAGCTGGCGATCTGGTGCGACCTGCGGGTCGCGGCGAGCGACGCCGTGTTCGGCGTCTACTGCCGCCGCTGGGGCGTGCCCCTGGTCGACGGCGGCACCATCCGGCTCCCCCGCCTCATCGGCCACAGCCACGCCCTCGACCTCATCCTCACCGGGCGGGGCGTCTCCGGCGAGGAGGCCCTCCGCATGGGCCTGGCCAACCGGCTGGTCGAGCCCGGTCAGGCCTTGGCCGCCGCCGTCGCCCTGGCCGAGGACCTGGCCCGCTTCCCGCAGCACTGCCTCCGCTCGGATCGGGAGTCCTCCTACGACCAGTGGTCCCTGGACCTCGACGCCGCCCTCCTGCGGGAGACCGAGCTGGGCCTCACCGTCATCGCCAGCGGCGAGACCCAGGAGGGCGCCGCCCGCTTCGCCTCCGGCGAAGGCCGCCACGGCGCCTTCGACTGACCGTTCTGGTCACGAACGATGCGCGTGGACGCGCCCATCGCTTCACCAGGACCGAGAACACCCCGTGGGGGGGCGAAACGGCGAAGGCCCGTCCCGCTTCGTTGCGGGACGGGCCTTCGCACCTTCGACCTGTGGTCGAGGATCAGCCGTAGTAGGCGCCGCAGTGGGGCCAGGCGCCGAGGCCCTGACCCTGGGTACGGACCCGGTCGGCGATGGTCGCCTGGTACCAGGCCGGCTGCTGGTGGGGCATGCCCCGCCCGCCGTAGGCCTGCCAGGTGCCCATGTTGAACTGGAGGCCGCCGTAGTACCCGTTGCCGGAGGCGATCGCCCAGTTCCCGCCCGACTCGCACTCGGCGACGCCGGACCAGCGGCTCACCAGGGCCCGACGGTGGCGGGCCACGGCGAGGGCGAACAGGTAGATGCGCACGAGACGGGCCTCCTGCTGGAAGGCGGCCCAGGTCTCGCCGCGGTGGCCGCGGACCCAGGTGGTGCCCCAGCGGAACCAGTGGCCGTCTCGCCACTGCCGGAGGCCTCGGGCCTGGTGCGCCTTGGCGACGTGACAGGCCGTGTAGCCGGGACCGCAGTCGCCGTAGTCGACCAGCCGGGGATCGGGGCCCCAGCGGCGCCTGGGCTCCTCCTCGGTGGTGGCCGTGGCAGCCGGCTCGGCGGTGGTGTCGGCGGGCGCCACGGTGGTCGTGGTCGTCGCCTCCTCCTCCGTCGACGGGGCGCCGTCGTCGTCGGGGCCGGGGCCACCGTGGTGGTCGGCACCGTCGACGGGGTGGTGCCCTCACTGTCGGTCGCGAACGCCACGCCGGCATCGATGGCACCGATGAGACTCAGGACGAGCGTCAGGCCGATGGCCGTCAGTCCGATCTTCTTGTTCATTGCTCGCACAGGGGGGTGTGCTCCTTGGGGGGACGACCCCCACCGGTCTGTGGGCGCGCGGCGGTGCTCGGAGGTGAGGGGATCACCGGCCGGCCCGTGAGGGCAGCGGCTCGAGCGGCCGTTGACCGGCCGGACCCTCGAATCGGGGTCGGCCAGAAGGCGCTTCTCTTGGTGGGGTGATGACAGGATCACCGTCTTCGTAACGGAACCGCAACATTCAGACGTGTGATTACTGTCACAGGCTGGCTTTTCGATGTTCTCCTCAAGACCGACGGATGACGATCCGATGACGCCGGAACGGCGGCTCGCCCGAATCCCTACCCTGGATGGCTGTGAGTGATTCCTTCACCGTCACGCCGAAGGCCATCAAGCGGGTCCTGGCCCTGCGGGCCGACGAGCCCGAAGCCGAGCGCCTGGCCCTCTGGGTCGAGGTGGTGGGCGCCAACGCCACCGAGTTCGTCTACGACCTCTACTTCCAGGCCCCGGAGCACGCCGATCCCGACGATCTGGTCGTCGTGGGCGAGGACCTGACCGTCATCGTCCCCGACGGCAGCCGCGACTTCCTCGAGGGCGCGACCCTCGACGTCAGCCGGGACCTGCTCAGCCCGGGCATGGTGCTGGACAACCCCAATCGGCCCCCGTCCGGCGCGGTGAGCCCCGAGATGGCCCAGGACCTGGGTGAGCTCACCGGCACCGTGGCCGAGCGGGTGCGCACCGTGCTGGACCGCCAGATCAACCCCGCCGTGGCCAGCCACGGCGGCCGGGCCGAGCTGGTCTCGGTCACCGACGACGGGGTCGTCTCCCTCCGCCTCAGCGGCGGCTGCCAGGGCTGCGGCATGGCCGCCCAGACCCTCCGCAACGGCATCGAGGTCGCCCTCCGGGACAACATCCCCGAGATCACCGAGATCATGGACGTCACCGACCACGCCGCCGGCGAAAACCCCTACGTCACCAGCTGAGTCCTACCAAGAACCACAACGACGCACGTAGGGGGTCGGAGCGCCAGTCCTCTGCCCGCTCCAGTCGCCTGCGCCCAACGCAACCGACGCACGTAGGTGAGGGGCTCACCAGCCGATTCCTCCGCCCCGCCAGCCTGAAATTGCGTCAGTTGGTGTCGCGAGCGCAACCAACTCGCGCAATTTCGGCAGGGGGGGTTGAACCTCAAGTAGAGGTACAGCCCTACGAACCCTCCTCCAACCGCTGGTGATGCTCGTCGAGCGCGCCCAGCAAGAAGGCGGGGAGGACGGCCTTCCTCGGCGACGTCTCGTTCGTTGCGTAGGAGCGAGGGAGGCTGCCCTCCCCGCCCCCCGGCCAGTCAGACCAAGCGCTCGAAGATCATCGCCATGCCCTGTCCCCCGCCGACGCACATGGTCTCCAGGCCGAAGGTCTTGTCGTGCTCGCGGAGGTTGTGGATGAGGGTGGCGGTGATGCGGGCGCCGGTCATGCCGAAGGGGTGACCCAGGGCGATGGCGCCGCCGGCCACGTTCAGCTTGTCCCACTCGATGCCCAGCTCGTCGGCCGAGGGGATGACCTGGGCGGCGAAGGCCTCGTTGATCTCGACCAGGTCGATGTCGTCGATGCTCATGCCCGGCCCGGGCCATGGCCTGCTTGGAGGCCTCGATGGGGCCGAGGCCCATGATCTCGGGGTTCAGGCCCGACACGCCCGAGGCCACGATGCGGGCCAGCGGCGTGAGGCCGAGGGCCTTGGCCTTGGTGTCGCTCATGACCAGCACGGCGGCCGCCCCGTCGTTGAGGGGGCAGGCGTTGCCGGCGGTGATGGTGCCGTCGGGGCGGAAGACGGGCTTCAGCTCGGCCAGCTTCTCCTTGGTGGTGCCGTCCCGGGGGCCGTCGTCCTTGCTGACGACGGTGCCGTCGGGGAGGGTGATCGGGGTGATCTCCCAGTCGAACCAGCCCTCCTGCTGGGACTTCACGGCCCGCTGCTGGGACAGGGCGGCGAACTCGTCCATGCGGTCGCGCGCTCGACCTGCTTGTACTCGGCCACGTTCTCGGCCGTCTCGCCCATGGCGATGTAGATGTCGGGCAGGCCCTCGGGCGGGGCCCAGGCGCCCTGGCCGCCCTGGCTGCGCTCGGCGGTGCGGGCCCGGGCGGCGTCGAACTGCGGGTTGGTGGTGCCGGGCATGCCGTCGGACATGCCGCTCATGAAGCGGCTGACGGTCTCCACGCCGGCGGAGATGAAGCAGTCGCCCTCCCCCGCCTTGATGGCGTGGGCGGCCATGCGGGTCGTCTGCAGCGACGACGAGCAGTAGCGGTTGACCGTCACGCCGGGGACGTCGGGCATCCCGGCCTCGACGGCGACGACGCGGCCGATGTTGTAGCCGGACTCCCCGGCGGGCTGGCCGCAGCCCATGATCAGGTCCTCGACCTCGGTGACTCCACGCCGGAACGCTCCATGAGGGAGGTCACGACCTGGGTGGCCAGGTCGTCGGGGCGCATGTCGACCAGCGACCCCTTGTTGGCCCGGCCGATGGGGCTCCGGGTGGCGGCGACGACGACGGCTTCGGGCATGAGGGTTCCTTCGTTGGACCGAATGCGAGCGAAACGACGCTAGCGCCCGCCTGGTGGTCCGCCCCAAGGCACGTCGGCCCCCGCCGGGCCCGTCGGCCGGGGTGAAGGCCAATGGGGCAGGTGGGCCGAATGCCTGTCCTGCACCATCGGCCCCCCTCTTCCGGCGCCGAGCGTAGGCCCACGATGCTCGGCGCGGCCGGGCTGACGGCGGCGGGCGAGAGGCGTAGTGTCGACCGCAGTGCGGGTGCAGATCGGGCCGGTCTCGGCCACGAGCGTCACGGCCTGGGTGGGCTACGCCCGCAAGGCCCTCGACGAGCGTCGTCGGCGAGCCCGGCTCCGACGGCGTCTGGCTGCCCGAGGACACGATCGACGACCTTCGTGCGCTACCTCGACGACTGGGAGGCCGCGGCCACCGGCGTCGACGAGATGCGCTGGGAGCACGAGGTCCCCGCCGACGAGGCCGAGTACCTGTCCCACGCCTTCTTCCGCATCGCCAGCAACCTCGCCGCCCGGGCCGAGGAGCGGGGCTACGCCGAGGCCCCACCCGAGGGCGAGGAGTTCTACCGGGCATGCTCGTGACCTCGTTCCTGGCCGCCCTCGAGACCGAGGGCCAGGGCAGCCAGGAGTTCTCCGAGCACCTGCGCTCGTTCTGGCCCGGCCTGGAGGAGGAACGATGACGACTGCACGAGCGGTGTCCACCACGTCTCCCTGAACGTCGACGACGCCGAGGCGGGACGGGCGCTTCTACGAGGACGTGCTCGGCCTGACCCGCTCGAACGGCCGGACTTCGGCGTTCCCGGGGTACTGGCTCGACGCCGGCGACGTCCAGGTCCACCTCATCGAGATCGAGGGCCACGAGGCCCCGGCCGGCCAGCACTTCGCGTTCCGGGTCGACGACGTCGGACGCCGTCCGGGCCCGGCTGGTCGGACCTGGGCGTCGAGGTCAGCGAGCCGTCCGTGGATCCCGGGGCCGGTCGACAGTGCCTTCTTCCACGACCCGGCCGGCAACCTGATCGAGCTCAACCAGCCCGAAGCGCCCGCGTGACGCTTCGGCTCGACGCCGACGCGGGGCCGCCTCCTGGTGGCCGGGCCCCCGCTGGAGGACCCCAACTTCCGCCGGACGGTCGTGTTCATGATCGAGCACAACGACGAGGGCGCGCTCGGCGTCGTGCTCAACCGCCCGTCGCCGATCGACCTGGCCGACGCCCTGCCCGCAGTGGGCCGACCTGGCCGCCGCGCCGCCGGCCGTCTTCATCGGCGGCCCGGTCGAGCAGGGCGCGGTTCTCGGCCTCGGCCGCCTCGTCGACGACGCCGCCCCCGAGGGCCTCACGCCGGTCCACGCCGGCATCGGCGTGCTCGACCTCGAAGCCGACCCGATGCGGCTGCTGGGCGACGTCGGCGGGGTGCGCCTCTTCACCGGCTACTCCGGCTGGGGCCCCGGCCAGTTGGAGGGCGAGCTGGCCATGGGCGGCTGGTTCGTCGTCGACGCCGAGCCCACCGACGTCACCACCACCGACCCCGACGACCTCTGGCGGGCCGTCCTGCGCCGCCAACCCGACGAGGACCTCGCCCTCCTCGCCCTCTTCCCCGACGACCTCTCCGCCAACTGATCGCGTCTCACCCGGATCCTGGTCGCCCTGGCAACCCGAATCCGGGTAAGAACGCGGGGTGGCGACGACGGTGGTGCTGCCCGGGGTCGAACTGGCCTACGAGCTGGCGGGGACGGCGGGGGCGCCGAGGCTGCTGCTCATCTCCGGCTCGGGGTCGCGACCTGCGACGCCAGCCCCGGATGCACGACGCCCCCGAGCTGGCCGAGCGGTTCGAGGTCCTCGCCTACGACCACCGGGGCCTGGGGTCCTCGGTGCCGGAGGACCCGCAGCCGGGAGCCGACCATGGCGGACTACGCGGCCGACGCCGTCGGCCTGCTGGACCACGTGGGCTGGGACACCTGCCTCGTCCTCGGCGTGTCGTTCGGCGGGATGGTCGCCCAGGAGCTGGCCGTCACCGCTCCGGAGCGCGATCGAGCGGCTGGGCCTGGCCTGCACCTCACCGGGCGGGGCCGGCGGCTCGTCGTCACCGCTGCACACGCTGCCGACCTGCCCGCCCGACGAGCGCCTCGCCCAGCAGGTGGCCTGGCTCGACACCCGGACCGTCGACGACCCCGAGCTGCGGGCGTTCTGGACCGAGATGATGGGCGCCTTGGCCGGCTACACGCCGACCGAGGGCGAGCGCCTGCAGCTGCAGGCCCGGTCCCACCACGACGTGTGGGACCGGCTGCCGCAGCTGCGACCTACCGGTCCTGATCGCCGCCGGCCGGTTCGACGGCATCGCCGTGCCCGCCAACCAGGAGGCGCTCCTCCGTCAGATCCAGGGTGCGGATCTCCACTGGTTCGACGGGGGCCACGCCTTCTTCGTCCAGGACCGCACCGCCCTGCCCGCCATCGCCGACTGGCTCGCCGCCGACTGAGCCCGGGCCCCGGGCCAGGTCGAACTCGTCGGGTGGGGCCTCGTGGAGGCCGAAGCGCTCCTGCAGCCGCTTCAGCGGGGCCGGCGCCCACCAGTTGGCGTCACCGGCCAGCTTCATGAAGGCCGGCACGAGGGTGGCCCGCACGATGGTGGCGTCCATGATGCACCGCCATCGCCAGGCCGAGGCCGAAGAGCTTGATGAAGGTGATGCCCGAGGTGGCGAAGGCCAGGAAGGTCACCGAGAGCAGCAGGGCGGCGGCGGTGACGATGCGGCCGGTGTGCTCGAGACCGGCGGCGACCGAGGCCTCGTTGTCCCCCGTGCGGTCGTACTCCTCCTTGATCCGGGAGAGCAGGAAGACCTCGTAGTCCATGGACAGGCCGAAGGCGATGCAGAACATCAGGATCGGCGTCGTGGTGTCGGTCAGGCCGGTGGGCGTGAAGTCGAGCAGCCCGGCACCGTTGCCCTGCTGGAAGATCCAGACCATGGCCCCGAAGGTGGCGGTCAGGCTCAGCGTGTTGAGCACCAGTGCCTTCACCGGCACGAGGATCGAGCCGAACATGGCGAACAGCAGCACGAAGGTGGCCACGGCGATCCACAGCGCGGCCCAGGGCACCAGAGCCGAAGATGGCCGCCTTCACGTCGACCTGCTGGGCGCCCAGTCCCCCGACGAGGACCTCGTCGAAGGGGCTGTCCAGCCCGCGGACGTCCTCGACCAGGGCCTCGCCCTCGTCGGACATCGGCTCGACCTCGGGGACCACGCTGAACCAGGTCGCCCGCTCGCCCTCGAACTGGACCGCGGTGGCGTCGGGCCCGATCAGCAGCTCGCCGTCGGCGTAGCGGCCGGTGCGGGCGTCGACCCGGGCCACGCCGGGGACGGCGGAGAGCTCGGCCGCGAAGGCCTCGACCTCGCCGTCGCCGACCTCACCGAAGGCGACGACCGGGAAGGCGTCGGCCTCGTCGGACACGAAGTCCTCCCGCAGGGCCTCGGAGACCTCCCGGGCCGGGTTGCCCTCGGGCAGCACCCGGTGGTCGGGTGAGCCGAAGCGGGCGCTGAGGAAGGGCAGGCCGAGGAAGATCAGGAAGGAGACGACGACGACCGTGACGATGAGCGGCCGGCGCATGACCGTGGTGGCGACCCGGTGCCAGAAGCCCGTCGCCCACCTCGGGGGTCGGGCGGTGCCGGAAGACCCGCCACTTGTCGACTCGGGGCCCGAGCACCGCCAGCAGGGCGGGGAGGCTGACCAGGGACGCCAGCATGGCCACCAGGATCACGCCGATGCCGGCGTAGGCGAACGAGCGCAGGAAGAACAGCGGGAAGATGAGCAGGGCCGAGAGGGAGGCGGCGACCGTCAGGGCACTGAAGGCGACCGTGCGGCCGGCCGTCTCGACGGTGCGGACCACGGCGTCGTCCACGCCGCGACCGGCGTGGAGCTCCTCGCGGAACCGGGAGACCACGAACAGGCTGTAGTCGATGGCCAGGCCGAGGCCCATGCGCGGTGACCAGGTTGATGGAGAAGACCGACACGTCGGTCACCGTGGTGATCAGCCACAGCACGAAGAAGGCGCCGAGGACCGCCAGCATCCCGACGCCGACCGGGAGCAGGGCGGCCACGATGCCGCCGAAGACGATGATGAGCAGGATCAGGGTGATCGGGATGGCGACGCTCTCGGCCCGGGCCAGGTCGCTCTCGATGGTCTCGCCGACCTGGTTGAAGATCTCCACCGAGCCGCCGACCTCGACGGTCACCGGGCCGCGGTCCCCCGCGAACGCCTCGTCCAGGCCCTCGCCGGCGACCTGCCACTCGTCCTGCTCGCCGGCCAGGCGGCCGACGACGAGGGCGGCCGAACCGTCCTCGCTGCGCAGCGGTGGCGGGGAGCCGAGCGACCAGTAGGACACGACGTCGTCGGCCTTCGGGTAGGCGGCCAGCTCCTCGGTCAGCTCCAGGCCGACGGCCGCGACCTCGGCCGCGTCGACGTCGCCGTCGTCCGCGGTCGACCAGCAGGACGACGTTGGGGGCGCCGGCACCGAACTGCTCGTCCAGGAGGTCGGCGGCGCGGGCCGACTCGGACTCGGGGTCCTCGAACCCGCCGGTGGCCAGCCGGTCGAACACCGCGCCGCCCAGGGCGCCGGCCACGATGACCAAGGCGACGGTCAGGACCAGGACCAGGCGGCGACGGCGGACGGTGAAGTGGCCGATGCGGGTGAACATGGTTGTGTGTTGTACGCCCGTACATCTACACTCGTCAACGTGAAAGCGGTCACACGGGAGCGCAACCCCCGGGGCCAGGGCGACCGCCTACGGGCCGATCTGGTCGACGCCGCCGTCGACCTGATCGCCGAGACCGGCTCGGTCGACGGCGTGAGCCTGCGGGCCGCCGCCAAGCGGGCCGGGGTCTCCCCCATGGCCGTCTACAACCACTTCGAGGACAAGGACGCGCTGCTCGAGGCCGCCGTCCAGCACTGCTGGGACGAGTTCCAGGGGGCCATCGCCGCCGCCATGGTCGACCCCGACCCCGTCGTCCGCCTGCGGGCCGCGGGCGATGCCTACGTCCGCTTCGCCCTCGGTCGACCCGGTCAGTACGGCGTCATGTTCTCGGGCACCGACAAGCTGCCGGAGCGGGCCGTGCCCATCGGCATGAGCGCCTTCGACGACCTCGTGGCCATGGTGGCCGAGGTCCTCGACGCCAACCACGACGACCGGGACCCCGCGTTCGTCGCCGCCCAGGTCCACACCTGGATCCACGGCATCGTCAGCCTGGTGGCCTGCGCCCCCGATGGCCCCTGGCCCACCACCGAGGCCCTGCTCGACGACCTGCTCGTCCGCCTCGGCCTCACCGCTCCGCCGGGCTGACCCCCGGCGCGTCGGGCATGCTTCGCGGCGTGCCCGAGCGACGTCCCAACCTGCTGCTGATCGTCAACGACCAGGAGCGCCACCGGGGCTGGATCCCCGCCGACCTGCACCCCCGGCTCCCCCACCGCAGCCGGCTGCTGGCCGACGGCACCGAGTTCACCCGGCACTACACGCACTCCTCGCCCTGTTCCCCGTCCCGGGCCACGCTGCTCACCGGCCAGTACGTTCCCGAGCACGGGGTGACCGACAACGTCTTCGTCGAGCCCACCCAGCCCGACCTCCACACCGCGACTCCGACCGTCGGCCACCTGCTGCGGGACGCCGGCTACCGGACGGCCTACCTGGGCAAGTGGCACCTCTCCTACGGCAACCCGGACATGGAGGCCTACGGCTTCTCGGACTGGACCGGTGAGGACTGGGCCTGGACCGGCCTGGCCGGGACCGGTACCTACTACGACGAACGGATCGCGGCTCAGGTCGCCGGCTGGCTGGACGAGCACGGCGACGGCCCCGAGCCGTGGTTCCTGGCCGTCGGCCTGGTCAACCCCCACGACATCTGCTGGTATCCCGCCGACCAGCCCGACTACCAGGCCGCCCACGCCGAGCGCACCGATCGCTACCGCCGCTTCATCCCCGCGCCCATCCCCGGGCGGCCGGCCATCACCCCGTTCGAGGGCGAGTACGACGAGCTCTTCACCGAGCTGCCCGCCAGCCTCCACGACGACCTGCGGACCAAGCCCGCCGTCCACGACACCTGGCGCTGGGAGGAGAACCACTCCTGGTTCGGCCACCTCGAACGGGAGGACGAGCAGGTCTGGCGCCGGGCGCTGGACTACTACTTCCACCTCCACGAGCTGAACGACGCTCACCTCGGCACGATCCTCGGCGCGCTGGAGGCGGCCGGGCAGGCCGAGGACACCGTCGTGGTCTTCACCAGCGACCACGGCGAGCAGGCCGGCGGCCACGGGATGCGGGGCAAGGGTCCCTTCGCCTACGAGGAGATCATGCGCATCCCGCTCTACGTGCGGGGCCCGGGGGTCGAGGCCGGACGGCAGGTCGACGCCCTCACCTCGTCGGCCGACATCCCCTCGCTGCTGTGCGGGCTGGCCGGCGTCGACGACGCGCCGACTCTGTCCGGACACGACCTGGAGCCACTGCTGTCGGGATCGGCCGACGCCGTCCGGGACCACGTCCTCTTCGCCCAGGCCCAGGGCTGGCACAAGTCCTGCATCGGCCAGCGCTTCGCCCTCCGGGGATACTTCGACGGCCGCCACAAGTACATCCGCTACTTCGGTGTGGGGGGCGGCGTGGACAACACCGGCGGGACCGTCGACTGGCAACAGGGCATGCGCTTCGGTCCGGACAGCGCCTTCGAGGACCAGGAGCACGAGCTCTACGACCTCGTGGAGGACCCCCACGAGCTGGTCAACCTGGCCGTCGACCCAGGTCAGCAGGCGGAGGTCCGGGACCGCTTCGAGCACCTGCTGGCCCTCGAGGCCGCCGCGTTCACCCACGGCCGACCGGCCGGCCGGGGCACGGGCAGCACCCATGAGGGCGCCATGCTGGACGAAGCCGCCGGGAACGTCAGCAGCCGCGCCTGAGCCGACTCAGGCCAGCGTGACGGCGGCGTCAAGGGCGCGCAACCAGAACCGATGTGGGTGGGGGGTCAGCCCATGTAGAGGACGAGCATCTGGTAGATGAGGCTGGGCTTCTCGGCGCCGACGACGTGGACGGCGATCTCGGACTTCACGAGGGTGCCGCTGCCCTTGGCCTCGGCGCTGACCAGCTTGCTGTGGGCGTGGACCTTGGAGCCGGCGGGCACCGGGGCCAGGAAGCGGAGGCCGTCGGCGCCGTAGTTGACGGCGTTCTGGCACGCCCGCCGAGCGCGAGGTCGGCCGTGCCCGTCGAGCGCGGGGAGCAGGGAGAGGGTCAGGAAGCCGTGGGCGATGGGCCCGCCGAAGGGGCCGGCGTTGGCCCGCTCGATGTCCACGTGGATCCACTGGTGGTCGCCGGTGAGCTCGGCGAACTGGTTGATCATCTCCTGGGTCACGTCGATCTCGCGGCCCCAGTCCCCGTAGTCGCCGCCGGCCTGCGGCGTTGATCCCGTCGATGTCGTCGAATCGCAGTTCAGTCACGGCCGAGAAGGTAGATCAGGCGGAGCGACCGACCCGCACCGACCGACGGGTCGACGGCTCCTGAGGAGCAACCGTCAGGGTCCCGGCGTCGTCCCCGAAGGGCTCGGGAGCCGGGCCAGGCTGTCGGCCAGGCCCCCTGGCCGGCTGCGGGCGTCCCAGCAGGCGGCCTGCTCGTCCCGGAGGCTATCGAGCTCGGCGTCGAGGGCGACGTCGTCGGGGGCAGCGCAGGCCGTGGCGACGGGCCAGGCGCCAGCGCCCCGTGGCGGGCGAGGGCCACGGCCTGGCGCAGCTCCCGCTGGGTGATCGCGCCGTCGGCGTCGGTGAAGCGGGCCGCCGCCAGGTCGTCGTCGGCCTGCGCCAGCGTGGCTACGACCCCGGCCAGGTCGCCTCGGCGGAGGGCTCGCCGAACGCCGCCCATGCCCCCGCCGGCCAGCGCGTCGTGGAGGGCCGAGCCGTTGGGCTGGACGACCCCGGTGCGGGCGTAGACCTCGCCCGCCGCCAGCAGGGCCGCGCCGGCTCGTCCGGCCTCGTCGGGCAGCACGACGGCGTCGAGCGCCGCGGCGACGTCCTGGTCCTCGTTGGCGGCCCGGCACCAGGCCACCGACGCCGCGTAGGTGAGGGCCGGGCAGCATGACGGTGGGCGGCTGCAGGTGGCCGTTGTCGCCCCACTCGGTCACCAGGATCCCGGTGGCGCCGAAGGCCGCGGCCGCAGGTGACGGCGTCGAGGGCGTTGGCCCGGGCGTTGGACCAGCGGCCGACCAGGGAGTTCCAGCCGCTGGTGCCGGGGCAGACCCACCAGTCGATGCCCGCCTCGGCGAAGCCCTCGGCCCGCGGGCCGAAGCCGAGGTAGGCCTCGGCTGTCGATCCAGTCCTGGGCGAGGGCGTCGAAGGGCTCCGGCAGGTCGAGGGCGCCCATCAGGTCGGCGGTGTCCTCGGGCATCGGGGCCTCGTAGTGCCAGAGCAGGGCGGTGGCGTCACCGACGACGTCGGCCGCGGCCGCCGGGTCGCCGTGGATCATGTCGGCCCAGAACCGGGGATGGAGGCCGAGGGCCCGGGTGCCGTCGAGGAGCCGGCCGAGGTGCTCGACGAACGCCGTCCTTCTGGCCGTGGAGCTCGAAGACCTCGTCACAGCCGATGTTGACCGGTCCGTCCGGTGTGGTGCCTCGGTCAGCTCGGCCACCAGGTCGAGGGCGAAGCGGGCGTTGTCCTCGGTCGGCGCCAGCGACCGAGGGGTCGGGCGGCGGACGGGGTCGACGGCCCGGTCCCGGTACTCGGGCAGGCGCAGCCACCGCTCGAAGTGGCCGAAGCTGTTCTGGTTGGCCACCAGGTCGATGCCCCGGGCGGCGGCCTCGGCGTCGAGCCAGGCCACGTCGTCAGGGGTCATCGGGGAGGCGTCCCGCCACACGTCCTCGTGGTCGACGTAGGCGAAGGTGTGCTCGGTGTAGAGCTCGAGGTGGTTGAGCCGCAGCCGGTCGAGGCGGTCCAGCAGGGC
The DNA here is from genome assembly GCA_963748285.1 of uncultured Microthrixaceae bacterium. GTDB lineage: Bacteria > Actinomycetota > Acidimicrobiia > Acidimicrobiales > DATDAH01 > DATDAH01. The sequence goes on from CAVVIF010000009.1 coordinate 427,389, forward strand.
GACCAGGCAGGCCCGGTCCGGCACCCGGTCCCGGCTGATGTCCAGCATGAAGCCCCGGTGGGCGAGGTCGGGCCAGTCCCGGACCCGGCCCGCGACCAGGCCCTGGCGCCGCAGCTGGTCCAGGGTCGGATCGCCCGTACCGCCGCCCGGCCTCGTCGGCGTGGGCGAGGGTGACCCCGTGCTCGGTCAGGGTCAGCTCGTAGCCCTGGGCCGGGAGGCTCGGGTCCGTGCGCTCGGTGACGCTGCCAGGTCGTCCGGCAGCCGACGGCCAGAGAGGTCGACGTCCCGCGGGGTGGGGACGAGCAGCGGCGCCATCGCCATGGGCTACCACGCCGACACCGTCGGGCTGGGGGGCACGACAACGACGGCGACCTGAAATTGCGCTGATCTGTTGCGTTCGGCGCAACAGATCGACGCCAGAACGGGACGACCGGCTCCAGCGTGCACCACGCGGACCCGTACGCTCGCCGCCGTGCGCCTGCGGTCGTTGCTGTTCGCCCCGGGCAACCGGGCCGAGGTGCTGGCCAAGCTGCCGCGGTCGGGGCCGGACGGGGTGGTGCTGGACCTGGAGGACGCCGTGCCCGCCGAGGCCAAGGCCGAGGCCCGGCTGATCGTGGCGCGGGCGGCGGCCGAGCTCCGGGACGGGCACCCCGGACTGGCGGTGCACGTCCGGGTCAACGCCGTGCCCAGCGAGTGGTTCGCCGACGACATGGCCGAGGCCCTCGTCCCCGGCATCGCCGGCGTCGTCGTGCCGAAGCTGGAGTCCGCCGAGCAGGTGGCCATGGTCGCCGCAGGCCCTCGAAGCGCACGGCCTCGACGACCTCGCGATCGTCGCCGGGCTCGAGACGGCCGCCGGTGTGGCCCGGGCCGAAGAGGTCCTGACCGACTCCCGGGTCCACGTGGCGCTACTTCGGCGCCGAGGACTACGTCGCCGACCTGGGCGGGGTCCGCACCCCGGAGGGCACCGAGGTCCTCTACGCCCGGTCCCGGGTGGCCCTCGCCGCCCGCCTCACCGGCACCCTGGCCGTCGACCAGGTCGTCACCGACCTCACCGACGAGGAGCGCTTCCGGGCCGACGCCGCCGTCGGCCGCTCGCTCGGCTTCCGGGGCAAGCTCTGCATCCACCCCGCCCAGGTGGCCTGGTCCCACGAGGCCTTCACCCCGTCCGCCGACGAGCTGGACCGGGCCCGCCGCCTGCTCGACGCCTACGACGCGCGCCGTCGCCGCCGGCTCCGCCGCCATCGCCTTCGAGGGCCAGATGGTCGACGAGCCCCTGGCCCGCCAGGCCCGCACCCTCCTCGACAGCGCCGACAGCTGACTGTAGCGCCTCGGGCGACAAGGGATCGGCGCCAGGCGGTCAGGCGGGGCGGCGGTGCATGAGGGCGGTGCGGGTGGCGCGGCAGACCAGGGTGTCGTCCTGGTTGAAGGCCCGGTGCTCGAAGGTGACGATGCCGGCGTCGGGGCGGCTGCCCGAGTCCCGCACCGCGATGACCTCGGTCTCGGCGTGGACCGTGTCGCCGGGGAACAGCGGGGCGGGGAAGGCCACCTGACTCGAAGCCGAGGTTGGCGACGGTCGTGCCGTGGGTCGTCTCGTGCACCGAGATGCCCACCAGCAGGGCGAGGGTGAACATCGAGTTCACCAGCGGGCGCCCGAACTCGGTCTCGGCGGCGTAGTGGCTGTCGAGGTGCAGCGGGGCCGGGTTGAGCGTGCTCAGGCTGAAGTTGATGTTGTCGGACTCGGTGATCGTCCGGGTCAGCGCGTGGGGCACGACCAGGCCGACCTCGAGGTCCTCGAACCAACGTCCCAAAACCGGGCGCTCCCACGCCATGGCCTCACCCTATTGTCGCCGGCGCATGGGCGATCTCGAGGTCGACACGAGGGTGGACCGGTGCTGACGGGCACTGGACGGCCGACCTTCGACCCGACTGGGAGATCTGGGGGCCGTGCGGCGGCTACATCGCCGCCGTGCTCCTGCGGGCCGCCGGCGCCCACTCGGACTTCCCCCGGCCCGCCTCCCTCGCCGTGCAGTTCCTCGGCGTGGCCCGCTTCGCCCCCGTCGACCTCCACGCCGAGACGCTCCAGGCCGGGCGGCGCAGCCAGTGCGTCCGGGTGGCCATGACCCAGGAGGGGCGGCCCATCAGCCACGCCGTGGTGTGGACCATGGTCGACCCCGACGGCCCCGCCGGCATCGAGTACGACTGGACCGAGCCCGCCCGGACCTCGCCGGCCCCGACGAGCCTGCCCAGCCGATCGAGGAGCTGACCGCTGACGAGGACCGCACGACCTTCCCTTCTGGGACAACCTCGAGTGCCGGCCGATCGGCTGGCTGGACCAGGACGACTGGGACAACGAGCGCCCCCTGCCGCCCACGCTCACCAACTGGTACCGCTTCCGGCCCACGCCGGTCTTCGACGACCCGTTCGTGGAGGCGGCCCGGGTGGCGATGGTCTGTGACCTCATGGGCTGGCCGTCGGTCGTGCGGGCCCTCGAGCCCGGCGTCGAGGAGCGTGGATGGCGCCCGAACCTGGACGTCGACCGTCACCTTCCACCAGGCCCCCGAGGGCAGCGCCGTTCCTCCTCCTCGACGCCGAGTCGCCGATCGCCACCGGGGGCACGATCGGGGCCTGCGGCCGGGTGTGGTCCGAGGACGGCCGCCTCCTGGCCACCTCGATCCAGCAGCTGCTCGCCCGACCCGGCCCCAGGCCTGAGCCTCGCCCCGGTGCGCCGTCAGGTCAGGAGGGCGATGCCGGAGCCCGTGGCCACGACGGCCAGCAGGGTGACGCCGACGCCCACGAAGCGCCAGTCACCGGTTCCGCCACCACGCCACGATCAGCCAGAGCACCCGCAGCAGCGGTGCGGCGATGACCACGACCACCGCGGCGGCGGCCACCGCCACCCCGACCTCGCCCGGCAGCGCCAGGCCGAGGACAGGCCAGGCCGGCGGCGATCGACACCACCCAGAAGAGGGCCGTGACCAGGCGGTCCATCGGCTCCCGGGCGAGGTCGCCCGTGCTCATGCGGTGACGACCAGCAGGACGCCGGCGAGGACGAGGATGACGGCGATCACCTTGCGCACCGCCGGGCCTCGGAGCCGGTTCTGCAGCCGGGCCCCGGCGAGGCCGCCGATCACACTGCCGATGATCACGGCCGCCGCCGGGATGGACCTCGATGCGGCCCTGGGCGGCGAAGACGAGCAGGCCGGCGGCGGCGGTGATCCCGACGGTGAACGTGCTGGTCGCCGCCGCCACCTTCACCGGGACGTACATCACCTCGCTCATCACCGGCGTCTTGATGAACCCCCCGCCCACCCCCGACAGCCCCGAGACGAGGCCGGCCACCGACATCGAGGCCAGGCCGAGCGGGAGGCGCCGCGGGCGGTAGGGGGCCACGCCACCCACGCGGGCCACGGCGCCGCCGACCATCCCCATCCGCTCCCCCACGTGCTCGGGTCCGAAGGCGGGGTGCGGGGCGTTGCGGATGCCCTTGCGGGACCCGCCCGCGGCCGCCGCCACCAGGGCGACGACAGCGAGGGCGTAGACGAGGACCGTCTCGCTGGCCACGCCCGAGAGCAACGCCCCCGCTACGGCTCCGGCGCTGGCCGCCACCTCGACGGTGACGCCCAGGCGGTGGTTGACCAACCGGTCCTCCAGATGGCGGGAGCCGCCCGCCAACGATCCGGCGGCGACGAGGACCAGGCCGAGTGGGGCCGCCTCGGCGGCCGACGTCCCCGTGGCGACGAGGAGGGGGACCAGCAGCAGGGCGCCACCCAGGCCGCCGACCGAGCCGACGGCCGCGGCAGAAGCCGGCGACGACGACCAGCAGCGGGGTGGCCACGTCCGGAGCATCCCACGCCGACCCCCTCCCCCCGTCCCATCCGTTCTGGCGGCTGGGATGCGCGCTCTGTCGCGCACCGGAGCCGCCGGAACGGCGTCCGGGCGCGAGACTCCGGCGATGGCCGACCTCCTGCGCACCGAGCGACCAGCCGACGGCGTGGCCCTCGTCACCCTCGACCGCCCGGACCGGCGCAACGCCCTGTCGACCGCCCTCCGCCAGGAGGGCAACGTGCTGCTCGTCGGAACTGGCCGAGGACGACTCGCTGCGGGCCCTCGTTGTCACCGGCGAGGGCGACGTGTTCTGCGCGGGCTTCGACCTCGGTGAGTTCGAGACGGCCATGACCGATCCGGCGGCCATGGACGCGCTCTGGGCCAGCAGCGACGAGTGGCACGAGCGCTGGCACACCTTTCCCGTCCCCACCATCGCCGCGGTGAACGGACCGGCGATCGCCGGCGGGTTCGACCTCGCCGTGCTGTGCGACCTCCGGGTGGCGGGGCCGACCGCCAGCTTCGCCCATCCCGAGATCCGCTTCGGCGACGTGGTCTACGGGCCGCTACGGGACCTGGTCGGCGGCGCAGTGGCCCGGGACCTGTGCCTGACCACCCGCAGGATCGACGCGGACGAGGCCTGGCGTCTCGGTCTGGTGCGGGAGGTGGTCGATGATCCCCTCGCCGCCGCCCTCGTGCTGGCCGCCGAGGTGGCCGCCAGCCCCCGGGAGATCCTGGTGCGCACCAAGGCCAAGGTCGTCCGCTCCGCCCCCCTCAGCGAGGGCGGGACCCTCGACCTCTGACGCGGCTCAGCCCGATCCCGAGTTCGAGCCGCTCCGGTCGTCGTCATCTCCGCCGCGGTCCTCCTCGAGGGCCAGCAGGGCATCGATGAGCACCTGTTCCTCCTCGTCGGAGAGGCGGGCGTCGGGATGCAGCAGCGAGTACTGCGTCGGTGGCATCGAGCCCTCCTCGACCGACTCCGCCGCGTCGTCGGCCTCGCCGTCGTCCTCGTCCCACGTGGAGAAGTTGAGCTCGTCCCGGCCGGCCTCGACGTCCCGGCGCACCAGCCAGGACATCGGGGCCACGTAGCTGTAGACGGGCCACTCGGTCTCGTTGGAGTGGCAGTCGTAGCAGGCCGCCACGGCGAGATCCCGGGCCTCCGTCGACGGCCACGGGGCGTCCTGGGTGACCGGCGGGTTGTCGTGGGCCCAGCCGTAGGGCACGAACTGGATGACGACCGCGACGATCAGGATCCCGATGAGGACGGGCTTCACGAACCGGCGCACCGGCTCCTTCTACCCGACGCGAGCCGCTGGGTACCGTCGGCCGATGCGGCGGATCGGGGGGGTGGCCGCTGACCAGAACCAGATCGAGGGGTGGTCAGAGCTCGCTGATCATGCGGTTGACGATCATGTCGATGTCGTAGCGGTCGTCGGCGCCGGGGAGCTCCTCGCGGTCGAAGGCGCCCAGCACCTCCTGACAGCGCTCGGCGGCGAACTTGCGGGAGTGGGCGTGGGTGACGATGACGAAGTCGCCCCGCTGGATGCCCGCCACCGCCCGGGCCGCCAGCTCGTCGGCGGGCATCCCCTGGTCGAAGAGCTGCCGGGCCATGTCGTGGCCCATGGCGTTCACGCCACCGACGTCGGCGGGCCGGTTGCGGTCGGCCTCCCAGAGCCGGGTGCTGACCAGGCCGGGGCACAGGACGCTCACGCCGACGAAGTCCGGCACCTCCCGCCGCAGCACGTCGGAGAAGGCGAGCACGGCGTGCTTGCTCGCGGTGTAGGGAGCGCTCATGGCGTTGGGCACGCCGAGGCTGTGCTCGGAGCCGGTGGTCACGATCCGGCACGGCGTGCCCTGCTCGACGAAGCGGCGACCGAACTCGACCATGCCGATGAAGGGGCCGACGGCGTTGACCTCGAGCACCCAGCGCATCTCCTCCAACGGGGTGTCGAGGAGCAGGTTGGTGCCCACGACGCCGGCGTTGTTCCAGATGAGGTCGACCCCGTCGAGCGCCGTCCAGGCCGTGTCGGCCAGCGCCCGCACGTCGTCGGGATCGGTCACGTCGCAGCGGGTGGCGGCGCCCCGGGTGCCCTTGTCGCCGACCTTCTCGCGCCGTCTCCTCGGCCGCGGCCAGGTCGATGTCGGCGGCCAGCACGTCCATGCCGGCGTCGGCCAGCGCCAGGCAGAGGGCCCGGCCGATGCCGCTGCCGCCACCCGTGACCACGGCCGCCTTCCCCGTCAGATCGCCCTGCAGTCCGGCCATGCCGCTCTCCCTCAGACCGCCCCGGCGGGGCTCGGGCGGTCAACGTAGTGGTCTGCCACGATGGGCGGGTGACCACGACCGTGCCCTACACCCGAGGCCTGCACGAGGTGGGCGACGGGGTCTTCGCCTGGCTCCAGCCCGACGGTGGCTGGGGCTGGAGCAACGCCGGCCTGCTGCGCGGGGACGGCGGCTCGCTGCTCGTCGACACCCTCTTCGACCTCGACCTGACCCGGGCCATGCTCGACGCCATGGCGCCGATCACGGCCACGGCGCCCATCGCCACCCTGGTCAACACCCACGCCAACGGCGACCACTGCTACGGCAACCAGCTGGTGACGGGCGCGGAGGTCATCGCCTCGGCCGCCTCCGCCGCCGAGATGGAACAGCTCCCGCCGTCGACGCTGGGGATGATGACCAGCCTCGACCTGGGCGACGCGGCCAACCGCTACATCGAGATGGCCTTCGGCCCCTTCACCTTCGACGACATCGAGCCGCCCCACCCGGACCGGACCTTCTCGGGGGCCTTGAGCCTCGAGGTGGGTGGGCAGCCGGTGGAGCTGGTCGAGGTCGGCCCGGCCCACACGGCGGGCGACGTGATCGTGCACCTTCCCGGCGCGAGCACCGTGTTCACCGGGGACATCCTCTTCCACGACGGCACCCCGATCATCTGGGACGGGCCGGTCCAGAACTGGCTGGACGCCTGCGACCGGATCCTGGGCCTCGCCTGCGAGGTCATCGTCCCCGGCCACGGGCCACTGGCCGACGTTCAGGCCGTTCGGGACACCGCCGCCTACCTGACCTTCGTGCGGGACGAGGCCACCGCCCGCCACGCCGCCGGCCTGTCGGCGGCCGAGGCGGCGTGGGACATCGACCTCGGGGCCTACGCCGACTGGGGCGAGTCCGAGCGCATCGCCCTCAACGTCGACGCCGTCTACCGCGAGATCGACCCCACCTACGACACCCCCGGCGTCCTCGCCCTCTTCACCCTCATGGCCGAGATCGCCGACGCCCGCCCCTGAGACCCGTTCTGGGTGCGCGATCGTGTGCCTGAACGCGCGATTTCGCACCCAGAAGCAACGAGTCACCCGTTCTGGGCCCCACCACCCGCGCCCCACAACAGGTCATGGGGCCCAGAACGGGACTGGTCAGGGGAGGGGGGCGTAGCGGCGGAGGTTCACGGTGCCGTTGGTGTTGCGGGCGGGGAGGTCGTTGGCCAGGCCGATCCAGCGGCCGGCGACGGGGCGGGACCGCCGAGCCGAAGCCGACCACCTGGTGCGGTGACCCACTGGTCAGGGTGCGCCGCAGCTCGCCAGTGCCCGCCGCGGACCATGCCGGGGTCGCTGCGGCCGTTGCCGTCCCAGTCCCCCACCACCGGGATGTCGTTGGGGTGGCCGAAGGTGAACGTGGCGAAGGGCGTGCCCGTCGAGTTCCGGTTGCGGACCCGCCAGACGTTGCCGTCGACCATCCCGGGCGTGTCGGTGCCGTCGCCGTTCCAGTCGCCGACGACGGGCCGTTGGCCGGCGGCCCCGAAGCGGAAGATGGCCACCGGCGGCCCGGCGCTGTTGCTGTTGCGCACCAGCCACTGGTTGCCCCGCACCACGCCTGGCGTCTCGGTGCCGTTGCCGTCCCAGTCCCCGCAGACGAACCGGTCGCCGACGTCGCCGTAGGTGAACGCACCGCGGGGCCGCCCGAGATCAGGTCGTTGCGGAGGCGCCACTCGTTGCCCCGCACCACACCCGGCGTCTCCCGCCCGTCACCGTTCCAGTCGCAGGCCAGGACCTTGTCGCCGGCCTGCCCGACGTCGATCCGGAGCGTCTCCGGGCCCGACGACCGCACGCCGACTCCGTGGCGGCTGCCCGCGGCGGAGCGCTCACCGGGCACGGGCCAGGTGTTGTGGCGGCAGCCGTCGAGCCCCTTGGACTGCTGCTGCATGACCGGGGCGACCTGGCCCGAACCCGGGCAACTGGCGTGGCCGAAGCCGAGCCAGTGGCCCGTCTCGTGGTTGACCACGTAGTGCCGGTAGCTGTCGAGCGAGGCGCCGGCGCCCCGCCAGGAGTCCGTGGACTGCTGCCAACGGGTCTGGTTGATGATGACGTTGCGCCCCACCCGGCAGGACCACATGCTGCTGCACGGGTAGCCGAACGACGGCAGCGTCCCCGCCTCGGCCAGGTAGACGGTGAAGTCGCCCCCGCTGCTGACCTGACGGAACTCGATGGACCCACCCAGCGACCAGCCGCGGGGGTCGTTCAGGGTCTGGGCCACGTGCATGGCGAAGAACTGGGTGTCGGCGGTGATCGTGCCGCGGGTCGCCAACGAGTAGGAGTAGGTCCGGCTCTGGGTGGCGGCCTCGGACCCCAGGCTCTCGGGGGCGGTGCCGGCCGGGACGGGCGTCGGGCCGACGCTGGGGTCGGCGACCGCCGTCCCTGTGGCTCCGGAGGACGCCACACCGATCAGGATTCCGAGCAGCACTGCGATCGGCCGCATCGCCCGTCGACAGTAGCGGTGCCCGCCGCCGACAGGTCGGCGGATCAGCGCACGCCCGGTCCCCGGTACCCCGAACACCCACGCGTAGGTCAAAAGAATCACAATTAGTGGTTGACCCACCACAGAGAGTGACGCATAGTGTGGAGCGAAAGCACAGCAACGGACGGCCAGGAACGCTACGCCAGGTGGTCCCCATCATGAACGAATCCGACAGGCTGGACCTGACGGTTGCCGCCGATCCCTCCGCCCCCGCCATCATCCACGCCGAGCTGCGCCGTTGGCTCGGACAGGTGGGGGTACGGGGTTGGGTCGTCGACGATCTGTTGGTCGCCAGCGACGAGATCTGCTTCGAGACCATCCTCATGCCGACGGTCACGAGGATCGAGGTCCACGCCTCGCTCCACGAGGGCGTGGTGCACATGGACATCACCTCGGACCGCCGTCTGCGCCGTGAGCTGCGCATGGTGCCCTGGGTGACGGGCCTCGAGGTGGTCGACGACTTCGGCCCGGAGCTGGGGCTCGCCTACCAGGTGGCCGACACGTTCGCCGTCCGCACGTTCTCCGATCACACCACCGTCGAGCTGACCAAGGCCCTCGGGTAGTCCCACCCAAGAAGCAGCGGCCGCGTCCCGGGCACCCCGCCCGGGGCGCGGTCACCTGCCGCGTCCCGCCCCGTTCCGCCACCGGATTCCTGCCTCGGGCGTGGGAGTCCGATGCCAGTTGAGGTCGGGTCAGCGCGGGCCGACGTGTCCCCGGCGCTGAGCGTGAGCTGGTTGTCGGCCAGCAGCACATCGGGGGTCGGCGAGGATCAGGTCGGCCATCGTCTGGTCGAGGGCCATCAAGTCGTTGCCGAAGCCGCCGAAGTCGCCGCCGCCGCCATCGGAGCAGTCCGCGGCCGTCGACTCCCAGCTGACGTCGATCCGACGCCTTCTGGCACCGGGTTCCCGCCCTCCGGCATGGGAATCCGGTGTCCGTTGCACGTCAGGGGGCGGGCGCGACCTCGACCCGGTCCCGGCCGAGCTGCTTCGCTCGGAGTTCGGCGGCAAAGGCCCGTTCGAAGAGTTCGAGCGGGCTCGCGCCCTCGACGTGGGTTGCGACGCCGAACGAGGCGGTGACGCCGGTCGGCACCTGCTGGAGGTGGAGGTCGGCCAAGGTGGCCCGGGCCAGCTCGGCTCGCTCCGCCGCGACCGTGAGGTCAGCGCCGAGCAGGATCAGCAGGAACGCATCACTGCCACGTGTCATCACCATGTCCAAGGGCCGGATCAGGTCTCGCAAAGCCTCACCAACAGTCCCGAGCGCCTCGTCCCCAGCGGGATGGCCGTAGTTGTCGTTGATGATGTCGAACTCGTCGATGTCGGCGAGGACGATCGAGATCGGGAGGTCGGCCGGGGCGAAGTCGGCCACCACAGCCTCGAGGGCCTGTGCGTACCGGTCCTCCCGGTACTGCAGAAGGCCCGTGCGCGGATGGCGCGACAGGCCCCGTCGCAACCGCTCGGCGGCCCGCAGGATCAGCTCGTCCTGCCCCGTCCACCGATCCCCGCGACTCGAATCCATCCCCATCCGAGTGTGCCAGCCCCGCGACGACCCGGCGAGCGGACATGCAGCCGCTCAAGCAGGTGGGGCGACCAACTGGTGCACCAGGAGCTCGGTCGCCCACCGCTGGAACCGGTCGATGTCCCAGCCGCAGTCCTCGGTGAGCAGCAGGAAGACCTCCTCGTTCAGGAGCCCGTAGACGACGTCCGCGGCGGTGTCGACGTCAACCAAGAGGTGGCCGGCCTCCTCGAGGAGCCCGACCAGGCGACGTTGATCGTCCCGTCGCCGACGCCGGTTCTCGGCCAACAGGGTGCCGACGTCCGGATCCGCGGCCGCCTGGCGGACCACATCGTAGATCGAGGCCGTCCGAGCCAGGATGACCACCGCGGCCTCGACCAGGAGCCCAACCGCCGTGGCCGCGTCGCCCGTCGACTCCAGCTCGTCGAACCAGGAGCGCTCGAGGACGGGGACGGGCTCGACATCGCCGGCGATCCTCGCGTCGAGGACGGCGGCGAGCAGGTTCCGCTTGGTGCCGAACACGTAGTACACGGTCTGTGGCGCGACCTCCGCGGCGGCGGCCACCGACTCGATCGTCGTCTCGACGTACCCCAGCTCCAGGAACAGCTTCTGGCCAGCGTCGACCACGAGCGCGCGGGTCCGGAGCGATCGACGTCGACGACCGTCCGTCGGCCCGGGTCCCATGTGCCCACCTCCTCGAGGTTGTCGCTATTTGGAGTAGAACTCTAGTGTTCTACCATGGAGAGTCTTCCGGCCGGCAGCCCACCGAAGACGACCCGGACCTTCCTGCTGACCGACATCGAGGGATCGACCCGTCAGTGGGAGGAGTCGCCCGGGATGAACGAGCACGTCGAGCAGCACTTCGACGTGCTGCGGACCGCCGTGCAGGAGGGTGGTGGTGAGCTCTTCGCCACGATGGGCGATGGCATCGCCGCGGCCTTCACCTCCGCCGAAGCCGCTGTCCACAGCGCCATCTCGGCCCAGCAGCGCATGCCCCAGACCGGCCTGAAGGTGCGGATGGGGCTGCACACCGGCGAAGTCGAGCGCTTTGGCGACGACTACCGGGGCCGCCCGGTCAACCGGGCCGCCCGGGTCATGGCGGTGGGCCACGGGGGGCAGATCCTCGCCTCGGACGTGACCGCCGCGCTCGTGCGCTCGGGTCCCCGCCCGGTGCAGTTCACCGACCTCGGCACGCACCGCTTGCGTGACCTCACCGAGCCCGAGCGGGTGTGGCAGGTGCTCCATCCGGAGCTCCCCCGTCATTTCCCCGCCGTCCGCGACCTGGACACGTTCACCACCAACCTGCCCGCCCAACGCTCGACCCTCGTCGGCCGTGACCAGGACGTGGCCCGGGTCAACGCGTTGATCGGCCAGCACCGAACGGTCACCCTCACCGGCGTGGGTGGGGTCGGCAAGACCCGGCTGGCCGTTCAGGCCGCCGCCGACCTGCTGTCGGACTACACCGCGGTCTGGTTCGTCGAGCTGGCCAGCGTCGCCGACCCCGATGACGTCGCCGACGCGATCGCCCGCACCATCGGGCTCGGGGCCGCGACCGACCCCTTGGCGGCGGCAACAGCCGTGCTGGCGGCAGCCGACGCTCTGCTCGTGGTCGACAACTGCGAGCACCTCGTCGACCGGGCCGCCGCGGTGATCGACGCCCTGACGGCTGCCTGCCCTGACCTCTCGGTGATCGCCACCAGCCGGGAGCCGCTCGGCATCGACGGCGAGCACGTCGTGGCGGTCCGCTCCCTGGACCCGACCACGACGGCCGTCGAGCTGTTCCAGCAGCGGGCCGTCGCCGCGGGCGCCGACCTCGAATCGATGGCCCGCCCGATGATCGAACAGATCTGTGGCCGACTCGACGGCATCCCGCTCGCCATCGAGCTGGCGGCGGCCCGGGCCGCCACGCTCGGGGTGCCGGCCATCGTCGACGCCCTCGACGACCGGTTCAGCATGTTGAGCAGTGGCCGCCGGAGGGCCGTCGACCGCCACAGCACCATGCGGGCCACCATCGACTGGTCGTTCCGCTTGCTGGACGCCGCCGAGCAACAGGTGTTCCTGTGGCTGGCCGTCTTCCCGAACGGCTTCGAGCTCGACGCCGCCCACCACGTCGCCCGGAGCCTCGGGATCGACGATCGCTCGGCCACCGACCACATCGCCTCACTGGCGCGCCAGAGCATGGTGTCGCCTGACTCCCACCCCCGTGGGGTGCGCTACCGCATGCTCGAGACGGTGCGGGCCTTCGCCCTCCAGCAGCTCGAGGAGCGTGGCGACCGGCTCGCGGCGTTGACCGCGCAGGCCGAGTGGATGACCACGATCACCGATCTGCCCTTCGACGACCCGTGCAACGCCGCGGTCGAGCGCAATGCGGTCCGGCTCGAGCGGGAGGCCGACAGCTGGCGGGACGCCGTGCTGCTGGCGGCGCAGGTGGGCTCGGGCGAGCTCGCCGGGCGCCTGTGCGGCCCCCCTGTGGCCTTCTTCCTCCTCGGTCGCCACGACCTCGCCGACTTCGTCCGCCCGCTACTCGATCTGTGCGGTGAGGACGTTCGCCAGCGCCGGGCGGTGCTCTGCGCGCTCCTCGTGTCGGCCGCCGGCGCTACGGATCCCGCCCAGCGCCAGGCTTGGGCCGACGAGATGCAGCGGATCGAGCGGATCGAGCCCACCGGGTTGGGCGGTCTGATGCAGTGGCTCGCCCTCGCGTGGCAGGGCGACTTCGTGAGGTCGGTGGAGGTGTGCGTCGCGGCCTCCCTCGACCCTCGACTCCGTCAGGGCACCCGCGACATGTTCGTGGGCATCGCCGTCCTCGACCACTTCAGCCTCACGGACGCGACGGACGACCCCCACGGCCTGATCGAGCGGGCCCTGGAGGTCGCCGGGCAGTCGGACGTGGCGATCCACAGGGTGACCTGCCGGCTCGGCGCGGCCTGGGGCCTCGCCGGGACAGAGCCGGACCGGTCCTTGCAACTGGTGCGCCTCGCCCTGCGCGACATCCCCGACGTCGCGGGACTGACCCGCCTGACACTCCCCGGGAGCGCCTCGCGCCTGCTGACCCGACTCGACCCCGGCCTGGCGGCCCAGGGCCTGCTGGAGCAGCTCGACACGACTTCGTCGCGACGGAACTTCGTCGACCTGATCCCGGTCTTCTACGCCGCGTCGCTGCTCCACCGCCTTGGTCACCCGGCAGCCGGCTCGGCTCTCGCCACCCTCACGGTCTCGCCGATCGCGCCCTACCTGTCGATGATGGACTTCGTGGACCTCGCCCGCCGGGCCGCGGTGTCCAACAACCCCCTGTCCCTCAACGAGCTCGAGTCGATGGTCCGGTCCGCCCTGGCCGACATCGTCAACGAGACCCGACCGGCCCTCGCCAACGCCTGACCAGACGCGAGAAACCCCCGCGCTCTGGCGGGGGTCTCATACAACCTGCAGCCCCAACGGGGTTCGAACCCGTGGTCGCCACCCATGAGCACGGTGTGGTGTCCTCGGCGACGCAGTCGCCGCCTCAGCCCAGACGCGAGAAACCCCCGCGCTCTGGCGGGGGTCTCATACAACCTGGCAGCCCCAACGGGGTTCGAACCCGTGTCTCCACCCATGAGCACGGTGTGGTGTCCTCGGCGACGCAGTCGCCGCCTCAGCCCAGACGCGAGAAACCCCCGCGCTCTGGCGGGGGTCTCATACAACCTGGCAGCCCCAACGGGGTTCGAACCCGTGTCTCCACCTTGAGAGGGTGGTGTCCTAGGCCACTAGACGATGGGGCCTTGTGGCGACAGCCCGGAGAGGCTATCGCCGGCGCTCGGGGGGAAGGACTCGAACCCTCAACGACTGGACCAGAACCAGCTGTGTTGCCAATTACACCACCCCCGATCGGTGGGACCGTCGAGGGTAGCGGCTGGACCGGGCCGGCCGTCAGCCGCTCGTCGTTGTTGACGGTGTCGTCCAGGTTCATCAGGCGGCGGTAGCCGAGCGACCCGCCCGACCGACACGGCCGCGGTCTCCCGCACCATGGCCCGCAGCTCGGCCCCACCGGTGACCGGGCTCTCGGTCGGTCGGCGAGACGAAGGCCTCGAGGCCGACCTCGCCGGCGATCTCCTCCAGGCGCTTGGAGTGGAAGGGGTCCGACACGATCATCACGTCGTCGATGCCGTCCTCCTCGCAGGAAGCGGGCGCTGGCCGCCAGCGACTCCCACGAGTTGCGGCCCTGGACCTCCAGGCGCAGGGCCTCCTCGGGCACACCCTGCTCCTGGAGCCAGAGGGCGCCGGCCTGGGCCTCGCTGAACTCGTCGCCCTCCTGGCGACCACCGGTGACGACGATCGACGTCGGACAGGCCCTGCTCGTAGAGCTCACGGCCGTGGTCGAGCCGGGCCTCGAAGACCGGGGACGGCTCGCCGTTGTACTGGGCGGCGCCCATGACGACGATGGCGCCGGCCTCCTGGGCCTGGTCGTCGCCGGGACGCCTGCCAGACCTGGAAGAACGTGCCCCCGACGTAGAGGGCCAGGACGACCACGCACGCCGAGCGCGACCTTCCAGCCGATGCGGAACCAGCGGGTGCGCGAGCACGTCAGAGCCTCGCTCGTGCCGCCCGCAGCCGCCGCAGCGTCTCGTCGCGGCCCAGCAGGACCGAGCCCCTCGAACAGGGGTGGGCCCACGGTCCGCCCCGTGACCGCCACCCGCACCGGCGCCTGGGCCTTGCCCAGCTTCAGCTCGAAGCGCTCCTCGCCGAGCACCCGCAGGGTCTCCTTGAGGGCTTCGGCCTCCCAGTCGGCGGTCGTCGTAGGCCTCGATGACGGCGTCGAGCAGGTCGGCGGCGGGGACCTTGCCCGCCATCGCCTTCTCCCAGGACTCGGCGTCGTCGGGAGGGTCGACCAGGAAGAGCCAGTCGACCTGCGCGGGGATGTCGGCCAGCAGCTTCAGCCGCTCCTGCACCAGCGGGGCGACGGCCCGCCAGACCGCCGCGGTCGAAGCGGTCGGCGGGCCACGGCACGTCGGTCACCGGTGACCCACGGCTCGGCCGCGGCGAGGAACTCGTCGGCCGACAGGCGCCGGATCCACTCGCCGTTGATGTGCTCGAGCTTCTTCAGGTCGAAGAAGGCGGCGCCCTTGACGACGTCCTCGAGCCGGAAGCAGGTCGACGATCTCGTCCATCGGCCGGACCTCGACGCCGTCGGGCGGGCCCCAGCCGAGCAGGGCCAGGTAGTTGGCCATGGCCTGGGGCAGGTAGCCCCGGGCCGGGTAGTCGCCGACGGCCACGTCGTCCTTGCGCTTGGACAGCTTCTGGCGCTGCTCGTTGACCAGCAGCGGCAGGTGGGCGTAGAGCGGGTCGTAGTCCAGGCCCAGGTAGCCGGCGGATGAGCGTGACCCGGGGCGTCGAGCTGAGGAGGTCCTCGCCCCGGACGACGTGGGTGATCCCCAGGTCGGGGTCGTCGACGGCGTTGGCCAGCAGGAAGCCGGGGGTGTCGTTGCGCCCCCGCCAGATGACGAAGTCCTCGATGTCGGCGTAGTCGAAGGTGACCTCGCCCCGGATGACGTCCCGGATCGTTGCCGTGCCCTCGGGCACCCGGACCGACACGCCCAGCCCGGGCTGCAGGGACGAGCCCGGCACCTCGTTCTTGTCCTGGTCGATCAGGTAGGCGTCGCCGTCGGCCAGCAGCTTCTCGCAGGCCGTCCGGTAGAGGTCCCGGCGCTCGGACTGGAAGATCGGGCCCTCGTCCCAGTCGATGCCCAGCCACTCGAGGGACTCGAGGATGGCCTCGATGAGCTCGGGCCGGCTGCGCTCCTGGTCGGTGTCCTCGATGCGCAGGACCAGCGTGCCCCCGGCCTGGCGGGCGAACAGCCAGTTGAACAGCGCCGAGCGGGCCCCGCCCACGTGCAGGTAGCCCGTGGGCGCGGGCGCGAAGCGGACGCGGGGACCGGATGTCACCGGGTCGAGGGTACCGGCGGCCTTCCCGACGCTCCCCACGCCCCCGAACCGCCACCGGCGGTTCACCCCGGGCGCCACCCCGGTGCGACCGACCACGGGTCACACTGGGGCCGTGAGCACCATGCCCCCGAGCGGACCACCGACAGGACCGGTCGGGGGGCCGCCTGGGTTCGGGGCCTCGCCGACGCCGGCGACCGAACCTCCGACGCGCCGGTCGGCGTGGCCGATCGTGGCCGGTGTGCTGCTGGGCCTCGTCCTGGTGTTGGGTGGCCTCGGGCTGGGTTTCGTCCTGTTCGGGGGCGACGACGAGGACGAGTCAGAGGCGGCGGGCCCGACGACGGTCGTCGAGGACGACGAGCCGGCCGCTGAGGACCCCTTCGGTGGCGACCTCTCGGACCCCTTCGGCGGAGACCTCTCGGACCTGTTCGAGGGCGACCTCAGCGACCTGCTCCCCGAGGGGTTCGAGGACGACTTGAGCGACCTGCTGCCCGAGGACTTCGACGAGCTGGACGAGTTCCTGGAGGAGCCGCCGTTCGGGCTCGACGACGTGCAGGCGACGGTGATCTTCACCCCCAGCGCCACCCCGGCCCAGGTCCGCCGGGTCGAGCAGGCCTGGGAGGACGAACCCCTGCTGTCCGGGGTGATCTCGCTGGATGCCGAGGAGTTGAACGACCTCGCCGGTGGCTCGTTCCCGCCCGGCCTCGTGCCACAGACGGTGACGGCGTTCGGCGCCGAGGAGGACGCCGCCGAGGTCCGCCGGTTCGTCTGCTCCTTCGCCGACGACCCCGGCGTCCAGCTGGTCCAGCTCCTCGGCGCCGAGGCCTGCGACGAGTCGCTCTGAACCGAGCTACCAGGGCATGGCCACGCCGCCGTTGGGGCGGAGGATCTGGCCGGTCATGAACTTGCTGGCGTCGGAGGCGAGGTAGAGCACGGCGTAGGCGATGTCGTCGGGCTCGCCGACGGTGCGCAGCGGGGTGCCCTTCGACATGCGGGCGGTGAAGGCCTCCTTGATCTCGGGGTCCTCGGTGCCGTCCTCCGCGGCCCACGCCCGGTTCGTCATGGGGGTGACGATGAACCCGGGGGCCACGGCGTTGGCCCGTACGCCGCTGCGGCCCCAGCTCCACGGCCAGGACCTTGGTCAGCTGGACCAGCGCGGCCTTGGCCATGCCGTAACAGACCAGGCCCCCGCGCCGGCTGGTCGACGGCCGCGGAGGCCATGTTCACGATGCTGCCCGAGCCCTGCTCGGCCATGACCCGGCCGGCGGCCTGACAGCCGAAGAACACACCCTTCAGGTTGATGGACAGGAGCCGGTCGAGGTCCTCCTCGGTGGTCTCCAGGACGGTCGACCGGTGCATGACCCCGGCCACGTTGGCCATCACGTCGAGGCGGCCGTGACGGTCGACGGCGACGTGGACGAGGGCCTCGACCTGCTCGCCGGTCGGTGACATCGAGGGGCACCACGTCGGCCCGGCCGCCGGCGCCGGTGATGTGCTCGGCGGTGACGGTGGCGCCGTCCTCGTCCCGGTCGGCGCAGACGACGATGGCCCCGGCCTCGGCCATGCGCTCGGCGGAGGCCCGGCCGATGCCGCTGGCCGCTCCCGTGACGATGGCGACCCGGTCGGTGAGATCGAAGGCGTTCACGCCGCCGGACCGTAGTCACCCCACCCCCCATCCTCGTTCGACAGCACCGTTCTGGTCACGAAATGTGTCGCTCCACGCGCCGCTTTCGTCACCAGAACGGGATCAGGGGAGGAGGCGGGTGAGGGCGGTGATGCCGTCGTGGACGTCGGTGAAGCGGGTGGTGAGGGGGGCGCACCCGAGGCGGACGAGGTCGGGCCCGCGGAAGTCGGTGACGACGCCCTCGGCCATCAGCTCGTCGACCAGGCGCCCGGCGTCGGGATGGCGGACGGACACGTGGCCGCCCCGCCGGTCGTCGTCCCGAGGCGTGGGCGACGCCAAGCCGTGCTCGGCGCAGAGGTCGAGCGCGAAGGCGGTCAGCGCCACCGCCTTGGTCCGTACGGCCGCGATGCCCGCCTCGACGACCACTTCGGCCCCGGCCTTGACGGCGGCGATCCCCGCGATGCCCGGCGTCCCGATGAGCAGGCGCCCGATGTCCGGCCGGGGCTCGTACGCCGGACCCATGGCGAACTGGTCGTCTCGACCGAACCAGCCCCAGACGGGCTGCTCGATGGCGGGCTGGAGGTCCCGGGCGACATGGGCGAACCCGGGGCTGCCCGGTCCCGACCCGAGGTACTTGTAGGTGCAGCCCACGGCCAGGTCGACCCCGGCCCCGTGCAGGTCGAGCTCCAGCACTCCGACCGCGTGGGACACGTCCCAGATCACGAGCGCACCGGCCGCCGTGGCCCGAGCGGTCTCCCCCGCCACGTCGGCGATCTCCGCCGTCCGGTAGTCCACGACCGAACGCACCACGACGGCGACGTCGTCCAGCCGGTCGAACCCGGCGCGGACCTCGTGGCCCGTGTTGGCCGCGACGCCGGCGACCACGTACCGGACGGTCGGGAAGTCACCTTGATCGACCACGATCATCCGCCGGTCCGGCCGCAGCGCCAAGGCGGCGTGGACGAGCTGGTAGAGGTTCACCGAGACCGAGTCGTGCACCACCACCTCGTCGCCGTCGACCCCGAGCAGCGGGGCGAGCGCGGCGCCCGCCTCGAAGGGGAGGTCGATCCAGCGGTCCCACGAACGGATCAGGCCACCGGCCCACTCCTCGTCGAGGACCCGCTGCACGGCGGCGACCGTCGCCCGGGCGGGTCGGCCCAACGAGTTGCCGTCGAGGTACACCAGCGCCGGGTCTGGGATGACGAACGCGTCCCGCCAACCACGCAGCGGGTCGGCGGCGTCGAGCGCCGCGGCGTCGTCCCGAGAGATCACGGCGGCAGTCTGGCCTAACGTCCCGGCGACGTGATCCCGACCGAGGAGCCTCAGGGATGAAAGCCTCCGACCTGCTCGTGCGCTGCCTCGAGGCCGAGGGCATCCGCTACGTGTTCGGCGTCCCCGGCGAGGAGAACGCCGACGTGATGATGTCGCTGGAGGGATCCGACATCCGCTTCGTGCTCTGCCGCCACGAGCAGGGCGCCGCCTTCATGGCCGAGGTCCACGGCCGCCTCACCGGGGAGCCGGCCGGTGCGCTCGGCACCCTCGGCCCCGGCGCCACCAACCTGCTCACCGGGGTGGCCGACGCCAACATGGACCGCTCCCCGATGATCGTCCTCACCGGCCAGGGGGCCACGACCCGGCTCCACAAGGAGTCCCACCAGGTCATGGACGTGGTGGCCATGTACGAGCCCATCACCAAGTGGGCCCAGACCGTGCACCACGCCCGCAACATCCCTGAGGTCGTGCGCAAGGCCGTGCGCATCGCCAGGACCGAGAAGCCCGGCGCCTGCCTCATCGAGCTGCCCGAGGACATCGCCGACCACGACGTCGAGGCCGTACCTATCACGCCGCACCGCTTCCGCCGGCCGGTCCCCGACGACAAGATCGTCGACCGGGCCTGGGCCGCCATCCAGGCCGCCGACCGGCCGATCATCCTGGCCGGCAACGGCACCATCCGCCGGCGGGCCTCCAAGCAGCTCCGTCAGTTCGTCGAGCGCACCGGCATCGGCGTGGTCAGCACCTTCATGGCCAAGGGCTGTGTCGACATGGACGACGAGCGCTGCCTGTTCACCATCGGCCTGCAGGCCCGTGACCACCCGGTGCGGGCCATCGAGCAGTCCGACCTGGTCATCACCCTCGGCTACGACATGGTCGAGTACCACCCCCGGCTGTGGAACCCGGCCCACGACAAGACGATCATCCACATGGACTTCCTGCCCGCCGAGGTCGACGAGTGCTACGACGTCGACGTCGAGGTGGTCGGCGACCTGGCCCACACGCTCTGGATGCTCAACGAGCGGTGCTGGCGGGGCAGCACTGAGGACAGCCACTGGGACCACAGCCACACGCGGGCCGCCCGCGAGGCGATGCTGGCCGACTTCGCCTCCTACGCCGACGACGACGCCGTGGGGCAGATCAAGCCGCAGAAGGCCCTGTGGGACGCCCGCCAGGTGCTCGGTCCCGACGACGTGCTGCTGTCCGACGTCGGCGCCCACAAGATGTGGGTGGCTCGCTACTACCAGTGCCACGAGCCCAACACCTGCCTGATCCCCAACGGGTTCTGCTCCATGGGCTTCGCCCTCCCGGGGGCCATCGCCGCGTCGATGCTGTACCCGGACCGGCGCATCCTGGCCGTCTGCGGCGACGGCGGGTTCCTGATGAACGTGCAGGAGATGGAGACCTGCACCCGCATCGGGGCCCACCCGGTCGTGATGGTGTGGGAGGACGGCGGCTACGGCCTCATCGCCTGGAAGCAGGAGAACGAGTTCGGCCGCCACACCGACCTCTCCTTCGGCAACCCCGACTGGATCCAGCTGGCGGAGGCCTTCGGCTGGCGGGGCGTACGGGTCGAGCGGTCCGCGGACCTGGCGGGCGCACTGGAGGACGGGTTCCAGTCGGGCCAGCCGACGCTGGTCGCCGTCCCCATCGACTACCGGGAGAACCTGCTCCTCACCGAGCGCCTCGGCAAGATCGACGAGACCATCTGACCGATCCGAAATTGCGTCAGTTGGTCACGCCAGGCGTGACCAACTGACGCCAGAACGACAGGAGCAGCGATGCCCAGGTTGCGCGAGGTCCCGCGGGCGGAGGTCCACGACTTCGGGAAGGTGATCTACGAGATGCTCTTCGGGGACCGGGACCCGGTCGCCGAGCCGGGGACAGCGACGGGCTCGCCGGGCAACTGGTGGACGGTGTTCGCCCAGTCGCCCGACGCCTTCGACCACGCCTGTGGCAGCTTCGCCTACTACCGCAACCCCGACCGGGAGCTGGACCCGAAGCTGCGGGAGCTCGGGCAGATCCGCGCCGGCTGGGCGTGCGGGTCCCAGTTCGTCTTCAGCCAGCACTGCAAGGCGGCTCGGGACGCCGGGCTGACCGACGAGCAGGTCGACGCCATCCCCCACTGGCAGGTGGCCGACTGCTTCTCGCCCCTGGAGCGAGCGGTGTTGGCCTACACCGACGCGTTGGCCCTGCAGCACGGCCGGGTGCCCGACGGCGTCTTCGCGGTCCTCAAGACGGAGCTGAGCGAGGTCGCCATCCTCGAGCTGACCTACATCACGGGCCTCTACGTGATGTGGGCGATCACCGGCCGGGCCCTCCGCCTCGAGTTCGACGACGTCGACGATCCCTGTGTGGAGGTCCCCGACCCCGATGGCAACAAGGCCGGCTTCGACGTCATGGCCGTGACCGACGTCGACCCCTGACCCGTCCCCGCCGAAAGTGCGGGCGTTGGTCACCCGCAGCGTGACCAACGCACGCCAGAACCGGCCGGGTTCAGCGGATGAGGAGGTTCAGGACCACCGTCAGCACCACCGAGGCGACAACGGAGAACAGGATCATCAGCAGGCAGCCGGGAGCGCCACCGAGGGGTCGGACCACGAACCGTCGCTCGGACATGGCCCCGCCCTACCCGACGCCGGGATGACCGAGTCAGGGACGGTCAGAAGTCCATGGGGTAGGGGAACTTGGCGCTGACGCCGCCGTCGACGACGAGGGTCTGACCGTTCACGTAGCCGGACAGGTCGCTGACCATGAAGAGGAGGGCGGCGGCGATGTCCTCGGGGAGGGCGACGCGGCGGAGGGGGGTGTTCATCTCGTTGTTCTTGCGTCCCTCCTCGCCGACGTAGGCCGACACCCGGGGGGTCCAGACCATGCCGGGGGCGACCGCGTTCACCCGGATACCCAGCGGGCCGAGCTCGACGGCGGCGGTGCGGACGAGGGACATCAGCCCGGCCTTGAACACGCCGTAGGCGCCGTGCAGGGGGGCGGAGCTGATGCCGGAGACCGAGGCCACGAAGGCCATCACGCCGCCGCCGGAGTCGGCCATGGCCTTGCCGCCGAGGGTCACGGCCAGGTGGGCGTGGCGCAGGACGATGTCGTGGTGCCACTGCCAGTTCTCGTCGTCGACCTCGAGCAGCGACTTGTACTGGGCCATGCCGACGATGTCGACGATGCCGTCCAGGCCACCGAGGTCCTTGTGCGCGGCGTCGAACATGGCCGTCGCTCCAGCTCGGTCCGTGGCGTCGCCCGCCCAGCCGACGCCGTCGACCTCCGCGGCGATGTCGTCGGCTCGCTCCTGCTCGACGTCCACGCAGAGGACCTTGGCCCCCTGCTGGGCGAGGGCGTGGGTGGCCTGGCGGCCGATGCCCTGCCCGGCGCCGATGACCACGAAGCGCTTGCCGTCCAGCCGCAGGCGGTCGGCGAAATCAGGGACAGGGGTGTCGTCAGCGCGCGTCATGGCGCAGATCATGGCCGACGCGGGGGCCGCGCTCCGACCCGGCGTGCAGCAGACTCCGGCCATGCGACTCGCGGGCAAGGTGGCGCTCATCAGCGGTGGCGGCACGGGGATCGGTGCGGCCACCGCCCGACGCTTCGCCGCCGAGGGAGCCCAGGTGGTCGTGACCGGCCGCCGACCCGAGCCGATCGAGGCGGTGGCCGCCGAGGTCGGGGGCCGAGCCGTCGCCGGCGACACGAGCGACCCGGCCCACCTGGCCGAGGCCGTGGCGACGGCGGTCGACGCTTTCGGTGGGCTGGACATCGTGATCGCCAGTGCCGGGATCGACCTCGGCGGTGATGAGGGTGGTGGGTCGGCGGGCGACGTCGACGACGACCACTGGCAACGCACCCTCGACGTGAACCTGACCGGCTCGCTGGTGCTCGTCCGAGCCGCCCTCCCCGCGCTGCAGGAGCGGGGGGCCGGGGCGATCGTGCTGGTGTCGAGCGTGAACGGCCTCGCCTCCGCCCGGGGCTCCGCCGCCTACGACACGTCCAAAGCCGGGCTGATCGGCCTGACCCGGTCCTTGGCCGTCGACTACGGCCCCGAAGGGATCCGGGCCAACGCCGTCTGCCCGGGCTGGGTGGTCACCCCGATGGGCGACGAGGACATGGACGACCTGGCCGCCGCCTCGGGCATCACCCGCGACGAGGCCTATCGCCGGGCCACGGCGCAGGTACCGCTCCGCCGCCCCGCCACGGCCGAGGAGATCGCTGCGTGCTGCCTGTTCCTCGCCTCTGACGAGGCGTCGATCGTCACCGGCACGACGCTGGTGGCCGACGGCGGGGGCCTCGCCGTCGAGCCCGCCAGCACCGCCTTCGGACCGTGACGGCCGAAGCGGACCGTCGACTGGCGGCCCTGGACGTCGCCCTCGAGGCCCGGGCGGATCCGCAGCGGGCACCGGCGATGGCCGCCTACATGAAGGATCAGTTCGCGTTCCTGGGGATCCCGTCGGGGGTGCGGCGGCAGGCGCAGAGAAAGGCCCTCGGCGACTGGAAGGCGCCCGCGCCGGAGGACCTGACCGCCTTCGCCCGGGGGTGTTGGCGCCGCGACGAGCGGGAGCTCCAGTACGCCGCCTGCGACACGCTCGTCCGCCACGTGAAGCGCCTCGGCCCCGATGCCCTGGAGCTGGCCGAGGAGCTGATCACCACGAAGCCCTGGTGGGACACCGTCGACGTCCTCGCCAGCCGGGTCGTCGGCCCCCACGCCGACCGAGCGGTGATCGAGCGCTGGCTGGTGTCCGGCGACCTGTGGCTGGAGCGCACGGCGATCCTGCACCAGCTCGGCTACCAGGAACGGACTGACGCCGACTTCCTCTTCCGGGCCTGCCTCAGCCATGCCGGCTCGACGGAGTTCTTCCTCCGCAAGGCCATCGGCTGGGCGCTGCGCCAGTACGCCCGGAGCGACCCGGACGCCGTCCGCAGCTTCGTCACCGCCCACGCCGACGAGCTGTCCGGCCTCTCCCGCCGCGAGGCCCTCAAGCACCTCACCTGACGCTTCTCGCGCCTGGCGCCGTCACGGCTCGATCAGACGTCATAACGTGGTGCAGTCGGTTCTTCCCATCGCGCGCCAGGGGTAGGAGCGCAGCCAGGGGACCTGACGCGGGAGTCTGCGGATCATGGCGGCGAACGAGACAACACGACGGACGACTCGTGGAACGGTGGGAGTCGCGGCCGGCGTCCTGCTGGGGATGATCCTGGTCACGTCGGTGACGGCGGGAGCGCATGCCGACCAGGAGTTGACCAGCACGCCGGATCCACAGCTCAGCCTCGACCACTTGATCCGCACCTCACCTTTCGTGGGCTCGACGACCCGGGTGTTCGACAACGAGGGCAGCGCGTACGTGCCCGTCGACGATGCGCTGTGGATGGCCGACGACCAGGCCGACGCGCTGCTCGAGGTCGACCGCTCCACCGGTGAGCTCATCCGGAGGATCCCGCAGGCGGCCTTCGTGTACGCCCCGCGCGTCGGAGCGGGAGACAGCGCGGGGCCCCTGCGCAACGAAGACCTCGAGGCGCTCGCCTACGACGCGGACGCCGACGTCCTCTACGCGTTCTCCGGGAGCACCCCGTCCGCCGCGGGCGCATCGGAGCCGACCGTCTACCGACTGGCGAGAGGCCTCAACGGCCGGTTGCAGGTCGTGTCGTGGCGGCCACTGACGATGCCGGCGGCCGCCGCCGGGTGGCGGTTGGCCGACGGCCTGACCTATGTCGGCGACCGGTCGACCATCCGCCCCTACGACTACGCGACGAACACGTTCGGGACCCCGTTCTCGGTCTCGGGAATCGCTCGCATCCTCGGCTTGGACTTCGACGACGCCACCGGAGACCTGCTGGTGGTCACCAACCGGGAACGCCTCTTCCGAGCTTCGATGGCCACTCACACCCTCCTGGAGGGCTGGAACGGCATCGATCTCACCAGCCTGGGCCTCCTCGACACCCGGGCGGTCGAGGTCATCGGCGAACAGGTGCTCGTCACCGACGGCTACGACACTCGGCCGACCTCGGATCCGATGCTCCACGCGGTGTTCGTGCTCGATGTGACGACGGACACGACCGGCCCGGTCGTCTCGATCGTGACGCCGCCCGACGGGTCGGTCTATCCGCGGAACCGGGTCGTGACCGCCGACTTCTCCTGCGTGGACACCGCCGGCGGCACGGGCATCGCCTCTTGTGACGGCACCGTGGCCGACGGCCAGGCCCTCGACACCGCCAGCACGGGACCGAAGACCTTCACGGTGACCGGTACCGACAACGCGGGCAACACGACCGAGGTCACCCATGACTACGTCGTCGCGAACGGCCGCCCGGACGGCCGGATCCGTCGGGGGACCGGGATCGCGGCGGGCAACGACATCTACAACGGGACGGGCGTCGGTCAGACCCGCACCGGCTCCGCCGTCCGGGGTCGGAGCGTCACCTACATCGTGTCGATCCAGAACGACGCCCCGTTCGCGGAGCGGCTCCGGCTGCGGGGCCAGGCCTCGACCCCGGGGTTCACCGTGCAGTACCGCAATCCGGCCAATGTCAACATCACCCGCCCGTGGTCGCCGGCACCTACCGGACTCCGGCCCTCGCCACCGGCGCGACCCACGGCATCCGGGCCATCGTGACGGTCCGGCAGTCCGCGCCCCGCGACGCGTCGCTGGCCCGGACCCTCACGGCGATCTCCAAGGTCCACCCCACCATCAGGGACACGGTCAAGTTCGTGACGACCCGGGCCTGACCGGACCCGAGTGCTTCTGGCGCCCGCTGGCTCCAACTGCGTCCGGTGCCGGGCGCTCAGCACGGCCGGGACAGTAGTGAGACAGTTGAGGCGTGAGCTGGTTCCTGCGGCCCGACAAGTGGCCGGTCACCCCCGGGGACTGGCTGAAGGTGGTGGACGACCTGGCCCGGGCGCCGACCCGGGTCCTGCTGGAGACCTTCGCCTCCGTGGGCGACGCCATGATCGGCAAGGAGGTCGAGCTGCGGTCGGCCGCCGGGACCTTCACCGTCGACGTCGACTCGATCGTGGGGACCCACTCCGCCCCGCCCGTCGCCCTCGGCGCGCTCCGGCCGGGACTCGACCTCGAGGGCCTGGAGGAGGTGGACATCCAGGTCCACGACGTCCGCTGGGACGGCGGCCGCATCGACCGCCTCACCGTCCTGGCCCACAACGTCCACCTCGAGGGCGGGGTCGTGGCCAAGGTCGTCGCCGGTCCCGTCGGCCTGTCCGGCGAGGTCGATCAGGCCACGCTCGACGAGTGGCTGGCGGCGCACGAGGCCCCGTTCCGGGTCACCCTCGACGGGACCGACCGGGCCACCGTCGACCAGGGGGGCCGGCTGTCCGCCCAGGTGTCCGCCGAGCTGGACGGCGACGAGGTCGTCTTCCCCATCCACCAGGTCCGTTGGCGGGGCATCCCGCTGCCGCTCGTGCACCGCTTCGTGCCCGAGCGGCGGGCGACGGTCCCGCCCCTCCCCCGCGGCCTCCGGCTGACCAGCCTCTCCTCGGTCCCCGGCGTCCTGCGGGCGACGGCGGTGGTCGACGACTTCCGGGAGCCCCTCGTCGTCGAGTCCGTGCTCCGGGCCGCCTCCACCGTCGGCCAGCACGTCGTCCTCAACCGCGCCGCCCCCTACCGCTGACCCCCGCCGCCGCAGCCCGTTCGGGTTGCGCCCGTTTGTGCCCCACGACGAGGGCGCGCAACCAGAACGGGTTCCGTCAGCCGATGACGGCGTCGGCGACGCGGCGGCGGTGCCAGCGGGCGTCGCCCCAGGCCGGGCTGAGGGCCCAGACCCGCTTCATCCAGAGGTGGAGGTCGGACTCGAACGTGTAGCCGATGGCGCCGTGGACCTGGAGGGCGACCCGGGCGGCCTGCTCGGCGGCGTCGCCGGCCATGGCCTTGGCCATGGACACGTCCCGGGCGATGGTCGGCTGGTCGGTGGCCAGAGACCAAGCGGCCCGGTACACGGCGGGGGCGGCGAACTCGACGGCGAGCAGCGCGGAGGCCAGATGGTGCTTGACCGCCTGGAACCCGCCGATGGGCTGGCCGAACTGCTGGCGCTCCTTGGCGTACTCGACCGTGACGTCGACCAGGTGGCGGGCGACCCCCACGAGGGTGGCCGCGGTGCCGAAGGCCATCCGGTCGAACGGGTCACCGGTCAGGCGGAAGGCGCCGTCACCGTCGACGACGTCATCGACCCGGAGCAACCGGCGGGAGCCGTCCACGGACCGCTGCTCCTCGGCCTCGTCGGGCGGGCCGTACGCGCGGTCGCCGACGACGATGAAGTCGGCCCCGACCGACCCGATGACATGGGTGGCGTCAGCCGCGCCGACGCCGAGGGCGATGGACCCACTGGCGATCGGCTCCTGCCATTCGTCGGGGACGAGTGGGAGCAGCAACGCGGTGTCGGCCAGCGGCTCGGGGAGGGCAGCGCGGCCGGCCTCCTCCAGCAGGAGGACGAGGTCGACCTCGGTCAGACCCAGGCCGCCGGCGTCCTCCGGACCCATCAGCCCGACGACCCCCATCTCGGCCAGCGCCGACCAGCGGTCCCGGTCCCACGGGTCGTCCGCGTCCCACGCCGCCCGCACGGCCTCCGGCCGACAGGTGCCGGCCAAGAGGTCCCGCACCGCGTCCCGGAACGCGTACTGGTCCTCGGAGAAGGCGAACTCCATCAGCCCCACCGCCCCGAACGACCCGTTCTGGGCGCCACCACCGCGCGTCCCAGCAACAGAGGGGACGCGCCCAGAACAGTCGGGGTCAGGCATGTCAGACCCTCGGGAGGCCGAGGACGCGTTCGGCGACGACGTTGCGCTGGATCTCGTTGGTGCCGGCGTAGATGGGGCCGGCCAGGGAGAACAGCCAGCCGTCGAGCCAGCGGCCGTCGTCGGGGGCGTCCTCGCTGTCCAGGCCCAGCTCGGCCTCGGGGCCGACCAGGCGCTGGGCCGTCTCGTTCAGGTGCACGTCCAGCTCGGACCACCAGAGCTTCATGAGACTGGCCTCGGCCCCCATGGGCCGGCCGGTCTGCAGCATGCGGCTGATGGCCTGGAAGGTCAGGAGCCGGTAGGCCTCGGCGTTCATCCAGGCCTGGGCCACCTCGTCCCGCAGGTGCTCGTCGGGACGGCGCCGGTAGAGGTCGATGAGCCGGTCGGCCGCCGCCATGAAGCGGCCGGGGCTGCGCAGGGTCAGGCCCCGCTCGGAGGATGCGGTGGCCATGGCCACCCGCCAACCTTCGTTCACCCCGCCCAGGACGTTGGCCGACGGAACTCGGACCTCCTCCAGGAAGACCTCGGCGAAGGCGACGTCGTCGTGCAGGCCGCTGATCGGGCGCACCGTGACCCCGGGCGCGTCGAGCGGGACCAGGAAGTAGGTCAGCCCCTTGTGCTTGGCCGCCTCCGGGTCGGACCGGAAAAGGCCGAAGAGCCAGTCACAGAAGACGCCCCGGGTCGACCAGGTCTTCTGGCCGGTCAGCAACCAGTCGTCGCCGTCCTGCACGGCCCGGCTGCGGAGGCCGGCCAGGTCGGAGCCGGCGTCGGGCTCGGACCAGCCCTGGGCCCACAGCTCCTCCCCCGCCGCCATCTTCGGCAGGTAGCGGTCCTGCTGCTCCTTGGTGCCGTGCTCGAAGATCGTCGGGGCCAGCAGGAAGATGCCGTTCTGGCTGACCCGGCCGGGGCCGCCCGCCGCCCAGTACTCCTCCTCGAAGATCAGCCACTCGATGAGGTCGGCGCCCCGTCCGCCGTACTCCTCGGGCCAGGACACGACGGCCCAGCGGGCGTCGAAGAGCTTGCGCTCCCAGTCCTTGTGAAGGGCGAAGCCGTCGGCCTTGTTCATCGACCCGAGGTCGGACGGCACGTTGGCCCGCAACCACTCCCGCGCCTCGGCCCGGAAGGCCTCGTGCTGTGGCGAGAAGGTCAGGTCCATGCGGCGCAGAGCCTGACCCCCCGCCGGATGAGGGCGCAAGACGAGTTGGCCCACCCCGGCGCGAACCGCCGCCTCCGACATGGAGCGGCACCGCTCCGCCCACGCCGGCGCCTGAGCGTGGTCTCCGAGCTCCAGGTGGCCGCTCGCGACGAGAACCAGGGGGCCTCGCTCGCGGGGTCGGCGGCCCGGGCCGACCTGACGACCCGTCAGATCGGACGAGTAGCCTGAGCCGGTGACCTTCACGGAAGCGGCGGCGAAACCACGCGTGGCGGCGATCGAGGGGTGGTTCACCCTCGACGATCCGCCCCATCTGCTCGGCACCAAGTGCGGCGCCTGCGGCACGTACTTCTTCCCCAAGGAGACCGGCTGGTGCCGGCGCCCGGGCTGCGGCAGCACCGACCTGGTCGAGGTGGAGCTGAGCCGGACCGGGACGATCTGGTCCTACACCGACGCCCAGTACCAGCCCCCGGCTCCCTACGTCAGCCCCCACGAGGAGTTCCGGCCCTTCACCCAGGCCGCGGTGGAGCTGGCCGAGGAGCAGCTGATCGTCATGGGCCAGGTCGTGGAGGGCGTCGGCGTGGCCGACCTCACCACCGGCCAGGAGGTCGAGCTCGTGGTCGAGCCGCTCTACGAGGACGACGAGGCCGTGCACCTCGTCTGGAAGTGGAAGCCCGTACCGGGAAGGAACGGTTGATGACTCCCACCAAGGCCCGAGCGGCCCGGCGGCGAAGCCGTCAGGAGCGGGAATGAGCAGCGTCGTCGTCGCCGGGGTCGGCATGCACCCGTGGGGCAAGTGGGGCAAGAACTTCGTCGAGTACGGGCGGGCGGCCGTGGCCGACGCCCTGGAGGACAGCGGCCTCGACTGGCAGGACGTCGAGTTCGTCTCCGGTGCCGACACCATCCGCAACGGCTACCCGGGCTTCATCGCCGGCGCCACCTTCGCCCAGGCCATGGGCTGGACGGGCGTCCCCGTCGCCAGCAGCTACGCCGCCTGTGCCTCCGGGGCCACCGCGATGAGCGTGGCCCGGGACCGCATCCGGGCCGGCGCCTGCGAGATCGCCCTCGTGGTCGGCGCCGACACCACCCCGAAGGGCTTCTTCAAGCCCGTCGAGGGCCCCGACCGCTTCACCGACCCGGACTGGCTGCGCTTCCACCTCCTCGGGGCGACCAACCCGACCTACTTCGCCCTCTACGCCCGGCGCCGCATGGACCTCTACGGCGCCACCGACGAGGACTTCGCCAAGGTCAAGGTCAAGAACGCAAGGCACGGACTGGCCAACCCCAAGGCCCGCTACCGCAAGGAGGTCACCGTCGAGGAGGTCCTCGCCTCCCCGATGGTCGCCGACCCGCTGCGCCTGCTCGAGATCTGCGCCACCTCCGACGGCGGGGCCGCGGTGATCCTCATGAGCCAGGACGAGGCGGAGCGCCGCGGCGTGGCCGACACGCTGAAGGTGGCCGCCATCTCCACGGTGACGCCGACGTACCCGAACACCGTGCTGGACCTGCCCGAGTTCGCCACGGACTCCGCCGCCGTGTCCGCCGCCCCCGAGCTGACCTACCGGGCCGCCATCAGCGCCGCCGCCTACGAGGAGTCGGGCCTCGGGCCGGAGGACATCGACCTGGCCGAGGTCTACGACCTCTCGACCGCCCTCGAGCTGGACTGGGTCGAGAGCCTGGGGCTGTGCAAGGAGGGCGAGGCCGAGCAGCTCGTCCGGGCCGGCGAGACCAGCATCGGCGGCCGCATCCCGGTCAACACCTCCGGCGGCCTGTCCAGCTTCGGCGAGGCCATCCCCGCCCAGGCCCTGGCCCAGGTCTGCGAGCTCACCTGGCAGCTCCGGGGCCACGCCGGCGATCGCCAGGTCGACGGCGCCCGGGTCGGCATCACCGCCAACCAGGGCCTCTTCGGCCACGGCTCCTCCGTCATCCTGACCACCTAAACGAACTCGACGACATAGCTGTCGGTTTCCGACAGGTACTTCGTCGAGAAGAAGAGAGGAACACCACGCACATGGCTGAGGCCTACATCGTCGATGCGGTCCGGGCGCCCGTGGGGCGCCGGGGCGGGGGCCTGGCCCACGTCCACCCCGCCGACCTGGGCGCACACTCGCTCAACGCCCTGATGGAGCGGACCGGGGTCGATCCCTCCGCCGTGGAGGACGTCGTCTTCGGCTGCGTCGACACCATCGGGCCCCAAGCCGGTGACATCGCCCGCACCGCCTGGCTGGCCGCCGGCCTGCCCGAGGAGGTCCCGGGCACGACCGTCGACCGTCAGTGCGGCTCGTCCCAGCAGGCCGTCCACTTCGCCGCCCAGGCCGTGATGAGCGGCACCACCGACCTGGTGGTGGCCGGTGGCGTCCAGAACATGAGCCTCATCCCGATCAGCTCGGCGATGCTCGTGGCCGAGCACGTCGGCGTCACCGACCCCGACCCCTTCCGGGGCTCCAAGGGCTGGCAGGCCCGCTACGGCGACCAGGAGGTCAGCCAGTTCCGGGCCGCGGAGATGATCGCCGAGAAGTGGGACATCTCCCGCGAGGACATGGAGGCCTTCGCCTACGAGAGCCACCAGCGGGCCATCCGGGCCATCGACGAAGGCCGCTTCCAGGCCGAGATCGAGCCCCTCGAGGGCGTGAAGGACGACGAGGGCCCCCGCCGCGAGTCGACGCTGGAGAAGATGGCGACCCTGCGGACCCTGGTCGAGGGCGGCCGCCTGACCGCCGCGGTCTCCTCGCAGATCTCGGACAACTCCGCCGCCCTGCTCATCGCCTCCGAGCAGGCGGTGAAGGACCACGGCCTCACTCCTCGGGCCCGCATCCACCACCTCTCGGTGCGGGGCGCCGACCCCGTCTGGATGCTGACCGCGCCGATCCCGGCCACGGAGTACGCCTTGAACAAGGCGGGCATGACCCTCGACGAGATCGACCTGGTCGAGATCAACGAAGCGTTCGCCTCGGTCGTGCTGGCCTGGCAGAAGGAGACCGGCGCCGACCTCGACAAGGTCAACGTCAACGGCGGCGCCATCGCCCTCGGCCACCCCCTCGGCGCCACCGGCGCCCGCCTGATGACCACCCTCCTCCACGAGCTGGAGCGCACCGGCGGCCGCTACGGCCTCCAGACCATGTGCGAGGGCGGCGGCCAGGCCAACGTCACCATCATCGAGCGCCTGTAGCACCCGTTCTGGCGCCTGATCTGCCGGTCAGGACCAGCGAATCAGGCGCCGGTACGAGAGGTGTCAGACTCCCGACATGAACGGGGAGGGGCCGGCGGGTGAACGGGCGGGGCCGACCGTCGGGCGACGGGGGTTCCTCGTCGGCTCAGGGGCGCTGCTGCTGGCCACCGCGTGCTCGGGCGACGACGGTGGCGCGACGGCAGGAACGACCTCTTCGGGCCCGAGCACCACCCTCCACACGGCCCGGCTGAGCGGAGATCCCTTCACCCTGGGCGTGGCCTCGGGTGACCCCGCGGCGGACTCGGTCATCCTCTGGACCCGGCTCGCCCCCCGACCACTGGCCGGGGACGGCGGGTCGGGCATGCCCGACGACCTGGTCGACGTGCGCTGGCAGATCGCCACCGATGACCGCTTCAGGACGATCGTCGACGAGGGGGTGGCCACCGCTGACGTCGCGTTCGGCCACAGCGTCCACGTCGAGGCCGGCGGGCTCGACCCGGCCGGGACCTACCACTACCGGTTCACCGTCGGCGACTTCACCAGCCCCGTCGGCCGCACCCGCACCCTGCCCGCCGAGGGCGAAGGCCTCGACCGCCTGACCCTCGGCGTGGCCAACTGCCAGTGGTTCGAGTCGGGGGCCTACGCCGCCTACCGCCACCTGGCCGAGGAGGAGCTCGACCTCGTCGTGCACCTCGGCGACTACATCTACGAGTACGCCGCGGGCGCCGGCGACCGGCGGTCGGCGCCCGCCCACGAGATCGTCACGCTGCCCGACTACCGGCTCCGCTACGCCTCCTACAAGGTCGACCCCGACCTGCAGGCCGCCCACCACGCCCACCCGTTCGTCTGCACCTGGGACGACCACGAGGTGGCCGACAACTACCTGGGCGACACGGTCCCCGAGGGCGAGGTGCCGGTCGACCTGCTCCCCGAGCGCAGGGCGGCGGCCTACCGGGCCTGGTGGGAGAACCTGCCCACCCGCCTCCCGGCACCGGACAGCGACCGGGCCGACATCTACCGCGAGGTGACCTTCGGTGACCTGGCCCGCCTCGAGCTCCTCGACCAGCGCCAGTACGCGGACGTCGCCCCCTGTCGGACAGAGGTGGAGGACGACTTCGGCGACTGCGCCGAGCGCACGGGCGAGGATCGCACCCGCCTCGGCACCGAGCAGGAGACGTGGTTCGCCGAGACCATCGGCCGGGGCGGCGTGACCTGGGACCTGGTGGGCAACCCCGTCGTGCTCGCCGGCATCGACTCGGGAACCGGAGGCGACGCCGCCTTCTACCTGGACACCTGGGACGGCTACCCCGACGCCCAACGGCGGTTCATCGAGGCGATGGGCGAGGCCGACAACCCGGTCGTCCTGACCGGCGACTACCACGCCGGCATGGTCCTCGACGTGAACGACCGCCCGTTCGAGCCCGACGCCACCCTGGTCGCCCCGGAGTTCATGGCCCCGCCGATCAGCTCGGTCCTGTTCCCACAGGACGTCTCGGCCCGCACGCCCCACCTGCGCCAGCAGATCAACGCCCACGGCTACCTGACCGTCGCCGTCGAGCCCGACCGCCTGACCGCCACCTTCCGGGTTCTCGACGACGTCCAGGACCCCCGCAGCGCCATCACCACCGCCGCCACCTGGCAGGTCGACGCCGGCGAGCCGACGCCTCGGCGTGAGGTCTGAGGTCTGAGCCGCAGGACAGCCGGGATTTCTCGTGATCAGCCGACGTGGCCATTTGACCTAGTACTCACTAGGTACTAGTTTCTCGGCCATGGGTGGGAGCAAGGGGTCCCCGGGCAAGGGACGCACGATCAGCGGGCGCCGGTACCGACTAGTGCTCGGAGTGCTCGAGGGACGGCCCGCTGACCGACGCTTCGTCGTCCGGCGACGACCTCAGGCCGGTCGTCGGACGACGAGCTCGGCGAAGTCCCCCACCCGCAGCGGCTGACCCGCCTCGGTCGGCTGGGGCTCGCCGCCGTCGACGGCCACGGTCCACGGCCCGCCAGGGACGACGACGGCCAGGTCGGCGTCGTCGACTTCGAAACTCGCGGGTTCCGCCTGACGGGTCACCGTCCACATCGACCTGTCGGTCACCTGCACCGAGAAGTCGTCGACGCGGTGGGGTCCGAAGCCGTCGCCGGCGTCGCGGTACCAGTGTGAGTACCGCGGCTCGGTCTGACCCTCGTCCGGTGGGTGGAGATGCAACACATCGGCACCGCGCTCATCGGTGGGCAGCACGGCGCCGGCCCGGACGAACACCGGGATGGATGCGATCGTCACCGGGACGGTGAACGCTCCCTCATGGCGACGATCGCCACTCAGCTCGTACCACCCGCCAGGCGGTAGCCGGATCTCCCGTTCGGTCGCTCCAGCCGCGAAGACCGGCGCGACCAACACGTGGCGACCGACCAGGAACTCGTCGTCGACGGCGAGGAGGTCCGTGTCCTCGGTTGCCGTCTCCGTGTCGTGGGTCCCGGGCCACCACACCGGCACGATCGGAGGCGCCCCCTCCGAAGCACTCCATGCCGCCGTGTAGAGGTACGGGATGAGGCGGTAGCGCCAGGCCATGGCCTCGCGGATGGCGTCGAGGTGGGGGCCGGCGGCCTTCCACGGCTCCCGGGACGGCTGGGTGTCGATCGAATGCGACCGGAAGAACGGCAGCCACGCCGACATCTGGAACCAGCGGGTGTAGAGCTCCGGGGACGGATCACCGGAGAAGCCACCGATGTCCGGCCCCGTGTACGGCACGCCGGACAAGGTCAGGTTGAGGGTCGTGGCGAGGGTCCGGTGCAGCATCGTCCACGAGGTGGCGACGTCGCCGGTCCAGGTCCAGGCGTAGCGCTGTACCCCGGCCCACCCGGAGCGGGTCAGCAGCCACGGGCGACGGTCGGGGCGATGCCGCCGCAGCGCCTCGTGGCCGGACTGGGCCATGCCCAGCCCATAGAGGTTCCGGCCCTCGACGTGGTCGCCGCCCCGGCCCTCCAGGTCGTGGCGGGTCTCCAATGGGAGCGAGGCGTCGACGCCGGCGGCGAACACCGCGGGCTCGCACATGTCGTGCCAGATGCCGGCCACGCCCTGGTCGAGCAGCTCCGGGTACTGGTCGCCCCACCACTGGCGCACGGCGGGGTTCGAGAAGTCGGGGAAGCCGACCATGCCCGGCCAGACCATGGCGTTGACCTCGGAGCCGTCGGCCAGGGTCAGGAAGTAGCCCTGGTCGTGACCCTCCCGGTAGAGCGGGAAGTCGTCGGCCTTCGCCACCCCGGGGTCGATGATGGTGACGCCCCTGACTCCGGCGGCCTCGAGGTCGGCCAGGAGGCCGGGGAGGTCGGGGAAGGCCTTCTCGTTCACGGTGAAGACCCGGTAGCGATCCATGTAGTCGATGTCGAAGTGGATGGCCGACAGGGGCAGGGCGTGCTGCTGGAACCCGGCGAGCACCTCCCGGATGTCGGCCTCGGTCTTGTAGCCCCATCGGCACTGGTGGTACCCGAGCGCCCACCGGGGCGGCATCGGTGGCATGCCGGTCAGCCCCAGGTAGCGGCCGAGGGCCTGGGCCGGGCCTTCCGGCGAGACGTAGGTGCGCAGCGCCCCACCCTCGAAGGTGGCAGTCATCTGATCGTCGATGACGACCTCGCCCTTGTGGGTGTTCTCCCAGAACCCCAGGTGGGACCGACCGGGACCCACGACCAGGTGGACCGGGATCGTGATGTAGAGGGGGTCAGCTTCAGGGCCGTAGCTGCCCGCCTGCTCGGTGTTCCACAACCCGTAGGTGCCGGGCCGGAGGTTGAGCGGGGCGGCCCGCTCCCCCAGCCCGTGGACCTGGTCATCGGCCTCCAGCTCGACCGTGGCCGTCCACCGCTCCCCCACCCGCACCGGCGGCCGCTCCCGCCGGACGGTGCGCCAGCGCTCGGACACCGGCACCGTCGTGTTCTGGGAGTCCCGCTGAGCGACCTCGATCGCCCCGTCGGCGGCGACTGCCACCCGCAGCGAGAAGGTCGTGAAGACGAGCGCACCATCCACCTCGTGGGCGAGGACACCGTCGAGCGGTGGGTTGTCAGCCGTGATCGGTGCGAGCGCGGCGGTGACGGGCAGCGACCCTGGCGTCCAGGTCAGCCGGACGAGCTCGTCGGAGACGAACGCCACCTCCAACGTCAGGTCCCCGAACGGGATCGTGGTCACGCCGTCCTCGGTGCGCACCTCGCCTCGTGGCCCCGGTCGGATCTCGGGGCCGGTCGGTCGGTTGCGGCGGTAGCGCCGGTCGAGGCGGGCCTTCCGGAGGCCGTAGGTGGCGGTGTGCAGGGCGCCCTTCCAGCCCACCAGGTGGATCCCCTGACGGGCCAGGGCGATCAGCCCCGGCTCCCGATCGCTCTCGTCCGCCACGCCCGGCGACCCTAGCCACCGTCGATCCACCCCGTTCTGGGCCCCACCACCCGCGGCCCACAACAGGTCGTGGGGCCCGGAACGGGGTGTGTGGAGGGAAGGGCCGTGCCGGCGCTGGACGACCTGCCGCTCTAGGCCGAGGCCAGCTTCCTCAACACGGCGTCGGCCTCGGCCATGATCCGGTCGAGGAGCTCCTCGACCGTGGGGAGGTCGTCGATCACCCCGACCACCTGTCCGCTGGACATCACCCCGAGGTCCGGCCGGCCGTCGACCATGGCCGCCTTCAGCAGCATCGGCGTGTTGGCGGCCATGACCACCTGGCTCCAGGTCAGCTCCTGGCGCTTGCGCATGGCCCGACCCTCCTTGACCAGGTCGGCGAAGCTGATGCCGGAGATCTTCTTGAAGGCCAAGCCGTTGCGGACCGCCCGGGGCAGGCTCGATCAGCGGGCTGCCCTCGTCGAGGGCCTCGGTCAGCTCCGTGCGCAGGACCCGGTGGGGCACGCCGTCGACCTGGGTCGTGCGGATCGTCCCGTTGACGTCCTTGCTCAGGTAGACGTCCTTGACCGCGTCGGGCACCGGGGCGTCGGCGGTCATCAGGAAGCGGGTGCCCATGGCGATGCCCGCGGCGCCGTAGGCCAGCGCGGCGACCAGGCCGCGGCCGTCGAAGTAGCCGCCGGCGGCGATGACCGGGATGTCCACGGCGTCGACCACCTGAGGCAGCAGCAGGCTGGTGGGTACGGCGCCGGTGTGGCCCCCGCCTTCGCCGCCCTGCACGAGGACGGCGTCCACACCCCACTCGGCCACCTTCTCGGCGTGCCGTTTGGCCCCGATGGACGGGACGACGACGACGCCGGCGTCCTTGAGCTTGGCGATCAGGTCCTGGTTGGGGGCGAGGGCGAAGGAGCCGACCTTCACGCCCTTCTCGATCAGCAGGTCGATGCGGCGGGAGGCGTCGGGGGCGTCGGCCCGCAGGTTGACCCCGAAGGGGGCGTCGGTGGCCGCCTGCACCTCGTCGATGGCCGACGACAGCTGGGCGTAGTCCATCGTCGCCGCGGCAAGGATGCCGAGCCCGCCGGCGTTGGCCGTGGCGGACACCAGCCGGGGGCCGGCCACCCAGCCCATGCCGGTCTGGACGATCGGGTAGCGGACCCCGACCAGGTCACACAGCGGGGTGTGGAGTGCCGGATGGGTCGTGCTCAGGACCGGACCTCGGCCTCCCGGAGGCCCTGGGGGTCGAGCACGTCGCGGATCAGCGCCAGCTCCTCGTCGGTGGGCATCCGGGTCTCGTCCAGGTCGTCGTCGATGACCAGCTCGAAGCCGGTGGCCTCCTGGACCTCCTCGACGGTCACGCCCGGGTGCACCGTGCGCAGGCGCATCCGGTGGTCATCGGTGGCGAAGTCGAACACGCCGAGGTTGGACACCACCCGGCGGATCTCCAGGCAGCCCCGGTCCCAGCCCACCCCCGTCACCAGGTCGACCTCGGGCACGAAGACCTTGGGCGAGTGGTTGGGCACGAAGTAGCTCGTCGGGTTGCAGACGGTGTTGCCCGGCGCCCCTCGGAAGCCCAGGAGCTGCACGGTGGGCTGGAACGGGTCGCCCAGGGCGCCGATGTTCTGGTTGCCGTACCGGTCGACCTGGGTGGCGCCCATCATCACGTGGCGCCGGCCGCCCCAGACCACGTCGAACATGGTCCGGTAGGGGTTCCAACCCTCGACCTCCAGTTGAGGGTCACCCTCGGTGCCCACGGCGTGGACGTCGGCGGCGAGCATGGCGTAGCCGTCGGTCATGACCAGGTCGGGCTCGAAGGTGGCCCGGGCCAGGCGCCCGCCGATCATGGGGATGGTGCCGATGGGGTTGGCCAGGATCTCGCCGTCGCCCCGGAAGCACTCGGCCACCGCGACACAGCAGACCTCGGCCCGGGTGGCGGTCGCTCACGAGCTCTTCCATTCGTCGAGCCAGGCGGTCCAGGCGTCGGGGTCCCGGGCAGGTGGCGGCGTAGGCCTTCTGCGCCTCCTCGTCCCGCTCGTAGTCGGGCTGGCAGGAGGTGAAGCCGGCCCCGCCGGGCGCCTCGACCACGCCGTCGACCTGCAGGCGGTTGATGCGCAGCGTGTGGAACGGGCGTCAGCTCGGCCGTGGGCACGATCTTCTCGCAGGAGACGAAGGTCTTGGCCGCCGCCGAGGCGAACAGGTCGTCCATGTAGAGGTCCGGGCCCAGGAACTGGGCGTTGCCCCGCTCGTCGGCCCGGTTCAGGTGCAGCAGGGACACGTCCAGGGGCAGGGCGGGCATGGCCACCAGCTCGTCGAGCTCGCCGTCGGCGGACGGGTAGGGCGAGCGCACCGTCTTCAGCCTCGGGTTGACCCGGAACAGGTCCGATCCGAGGCCCACCCGGGTGGGCAGGTAGGGGACGTTCCAGGCCGCGGCCTGCAGGCCGAGCAGGAACATGCCCTCGTCGTACTCCTCCACCTCGATCGCCCCGGACTGGCGGGCGGCCCGGAAGTGGGGCTCGAGGGGGATGGAGTCCAGCGACACGAAGGCGAACACCAGCCGGCGGACCCGCCCGGCGGCACACAGGATCCCGACGTCGGGGCCCGCCGTAGCTCACCACCGTGAGATCGTCGACATCGGTGCGCAGCAGCGCCTTGAGCAGGCTCATCGGCTTGCGCCGGGAGCCCCAGCCCCCGATGCCGACGGTCATTCCGCTCTCGATGCCGGCGACGGCCTCGTCGGCCGTCATGGTCTTGACCAGCGCCATCAGTCGCTCCGCCTTGTCGCTGAAGTCGGCGTTCTCGCCGGTGGCCACGAAGGCGTCCCGGGCCTCGTCGGCCACGCCGGCCAGGTTGAGCTCGAAGGTGAAGCCCTGCTCGAAGCGGTACGAGCGCTTCACGTCGACGGGGTCGATGCCGTTGAGCGACTCCTTGGCCGCCCGGATCACCGTCGGGCTCTTGGCCGCGATCTCCTCGGCCACCTCCCGGGCGGCGGCCATCAGCTCGTCCCGGGGCACGACCCGCAGGACCGAGCCGTAGTGGTGCAGCTCGGCGGCGGTGGCCACGGCGCGACGTGTAGACCATCGCCCGCATCTTGTGCTGGGGGACGAGCCGGGCCAGGTGGGTGGCGGCACCCAGGGCGCCCCGGTCCACCTCGGGCAGGCCGAAGGTGGCGTCGTCGGAGGCGATGATCACATCGGCGTTGCCGACCAGGCCGATGCCGCCGCCCAGGCAGAACCCGTGCACGGCGGCGATGACCGGCACGGCGCACTCGTAGACGGCGGCGAAGGCGGCGTAGCAGCCCTTGTTGGCGCCGATGAGGGCCTCGTAGCCCTCGGTGGCCTGCATCTCCTTGATGTCGACGCCGGCGTTGTAGCCCCGTCCCTCGGCGGCCAGGATCACCACCCGCACGGCCGGGTCGTCGCCGAGCGAACGGACCACGTCGGCCAGCTCGAACCAGCCCGCCACCGTCAAGGCGTTGACGGGCGGGTTGTCCATGACCACGGTGGCGATGCCGTGCTCGTCGATGTCTGACCGGATGGGCATGGCGCGGCGAACCTAAACGATCCGGCCGCCGCCGGAGCGAACGACGGGGAGCCTCGATTCCCTCGCTCGGGGCCGCCGACCTACGCTCGCCCGCGCCATGGACGCACCACAGGATCTCGACGGTCGGGTCGCCCTCGTCATCGGCGGCGCCGACGGCATCGGTCGGGCCGTCACCGACCGCCTGCTCGCCGCCGGCGCGCAGGTCGCGGTGAGCACCCGGAACCAGCCCGACGAGCTGCCCACCGGCGCCCGTTGGTTCGCGCGCCGACGTGCGGGAGCCCGACGAGGCCGACGGCCTGATCGCCGCCGTGGTCGAACACCACGGGCGCCTCGACGTGGTCGTCACCGGGCGCCGGAGGCTCGCCCGCCGCCGACGCGGCCACCGCCTCCCCCGCCTTCACCACGGCCATCGTGACCCTCAACCTGCTGGCCCCCCTCTGCGTGGGCCAGGCCGCCAACGAGGTCATGCAGGACCAGGACGACGGCGGGGCCATCGTCAACCTCGGCTCCCCTCGGCGGCCTCGGCCCGTCGCCCGGGACGGCCGCCTACGGCGCGGCCAAGGCCGGGCTGGTCCACCTCACCCAGACGCCTGGCCGTCGAGTGGGCGCCACAGGTGCGGGTCAACTGCGTGTCGGCGGGCCACCTGACCACCGGGTCGGCCGAGGCCGCCGCCGTCCCCCTGCAGCGGCTGGGCACCGGGGCCGACGTGGCTGAGGCCGTGGTCCACCTGGCGTCACCCTCGTCGGCCTATGTGACAGGCGCGAACCTGATGCGTCCACGGCGGCGACGACCGCCCGGCCTATCTTGGTGCCGTCGCCGGCGAGTGACCTGAGGCCCGCGGGCCCCACCGACCACTCCGCGGCGGCCTCGGTTTGCTCCGGGTGAACCCGGCCCCGTAACTTTCGTAACCAATCCGCAAAGATTCCGTAATCAAACCCACGACCGGTGGCCCGCTGCCGCCCACTGAAGGGGGAGAGCAATGCGGAGAATGTTCACAATCACCGCTCGACGTCCGACGTTTTGACCGTGCGCCGAGCCTTCACCACGCTGATCGCGGCGCTCGTCGGCGCCGCCGTTCTGGCCATCGTGCCGGTCGGTCTGCTCCCCGCTGAGGGGGAGGGCGAGCCCACCCTGGCCGTCTCGATCACCGAGGGCCTGACCGGCTCCACCATCGACGTCACCGGGACCGGCTGCTTCCTGCCCGACGGCATCACCGGCGCCGACGGCCTCCTCTTCCAGCTCATCGACCCCGCCGGCCGGGCGGCCGCCTCCGCCACGCTCCCCGTCGAGCGGGACGGCAGCTGGGCCGCGCCCTTCGTCGTCCCCAACGGCACCCCCGCCGGCACCTACTCGATCAAGGGCACCTGCATCGCCCCCATGTACGAGGACCTCGGCATCCTCACCGCCGGCACCTTCACCGTCACCGGCGAGGGGCCGCGCGGTCCCGACCGCCGAGTCGGCTCCCGTCGAGTCGGCCAGCGACATCGAGCCCTACCCCGCCTACGACGGCCAGAGCACCTGCAGCCCGACCGCCAAGCCCGGCATGATCGCCTACCGAGACATGGTCATGGCGGCCTACCCCGGCACGGCCAGCTACGGCATCAGCCGGGACTGCAGCATCGGCGGGACCAGCGAGCACAAGGAAGGCCGGGCCTGGGACTGGGCCAACGACGCCACGACCGCCACCGGCCGCGCCCGGGTGGCCGGACTTCATGAACTGGCTGTTCCCACCGACCAGTACGGCAACCGACACGCCATGGCCCGTCGCCTCGGCGTCATGTACATCATCTGGAACCGCCAGATCTTCAAGATGTACCGACCGAGCGACGGCTGGACCGCCTACACCGGCTCGAGCCCCCACACCGACCACGTCCACGTGAGCCTCACCCGCAGGGGCGGGGCCAAGCTGACCAGCTTCTGGTCGATGAACCTCCGGGCCCGAACCAGACCCCGCCCCCGGAGCCCACCGACCCGCCGGACCCGACGGATCCGCCGGCCATCCGTGGCCCCCGGGCCGAGTTCGTGCAGACCGAGCACAACATCAGCGGCCCCGTTCCAGCACGCCCAGGTCGGTGACTTCGACGGCGACGACCTCAACGACATCCTCTGGTACGGCGAGGGCGCCGATCCCGAGCGCCATCTGGTGGGGCCGCACCGGCCGCGCCTTCACCGCCGACGGCATCAACGCCGAGGGCCGCTACCGCCCGCTGGTCGGCGACTACAACGGCGACGGCCGCCACGACATCCTCTGGTACACGCCCGGGCCGGGCCCTGACCACCTCTGGTTCGGCCGGACCGACCGCACCTGGGACTCCCAGCGCGATCACCATCGACACGTCCTTCGCCAACTCGGCGGTCGGTGACTACAACGGCAACGGGCGCGACGACATCTTCTTCTCCGGCCCCGGCGCCGGCCCCGACAAGGTCTGGTTCGGCAGGGCCGACGGCACCTTCGTCGCTCCGGGCCATCACGGTGCAGCGGCAACCACCGCCCGGTGGCCGGCGACTTCGACGGCGACGGCCGGGACGACGTCCTGCTGTTCGGCAGGGGTACCGCGAGCGACGAGCTGTGGTTCGGCAAGGCCGACAAGACCTTCACCGAGACCGATCGGGACATCGACCGGGACCAGCAGCCCCCTCGTGGGTGATCTCAACGGCAACGGCCGCGACGACCTCTTCTGGTACGCCCCGGGCGACGCCGCCGATCGGGTCTGGTGGGGCCGGGCCGACCGGACCTTCGCCGTCGGCGCCGTCGCCAACGTGGCGGGCACCTACGCCCCGCTCATCGCCGGGGAGCTGAACGAGGACGACCAGGACGACATCGTCTGGTACCGCTCCGCCGCCGACCCCGACTACATCTGGTGGTTCCAGTAGGCCCTGTCGGCTCGGCCCGGCGACCTCCGGGGCGCCCGCCTAACATCCGCCCATGACCGACCACTACCTCGAGCACCTCGCCACCGTCCCGCTGTTCGCCCGATGCTCGTCGAGGGACCTGGCCAAGATCGCTCGGCTCACCGACGAGATCGAGGTCGGGGCCGGCCGTGAGATCGTGACCGAGGCTGACTACGGCCACGAAGCCTTCGTCGTGGTCGAGGGTTCGGCCACCATCACCCAGGGCGGGGTCGAGGTGGCCACCGCCGGGCCGGGCGCGGTCTTCGGCGAGATGGCACTGATCGAGCGGGCACCCCGCAACGCCACCGTCACCGCCTCGACCCCGATGCGCCTGCTGGTGATCGGCCGGCGGGAGTTCTCCGGCCTGATCGACGAGGCCCCCGACTTCCGCGACAGCATCATGTCGGCCCTCGCCGACCGGGTCCGTCAGAAGGGCTTCGATCTCTACGGCTGACCCAGCCCCCGTTCTGGGCATGCCCATTCGCGCGTCGACGCGAACCGGCCCCACCCGAACGGCTAGGGGGTCCCGAACGGCTAGGGGGTGAGGCCGTCGAGGGCGCGAAGGGCGGCCTGGGCGGTGGCGACGCCGCCGGACTCG
Organism: uncultured Microthrixaceae bacterium; assembly: GCA_963748285.1. GTDB lineage: Bacteria > Actinomycetota > Acidimicrobiia > Acidimicrobiales > DATDAH01 > DATDAH01. The sequence goes on from CAVVIF010000009.1 coordinate 470,774, forward strand.
GGAGTGAGGGCGGAGCCGAGGGCCACGGCGTGATCGCCCCCCTCGAGGAGGACGACGGCGGCGTGCTCGCCCTCGTGGGCCACCTCGCTGGCGTAGCGGAAGGTCACCTGGTGGCCGGCGGCCTCCAGCACGGCCCGGGTGATGGCCTCGACCCGGGTGGTGGCCCGGCCGTGGCCGGGGCGGATCTGGTCCCCGATGCGGACCTGGACCTCGGCCAGCACCGAGTCGCGGGCCCGGTGGACATCGACCTGGAGGGGCCGGGCGATGGTGTTGGCGGGGGCGGCGGCCCCGTCGAGCTGGTGCACCGCCCGCCCGAAGGAGCGGCAGAAGCGGGTGGCCACCTCCCGCTCGGGGCGGGTGATGTCGTCGGCCCGGGCGACGGCCCAGAGCCCGCGGGAGCCGTCACCGAGCGTGGCCAACGCCACGCCCCGGAAGCCCGCAGCGGAGAAGTCGGGTTCAGACCGGCCCTCGGCCAGTGCGACCCGCAGGGCGTCGAAGAGGGCGTAGGCCCGGGACGGGCCGATGGCGTCCAAGGCGGGCGACTGCAGGAAGAGGTGCGGCTCCTCGCCGGGCTCGTGGTGGAGGTAGCCGCAGAGGTCGAGGGCCATGGTGTTGGCCAGCCCGTCGAGCAACGCCCCCACGAGGTCGTCACGCAGCTTGCGCACCGCCGACGGCGCGGGGACGTGGGCGGCCTCGACGGCCTGCTCGGGCTCGGTGGCGACCGGTGGCTCGGGCTCCGGCTCCACGACGGCCCGGATCGGGGGCGGCTCCGCGACCCCCGGCGGGACCGCGACCGGTTCGTCCGTCGCGTCCGGTGCGACGGGCGAGGGTGGCTCGGCCTCGACAGGCGGCACCGTGGCCTCGGCGGGGGCACCCAGGAGGGCGGCGACACCACCCCGACGACGGCGGCGGCGACCGGCGGGGGGCGGCGTGTCGAGGTCGGCGAGGGTGGGGATGATGGCGGCGAGCCCTCGGCCGAGGCCGCTCTGGACCTCCTCGTCGACCTCCCGGAGATCGTTGTCCTCGGTCCCGACCCCGAAGCCGGGCAGCGTGTCGGCCACCCGCCTACGGTACGGACCTGGGCGCGGCGAGTGGGGGACCCGATGGCGAGCGAACCGGACGACGACGAGCTGGTGGTCGTGGTGCCACCCGCGCACCAGGCCGGCGTGTGGGCCAACGACGCCATCGTCAACTCGAGTGATCACGAGGTGACCGTCGACCTCCTACGGGTCGACCACTCCGTCGAGCCCAACGTCGGAACCGTCGTGGCCCGGGTCGCCATGTCGCCCAAGCTGCTGCGCCAGCTCATCGATCAGCTGACCGACGCCTGGGACGACTACGCCGGCCAGGTGGCCAGCCGCCTGATCGACGCCCCGCCCACCGAGCCCGATCCGGAGATCGAGTAGGGACTGCTCACCTCCGCGGGCCGCCGGACGCGTAGTTTCCGTCACCCATGGATCGGCCCGATCTCTTCGCCCGGCGCAATCGACTGCGCATCCTCGGCCTGCTCGTCATGGCCACCGTCGTGTACTGGATGGCGATCTGCGCCGCCGCCGTCGCCACCGCCATCCTCGGCCTGGCGTGGCTCTTCAGCGAGGCCGGCGTGCCCGACGACCTCCAGCTGCTCAAGTGGACGGGGATCTTCGTCCTGGTGGTCCTCGGATTGTCCATCGTGATCGGCAGCTTCCTGTCCCTCTTCCGCCTGCCGACCCTGCGGCGGAAGCTGGAGAAGCAGGTGCTGCGGGAGACCGGGGCCCACATCGCGAACCCCGACGAGTTCCCGGAGGTGCGCAACATCCTCGAAGGCCTGGCCCTCTCCGCAGGCATCGAGGTGCCCCGCTTCGCCGTCATCGCCGACGCCGTGCCCAACTCGTTCGGTGTGGGGACCCGGCCCAAGAAGACGATCATCGGGATCACCTCCGGTCTGCCCGACGCCCTGACCCGGGACGAGCTGGAGGCCGCGCTGTCCTATGAGGTCAGCCGCATCGGCAGCTGGGACATCGCCCTGTCGAGCTGGGCCGTGGCCCTGACCTCCGGGGCGATCGCCGCCGCCGAGGCCGACGACCTGAAGGCCATCATCGGCTGGATCCCGGCCCGCATGGCCGAGTGGCTGCAGGCCTGGGCGCTGCGGGACCAGGGCGAGAACCGCGACCGGATCGCCATCCAGTTCACCCGGCACCCCGAGGCCCTCATCACCGCCTTGGAGAAGATGGACGCCGAGCAGGGCGAGGTCAGGCGGGTCAGCCGGGCCACCGCGCCGCTGTGGATGGAGGTGCCCAACGGCGTGTACGGCGGAGCGATGTCCAAGCGCTCCAAGCGCCTCGGGACCTCGATGCTGCTCCAGGAGCGCATCGGCCGCCTCACGCACCTGGCCGGCCTCCCGCCCCGACCCAAGGTCGCCCCCACGTGGACGGCCGCTCAGGCCCAGGGCCCAGCCGTCCCGCAGGGCGGCGCCCCGATCGTCATCGGCCAGATCCCCGGGATGATCTCGTCCCCCGCCGGCGCCCCGCCGGCCACCGTCATCCCCCCCCCGCCGCCCCGGCGCCCGCGCCGCGCCACCGGCTCCTCCCCCACCGCCGCCCCCGGCGCTCTCCCGGCCCCGGTGCCGATCGCCCCGCCCGGCATCCCCGACGCCGACGACGAAGGCAGCGGCGGCTTCCGGGTCAGCTGACGGGGCCGGCGTGAGCCGAGCCTCGGTTCAGGCTCGCTGACTGCTGACGGCCACGACCTCGCCGGTCATGTAGCTGGAGTAGTCGCTGGCCAGGAAGACGATGACGTTGGCCACCTCCCAGGGGGTGGCGCCCCGGCCGAAGGCCTCCTTGGCCTCCAGCTCCTCGAGCAGGCCGTCGCCCATCACCTTCGTGAGGAAGGGGTGGGTGGCCAGGCTGGGGGCCACGGCGTTGACCCGGACGCCGACGTCGGCGGCCTCGATGGCGGCGCAGCGGGTGAGGGCCATGACCCCGGCCTTGGCCGCGGCGTAGTGGGCCTGGCCCCGCTGGGCCCGCCAGCCGAGGACGGAGGCGTTGTTGACGATGACGCCCTCACCCCGGGGCAGCATGTGGCGCAGGGCCGCCCGTGTCGTGCGGAAGGTCCCGTTGAGGGTGACGTCGAGGACGACCGACCACTGGTCGTCGGTCATGTCGACCAGGTCGACCTCGCCGCCCAGGCCGGCGTTGTTGATCATCACGTCGATCCCCTCCAGGTGGGCCGCCGCGCCGTCGACCAGGGCGTGCACCGCGGCGTCGTCGGTCACGTCGCAGACGATGGTGTGGGGCCGCTCCCCCACCTCGGCCGCGATGGTGTCGGCCGCCTCGCCGAGCCGGCGCTCGTGGTGGTCCGAGATGACGACCCGGGCCCCCTCCTCGGCGCAGCGCTTGGCCGTGGCGAAGCCGATGCCGGTGCCGGCGGCGGCGGTCACCACGACGCCCTTGCCGGCCAGCAGGTCGTGGCCCTCCGGATAGGGCGGGATCTCTCGGCTCACGGTGTCGGCCTCTCGGGTCGGGGGGTCACGGTCGGGGCTCGCGGGCAGGCCCAGGACCTGCTCGCCGAGCACGTTGCGCTGGATCTGGTTCGAGCCGCCGTAGATGGTGTCGGCCCGGCTGAACAGGAAGAGCCCCTGGAGCTCGGAGAGCTGGTAGTCCTCGCCGCCGGGCATCGCCGCCTCGGGGGTCAGCACGGTGCCCTCGGCGCCGAGCACGTCCATGGCCAGCTCGCCCAGGCGCCGGTGGAAGGTGGCCCAGTAGAGCTTGTTGATCGACGTCTCCGGCCCGGGCTCACCGGAGATGGTGCGCAGGGCGGTCAGGCGCATGAGCTCCAGGCCGATCCAGGCGTCGGCCAAGCGCTGGCGGAACTCCGGTTCGTCGGCCTTGCCGTTGCGGCGGGCGGTCTCCAGCAGCAGGTCGAACTCCTGGCTGAAGGCCATCTGCTGGCCGAGGGTCAGCACGCCCCGCTCGAAGCCGAGGGTGCCCATCGCCACCCGCCAACCGCCGTTGACCTCGCCCACGACGAGGTCGGACGCGGTGCGGGCCCCGTCGAGGAAGACCTCGTTGAACTCCGACGTGCCGGTGACCTGGATGATCGGCCGCAGCTCGATGCCGGGCTGGTCCATGGGGCAGAGCAGGTAGGAGATGCCGCGGTGCTTGGGATCGGCGTCCGGGTCGGTGCGGCAGACCACGAACATCCACTGGGCCCACGCGGCCAGCGAGGTCCACACCTTCTGGCCGCTGATGACCCACTCGTCACCGTCGAGGTGGGCCTTGGTCTGGACGTTGGCCAGGTCCGAGCCGGCGTTGGGCTCGGAGTAGCCCTGGCACCAGAGCGTCTCCCCCGAGACGATGCCCGGCAGGAACCGGGCCTTCTGCTCGTCGGTGCCGAAGGCGATGAGGGTCGGCCCGAGCAGCCCCTCCCCCACGATGCCGACCCGGCCGGGGGCGTGGGCCCGGGCGTACTCCTGGTGCCAGATGACCTGCTGGGTGACGGGCAGGCCCTTGCCGCCGTGCTCCTTGGGCCAGCCCACGACGCTCCAGCCCTCGCGGCCGAGGAGCTTCTCCCACTCGAGGCGCCCCTCGAAGTCCTGGTGCTCCTTGCCCGGCCCCCCGAGGCCCCGGAGCGCGGCGAAGTCGTGGCGCAGATGGGTCTCGAGGAAATCACGGGCCTCGGCCCGGAATGCCTCGTCCTCGTCGCTGAACCGGAGGTCCACGGCCCTTCATTACCATCGCCGCCGGTGCCCCGGACTAATCGTCGAGCGTGGATCGTGGCACCGGGCGGTCGGTCGTGACCGGGACCGGCCCTGCTCGCGTGGCGATCGTTGGGGCGGCGCTGTCGGACGTGGGGCGGTTCGACGACAAGATTCGACTCGACCCAGGTGGGCGGGCGAGCTGGGAGGTGCTGGTGGGCCACGCCGGCGGCAACCGACCTCTCGGGCACCTCATGACCGACCGAACGACGACGAGAGGGGTCCGATGAGGGGCGTACGGAACACCGAGGACGGGATCCGGGTGCTGGACCTGCCCGCGCCGGAGCCCACGGGCGACCAGTTGCGGGTGCGGGTGGCCGCCGCAGGCATCTGCGGGTCGGACCTGCACCTCCTGGACTGGGGGCCGATGCCGGTGACCCTCGGCCACGAGATCGCCGGGCTCCTGGACGACGGCACGCCGGTCGCCATCGAGCCGGTCCACCGCTGCGGGACCTGCGAGAGCTGCACCCGGGGCGACACCCACCTGTGCCGGACGGCCCAGACCATCGGGATCGGCATGGACGGCGGGATGGCCGACGAGGTCGTCGTACCGCCCGAGTGCGTGGTCCCGCTGCCCGACGGCCTGTCGGTGGCGGATGCGGGCCTGGTCGAGCCCGTCGCCTGCGCCGTCCGCTCACTGCACCGGGCCCGGGTGGAATCAGGCCAGCGGGTGGCGGTCGTCGGAGGCGGGACGCTCGGCATCGCCTCGGTGGCCGCCGCCGTCCACCTCGGTTGCGAGGTCGGCGTCGCGGCCCGCCATCCCCACCAGGTCGCCGCCGCCGAAGCCGTCGGCGGCCGACCCGTCGAGGGCCACTACGACGTCGTGATCGAGGCCGCCGGCACCTCGTCGGCCTTCAACCAGGCCATCGAGCTCACACGGGTGCGGGGCACCATCGCCCTGCTCGGCACCTACTGGGAGCAGCTGGCGCTGAAGGCGACGCCCATCGGCCTGAAGGAGCTCGACGTCGTCGGCTGCCTCGCCTACGGCCACCGACACGGCGTCCGCGAGGTCGACGACGCCGCGCGGTTGCTGGCCGCCGTCCCCGAACTGGCCCCCGCCCTCATCACCCACCGCTTCCCCCTGGACGATGCCCCCGAAGCCTTCCGGGTCGCATCCGACCGAAGCGCCGGCGCCATCAAGGTCACCCTCGAACCCTGACCCTTCTGGCGCCCGATTCGGCGGCCAGGGCGACCGAATCAGGCGCCAGAACGGGAGATGAGCGCCTCCAGTTCGGCCAGGAGGGCGTCGCGGACCGCCGGCAGGTCGGGGCAGGTGTCGGGGTCGGCGATGAGGGTGATGACGAGGCTGCCGGCATAGGAGAGGGCGGCGAAGGCGATGGTGACGTTGCCGGCGGTGCCGGAGACGGGGATGACCTCGCGGACCTCGGCGTCGAGGAACCTCAGCCGCTCCTCCGGGCCGCGGAGGTTGGTCGCGAATCCGTTCACCATGCGCTGGTGGTCGGTGAGCCAGTGGAGGAGGCCCAGGGCGGCCAGCACACGCAGTGCCGGTTCCATGAGCACGGCGGTGTCCACGGGCGGCGCCCCGCGAGGCGGGCGGCGGCGGGCGGTTTCCTCGAGGCGGTCGAGCGGGTCGCCGGCGGCGGGGACGGCGATCGGGCGCACGCTCACGTCGTTGCCCAGCTCGGTGGCGCCGGTCGCGCGCCGGCCCGACACCGGCACCGAGATGACGAACTCGGGCACCGGGTCCTCGCCTCGGCGGTGGAGGGTGGCCTGGAGAGCGCCGGCGACGGCGGTGAGCAGGACGTCGTTCACGGTGGCGCCGTGCCGGTGGGCGAGGTCGCGCACAGGGGCCAGGTCGACGCGGGCCGTGGCCAGCGCCCGCCGCGGCCCGGTCGGTCGATTGAGAGAGGTGCGGGCGGCCTTCGGCGTGTCGGCCCGACGGAACTCGGCGACGGCCGCCCGGACCCGGCGGACGCCGGCAGGTAGGCGGGCCACTGCCTGCAGGCGGACCCGGGTCGCGTCGGCCAGGAGGCGCGTCCAGTGGGGTCGAGGCGATGGCGCCGGGACGGGGAGGTCCTCGGCGGCGCCGTCGACCAGGCCGGCGAGCACGGCCAACCCACCGATCCCGTCGGCCAGGACGTGGTGGAAGACGGCGACCAGTGCCGACCCGCCATCGGCGAGGCCGGTCACCAGTGTGAGCGACCACAGCGGCCGGTCCGGGGGCAACCGCTCGATCAGGGCGTCGGAGGCCAGCGCCAGCATCGCCGTCTCGTCACCGGGCTCGGGGCAGGCGACCGACCGCACGTGGTGCTCGATGGCGAAGTCCTCGTCGTCGGCCCAGTACGGCCGCCCACACCCGAACGGCGCGTCGACCAGGACCTGACGCAGTCGCGGGATCGTCCGGCTCCGGCGGTCGACGGCATCGATCACCGCCCCGGGCGTGAGGCTCTCGCGACGCCCCAGCACCAGGACCGCCCCCACCTGCATCGGCGCCGGCCCGGCATCGGTGGCCCGTTCCATCAGGTCGTTCGCGCTGGCCCGCTCGATCACTCCCTGATCCTCCGCCGACCGTCCGCCGCCCACCAGGGTCCTACGTCCGGATGTCCCCCTGACTTCCCGCCTCCAGAACCGAGATCGGGCGCCGGAACGAGGGCTCAGAGGGGGAGGTTGTCGTGGCGGCGGGGGGCGATGCGCTCCCGCTTGGTGCTGAGGATCTCCAACGCGGCGGCCAGCTCCCGCCGGGTGTCGGCGGGGTCGATGACGGCGTCGATGTAGCCCCGTTCGGCGGCGATCCAGGGGTTGAGGTACTGCTCCTCGTAGTCGGCCGCGAGGGCGGCCTGCTCGTCGGCGTCGGCCCGGCGGTGGAGGATGCTGACCGCCCCTGACGCCCCCATCACCGCGATCTCGGCCGTGGGCCAGGCCATGTGGAGGTCACAGCCCATCGTCTTGGAGTCCATGACGATGAACGCCCCGCCGTAGGACTTGCGCAGGGTGATGCCGACCCGGGGGACGGTGGCCCGGGCGTAGGCGAAGGCCAGCTGGGCGCCATGGCGGATCATCCCCCGCCACTCCATGTCCTTGCCCGGGTAGAAGCCGGACGTATCGACCATGGTCACCAGCGGCAGGTTGAAGGCGTCGCAGAACTGGACGAAGCGGGCGCCCTTGTGGGAGCAGCTGATGTCCAGCGTGCCCGCCAGCTGCTGGGGCTGGTTGGCCACGACGCCGACGGGGCGGCCGTCGACGGTGGCGAAGCCGGTGACGAGGTTGGGTGACCAGAGCTCCCGGATCTCCAGGAACTCGCCGTCGTCCATGACCGAGCGGATGACCTCCCGCACGTCGTAGCCCGCCGCGGTGCCGGCGGGGATCAGCTCGCCGGCCTCGGGCGTCGGGCGGTCGACCGGGTCGTCGGTGGGCCAGCGGGGCGGCTCGTCGTCGACGCTGTCCGGCAGGTGGGCCAGGAGGTCGGCCAGGGCATCGTCGACCTCGTCGTCGGTGGCGACGACCCGGGCCGCCACACCCGTGGAGCGCTGATGGGCGGCGACGCCGCCGAGGGCCTCGGAGGTGATGTGGGCCCCGGTCATCTGGCGCACCATGCGGGGGCCGGACACGTAGGCGTACGACGTGGACGTCATGACGACGAGGTCGGCCAGGCCGAGCAGGAGGGCGGGACCGGAGACGGCCGGCCCGGTCAAGGCGGCGAGGATCGGGATGATCCCGGAGCTGGCCACGAGCTCCTTCGCCGCCCGGCCCCAGCCGACGAGCGCCTCGACGCCCTCGTGGACGTCGGCCCCGCTCGAGGCGAGGACCAGGACGATCGGCATCCCGGCCTGGCGGGCGGTCCGAGCGGCGAGGGCGATGGTGTCGCCGTCGGCCGAGCCCAGCGCCCCGGCCCGACGGTCGCTGACCGAGCGCACCACCATGGCGGGGCGGCCGTAGCGGTCGTCGACCTTGGCCTCGAGGGTCCCGTCGACCGCCGCACGGAGGGCGAGGGCAGCGGGAGGCATCACCCCATTCGACCACGTCTGCCGCCGCGTCGTTACCCACCCGGGGCGGAGGGGCTCGTGAGGAATTCCCCGCGAAGATGTCGAGAAGCCGACGCCTGCTCCGTCCCAGGGGTGCAGCCGGCCCGCAGGGGGCCGACATCACACAAGGAGAACACCATGGCCAAGTACCTGTTGCTCAAGCACTACCGGGGCGCACCGGCAGCCGAGAACGACGTCCCGATGGACCAGTGGGCCCCCGACGAGGTCGAGGCCCACATCCAGTTCATGAACGACTTCGCCTCCCGACTCGAGGGCAGTGGCGAGTTCATCGACGGGCAGGCGCTGTCGCCCGACGGCGCTGTGGGTCCGCTACGACGGCGAGGGGCGGCCGCCGGTCACCGACGGCCCCTTCGCCGAGACGAAGGACCTGATCGCGGGCTGGATGGTGATCGACGTCGACAGCCAGGAGCGGGCGGTCGAGCTCGCCGGTGAGCTGTCCGCCGCACCCGGCGCCGGTGGTGAGCCGATCCACGAATGGCTGGAGCTCCGGCCCTTCCTGACCGCCCCGCCCACCGTCACGTCGTGACCGTGGACGGTGTCGAGCTGCGAGAGCTCGTCCCCCGGGTCCTGAGCGTCCTCGTCCGTCGCGGAGCAGACTTCGCGACGGCCGAGGACGCCGTCCAGGAGGCACTCATCCGGGCGCTCGCGGCGTGGGAGGACGAGCCGCCCGCCGACCCCACGGGGTGGCTCATCACGGTCGCGTGGCGGGCCTTCCTCGACCTGACCCGCTCGGAGGCGGCCCGCCACGACCGGGAGGTCCGCTTCGACACCGAACCGCCCGCCGGCGCGGTCCCCAGCGCCGACGACACGCTGCGCCTCTACTTCCTGTGCGCCCACCCCGACCTGACGTCGTCGTCGGCGGTGGCCCTGACCCTCCGAGCCGTCGGGGGCCTCACCACCCGCCAGATCGCTCAGGCCTACCTCGTGCCCGAGCCCACCATGGCCCAGCGCATCAGCCGGGCCAAGCGCACGGTCAGCCGGGACGGCATCGACCGTCCCGGCGACGTGGGCACGGTGATGCGGGTGCTGTACCTCGTCTTCAACGAGGGCTATTCGGGCGACGTCGACCTCGCAGCGGAGGCGATCCGACTGACCCGACAGCTGGCGGCTCTCGTGGACGATCCCGAGGTCCACGGGCTGCTCGCCCTGATGCTCCTCCACCAGGCCCGCCGGCGCAGCCGCACCCGACCCGACGGCAGCATCGTGCCACTGGCCGAGCAGGACCGGAGCCAGTGGGACACCGCGCTCATCGCCGAGGGCATCGACATCGCCCGGGCGGCGCTGGCGCGGGACCAGCTCGGCGAGTACCAGGCGCAGGCCGCGATCGCCGCGCTCCACGCCGACGCGCCGCGCGTCGAGGAGACCGACTGGGTCCAGATCGTGGAGTGGTACGACGAGCTGCTCCGGTTCGCCGACACGCCGATCGTCCGCCTCAACCGGGCGGTCGCCGTCGGCGAGGCCGATGGCGCGCCCGCCGGACTGGCGGCCCTGGCCGAGGTCGACGACGACGTCCCGCGGCGCGAGGCGGTCGCCGCGTACCTGCACGAGAAGAACGGCGATCTCGAGCTGGCGGCCCGCCTCTACGCCGACGCGGCGCGCCACGCCCCCAACCTCGCCGAGCGCGACCACCAGATGCGCCAGGCCGCCCGACTCAACCAGCACCGGCAACACCACCGATGACCTCGGCGCCCGGCCGGGTCAGGTCAGCGGCTTGGCGAACCAGTGGTGGGCGTGGACCTCGTCGTTGAAGGGGTCGACCTCCTCGTAGCCCAGCGCCCGGTAGAGCCCGACGGCCTCGACCAGGGAGCGGTTCGTCTCCAGACGGAGGAGCGTGACGCCCCGGCTGCGGGCCAGCGCCTCCAGCTCGACCAGCATCCGCCGGCCGAGGCCGAGGCCTCGGGCCGCGGGGTCGACCCACATGCGCTTCACATCGGCCACCGCGTGGGGGAAGAAGTGCAGCGCCCCGCAGGCGACGGGCCGCTCGCCGATGCGGGCCAGGAGGAGCACGCCCTCGGGCTCGACCATGTCGTCGACCGCGAAGGGCTCGGCGGCGTCGAAGTCGAACCCTGACTCGAAGCGCTCGTCGATCTCCGCGAAGTAGGCCCGCAGGCAGGCGTCGGCCTCCGGGCTGTGGGGGTCCTCTGCGGCGATCGCCACCTGGCCGAGCCGGAGCAGGCGGTCAACTGTCGCCATGGCGTCGACCAACGCCTGGCGGTCGTCGGCTCCGAGGGGGTCCAGCATCGACCAGGCCAGGTCGTCGCTCAGGGCCTCCATCACCAGGAACTCGGCTCGGCCGGCGTCGGTGTGGCGCACCATCCGGACCCGGCCGTCGGCCTCGTCGGGGGTGACGGTGATCAGGCCCTCCTGCTCCAGGGACCGAAGGAGACGGCTGAGGTAGCCGGAGTCGAGGCCGAGCCGGGCCCGCAGTGAGCGGACGTCGAGGCCGTCGACGCCGACCTCCCACAACACCCGCGAGGCGGCGAGCGGTCGCCCCCGGGCCAGGTACTCGTCGTCGAGCACACCGATGCGCTGGGTGACGGTCCGGTTGAAGCGTCGGACCAGTCCGACGGTCGCCTCGTCCATTCCTCTGACTTTAGTCAGAGATCAGCGGTTCGCGACCGGCCGTTAGCGTGCGCCCATGGGACTCCCCGACGACGCCCGTGAGCTCTGGCTCATGAACACCTCCAACGCCCGAGGGGCCCGGGCCCAGAAGCACATGCTGGTGGAGGAGGCCCAGAAGGTCGTCGAGCGGGTGGCCCTCCTCGACACCGACCGCGTGGGCGAGGACACCTTCGCCGAGCTGATCGAGGCCACGGCCCATCTGGCCGAGGTCCTGGACCGGCCGCCGTCGGTCCGGGAACGGGGCGGCCTGTCGGCGTCAGGCGGCGACGACAGCATCCTCACCGAGCGCTCGGGCATCAGCGGCCGCAGCAACCCGCTGGCCCCGCCCATGGAGTTCCTGCTGGACGGCGAGGTGACCCGGGGCCATGCCACCTGGGGCGCGGCCTACGAGGGACCCCAGGACTGCCTGCACGGCGGGTTCGTGGCCGCCGCCTTCGACGACCTGCTCGGCTGCGCCCAGATGGCCTCCGGCATCGCCGGCTTCACCGGCACCCTGACGGTGAAGATGATCAAGCCCACGCCCCTCTACCGCCGCATCGACTACGCCGCGGGCGTCGACCGCACCGAGGGCCGCAAGATCTGGTGCTGGGGCACCGCCCACGACGGCGACAAGCTCCTCGCCGAAGCCCAGTGCCTCTTCATCGCCCCCGCCGGCGGCCCCGTGTCCCGCCCGGAGGCCTGACGCTCGGGTCGGGCTGGCGGAACCGACGGGGCAGGGGGACAGGCCGCCGGTCGTCGACGGCACGCGTGACCTAGGGCCGGATGGAACCGAGGCAACAACGGGGGCGTGGGTCGTGCCACCGGTCGTCGGGGGCACTCGAACCCGACGAGATGCCTGTCGGATACCGACAGCTATGTCGTCGAGTTGGGTGGGGTGGTCACCAGGAGTGAGACCGGCATCGTTTCCGCCCCTGAGGGGCCACAGCCCGATCCCACGCCCCGTACGTGCGTCGTTGTCGGTTGCGGACTCGGGATCAGCGGGTGACGCCGTAGATGCGGTGGGGGGTGACGAGGACGGCGGCTCGACGCTCGTCGGCCATGGTGCGGTCGTACTCGTCCCAGTCGTCGTGGGTGCCGCCGGCGGCGGTGAAGACGTCCCGCAGGAGGAGGCGCAGTCGCTCGGGGTCGACGGCTTCATGCGGGTCGTCGGGGCCGACGACGTCCGCCCGACCTTCGACCGTCACCCACTCGAAGCCGTCCCGGACCACCACGGTCGTCGCCGGCCGGGCCCGCACGTTGCGCACCTTGAGGGCATCGCCGCGGGCGACGTAGGCGACCACGTCGACACGCTCGAAGGGATGGGCCAGCACGCCGGCGTTGACCACCGACGCCTGCGCCGTGCCGTCGGCTCGAGTGGAGGTGACGACGCAGAGGCTGTCCCGCTCGATCAGTCCGGCGAAGCTGGCGAGGTCAGCCACATCAGACAGGCTTCCACAGCGGGATGTGGGCCCGCTCGCCGGCATCGGCGAACCAGACCTGGACCTCGTCGCCGATGCGCACGGACTCGGGGTCGACGTCGGTGACGTTGCCCATCATCCGCGGGCCCTCGTCCAGCTCGATCATGGCCACGACGTAGGGCAGCTCGTCCTTGAAGCCGGGGCCGCCGAACTGGCGGATCACCGTGAAGGTGTGGACGGTGCCGGTGCCCGCGGCGTCGACCAGCTCGGGGGTGAGGCCGCAGGCCGTGCAGGCGGCCCGGGGGTAGAACTGGCGGTGCCCGCAAGCGGCACTCCTGGAAGGTCAGCCGGCCCTCGAGGGTGGCGTCCCAGAAAGGCCTGCTCACCGCGTCCACGAACGGGATGGGCTTGACCCAGTCGCCGGTGTCGGTCGAGTCGGTCATGCCGGTCGGTCCTTGCCGAGCAGCACCATGCCGATGCAGGACAGCCAGCCGCCCGATCCGGCCGCCAGCGCCACCTCGGCGTCGGGCACCTGGGCCTCGCCGCCCTGGCCCCGCAGCTGACGGACGGCCTCGATGAGCAGGAAGATCCCCCGCATGCCGGGGTGGTTGGAGGACAGGCCGCCGCCGTCGGTGTTGAGCGGCAGCTTCCCGCCCCGGCGCAGGTGGCCCTCCTGGACGAAGGCCCCGGCCTCGCCCTTGGCACAGAAGCCCATGTCCTCCAGGAGGACGGCGACGGTGATGGTGAAGCTGTCGTAGAACTGGATGGTGTCGACGTCGGCCGGGGTCAGGCCGGCCTCGGCGTAGACGTCGGCGCTGATGCGGGCGCCGGCGGAGGTGGTGAAGTCCGGGCACTGCGAGATGTTCCAGTGCGACTGCGCGCCGCCCGCCCCGAGCACGTAGGCCGGCGGCTGCTTCAGGTCCCTGGCCCGCTCCTCGGTGGTGATGCAGGATCGCCCCGCCGCCGTCGGTGATGACGCAGCAGTCGAGCTTGTGCAGCGGGTCGGCGACCATGCGGGACCCGACGACGTCCTCGACGGTCAGGTCGTCCCGGTAGCGGGCCAGCGGGTTGAGCTGGGCGTACTCCCGGACGCCGACGGCGATCTCGGCCAGCTGCTCGGAGGTCGTGCCGAACTCGTGCATGTGGCGCTGGGCGACCATGGCGTAGGCGCCGACCAGGGAGTTGCCGAACGGCGCCTCGAACTGGGACGGCCCCGGCACCGCCCGGCTGCCGCCCTGCCGGAGCTGGCCGGTGCCGAGCGTCCGGCCCATGCGGGTGAGCTGGTCGGAGCCGTAGGTGACCAGGATCGTGTGGGCCCGACCGTCCCGGATGGCGGCGGCGGCGTGCTGGACGTGGAACTCGAAGCTGGAGCCGCCGGTCATCGTCCCGTCGATCCAGCGGTGGTCGATGCCGAGGTACTCCGACATGGTCACGGCGTCGTCCACCATGATCCCGCCGCCGCCCGCCGACATGTAGCCGTCGATGTCGGCCTTGGCCACGCCGCTGTCCTCCAGGACCCGCTGCATGGCCAGGACGTGGTGCTGGACCCCGTCCAGCTCGGGCGCGATCGGGTAGTCCGACAGCGCGATCCCGGCGATCACCGGCGTCCGATCAGGCCCCAATCCCACAGGCGGCGACCGTAGCCGGGGCGATCGGACATGCTGGACGGATGGCCGGGTGGCGGACGGTGGCGACGGTGCTCGTGCTGGCGGCGGCGGGCTGCGGGGACGACGGCCTGAGCGAAGGTGACGAGGTCCTCGACGTGTGGAGGTTCACCGATGACTGACCAGGCCGACCTGCAGTACCCGGGGGCGTGGGCGGAGAAGACGCCGGACCACCCGGCGGTCGTGATGGGGGGCTCGGGCGAGGTGATGACCTACGCCGAGTTCCACGAGACGGCGTGTCGGCTGGCCAACCTCTTCGGCTCGCTCGGGCTGCGGCCCGGGGACCACGTCGCCCTCTGCCTGGAGAACCGGGTCGACTACCTCGCGCTGACCTGGGGCGCCCGCTACGCCGGGCTGTACTACACGGCCATCAGCTCCCGCCTCACGGCCGAGGAGCTGGGCTACATCCTGGAGGACTCGGGCAGCCGGGTCCTGATCACCTCGCCGGCCAAGGCCGACCAGGTGGCGGAGCTCATGGACCAGCTCGGCGGCCTCGACCTGCTGGCGTCGGTCGGCGGCCCCGTCGACGGCTGCGAGCCGCTGGAGGACCTGCTCGCCGCCCAGTCCCCCGAGGAGCCGGCCGGCGCCGTCGAAGGCATGGCGATGCTCTACTCCTCGGGCACCACCGGTCGGCCCAAGGGCGTCAAGGCCGCCCTCGCCGGCACCCCACTGGGCACCCCGGAGGCCATGACCACGCTGGTCAGCCTCGTCTTCGGGGCGAACGAGCACTCCGTCTACCTCTCCCCCGCCCCGCTCTACCACGCCGCCCCGCTGGCCTTCTGCATGAACTTCCTGCGCCTCGGGTCGACCATCGTGGTCATGGAGCACTTCGACGCGGCGGAGGCCCTCGCCCTCATCGAGAAGCACCGAGCGACCCACAGCCAGTGGGTCCCGACCATGTTCGTGCGCATGCTGAAGCTGCCCGAGGAGGTCCGGACCGCCTACGACGTCAGCTCCATGCAGGTCGCCGTCCATGCCGCGGCCCCCTGTCCCGATCCCGGTCAAGGAGCAGATGATCGAGTGGTGGGGCCCGGTCATCCACGAGTACTACGCGGGCACCGAGGGCAACGGCTTCTGCTACTGCAACAGCGAGGAGTGGCTGGCCCACAAGGGCACGGTCGGCCGGGGGCTGACGGCCCCGGTGCTCATCCTCGACGAGGACGGCCGGGAGGTTCCCGTCGGCGAGGAGGGGACGATCTACTTCGGGGCCACGGCCGCCGGTCGGGTCTTCGAGTACCACAACGACCCCGACAAGACGGCGGGCAGCTACCGGGACGACGGCTCCAGCACCCTCGGGGACATCGGCAAGGTCGACGCCGACGGCTTCCTCTACCTCACCGACCGCAAGGCCAACATGATCATCACCGGCGGGGTGAACGTGTACCCGCAGGAGACCGAGAACGTCCTGATCGTGCACCCGGCGGTGGCCGACGCCGCGGTGATCGGGGTGCCCAACGAGGACTTCGGCGAGGAGGTCAAGGCCGTCGTCCAGCTGGCCGACCCGTCCACGGCCGGGCCGGAGATGGAGCGGACCCTGATCGCCCATTGCCGGGAGCACCTGGCCGACATCAAGTGCCCCCGGTCGATCGACTTCCGCGACGAGCTCCCCCGCCATCCGACGGGCAAGCTCTACAAGCGCCTCCTGAAGGACGAGTACTGGGCCGGCCACGAGAGCCGCATCGTCTGAGGTGGGGAACCGGGCCGGGACCGGGCATCGTCGGAAGGACATGCGCCGCCGCCTCGTCCTCATTGCCGCCCTGACCCTCGTGCTCGCCGCCTGCGGCGACGACCGCGGTTCCACCCAGGACGGCGACGAGACCTTCGACGCCCCGGACACGACCGAGGCCCTGCCCGAGCTGGTCGTCGTCTTCTCCCCCGACGAGAGCGAGACCGACAGCTACGGCGAACCCACCACGTGGACGCCGGAGGCGGACGACGTCCAAGCCGCCGAGGCGATCCTGGCCGAGCACCTCGAGACGAACAGCCGACGCCGGCGTCGACGCCCCTGGACACCTACGCCCGCCAGTACGTCGGCGTCGGCGAGGACGAGGAGGCTCGTGTCGGTCAACGCCCTCTGCGAGGCCTCGCTCGACACCTTCGAGGACTGGGAGGACGAGCTCATCGTCGTCAACGACGGCGGCCCCTGCTTCTGGCAGGCCACCGTCGACCTCACCACCAACGAGGTCGACCCCTTCACCGTCAACGGCAACGCCTGACGAATCATTGGAGGCAATACGTCACGGTTTCCGTGACTTATTGCCTCCAACGCACGCGGTCCGTGGAACGGTAGGTTTGCTCCGGCTTCCCCGCTCGACCAGTTGTCGCGGAGGAAGTCATGTTCGATCACCGAGTCGCCGAGCTGGCCATGCGCTCAGCTCGGCGTGTTCGCCCGGTTCCAGATCGTGCCCCTCGGCGCGTACGGCGCACTGATCGAGCGACGCCTGCGTTCGGGGCAGTGGATCCGGCTCGCACCCGGGGTCTACGGGCTTCCCGGACATCCCGACACCTGGGCTCGGCGCCTCTGGGTCGTGTACCTCGCCGCCGGCGAGCAGGCCGTCGTCTCCCACGAGTCCGCCGCCGCTCCGTACCGGCTGGCGGGCCTTCCTCTCGATGTGCTCGCCGTCACGGTGCCCCACCCCCAGCACCTCCGAGTTGCCGGCGCCACCGTCCACCAGACCCGCTACCTGCCTGACCACCACTGGGTGAACCTCTACGGCCGGCGTACGACGACACTCGCCCGGACGTTGGTCGACCTGGCGGCCACCACCTCGCGACTTCGTCTCGATCGGGCCTACGAGGATGCGCTCCTCACCGATCACCTCACCTACGCAAAGATGAGTCGCACCTTCGGCGAGCTCCTGAAACCGGGCCGGCAAGGGATGAGCAAGGTCGCGTCGATTCTCGACGAGCGCGGGCCGGGCTTCGTCCCCGCGGCCAGCGAGCTGGAGCACCGACTGTTCGAGACCTGTGCCTCGGTCGGTCTCAGTCCGGTGCGGCAATTCCCGTTGCCGAGCCGTGGGGAGCTCACGGGATTCGTCGACGCCGCCCTCCTCGAGGCCAAGCTCATCCTCGAGGCCGACGGACGACGATGGCACGACCGGGTCGCCACCCAGCGCAAGGATCGAGGCAGGGTCAACGCCGCAGCCAGTCTCGGCTGGCAGACCCTGCGATTCGGCCACGAGGAACTCGTCGCGGATCCTGACGGCGAGGCACAGGTCATCCGCGAGACCTACGACGAGCGCCTGCGCCAGCTGAGCACCACGCCCCTGAGCCAATGGAGGCAATAGGTCACGGGTTCCGTGACCTATTGCCTCCAACTGAGTTCTGGCTTCGACCGCTGGGCTGGAACGTGTTCTAGTTTGGGGCGGTGAGCGACACGGGGGAACGGACCTTCAACCTGGCGGATCTGTTCGAGCAGGCGGTGGACGCCTTCCCGGACCGGGAGTACCTGGTGGTCGGCGACCAGCGCCGGACCTACGCCGAGATGGAGGAGCGGGCCAACCGCCTGGCCCACGACCTGGCCGCCCACGGCGTGGAGCCCGGCGACCACGTGGGCATCTACGCCCACAACTCCGCCGAGTGGGTCGAGACCCTGTGGGCCGTGTTCAAGATCCGGGCCACCTGGATCAACATCAACTACCGCTACGTCGAGGGTGAGCTCTCCTACCTCTTCGGCAACAGCGACCTGAAGGCCCTCGTCTACGAGCAGGGCTTCGGGCCCCGGGTTGCGGCGTGCCGGGACGCCCTGCCCGACCTCGTCCACGCCCTCGTGATCGACGACGGCTCCGGCGCGGACCGTCGGCCTGACCGACGCCGTGCCCTACGAGGAGGCCCTGGCCGCGACCTCCCCCGAGCGGGACTTCGGTCCCCGCTCCCCCGACGACCGCTACATCCTCTACACCGGCGGCACGACGGGGATGCCCAAGGGCGTGGTCTGGCGCCACGAGGACGTCTTCATGGCCCTGGGCGGCGGCATCGACCCCATGACCAAGGTCAAGGCGACCACCCCCGAGGAGATCATCGCCAAGGCCTATCCGGACCCGATCACCTTCTTCCCCATCGCCCCCCTCATGCACGGCGCCACCCAGTGGGGCCTCATGAGCCAGGCCATGACCGGCAACCGGGTCGTGCTCGTGGCCAACTTCGACGCCGAGGAGTGCTGGGAGCTCATCCAGCGCGAGGGCATCAACTCGATGATGATCACCGGCGACGCCATGGCCCGCCCCCTCATCGAGACCCTCCAGGCGAACCGGGAACGCTTCGACGTGTCCTCGCTGTTCTCCCTCTCCAGCAGCGCGGCCGTGTTCTCCCCGTCGGTGAAGGACCAGTTCTTCGAGGTCTTCCCCGACCTGATCCTGACCGACGCCATCGGGGCCTCGGAGTCGGGCAACAACGGCATGGTCGTCGTCGGCAAGGGCAACACCGCCATGCAGGGCGGGCCGACGGTCACCGCCATGCCGGACTCGGTCGTGATCGACGACGACTTCAACATCGTCCAGCCCGGCTCCGGCGTCGTGGGCAAGGTGGCCCGCAAGGGCAACATCCCCCTCGGCTACTACAAGGACGAGGTCAAGACGGCCGAGACCTTCATCACCGGCCCCGACGGCACCCGCTACGCCGTCCCCGGCGACTTCGCCACCGTCGAGGAGGACGGCTCGATCACGCTGCTCGGCCGGGGCTCGGTCTCCATCAACTCCGGCGGCGAGAAGATCTACCCCGAGGAGGTCGAGGCCGCGGTCAAGTCCCACCCCGCCGTCTACGACGCCACGGTCATCGGCGTGAAGGACGAGCGCTGGGGCCAACGGGTCGCCGCGGTCGTCCAACTCCGCGACGAGGGCGGCCTCACCGACATCAAGGACCTGCAGGAGCACTGCCGAGGCGAGATCGCCGGCTACAAGGTCCCCCGCCAGGTCCACTTCGTCGACCGCGGTCACCCGGGCCCCGAGCGGCAAGCCCGACTACCGGTGGGCGGCCGAGATGGCCGCCGAAACCCCCGACCTGATCGACGAGGCCTTCGCCTGACCGGCCCGCAGCCATGACGACCGTCCTCTGCCAGCTTGGGTCGGCGGATCACGGGCGAGATCGCGGCTGCGTTCCCGGACCTGGACGTCCGGTCCATCGGCAGCGGAGAGGGGTTGGAGGACGATGCCGCGGGCGAGGTCCTGGTGACATCGCACTGGTTCGCCGGCGACTTCCCGGTGTTGTTCGACCGGGGCGTGCGCTGGGTCCACAACTTCGGCACGGGCGTCGACCAGTTCCCCATGGACCTGCTCCACGACGACCAGGTCCTGACCTGCTCCCGGGGCGCGGGCGCCGGACCCATCTCGGAGTGGGTCATCACCCAGATGCTGGCCTTCGAGAAGAGGCTGCCCGGGTCATGGATCACCGAGCCACCGGAGAACTGGAACCTGGCCGACCTCGGGACGCTCAAGGGCAGCCACGTCGGGATCATCGGCTACGGCGGCATCGGCCAGGCCGTCGCCCAGCGGGCTCTGCCCTTCGGCAGCGAGGTCCGGGCCCACCGCCGACGCGCCATCCCGTCCGAGGACCCCGGCGTCGAGATCGTCACCGACCTCCTGGCCCTGGCCGAGTGGTCCGACCACCTCGTGGTGACCGCGCCGGCCACGCCCGAGACCCACCACCTCGTCGGGCCGGCGGTGCTGGACGTGCTCGGCCCCGGGGCCCACGTCGTCAACATCGCCCGGGGTGCCCTCATCGACCAGGACGCCCTGCGGGTCGCCCTCGACGACGGACGGGTCGCCCTCGCGTCCCTCGACACCGTCGAGCCCGAGCCCCTGCCCGACGGCCACTGGCTCTACACCCACCCCCAGGTCCACCTCAGCCCCCACATCTCCTGGAGCTCGCCGGAGCGCTACGACCGCATCCTCGGCATCTTCCTCGAGGAGCTGGCCCGCTGGGAGGCCGACGAGCCCCTGGTCAACGTCGTCGACCGGGAAGCGGGCTACTGACGGTCCAGACGGTGGTCGGAGATTTAGCGCTAATCTGAGCCGGTGACGCTGACGCTGCAGGAAGCCGCAGACCAACTCGGCGTCCACTACATGACCGTGTACCGGTGGGTGCGCACCGGCAAGCTCCCCGCCACCAAGCAGGGCGCCAGCTGGTCGGTACGTCAGGCCGACCTCGATGCCCTCAGCCGACCGGCGAAGGCCGGCCCCCGGTCCGGCCGTGTCGATCACGCCCGACGGCTGGCCGACCGCCTGACGGCAGGTGACGAGGCCGGGGCGCTGGCGGTGGCGGAGGCCGCCCTCGCCGGTGGCATGGAGCCCAACGCCCTGTACCTCGACGTGTTGGCCGGGGCCATGGCGAAGATCGGCGACGGTTGGCACGCCGGAGACATATCGGTCGCCGAAGAGCACCAAGCCACCGCGATCATGCAGCGCCTCCTCGGGCGGCTCGCCCGCAACTTCACCCGACGAGGTCGCCGTCGCGGCACGATCGTCCTCGGTGCGGCGGCGGGCGATCCCCACGGCCTACCCGGCGCCTTCTTGGCCGACCCCCTCCGCGGCCGGGGGTTCACCGTGGTCGATCTCGGCCCGGACACCCCCGCCGAGGCGTTCGTCCACGCCGCCACCCACGCCGACGGCCTCGTCGCCCTCGGCGTGACCCTCTCTCTCGCCCCGACCGATCCCGTCCGCGAGACCGTCGCCGCTCTCCGTGCGGCCGACGTGACCGCACCGATCGTGGTGGGCGGCGGCGCCATCCCCGACGCCGCGGTGGCCGTGGACCTGGGCGCCGAACGCTGGGCGGCCGACGGCTGGGCTGCTCTCGACCTCCTCACCACGACGTCGGACTGATTATCCCCTCGAGGTTGACGTTCTACTTAGTGCTAAATAGAGTGATTAGTGCTAAACAACCCCAAGGAGATCACCCATGTCCCGCCGTCTGCTCAAACTGCTGTCCTTCTTCCTGGCCGGCACCCTCGTGTTCGCCGCCTGTGGCGACGACGACTCCGAGTCCGAGGACGCCACCTCTGAGGCCGCCGACACCACCGAGGCCGCCGACACCACCGAGGCGCCGGAGGACACCGTGGCCGAGCCCACCATGGACATCGTCGAGACGGCGTCCGGCGCCGGCGATTTCACGACCCTCGTGGCCGCCGTCGAGGCAGCCGGCCTGGTCGAGACGCTGCAGGGCGACGGCCCGTTCACCGTCTTCGCCCCCACCGACGAGGCGTTCACCGCTGCCCTCGAGGAGCTCGGCCTGACCGCGGAAGAGCTCCTCGCCGACACCGAGACGCTGACCTCGATCCTGACCTACCACGTGGTCGAGGGCGAGGTCCCCGCCGCTGACGTCGTCACCCTCGACGGCCAGTCCGTGGCCACGGTGAACGGGGCCGAGGTCGAGATCGGCGTCGACGGTGAGACCGTGACCGTCAACGACGCGACGGTGACCGCCACCGACATCTTCGCCACCAACGGCGTCATCCACGTGATCGACAGCGTCCTGCTCCCGCCGGCCTGACCGGTCACGCAACCGGGTAGGAGCGGAGGCGGGGTCCATCCCCTTGCCCCGCCTCCACTCCCCCGGTGATCCCATGACCAGCAACCCGCTCGCCCACGCCGTCGACGTCCTCCTGGAAGCGACCGTCGCCGGATCCTTCAGCCGGCTCGGCTACGAGGCCCGACGCCGGCTCGAGGACTGGGAGGACCCACCCCCGACGCGCTGGCCGGGAAGCGCATCCTGCTCACCGGCGCGACCTCCGGCATCGGGCGGGCCGCCACCGGCCAGTTGCTCGACCTCGGCGCCGAAGTGCTCGTGGTCGGACGCGACGAGCAACGGACGATCCGGGCCGTGGCCGAGCTCGGTGTGGCCCACCCCGACGGCACCGTCACGGCCCACATCGCCGACCTGGCCGATCTCGGCGCGGTCCGGAAGCTGGCGGACGAACTGGTCGCCTTCGGCGAGCCGTTCGACGCGATCGTGCACAACGCCGGCGCCCTCCTGGCCGACAAGACGATGACCGCCGACGGCATCGAGACCACGCTCGCCGTCCACCTGGTCTCGCCCCACCTGCTCACCGAGCGCCTCATGCCCCTCCTCCGCCCTCTGGCCCGGGTCGTCTGGGTCACCTCCGGCGGCATGTACGGCCAGGGCCTGGACGTGGACCACCTCGAGATGGACGAGGCCGACTACAAGGGCGCCACCCAGTACGCCCGGGCCAAGCGGGCCCAGGTCGAGCTGTTGGGCCTGTGGGCCGAGCGCCTGGCCCCCACGGCGGTCGTCCACGCCATGCACCCGGGCTGGGCCGACACCCCGGGCGTCGAGAAGGGCCTGCCCACGTTCCGCAAGGTCACCGGCCCGGCCCTGCGGACGCCCGACCAGGGCGCCGACACCCTCGTGTGGCTGCTGTGGGCCGAGGAACCGGCCACCACGACGGCCCGCCTGTGGCTCGACCGTCGTCCCCGTTCGACCACCCGGCTCCCCGGCACCGGCACCACCGACCCGGAGCGGGCCCGCCTCTGGGAATGGGTCGCGGGGTCCACCCGCGTGCCGGAATCGCCCTGAACCCAGCAGGATGTCGGCCATGAAGTGCCCCAACGACGACAGCACCCTGCAGATGACCGACCGCCAGGGCATCGAGATCGACTACTGCCCCGAGTGCCGGGGGGTCTGGCTGGACCGCGGCGAGCTCGACAAGATCATCGAGCGCAGCGCCTCCTGGACCCCCGAGCCCGAGCGCCGGGACGACGACCGGGAACGGGATCGCGGCCGCCGGGACGAGCCCAAGGCCGAGAAGCCCAAGAAGAAGAAGGCCTCGTCCTTCCTCGAGACCCTCATGGAGTTCGGCGGCGAAGGCTGAGATCCCCGGCGCACTCCAGGACCCGCAGGGTCGAAGGGATGTCATGCGCCGTAGGCGCCGCAGCGTCGCACCGGGGCCACGGCAACGGCCCGACGCCGAAGAGGACTGCGGTCAGCAGGTCGACGTGGACGGGACCCAGCCGATGTAGGGACGTGGTGAGTGACCAGGACCCGCACAGCCTCCGAGCGGACCAGGGACCGGCCCACGATCGTCCAGCAGGCCGATGATCAGGCTCTCCACCACGCTGACCAGCAACACCCGCCCGGCGGGCAGCCCGTAGGCGAACATCGTGGCGTTCTCCCGGGCCCGCTCGTCCATGTTGATCGCCGTGGAGTTGAACGCGATGCAAAGGGCCAGCAGCAGGACGGCCCCCTCGATGACGTCGGACACGCTCACGTCTCCTCGACTGCTCGCGAATCGGCGTCGCTGGCCGCCGGCGACCGGCTCGACCGACACCACCCCGGCTCGGGCGAAAAGGCCCCGCTGCACCTCCTCGGTGGTCACTCCGGCGGCGGGGCTGACCCGCACCGTGTGGTGATGCCCTCGAGGTCGAACAGACCGGCCTGGCTGCTGTCGAGGTAGGCCAGGAACCGGTACGGGTTCGGATGGATGGCCAGCACCGGTAGCTCGGAGTCGACAAGCTGGAGTCGACCAGACCTGGGCGCGGGTGGCGCAGGACGACGGTGCGCCACGCGGACGCCGAGGTCGTCGCGCCGCCTTCTGGGCGAGGCCGACCCCGCGTCGCCGAGGCCACGCCCGAGGTCGACGACTGGGACGCCACGCCGTGGAAGCCGTGCCGTGGCAGCCCGCGACCGTCCTCGCCGGATCTGGGTCCCCCCCACCGGGCCGACCCTCACGCTTCCGCTACCTCGACGGCCTCCCCGTCCGCCAAGCCCGTCGCCGGCCACTCGGCCGCACATCCACGCCACCGAGGCGCTGCTCGGTGCGCGCCCGCGAACGCCTCCTCGCCGAGGTCGATGGTGGCGACGAAGGAGTCGACCATCCCGATGACGCCGACCAGCACGGCGATGGCCGCCCCGATGCCTAGCCGGTCGAGGATCGTGCGGCGCGGGGCCCCGCACGACGTTGCGGACCGGCAGCATGGCGACCGTGGAGCCGGGCAGCGGCAGCCGCCGGAGCAGCGGCGCCAGCCCGCCGGAGACCGCCGGGTCGCCGCCTGGATGCCGTCCTCGCGCCACTCGACGGCTCGCCGACCGGGAGGGCCGTGGCCGCGACGGGCAGGAGGAGCCCGAGCGGCACCGTGGAGGAAGACATCGGGCTGGACTCGAAGCTCCACGAGGGCAGCGGGAAGAATCCCTGCAGCCCGTCGGCCATCAGGGCGTCGAGGAGCACCCGACCCCACCCCGAAGCGGCGCCCAGGGTCGTCACTGGACCCCGACCGCTGCGGCCAGACGCGATGCGGGCGGGCGACCCCCGGGCCCTACCGACGCCATTACGGCGCGCTTCGAGACGACGATGCGGTTGGTCGCGACGAAGGCCGCCGAGAGGATGGGACTGCGAAAGTTCGTAGAAGCGCTGATCGCCCTCGATGTCGCCGACAGCAGCCGGAGCACCGATGGTCTCGCGGCGGGTCAGGGTGATGCCGACCTCGGGGAAGACCGTGGGCCATGGCGGCGGAGACCCGCTTCATGATGGCCGACGGGGAGCCTTCCGGGAGGCATGGCCGCGTGGTTGGCCGCCCCGGACGCTCGGCAAGGCCAGCCCCGTCCGATGCTCTACCTGGAGCACCGCGAAGTCCGGCGAAGAGTCCACCCCGGGCATCGTGGCGGAGCTGCTCGGGGGAGATCGCCGCTGCCCGACGACCTGCACTCCCGGTCACCGCTGATGCGGACCGTCGCCCGTCGGCGGGAGGTCGGGCGATGGGTGAAGTGCTCGTCGAGGACGACCACGTCGCCCGCCGCCGCGTCGGCCGGCGTGAGCAGGCGGCCACCGAAGGCATGGAGCCCGGCGACGTGGGCCGCCCTCGGACACGTCGACGCCGACCAGGGTCCCGGGCACGAGGATGGTCTCGGTGTCGGTCGACGCGTCGACCTGCACCGGGACCTCGAGCCGCACCTCGACCTCACCCAGGTCCTCGCCCGACCGCGGCGGCCGAACACGGCTCTCCAGGTCGGCGGCGGACACCGACGATCCCTCCGCCAGGTCGACCCGCAGGTCGTACATGTTCAGGTCGGCGTAGCTGGCGTCGTAGGAGTCGTAGCGCCACTCCGAGACGCTGGTGAGGCCGCGAGTAGGTGCCCGAGCCGATGGCGATGATCAGGGCGATCGCCGCGACCTGCAACCACCGGGCCGCAGGTCCCGCCACGTCCAGCGGAGGAGCGAGCCACGGCGCGACCAGTGCAGCTCGGTCGATGGCCGACGCTGCGCCCTCGGGCGGACCGTCGCGGACGATCGTGCCCGCTGCTCAGCTCGATGACCCGGTCGGCGACGCGCGCTGATCTCCCGGTTGTGGGTGACGACGAAGGCCATCGTCGGCCCGTCTGCGGCCTGCTCGTGGAGCACTCCAGGACTGGCACGCCTGGGCGGAATCGAGCTACGGTCGGCACGTCGGCAGCAGCACGGGTTCCCGGTGGCCAGGGCGCGGGCGATGGCGACTCGCTGCTGCTCGCCGCCCGGAGAGCTGGTGGGGGAAGTGGTCGGAGCCGATCGACCGAGGCCGACCCGGTCGAGCACCTCGCCGCGGCGCTCGGGTGTCGTCGGGGCCGGCTGGGCCACGTCGGCGGCGAACGCGACGTTCTCACGGGCGGTGAGTGCGGGAACAGGTTGAAGGTCTGGAAGACGAAGCTCACCGAGCGCGGCGGCACCCGCGAAGACGCTCCTGCGTGGGCGCCGGTGATCGCCGCCCCGCTATCGACGATCTCGCCTCGGTCGGCAAGTCGAGGGCGCCGATCAGGTTCAGCAGCGTGGTCTTGCCGCTCCCGGACGGGCCGAGGACGACGACGACTCGCCCGCCTCGACCGGAGGTCGACCTCCTAGAGGGCGGTGACCACCGAGTCCCCCACCTCGTACCGGCGGGCGAGGCCCTGCATCTCGATGACAGCGATGATCCGACCTCCTCGATTGGCCTGGCATCAGCGTGTTCACTTGACGACGCCTAGGCCAGTGACCAAGGACCCGGATCCGGGGGCCATCGGTCGGTCGGCCGACCGGACAGCCGTCGGAGCCAGAAGTCCCTCCCCTCGGGACCGAAGGGAGCAACGGCAGCGACGTGCCGACGTAGGCCAGCACCAGCGTGCCGTTCTGCAGGGTCAGCTCGAGGGCTCGCGGCCGCGGACATCGACCTCGACCGGGCCCTCGGCGGGACCGCCCGGGCGACCCGCCGGGCCCGCGCCGAGGACGGGTCAGGAACCGCGCGATGGGCGTGGGGGAATGGCCGCCGCTCACCCGCCCATCATGACGACCTCGCCCGCATGAACGGAGCCAGCCGCCGTCGGGCTGCGCAGCGAAGCGGAGCAGCACGGCACGACCGTCGGATCGGCGGGCGCCGGTCCGACGGAGTCGGACGAGGTCAGATGCGCTCGATGATGGTGCCGGTGGCGAGGGCGCCGCCGCAGCACATCGACACGAGGCCGAACTGGCCGTCGGTGCGCTCCAGCTCGTGCAGGATCGTGGTGATCAGGCGGGCTGCCGGTGGAGCCGACCGGGTGGCCGATGGCGATGGCGCCGCCGTTGACGTTGACCTTGTCCCAGTCCGGCTCGTGGAGCTGGGCCCAGCGACATGGCCACCGACGCGAAGGCCTCGTTGACCTCGAACAGGTCGATGTCGGCGATGGTCATGCCGGCCTTCTCGAGGACCCGGGTGGTGGCGGCCCGGGGGCCGTCGAGGTGGTAGTAGGGGTCGTCGCCGACCAGCGCCTGGGCCACGATCCGGGCCCGGGGCTTCAGGCCCTCGCGCCTTGGCCTTGCTCCTCGTCCATCCAGAGCACGGCGGCGGCGCCGTCGGAGATCTGGGAGCTGTTGCCGGCGGTGTGGATGCCGTCGGGCATGACCGGCTTGAGCTTGCCCAGGCTCTCCTGGGTGGTCTCCCGCAGGCCCTGGTCCTTGCTGATGACCTGCTTCTCGCCGGTCGGGCTGGCCCTCGCCGTCGAGCACGGGGACCTCGATGGGGGCGACCTCACGGTCGAAGCGGCCCTCGGCCCAGGCCTGGGCGGCCTTGCGCTGGGACTCGGCGCCCAGCCAGTCGACGTCGTCGCGGGTGATGCCCCGGTTCTGGGCGATGCGCTCGGCGGCGCCGAACTGGTCGGGCATGTCCCACGGGAAGTTGTCGGGCTTGGACGAGCCGGGGCCGTTGTAGACGTTGGCCCCGAGGCCGACGCGGCTCATGGCCTCGACCCCGCAGGAGATGCCGATGTCGATGGCGTCGGCGGCGATCAGGTTGCTGATGAAGTGGCTGGCCTGCTGGGCCGACCCGCACTGGCAGTCGACGGTGGTGGCCGCCGTCTCGTAGGGGAGGCCGGCGCTCAGCCAGGCGTTGCGGGTGACGTTGGACGCCTGCTCGCCGGCCTGGGTGACACAGCCGCCGACGACCTGCTCGACGGTCCCGGGCTCGATGCCGGCCCGCTTGACCACCTCGACCTGGGCGGCGGCCAGCAGCTCGGCGGCGTGGAGGCCCGAGAGCCAGCCGTTGCGCTTGCCGATGGGCGTACGGACGGCTTCGACGATGACAGGCTGACCCACGTGCTTCTCCCGAGTTCGGTGACGGCGAACAATTCTAGAACCTGTTCTAGTGTGAGAGCCACGTGAGGGACCACCGCCGGGCCGGCATGCCCTCGCG
Source organism: uncultured Microthrixaceae bacterium (assembly GCA_963748285.1). Classification (GTDB taxonomy): domain Bacteria; phylum Actinomycetota; class Acidimicrobiia; order Acidimicrobiales; family DATDAH01; genus DATDAH01. The sequence continues at coordinate 498,812 of CAVVIF010000009.1, forward strand.
CCTACCCGGCGGCCATCCCCCGTCGGATCCTCACGATCACGATCGCCTGGGTGCTGTTCGTCCTCGCCGTCGTGCTCGGCCCCCGCCGCCGCGCTGCTCGCCGTGATCACCGACCTGGTCCTCCGCCGCCGGGGATGGCCGACCGTGCGCATGGTCGCCATGGTCCTGCGCTTCCTCTGGATCGAGGTCACCTCCCACCTCCGCGTCCTGTGGAGCTGGGTCAGCCAGCCGTTCGTGCGGCGGACCTGGACCGAGCGCAACCACGAGCTCATGCACTGGTGGGTGCGGCCGCCTCACCCGGCGGGGCCGAGCGGGTGGTCGGCGTGCGGTGGCGCTTCGACATCCCCGACGACCTCGGGCCGGGGCCCCTGCTGGCGTTCTCCCAGCACGTCTCGATCGTCGACGCCATCGCCCCCGTGTACATCCTGGGCAACCACAAGGGCTGGTACCTGCGCTACACGCTGACCCGCGGCCTGCGCTTCGACCCGTGCCTCGACATCGTGGGCCACCGCATCCCCAACCACTTCGTGGCCCGGGGCAGCGGCGACAACACCGAGGAGCTGGGCCACCTGCGCACGCTGGTGACCGACATGGAGGGCGACGAGTGCGCCGCCATCTTCCCGGGCGGCGGCCTGTTCACCGCCGGCCGGCCTGGCCCGGGCGGTCGAGAAGCTGACCGAGCGGGGCTCGCCGCAGGCGCCGATGGCCGCCCGCTTACCGCCACGTCATGCCGCCCGCGCCCCGGCGGGGTCAACGCCTTCTTCGACGGCGCGCCGACGGCCAACGTCGTCGTCGTCGGCCACGTCGGCTTCGAGCCGGTGGCCTCGATCAAGCAGTTCTGGCGCGTCCTCCCCCTGCCGGAGCCGGTCGAGGTGAAGGTCTGGCGCTACGACCGCGGCGAGGTGCCCGACGGACGAGGAGGACCGGCATGGCCTGGCTGTACGAGAAGTGGCTGGTGATGGACGACTGGATCGACGACCGCCTCGCAGGCCCGTGCCGAGCGCGGGCGTGCGCGGCGTGAACTACCTCGAGGTGTTCGGGGCCAGCGCGCTGGCCATCGCCGTCCTGATGATCGGCACCTGGCTGGTCTCGCTGCGGCTGAAGAACGCCTCCATCGTCGACATCGTCTGGGGCGCGGGCTTCGTGCTCGTGGCCTGGGTCTCCTACGCCGTCGGCGAGGGCGTGGCCGAGAGCCGCAAGCATGCTGCTGGCCTGGATGGTCACGCTGTGGGGCGGGCGGCTCGCCGATCTACCTGTTCATCCGCAACCACGGGAAGGGCGAGGACCCCCGCTACGTCGCCATGCGCAAGCGGCGGGGCGACAGGTTCGCCGCTGCAGAGCCTCTGGCTGGTGTTCGGCCTGCAGGGCGTCCTCATGTGGATCGTCAGCCTGCCGGTCCAGGTGGGCTCGGTCGCCGACCAGCCCACCTCGTTGGGCCCGGTCGAGATCGTCGGGGTCATCCTCTACACGGTCGGCATCTACTTCGAGTCGACCGGGCGACATCCAGCTCTCCCAGTTCAAGGCCGACCCGGCCAACGCCGGCCTGGTCATGGACCAGGGCCTCTGGCGCTACACCCGCCACCCCAACTACTTCGGCGACTTCTGCGTCTGGTGGGGCATCTGGATCGTGGCCGCGGCCACCGGGGTGGGCATCTACGCCATCGTCGGGCCGATCGTGATGACGTACTTCCTGCTGCGGGTCTCGGGCGTGGCCATGCTCGAGCGCTCGATCGGCAAGCGCCGCCCCGGCTACGACGAGTACATCCGCACGACCAACGCCTTCTTCCCCGGACCACCGCGACATTGAGCTGACTCGGTCGCGGTCTGGAGCGGCGGGCGCTCGGAACCGGTCCAGCTCGGTCGGCCGACGGTTTCGGTCGCTCCCTCGCCAGCTCCGGCGTCGCCGTCGTGGAGCGTCGCCCTTGCTGCTCCGCTCCGCTGCGCAGCCCGCTGCCGGACTGAGTCCTCCGCTCCGGCCGGCTGGAACTGGACTACTCGCCCGGGATGTGGGTGAAGTCGGGGGGGCGCTTCTCGAGGAAGGCGGTGAGGGCCTCGAGGTTGGCGGGGCTGCCGGTCAGGGCCGCGAACTCGCGGTCCTCCCGACCGCGGGCCTCGGCGACGGCCTCGGTGTGGGCGGCCCGCAGGACCCGCTTGGTGCCGACCAGGGACGAGATGGGCCACACGGCGATCTCCGCCGCCAGGGCGAGGGCCTCGGGGACGAGGTCGGCGTCGGCCACCTTGCGCAGCGCCAGGCCGGAGGCCACCGCCTCGTCCGCGCTGATCCAGGCGCTGGTCAGCAGCGCGTGGGTGGCGGCCTGCCAGCCCATCATCGCCGGCAGCGTGTAGCTGGCGGCGGCCTCGGGCACGACGCCGAGGGCGGTGAAGGGCGGACGGAAGCGGGCCGACTCGGCCCACGAGGGTCAGGTCGCAGTGGCCGACGACGGTCAGGCCGAGACCGACCCCCAGGCCGTTGACGGCGGCGATCAGCGGCTTCGGGAACCCGATGAGGGCGTCCATGAAGCGGGGGAACCCGTGACCGGCGCCGCCGCCGTCGTCCATCGAGGCCGCCAGGTCGGCCATCTCGCCCGAGGTCCTGGCCGGCCGAGAAGGCCCGGCCCTCGCCGGTCAGCACGACCACGGCGATGTCACCGTCGGCCGCCGCCTCGTTCAGGGCGCCCGCCACGGTGTCGTACGAGCGCGGTGTTGAAGGCGTTGAGCGCCTCGGGCCGGTCGAGGGTGAGCAGGCGGACCCGGCCGTGGTCGTCGGTGCGGAGCATCCCGCCGTCTTACCATCCGGCCATGAGCGCCTCTGATCCCGACGACCTGCCGGGGATCGTCCGACCCCGCGTCGAGCGCTGGCTCGCCGAGGCCATGCCGGACAGCCGGGGCCCCTACGCCTTCGCCCTGGTGGCGGCGGGCGGGTCGAACCTGACCTACAGCTGACCGACGCCGACGGGCGGCCGGTGGGCCCTCCGACGGCCGCCGGTCGGGCGGGCCCTGGCCACGGCCCACGACGTCCTGCGGGAGTGGCGGGTGCTGTCGGCCCTGCACACCCACGACACGGGCGTCGCGGTGCCCGAGCCCGTGGCCGTGTGCGAGGACGAGGCCGTCACCGGCGCCCCCTTCTACGTGATGGGCTTCGCCGACGGAACCATCCTGCGGACGGCCGCCGACGCCGAGCGCCTCGACCCCGAGGTGCTGCGGAGCGCCGCCGACTCGCTGCTGACGACCCAGATCGCCCTCCACGCGGTCGATGCGGAGGCCGTCGGCCTGGGGGACCTCGGGCCGCCGACGGGGTACGTCGAGCGCCAGCTGGAGCGGTGGCGGCGCCAGTACGACGACGGCCGGGTCCGACGGGTCCACCTCATCGAGGAGCTGCACCAGCGGCTGGCCCGCACCGCCCCGCCCGCCACAGGCAGCCGACCGGGCCTGCTCCACGGCGACTACCGCTTCGACAACGTGGTGATCGACGACGTCGGGCGGGTCGTGGCCGTCCTCGACTGGGAGCTGTGCACGCTGGGCGACCCCGTGGCCGACGCCTGTTGGTAGCCTCCAGTACTGGGCGGACCCCGACGACCCGGACACCTTCCTCACCTCCTCCCCGACCATCGCGGCGGCCCTGCCCCGCCGGACCGAGATGATCGGGCGCTACGCCGCCCTCAGCGGTCGCCCCCTCGACCACTGGTCGTGGTTCGAGGTCTTCGGCTGGTGGAAGATGGGCTGCATCGTCGAGGGCGTCCACGCCCGGCGCAGCCGGGGCCAGGGCGCGGGCGCCCGGTCGGGCTCCCTGGAGTCGATCGCAGCCCGCGCCGACGCGTTCCTGCACCTCGCCGAGCAGAAGGCCCGGGCCCTCGGCCTCTGAGGTCAGGTCCTGGGGGTTGCGGGGGACGCCCCGGCGCTCGAGGGCGGCGATCAGGCCCTCACAGTCCGCGACGGTGACCGTGCAGCCCGGGTGCTTCATCAGGTTGCCCGGCACGAGCGACGCACCGGCTCGTCGAAGAGGACGCAGACCCCTCGATCGGTCGAGGTGCCGAAGGTGACGCCCTTGTCCTTGAACGAGCCGCGGGCGCCGATGGCCTTGAACCACCGGTAGCCCTCGGTCAGGCAGGTCCCCGTGCAGTTGGCGATGGGGTGTTGACAGCTTCCAGCCGCCGAACCGGACGCGGTACTCGTCGTCGGTGACCGTGACCAGGGTGGTCTCCGGCGGTGATCCCGCCGAGGCGCAGCAGCCCGGCGTACCGGGAGGAGAACGCGAACTCGAAGGTGTCGATGCCGTCCGCCATGGCCCGAACCTATTCGCCGGGCTCGGGGAACGTGACGGCGAAGCGGTTGAGGCGGGGCCGGTCGCCCTCGCTCACGGTCATGTAGCCGTCCGCGGTGAACGCGACGGCCTCGCCCTGGACCTCGAGGCGGTCGGGGCGTCACAGGGCTCGTTGTCGACCAGGGCCTCGGCCAGGGACTGGTCCTCGTCCGCGGGGGAACACGAGCACGGCCGGCGTAGGTGCGCAGGGCCACGACCTGGCCGTCGGAGCCCACGTCCCCGGCGGTCGTCGCGTCGAGCGGGGAGTCGCCCACCTCGACGAGGCCGACCCGCTCCAGGGTCGGCGTCGCCGTCGGCCCAGTCGTCCTCGGCGGCCTGGTACACCTCCGAGGCCCCGCCGAAGCGCTTGTGGACGACGACGATGTCGCGGGTCACCGGATCGACCAGCAGGGTCTCGGCGTCCCGCGGCCCGTCCGGGTAGTGGAGGGTGATGGTCTGGATCTCGTCGGCGGGGATCGTCGCCTCGCCGACCGGGGCCGGCTCGGGGACGGCGAAGCGCGTGGACCATGACCTCCTCGCGGGCGCCCTCGTTGTCGCCGATGTCGCCGACGAACAGCTCGCCGGCCGCGGGCCCGGCGCCGCTCATGTCCTCCCAGTCGAAGGCCTGCACGCCCGTCGAGGTGGACGATCGCCTCGGTCGCGCCCCGCCTCGTCGAGGCGGAACACCCGGGCCTCGTCGCCGCTGTCGTTGTTGGCCCACAGCCCCGAGTCGAGGGCCACCAGGCCGGACAGCTCGGTCAGCTCGGGGCTCGGCGAGCCGCTGCCGCCCGGGCACCGGTTGGGCGGCGCACACCGCGGCCGCCATCTCCTCCGGCGCGTCGGGGCCGGGATGGTCGTGGTCGTCACCACCGATGTCGTGGTCGTCCGCCGTCGACGAGCCCCCGTCGTCGCCATCGTCGGAGCACCCGACCACGACGAGCGCGAGCCCGGCCAGGACCACGACCCGTCCGTCCGCTCGGCCGCTTCACCCGCCCATCCTGACGCCGTGCGATACTCGGGCGTGGACTTCGCCTTGACCGACGAGCAGCAGGACCTCCGAGCCGAGCTGCGCCAGTACTTCCAGGACCTGCTCACCCCGGAGATGCAGGCCGCAGCTCTGGGCCGACGAGATGGGCGGGCCCGTCTGGAAGCAGGCGGTGAAGCAGATCGCCGCCGACGGCTGGCTGGGGATCGGTTGGCCGAAGGAGTACGGCGGCCAGGACCGCTCCCCGATCGAGCAGCTCATCTTCTTCGACGAGGCCCAGCGGGCCGAGGCCCCGGTGCCGATGCTGTCGATCAACACCGTCGGCCCGACGATCATGCGCTTCGGGACCGAGGACCAGAAGAACCGGTTCCTGCCCGGGATCCTGGCCGGCGAGCTCAACTTCGCCATCGGCTACACGGAGCCGGGCTCCGGCACCGACCTGGCGTCGCTCAAGACCAAGGCCGTGCGGGACGGCGACGAGTACGTCGTCAACGGCCAGAAGATCTACACGTCGCTCGCCATGGCGGCCGACTACGTCTGGCTGGCCGCCCGGACCGACCCCGACGCCCCCCGCCACAAGGGCATCTCCATCTTCCTGATGCCGACCGACACGCCGGGCTTCACCGTCGCAGCCCCTCAACATCATGGGCGGGGCCGACACCACCGCGACCTTCTACGAGGACGTCCGCATCCCAGTGGCCAACCGGGTCGGCGAGCGAGAACGCCGGCTGGGGCCTCATCACCAGCCAGCTCAACCACGAGCGAGTGGCCATCTGCAACGCCGGCCTGATCTGGCGGTACCTCGAGGAGGTCACCGACTGGGCGAAGGCCACCCGGACCGCCGACGGCGACCACGTCATCGACGAGCAGTGGGTGCAGCTCGGCCTGGCCCGGGTCCGGGCCAAGGCCGAGGTCCTGCAGCTCATGAACTGGAAGGTGGCCTGCGGCCTGACCGTCGGCGACCTCAGCCCGGCCGACGCCTCGGCCACCAAGGTCTTCGGCACCCACAGCTACATCGAGTGCCTCGGGATCCTGATGGAGATCATGGGCCCGATCGCCTTCCTGCGGGCGGGCTCGCCCGATGTCCTGCTGCGGGGCCGGATGGAGCGCAGCTACCAGGGGATCCTGGTCCTGACCTTCGGGGGCGGGACCAACGAGATCCAGCGCGACATCATCGCCATGCTCGGCCTCGGCATGCCTCGGGCGCCGCGCTGATGGCTCTGCCTTCCGCACTCGACTTCAGCGGCAAGCGGGTCGTCGTCACCGGGGCGGCCTCCGGCATCGGGGCGGCGACGGCCGACCTGTTCGGCGAGCTCGGGGCCGACGTGGTCGGGCTGGACGTGGCCGACGGGTCGCTCGACCTGCGTACGCCCGAGGGCATCGACGCCGCCGTGGCCGCGCTGGCCGGGCACGCCGATCTGGGCGCTCGTCAACTGCGCCGGCGTGCCGCAGACCGCGGGCGGCACGACGGTGATGACCGTCAACTTCCTCGGCACCCGCTACCTGACCGAGGCGCTCGTCCCCCAGATCGTGGAAGGCGGCGCCATCGCCACGCGTGGCGTCCCTGGCCGGTCAGGGCTGGCCCGATCACCTCGACCAGCTCGGCGAGCTCCTGGGCACCCAGACCTTCGACGACGGCCGGGCGTGGGTCCAGGCCAACGTCGACGGCATGGACGACCCGTACTTCTTCTCGAAGGAGGCGGTGATCCTCTGGACCCGCCGTCGCGCCCGGGGCCTGCGTCACGACCACGGGATCCGCATGAGCACGGTCAGCCCCGGCCCGGTCGAATCGCCGATGATGCCGGCGTTCCGCGAGGCGATGGACGAGAACATCCTGGAGTGGACCGCCCAGCAGTCCATCGGCCGCATGGCCCGCCCCGACGAGATGGCGCTGCCCCTGGTCTTCCTCTGTGCGCCGGGCGCGTCGTACGTGTCGGGCATCGACCTCGTCGCCGACGCCGGGTTCAAGTGCGACCTCGACGAGGGCCTGGTCGACTTCTCCGGCCTGGGGATGTGAGCGAGCAGGCCGTCGCCCTGGTCACGGGCGCCAGCCGGGGCATCGGCCGGGCGACGGCGGTCGCGCTGGCCGAGAAGGGCTTCGACGTCGCCGTCGGGGCCCGCACGGTCCACGAGGGCGACGGACGCGACGACGCCCGCCCCGACGCCGACCCCCTGCCGGGCAGCCTGGAGGCCACGGCGGCCGAGATCGAGGCCCACGGGGTGCGGGCCCTCCCGGTCCGGATGGACCTGCACGACCGGGCCTCGCTGACCGACGGCGCGGCCGCCGTGCTCGACACCTGGGGCCGGATCGACGTCCTGGTCAACAACGCCGTGGACACCGGGCCCGGGTCCATGACCACCGTGGCCGAGACCACCCTGGACGACTACCAGCGCAAGCTGGAGGGCAACTTCCTGGCCCAGCTGGTCCTCATCCACGCGGTGCTCCCCCACCTCCTCGAGCGGGGCGACGGCACCATCATCGACATCACGTCGGCCGCGGGCATCACCGACCCGCCCGCCCCCGCCGGCGAGGGAGGCTGGGGCCTGGCCTACGCCGCCTCCAAGGCCGCCTTCCACCGCGTCGCCGCCCACCTGGCCGTCGAGTTCGGCCCCCGGGGCGTCCGGGCCTTCAACGTCGAGCCCGGCATGGTCATGACCGAGAAGATGGCCATGAACCAGAAGGCCATGGGCCTCGAGAACAAGTTCCCGGTGGCACCGCCGTCGGTCCCCGCCAGCGTCGTGGCCTGGCTGGCGACCGACCCCGAGGCCGCCGAGCACAACGGCGAGACCTTCACCGCCCAGAAGTTCGCCAAAGAGCGGGGCCTGCACGACCCCTGGTGGTGACCCCGGTCTCCGGCTCGTCGGGCCGGGCAACCGATGGCAACACGGGGGCGTGGGGTCGGGCGACGGCTCGTCGGGGGCGGTAACGCTCCGGATCTCACCCGGGGTGACCGCCCCCCGTTCTGGCGCCTGATTCGGCGGCTATAGCACCGAAATCAGGCGCCAGAACCGAGCGGGGCGCGAACGGCGGCCTCCCCACCGTTCTGGTCACCCCAGATGGCGCCCACGCGCGAACCAGCACGCCCAGAACGAGATCCGCGGGGTCATGCGGGGGTCCAGGTGCGGGCGGAGGCGTCGAGGCGGCCGGCCGACGTGCCGCCGAAGTGGGTGCCGAGGACCAGAGTCTCCCCGTCGCCGTAACGGTCGACGAAGACCCCCCGGGTGGCCGAGCACTGCACCGAGTCGACATCGGCCGCCATTGCCCACTGAGGAGCCAGGAACTCGATCGGGTGGTGGACGAGGTCGCCGGTGATCACGGCCTCCTCGCCACCGGAGGTGATCTCCACCGACACGTGCCCCGGCGTGTGGCCCGGCGTCGGGACGAGGCGAACGGCGTCGGTCAGGACGTGATCGGGATCGACCAGGTCCACCAGCTCGGCGTCGACCAGCGGCCGCACCGCGGCGTCGACCGACGCGTACTGGTCATCGGACTCGTTGGTCGACCAGAAGCCCCACTCGTCGCCGGCGATGACGTAGCGGGCCGACGGGAAGGCGGCGACGCCGTCGGCCAGGTTGCCGCCGACGTGGTCGAAGTGCAGATGGGTGCACACGACGGTGTCGATGTCCTCGACCGCCCACCCCGCGGCCTCCACGGCCCCGCGGACGTCGTGGTGGTGATGGTCGATCGTGCCGACCGTCCGGACGAGGCCGAGGATGCGGGCGGACTCCTCGTCATGGCCGGCACAGGTGTCCACCAGGATCCGGCGGTCACCGGACTCGACGACCAGGCCGTGGAGCGACACCTCGACGGCCGCATCGTCCGGCAACCACCCGGGCGCGACCTCCGCGCAGGCCGACCCCGTGGCCTCGGGCACCAGCCCCCACAGCGGGATGTGCCAGGTCATCTGCGGCACCTTCGTGATGCGGACGTCCCCCACCGTCCACGTGGTCACGCCGGGGTGATCCAGGTGTGACGGAGGTGGTGCCCGAAGAAGCCGCCCTTGGGACGGGCGTGGGCGTGGTAGTGGTCCGGGATGTTGCGCATGTTGTCGTCGACGTAGAACTCGCCGATCGTGCCCAGCGCCACCCGGCCCAACTCGTCGTGCATGTGGCCCTTGGCGTCGGCCGGCGGCTCGGTGCCGTGGTCCTTCCACACCACCATCGGGGTCGAGCACAGCTCGCACTCGGCGATCCAGCACACGTCGTCCTCGTGGAACCAGTGGGTGATCTTGGCCGCCTCGCAGAGGTCGCAGTCCGGGTCCTTCGCCATATCGGCCAGACCCTACGCTGCCGCCCATGACCGACTGGGTGCGTGACCGACTCGAGATCGACGACCTGCTGACCCGCTACGCGACGGCCATCGACACCATGAGCTTCGACGTGCTCGACGAGGTCTTCACCGAGGACGCCGACTGCGACTACGACGAGGTCGGGGGCTTCCGGGGCGACCGGGCGGCGTTCAAGGCCTGGCTCAGCCGAGGTCATGGGCTTCTTCGAGTTCCACATGCACTACATGTCGAACAGCACCGTCACCATCGACGGCGACGAGGCCACGGCCGTCACCTACCTCTACAACCCGTGCGTGCTGAAGGGCGGCGACGGCACGGTCCTCACCGAAGGAGGCCGCTACCACGACGCCCTCCGACGGACCCCTGACGGCTGGCGGATCACCGCCCGACGCGAGGAGCCCGTCTGGAACGCGTGGCCTCCGGGCCTGCGCCCGTCCTGAGCCCCTCAGGTCTCCTCGTGGGCCTCACCGAGGCCGTTGAACGGGAAGTACATGGCGGTGAGCCGGGCCTCGAGCGTCGCGTTGGGCGCGCCGTTCTCCCGCTCCACCGAGACACGGAAGGTCTCCGAGGCCCCCGCCTGTGACTCGACGAGTGCGGTCATGGTCGACGACTCCGACGGTTGCAGCGCCCCCATGACGACCGCGGGCACGACGGTCACCCGGTCCTCATCGAGGCTGACGTAGGTCCCTCCCATCTGCAGGCGTTCCAACGACCAGGTCGTCTGCTGGTCGTCCGACGTGGCCACGTCGAGGTCGACGGTCACGTGCCACAGGCCCCACTCGGTCTCGCTCGGCGCGCCCCCCGTCTCCACGGTGAGCGTGACGAGGTCGTCGATCTGATCGCCGCTCGTGATGAAGTCCGCCGTGCCCTCGGCGGTCGCGACCCGGCCGCCGCAGTTGTTCAGCCAGAACGCGAACTGCTGGCGCTTGACCTCCTCGGTGGGGTGGAAGGTCCCGTCGGGGAAGCCGGTGGCTGACGGCGCGGTCGGCGCCGGGACGAGACTCAAGAGGCCGTCAGTTCGAACCAGGACGCGGTCTGGCCCCGGTTGACCGCGGTCACCAGGACCCCGGCCGAGAGCGCGGTGATCGCCAACGCCATCACCGACCGGGTGCCCCGCATGCCCCTCGAACCCAACCAACAGGCGGTTTGCGCACCGGGCATCGCTAACTGAAACACGTTCTAGCTCCTGGTAACTTCGCCGCCCATGGAGTTCGGCATCTTCAACAGCCTCTACTGCCCGAAGTCCGCGGTGGACGCCGGGCCGGACCCCGACCTGGTGGAGCACACCCGCCTGCTCGACGAGGTGGCCTGGACCAAGGCCGCCGACCGCTCGGGCTTCAAGTACACCTGGGCCACCGAGCACCACTTCCTCGAGGAGTACTCGCACCTCTCGGCCAACGAGTCCTTCCTCGCCTACCTCGCCGGGGTCACCGAGAACATCCATCTCGGCAGCGGGATCATCAACATCACCCCGCCGGTGAACCACCCGGCCCGGGTCGCCGAACGGGTGGCGATGATCGACCACCTCTCGGGCGGTCGCTTCGAGTTCGGAACCGGCCGGGGCTCCTCCACCACCGAGCAGGCCGGCTTCGGCATCACCGACCCGGACCTGACGAAGGCCATGTGGGCCGAGGCCCTCCCCCAGATCGTGCGCATGTGGACCGAGACGGACTACTCGTACGAGGGCGAGTTCTTCTCGATGCCCACCCGCAACGTCCTGCCCAAGCCGTTCACCCGGCCCCATCCGCCCCTGTGGGTGGCGGCGGGCAACCCGGGCACCTTCGAGACGGCCGCCCAGATGGGCCTCGGCGTCCTCTGCTTCGGCATCTCCAACCCCGAGGCGCTCAAGCCCCTGATCGACATCTACAAGAGCAACATCGGCGACGCCGAGCCGGTGGGCGCCTACGTGAACGACAACATCATGGTGACGACCCAGATGCTCTGCCTCGAGGACGGGCAGCGGGCCAAGGAGATCGCCACCCGGATGACCACCGGCTACCACACGTCCAACCTCTTCCGGTACCTGGACACCTTCCCGAAGCCCGACGGCATCCCCACCTGGCCGGACCTGATCCCCGAGCCGACCCTGGACCAGATCGAGGACTCCGTCGCGCGGGGCCTCATGGCCATCGGCAGCCCGGAGGAGGTGGAGCGCTGCGTGGCCACGTACGAGGCCACCGGGGCCGACCAGCTGGTGTTCGGGATGCTGTCGACCACGATGCCGGTCGACGATCGCCATCGAGGCGGTCGAGACCTTCGGCCGCGAGCTCCTCCCCGCGTTCGACAAGGACCCCGTGCACCGCACGACCCGCAGCGCGAGCAGCAGGTCGGCAGGCCAACCCGCCTGAACGCGGGATGATGACCGCCATGGACGACCTCGAGTTCGACCGCGTCACCGAAGGCCTGGCCTTCCCCGAGGGGCCGGTCGTGCTGGCCGACGGCGACGATCGCGGTGTGTGAGATCGGCGCCGGGCTCGTGACCCGCGTCGCAGCCCGACGGCGGCACGAGCCTGCTGGCCGAGGTCGGGGGCGGCCCCAACGGTGCCGCCCTCGGCCCCGACGGCGCGCTCTACGTCGTCAACAACGGCGGCTTCCTCTGGAGCGAGGTGGCCGGGATGCGCATCCCGCTCGACCTGGCCACCGGCGTCAACGAGCCCGACGGACTTCACCGGGCGGCTGGGTGGACCGCATCGACCTCGACACCGGCGAGGTCACGACCCTCTACCGCGACTACGACGGCCGTCGGCTGCACAGCCCCAACGACATCGTCTTCGACGCCGACGGCGGGTTCTGGTTCACCGACCTCGGCAAGATGCGGGCCCACGACCTCGACCGCGGCGGCGTCTACTACGCCCGGCCCGACGGCTCCTCGATCACCCAACCGATCCACGGCCTGCTCGGCGCCAACGGTGTGGGCCTGTCACCGGACGGCGGCACCCTCTACGTGGCCGAGTCCTACACGGGCCGGCTGATGGCCTGGGACCTCGACGGCCCGGGCCGCCTCGCCGGCGCCGGCGGGTTCGGCCACGGCGGCCGGTGTCGTCGTCGCCACGCCGGCCGGCTTCGACTCGCTGGCGGTCGAGGCCGACGGCCGGGTCGTGGTCGCCGCCATCACCCACGGACTCTGCGTGGTCGATCCGGCCACCGGCGACGCACGAGTTCGTCGCCGTGCCCGACCCCTTCGTCACCAACGTCTGCTTCACCGGCGACGACCACCGCACGGCCTACCTCACCATGTCCGGCGGGGGCTGGCTGGCCCGCGACCACCTGGCCCCGCCCCGGCCTCGCCCTCCAGCAATGACGACCTGACGTGGCCAACTTCGCGGATCTCCTCGCGGCCCGGGCGGACGACACCCACGACGCGATCCGGTTCCGCGAGGGCCGGGACGACGCCGGTGCAGACATGGAGCTGGGCGGAGTACGTGGTCGAGTGCCGGGCCCGGGCCGCCCTGCTCGAGGACCTCCGCGTCGACGACGCGGCCGTTCCACGTCGGGGTGCTGCTCGACAACGTGCCCGAGTTCCCCATGTGGCTCGGCGGCGCGGCGCTGGCCGGGGCCACGCTGGTCGGCATCAACCCCACCCGCCGCGGCGAGGAGCTGGCCCGGGACATCCGCCACACCGACTGCCAGCTCATCGTCACCGAGCCCAGCCACCGGCCGCTGCTCGACGGCCTCGACCTCGGCGCTGGACGACGACCGGGTGCTCGACGTCGAGTCCGACGCCTACGCGATGGTCGTGGCCGAGCACCGGGGCGCGCCCGTCGTCGCGCCCGAGGTCGACGACGCCACGCAGTTCCTGCTGCTCTTCACCTCGGGCACCACCGGGCGCCCCGAAGGCGTGCATCTGCTCGCAGGGCCGCCTGGCCCGGGCCGGGATCGGCCTGTCCACCGGCTTCGGCCTCGGCACCGGACGACTGCGCCTACCTGGCCATGCCGCTGTTCCACTCCAACGCCCTGTTCGCCGGCTGGTCCCCGGCCGTGGTGGGCGGGATGACGATGGCCCTGCGCCGGAAGTTCTCGGCGTCCGGCCTCATCGAGGACGTCCGGGACTTCGGCGTCACCTACTTCAACTACGTCGGCAAGCCGCTGGCCTACGTCCTGGCCACGCCCGGAGCAGCCCGACGACGCCGACAACCCGCTGAAGGTCGTCTTCGGCAACGAGGCCGCCGAGCGCGACGTCCAGCGCTTCGCCGAGCGCTTCGGCGCCATCGTCGTCGACAACTACGGCTCCACCGAGGGCGGGGCCGTGGTCACCCGTGACCCCGAGCAGCCGCCGGGATCGCTGGGCCGGGCCGGGCGAGGGCATCGAGGTCCGGGACCCCGAGACCGGCGCGGGCCTGCCCGCCGGCCCGCTTCGACGCCGATGGCGTCCTCCTGAACCCCGAGGAGGCCATCGGCGAGATGGTCAGCACCACGCGGCGCCGCCGGCTTCGAGGGCTACTACGCCAACGACGAGGCCAACCGGGAGCGGGTCCGGGACGGCGTCTACTGGACCGGCGACCTCGCCTACCTCGACGCCGACGGCTTCGTCTACTTCGCCGGCCGGGGCTTCGAGTGGCTGCGGGTCGACGGCGAGAACTTCGCCGCCGCGCCGGTCGAGCGCATCCTGGCCCGCCACCCCGACGTCGGCGAGGTGGCCGTCTACGCCGTGCCCGACGAGGTGGTGGGCGACCAGGTCATGGCCGCGGTCGTGCCCGGGCCCGGCGGCTTCGACGGCGCCGGGCTCGCCGCCTTCCTGGCCGAGCAGGCCGACCTCGGGCACGAAGTGGGCCCCCCGCTACGTCCGGGTGATCGAAGCCCTGCCCGCCACCCCCACCAACAAGGTCCTCAAGCGCCAGCTGCGCGCCGAGGGCTGGGACGTGACCGACCCGGTCTGGTGGCGGCCCGAGCGAGACGGCGACTATGCGGTCGCTGACCGCCGACGACCCCGAGGCCCTCCGGGCCCGGTTCGCCGAGCCGCTGAGCCCGTCCGTGCCCGTCGACCCCCTCGATCTCGCCGCCGCACTGGCCGACGCCCTGGAGGCACCGCTGCCCAGCATCGGCCTGCCCGCCCACCTCTGGCTCCTGGGCACCGGCAGCCACCACGACGCCGCCGAGCTGGTCACCCACCTCTTCGCCGGCACGGGCCGATCGTGCCGGGCCATCGGCACCGACGGCCACGCCCAGCTCCCGGGCCTCATCGGGCCGGCCGACACCGTCGTGCTGGTCGGCCCGACCGACGACGAGTTCCTCGAGTTCGGCCAGCGGGTGGCGGCCGGCGCCGGGGCGCTGGTCGTCGAGCTGCCCGAGATGGCCGACGGCGGACGACAGCACCACCCGGCACCTGACCGCGGCCATGCGCCTGGCCCGCATCGCCCTCGCCGGGGGCGCGGCCGGCGCCAACGCGGCCGACCTCGAGCGGATCCCCGGGGCCGGTGGCCGCCATGGCCGTCGACCCCCAGCTGCCCGACCTCGTCCCGCCGAAGCGGGCCCTGCTGGTGACCGGCGGCGGGCCGGCGGCGGTCACCGCCCGCCACGCGCGCGGTCGGCTTCCGGGCCGCAGGGCTGCCCGCCGAGGGCGTCGACGCCACCGACCTGCTCGGCGGCCTGGTCACCGACCTCGGGCGCCGAGGACACCGCTCATCATCCTCGATCCCGGCCGCGACGTGGAGAGCCCGGCCGCCTCGCTCAGCCGGCTCGCCGGGGCCCTCGGGCACCACGGTCCACAAGCTGGACGGCCCCCTCGACCTGCCCGCCGGTGTGCGCCCAGTTCCCGCTTGACCGTCCGCCTGAACCTGCTCGCCCGTTGACCTACCGTCTGATCCGAACCCCAGAGGAGCACTGATCACCCATGGCCCAGAACGTCCCGCACCTTCGAGTTCACCGAGGACGCCAAGCGGGTCCGCGAGTTCGTCTTCCGGTTCTGGAGCGACGAGGCCCGGCCCCCGAGCCTGCGGGACGTGAGCCAGGCCCTGGACCTGGACCGGCGGCAGATCATCGACGCCTACAAGGCCATGGACCTCGGGATCATCTTCACCGTCGACCTGGACACCCAGAACGCCAACCTGCTCAAGGCCCCGCCGTTCAGCGCCTACCCCAGCCAGGTCGCGGTGTTCATCGACGACCGGTTCCACAGCTACGCCGGCTGCGCCAGCGAGGCGACGGCCATGTCCAACATGCCCGCCTTCGCCGGCAAGGAGCTGCGGCTCGAGGGCTGGTGCGCCTGCTGCATGGAGCCGATCACGATCACCTCGAAGGACTTCGAGGTCACCTCGACCTCCCACGACGGGATCCTCATGCACATCTCGGCCAGCCCGCACGACTGGAACAACGTCGAGCATGGTGACGATGTGCGACGCCATGAACTTCGTCCTCGGCCCCGACCACGCCGAGCGCTACGAGCGTCAGGTGTCCCGCCGGGGCGTGCTGCTCGACCTCGACCAGGTCAAGAAGTTCGTGACCTACACCGCCACCCAGCGGGCCCACGACTACCACTGGCCCCCGCAGACGATGATGCCCGAGATCGTCATCCAGCTCTTCGAGGGCTACGGCGTCGACTGCACGAACTGGAGGGGCTGACCAGGGACCCGGTCACCCCGCCGGGCATCGGCATCACCCACGAGGGGACCGGGCCCTTTCCCCGGCTCCATCTGAGTACCGTCGGACCCATGGAGATCGAGGTCATCGTGGAGATCCCGAAGGGCTCCCGCAACAAGTACGAGATCGACCACGACTCGGGCGCGATCTGGCTGGACCGGAACCTGTTCACGGCGACCCAGTACCCGGCGGACTACGGGTTCATCCCCGACACGCTGGCGGGTGACGGCGACCCCCTGGACGTGCTCGTCCTGCTCGACGAGTCGACCTTCCCCGGCTGTCACATCCGGGCCCGCCCCATCGGCGTGTTCTGGATGAAGGACGAGGCCGGACCCGACGCCAAGGTGCTCTGCGTCCCCGCGGGGGACCCCCGGTGGGACGCGCTACAACGACCTGACCGACGTCCCCGAGTTCCTGCTGGCGGAGATCCACCACTTCTTCGAGGTGTACAAGGCGTTGGAGCCCCACAAGGACGCCGACGTCCGGGGCTGGGACAACCGCGACGCCGCCCTGGAGGCCATCGCCGAAGCCCGCCGCACCTACGCAGAGACCCATCAGGGCTGACGCGGGGTCAGGGCTCGAAGCGGTAGCCCATGCCGGGCTCGGTGATCAGGTGGCGCGGCCGCGCCGGGTCGGGCTCGAGCTTGCGCCGCAGGTGGGCGAGGTGGACCCGCAGGCTGTTGCTTGCGTCGCCGTAGTCGGGCCCCCAGATCTGCGCGGTCAAGGACGGCCCGGTGACCAGCTTGCTCTGGTGGCGGACCAGCACCTCGAGCACGTGCCACTCCGTCGGGGTCAGGTGGACGATCGCCCCGCCGACATCGAGGGCCTGCTTGGCGCCCAGGTCGACGGTGAAGTCCTCGGTGACCACCACCGCCTCCTCCTCGGACGGCGCAGCCCGGCGCAGCGCCGCCCGGACCCGGGCCAGCAGCTCGCCCATGCCGAACGGCTTCGTCACGTAGTCGTCGGCGCCGTTGTCGAGCGCGTCGACCTTGTCCTCCTCGTTGGTCCGGGCCGAGAGGACCACGATCGGCACCATGGTCCAGCCCCGCAGTCCACGGAGAACCTCCATCCCGTCGATCCCCGGCAGACCGAGGTCGAGGATCACCAGGTCGGGATGGCGCTCGGCCACGAGGCGGAGGGCCTGTTCGCCCGTCGACGCGAGGTCCACCTGGTACTCCCGCGCCCGCAGGTTCGTCGACAGGGCGCGGACGATGGCCTCCTCGTCGTCGACCACGAGGACGCGGGGCATCAGGCCACCACCGGCAGCCGCACGACCGCGGTCGTCCCGCCGCCGGGGGTGTCCTCCAACACCAGCTCCCCGTCCATGGCCTCGACGAAGCCGCGGGCGATAGCCAGCCCGAGGCCGACGCCGCGGCCATGGTCGGTCATCCGCTGGAAGGGCCGGAAGATCCGTTCCCGGTCGGCCGGGTCGATGCCCGGACCGTGGTCCACCACCCGCATGTCGACACCGGCAGGCACCCTGCCGGCCTCCACTCGGACCGAGCCCGGGGCGGCGTGCAAGCGCGTTGTCCACCAGGTTGCCCGATGACCCGTTCCAGCAGGGCCTGATCGGCGAGGACCGCTGGGGTGTCGTCGCCCACCACCACCACCACCCCTGCCCCGCGCGGGCCCAGGGAGTCGACCGCGATCAGCACGGCATCGTGCAGCGACACGGCCTCCACGGTGGTGGGCAGGACCCCGGCCTGCAACCGGCTCATGTCGAGGAGGTCGGCCACGAGGGCGTCGAGGCGGTCGGCCTCCTCCTCGATCGTCCTCAGGAACTCGGCCTCGTCCTCCGCGGACCAGGTCACGTCCCCTTGGCGCAGCGAGCTCACCGAGGCCTTGATGCCGGCGAGGGGTGAGCGCAGGTCGTGCGAGACCGCCTGGAGGAGCGCGGTCCGCACCTCGTTGGCCTCGGCCAGCTCGGCCGCCCGGCCCGCCTCCGCCTGGAGACGCCGGGCCTCGACCACGTCGGCCAGCTGCGAGGTGAGCGAGGCCAACACCCGTTGGTCAGCGGCCGCCAAGGGCGGCCCGTTCACCGCCAGCACGAGACCGGGGCCGACGTCGCGGGTGAGGGCCGCGTCCCCCGGGTCGACCGGTGCGTCGGCGCCGTCCGCGGCCACCACGGACCACCCGGCCGCCTCGTGCCGGAGCAGGGCCACGCCGGTCAGGCCGAAGGTCGCTCGCACGTGGCGGACCAGCGTCGGCAGCGCCATGGGCTCGACCAACGAGCCGGCCAGGGTCGCCATCGCCTCGGCTTCGGCGCGGCTGCGGGCGTGGGCCAGCGCCAGGCGGCCCACCCGGTCGACCAGGACACAGACGATGCCGGCGGCCAGCACGTAGACGACGAGGGCGATGACCTCCTCGGCTTCGTGGACGCTGAGGGCGTAGAGCGGCTCGGTGAAGTAGTAGTCGACCAGGAGGAAACCGCCGGCCACGGCGGCGAGGGCCGGGAACACGCCACCGACCAGGGCCACCGCCATGGAGAGCAGGAGGAACAGCAGCAGGACCGTCGGGAGGTGGATCTCGTCCCGGAGGTTGGCCAGCGTCAGGGTCAGGACGGGCAGTCCGACGGCCACCATCACCCAGCCCCAGAGCTGGCGACGGGGCGGCACCGGGCTCAGCGGCATCGAGACCGTGGGGAGTCGAGCGCCGCCGCCCTCCGCCGGATCCGACGAGATGACATGGACGTCGATGCCACCGCCGGCCCGCATCACCACCCGGTTGATGACCGATCCCTGGGACAGCCGCTGCCAGCGGGAGCGCCGGCTGGCGCCGAGCACGATCTGGGTCCCGTTCTCCGCTCGGGCGACGTCGATCAGGGCCTGGGCGATGTCGCTGGACACCACCGTGCGGAACTCCCCGCCCATCTGTTCCAGCAGCAGCCGGTGCTGGTCGACCAGTGCCTCGGAGGCCGCGGTCAAGCCGGTGTCCGCCCGGACGTGGACGCCGATGACCTCACCGTGGCTCCGCTGGGCGATCCGGGCCGCCCGCCGGATGAGGTGTTCGCTTCCCGGCGCCCCGGTCACGGCGACGATGATGCGTTCGCGGGTCTCCCACGGTCTCGGTGATGCCGTGGCGCTCGCGGTACTCGTCGAGCGCCTCGTCCACCCGATCGGCCACCCACAGCAGGGCCAGCTCCCGGAGGGCGGCGAGGTTGCCCAGCCGGAAGTAGTTCCCCAGGGCGGCGTCGACCTGCTCGGCGGCGTAGATGTTGCCGTGGGCCATCCGCCGTCGGAGCGCCTCGGGGGTCATGTCGACCAGCTCGACCTGCTCGGCGGCGCGGACCACCTCGTCGGGCACCGTCTCGCGCTGGCGCACCCCAGTGATGCGCTCGACGACGTCGTTGACCGACTCGAGGTGCTGGATGTTCACCGTCGACAGGACGTCGATCCCGGCGTCGAGCAGGACCTCGATGTCCTCCCACCGCTTCTCGTGGGCGGTGCCGGGCACGTTGGAGTGGGCCAGCTCGTCGACGAGGGCCAGCTCGGGGTGCCCGCGGCCAGCACCGCCTCGGTGTCCATCTCCTCGAAGGTGGCGCCGCGGTGCTCCAGGGTGCGCCGCGGCACCACCTCCAGATCGCCGATCTGTTCGGTGGTGCGCGGCCGACCGTGGGCCTCGACGAAGGCGACGACGACGTCGGTCCCCCTACCGGCCCGCCGGCGACCCTCGTTGAGCATGGCGAACGTCTTGCCCACGCCGGGCGCGGCGCCCAGGTAGATGCGCAGGTGGCCCCGGCGGCGAGCCGGAGCCAGGTCAGAGGTGGTGGTCTCGCTGGTCACCCGACCAGGTGCTTAGCGCGCCGGACGGGCCGGGGTGGGCCTTCCACCTCAGCCAGCCTCGTCGAGGGCGAGGTTGAGTCGGAGCACGTTCACGCCGGGCTCGCCGAGGAAGCCCGAGCGCGCGCTCCGCCGTGTGGTCCTCGACCAGGGCGAGCACCTCGGCGAGGTCGAGGCCGCGGGCGTCGGCCACCCGGGAGGCCTGGATGCGGGCGTTGGCCACCGAGATGTGCGGGTCGAGGCCGCTCGCGGAGCCCGTGACGGCGTCCACCGGCACCGGGGCGTCCCCGGCGAGCCCGTTCTCCTCGCGGTAGGCGGCGATGCGGTCGTCCACGCCGTTCGTGGTCGACTCGTCCACGTCGGGCGTCGTCGGGTCGTCCTCCCCGTCGAGGAACCGCTCGCTGGCGGGACCCTCGTTGGAGCCGTAGGCATAGCCGGGCCCAGCGGCGTACCCGGTCGCCGACGGGCGGGGGTGGAAGTAGCCGGGCTCGGTGAAGGCCTGGCCGATCAGCTCCGAGCCCGACGACCTCGCCGTGTCGCACGACCAGCGACCCGTCGGACTGGTCACCGAAGCCGGCCTGACCGAGGCCGAGGACGAACAAGGGATAGGCGAGGCCCGTCAACACGGTGAAGACGAGCACCATGCCGAGGGCGGGCAGCAGTTGGCGACGCATCAGGACACTCCCAGGGTGGTGATGACGAGGTCGACGGCCTTGATCCCGATGAACGGGGCGACGAGGCCGCCGAGGCCGTAGACGAGGAGGTTGCGGCGGAGCAGCGCGGCGGCCGCCTCGGCCCGGAACCGCACGCCCCGCAGGGACAGGGGGATCAGGGCCACGATGATCAGGGCGTTGAAGATGACCGCCGACAGGATCGCCGAGCGGGGGGTCTCCAGGCCCATGACGTTCAGCCGGTCGAGCTCGACGAGGACGCCGGAGAACATCGCCGGGATGATGGCGAAGTACTTGGCCACGTCGTTGGCGATCGAGAAGGTGGTCAGCGCCCCCCGGGTGATGAGCAGCTGCTTGCCGATCTCGACGATCTCGATGAGCTTGGTGGGGTTGGAGTCGAGGTCGACCATGTTCCCCGCCTCCTTGGCCGCCTGGGTGCCGGTGTTCATGGCGACCCCGACGTCGGCCTGGGCCAGGGCCGGGGCGTCGTTGGTGCCGTCCCCCGTCATGGCCACCAGGCGCCCGCCCTGCTGCTCGCGGCGGATCAGGTCCATCTTGTCCTCCGGCGTGGCCTCGGCGAGGAAGTCGTCGACGCCGGCCTCGGTGGCGATGGCCTGCGCCGTGAGCGGGTTGTCGCCGGTGATCATGACGGTGCGGATCCCGAGCGCCCGCAGCTGCTCGAAGCGGTCGCGGATGCCCTGCTTGACCACGTCCTTCAGGTGGACGACCCCCAGGATCTCGGCGTCCTCGGCCACGAGCAGCGGGGTGCCACCGGACGTGGCGACGCCCTCGACCAGGGCATCGAGCTCGAGGGGCACCACGCCCCCCTGCTCGGCGACCCAGCGGCGCACGGCGTCGTTGGCCCCCTTGCGCACCGACACGCCGCCCTGGTCGATGCCGCTCATGCGGGTCTGCGCGGTGAAGGGGACGAGCACCGCGTCGTGCAGGTCCCGCTCTCGCAGCCCGTGGCGCTCCTTGGCCAGCACCACGATCGACCGCCCCTCCGGCGTCTCGTCGGCGAGGCTGGCGAACTGGGCCGCCGACGCCAGCCGCCGCTCGTCCACGCCCGGCAGCGCGAGGAACTCCGCGGCCTGGCGGTTGCCCAGGGTGATGGTGCCGGTCTTGTCCAGCAGCAGCGTGGAGCAGTCCCCGGCAGCCTCGACGGCCCGGCCCGACATCGCCAGCACGTTGTGCTGGATCAAGCGATCCATCCCGGCGATGCCGATGGCGGAGAGCAGGGCCCCGATGGTCGTGGGGATCAGGCAGACCAGGAGGGCGACCAGCACGATGACGCTCTGCTCGGCATCGGCGTAGATGGCGAACGGCTGCAGGCTGACGGTGGCCAGCAGGAAGATGATGGTGAGGACGGCCAGCAGCGTGTTGAGGGCGATCTCGTTCGGCGTCTTCTGCCGGTTCGCCCCCTCCACCAGCCCGATCATGCGATCGAGGAACGTCTCGCCGGGCCGAGCGGTGATCCGCACCGCGATCTCGTCGGAGAGGACCCGCGTCCCACCGGTCACGGCCGACCGGTCGCCGCCCGCCTCGCGGATCACCGGGGCGGACTCGCCGGTGATGGCCGACTCGTCGATCGACGCGATGCCCTCGATGATCTCGCCGTCGGAGGGGACCAGTTCCCCGGCCACCACCACGACGACGTCGCCCACCTGGAGGTCGCTGGAGGCGACCTGCTCGGTGCCGGTGTCCGTGCGCCGGTTGGCGACGGTGTCGGCCCGCGTCTTGCGCAGGGTGGCGGCCTGGGCCTTGCCCCGACCCTCGGCCATCGCCTCGGCGAAGTTGGCGAAGAACACGGTGATCCAGAGCCAGGCCGCGACCAGGCCGGCGAAGAGGTTCTCCTCACCCGTGGCGTCGCCGAAGTCCCGCACGAAGAGGATCGTGGTGAGCACGCTGCCGACGAGGACGACGAACATCACCGGGTTGCGGGCCTGCACCCGGGGGTCGAGCTTGAGCACGCTGGACCACAGGGCGGGGCGCACGATCGACGGGTCGAAGAGCGAGCGGCCGCCGGTCGTGGGCGACATCGACGGTGACCTCGGGTCGTCGGGGGCGAGGGTCTCGGTGGGCACGGTGGGCTCCTAGAGGGACAGCTGCTCGACGATGGGGCCGAGCGCCAGTGCGGGGAAGAAGGTCAGGCCGCCGACGATGACCACCACGCCGATGACGAGGCCGACGAAGAGCGGGGTGTGGGTCGGGAAGGTGCCCGAAGTGGCCGGCGTGACCCGCTTCTGGGCCAGGGCGCCGGAGAGCGCGAGCACCGGGATGATGAGCAGGAACCGGCCCACGAGCATGGCCAGGCCCAGGGTCGTGTCCATCCACGGCGTCGCCGCGGTGATGCCCGCGAACGCCGAGCCGTTGTTGTTGCCCGCCGAGGTGTAGGCGTAGAGGATCTCGCTGAACCCGTGGGGTCCCTCGTTCCACATGGTCGTGTCCATCACCGAGTCCACGAACATCGAGGCGGCGGTGAAGCCCAGGACGACGGTGGGCATGGCCAAGACGTAGAGGGCCACGATCTTCATCTCCGAGGCCTGGATCTTCTTGCCCAGGTACTCCGGCGTCCGGCCGACCATCAGCCCGGCGATGAAGACCGACAGGATGGCCATGATCAGCAGGCCCGACAGGCCCACGCCGACACCGCCGGGGCTGACCTCCCCGAGCATCATGTGGCCCATCGCCGCCCCGCCCCCGAGGGGGGTGAAGCTGTCGTGCATCGAGTTGACCGAGCCGTTGGACGTCCCGGTCGTGGTCGAGGCCCAGAGCCCGGAAGCGGCCGGGCCGAAGCGGGTCTCCTTGCCCTCCATGTTGCCGCCCGCCTGCAGGGCGGTGACCTCCTGGTCAGCGCCGAGGTCACCCAGGCGGGGGTTGCCTGCCCCCTCGAGGCCCATCGTCAGGGCGGACAGGCCGAACCAGACGAGGAACATGATGGCGAACACGGCGCGGCCCTGGCGTCGGTCCTTGACCAGGTGCCCGAACGTGAACGCAAAGGCGAAGGGGATCACGGCGATGGCCCAGAGCTCGATGAAGTTGCTGAGCTGCGTCGGGTTCTCGAACGGGTGGGCGGAGTTGGTGTTGAAGAAGCCCCCACCGTTGGTGCCGAGCTGCTTGATGGCCACCTGGCTGGCCACGGGCCCACCGGGGATCAGCTGCTCGGTGCCCTCCACCGTCGTGGCCGTCGTGAAGCCGTCGGTGTTCTGGACGACGCCCTGGGTGATGAGCACGAGGGCCACCACCAAGGACAGAGGTAGCAGGATGCGCACCGTCGACCGGGTCAGGTCGACCCAGAAGTTGCCGATCGTGCCGGCCCGGCGCCGGGTCAGGCCCCGGATGAGGGCCACGACGGTCGCCATCCCCGCGGCGGCGGAGACGAAGTTCTGCACGCCGAGGCCGAGCATCTGGGTGAGGTGGCTGAGCGTGTCCTCGCCACCGTAGGACTGCCAGTTCGTGTTGGTCATGAAGCTGACCGCCGTGTTGAACGAGAGGTGGGGCACCACGGCACCCACGCCGGTCGGGTTCATGGGGAGCGAGCCCTGGAAGCGCTGGAGCCCGTACACGACCAGGAACGACACGATCGAGAACCCGAGCAGGGCGTACGTGTAGGTCGTCCACCGCTGCTCGCTCCGCGGATCGACCCGGCACAGCCGGTAGATCAGGCGCTCGACAGGGGCGAAGAACCGCTCGCCCGGGGCCGAGCCCTCGTCGCCGTAGACCCGGGCCATGTAGCGACCCAGGGGCCATGCGGTGCCGACGACGACGACGATGAACGCGACGAACTGGAGCCAGCCGGCAGGAGACATCAGAACCTCTCGGGGAAGAGCAGGGCGACGACGAGGAACACCACCAGGGCCACGGCGATGCCGAGAGCGACGAGGTTGTCGAGCGGTCACGACGTGACCTCCGGGCCGGCCTCGGGCTCCTCCGCCTCACCGACGATGCGGTCGAGGCCACGGACGTAGGCGACGCAGAGAGCGAAGAAGGCCACGGTCATGGCGAGGTAGAGCAGGTCGTGCATCAGCGCCGGCCCGACAGCGGCTCGCGGCGGTCGTCGTCGGACAGGATCCGGGCGGCAACCCAGATCCAGGCGGCGAGTCCGAGGAAGAACAGGACGGCGGAGGTCGCCCAGATCCAGTCAGTCATGGTGGTGCTCCTGAGGTACGGGAACGAGGAGGCCGCCGACCTGGTCGGCCAGGGCCACGGCGACGACACGCCGCTCGAGGGAGAGGCCCACGCCGGGGCGGGGCAGGAGGACGAAGCGACCGACGGGGCGGCCCCGGGCCAGGACCGGGAGCTGCACGCCCGTGGCCGGGAGCTCGAAGCCGTCGTCGGTGAAGCGGTGGCGACCGCCGCTCAGGGCGCCGCTGCGCTCGAGCGCGGGGAGGTCGGAGGCCACGTCGGCGGCCTCGAAGCGGCAGGCCTCGAGGTCGAGCAGCGTCGGTGAGCTCGTCCTGGGTGGCCGCGAGGACCACGGCGGGCGGGAAGTCGCCGGCGGCCAGTTCGGCGAGGCGATGCACCCGATGGATCTCGACCCGGGCCTGTTCGGCATCGGCCCGGTCCCGGCGTCCACGAGCGGCCAGGGCGCCGACCAGGACGCCGACGGCCAGCAGCAGGAGGGTCGTCTCGATGTCGTCGGAGGAGGCGATGGTGAGTGACCCGTACGGGCAGGGTGTGGAAGAAGTCGAAGGCCAGGGCCGCCGTGATCGCCGACGCCACACCGCCGACCCGCCCGCCGATGCGGGCCGCGATCACCACGGTGAGGACGAGGGTGAGGGCGACGTTGGCGTTGTCCAGGGAGCCGCGGACCGACACCAGCACCGCCGCGGCGGCGAGGGGCAACAGCGCGCCCACCACCACACCGACCGCCTGTCGATCCTGCTCCGAGGCCATGACCCCGGTGTACGGCCGGGCCTCGCGGGCAGGAAGGCCCTTAAGGCCGTCGCAACGGCCCGCCGGGCGGTCTTAACGCGTCCTTAACGACCCTGCGGGACCGCCCGGCACGCCGCTCTAGCTTCCGTTCTCGTGAGCATGTACTCGACGGTGAAGCGGGTCGTCGTCGGCAGTCCGCTCGAGAGCCACCTCGAGTGCGAACAGCGCCTCGGGCAAGCCCACTGCGCTGGCCGTGTTCGCGTCCGACGCCATCTCCTCGACGGCCTACGCCACCGAGGAGATCCTCGTGGTCCTCGTGCCGCTGGCCGCGATGGCCGCCCTGGACTACCTGGTGCCGCTGTCCCTCGTCGTCATCGTCCTGCTGGTCATCGTCGTCACCAGCTACCACCAGACGATCCACGCCTACCCCGGCGGGGGCGGGTCCTACGTGGTCTCCCGCGAGAACCTCGGCGTGAACGCCTCGCTCGTCGGCCGGGGCCTCCCTGCTCGTGGACTACACGCTGACCGTGGCGGTGTCGATCTCGGCCGGCGTGGCCGCGATCACCTCGGCGGCTCCCGCGCTGCGGGGCGACGAGGTCCTGATCTGCACCGTCCTCATCGCCGTGCTCACCCTGGGGAACCTCCGCGGCGTGAAGGAATCGGGCCGACTCTTCGCCTTCCCGACCTACGGCTACATCGTGACCCTGGCCGCCCTGATCGGCTTCGGGCTCTACCGGTCCTACACCGGCGACCTCGACGCCACTGCCCGTCGACCAGGAGCAGCTCGACCACTTCACCGAGAACGGTGCGCTGCTGAGCGGCGTCACGCTCTTCGCCCTCCTCCGGGCCTTCTCGTCGGGTGCGGTGGCCCTGAGCGGGGTCGAGGCCATCTCCAACGGCGTGAGCGCCTTCAAGCACCCCGAGAGCCCGGAACGCCGGGCGGACGCTGACCTGGATGGGCGTCATCCTCGGCACGTCGTTCCTCGGGCATCTCGATCCTGGCCCACCGCCTGCAGCCCACCCTCTCCGAGGACCAGACGGTGCTGTCGACGATGGGCCGGGCGGTCTTCGGCGGCGACAGCGTCCTCTACTTCGCCCTCCAGGCCTTCACGGCGACGATCCTGATCCTGGCCGCCAACACGGCCTACGCCGACTTCCCCCGGCTGGCCTCCCTCATGGCCGGCGACCGCTTCCTGCCCCGCCAGCTGGCCAACCGGGGCGATCGCCTCGTCTTCTCCAACGGGATCCTCGTCCTGGCCGGCGGCTCGCTCCTGCTGATCTTCGCCTTCGGCGGCGACACCTCGTCGCTGATCCCGCTCTACGCCGTCGGCGTGTTCATGGCGTTCACCCTGTCCCAGTCCGGCATGGTCGTGCACCACTGGCGGCTGCGGGACCCCGGGTGGCGGGCCGGGCGTCGCCATCAACGGCACCGGCGCCGTCGCCACGTTCATCGTGCTGCTCGTGGTGCTGATCTCGAAGTTCACCATCGGCGCCTGGATCCCCGCCGATCGTGATCCCGGTGATCATGGTCGCCCTCAAGGCCGTCAACCGGCACTACGCCAAGGTCGCCGCCGCCCTCCGCTCCACCCCCGACTGGATCGCGCGCCGGTCCGCTCCCACACCGCCGTCGTCCTCGTGGCCGGCGTGCACCGCGGCTCGCTCATGGCCCTCGACTACGCCCAGCGCCTGCACCCCGAGCACCTGCTGGCGGTGAGCATCGCCCCCGACGACGAGGCCGAGGCCAGCCTGCGCGAGCAGTGGCGCCAGTACGGCCTCACGCTGCCCCTGGAGGTGGTCGAGGCGCCCTACCGGGACCTCGTCCCGCCGGTCCTGGCC
The DNA here is from genome assembly GCA_963748285.1 of uncultured Microthrixaceae bacterium. Classification (GTDB taxonomy): domain Bacteria; phylum Actinomycetota; class Acidimicrobiia; order Acidimicrobiales; family DATDAH01; genus DATDAH01. The sequence goes on from CAVVIF010000009.1 coordinate 526,123, forward strand.
TTCCTCGACGAGCTCGACGCCCGCAACGGCGAGGACCACGTGACCACGGTGATCCTGCCCGAGTTCGTCGTGAACCACTGGTACGAGCAGATCTTCCACAACCAGAACGCGCTGGCCCTGAAGGCCCGGCTGCTGTTCCGGCCCCGCACGGTCGTCACCTCGGTGCCGTTCCACGTCGGCGTCGACGACCAGCCCGACCCCGACCACCGGCCACCGATGCCCGGGAGCAGGCGGCTCGCGGACCGTGCCGGCCCGGACCCGCGGGCCGACGAGCGGATCGGCGCCGCCGCGGCCGCGGCGGTCGAGGCCGCCGAGCGGGAGTCCGGCGAGCAGTAGGGTCCGCGGCCGTGACCTCGACCGCGCCGAGCACGCACCAGGGCCTCCTCTCCCGCTGGAAGGAGGTGCTGACCACCACCAACCCGCCCCGCCTCGGGCGAGATGGACCTCGTCAGCAAGTGGTTGTTCCTGACCCGGGCGGCTGTGCTGCCGATGACCGTCACCGCGGGGCTGGTCGCCGGCCTGCTGGCCGTGCACGCCGACGACTTCCACGCCGGGTGGTTCGCGCTGGCGTTCCTCGGGATCATCCTGGCCCACACGGCCAACAACCTGATGAACGACCTGTTCGACAGCACGACCGGCCTGGACAAGGCCGACTACCCGCGGGCCATGTACTCGCCCCACCCGGTGCTCGAGGGGTACATCACCAAGCGGGGCCTGGCCACCGCCGCCATCGTGGTGAACCTGGTCGACGCCGGGGTGGGCATCGTGCTGTTCATGGCCCGGGGCTGGCCGGTCATCGCCTTCGCCCTCGCCGGGTTCCTGCTCTCCGCGGCCTACACCGCCCCGCCCCTGCGCCTGAAGAAGCGGGGCCTCGGCGAGCCCGACGTGTTCGTGGTGTGGGGCCCGCTGATGGTCGGCGGCGTCTACTACTCCGCCGTGGGCTCCATCCCGTGGGAGGTCTACGCCGCCTCGGTCCCCTACGGCCTGCTCTGCACCACCGTCCTCATGGGCAAGCACGTCGACAAGGCGCCCTGGGACGAGAAGGAGGGCATCCGCACCCTGCCGGTGATCCTCGGGCGACACCCGGGCGCTGCTCGTCACCCAGGCGATGATGGCCGGCTTCTACGTGACCGCGGCGGTGGGGGTGGCCATCGGCGCCCTGCCGTGGCCCGACGCCGTCGTCGCCGCTCGGCCTCCCGACCCTGGTCAAGGCCTGGGGACCGATGTCGTCAGCCCAAGCCGGCCGAGCCGCCCAAGGGCTTCCCCATCTGGCCCCTCTGGTACGCGGCCATCGCCTTCCTCCACACCCGCCGGGCGGGCCTGCTCCTCGTCGTCGGCCTGGCCATCGCCGCCGTCGCGGGCATCGAGCCCGGCTTCCTGTCCTGACCGACGGACGACCTGGGATCTGACGCCCCGTCAGGCCCCGTCCTAAGCTCACCGGCCGCTCGCACCAGCCACAGGAGATCGCAGACATGGGAACGCTCGACGGGAAGGTCGCCATCATCACCGGCGCCGGACAGGGCCTGGGTGCCGCCCACGCCAAGCTCTTCGCCGCCGAGGGCGCCCGCCTCGTGCTCAACGACCTGGGTGACGGCGTCGAGGACGTCGTGGCCGAGATCACCGCCGGCGGTGGCGAGGCCGTGGCCAACCGCACGAGCGTGTCGGACTGGAACGCCTCCAAGGAGATGATCGACCAGGCCGTCGACACCTACGGCGACCTCCACATCCTGGTCAACAACGCCGGGATCCTCCGGGACAAGATGTCCTTCAACATGGAGGAGGACGAGTGGGACGCGGTCATCAACGTCCACCTCAAGGGCCACTTCTGCCCGTCCCGCCACGCCGGCACCTACTGGCGCTCGCAGTCCAAGGCCGGCCACGACGCGGCCCCGGCGGATCATCAACACCTCGAGTGAGGCCGGGCTGTTCGGCAACGCCGGCCAGGCCAACTACGCCGCGGCCAAGGCCGGCATCGCCACCCTGGCCATCGTCTTCGGCCGGGAGCTGGCCTCCTACGGGGTGACCGGCAACGCCATCGCCCCCCGGGCCCGCACGGCCATGACCGACTCGATGGACTTCTTCAGCGCCCCCGAGGACGAGTCCCAGTTCGACCGGTTCCTGCCCGAGAACATCTCGCCCGCTGGTCGCCTGGCTGGCCTCCGACGACGCCGGCCGACGTGAACGGCCAGGTCTTCGTCGTCATCGGCGGCGACGTCTGGGTCATGGAGGGCTGGAGCATCGCCGGCCACCTCCACAAGGACGGCCCCTGGACCCCCGACGAGCTGGAGGCCAAGAAGGAAGAGCTCTTCGCCGACCACGACCGCACCCTTCCCCAGATGGCCGTCCCCAGCTGGTGATCACCGGCGCGAAACGCCGGTGATCACCGAGCGGGGCGGGACCGATCAGTACCTGCCGTAGTAGTCCCCGACCTCGTCGCGGTACGCCGCGTCGTCACGGCGGGCCTCGTCGTAGTCGGGAGCGTCCTTGATCTGGTCCTTGGTCATGCCGACCCGCACCCCACGGTTGTCCAGGTCGATCTCGGTGATCGCCCCGGCCGGGATCAGCCGCTTCTTGCCGAAGATCCAGAAGCCGGTGTCCACGACCACGGACCCCGCACCGGTGTCATAGGTCGCCTCGTCGATCTTGCCGATGTGGCCATCAGCCGCCTCGACGTCGTAGCCCGTCAGGTCGACGGGTTCGGTCATCTCGAAGGTCCACAGTTCAGTCATTGCCGTCACCTCGTTGTGTTGGTTCTTCCCGACGCGCACCTACCCGGTGTCGTCCGCGTTCCGAACAACGGCGGGCGACATCTGGACCGCGATCGGTTCTGGTGACGAAAGATGTCGCCTGGCGCGCATGTTTCGTCACCAGAACGAAGGGGTGTGGTGGGTCGGCCATGCTGGGGCGGTGCTGGACGGCCTGCGGGTGCTCGATGGGTCGACGGAGGTGGCGGGGCCGTACGCCACCAAGCTGCTGGCCGACGCCGGGGCCGACGTCGTCAAGGTCGAGGGCCCCGAGGGTGACCCGCTGCGGCGGTGGACGGCGGCCGGGGTCGACCTGCCCGAGGGCGAGGACTCGGCCCTCTTCCGGTTCCTGAACACGTCCAAGCGGTCCGTGGTCGGCGGGGTCGAGGAGCTCGCCGCCGGCGCCGATGTCGTCCTCGGCGGTGCCGACCTGGACGCCGACGGGTTGCGGCGGGACCACCCCCACCTGGTGGTCGTCTCGATCACGCCCCACGGTCTGACGGGGCCGTGGGCCGACCGGCCGGCGACGGAGTTCACGCTGCAGGCGGCCTGCGGGTCGACGGGCTCCCGGGGCCGCCGGGACCGACCACCGCTCGCCGTCGGGGGGCGCTTCGGCGAGTACCTCGCCGGGGTGCACGCCGCCTTGGCCGCCGTCGCCGCCTGGCGGGTGGGCCGGGCGACGGGGGTCGGTGAGCACATCGACCTGTCCGTCCTGGAGGCCATGGCCCTCGGGATGAACACCTACGGCCCGCTCTTCGCCCAGCTCTACGGCGTCGAGGCCCCCGAGGAGCCGTCGTTCCGCCACATCGACCACCCCTCGATCGAGCCGACGGCCGACGGCTGGGTCGGCTTCGCCACCATCGCCAACCAGCAGTTCAAGGACTTCCTCGTGCTCATCGAGCGGGGCGACCTGCTCGCCGACGAGGCCCTGGTCGACATCAACGTCCGCACCAAGCGGGCCGAGGAGTTCGAGGCCGCCGTGCAGGCCTGGACCACCCGCCACCCGACCGAGGAGATCATCCGTCGGGCCTCCGAGCTGCGGGTGCCGGTCGCCCCCATCGGCGACGGGGCGACGGTGGTCGACCACGAGCAGTTCGTGGCCCGCGGCGTCTTCGTCGACGGCCCCCACGGCCGCCAGCCCCGGGTCCCCTACCGGCTCGGTGACCACGCCGGCACGGACTTCGGGCCCGCCCCCGGGTTGGGCGAGCACACCGGCGCGGTCGACTGGGACGCCCGGCCGGACGCCGACGACCGGAGTCCGTGGCGACCTGCCGCTCACGGGCGTCCGCGTCGTCGACCTGACCTGCTTCTGGGCCGGGCCGTCGGCCAGCGTGACCCTCGCCGCCCTCGGCGCCGACGTGGTCAAGGTCGAGGCGGTCCAACGCCCGGACGGCATGCGCTTCACCAGCACCCGGCCGCCCGGCACCGACCAGTGGTGGGAGTGGGCGCCGGTGTTCTGCGGGACCAACGCCGGCAAGCGGGGCGTCACCCTCGACCTCGGCGCCGACGAGGGCCGGGCGCTCCTGCTGGAGCTCATGGCCGGCGCCGACGCCGTGCTGGAGAACTTCTCCCCCCGGGTCATGGAGCAGTTCGACCTCGACTGGCCGGTCATCCGGGAGGCCAACCCTCGGGCGGTGATGGTGCGCATGCCGGGCTTCGGGCTGGACGGGCCGTGGCGGGACCGCACCGGGCTACGCCCCGACGATGGAGCAGCTCACCGGCCTGGCCTGGATCACCGGCTGGGCCGACCTGCCCCCGATCGTGCCCCGCGGGCCGTGCGATCCCCTGGCCGGCCAGCACGCCGCGTTCGCCCTGCTCGTCGCCCTCGAGGAGCGGGACCGCACCGGAGAGGGCCTGCTGCTGGAGGTGCCGATGGTCGAGGCCGCGCTGGCCACCGCCGCCGGGCCGATCGTCGAGGCCCAGGCCTACGGCGTGGTCCAGGGCCGGGAGGGCAACCGGGGACCGGTGGCCGCACCGCAGGGCGTCTACGCCTGCGCCGAGCCGGAACGGTGGGTGGCCTTGGCGGTGGCGACCGACGAGCAGTGGGCGGCGTTGTGCGGCGTCCTGGACCGCGCCGACCTCGCGGCCGATCCCGACCTCGCCGACCACGCCGGTCGTCGGGTCGGCCGGGGACCGCCTCGACGAGGTCCTGGCCCCGTGGGTCGCGAGCCGGGCCGCGACGGAGGCGGTCGACCGCCCTGGTCGACGCCGGTGTCCCCTGCGCCGAGGTCGTGTCCCCCGGGGCCGTCGACCGGAACCCCCAGCTGGTCGCCCGCGGGTTCTTCGAGCCGATCGACCGAGCCGTGGTCGGCATCCACCGCGTCCCTTCGCTGCCCTACCGGTTCGCCTCCCGAGGTGACCGCGCCGTGGCACCGCATCCCCGGCCCCGCTGATCGGCGAGCACAACGACGAGGTCCTCGGCGGACGAGCTCGGGTTGGGTGCCGACGAGCTGGCGCGGCTACGCAACAGCGCGGTGATCGGCGAACGGCCCCTGCAACGCATGACCGCGGACGACGACTGGGGCACGAACGTCCCCCTCGACGACGTCGGCCGGGAAGGTGGCCATCGTCGGCGTGGGCGAGTCCGAGCACAGCCGGGCGTCGGGTCGCACCCCGACCGAGATCGCGGCCACCGCTGTCGAGCGGGCACTGGCCGACGCCGGCCTCCGGCCCGAGGACGTCGACGGGATCATGCTCGGCCCCGGCGTGCCCGACCAGCTCGACGCCGCCGCGTTCCACGCCCACTTCGGCACCAGCCACGACCTGTGGGAGTCGAAGGCCGGCGGCGGGATGCGCTGGGCGGCGACCGCCCCCGTGGCCGCCGCCGACGCCCTGGCGGGTGGCGAGGCGTCGGTCATCGTCAACTCCTTCGCCGTGGCGTGGGCCACCCAGCGGGGCTCGATGACCGGCGGGCCGGGCCAGAGCACGCCGAGGAGCGGTTCAAGGGCAACCTCGAGGTCCCGTTCGGCTGGTTCCCCCAGCCCGTGTACTTCGCCACCATCGCCCGCCGGCACATGCACCAGTACGGGACGACCGAGGCCCAGCTCGGGGCGATCGCCGTGGCCTGCCGGGAGCACGCCAACGCCACGCCCACCGCCGTGATGCACGGCCGCCCGCTGAGCCTGGACGACTACCTGGCCTCGCCCTACCTGGCCGAGCCCTTCCGCAAGGAGGACTGCTGCCTGATCTCCGACGGCGGGCGCGGCCTACGTGATGACCACGCCCGAGCGGGCCCGCGACCTGGACCGCCCGGCGGTCGAGGTGGCCGGGGTCGGCCTCGGGCGCTCCCACGCCGGCACCCACTGGGCCCAGCAGGGCGACTTCACCAGCACGCCCCAGGTGTTCGCCGGGCCGGCCGCCTTCGCCATGGCCGGGCATCGACCCCGGCGACGTCGACGTGGCCACGGCCTACGACCCCTTCACCATCGTCAGCCTGATGCAGATCGAGGACCTGGGCTTCTGCCCCAAGGGCGAGGGCGGCGCCTTCGCCGAGGCCGGCGAGCTGCGGGTCGACGGCGGCGCCCTGCCCGTACAACCCCCACGGCGGGATGCTGTCCCACGCCTACGTGCTCGGCATCGCCCACGTGGTCGAGGTGGTGCGCCAGCTCCGGGGCGAGGCCGCCAACCAGGTCGCCGGCGCCGAGATCGGCATCTACGGCGGCTACACCGGGCCCGAGGCGGCCACCCTCGTGCTGCGCCGGAGCGGCTCGTGACCGCACCCGGGTTCCCGCTGCCCGACACCGACTGGACGCCGACCGCGCCCGTTCTGGGCGGCGGCGGCCGAGGAGCGCCTCTCCCTCCCCCGCTGTGACGCCTGTGGCCGCCTGGTCTGGTACCCGGCGGACACCTGCCGTCGCTGCGGCGGGGGCGACCAGACCTGGGTCGACCTGTCCGGACGGGGGACGCTGTTCTCCTGGGTGGTCGTCCACCAGCAGTTCCTCCCGCAGTACGAGCCTCCCTACGTCACCGCCCTCGTCGCCGTCGACGAGGACCCTGCGGTCCGCCTCGCCACCCGCCTGGTCGACGTGGACCCGATGGCGCCCGGCCTGACGCATCGACCAGCCGGTCGAGGTCGTCGTTCGGCGCGCTGCGCCTTCCCCGGCGTGGACGGCGAGGTCACCGCCCCGTTCTGGCGCCCGATTCGGTCGTCCTGACCGCCGAATGAGGCGCCAGAAGCAGCAGGCTGGCAGGCTGAACGGGTGCGGTGGCTACGACGGATCGGGCTCGCTCGTCGCGTTCGTGCTCGTCGTCGGCCTGGCCGCCGCCTGGGACGGCCTGACCGGCGACACCGAGGACCCCGTCCCCACCACGACCACGGCGCCGCCCGGGCGGGTCGCCGCTCCCATCGACCGGGGGCGCCGAGGACCCCCGCATCGCCTGCGCCCGGGCGCTGCCGCCCCGCCAGCAGTTCGGCCAGCTGCTGGCCGTCTCGGTGGACGGCCAGGCCCCCGACCTCGAGGCCCAGCGCATCGCCGACCTCGGCATCGGGACCGTCCTCCTGCAGAGCCTTCGCGCGCGACCGCCCCATCGAGCGGATCCAGGCCCTGAAGGCGGCGTCGGCCATCCCGCCGCTGGTGGCGGTCGACGAGGAGGGCGGAGCCGTCCAGGACCTCCGCGACGTGCTCGGCCCGTTCCCGTCCGCGGAGCGCATGGCCGCCACGACCGACCCCGCCGGCGCCCACGAGCAGGTGCTGGCCCACGCCCAGCTCGATGGCCACCCTCGGCATCGACGTCGTCTTCGCCCCCGTGGTCGACGTCCTGCCCACCGACGGCCGGGATCCGCTGGGCGACGACCGGACCTTCGGCAGCGATCCCGCCGTGGTCACCGAGTACGGCCAGGCCTACGTCGACGCGTTCGTCGAGGCGGGCATCCTGCCCACGCTCAAGCACTTCCCCGGTCACGGCAGCACCACCGGCGACAGCCACGACGGCGTGGTCAGCGCCCCGCCGCTGCCCCAGCTGCGGGAGCGGGACCTGGTCCCCTACGACACCCTGCTGGAGAGCGAGGTGGCGGTGATGGTCGGCCACATGGTCGTGCCCGACGTGACCATCTTCGGCCCGTCCAGCCTGTCCAGCGGGATCATCACCGACCTGCTGCGGGACGAGTACGGGTTCGACGGCCTGATCTTCACCGATTCGCTCTCCATGGGCGGCGTCACCGGTCAGGGCCCGCCCGAGGAGCTGGCCTTCGAGGCCCTGCGGGCCGGCGCCGACGTCGCCCTGTTCGCCACGCCTGCCCGACCCCGGCGCCGTGCTCGACCCGCCTGGTGCGGGGCCTGGCAGAACGGGCGACCTCGACGCCGACCAGATCGCCACCTCGGTGGTCCGGGTCCTGGACGTGAAGGGCATCGATCCCTGCTCGCTGTGATGGGCGGGACCTCGGCTCGTCGGACCACCTGATGATCGTGCTCCTGCCCGAGGGCACCGACCGCCGGGCCCTGACCGCCGCCCTGGAGGCCGCCGGCGTCCGCACGGCATCCACTTCCCGCAGCTGCACCACCTGAGGTTTCGCGGACCACGCCGAGCTCGTCCCCGGCGGCACCCCGGTCGCCGACACGTTGGCGCCACGGGTCCCCAGCCTGCCGCTCCACCCGATGCTGACCGCCGACGAGGTCGACACCGTGTGCGAAGCCCTGGCCGAGGCGCTGGGTTAGGCCCCGCAGCGGGCGCCGGGTCGGGCCGACTCGTCGGGGGCACTCCGCCATCAGTCGACGCAAAAGGCCGCAATGGAGGCAATAGGTCACGGTTTCCGTGACCTATTGCCTCCAATGACGCCGCCCCCATCCCTGCCTCGGTTCTGCCGGGCGGGGCCTGCAGGGGCATCGCGGATCAGGTCGGCGGCGGGCCGGCCTCGATCTCGTCCACCAGGCCCCACTCGAGGGCGGTCGGCGGCGTCGATGGCCTGACCGGACAGGGCGAGCCAGGCCGTGCGCGGGCCCCGATGCGGCGGGGGAGGCTGACCGTGCCGCCCTGGCCGGGGACCAGGCCCATGGCCACCTCGGGGAGGCGGAAGGTCGTGCCGGGGTCGGCGACGACCCGGTGGCAGAAGGCGGCCAGCTCGGCCCCGGCGCCGACGCAGTGGCCGTGGACCCGGGCGGTGACCCGGTCGGCGACGGCGGCCAGCGCCCGGGCGGGCAGGCGTTCGAGGCGGATGGCGTGGGCCGTATCGGGGTCGGGGAAGGTGCCGAACTCGCGGAGGTCGCCCCCGCTGCAGAACGACGGGCCCGTCGCCCTGGAGCGTGGCCGTCAGCGCCGGGTCGGCGGCGACCAGGCTCGAAGGCCTCGACCAGGGCGTCCCGCATCGCCACGTCGACGGCGTTGTGGCACTCGGGCCGGTGCAGGGTGATCGTGAGGTGGTCGCCCGACCCGCTCGAGCCGGACCGGCTCGGCCGACGGGTGCCGGGCGTGACCGGCCCCGCTCGTCCAGCCAGCGCGGCGAACTCGGGTCCGGCCTGGAGCGTCGGCGTAGGCCAGGGACTCGGCCGACCAGGCCGTCCTCGATCGACGCCGGCGGGTCGGCCAGGAGGCCGGACGCACGCCGCACTGGCCTGCGGGTTCCGCCCGACGGCCGCGGCCACCGCCTCGTCCCACAGGTCGCCGAGCAGCGCCCGGGCCGTCGGCCGCAAGGTCGACCAGCGGCGGATCACCGGTCATGGCGCGGGTGATCTGCCCGCAAGATCGGTCATCCGAGGGACTCGCCGATGACCTTCTGCTCGCGGAGGGTCGGCCAGCTCGTCCGCGGTGAGGCCGAGGCGGCCGCCGAGGACCTCGTCGTTGTCCTGGCCCAGGGTGGGCGCGACCCAGCGGTGGTGCCGGGGCACGCCCGCCGAGAACGACATCGGCCAGCCGGGATACGGGCACCTCGCCGACCAGCGGGTGGGTCAGCGGCTGGTAGTAGCCCCGGCTCACGAGCTGGGGCTCGGCCAGCATCCCCGGCACCGTCGAGCACGACCGACGCCGGGCACGCCGGCGGCGAGCACGGCGTCCACGGCTTCCGCCGCCGGGCGTTCGGCGATCCAGCCCGCCAGCGTCTCCTCGTCGGTCGGGCCGAGCACCCGGTCCAGCGCCGCCTGGTCCTCGGCGTCCCGCACCGACACCGCCACCCAGCCGTCCTCGGCCTCGTAGACGCCCTCGAACTCGGCCTCGTCGGACTGGTTGCCGGTCCGGCCCGGCGGCGTGCCGGTGGCGGCGGCGGTGATCACCTGCTCGGCGGTGACGCGGCCATGACCTCGACCTGGGCCACCTCGACGAGCTGGCCCTCGCCGGTGCGGTCCCGGTGGCGCGAGGGCGGCCTGCAGGGCGACGGCGGCGTGCATGCCGACGACGGGGTCGGCGAAGCCCCCGGGGTTGAGGGGCGGGCCGTCGGCGAAGCCGGTGACCTGGGCCAGCCCGCAGGCCTGCTCGTAGACCATGGCCCAGCCCACGTGGTCCCGCCAGGGGCCGACCAGGCCGAAGCCGGGCATGCGCAGGTAGATCAGCCCGGGGTGGCGCTGCCCGGACGGCCTCCTCGGACAGGCCGAAGGACTCGACGACCCGGGGCGAGAAGTTCTCGATGAGGACGTCGGCCCCGTCGAGCAGCCGCCAGAGCAGGTCCTGGCCCTCGGGTCGGGTCAGGTCGAGGGTGATGTCCTTCTTCGACAGGTTGGTGGCCTGCCAGACCAGCGAGCGCTCGTACCAGTCGGCCCCCAGCTCGGGGAACGACGGCCGAGTAGCGGAAGCCGTCGGGGCGCTGGACCGACTCGACCTTGACCACGTCGGCCCCGAGCGAGCCCAGGTACATGGACAGGTAGGGCGCCGACCAGAAGATGCTGAGGTCGACCACCTTCAGCCCGGCGAAGGGCAGGTCGCCGACCGGTCCGCCGGCGTCGGCTCGGCCGGCGACGGGCAGCGGCCGCCCGCCGTCGGCGGCGGCCCGGGCCGGGCGGGCGTGGCCGACAGGCGGTAGGGGGCGACCGGGGCGACGACGTCGGTCGCCGGGCAGCGCGGCGTAGAAGCCCCGCTCGGCGAACTGGGACAGCCCGGGCAGGTTGGCCCCGTCGCCGATGGGGGCGGCCGGGATGCGCAGGGCCTGGCAGATGGCGACGATCTCCTCGGCGCCCTGGGCGTCCAGCCACGGCCGGGCGTCGGCCAGGAAGTCGGCGTAGGCGGTGTCCTCGATGACCTCCCGCTGGCGCTGCTCCCACTCGGGCAGGCCGAGCAGGGCGCAGACGTCGAGCCAGTGCTGGCCGGTGAGGCAGTTGATGCCGACGTGGCCGTCGGCGCAGGGGACGATGCCGGGCACGACGTACCGGCGCTCGCCGAAGGTCTGGCCCATCTTGTCGAGCGTGAACTGGAAGAGCATCGGGTACGGCAGGGTCCCGATGAGGCAGGCCTGGATCGAGAGGTCGACGACCACGGACTCGCCCGTCGCCGCCGCCGTCCGGTGCGCCGTCAGGGCCGCCGCGGCCGCGAAGCCGCCGGCGACGTAGGCCGGCGCCCGACCCCCGACCCGCACGGGGTCGAGACCGGGGATCCCGTGGTTGGACACCCAGCCCCCGGAGGCCTGCACGGTGAGGTCGGTGGCGGGCTGGTCGGCCCGGGGGCCGGTCTGGCCGAAGGGCGAGATGCGGACGACCGCGCCGGTCGGGCGCAGGCCCGTCGCCTCCAGGCCGCCGGGGCCGAGGTCCTCGACGACGATGTCGGCGTCGATCGGGGCGTCGAGCAGGACCTTGCCGGCGTCGAGGTAGGCGCCGAGCCCGTCGCCCCGCTGCGGCGCGGCCTTGCCGACGGTCGCCCCGAGGTCGGCCAGCAGCTTGGTGGCGTAGGCCGCGGGGATCCCGCCGCCCAGCTCCACCACGGTCAGACCCGTCCAGTGCCCCCACGGCGACGGAGAGTACGTGGGAGCCTTCGGGACCGTGGACGCCGACGAGATCATCGAGCACCTCGGCCTCGAGCCGCACCCCGAGGGCGGCTACTACCGGGAGACGTGGCGCCACGACCCCGGCGACGGGAGCCGGGGCGCGGGCACCGCCGTCTACTTCCTGCTGAAGCCGGGCCAGCGCTCGTACTGGCACCGGGTCGACGCCGACGAGCTCTGGCTCTTCCACCTGGGCGCCCCCGTGACCCTGCGGATCAAGGACGGCGACGGGCCGGTCGTCGACCACGTCCTCGGCCCCGACCTCGCCGCCGGCCACGAGCCCCAGGTCCTGGTCCCCGCCGACGCCTGGCAGACCGCCGAGGCCCCCGACGGCGTCACCCTCGTCACCTGCACGGTCTAGCCCCGCCTTCCAGTTCGAGGGCTTCGAGCTCGCCCCACCCGACTGGGACCCCTGACCCCCCGTTCGGGACTGTACTGCGTCAGCCCAGCGGGGTGGGTAGCCTCGCCGCCTTGCAGCTGATCTTCCTGTGCACGGGGAACGCGGCCCGGTCGGTGATGGCCGGGGCGATGTTCGCCGCCCGGCGGCCGGAGGCCACCGTCATCACCGCCGGGCACCCACGTGGTCGACGGCCAGCCCGTCAGCTGGCGGACCCGCGACGCCCTCGACCAGCTCGGCTACGACGCCCGCACGCCACCGCAGCGCCCAGCTCCGGGCCCATCGACCTGCCCGAGACCGACGTCGTCGTGGCCATGGCCAACGAGCACGTCGAGTGGGTCCGCCGCCAGCACCCCGAGGCCGCGGACCGGACGATCACCCTGCACCGCCTGGTGCGGGACCTCGCCGGGCCGGGCGAGCCGCTCGCCGCCCGGCTGAAGCTGCTCCAGCCCGCCGACCGTCGCACCTGGAGCCCTGGGAGGAGGTCGCCGACCCTGCCGGGGGCGACCTGCCCGAGTACCTGGCCTGCGCTCAGGAGATCGACGGGCTCATCGCCCGCTTCGCCGACCTGGCCTGAACCCGCGGGATCAGGTCCTCCCACGGCAGCAGGACGACGATCACCGCCGCCACCCAGCTGACAGTAGTCCAGGCCCAGGGTCAGGTAGATCCCGAGGTGGAACGAGCTCACCACCGCGGCGAAGCCGGACGCGGACCGGGGCCGGAAGAGCACCAGCAGGAAGCCCAGCTCGACGGCCAGGGTGGCGAAGGCCAGGCCGTGGGCGAGCACGTCGTGGTCGACGAGGAACTGGGCGATGACGTCGGTCGGCGGCTTCGTGCTCCGCGCCCCCGCCGCCAGCGACCACTTCAGGTTGTCGGAGGTCGCCCACGACAGGCCCGCCTCCCGGAGCTTGCCCAGCCCGGTGAAGAAGTAGCCGCCGGCCACGACGATCAGGGCGGCCCGGTGCGGCCAGCCGCATCGTCGGGTCGTCGTCCCGGTCCCGCCAGGACACGGCCACCGGGGCGACGAGAATGGGCACCGACGCCAGGATCAGCAGGACCTCGTTGTGGCTGATCTTCACCCGGCTGCCCACCAGGCCCTCGAGGAAGACGAAGCACAGCCACGCCCCGGCGAAGGTCCAGACGGGGACGCCACGACAGCACGGCCAGGACGCCCAGGACCACCCCGACGACCTGGACAGCGGTCAGCACCTCGATCGACGGCATCTGGTCGAGGGCCCGCCAGAACGACGGCGGGTGGAAGAGGGCCGCGGGCTGGCCGGCCAGCCCCCGGTACTCGCCGAGCGCCAGGCGCGACGGCGAACACGAAGGCGAGACCCCGTGCGGAGGCCCCAGACCCGGCTCCCCGGCCCCGCGGCGAACAGCCAGCCGTCGATCCGGCGGAGCACCCCCATCACACCGTCCCGCACCGGTAGAGCTCACGGGCCCGCTCGGGCGACCGGTCCGGCTCCGCCGAGGTGGGTGACGTACTCGTCGACCCGCACCCCGACGACCTCGACGCCGTCGTCCCGCAGCGGCTGGACCCAGGCGTCACAGATCTCGTCGCGCTCCTCCTGGGTCATGTCGGGGAAGTCCGACAGGAGTCGGTTGGTCGAGTGGTAGCCGAACGGGAGGTCGACGAAGACCACCTCCTCGGTCCCACCGTCGGCCAGCAGGGCGATCACCCGGGTCGACGTGCGCTCCTCGGTCCGGATCTCGGTGTAGAGCCGGAAGCCGGTCAGCGGCCAGTGCTCGATCTCGAACGCGCCGCAGACGAGGAACACCGCCAGGAAGGCGTAGACGAAGGCCCGCACCCGCCACGACGGGCGCGCCGACCGTACGGGATCAGGGGTCGTCTCGATGGCTCTAGTGTCGCCGATCATGGGGGACAGGAGAGCGTTGGCGGGGACCACGGCCCTGGTGACCGGGGCCGTCCGGCGGGATCGGGGCCGCGCTGGCCGAGGGCCTGGCCGAGCAGGGCGCGGTCGTCGGGCATCTGCGCCCGCCGGGAGGACCGACTGGCCGAGGTCCTCGAGCGCTGCCGGGCCCACCAGCCCGACTGCCGGTCCTGGGTCGTCGACCTGGCCGACCTCGACGGCGTGGCCGCCTTCGCCGAGCAGGCCGACGACGAGCTGGGCGGCATCGACCTGCTGGTCAACAACGCCGGGATGCCCAAGCGGCGCACGGTGGCCGACCTGAGCGTCGCCGAGATCGACGAGGTGATGGCCCTCAACTACTCGTCGCCGATCCGCCTGATCATGGCCCTGCTCCCCCGCATGCAGGCCCGGGGCACCGAGGCCCACATCGTCAACATCTCCTCGGTCGCCGCCCGCCTCTGCCCGGCCGGCGAGGCCGCCTACGCCGCCTCCAAGGCCGCGGTCACCGCGTTCAGCGAGTGCCTGGCCATCGAGGTCTGGGACTCGCCCGGTGTCGATCCACGTGGTCAACCCCGGCGTCATCGACACCGAGCTGTTCACCCTCCCCGGCAACGACCCGCTGCAAGGCCGACATCACCCCGGAGTCGCCGCAGATCGTGGTCGACGCCGTGCTCGACCAGCTGTCGACGGGGACCTTCGAGATCTACGTGCCCGGCTACTTCGAGGACTTCGCCACCGGCAAGGCCACCAACCTCCAGGAGTTCCTGGGCGGCTCCGCCGAGTACTGGCGCAGCCTGCAGGACGCATCCGTGAAGGCTGGACGGGGCGTCCGTCCTGCTGACCGGGGCCTCCTCGGGCATCGGCGCCGCCCTGGCCCCGCTGCTGGCCGAGGCCGGGCGCCCGGGTCGCCCTCGTCGCCCGGCGGGAGGACCGCCTGCTCGAGGTGCTCGAGCGGTGCCAGCCCCACTCCCCCGGCTCCCAGATCTGGGTCTGCGACCTGGACGACCCCGGCGCCGCCGAGGAGTGCGCCCTCGAGGTGGAAGGGGCCTTCGGCGCCGTCGACGTCCTGATCAACAACGCCGCCATCCCCAAGCGCCGCACGGGTCACCGACCTGTCGCGTGGCCGAGTTCCAGCAGACGATGCGGGTCAACCTCGAGTCGCCGGTGCGCATGACCCTGTGCCCTGCTGCCCGGGATGCTGGAGCGGGGCCGGGGCATGCATCGTCAACGTGTCGTCCCTGGGCGGGCGCCTCGGCATCACCCACGAGACCGCCTACTGCGCGGCCAAGTTCGGGCTGTGCGGTTGGAGCGAGGCCATGGCCCTCGACCTCTGGGACACGCCCATCGAGGTGCGCCTGATCCAGCCCGGGCCGATCGACACCGAGATCTGGGACCAGCCCGGCAACGACGCCGCCCTCTACGACGGCCCGCTGGAGCCGCCGTCGGTCGTGGCCGAGGGCATCGTGGCCGCCATCGAGGGCGACGCCTTCGAGCACTACCTGCCCGACCTCAAGGGCGTCGTCGAGTTCAAGACCAGCGACATCGACACCTTCCTGGCCGGCTCGGCCGAGGCCATGCGCCCGAAGCGGGGACGACGGCGTGAAGGCGCTGGTCTTCGGGGTCACGCCCGAGGCCGTCGACCGCCGCCGCCGCCCGACGCCCCCCGCCTGCTGCAGAACCTGGCCACCACGCCGATGGCGCTGCAGGACGTCGACGACCCGAAGCTGTTCGGGCCGGACTGGGCCGTGCTGCGGACCCGGATGACCGGCATCTGCGGGTCGGACGCCAAGCAGGCGCTGCTCGACTTCGACTCGGAGGCCGGGCGACAACCCGATGAGCGCCTTCATCTCGTTCCCGCAGGTCATGGGCCACGAGGTGGTGGCCACCGTCGACGAGGCCGGCCCCGAGTCCGGGCTGGAGCCCGGCCAGCGGGTCGTGCTCAACCCGTGGCTGTCGTGCGCACCCCGGGGCATCTCGCCCGGTCTGCCCGGCCTGCGAGGACGGCGACTACAGCCTCTGCTGGAACTTCAACGACGGCCGCATCACCGCCGGCATCCACACCGGCAACTCGTCGGACGCCTCGGGCGGGTTCGCCGACCTCCTCCCCGCCCACAAGCTGATGGCCATCCCGGTGCCCGACGACGTCCCCGACGAGGTCGCCGTCCTGGCCGACCCCTTCGCCGTCTCGCTGCACGCCATCACCCGCAACCCGCCGCCCGAGGGCGGCCGGGTGCTCGTCTACGGCGCCGGCGCCCTGGGCACGACGGCGGGGGCGATCCTGGCGGCGCTGTACCCGACGGTCGAGGTCGGCGTCGTGGCCCGCTTCCCCCAGCAGGCGGCGCTGGCCGAGCAGCGGGGCCTGACCGTCTTCGCCCCCGAGCCCCGACTCGACCTGATCGAGGCGCTGGCCGACTGGTCCGGCGGCGTGCTGCGCACGCCCTGGGACGGCCTGCCCACCTGCCACCCCGGCGGGATCGACGTCATCTACGACACGGTCGGCTCGCCCGAGACCGTCGAGGTCGGCATCCGGGTCCTGCGGGAGCGGGGCACGCTGGTCCAGATGGGCGTGTCCTCCCCCGCCCGCTTCGAGTGGACGCCCTGGTACTTCAAGGAGCTCCGCCTGGTCGGCTCCAACGCCTTCGGCGTCGAGGAGGTCGACGGCGTGCGCAAGCACGGCATCGCCCACTACCTCGACCTGGTCCAGGACGGCCGCATCGACCTCGACGGGATGCTGACCCACACCTTCCGCCTCGAGCAGTGGCGCGACGCCCTCGCCGCCTGCGCCGACCAGGGCCACGTCGGGGGCCCTCAAGGTCGCCTTCGACTTCCGTGTTGGTAGGGAAGGGGCCATGAGCCCGCAGATCGCCACCAACACCAACGTCGACCGGGACGGGCTGCTGGACTTCGTCCGCCCCCGGCACCGCATGGTCCTGGTGCACCCACCGGCGGGACGGGTCGCCGCAGCTGTCGCCGGTGACCGGCGGGGTCGACGGCGAGGGCCGGATCGTCATCGCCACCTATCGCCGAGCGGGCCAAGACGACCAACGCCCGACGGGACCCGGCCGTCTCGGTCATGGTGCTGTCCGACGAGTGGAACGACGCCTGGGTCCAGGTCGACGGCACCGCCGAGGTGCTCGACATCCCCGACGCCGTCGAGCCGCTGGTCGAGTACTTCCGGGTCATCGCCGGCGAGCACGACGACTGGGACGAGTACCGGCAGGCCATGGTCCAGCCAGGGCAAGTCCCTGCTGCGCATCACCCCCGAGCGCTGGGGCCCGGTCGCCACCGGCGGCTTCCCGCCCGACCGCGCCCCCTGAGCCCGGGCCTAGCGTCGGCATCGTGCCCACCTGTCCCGTCTGCGGTTTCCCGGAGCTGAACGAGCCGCCGTGGTCGGACGGGGTGGGGTCCGAGGAGACCTGCCCGTCGTGCGGCACCCGGTTCGGCGTGGACGACCGGGCCGACGGGATCGACGAGGCCCGGGACGTCCTCCAC
Organism: uncultured Microthrixaceae bacterium; assembly: GCA_963748285.1. Taxonomy (GTDB): domain Bacteria; phylum Actinomycetota; class Acidimicrobiia; order Acidimicrobiales; family DATDAH01; genus DATDAH01. Next base: position 543,526 of record CAVVIF010000009.1, read on the forward strand.
GAGGCACTGCGCCTCGGCTGGATCACCGGCGGCATGACGTGGCAGTCGAGCCGACCGAAGCCGGAGGGCTGGGACCCCGTCCGCCAGGTCGACGCCCTGCGCACGGAACGGCCCGACGGGATGGAGCTGGTCGACCTCGGGCGGATCGGGCCTGCGGGTCACGCCCATCGGGCTGGGCATGGCGTCGATCGGGCGACCGGCCTACATCAACCTCGGCCACGGCGAGGACCTCGGCGCCGACCGCTCGCGTGGCCGCCGTGCAGGCCCAGGCCGTCGACGTGCTCGACACCGCGTGGGAGCACGGCGTGCGCCACGTCGACGCCGCCCGCTCCTACGGGCGGGCCGAGGAGTTCCTGGCCGCCTGGATGGAGGCCCGCGAGCTCGGCCGGGAGGACCTGACCGTCAGCTCGAAGTGGGGCTACGAGTACACCGCGGACTGGCAGGTCGACCCGCCCAGGGCCCGCACGAGACCAAGGAGCACTCCGTCGGCCACCTCCGTCACCAGTGGGACGAGAGCCACGGCCTGCTCGGCGACCGGCTGGCGCTGTACCAGGTCCACTCGGCCACCTTCGACAGCGGCGTGCTCGACGACCGGCAGGTCTACGACGAGCTGGCCGCCATCCGGGAGCAGGGCGTGGTCATCGGCATCACGGTCAGCGGCGACGGCCCAGCGGGACCTGATCCGCCGGTCGATGGAGATCGAGTACGACGGCCGCTTCCTGTTCGAGACCGTCCAGGCCACGTGGAACCTGCTGGAGACCTCCGCCGAGGAGGCCCTGGCCGAGGCGGCCTACGAGGGCATCGGCGTGATCGTGAAGGAGGCGCTGGCCAACGGCCGCCTGACCGAGCGCAACCGCCTCGACGGCGATCAGGAACTGGTCGAGGCCCTGGGCGACGCGGCCGACGCGCTGGGCGTCGGGTTGGACGCCGCCGCGATCGCCGCCGCTCTGGCCCAGCCCTGGAGCCACGTCGTGCTCAGCGGGGCCGCCACCCCGGCCCAGCTCAAGTCCAACCTGCAGGCCGTCGGCGTCGCGGGCGACTGGACCGACCGCATGGCCAAGCCCTTCGAGAACTTCCTCGAGGACCCCAAGGACTACTGGCGCACCCGCTCCTTCCTCCCATGGACCTGACCCGAGGCAACGAGGGTGGCGTGGAGTCGAGCCGCACAGATCTGTGGGTGCATTCTCGACGCAAGTTCGGGGCTGGTGACGCCGACTGCGCAATCGGTGCGGCCAGCCCCCCATCCCTGCCTCGTTCTGCCCGAGCACAGCGGAGCCGAACCCCCCCGACACTCCAGTACCAGCGAGACGAGGCCATGAGCCTCCGGCCGACGTTCGTGCACCCCGCAGGCCGACGAGTGGGCCGCGCCGGGCGGGCCGTGGGACCAGCCGCCGTTGGACGACCTCCTCGGGCCGTACGAGGGCGTCGCCGCGCTGGCCGGCGGGCTGCACGGGCTGGGCGTGGGCCGGGGGGACGTGGTGGCGTGGCAGCGGCCCAACGGGCCCGAGGTGGTCACGCTCTACCGGGCGTGCTGGCGGCTGGGCGCTGTGGCCGCGCCGATCCACCACCAGGCCGGCGACGCCGAGGTGGCCCGGCTGCTGGCCCGCCTCGACCCGAACGTGTTCTTCGCCGCGGGCGACGAGCTGCCCGACGGACCCGCCTGCCGCGGCCACCGGGCAGCCGGCTGACGTGGCCTGCGTGCTCTGGACGGCGGGCTCGTCGGGCGAGCCCAAGGGCGTGCTCCACACCCAGCGGGCGCTGGCCTACAAGGCCCGGACGATGGTCGAGGTCCACGGGCTCACCGACGCCGACGTGGTCCTCATGCCCGCGCCCCTGGCCCACATCAGCGGCCTGCTCAACGGCCGTCCTCGTCGCCCAGGCCGCCGGGCATGCGGTCGGTCTTCATGGCCAAGTGGGACCCGGAGCACGCCCTCGACCTCATCGAGGCCGAGAGCGTCACCTTCATGGTCGGCCCGCCCACGTTCTTCATCGGCCTGATGGCCGCCGCCGGCTTCTCGCTCCGAGCGGGTGGCGTCACTCCGGCTGATCTCCTCCGGTGGCGCCGGGGTGACGCCCGGCCTTCATCGACGAGGCCACCGAGCGGCTGGGCGCCGTCGTGAAGCGGGCCTACGGCTCGACCGAGGCGCCCACGGTCGCCACCGCCCACGCCGGCGACCCACCCGAGCGGGCCCGCGACACCGACGGCCGGCCGACCGGCGCGGTCCGAGGTCCGCCTCGGCGACGACGACGAGCTCCTGGTCAGCGGCCCCGAGCTGTTCGTCGGCTACGACGATCCCGAGGCCACCAGGCCGCGGCCTTCACCGACGGCTGGTTCCACACCGGCGACCGGGCCGCCATCGACGACGACGGCTGGATCACCATCACCGGCCGGCTCAAGGACGTCATCATCCGCGGCGGCGAGAACGTCTCGCGTCGCGGCGGTCGAAGCCACCCTCGAGGCCCACCCCTCGGTCCGCCACGCCGTCGTCGTCGGCGAGCCCGACGACCGCCTCGGCGAGCGGGTCGTCGCCGTGGTCGAGGCCGACGAGGCCTTCGACCTCGACCGAGTGCCAGCGCTGGTTCGCCGAGCAGGGCGCCACCAAGTTCACCTGGCCCGAACGCGTCGTCGTCGTCGACGCCATCCCCACCCTCCCCGCCGGCAAACCCGACCGCGAGGCCGTCCGCCGCCTGGCTCGACTCTGACTCAGCAACAGGGGCTGGCCGGCTTCGACCTTCGACCCGGAGCAGGCGGCCGAGGCGGTCGCGGTGCCAGGTGGCGTCGCCGAAGCTGACGCCGTCGAGCTGGGCCCGCTTCACGAAGAGGTGGAGGTCGTGCTCCCAGGTGAAGCCGATGCCGCCGTGGACCTGGAGGCCCGAGGCCATGACCCGGCGGGAGGCGTCGGAGCACCAGGTCTTGGCCGTCGAGGCGGCGACGGAGCGGTCGGGGTCGCCCGCGCCGAGCGCCCAGGCGGCGTGGTAGACGGCGGAGCGCATGCCCTCGACGTCGACGAGCATGTCGGCGCAGCGGTGCTTGACGGCCTGGAAGCAGCCGATGGGGCGGCCGAACTGGACCCGCTCCTTGGCGTACTCGACCGACAGGTCGAGCACCCGGGCCGAGGCGCCCGAGCAGCTCGGCCGCGTGGCCCACGGCCCCGAGGTCGATGAAGCGCTCCACGGCCTCCGGCCCCCCGAGGCGCACCGCCGGCGCGCCGTCGAGCTGGACCCAGCCCAGCGACCGGGTCCGGTCCATGGCCGGCTCCGCGGTCGGACTCGATGCCGTCGACGACGAACAGCTCGTCCTCGGTGCGCACGATCAGCACCCGGGCCGACGGGGCGTGGATGACCGGCTCCGGGCGGCCCGTCACCGTCGGCGCCGTCGGCCGTCACCGGCTTGAACGCGACGGTCCCGACGGCTTCGCCCGCGACCAGCGCGTCGATCAGCTCGGCCGGGCCGTCGCCGGTCACCAGGGCGTCGAGGGCCAGCGCCTGCTGCAGCACGGGGGCGGGGCGACGTGGCCGCCGACCTCCTCCAGCAGGAGCGCCAGCTCGACGATGCCGAGGCCCAGGCCGCCTCGGTCCTCGGGCACGGCGAAGGCCGTCCAGCCCTGCTCGACCATGGCCGACCAGAGCGCCGTCGTCGATCCCGCCGCCGGCGTCGACGACCGTCCGCACCTGCGTCGGGGTCGCCCGGCCGTCGAGCAAGGAGCGGGCGCCGTCCCGCAGGGCGACCTGATCGTCCGAGAGCTCGAAATCCACGTGCGTACCATTGCATCCCCGTGGACCTGACCCCGACGCGCGAGCAGGAGGCCTTCCGGGCCGAGCTGCGGTGCCTGGCTGGCCGAGCACCCGCCGGACGCGGACCTGCGGGCCCACTCCGAGGACCTCGCCGCCGGAGGTCGTCGCCCTCCGCCAGTGGCAGGCCGCGCCTGGCCGAGCGGCCGCTGGATCGGCGTGACCTGGCCCGAGGAGTACGGCGGCCGCGGCGCCGGCGCCCTGCACCACTTCATCGTCCAGGAGGAGCTGGCCCGGGCCCGGGCCCCCGAGCTGGTCGGCCGCATCGGCATCAACCTGGTCGGCCCGACCCTGCTGGCCCACGGCACCCCCGAGCAGAAGGCCCGCTGGCTGCCCCGGATCCTGGCGGCCGACGAGCTGTGGTGCCAGCTCTTCACCGAGCCCGGCGCCGGCTCCGACCTGGCCGCGGTGGCGACGAAGGCCGAGCGGGTCGACGGCGGCTGGCGGCTCACCGGCCAGAAGGTCTGGACCAGCTACGCCCAGTTCGCCGACTGGGGCCTCTGCCTGGCCCGCACCGACCCCGACGCCCCCAAGAACCGGGGCATCTCGGCCCTCGCCGTCGACATGCGGGCCGAGGGCGTCGAGGTCCGCCCGCTGGTGCAGATCACCGGCGAGGCCGAGTTCAACGAGGTCTTCTTCGACGGCGCCTTCGTCCCCGACGACCGCCTCATCGGCGCCGAGAACGACGGCTGGCGGGTGTCCAGCTCGACCCTGACCCACGAGCGGGGCACCAACCCCCGCCAGCTCGTCATCCACGCCCAGCTGCTCGAGGAGCTGTTCCGCCTCGCCATCGAGTCCGGCCGCTACGACGACCCCCGCCTGCAGCGGAAGCTGGCCGAGGCCTTCGTCGAGGTCCGGCTCTTCCAGCTCCACAACTGGCGCTCGCTGTCCCGCCTGGCCGCCGGCAAGGAGCTGGGCCCCGAGGGCAGCACGCTCAAGCTCTACTGGAGCGAGATGAGCAAGCGCCTGCACGAGACGGTCATGGCCGTGCTCGGCGACGCCGCCCCGCTGTGGCGGGGGGCCGAGGACAACCCCGGCGACGGCGAGTGGCAGCGGTCGTGGCTCTACTACCACGCCGCCTCGGTGTTCGCCGGGACGAACGAGATCCAGCACAACATCATCGGCGAGCGGGTCCTGGGCCTGCCCCGGGAGCCCCGACCGGCGTGAGCGGGCCCCTCGCCGGCCTGCGGGTCCTCGACCTCGGCACCCGCATCGCCGCCCCGTTCTGCGCCGGCCTGCTGGGCGAGCAGGGGGCCGAGGTCATCAAGGTCGAGCAGCCCGGCTCGCGGCGACTTCATGCGCGAGATCGGCCCGTTCGCCGACGGGCTACTCGCTGTTCTGGGCCGTCGAGGGCCGGGGCCGCAAGAGCGTCACCCTCGACCTGCGCCAGCCCGAGGGCCAGGCCCTGCTCCGCCGCCTGGCCGAGACCGCCGACGTGCTGGTCGAGAACTTCCGCCCCGGGACGCTCGAGAAGTGGAACATCGCCCCCGACGCCCTGCCCGACCGGCTGGTGACCGTCCGCATCAGCAGCTTCGGCCAGGACGGCCCCAACGCCGAGCGCGCCCGGCCTGGACCGGGTCGGCATCGGCTTCGGCGGGCTCATGCACCTGACCGGCTACCCGGACCGGCCGCCGGTCCGGGTCGGGCGTGACCATCTCGGACTACCTGACCGGCGTGTTCGCGGCGCAGGCCGCCACCGCCGCCCTCTACGAGCGGGACGCCCGGCGGCACCGGCCAGGGCGCGGTCATCGACGCCGCCCTCTACGGCGCCAGCCTGCGCATCCTGGAGTGGACCCTGCCCGCCTACGACCGGCTCGGCGTGGTCCGCTCCCGGGAGGGCAACCGCCTGGCCAACTCGGCGCCGCTCGACAACTACCCGACCGGCGACGGCAAGTACGTCTGCATCGTCGCCGGCAGCGACGCCAACTTCGCCCGCCTCTGCTCGGCCATGGAGCGGCCCGACCTGCCCACCGACCCCCGCTACGACACGCTGCGCCAAGCGGGCCGGCGCTCAGCGACGAGATCAACGGCGTCGTCGCCGAGTGGACGATGACCCTGACCGCCGACGAGGTGGTCGAGCGCTGCGTCGCCGCCGACGTGCCGGTGGCCACCGCCTTCACCGCCGCCGACCTCTTCGCCGACCCCCACGTCGCGGCCCGGGGCGACCTGGTCACCGTCGACGACCCCGTCGCCGGCCCGCTCCGCCAGCAGGCGCCCTACCCCCGCCGGGTCGGCGAGGTCCCCGAGGCCCCGACCGGCGCCCCGACCCTCGGCCAGCACACCACCGAGGTCCTCGACCGAGCTGGGCCTCGACGACGCCGAGCTGGCCCGCCTGTCCGACGCAGGGGTCATCTGATGGCCTCGTACCTTGTGCCAGCCCAGGTCGCCGAAGGCGGCTGATGCGAACCGATCGCGCCGGGGCTGTTCGAGATGGCCGACGACGGGTCGATCACGCTGATCGGCGGGTTCTCCCACATCTCGGGCCACCACCACTTCCCGCTCGGGCCGGTGTGCCCGTACACCGGGGCCGACGACGTGGAGCAGGTGCTGCTCCCCCGGGACGGCCACCTCTGGGCCTGGACGGCGGTCACCCACCCGCCGCCGGGCTACGAGGGCCCGTCCCCTACGGCTTCGGCGTGGTCGAGCTGGACGGCATCGGCCTGCGGGTCGTCACCCGGCTGACCGAGGCCGACCCGACCCGCCTCCACCAGGGCCAGCGCATGACCCTGGTCACCGACGACCTCGGCGGCGGCGTCGCCACGTGGGCCTTCGCCCCGGTGCCCGAATGAGCATCGAGGTCGAGATCGCCGGGGTGGGGATGCACCCGTTCGGGCGCTTCGACGACGTCGGGCTGGTCGACCTCGGGGTCACCGCGGTGCGGCAGGCCATGGCCGAGGCCGGCATCGGGCCGGGCGGGTTCCAGGCCGCCTACTGCGGCACGGCCTACGGCGGGCGTGGCCACCGGCCACCGGGTCCTCGGCGCCCTCGCCCTGACCGGGACGCCGATCGTCGACGTCGAGGCCGGCTGCGCCAGCGGCGGGGCCGCCCTCCAGCTCGGGCGCGCAGGCCATCGCCGTCGGGCCGCCACGACACCGTCCTCGTCTTCGGCGTCGAGAAGATGCCCAAGGGGATCATCCGCTCGTCGTTCTTCGCCCCCTGGCAGGAGCAGGCCGGCCTCTCCCCCGCCCCCGCCTACTTCGCCCTGCGGGCCCAGCGCCTGCTGGCCGACACCGGCCTGACCAAGGACGACCTCGCCGCGGTCTGCGTGAAGAACCGGGCCCACGGCGCCGCACAACCCGATGGCCATGTGGCAGGAGCCGGTGACGGCCGAGGCTGTGCTGGCCAGCCGGGTCGTGTGCGAGCCGCTCCACCTCTGGATGCTGTGCTCGCCCAACGAGGGCGCCGCCGCAGTCGTCCTGCGCCGGGCGTCGCGGCGACGACGTCCGGGTCCGGGCCGTCAGCCTCCGCTCCCACCTGCCCGGCGGCGTCCTGTCCGAGGCGACCCCGATGTCGGGCCTGGCCGACGACGACATCCCGTGCGCCACGACCCTGGCCGCCGACGACGCCTACGCCGCCGCCGGCCTCGGCCCCGACGACGTCGACGTGGTCGAGTGCCAGGACACCGACGCCGCCCGGGAGCTGCTCTCGTGGCAGGAGCTCGGCCTCTGTGCCCCGGGCGACCAGGCCCGGATCCTGGCCGACGGCGACGCCACGCTCGGCGGCGCCCGTCCGATCAACCCGTCCGGCGGCCTCCTGTCAGCAAGGGCGAGCCCCTCGGCGCCTCCGCCCTCGGCCAGGTCGTCGAGCTGGTCCACCAGCTCCGCGGCACCGCCGGCGCCCGCCAGGTCGACGGCGCCCGGGTCGGCCTCGCCCACGTCGTCGGCCGCGGCGCCAACGCCTGCGTCACCCTCCTGACCCGCTGAACGGCCCGCCGCCGAGGACCGGGTCCTGGCGGCGGGCCGGGTCGTGGATCAGACGACGCTGTGACGGCGGCCGTTGGTCGCGGCGAAGCGCTCCCCGATGACGATGAGCACGACCGCCGCGACGATGGCGACGATCGCGCCGAGGAAGTTCAGCTCCCAGATGTCGCCGGTGCCGAGGGCGTTGGCCACGAGGCCGCCGATGACCGAGCCGACGACGCCGAGCAGGAGCGTGGCGAGGATGCCGAGGTTCTGACGGCCGGGGACGAGCAAGCGGGCGAGGATGCCCACGACGAGTCCGAAGACGAGAAATCCGAGCATGTGCGTGCCTCCTGTTGTGTGGCCGGCCGGACAGCCGACGCGTTCGCTGCCTCCCTACCCCGCCTCACGAGATCTCGACCCGACCCACCTCCTGTCCCGCGCCCCTCGCCGCCGACCACGCCCGCACCCACGAACCCGAACGCCTCCTGGCGGTCGACCCCGCCCGCTCCTCGTAGCTCGCCGGGATCTCGTTGGCTCCGACGGGGGTCGGGCGGGCAGGCTGCACGATCATGACCGTCGCCGAGCCCGCACGCCGCTGTCGTCCAGCGGCCGCTGGCGGGCGTGCTGGCGGCGACCACCGGGGTGGTGCTGTGGGGTTGCCTGGTGCCGCTGGCCAAGTCGGCCGAGGACATCAACGGGATCGTGCTCGGGCTTCCATCGCCTGTGGATCGGCGCCGTCGCCGTGCTGCTCGTCTTCTACGCCACGGGCGGACGGCTCAGCCGGCAGACCCTGCGCACGGCCGTTCTGGGGCGGCGTCCTGTTCGGCCTGGACATCATCTTCTTCTTCTCGGCCATCAAGCTGACGACGGTCGCCAACGCCACCATCGTCGGGGCGCTGCAGCCGGCGCTCCTGCTCTACGTCGGCGCCCGGTGGTTCGGCGAGCAGGTGAACACCGCCCTGATCGGCCTGACGGTGGTCGCCATCACCGGAGCGGGCATCGTCGCCATCGGCTCCGCGTCGGGCGGCAGCGAGGACTGGAGCCTGGTCGGCGACCTCTGCGCGTTGGCCGCCCTGGCGTCATGGACCGGCTACTTCATCGCCTCCAAGCGGGCCCGGGAGAGCCTCAGCTCGCTCGAGTACCTGGCCGCCTTCCTCGTGATCGCCACCGATCCTGGTGGCCCCCGTCGCCCTGATCGCGCCCGGGCCGTTCGACCCCGGCGCCGAGGGCTGGCTGGTCGTGTTCGTGGTCGCGGTGCTCTCCGGCGGGGTGGGCCACTTCCTGATGAACTTCGCCCACCCCCACATCCCGCTCTACCTGGCCAGCCTGCTGACCCTGGCCGTGCCGGTGATGTCGACGACGGTGGCCCTGCTCTTCCTCGACGAGCCGCTCAACGGCATCCAGGTCCTGGGCATGGCCGTCGTCCTCGTCGCTGTCGGCCTGGTCGTCCTCCGCACCGAACGGGGCAAGGCCGCCGGCGCCGCCCGCCTCCTGGAGGCCGAACCCCCCGTGTGACCGGCCGGGCGTACGCTCCGGCCATGGTGCTGCCCACGGGACTCAGCGAGGACGAGCTCACGGCTCAGGCCCTGGCGGCCGATCCCGACGAGCCGCTCAGCCCCTCGGCGGTGCCGTTCCGGGCGGATCTCACCGTCGGGGCCGAGCTGCTGCCGGACTGGTACATGCCGGCGGTGGTGCCGGGGCGGTCCACCCCGGGTCGCAAGGCCGTGGCCCTCGCCGTCGTGGTGGCCGCGGTCACCATCAACGCCCTGGGGTTCTGCATCACCTACGGCACCCTGTCGGCCGGCTGACCCTGCGATCGCAATCCGTTCTGGTTACGAAACATGCCGCCCTACGCGCCTATCTCGTAACCAGAACGGGCTAGGCGGTGAGGACGAGGTCGGCGAGCCTCTGGCGGTGCCAGCCGCCGGAGCCGAGGAGGAGGTCGTCCTGCTTGGCCCGGCGGTAGAAGAGGTGGGCGTCGCAGTCCCAGGTGAAGCCCACGCCGCCGTGGATCTGGATGGACTCGCCGCAGACGGCGTTGGCCGACTCGGAGGCGAAGCCCATGGCCATGGCCACCGCCGTCGGCCCGGTCCGGCTCCTCGGCGTCGGAGGTCCACGCCGCGTAGTGGGTCCCGACCCGGGTCAGCTCGATGGCGTGGAGCATGTCCACCGCCTTGTGCTTGATGACCTGGAAGGTGGCGATGGGCCGGTCGAACTGGACCCGGACCTTGGCGTACTCGACCGCCAGGTGGTGGGCCTGCTCCATGACGCCGAGCAGGTCGCAGCAGAGGGCGACGTTGGCGTCGTCGACGATCCGCCGCCAGTGGGCCGTGTGGTCGCCGTCGGGGCCGACCCGCTCGGCGGGGCGGCCGTCGAGCTCGAGCCGGGCGACCCGACGGGTGTGGTCCCACGTCGGCACGGGCTCGGCCTGTGGGGCCTCGATGAGGAACGTGCCGATCCCCTCCTGGGTGCGGGCCGGCACCAGGACCCAGTCGGCGGTGGCGCCGTCGAGGACCACCGGCTTCAGGCCGTGCAGCCGCCATTCGCCCGCCCTTGCGCTTGGCCCGGGTGCGGAGTGCGGTCGACCGGGTCGCCGTGGCCCAGCTCGTCGACGGCGATGGTTCCTCGGGTGGCGCCGGACGCCAGCGACTCGCAGCTGGTCGTCGAGCCCGAGGCGGCGGGCCGCGAGGGTGGCGAACACCGCGGAGGACAGGAACGGGCCCGGGGAACGGCACGCGGCCCATCTCCTCGAGGACGACCGCCAGGTCGACCAGGCCCAGCCCGAGCCCGCCGTGGGCCTCGGGCACGAGCAGGCCCGGTCCAGCCCAGCTCGACGAGCTGGTTCCAGACGTGCGTCCGAGGTCCCGACCTCGTCCTCCAGCATCGCCCGCACGTAGGCGCTCGGGCTCTCCTTGGCGAGGAAGGCCCGGACCGCCTCCCGCAGGGCGTCCTGGTCGTCGCTGAACGTGAACTCCATCGGCTCCCCCAAGCTGACACGGGCGTCAGGTACGGACAGTAGTGTTCCGCTCCGATGGACTTCGCCTACACGCCCGAGGACGAGGCCTTCCGCACCGAGCTGCGGGAGTGGCTGGACGAGCACCTGCCCAAGTTCCTGGCCGAGTGGAGCGACGAGGACCCTCAGCCCGAGGACACCACCGGCAGCCACGACTACGGCGGCCTCCTGCGCTCGATGGAGCGGCGCAAGGCCTGGCAGCGGACCCTGAACGAGGGTCGGTGGGCGGCCATCAACTGGCCGACCGAGTGGGGCGGCCGGGACGCCACGATCATGCAGAGCGTCATCTACTCCGAGGAGATGGCGAAGGCCCGCACCCCGGGCATCTTCAACGCCAACGGCCTCTGGCAGATCGGCCCCATGATCATCCACTGGGGCACCGACGAGCAGAAGAACACCTGGATCCCCAACATCCTCAACGCCGACGACCACTGGTGCCAGGGGTTCACCGAGCCCGAGGCGGGCAGCGACCTGGCCAACCTGCGCACCACCGCCGTGCTCGACGGCGACGACTACGTCCTCAACGGCCAGAAGATCTGGATCTCCACCGCCCACATCGCCAAGTGGGGCCTGTTCCTCGTCCGCACCGACCCCGACGCCATCGGCGAGGGCCGCAAGCACGAGGGCATCACCGCCCTCATCGTGGACATGGAGGCCGACGGCATCGAGTGCCGGCCGCTGCGGGACATCACCGGCGAGGAGATGTTCAACGAGGTCTGGTTCACCGACGCCCACGTGCAAGGCGGCGTACCGCCTCGGCGGCGAGGGCGAGGGCTGGCAGGTGGCCATGGGCACGCTCGGCCGGGAGCGGGTCGGCACCGCCGGCCTGGCCATCACCATGAAGGCCGACCTCGAGGCCATGGTCAACCTGGCCCGGGCCGAGAACCCCGACGCCCTCGAGGACCCCGAACTGCGGGAGCGCATCGCCCGGGCCCACACCCAGATCGAGTTCACCCGGCTGCTCAACTACCGGGCCCTGTCCAAGATCCTCAAGGGCGAGAAGACCTGGCCCGAGGTCCCGCTGGCCAAGCTGCAGTGGAGCCACCTGGCCCAGACCCTGGCCGAGCTGGCCGTCGACCTGCTCGGCCCCGCCGGGATGCTCGAGAAGGGCGGCCCGGACGCCGTCGACAACGGCTCGTGGAACCGGCTGTACGTCTTCCAGCGCTACACGTCGATCGGCGCCGGCACCACCGAGGTGCAGAAGAACATCCTGGCCGACCGCTCCATCCGCATGCCCAAGAAGTAGCGCCCCGACTCAGGGGGCGCGCAGGGTCTCCGCCGGGCGCGTCCGCCGGGCGATCAGGGCCGGCACCACCGCCACGAGCACGCTCAGCACGAGCGCGGCGGGCACGACCAGGACGATGGCGGCCCACGGGGTCACCGCCGCGGCGTCGACCCCGAGGTGACCGGCGAAGGCGTGCCACACCACCCGACCGACGCGCGACGCCGACCGGGACCCCGAGCAGCAGCGAGATCCCGGCCACGGCGAACGCGTGCCACGCCGTGGCCGCCGCCGACTGGCGGCGGACGAAGCCCAGGGTGGCCAGGAGGGCGAGGTCGGACCGCCAGCGCCGCACGGTCGTGACGAGGGTGTGGACGAGGATGGCGATGGCCAGGGCGACGAGGACGGCGGCGAGCGCCACCGGCGTCGAGCGCACCCGGGCGTAGTTGCGGATGTCGCCGGGCTGCTGGGGGCCCTGGACGCAGAACTGCCCGCACTCGGTCAGCACATCGTCGAGCGCGGCGAACAGGTCGGCGTCCGCCGTCGCCGACGTCCGCGCCCGGGGCGTAGTCGACGAGGAAGTAGGTGTAGGTCGGCAGGCCGTCGGCGACGTTCTCGGCCGCGGCGGTCGGGGTCGTCGTCGAGACCCGACGGTGTTCAGCACCTCCACGGTGACCACGGCCCCCGTGCCGAGGCCGGCCGTGGAGAAGTTGCCCGCCCCGATCGCCGGCAGCACCGCCCGGCCCACCACCTCCAGCTCCACGCTCTCGCCGTCCGGACCGCTCGAGCACCACGTCGTCGCCCAGGGCCACGCCGAGGTCCGCCATCGTGGTCGAACCCAGGACGACCTCGTCGGGCCGCACGGCGGCCCGACCGTCCAGCAGGCGCGGGTAGACGTCGCCCTCGATCTGGTCGAGGCCGATCGTCGGGCACCTCCTGGCGATCCCCCGAGGTCGACGCGAAGGTGAGCTCCGCGACGGTGCCCCCGCTGAACGCCGCCACCTCCGGGACCGACCGCAGGCGTTCGAGCGCCTGCGCCGTCGGGATGGCGTCGAAGGTGCCGCCGACCCGCACGTCCCAGTTCCACCCGTACAGGACCGGGCGTGCTCGACCAGCCGGTCGAGGTTCGCGCTGAAGGTGAACGGCGGCGATCACCGCGGCGACGGCGACGACCGTGCCCACGAGGGCGCCGGCGCTGGTGCTCCGGTTCCCGTCGTCGGGCTCGAGGGCCATCTGCACGCCGACGGTTGCGGTCGGCGGTGCGCCGGTCCGGGCCAGGGCCGCGATCCCCCGGGCCCGTCGCTGCCCGCTCGCCGTCGACCGGGCCGGCGGCCTGCGCCGTCGGGCAGCCCCGCCCGGATCGACGAGCGCCGCCCGGGCGAGCAGCAGGACGACGATCGCCACGACCCCGACGGCGAGCACCGCCCCGTCCACCGCGAGCGCCGGGGTCGGGGTCGGCGACCCGGGCGGGCCCGGTCACCGTGGCCGGCGCCAGGACCACCCCGATGACCACAGCGAGGACCGCACCGACGGTCACGCTCACCGCCACCCGCAGCAGCGCCGTGACCGCGAGCTGGCGGCGGCTGAAGCCCAGGGCCCACAGCGCCCGCCGGTCGGCGGCGTCGGCCGACAGCTGGCGGGCGTACGCCTGGCCCAGCACGACGAACCCGGTCACGCCGACCAGGAGGGCGAAGGCGCCGAGGGCCTGCGCCTGGGGTCGGATCGACCGCTGGACGGTCGCCGTCCGCTCCGACGCATCGAGGAGCGGCACGGCGTCCTCGGGCACGCCGTAGCCAGCGAGGAGCTCGGCGAAGTGGTCCCGGAACGCCGGGGCGTCGGCGGCGCCGCGGCGCAGGCGCACGGCGATGAACGAGAACTCCTCGCCCTCGGCGCGGTGGGCCTGCACCTGGGCGGGGGTGAGATAGACGCGCGGCGCGTCGTCGAGCGGCGCGGTGGGGACGACCTCGTTGGGGAAGAGGGCGATGCCGGTGACCGTGAAGACCTGCTCCCGACCGTCGGTCACGGCGAGCCTGGTCCTGCTGCCGGTCGTCGGAGTCACCGCCGTCGAAGCCGTAGAGCGTGAGGGGGTCGCCGGGCTCGAGGTCGAGGGCGTCCGCCATGGCCCCGTTGACGGTGACCTCGGCCTCCTCCCGAGGGTCGGCGGCCCTCCCCTCGATGATCTTGGGGCGGTTGATGGTGGTCCCCACCCGTTCGTCGACCCCGCCCAGGGCGAAGAACTCCAGGCCCTCCTCGGTGGAGAGCAGCTCCTGGGAGGAGATGGGCCCGACCGCCGCGACCTCCGGGAACGCTTCGATGGCCGCCACCACCTCCGGGAAGACGGGATCGTTGATGCCCGGGGTGCCGAGGTTGAAGTCCTCGGCCCACGCGCCGTCCAGGTAGCGGGTGTAGGCGGAGGCCGTCCGGCGGGCACCGGCGCGTGGCCGCCAGCACGACGCCCCCGATCAGCCCGACGAGGACGGCCAGGGCGAGCAGGCTCCGCCACTGGCTGCGCAGGTCGCGCCGGAGTTGCGCCAGGACCGGGCCCACCCCCGAATGGTCCCTCATGCTCGAGGCCACCGGTAGGGCGAGCGCACCCCTTCCCGCGGTCGTGCAGGCACCCCTGGCCCGTCCGCCGGGCCGCGCCGCCCGAATCGGTCCGCGCCCGATGAGGGCGAGCGCCTACCGTCGACGGGGTGGAGCAGGAGGGTCGGATCACCCGGATCGACCGCGGACGCGCCCTGGTGGCGATCGGCGAGGAGATCCACTCGGTCGTGGACACCGGCGCCCACGACCTCACGGTGGGTGATCGGATCCGATTCGAGGGCGAGGCCCTCGTCGAGCTCCTGCCCCGGTCCTCCCTGCTCACCCGACTCGGCCACGACGGCAACGAGCAGGCCATCGCCGCCAACGTCGACCTCGTGGTCCTGGTCGCCGGTCTCGACCGACCGGTGAAGCCGGGCCGCCTCCTGCGGGCCACCACCCAGGCCTGGGAGGCGGGCTCGACCCCGCTGATCGTGCTGACCAAGGCCGATCTGGCCGACCCCGCCGACACCCTCGTCGACCTCGCGGCCCAGGTGGTCGGCGTCGACGTCCTGGTCGTCAGCTCCCGCACCGGTGACGGCATCGACGAGCTGCTCGACCGACTGGCAGGCCGCACCGCGGTGATGCTGGGCGAGTCGGGGGCGGGCAAGTCCAGCCTGGTCAACGCCCTGACCGGCGGCGACGAGCTGGTGGGCGAGGTCCGGGAGGGCGACGCCAAGGGCCGCCACACGACCACCTGGCGCCAGCTCGTCGAGCTGCCCGGCGGCGGGGCGTTGATCGACACCCCCGGCGTCCGCTCCCTCGGCATCTGGACCGATCCCGAGACGGTCGAGGCCAGCTTCACCGACATCGCCGAGCTGGCCGAGCACTGCCGCTTCCGGGACTGCAGCCACGACACCGAGCCGGGCTGTGCCGTGCGGGCCGCGGTCGAGGACGGGACGCTGCCCGAGGAGCGCTTCGAGCAGTACCACTCGCTGCACCGCGAGGCCGCCGCACTGGATCGTCGCAACGACCCCGCCGCCCAGAAGCGCTTCGGGAAGCAGTTCGGCAAGATGGCCCGAGAGGCCAACGCCGCCCGGCGGGACAGGGGCGACACCCGCTGACCCGACGGGGCCGGCCTCGTAGGGCGTTCAGCCCCGCGCCGTCAGCCTGACGCCGGCTGCACCGCTGGCCGTGGACAGGTCGGCGAGGCCGGCTTGGGGCTGGCCGCCGACCGTGGAGAGCAGGAAGGCCAGGATCGCGTCGCCGCACGGCGGGATAGATCGGCGTCGTCCCCGCCCAGGTAGCCGCCGTGGTCGCCCTGCTCGACGGTGAGCAGGTAGGCCGACGTGCCCACCCCCTGGAGGGCCTCGCCACTCCCGGTGTACGGCACCGTCTCGTCCAGTCGGCCGTGGACGAGGAGCACGGGGACCAGACCGGTGCCCCACGCGCCGCCTGGGAAAGTGGCCAGCTGTCCGGCGATGGCGACGACGGCGTCGACCCGCCGGTCCACACAGCAGGTGTTGAAGCCCATGGCGAGGGCGGTCATGGCGCCCAGGCTGTGGCCGGCGACGGACGACCCGCTCGGGGTCGACGGCGCGGATGGCCTCCCGGCCCTCGGTCACCGCATCGATGACCTGCTCGACCCGGCCGGGCTGGAAGGGCAGGCCGGACAGGGCGGAGAGGCTGGAATCGTCGACGCTGCCCGGCATGGCCGGCGCCACGACCACGTTGCCCTCGGCCGCGAGGTCCATCGAGCAGGTCTTCGTAGAACTCGGGCGGCGCCCCGGCGCCGTGGACGAAGACCACGAGGGGATACGGGCCCGCCGCCGGCGGGCTGGACGACGAGGGTGGGCAGACCGGCCACCGCCCGGATGTCGGACCGGGTCCGGGCCCCGTCGTCGGCGACCGGTGCCACCGCTTGGGGACGCTCGCGTCTCGCCGTCGTCGCCGCAGGCCACGCAGGACGCACGCAAGCAGGAACGCCGCCCCGACCGCCGCCGCCCGCCGCCCCATCGCCCTAGGTCACCCGCTCGATCACCGTGGCGTTGGCCTGACCGCCGCCCTCGCACATCGTCTGGAAGCCGTACCGACCGCCCGTGGCCTCGAGGTCGTGGAGCAGGGTGGTCATCAGGCGCACCCCACTGGCCCCGAGGGGATGGCCGATGGCGATGGCTCCACCTCGGGGGTTGTAGCGCGTCATGTCGGGCTGGAACTCGCGGGCCCACATGAGGGCGATGGCCGCGAAGGCCTCGTTGCACTCGATCGAGTCGAACTGGTCGACGGTCATGCCCGAGCGCTCGAGCAGCTTCTTGGTCGCCGGGACGGGGGCGGAGAGCACCAGCCAAGGATCCTCGGCGGCGACGGCGAAGTGGCGGATGACCGCCCGGTAGGGCAGCCCGAGGGCGTCGGCGGTGGTCCGCTCGGCGATGAGCATGGCCGCGGCCCCGTCGGAGGTCTGGGAGGCGTTCCCCGCCGTGATGTCCGGCGCGATCGACGGGTCCCAGGAGGCGGCGCTCGGGAGCTCGGCCAGCGACTCGACCGTGCTCTCCGGCCGGATGCCCTGGTCCCGGTCGAACAGCTCACCGGTCTCGGCCCCCTCCTCGTCCTTGACCGGGGACCGGCACGGTCTCCTCGGCGAAGTGGCCGTTGTCCCAGTTCTCCTGGGCCCGGCGGTGGGACTCGGCCGCGTAGGCGTCCATGTCCTCCCGGGTGATGCCGTAGCGCTCGGCCAGGATCTGGCTGACCTCGAACTGGGTGGGGTGGAAGCGGCCGCCGACGGCCTCGATCCACTGGCCGGAGAACGGCCCGGTGCCCCCGGCCGCGTTGGAGCCCATCGGGGTGCGGGTCATGGACTCGACGCCACAGGCGATGCCCAGGTCGTAGGCCCCGGCGATCACGCCCTGGGCCACGAAGTGCACGGCCTGCTGGGACGAGCCGCACTGGCGGTCCACCGAGGTGGCGGGCACGTGCCAGGGCAGCCCGCCGGCGACCCAGGCGTTGCGGGCCACGTTGTTGGACTGCTCCCCCACCTGGCTGACACAACCCCCGACGACGTCGTCGACCCGGCCGGGGTCGACCCCCGTGCGGTCGACGAGGGCGTTGAGCGTGAACCCCAGCAGGTCCGTCGGGTGCCAGGCGGACAGGGCCCCCTTGCCGCTTGCCGATCGGCGTGCGGACGGTGTCGACGATGACGGCTTCGCGAGGGGCCACGGCGGAACGCTAGTCAGCCACCGACTCGCCGCCGGGCCGCGCTCCCCCTTGACCATTAGTTACTCGAGTATGCATACTGTGCATCGGTGAGTGTCCGAGACAGCCTGCTGCAGCTCCTCGACGAGGGGGAGCGCCACGGCTACCAGCTGAAGGTCGACTTCGAGGGCCGCACCGGCGGCATCTGGCCGCTGAACGTCGGGCAGGTGTACACGACCCTCGAGCGCCTGGTCCGCGACGGGCTTCGTCGTCGAGGCGCGGCGGCCGGGGACGGACCAACCAGCGCACCTACCGGATCACCGAGGACGGGCGCACGAGGTCAAGCACTGGCTGGCCTCCAGCCCCACCGACGCCGCCCCGCCCCGGGACGAGCTGCTGATGAAGGTGCTGCTGGCCGTCGGCCGCGGGCCGGCCCGATGCCGTCGCGGTGATCGACGACCAGCGCAGCGCCCTGCTCGTCGCCCTGCAGATGGGCCGTCGCCAGCAGCGGGCCCGCACCGACGACGACCGATCTCGCCGGCCGCCTGGCCCACGACGCCCTGCTGTCGCGGCTGGAGGCCGATGTGACCTGGCTCGACCGCTGCGAGGAGCAGCTGCGGGCCACCGACTCCCTCGACCGAGAGGAGCCACCGATGACCACCCCGTACCCCCGCCGGCCCTGGAGCTGGCCAACGTCGTGAAGCGCTACGGCGCGGGCACGACCGAGGTCCGGGCGCTGACCGACGTCAGCCTGACCGTCGAGCCGGGCGAGTTCGTGGCCGTCATGGGCCCGTCGGGCTCGGGCAAGTCGACCCTGCTGCACCTGGCCGGCGGCCTCGAGCGGCCCAGCGCCGGACGGGTGCTGGTCGGCGGGCGTCGACCTCGACGACCTGGACGCTGGCCGGGCATGGCCGCGCTGCGGCGCCAGCAGGTCGGCTTCGTCTTCCAGAGCCTCAACCTGGTCCCGACCCTCACCGCGGTCGAGAACGTGATGCTCCCGCTGGAGCTCGACGGCATCGGCCGCAAGGCCGCCCGCGAGGGAGGCCCTCGACGCCCTGGGCCGGGTCGGCGTCGACGGTCCGCTCGACCGCTACCCCGACGACCTGTCCGGCGGCGAGCAGCAGCGGGTGGCCATCGCCCGGGCCATCGTCGGCGACCGGTCCCTGCTCCTGACCGACGAGCCGACCGGGGCCCTCGACTCGGTGACCGCGGACGCGGTCATCGAGCTGCTGGCCGCGCTCGTGACGCGAGCGGGGCTGCGCGCTGGTCCTGGTCACCCACGAGCCCCGCTTCGCCTCGTGGGCCGACCGCATCGTGCGGGTGCGCGACGGCCGCCTGACCGAGGAGACCCGCCCGTCCGCCCTCGGCGACGAGATCGAGGCCGCCACACGATGAGCCACGCTCGGCCACGCTCGCCTCGGGCTCCGGCTCGCTCGCCGGGAGGTCCGACGCCACCCGTGGCGCTCCGGCCTCGTGCTGCTGATGGTCGTCATCCCGACGTTCGGGATGACGGTCGGCGCCACGCTCCTGCGCACCGGCGAGTGGTCCGCCGACGACCGTCATGCGGCGGAGTACGGGCAGGCCGACGCCATCGGCTACTTCGAACCCGGGCCCGACGGCGAGGTCGACCCGAACGCGGAGGCGCGGCTGCCGGGCCTCGCTGCCGGCGGGCGTCGTTCCTCGTCGCCCACTCCATGAGCGACCGGGCCCGCCTCGAGGACCGCCGGTCCTACCTGACCGTGACCGACCTGGACCTCGATGATCCGATCGTCGACGGTCGCTTCGGGCCGGTGGACGGTCGCCTGCCGATCGAGGACGACGAGGTCGTCCTGACCACCGACCTGCTCGACGACCTCGACCTCGAGCGTGGGGGACACGGTCACACCGGAGCGGTTCGGGCGCCCGCTGATCGTCGTCGGCGCGGTCGAGGCCCTGGGCTACGACCAGCAGTCGGCCTTCGTCGCCGGCCCCGTCACCGGTCCGTTCGTCGACACCCAGGCCTACATCGACTCCCTCCCCCGCGTCGGCGGCCTCGCCCGGGTCCCCGGGTGGGGCTTCTCGTCCACGGTCGCCGTCGACTGCTACGGGGCCTGCGGCGACGACGAGGACGCCGGCGTGTTCTGGACCTACCTCGGTGGCGCCGTGGCCCTCCTGGCGCTCGGCACCGTCATCGCCGCCGCGTTCGCCGTGGGCGCCCGCCGCCAGCTCCACACCATCGGCCTGCTGTCGGCGACCGGCGGCTCTCCCCGGACGGTGCGCTGGTTCCTGCTGGCCCAGGGGGTCATCGGCGGCGCCCTCGGCGCCACCTTCGGCGTGGGGCTCGCCGTGGCCGCCACCCGCCTCGTCCCGAACGAGTGGCTGGAGAGCCTGACCGATCGGCCGGTCACCGGCCCGGTGACCCGACTCGGTGACGTCGTGCCCATCCTCCTCATCGGCACGGTCGCCGCGGTGGGCGCGGCCTGGTTCCCGGCTCGCTCGGCGGCTCGGGTCCCGACTCTCCAGGCCCTGGCCGGTCGCCGACCCCAGCCGGCGGTCCCGAGGCGACTGCCGCTCCTCGGCGCCCTGTCGGTGGGCGGAGGCTGTGCCCTCCTGGCCGTCGCCGTGGCCGGCAGCGACTCCGGCGCGACCGAGACGATCCTCGTCGCCGTGGCCGGGAGCGTCGCCGTCCTCGTCGGCACCCTGGCCATCGGGCCGTGGGCCGTCGCCGCCCTCGAACGACTGAGCGGGCACTGGCCCGAAGCCGGTCGCCTGGCCGGCCGTAGCCTGGCCCGCTCGCGGCTGCGGTCGAGTGCCGTCGTGGGCGCCATCTGCGCCGTGCGCGGCCACCGCCATCGCCGGGTCGACCCTGTACCGCACGTTCGAGGAGCACGACGGCTGCTGTGACCTCGCCGTACGTCGGCGGCCGATCACGTGCTGCTCGAGACCGACCCCCGCCGGCGCCGGTTCCCGAGGACGCGGTCGACGAGGTGCTGGCCGTCCTCGGGGAGGGCGAGGCCATCCCGGTCGCCGACGCACGGTTCGAGGACGCCGCCCGACACAGCCGGCACCGAGGCCTACCTGACCGGGCGTGGCCGACGGGCGCCGACGGCCGCGAGCTCTACGAAGTGGGGGTGGCCACCACGGCGATGCTGGAGGTGCTGCGACGTACCCGAGCGACCTCCGTGACGCTTTGGACGACGGGGACGTGATCGGCGTCGTCGAAGCCGGCTGGGGTCACCGATGGCGACGATCGATCGGCGACCGGACCGGCGACGGGGCTCGACGTGGCCGTACGGCGGATCGTTCGAGAGCCCGGCTGGTCTCCTGCGGCCCTGCCGCACGGTGCTGGTCAGTCGAGGAGACAGCGCACGAGCAGATCGGCCTCCAGGCCGCCGAGCAGCCGACGGCTACGTGCTCGACGCCGGACGAGCCGATCACCGATGCCGAGCGGGACGAGCTGGAGCTGCTCGCCGACGACCTCAGCCTGGGAGCAACAGACGCGGCAGCGGCCCCTGGGCCGACGAGTTCGTGAGCATCTACCTGCCCGACCCCGAGCCCGCCCTCACCGAAGGCCAGATCCGCGCCATCGCCTACGCCGCGGTGATGCTCCTCATCGGGGCCGTGGTCGCCGTCGGCCTGGCCCTCGCGGCGAAGGACAGCGAGGACGAGGCCCAGGTCCTGACCGCCGTGGGCGCGGCGCCCCGGACCGTGCGCCGGGTGGCCGCCCTGCGAGCCGGTCTCCTCGTGGTCACCGCGACCGCGATCGCCCTGCCGGCCGGCCTGCTGCCGGCGTGGGCCATCGCCACGCGGCCAGCTCACGACTGCACCGCCTTGCGCCTCTCCGACCCGGGCCTGCTGCCGTTCCGCCTCGACGTGGTCAGCCTGGGGTTCCTCGTCGTTGGCGTCCCCCTGATCGTGATGGCCGTGGCCCTTGCGGGCACATGGGTCCGGGACCACACTCGGCGCCCTCGGCCCCTGGTCTTCACCCTCGCGGACTGACCGTGCCTCCGGCCAGACGTGACGGAGGCGTCAGGTAGGGTCGGCCGCCATGGCTGCGGGGGTTCCGGTGGACGTGACGGGCCGGCCCACCGAGCTGCGGGACCTCGACCTCGAGGGGTTCTTCTCGCCCCGGACGGTGGCCCTCATCGGGGCGTCGGACAACCCGAAGCGACCCAACGCGGCGATGACCCGCAAGCTGCTGGCGTGGGCCGAGGAGCACGGCGCCGAGGTCTTCCTGGTCAACCCGAACCGGGAGACCATCGACGGCCGGCCCTGCCTGCCCTCCATCGATGACCTCCCCGAGGGCATCGACCTGGCCGTGATCCTGGTCGGCGACGCCGTCGACGCCTTCGAGGCGGTCCTGGCCAAGGCGCCCCGCTTCGCGGTCATCTTCTCGGCCGGCTTCGCCGAGACGGGTGCCGGCGGGCGCCCGCCTGCAGGCGCAGCTGGAGCGAGCTGGTGGCGACCGGCGACACCCGCCTGCTCGGCCCCAACACCAACCTCAACGCCTTCGAGTCCTTCACCGAGGGCAACCCGGGACGGGCCGTCGCCCTCATCACCCAGAGCGGCCACCAGGGCCGACCGATCTTCCAGGCCCAGGACCTCGGGCTGCACCTGTCGGCCTGGGCCCCGACCGGCAACGAGGTCGACCTCGAGTTCGCCGACTTCGCCCGCTGGTTCGCCGACCAGCCCGACGATCGGGGTCATCGCCGCCTACATCGAGGGCTTCAAGGACGGGCGCACGCTGATGCTGGCCGCCGACCACGCCGCCCAGCGGGGCGTGCCGATGGTCGTGGTCAAGGTGGGCAGGACCGACGAGGGCGCCTCGATGGCCCAGTCCCACACCGGCCACCTCACCGGCTCCGACGCCGTGACCTCCGCCGTGTTCCGCCAGTTCGGCGTCATCCGGGTCGACGGCCTCGACGAGCTCCAGGACACGGCCACGCTGCTGTCCCGGGCCGCGCCGCCGACCGCCGACGGGGTCTGCATCTACGCCATCTCCGGCGGCACCGGTGCCCACCTGGCCGACCTGGCCTCGGCCGGCGGGCTGCGCGATCCCCGACCTGACCCGCCCGACCCAGGAGGCGCTGCGGGAGTGGATCCCGGGCTACCTGCGGGTGTCCAACCCGGTCGACTGCGGCGGCGCCCCGTCCGCCGACTGGCGGGGGCGCAAGATCCTCGACGCCCTCGTCGCCGACCCGGACGTCGGGGTGCTGATCTGCCCCATCACCGGCGCCCTGCCGACGATGAGCCGTCCGCTGGCCGAGGACCTGGTCGCCGTGGCCGAGACCACCGACAAGCCGATCGTGGTCATCTGGGGCTCGCCCCTCACCGACGACCCCGCCTACACCGACGTGCTGGTCCCCTCCGGCCTCCCGGTCTTCCGCACGTTCGGGAACTGCGTCGGCGCGGTGAAGGCCTACCTCGACCACCACGCGTTCCGGGCGCGCTACCGGTCGCCGTTCGCCAAGCCCGTCACCCGCCGCTCCCCCGCCGCCAAACCCGTCGACGCCCTCCTCACCTCCCGTTCTGGGCCCCACCACCCGCGTCCCGACACAGAGGAGAGGGCCCAGAACGAGCAATCACCTGGTTCTGGGTGCGATATCGCGCGCTCAGCTACACGGAATCGCACCCAGAACGGGGCAGTGCGGGGGCTGTCGGAGTACGAGGGGAAGGGGGTGCTGGCGGCCTACGGGATACCGGTGACCGACGACCGGTTGTGCCACTCATCCACCGCGGCGGTGAAGGCGGCCGCCGCCGTCGGCTACCCCGTGGTGATGAAGGCCTGCTCGCCGGACCTGCTCCACAAGAGCGACCTCGGGCTGGTCCGGGTGGGCGTGGGTTCGGCGGCGGAGGTCCGACGGACCTACGCCGAGCTGGTCGACCGCTCCCCCGTCGGCCCTCGACGGCGTGCTGGTGTGCCCGACCGCGGCGTCGGGCGTCGAGTGCGTCGTCGGGGTCTCCCAGGACCCGCTGTTCGGGCCGGTCGTCATGTTCGGGCTCGGCGGCGTGCTGGTCGAGGTGCTCGGTGACGTGACCTTCCGGGTCCCCCCGTTCGACCGGGCCGAAGCCGGACGCATGATCCGCGAGGTCCAGGGCTTCCCCCTGCTGACCGGCGTGCGGGGCCGACCGAAGGCCGACCTCAAGGCCCTCGTCGACGTGATCATGAAGGTCCAGCGCCTGGCGGTCGACCACAGCGACACCATCGCCGAGCTCGACATCAACCCGCTGGTCGTCCACCCGGTCGGCGCCACCGCCCTCGACGCCCTCGTGGTCACCCGATGACCATCAAGGACGCCACCGCCATCGTCGGCATCGGCCAGACCGAGTGGGGCAAGGGCCTGGAGGACGCCGAGCTGGTGCTCGCCCTGCGGGCCATCAAGGCGGCGCTGGACGACGCCGGGATCGACGCCCTCCGAGGTCGACGGCCTGTCCAGCTACACGCTGGAGTCCAGCGACGAGGTCGACATCGCCCGCAACCTGGGCCTCGGCGACATCACCTGGTTCAGCCAGGTCGGCTACGGCGGCGGGGCCGGCTGCGGCGTCGTGGGCCACGCCGCGGTGGCCGTGGCGACGGGCCAGGCCACCGTGGCCGTGGCCTGGCGGAGCCGGAAGCGGGGCGCGGCCGCCAGCCGCCCGTGGAGCCAGGTGGCCAACCGGGTCGGGGGCTCACACCAGTGGAGCCGGCCCTTCGGCCTGCTGCGCCCGGTCGACGAGATCGCCATGCTGGCCCGCCGCTACCTGCACGAGTTCGGCGGGACCCGGGAGCAGCTGGCGGCCGTCGCCGTCACCGTCCGGGAGCACGCCAACCGGAACCCGGCGGCGATGATGTACGAGAAGCCGCTGACCGTGGAGCAGTACCTCGAGGCCCGCTGGATCTCCGAGCCCCTCTGCCTGTTCGACAACTGCCTGGAGTCCGACGGGGCCGCGGCGGTCGTCATCGTGTCCGCCGAGCGGGCCAAGGACCTGGACGTCATCCCCGCCTACGTCCACGGCTTCGCCCAGGCCATCCCCCAGCAGCACCAGGTGATGACCAACTACTTCGGCGACGACCCGCTGCAGGGGCCGGCCTGGGCCTGCGCCGACCTGCTCTGGCGCAACGCCGACCTCGACGCCGGCGGACGTCGACGTGGCCCAGCTCTACGACGCCTTCTCGCCCCTCGTGCCCCTGTCGCTCGAGGGCTACGGCTTCTGCGAGCGGGGTGAGGGCCTGGCCTTCTGCCAGGACCGCGGCATCGCCTGGGACGGCGGCCGCCTACCGGTCAACACCTCTGGCGCCGGCATGTCCGAGGCCTACGTCCACGGCTTCAACCTCGTCACCGAGGGCGTCCGCCAGCTCCGCGGCACCAGCACCGCCCAGGTCCAGGAGGCCGAGGTCTCCCTGGTGACCTCGGGGGAAGGGGTGCCCACCTCTGCCCTGCTCCTCCGACGGTGAGGTGGAAGTCGCCTGACGATCTGACACAATCGTCAGATCGTGAATTCGGAGACTGATCTCAGCCGTCCGCTGGCCCACGTCAAGGCCGACCTGTTCAAGGCGCTGGCCCACCCCGCCCGGGTGCGGGCCCTGGAGGTGCTGGCCGACGGGGAGCGCAACGTCAGCGACCTCCAGGTCGAGGTGGGCATCGAGTCCTCGCACCTCTCCCAGCAGCTCGGCGTCCTGCGCCGGGCCGGACTCGTCACCACCCGACGGGAGGGCTCGTCGGTGTACTACGCCATCAAGGACCCGCTGGTGGTGGAGCTCCTGGCCACCGCCAAGGCCCTGCTGCTGACCTCCCTGCGCGAGACCCAGGACCTGCTGGCCGGCCTGGCCGACGACGCCGGGTGAAGCGCCTCCTCCCCCAGCGGTCCGACTACCGCGGCCTGGCCCGCTCCTGGCGGGGTGATGTCGTCGCCGGGCTGACCGTCGCCGTCGTCGCCCTCCCCTGGCCCTGGCCTTCGGCATCAC
This sequence comes from uncultured Microthrixaceae bacterium, assembly GCA_963748285.1. GTDB lineage: Bacteria > Actinomycetota > Acidimicrobiia > Acidimicrobiales > DATDAH01 > DATDAH01. The sequence goes on from CAVVIF010000009.1 coordinate 569,088, forward strand.
CACCGGGCTCGGGGCCGCCGCCGGGCTGACCACGGCGATCGTGGCCGGGCTGGTCGCCGGCTTCCTGGGTGGTTCTGACGTCCAGGTCTCCGGGCCAACCGGCGCGATGACGGTCGTGCTCGTGCCCCTGGTCGCCCGCCACGGCGCCGACGCCGTCGTGATCGTCGGGGTGCTGGCCGGGATCATGGTGCTGGCCGCCGGGGCGTTCCGGCTGGGGCGCTACCTGGCGTACATGCCCTGGCCGGTCATCGAGGGGTTCACGCTCGGCATCGCCGTGATCATCTTCCTGCAGCAGGTTCCCGCCGCCCTCGGCGTCGAGCGCCCCGAGGGGGAGAACACCGCAGTGGTCGCCCTCCGGGCCCTGAGCGACGCCCTCAGCGGTGGGACGGCGGCGGCGCTGGGCCTCGTCCTGCTCGTGGCCGTCGTGATGGTGGTCACCCCCCGCCTGCACCGGTCACTGCCGGCCTCCCTCATCGCGGTCGTCCTGGCCACTGTGGTCGCCGAGGTCGCCGACCTCGACGTGGCCACCATCGGGACCCTGCCGTCCGCCCTGCCGGACCTCGTCCTGCCGTCAGTGGACCTCGGCGCCGTCCAGGGCTACTTCGGTGCGGCCTTCGCGGTCGCCGCCCTGGCCGCGATCGAGAGCCTGCTCTCGGCGAAGGTGGCCGACGGCATGGTCGACGGCCGGGCCCACGACCCCGACCGCGAGCTGTTCGGCCAGGGGGTCGCCAACATCGTGTCGCCCCTGTTCGGAGGCATGCCGGCCACCGGAGCGATCGCCCGGACCGCGGTGAACGTCCGGGCCGGGGCCCGCACCCGCGTGGCGGCAATGGTCCACTCGGTCGCGCTCGTGCTCGTGGTGCTCGCCGGGGCCGGCCTGGTCGCTCGCATCCCCCTGGCGGCACTGGCCGGCGTCTTGATGGTCACCGCCGTGCACATGATCGAGGTCCGCAACGTCCGGGCCGTCCTGGCCTCCACCCGGTCCGACGCCGTGGTGCTGGTGCTGACGGCCTTGGCCACGGTCGTGTTCGATCTCATCGTCGCCGTCGAGATCGGCGTCGTGGCCGCCGCCTTCCTCGCCCTGCGCAACGTCGCTCGCACCACCGGCGCCACCTTGGCGCCGATCGAGGTCGAGGTCGACACCGACGAGGAGCAGGAACTCCTGCGCGAGCACATCGTCGCCTACCGCATCGACGGCGCCCTGTTCTTCGGGGCCGCGCAGCGCTTCCTGACCGACTTCACCCAGGTGGCTGACGTCGAGGTCGTGATCCTCCGGCTACCCGACCTGCAGGTGCTCGACGCCACCGGCGCCCAAGCCCTCGGCGCCATCATCGAGGACCTCGAGCACCGTCACATCACGGTGCTGCTCAAGGGACCGCGCCCCGAGCACGAGAAGCTGCTGCGCACCGTCGGCGCCCTCGACCGCCTGGCCCACGAGAACCACCTGTTCGCCGACCTGGACGACGCCATCGCCCACGCCCGCACCCACGTGGCCCGTCGCCGGGACGCCGACCTCCCCGAGCTCACCGGCTCTGGCCGGATCCCCACGACTCCTCCCTGATCGTACCTGACGTCGATGTCAGGTTTCCCCGGTCGGGCTCGGCGGTGCCACGATGACCTCCGTGCTGGAGGGGATCCGCGTCGTCGACCTGACGGGGGAGTCGGGGGCTCTGGCCGCCCGTGTCCTCGCCGACCTCGGGGCCACCGTCACCCGTCCCGAGCCGCCGGACGGCGGGCACCTCAGCCGCCAGCCCCACCGCCACGCCGCGTGGACCGCCCGCACCGAGATCCGCCCGATGGCCGTCGAGGACCCGGCGCTCGACACCCTGCTCGGCGAGGCCGACATCGTCCTGGCCACCCGAGGCCACGGCGTCGACACCGAGCGGGCGCCCCGAGCCGTCTGGGTCCACCTCTCCCCCTTCGGCCTGACCGGGCCCCGGGCGGTGTGGCGGGCCGGGGACCTCGGCATCCTCGCCGCCACCGGCAACCTGTTCGCCACCGGTGACCCCGATCGGGCCCCGGTGCGCTGCGCCGAGCCGATTGCCTTCGCCCACGCCGGGCCCGAGGCCGCCTTCGCCGCCCTCACCGGCCTGCTGACCGGCCGCCCCCAGCAGATCGACGTGTCCATCCAGGAGGCGGTGATGGTCGCCTCGATGGGCGGCGCCGGCCGGTACGCCCGGGACCCGGACCCCGGCCGACGGCGGGGCGCCAACATCGGCCGCACCCGGGAGATCTGGCCGTGCGCAGACGGCTGGGTCAGCTTCGGCCTCCGCGGGGGCACGGCCCGCATCCCCAGCCTCGAGACCCTGAGCGCCCAGGTCGGCGACGCGGTCCTCACCGACCGGGACTGGACGACCTTCAGCCCGGCCACCACCTCCGACGAGGACCTGGCCGCCATCGAGGAGGCGGTCGGGGCGTGGTTCGCGACCAAGACCATGGCCGAGCTCTACGCCCTGGCCTGTGCGACCAACCTCATGCTGGCGCCCGTCAACTCCCCCCGCGAGCTGCTGGCCTCCGAGCAACTGGCCGCCCGGGGCCTGCTCGGCCCGCTCGCCGGCGTCGACTCAGCGCCGCTGGGCTTCGTGCACGTCCACGACGGTCCGGCGCCGAGCGGGCCGCCACCGGCACCGGACCCGTCCACCACCCACCAGACCTTCGGGGGCTCGGTCGGGGCCTGGACCGGTACGCGGATCCTGGAGTTCGGGGCCGGGGCGGCGGGGCCGATCGCCACCCGCTACTTCGCCGAGCACGGGGCGGACGTCATCCGGATCGAGAGCCGGACCCGGCCCGACTTCCTCCGGGGGTACGGCGTGGTCGACCCCGACGACCCGGACCGGCTCGAGCGCTCGCCCCTGTTCGACGCCCTGAACCCTGACAAGCGCAGCGTCGCCATCGACCTCAAACACCCCGAGGGCCGAGCGCTGGCCATCGAGCTGGTGAAGGCGGCCGACGCCGTGGCCGAGAACTTCGCTCCCCGGGCGATGCCCCGCCTCGGCCTCGCCTACGCCGACCTGGTCCAGCACAAGCCGGACCTGGTCATGATCTCGGCCTGCCTGAACGGCCAGACCGGCCCGCACCGGGACTACCCCGGCTTCGGCGGCCAGGGGGCGGCCCTCGCCGGCTTCAACCACCTGACGGGCTGGCCCGACCGTGCGCCCGTGGGGCCCTACGGGACGGTCACCGACTCGCTGGCCCCGCGCTTCTCGGCCGCCGCCCTGGCCGCCGCGCTCCTCCGCCGCCGCCGCACCGGCCAGGGCACCTACCTCGACCTCAGCCAGGTGGAGGCCGGCGTCTACGCCCTCTCACCGTGGCTGGTCGAGTACCAGGTCACCGGCGAGGCCCGGGGCCGCATGGGCAACCGGGCCGACGAGTACGCCCCGCACGGGGTGTTCCCCTGTGCCGGGGAGGACCGCTGGATCGTCATCGCCGTCTACACCGAGCCGGAGTGGGCCCAGCTGGCGGCCGACGCCGGCTTGGCCCGACCCGAATGGGCCGACGCCGAGGGGCGACTGGCCGATGTCGACGCCCTCGAGGCCGCCGTGGCGGAGTGGACCGCCGACCAGGACGCCGACGCCCTCGCCGATCGGCTCCAGGGCCTGGGCATCGAAGCCGTGCCCGTGGCCGACTTCGGCGACGCCAGCGCCGACCCGCAGCTGCGGACCCGCGGCCACTACGTCGCCCTCGATCACCCCGTGCTCGGCCCCGGGGAGTACGAGCGCAACGGCATCCGGGTCAGCGGGGCGCCGTGCGGCTACCTCGCGCCCCAGCCCCACCCTGGGCCAGCACACCGACGAGGTCCTGGCCGAGGTCCTGGGCCTGGACGACCCCGAGGTCACCCGTCTCCGCGCGGCCGGCGCCATCGAGTAGCCCGCCCACGACCCGTTCTGGGCCCTCTCCTCTGTTCCTGGCAACAGAGGGGAGGGCCCAGAACGAGTGGGGGGTCAGGGTCGAGGAGGGTGGCGAGCTGGTTCTGGGCGTCGCGGCAGGTGTCGTCGGCCTCCTGGGCCCGATCGACACCCGGGGGGACCGACTCGCCGAAGTCGAGGTCAGCGGCGGCGAAGGCCTCGGGGAACTCGCCGAAGGCCTGGGCCCCGCCGAAGAGCTGCTCGACCGTCGTCTCCTCGTCCAGCGCCTCCGCCGCCTCGGCCGCCTCGCCGAAGATCGTCGCCGCCGTGTCGAGGTCGGCCAGGAGCTCGTCGCGGAAGGCCCCGCCGTCCGGGGTGTCGGGCGCCGGGGTGTCCTCGACGACCGCGAGGTACCGGTCGACATAGGCCGGAAGGGCCGAGGAACGCGTCCCGCAGGTCGTCGGCGTGCTCGCCCAGGGGGGCGTCGGCCGCGACCTCACCGGGCAGCCGGTCGATCACGGCGAGGGCGGCCCCGAGGTCCACGGCGGCGTCGGCCACCTCGCCACAGACGGCGGCGACCCAGGCCTGGGGGGCGACGGTCTCGTCGCCGGCCCCGTCGTCACCGCCGCACGCGGGCACGGCCAGGACGGCCAGCACCACCCCGATCCACGCCCGTCGCACGGCGCCGGACGCTACCGGTCGAGGCCCCGGGTGGGCGCCGGCGGACGGGATGCCAGAAAATCACCCGCCGCGACTTGACGGGGGCCTCGTGTTCGGTTTACCTAACGCATGTGGGTAAGGCTTCACGCACCGGCGGGTTCGGCATGCGTCGCATCAGCTGGGTCCGCATCGACCTCACCGGCCCCGAGCCGCGAGCCGAAGTCGCGGGCGTGGGCCAGCACCGTCCGGTCACCCGCACGATCCCCCTCAGCGTCGCCAACGAGCTGGCCGCGGCGGGGATCCCGACCTACGTGCGCCGCCCGGTCGACACCGGGCCCACGACCTCGGCCTCCGATCTGGTCGAGGTCGGCTGAGGTGTACGTCTGCGGCTGCCGGGCCGTCACCGACCGTGAGGTCCACGAGGCGGTCCAGGCCGGGGCCCGGAGCGCCGCCGAGGTCGCCGACCGCTGCGGCGCCGGCAGCCGGTGCGGCAACTGCCTCGACCTGGTCCTGGCCGTCGTCGAGGCGGCCCGCCCGGTGTCGGAGCGCCTGGTCGCGCTGCCAGTACTGGCCCCCAGCGTCTGAGCCTGAGACACTGGCGCCCGTGCAAGGCGACCCCGACATCATCGAGCTCCTCAACGAAGTCCTCACGGCCGAGTTGACCGCGATCAACCAGTACTTCCTGGACGCGAAGATGCTCGACCACTGGGGCATCGAGCGGCTGGCCCATCACTTCCGGGACGCCTCCATCGACGAGATGAAGGACGCCGAGCGGATCACCGACCGGATCCTCTACCTCGACGGCATGCCCAACTACCAGCGCCTCGGGGCGGTCAAGATCGGCGAGACGGCGATGGAGAAGCTGCGGCTGGCGCTGGACCTCGAGAAGGAGGCCATCGAGCGCTACAACCGGGGCGTGGAACTGACCCGTTCGAAGGGCGACAACGGCACCCGCCAGATGCTGGCCGAGCTCCTCGTCGACGAGGAGGAGCACGCCGACTGGCTGGAGTCCCAGCTCGACGCCGTCGAAGCCGTGGGCGAGGCCAACTACCTCGCCCAGCACCTCCACGAGGACGACTGACCCTCCCTCAGCCCAGCGCGGGCCGGGGCCCTCGACCCTCAGGCCTTCGCCAGGAAGCCTCGCTCGATCAGGGTGGCCACGGAGCGGAGGGCGTCGCGGTCCGCGGTGAGGTCCCGGGAGATGGCGAAGTAGGTGTAGCGCTCGAGCATGGCCAGGAGGGCGACGGGCCCCAACGGGCCGAGGGCGACGGTGTCCACCCGCCGTTCGAGGTCACCGACGACCCGGACGAACGCGGCGCCGGCCAGCTGGTGCAGGTCCCGGTCCCGGGCGTGGTCCTCCATCCAGGCCCGGATGACCGCGCCGTGACGGCGGTAGCCCTCGACGAAGCCGGCCAGCCAGTCGACCAGGTCCTCGCCGGTCGGCGGCTCGTCGCCCGCGAGGGTCGAGACCCGGGCCACCATGTCCTCGGCCGCCTCCGCAGCCAGGATGCGGAACAGCGCCTGCTTGTCGTCGAAGTAGAGGTAGAAGGCCCCGTGCGAGACTCCGGCATGGCGCACGATGTCATCGACCCGGGTGGCGTGGAAGCCACGGTCGTCCATGGCCGCCAGCGCGCCGTCCAGGAGCTTGCGCCGGGTGCGGGCCGAACGGGTCTCGGCGTCGGCGACGGGCTCGGTGGGGTCGGGATCGGTCGGGGTCATGGCGCCAGGGGTGGGAGCTGATGCTCGACCGAACCCTACGAGGCGCCGCCGAGCGCTGGGGACCGACGCCCGCCTACGTCGCCTCGGAGGGCTGGGCGGTCACCTACGCCGACCTCGACCGCCTGGCCGGTGAGGTGGCCGTGGGCCTGGCCGAGCGGGGCCTCGGGGAGGGTGACGTGCTGGCCCTCGTGCTGCCGCCGACCCCGGAGTACCTCGTCGCCTACCTGGCGGCGGCCCGGCTGGGGGCGACCACGGCCGGGATCAACGCCCGTCTGACCCGCGAGGAACGCTCCGCCGTGCTGGCCAGGGCGGGACCGGCCCTGGTGCTGGCGACGGCCGAGCTCGCCCCCCGGGGCGACGACGTGATCGAGGTCGAGCGGGCCGGCGACCTGGAGGACCTGTTGGCCTCGGTGCGGGTCCACGGCGCGGACGTGGACGAGTTGCCCGACGGACCCCGACCGGCCGGTGACGATCGTCTTCACCTCCGGGACCACCGGCCTGCCCAAGGGCGCCGTCTTCGCCGGCCGCCAACTCCAGGCCATCACCGACGTCGACGTCGGCGACAGCTGGGGCGGCGGCGGAGCGACGATGGCCGGGACCTCGTTCGCCCACCTCGGGCCGATGACCAAGCTGCCCGGGGTCCTGCGCCGGGGCGGCACGACCCACCTGATGGACCACTGGCGGGCCGAGGACGCCCTCGCCCTGATCGAGCAGCACCACCTGAACGGCATCGGCGGGATCCCCACCCAGATCGCCCTCATGCTGCGCCACCCGGACTTCGCGACCACCGACGTCAGCAGCGTGCGGGCCGTCATCATCGGCGGCGGACCGGCCACCGCCTCGTTGGTGCGGGAGGCCCGGGAGCGCTTCGCCTGCGTGCTGTCGATGCGCTACTCGTGCACCGAGGCGGGCATCGGCCTGGGCACGGCCTTCGACGCCCCCCTGGAGGACGCGGAGGTCAGCGTGGGGCGGCCGCACGCCGGCGTCGAGCTGACCATCCGCCGGGGCGACGAGGTCGTGGCCGACGGCGAGGAGGGCGAGGTGTGCCTCCGCTCCCCCGCCGCCATGGTCGGCTACCACCAGGACCCCGACGGCACCCGGGAGGCCTTCACCGAGGACGGCTTCGTGCGCACCGGCGACATCGGCTACCTCGACCCCGAGGGCCGGCTGCGCCTGGTCGGCCGCTCCAAGGAGCGCTACGTGCGGGGCGGCTACAACGTCTACCCCGTCGAGGTCGAGCAGGTCCTGGCCGAGCACCCCGCCGTGGCCGAGGTGGCCGTGGCCCCGCGTGCCGACGACGTCATGGGCGAGGTGGGCGTGGCCGTCGTCGTACCCCGTCGCCGGAGCCACGGCGCCGACGGCCGAGGAGCTGCAGGACTTCGCCGGCGGCCGGCTCGCCCGGCACAAGCTCCCCGCCGCGGTCGTCGCCGCGCCGGCCCTCCCCCTCACCGCCGCTGAGAAGCTCGACCGCGCCGCGCTCCGCGACCTGGTCGACGACCGGGCCAAGGGCACCTGAACCCGGCGCTCTACCGCAGCTTCGGGTTCCGAGAGGGCGAGCACGTCGAGCTGGGCTGGCGGGATCGGTACGACGAGATCTGACACCGGCGTCAGGTCTGGCGGTCCGGCGGGGCTAGCTTCGCTGCGTGCACCTGGCGTTCACCGAGGAGCAGGACGACCTGCGGGCGGCCATCCGGTCGGTCCTGGCCAAGGAGTGCCCGGCCTCGTTGCCCCGCTCGATCGTCGAGGGCAAGGGCGATGCCGAGGCCCTCTGGGCGAAGATGGTCGAGCTGGACTGGCCGGCGCTGACCGTGCCGGAGGCCGACGGCGGCATCGGCTACGGCTACGTCGAGCTGGCCGTCCTGGCCGAGGAGCTGGGCCGGGTCGTCGCCCCGGGGCCGCTCTTCGCGACGCGTCACCCAGTTCGTCCCCTTCGTCCGCGAGTGCGGCACCCCCGAGCAGCGGTCAGCGCTGCTCGGTCCCGTGGCCGCCGGCGAGGTGACCGGCACCGCCGCCGTCGCCGAGAGGCCGGCGGGCTGGGACCTCGACCGGATCCAGGCCACCCTCCGCCCCGGCGGTGACGCCTGGGTCCTGGACGGCACCAAGCACCACGTCCTCTCCCCCGGACGCGGAGCAGGTCGCCGTCGTCGCCCGATTCGAGTCGGGCGAGCTGGCGGTAGCCGTCGTCCCGACCACGGACGCGACCGTCGACGAGATCGACCCCCTGGACAAGACCCGCCCCATCGCCCATCTGACCTTCACCGCGGTGCCCGTCGCGGGCGACCGGGTCCTGCTCGGCGGCACCGACGCCGTGGCCCGGGCGCTGGAGGAGGCCACGGTCGCCCTGGCCATCGAGACCCTCGGCACCTGCCAAGCCATCTTCGAGGTCACGCTCCAGTACGCCAAGGACCGGGAGCAGTTCGGGGTCCCCATCGGCAGCTTCCAGGCCGTGAAGCACCGCCTGGCCGACTGCTACATGCAGCTCGAACGGACCCGGGCCCTGTGCTACTTCGCCACGGCCTGCCTGGCCGAGGACGATCCCCGCCGGGCCGAGGCAACCGCCATGGCCAAGGCCGCGGCCGGGGACTGCCAGCGCTTCGTGGCGGCCGAGGGCATCCAGCTCCTCGGCGGCATCGCCTACACCTGGGAGCACGACCAGCACATCTGGGTGAAGCGGGCCATGACGGGCGACCTCCTGTTCGGCCGGACCCGCGAGCACCGCGCCCGTCTGGCCGAGATCCTCCAGCCCACCGGCTAGCGCCCGACTCAGACCTCGGGACCGCTGGGGTCGGTCGAGGCACCGTCGGGGAGGAGGGGCTACCGGCGCGGGACGAGCATCGAGCTGAAGTCGCCGGTGGCGATGATCTTGTCGGCTTCGTCGAGGACCCGGGTCTCGACCACGACCAGCATCCGCCCGGCCCGCACGACCCGGGCCTCGGCCCGCACCGAGTCACCGCCGCTGGGGCGGCCCAGGTAGCGGATGTGCAGGTCCGCCGTCACCAGGCTGTGGGTCTCGAAGTCGAACGGGTTGGCCCGACTGGCCGCCAACGCCGAGGTGACGTCGATCAGGGTGGCCAGCGCCCCGCCGTGGAGGTTGCCGGTGCCGCCGAAGGCGTCCGGGGCGATGGGCATCTCGAGGATGGCCACCTCCCCGTCGATGCGCACGGCCCGGAACCCGAGGAAGCGGTGCAGCGGCGACAGCTGGAGGCGCTCGGTGATCTCGTCGGCGTCGAAGGAACCGGGCTGCGGGTCGTTCACCCGCCCAGCCTGCCCGATCCCGAGAAATCCCGGCCGCACCCGTCCCCTTTCGCGGGTCGTCGGCGTTCACCCCTACATGGAACGCGTCGAGACCGAGACCGACGAGGTCGTCACCCGACTCCGAGATCTGGGGAACCTGCCCATCGACGAGCCGCTCGCATCGAGTCACCTCACGGCAATGCGCAAGGCGGCCCTCCCGACCGCGTCCGGCTGGCGCCGCTACGCCGTCGTCGGTGCCGCCGCCATGGTGCTGGTCGGCTCCAGCAGCCTGGCTGCGGCCGGCGCCCTGCCCGATGCCGCCCAGGGCGTCGCCCACGACATCCTGAGCGTGGTCGGCGTGGACGTACCCGACCGGGCGCGGGGCGCCTGTGTGAGCGCGGTCGCCGGGGCCGACGTGCTGCCGCCTGACGAAGGCCACGGGGCCACGGTCAGCCAGGCGGCCCGCGAGGACTGCGCCCCCGACACGACGACGGACACCACGGTCGACGACGACCTCGGTGGTCCCCCCACCACCACGCCGGTCGGCCCGCCGGCCACGACGCCCGTCGGTGGCCCGCCGGACGGGGTGACGCCGGGACCGCCCGCCGACCTCCCGGCCGGACCGCCCGCCGACCTCCCGGCCGGACCGCCCGCCGACCTCCCGGCCGGACCGCCCGCCGACCTCCCGGCCGGACCGCCCGCCGATCTCCCGTCGGGGCCGCCGTCCGACACCCCGCAGGGTCCGCCGGACAGCACCCCCAGCGGCCCACCCGCCGAGGTCCCGCAGGGTCCGCCCGACGTTGCCCCCGGCGGACGCCCCTGAACCGCCGACGATCTACGCTCCACGCGTAGACACACGGCGATCAGCACCCGGACGCTCGTCGACGTGACGGAGCGGGCGAAGGACCCGCTTCCGTCGCGCCCCGCGGCCCATCCGGACCCGGCGTCCCCCGACCTCGAGCGCATCTACCGAGAGCTGGCGCCCCAGGTGCTCGGCTACCTCCGCGGCGCCGGCGTCCCTGACCCCGAGAACACCCTCGGGGAGGTCTTCGTGTCGGTGGTGCGGGGCATCGACGACTTCACCGGTGACGCCGCCGCCCTCCGCCGGTGGGTGTTCTTCATCGCCCACAACCGCATGGTCGACGCCCACCGCCGTCGGGCGCGCCGTCCGCTGGTCGCCGTGGCCGAACCGCCCGACCAGCCCGTGCACGATCCGGCCCTCCCCGACCCGATGCTCCTGGCGGCGCTGGAGACGCTCCCGGACGACCAGCGGACCGTCGTGCTGCTCCGCTTCGTGGCCGACCTCCCGCTGGCCGATGTCGCCAACGTCCTCAACCGGTCGACCGAGGCGGTCAAGAAGCTCCAGCAACGGGGGTTGGCCAATCTGCGTCGGACCCTCGACGGCGACGCCGCTCCGAGGTCTGACGCACCGCTCGACGGGTAAGCTGCAGAGCGCGGGCCGACTGATCGGAGGCCCTCGATGGAACAGCAGTGGACCAACCGACCGGTGGTGGACGAGCACCACGCGAAGATCGGCAAGGTCACGGATGTCTTCTTCAGTGAGCGGGGCGAGGAGCCCGAGTTCGCCGCCGTGAAGACGGGCTTGCTGGCTGAGCACCTCGCCCCCCTCGACGGCGCCTACCTCGCCGACGACGGCAACCTGGTCCTCCCGTACAGCTCGGCCACCGTCAAGCACGCCCCCAAGCCACCCCGGGACCACGTGTTGACCCCATCGGTCACCTCGGAGCTCAGCGACTACTACGACCTCTGAGGGTCGCAGTCACTCAACCGAAGAGGACGGGGAGCGCCGGGGGCGCTCGGAAGATCATCCCGGTGATGTAGGGGGCCTCGGCGTCGGGATCGATCCGGAGGTCCGGCAGCCGATCGAGGACGGCGTTCATCACGACCATCGTCTCCATGCGGGCGAGGTGGATGCCGAGGCACATGTGCACGCCGCTGGCGAAGGCGATGTGGGGCACCTGGGGTCGGAAGATGTCGAAGCGTCTCCGCGTCGTCCCAGCGGGCCTCGTCGTGGTTGGCCGCCCCGATGTTGACGATCACGGTGTCGCCCGGGTGCAGGGCCTGGCCCACCAGCTCGACGTCCTCGGCCGCGGTGCGCAGGATGGTCAGGAGCGGCGGCTCCCAGCGGAGGGCCTCCTCGATGGCCTGGGGCAGGAGCGACCGGTCGTCGCGCACGGCGGCCAGCTGCTCGGGGTGGGTGAGCAGGCCGAAGAGCAGGTTGCTGGAGGACCGGTAGGTCGTCTCGGCCCCGGCGGACAGCAGCAGGCGGAGGAAGGCGATGATCTCGTCGTCGGTGAGCTGCTGACCGTCCAGCTCGGCCCCGGCCAGCACGCTGACCAGGTCCTGGGCCGGCGCGGCCCGGCGCTGGGCGATCATCGTCGAGAAGTACTCGTGCAGGGCGGCGGAGGCGGCCAGCGCCCGGTCCATGTCCACCTGCACGCTGATCAGCTCGGTGGCCATGCGGTGGAACCGAGGTTTGTCGTCCTCGGGCAGGACGAGCTGGTCGGCGATGACCTCGAAGGGGAACGGGAAGGTCAGCTGGCGGACGAGGTCGGCCCTGCCGTCGGCGACGAAGTCGTCGATGAGGGCGTTGACCCGGGGGCCGATGACGTCGGTCTCCCAGCGCTCCATCGCCTTGCGGGTGAACGCCTGCTGGATGAGGCCCCGGTAGGTGTGGTGCTCGGGCTCGTCCATCTCCAGGATCGAGTGGCCGAAGACCGCGCCCATGACCTCCTCGTAGCCCTTGGAGGAGAAGGCGTTGCCGTCCCGCAGCACCGACTGGACCGCCTCGAAGGTGTTGGCGGTCCACACCCGGTTCGGCGGGACCTCGTCGTCGGCCAGGCCGAACATCTCCCGCAGGTCCATCTCCGCCAACGGCGTGTCCCGGCGCAGGGCGACGAAGTCCGGGTACGGGTTCTCCACCGTGCCCGCCCCGTTGGCCTCGTTGAACGCCAGGAACGGGTCGTAGTCGTCGTCCGCGGTGGCGTCGACATCGGTGGCGGTCATGAACGAGTCCCCCTCGGGCTACCTGACATGGGCGTCAGTTCGCAGGGTAGTGGCCCTATTCAGTTCGCCGTCCGACCCGTCGAAATGCGTGAGTTGGTCACGCCAGGCGTGACCAACTCACGACGGAGGGCCGCGGCGGCCACACGGCGTAGAGCGGGTCGACGCCGCGGCCGGGTGGGACCCGGACGTCGACGGTCGCCGGCTCGAACCGGCCGCTGGCCTCGAAGTAGGCGGTGACGATGCGGCAGTGGGCCGGCGTCGTCGTTGGCCAGCCAGCCCCGGATCGCCTTCGTCGGGAAGCAGCGGTTGGAGAAGGTGGTGACGAACCGGCCGCCGGGGCGCAGGACCCGGGCCACGTCGGCGAAGACCTCGACGGGCCGGGTCAGGTAGTCGACCGACACGCAGCACACGACGTCGTCGAAGGACTCGTCGGCGAACGGCAGCGTCGGGTCGGCGTTCAGGTCGTGGACGACCCGCTCGTCGGCCATCGGGTTCGCCGTCGAGCTCGCGCCGGTTCATCCCCAGCACCGTGAGGTGCTCGGGCGGGTCGTCGAAGTGCGACACCCAGGACGACATCAGGTCCAGCACCCGGCCGGTGATGCCCAGCTCGGCGTAGAGCGTCCCGACGGCGGCGATGGCCCCGTCGTCGATGTGGGTGACGAACCGGTCCGGCCCGTAGAAGCCGGCGTCCGGCCCCTCGTCCTGCCGCTCGAAGAACCCCGCGGGAAGTCGGTCACGGCCCGCTTCTCGAGGCGGGCGATGAGCTCGGGGAGGACGTCCTCCCAGGTCGCGACCAGGCCGACGTCGACCCAGTCGAAGATGGGGGCGGTCGGGGTCGGGGTTGACGGCGACGATGGTGCCGCTGGCCCGGACGCCGACCGTGTGGTTGAACTTCCCGCCGAGGCCGAGGCCGACGTAGAGGCGGGGCGAGATGCTGTGGCCGGTGATGCCGATCTGGCGGGCCCGGGGCAGCCAGCCCTTGTCGGTGACCTTGCGGGTGGCCCCCAGCTCGGCGCCGAGCAGGTCGAGCAGGGGTTGCAGGTCGTCGTAGCGGTCGGGCGGGACGCCCTGGCCCGACCCCGACGACCGCGTCGGCGTTGGCCATGAGGTCGGTGTCGTCGTCCCTGGCGCGGTGGTGGACGACCACCCGGCCCCGGGGCTCGACGGTGACCCGCTCCTCGACCGACGTCGACGGCGTCCCGAGGCGACGGCATCGGCAGCATCCCGGCCCGGACGGTGGCCATCTGCACGGGCGAGTCGGCGGTGATGACCGCGGCGAGGCGGCCGCCGAAGGCCGGCTTGAGGGCCTCGAGGCGGCCGTCCTCGATGGTCAGGGCGACGGCGTCGCCGGTCAGGCCCGCGCCGAGCGTGGCCGCGACCCGGGACGCCACCTCCCGGCCCCAGGCCGTGCCCGGCGCGAGGATCGCCCAGGGCCGGGCGGCGGTGGCCCACCGGGCGATGCCCGTCGGCCACGTCCTCCTCGGTCAGGGCCAGCAGGGCGCCGGCGGCCCAGGGACCGACACCGGTCGGGTCCTCGGGACGGTCGGCGTGGTCGACGTGGACGACGTCCTCGGCGCCCCAGGTCCCGAGCACCTCCGGCGACGGCAGCCCGGGGCCGATGGCCGCGACCCGACCGGGCAGTCGGGCGGCCAGGCGGGCGGCGGCGCCCAGGAGCTCCCGGGTCAGGCGCTCCCGGTCCGGTTCGACGACCACGGCGATGCACCGGGCCGTCGGCCCCGGACGGCGGGGCGACCGGGGCGACCTCGTCCACCGGCGGCGCCGGGTCGAGCACCCCACGGTCCTCCAGCACCTCGACCAGGCGCTCGACCTGGCGCCAGACCGGGCCGTCCAGGATCTCGCCCACCCGCTCGACCTCCAGCAGGCGCACGTCGCCCACGGAGGTCGGGCTGGCCTCGCTCCCCCACGGTCCGGCGCCGAGGTCGGCGGCCGACAGGGTCCGCAACCGCTCGGCGGGCACGGCGGCCCGGGCATCCGGGCGGCTGCTTGCACGGGTCGATCAGGCGCTCGGCACAGGACAGGACGGCGGGCAGGGTCACGGTGGCGTCGACCCACTCGTCGTCGTGCTCCAGACGGACCTGCACCTCACCCTCGCCCAGCTCGAACTCCCGGACCCCGGTGGCGAAGGGCAGGTCGAGGAGCTGGGCCAGCTGCGGGCCGACCTGGCCGGTGTCGGCGTCGACGGAGTTGCGGCCCACCAGCACGAGGTCGAACGGGCCCTCACTGGGCCAGGGCGGCGGCCAGGGCCTTCGCCGTGGCCAGCGTGTCGGACCCGGCGAAGGCGGGGTCGCTGACCAGGACCCCGTCGACGGTCAGGCCGTTGGTCGAACCCCAGGCGATGGCCTCCCGCAGCACGTCCTCCGCGGCGGGCGGGCCCAGCGTGAACACCGTCATCGACCCGCCGGTCGAGCCGGCCAGCTCGCACCCGAGGGCCACGGCCCGTCGGCAGTAGGCGTTCATCTCCAGGTCGAGGCCCTCCCGGACCAGGCGACCGTCCGGGCCCAGCTCCATCGCCTCGAAGGCCGGGATCTGCTTCACCAGCACGGCGATGCGCAGCGGGCGTCACGGGCCGCACCCTAGGAGCGCCGACGAACGCCTCCGACCGTCCCACCGCCGTTCTGGCAGCAGCAACGTGCGCCCTGGTGGAGATGGCTGGGACCAGAACGATGGGGTGGGGCTAGACACGGGGGATGGGGATCCTGGAGCAGTTCGCGCTGACCGACCGGGTGGCGATCGTGACCGGGGCCGGGCAAGGGCATCGGGGCGGGCACGGCGAAGGCGCTGGCCGAGGCCGGGGCCGACGTGGTCTGCGCCGCCCGCACGCCGGAGGACCTCGACCGGACGGTCGGCCGACGGTCGAGGCGGCCGGGCGGCGGGCCCTGGCCGTGCCCACCGACGTGCTGGAGCGGGAGCAGCTCGAGCACCTCGTCGCCGCCGCCGTCGAGGCCTTCGGGCGCATCGACATCCTGGTCAACAACGCCGGCGGCTGGCCGCCCCAGCCCGCGCTGCGCACCGGCGAGGCCGCCTTCGAGCAGGCCCTGCGCTTCAACGTCGTCTCGCCGTTCCTGCTCACCCGCTTCGTCGTGCCCGTCATGGTCGAGACGGCCGGCGGCGGCGCGATGGTCAACATCAGCAGCCGGTCCGCGTCGATGGTCCAACCCAACTTCATCGCCTACGGCACGGCCAAGGCCGGGCCTGAGCTTCATGACCAAGCAGCTGGCCACCGAGCTGGCCCCCAAGGTCCGCATCAACGCCATCGAGGTCGGCGGCGTCGAGACCGACGCCCTCGCCTCCGTCCTCACCGACGACACCATCCGCCAGCAGATGGAGGCCAACACCCCCATGCAGCGCGTCGGCCAGCCCGAGGACATCGCCGCCTGCATCATCTACCTCACCAGCCCCGCCAGCTCCTGGGTCACCGGCAAGGTCTTCGAAGTCGACGGCGGCGCCGAACACCCCGCCTTCACCATCCCCGTCCCGCCCCTCTGAGGGCTGGAGACAACGATGGCAACCACGGGGGCGTGGGGACGGGCCGCTCGTCGTCGGGGCCAACGCCGACCCTCCTGCTCGCTGCGAATCCCACCCGGCGTGGCCATCTCCGGTTCTGGCACCGGATTCCGTCGTCATAGCAACGGAATCCGGTGCCAGAACGCCGCCGCCACTCCCGGAGCCCTACACCCGGTCCAGCTCCAACATCTTGATCGCGTTGCCCCGCAAGATCTTGTAGATCGCCTCGTCGTCCAACCCCGCCACCATCTTCTCGGCGTACTCCTTGGAGTCGGGCCAGGTGGTGTCGGTGTGGGGGTAGTCGGTCTCGAAGCAGATGTTGTCGGGGCCGACGGCCTCGAGGTTGGCCAGGCCGTGGCGGTCGGCGGTGAAGCAGCCGAAGATGCGGCCGTAGTAGTAGGTCGACGGCGGCTCGGGGATCCGGGCCTTGGAGTTCATCCAGCTGTCGTGGTGGTCCCAGACCGTGTCGGCCCGCTCGAGGGCGTAGGGGATCCAGCCGATCTGGCCCTCGGAGAAGGCCAGCTTCAGCTTCGGGGAACTCGATCAGCTTGCCGGGAGAAGAGCCAGTCGCCCATCGAGGCCATGCAGTTGTTGAAGGCGATCATCCCGCCGACCGCCGCTCGGGGCGTCCGGTGACGCCAGCGGCGTGGTGGACGACGAGCCGATGTGCATGCAGACGGTCACGCCGTTGTCGTTGCAGACCTGCCACAGCGGGTCCCAGTAGCCGGAGTGGATGGTGGGCAGCTTCAGGTGGTGGGGCAGCTCGCTGAAGGCGATGGCCCGCACGCCCCGGTCGGCGTTGCGCTGGGTCTCGGCCGCGGCCAGCTCGACGTCCCAGAGCGGGATGAGGCAGAGCGGGATGTTGTAGCCCCGCGAGGTGCCGCACCACTCCTCGACCATCCAGTCGTTGTAGGCCTGCACGCAGGCCAGGCCCAGCTCCTTGTCGTCGCCCTCGTAGAAGGTCTGGCCGCAGAAGCGGGGGAAGGTCGGGAACGGCAGCGAGCCGTCGACCCAGTTCAGCTCGAAGTCCTGGATCCGGGCCTCGACCTGCCAGCAGCCGGGGCGCATGTCGTCGTAGGTGGCGGGCGGTCATCTGCATGAACGAGCGGTCGAAGTCGATGGTGCCCCGGTCGTTGACCGTCGTCGCCGCCTGCGGGATGGCCACGAAGTTCTTGTGGACGTAGATGAGCTTGCCGTCGTAGTACCAGGCGTCGCCCCACTGGCCCTCGGGGTCCTCGGTCATGTCGTAGCGGGCGCCGGCCTTGTGCCGGAACTTGCCCCAGCGCTTGTCGCTCGACCTTCGGGCCCCGCTCCCGGTACTTCTCGGGCAGCCACGTCTGCCAGACGTGCGGGCGGCTCGACGACGTGGTCGTCCACGCTGATGATCTTCGGCAGGTCCACGGCCCCGATCGTAGTCCCGAACCTGACACGCGTGTCAGGTACGCGTTCGGGCGTAGTGTCCGCGGCCGTGAGTCGACCCAAGGCACTGGTGACCGCCCCCTTCCGGGGCGAGGGCATGGCCACCCTCGAGGAGGTGGCCGACGTCGTCTACGACCCGTGGATCGAGCACACCCCGCTCCAGCTGATGAACGAGGAGGCCCTCGCCGCCCGCATCGCCGACGAGGGCGCCGACATCGTCGTGTGCGAGGCCGACAGCCTGCAAGGGCGCGGTCCTCGACGCCGGCCTGCGGGTCATCGGCTCGACCCGGGGCGACCCCACCAACGTCGACGTGGCCGGCGCCACCGAGCGGGGCATCCCGGTCCTGCACGCCCCCGGCCGCAACGCCGACGGCGTGGCCGAGCTGGCCGTCGGCCTCCTCCTGGCGGCGACCCGGGGCATCGTCCCGGCCGACCGGGACGTGCGCACCGGCACCGTCTACGAGCGGCGGCACCATCCCCTACCAGCGCTACCGGGCCTGGCAGATCGCCGGCCAGACCGTCGGCATCATCGGCCTCGGCTCGGTCGGACGGGCCGCCGCCTGGCGCTTCGAGGGCCTCGGCATGAAGGTCATCAGCCCACGACCCGTTCAACGACGCCGCCACCCACGAGCCTCGACGACCTGCTGGCCGAGGCCGACGTCGTGTCGATGCACGCCATGGTCACGCCCGAGAGCGTCGGCCTGCTGGGCGCCGACCAGTTCGCCCGCATGAAGCCCGGCGCGGTCTACCTGAACACCGCCCGGGCCGCCCTCCACGACGTCGACGCCCTGACCGCGGCCCTGGCCTCCGGCCACCTGGGCGCGGCCGGCCTCGACCACTTCGAGGGCGAGAACCTGCCGACCGACCACCCGCTGCAGGCCATGACCAACGTCGTCCTGACGCCCCACATCGGCGGCGCCACCTACGACACCGAGGCCAACCACTCCACGCTGGTGGCCGACGACATCGCCCGCCTGCTGGCCGGCGAGCGCCCGGTCCACTGCGCCAACCCGGAGGTGCTGCTGCCGTGAGCTCGCCCACCCACGAGGCCGTGCTGCAGGCCACCCACGACATGGTCGCCCGCAGGGCCTGGTGTCGGGGACGGCGGGCAACGTGTCGGGCCGCATGCCGGACGGCAACGTCGTGATGACCCCGTCCTCGGTGGCCTACGAGACGATGACCGTGGAGGACCTGGTGGTCGTCGACCTCGACGGCAAGGTCGTCGACGGCGAACGGGGCCCCACCAGCGAGAAGGCCCTGCACCTGGCCTGCTACCGCAGCTACGACGAGGTCGGTGGCGTCCTCCACTGCCACGCCACCTACGCCTCCATGTTCGCCCTGGTGCGCAAGCCCATCCCGGCGGTCATCGAGGAGTTCGTGGTCTACGTCGGCGGCGACGTGCCCATCGCCGCCTACAAGCCGACCGGCAGCGACGAGCTGGCCGACGAGATCGCCACCCACCTCGAGCGACCGGTCCGTCGCCCTCATGGCCAACCACGGGATGCTCGCCATCGGCCGGGACGCGGGCGACGCCCTCCACACCGCCCTCTGCGTCGAGCACAACGCCCGCATCATCTGGGGCGCCCGGGCCCTCGGCGAGCCCGTGCCCATCCCCGACAAGAACACCGAGGACTTCACCGGCGTCTACCGGTACGTCCGCGGCAACACCTGGGGCACCTGGAAGGCCTGACCGGTCGGCTCCCCGTCAGGGGTCGGGGCGGGCCAGGGTGAGGAGGAAGTCGCCGGCGGGGTCGGTCCAGCTCGCCTCGAGGGAGAAGCCGGCCTGCCGGCAGCTCCTCCGCGAGCCGGTCGGGGGTGAACTTGGCCGAGATCTCGGTGCGGATCTCCTCGCCGGCGGCGATGTCGAGGTCGAGCCCGAACCCGTCGACGTGCACCCGCTGGGCCCGGCTCGACCGCAGCCACATCTCGATCCAGGACTCGGCCGCGTTCCAGCGGGCGACGTGCTCGAAGGCGTCGACGTCGAAGTCGGCGTCGAGCTCCCGGTTGAGGACCCGCAGTGCGTTCCGGTTGAAGTCCGCCGTCACCCCACGGGCGTCGTCGTAGGCCGCCACGAGCCGGGCGGGGTCCTTGACCAGGTCGGCACCGAGGAGGAACCACTCGTCCTCGTCCATCGACGAGCGGAGGTCCTCGAGGAACCGATGGCGCTGGGCCGGGTCGAAGTTGCCGATGGTCCCGCCGAGGAAGGCGATCATCCGCCGCCCGGTCGCGCGGGATCAGCGCGAGGTGGCGGTGGAAGTCGCCGACCACGGCCCGGACCGAGAGGCCGTACTCCACGGCCAGGGACGATGCCGCCGCCCGCAGCGTCTCCTCGCTCACGTCGAAGGGCACGAAGCGCTCCAGGTCACCGGCGGCCAGCATGGCCTCGATGAGGAGCCGGGTCTTGTCCGAGGTGCCCGAGCCCAGCTCCACCAGCGTCGATGCACCGGTGAGATGGGCGATGTCACCCGCGTGCTCGGTGAGGATCGCCCGCTCGGCCCGGGTCGGGTAGTACTCGTCGAGGCGGGTGATCTCGTCGAAGAGGTCGCTGCCCCGCTCGTCGTAGAACCAGACCGGCGACAAGGATCTTCGGCGTCGAGCTGAGGCCCTCGAGGGTCTCGGCGTCACGGGCCTCGGCCCAGTCGGCCGCGTCGAGGTGGACGTCGACCGCCACGGTGGGGCTCATGACCGGCCACCCTCGTCGCGGGCCAACCGCAGCCCCGAGAACGCCCACTGGGCACCCGGCGGGAAGAAGTTGCGGTAGGTCGGGCGCAGGTGGCCGGGCGGGGTGACACACGACCCGCCCCGCAGCACGTGCTGGCCGACCATGAACTTCCCGTTGTACTCACCGACCGCCCCGGCCGCGGGCCGGAAGCCGGGATACGGCAGGTACGCCGACGAGGTCCACTCCCAGACGTCGCCGAACAGGCCCAGGTCGCCGGGCGGGCCGGTCTCGGGTCGCAGGCGGTCCGGGTCCAGGAACCGCCCCTCGACCGGTTGCCCGGCAGCGACGGCCTCCCACTCGGCCTCGGTGGGCAGGCGGCCGCCCGCCCAGTGGGCAAAGGCGTCGGCCTCGTGGTAGCTGACGTGGACGACGGGCCGCGTCAGGTCGAGCGGCTCGGTCCCCGCCAGGGTGAACTCGGTCCAGCCCCCGTCCCGCCAGCGCCAGTACATCGGCGCCCGGGCCTCGGCCTCCTGGACCGCCGCCCAGCCGTCGGAGAGCCAGAGCTCAGGCCGCCGGTAGCCGCCGTCGTCGACGAAGGCCAGCCAGTCGCCGTTGGTGACCGCGCGGTCCGCGAGAGCGAACGGCTCCAGCCACTGGGCGTGGCGAGGCGCCTCGTTGTCGAAGGCGAAGCCGGTGCCGTCGTGACCGATCTCGACCAGTCCGCCCGGGTGCTCGACCCAGCCCTGAGGCCGGGCGTCGCTGCTCGACGTGGACGGCAGGTCCCGGTACGCCGGCGACAACGGGTTGATCGACAGGACGTGCTGGATGTCCATGAGCAGCAGCTCCTGGTGCTGCTGCTCGTGGTGCAGGCCCAGCTCGACCAGCGCCACCACCTCCTCGGAGCCGCGTCGCCGATGAAGCCCGGTCATCGCCTCGTCGACGTGGCGGCGGTACTCGCCGACCTCAGCCGCCCCGGGTCGGGTCAGCAGCCCGCGGTCGGGACGGGGGTGCCGCTTGCCCACTGTCTCGTAGTACGAGTTGAAGAGGTAGCCGTAGTCGGGGTGGAACGGCTCGTAGCCCGGCAAGGTTGGGCGCCAGGACGAAGGTCTCGAAGAACCAGGTGACATGGGCCCGGTGCCACTTGGTGGGACTGACGTCGGCCATGGACTGCACCGTCTGGTCCTCGGGGGACAACGGTGCGGCCAGGGCCTCGGTGAGGTCGCGGACACGTTGGTAGGAGTCGACGGTGGGCGCGACGGTGGACAGGGTGAACGCGGTCGTGGTCATCGCGTGCGGCTAGCTGCGACCGAAGAGCGAAGCGACCCAGTCGTCGTTGCGCCATGAGTCGAGCCAGCAGCAGATGGCGCTGGCCGGTCGAGGGTTTGCTGAACCGTGCATCAGTCCTCCATTCGGGAAACGACTTCTGAACCGTACGTCCCTACCCGTCGCCACGGATGTCAGCCGTGACCACCCGTGGGTACAGGGCCACTGTGACCACCGCCCTCGCCGATGCCGAGCACCGCCAGCACGACCCGGTGCCGCCCTCCTGCAGGAGGGTCGAGGCGATCTGGGCGTCGACGCTGCCGGCCAGCAGGTCGACCACCTCGCCTCGCTGCTCGAGGGTGCGCCCGGCGTCGCCGAGATCACCCGCTACGAGATCGGCCCGTCGGTCGGTGCCCACTCCGGCGCCGGTACCGTCGGCGCGGTGTGGGCTCCACTCTGAACCGACCGCGCGCCGGATGACCCGGATGTCAGGCGATCGAGCACCGCTCCGACCAAGGCGCCGAACGCCAGGTGATCGAGGACCTGAGGGCCGATGGGCAGGTCGCGGATCGCCGGGAGGCGGCGACCGGCCACACCGAGGGCGAGCACGGCGATCCCCCCGCCCGCCACTGCACCCGCGAGCACCCGGCGACGGCGGGGCAGGATCCGGGCCAGGACCGCGGCCCACCAAAGCGAGATCCCGCCGTGAGCGACGAGGCCGCGGACCACCGTGGGCCGCCCGAGGAGAGTCCCGGCCGCCCGGGTCGAGGCAAGCAGCGAGTCGCCGACGACCATCGCGTGCAACGTCGAGGGAAGGCCGGAGAAGGTCCCCGCGACGACCGCGGCCCAGAGCACGTCTGACGGCGCCGGGCGACCGTCCGCCGGTGCTCTTTGAACGGGTTCGTCCAGTGGCATCGGCCTCTCCCCCTGTCGCATCGAACCGCCGGCCACGGCCATTCTTCCGCCATTCGCGCGGGGGAAGCATCGCTCCGGTCACCGGGTTCCCCCTCCCGCGGTCATCCCGGAGCCCGCCTTCCGGGACGACCGCCCGGTCGGCGCAGGGGTCCTCCTCGAATCGGGCGGCCGCATCGGCAGGTGCGGGGCAGCATGACCGCTCGGTGCGGCCGGGAACAGGCAGGGGTCCCGTCGGGGTTCCCTGTCAGGCGATGAGAGGAAGCGACACCACGGTAGGGATCGGCGACCACGGCCTGCTGTCGAACTGCCACGGCGCCGCCCTCGTGACCCGCGACGGGACGATCGACTGGGCGTGCCTGCCGCGCTTCGACTCCCCCGCCGTCTTCGCCTCGCTCCTCGGCGCCGGGGCCGGGCACTGGTCGCTGCGGCCGACCGACCCGGGGGCCACGGCGACCCGGCGCTATCTCGACGCCACGATGGTGCTGGCCACGACCTGGCGCACCGGGGACGCCGAGGTCGAGGTGTGGGACCTCCTGGCCCTCGGGTCCTTCGAGCGGGGCCACCACATCGGTCGTCATGCGCCGGCAGCGCTCCTCCGGGTCGTTCACGGACGCACCGGGACGATGGCCTTCCGCACGGAGCTCGCGTTGCGACCGGAGTTCGGGCTCGTGACGCCCCGTCACCACCCCCGGGAGGGGGGCCTGCTCGCCCGCGGCGGGGCGACCGCCTTCACCGTCGACTCGGCCGTGGACCTCGGCGGCGGTACCACCCCGTCGGCCACCTTCACCGTCGGGACCGGTGATCGACTCGCCTTCGACGTCCGCCTCTGTGACCCCTGGGCCGACCCCCCTGCCCGCCGCACCCAGGAGGAGCTGGCCGAGATCGCCGACGACACCGCGGCCGCCTGGCGCTCGTGGTCAGGGCTGCACCAGTCCTACGCCGGCTCGTACCACGATCTGGTGCTCCACAGCGGCCGCGTCCTGCAGGCGCTCACCTACGCACCGAGCGGGGCCATCGTGGCCGCGCCCACGACCTCGCTGCCCGAGGTCGCCGGGGGCACGCGGAACTGGGACTACCGCTTCAGCTGGGTGCGTGACGCCAGCCTGACGTTGGAGGCGCTCTGGGTCGCGGCCTGCCCCGACGAAGCCGAGGACTTCTTCGCGTTCTTCGCCACCGCCGCCGGCACCGACCTCCACGACGGACGGCCGCTCCCGATCATGTACGGCATCGGTGGCGAACGGCACCTCCCCGAGGTCGAGCTCGACCACCTCGGCGGCTTTGCCGACAGTCGACCGGTGCGGATCGGCAACGGCGCCTGGGACCAGGTCCAACTCGACGTCTACGGCGAACTGCTGGGCGCCGCCTGCCGGCTGGCGGACCAACTCGACGGCTTCAGCCCCGACACCGCCGCCTTCCTCGTCGAGCTGGCCGATGCCGCGGCCACCCACTGGACCGACGCCGACCAGGGCATCTGGGAGGTCCGGGGCGGCGCCCGCCACTTCACCTACTCCAAGGTCATGTGCTGGGTCGCCCTCGACCGGGCGGTCGCCCTCGCCGGTCGTATCGGCGGCGAGGACCGCATCGAGTCCTGGGCGGCCACCCGGGACGAGATCCGCCGGACGATCGTCGAGCGGTGCTGGAGCCCGTCGGCGACGGCGTACACGCAGTCCTACGACAGCGACCAACTCGACGCTTCTGCGCTGGTGATGCTCATCGTCGGCTTCCTCGACCCCGACGATCCCCGCGCCCGCTCGACAGTCGAGGCGATCGCCGAGCACCTCACCGACCCCCACGGCTTCGTGTTCCGCTACCTCGACGACGACGGCCTGGAGGGCGAGGAGGGCACCTTCGCAGTATGCACCTTCTGGCTGGCCCACTGCTGGGCCCTGCTGGGCGAGGTCGACCGGGCCCGGGCGCTGTTCGACCGCCTCACGGCCTGCGCCAACGACCTCGGCCTGCTCGCCGAGGAGATCGACCCGGCCACGGGTGACATGCTCGGCAACTTCCCCCAGGCGTTCACCCACATCGGCCTGGTCAACGCCGCCTGGGCCATCCACCAGGCCGAGCAGGGGACCGACCCGCACCCGACTTGACCCGTCTCCAGAACAGGACGATCTCGTCGGTCGCGGCCGTCACGACGCCACCAGATCGTTGAGCGCGTCCTCGACGCCACGGTGGAAGGTCGGGTAGGCGTAGATCATCGATCGCAGGTCGGCGATCGGCACCCGGGCGTGCACGGCCAGGGCCAGGAGGCCGAGGACCTCGCCACCAGTCGGACCCGCCGAGGTGGCGCCGACGAGCACGCCGCGGTCGGCATCGGCCACGAGCTTGATCAGCCCCTCGTTGCCCACGGCGTGCAACCAGCCGCGGGCGGTGCTCGGCACCTGGGCCCGGCCGACGGCGACCCGGACCCCGGCAGCGACGGCATCGGCCTCGCGGAGCCCGACCGAGCCCACCTCGGGATCGGTGAAGGTGACACCGGGGACGGCGTGGTACTCGGCGGGAGCCGGATCGAGGCCGAGGATGTCGGCCGCCGCGATCCGGGCCTGGTACACGGCGACGTGGGTGAACGCGCCATGGCCGGTGACGTCGCCGACTGCCCACACACCCTCGGCCACCCGGAGGCGACCGTCGGTCGGGGCGGCCCGAGCCGACTCGTCGACGCCGACCGCGCCGAGCCCGACGGCCGCGAGGTCCACCCGGCGCCCGGTCGCGACCAGCAGGTGCTCGGCCGGGAGCTCGGTGCCGTCCTCGAGGGTGACCCGGATGAGACCTCCGTCGCGTCCGACCCGGATGGCCTCGGCTGACGTGTGCACGGCGATGCCGGCCGCCCCGAACACCTCGGCCAGGAGGTCGCCCACCTCGGGCTCCTCCAGCGGCAGCAACTGGTCGAGGGCCTCGACCACGGTCACGCCCGCTCCGAATCGGGCGAACACCTGCGCCAGCTCCAGGCCGATCGCCCCGCCCCCGAGCACGACCAGGGACGACGGCACCCGCTCGGCGGCGATCGCCTCCCGGTTCGTCCAGTACGGGACGTCAGCGAGGCCCTCGATGGGCGGTACGGCCGGTCCGGCACCGGTGGCCACGACGATCCCCCGCCGGACGGTGATCTCCTGGTCGCCGACCTGCACCCGGCCCGGTGCGACGATCCGTCCTGTGCCCCGTAGGAAGCGGCCGCCCTTGCCCTCGAAGCGCTCGACGGCGACGGTGTCGTCCCAGTTGTCGGTGGCCTGCTCCCGGATCCGTCGGGCAACGGGCGCCCAGTCCGGCTGGACGTCGGCCTCGCCCGCCACACCGTCGATCCGGCGGGCCTCCTCCAGCAGGTGGGCCGCCCGCACCATCATCTTGGAGGGCACGCAGCCCCAGTACGGGCACTCGCCACCGACCAGCTCCCGGTCGATCCCGATCACATCCAAACCGGCCTCGGCCAACCGACCGGCGACGTCCTCGCCGCCCGGCCCCATGCCGATCACCACCACGTCCGCGGATTCGCTCATGCCCCCGAAACCCTGACAGGCGGATGGCTGTTCCGCCAGAGGTCGCCGACTGCCGTGCGACCGCTCCGCGGTTCCGGCAGCCAGCCGACCGCGCCCGGCTCCGTCCGTCCGACAGGGTCGGCCCGACCCGCGCCTGGCGCGGGCCGTGACCGACTCACTCCGTCGACTCGGTGGCCTCTGTCGGCCCCACCGCCGCGTCCGCCCCGCGCCTCGACGTCGGCCACGTTCATGGCGCCGTAGCCCTCGTCGTCGGGGACGCCGTGCTCGCCGCGGCTGAGCGCGAACTCCTCCTCGGGGGAGAGCACCAGCTTGTTGCGGCCCGAGAGCGCGAAGTACAGGAGGCCGGCGGCGAACCAGAGGATCATCCCGTACACGCCGGGCCGGTAGTCCGAGTTGAAGGGCAGGACCACCAGGGTCACCGCGGCGATCACCCCGGCTACGACGGCCCCGGCGACCCCGAGGGGGCTGCGATAGGGCCGATGGATGTCCGGCAGCTTCCGGCGCAGGATCACGAAGGAGATCATCTGCATGACGTAGGAGATCACCGCGCCGAACACGGCCATGTAGAGCAGGGCGCCGCCGACGTTCGGGTTGTCACCGAACTCGTCGAGGACCCAGGCGAGGGCGAAACCGAGGACGGCCCCGATGACGAGGGCGACGTGGGGGGTCCTCCGCTTGGTGTCGGTCACCGACATCCAGTGCGGGAAGTACCCGGCCCGGGACAGCGAGTAGATGTTCCGCCCGTAGGCGTAGATGATCGTGTGGAAGCTGGCCACGAGGCCGGCGACGGCCATCAGCCCCAGCAGGTTGGCCGAGGTGTCGCTGCCCAGGGTCGTGCGGAACCCGTCGAGCAGGGGCTCTGCGGACTCCCCGATGCCCAGGGCCCCGGGGGCCACGCCGGTGTTGAGCACGAGGGTGAGCACGCCGAACACGATCAGCGTGATGATCCCGTAGATCATCCCCTTGGGGATGTCCTTGCGGGGATCATGGGACTCCTCGGCCGCCAGGGGTAGCTCCTCGATGGCCAGGTAGAACCAGATGGCGAACGGGAGGGCGAAGAGGATGCCCTTGCCCCCGAACGGCAGGAAGTCCGAGTTGCCCCCCTCCGGCGGGATGTTGGAGAGGTTGTCGGCGTCGAAGTCCCCGATCGCCGAGATGAAGAAGACCGTCAACACGATCAGGGCCAGGAAGCAGATGACCACCGAGAAGCGAAAGCTGGCCTCCACCCCGATGTAGTTCAGGCCCACGAAGATCACGTAGAAGACCGCCCACCAGAGCGGCTGGGGCAGGTCGATGTCGAAGGCGTCGATGAAGATGGCGTCCATGTAGCCGCCGATGCCGACGACGATCACCGCGGGGGTCACGACGTACTCCATGTTCTCGGCCAGGCCGGTGACGTAGCCCCCCCACGGCCCCATGGCCGACCGCCCGAACGAGTACGCACCCCCCGTGTGGGGCAGGGCCGGCGAGAGCTCGGCGATCGAGAAGCACAGACCCAGGTACATGACCGTGATCACGGCCGTCGCGATCAGCAGCCCGCCGAACCCCCCTTCGAGGAGGCCGAAGTTCCAGCCGAAGAAGTCGCCGGAGATCACGGCGGCCACCCCCAGGGCCCAGAGGGACCACGCTCCGGCATGGCGGCGCAGGCCGCGTTGCTCGAAGTACCCCTGACCCGCCTCCCGGTACGTGACCGAGCCGACGGTCCGTCGTGCTTCAGCCACGACGCCCCCTTCCGGTTGTCGCCGTGGCCCCCCGACCACGGTCCGCAAGAGTCAACTCCTCAGGGACCCGCCCGTCAATCGAACGCGGGCCTCAGTGGGCGTGTACGATTGCTGACACGAGCGTCAGTTTCGTCTTCAGGGGGAGCCGGTGACATGACCGACGTCGACCTCGTCCGCCTCGCCGAGCGCCGGGGACGACTGGCTCCGGCGCCCTCCGTCGATCCCGTGACCGCCGAGGTCATCCGGAACTCGATGGAGACCGTCTGCTTCGAGATGGCCCAGTACGTCTCGCGCACGGCGACCACGCCCATCCTCAACCAGTCCAACGAGCGCAACGCCACGGTGCTCGACGCCCAGGGCCGCCTGGCCGCCCTGTCGGTGGGCATCCCGCAGTTCATGCTCACCAGCACGCTGCCGGTGCGCTTCGCCCTGGACTTCCTCGGCGCCGAGGAGTTCCGGGAGGGCGACGTCTTCGTCGCCAACGACCCGTACCACGGTGGTGGCCACCTCCCCGACTACAACGTCTTCGCCCCCGTGTTCGGCACCCAGGCCGACGGCAGCCGGCGCATGGTCCTGATCTGCTCCATCCAGTGCCACCACGGCGACACCGGGGGCTCGGTCCCGGGGGGCTACAACGTCACCGCCGCCGACATCTGGGGCGAGGGCTCGCGGTGGCCGGTGATCAAGGTCATCGACCGGGGCGAGGAACGGCGCGACGTCCTCTACGCACTGGCGGTGAACAACCGCCTGCCCGACTACATCGGCGACCTCCGGGCCCAGATCGGTGCCGCCCAGATGGCGGCCGAGCGCCTCGGAACGATGATCGACCGGTACACGGTCGCCACCGTCGAGGAGTCGGTCGACTACATGATCGACTACGCCGCCCTCCGGTTCCGGGAGGAGGTCGCCTCGTGGCCCGACGGGTCCTACGAGGGCGACGCCTACGTCGACCACGACCCCCTGGGGAACCCGGACATCCACCTGCACGTGAAGATCACCGTTGACGGCGATCGCCTGGTCATCGACTACACGGGCAGCGACACCCGGGAGGAGATCCAGGCCTGGTCCACCTACGGCAACACCCGGGGCTACACGGTCGCCCAGATCGCCTCGATGATGGACCCCGAGATCCCCAAGAACGAGGGCTTCTTCGACTCCCTGGAGCTCATCGTGCCGTCCGGCTGCGTGCTCAACCCGGCACCCGGCCGGCCGGTGTCGGCCGGCACCCACCACCCGGGCGCCGACATCGGCGAGGCCATCGCGGTGACCATGCAGCACGTGCTCCCCGAGCGGGCCGTGCCCCAGACCTACAAGACCGGCATCCCGACCATCATCCGGGGCGTGGACCCCCGTACGGGCCAGACCTTCACCGACCACTCGGCCGAGGTCTACGCCGGCTGGTGCAACGCGGCGAAGGGCATGGACGCCTGGGGCTGCCAGGCCGCCAGCTTCGGCAACCTGTGGAAGGCCACCGCCGAGATCAACGAGAGCCTGTTCCCCCACATCCAGTGGAGCCGGGACTACCGGATGGACTCCGGCGGGCCCGGCCAGTGGCGGGGCCTCTGCGGCAGCCACTACCGCAAGGAGGTCCGGGTCCCCAGCCACGTCTACACCTACGTCGTCGGCATGAAGTACCCCATGCCGGGCATCGCCGGCGGTGGCCCGGGCGAACCGAACGCGCTGGTCCTGCGGGCCGACTCCGAGGACCCCTACCGCGTGACCCACACCGCGGACTGGGTCCCGATGGAGGCGGGCGACATCGTCCAGTACGACTACGGCGGCGGGGGTGGTTGGGGTGACCCCCTCGACCGGGACCCCCAGGCGGTGCTCGAGGACGTGCTCGACGAGTACGTCAGCGTCGCGGGCGCCGAGCGGGACTACGGCGTGGTCCTGACCGGCTCGCTGGACGACCTGACCCTGGCCGTGGACAAGGTCGCCACCGACGATCGGCGCGAGCAGCGGCGGGGCTGAGTTGGGTTATCGGATAGGCGTCGACGTCGGCGGCACGTTCACCGACCTGATCGCGGTCACCCCCGAGGGCGAGGTCGTGCTGGACAAGACCCCGTCGACCCTCGACGACCAGTCCCGCGGGGTCATGACCGGCCTGGGGCAGCTGGCCGAGCAGTTCGGCCTGAGCCTCGGTGAGCTCTGCGGCCGGATGGACGTCCTCGTCCACGGCACCACCACCGCCGACAACACCATGATCGAGATGGACGGGGCGGCCACCGGCCTGCTCGTCACCGAGGGCCACCGGGACGAGATCGAGATGCGCCGGGTCCACAAGGAGCAGATCTGGGACCCGGCGGCCCCGGCGCCGACCCCGATCGCCCGGCGGCGGGCCCGCATCCCCATCCCCGAGCGGGTCGACTTCGAGGGCAACGTCCTCCTCGAGATGGACGAGGGCGCGGTCCGGGCGGGCGTCCAGCGCCTGAAGGCCCTGGGCTGCGAGTCGATCGCGGTGATGTTCCTCTTCAGCTTCGTCAACCCTGACCACGAGCGCCGGGCGGCGGAGATCGTCCGCGAGGAGTTCCCCGACGTCGGCCACATCTCGCTGTCGCACGAGGTCATGCCCCGGGGCCCCGAGTTCGAACGGGTGTCGACCACGCTGGTCAACGCCTACGTCGCCCCTCGCATCGCCCACTACGTCGACAACCTCTCCGACACCCTCCGCGAGGCCGGGTTCGCCGGGCCGCTGCTGATCATGCAGTCCACCGGTGGCGTCATGCCCCCCGAGTTCGTCCGGGAGCGGGCCGTCAGCCTCCTCGGCTCCGGCCCGACCGGCGGGGTCATGGGCTCGGCCGTGGCCGCGGAGCGCGGCGGCGAACCCGACTTCGTGGCCGTCGACATGGGCGGCACCAGCTTCGACATCTGCCTGGTCCGGGACGGACGACCCGAGGTCAAGACCGACTGGAACTGGCGCTACCGCTACTACATCGGCCTGCCGATGGTCGACGTCCAGAGCGTCGGCGCCGGCGGGGGCTCGATCGCCCGGGTCCGCCAGGGCGCGCTCCTGGTCGGCCCCGAGAGCGCAGGTTCGACCCCCGGACCCGCCTGCTACGGCCGCGGCGGCGAGCGGGCCACCGTGACCGACGCCGACGCCGTCCTGGGCTACCTCCCCGTGGACGGGTTCGCGGGAGGGCGCATGACCCTCGACGTGGACCTCGCCCGCGCCGCCATCGAGCGGGACGTGGCCGCGCCACTGTCGATCGAGGCGACCGAGGCGGCCTGGGGCATCGAGCGCATCGTCAACACCAACATGGCCAACGCCACGCGGCGGGTCCTGGCCGGCTACGGCGCCGATCCCCGGGACCTGGCGCTGATCGCCTTCGGCGGCAACGGGGCGGTCCACGCCGCCCCCATCGCCGCGGAGCTCGGCGTCGACCGGATCCTCGTGCCGCGGGCGGCCCCCGCCTTCTCGGCCCTCGGGCTCCTGGTCGCCGACTACGTGGTCGACGTCGTCCGCTCCTACGTGACGCCGCTGTCGGGCGTGGACCTCGACCGCCTGCGGGACCTCATGGGCGAGCTGAACCAGGAGGCCGACAAGGAGCTGGCGCCCAGCCACCTGGATCCGGCCGACGTCACCCGGGACCTCTACGTGCAGATGGCCTACGCCGGCCAGAACTTCGACATGTCGGTGGCGTGCCCCGAGGGCGAGTCCCTCGACGACGCCGGCCTGCTCGACCTGGCCGACCGCTTCCACGACCAGCACGAGGCCGACCGCGGGTTCGCCTTCCGCAACCAGCAGCCGGTGCTACGGGGCGCCCGGCTCATGGCCCGGGGCGAGACCCCGAAGCCCGAGCAACTCGCCCCCACGGTGGTCGCGTCCGACCGCACCGTCGACCGGCGCCGCCGGGTCTTCTTCGGCGACGGGTGGGTCGACACCCCGGTCCACAACGGCCCGGCGGTGTCGACCGGGACGACGATCGACGGCCCGGCCCTCATCGAGGAGCCGTTCACCGTCGTCGTCGTGCCCCCCGGCTGGTCAGCGACCCTCGCCGACCACGCCGCCTACGAGCTCCGCCGCCAGGCGGGGAGCTGACCTCTCAGCAGAAGAAGACGATGTCGAAGTCGACGTCGATCGGGCCGCTGCTCGGGTCCTCGAGGTAGACGTTGACCGCGGTGGTGGAGGCGTGATCGGCCCCGACGTCATTCGCCGGGGACGCCAGACGGTGGTCAGCCGCCATTGGGCCGAGCCAAGACGTCGGCCAAGCCGAAGCGCTCGAACTGGCTGTGGCCGAAGGTGGTGATCTCGGCGATCCGGTCGCCCTCGACCCGCAGGACGTCGAGCTTGAAGGCGCGGAACGCCGAGTCCCCCGGACGACGCAGATAGGACGCCGCCGCCGGGAGGCGGTTGGCCCGGGTGGGGACGAGGCGCCAGTCCCCCTCCCGCTCGGGGCCGAACGACCGGGCCAGGAGGGCGGCCACGGCGTCGACGCCCTCGAAGCGGATCGGGTTGGGCGGCATGGTGATCAGGATCTCCTCGGCCGCCACGGCGATGGCCGCCGCGGCGTCGCAGCGCTGGTGGGCGTCGATGAAGCGATCGAGCAGCTCGCGCTCCGCGTCCTCGACGACGGGCGCCGACCAGTCGCCCCGTCGGGCCGGCAGGTGCTCCTGCATGGTCGCCCTGGCGCGCTGCAGCGCGCTGTTGGCCGCGGGCACGCTCGTGGCCAACAAGCCGGCGGTCTCCTTGGCCGACCACCCGAGCACGTCGCGGGCGATCAGCGTGGCCCGCTGCCGGGCCGGCAGGGCCTGGAGCGCCACGAGGAAGACCAGCTCGATCGTCTCCCGGTCGACCGAGACGAGGTCGGGCCCGTCGGTCGGCGCCACCAGGTCGTCCAGCTCCTGGTCGGGGTACGGCGTGAGCCACGGCACCTCCGACGGGCTCGGCCCGGCCGCTCGGGACCGGGAACGGCGCCGGATGGCGTCCAGGCACACGTTGGTGGCGATCCGGTAGAGCCAGGCCCGCACGTTGAGGATCTCCTCGGTGCGGTCCCGGCCCCGCCACGCCCGGAGGAAGGTCTCCTGGACGGCGTCGTCGGCGTCGTCGTAGGAGGCCAGCATCCGGTAGCAGTGCACGTGCAGCTCACGACGGTGGCGGGCCGTCACCGCGGCGAACGCCGACTCGTCGCCGGCGAACGCCACGGACTCGGGATCGGCGGTCATGCCCGGCTGCGGATCTCCTGGAGGAGCCAGGTGTTGCCGTCGGGGTCGGCGAAGGAGGCGAAGGACCCGTAGTCCTGGCGCTCGGGGTGCAGGCCGGACACCTGGCCCTCGGCGCCGAAGTGGAAGATCTCGCTGATCTCGATGCCGCGGGCCGTCAGGTCCCCGTGCGCCGCCTCGATGTCGGTCACCACCAGGTGCAGGCCCAGGACCGGGGCATCGGCCTGGGGCATCCCGATGCCGAAGCTGACCGAGCACGATGACCCCGGCGGCGTGACCTGCACGACCCGGAACGTGTCACCGGCCGCGTGGTCCTGGTCGGTGTCGAACCCCGCCTGCTCGTAGAAGGCCTTGGCCCGGTCCACGTCGCTCACGGGCAGGCCCACCAGCTCCAGCTTCATGTCCATGTCGATGTCTCCTCCGCTCGCACCCGCGGGTGCCGGACGACACTCTGCCGTCTCACCCCCTACGACGACGACACCCCGGAGAACTCATCGGTCCTCCGATGAGTCACCCACCGGCGGGCCCGCCCGTCGGGGCGGCGTTACCCTCCGCCCGGTGATCCGGCGGCTGGTGGTCCTCTGTCTGGCCGCGGGCCTCCTGGCCTCCTGCGCCGGCGCCGGTCGACCGACGCTGAGCGACGACACGGTGCCCGAGGGCCGCTGCTCGGCCGACGGGATGCAGCTCGACCCGTTGGACAGCGACGGCATCCCCTCCCCTGTCGCCGCCCGTCGCCAGGAGCTGATCGACGCCGCTGTGGCCTGCGACTTCCGGGCGCTGAAGCGCCTGGCCCGGGAGAACGGCGTGGACCTGCGCTACGAGGGCGATCCCATGCCCGTGTCCCAGTGGCGCGAGCGCGAGCACGACGGCCAGCCGATCCTGCGGCCCCTGGCCGGGCTGTTGAGCCTCGCCCACACCCGGGAGCAGGTGGACGGGGCCCCGCGCTTCACCTGGCCCACCGCGGTCGACTGGCCCTTCGCCGACGTCGCCGACGCCCAGGAGCGGGCCGCGCTGAGGGAGGTGGTGGGTGAAGCCGGGATCTTCGGCTGGGCGGAGGCCGGGGGCTACGCGGGCTGGCGCACCTCGATCGACGCCGACGGCACCTGGTCCCGCCTCTGGTACGGCCCCACCGACGGCGAGTACGAGTAGCCCCTCGGTTCAGACCCGACGGCACGCTGCCGATGGGAACGGTGATGCCGCCGAAGCACCGCGTCGGCCCCTGGGTGGGGGCGCTGGCCCTCGTCGCCCTCTTGGCCGTGGCCGGCGTCACGTTCTGGCCGTCGTCGGCTCCCGAGGGCGCGGCCCCGGCCCTCGCCGGCGACGAGGCGCTCCCGGCCATCCCGGCCCCGGACGTGGCCCGCGGACGATGCGGCGTCGTGACCTACACCCCGCCCAGGGCGTCGGCCGCCCATCCGGCCGACCTCTGCCGACCTCACGGGGCCTCGACCCGAGGGGCCGTCGTCCTCGTCCACGGCGGCGGGGGCTACAGCGGCGACCGCTCCACCATGTCGGAGTGGTCCCACTGGTACCGGGACCAGGGCTTCGTGACGCTGTCCATCGACTACACGCTGCTGGGTGACGGCTCCCCCGAACCGGTCTACCCCCGCCCCGAGCAGGACATGAAGGCCGCCGTCCAGTGGACCCGGCTGCAGGCCGCCGCCCTCGGCTTCGACCCGGCGCGGATCCTGGTCCACGGCAGCTCCGCCGGGGCCCGCCTCGCCGCTCAGGCCTATGTCACCCCGGGCGATCCCTATTTCGCCGGGCCGGACCTGTGGCCCGGGGTCACCGACGACGTCGCCGGCTTCATCGGGTTCTACGGCTACTACGACGGCGACACCCTCGAGGCCGAGCGCTACTACGGCGGCCTCCCGGGCTCCGGTGACCGGGCCTTGACCGAGCGCTGGGAGCACGCCGACTCCGTGGCGCAGGCGGCCGACGCCCCCGGGCCGGCACTGCTCTTCCACGGCGACATCGACGGCCTCATCACGGTCGCCCAGACCGAGCGGTTCGGCGCCGCCCTGGCCGACGTCGGCACGGACGTCACGGCGTTCATCGTCACCGACGGCAACCACGCCTTCGACGGCACCTCCGGCGACCTCACCACCGAGACCGGCGAGGACGCCGCCGCCGAGATCGAGACCTGGCTCGCCGACCGCTTCCCGGCATAGGGGCCGGTGACGCAACCGACGGCAACCACGGGGGCCTGATCCACCTCGATCGAGTCGGCGATGCCCTCCCAGCCTCGATTGCCACCCTGCGTGGCGGTTCGGCGGTCTGCCGGCACCGCTGCACGAACTCGACGACATAGCTGTCGGATTCCGACAGGTAGCTCGTCGAGTTCAGCAGGTCTCGAGTTGACGACCACCCGCGGTGAAATCAGGCGCCTGCGTGCCCCCGACGGTCGGCAGCCCGACCCCACGCCCCCATCCCTGCGTCGGTGTCGGTTGTCGGTGTCGGTGTCGGTCCTCCGGCCGGGACGGTCAGCCTCGGGGCAGGCCGAGGAGGCGTTCGGCGAGGATGGTCTTCTGGACCTCGCTGGTGCCGCCGGCGATGGAGGCAGCCTGGGACCACAGCCACTGCTGGGGCCAGGGGCCGTCGTCGAGCGGGGCGGCCTCGCCCACCACCCGGAGGGCGACGGTCGAGAGGTGCTGGGTCATGTCGGTCCAGGCCAGCTTCACCAGGCTGGACTCCGGGCCGGGGGCGATGCCCCGCCCGAGGCGGGAGAGCGTCTGCCAGTTGTGGAGCCGGAGCAGGCGCAGCAGGACGAACGCCTGGGCCAGGCCGTCGGCCACCTCGATGTCGTCCAGGCGGCCCGTGCGGAGGGCCAGGTCGTACAGCTCGGCCAGGTACGTCTCGTGCACGACCTGCTCCTTGAACGGGAACGCCGTGCCCCGTTCGTGGGCCAGGGTCGTGTTGGCCACGGCCCAGCCCTGGTGCAACCCGCCGACCAGGTGGTCGGTCGGGACGAACACCTCGTCGAGGAAGACCTCGTTGAACTCGGCCGCTCCGGTGATCTGGACCAGCGGCCGGATCTCGATGCCGGGGGCCTCCATGTCCACCACCAGGTACGAGATGCCCCGGTGACGAGGGGCGTCGGCGTCCGTGCGGACCAGGGCGATGCCCCAGCGGGCGAAGCCGGCGTAGGAGGTCCAGACCTTCTGGCCGCTGACCAGCCAGCCGTCGTCGACGGGGACGCCTCGGCGTGGTCAGCGACGCCAGGTCCGAACCGGCGTCGGGCTCGCTGAAGAGCTGGCACCAGAGCTCGCTGGCGTCGAGGATCGAGGGCAGCCAGCGGGCCTTCTGCTCGTCGGTGCCGTGGGCCAGCAGGGTCGGGCCGGCCAGGTTGATGCCCACCCGGTTGACCGGCTGGGGCGCCCGGGCCCGGGCGTACTCCATGTTGAACAGGGCGACCTCCACCGGCGTGGCGTCACGACCGCCGTAGGCCGAGGGCCAGTGGATCCCGACCCACCGATCGGCGGCCAGCTGCGCCTGCCAGGCGCGGCCCCAGGCGATCTCCTCGGCCGGGTCGGCGAACTCGGGCGGGACCTCCAGGTGATCGGCCAGCCACGCCCGCACCTCGGCGGCGAAGCCCTGCTCGGCGTCGGTGAAGGCCAGGTCCATCGGCTCAGAGGTCCCAGAAGCGCTGGCGGCCGGCCGTCGTGAGGGCGGCGAGGAGAGCCGCCTCGTCCGCCGCGGTGAAGGGCCGGTAGGCCACCTCGCCCCGCTCGCGGTGCCACACGACGTCGTCGCCCACCCGGTCGGCCCGGAACTTCTGCACCGCGAGGTCCCGCTTGAGGATCTTGTTGGTCCCCGTGGTCGGGATGTCGGCGGCCAAGCGGACGTAACAGGGGCGCCACTTCGGCCCCAGATCGCCCTGGGCGTCGACCCACGCCCCCAGCTCGGCGGGGTCGAGCGTGGCCCCGTCCCGGACGACGACGGTGGCCATCACCTGGTCCCCGGCCGAGAGGTCGGGGACGCCGTAGACGGCCGCCACCACCACGTCGGGGTGCCGAACCAGCGCGGCCTCCACCGGGCCGGCGGGGAAGTTCTCGCCGTCGACCCGGATCCAGTCCGCGTTGCGGCCGGCGAAGTACAGGAAGCGGTCCTCGTCGAGGTAGCCGAGGTCACCGCTCCAGTACCAGCCGTTCCGGGTCGTGCGCTGGTTGGCCTCGTCGTTGTTGTAGTAGCCCTCGAACGGCCCCCGGCCGGCGGTGTTGACGATCTCCCCGACGCACTCCTCGGGGTTGAGCAGGCGGCCGTCGGCATCGAGGCGGGCGATCGGCTTGGGCCGGCCGTCCTCGTCCACGACCTGCACGGCGTCGCCGGCGCGGCCCAGGGCTGCCGCCGGCATGTCGTCCTCCCGGTTGACCGCCACCCCGCCCTCGGTGGCCCCGAAGGCGTCGATGACCCGCACGCCGAACCGTCGGGAGAACCGGTCGACGACCTCGGGCGCCCCCTCGTTGCCGAACGCCACCCGCAGCGGGTTGTCGGCGTCGTCAGGCCCCTCGGGGGAGGCCACCAGGTAGCTCAGGGGCTTGCCCGTGTAGTTGAACCAGGTGGCGCCGTACCGGCGGATGTCGGGCAGCCACTGGCTCACGCTGAACCTCCGGCCCAGGCCCACCGAGGCCCCGGCCACGATGCTCGGGGCCCAGCCGACCATCACCGAGTTCGAGTGGAACAGCGGCATGCAGACGTAGCCGACATCGTCGGCCTCGATGTCCATCAGGATCCGCATCCGGTTGCCGGTCACCAGGAGGCGGCGTTGGGTGCAGATGACCGCCTTGGGGGCGGCGGAGGTGCCCGAGGTGAAGATCAGGGCCCACTGCGTGTCGGGCCCGGGCTCGAGGCCCGCGTCCTCGGCCTCGGTCGGCAGCGCCGACGCCAGCTCGTCGCCGGCCCGGAGCACCGCCATCCCGAGGTCGGCCCGGATCGGGTCCAGGTCGCCGTCGTGGGCCGCCTCGGAGATGAGCAGGCCCACGTCCGCGTGGTGGATGTCCCGCAGCAGGTGCTCGCCCTGCCGCGTCGGGTTGAGCCCGACCACTGTCGCCCCGACCAGCGCCGCCCCGGCGAAGGTGAACAGGTACTCGGGGATGTTGTCGGCCAGCACGCCCACGTGGGGCGGGCCGTCGGCCGGCAACCGCTCGGTGAAGAGGGCGGCGTAGCGCCGCGCCTCGGCGTACACGTCGCCGTGGGTCCAGGTGCGGTCGTGGGTGCGGAGGGCGGGTCGCACGGCGATCTCGGGATCGGTCCCGTTGCGCCGGATGAGCTCCGCCGCGTCGGCGGCCACCAGAGGCGCCTCCCCGGGCGCCGGGACTCCCATGGGCCAGGACCGTATGCGGTCGGTGGCGTCGAACGCGTACGGTCGGCGGGCGTGGACGTGGTGGGGGGGCCGGGGCGGCCTGCGGAGGGCCGGGAGCTGCGGGCCCGCGGGGTGGAGACGATGCACCGCCTCCTCGACGCCGGGGTCACCGTCTTCGGCCGCCGCGGGCTGCACGCCGCCCGGGTGGACGACATCGTCAAGGCGGCCAAGACCTCCCACGGCACCTTCTACCGGTACTTCGCCAGCAAGGAGGACCTGTTCCGGGCCCTCACCACCGACGTGGCCGACCGCCTGGGCGCCCTGGCCGACTCGCTGGGCCCGTTGGGGCCGGGTCCCGAGGGCGAGGCGGAGCTGCGGGGCTGGGTGGCCCGCTTCCGGGAGGTCTACGACCAGTACGGGCCGGTCATCCAGACCTGGACCGAGGCCGAGCAGGACGAGACCCCCGAGGGTCGCCTCGGCACCGACGTCCTCACCCAGTTCGTGGCCCGGCTGGCCGAGCGCATCCGGGCCGCGGGGGTCGACGGCGTCGACCCCGCCGTGGCCGCGGTGGCCCTGGTCGCCATGATCGAGCGGCTCACCTACTACAGCGCGGTCCGCATGGTGCCCGCCGACACCGACGAGGTGACCGATGTGCTCGCCGCCGCCGCCCAGCGCAGCCTGTTCGGCCCTACCTGACACGCGCGTCAGACGCGCTACCGACCGCGGTGTAAGGTCCCGCCGCACGCAGGGTTCGATCCGGGGGGGACACCGTGAACCGTCGACGCTTCGCCGCAGGCCTGGCCCTGCTGACGCTCCTGGCGGGGGCCTGCAGCAACGCCTCTGACGACGCCGCGGAGTCCTCCAGCGACGGCACGACGGCCACCGGCGACGACGGCGGGCCGCTGACCTACGCCGAGGTCCTGGAGCTGCCGATCGACGAGAACGTGCCGGTCCAGGCCCCCGGCGTGGACGACAGCACGATCCGGGTGGGTGGCGTGGCCTCCACGACCAACCCCATCGGCGGCAAGGAAGGCGAGTCCTTCGACGGCGTCCACGCCTACTTCGAGTACATGAACTCCCAGGGCGGCGTCTACGGCCGCGATCTCGAGCTGGTGGCCGAGGAGGACGACAACACCGGCTTCGAGAACACCCAGGACATCCAGA
This sequence comes from uncultured Microthrixaceae bacterium, assembly GCA_963748285.1. Taxonomy (GTDB): domain Bacteria; phylum Actinomycetota; class Acidimicrobiia; order Acidimicrobiales; family DATDAH01; genus DATDAH01. The sequence goes on from CAVVIF010000009.1 coordinate 608,198, forward strand.
GCCTCCTGACCCAGGACCTCTTCGCCGTGCTGCCCGTGGCCACCCTCGACTTCTCCGGCGCCGAGCTCCTCGTCGACGCCGGGATGCCCACCTTCGGCTGGAACATCAACGAGGAGTACGCCCTCGGCGACAACCTGTTCGGCATGCGGGGCTACCTGTGCTTCACCTGCCCCTCCCAGCTCCTGCCCTGGCTGGCCCAGGAGACCGGGTCGACCAACATCGGCGTCCTCGCCTACGACGTGCCCCAGTCCTCCAGCTGCTCGGAAGGCATCCAGAACAGCTTCGACACCTACCCGACGGCCGAGGTGGCCTTCCTCGACGCCACCCTCCCCTACGGCATCCCCGACCTCAGCGCCCAGGTCCGCGACATGAAGGCGGCCGGGGTCGACATGGTGGCCACCTGCATGGACTTCAACGGGGCCATCACCATCCAGCAGGAGATGCGCCGCCAGGAGCTGGACGCCATCCAGTACATGCCCAACGCCTACGACTACGACTTCCTGGAGGAGAACGGCGACCTCTTCGAGGGCGCCTACGTGCTCACCCAGTTCGTGCCCTTCGAGGCCGAGGACCCACCGGAGGCCCTCAACACCTACCTGGAGTGGATCGAGGAGACCGGGGGCACGGTCGGCGAGCTCAGCCTGGCCGGCTGGATCTCCGCCGACATGTTCGTCACCGGGCTGCGGGCCGCCGGCCCCGAGTTCAGCCAGCAGGGCGTGATCGACGGCCTCAACCAGCTGACCGACTACACCGCCGAGGGCATCATCCCCGGCTTGGACTGGACCGTCGAACACACCGAGGACGCCGATCGGGCCTGCTCGGCCCTCTCGATCATCCAGGACGGCGCGTTCGTGCCGGAGTTCGGGGAGCCGGGCGAGCCCTTCATCTGCTTCGACACCAACGCCAGCGAGATCCCCGAGGACCCCGAGGTCTCCAGCTGAGCCGCGGGCGCGGCGGGATCCGGGCTCCCAGGCCGTGACCGACGTCCTCAACGCCGTCATCGGCGGCGCCCCCATCGGGTGCGTCTTCGCGCTGCTGGCGGTGGGCCTCGTCCTCACCTACCGCACTGCCGGGGTCTTCAACCTGGCGTTCGGGGCCCAGGCCTTCGTCTCCGCCGCCGTCTACTACGACACCCGGGTCCGCCACGACTGGCCGATCTGGGCCGCGTTCCTGCTCGCCGTCGTGGTCGTGGCCCCCCTGCTCGGCTACCTCCTCGACCGGGCCCTGTTCCGCCACCTGCGCACGGCGAGCTCGATCGCCAAGCTGGTCACCACCCTCGGCCTGCTCGTGGCCATCCCCGAGATCACCAAGCTCTGGTTCGGGGGCGGGGCGTCCTTCGGGGTGAAGGGCATCTGGCCGACCACCGACGAGATCGGCAGCCCGACCATCTACCGCTGGGGCGACTACGCGGTGGACGGCAACCAGGTGGCGACCGTGCTGGTGACCCTCGTCGCCGTCGCCGCGCTCACGGCCATGTTCCGCTGGTCCCAGCTCGGCCTGCGCATGCGGGCCACCGTCGAGAGCCCCCGCATGACCGAGCTGGCGGGCATCAACGCCGATCGCATCAGCACCTCGGCCTGGATGCTCTCCAGCCTCTTCGCCGGCCTGGCCGGGGTCCTGCTCGCTCCCCTCTTCTCCCAGGTCAACAACGAGAACTTCCTCTTCCTGCTCATCGCGGCGATGGCCGCCGCCGCCTTCGGGAGCCTCCAGTCGATCCCGATGACCCTGGCGGGCGGCATCGCCCTCGGCATCGGCTACCAGCTGCTCTACACCTGGCTCCCACCCGGGAGCATCCTGTCCCAGGGCCTGCGGCCGGCCCTGCCGTTCGGTGCCCTGTTCCTGCTGCTGCTGTTCTGGCCCGGCCTGCGCAACCGGCGGGAGGCCGCCGATCCCCTTGCCGGCGTCGACCCCCCGCCCCCGGCCCCCGCCGCCACGATGCGGACCCCGGCCATGACCTTCGCCACCCGCGTCCTCGGCGTCGCCGTCTTCGTGTTCATCAGCGCCGGTGTGGCCTGGTTCTTCGACGACTTCTGGGTGCTGCTCTTCGTCACGGGCATCGTCTACGCCGTCATCTTCTGCTCCCTCACCGTCATCACCGGCATGGCCGGCCTGCTGTCGCTCTCGCAGGCCGCCTTCGCCGGGATCGGGGCCTTCACCACCGCCCAGCTGGTCGACCGCTACGACATGCAGGTCCTGGTGGCCGTGCTGATCGGCGCGGCCCTGGCCGCACTGGTCGGCGGCATCTTCGCCCTGCCCGTGCTCCGCCTGGAGGGCCTCTACCTCGCCTTGGCCACGCTGGCCTTCGCGGCCATGTTCCAGTTCGTGATCGTCCCCCAGGACTGGGCGGGCGGGCAGAACCTGCAGATACCCCGTCCCGTCGTCGGCCCGATCGACTTCTCCAGCACCCGCGCCTACTACTTCCTGTGCCTGGCGTTCCTCGGCCTGGTCAGCGGCGCGGTCCTCCTGATCAAACGGGGGACGGTCGGTCGCTACCTCGACGCCCTCCGCGGCAGCGAGATCGCCGCCGTATCGGTCGGGATCGACCCCCGTCGGGCGCGGATGACCGCCTTCGGCCTCTCCGCCGGCATCGCCGGGCTGGGAGGAGGGCTCCTGGCGGTGCTCGACGGCCGGCTCAACCTCCTCAACTACAACTTCATCCAGGGCCTGGTCTGGGTGGTGCTGGTCGTGACCCTCGGGCCCCGGGCCATCCAGGCGGCCATCACCGCGGGGATCATGTTCAAGCTGTTCCCCGAGATCATCTCCCGGGTCGACATCTCGGCCCTGCCCGACACGTTGAACCCGGCCCAGAACCCCCAGGCCCTGGCCTTCGCCCTCTTCGGCCTCGGGGCCCTGACCTACGCCAAGCACCCCGAAGGGATCATCGAGTACCAGACGGCCAAGTCGCTGGCCTTCGTGAACCGCCGCATCCTGCGCCGGGCCGATCCGGACGAGGACGGGCCGGCCGACGACGCACCCGACGCACCCGACGACGCCCCGATGGCTGCGGCGGAGGCCACGCCGTGAGCACGCTGCTCGAGGCCGAGGACGTCACCAAGCGCTTCGCGGGCATCACCGCCCTCGCCGGGGCGTCACTGCGGGTGGACGAGGGCGAGATCGTGGGCCTCATCGGCCCGAACGGGGCCGGCAAGACCACCCTCTTCGACTGCATCTACGGCTACCTGCGCCCCGACGAGGGCCGGGTCCGGTTCTGCGGCGAGGACCTGATCGGCCGCCGGGTCCACACCCGGGCCCGCCTGGGCATCGGCCGCACGTTCCAGCGCATCGAGCTCTTCACCGGCACGACCGTCCGGGACCACCTCCTGGTGGCCGAGCGGGCCCGGCAGGGCACCGGCGGGCTCTGGCGGGACCTCCGGGGCAAGGGCGGGCCGACCGCCGAGGAGCTCGAGCGGGTGGACGAGGTCCTCGCCCTCCTCGACCTTTCCCCACTGGCCGACCGCCCGGTCGAGGCCCTCAGCCTCGGTCGGGCCCGCCTCGTGGAGCTCGGTCGGGCCCTGATGATCGAGCCGCGCCTACTCCTCCTCGACGAGCCCTCCAGCGGGCTCGACGGCGACGAGACGGCCGCGATGGGCCAGGTGCTCACCCGGGTCAGCCAGGAGCGGGACGTGGCCGTGCTGCTGGTGGAGCACGACGTCGAGCTGGTGCGCTCGGTGACCAGCCGCCTGTACGTCCTCGACTTCGGGACCCTCATCGCCATGGGCGCCACCGAGGACGTCCTGGGTGACGAGGCCGTGCGCAAGGCCTACCTGGGGAGCACGTGATGACCGCGGCCACAGGGGCGAGCCCCATCCTCGAGCTCGACGGCGTCGACGCCGCCTACGGCCCGTTCCGGGCGCTGTTCGACGTGACCCTGGCCGTCCCTGACGGCGGCGCGGTCGCCCTGCTCGGACCCAACGGCTCGGGCAAGACGACGGTGGCCCGGGTGGCCTCGGGCCTCCTGGACCCCACCCGGGGTGCGCTGCGGGTCGACGGCGAGGACCTCACGGGCCAGCCGGCCCACGCCGTCGCCCGTCGGGGGGTCCTGCACGCTCCCGAGGGGCGATCGGTGTTCGGCACCCTCACCGTCGAGGAGAACCTGGTGCTCGGGCTGGGCGGGGTGGGTGACAAGTCCGAGATCGGTCCCGGCCTGGATCGGGCCTTCGAGCTGTTCCCCCGCCTCGGCGAGCGCCGGGCCCAGCAGGCCGGGACGCTCTCCGGCGGCGAGCAACGCATGCTCTCCCTGGCCCGGGTCATGGCCCGGCCGCCGCGCCTGCTGATCGTCGACGAGCTCTCCCTGGGCCTCGCCCCCATCGTGATCGAGGAGGTCTACGCGACGCTCGGTCGGATCAAGGCGGAGGGCACGGCCCTGCTGATCATCGAACAGCACGCCCACCACGCCCTCGAGATCGCCGACGAGGCGGCGATCCTGCACCAGGGCCGGGTCGCCTTCCACGGCCCCGCCCGGGGCTTGGCGGACCGAGCCGACCTCCTGAGCGGAGGCCTCGACGGCTGAGGGCCAGCGGGTGACAGAGCGTCACCAGATCGACCACAGGTGGTCGCACGCGGGGTGGACCGAGGCAAGTGGCCGTCAGGCCCGGCACCCTTTCCGTCCCGAACTCGCCCCGAACCCGGCGGAGCCGGGATCAGGACAGGGACGCCGCCACCTCCACCGGGAGGTGGTCGGACGCGAACCGGCCCCGCTCGGTCGCCACGTCCACCCGGTAGCGGCGAACGGTCCAGTGCGGCGAGAGCAGGACGACGTCGATGCGCATGCCCGGTCGCGGCGCCTCGAACCCGTTGTAGGTCGTGTCCAGCGCGTCGGGATCGGCCGCCTCCACCCAGGCGTCCCGGAGCGCGACCCGGTGGCCACCGCCGGTCAGGACGGCGTAGGCCTCGTCCTCGGGGCGAGCGTTGAGATCGCCGGTGACCACGACCGGCTCGTCACCGACCAGGTCGTCGAGGGCGGTCCGGATCTGGGTCGCCCCGTCGACCTGGGCGGCGGTCACCCGGTGGTCGAGGTGGGTGTTCAGGACGAACACGGGCTGGCCGGTCCCCCGCTCGACGACGCGGGCCCAGGTCGCCATGCGCACGACAGCCCGCTCGTGGTCCTTGCTGCCGGGGACGTCCGGCCGGGAGGACAGCCAGAAGTGGCCGTGATCCGACAGCTCGAAGCGGTCCGCCCGCCAGAGGACCGGGACGAACTCCCCCTCCCGCCGGCCGTCGGACCGCCCCACCCCGACCCAGCGATGGCGGGGCGCGCCGAAGGTGAGGTCCCGCAGCATCGGCCACCGTGCTTCCTGCAGCCCGGCCAGGTCGGCACCCCGCAGGGCCGCGGCGACCCGGTCCCGTCGGTGTCGCCACCGGTTCGGACCGTCCGAGCGCGTGTCACGGCGCAGGTTGTAGGAGAGCAGGGCGAAGTCGGTCACGAGGCCACGGCCCGGAGCTCGATCCGGCCCTCGTCGGGGTCGACGGCAACCAGCTCCACCTCGGCCTCCGCCCCGGGCTCCAGGCCGACGCCGCGCGCCCGGGCGAGGACCGCCGGGTCCCGGAACTGGACCCGCGCCTCGTCGTCGTCCACCTCGGTGACGACCACGGCGAACCGCTGGCCGACCCGGTCCCGCAGGACCATGGCCTCGACGAAGTCGACGCAGGCCCGGTCGAGGGCCGACTGCCGACGGGCACCGTCCTGCAGGGTCTCCGGCAAGAGGGCCAGGGCCTCCACGGCCCAGCCCGCAGGCGGCCGGCTGTCGTGGGCGGCGAGGACGAGCTCGTTGGCGAAGCGATCGCCCAGCCGTCGTAGCGGGGCGGTCACGTGCGCGTAGGGCGCGCCGATGGCCGCCTGCTCGGTGAGCTCGGGGGGCTCCCCTGCGAAGCCGACGTACCCCGCGCCGCGGAACAGCCGGGCCGACTGGGTGATCAGCGCGGCGTGGGCGGGCCGGGCGGGGTCCAGACCGGCCAGGATCGACGCGTAGTCCTCCGTGGCCTTCGGCCAGTCCACACCGAGACCCCGGGCGGATCGGCCCAGGGCCCGCACGACGAACGGCGGCGGCGGGGGCAACGTCCGCAGGAGGCCGGTCCCCGCCTCGAGCATCAGCTCGGCCGCGACCATCCCGGTCAGCAGTGAGATCTGCTCGTTCCACTGCTCGATCCGCAGGGGAGCCTCGAAGACGACCTCGTAGCCGTCGTCCCGTTCGACCACCTCCTGGTTGGGCAGGTGGAGGCTGATCCCGCCCCGTTCGGCCTGCAGGGCGATGCGCCGCTCCCCCACGGTCGGGAGCTCACCCAGCGCGGGGTGTCCGCCGGCCTCCGCCAGCCGCTGCCCCTCCTCGTAGCCGAGCTGGGCCCGGCTGCGCACGACCGCCCGCTCCACCCGACGGTCGATCACCTCGCCCCGGTCGTCGAGGTCGATCGTCCAGAGGACCACGGGCCGGTCGCCGTCGGGCAGGAGGCTGGCGGCGGCCTCGCTCAGGGGCGCGGGGTGCAGCGGTGAGTGCTGGTCCGGGCTGTACATGGTGACGATCCGCCGCCAGGCCTCCTGGTCCACCAGGTCACCGGGGTCCACGAAGGCCGCGACGTCGGCGACGGCGTAGCTGACCCGATGACCCTCACTCCGGGCCTCGATGTGCAGCGCCTGGTCGAGGTCCCGGCTGCCGACCGGGTCGATGGTGACCAGGTCGAGGTCCCGCCGATCGGCCCGGTCCGCCGTCCAGGCTCGCCCCGCGGCCCGGACCGCCGCGGCGTCGACGGCCGCGGGCACCGTCTCGGGGATCTCCAGGCGCTCCCGGACGGCGGCGAACCCCGCCCGGAACTCCTCGTTGGCGGGGGCGCGCACCCGGGGCAACGGCACGACCAGCGACCGTAGCCACCCGGATCGGTCGGGTTCGGCCTCGGGCTCGGTCGGGACGACCGGTTCCTGGAAGGTCAATGGCGCCACGGTGACGCAACGCTGGGCGAGCCGGGCGGTGACCCCGTGTCAGGGATCTCCTAGGCTCGACCCCGCATGGGGGAACGGACCTGGCGGACGGGCATGGCCAAGAGCGAGGCCCACGGCCTCCTCCCCGACCCCGATCCCCGCGAGATCCGGTACACGGTGATCTCGGTCGACGACCACCTGGTCGAGCCGCCCGGCATGTTCGAGGGGCGCCTGGCCTCGGCGTTCCAGGACCGCGCTCCGAAGGTCGTCGAGACGGAGGAGGGCCACGAGGTCTGGGAGTTCGACGGGCAGATCTTCCTCCAGGTCGGGCTGAACGCCGTGGTCGGTCGGCCGCGGGAGGACTGGAAGATCGAGCCCACCCGCTTCGAGGACATGCGCCCCGGTTGCTGGGACATCGACGCCCGGGTGAAGGACATGGACATCAACGGGGTCTGGGCCGCCCTGAACTTCCCGTCCCAGATCACGGGTTTCTGCGGCCGGGTCTTCAGCCAGTGCTCGGACGCCGACCTGGGCCTCGCCGTCACCCGGGCCTGGAACGACTGGTTCCACGACGAGTGGTGGCAACCCCACCCCGAGCGGAACATCCCCATGGGCATCACGTTCCTGGCCGACGCGGAGGCCGGCGCCGCCGAGATCCGGCGCAACGCGGACCGGGGCTTCCGGGCGGTCACCCTCCCCGAGCAGCCCCACCGCATCGGCCTGCCCCCGATCTTCGACCCGCACTGGGACCCGATCATCGAGGCCTGCGCCGACACCGGGACCGTGGTCTGCCTGCACGTGGCGTCGTGCGGCATCGTCGACATGCCCACGGGGGCGCCGGCCATCCAGCTCGGGGCCACGCTCTTCGGCCAGCTCGCCCTCGGGGCCTGCGCCGAATGGCTGTGGTCCGGCCTCCCGGTGCGCTTCCCCGACCTGCAGATCGCCATGTCCGAGGGCGGCATCGGCTGGGTGGCCATGCTCATCGACCGCCTCGACAACATGGTCGAGCGGTCGGGCTACGGCCGGGACTTCCAGGGCTCGTTCGGCATGCCCGGCGACCTCCGCCCCAGCGACGTCCTGCGCCGCAACTTCACCTTCTGCACCATCGACGACCCGGGCACGATCAGCACCCGGGACGTGATCGGGATCGAGAACATCTGCTTCGAGACCGACTACCCCCACGGCGACGGCACCTGGCCCGACACCCAGGCCGTCATCGAGAAGGCCTACGGCGGGATGCTCACGACCGCCGAGATCGCCGCCATCACCCACGAGAACGCGGCCCGCGTCTTCCGCCACCCGCTGCCGCCGCCCGACAGCCCCCACGCCGCCGGCCTCCGGAACGCCTGATGCGCGAGCACCGCTACACGATCGACATGCCCCACTCCGCGGCCCGCCTGTGGGCCCTCTTCCAGGACTACGACCGCTGGACCGAGTACGCCCCGATGGTGCAGGAGGTCGAGGTGCTCCACCCGGGCGACCGGCACGGCAACGGCCTGCTGCGGCGGGTGATCTACCAGATGCCGCTGGGCCGCAAGGGCGCCGCGCTGGAACTGGTGACCGAGGTGGCCAAGGAACGGGGTTACACGTTCACCATGCTGAGCTCGACGCCGGGCAACGACCAGACGGGCAAGGTCCGGCTGGAGCCGCTCGGCCCCAACCAGACCCGCTTCCACTTCGAGGAGCGCTACCACCTGACCAAGGCCCCCTGGAAGTGGTTCGAGGGCCGGATCTACGGGTTCATCAACAAGAAGAACGAGGAGGCCATGCGGGCCGCCTCGCAGTGGCTCACCGACCACCCCGAGTACCGCCCCGACCTGGTGGCCGCGTGAGCGTGCTGCCGGCGACGATGCCCGCCGCCGTCTACCGGGAGAAGGGGGTGCTGGAGGTCGTCGACGTCGACCTGCCGGCCGTCGGTCCCCATGACGTGCTGCTGGAGGTCTCCCACTGCGGCGTGTGCGGCAGCGACCTGCACATGGTGATCGAGGGGTGGGGCACCCCCGGCACCATCGAGGGCCACGAGTACACGGGCGTCGTGGCCGCCGTCGGTGACGCCGTCACCCGCTGGCAGGTCGGCCAACCCGTGGTGGCGGGGCCGTCCCGCCGCTGCGGGGAGTGCGCCGCCTGCCGGGCCGGACGGCCGTCGGTCTGCCTCAACCGCGAGGAGGTGGGCTCCGCCGGCCACCAGGGGGCCTACGCCCGCTTCTCCCTGACCCACGAGGAAGAGATCCTGGCCCTCCCCGAGGGCCTGAGCCTCCGGGCGGCGGCGCTGGCCGAGCCCCTCGCCGTGGCCCTGCACGGCATCACCCAGGCCCGAGTCGAGCCCCACCACCGGGTCATCGTGTTCGGCGCCGGGCCCATCGGGGCGCTGACCACGGCCGCGCTCGTGGCCCGGGGCGTCGCCGAGGTGACCGTGGTCGAACCGGCGCCGACCCGCCAGGCGCTGGCCCGGGCCGTGGGCGCCGCTCGGGTCGTGGCCCCCGACGAGCTGCCCGGGCCGGACTGGCACCCGGGTCACGTCCTCGACCAGCCCTACGACCGGGCCATCGAGTGCTCCGGGCACCGCGCCGCCATGGAGCAGGCGCTGGGCCAGCTCGGGCGCATGGGCCGACTGGTCCTCGTCGGCGCCGGCATCGATCCGCCCCGCTTCGACGCCAACCGCATCACGCTGAACGAGCTGGAGATCACCGGCGCGTTCGTCTACGACGCCGACGGCTTCGAGGACGCCCTGGCCCTCCTCCCCCGGCTCCCGATCGACCAGCTCATCGAACCCGTCGACGTGACCCTGCCCGACCTGCTGACCGCCATGCAGCGCCTGGCGGCCGGTGAACTGGCGGGCAAGGTCATGGTCACCCCCGGAGGAGACTGATGTCTGACGTCGCCGACCCCTCGGCCCGTACCCGCCCACCCCGGTTCAACCACGTGGCCATGAGCGTCCCCGCCGACCTGCTCGGCGAGGCCGGCCGGGCCGAGATCCTGGCCTTCTGGAGCGGGGTCTTCGGCTTCGAGGAGCTGCCCTCGGAGACCAGGGACCGGGAGGTGCTCGTGCTCTCCGCCTACGACTGGGAGCAGTTCGTGTTCCTCGTCGCCGAGGACGAGCCGATGTCCTGTGCCCGGCTCGACCACTTCGGGATGTCGGTGGGCTCGCTGGAGGAGCTGGAGGGGTTCCTGGCGAAGGCGAAGGCGTTCGCCGAGACCGACGACCGCGTGGACATCATCGACCACACGGCCGATGTGCACGGCGAGGCCCTCACGCTGCACAGTTTCTACGTGCGCTACCTGTTGCCGATGATGATCGAGATCCAGTGGTTCGACTGGGACCCCGCCGTGGCCGCCTTGAACCCGGCCAACGCCGCGAACCCGTCGTGACCCACCCCGTTCGCTTCGGAGCGTTCGTCCCGCAGGGCTGGAAGCTGGAGTTCGCCGGCTGGGAGCCCCAGCGGGCGTGGGCCCGGGCCAAGGAGGTCGCCCTGGCCGCCGAGCTGGCGGGCTATGACCACCTCTGGGTCTACGACCACGTCGAGACGGTCCCCCGCCGCGAGCCGGAGCCGATGTTCGAGGCCTGGACGATGATGGCGGCCCTGGCCGAGGTCACCCACAAGGCCCGGCTGGGCCAGATGGTGACCTGTGCCGGCTACCGGAACCCGGCCCTCCTGGCCAAACAGGCCGCCACGGTCGACGTCATGTCCGGCGGTCGGGTGATCTTCGGCATCGGAGCCGGCTGGTACGACGAGGAGTACCGGTCCCACGGCTGGACCTACCCACCCGACCGCCAGCGGCTGGAGCTGCTGGAGGAGACCATCCAGATCGCCAAGGCGCTCTGGACCGAGCCGTCGGCTTCGGTCCACGGTCACCACGCCTGGGTCGAGGACGCCATCGCCTTCCCCAAGCCGGTCCAGTCGCCCCTGCCGATCTGGATCGGGGGCGGCGGCGAGAAGGTGACCCTCCGCATAGCCGCCGAGCACGCCCACGCCACCAACTGGCAGGTCGGCCTCGACGAGTTCATCCACAAGTCCGAGGTCCTCCGGGGCCACTGCGAGGCCATCGGCCGGGACGTCGACGAGATCGTCCGCACCCACGCCCCCGACTGCCGCCTGTTCGACTCCGAGGCCGACTTGGCCCGCTGGCTGGCCGATCCCGCCGGCGGCGACCTGTGGGGCAAGGACGACCCGGCCGACTACGTCCGGGACAACTTCGTCGGCACCGACGAACAGGTGGCCGAGAAGGTCCAGGGCTATCTCGACGCCGGCTGCAGCGAGTTCGTGCTCTGGTTCCGTGACTACCCAGACGTCGACTCCATGGAGCGCTTCATGGCCGACGTCGTCCCCCGGCTGCGCCTCCGGAGCTGAGCGCTCCCGCAGATCACCGCCCCCGGACGCGAAACGGCGCCCCGCCGAGCGGGGCGCCGTTTTCAAATCAGTTGTGGAGCTCTACTTCAAACGACCCGGACGTTCTGGGCCTCTTCACCCTTGCGACCAGGGGCGACGTCGAACTCGACGGTCTGACCCTCGTCGAGGGACCGGTAGCCCGACCCCTGGATGTTGGAGTAGTGGACGAACACGTCGTCCGCACCCTCACGCGAGATGAAGCCATAGCCCTTCTCGGCATTGAAAAACTTGACGGTTCCTGTAGCCAACGCTGTTCTCTCTCTCATCAGCGAGGTGGCCTGAACGACCGCCTCGAACTTGCTGGCAGGGTACGAGGGTGCGACCGAACAGCAACCCCACGGACTTCTGGGTCAGTTTTCCGACGTCTCACCTCACGCGGTGCGCAGCTCGCTGAAGGGCGTGGCCTTGTCCGGGCCGGGCTCCTTGGGGAGGCCCAGGACCCGCTCGCCGATGATGTTGCGCTGCACCTCGTCGGTGCCGCCGTAGATCGAAGGGGCCGGGCTGAACAGCGCCAGCTCCTGGATCATCCCGCCTCCGGGGGTGTCCGGGCCCATGACCGTGCCGGCCGGGCCGATGATGCGCAGGCCCAGGTCGCGGGACAGGCGGGTCATGTGGCTCATCATCAGCTTGGCCAGGTTGGGTAGGGCCGGCGAGGCCTGCCCGGCCTTGGCCCGCTGCACGCCCCAGCTGCTGATCTGGTCCATCGAGTACAGCCGCATCAGGTCCTGGCGGATCAGCGGGTCGTCGGCCTTGTCGAGCTCGGCCACGAGGCTCCGGAGCAGCTTGGCGCTGCGCCCGGCGAGGATCGTGGCGGTGCCGCCCCGGCCGCCCTTGGCGACGAAGTCACCGGCGCGGCGCTCGAGGTGACCGGCCACGGTGCCGGGGAGGGCGAGCGAGGTGGCCGAGGAGCCACCGCCGCCGCCGAGGCTGGCCCGCTCGTTCATGAGGGTGGTGTTGGCCACGGCCCAGCCGTTGCCGAGGCCACCGATGAGGTCGGCGTCGGCCACCCGGGCGTCGTCGAGGAACACCTCGTTGAACAGGGCCCGGCCGGTCATCTCGACGAGGGGCCGGACGTCGATGCCGGGCTGGTGCATCGGGATGCCGAAGTAGCTGATGCCCTTGTGCTTCGGGGCGTCGGCGTCGGTGCGGGCGATGAGCATGCCGAGGTCGGCGTGCTGACCGCCACTCGTCCAGACCTTCTGGCCGTTCACGACCCACTCGTCGCCGTCCTTGACCGCCCTGGCCTGGAGGCCGGCGAGGTCGGAGCCGGCGCCGGGCTCGCTGAAGAGCTGGCACCACGCCTCCTGGCCGTTGGCGATCGTGGGCAGGAAGCGCTGCTTCTGCTCATCGGTGCCATGGGCGATGATCGTCGGGGCGGCCAGCATCGTGCCCAGGCCCCCCGGCGGGCCGAGCGCGCCCGCCTCGCCGATCTCGGCGCCGACGGCGTTGGCCTCGGGCCGGGCCAGGCCGCGGCCCGAGTGCTCCTCGGGCCAGCTCGGCATGGCCCAGCCGGAGTCAGCGAGGCGCTGCCACCAGTCAGCGACGGTCAGGTCGGGGTCCCAGTTGTCATCCAGCCAGGCGCGGACCTCGGTCCGCACGTCTTCGGTCACAGCCATGGCCGGAGCTTACGTACCGTGTACGGCGTGGCCCGAACCGAACCGCCTGCTGACCTGCCCGCCGTCCCCCTCGACCAGATCGACCTGACCGATCCCGACGCCTACGTCGACCGGGTCCCCCACGAGCAGTTCGCCACCCTCCGGCGCGAGGCGCCCGTCTTCTGGCACGAGGACGTCGAAGGCGGGTTCTGGTGCGTGACCCGCCACGCCGACATCGTCACGGTGAACCGGGACTGGGAGACCTACTCCTCCTACAAGGGGGCGGTGTTCCTGTGGACGCCGGCCGACCTCGAGATGACCCGGATGATGATGCTGAACATGGACCCGCCGGAGCACGCCAAGCTCCGCAAGCTGGTCAACCGGGGCTTCACCCCGAAGCGCATCCGGGAGCTGCAGGAGGTGCTGGCCCGGCGGGCGACGACCATCGTGGACGAGGTCATCGACGACGGCCGCTGCGACATGGTCGAGGCCGTCGCCGCCGAGCTGCCCCTGCAGGCCATCGCCGAGTTCCTGGGCGTCCCCCAGGAGGACCGGCACCTGGTCTTCAAGTGGAGCAACACGATGATCGGCTCCGACGACCCCGAGTACGCCTCGGAGAAGGACGCCTCGGGCCAGACGGCCGAGACCATGGCGGCCTCTGCCGAGCTCTACGCCTACGCCCAGGGCCTGGCCGAGGACCGGCGGGCCAACCCCCGCGACGACATCGTGTCCGACCTCGTCCACGCGGAGGTCGACGGTGACTCGCTCACCGACATGGACTTCAACCTCTTCTTCCTGCTGCTCGCGGTGGCCGGCAACGAGACGACCCGCAACGCGATCTCCCACTCGGTGCTGGCGCTCGCCGAGCACCCCGACCAGCGGGTGTGGCTGCGGGAGGACCCCGATCGCTGGGACGTCGCCCTCGAGGAGTTCCTGCGCTGGTCGACCCCGGTCATGCACTTCCGGCGCACGGCCACCCGCGACACCGAACTGGGCGGCCAGGCCATCGCCGAGGGCGACCGGGTCGTCATCTGGCACATCTCGGGCAACCGGGACGAGGCCGTGTTCGACGACCCGTATGCCTTCGACCTCGGCCGGGCCCCGAACGACCACCTGGCCGGCAACCACGTCGCCTTCGGCGGCGGCGGGCCGCACTTCTGCCTCGGGGCCAACCTGGCCCGGGCCGAGATGCGGGTGATGCTCCAGGAGGTGGTCGGCCGCCTCGGGGACTTCGAGGTGGACGGGCCGGTGCAGCGCCTACGGTCCAACTTCATCAACGGCATCAAGCACCTCCCCGTCGCCTGGAGCGCCCCATGACCAAGCCCGACCTCGGCCCCGTGGGCCTCTGGACCTTCACCCTCGACCTGCGGCCTGCCGCGGAGGTCCGGGACCTCGTCCCCGAGATCGAGGCGATGGGGTGGGGCTGTGTCTGGGTTCCCGAGGCGGTGAACCGGGACGCCATGGTCAACTCGGCGCTGCTGCTGTCGGCCTCCTCGACGATGTCGATCGGTACTGGGATCGCCTCGATCTGGGCCCGGGACGCCATGACCACAGCGGCCTCGCTGCACTCCCTGTCGGAGGCCTGGCCCGGCCGCTTCGTGCTCGGCCTCGGCGTCAGCCACCAGCCGATGGTCGACCACATCCGGGGCCAGGACTACGCCAAGCCGTTCTCCAAGATGCGGGACTACCTGGCCGCCATGGAAGCGGCGCTCTACATGTCGCCGCGGATCGAGGACGAGACCGTCGTACTGGCCGCCCTCGGCCCCAAGATGCTGGAGCTGTCGGCCTCCGCGGCCGCCGGCGCGCACCCCTACTTCGTCCCCGTCGAGCACACCGCGTTCGCCCGGGAGCACCTCGGTGCCGACGCCCTGTTGGCCCCGGAGCAGGCCTGCGTGCTGTCGACCGACCCGGAGGAGGCCCGGGCCGTGGCGCGCGGCCACATGGCCACCTACCTGGGTCTGCCCAACTACACGAACAACCTGCGCCGCTTCGGCTGGGGCGACGACGACCTGGCCGACGGCGGCAGCGACGCCCTGGTCGACGCCATCGTGGCCTGGGGCGACGAGCAGGCCATCCTCGACCGGGTCGCCGCCCACCACGAGCGCGGCGCCGACCACGTCGCCCTCCAGGTCCTGCCCCTCGACGGCGTCTCCGTCCCCATGGACCACTGGCACCGCCTGTCGGAGGCCCTCGACCTCGGCTGAGCTTCGGGCCGGGACGTCGACGGGCCGGGGGAACGACACCGACGGCAAGAACGGGGGCCTGACGCCTCGAGCCGGGCTCGGCGGTGCCGACACACCGTTTCGCCACGCTCCGTGACCGAAATTCCCCAGTTCAGGCCCACCTGGCGAACTGGCACCGGATTTCCGTCGTTATGGCAACGGAATCCGGTGCCAGAAGGAGATGTCTTCACGACGGGTGAGATTCGGGGGCCATCAGCCGGCTGGCGTGCCCCCGACGACCCTCGGCCCCACCCCACGCCCCCGTGGTTGCCTCGGTTTTCGTTCACCCAGCCCGCCGAGACTCTCAGCGGCGGGTGACGGTGGCCTTGACGGTGTCCCGGATGGTCGGCCGGGTCGTGCTGCGGATCGTCAGCGTGCGCTCGACCACCGCATTCGCCGGGGTGCCCGCCCGCGCCCGGATGGTGACGCTGAGGTCACGGGTGCCACCGGGGGCAGCCGGGAAGGTGTAAGTGCCGGCCACGACCTGGTTGGTGACGCGTCGCGCCCCGCTTGTAGGTGACGAGGTACCGGTTGGTGCTGGGCTGCCCGCTCAACCGGATCCCGTCGGGGAGGTTCCCGTCGTTCTGGACCCGTACGACGAAGGTGGCCGCGCCCTGGGCACCGTATGGGCCGCCGATCGTCCGGCGAGGAAAACGGGTCAGTCGGGGCGGAGCTCGCGGAGGAGGACCTTGCCGACCTCGTTGCGCGGCAGCTCCGCGAGCTGGGTCCAGCCAGCGGGGACCTTGTACGGAGCCAGGTGCTCCCGAGCGTGGGCCTCCAGCGCAGCCGGGTCCACCTCACCCACGACGTACGCCCAGGGGACTTCGCCGAGGCGGTCGTCGGGGACGCCGGCGACGGCGACGTCGGTGACCGAGGGGTGGAGGCGGAGGACCTCCTCCACCTCGGCGGGGAAGACCTTGAGGCCGCCGCGGTTCACCATGTCGGAGAGGCGGCCCTCGATCCAGACGAAGCCCTCCTCGTCCACGCGGCCGACGTCGCCGGTGCAGAACCAGCCGTCGTCGGTGAGGCGGTCGGCCAGGTCGGCGCCGTCGGCGTAGCCCGCACTGAGCGCCGGGGTCACCACCTGCAGCTCGCCGGTCGCCTCGTCGACCCGGACCTGCACACCCTCGTGGGGGCGGCCGACGGCACCGAGCTTCTCCTCGCCGAAGGCCCGGGAGTCCTCGGCGTTCCACCCGATGATCTCGCCGCCGATCTCGGTCTGGCCGTAGCAGTTGAGGACGGCGATGCCGAAGCGATCTTTGAACCGGTGGGCCTGCAGCGGGGACAGCGGAGCGGTGATGCTGCGCACGAAGCGCAGCGGGGTCAGGTCGGTGACCCCCTCGTCGTCGGCGAGCATCGTCATGGCCGCCGGGGGCAGGACGGTGGACTTGAGCCCGAAGCGGGCGACGGCGTCGGCGAAGCGGCGGGTGTCGAAGGGGCTGACGAGGATGACCGCGGCCCCGACCTTGAAGGCGAAGATCAGGTTGTAGAGCCCGGCCCACAGCGACAGCGAGACCGGGAGGAGGTTGGGCATCGGCGTCTTGTCCGGGTCCCGACCGGTCCAGCCCATCTTGGCCAGCACGCCGTCCATGAGGGTGGCCACGCCCGAGTGGCGCAACAGCACGGGCTTGGGGCGGCCCGTGGTCCCCGAGGTGAACGAGATCAGCGCGACATCGGGCTCCTGGCGACGCTCCGTGGCCCTGGCCGCCACGCCCTCCGTGGTGACGACGGCGGCGGGTTCGACGGAGGTCAGCACGTGCTCGACCTCGTCGGCGGTCGACCGGGGGTTGAGCGGGACGTAGACGGCGCCGGCCCACCAGACCCCGAAGAGGGTGGCGACCAGGTCGACCCCGTCGGGCAGCTGCACGGCGACGGCGTGACCGGCCTCGACCCCGGCCGCGACGAGCCGGGCGGCGACAGCGTCGGCCTTGGCCCGGACCTCGGCCCGGGTCCAGGCCTCGTCGCCGAGGTGGACCAGCGGCTCCTCCCCCGGACCGTCGAGGAGGCTCCCCAGGCTCGTCATGGGATCACGTCTGCCACTCGGGGTCGCGCTTCTCGGCGAAGGCGAGAGGGCCCTCGGTCTGGTCGGGGTGGCCCCACATTCCGGTCAGCTCGTCGGCACCGGCCTTGCAGGCGTCGGTGAGGCCGTGCTCCAGGGCACCCCAGAGGGCCCGCTTGGTCGCGGCCATGGCGGCCGGGGAGTTCTTGGCGATCTTCTCGGCCAGGGCCTGGGCCTCGGCCCGGAGCTGGTCCGGCGGGTCGACGATCTGGCTGATCATGCCCAGCTCCAGGGCCCGCTCGGCCGACATCCGCTCGTAGCGGCCGACGAAGGCCATGCGCATGACGGCCTCGGCGGGCATCTTGCGGATCAGGCCTATGGCCTCCAGCGACACGACCTGGCCGACCGACACGTGGGGATCGAAGAACTGGGCGTCGGAGGCGGCGATGACGATGTCGGCGTCGGCCACCCAGTGGAACCCCCCACCTGCACAGATGCCGTTGACCGCGGTGATCACCGGCTTCCACACCCCCTGGTGCCAGGAGGTGAAGTGCAGGTCGAAGTCCTCCACGGACTTCCGGTACCGCTCCATGCCGACCCCGTCGCTGGCGATCTCCTGGACGTCCACGCCCGTCTGGAAGGCCCGGCCCTCGCCCGTGTGGACGATGACCCGGACCGCCGGGTCCCGGTCCAGCTCGAGCCAGGCGTCGGCGAACTCGTCCCGCATCCGGTTGTTCATGGCGTTGAGCTGGTCGGGGCGGTTGTTGATCAACCAGCCCACGGGACCGTGACGCTCCACCTTCAGGCACTCGTAGCTGCTGTTGCTCATGACGATCGTCGGGCTCCTGGATCTGCGGCGGTCATGTCAGGACAGCTCCCATTGCGGTTCGCGCTTCTCGGCCCAGGCGAGAGGGCCCTCGGTCTGGTCGGGGTGACCCCACATGGCCATCATCTCGGCCGCCCCCGCCCGGCAGGCGTCGGTCAGGCCCAGCTCGAGGGCGCCCCAGAGCGCCTTCTTCGTCGCGGCCATGGCGGCCGGCGAGTTCTTGGCGATCGTCCCGGCCAGGTCCATGGCGGCGGCCTCCAGGTCGTCGTCGCGGACGACCTCGCTGAGGATCCCCAGCTGCCGGGCCCGCTCGGCGCTGATGCGCTCGTGGCGGCCGACCAGAGCCATGCGCAGGATGGCCTCCATGGGTGAGGTGCGGGCCAGGGCGATGGCCTCGAAGGCGGTGACCTGGCCGACGGACACGTGGGGGTCCAGGAAGGTGGCCGACTCGGCGGCGATGACGATGTCGGCGTCGGCCACGAAGTGCAGGCCGCCTCCGGCGCAGGTGCCGTTGACGGCGGCGATGACCGGCTTCCACACCTGGTTGTGCCAGGCCGTCAGCTTGAGCGTGGCGTCCCGGGTCCGGCGGGACTGCTCCCGCAGCGCCTCCTTGTCCCGGCTGAGCTGGACCACGTCGAGGCCCGTCTGGAAGGCCGGGCCGTTGCCCGTGTTGACGATCACCCGGACCGTGGGGTCGGCGTCCAGCTCCAGCCAGGCCCGCTCCAGCTCGGCGAGCATGGTGGCGTCCATGGCGTTGCCGACCTCGGGCCGGTCGAAGGCGAGCCAGCCGACCGGCCCCCGGCGTTCCACCACCAACGTCTGGTAGGTGCTCACCGCGGAACCTCGCTCCACGCGGCGTCGTGCCAGGGGTCGGGCTCGCGGGGCAGGCCCAGGACCCGCTCCCCCACGATGTTCTTGTTGACCTCGGTCGTGCCGCCCTCGATGGTGTTGGCCCGGCTACGCAGCATCCCCTTGACCTCGTACGGCAGGTCGGCAGCCCAGTCACCGGAGGCCGACCACGCCGTCGCGCCGGCGCCGAGGAGGTCGGTGGCCAGGAGCTGGATGCGCTGGTTGAGCTCGCCCTGGTGGACCTTGCCGATCGAGCTCTCCGGGCCGGGCGACCGACCGGCGCGTACGCCGGCCCGCACCCGTTCGTTGGTCCAGGCCCGGATGCGCTCCTCGCTCCAGGCCTGGACGATGGCCTGGCGCTGGCTCGGCGTGGCCCCGTGCTCGGCCGCCAGGCGCACCAGTCGTTCCGCCCCGGCGCCACCGATGCGGTCGACCCCGCCCGACCCGGAGCCGGACACCATCTGACGCTCGCCGGACAGGGTGGCGTTGGCCACCCGCCAGCCGTCGCCCACCTCCCCGACGCGCTGGCTGTCGGGCACCCGGGCGCCGTCGAGGAACACCTCGTTGAAGTCGATCTCGCCGCCGATGTGGCGCAGCGGCCGGACCTCGACGCCGGGCTGACGGAGGTCGACCAGGAAGTAGGTGATGCCCTTGCGCTTGGGGGCCGACGGCTCGGTCCGGGCCAGGAGCACCCCGAAGTCGGACACGTGGGCCCAGGTGGTCCACACCTTCTGGCCGGTCACCAGCCACTCGTCGCCGTCCCGCTCGGCCCGGGTGGCAAGCGAGGCGAGGTCCGAGCCGGCGCCGGGCTCGCTGAAGAGCTGGCACCAGCGCTCCTCGTTGCGCACGATCGGGGGCAGGAAGCGCAGCCGCTGCTCCTCGGTGCCGTGGGCGAACAGGGCGGGGGCGGCCAGGTTCAGGCCGAGGGGGTTGAGCCGTCCCAGGTTGAAGGGGGCGAGCACGGCCTCGACCGCCCGGGCCACCGAGCGGCTGAGGTCGAGGCCGCCGTAGGCCACCGGCCACGTCGCGGCGACAAGGCCCGAGGCGCCGAAGGTCGGGTACCAGGCCTCGTAGTCGGCTCGCGAGCGGACCTCCCGGATGGCCGCCGGGCCCCCTCGGGCCGCGGCCTCCTGCCACGCAGCAGGGACGTGCTCGTCAACCCACGCTCGGACGGCGTCGACCGCGTCGGCCTCCGGGGTGTCGGCGCTGATGTCCAGGCGACTCGTCGTCAAGCGACTACCGACCTCGGAACTCGGGAGGGCGCTTGTCCCCGAAGGCGGTCATGCCCTCCCGGAAGTCCTCGCTGCGCGACGACAGCTCGAGGGCGAAGGCCTCGTTCTGGAGCTGGGCCTCCAGCGGCTCGGTCTGCCCGGCCGCGAGGAGCCACTTGGTCAGGCCCAGGGCGACGGTGGGGCCCGACGCCAGCTGTTCGACGATCTCGGTCACCGCGTCGTCCAGGTCGGCGGCGGGGACGGCGCGGTGGATCAGGCCCCAGTCCACGGCCTCGGTCCCGTCCAGGTCCCGGCCGAGCAACAGGAGCTCGCGGGCCCGAACGGTCCCGACCAGGCGGGGCAGCAGCCAGGTCGCCCCGCTGTCGGGGGTGAAGCCGCGCTCGGCGAAGGGCTCCCAGAAGCGGGCATCGGTGGCGGCCACGGTGAAGTCGGCGGCCGCGGCCAGCTGGAAGCCGATACCGGCGGCCCAACCCTGGACCCGACACACGACGGGCGTCTGGGTCTGCACGACCAGCGGGATCAGCCGGTGGGCGGTGGACCGGACCCGACGTTGGATGCTGCCCGCCCGGGGGCGCTCCCCACCCGGCGCGTTGCGGGCCACGATGTCGGCCCCGCCGCAGAAGTGGTCACCGTTGCCCGCCAGCACGATCACCCGGACGGCCTCGTCCCGGCCGGCGGCGTCGATGGCGTCGGCCAGCCCGACCATGATCGTGTCGTCGACCGCATTGCGCTTGGCGGGCCGGTCCAGCGTGAGCCGCAGCACGGCGCCGTCCAGCGCGATCTCCAACCCGTCGACGGACTCGTAGCTCATGGCTGGCTCCCTGTCACACGGGTCCCCGTTCGGCGAACTGCTCGGCGATGGCGGTGATGCCCGCCTCGAGGTCGGTGGCGCGGCCGGGTGGGTCCGGCAGGCGCACCGGGCCGTGCTCCCGGCTGGGCAGCAGCACGGTGGCGTGGCCCGGTGTGGTGAGCTCACCCCGCTGGTTCTCGGCCACCAGGTCCACGTCGACCGCGGGGCGGTCGCCCTCGGCCAGGTACCGGCGGGTCACCGTCCCCCGCAGCCACTGGGTGTCGCCCACGTAGTTGAAGCGGCGGAACTCGCAGTCCAGCTTCCAGAGCCAGGCGTCGTCGCCCATCCAGTCGGTGCAGAGGTGGATGAGCCAGGTCTCGCGCATCCGGCCGTAGTCGAAGGTCGTGGGGTTGCCCGAGCGGCGGGCGAACTCCGGGTCCCAGTGGACGCGTTGCATGACGTCGGGGATGTTGAGCGGGTCCCGGTGGAAGAAGCGGGGCACCCGCTGGCGGTTCTGGGTGCCGAGGCGCAGCGGGGCCACGCCGTAGAGGCCCATGCCCATGCCGACGTGCCAGCAGACGATGTCGGTGATGGTCAGCGGACCCTTGACCATCGGTCCGACCGTGTCGCCCTCAGCTACGTCCTCCCACCAGCGGGGTTCGACCCCGCGGGGGGCCTCGGCCAGGTACTGGGCCTCGATCTCGTCGATCTGAGCGTCGGTGTAGGGCTCGATCTCGACGGCGTCGTACTTCTTCTTCTCGCGGGCCTTGGAGCGCTCGGTGCGGATCATCAGGCGGTACTGGGCCGACAGCAGGGGCCCGTCCTGCTCCCGGAAGACCTGGCCGGTCCACTCGTGGACGGCCCGCTCCGCGAACTCGGAGGGCTTGTCGTGGACCCCGACGAGGGCGTTGCGGCGGGCGATGCGCCGGTCGGGGCCCAACGGGGCCCACCACTCGCGGGCGCTGGCGGAGTAGAAGGCGTGCACCCCCCGCAGCGGATCGCCCTTCATGAGGTCCCGGTGCTCCACCGGCACCTCGGTGACCTCGTCCTCCCCGATCAGGGTGTCGCCCCCGACCAGGACCGGCGAGGCGATCGGCCCACCCCAGCGGGATGCGGCGCCGTGATCGGGGTCGCACCACAGCGGGTTGGCGTCGCCGTACGCGTGGGCCACGTGCCGGAAGGCGTCGAGGCCGGGGCGGACGTAGTGCGGCGGCTGGGGATGGGGCTCGGGCACGCCGATGCGGGCGCGCAGGCGCTCAACGGCCTCGTCGGTGATCTGCGCTGTTCCTCCCGAGCTCACCGGCTTCTCGGAGGGCCCACTCGGGCCGTTGGTCGCACTGGGTGCCATCGTCAGGGAGCGCGGAAGGCCCGCTCGACGATGTCGTGGAGCTCGGCCAGCGGCAGCCGCTCGGCGTCGGGGTCGTCGGCGACCACCGCGGGATCGGTCGACTGGAACGCGGCCACGAGACCGCTGAACAGCCGGCCCAGCACATGGGGGTCGCCGTCCCGCAGGACGCCGGCCGCCTGGCCCCGGCGGATGACGCCGGCCTGGACCTCCATGGCCCGCTCGAAGTTGTCCGCCGCCGTCTTCGAGAGCGGCAGTTCCACACCGGGGAGGCTGGAGGACGAGGCCCGCAGGTAGAGGCGTCCGAAGTGGGGGTGGCGCCGGAAGAAGCCGACCTCGTAGTCGACCAGGCCGTGGAGCTGGGCCAGGGGGTCATCGCCCGCGGTCGCCGCGTCCTCCATCCCCGGCATGAACTCCGCCCCCCGGCGGGCGAACACGTTGAGGAAGAGGTCGTCCTTGTTCTCGAAGAAGGAGTAGACGGACCCGACCGAGAACTCGGCCAGCTCGGCGATCTCCTTCAGCGTGGTGTCGTGGAAGCCCTTCGCCCCGAAGACCTCCTCGGCGGCATCCAGCAGCTGGGCGCGACTCAGGTCCTGGTGGAGCTGGCGGCGCTGCTCGCGACGGCTCTCGGTCGTGCTCACCCCCGCAGGGTAGATCGCCCGGTTCAGTGGAGTGAAGCCAGGTTCTGATCAATGAACGAGGACGACGGCCGGATCTGACCGGCGTCAGAGCTGGTCGAGGGGGAGGCGGTCCTCGACCTGGGGCTGGCGGCCGGTGCGGAGGGGGCTGAGGGGGGCGTCGACCAGGAGCTGGCGGCGCCAGTCGGCACCGAGGCCGAGGGCCGAGGAGCGCCAGTCGTCAAAGGGCCCGTCCGGGGCCAGCCACGCCTGCTCGAGGTCGGCCCAGGTCGACCATGAGGGCAGGGCCCACAGGAGGATGGCCTCGGAGTCGTTGACCCCCGTGACCCGCCACGCCCCGACCGACTCGATCCCCAGGGCCCAGTGCGCGGCGACGCCCTGCTCGTGGACGGCGGCCAGGAACTCTCCGACGGTGCCCGCGGGGACGGTGACCAGCTCGTGGGCGTAGACCTCGCCCCGGACACCGGCCTCGGTGAGCTCGGTGATGGGACGCGTCCATGGTTCGGGCACGACGATGCGGTCCACCCCGCCCCGCCGGAACTGGGCGGCGGTGGCCCACCACTCGACCAGGGACGGGTCCTGCAGCCCGGGATGGTTCAGCTCGTGCTCGAAGTTGGCGGCGAGGCCGTCCCAACCGTCGAGCTCCCAGAGGTTCACGACCTCGGGCCAACGGCCCGTGGAGCCGACCGTCCCCCACACACCGAAGCAGAGCTGGTTCCGTTCCTCCCGAGCGACAGGGCACCAGTTGGCGGTCATGTGGTGCATGTACTTCGCCCGGTTGGGCCCGATGACGTCGATGAACTCGTGGATGTACAGCTTCGA
Organism: uncultured Microthrixaceae bacterium; assembly: GCA_963748285.1. Taxonomy (GTDB): domain Bacteria; phylum Actinomycetota; class Acidimicrobiia; order Acidimicrobiales; family DATDAH01; genus DATDAH01. The sequence continues at coordinate 631,814 of CAVVIF010000009.1, forward strand.
GTTCGTCACGAGGTCAGTCTGACGAGTTCGAGGGCCACTCGGGGCGGTGGTAGCCGTTGAACTCGAGCTCGCCGTCGCGCAGGTGGCGGATGGTGAGGAAGTCGCCCTTGTAGCCCTTGCGATCGTGGGGGCCGAACTGGATGTAGGTGCCGGGGCCGCCGTTGGTGGCCGGCATCCAGCGGATGCGCTCCATGCCCTCCTTCACCCAGCGGGGCTCGGGGATGGCGGCGTTGCCGATGCCGTGGATGGCCACCCGGGCGGTGTCGTAGGCGAGGGCCACGACGACGTTGCGGCTGACCCGCCCGAAGCGCTTCTCGAAGCGGTCGATCATGGCGTTGTAGTTGGGGTTGGCCCCGTCCTCGCCCAACTGGTCGACACCGTGCCAGCCCTCGAGGCCCTCGGCCCACGCGTTGGAGTTGGAATAGAACATGAAGGCCGTGCCCATGACCCGGGGCGGGTCCCAGTCGAGGGCGGCGAAGGCGCTGGCGAAGTGGAAGGTCGCGTAGCCGTAGCCCCCGTAGTAGATGGCCTCGGTCCCGATCTCCCGCATGGCGGCCAGGTCGTCCTGCAGGCCGACGGGGTTGGGCTCCAGCTTCACCTCCCGGGTGATGGTCAGCCCGAGGCTGAGCGCGGTGTCCCGGAAGTACTCGCAGTAGTCCTTGCCCGAGGACCCCTGCTCCCAGAAGAGGCCGACCTTCTCGTAGCCCTGCTGCTTGAGCCAGTGGGCACACATCGCCCCCTCGCTGGGGATGTCGCCGTTGGCGATGGTGAAGGCGTACTCCGAGGCGTACTTGTGGGCGCCGGTCCAGCCGATGGAGGGCACCTGCAGCTCGTTGACCGTGTCCTGGAGGATGAGGCAGTTGTCCGAGATCATGGGGCCGAGCACCACGACACAGCCCTCGTCGACCAGCCAGCGGTAGCCGTCGATGACCTTGCGGTAGTTCTCCCGGGGCAGGGCCCGGGCGTCGGCCACGACCAGCTCGATCGGTCCCCGGCGCCAGATGCCCTCGTTGAGGGCGTCCTCGATGGCCAGGATCGTCGGATCGATCCAGTCGGCCAGGAGCTGACCCAGCTCCATGTCGATGAGGATGCCGATCTTCACCGGCTCGAAGGGGTCGCCCTGGGTCTTGATGCCCCGCAGCGGCGGATAGATGGTGATCCCCTTGACGGCCTGGTCGCCGATGGCGCCGCCGCCCTCGTACCAGTTGTTGGCCTCGCCGCCCGCGCCCTCGAGATGGGCCCGGGTCCCGGCCGGGACGTTGGTGACGGCCCGGTCGTCCTCGGCGATGCCCAAGTCCACCGGCTCCGGGAACATGCGCTCGACGTACTCGTGGCCCTCGGCCATGGTCACTCCCCCTCGAAGGTCTCCGTAGACCGGATTCAGCGGACTGAACTATAGTTCAGAGCCCAGAGGCAATCGCAGGGGGAACCGATCGTGAACGCCGAAGACCTCATCCTCGTCAGCGTGGACGACCACCTGGTCGAGCCCCCCGGGCCTGTTCGACGGTCACCTCCCCGTCAAGTACGCCGACCGGGCCCCTCGGGTGGAGCACACCGAGAAGGGGGACGACGTCTGGGTCTTCGAGGGCTCGGTCATCCCCAACATCGGGCTGAACGCCGTGGCCGGGCGCCCCAAGGAGGAGTACGGCATCGAGCCGACGGCCTTCGACGAGATCCGCCCCGGCACCTGGGACGTGGACGAGCGGGTCAAGGACATGAACGCCGGCGGCGTCCTGGGCTCCATGTGCTTCCCCTCCTTCCCCGGCTTCTGCGGCCGGCTCTTCGCCGCCATCGACGACAAGGACCTGGCCCTCGCCGTCACCCGGGCCTACAACGACTGGCACGTCGACGAGTGGTGCGGGTCCCACCCCGGCCGCTTCATCCCCATGGGCCTGCCCGTCCTCTGGGATCCCGACCTGGCGGCCGAGGAGGTCCGGCGCCTGGCGGCGAAGGGCGTCCACTCCGTGACCTTCACCGAGAACCCCCACACCCTCGGCTACCCCAGCTTCCACAGCGACCACTGGGACCCGTTCTGGAAGGCCCTGAGCGACACCGGCACCGTGCTCTCGATCCACCTCGGGTCGTCGGGCCAGTTGGCGGTGACCGCCCCCGACGCCCCGGTCGACGTGATGATCACCCTGCAGCCCATGAACATCTGCGCGGCGGCCGCCGACCTCCTCTGGTCCCGGGTCATCAAGGAGTTCCCCGACCTGCGCATCGCCCTGTCCGAGGGCGGCACGGGCTGGATCCCCTACTTCATCGACCGCCTGGACCGCACCTACGACATGCACCACCTCTGGACCGGCCAGGACTTCGGCGGGAAGCTGCCGTCGGAGGTCTTCCGGGAGCGCTTCCTGACCTGCTTCATCTCCGACCCGGTCGGCGTGGAGCTGCGGGACCACATCGGCCTCGACAACATCGCCTGGGAGTGCGACTACCCCCACTCGGACTCGTCCTGGCCCGACGCCCCCGAGGAGCTGGCGGCCGTGGCCGCTGACGTGTCGGATGCGGACCTGGCCAAGATCAGCCACGAGAACGCCTGCCGCTGGTACTCCTTCGACCCCTTCGCCCACCGGGCCAAGCAGGACTGCACGGTCGGCGCCCTCCGGGCCGAGGCCGGCGACCACGATGTGGACATCCGGTCCTTCGACAAGGGCCGCTACGAGCGCCGCCTGGGCATCGAGATCGGCAAGCTGGCGGCCAAGGCCACGGTCTAGCTGGTTTCCAACCGGGGACGTCGTCCCCGAGGGGTCAGAATCAGCCGGTGAACATCCTGCTCATCACCCTGGACCAGTTCCGGGGGGACTGCCTGTCGGCCGCCGGGCACCCGGTGGTGCAGACGCCGAACCTGGACGCGTTGGCGGCCGAGGCCGTCCGTCTCGCTCGGCACTACAGCCAGGCCACGCCGTGTGGTCCGGGCCGGGCCTGCCTCTACACCGGCATGTACCAGATGAACAACCGGGTGGTCACCAACGGGACCCCCCTGGACGCCCGCTTCGACAACGTGGCCCATGCCGGACGGAGGGCCGGCTACCGCCCGACGCTGTTCGGCTACACCGACCAGGCCATCGACCCCCGCCGGGCCACCGGGCCCGACGACCCCCGTCTGTCGGACTACGAGGAGATCCTCCCCGGCTTCGAGGCCGAGCTGGACCTCCGGGGGGACATGACGCCGTGGGTCGACTGGTTGCGGGGCCACGGCCACGAGATCCCCGGCTCCATCGCCCGGACCCTGATGACCGAGTCCGAAAGGCCGGCCGAGCACAGTCTTGCGGCCTTCATGACCGAGCGGGCGCTCGAGTGGTTGGGCCGCCAGAACGGCGCTGACGGCTGGTTCGCCCACCTCTCCTACCTTCGGCCCCATCCGCCATACGCCGCGGCGGGCGATTGGTCCGAGCGCTACGACCCCGCGGACGTCGAGCTGCCCATCCCGGCTGCCACACCCCTCCTGCACCCCCTGCACGAGGGGGCGCTGGCCGCGGTCCCCGCCCCGGGCGACGAGGACGGCGTGCGCCGGCTGCGGGCGCAGTACTACGGGATGATCAGCGAGGTCGACGACCAGCTCGGCCGCCTCTGGGCCGCCCTGCGCGAGTCGGGTGCCTGGGACGACACGTTCATCGTCGTGACCGCTGACCACGGCGACCAGCTCGGCGACCACGGTCTCATCGAGAAGATGGGCTGGTTCGAGGAGAGCCACCACATCGTCGGCATCGTCCGGGACCCCCGGGGCCCCGGGGCGCACGGCACCGTCGTCGACCGGTTCACCGAGAACGTCGACGTGTTCCCGACGCTGTGCGAGGCCATGGGCATCGAGATCCCGGCCCAGGTCGACGGCCTGCCCCTGACGCCGTTCCTCGCGGGCGAGGAGCCGCCGTGGTGGCGGGACGCCGCCCACTGGGAGTACGACTGGCGTGACCGCTTCATCGGCCACGTCCCGGTGGCGGACTGGCCGTGGGACCGGCGCCTGGAGCACCACCACCTCGTCGTCCTGCGGACCGAGACCCATGCCTACGTCCAGTTCGGCAACGGCTCCTGGCTGTGCTTCGACCTCGCCGCCGACCCGACCTGGCGCACGACCACCGAGGACCCGGCCGTCGTCCTGCCGCTGGCCCAGACCATGTTGACCTGGCGCTCCGAGCTCAGCGAGCGGACGATGACGGGCATCGTCCTCCGCGAGGGCGGCGTGGGTCGCTGGCCCCCGGCGCACCCCCTGGCCGACGCACCGTGAGCGACCTGCCCCGCGCCGACGAGAAGCACGGCATGGACCTGCTGGATGCCTCGTGCGTTCCCCCGGTGGGCGCCGGGCCCGTCTCCGTGCCGACCGCGGTGCGGCAGGCGCTCATCGACGACGGCGGCGATCCGGCGTGGCTCGACGCCGTCCCGGCGCTGGCGGCCCGTGCGGCCGAGCGCTGGGGCCTCGTGCTCGGTGCGCCCTTCGAGACGGGGATGGCGGCATGGACGGCAGCCGCCACGACCGCGGCGGGGGACGAGGTCGTCCTCAAGCTGTCCTATCCGCACCTCGAGGCCCGCGACGAGGCCGCCGGCCTGGTGGCGTGGCACGGGTCGGGCGCGGTCGAAGTGCTCGACGCCGACGCGGAGGACTGGGCGCTGCTGCTGCGTCGCCTGCGACCAGGGTCGACGTTGCGGGACGAAGGGCTGCAGCCCGACGAGCACCTCGCCGTCGGCGCTGTGCTCCTGGCCCGGATGGCGTCCGTCCTGGTCCCCGCCGGGAAACCGTTCCAGGACCTCGGCCAGGTGGCCGACCGGCTGGCGGTGATCGCCGCCGAGCGCATCGAACGACTGCTCCCGGCCGCGCCGATCCCGGTCGATGCCGGACTGTGCCGCGACGGCGTCGACCTGCTGAGGACCCTTCCCGGCGAAGCCACGGTCCGTGGCCTCGCCCACGGCGACTTCAACCCCGGCAACATCCTCCGACACGACGCGGCCGCCGACGGTTGGCTCGCCATCGACCCCAAGCCGGTCCACGGCGACCTGGCGTGGGACCCCTGGCCGCTGCTGACCCAGGTCGGCGACTGGACCGCCGTGGTCCCGGACCCGGCCGTCCTCGCCGACCGCATCCGGCTGGTCGCCGACCTGACGGGCCTCGATGCGGCGAGGATCGGAGCGTGGTGCGTGGCCCGCGGGGTCGAATGCGCCCTCTGGACGGCCGACCGCGGGCGGTGGACCGACCTCCGAGGCGCCGACGGTGACCTGGCCCGGACCGGCGCTTGGGCCGAGGCGACGACGCTGCTCGGCGGGTGAGCTCGCCACCGAGGGGTACCCGCGGGAGGCAGCGGCGTCCTAGGTCACCTGAGCGCATGGACGCGGTTGAGCTCGAGATCGCCTGCGAGTGAGGGTCAGCGCCGGAGCCAGCACATCGCCGCGGTGATCATCGCCTCGATGCCGGTGGACAGGGTCGGCTCCTGGACGGGCGCGTAGTAGGGCGAGTGGTTGGAGGGGATGTCCTCGGCCAGGCGACCGGCGGCGAAGGCCTGGCCCCACGCCTCGGCGTCGGCCCCGCCGACGAACCAGAAGGTCGAGGGGAACCCGCCCCGGGAGGCGAAGCGGCCGAAGTCCTCACTGGCCGGCACCAGCGGCGCCTCCATGGTCCGGTCCGGGCCGAAGTGCTCCATGAAGGCGGCGGCCACCGTGGCGGTCGTCTCGGCGTCGTTGTGCAGGGCCGGGAAGCTGGCCATGGTCTCGATCTCGGGCTCCCGGGGCGCGCCGGCCGTGTGGGCCTCACCGTGGACGATGCGCTCGACCGCGGCCAGCACCTTCTCCCGCACCGCGGGATCGAAGGTGCGGATGCTCAGGCCCAGTTCGGCCCGGTCCGGGATGATGTTCTCCTTGGTGCCGGCGTGCATCGTGCCCACGGTGACGACCGCGACATCGGTGGCGGCGACGTTGCGGGACACGACGGTCTGCAGCTTCATCACGGTGGATGCCGCCAGGACCACCGGGTCGACGGTCGTCTCTGGGGCCGAGCCGTGGCCCCCCTGGCCGTGGAGGGTGACCTTGAGCGAGTCGGCGCCGGCCATGATCGGCCCGGCCCGGTGCAGGACCCAGCCCGCCGGGGCGGGGCCCACGTGCTGGCCGAGACCCACGTCGGGGGTCCCGAAGCGCTCGAAGAGGCCGTCGTCGACCATGGCGTCGGCGCCGGCCCCCAGCTCCTCGGCCGGTTGGATGACGATCATCACCCGACCGCTCCAGGCGTCTCGATGGCGGGCCAGCAGGGTGGCCACCCCGATCATCCAGGCCGCGTGCATGTCGTGGCCGCAGGCGTGGGCGACCGGGACCTCCTGGCCCCCGATGTCGTCCGAGCGCACCGTCGAGGCGTAGGCCAGGCCGGTCGCCTCCTCGACGGGGAGGGCGTCGATGTCGGCCCGCAGGAGGACCGTCGGGCCATCGCCGTTGGCCAGGATGGCGACCACGCCGGTCACCCCGACCTCGCGGGTCACCTCGTAGCCCAGGGCCTCCAGCCGGTCGGCCAGCACGCCGGCGGTCCGCACCTCCAGGAAGGACAGCTCCGGGTGGGTGTGCAGGTCCTCGTAGAGGGCGGTGAGGTCGGGCAGCAGTTCCGGGATGGTGTCGAGCACCCGTTCATCCTGCCCCCTCGGCCGCGGGTCGTGGGCGAGACTGTCCCGATGGCGAACGCGGACCTGGCCCAACTCGAGCGGGGGCGGCTCGCCGACCTCTTCCTGGAGGTCGGGCCCGACCACCCCACCCTGTGCGAGGGCTGGACGACGGCCGACCTGGCCGCTCACCTCGTCCTCCGGGAGCGAAAACCACTCGCCGCGCCAGGCATCGTCCTCGGTGGCCGGCTGGGCGACTACAGCGAGAAGGTGCGCGTCGACCTTCGCGACAGCACGAGCTACACCGACCTGGTCGAGCAGGTCCGGGGTGGGCCGCCGACCCTGATCCGTCCCCTGGACGGGGCCATCAACCTGTCGGAGTACTTCATCCACCTCGAGGACGTGCGCCGGGGCGCCGGCACGGGCGATCCGCGACCGTTGGCCGAGGTGGCCGATGTCGAAGACGCCCTCTGGGCCATGCAGGGACGGCGCACGAGGTTCCTGACCCGCACCCTCGACGACATCGACCTGACCCTCGCCCTCCCCGACGGCGAGGCCAAGCCCATCGGCGGCGGCTCCCGACCGGTCACCCTGACGGGACGGGCCGGTGAGCTGACCCTGTTCCTGGCGGGTCGGCGCGAGGCGGCCCAGGTCGAACTGAAGGGTGAGACCGAAGCCGTCGACGAGGTGCGCACGGGCACGCTCGGGATCTGAGGCGGGCGGGACGCCGAAGCTCAGCAGAGGTCGGGGGGTCGGGCTCGTCGGGCGCCGGTGTCCATCTTGGTGGTGCGGGGTGGGTCGTGTTTGTGGGTGGTCTTCCAGCGGTTGTGGAAGCCGCAGAGGCATTGGCCGTTGGCGCAGTCGGTGGGGCCGCCGTCGGCGTGTTCGTCGATGTGGTCGGCTTGGAGGGCCCGTCCGGTGCGGCCGCAGCCGTAGGGGTGGTTGCAGCGCCGGTATTTGGCTCGGAGGGCGCCGTTCTGGGCGGGGCTGTAGCCGCGTCGGGCCCGGCTGTAGTTGATGATCTCGTCATCGTCGCCGTAGACGATGCGGCGGAAGGCGCCGATGGTGGAGAGGTAGAGGCCGGCGATGGGGGAGATGACGGTGCCGTTGTCCATCTCGCAGATCCCATCATCGGGGTTGGGGACGTCGTGGCCCATCTTGCGGGCGAGGCCGGCTTCGTATTCCGCTTCGGTCATGTGGATGACGACCTCGGCCGCGGCGGCGACCGTGCCGCCGGCGAGGGTCTTGGAGCGTTCGGCCATGACCCGCAGCGCGTCGGCGGAGCGTTGTTGGGGTGTTCGGGTGATCTGGGCGAGTTCGTAGGGGTCGGGGTCCCGGCCGAGGACGTCCCGGGCGATGGCCCAGTCGTTCTGGTATTCGATGGCGACGAGGCGGTCGTGCTCGGCGGCGAAGATGGCGTAGGTGATGGGGTCCAGCCAGCCCTGGATCCAGCCGAACCCGTCGATGCTGGTGGCCTTGGCGAACTTACGACCCTCGACCTGGTCCTCGAACCGTTCATCGGCATCGGTGGGGGCCAGGTCATCCGCGAAGCGTCGGGCCTGGCGAGCCACGTCCTCGAAACGGGCGACCGTGGCGTAGTCCACCAGCAGCGGGTAGGCCTCGGCCCAGGCCTCGGCGAAGCGTTCCCGGTGCAGGTCGGCGAACAGCTCGAGGTGATCCAGGCCGATGCGCCCGTCGGCCATGGCTTCTTCGAGGACGGGCTGGTGGTCCAGGAACCGGGCGAGGCGGGCGAGGCGCAGGGCCTGGCGCTTCTTGAGCCGGCAGGTGTGCTGCAGCCAGGCGGCCACGTTGACGTGCCCGTCGGCCCGGTGCTCACCCCGCGCCGAGAACGACCGCACCGCCAACAACAACGCCGCGTCCTGCCGGTTGCGGGACCGGCTCATCGCCTCGATCGCTTCACCCACCGCCACGGCGGGCTCATCGCCCCAAGCGACCTTGACCACCATGGCGCTGGCCTGTTCGAGATCGTCGACTTCAGCGGGCACGTTGCCTCCCCGCAGGCAGGACTCGTCGTGTTGCGGTAGCCGGTGCCCGCTCATCAATCTCAGCGGCGACCCCAGTCGGCTACGAACTGGTGTTCTTCACTTTAGTGTGATTTCCACTGACTTGCAACCCAATCGAGGGAATTCTTCGCTACCAGGAGGTCAGCGGAGCCACTCGCGGACGAGGCCTCGGAGGCGGTCGATGCCGGTGCCCTTGGCGGCGCTGACCCAGACGATGTCGGCGGGCTGGAGGAGGCAGGCCTCGGCCAGCTCCTTCTTGCGCTTGTCCCGCTTCGCGGCCTTGACCTTGTCGTGCTTGGTGGCGATGACGGCGTGGGGCAGGACCTCGGCCCGGAGCCAGTCCAGCATCTGGAGGTCGAGCTTGGTGGGCCCGATCTCGCCGTCGACCAGGACCAGGATCATCACCAGCTGCTCGCGGCTGAGCAGGTAGTCCTCCATCATCTTCTGCCACCGTGCCCGCTCCCTGGCCGGCACCGAGGCGTAGCCATAGCCGGGGCAGTCGATGACCGCGGTGCCGTCCCCGAGCGAGAAGCAGTTCAGCAGCTGGGTCCGCCCCGGCGTCTTGGAGACGAGGGCGAGCGCCTTGCGGTTGGCCAGGGCGTTGAGCAGCGACGACTTGCCCACGTTGGAGCGCCCGACGATGGCGACCTCGGCCTCGTTGTCCGGCAACTGGCCGACCTTCGCGGCCGAGAGCACGAATTCCAGGGCTAGGGGTCCGGCGGCCACCACACGATCATGGCGGGTGGCGGCGGGTAGGGCACCGCCCATGTCCCCTCAGACCCCCGTGCCCACCGGTACCGACGACAGCGCGAGTCCGGCGACGACGAGCTCGCCGACTGGTTCACGGAACTGGCCGAGTCTGACCGCGAGTACGAGGAGTTGTGCCGCGATCGGCTCGACATCCCCTCAGCCATGTGAGTCGAACTTCTGCCAGTCGCCCTTCAGCGGTTCGTAGCAGTCTCGGGCCCGCGCTCACCGACAGCGCAAAGACCGTCCTCAAAGTGCCGTTAGGGGGCGCGGGCATACCTGCAGGAGTGACGCACCAGCCCGCACAACGGGCAGTAGGAGGCGTCAGCGGGCGGACTCGGTGCGTTCGCTCAAATACCGGACGAGGGGCCACGCGCCGTCGGTGGTGTTCGATATCACGGTGCGGGTGCCGCCGTCGCCGGGGTCGTGCACGGTGTGGAAGGAGACGCCGGTGTCGGAGCCGTCGAGGAGGACGGCATCGGTCGAGGCGTGCAGCCAGAAGCCGAGGCCGCATCGCATCCCCTCCGTCGTGTCGCTGCGGGGGCGCGTCATTTCCCTCACCCACTCCGGCGACACGATCCGGCCGCCGAAGAACGCTCTCCAAAACGCGCTGACGTCGGCGGCGGTCGTGTAGATGCCGCCGTCGCCGGTGCCCCGCACCGGCAGGTGGAACACGTTGGTTCGCCACGCCCCGTCGACTTGGACGTAGCCGAGCGCGGTGCGGCGCGGCAGTTCGTCCGAGCGCAGGAACTCGGTATCGGCCAAGCCTGCCCGCTCGCACACCCGTTGCTGCACCAGCATGTGGAACGGCACCCCACTCACCCGCTCGGCAATCAGCGCCAGCACGACGTAGCCGCCGTTGCAGTAGGCGAAGCGTTCGCCGGGCGAGAACTTCGTCGGGTGTCCATCGAGTACGGCGAGGTACTGCTCGGTTGTCGCGAGCTCGTGCACCGGGACCGGCAGCAGGTAGTCGGCGAGGTCGAGGTCCTCGTCCTCCTCGTCCAGGTAGTCGCCGATGCCCGACCGGTGGGCGAGGAGCTGCTCCACGGTCACCTCGTTGTCGATGAGCGGCAGGTCGCGGCCGAGCACCGAACGGGCCGTGGTGGCGAGCTCGAACCGACCCTCCTCGATCAGACTGACCACGGTGAGCGCCGTCAGCCCCTTCGTGCCACTCGCGGTCGCGAAGCGGGTGTCTGCGGTGTTGAGGATCCCGTAGCCGCGGTGCGCGAACCCCCAGGCACGCTCGAACTCGACTCCGTCGGAGCCCTCGACACGGACGACACCGGAGAACCCCGTCTCGGCAGCGAGCGCGTCGAGCTCGTTCTCGAGCCCCGCCATCGGGAGAGGGTACCCGCCGCCCGTCGGGCGCTGCCCGACTGGCTCGATGACGACGCCGATCTGGGACGTCGGCACGCCGACCCTCGCCGGCCACCACAGGATCATGGCGGGTGGCGGCGGGTAGGGCACCGCCCATGTCCCCTCAGACCCCCGTGCCCACCGGTACCGACGACAGCCACTACGACCTCATCCTCGTACTGCAGCAGGCCCTCGAGGACTGCGTTCGCTACCAGTGCTTCGCCGAGGACAGTCGCGAGTCCGGCGACGACGAGCTCGCCGACTGGTTCACCGAACTGGCCCAGTCCGACCGCGAGATCGCCGAGAAGGCCAAGTCGATGTTGGTCGCCCGGCTCGTCGACTCGACCGGCTGACGTCCAGCCGGCGGGTCAGCGACCCGCGGCCAGGCCGTCGAGGAGGAGGTCCACGACCCGGGTGGCGGCGACGACGGCCGCGGCCCGGTCCGGCGCGGCCATCGCCGTCTCCCCCGCACTCCGGATCGCACCGAAGAGGGCGACGGCAGCGACCTCGGCGTCGACGTCGCGATCTCCCCCGCCGCTTTGGCCTCGACCAGCTGCTCGTGCAGCAACGCGAACGTGCTCCCCCGTTCCGCCTGCCCGGGGACGATCTCGGGGGCGTCGACCAGCAGGATGCGGGCGAAGCGGTCCTCGGTGGAGAGCTCGAGGAAGACCCGGGCGCCGGCCCGGATCCGTCCGAGGGGGGACTCGATCGTGGCCACGGCGTCCCGCCGAGCGTGGAACGCCTCGTTGACCGACTCGAAGACCGCGAAGAAGAGCTCCCGCTTGCCGCCGGGGAAGTAGTGGTAGAGCGCACCCCGGGCCATGCCGACCCGGTCGAGGATGGCGGCCACCGTCGTGGCCTCGTAGCCCTCCTCGGCGAAGCAGGCCGCGGCCGCCTCGACCAGTGCGGCCCGTGAGGCCGCCGCCTGCTCCTTGCGCCGCACCCTGGCCACGCTACTCGGATCATTCGTTGACCGACGGTCGGTCAATGATACGGTGGCGCCATGAAGCCCGGGACCGCCAGTCGCACCGCCGAGCACAACGCGCTCTTCCGCGCCCTCGAGGCCCGACAGCCGCCCCGCCGGCGGGTCGTCGACGACCGCCTGGCCGAGTCGTTCCTCCGGTGGCCGCTCTCCCCGGTGGCCCGCGTGCCGGGTCTCCGTCACGTCGCGCCCCGGATCATCGACGGCCGGTGGCCGGGCGTGCGCACGGCCGTGGTCGCCCGGACCCGGGTCATCGACGACGCCCTGGCCGAGCAGGTCGGGCCGACCACGGGTCAGTTCGTCGTCCTGGGTGCGGGGTACGACACCCGGGTCCACCGGCTCCCTGCCCTGGCCGGCCTCACCTCCTTCGAGGTCGACCACCCCGACACGCAGGCGGCCAAGCGGGCTGCCCTCGGATCGAGACCCGACGCGGTCCGCTACGTCGCGACCGACTTCGCCGAGGGCGCCGTCGCCGGGGCGATGGCCGAGGCCGGCTACGACGAATCGATCCCCACCCTCTTCCTGTGGGAGGGCACGACCAACTACCTGACCGAGGAGGCCGTCGACGCCACGTTGCGCTGGTGCGCCCGGGCCGCGGCGGGCAGCACCCTGGTGTTCACCTATGTCCACCGGGACGTGATCGAGGATCCGCTCCAGTTCGTCGGCGGCGAACGCCTCGTCGCCACGCTCGATCAGGTCGGCGAGCGATTCACCTTCGGGCTCCATCCCGACGACACGGTGGCGTTCCTGGCCGGGCGGGGCCTGACCCTCGAGTCCGACATCGGTGCGGCGGCGTTCCGGGCCCAGGTCTACGGCGTGGCCGCGGACCACATCCGGGGCCACGAGTTCTACCGGGTCGCGGTCGCCCGCATCCCCTGACCCATCGAGGCGGGTGCGACACTGGCGCCGGTGTCCGCCGCCGTCCTGCTGCTCTCCTGCCCCGACCAGCCCGGGCTCGTGGCCGCCGTGTCGGACTTCGTCTTCCGCCAGGGCGGCAACATCCTGCGGGCCCAGCAGCACATCGATCCCGAGGAGGACGTCTTCTTCCAGCGGGTCGAGTTCAGCCTCGACAGCTTCGCCCTCGACCGTGAGGACATCGGGCCGGCGTTCGCCGAGATCGCCGGCCGGTTCTCGATGGACGTCGACCTGCGCTTCACCGACGTCGCACCGCGAGTGGCGGTCCTGGTGTCCAAGCAGGCCCACTGCCTCGACGACCTCCTCAGCCGCCATCGGATGGGTGACCTGGGCCACGCCGAGATCCCGCTGGTGATCAGCAACCACCCGGACCACGCCGAAGCCGTGACCTTCGCCGGGCCGACCTACGTCCACCTCCCGGTGACGCCGGCGACCAAGGACGACCAGGAGGCCGCCATCGAGGCGCTCCTCGTCGAGCACCGGATCGATCTGGTCGTGCTGGCCCGCTACATGCAGGTGTTGAGCGACGGCTTCGTGGACCGACATCGGAACCGGGTCATCAACATCCACCACTCGTTCCTCCCCGCGTTCCTGGGCGCCCGGCCCTACCACCAGGCCCACGAGCGGGGTGTGAAGCTGATCGGCGCCACCGCCCACTACGCCAGCGAGGTCCTCGACGAGGGCCCCATCATCGAACAGGACGTCCTGCGGGTCTCCCACCGCGACTCGGTCGAGGACCTCGTCCGCTCGGGTCGGGACCTCGAGCGGATCGTGCTGGCGCGCGCGGTCCGAGCCCACCTCGAGCACCGGGTGCTCACCTACGGGCGCAGGACGGTCGTCTTCGACTGACGCCCAGCCACCCGCCGGGGCTCAGGCCTCGGCGGTGGCCTCCAGCTCGATCATGAGCTCGGGGTAGGCCAGGCGCTGGACCCCGAGCAGCGTGCCGCACTGCGCCAGGCCCGAGGCGGCCAGGCGCTCCCCCACCTCGAACAGTGCGCCCATGAAGGCGTCGACGTCGGTGGTGTACATGTTCAGCTTGACGACGTCGGCCATTGTCATGTCGGCACCGGCCAGCACGGCCTCGAGGTTGTCGAGGGCCATGTTGACCTGGGCGACCATGTCGCCGGCGTGGACCGGGTTGCCGTCGGCGTCGACCGACGTCTGGCCGGAGCAGTGCAGCGTCCGCCGCTCACCTTTGACCTCCACGGCCTGCTGGAAGCCCATCTCCACCGACCACTGCCACGGGTTGATCGCTCGTCGTTCCATGCTCCCGACAGTAGGGGCCGTCCCGGGCGCCTGCTCGGGCGTCGGAGCCGGCGGACGGCCCGAAAGCCGCGAAGCTGTACCGGACACCGATCGCGACCACCGGGGGGACCTCATGATCGAGCAGACCGAGACGCTGGCCACCGCGGACGGGCCCATGGGGGTCCACATCGTGCGGCCGGACGGCGACGGGCCGTTCCCGGTGGTCGTCTACTTCCACCACGGCCCCGGCCTGGACGCCGGGTCAAAGGAGTCGATGGGCTGGATCGCCGACTGGGGCTACTACGTCATCAGCCACGACCGGTACCACCGGGAGGAGCCCTGGTACCACCTGGCCAGTCGCGACGACCCCGATGAGATGAACCGCTTCTGGGGCGTCCTCATGGGGACGACCGACGACATGGTGGCCACCGACATGGAGGCCGTCGTCGCCTTCGTCGACGCCGACCCTGTGGCCCGGGAGGCGCCGATGGGCACCATCGGCTTCTGCATCGGGGCCCGGTCCGTCCTGGTGACCATGGCCGCCGACAACGACCGCTTCAAGGCCGGCGTCGGCATGCACCCGTCCTTCACCGTGACCGAAGACGACGACTCCCCCCACCTCGCCGTCCCCGGCCTCGACGGCTCGCTCTACCTCGGGTACGGAGCGGATGACACCATGCAGTCCCCCGACTCCCAGCAGGCCCTCATCGACATGGTCCGAGCCCATGCCGACGGCGAGGTCGAGATCCACGACAACGCCAACCACGGCTACACCGTCCCCGGCCGGGCCTACGCCAAGGAGGCCGCCGACCGCTCCTACGCCAAGGCCAAGGAGGTCTTCGCCCGGGCGGTCGGCTGAGCGGCCAAAGGTTTCCTTGACCGCTCCCGGACGCGAGAGGACGCTGAACCCGACGACGTTCGTCAGACGAAGGGGAAAGGCGATGTTCGCTCAGATCATCGAAGGCATGGCGGTCAGTCCAGAGGCCCTGGTCGCGGCCGGTGCGGCCTGGGAGGCCCAGGTGCGGCCCGTCGCCGAGGGCTTCCTCGGCAGCACGGGCGGCGTCGCCGCCGACGGGACCGCCATCCTGGTCGCCCGGTTCGCCGACCGGGCCGCGGCCGAGGCCAACAACGCCCGGCCCGAGCAGAACGCATGGTTCGAGGCCCACGGGGCGACCATGTTCGACGGCCCGCCGACCTTCACCGACAGCGAGGACGTCGACGAGTTCCTGGGAGGGGGGTCCGACGAGGCCGGCTTCGTCCAGATCACCCAGGGCCGGATCGAGGACCGAGGGGCCGTCGCCGACTTCGAGGCCCGCACCCTCGACCAGCTCCAGTCCGCCCGTCCCGATCTCCTCGGGGGCGTGCGCATATGGCACGACGGTGGCCGCTTCACCGAGGTGAACTACTTCACCTCCGAGGCCGAGGCCCGGGCCAACGAGGCGACGATGGGCGAGACCATGGGCGCAGAGCTCGCCGAGTACATGGACCTCGTCAAGGTCGACCGCTGGATCGACCTGACCGACCCCGTCCTGCAGTAGGAGCACGGAGCGCCGCTCGCCAGGCGCTACAACCGTCGGATGGCGAGCAACCCGGAACCGACCCGGCACGTGGCCTCCACCCGGGGCGTCACCGTCGCCGTCCACGACCTGGGGGGCGACGGCGCCCCGCTCCTGATCGCCCATGCCAACGGCTTCTGCGGCGGGGCGTACGGCCCGCTCGCCCGGGTCCTGGCCCCGCACCGCCACGTCTGGGCCCTGGACTTCAGGGGCCAGGGCCAGTCGACGCCGCCGGAGGACCTGGACTTCGACTGGGACGGCCTGGCCGACGACGTGCTGGCCGTGGTCGACGCCCTGGGCGGTGGTCCCCTCGACGTGGTCGGTCACTCCATGGGGGGCGCCGGCCTCCTGCGGGCCGAGGTGCGGTCACCGGGGACGATCCGCCGCGCGTACCTCTACGAGCCGATCGTGCTGCCCACGGGCATCGGTGAGCTCTCGACCGGCGGCAACGTGATGGCCGACGGCGCCCGTCGCCGCCGGGAGACCTTCTCCTCGCGGGCCGAGGCGCTCTGGTCCTACGCCCGCCGCCCGCCCCTCGGGTTCCTGCGGGCCGACTCCCTGGCGGCCTACGTCGAGCACGGCTTCGAGGAGTTGGAGGACGGTTCGGCCCGACTCCGCTGCCGGGGCGAGCACGAAGCCCGGATGTTCGAGGCCAGCGGCACGATCACCACCGACGACGCCTCCGCGGTCACCGTCCCCGTGACCGTGGCCGTCGGGGCGCTGGAGGAGGGCTGGGGCGGACCGGCCCGTTTCGCCCCTGCCGTCGCCGAGGCCCTCCCCCACGGCCGCCTCAGCGAACACCCCCTCCTCGGCCACTTCGGCCCGCTGGAGAACCCGCCCCAGATCGCCGCCGACATCCTCGGCACCCTCGACGGCTGAGCCATGGGCGACTACGCCGACCCGCCCGACGAGCTCGTCGCCCGGCTCCGGCCGATCTGCCTCGCCCTGCCCGACGCCTACGAGGAGCAGGCGTGGGTCGGCACCCGGTGGATGGTGCGCAAGAAGACCTTCGCCCACGTCCTGGCCGTCGACCGGGAATCCCCGCCGGTCCTGGCCAAGGCCTACGAGCTGACCGGGGCGGCCAACGTCGTGACGTTCCGGTCCGAGGGACCTGAGCTGGAGATGCTCCGCAACGCGGGCCACCCGTACTTCTACGCCGGGTGGGGCCGGGACGTCGTGGGCCTGGCGCTCGACGAGGACACCGACTGGGACGAGGTCACCGAGCTCCTCACCGAGAGCTACTGCGTGATGGCCCCCCAGAAGCTGGTCGCCCTCGTCGAGCGCCCACCCGAGCCGGACGAGGGTCAGCCGCCGTAGTTCGGCAGCTCCTGGACGGCCCAGGTGTTGCCGTCGGGATCGCTGAACCAGGCGAAGCGGCCCCACGGGAAGTCGGCCACGCCCCGCACCTCGACGCCCCGACCCTCGAGCTCGGCCTTCGCCGCGTCGACGTCGTCGACCACCGCCTGCAGGCCGTCGACGCTGCCGGGCGTGGCTTCGGTGAGGCCCTGGCCGAACGCGATCGAGCAGGCCGACCCCGGGGGCGTGACCTGGACGAACCGGACCTCCGCGGGCGGCGGCGCGGCCGCGCCCTCGGTCCACTTCGAGGAGGAGTCGTCGCTCACCTTGTGGTCGTGGTCGACGCTCCAGCCGAGCTGCTCGTAGAAGGCCTTGGTCCGGTCCACGTCGGTCACCGGCACCACCACCAACTCCAGTCGGAAGTCCATCGTTCGTCCTCTCCTGGTCCGGCCCGCACCTCGGGCCTCGAACAAGAGCATCCTCCACGCTCAGGACAGATGCTGGCCGGAAGACGCAGCTTTTTCTTTACAGATGTCTAGAACCGTGATGAGGTTGCTTCGTGGGGGACACCGAGGCGTTCGAGTCGTACCGGATCAACACCGACGAGGACCAGGTCCGGCTCGAGCAGGAGCGGCTGCTGACCCTGGCCCGGGTGATCGACCCGGCCACCCGGGCCACTCTGGCCGGGCTGGTCCGGCCAGGTTGGCATTGCTGTGACGTGGGCTCCGGGGCCGGGACGGTGGTGGCGTGGCTGGCCGACCACGTCGGGGCCGAGGGCCGGGTGGTCTCCATCGACGTGGACTGCCGGTTCCAGCCGCCGGCGTCAGGCACCGTCGAGGTCCGCCAGGCCGATGTCACCGCCGAGCCGATCGGCGCGGCCGAGTTCGACCTCGTCCACGCCCGGGGCGTGCTGCAGCACATCGCCCAACGGGAGGACGTGCTGGCCGCGATGGTGGCCGCGACCCGACCCGGGGGCTGGGTCGTGGTGACCGACGTGGACTGGATCCAGTTCGACGCCCAGGCCATCCCCGAGCCCTTCGCCACTCTGTCGGCCACCATGCGGGGCTTCTCGGTCCAGCAGCACGGCTACGACGGCGAGTGGGGCCGCCGCCTCATCCCGGCCTTCACCGCGGCCGGCCTCACCGACGTCGGCGCCACCGGCCACGCCTGGACGATGCACGGCGGCACGGACTCCGCCGAGTGGTACGTGGGTGCCCTCGACCGGGCCCTGCCCCTCATCCCCCCGGAGGTCTTCCCCGACGGCTTCGACCCGGAGGCGGCGATCGCCCAGGCCCGCGAGCCCGGCTTCGCCATCCTCTCGCCGACCTCGGTCACCTGCATCGGTCGGAAGCGGGCCCGATCGTGAGCGACGCCGCGGTCATCGTCCGCCCCCTCTCCCCCACCCAGGCCACCACCCGGCGGAAGCTCCTCGCTGCGGCCCGGGCGCTGGCGACGACCGACGGCTACGACGGGGTGACCGTCCGCACGGCCGCCGCCGCCGCCGGCGTGTCGGCCCCGACCGCCTACCAGTACTTCACCTCCAAGGACCACCTGCTGGTCGACGTGCTGGTCGACCTGGTCGGCGACACCACCGGCTCGCTGGCCGACCGTCCCGTCGTGGGGACGACCGCCGCCGACCGGGCCGCCGCCACCCTCCGACGGGCCGTGGCCCAGGTCGAGCGGGCGCCCGGCCTCTACGTCGCACTGACCCGGGCCTACCTCTCGGGCGGCCCCGACGTGGCCCATGCCCGCTCCGCCATGGAGGGGTCCACCCGTCGCTGGATCGAGCTGGCCCTCGCCGGCACCGAACCCGACCCGGACCTCCAGGACGTGCTGGAGAGCCTGCTCTTCGCCCACATGGTCGGCCTCGTCACCGGCCGTCGCACTCCGGCGACCATCGCCGACGACCTCGAACGCGCCGTCCGGAGGGTCCTCGCATGACCGAAAAGCCCGTTCCGGTTGCGCGCCCTCGTCCTCAGGAACAGACCCGCGCAACCAGAACGGGGAGGAGGCCGGGATGAGCACCGACTTCAGCACGTCGGCGGCGGCGAAGATCCGGGAGTTCGACGGGGAGACGCCGCTGCAGGTCATGGCCCGCCAAGGCGCCCACCAGCCGACGGCCATGACCGCCATCGAGCGCTTTCCCTACTACGACACCTTCCCCTTCGCCTGGTACTGGGCGGCCTACAGCGACGACCTCGCCCCCGGCGAGGTCCGCCCGGTGCGGTACCTCGCCCGGGACCTGGTCCTGTGGCGGGACGAGGAGGGCACGGCCCACGTCATGGACGCCTACTGCCCGCACCTCGGCGCCAACCTGGCCTTCGGGGGCCGGGTCGACGGCTGTCACCTGGTCTGCCCGTACCACTGGTGGGAGTGGGACGGCGAGGGCCGCAACGCCCACATCCCCTACAGCGACCGGACCAACAAGAAGGCCCGGGTCCGCACGTACCCCACCGTCGAGCGCAACGGATTCGTCCTGTTCTGGTACCACCCCGACGCCGACCAAGCGCCGCTCTGGGAGGTCCCTCAGCTCGACGAGTACTTCACCGACGAGTGGACCGCCTTCTTCCCCACCGAGTGGAAGGTGCGCTGCCCCTGGCAGGAGCTGGCCGAGAACGGGCCCGACTTCATCCATCTCAAGACCGTGCACGGCGCGGCCACCGTTCCCGAGGTGGAGGAGATCGCGTACGAGGGCTGGACCGGCCGCATCCGCTCCAAGGTCGACTTCGCCACGCCGCGGGGGCCCCAACCCGGGCGCATCGACACCGACTCCTGGGGCCCCGGCGTCGGCATCGCCCGCTTCACCGGGATCATCGACACCGTCTTCTTCGCAGGCACGACCCCGATCGACTGGGAATGGACGCTGTCGGTCAAGGCCTACAAGGTGCGCAAGCTCGGAACGGACCCCGAGGCCCTGGCCAAGACCCAGCGGGTGGGCGATGCCCTCATCGCCGACCTGCGAAAGCAGATGGCCGAGGACAACGTCATCTTCGACAACAAGGTCCACCACCCCACCCCGGCCCTCATCGACACCGACGGGCCGATCCTGCCGTTCCGCCGCTGGGCCGAGCGCTTCTACGTCCGGGACTGAGGCCGCCGCGCACGACTACGCGCTTCCCGGGATGCGATGGCCCTGGGCTCTGGGTGCAGGATGGGGTCGTCGGCGCGCCTGCGCCGCACTGACGTGAGCGAGGACCCGACATGGCCGACGCACCGATCGTGCTGATCCACGGACTCTGGATGACCTCCCGGAGCTGGGACGGCTTCGTCGACCGCTACTCCGCCGCCGGACACGAGGTCCACGCCCCGTCCTGGCCGGGCCTCGAAGGCGACGTCGAGGCGCTGCGCGAGGATCCCTCACCCCTCGCCGCGCTGAGCATCGAGCGCATCGTCGACCACTACGCCGGGATCATCGACGGGCTGGCCAGGCCCCCGATCATCATGGGTCACTCGTTCGGCGGACTGTTCATGCAGCTCCTCCTCGACCGTGGGCTCGGCGCCGCAGGGGTCGGCCTGTCCCCTGCCCCACCCCGTGGTGTCCGGCGACTGCCCCTGAGCACCATCCGCTCGAGCTCTCGCATCCTGCGCAACCCACGAAACAAGGGGCGAGCCGTCGAGTACTCGCTGAAGGACTTCCACTACACGATGACGAACACGCTCACCCTCGAGGCGTCGACCCCCTACTACGAGCGCTACGCGGTCCCGGCCGCGGGTCGGGTGCTCTTCGAGGGGGCCATGGCTGAGCTCAACCCGAAGACCCCGGCCCGGGTCGACTTCGCCCGGCCCGGACGGGCGCCGATGCTCCTGGTCGGCGCCGGACAGGATCACGTCGTGCCGGCCGCGGTCACCCGGACCCTGGTGAAGCGCTACAGCGGCTCGGCCTCGGTCACCGACTACGTCGAGTACGAGGACCGGCCCCACTTCCCCGGCGTGCCGGGGTGGGAGGAGGTCGCCGACCACGTCCTCGAGTGGTCGGTCGGGCAGCTGTCCCCCACGCCCTGACGGCCAGCCCTCGGCTCAGGCGGTCAGCTCGGCCATCAGCTCGAGGGTGCCGTCGTCGGCGCCACCGATGATCAGGGTCGTGACCGGGCTGGCCTTCCAGGCCTCCAGGCGCTCGGCGATGCGCTCCCGGGGACCGCACAGGCTGATCTCGTCGGCGAAGTCGTCGGGCACGGCGGCGATGGCCTCGTCCCGCTTGCCCTCGAGGAAGAGGTCCTGGACGGCGAAGGCCTCTTCGGCGAAGCCCATGCGGGCCATGAGCTCGGTGTGGAAGTTGCGGCCCTTGGCCCCCATCCCGCCGATGTAGAACCCGAGCGTGGCCTTGACCGGCCAGAGGGCCGTGCCCACGTCGTCGTGGACGTTGACCGACACGTTGACCGCGATCTCAAAGCCGTCGGGCACCGGCGGCAGGTCGTAGAGGTCCTGGCGAGAGGGCGGGAAGTAGAGCGGCAGCCAGCCGTCGGCGATCTCGAAGGCCAGGGCGACGTTCTTGGGGCCCTCGGCGCCGAGGAAGACCGGGATGCGGGGGCGCAGGGGGTGGGTGATCAGCTTCAGGGGCTTGCCCAGGCCGACCGCGCCCTCGCCGTCGTAGGGCAACGGGTAGTGCGGGCCGTCGCTGGTGACCGGCGCCTCGCGGGCCACGGTCCGGCGGACGACGTCCACGTACTCGCGGGTCCGGGCCAGGGGCTTGGCGAAGGGCCGCCCGTACCAGCCCTCGGCCACCTGCGGGCCGCCCACGCCGAGGCCGAGCACGGCCCGGCCGCCGGAGAGCCCGTCGAGGGTGATGGCGTGCATCGCCGCCGTGGTCGGGGGTCGCGCCCCGATCTGGGCGATGCCCGTGCACAGCGTCACCCGCTCGGTCGCCCCCGCCACCGCCGCCAGCGGCGAGAAGGCGTCGCTGGACCATGACTCCCCCGTCCACAGCGAGTCGTAGCCGAGCGCCTCGGCCCGCTGCGCGGCGGCGATGAGGTCGGTCGCGGGACGGGGTTCCGCCGTCCAGTAGCCGTACTGGTACCCGAGCTTCAGGCCGCTCACGGGAAGAGGACGTAGACCTTGCGCAGGGTCTCGTGGATCTCCCAGATCCCGGCCCAGCCCTTGGGGAAGACGGCGGTCGAGCCCGCGGACAGCTCCACCTCGCTCCCGTCGTCGTGGCGGCAGGTCATCCGCCCCGAGATGACGTGGATGAACTCACCCTCCTCGAGGTCCCAGCGGGACAGCCCCGGCTCGCACTGCCAGACGCCGGACGAGACGGACTCGTCGTCGGACACCCAGAGGTCCAGGCCGTAGGTGGGCATCGGGTCCCCCAGCGCCGTGGCCAGGGGCGGTTCCAGAGCGCCCCAGTCCTCCAGGTCGTCGGTGGAGAGGTCATCGGCGCGGACGTTCGGCGTGGTCACGCCCCGGGACCGTAGTCAGGGCAGGGCGAGGGCCAGGACCTGGGGTGGGGCGGAGTTGCCGACGGGCACGAACAGCTCGTCGCCGGCGACCGACAGCCAGCCGTTCACGCCCCCGCCGGCGGCGAAGGTGGCGACCACGCGCCGTCGGCCCGGTCGAGGGCCAGGATCGTGCCGTCGAGCAGGACGGTGAGCACCAGGTCGTTGACCACCGTGGTCGCCGCCGAGCGGGTCGCCGGGCACGTCGACGTCCCAGAGCACGTCGCCCGTCGTCGGCGTCGACCGCCGACGACCTCGCCGTCCTCGGTGCCGAGGGGGGCGCCGAAGTAGGCGGTCTCGTCGGGGATCAGCTCGGTGGCGGCGTCGACGGTGGCCGGCGTAGATGACACCGTCGGCCGTGGACGGCGGGGTGAGGATCGCCGCCGTAGGTGCCCGGGCTCACGGTGGTCGGGCCGTCGAGCTCCTCGAGGTCGTCGTTGTCGTGCACACCGACCTCGGTCCGCCAGAGCACGGTGCCGTCGTCGGGATCGAGGCCGACGAGCGACGCCGGACTTGCCCGCGCTGACGATCACGTCGGTGCCGTCCTCCAGGGTCGGCCATCAGGGTGTGGACCTGGTCGCGGTCGAAGATGTCGTGGGGCGTCACCTGGTGGAACCAGCGCCAGCTCGCCGGTGTCGAGGTCGAGGGCCACGATCGAGTCCGTGTAGAGGTTGTCGCCCGGCCGGCTGGTGCCGTTGGGCCACTCGGCGGTGCCGGGGAACGGCGCCGGGTTGGCCACGCCGACGTAGACCAGTCCGCCGCTCCAGGTCGACGACGGGCGGGTACCAGGCCCCGCCGCCGGAGTTGACCTCGGGATGGCCCCACAGGTCGCCGTCGACGGTGTCGAAGCTCCACCGCACCTCGCCGGTGGCGGCGTCCAGCGCGCTGACCACGCCCCGGTCACCGGGGGCGTAGATCCCGCCGATGCTGATCGGGACCGAGCTGGCGATCACCAGGCCGTCGGCGACGACCGGCTGGATGTCGACGCCCGGTCGTGTCGGTGGCGGTGATGTCGGTGGCCCAGATCGGCTCGCCGCCGGCGAGGTCGAGGGCGAGGACGCCGGTCGAGCCGTCCATGCCGTAGACCCGCCCGTCGCCCACGGCCACCCCGAACGGCCCGATGTTGAGGCCGGTCGGCTCGCTGGCCCAGAGCTCCTCGCCGGTCGCCCGGTCGAGGGCGACGACCTGGCCGGATGCCGCCCTGGACGTAGACGGTGTCGCCCAGCGACGAGCGGCACCGTGCTGAGCGCGCCGGCCTCGGGCAGCTCGGCCCGCCACACCTCCTCGAGGTCGCCGACGTTGGCCGCGGTGATCGTCGAGCTCGGCGGCGGCCCGGGTGTTGTCGTGGTCCTGGCCCGCGGTCGGCCAGTCGTCGGCGAACTCGACCACCTCGGCGGGCAGTCCCTCAGCCGAGGGTGGCACCGTCGAGCCTGGAGCATCGGCGGTGGTCGTGGACGACGGGCTCGTCGTCGAAGAGGTCTCGCCGTCGTCGCCGCTGCACGCCGCCGCGACGACCAGGACGGCGAGGACGACCACGCCACCGACGCGTCGGGAGGGCCGCATCAGCGCTTGTCGAAGGTGACGTCGCTGGTCTCGAGGTCCCAGGTGGCCGCGGTGACGCCCTCGTCCCGCAGCTCCCGCTTGAGGACCCGACCCACCGGGCTGCGGGGCAGCTCGGCCCGGAACTCGATGTAGCGGGGCAGGGCGAAGTACGGCAGCTCGTCGACGGCCCACCGGAAGAGCTCCTCCTCGGTGAGGGTGGCCCCCTCCTCCAGCGTGGCGGTGACCTTGAGGTCGTCCTCGCTCATCTCGCTGGGCACGGCGTGCACGGCGACGTCGGCCAGCGCGCCGTGGCCCATGAAGATGCGCTCGACCTCGAAGCGAGGAGATGTTCTCGCCCCGCCGGCGGAGGTAGTCGGCCTTGCGGTCCACGAAGAAGAGGTAGTCCGTCCTCGTCGATCCGGCCGATGTCGCCGGTGTGGTACCACCAGTTGCGGCTGGTCCCGACGGTGGCCTCGGGCCGGCCCCAGTAGCCCTCGAACATGACCTGGGGCCGCTTGGGCCGGATGACGATCTCGCCGTCGGTGTCCCGGGGCAGCTCCCGGTCGTCGTCGTCGAAGATGCGGACGTCGAAGTACTCGTCGTTGACCACCCCGGCGGCGTTGGGCTTGTTGCGCACGCCGGGGGGCTGCCAGGAGATGAGGCTGGCCTCGGTCACGCCGTAGGCCCCGCTGAAGGTCTCGATGCCGAACCGGGACCGGATCCGCTCGTCGATCTCGACCGGGAGCGGCGCCGCCCCGAGCAGGCGCAGCGAGGTGTTGGCCTCCGGCGCACCCGACCCGGGCATCTCGGGGCGGTCCACGTCGTGGGCCAGGAGATAGGCCATGGTGCCGAGGGTCGAGGTGATGGTCGCCCCCGTCCGGTTCATCTCCGACCAGAAGTTGGAGACCGAGAACCGTCGGTAGATCGCGGCCCGGCCGCCGTACACGAGGGGGCCGAGGACGGCGGTGACGATGGCGTTGAAGTGGAAGAGCGGCAGCGGCGTCCAGACGACGTCCTCGGCGGTGCGCCCCCAGCAGATGCCGATCTGGCGGGCCAGGGCCTCGTGGTAGTTGTGGCTGAGCATGCAGCCCTTGGACGGGCCGGTGGTGCCCCCCGTGTAGATGAAGGTGGCCAGGTCCGACGGCCGGACGCTGATGGCCGGGGCCGTCTCGTCGGCCGCGAGGAGGTCGGCCCAGACGTGGTTGGCGACCCCCGGCACCGACCGGGGCTCGTCGCCCAGGACCACGACGTGCTCCAGGGAGTCGACCTGATCGGCGATGCGCTCGGCCCGATCGGCCAGATCGGCCTCGACGACCAGGACCCGCGCGCCGGAGTCGGCCAGCTGGTGGCGGAGGTACTCGCCCTTGTACGCCGTGTTGATCGGCACGGCCACCGCGCCGGCGGACACTGCGCCCCACCAGGCGTACATGGCCTCGATCGAGTTCTCGATCAGCGTGGCGACCCGCTCGCCCGGCTGCGACGCCGAGCGCGCCGTAGCGTTGGCCAGCCGACCGGCGACCGAGGCCACCTCGGCCGCCGTGGCGGTGTCCCCGCACACGTCGAGGTAGGGGGCGTCGGGGTCGGACGCGAGCCGACGCTCGAGCAGCTCGAGGACGGTGTGCTCTTCGCCGCTGGTCCAGACCGTCACCGGCTCAACCCCACAGGGCACCGATGCGCTCGGTCTCGACGCGACCCTGGGCCCGCCCCGCCTCGCCGACGGCCATGACGATGTCCCGGGAGAAGGCCAGCAGGTTGCCGCCACCGGCCGCCACGCTGGCGTCGTCGAACTCCACCAGCTCGACGCCGGCGCCGTCCGCCTCCAGGGCCTCGATCTCGGCCAGGAGCGGCACCCGGAGGAAGTCCGCCGCGCCGGGCACGGCGTTGGACATGACCGACACGACCACGACCCGGTCGTGACCGGCGGCCAGCTGGCAGTTGGTCCCGGAGATGACCCCGCCGTCCATGTACCGGCGGCCGTCGATGGTGATCGGCGGGAAGAGCCCGGGGACCGCACAGCTGGAGGTCACGGCCCGGTCGAGGGGCGCGCCCGCGGCCTCGTCCCACACGGTGAAGGCCCCCGACTCGGCGTCGTAGGCCGTGCAGGCGAAATCGCGGCCGGGCCACTCGGTACCGAGGCCCGCCCCGGGCATGGCCACGAACGCCTCCTCGGAGATCGTCTCGGCCGCCAAAGCGAGGGCCCCGATGCCCCGCACGATCTCGTCGTGGGGGCGGGCGCCGGTCAGCGCCTCGAAGATGGCCGTCCCGAGGGTCGCCATCGACGCGGGGTCGACCTCGGGGACCGCGACGTCCTCGGGCGGCGCCACCACGTTGCGCTCCGGGTCGGCCACCAGGGAGCTCAGGCTGTCGCCCCGGGCCAGGTGGGCGCCGACGATCGAGCCCGCGGAGGTGCCCACGATCCGGTCGGCGTGGCCGACATCGACGCCGGCCTCGGCCAGGCCCGCGAGCAACCCGGTCTCCCAGGCCACACCGATCGGCCCCCCGCCGCCCAACACCAGTGCGCGTGACATGGCCCCTGCCTACCAGCCCGCCGTCACCACGGATGACGCTCGACCAGCTCCACCTGGTAGCCGTCGGGGTCGGCGACGAAGCCGACCGTGACCGGCCACCGGTCCATGCGGGTCGGCTCCATCACCGAGGCGTGACCGGCGGCCAGCGCCGCGGCGTACACCCCGGCGATGTCGTCGGTGTTCACGTACAGCTTCCAGAACGCGCCGCCCATGACGATGGGGCCGTCCTGGTCGTCCTGCTGGGCCAGCTGGACCTTGCCCCCCTTGTCGGGGTGTTCGAGGATCGCCTCCTTGGCCCCGGGGATCTCGGTGCGGCTGGTGCAGGTGAGGCCCAGCGTCTCGTAGAAGGCGACGGTGGTGTCGAGGTCCGTGACGTTGATGCAGTACTGGCCCAGCCACGACGGCGTCGTGTCGTCGCCGTCCAGCCACGGGTGGCGCTGCACGAGCTCGACCAGGTAGCCGTCCCGGTCCTTCACGAAGCTGATGCTCGTGGGCCACTGCTCCATGCGCATCGGGGCCATGACCTCGGTCGCCCCCGTCCCGAGCGCCGCGGCGTGGGTGGCGGCGATGTCGTTGCTGTTCACGTAGAGCTTCCAGAACGCGTTGCCGGGATCGATGGCCCCGGCCTGCTCCTTCTGCTGGGCCAGCTGCAGCTTCCCGCCCTTGCCCGGGTGCTCGATGATGGCCTCGCCCGCCGTGTCGATCTCGGTGCGGCTGGTGCACTCGAGGCCGAGGGCCTCGTAGAAGGCGACGGTCGCGTCGAGGTCGGTGACGTTGATGCAGTACTGCCCGATCCAGCTCGCCATAGTTTCCTAACTTAGTTCAGAAACTGACCCAGGAGCGCCGAGAACTCGTCCGGGCGGGTGACCGGCGGGATGTGGCCGCAGTCCCAGTCGAGGACGGTCGGTGTCACCCGGGAGCCGGGCGATCATCTCGTCCTGCAGGGCCGGAGGGACCGCCGTGTCCCGGGCCGCCCGGACATAGGTGATGGGCACGGTGACCCCGGTCCAGGACACCGGGTCGAAGTAGACGTTGAAGGAGTCCTCGACCAGACGCTCGAACACGAACGCCAGGGTGTCGTCGTCGAGGTGTTCGCCGTAAGCCTCCCGCAGCGCTTCGGGCTCCTCGGGCACCGGGGCGACCAGGCGGTTGCCCTCCGAGCGGGCCCATTCGATGCCGGCCACCATCCGCTCCCGGTGACTCGGCTTCATGCACTCCAGTCCGGTGCCACCGTCCGGGGGGACCGACGCCGAGGAGAGGACCACCCCGGTGACCCGATCGTCCAGCGCGGCGACGACCCGAGGGACGATGAGCCCACCCGACGAGTGGGCCGCGATCACGACCGGCCCCTCGGGGGCCGCGCCAGTGACGTCGGCGACCACCGAGGCCGCGTGCTGGTCGAGGGTCACGGTCATGAGGTCCGCGGGCCGGTCGGCCCGGCCCGGAAGGTCGACGGCCACCGCCGGCGCATCCAGCCGCTCCACGACCCGGTCCCAGAACCGCCCCGTGCAGTTCCCTCCGTGGATGAGCAGGAAGCTCGTCACCGCCTCAGCGCAGGAGGCTCGGGTCAGCCCGGAGCTCGCGACGGGCGGCGGCCTCCCAGAAGCCGAGGAAGCCCTCGCCGTCGCCCCGCTCGAAGAAGCCGATGACCGCGGGCGGCAGCTCCTCGCCGCCGCCGCCGACCTCGGTCAGCCACGCCGATCGGCAGCGCTGACTCGAAGGCCACGCACCGCTGGTGGGCGGCCCGGATCGAGCCGCCGAGGACGAAGACCCCGTGGTGGGCGAGCACGGCCAGCTCGGCGTCGCCCATCGCGGCGATGGCCTTGGCCGCCGTCGACGGGTCGTTCACCGCGCCCCCGTACTCGTCGACCAGGGCCGCCGTCCCGCCGCCCAGGACCGAGCTCTGGTCGTACCGTCCGGGCAGACGCCCGAGATCGGCCCACACCGTGCCCCAGCGGGGGTGGTGATGGACGGCGACCTGCACGTCGGGGCGGGCCCGGTGCAGCTCGAGGTGGAGGGGGATGCCCAGGGGCACCGGCCAGTCGCCCTCGACCACGTTGCCCTCGAGGTCGATGCGGATGACGTCCTGGGGCCGGAACTCCTCCCAGGTCAGCAGCCAGGGGTTGCAGAGCAGGGTGCCGTCGCCCTGGTTGACCGTGATGTGGCCGGCGAGGTGGTCGTCGTAGCCCTCCCGCCACAGCGTCCGGGCCAGCAGCACCATCTCGGTGCGGATGTCCAGGTCGGGCAGGAGCCGGTCGGCGGTCGGTTCGAAATCCATGTCAGTCCGTTGAGTCTAGATTCACCTCCCGTGGGGGATCGTCTGGAGGGCAAGGTGGCCGTGGTCACCGGGGCCGCCCGTGGCCAGGGCGAGGCCGAGGCCCGCCTCTTCGCCGCCGAAGGGGCCCAGGTCGTCCTGACCGACGTGCTCACCGCCGAGGTCGAGGCGGTGGCCGCCGACCTGGGCGAGGCCGCCATCGCCGTGACCCACGACGTGGGCGACGTCGCCGCGTGGGCCGAGGTCGTCGCCGCGGCCGTGGACCGGTTCGGCGGGATCGACGTCCTGGTCAACAACGCCGGCATCCACTGGATCCGGGCCCTGGTGGACGAGGACCCCGTCGCCCTCGAGCGCCTGCTCCGGGTCAACCTGGTCGGCCCCTACGTCGGCATGCAGGCGGTGGTCCCGTCGATGCAGGCCCGCGGCGGCGGCTCGATCGTCAACATCTCGTCGTTCGCCGGGCTGGCGGGGGCGTGGGGCCACAGCGCCTACGGCGCCTCGAAGTGGGGTCTGCGGGGCATCACCAAGACGGCGGCCATCGAGCTGGGCCCGCTGGGGATCCGGGTCAACTCGGTGCACCCGGGACCCATCGACACCGCCATGCTGCCGGTGCCCGCCGACGCCCCGATGTTCACCGCCTACCCGCTCGGGCGGGCGGGCACCGCCGAGGAGGTGGCCGAGGCCGTGCTCTTCCTCGCCTCCGACGCCTCCTCCTACCTGACCGGCAGCCGAGCTGGCCGTCGACGGCGGGCTGGCCGCCGGGACCCTGCCTAGAGTCGCCCGCTGATGCCGCCGTCCGACACCGTCCAGCTGTTCATCGACGCCTTGACGGGCACCTTCCCCGATGTCGGGCGGCGACTGCCTCGACCCCGTCGAGGCCCGGCGCATCCTCGCCGAGCGCCCCGAGATGCCCCTCCCGCCCATCGAGGTGGCCTCGGTCGAGGACACCACCATCCCCGGCCCGGCGGGCGAGGTCCCGGTCCGGATCTACACCCCGGACGGCGTCGGCCGACCAGCCCGCGGTGATCGTGTTCTCCCACGGCGGGGGCTGGGCCCTCTGCGGCCTCGACACCCACGACCGCACCACGAGGCGCCTGGCCCAGGAGCTCGGCGCCGTGGTGATCTCCGTCGACTACCGGCTGGCCCCCGAGGCCCGGTGCCCGGCGGCCGCCGAGGACGCCTACGCCGCCACCGTGTGGGCCGAGGCCCACTACGGCCCCCGGCGGCTGGTCGTCGCCGGCGACTCGGCGGGCGGGAACCTGTCCGCCGTCGTGGCCCTCATGGCCCGTGACCGGGACGGCCCGACCATCCACCACCAGCTCCTCGTGTACCCGGTCACCGACGCCGCCATGGACAGCGCGTCCTACACCGAGAACGCGACCGGCTACTTCCTCACCCGGACCCACATGGCCTGGTACTGGGAGCAGTACCTCGGGCCCGACGGCGACGGCGAGCCATCCGCTACGCCTCGCCCGATCCGGGCCGACGACCTCTCCGGCCTGCCGCCGGCCACGGTGCTCACCGCCGAGCTGGACCCGCTGCGGGACGAGGGCGAGGCCTACGCCGCGGCGCTCGGCCGCGGCCGGCACCCCCACCGAGGCCCTCCGGGCCGACGGCCTGTTCCACGGCTTCTTCGGCCTGGACGAGCTCCTGCCCGAGGCGAAGCCCGCCGATGGACTGGACCCTCGCCCGCCTCCGCGACGCCCTCGCCTGAACCCGGCCCTCACCGTGAATCCCGGTTCAGAGTAGGTTCGCGGTCCATGACGACGGTGGAGACACAGGTCGAGGACCTCTACTGGGACCCCTTCGACACCGAGATCGACGCCAACCCCTACGGCATCTGGAAGCGGATGCGGGACGAGGCCCCCGTCTACCGCAACGACCGCCACGACTTCTGGGCCCTGTCCCGCTACGAGGACGTCGAGGCCGCCCACCGGGACCCGGCCACGTTCTCCTCGGCCCATGGGCACCGTCCTGGAGATCATGGGCCCGGGCATGGCCCCGCCGAACATGATGATCTTCCTCGACCCGCCGGAGCACGGTCGGTTGCGGACGCTCGTCTCCCGGGCCTTCACCCCCCGCCGCATCGACGAGCCTCGAGCCCCACATCCGGGAGCTCTGCGCCCAGCTGCTCGACCCCCACGTGGGCGGCGACGGCTTCGACTTCGTCCAGGACTTCGGCGCCCAGCTGCCGTCCATGGTGATCTCCGAGCTGGTCGGCGTGCCCGACGACCAGCGGGAGGAGGTCCGCCACGCCATCGACGACACCTTCCACATCGAGCCCGGCGTGGGCATGGTCAACGACTTCGCCCTCGAGGCCCGCATCCGGCTCTGGGGCTACATCAGCGCGATCATCGAGGACCGCCGCGTCAACCCCCGCGACGACATGATCACCGACCTGCTCCGGGCCGAGGTGGACGAGGACGGCGTCACCCGACGACTGACCGACGAAGAGGGCAACGCCTTCGTCAACCTCCTGGTCAGCGCCGGCACCGAGACCGTGGCCCGCCTCCTGGGCTGGGCCGCGATCCTCCTCGACCAGCACCCCGACCAGCGAGCGGAGTTGGCCGCCGACCCCGCCCTGCTGCCCAACGCGGTGGAGGAGCTGCTGCGCTACGAGGCCCCGTCACCGGTCCAGGGCCGGTGGACGACCCGGGAGGTCGAGCTGCACGGCACGACCATCCCCGGGACAGCAAGGTCCTCCTGCTCACCGGCTCGGCCGGGCGGGACGAGCGCCACTACCCGGAAGCCGAGCGCTTCGACATCCACCGCACCTTCGACAACCACGTCTCGTTCGGCTACGGCATCCACTTCTGCATCGGGGCCGCCCTGGCCCGGATGGAGGGGCGCATCGCCCTCGAGGAGGCGCTGGCCCGCTTCCCGGACTGGCAGGTCGACCACGACGCGGCGACCCGCCTCCACACCAGCACCGTCCGCGGCTGGATCAACGTCCCCGTCACCGGCTGACCGGGGTCTCGCCGTTGGCGGGCGCGGGGAACCCCTCTCGCCGGAGCACAGTTTCCGAACTACTATCGGAAACTTCACCAGTCTCCGGGGGGAACCGATGGCTCGTCAACGATGGATCGTCGCGCTGGTCGCGCTGACCCTGCTCGCGGGCGCCTGCAGCAGTCAGGCCGCGGACGATGGCGGCGGCGACACCGCTGACTCGGGCGACGGTGGCGGCACCCCGATCGCCGGGCTGACCGACGACACGATCAACATCTCCTTCATCGGGGCGGACTTCGCGGCGTTGGCCGAGGCCGGCCTGGCGCCGGACCTCGGCGACATGACCATCACCATCCCGGCCCTGGTGGACGACATCAACGAGAACGGCGGCTTCGGGGGCCGACAGGTGAACCTGACCGTGGACCTCGTGGACGGCACCGGCGGACCCGACGTCGGGCGGGCAGCCTGCATCAAGGCCACCGAGGAGGATGACGCAGCCGTGGTCGTCGTCTCGCCGGCCATGAGCCGGGAGGTCGTCCGCTGCACGGCGGTCCAGCAGGGCACCGTCACCGTCGGCATGCCGGGCTGGGACGACCCCCTCTACGAAGAGGCCGAGGGCCGGCTCTTCAGCATCGGGTCCCAGACCTCGATGGGGACCTACCGCAACACCGAGGTGTGGGCCGACGTGCTCGACCAGGCCGGTGAGCTGGAGGGCAAGACCATCGGGGTGGTGACCAGCGAGGACTTCGGGGCCCTCTCCGCCGGCACGGAGGAGGCCCTCGTGCCCCACCTCGAGGAGCTGGGACACGAGGTGGCCGAGTTCGCCAGCATCCCGTGCCCGGAGGGGGACACCGACTGCGAGCAGCACGAGCCGACGATGCAGACCTTCAAGGACGCCGGCGTGGACCTGGTGTTCATGAACGCCGGCCCGCTCGCCGGCCCGGCCCTCTTCGCCGCCGCGACCAGCCTCGACTACCACCCGCAGTGGGTCACGTGCTGCAACAGCATCACCGACACGGTCGTCCAGTTCGCTGAGGGCTCCTTCGACCAGCTCGACGGCACCCTCGGCGTCAGCACCACCTTCTCGGAGCGCTCCGAGGAGGCCGAGACCTGCAACCAGACGGTGCGGGACCGCACCGAGGAGGACTACGACACGCCCTCGGACGCCTACGGCTTCACCGGCGTCAACTGCATCGCCCTGCTCGCCCTCCGGGACGCGGTGGACAGCATCGACGGGACCGTCACCGAAGCCGCGCTCATCGAGGCCATCGAGGGCCTCGGCGAGGTCCCGTCCCTCGAGGCCGGCGTGACCGGGTCGCTCGGGCCGGACAAGCACGACGCCGGCAACTACGTCTTCCTGGCCCAGTTCACGACCGAAGCCGGGGAGTACCTGCCGGTGGACGACGAGGAACCCATCGAGGCCCCGGCCTGACCGGAGCAGGGGCCATGGCCGGCGATGACGAGGGCGAGGCCGAGGGCGGACGGGGCTTGGCCGCGGCCGTCCTGGAGGAGGAGGCCCGGCGGGAGGCGACACGCGCCCCGACCCCGGTCGTCGTCCTCCCCGACGACCTCCTCCCCGGGGTCGGCGAGGGCGAGGCGATGCCGCTGGGCGAGGCGCTGCGGGTCGGGGGCTGGGCGACGGTCCTCACCATCGGTGTGGCGGGGGCCCTCGTCGGCTTCGACAACGCCGCGCTCGCCGTGCTCAGCCCGGACATCCAGGACACCCTCGGCGCCAGCGACGCCGTCATGGGCGCCATCGCCGGCGCCGGCGGGGTCCTCTTCCTGCTCGGCTCCGTGCCCATCAGCAGCCTGGCGGACCGCCTGCCCCGGACCCGGATCGCGGCGGTGTGCGTTGCCTTCTGGTCCCTGCTGATCGCCGCCACCGGTCTGGTCCAGAACGCCTTCTCGCTGTTCCTGGCCCGGGTCGGCGCCGGTCTCGCCCAGTCCTACGAGCTGCCCGTGAACGGCCCGGTCCTGATCGACGCCTACCCCATCGAGGCCCGGGGACGGGTCTTCGGCCTGTCGTTCTCGTTCCAGCTCGGTGGGTTCATCGTCGCCCCCCTCCTCGCCGGCGGCATCGCGGCGTTGGTGGGCGGGCCGGAAGGGTGGCGATGGGCCTTCCTCGTCATCGGCCTCCTGGCGGTCCCTGTGGCGCTCGCGCTGGCGCGGCTGCCGGAGCCCCGCCGGGGCCGTCACGAGATGCAGGCCGTCCTGGGCGAGGAGCTCGACGACCGCGACGAGCTGCCCATCTCCCTCAGCGTGGCCTTCGAGCGCCTGCGCTCGATCAAGTCGTTCCACTTCTTCCTGCTCGGCATGGCCAGCCTCGGCCTCGCCCTGTTCAGCCTCCCGCTCTTCCTCAACCTCTTCCTGGAGGACGAGCTCGGCCTCGACGCCTTCCAACGGGGCCTCTTCGCCTCCCTGACCTACCTCCCGGCCATCGTGGCCATCACCATCGCCGGTCGGAACAGCGATCGCCTCTTCCGCCGGAGCCCGCCCGGTGCGGTGATGTTGATGGGCGGGTTGGTCGCCGGCTTCGGGATCTTCGTGGCCCTTGCCCTGCTCATGCCCAACGTGGTGCTGGTCGGGATCGTGCTGTCGATCGGGACGGCCATGGCCCGGGCTGCGTTCACGGTCGTGTTCGCCACGACGGCGGCCGTGCTGCCTTATCGCCTGCGCTCGCGGGGCACGGCGATGGTCGGCGTCTACCTGTTCTGCTTCGGCGGGTTCTTCGGGGCCGTGCTCACCGGCGTGCTCAGTGACGCCATCGGTCGCCAGGCCGCGGTCATCGTGGTCGTGCTCCCCTCCAGCCTGATCGGGGGCGCCCTCATGGCCTACGGCGCCCGGTACATCCGGGGCGACATCTCCCGCTGCGTCGAGGAGCTCCAGGAGGAGCAGGAGGAGCTGGCCCGGCGCCGGGGTGTCGACGGCGAGCCGCCGGTCGTCCAGGTCCGCAACCTGGACTTCGCCTACGGGACCGTGCAGGTGCTCTTCGACGTGGCCCTCGACGTCCACCGGGGTGAGACCGTCGCCCTCCTCGGGACCAACGGGGCGGGTAAGTCCACCCTGCTGCGGGTCATCAGCGGCCTCGGGGTCCCCCGGCGCGGCGTGGTCCGCCTCAACGGGCGGACCGTGACCTACGCCGACCCCGAGGTCCGGGTGAAGATCGGCATCGTCCAGCTCATGGGGGGCAAGGCGACGTTCCCCTCGCTCAGCGTGCGGGACAACCTCCGCACGGCGGGCTACCTCTACCGGGGCGACGACCTGGAACGACGGGTGGAGCAGGCGCTGAGCCGCTTCCCCGCGCTGGCCGACCGAGGGCGTACCCGGGCCGGGGACCTGTCCGGCGGCCAACAGCAGATGCTGGCGTTGGCCATGGCCCTCGTCCACGAGCCCGAGGTGCTGGTCATCGACGAGCTCTCCCTGGGCCTGGCGCCGATCGTGGTCGCCGACCTGCTCGCGACCGTCCGCGGCCTCAAGGACCAGGGCCAGACGATGATCATCGTCGAGCAGTCCCTGAACATGGCCCGGGCGATCGCGGACCGGGCCCTCTTCATGGAGAAGGGCGCCGTCCGCTTCGACGGCCCCATCGCCGACCTGGTGGACCGCGACGACCTGGCCCGGGCCGTGTTCCTCGGCGGGACCGAGGCCTGATCGTGCTCCTCGCGGTCGACGTGTCGGCCCAGGTCGTCTTCAGCGGCGCCATGCGGGGCCTGGTCCTCGGCGTCCTGGCCGTCGCCGTCATCCTCATCTACCGGTCGTCCCGGGTCATCAACTTCGCCATCGGCGAGCTGGGTGCACTGGGGGCTGCGCTCCTGGTCCGCCTCGTCGTCAACTGGAACTGGAACTGGTATCTGGCGTTCGCCGTGACCCTGGTCGCCGGCGCGTTGCTCGGGACCCTCCTCGAATTGGGCGTCGTGCGGCGGCTGTTCCGCGCCCCGCGCGTCGTCCTCTTCGTCGCCACCCTCGGCGCCGCGCAGCTCTTCCTCTTCCTGCAGTTCGTCCTGCCGGACGTGGACGAGTACGGCGGCTACCCGACACCGTTCGACAAGACCTGGGAGGTGGGCGGCGTCATCGTCCGCAGCGAGCACGTGCTGGCCCTCGTGGTGATCCCCCTCGTCGTCGCCGCCCTGGCCTGGTTCCTCAACCGCAGCCGCTACGGCCTGGCCGTGCGGGCGTCAGCGGACAACCCCGACGCCGCCCGCCTGGCCGGCATCAGCGTCAAGGCCATGTCGACGGTCGTCTGGACCCTCGCGGGGGCGCTGGCCACCCTGACCGTCGTCCTGGCCGCCCCCATGAGCAACGCCACGACAGCCGCCACGATCGGGCTCGGACCCGGGCTCCTCCTCCGCACCCTGGCCGCCGCGCTCATCGCCCGGATGCGCTCCTTCCCGATCGCCATCGTGGCCGGCGTGGGCATCGGGGTGTTCGAAGCCGTGCTCTTCGTCAACCACCCCGCGGACCCCGGCCTGCTCGACGCCGCCCTGCTCGTCATCGTGCTGGTCACCGTCCTCATCCAGGGGTTCGGCCGCACCGAACCGGCCCAGCGGGAGTCGTGGTCCTTCGCCCCGCGGGTCCGTCCGGTCCCCCGAGCCGTCGAGGGCCTGTGGTGGGTACGCCACCTGCCGGCGCTGGGCTCGGGCGTCACCCTGCTCGTCGCCGTGCTCCTGCCGCTCCTGGTCACCGAGGCCTCCCGCCACTTCCTCTACAGCCGGGTCCTGGTCTTCGCCCTGCTCGCCCTCTCCCTCACCGTGCTCACCGGCTGGACCGGGCAGCTGTCCCTGGGCCAGGTCGCGTTCCTCGGCCTCGGGGCGATGACCACCTACACGTTCGTGGTCGAGGTCGGGCTCGCCTTCCCCGGGGCCCTGTTGCTCTCGGCGGCGGTCACCACCGCCGTCGCCATGCTGGTGGGGACCCCGGCCCTGCGCATGACCGGCCTCTTCCTGGCCGTCACCACCCTGGCCCTCGCCGTCGCCGCGCCGTGGCTCCTGGCCCGCCCCGTCTTCACCGACGACCCCTCGCTGATCCTGCTGCCCCGACAGCAGTGGCTCGGCATCTCCCTGGCCTCCCAGCGGGCCTACTACTACGTGTGCCTCGGGGTCCTGGCGCTGGCGATCGTGGCCATGGCCCGCATCCGCCGCAGTGGCCTCGGCCGGACGATGTTGGCCGTGCGGGACAACGAGCAGTCCGCGGCCGCGCTCGGCCTCTCCCCGGTGCGCACCAAGCTCGTCGCCTTCGGGATCAGCGGCTTCCTGGCCGGGCTGGCAGGCGGCCTGTTCGGTGGGCTGCTCGTCTCCTACGAGCCCGGCCGCTTCCTTGTCACCGACTCCCTGTCGGTGGTGGCCATCGCGGTGGTCGGCGGCCTCGCCTCGATCACCGGGACGGTGCTCGGCGCCCTCCTGATCATCGGCTTCCCCGCCTTCTTCCCCGACAACCCCGAGGTGGCCCTCCTCACCAGCGGGGCGGGGATCCTCCTCCTCCTGCTCTACCTCCCCGGCGGGTTGGTCCAGGTCCTCTACGGCGTCCGAGACCTCCTGCTGGGCTGGGTCGCCGCCCGCCGGCCTGAGCCCGAGCCCGCCCCCAAGGTGCTGCCCACCCGGGGGGCCCATCTCCGCGAGCGCCCCCGGCCGCCCGAGGGCGTCGACGGCCTCGTCGTCGATGGCGTCCGGGTCCGGTTCGGGACCCGCGTGGTGGTCGACGACGTGGACCTGCGGGTCGGTCGGGACGAGGTGGTCGGCCTCATCGGGGCCAACGGGGCGGGCAAGTCGACCCTCATGAACGCCATCGGCGGCTTCGTGCCCGCCGACGGGCACATCGAGGTCTTCGGCACCGATGTCACCGGGCGGGCACCCCACCGCCGGGCGGCCGCGGGGCTGGGGCGCTCGTTCCAGGGGGCCGAGCTCTTCGGCGACCTGACCGTCGGCGAGACCGTGGCCGTGGCGCTCGAGGTCCGGGCCCACGCCGGCCTCCTCAGCGTCACGCTGGGGCTCCCCCGGGCCCGTCGGATGGACCGGGCGGTGCGGGCCCAGACCGATGAGATCCTGACGTTCCTGGGCCTCGGGCCCTTCCGCGAGCGGTTCATCAGCGAGCTGTCGACCGGGACCCGGCGCATCGTCGAGCTGGCCTGCCTGCTGGCCGCCGAGGCCCGGCTGCTCTGCCTCGACGAGCCGACCGCCGGTATCGCCCAGCGGGAGAGCGAGGCCTTCGGGCCCCTGCTGCTCCGGCTGCGGGAGGAGCTGTCCGCCAGCCTGCTCGTCATCGAGCACGACATGCCCCTGGTGATGGCCGTCAGTGACCGCATCTACTGCCTCGAGGCGGGCCGGCTGATCGCCGAGGGCGTCCCCGACGCCGTGCGCAACGACCCGCTCGTGATCGCCTCGTACCTCGGCACCGACGAGCAGGCCATCGCCCGCAGCGGCGCCACCGGCTGACCCCCTGGGCCGGGCGACCCAGGTCACTCGACCCAGATTCTCCTTCAGTCGAGGCCCGGCGAGGCCGATGACCGCTGCATGTCAGTAACCGTCGCGCGCCGAACGCACGGTGACGAAGGCGTCGCCGTCATCGAGTTCGCCCTCATCCTGCCCCTGTTCATGAGCCTCGTGCTCGGGATGTTCACGGGGGGGATCCTCACCAACCGCAAGTTGGAGGTGACCCACGCCGCCCGCGAGGGCGCCCGCTACGGCTCGATGGTGCCCGTCGACGACACCTTCGTGTCGGGGAACTGGGCGACGAACGTGCGCGACGTGGTCGTGGAGCGGTCAGACGGCCAGCTCACCGCGGACGATGTCTGTGTCGCCCTCGTCGACGGGGACACCCCCGTCGCGGTCTCGGCCGACCACACCACCCGAGCGGACGGCGCACCGTGCTTCGACGACTCCGCCGACAGCCCCACGGGTCGGCGGGTGCAGGTCCACGCGGTGGCCGCCGGGACCCTGGAGGTCATCTTCTTCACCAAATCGATCGACCTGACCGCCCAGGTCACCGCCCGTTACGAGGACTTCACTTGACGGGCGGCCGGCACATGCGCCTCCGATCCGACCGCGGCGTCGTCACCGTGCTCTTCGCCCTGTTCATCGTCGCGCTCATGGCGACGGTCGCCATGGTGGTGGACATCGGACGAGTCCGCGACACACGCCGCACCGCGCAGTCCGCCGCCGACTTCGCCGCCCTCGCCGCGGGCCAGGAGCTCGCCGCGGCCGATGGCAATCCTCGGGTCGCCTGCCAGGAGGCCGTCGACTACCTGATGGCAAACGTCGACAGCCTCCCGGCCGGCACGTCCCTGCCCTGCAGCTCGATGCCTGTTGGCTGCGACTCGGCCACCGCCCCGACCACGGTCACCGACGGCGGGACGGCTGCTCCATTCGTCATCGAGATCACCTATCCCGTCGCCGACGCCGACCTCCAGGACAGCACGGTCGGCGGCCTCCGCGGCGAGGACGGCGAACCCTGCGAGCGGGTGCGGGTGGACTTCGATCAGACGATCGACGCGCTCTTCGCCGGCGTCGTCGGCGTCGACCACCTCGACACCGACGCGTCGGCAGTGGCCAAAGCCACCCCCGATGCGCTCCGACAGGCCCCGAACCTGTGGCTGCTCGACCCGACGGGCTGCACCGCCCTCAGCGTGCAGGGCGGTGGCACCCTGACCGTGGGCACCGCGACCGCGCCCGGGCTCATCACCCTCGACTCCGACGGGTCCACCTGCTCCCACAACGCCTACACCATCGATGTGGGCGGTGCGGGCACGCGCCTCGCCGCCATCCCCGCCGACACGAATCCGCCGGGACGGATCTCCCTCGTGGCCATGGTCAGCCAGCCAGCTCCGGTGCGACGACGGCAACCCCAATGCCTGCCAGCAGAGCGACGTGAGCTGCGGCCTGCTCAATCCCCAGCCCACCCGGCGCTACGCACGGGCCACCCGCTCGGCGGTGGACCACCGGTTCAACTGCCGGACCGGCTACCCCGACTACCACGGGATCCCGATCCTCGACTGTCCGGCCGCCGGCGCCCAGCCGGCCTACGTCGACGACCTCCGCCAGCAGCTCGGCCCGACGGGCGCGCCGATCGGCTACCAACGCTGGCGGTCCCGATACAGCTGCAGCAGCCCCACGGTGCCCGCGTCCCTCCCCGGCAACTGGTGGATCGACTGCGCCGACTTCCGGCCGGGATCCAGCACCGTCAACTTCACCGGCGGCAACGTCGTGTTCGACGGTGACATCACCATGAACGGCGGATCGCTGCGCTTCAACACCGCCAACCCCACCGCCAGCCTCGCTTCGGCGTGCCTGACCACCGTGGTCGACTGCGTGGACGACTCGGCCGCGGACGCGGCATTCGTCTTCCTCCGCAACGGCGATCTCAAGATGACCGGCGGTGTACTGGACGTCAACCGCGCGGCCCTCTTCCTCGACGACGGCGACATCCAGATCTCCGGTGGCGCCCCACCGCGGTGGACCGCGCCGCGGGTCGGGCCGTTCACCGCCCTCGCGCTCTGGGCGGAGGAGCCCTCGACCCGCTTCCGCATCAACGGCGGGGCGTCGATGGAGCTGGAGGGCGTGTTCTTCACCCCCGAGGCCGATGCGTTCACGCTCGCGGGTGGCTCGCCGCTCATCCCGCAGAAGGCGCAGTTCATCTCCTACCGCCTCGCCGTCTCCGGCGGGGGCACCCTGGCGCTCGACCCCGAGGGCCTCTCCCTGCTCGAGTTCCCTCCGGAGCCGGCGGTCCTCATCCGCTGAGCGACGAGGGGTCACCCCCGTCCGCGCTCAGTCCTCCATGACCTCGGCTTCGCCGGCCGGGTCGTAGCCCGAATAGAACTGCCGGCTCCAGCGCCGGTGCTCGAGGATGTCCTTCTCGCTCTTGGTCAGCACGGGGCGGGGTCGGTAGATCTTGTTCTCCCAGATCGGGATGTCCTGGCTCACGCCGGCACAGAAGGCGTCGGCCGCCTCCTTGACCGACTGCTCACCATTGGCCTTGGGCGCGGTGAACACCCAGCGCACCAGCACGTTCTCCTCGTCGATGGGCGTGGTCGAGGACAGGAAGGTCACCCAGCCCTTGATGCGCAGGACACCCAGGCCGAGGCCGTAGCCCTCCCGCACGAAGTTCCCGCCTTGGCCGACGGTGCGCTTGTAGGTGCCGTCGGTGTGGAACTCGTCCTCGGGGATGGCGTCGGTGCCGTGCACGTAGCGGAAGTGGGCGAAGTCGACGTTGTTCTCCGCCATCTCCTGGCAGGCGATGGCGATCTCGAACTCCCGGCAGTCGA
Organism: uncultured Microthrixaceae bacterium; assembly: GCA_963748285.1. Taxonomy (GTDB): domain Bacteria; phylum Actinomycetota; class Acidimicrobiia; order Acidimicrobiales; family DATDAH01; genus DATDAH01. Next base: position 672,480 of record CAVVIF010000009.1, read on the forward strand.
TGTCGGTCCAGTCGGGGTCGGCTGAACTCCGCGACCTCGGGCACGTCGTAGAAGGGCTCGGCCTCCTCGGCGTGGTGCCAGGCCCAGATCATCTGGTTGCGCTCGACGGTCGGGTACGACCGGGCGTGGGCCTTGGACGGGATGTGCGGGCTGTCGGAGTAGGGGATGTCGACGCACTGGCCGTCGACGCCGAAGGACCAGCCGTGGAAGGGGCAGCGCAGGCACTCCCCCTCGACCTTGCCGCCGACACCCAGGTGCGCGCCCAGGTGCGGGCAGTGGGCGTCGACGAGGCAGGGCTCGCCCGACGCCGTCCGGTAGAGGACCAGGTCCTTGGCGAACAGGTAGAGCGCCCGGGTCTCGCCCGGGGCCAGGTCGGCGGCCCGGGCCACGATGAACCAGCCGTTGGGCACGGGGAACGGGAAGCGGCGGCCCGCCTGGCGGGTGACCTTGAGACGCCGGGAGGCGTCCAGCACCAGCTCGGGGTCCCGGGGCATGGGGAGGCCGACGAGGGTCTCGACCGTGGCCGCCTCGCGGGCGGTGGGGGGCGGGGGGTTCTTGAGCAGGTCGGCGACGTCGGAGTCAGTCACGGTCCTCGGGGACCTCCTGTAGTGGGGTCTCGCCGTGGATGTCCTCGACGAGGGGGCCGATGCGCTCGACCAGGGGGGCCAGCGCCGCGGTGTCGATGCCGTAGAGGCCCACCGCATTGTGGCCGAGGATCGCCCGGCACTCGTCCCGGGGCACGTCCTTGAAGCGCCTGCGGACCAGTTCGCGGGTGTAGGGGAAGGTGCCTTCGGGGTGGGGGAAGTCGTTGCCCCACAGGAGGTTGCCGATGCCGACCGCGTGGCGCCGGCCGATGTCCTCGACCCCGGGCGTCGAGGCGGCGAAGAAGCAGTTCCGGTCGATGTACTCGCTCGGCTTCATCTTCAGCTGCTCGCGGAAGGCGTCGCCCATCTTCTTCGTGTTGTGCCCGCCGAGGTACTTCTCGTCCATCTTGCTGACGAGGTCGGGCACCCACCAGGCGCCGTTCTCGGCGATGACGTAGCGCAGGTCGGGGTGGCGCTCGAACACCCCGGCCCAGAGCAGGACCCACAGGGGCCGGGCCGCCCACCAGTAGGCCTCGGTGGCGTAGATGGCCATGAAGCCGGGGCCGATCTCGTAGTCGGCCGGCCCGGCGCCGGAGTGGGTGTGCAGGACCAGGCCGCGCTCGGCGACCGCGGCCCAGACGGGCTCGTAGACCGGCTCGTGGTAGGCGGGCGAGTCGAACCAGCGGGTGGGGATCATCACGCCGCGCAGGCCCCGGTCGGCGGCCTCGTGGATCTCGGTGACCGCGGCATCGACGTCGACCACGATCGGGCACCACGGCCACGCCGATCCGACGATGCGGCTCCTTGGCGCAGAAGTCGGCCAGCCAGCGGTTGTGGGCCCGGGCCCCGGCGAAGACCAGCTCGGGGTCGCAGCCCCGTGGGGTTGCCCAGGCCGGAGCCGAACGGCGAGCTGGCCACCCGGCCCGTGCCCAGCACGTCGGCGTCCGGGAACAGGACCTCGGTGGCCACGCCCTCGCCGTCGAGGCGCTCGTTGCGGGCGTCGGAGTCGTAGGCCGCGTGCAGGCCGCCGTCGCCGGTCTTGGCCTCCCACTCCTTCCGGAAGTCGGCGTTCATCGACTGCTGGAACTCCCGGATGACGCCGAGCTCGGCCTGATGGGCGTCGAACTGGCGGGTGGTAGGCCTCGTCGAGGTACTCCCGGTAGTGCTCGGCCGGCGGGCCGGTGTGCCCGTCGGAGGAGATCAACAGGTAGCGGTCTTCGGTGGGCACGGTGCTCACAGCAGTCCCTTCTCGTGGACGGGCAGCCGGCCGGCGGCGAAGGTCTCGCCCCGCGTCCGGAGGGTCTCGGCGATCTTCTCCCGCCCGATCATGACGATGAAGTCCTCGGCCTTGATCCCCGCGATCAGCGACCCGGGCCAGCTCGTTCAGGTCCTGCCAGGGCAGCTGGTAGCCGCCCTTCTCCGCCATGGCCTCGAGCTTCTCGACGGTCATCGCCTCGGTGGTGCGGGGTCGCTCCCGGGCCAGCTCGTCGGGCCGGGTCTTGTCCGACTCCCACAGCCCCGTGCGCAGCAGGCCGCCCGAGGGGTAGAAGATCGAGGCCCGCAGGTTCGTGCCCTCGCTCTCCAGCTGGCTGGCCAGGCACTCGGTGAAGGTGGTCACCGCCGCCTTGCTGGCGGCGTAGACCGACGCCGTGGGGAGCGGCTCGATGCCACCGTCGCCCGAGGAGGTGTTGACCACGTGGCCCGGCTCCCCCGCCTCGATCATCCGGGGGACGAAGGCCAGGACCCCGTTGACCACGCCCATCACGTTGACCCCGTGCACCCAGCGCCAGTCGTTGACGGTCGTCTCCCACGGCGTGGAGGACGGCGCCCCGACACCGGCGTTGTTGACCAGGAGGTGGCAGGCGCCGAAGCGCTCGTAGGTGGCGTCGGCCAGGGCCTCGACCGACGCCGGGTCGGTCACGTCGGTGACCACGCCGAGGGCCTCGCCCCGCTCGCTCGAGGGCGGCGGCCGTGGCGGCGACGAGGTCGGCCTGCACGTCGGCCACGACGACCTTCATGCCCTCGGCGACCAGCTCCTCGGCCAGCGCCCGGCCGATGCCGCCCGCGCCGCCGGTGATGACGGCGACGCGTCCTGTCAGGTCCTGCATCCTGGCTGGTCCCCCATTTTCCGAACCTCTATAGAAAACCCCAGAACCGCCGCCCTGTCAAGCCGTCGTACGCTCACGGCGTGGCAAAGGTGGGGAGGCCGGCACGGATCAGCCGGGAGGCGATCGCCGAGGCGGCCAACGAGATCGGTCTGTCCGACCTCACGCTCCGGGCCGTGGCCGACCGCCTCGGGGTGAGCATCGCCAGCCTCTACCACCACGTCGAGGGCAAGGACGACCTCCTGCGCCTGGCCGCCGAGTACTCCGCCGCCCGCCGCCAGGTCCCCCGCGACGAGGGCCAGCACTGGGCGGTCTGGCTGCTCGAGTGGGCGATCTACAACCGGGACGCCTTCGTGGCCGAGCCCGCCCTGCTCGGCCAGTACCTCGACGGCGCCATCACGCGCCGAGGTGATCGTCGACAACATCGACGCCATCCTCGCCCCGCTCGTGCGCCCAGGGCTTCACGGCGTCGCGAGGCCCAGGACGCCTACCAGCTGGTGAGCTCGTGCGCGCTCGGGTCGGCCGTCCACGCCATCCGCGAGCAGCGAGCGGTGGCCGCGGGACACCCCGCGGTGGCCGAGTACGAGCGGGTGCTGGCCGTGCGGGAGCCCGCCGACCTCCCCCACCTCCGCGCCCTGCTGGCCGAAGCGGCCGTCACCCCCCTGCAGTCCTTCGAGTCCCGCATCACCACGGTGCTCGCGGGCATCGCCGCCCGCCGGGGCGACGACTGGTCCGCCATCACCCAGAAGGTCGACCGCCTCCTCACCGCCCACGGCTGAACGGTCTTTCTCCACCCGGTCGGAACTTGCACGACCGGTGGGTAATCGACCACCATGGGGCCATGGAGTTCGGCATGTTCCTGCAGGGGTACGTCCCCGGTCCCGCGGCCCACACCACCGAGGGCGAGCACGCCGCCCTCCTCAACGAGGTCGAGCTGGTGGTCCAGGCCGACCGCCACAACTGGAAGTACGTCTGGGTCAGCGAGCACCACGGCCTGGCCGAGTACTCCCACACCTCCTCCAGCGAGGTGTTCCTGGGCCACTGCTCCGCCCTCACCGAGCGCATCCACCTCGGCTCGGGGATCTTCGGGCTGAGCCCGCGGGCCAACCACCCCGTGCGCAACGCCGAGCGGGTCACCATGCTCGACCACCTCTCCAACGGCCGGTTCGAGTTCGGCACCGGCCGGGGCGCGGGCAGCCACGAGGTCGCCACCTTCAACATCCACGACACGTCCTCGACCCGGGTCGAGTGGGACGAGGTCATCCGCGAGATCCCGCGGATGTGGGAGCGCAAGGACTACACGTTCCAGGGCGAGCACTTCTCCCTCGACACCCCCCACAACGTGCTGCCCAAGCCCTACGGCGTCGGCCACCCGCCGATCTGGGTCGCCTGCGGCTCCCCCTCCACCTTCGGCAAGGCGGGCTCGCTCGGCATCGGGGCCCTGGGGTTCAACTTCAGCCCGATCGGCGAGATGCGGCCCCAGATCGAGGCCTACAAGGCGGGCATCGCCGAGTGCACCGACCCCGTCGGCCAGTTCGTCAACGACAACGTGATGATCACCAACGCCGTGGTCTGCATGGAGGACGGCGACAAGGCCCGGGAGATCATGACCCGGGCGGCCAGCGGCTACCTCTACTCCCTGGTCTGCCTCTACCACGACACCTTCCCGGTGCCCGAGGGGGCCATCGTGTGGCCCGACCCGCCCCGTCAGCTCGACCGGGCGACCGTCGACCTGGCCATCGAGTACGGCGGCGTCCTCTGCGGGACGCCCGACGAGGTCAACGAGCAGCTGGCCCAGTACGACGATGTCGGGGTCGACCAGCTCGTGTTCGGCCTGCCCAACAACCTCGAGCACGACGAGGCCATGGAGTGCATCGAGCTCTTCGGCGACAAGGTCATCCCCAGCTGGGACCCGGACCCCATCCACCGCACCACCCGGATGCGGCAGACGGCCAAGCCGAAGTTCGGCCCGTTCGAGAACGAGCCCCCCGCCATCGAGACCATCTTCACCCACAAGGGTTGACCCGCCGGGTCAACCCCCGTCCGCGGCCCCCCGGCCGACCGACAGCACTGCGGCCGCCGCCCGAGCGATGGCGATGTCGTCCTCCTCCGGCAGGCCACTGACGCCGACCGCCCCCACGACCTCCCCGTCGACCACCAGCGGGACGCCGCCACCCCAGGAGACGTAGCGCAGCTCGCCGAAGTTCGTCATCGGGAAGCCCTCGCGACGGGAGGCCTCCCCCACCGAGCGGGACTCGGCCTGTTCGCGGGCCGCCGTGTACGCCTTGTTGATGGCGATCGGGCCGGAGGACAGGCGGCAGCCGTCGGTGCGGAGGAAGGCGAGGAGCTCGCCGTGGGCGTCGACGACCGCGACCGCGGCACCACGGGCCTCGGGCTCGAGGGCGGCGACCACGTGGTCCACCAGGCGCCGAGCGTCGGTGTGGCTGAGGACGTTGCGGGTGTACATCGGGGCTCCTTCAGCGGATCTGGCTGAGACGCACGGCCGTGCGCTCGCGGGCCGACACGACGGCGGCTTCCAGGACCCGCTGGGTCTGGTAGGCATCGTCGAAGTCGGGCAGGGGGACGACCGGGGTGCCGCCGGTCAGGGCCGCGACCATGTCGGCCGCCTGGTTGACGAAGGTGTGCTCGTAGCCGAGGCCGTGGCCGTCGGGCCACCAGGACCCGGTCCACGGATGCTCTTCGTGGGTCACCTGGATCGTGCGCCACCCCTGGAGGGCCGGCGGGTCGTCCCCGCTGAAGACCTGCAACTCGTTCATCTGTTCGAAGTCGAAGCGGATCGCGCCGCGGTCACCGTGGATCTCGATCCGGTTGCTGTTCTTCACCCCCGTGGCCAGCCGAGTCGACTCGAAGGTGGCCGCGGCGCCGCCGGCGAAGCGGGCCAGGAACAGGACGGCGTCGTCGACGGTGCTCCGCCCGGTCCGACCCGGGTCATCGGGCAGCGGACCGCTCCTTGATGAAGGTCTCGACGATCGAGCCGCTGACCTCCACGATCTCCTCGCCGGTGATGAACCGGGCCATGTCGACGATGTGGGCACTGAGGTCGCCCAGGGCCCCGGAGCCGGCCACCCCCCGGCGGAAGCGCCAGAGCAGCGGGGTGTCGGGGCCGCCCCAGCCCTGCAGGTAGGCGGCCCGGACGTGGTAGAGCCGGCCCACCCAGCCGTCCCTGACCAGTTGGTGGGCCAGGGCCACGGCCGGCACCCGCCGGTAGCTGTACCAGACGAAGGTCTCGCCCTTGGCCCGGCGGGCCGCGTCCCGCATGGCCCGGGCATCGTCGAGGGTGCCCGCCAAGGGCTTCTCGCAGGCCACGTGCTTGCCCGCCTCGAGGGCGGCGATGGCCTGCTCGGCATGCCGGTCGTTGGGCGTGGCCACGTCGACCAGGTCGACCTCGGGGTGATCCACCGCCGCCCGCCACCTCGTGGTCGCCTCCGCCCAGCCCCAGCGGTCGGCGAACGCCTGCGTCGCCTCGGCGTCGCGGCCGGCGACGATCCGCAGGCCGGGCTCGGTGGGGAGGTCGAAGAACCGCCCGGCGGTCCGCCAGGCGTGGGCGTGGGCCCGGCCCATGAACTTGGTGCCCAACAGGGCGACGTTCAGTCGGTGGTCGATGCTCGTCATCTGGCCTCCTCGCCAACGGTGAGAACCTGGTTGACCGCCACGTCCTCGACCACGGTCAGCCCGCCGTCGGGCCATCGCACCCGGACCTCGATCGCGCCGGTCGCCGGGCCGAGGCCGAAGTGGGCGCGGGGGTCTTCCGAGGACAGGTAGCTGGAGCCGACGTGCAGTTCGCGCCGGAGCCGACGGCCGTCCGGCAGACGCACCGTCACCACCGCACCGGGCGAGAGCTCCTCGCTGGCCACCTCGAGCCAGTTGCCGTCCGCGCCCCGGTTCTCGAGCAGGACCAGCGGACCACCGACGACGCTGACGGCCACGTCGACGTCACCGTCGTTGTCGAAGTCGGCCGTCGCCAGCCCCCGGGCGTTGAGCGGGCCCACCTCGTCGAGGCCGATGGCGGCGCCGATGTCCTCGAAGTGGCCGGTGGCGCCGGTGGCGGTCAGGTTCCCGTAGGCCCCGAGCGGCTGGGCGTCGAGGCCGAGGTCCACGATGGGGATCTCGCCGTTGGCCACCAGCAGGTCGAGGTCGGTGTCGAGGTCGAGGTCGACGAACGCGGTCCCCCACCCCGTCGAGACCGCGTTGGGCGGGTCGCTGCCGAAGCGAGGGACCCCCGAGGTGAACGTCGGGTCCCCCCGCACCGTCCGGTTGACGAACAGGGCGGGGATCTGCCCCGCCAGGTTGGTGACGTAGATGTCGTCCCGCCCGTCGCCGTTGTAGTCCTCTCCCGCCACGCCCATCGCGCTCCCCGCCTCGGCCACACCGGCGGTCGTGCCCACCTCACGGAGGGTGAACCCGAGTCGGTCCGGGTCGTCTCCTCCGCCCACCGGCTCGTTGACGTAGAGGCGGCTCGGGTTGGTGTCGTTGGCCACGTAGAGGTCGAGGTCGTGGTCCTGATCGACGTCGGTGAACAGGGCAGCGAGGCCGTACTCCGCGTCCGGGTCGACGCCGAGCTGCTCGCCCACCTCCCGGAAGGTGACCCGACCGTCGGGGCCCGGCCCCTCGCTGAGGTAGAGCAGGTCCCGCACGCCCCGGTGGCTGTTGGGGAACCCCTGCGCCGACCCCGGGATCGGCGCGGTCACGTTCACGTAGCCCGACACGAACAGATCGGGCCAGCCGTCGCCGTTGACGTCGCCGACCGACGCCCCGGAGAACCAGCCGTAGGCGTCCACCCCGGCGGCCTCGGCCCCCTCGGTGAACGTGCCGTCCCCACCGCCCCACAGCAGGGAGTTGCCGCGCGCCGTGGTCACGTAGAGGTCAGTGGCGCCGTCCCGATCGAAGTCGGCGGCCACGCACCCCTCGCCCCGGACGGCCAGGTCGGCCCCCGACCCCTCGCTGATGTCGGTGAAGCCGTCGCCGTCGTTGCGGTAGAGGTGGTTGCTGGGCACCTCACCCTCGGCGTCCCATTGGAGGTACTCGAGCTCGGCGTAGGAGTTGACCGCGTACAGGTCGAGGCGGCCGTCCCCGTCCACATCGAGCCAGCACAGGCCTCCGCCCATCATGGCGGCCCGGTCCCCGGAGACGTCCCAGCGGAAGGCACCGTGGGTGAAGTCCAGGCCCTGCTCCTCGGCGACGTCGACCAGCACCATGGCCCGCGGCGCCGCGTCCTCCGCGGGGGCCTCGGTCACCGGCGCGGCGTCCGGGACGGTCCCGGCGTCGGAACAGGCGACCACGACGGCGGCAAGGGCCAGCGACGTGGCCACGACGGTCGGGCCACGGGCGTGCGAACGACGCACCCGGCTCAGACGAGCCCGGCGGAGGCCCGCCCCTTCTTCGAGAGCGAGTCGACGAGCACGGCCGCGAGCAGCACGAGCCCGGTGACGATGAACTTGGTGCCGGCGGCCAGGCCCAGGAGGTCCATCCCGTTGGCCACGCTGGCGATGACCACTGCACCGAGCAGGGCGTTGACCGGTCGTCCACGACCGCCGAACAGGCTGGTGCCGCCGATGACGGCCGCGGCGATGACGTTGAGCAGCAGGTTGCCGCCCCCGGTGCCCGTGGACACCGACCGGATCCGGGAGGCGAGGATGAGCCCTCCGGCGCCGGCCATGAAGCCCATGATCATGAAGACGGCGATGCGGATGCGGTCGACGTTGATGCCGGCCCGACGGGCGGCTTCCGGGTTGCCGCCGACGGCGTAGATGTGGCGCCCGAAGGCGGTCCGGGCCGCCACGAACGACCAGAACACCAGGAACACGAGCAGGATGACCATGACGAAGGGGACACCCCGGTCGCGGTTGGCGTACCAGACGGACCACGCCACCACGGCCGCCAGGCCGATGATCTGGAGGACGACGAGGATCACGGGTTTGGTCTGGAGGCCCCTCGAGCGACGGGACCACGCGGTCCGCAGCTGTACCGCGGCGAACATGGCGACCGAACCCATCCCCAGGAGCCACCCGAGGCCGTCGCTCAGGAACGCGCCCGCGAGGTCGACGACCGTGTCGTCCTGGATGCGGATGGTCCCCGAGCTCGACGCTTCGGTGGTGAGGGTCAGCACCACCCCGCTGTAGACGAGCAACCCGGCCAGGGTGACCACGAACGACGGGACTCCGGCCTTGGTCACGATCACGCCCGTGATGAACCCGATCACGGTGGTGATCAGCAGCGAGACGAGGATCGCCGAGTACCAGGGCCAACCGGGGTCGTCGGGCCGCAGGAGGAGGGTCATGACCACCCCCGCCACGCCGCTGACGTAGGCCACCGACAGGTCGATCTCCGCGATGAGGAGCACGAAGACCACGCCGATGGCGATCGTGGCGATGCCCGCCATCTGCAGCAGCAGGTTGGTGAAGTTCCGGGGGGTGATGAACACCTCCTCGGCGAACCCGAACACGATGATGATGAGGGCGAGGCCGACGATCAGGGGCAGTGCACCCAGGTCACCGGACCTGATCCGGATCCGCCAGGCCTTCGCGTACGTCCGCAGCGCGGCGAACCCGCTCTCGGCCTGGGAGGCCTCCAGCAACTCGGCCTCCTGGAGGATGAGCGGCTCCTCGACCTCGGGGCGGCCGGGCTCGGCGGGGGGTGGGGTGTCGCTCATGCTTCGACCGCCTCGGTCATGCCGGGGACGTGTTCGAGCTCGCCGGCGGTGATGGCGTGGACCACCTCCTGCTGATCGGTCTCGGCGGTCGTGAACAAGTCGACCATCTGGCCGAGGCGCAGCACCGAGATCCGATCGGACACCTCGAAGATGTCATGGAGGTTGTGCGAGATGATGACCACGGCCAGGCCCCGGTCGGCCAGACGGCGGGTGAGGTCGAGGACCTGACGGGTCTGGGCCACCCCCAGGGCCGCGGTGGGCTCGTCGAGGATGACCACCTTGGACTCCCACATGACGGCCTTCGCCACTGCCACCGCCTGGCGCTGGCCGCCGGACAGTCCCGCCACCACCTGACGGACCGACTGGAGGGTCGTCACCGAGAGGCTGTCGAGGGTGGCCTGCGCGTCCTCCTCCATGTGCGCCTCGTCGAGGATGATCCCGCTCTTGCGCTCGCGGCCCAGGAACATGTTGGCGACGACATCGAGGTTGTCGGCCAGCGCGAGATCCTGGTACACGATCTCGATGCCGAGGCCGGCCGCGGCGGCGGGACCGCCGATGTGGACGTCCCTGCCCTCGTAGCGGACCTGGCCGCGATCGAACGGGTAGATGCCCGCGATGCCCTTGATGAGGCTCGACTTGCCGGCGCCGTTGTCGCCCACCAGCGCCATCACCTCGCCGGGGCGGACCTCGAAGTCGACGTTGTAGAGCGCCTGGACAGCCCCGAACGCCTTGGACACGCCACGGCACTCGAGGATGGGTGCTTCAGCCATGATCCCCGCTTTCGTCGGAACCGGAAGCGGGGGCGCCCCGGAGGGCGCCCCCACCTCGGAGAGATGGTGGTCAGCCGAGGGCTAGCAGTACTGGGCGAAGTCGCCGGCGCAGACGTCCTCCTCGGAGACGAACCCGTCGGCGTACACCGTGTCCTCGATGTTGTCGGCGGTCACCGCGATCGGCGTCAGCAGGACGGCGGGGCCGCCACCGACGGGCGCCGTGTCCGTGGCCACGGTGGTGACGTCCTCACAGTTGCGCAGGGCGATGGCGGCATCGGCCGAGGCCTGCACCTCCTCGGTGATGGGCTTGTAGACGGTCATCGTCTGATCGCCCGAGAGGATGAGCTGGATGCCGGGCACCGTGGCGTCCTGCCCGCTGATCGGGATGTTCTGGGTGTCCAGACCCGCCGCCTGCATGGCGGTGATCGCCGAGCCGGCGAGGCCGTCGTTGGCGGCGAACACCGCGTCGACCTCGTTGTTGGCGTCGGTCAGGATCTGCTCCATGATCACCCCGGCCTGGGCGTTGTCCCAGTCCGGCACGGGCTCGTCGGCCACCAGGTTCCAGTCGCCGGCCGCGACCCGCTCCTCCACGGTGGCGTTGTAGCCCTCGCGGAACAGGCGGGCGTTGTCGTCGGCCGGACCACCGTTGAGCATCACGACGTTCGCCGGATGGTCGAGCTCGAGGGCGTCGATCTCCGGCTCGAGCACCTCAGCCATGAGGGCACCCACCTGGGCGTTGTCGAAACTGACATAGGCGTCGGCGCCGTCGCTCTCGGTGTTCTCGCGGTCGTGGCTCACGGTGGCGACGCCCGCCTCCGCGGCGATGTCGAGGATCGTGGCCCCGGAGCCGGAGTCGAGCTCGGTGAGCACGATGACGCCGGCCCCCTCGGCGATGGCCTGCTCGGCCTGGGCCTGCTGCTGCTGGGCGTCGCCTTCGGCGTTGACGACGGTCGCGTCGATGCCGGCCTCTTCGAACGCCTGCTCGAACAAGGGCTTGTCCTGGGTCTCCCAGCGGTCAGAGGACTCGGTGTCGGGCAAGAGGACCCAGATGCTCGAGTCGGCGGTCGCACAGTCACCGGATGCGTCGCCGCCACCGTCCGTGCCGTCGCTGCTGCTGTCGTCACCGTCGTCGCCGCATGCCGCGACCACGAAGACGAACGCCAGGAACAGGGCGAGCAAACGAGCCCCCCGAAGATTTCTGATCATCGATAATCCCCCTACGCCTCATATTCGACGAGGATCGCCGAAGACGTGGGCCGGACGCTAGCAAAGCGTTTCGGCGGGGGACGGCGGGAGTGTCCGGTCAGGCGTCGGCCGCCGGTCGGCTCCGGGCTCGGATCTCGTCGAGGACCGCCAGGTTCGCGACTCCCTCTTCCGGGTCGATCGGGGCCGGTCCCCCTTCGCGCACGGCCGCGGCGAAGGCCTCCGCCTGCAGCCGGTACGGATCGGCGGCCGGGAAGGTCAGGGTCTCCGTTTCGGGAGCGACCGGCGGCGAGCCCCCGGCCGTCCGCCAGACGCGGGAGGGCCGGTCGGGCGGGATGTTGAACGGGATCTCGATCTCGACCCGTCCTTCGGAGCCGAGCACCGTCACCCTCTGGTCCGGCTCCCCTCGGGTGGACACGGTGAACGTGGCGTGGCCGGTTGGGAACGTCAGGACCGCGGAGCTCAGCACGTCGACGCCGGTCACCGGATCGATGTCGGCCGTCCCGGCGACCGCCACGGGCTCGGCCCCGAACAGCAAGCGAGAGAGGTCCACGGCGTAGCAGCCGATGTCGAGCAGCGCGCCACCCCCGAGCTCCGCCCGGTTGCGGATGTTGGCCGGGTCGTCGTTGAAGTAGGAGAACCGGGTGTGCACCGCCTGGATCCGGCCGATGTCCTCGGCGACGAGGCGTCGCACCGCCAGCCACGACGGGTGGAAGCGGTACATGAACGCCTCCATGAGGACCCGTCCGGGCTCGAACTCGTCGACGATGGCTCGCGCCTCGTCACGGGTCCGCCCCAGCGGCTTCTCGCAGAGGACGTGCTTGCCCGCCCTCGACGCGGCGACCGACCACTCGTGGTGGAGGTGGTTCGGCAGCGGGTTGTAGACCACGTCGACCTCGGGGTCGTCGAGCAGTGCCTCATAGCTGCCGTGGGCCCGCTCGATGTCGAGGGCCCGGGCCGCGCTCGCGGCCCGCTCTCCGTCCCGGGACGCGATCGCGACGACCTCACAACCCTCGGCCTGCTGGATGGCGGGGAGGACCTTCTCGATCCCGATCGCCGCCGTGCTGAGCACACCCCATCGCACGGTGTCCATCGTCGCTCGCCCCCCTGGCCGCGGATCGGTCCGTCGTCGGGACCGTAGACGCTGCGCCCCCACCACTCGCGGCCGACCTCTAGGGTCGCGGCCGTGACGACGGCCACCATGCCCGGCCCGGTCACGGCGGCCCGCTCCGTGCAGATCGCGAACCGTTCGTGGCCCGTCATCCTCCCGTCGTTGCGGGACAGCCGCATGCACGTCGCGGCCACCCTGCTGACCGTCCAGGTCCTCGGGCAGACGGTGATCGACTGGGACCTGTCGATCACCCAGATCCTGGTGTCGCTGGTGACCTGCTTCGTCCTCGAGATCGGGATCGTGGCGTGGCGTCAGGGGGTGTTGGCCTGGCCGGCCAGTGCCCTCCTCACCGGGAACGGCGTGGCCCTCCTCCTCCGGGTCCCCGGCACCGAGCACGGCGACTGGTGGAGCACCCAGGGCTGGGCCATCTTCGCCGGCACCTGCGCGTTGGCCGTGGCCTCGAAGTACCTCATCCGGGTCGGCGACCGACCGCTGTTCAACCCCTCCAACCTGGGCTTGGTCCTCTGCTTCCTCGTCCTCGGCAGCGAGCGGGTGGATCCCCAGGACTTCTGGTGGGGCCCCTGGTCATTCGGCCTGGCCGTGACCTACGCCGTGATCATCGTGGGCGGCGTGCTCGTCACCCGCCGCCTCCACCTGCTCGGCATCGTCGTCAGCTTCTGGGTGACCCTCGCCCTCGCGCTGGGGGTCGTGGCCCTCAGCGGGCACGCCATCACCGCCCGGTGGCATGTCGGCCTGTTGACCGACGCGGCGTGGTGGTGGGTCATCGTCACCTCGCCCGAGACGCTCATCTTCCTGTTCTTCATGATCACCGATCCGCGAACCGCGCCCCTGGGGCGGGTGGCCCGGATGGCCTTCGGCATCGGGGTCGGGCTCCTCGCCGCCCTCTTCGCCGCGCCCCAGCAGACCGAGTTCGCCACCAAGGTCGCCATCCTCGGCGCCCTCGTCGCCATGTGCGCGTTCCGACCGCTCCTCGAGCGGCTCCTGCCCCCGCCCGGCTCCGATGCGGACCGCTGGTCCGAGGTGCGGGCCACGTCGGGGCGCCGCCCCCGGCTGGCGGTGGGAGGGGCCGTCGCCACCGGCCTGCTCGTCATCGCGCTCGTCGTCGCCGGAAGCCATTCCCGGGCCCTCCTGCCCGACGACGCCCTCCAGGGCGAGCGGCCCGTGGTCGTGACCGGGCCGGTCCCCGAGGTCGTCGTCGACGACTCCGTGGCCGATGTCGTGCTCGGCTTCGAGCTGTCCGAGATCGACGTCCTGGCCCGCGACCTGGTCGAAGACCTCGAGATCGAGGCCGAAGCCCTGCGCACCGGCGACGAGGAGACGGCGTCCCAGGCTGCGGTCGGCGTCCGCCTCGAGGAGCTCCTGGCCCAGATGGCCACCGACGGTGCGGTGACGGTGCCCCACTACCGCTTCGAGTCCCTGACCCTCATCCTCCACCGCGAGCTGGCCCAGGGGCAGGCCGCCCCCCGCCTGGGGCTCGAGGCCCGGGGCGTCGTGCGCCTCGACCGCGCCGTGGACGGCCGGATCATCCGGGGCGACACCGAGGTCCACGAGAGCGTCTACCTGATGACCGACGTCGACGGCCACTGGCTCATTGACGACGAACGGGCCGTCCCCGGCGCATGAACGGCCGCGGCGGCCCCTACTCCGCCAACCGGGTCCGGGACCGCTCCCGCAGGTCGGTCTTGAGCACCTTGTTGCTGGCGTTCACCGGCAGGGCGTCCACGATCTCCACGTACCGGGGCGCCTTGTAGTTGGCCATGGCGTCTCGGGCCCACGCCACGATCGCGGCCTCGTCGGGGCGGGTCCCGACAGTCGGCACGACGAAGGCCATCCCCACCTCGCCGAGGCGCTCGTCGGGCACCCCGATGACCGCGACCTGCGCGATGTCGGGGTGGTCGAGGAGAAGGCTCTCGATCTCGGCGGGGTAGGCGTTGAAGCCCCCCTGGATGAACATGTCCTTCTTGCGGTCGGTGATGTCGATGTAGCCCCGCTCGTCCATCACCGCGATGTCCCCGGTGTGCAGCCAACCGTCGGCGTCGATGGTCTCGGCGGTCTGCTCGGGGTCCTCGAAGTAGCCGCTCATCACGTTGTAGCCCCGGATGACGACCTCGCCCGGCTCCCCCCTGGGCACCTCGTCGCCGTCGTCGTCCACGACGAGCACCTCGACGTCGGGGATGGCCCGGCCGTCGGTGTTGGCGATGGTCTCGGGATCGTCGTCGTGACGGCACATGGTGGCGATGCCGTGGACCTCGGTGAGGCCGTAGCCGGTGACGACCGTCTCGAAGCCGAGGGTGTCGTACATCCGGTTGACCATCTCGACCGGGACCGGCGCCGCCCCGGTGACGGCCAGGCGCAGCGAGCTCATGTCGAAGCGGTCGAGGTCGGGGTGGTTGAGGATCGTCTGGTAGATCGCCGGAGGGCCGGGGAGCATGGTGATGCGATCCCTCGGCACCCGCTCCATGACGGTGGGGACGTCGAACACGGGCTGGGGCAGGATCGTCGCCCCCTTGATGAGGCTGGCCAGGATCCCCGCCTTGAGCCCGAAGGCGTGGAAGAAGGGGTTGATGATGAGGTAGCGGTCGCCCTCCCGTAGGCCGACCACCGTCGACCAGGCGTCGTAGGCCCGGATGCCCGCGGCGTGGCGCAGCATCGCCCCCTTGGGGTTCCCGGTCGTGCCGGAGGTGAAGAGGATGTCGCTGGTGTCCTCGCCGTCGACGCCGGCCGCCCGCTCGGCCGCGGCGTCCGGGGAGACCTGGTCGGCTCGGCTCAGGAAGTCCGCCCAGGGGCTGGTGCCGGCCGCGGCCGTCCCCCGCAGCGTGATGGTCTCCTCCAGGGCGTCGAGGCCCTCGACGTCGGCCAGTAGCTCGACGTAGTCCGTGTCGAGGAAGTCCGACACGGTGAAGAGGAGGCGGGCCCGGCTCTTGCGGAGGATGTAGGCCGCCTCCTTGCCCTTGAAGCGGGTGTTCAGGGGGACGAGGACGGCGCCGGCGGTGTGCAGGCCCAGCTGGGCGACCGCCCACTCGAGGCAGTTCGGGCCCCAGATGGCGACCCGGTCACCGGGCGCCACGCCGGAGGCGATGAAGGCCCGGGCTGCCCGCTCGACCTCGGCGGCCAGCGCCGTGTACGACAGCGACACGTCGCCGTCCACGAAGGCCTCGGCGTCACCGAACCGCTCGGCGGCCCGGGTCACGACCGCGCCGATCGTCTGGGGGAGTTCGTCGCTCACGGCGGCGGATCGTAGATCGCCCGACGAGGGGATCCCTCAGCCGGCCTTCCTCCCGTGCCACCGGCTGCGGCCCCGGTTGCCCCAGATCCCCACACCGTGCGCGCGACCTTGCGACGCTGCCGCTCTCGACCGAGGCGTAGGTCTCGTTGTCGGTCAGCAGCTGATCGGTCAGTGCCATAGCGACACCTCCTGGGTCGAGGGGACGTGGAGATCGGCGTGGCGGCGCCAGGCCCGGTAGCCGCCGACGAGGTCGGTCGCCCGCTCGACGCCGACCATGCGGAGCGACGCCGCGGCCAGGCTCGACGCATAGCCCTCGTTGCAGACGACGATGACCCGCCGTCCGGGCACGGCGCCGTCGATGCGGTCGGGCGAGGACGGGTCCAGGCGCCATTCGAGGTGGATCCGCTCGATGGCGATGGCCCCGGGGAGCACGCCCTCGACGTCACGGTTGAGCTCGGGGCGGATGTCGACGACCAGGGCGCCCGCCCCCACTTCCTCGTCGAGGTCGGCCACGTCGACGCGGTCGAGACGGGCCCGCACGCTCTGCAGGACCCGCTCGACGGCGCTGGACCCGGTCACGATCGGACACCGGCGGGGTGCAGGAACGGGGCCGGATCGAGGCCGAGGGCGGGCGGCTCGACCGCGACGGGCTCGGTCCGGGTCGGGCGACCGTCGGCCAGGTCGTAGTACGTCATCGAGGTCAGCGGCGGCGAGTACACGTGGACGCTGGTCGCGGGGCCGGGACCGATGTTGACCACGTCGTGGACGTGGGCGGCGCCCATGACCCGCACCGTCCCCGGACGGAGGATCCGACGGCGAGGTCGACGCCGTCCGGTGATCTCGACGAGCGATCCCTCGGTCACCACCAGCGCGCCGGCCGAGTGGCCGTGGTCGTGCAGCTCGACCTCGTGGCCGACGGCCCACCCGATCACCCAGGCCTCGTAGCGGTCCGTGGCCAGCAGCCGGACGGGGTGGCGCTCGGAGCCGTGGGACGCGTGCTCGGCCCAGAGCCACGGCGCGTCGGCGACGTGGCGGGCGATGTCGGCCAGGAGTCGCCCCGGCAGCGCGGCGGTCCGCCGCGCGCGTGACGCGGTCATCGGGCCCCGGCCAGCGCCGGCTCCTCAGTCGGGGCGAGCAGGCCCTCCCTCGCCAACAGGGGCATGACCCCCTCTCCGAACCAGGACGCCTCCTCGACGTGGGGCTGACCCGACAGGATCACGTGGTCGAAGCCGGCCGCGTGGTACTCGGCGATGCGCTCGGCCACCTCCTCGTGGCTACCGACCAGCGCGGTGCCGGCCCCGCCCCGCACGAGGCCGAAGCCGGCCCACAGGTTGGGGCCGACCACCAGGTCATCGGTGCTCCCGTTGTGCAGGGCCATCATCCGCTGCTGGGCCACGGACTGGCTCCGGGCGAACTCCCGCTGGGCCTTGGCGATCAGCGCGGGCGGCATCGCCCCGAGCAGGCGCTCGGTCTCGTCCCAGGCGTCCTTCGCGCGATCGCGGGTGATGACGTGCAGGCGGACACCGAAGGCGATCGAGCGCCCGTGCTCCCGAGCCACCTCGCGCATGCGCTCCAAGCCTGGGGTGAGCCGGTCCGCGGTCTCCCCCCAGCTCAGGTGCACGTCCGCATGCCGGGCCGCGACCCGCAGCGCCGCGGGCGACGCCCCACCGAAGAAGATCGGCGGCACCGGCGCCGAGCCGAGGCCCGACGTCGCACCGCTCACGTGGACGTGCTCACCCTCGAAGTCGAAGGGCACCGCGCCCCAGGCGCCTCGGACGACGGTCAGGAACTCGTCGGTGCGGGCGTACCGCTGGTCGTGGTCGAGCCAGTCGCCGTAGCGCTGCTGCTCCTGCGCGTCGCCCCCGGTCACGATGTTCAGGACCACCCGACCGCGGGACAGCTGCTGGAGGCCGGCCGCCTGTTGGGCCACCAAGGTGGGCGACGCCGACCCCGTGCGGACCGCGACGATGAACCGCAGCCGGGTCGTGGCCCCGACCAGCGCCGAGGTGGCGATCCAGGGGTCGGTGCACTGGGAGCCCACCGGGGTGAGCACGCCCTCGAAGCCGAGGCGCTCGGCGTTCAGCGCGACCTCGGTGAGGTACTCGAGGCTGGGGGGCCGATCGCCCGCCGCCGGCCCGAAGCCGACGACATCCCGACTGTCGCCCGCGGTGGGCAGGAACCAGTGCAGATGGAGTGACAACGGACGACCTCCGTAGATTGCCGACAAGACGTGTCGGGTTTTCTACATTGTGGAGATCAATTCCACAACCCTCAGTGCGGAACGAGCCCTCCCGCGACGGCGGCGGCGGCGGTTCGGACGGCGGCGGCCAGCTCAGGGAGTCGGTCGTCGGTCATCCGGACCGTGGGGCCCTGGACGGCTATCGCCGCCCGGGCCGTCCCGTCGGGGCCGAGGACCGGTGCGGCGACCGTGCGCACCCCGGCCTCCCGCTCCTCGTCGTTGATCGACCACCCCTCGTCCCGGACCGCGTCCAACGCCTGCCGCAGCTCGTCGCGGGAGGTGATGGAGTGCCCGGTGAGGGCCGCCAGCTCGGGCAGGGCGTCGATGGTCGCCCCCGGGTCGGCGGTGAAGGCGAGGAGGGACTTGCCCATGGCCGAGGCGTGGGCCGGCACGCGGGAGCCGGCGGCCTGGTCGAAGCGGAGGCGCTGGGCCGAGGGGATGCAGAGCAGCACCACGACCTCGGCCCCGTCGAGCACGCCGAGGTTCACCGACTCGCCGGTCTCCACCGCCAGCTGCTCGAGCGTCGGGCGGACGTCGGCCAACCCGAGGGTGGCCTCGGCCCGCTGACCCAGGGCGACCAGGCGGGGCCCGAGGCCGTACTGCTCCGTGCGAGGGTCCTGGCGGAGGACGCCGGCGTCGACGAAGGCCCGGACCAGGCGGTGGGCGGTGCTGGCCGACAGGCCGGCCTGGTCGGCCAGCTCGGTGAGCGGGATGGTGTCGTCCCCCTGCTCGAGGACACGGAGGATGGCGAGGGCCCGCTCGACGGCCTGGGTCCCCGTCCGCGGTGCGTCGCCCTCCATCGTGGCCAACCTACCCGTCGCCCCGGAGGCCACGGGGGCCACGGCCCCGGGTCAGCGGTGGCGGGCGACGCTCCGCGCCAAGCGGCGAACGACCTGCTCGGCCTGCAGGCGCAGCTCGGGCACCGCCGTGGCCTCGAACTCGGTGCCCCGCCGGAGCGCGCCCAGGACCGATAGCTGGGGCAGGGGATGGCCCGAGGGATCCAGCACGGCGCCGTCGTCGGCCACTGCCAGACCCAGGCCGTGGGGCCCCACCCCCACCGTGCCGGTGTCGACCAGGTCGCGCACCAGGGGATCCGAGGTGGCCCAGACGCCCGGCGGGCCCGTGCAGTTCACGACCGCGGACGCGGACAGGACCAGGCCCGGCGCCGAGGGGCGACGGACGCGGACCTCCACCCCGCCGGCCCCCGAGCGCACCTCCTCCACCCGCCCGGCCACCAGCCGGAGGCGACCGGCCCGGCGGGCGGCGTCGACCTCACCGGCCACCTCGGGCGGCATCCGGTGGCGGAGCCGGGACCAACGGGACCCGGCGAGCCGCAACAACCGGGCCTGCTCGTCGACGGGCAGCGCGGCCCAGATGTCCGGGCTCGACCACCGCACGCCGTCGACCGCGGCGGCCCATCCGGCCGGTTCGGACCCGACGACCTCTCGCAGCCAGGTCACGATGCCCCGCGCCGTGGCCTCCTCGGGTCGGCCCAACGGTCGGCTCGGGGACGCCCGCACCGCGTCGTGGGCTTCGGGCAGGCGGCCCGTGGTCGAGACCGCGGTCACCTCCCGCACCCCGTGGCGGCCCAGGAGGCTCAGCGCGACGTCGACCATGGTCAGGCCGGTGCCGACCACGACCACCCGGTCGCGGCCCTGCAGGCCGGCGAGGGCGTCGGGGCGCCAGGGGTCGTCGACGTAGAGGCCCCCGCTCTCCGTCGCCGACTCGACCCGGAAGCGACGGGGTCCGGTCGGTGGCACCCCCACCGCCAGGACGACGTGGTCGGCCCGCACGAGCGGGCCGTGCCGACCGACGAGCAGCACCCCCTCCGCCCCGTGACCTCTCGGCTCCCGCGGCGCGGGCCACGGCGGGCCCTGCAGGACCGAGGTCACCTCGCCCCGGAGCCGGCGCACCCGGGCCGGCGGACGGGTGGCGTCGTCCAGCACCGTGGTGAGGTAGCGGCCGTAGAGACCCCGTGGGACGTAGTCCTCGGCGGTGATCGACGGGTCCACGGCGCGGGCCCAGTCCAGGAAGTGATCGGGCTCGTCGGGGTGGGCGGTCAGCTGGCAGACCCGGACGTTCATCCGGTGTCGGGGGTCCTCGGTGCGGTAGGCGACACCGGGACCGGGACATCGCCCCTTCTCGATCAGGGCCGTACGGGGCAGGTCTCCCACCCAACGCCGCCGAACGGCGGCGAGCAGGAACGTGGCGCTGGCCCCCGCGCCGACCACGGCGAGGTCGACCGACGGCACGGACGGCCCCTCGGGGAACCGGGTGGGGGTGGGCTGGTCGGTCGAAGTGGGGCCGGTCATCGGCTCCTTCGTACCACGCGATCGACGTTTATGGAACTACCCTCCACATTATGGAATTCGAGAGGACCGGACGTGACGCTGCCTGACTTCATCGTGATCGGGGCACCGAAGGCGGGGTCCACGGCCCTGCACGCGGCGTTGGCCGACCATCCCCAGCTCCACCTCTCCCCGGTCAAGGAACCGAAGTACTTCCTGTGCGACGGGCGGCCGCCGCCCCGCCAGACCGGTCCCGGCGACGCCCACTCCCGCCAGGAGTGGATCTGGCGGCGGTCCCACTACGAGGCCCTCTTCGCGGACGCCCCGCCCGGGACCCTGGTGGGCGAGAGCACGCCGCTCTACCTCCAGGACCTCCCGGCCCACCGGCGCATGGCCCGCTTGGTGCCCGACGCCCGCCTGATCGCGGTCATCCGTGACCCCGTCGACCGGGCGTACTCCAACTGGGCCCACCTGTGGTCCGACGGGCTCGAGCCGGAGGCCGACTTCCTCGCGGCGTGTGCGGCCGAGGACGACCGGCAACGCCGGGGGTGGGCCCCGTTCTGGCGCTACAAGGGCCAAGGTCGCTACGGCGAGCAGCTCGAGCACCTGTTCTCGGTCTTCCCCCGCGAGCAGGTCCACGTCCTCCGCTACCGGGAGCTGGTCGACCGGCCCCAGGCCACCCTGGACGCCATCTGCACCTTCCTCGGCGTCGACCCGGGCGTGGTGGGCTCGGTCGCCCCGGAGAACGTGTCCACCTTCGTGGCCGACACCCCGGTGAACCGAGCCCTCCGTCAGGCCGTCCGGACCGGTGCCCGGGCCGGCGCCTGGTTCCCCCCGCGGGCCTGGCGCCAGGCGTCGATCCCGCTGCTGTGGGGCCTCAAGCGGTCCCACGCCAACCGGCCGGAGCTGACCGAGCCCCAGCGGGCGTCACTGGTCGCCGAGTTCGAGGACGACATCGACCACCTCGAGGCGCTCACCGGCCAGACCTTCACCGACTGGCGAGGTCACCGGGTCGGCGGGACGTACTCCGTTCGGAGGTCGTGACCGCCTCCGGGCCCGGCGACCTCGTAGTACAGGCGCAGCCCCTCCTCCCCCAGGTCCACCACGTCGGCATACCGGAAGCCGCCCTCGCCGTGGGGCGAAGCGGCGACCGGTCCGATGTCGTCGGCGACGAGGCGGTCCGGCCCCGGGCCCGCGGCGATGCCGGTCTGCTCGTGCCAGTTCTGGTCGGCGCGGGCCCGGCCGTCGTAGTAGGCGGCCCAGGTCCCCTCGCGCTCCACGACGCTGGCCACCCGGGCGCCCCTGGCGTCCCAAGCGCCGGTGCGGGGCGCCAGCGCCGTGGCCGCCACGGTCCAGTCGAGGCCGTCCGGGCTGGTCGCGTACCGGGTGTACATGCCGTCGGCCTCGGCGGGGTCGGCGATGTCGTGGCAGCACAACCACGCCTGCCAGCCGTCCGGGCCGGCGTGCACGACCGGGTCCTTGTGGGCCGTGACGTCGTCACCGGCGAACACCGTGCGGCGGTCATCCGCCGAGAACCCCGCGGGGTCGTCGGCGTCCAGCGCCTCGACCTGCCAGTGCAACGTCCCCGGGGTGGCACAGCTCACGTAGATCCGCCAGCCGCCGTCGGGGCGGCGGACCAGCGCCGGGCGTTCGAGCGAGTCGGCCCCGAAGGCGTCGGACTCGAGGACGACGACCGTCTCGAAGGTCTCACCGTCGTCCGAGCGGGCGACCACGTTCGCGTAGCCCCGGCCGCGACCCACCGGGCGCCGCAGCCGGTACGCCAGCCAGACGGCACCGTCCGCCGCCACCGCGCTCGGCCCGCCCGCCCAGTAGCCCAGGCCCTCGCCCGGCGCCGGGACCACGATCGTCGAGCGGGAGAGATCCGGGGTCGGCAGGATTCGGGAGGCGTCCATGGCGGCGGACAGGATGCCGGGGTGAGGCGGCGGTGACACCGGCTGATCTGGCGGTACGCGGCCTGGCCGGCTTCGTGGTGGCAGTGCTGTGCACGCCGGCCGGCGTGTCCGGGGCGTTCCTGCTGCTGCCCGTCCAGGTGCTGCTGTTCGGCGCGCCCAGCCCGGCGGTGACCGCGACCAACCTCCTCTACAACGTGACCTCCACCCCGGCCGGGGTGGTCACCTTCCAGCGCCAGGGGCGCCTGGACCGACCCCTCGCCCGGCGCCTCTGCCTCGGCACCGCACCGGGCGTCGTCCTCGGCGTGCTCGCCCGGTCCACCGTCCTCGCCGACGAGGAGCAGTTCGCCTGGGTGGCCGCCGTCGTGCTCGGCGCCCTCGGTGCCCGCCTGCTGTTCGACCTCCGGGGCGAAGAAGGCCCCGCCGACGGGCCGACCCCGTCGCTGGCCCGGCTGACCGTCCTCGGCCTGGTGGCCGGGGCGATCGGTGGCATCTACGGCCTGGGCGGTGCGGCGATCGTGGTGCCGTGGCTGGTGTCGGTCGAACGGGTGCCTCTCCGCTCGGCGGCCGGAGCGGGCCTGGTCACCACGCTGGTCACCTCGGTGCTCGGCCTGGCCACCTTCGTCGTGGCCGACGCCCTCGACGTCGGTGAGGCCGCCGGACCCGAATGGTGGTTCGGCCTCGCCCTCGGCGCTGGTGGGGCGATCGGCGCGGTGGTCGGCGCCCGGCTGCAGCCCCGCCTCCCGGTCCCGCTCCTGCGGGCCGTCCTCGCCGTGGCCGCGCTCTCGGCGGGCGTCCGCCTCGCCCTCGGCTGACCGGACCCTTGGTTCCGGGGCCGAAACGGCCGATGAGAGCATCAGAACAAGGCTCTCCCCCTCCATGCCACTGCTCCGGACCGTCGTCGTCGCCGCGCTCGTCGCCGCCCTCCTCGTGGGCGTGGGCACCGTCGCGTCCGGCCAGGGTGGGACCCTCGCCGTGGACGTGTCGGTCGACGAGGCCGCCGCCGGCCTCGCGGCCGCGGAGGCCGGGGTCGAGGTCCTCCGGGGTCGGCTCACCGCCCTGCAGCTGGAGCGGGCGGAGTTCGGCCGGCGTCTCGCCCAACGGGACGCGCGCCGCGACCGGGCCGCCCGCGACCTCCGCACCGCCCGCACCTCGGCCCAGCAACTGGCGGTGCAGGCCTACATGGGCGCCGGCAGCGCGCCGACCCCCGAGACGGTCGTGTTCGGCGACGGCGACATCCTCGACTACACGTTCCGCAGCACGCTGGTCCAGGACTCCACCGAGGCCCGGTACCGGGCCGCCACCTACTACCTGGAGCTGCGCGAGCAGGCCAGCGACGCCGTGGCCAGCACCGTGGAGCGCCTCGACGCCCTGGACGAGGCCATCGTCGCGACCCAACTGGCCCTCGGCGAGGCCGAGGACGCCGAACGGACGGCGGCGATCATCCTGGCCGAGGCCGAAGCGTCCGAGCGGGCGGCGCGCCAGGCCGCGGCGGTGCCCGTCAGTTCCGGCTCACCGCCGCCCGAGGGTGGTTACGTGCCGCTGGGCGAATGGCCGGGCGGCCCCGCCTATGAGCAGTGGGCGGCGCTGCGCCAGTGCGAGTCCAGCGGCAACTACCAGGCCGTCAGCCCCTCGGGCCTGTACCGGGGCGCCTACCAGTTCGACCTCGGCACGTGGGCCAGCGTCGGCGGCTCCGGTGACCCGGCCACCGCCTCCCCCGCCGAACAGGACCACCGGGCCCAGGTCCTCTGGTCCCGGCGGGGCCCCAGCCCCTGGCCCATCTGCGGCCAGTACCTCTACTGACCGATGCCATCCTCGCCCGGTCGCCAGAGCAGCCAAGGTGAGAGCGCAGTCAGGTGGTCTTGACCACCAGGAAGCTGCACGGGAGGTGGTGGGCCACCTTGCCGGGGGTGCGGTCGGCGGGACTGAGCCGACGGAAGCCGGTCAGGCCCTTGTTCCCGGTCACCACGAGGTCGTAGCCGCCCCGGTTCGCCTCGTGGACGAGCGCGCGGGCCGGATCGCCACCGGCGCCGAGGGCCGTGACGGACAGATCGGCCGCATCGTGCTGAGCGGCGGCCTCCCTCGCCACCTGCTCGCCGTTGCGGCCGGCGGAGAGGATGGTCAGCTCCGCGCCGACGTCGGCCGCCACTTCGGCCGCCCGGGCCACCGCGATCCGGGCCGTGGTCGAGCCGTCCGTGCCCACCAGCACCTTGGTGATCATGTGTGCCTCCTGCGTCACACCCGGGCCTCCGGGCGGTCGTGGTGTTCAGGGGCCAAGACCGCTCCGGGAGGCTTCTATGACGTACGCGTGTGTGGTGGTGGGCACCGACGGCTCACCGACGGCCGAGCGCGCCATCCGCCATGGCGCCCAACTGGCGTCGGTCGACCAGGCCCGCATGATCGTGGTGACCGCCTACGAGGGTGAGCACCGGACCGCCATGGAGCGCCTCGCCGGCACCGACCCGGCGGGCGCCGCCCAGCGGCAGGCGACCGCACCGGTGGACGTGCAGTGGCGCCTCACCGACCGCGGGCAGGCCGACGCCGTGGCCGAACGGGGCCGGGTGATCGCCCGGGAGACCGGCGTCGACGGCATCGTCATCCTGAGCGACGACGGCGACCCCGCCGAGGTGCTCCTCGACGCCGCCCGCTTCTACGACGCCGACCTGGTGGTCGTGGGCTCGGTCGGCCTGGTCGGGACCCAGCGGGTGCTGCTGGGCAGCGTGGCCAGCTCGGTGCTGCACCACGCCCCCTGCGACGTGCTCGTCGTCGACACCGCCTGAGCCGACCGACAACGCGGCAACCACGGGGGCCGTGGGGACGAGCCGGGGCCGTCGGGGGCACTCCAGCCCCCTGATCCCACGCACCGGTGGCCGCATCACCGACCTCGACGACATAGCTGTCGGAATCCGACAGCTATGTCGTCGAGAGAACCGACGGGTCCGCCTCGGGGCACCGAATGGACGCCGTGCCGCCACGGAGCGTGGGATTCCGGTGCCCACGAGGACCCGCAGCTCGACCCCACGCCCCTTCCCTGCCCTCGGTTGTCGTTCCCGCGGTGGTTCAGGACGAGGGCACCGACGGCAGCCCGAGGCTGAGCCCGTCGATCACGTTCACGTCGAACACCTTCCACACACCGTCGACCCGCGTCAGGCCGATCTCGATGCGGACGGTGTCGGCTCGGCCCTCGGGGAACTCGGCGTTGGCGGCGGTCTGGTCGACCACCGCGAAGACCCGGGCCTCGTCGCCGTCGATCGAGCGGGTGAAGGTGTCGAGCTCCTCCATGCGGCTCCCGGCGCGGTTCTCCCGCAGGGCCTGGCGGATCTCGTCGTCGTTGAAGGTGGCCTGGGCCTCCTCCTCGAACTCCCCCGTGGCGTAGGAGAGGATTCGGTCGAAGTCGGCGTCGACGGTCGTGCCGTCCCAGGTGAACAGCGCGTCGAGGAACTCCGAGGCCGCGCCCTCGACCTCGGCTCGGTCGGCCTGCGCGTCGTCCAGCTCCTTCCACCGCAGCCCGAAGAACACCGTCCCGGCGATGCCCAGCACGGCCACGAGCAGGAGCACCAGCTCCCGGGCCCGTATGCCGTCCCCACCCCGTGTGGCGGGGACGTCCTCGGTCACGTCGTCGAGCGCGTGCCCGGCCCCGTCGTCGGTCTCGGACACCCGGTCCCCCACAGTCGTCCTCCCCCGCAACGTTCTAGTCGGCAACGGTCTCGTCCTCTCGTCGGCGGTTCCAGAGCAGGAAGGCCAACCCGCCGCTGAGGGCGAGGATGGCCAGCAGCAGGGCCACGTCGTCGAGGATCCCGCCGCCGTCGTCGTCGGCGCCGGTGTCCCGGATGGCCTCCAACGTGTGCTCGTCGTCGGCCGGGGCGGGGTCCCGGGGCGCTCGGCCCTCGGGCTCCGCCGCCGACACGGGGTCGTTCACGGCCAGCGGGTCCCGGTCGGATCCGCCGCCACGCTCCCCGGGCACGTCGGCCAGGGCCACGTTCGGGTCCCCGGCAGGGACGAGCTCGTCCTCGCGGGCCGGGACGAAGCCGCCCTCGGCCTGGCCGGCGGGGCCGACACCCTGACCGAAGGCGTTGCTGCAGCCGGCCCCGGGCAGGGTGTCCGGCGTCGGGCGGAGCGGCGTGTAACGGCTCGCCATCGGGGTGCCCGGCGGGATGAGGGTCTGCACCCGGAGCCAGAGCTGGTCGTTGCGCTCCACCGAGCCGAACTGCGGGAAGCCGATGGCGTGGCCCTCGACGGCCAAGGCGTCGATCGGGCCGAAGAAGGCCGTGTTGAGGTCGAGGCCGAGCTGGAGGTTGCGCAGGACGGCGGGATCGGCCAGGAACTCGTTCAGGTCGGCGGCGTCGGAGAAGAGGCAACCGAGATTCGCCATCTGGGACTCGAGGAGCGGCCCAGCCACCTCGGCGAACTCGGCCCCGTTCACCATCAGGTCGGTCAGGTCCTGGCTCCGCTCGGCCAACGTCCCGGAGAACGCCGCCGTGTTGGCCAGCGCCTGGCGGAACTCCGGCGCCACCTCGGTGAGGGCGTCGAGCAGGCGGGGCGAGGTCCGCAGGAGGTCCCGGAAGCCGGCCTCGTGCTCGAGGAACTCCCGGTTGAAGGTGTCGACGTCGGACGCGAAGCCCGCCAACTCGTCCTCCCGGCCCCGGATGGCGACCACGGCCTCGTGGACCAGCGTGTTCAGGTCGTCGGCGGGCAGGGCGGTGATCAGGTCGTTGGCGGTGTCCAGGACCTCGCTGATCTCCGGCGGGGTGGCGTCCGCGGCGGCCCGGACCCGACCACCGTCGGGCACCGGCTCGGCTGTGCCCCCGTCGGTCGGGGTGAACTCGACCCGCTGCTCACCCACGGCGCTGGCCCGGATGACGCTGGCCTCGACGTCACCGGGGATCGTGACGCCGGGATCGAGGTCGACGGTGACCACGACGTCCTCGTCGACGAGCTCGACCGAGCTGACGGTCCCCACGACCACGCCGTCGAGGCTGGCGCTGAAGCCCGGCAGCAGGCCGGAGGCGTCGTCGAAGGCGACCTCGACCTGGCGGGCGTCCCGGAACGGGTTCCCCAGCAGGGTGAAGGCGCCGTAGGCGACCAGGCTGAGCGCGATCACGAAGAAGGCGACCAGGTTGACGATGACGCGACGGGAGATCATCTAGGGACCGTCCCGACAGTCGTTGACCCCGGGGCCCTCGCCCCCGCCTTCGACACCGCAGAAGACGAAGTCGTTGAGGACGTTGGAGAACTCCCCCTCGGTGCCCAGCTCCAGCGCCGTGTTGTGCAGCTCGGTGAAATCGAGGATGGCCTCGAGCCCGGCCTGGCCGTTGCGGACGGCGCGGGTCACCGAGCGCAGGCCCTGGATCTGGTGGCTGATGCGGGTGAAGTGCTCCCGCAGGATGCTGCTCCCCTCCCGGGAGAGGGCGGAGAGCGAGTCCACGAGGTCCAGCAGCTGCGTGGACTGGTCATCGAGGATCCGGGTCGTCGTGGCCAGCTCGCCCAGGGCGCGGGCGTGGGACTGGGCCGACGGGCCGGTCGCCGACGCCAGCTCGTCGATGGACGCGATCAGGGTCGTGATGTCCTCGGTGTTGTCGGCGAAGCCGCCGACGACGGTGCCGAAGTCGGTGAGCAGCGACCGGATGTTGGCGCCCTGGCCCCCGAAGCCCCGCGCCCCCTCGTCGAGGAGGGTGGCGATCTCGGAGGCACCCAGGGCGGCGAACACGTCGGTGCCCGAGGCCACCACGTCCTCGAAGTCGGCCACGACCTCGGTGCGCTCGATCACCGCCCCGTCCTCCAGCAGGGGCGGGTCGGCGGCGTCGGTCAGTGGGCGGAGCTCGACGAACTTCTCCCCGAGGGGGCTGGTGCGCCGGATCCGGGCCTCGACCTCGGCGGGCACGCCGGCCGAACGGTCGAAGGCCAGCTCCAGGGTGGCCTGGGTGCCGGTGCCGTCGAGGTCGATCGCGGTGACGTTGCCGATGAGCACGTCGGCCATGAACACGGGCGCGCCGGGGGCCAGGTCGGCCACGTCCTCGAAGGTGGTCGTCGCGTGCTGGCGGTCCTCGTCATCACCGCCGACGAGCGAGCAGCCGCTGAGCAGGCTCACCACGAGCGCGAGGACCACCGCCCCGAGGCGGCTCCGGACGCTCATCCGCCCAGCCCCAGCGGCCCGTCGCCCGCAGGCGGGAGGAGGGGCTCGTCCAGGACGTCGCCCGGGTCGAAGGACCGGGTCAGCATGCGGTCGAGGACCTGGCTCAGGTTGGCGGGGTTCACGTCGGCCAGGCGCTGGAGCTGGCTCGGCGTCAGGCGGGTGAGGCCGTTCAGCTGCTGGGGGCTCAGCCGGCTGAGCGCGGCCAGCAGGGCACCGTCGATGTCCCCCAGGGCGTCCACCTGGGCGCCGTCGAGCAGGCCGAGGAGCTGGTCGAGGCCCGAGGCGAGGTCGTCCAACGGCGAGGCGGGCGGGGCGGGGGTGCCCGGCGGCTGGATCGGCGGTGAGGTGGCCGGCGGCAGCGCGGGCGGCTCGGGCACGGTGAAGAGGTCGTTCCAGAAGGGAGCCTCGGAGGATGCGCAGCCCGAGTCGGCCAGCGTCGTGCCGAGCGGGGTCCCGGTGAACATCACGATGAGGCGACGGCAGAGACCGGCGAGACGGTCCCGCAGGCGGGAGCGGTAGAGGTCCGAGATGGTGCCGGGCTCGGCCTGGTTGTTGAGGGGCAGGACGTTGCGCTCGGCGTCATAGGCGTTCTGGGCGGCGGCGAAGAGCCGGGGGGTCTCCGCGATCACCGTGCGCAGCCGGGAGATGTTGCGCTGCAGCGTGCGGCCCACCGTGGTGAGGTTCCCGATGTCGTCCCGCAGGGGCTGGTCGTGGCGCTCGAGCAGGCCCCGCACCTCGACGGCCACGTCGTTGAGGTCGAGGATGAAGCGGTTCAGGGCCTCGTCGTTGTCGGCCAGGACCCCCGAGACCGTCTCGTAGCTCCGGACCAGCTCCTGGATGGTCTCGGTGCGACCGCCGAGGGAGGCCGACAGCTCGGCCAGCGAGTCGACGATCCCGCCGATCTCGTCACCCTTGTCGGCCAGGACGCTGAGGGTGGTCGACGCGCTCCCGATGAGGTCGTTGATCTCGGCGCCCTGGCCGTCGACGATCTCGGCCAGGTTGGTGATGAGGGCGGAGGCGTTCTCGGGGTCGATGGCCCCGACGTAGGACTCGAGGCCGCGCAGCAGCTCGTCGACCTCGAAGGGCACCTGCGTGCGGTCGGTCGGGATGAGGTCACCGTCCTCCAACGTCGGGCCCTCGTCGAACACCGGCCCGAGCTGGATGTAGCGCTCGCCGAGGGCCGTCACCGGGACGATGACGGCGTAGGCGTCGGCGGGGAGCTCCACGTCGTCCTCGATGCGCATGCTGACCCGGACGGTGTCGCCGGTGTTCTCGACCTCGGTGATCTGGCCCACCTCGATGCCGAGCTGGCGCACGGGCGAGCCGGGATAGACCCCGATGGCCCGGGTGAACTCGGCGCCCACCGAGTAGGTGTCGCCCCCGCCCCGCAACGCCGAGCAGGCGGGCAGGGCGAGGAGGCCGATGAGCAGGAGGAGGGCGGGGAGGGCGCGGCGCCTCATGACGGGAGGCCTCCGGTCAGGGGGCCGATGAGGGTCTCGACCCCACCGGAGGGCTGGGTGACCTCGGGCGGCTCGGCCCCCTCCGTGGGGCCGGTCGAGGTCGTGAGGGAGCCGGTGCGCTGGTCACAGGGCAGCGGGTCGGGCCCGAACACCAGGTCGAGCATCCGGTCCACGGGCATGCAGGACCCCAGGACCCCGTCGGGACCGGTGGGTCCGACGAGCTGGGTGAAGATGTTGCCCCAGGGCCGGGCCACCTCCTCGGGGCCGTTGTAGCCGATCGAGGCGAAGCCCTCGATGGCCACGCCGAGGTAGGCCACCGACTGGGCGAGGTCGATCTGGTGGCGACCGATGGTGTCGAGGGTGACGTTGACCTCGTCGAGGACCACGTCCAGGTCCGCCCGGTTGTCCCCGACCAGGTCCGCGAGCTCCCGGGCCGCGCCCGAGGTCGACTCCAGGAGCTCGACGAGGGCGACCCGGCGCTCGGCGAGGTTGCCGACCACCACGTTCAGCGAGTCGATGGCCGAGCCGAGCTCCTCGTCGCGGTCGGCCAGCGTGCCGGTGAGGGTCTCGGCCGAGTCCAGCAGGCGCCGGGCCTCGGTCTCCCGGTCGGTCACGACCTGGGTCAGGTCGCCGAGGCCGTCGATGATCTGCTGCACCTCGACCCGCTTGCCCTCGGTGATCTCCGAGACGCTGTCCATCAGGTCGTTGAGCGCGGCCCCGTCGCTCTCGTCGAAGAGCCGGGTGCCGGTGTTCTGGAGGTCGAGCAGCTCGACCGGGGTGGTGGTGTCGGTGATCGTGTCGCCGTCCTCGAGGGGGTCCTCCCAGTCGTCGCCGGTGGTGAGCCGGACGAACTTGGTGCCGAGCACGGTCTCGACCTGGACCGCAGCGGCGGTGTCGCCGGACAGCTCGACGCCCTCGTCGACCGCGAGCACGACCTCGACGGCGCCATCGGTCTGGCGGACGGCCTCCACCAGGCCGGCGTCGACCCCCGCGACCCGGACCGAGTCCCCCGGGCTGATCCCGGCGGCGTCGGGGAAGCGGGCGTTGACCGTGTAGCGGTCGGCGAAGAAGTCGGCGTTGAGCACGAGCACGCCGATGACGGCGGCGACGATGAGGCCGACGGTGACGGCGCCCAGCACCATCGGGTTGCGCTCGGTGAACGAGAAGGACAGGCGGTCCCGCACCCGCTCCCAGCGGCTGGCCGGGGTGGTGGCGGTCATGTCGGCGCTCCGGCGTTGGCGAAGCTGACGATGTCGGCCACCGACGGGCCCTGCTCGGGCCCGGCGACCGTCTCCGGCCCCGTGCCGGCGAAGGCATGGGCGGGATCCTCGAAGGTGCAGGTCGTCTGGTCGGCCAGGCAGGCGATCGTGGCCCGGACCCCGAACCACTGACCGGTCGAGGAGATGAGGTGGTACGGCGCCACGCCCTCGGGAAGGGTGGCCAGCGCCCCTTCGAGGTCGGCCTCGTTGCGCGACAGGCTGCCGGCGATGACCCGCAGGTCGGCGACCGTGCCGTCCAGGTCGCCCCGGTTCTCCCGGAGCAGGCGCTCGAGGCGCTGCTGCACGTCGGCGAAGTCGGTGATCAGCGCGTCGAGCGACTGGTTGCGGCCGGCCAGGTCACCCGACAGGGAGCTGAGGTTGACCAGCAGCTCGTCGAGGGCGCCATCGCGCTCGGCGACGGCCCCGGCCACCTGGTCCAGGTTGGTGATGACCGAGCCGACCTCGCCGTCGAGGCCGCCCAGGACCGAGGAGAGCACCGCGCTGTCGTCGATCAGGGCCCGGACCTGGGCCTCGTTGCCGGAGACGCCCTCGGAGACGGCCTGCACGAAGGCGTTCGCGTCCTCCGGGTCGAGGGCCTGGAGCACCGGGCCCACGGCGTTGAGGAAGTCACCGACGTCGGCGGACGGCACCGACTGCTCGATGGGGATGCGGGCGCCGGGCTCCAGGGCTCGCCCGCGGCCAGCTCGCCGGGCTCGCCCGGGTACAGGTAGAGGTACTTCTGGCCGAGGACGTTGCGCCAGCGGATGCCGGACCGGGTGCCCGCCGGGCAGCACCGTCCCGTCGTCGACCTCGAAGGACACCACGGCGTGGCCCTGCTTCGATGGCGATCCCGGTCACCGAGCCGACCTCGACGCCGGCGATCTTCACCGCGTCGTTGACCCGCAGGCCGGTGGCGTCGTCCAGCTCGGCCTCGTAGCCCGACCGCTCGGCGAAGAAGGCCGTGTTGCCGACCAGTCGAGATCAGCCAGCCGAGGACGACGAGGCAGACCACGGCGTAGGCGCCCAGCTTGAGCACCGACCTTGCCGTCGGCAGCGCACGGCGCGGCCGGAGCCGCTCGAACAGGCGCCTCATGACGGTGCCCCCGCGGGCCAACAGGCCGTCGAGCAGGACGGAGAGGTCCTGGTCGGCCGCCGCCTGGGGCGAGCCGAGCAGGCCGTAGACCTGATCGACCAGGCGGCGGGCGGCCGCGGCCTGCTGGGCCGACGAGGCGAGCGGCGGCGGGGCCGAGGGACCGGCGGTGGGCGACGCCTCGTAGTAGCCGGTGCAGTCGATCTCGGTCTGCAGCGACAGGAGGGCGTCGCGCAGGGCCGCCGAACTCGTCGGGGGCCTCGGCCAGCTGCGAGCAGAGGAAGGCCTCGACGTCGCCGACGTAGACGAAGTTCTTGAAGTAGGCGAAGCCGCTGCCGTCGGGCAGGCGCTCCTGGGACAGCCCGCCGCCGAAGGCCTGGACGTACTGGCCGAGGCCGTCGATGACCTCGGTCAGGTGGTCCTCGTTGGCGGTGAGCAGGCGCGACGACGCTGTCGCCCTGCTCGAGGTAGGTGTCGATGTCGGGCCGGGTCCCGACCAGCAGGGCGGCCAGGTCCTCGGCGAAGGGACGCAGGCTGGTCAGCGCCCGCTCGTAGGCCTCGCGGTTGGCGTTGAACTCGCCGAGGGCGACGTCGTTGTTGGCCGAGATGGCGTTGAGATCGCCGCCCGACGGACGCGGATGGCGTCCTGGAAGGTGGCGAAGGAGTCGAGGGCCCGGAGCTGGCGGTCGATGGTGTCGGCGCCGAGGTCGGCGGCCTCCGCGCTGCTCTCGAAGGCCGGGCCACCTCGGCCCCGCTGCCCCGGGCCGCCTCGTTGAGCGAGGTCACCAGCTCGGCCAGCTCGTTCTCGTCGATGGCCTCGAACAGGTTGTCGGAGCCCTCGAAGAAGTCCTCGACCTCGGTGGCCGACTCGGCGTGCTCGACGGCGTCGCCGTCGGCCAGGTACGGGCCGTCGGTCGCCTCCGGGAAGGTGAGGTCGACGAACTTCTCGCCGAAGATCGTCTTGGGCCGCACGACGAACGCGGGCGTCGACGGGGACCTCGAAGTCGGGCTCCATGGCCAGCGTCACCCGGGCCTGGCGGTCGACCAGCTCGACGGAGCGGACCTCGCCGACGTCGACGCCCCGGTAGGTCACGTCGCTGCCGTTGGCCAGGCCCTGGCCGGCGCGGGGGAAGTCGGCCGACCAGCTCGTAGTCGTCGTCGTAGCCGCCGTAGGCGAAGGTCACCCCGACCCAGACGACGGCGAAGAGGGCCGACGGCGATGGCGAGGCCGAGCAGGCCGCGGCGTCGAGGTGGCGAGGTCCCGGCGCACGTCAGCCCGACGATCCGAGCCGTGTCCTGGCCGCCCCAGAAGAGCAGCGACAGCACGAAGTTCAGGGTGACGACGGCGATGATCGACACCCGGATGGCCCGACCCGCCGCCTGGCCCACGCCGGCCGGCCCACCCGAGGCGTAGAAGCCGTAGTAGCAGTGGATGAGGGTCACCACCATGGCGAACAGCAGCGCCTTGACGAACGAGTAGAGGATGTCGATCGGCGGCAGGAACAGGTTGAAGTAGTGGCGGTACTGGCCGGAGCCGAGGCCGAAGAACTCGGTCACGATGAGCTCGGTGGCCAGGTAGCTGGCGAAGAGGGCGGCCAGGTAGAGGGGGATCATCGTGATCACCGACGCCCACACCCGGGTGGCGACCAGGTACTGGAAGCTGTCGACGCCCATGACCTCGAGGGCGTCGATCTCGTCGGAGATGCGCATGGCCCCGAGCTGGGCGGTGAACCCGGCGCCCGACCTGGGCGGCCAGGGCCACCCCGGCGATCAGCGGGGTGATCTCGCGGGTGTTGGCCACCGAGGAGATGACGCCGGTGAACGCCTCGGCCCCGATCTGCTCGAGGCCCTTGAAGCCCTGGAGGCCCGACCTCGGTGCCGGTGAAGAAGCTCATGGCGAAGATGACGAAGAACATCCCGCCGCCCACGACGAGGGCCCCGGCGCCGATGGTGATGTCGCTGATCAGGTTGACGATCTCGGCGCGGTACTTCAGGCCCTGGGGCAGGTTGCGCACGATCCGGGCGTAGAACGCGAAGTGGTCGTACACCTGGGCCCACGGCCGGGCGGCCGCGTCGACGGGTCGTGACCAGTCGTACCCGGTCAGCCGGGAGGGGGTGCTCGTCGCCATCGCCTCAGACCTTCTGGGGGATGAAGTTGAAGTAGACGAGCGTCAGCACGAAGTTGACGAAGAAGAGGAGCACGAAGGTGATGACCACGGCCTGGTTCACCGCGTCGCCCACGCCCTTGGGCCCGCCCTTGGCGAAGAGGCCCTTGTAACAGGCGACGGTGCCGGCCAGGAACCCGAAGCACGGCCGCCTTGATGAGCGCCATCCAGAGGTCCCAGGGCTGGGAGAGCTCGTCGAAGCTGGCGAAGAAGCTGCTCGAGGAGACGCCCTGGACCTTGACCCCGAAGAACCAGCCGCCCGCGATGCCCGCCACCGAGGTGACGCCGTCGAGCAGGAGGGCCAGGACGGTGGCGGCCAGGATGCGGGGCATCACCAGGCGCTGGATGGGGTTGACCCCCATGACCTCCATGGCCGAGATCTCGTCCCGGATCCGCCGGGCGCCCGAGATCGGCGCACATGGCCGAGCCACCGGCGCCCGCGATGATCAGCGCCGTGGCGATGGGGGCCTGTTCCCTGACGACGGCCAGCACGAGCGCGGAGCCGAGGTGGGCTTCGGCGCCGAGCTGCTCGATGAGGGCACCCACCTGCAGGGAGATCACCATCCCGAAGGGGATGGAGATGAGGATCACCGGCAGGGTGGTGACCTTGGCCAGGAACCAGAGCTGGTCGAGGAACTCCGCGACCGGCCACGGCCGGCTGAAGATCTTCCGGGTCGACTCCAGGCCGATGGCCGTCATGTTCCCGGTCTCCCGGAACAGGTTCGCCGTCTTGCCGGCGAGGGGGATCGTGGTGGTGGCCATCAGACCGGGAGCTGCACGCCGTCGCGCTCGATGCGGGCCTGGGCCCGCTCGACGAGGTCGCGCTCGACATCGGTCTCCTCGGTGGCCAGCTCGTCCATGCCGATCGGGCCGAAGGCCTGACCGCGGAGGAACTGGTTGATGATCGGGTCGTCGCTGGCGCGCATCTCCTCCTTGGCCGCGAAGCGCACGAGGTGGCTCTGGTAGAGGACACCGATGTTGTCGGCGGTGCGCATGGCCGAGGGGATGTTGTGGGTGATGATGAAGAAGGTGGCGCCGGTCTCCTCCTGGGTCTTCTTGACCAGCTCGTCCAGGTAGGACACCCGGACGGGGTCGAGGCCCGAGTCGGGCTCGTCGAAGAGGACGATCTCGGGGTCCATGGCCAGGGCCCGGGCCAGGCCGGCCCGCTTCTTCATCCCGCCCGACACCTCGCCGGGGAACTTCTTCATGTGGTCGAGGAGGCCGACCAGGCTGGACTTGTCCAGGACGATCCGCTTGATCTCCTTCTCGGTCTTGCTGGAGTGCTCCCGGAGCGGGAAGGCGATGTTGTCGAAGAGGTTGAGGGAGCCGAAGAGCGCGCCGTCCTGGAAGAGCACGCCCAGCTTGCGGCGGACCCGCATGAGGTCGTGGTCCCGCATCGTGGTGATCTCCTCACCGTCGATCCAGACCTCGCCCCGGTCGGGCTTGAGCAGGCCGATGATGTGCTTGAGCAGCACCGACTTGCCCGTCCCCGACGGGCCCATGATCGCGCTGATCTGGCCCTGGGGGATGTCGAAGGACATGTCTTCCAGCACCGTGTGGTTGCCGAAGGACTTGGTCAGGCCCTTGATCGAGATGATGGCCTCGAGGCCAGGCGAGGCCACCGGAGGCGCCTCGGGCAGCTGGGTTGCCGTGCTCATGTCGAACTGTCTCCGTCCCCGTGCGACCCCACCGCGGGGCCGACAGGGGTCCAGACCGGGTGACAGGGGTCACGTGACGCCAGTCGGCCCGCCGCCGCTCCCGGGGGCCACCCCGGCCGGCCCTCGACCTCGGGTCGAGACACCCTCGACCTCGGGTCGAGGGTGTCTCACGCGCGATCGGGGTCGGATCCGAGACGTGTCCGGCGTCACAGGGGGCCCTCCCCGGGGTCTCAGTGGACATGCGGACGACGAGCAATGGCGGTGACGGGGCGCACCGACCGGGACGACGTGCTCCCCGCCCCAACCCCACGACCAGCCGACGGGCCATGCGCTACGCCACGGTCGGCACCGCCCTCGGCCTGGTGGCCGCCCTCCTGCTGCTGGGGGGCGGCCTCGGTGACCGCGACGACGCCGTGACCGACGTGGCCGACCGGCCCGCCCTCCCCACCGGCCGCGCCCCTACCCGGCGCCGAGGACACCGCCCTGGACATGGCGACCGCCTTCGAGGCCGTCGACCTCTCTCCGGGCGAGCCGTGCCCCGCCGACCGGCTGGCCGTCGCCTGGGAGGATCCCGGCGACACCTTCACGACCGGCTCCCACTACTCCCCCGTCGGCCCCGCGCCCTCCGGGGTCGAGTCGAGCAACGGCTACGTCTACTGCTCGGGCTCGGACTACGACCACGCCGGCTTCAACATCGACTTCGACGCCGGCCAGTGGCGGGCCGACATGGCGCCTGACCTCGGCACCGACGACGACCACGCCGCGCCGACCGGCGACGCGGCCCCCGACGACGCCCTGCCCGACCCCCCCGTGACGACCAGCCCCCTGGCCGACGGCCCCCTGGGGCTCGGCCCCAGCGACCCGGCGCTCCCGGCGCCCGCCGGACCGGTCGACCTGGTCGACCGGCTGGACGACGCCCTCATCGAGGTCACCGACATCACGGACCTGGAGCTCACCGACACCTGGCACGGCATCTTCGACGAGTACCCCATCGAGGACCCGGCCGGCTACGAGCCCCAGACCCTCTGTTCGCCGTCACCCAAGGCGGGCACCGTCGGGTTCTCCGAGCTGGTGCTGGAGGCCTTCACCTCCACCGGCAGCTCGGGCATCTCGCGGGACTGCAGCCAGGGCGACCGCAGTGAGCACAAGGAGGGTCGGGCCTGGGACTGGTCGGCCCTCGTCACCGACGAGGCCGACGCCGCGGCCGCCAGCCAGGTCATCGGCTGGCTCCTCGCCACCGACGAGCACGGCAACGAGTACGCCATGGCCCGCCGCCTGGGTGTGATGTACATCATCTACAACCAGTCGATCTGGCGGTCCTACGCCCCCGAGCAGGGATGGGTGGGCTACAGCGGGCCCAACCCCCACACCGACCACGTCCACCTCAGCTTCGACCGGGCCGGTGGCGCGGGGACGACCAGCTTCTGGGACGTGGCCGATCTGCCCGAGGTCAGCGCCTCGGACTTCGGTCCCTACGCCCTCCTGCCCGCCGCCGGAGGCGTGGCCGCGAACGACCCCGATCAGCCGGCCGTGATCGACGACCTCGCCGGCGGCGACGGTGGTGGGAACCGACCGGGTGGCCTCTCCCTGCCCGGTGGCAACGGTGGGGGCGGGGGCAGCGGTGGACTGCCGCCCGCTCCCCCGCCGCCCGCTCCCCCTCCCCCCGCCCTCCCGCCGCTGCCCCCGGTGACCGTGCCCGACCTCCCCTCCCTCCCCCTTCCGGGTGGTGGTGGCGGTGGCGGTGGCGGTCTGCCCCTGTGCCCGCCGGGCACGCCGCTGATCCCCGTCCCCCTGGACTGTCTGCTGCGGAACCGTTGAGCATCACGGCACCTCCACCCTCGCCCTCGGACGCCGATCCCGACGACATCCGGTCGGCCTGGTATGCGGCCAGCCGTCGCCGCCTCGGCCTGACCGAGGCGGCGTGGTACGACCCGGCCGTCGAGCACGTCATCCAGGCCCTGACCCTCGACGAGCCCCTCGACGCCGCCGTCACCGAGCTGGGCAACGCCCGGGGCAGCGCGGGCTTCGACCTGCGGGAGACGGCCAGCGACCTCGACGCCCTCGCCGAGATCCTCCCCGCCGAGACCGCCGACCGGATCCACGACGAGGGCACCGTGCCCGCCCTCAGCGCCTGGGCCGATGCCTTCATCGACCGGGTACACGCCCCGGCCTGCGTCGACGCCCTCACCGGCCTGGTCACACCGGCCTACCTGCGGGTCCGGCTGATCGAGGTTCACCGCGAGTGCGTTGACCGTCGCCTCTCGGTCGGTGACGCCTACGCCCTGGTCGTGGCCGGGCCCGCCCGCCCGGCCATCACCCCCCTGGCCCGCCTCGCCGCCCGCCTCCGCGCCGGTCGCTGCCTGCGGGACTGGTTCCCGGGGGGCGAGTCGGCCTGCCACCTCGACCGGGACCGGGTCCTCGTGCTCGCCCCCCGCGACGACCGCCTCGCGCCGAGGACCCGGGGACTGGCCGCCGAGCTCGACGGTGACGGACCGGGTCATTCGTTCGTCTGGCCGGTCGCGGACCGCCTCCCGGACGCCCACGACCAGCTGGACGTGCTCGCCGGCGCTGACCGCGACCGGCACCGAACCCGCCCGGTGACCGTCGGCGATGTGCAATCAGTCACACCAGCGGGCATTCTTGTCGGCAGGGGATCGGGACGGCACGGCTCGACGGGTAGGGACCCAGACGCGGTGACCACGTACGACATGACCACGATCAGCGGTGACGTCGAAGGGGACGTACGGGCCACGGGCCCATCCGACGCCGACCTCCTCGAGCGCGTGCGCGCCGGTGACCGCGATGCCTACGGCGAGCTCTGGATCCGCCACGAGCCCGCCGCCACGTCCCTGGCCCGCTACCTCACCCGTTCGAACCACGACGCCGACGACGTGGTGGCCGACGCCTTCGCCCGTGTGCTCCGCGCCATCAACGGCGGGGCCGGCCCCACGGAGGCCTTCCGTCCCTACCTGCTGACCGCGGTGCGCCGGACCGCCTGGCGCCGGTCGGAGGACGCGGCGCGCCACCGCCTCGGGGCCGAGGAGGACGAGGCCGATCTCCTCGACCTCCGACTCACGGTCGAGGCCGAGGACCGCAGCGACGAGGCCCTGGTCCTCCAGGCGTTCCAGGAGCTGCCCGAGCGCTGGCAGCTGGTGCTCTGGCACACCGAGATCGAGGGTCAGCCGCCCGCCGCCGTCGCTCCCCTGCTCGGCCTGTCGGCCAACGCCACGGCCGCGCTGGCCGTGCGGGCCC
The DNA here is from genome assembly GCA_963748285.1 of uncultured Microthrixaceae bacterium. Lineage (GTDB taxonomy): Bacteria > Actinomycetota > Acidimicrobiia > Acidimicrobiales > DATDAH01 > DATDAH01. The sequence continues at coordinate 711,624 of CAVVIF010000009.1, forward strand.
GGGAGGGCCTGCGCCAGTCCTACCTCCAGGCCCACCTCCAGTCCCGGCCCGCGGACACGTGCCGGTTCAGCGTCGAGCACCTGGGCTCCTTCGTCCGCGAAGGGCTCGGCAAGCGGGACACGGCGAAGGTCGAGGCCCATCTGGCCGACTGCCACGACTGCCAGGGCCTCCAGGCCGACCTCGGTTCGCTCAACAAGGCGCTGCGCAGCGTCGTGGGCCCCGCCGTGCTCGGCGCCGGCGCCACCCGGTACCTGCAGGACGCCGGTTCGGCGTCCTCGGGCGGGATCGAGGTGGTGGACCGCGCGCGAGGCCGTGGCCCACCGTCTGCGCTTCCCGCACGCCGTCGGCCTGGCCGGGGCCGCCGCAGCCCTCATGGTCACCCTCGGGCTAAGCAGCGACCTGGCCCGCCCCGCCGAGGCCCCGCCGGCCGATGCCGCCGAGGTCGTCGCCATCGGGTCCGCCAGCCCCGCGATCGTCGACCGGTCCCTCGTGGGCACCGGCGCGCTGCCGACCCCCGGGGTGACGGCCGCGGCCTGCCCGGGCGCCGCGCTCCCCCTCTCGCTGCCCGCCGGCTCCACTCCCACCGGGGCCACGCTGGTCCGCGCCGTGGGCGCGGGGAACCAGCCCGGCAACGTCGACCCGGCCACCGCCGCGGGCTGGGCGACCGTGCCGAGTGGCGACACCGTGCTGGTCGGCGACCAGGCGGCCTGTGTCAGCGACCTCATCACCCCCCTCGACGGCGCGCCGGACGACACCGCCCTGGCCGTCAGCTACCTCGATCGCCTCGGTCAGCTCCAGGTCCTGGTCGTCCCCCGGGTCGTCACCGTCGTGCAGGACGCCGTGACGGCCGTGGCCGACCTCGCCGTGGCCCTCGACGTGCAGACCTACCTCCGGGCCCTCGAGGCGGCACTGGCCGAGGCCGCCGATGACGCGGCGGACGGGGTCGGCGGGGGGGCTGGTCCCGACGGGAGCGGCCTGCCCGGCGACCCGTCGGTCCCCGACATCCCGTCGGGCGGGGTTCCGGACCTGCCGGCGCTCCCGCCGGCGGTCGACGACACCGTCGACGGCGTGGTCGACGGGGTGGGTGACACGGTCGACGGCGTCGTGGGTGGTCTCGGCGACACCGTCGACGACCTGCTCGGCTGATTCCCGGCGGAGCCGGCGTCCCTACTAAGAATCCGGTCCATGACCGACCGTCCTCCATTGCTCGCGGGTGTCCGCGTCATCGAGAGCTCACTGCTCGGCCCCGGCCTGATCGCCACCTTCCTGTCAGACCTCGGCGCCGAGGTCATCAAGGTGGAACCGCCCCAGGGTGACTACATCCGGCAGATGACCTGGCCCATCGTGGAGGGCGTCTCGCTCCTGCACCTCCACACCCACCGGGGCAAGAAGTCGATCACCCTCGACCTGAAGACCGAGGAGGGCGTGGCCGTCTACAAGGAGCTGGTGGCCGGCGCCGACGCCGTGGTCGAGGCGATGCGCCCGGGCGCCATGGCCAAGCGGGGCCTCGGCTACGACGACCTCAAGGCCGTCAACCCCAAGATCGTGTTCTGCACGCTGTCGGGCTACGGCGCGTCCGGCCCGTACCGGGACCTCCCCAGCCACGGCATCGCCTACGACACCTGGGCCGGCCTCATCCCGCCCGAGGTGGACGACGACGGCTTCACCCGCATCCCCGAGATGCCCAACATCGGCATCAACGTGGGCCCGATGCTGGGCGCGGTCGGGCTCCTGGCCGGGATCATCCGGGCCCGGGAGACCGGCGAGGGCTGCCAGATGGAGCTGGCCCAGTCCGATGCGGCCGCCTACCTCGACTGGTACCGGATCGAGACCTGGCTGGCCTACAACCGGCCCGAGGACGAGGTCACCGGCAACGCCTCCGACGACTACGAGCGACGGGCCCCGGGGCTGGCCGGCATGCGGGAGGGCGTCCGCTACCAGATGTACGAGTCCGCCGACGGCCACGTCCTGTTCATGGCCTCCGAGCAGGCCTTCTGGAAGAACTTCTGTGAGGGCATCGGCCGGACCGAGCTCTTCGAGCGGTGGCCGGGCTCGCAGTACGCCGACCACGCCAAGGGCAACCTCGAGCTGCAGGCCATCCTCAAGGAGGTCTTCCTCACCAAGACCTCCGCCGAGTGGCTGGCCTTCGCCGACGACCACAACGTGCCGGTCGCCCCGGTCAACACGGCCAAGACGATCGTGGACGACCCCCAGTTCCAGCACCGGTTCCCGCTCTACGGGGTCGACCAGCTGGGCGCCGAGCAGCTGCCGCTGCCCCTCAAGGTCGCCGGCGAGGAGCTCCCCGTGCCCACGAAGGCCCCCACCGTGGGTCAGGACACCGAGGCCGTCCTCCGCGACGTCCTCGGCTACGACGACGCCCGGATGGCCGACCTCCGGGCCGCCGGCACCTTCGGGACCAGCTGACCCGTCTGGCGCCCGATCCTGGTGTCCGGACCCCGAGATCGGGCGCCAGAACCAGATCGACTAGAACAGGTTCTATGTCTTCTGTGCTCACCGAACGTGACGGGCACACGTTCATCGTCACGTTGAACCGCCCGCATCGCATGAACGCCATGACCATGACGATGTTCGCCAAGCTCGACGAGGCGTGGCACGAGGCGGCCGAGGACCCCGAGGTCCGCACGATCATCCTCACCGGGGCCGAGGGCAACTTCTCCTCCGGCATGGACCTGCGGTCGCTGGCCGGTGACGTCGACGAGGAGGACGCCCTCCCCGAGGACGTGCTGGCCGACAAGCTGGCCAACGACGTCGACTTCATCTACCGGGGGCTGCTCAAGACCTACCAGCCGCCGAAGCCGGTGATCGCCGCCGTCGAGGGCAACGCCATCGCCGGGGGCACCGAGATCCTGCAGGGCACCGACATCCGGGTGGCGGGGGACACGGCGACCTTCGGCGTCTCCGAGGCCAAGTGGTCGCTCTACCCCGCCGGCGGCTCGGCGGTCCGCCTCCGCCGCCAGATCCCGTACACGATCGCGGCGGAGATCCTGCTGACCGGCAAGCACCTGACGGCCCAGGAGACCAAGGACATCGGCCTGATCGGCCACGTCGTCCCGGCGGGTGAGGCCCTCACCAAGGCCCGCGAGATCGCCGAGGTCATCAACTACAACGGCCCCCTCGCCGTCGAGGCCATCCTGCGCACCCTGCGGGAGACCGAGACGCTGTCGGAGGAGGAGGCCTTCGCCCACGAGATGACCTACGGCATGGCGGTCATGGGCTCCGAGGACGCCAAGGAGGGGCCCCGGGCCTTCAAGGAGAAGCGCAAGCCGAACTTCCAGCGGAAGTAAGGGGGTCCGGGGGGATGCCGGGGACACACGAGCCGCTGACCGACGCCATGGTCGAGCCGGGCTTCAACGGTCGGAACCCCTTCCCGCACTACGCCCGCATGCGGGCCGAGGCGCCGGTGGCCTGGAACGCCACCCAGGGCTTCTGGGCGCTCAGCCGCTTCGCCGAGGTGCACGAGGTGAGCACCGACCCCGACCGCTTCTGCTCGGGCAAGGGGATCCTCACCATGGAGATCGGGCTCGAGTACGACAGCCCGCCCACGATGATGCACACCGACCCGCCGGACCACACGGCGTACCGGAAGCTCGTCCAGCCCGGCTTCAAGCCCTCGCTGATGAAGGCGCTGGAACCCGTGGCCCGCGACCGCCTGCTCGACCTCTTCGACCGGGTGGAGGACGGCGAGCCCGTGGACTTCGTCCAGGCCGTCTCGGTCCCCTTCCCGCTGCGGATCATCGGGGACCTGCTCGGCCTCCCCGACGAGGACTGGGAGGACTTCTTCTACTGGTCCGAGGCCATGACCGGTGCGCTCGACCTCACCCCAGAGGAGCGGGCCAGGATCCAGGCCGACATGCGGGCCTACTTCTTCGAGGTCATCGGGCGGAAGCGGGCCGAGCCGGCCGAGGACCTGATCTCGGTGCTCGCCGCCGAAGACCTCACCGACGACGAGCTCTACATGTTCCTGAACCAGCTGCTCGTCGCCGGCAACGAGACCACCCGCAACACCATCTCGGGCGGGCTGTGGGCGCTGGCCGAGCGCCCCGACCAGTGGCAGCGGCTGGTGGAGGATCGCTCGCTCGTGCCGTCCGCCGTGGAGGAGATCCTGCGCTGGACGACGGCCGTGATCGCCTTCATGCGCACGGCCACCCGGGACACGACGCTGGGCGGCGTCGAGATCGCGGCGAACGACCCCGTGCTGATGCTCTACTCCTCGGCCAACCGGGACGAGGCCCAGTTCGGCCCGACCGCCGACCAGTTCGACGTCGGCCGCACCCCGAACCACCACCTGGCGTTCGGCTTCGGCGCCCACTTCTGCATCGGCGCGGCCCTGGCCCGCCTCGAGGTCGCCCTGGTGCTCGAGGAGCTGCTCGACCGCTTCCGCACCGTCGAGCCCGCGGGCGAGGTCGCCTACTCCCCGTCCGACATCATCGCCGGGGTCACCTCGGCTCCGCTGCTGTTCACCCACTAGGAGACTCGTGTGAAGGTTCGAGAGGCTGCGCAGGCGCCAGCCGGAGCAGCAAGGACGATGATCCACGATCGGCGGCGCCGGACCGCCGGAGGCGGTCGAGTGTGATGGAACTGGCCGGCAAGACGGCCCTCATCACCGGCGCCGCCAGCGGCATCGGACGGGCGATGGCCGAGCGCTTCGCGGCCGAGGGGATGCACCTGGCCCTGGTCGACGTCGACGAGGCCAACCTCGAGCGGACCGCCGCGGAGCTGGGCGGCGAAGCCCACGTCGTCGACGTCACCGACGGCGAGGCGCTGGAGGCGCTGGCCCGCAACGTGCCCGACGGTGCACGTCCTGTGCCCCAACGCCGGGGTCGCCCCCGTCGGCCCCGTGCTCGACATGGACAAGGCCACCTGGGACTGGCTCCTCGGGGTAAACCTCCACCAGGTCGTGCACCTGACCCGCCTCTACGGGCCCCGGATGGTCGAGCAGGGCGACGGCCACATCGTCTACACGGCGTCGGGCGCCGGGATCCTGGCCGTGCCCACCCTCGGCCCGTACTGCGTGACCAAGCACGGCGTCGTGGCCCTGGCCGAGACCCTCTTCCTGGAGCTGCAGGGCACCGGCGTGGGGGTCAGCGTGCTCTGCCCCGGGCTGGTGAAGACCGGGCATCTTCGAGTCCGAGCGCAACCGACCCGACCGCTTCGGCGGCGCCGAGCACGCGGCCGACGAGGTCCAGCAGTTCCACCAGGCCATGCTCAGCGGCAGCGGCATCGACCCGTCGGTCGTGGCCGACATGGTCGTCGAGGCCATCCGGGCCGAGCAGCTCTGGATCCTCCCTCACGAGGACCTGAAGCCCATGGTGACGGCCCGGGCCGAGGCCATCGTCACCGGGACCAACCCCGCCGGGCTCAGCTTCAGCTGATGCCCGCCTTCGACCTCAGCGGGCGGCGGGCCCTCGTCACCGGCGGCGGCCAGGGCGTCGGCGAGGGCATCGTGCGGGCGCTGGCGGCCCACGGCGCCACCGTCGTCGTGAACGACCTCCACGCCGATCGGGCGGAGGCTGTCGCCCGTTCGGTCGATGGCGCCGTCGTGGCCGCCTTCGACGTGACCGACGGGGCGGCGGTCGACGCCGCGGTCGACCGACGCTGGGACCGGTCGACATCCTGGTCAACAACGCCGGCGTGCCCGAGGGCATGGGCGTCGGCCCCTTCGCCGAGATGGACCCTGCCGAGTGGGCCAAGTACATCGACCTCAACCTCTACGGCGTCCTGCACTGCTGCCACGCCGTGCTCGGCGGGATGCGGGAGCGGGGCTGGGGCCGGATCGTGACCATCGCCTCAGGGGCCGGGGTGACCGGCATCAACCTCGGCGTGTCGATCTACGGCGCCGGCAAGGGCGGGGCCATCGCCTTCATGCGCCACCTCGCGGTCGAGAACGCCCGATCCGGCGTCACCGCCAACTGCCTGGCGCTGGGCCTGATGGACAACAAGCAGAACCGCGAGGTCACCGAGCACCTGGCCCGGACCGTCCCGGTCGGCCGCCTCGGCACCCCCGATGACGTCGGCGCCGCCGTCGTCTACCTCGCCTCGGACGAGGCCGGTTGGCTCACCGCCCAGACCATCAACCTCGACGGCGGCTCCCTCCCCACCTGACCCCGTCGTCCTGTGCCGCAGGATGAACTGGCGGCAAATCCCCGCACCCAACACCGAACCTGCCGCAAGATGAACGCTGGCGCGCTCGTCCCGTCAGAACAGGACGGTGCCGGGAGGGGTGACGCCCGGGTCCCAAGCGGTGGGGCGCTGGGCCAGGCGGTAGAGGGCCCGGACGAGCTGGGCCCGGGTCACCGCGGTGTTGGCCGCAAAGGTGGGGTTGGCGGCGAAGTCGACGAACAGGGCGAAGTCCTGGGCCCAGGCGGCGGCCATCTCGTGGGGCTGGGCGGCCACGTCGGAGTAGTCCGACGGCAGCGTGACCGTCGGCGATCCCGCCGCCGCCCAGAGCCAGGTCACCGCGGTGGCCCGGTCGAGGTCGTCGCCGCCGGGGGTGGGGTCGACCGGGCCGCCGGACGGCTGGTCCATGAAGCGCCAGACCCAGGTCGAGGCCTGCGCCCGGGTGAGGACCTGGTCGGGCACGAAGGTGTGACCGGGCAGCGGGGCCACGATCACGTGGGTCCTCGCCCAGTCGGCCGCCTTCCGGGCGACGTGGTTCGGGCCGAGGTCGGTGAAGGGACGGGTCCGGAACAGCCAGGACGCCCCGGTCCCCCGGGTGACGGCGTCGCTCGCCCGGAAGTTCGCCCCCGGCGCCAGGCCGAAGGCATCGGCCCAGTCGAGCGAGGCTCGGGGCCCGGCGTCGCCGTAGCCGTGGGCGTCGGGGACATCGGGCTCGCCGAGGTGGCGCCAGAGGGCGTTCACGAGCATGTCCCGGGTCACCGTCCGGGCCGGGGCGAAGCGGGTCTCGGTGATCCCCCGCAGGAGGCCCTGCGCCGAGGCCCACAGGACGGGCCGCCGGTACGGGGCGCCCTCGGGGATGTCGGTGTAGGGATCGGGGAACGGGCCGGCCGGCTCACCGGCGATGCGCCACAGCCAGACCGCGGCGTCGGCCCGGCTGGCCTCCCGCATCGGCCGGAACGTCTGGTCCTCGTAGCCGGGGATGATCCCCTCGTCGGCCGCCCAGTCCACGGCCCGGCTGATCGGGCTGGTCCAGGGCACGTCGTAGAAGGGCCCGGGCGGCGGGTTGCCCTCGATGGCGATGCGCTCGATGGTCGGGACCTGCCCCAGGAGGGCGGCGCCGGGACAGGAGGTCTGGCCGATCTGGGTGTGGCCGACGATGTTGGCCCGGGTCGGGAGGAGGCCGTGCTTGCGCAGCTTCCAGCCCAGCAGGCGGCCCATCGCACGGACCGAGCCGGAGGGGGCGCCCTGGCTGCTGCCGTCGCCCAGGAAGGCCACCGTCACGGTGTCCTCGGTCGTGCCCGACGTGGCCGACACCCGGGTGAGCCGGTCGTAGCTCTGGGCCCGGGCCTCCCAGATGACGCCGAAGCGGTCGACGATGAAGTTGTAGGCGATGTCGGGCCAGTTGCGGGAGCTGCCCTGGTGGTAGCTCTGGATCGACCGCAGCATGCTGGGCACCTGGCTCGCCGAGTAGCCGTTGGTGTTGACCGTGTGGTGCACGACGCCCCGGGTGACCCGGTCGTTGTACCGGATGGTCCCCTGGTAGGGCGCGGCCCCCCAGGCGGAGCGGCGCTGCACGGGTGGCGCGGCGTTGCCCGCCTCGGTCGCCGGTGCGGCGGACGGGGTCAGCTCGACTGCCTCTCCGGTCGGCCGGACCAGGTGGAGGACCACGTCGGTGGCGTTCGCCGGGAGGCGCGCCTCGTAGCCGTCGGCGCCGTCGCCGACCCACACCGGGTCGGTGGTCGGCCCGCCGCCGTGACCGCGGTGGAGGTCGAACCAGGGAGTCCAGCCCGAGGGCAAGTGGGCCCGGACGCGGCCCTCCTCGCGGGAGGGCGACCCGAACGTCGCTCCGATCGTGGTGAAGGCGTCGACCCCGTCCGCCCGGGCGACGAGGTGACCGCCGGGCAGGGCCCGGAGATCGGGCACGACGTCGTCGACCCGGTAGGTCGACTCGACGGGGCCGGGCTCGGCCTGGGCCGTCGCCGCCGACGGGGCGAGGCCGATCACGGCCACGGCGAGGACGGCGACCACCAGCGCCCGCCGCCACCGGATGGATTCCGCCATGGGCCGAGGCTACGCGCCGTCCGGCCCCCCGGTGGCCGACCGGACAGACTCGGGCCATGGATGAGCTGCGCTTGGGCCTGGTGGGCTGCGGGGCGATCGCCGGGTGGCACCACGACGCCATCGACCGGAAGGGCGAGCGGACCTCCGTCACCGCGACGATCGACCCCGACCTCCGGCGGGCCGTGGCCCTGGCCGAGCGGTCCGGCGCGACCGCGTTCGCCACCCTGGACGAGGCCATCGCCGCCGACGCCTTCGACGCCGCCCTCGTCATGGTCCCCCACCACCTCCACGAGGCGGTGGCCGGCGCCGTCCTGGGCGCCGGGAAGCACCTCCTGCTGGAGAAGCCGCTGGCCCACACGGTCGAGGCCGCCGAGCGCCTGCTGGCCACCCCCCGGGCCGACGGGCTCGTGTTCCAGGTCGCCGAGAACGCACAGTTCTGGCCCGAGGTCCTCGAGGTGCAACGCCTGATCGCCGACGGGGCCATCGGCGAGGTCATCGGTGCCCGCTCCTGGCACTGTGCCCCGCCGCTGGGCGACTTCTACCCGGAGGGGGCGTGGCGACTGTCGGCGGGGTCAGCCGGAGGGGGCGTGGCCATCGACACCGGCTCCCACTGGTTCCGCCCGTTGCGCATGTGGCTGGGCGAGGTCACCGAGGTCCTGGCGGTCACCGGCCACCCCTTCGCCGCCATGGAGGGCGAGTCGCTGTGCCGGTCGCTGTGCCGCTTCGAGTCGGGGGTCGTGGCCGGCTTCGACGTGACCCTGACGCCGGGGGCGGCCGCCCTCGAGCCGTTCTTCCAGGTCACCGGCACCAAGGGCGAGCTGGTGGTCGAGGCCCTGGGCGAGGTCGTGCTCTGGGACGGCACCCCGGGCGCCGAGCTGACCGGCACGGTGGTCGCCCGGGGCAACTACATGCACAGCTACGGCAACCAGATCCGGGCCTTCGAGGCGGCCGTGCTCGACGGCGCCGAGTACCCCGTCTCCCCGGAGTACGCCCTCGGCGAGCTCCGCGCCGCCCACGCCATCTACCGCTCCGCCGAGTCGAGACAGTGGGAGCCCGTCTGGTGACCCCCACCCCTGACCCGATCGGGGCGCGGGTCGAGCGCCGGGGCAGACGATCGCGCACCCGGAACGGTCAGAAGAGCTTGCGGACGGGGTCGGTGGCGCCGTCCCAGGTGTCCGCGGCCTGGCGGACGTGGTCCATCAGGCCCCGAGTCATGTCGTTCAGCTCCATGACCTCGAGGCAGGTGGCGGCGACGTCGGGGGCGTCGCAGTAGAGGAAGCGGGTGGTGCCGCCGCCGTCGCCGGCGAAGACGACCTCCCACCCGGCGTCGGCCACCGCGGCCTCGACGGCGTCGAAGTCCTCGGCCCACCAGGCCAGGTGGTGGAACCCCTCCCGCCCGCGGTCCAGGAACTCCCGGTAGGCCGTGGGTGCGTCACCGGTCTGGTGGATCAGCTCGATCTGCAGGTCACCGGAGTTGGCGAAGGCCAGCGTGATCGTGCAGGTGGTCGGCTCGCCCCGGAAGACCATGCCCTGCTCCATCGGGCCGAGGGTGATCCAGGGGCCGACGCCCAGGGCCAGCCACTCGGCGATGGCCGCGTCGAGGTCCCGTACGACGTAGCCGTTCTGGCGTATGGGGCCGGGAAGGATGGACGGGAGATCGGTCGTCATCGCAGGTCGTACGGTACGCAACCGTGGGGGACCGGGCATGACGAGCGTGGCGTTCGACTTCGACGGGGCCCAGGTGCTCGTCACCGGTGGCTCCAACGGGATCGGCCTCGGCGTGGCCACGGCCTTCGCCGACGCCGGGGCCCGGGTGACGATCACCGGGACCCGGGAGGGGGCCGCCGACTACGACCACGACCTCGCCCGCTTCGCCTACCGGCGGTGCCGCATGACCGAGGCCGACGAGGTCCGGGCCCTGACCGACGACCTCGACCGCCTGGACGTGCTGGTCAACAACGCCGGGCAGAACCTGCCCGGGGGCCGTGACGAGTGGGGCGAGGGGGTCTTCGAGGAGGTCCTCGCGGTCAACCTGGTCGCCCCCTTCCGCCTGGCCCAGCAGTGCCACGACCGGCTGGCGGCCAGCCCCGTCGACGGTGGCGGCAGCGTCGTCAACGTCGGCTCGATGGCCAGCTACTTCGGCATGGAGATGGTGCCCGGCTACGGCGCGGCCAAGGGCGGCGTCGTGCAGATGACCAAGACGCTGGCGGTGAGCTGGGCGCGCGACGGGATCCGGGTCAACGCCGTCGCCCCCGGCGTGGTCGAGTCGAACATGACCGCCCCGATGCTGGGCTACGAGCCGATCACCGCGCCGCTGCTGGCCCGCACGCCGATGGGGCGCTTCGGCACGCCGGACGACATCGCCCCTGCGGTGTTGTTCCTGGCCAGCCCCGCGGCCCGGTACGTCACCGGCCAGACCCTGCCGGTCGACGGCGGCTTCTCCGTCTTCGGCTGATGGGCGGGCGCATCCGGATCGACGACCTGGCCCAGCCGGTCCTCAGCGACCACCAGCAGGGGGCGCTGGCCTTCGGCGAGGCGGTGGCGACCCAGCTCACTGTCGACGCCGTGCTCACCGCGGCGGTCGACCAGACCGGCTTCGACGACTTCGGCCCCGACGACTTCCGGGACCGGCTCGGGCGCTGGCTGGGCGAGGTGGACCGCGACCCCGACCGCACCGGGCTCGGACGGATGATCCTGTTCAACGACTGCGTGCGGTACGCGTCCCAGCGCCTGCGCATCCACGACCTCCTGGCCCGGCACCCGGAGATCCACGACGAGGCGATCGTGGCCCCGATCATCGTGGTGGGCCTCCCCCGCTCGGGCACGACCCACCTGGTCAACCTGCTGGCCGCCGACCCCCGTCTGCGCTCGCTGCCGCTGTGGGAGAGCTACGAGCCCGTCCCGACCGACGGCGAGCCCGCCACCCGCGACGAGGCCGACCCCCGCCATCGGCGCTGCGCCGGGGCCTGGGCGGCCATGCAGCAGACCGTGCCCCTTCTGGCGGCCATGCACCCGATGGCCCCCGACCACGTCCACGAGGAACTGGAGCTCCAGCTCCCGGACTTCACCAGCTACGAGCTGGAGTGGGTGGCCCGGGTGCCCGAGTGGCGGGACCACTACCTGGCCACCGACCAGACCCCCCACTACGGGTACCTGCGCACCGTGCTCAAGATCCTGCAGTGGTACGCCCCCCGCGAGCGCTGGGTGCTCAAGTCGCCCCAGCACCTCGAACAGCTCGGTCCCCTGCTGGCCACGTTCCCCGACGCCACCGTCGTGGTCACCCACCGGGACCCCGTGTCGGTCATCCAGTCCGCGGCCACGATGCTCACCTATGGGGCCCGCATGAGCTACCGGACGACCGACCCCGAGTGGTACCTGGCCTACTGGGCCGAGCGCATCGAGCTGCTCCTGTCGGCGTCGGTCCGGGACCGGCCCCTCGTCCCCGCCGACCGGTCCGTCGACGTGCTCTTCCACGAGTTCATGGCCGACGAGATGGGCACGGTCGAGCAGATCTACGAGACGGCCGGCTGGCCGCTGACCGCCGAGGCCCGGGCTGCGGTCGAGGGCTACCGGGCCGGCCACGAGCGGGGCCGGGACGGCCAGGTGGTCTACGACCTGCGGGGCGACTTCGGCGTCGAGCCGGCCGAGCTGCGGGCCCCGTTCGACTTCTACCTCGACCGCTTCGCCGTGCGGGAGGAGGTCACCTGATGGCCCGGAGCAAGGTCGAGAAGGCCGTCGACCGGCTGGTCGACGAGCGGCCCGGGGCCGAGTTGCTCCGCCCCCGCTACGACGACCCGGCCCATCCCGTCGGCGACGGCATCTGGCGGTCCGGCGGCACGACGGCGGCATACCTGATCGCCACCGCCGAGGGTCGGGTGGTGGTCAACACCGGCATGGGCTTCGAGGCGCCCCACCACAAGAAGGTGTTCGACGCCGTCCACCCGGGCCCGACGCCCTTCATCATCACCACCCAGGCCCACGTCGACCACGTGGGCGGGGTCGGCCTGTTCCGCGAGCCCGAGACGCAGTACGTGGCCCAGGCGAACAACCCCTCGTGCCAGGCCGACGACCTCCGCATCCAGCGCTTCCGCTTCTCCACCGCCATGATCTGGTTCGGTCAGATCCCGGAGATCATCGGCCGGCTGGTCGAGGAGAACCCGGGCGCGACCATGGACCAGGACCGCCCGACGCCGGACGTCCTCTTCGAGGACCGGATCGAGCTCACCGTGGGCGACCTCGAGCTGGAGCTGATCGCCACGCCCGGGGGCGAGACCCGGGACGCCTGCGTGGTCTGGCTCCCCCAGCGCCGTACCGCCCTGGTGAGCAACCTCTTCGGGCCGCTCTTCCCCCATTTCCCGAACTTCAACACCCTGCGGGGCGACCGCTACCGCTTCGCCGAGCCGTACCTCGAGGCCGTCGAAGCGGTCCGGGCGCTGCGACCCGAGGTCCTGGTCACCGGCCGCCACGAGCCGATCGTGGGCGCCGAGCTCGTCGACGCCTCCCTGGCCCGGCTCCACGGCGCGGTGGACCACGTCCACCGGGCGACCCTCGCCGGGATCAACGCCGGCACCGACGTGCTGACCCTCATGCGGGAGATCACCCTGCCCGACGACCTGCGGGTGGGCCAGGGCTACGGCCGGGTGCCGTGGGCCGTGCGCACCTTCTGGGAGAGCTACGTCGGCTGGTTCCGCCTGCAGTCCTCCACCGAGCTGTACCCGGTGGACCCCCGGGCGGCCACCGTGGACCTCGCGGGCCTGCTCGGCGCCGACACCGTCCTCGACCGGGCCCGCGCCAAGCTCGACAGTGGGGAGCCGGTCCTCGCCCTGCACCTGGCCGAAGCGGTCCTTGCCGCCGACCCCGACCAGGCCGACGCCCGGGCCGTCGCCCTGGCCGCCCACGAGGCCTTGGTGGCGACCCCCGACGGCGACAACTTCTGGCTCGGCGGCTGGCTGAGGGACCAGATCACCGGCCTCACCGACTGACCCCCCACCCGTTCTGGGCCCTCCCCTCTGTTGTCCGCGACAGATGAGGAGGGCCCAGAACGAGGAGGGGGAGGGCTGGAGCCGCCAGACTGTCCGGCTGTGACGACACGATGGGGCATCGCCGGCACGGGAGGGATCGCGGCGCGGTTCGTCCAGGCCCTCCAACAGACACCGGACGCCGAGCTGGTGGCCGTCGGCTCCCGCACCGACCGACGGGCGGACGCCTTCGCCGACGAATGGGACATCCCCCACCGCCACGGCGACTACGACGACCTGGCCCGCGACGACGACGTGGACGTGGTCTACGTGGCCACGCCCCAGTCCCGCCACGCGGATGACGCCTGCCGCTACCTCGACGCCGGCAAACACGTCCTGTGCGAGAAGCCCCTGGCCATGACCGAGGCCGAGGTCCTGCGCATGACCGCCAGTGCCAACCTCGCCGAGCGCTTCCTGATGGAGGCGATCTGGAGCCGCTTCCTCCCCGCCTACGTCCGGCTGTGGGAGCTCCTGCTGAACGGCCGCATCGGCGAACCGCTCTTCGTCGAGGCCGACTTCGGGTTCCGCATGCCGGTGGACCCGGCCCACCGGCTCTTCGACCCGGCCCGGGGCGGCGGCGCGCTGCTCGACCTCGGCGTGTACCCGCTGCAGCTCGCGTCGCTCGTGCTCGGCCAGCCCGACCGGGTGGTGGCCAGCGGCCACATGGGCGAGACCGACGTGGACGAGACGGTCGTGGCCGCGCTGCACCACCCCGGCGGGAGGCTGGCCGTGGTCAAGGCGTCGATCCGGGTGAACCTGGCGTGCACGGCCCGCATCGTGGGCACCGAGGGCAGCATCGAGCTCCCCGCCTTCATGCACTGCCCGGAGACGCTGACCGTCCGCGACGCCTTCGGCCAGGCCGAGGTCATCGAGGCCCCGATCGAGGGTGAGGGCCTGCGCTACCAGGTGGACGAGGTCCACCGCTGCCTGGCCGAGGGCCTCGGCGAGAGCCGGGTCATGAGCCTCCACGAGTCGGCCCAGATCGCCGCCACCATGGACACCATCCGCGACCAGATCGACCGCTGAGCGGGCCGAGCGTCCGTTCTGGTCACGAAATGCCGCTCCACGCGCACATCTCGTCACCAGAACGAGCTCAGGGGCTCAGAGGAGGTCGGTCTGCTCGCCGCCGAAGTGCCGGAGGCCGCGGTCCTCGCGGCGGAAGCGACGGTGGATGTCCTGCTGGGTGGCCCGGAGCATGAGCAGGTGGGCCACGAAGGGCAGGACCAGCGTGGCGGTGGCCAGGGGCTCGGGCAGGTCGGCGGGCCGGTCCAGCTGGAGGTAGGCGCCGACGCCCTCGGTCCGGGTCTGGCCGAGCGTGGCCACGACCCGGTCGCCCGTGTCCCACATCCAGGCGCCGTCGAAGCGGTGCGGGTCGTTCGCCAGCCGGACCTGGTACTTGCCGACGGCCTGCTGGGCCCACCAGAGGGTGGGCTCCTGGAGCGCTCCAAGCGGGGTCCCGTCCGCGCCGAGCAGCACCTGGTCCTTCTCGGCGTAGCCGACCACTGGCGCTCCACCGGTGTCGCTCAGCCAGTAGGTCGCGGCCTGGAGCATCCCGGAGGTGGTGAAGCGGACGGCACCCACGGGCGACCCGGTCGGGCCGGCCACCGACCAGTTGGTGTCGGTCTCCTTCTCGATGAAGCCCTGGCGCGGCCGGTCGAGTCGGTACCAGTAGGCCAACGAGGTCTCAGTGGCCACGCTCACCGCAGGTCGGTCCGGTCGAGGGCACTCCACGACGAGCGGTCGATCCCCGCCCCGAAGGACCAGACGGTCAGGTCGGTGCGCTCGGCCAACTGGGTCATGGCTCGCTCCGTTCGATGAGGTCCCAGCGGTTGCCGTACAGGTCCTCGAAGACCCCGACGGTGCCGTAGGCCTCGGTCCGGGGGCCCTCGACGAACCGGACGCCCGCCGCCGCCATGCGCTCGTGGTCGCCGGCGAAGTCGGTCGTGTGGAGGAAGAAGCCGACCCGGCCACCGGTCTGGTCCCCCACCCGTTCGGCCTGGTGGTCGTTGCCCGCCCGGGCCAGCAGGATCCCGGCGTCGGTCGGCCCCGAGCCGGGCGGGGCCACCACGACCCACCGCTTGTCCGGGCCGAGGGCCGTGTCCTCCCGCAGCTCGAAGCCGAGGGCATCGGTGTAGAAGGCGATGGCCTCGTCGTAGTCCCGGACGACGATGGCGGCCAGCGCGAGGCGGCTGCTCACAGCGGGCCCCAGGTGGGGGTGCGGCCCTCGCGGAAGGCGGCGAAGGCCTCGGCCAGCTCGCCGGTGCCGGTGCACATGATCTGCGTGCGGTTCTCGAGGTCGAGGGCGTGACGGAGGCTGGGCGAGTCGACCGTCTGCCACATGGTCTCCTTGGTCATCCAGACCGCAAGGGGGCCGTTCTCGGCGATCTCCCGGGCCGTCACCAGCGCCCGGTCGATGACCTGACCGTCGGGGACGACATCCAGGACCAGGCCCATGTCCTTGGCCTCGGTGGCGTCGAAGGTGCGACCGGTCAGCAGCAACTCGGCCGACCGGGAGGCCCCCACCAGGCGAGGCAGGTGGTACGAGGTGCCCATGTCGCAGGCCGACACGCCCCGCTTGATGAACACCGCGCCGAAGGTGGCCGACTCGGCGGCGTAGCGGATGTCGCAGGCCAGCGCGAGGGCGAACCCGCCGCCGACGGCCGCCCCGTTGACGGCGGCGATGACCGGCTGGCGGAGGCGGTGGATCTTCTCGAACAGGCCGGCCATGAACTCCTGGCTGGCGAAGGTCCGGACCACGCTGCTCTGGGCCTGCTCGACGATGGCGCCGGTCGGCGTGCCGCCGAGACCCTGCATCTCCTCGGGCCCGCCCTTCATGTCGGCCCCCGCCGAGAACCCGGCGCCCGCCCCGGTCAGGATCACCACCCGGATGGCGGGGTCGGACCCGATGCGGTCGACCGCCTCGTGCAGCTCGGCCAGCACCTTGTTGCTGAGGGCGTTGCGGCGGTCCGGCCGGTCGATGGTCAGGACGACGATGCCGTCCTGGAGTTCCTCGAGGCTCACGTGCTCCATGGTCCGAATCCTCTCACCCCGCGTCGCGCCGGTCCGTACGCTGCGCCCCATGACGATCGAACGAGCGGAGCCCGCCTTCACCGCGGGCGACCGGGAGATGCTCGACGGCTGGCTCGACTACCACCGGGCCACGCTCCTGACGAAGTGCGAGGGCCTCGAGCGACGAGCAGCTCAAGAGCCGGGCCGTGCCGCCGTCGTCGCTGAGCTTGCTCGGCCTGGTCCGGCACATGACCGAGGTGGAGTACGGGTGGTTCACCGAGGGCCTGGAGGCCGACGAGGAGCTGGAGCCCATCTACTGCAGCGAGGCGGCCCCCGAAGGCGACTTCGACGACCTCGACTCCGCCCCCGTGGCCGACGTGTTCGCCCGCTTCGACGCCGAGGTGGCCCGCAGCCGCACCATCGCCGCCGCCCGCGACCTCGACACCGCCCGACCCCGCCCCTACGACGCCAAGCCGCTCACCCTCCGCTGGGTCCTCACCCACATGATCGAGGAGTACGCCCGCCACAACGGCCACGCCGACTTCCTCCGCGAGCAGATCGACGGCGCCACCGGCGACTGACCGCCCCACCCGGTGGTTCCATCGAACTGGACGAGATAGCTGTCGGTTCCCGACAGGTATCTCGTCGAGAACCCCAACGGGCCCCAGCCCCTCCATCAACCTGCAGGGCACGGGCTACCTGTTCACCGAGGTGCTCGACGGCTCAGCGGAACCCGACGGCGAGGTGGGTGATCAGGCCGGCGTCGTCGACGGTGAGGTGGTCGACGGTCTGGCTGGTGGCGCCGTCGACGCTGGCCTCGAGGTGGAAGGTGACGGTGCGGCCCTGCTCCAGCCAGTCGCTGGAGGTGACCTGGGGCGTGAAGGCCAGGACGTTCTCGGCGTAGAAGGTGCGGATGGCCTCGGCGCCCTCGAAGGTGCCGAAGGCGTGCTCGAGCACGGCGTTCTCGGTGAACAGGGCGATCAGGCCGTCGAGGTCGACCGCGTTGACCGCGTCGAGGTAGGCCTCCGCCGTCGTCCGGGCCAGCGTCCCGCTCATGTGACCCGCAGCATCAGGTGGCGGATGCCGGTGTGGCGGTTGGAGCGCGTCCACTCGACGGGCTCGACCAGCTCGTAGGTGGAGAAGCGCGGGAGCAGCTCCTCGAACATGACCCGCATCTCCAGCCGGGCCAGGTTGGCGCCCAAGCAGTAGTGGATGCCGTGGCCGAGGGCCAGGTGGGGGTTGGGGCTGCGGCGGAGGTCGAAGCGCCGGGGGTCGACGAAGGCCCGCTCGTCCCGGTTGGCGGAGCCCTCCCAGAACAGCACCTTCTCCCCCGGTTGGATGGTGTGGCCGGCCAGCTCCGTGGTCACCGTGGCCGTGCGCCGCTTGGCCGGCGAGGGCGTCGTCCAGCGCAGGATCTCCTCGGTCGCCGTCCCCAGGAGGCCGAGGTCGGCCCGCAGCTCGGCCAGCTGGTCCGGATGCTCGACCAGGGCGGCCAGCCCACCGGCGATGGCGTCCTTGGTGGTGTTGGCGCCAGCCGAGAACAGGAGCACGAAGAACGACCACAGCTCCACGTCGGTGAGCTGGGGTGGGTCTTCGTCGGCCAGGGTGGCGTGGACGACCGTGGAGAGCATGTCGTCGGTGGGCTCGGCCCGCTTCGCCCCGATCAGCTCGGCGGCGTACTCCAGCAGGTAGGCCCCGCCCTCGGCGGACTCGCCGGTCGACAGTTGGGCGTCCCCCTCCTTGATGTCGAAGGTGGCCGACGCCGCCTCCGCCAGCACGTGGCGGTCCGCCTCGGGCACCCCCAGCAGGCCGCAGATGGCCTGCATGGGCAGCTCGGCCGCCACGTCGACGAGGAAGTCGAACGGCACGCCCGGCTCGATGCCGTCCAGCAGGACCCGGGTACGGCGCCGCAGGTCGTCCTCCAGGCGACTGATCGTGCGGGGCGTGAGGCCGGAGCTGACGAGGCGGCGGATGCGGCTGTGACGGGGGTCGTCCATCATCGCCAGCACCATCCCGGCCTGGGGGATGTCCTGCAGCAGCGTCCCGCCGTGCTCGCGGTCGCCGCCCCGCTCGGAGGAGTAGATGACGGCGTCGTGCTGGACCTGCTGGACCTCGGCGTGGGTGGCCACGGACCAGAAGCCCTCGCCGTCGGGCGTGTGCTCGGTCGGCTCGTGCCACCAGACCGGCGCCTCCCGCCGGTGCAGCGCGAACACCTCGTGGGGGAACCCGTCGGCGAACAGGTCGAGATCGGTGAGGTCGACCTCGGCCATCGTCCCCGGCACCGTCGTCGTCACGCCCCCATCCCCGTTCTGGGATTGGTCACCAGGCGCGGAGGACCTGGGCCTTGTCGAAGGCGTTGCAGGTGGACTCGACCGGGTAGTCGTCGGGGAGG
Organism: uncultured Microthrixaceae bacterium; assembly: GCA_963748285.1. GTDB lineage: Bacteria > Actinomycetota > Acidimicrobiia > Acidimicrobiales > DATDAH01 > DATDAH01. The sequence goes on from CAVVIF010000009.1 coordinate 730,242, forward strand.
AGGACCTTGGCCACCTCGTCGACCTCGGGACCGACCCGGTCGGCGATGGGACGCAGGAGGTCGAGGTCGAAGCCGAAGAAATCCGCGGCGTTGGTCTCGATCATCCGGCGGGCCTCGTCCTCGGGCACCCCGCCGAACGCGGCCCGGAGGGCCTCGGTGGTGAAGCCGTAGCTGCCCTCGCTGTGGGGGTAGTCGGCGCCCCACATGATCCGGTCGACGCCGATCTCGTGGCGCAGCGGGGACTCGCTCGGCCGCAGGAAGCTGGCGCCCAGCCAGAAGTTCCGGTGGAAGTACTCCGTCGGGGTCATCGACAGGCCGGCCGCGACCGCACCGAAGTACACGGACTCGGCGGCTTCCGGGCAGCGTCATCCGGCGGTAGAACCAGTCGAGGGTCTCCAGGCCCCGGGGCAGCCACGCCGCCCCCTGTTCGGTGAGCACGACCTTCAGGGTCGGGTAGCGCTCCAGCACCCCGGAGAAGATGAGGTGCCACACGGGGCGGTGGGCGAACCAGGGCAGCTCGATGAGCAGCATCGCCCGGGCCGCCTCGTGGTCGCCGTAGTCGGGTAGGCCACCGCCGCCGTGGACCTGGATGGGGACCTCGAGCTCCTCACAGACCCGCCACAGCGGGTCGTAGTGCGGCTCCCACAGCCCGGGCAGGCCCGAGTTGGGCGGGACCGACGGCAGCAGGACACCGGCCAGCAGCGGGTAGGCCTCCTTGGCCCAGCGCACCTCGGCCACCGCGTCGTCGATGTCGTTGACGAAGACCTGGACGGCCGCCGCCCGCCGACCGGGGGCTGCGTTGCAGAAGTCGACCGTCCACCGGTTGTGGGCCTGCAGCCCCGCCCACCGACGGGCGTAGTCCTCGGGCGTCGGCGGGAGGGCGACCAGGTTCCCCTCCTCGAAGAAGGGCGGGACCGTGTTGGGGAAGAGGACCTCGGCCACGATGCCGTCGGCCTCGGTCTCCTCCAGCCGCCGGGCCGAGTCCCAGGAGCGGTAGGCGGTCGGCGCCTGCAGGTCGGCGAAGGGGTTGACGTAGGTCGGGGCCCAGGCGTCGAAGTCGTCGTGCCACCGGGAGTCCAGGTAGTCCCGGTACTCGTAGAGCTCGCCCCCGGCATGCCCGTCCGAGGAGATGACGGCGTAGCGATCGCCCGTGGTCACAGGAACTCCATCACACTCGCCGTGCTCCGCCCGGCTGGCTTCGCCATCAGGGGCGTCGACGGCGCTGCTCCGCTCCGCTGCGCAGCTTCACTCATGGTCACAGGAACTCCATCATGTTCGGGGGTAGTGCGCCTTCGGCGATGGCGTCGGCCCTGGCGTGCAGCAGCTTCCCGGCCCGATCCAGGTCGTGGCCGATGATGAACTTCTCGGCCTTGACGCCGGCGACGACGAAGCGGCCCAGCTCCAGCAGGTCGACCACGTCGACGGGACGGCCGGCCGCGGCCAGCTGCTCCTTGAACTCGGCGAAGGTCGTGCCCGGCGCGGGCGGCCGCTCCACCTGGCGGGCCAGCTCCTCGGGCCGGTTGCGCTGGGCCGTCCAGAGGCCCGTGTCCAGCAGCCCGCCTCCCGGGTAGAAGATGGCCGCGCGCAGGTTCGTGTCGCCCGTGGCGAGCTGTTGGGCCAGCGACTCGGTGAAGCAGGTGACGGCGGCCTTCGACGCGGCGTAGATCGAGGCATAGGGCACCGGGGCGAGACCGCCGTCACCCGAGGACGTGTTGACCACGACGCCCGGGTCACCCGACTCGATCATGCGGGGCACGAAGGACAGCACGCCGTTGGCCATCCCGAAGACGTTCACGCTGAAGCACCAGCGCCAGTCGTTGGCCTCCTGCTCCCAGGGCTTGCCGCCCCCACCGGAGGTGACCCCGGCGTTGTTGAACAGGAGGTGGCAGACGCCCTCGGTGGCGAAGACGTCCTCGGCCAGTGCCTCGAAGGCCGCCGGGTCCGACACGTCGGTGCGCACGCCGCGGACCTCGCCCCGCTCCGACAGCTCGGCGACGGCCTGCTCCAACACCGGCGCCTCGACGTCGGCCACGACGACCCGGACGCCCTCCTCCAGCAGCGCCTCGACGATCCCCCGCCCGATCCCCCCGGCTCCGCCGGTGACGACCGCCGTCTTCCCGATCAGGTCGTTCATACGGGGGCCTGCACGCCGTACTCGGCCTTCCACCAGCGGGCGTGGGCCACCTCGTCGGGGTCGGTGCGCAGGCTCGGGTCCTGGCCCAGGGACTCGGGGGTGGGCCCGACCCGCTCGGCGATGGGGGCGAGCTCGGCCAGGTCGAAGCCGTAGCAGACCGCCGCGGTCTCCCCCAGGAGCTGGCGGGTGTCCTCGACCGGGACCTCGGCGAAGTGGGCCTGCAGGCGCTCCATCGTGTGGGGCCAGGTCCCCTCGGGGTGCGGGTAGTCCGTGCCCCACATCACCACGTCACAGCCGAGGACGTGGCGGCGGCGGATCTCCTCGGGGGACATGGTCGAGGCCCCGATGAAGATGTTCGAGCCGAAGTAGTCGGAGGGCAGCTTGGAGATCTTGCCCTTCATCATCGCCGCCATCTTCTTGGTCGTGTGGCCGCCCCCCAGGTACTGGTCCCACTTCCACATCATGTCGGTGGCCCAGTAGGCGGCGGCCTCGGTGACCACGAACTTGAGGCCGGGGAAGCGCTCGAAGGCGCCGGAGAACAGGAGGTGCCACATCGGTCGGGTGGCCCACCAGACGACCTCGGCCAGGTAGATGCCGATGTGGTCGCCCATCTCCTCCCGAGGCGCCTCCCCCGAGTGGGTGTGGACCGGGAAGCCCGCCGCCTCACAGGCCGCCCAGACCGGGTCGTACGCCGCGTCGTTGTAGGGCAGGCGGTCCCGCCACATCGTCGGGATCATCACGCCCCGGATGCCCGGCTGGCCGGCCAGCCACTCGACCTCCTCGACGCCCCGCGCGATGTCGTGGGCGATGGGGACCAGGGCGATGCCGCCCCGGCGCTCCGGGCTGTGGCTGCACATCTCCACCAGGAAGCGGTTGTGGGCCCGGGCCCCGGCGTAGGCCAGCTCGGGGTCGTCGATCATCCCCGCCCCCAGTCCCGCACCGAAGGGCGGGGAGGCGTTGCCGGTGATGGCGTCGGCGTCGGCGAACATCACCTCGGCCGACACGCCGTCGGCGTCCATCTCCTTGTCCCGCTGTTCGGGGTCGAAGGCGCCCCGGAGACCCTCCTCGTTGTCGGTCTCCCAGCCCATGATGTAGTCGTAGTTGAGCTTCAGGGCTTCGTCCCGGTTGGCGTGGATCTCCGCCAGGTAGTCGTCGAACTGACGGTGGTACTTCTCGTCCAGGTACTCCCGGTAGCCCTCCGCCGGAAGGCCGCAGTGCGAGTCCGCCGAGATGATCGTGTAGCGATCGGTGGGTTCGGCCATGGCTCAGCTCTTCTTCCCGAGGACGGACAGGTCGTCGTAGCGCTGGTGGATGAAGGGGACCAGGTCCTCCCGGGGCACCGGGCCGATGACCCGGCCGACCTGGGTCGAGGCCCGCTCGGTCCAGTTGATGTCGACCACCCGGCGGACGACGAGGTCGGCGATGGGGTCGAGGGGCGAGTCCTTCAGGACGACCTCGCCGTCGATGCCCTCGTGGACCCGGGCCTTCTCGGTCTTGTCGCCGTAGACCAGCAGCGGGTCCTGGTCGAGCTCGCCGGCGGTCTCCGCCGAGGGCGAGAGCTTGAACCAGAAGTCACGCTTGGTCTTCTCGTACGGCTCCCGGGTCTCGGTGACCGTGCCGTGGATCTCGCACACGGTGAAGCCCATGCGGGTGATGCCGGCGTCGATGGTGTCGCCGTCCCGCCGGGCCCAGACGTCGGCGATCTTCTTGGGCTCGCCGTAGGTGTCCCGGCCGCCGAGGACGGACTGCTCGGTGGTCATGGGCATGAAGATGGGGTACTCGCCGACCTCGTCGCCGTGGCGGGCGGCCACGCCGAACCACCCGGCGCCGAACACCGGCAGGCCGGGCATCTCGACGGAGGTGATGGTCAGGCGGACCAGGGGCTCGTCCGCCGGCTCCAGGGGCCTGGGCAGCACGGCGGCGATGAGCTCGGGGTCGGTCTCGTAGACGGCCGTGACCGCCGTGGACCAGATCTCGGCGGCGGTCGCCTCGATCTCCCGACTGCGCTGCTCGACCTTCGCGCCGTAGCGGATCTGGCTCATCGCACGTCCCCCTGGAATCGCTGCCCTGTCTCTGGAACACTGTTACAGATGACCGACCAGTCGGCAAGCCGCCGCCGCATCCTCGACGCGACCCGGCACCTGATCGAAGCCGACGGGGTGGAGGCGGTCAGCATGCGCAAGGTGGCCGCCGAGGTCGGCCTCGCCCCCACCGCCATCTACTGGCACGTGGGCAGCCGGGAGGACCTGCTGCACGCCGTCCTCGACGAGATGGTGGCCGACCTCCCGCCGATCAAGGCCCGCGGCACCGGCGCCCGGGACCGCATCGCCTCGGTGGCCCGGGCCGCCCGGCTGGAGTTCCTCGACCAGGTGACCACCCTCCAACTGGCCACCGAGCTCGGTCGGGGCAACGAGCTCTCGTTCCGCACCCAGGTGGCCCTGGCCCGGGAGATGACCGCGGCCGGCCTCGAGGGCGAGGACGCCGTGGCCGCCCTGCGCTCGATCCTGTTCCTGGTCGGGGGGTTCGTGGTCATCGAGGAGCAGTACCGCCAGCGCCCACCCGACGAGCTGGCCACCCGGGACCTGTGGGCCGAGGTCGACGACGAGGACATCGCCCCCGCCATCCGGGAGGCGATGACGGGTCCCACCGACACCGACGCCCTCTTCACCTACAGCCTGGACCGACTCCTCGACGCCGTCCTCGACTGAGGAACCACCGGTCGCCGACGCCGACGAGGACCACGCTGACGGGCGAGTCGGTCGAGGACCTCCGCTCCGGGCGAGGTCGTGGCCCCGGGACGAACGGGGCGCGGGACTACGGTCGGTCGACTGGCCACGGCGGGAGTCGACCATGATCCGAAGGTTCGAGGTCGCGTTGGCGCTGACCGCGCTGGTGGGAGCGCTGCTGGCGGCGCCCGCCTACGCGGTGGACCCGCCGCTGACCGACGTCACCCAGGTCGACGGCGGTGGCGACCACCAGTGCGCGGTCGACGCCGACCACCACGCCTGGTGCTGGGGCAAGGACACCAACGGCCAGATCGGCGACGGCGCCGGCTCCCCCCTCAGGATCGCCCGGCCGGTACTGAACGTCGCCGGCACCGGTCCCCTGGACGGGGTGACCCAGGTGAGCTCGGGGTACTTCCACACCTGCGCCCGGCTGGCGAACGGACAGGCCCGGTGCTGGGGCAGCAACCTCGGCGGCCAGTTGGGCGACGGCACCTTCGAGGACCGGGACATCCCGGTGGTGGTCACCAATGCAGCCGGCGACGGCCCCCTCACCGGCGTACGGGCGATCACGGCGGGCAACCTCCACACCTGCGCGGTGCTCAGCAGCGGCCAGGTCCGTTGCTGGGGTTCCAACGAAGCCGGCCAGCTCGGCAACGGCGGACAGGGCCTGAGCCCCCGTCGCCGCCCCGTCGTCGTCCGGGCAGTGACGGGGACCGGCCCGCTCCAGGGTGTCGCCCAGGTGATGGCCGGGATCCACTACACCTGTGCCGTCCTGGCCACCGGGCAGGCCCGGTGCTGGGGCCTGAACCACGACGGCCAGCTGGCCGACGGCACCCGGGTGATCCGTCGGCGGCCGGTCGTGGTCCGGGCGGTCTCCGGCACCGGTCCGCTCACCGGCGTGCGCCAGCTGGAGGCCGGCGACCACCACGCCTGCGCCCGCCTGGCCTCGGGCCAGGCCCGCTGCTGGGGACGCAACAACTTCCGCCAGCTGGGCGTGGACGGCAGTCGCCGGCTCCGGCCGGTGGTCGTCGAGCTGGGCAACGGGAGCCCCCTGGGGGGCCTGACCCACATCACGGCGGGAGAGTGGTTCTCCTGCGCCTCCCTGACGAGTGGACAGGTCCGCTGCTGGGGAAGTGACCTCCGAGGCCAGCTGGGCAACGGCCCGGCGGACGGGCCTGGCCCGGTCGCGGTCCTGTCGGCGAACGGAGGCATCGACCCCCCGACCCCGGGGAACCTCACGGGGATCACGCAGGTCTCAGCGGGTGGCGGCACGGCGTGCGTCCGCCGCAACGACGGCCGGGCCATGTGCTGGGGCGACAACCGTCACGGCCAGGTCGGGGAGGGCACAGGTTACGACACCGTCCCCCGACCCTCGACCGTCCTCGCCGCGCCCTGAGCGGCGGCCGCCTCCGAGCTCGGGAGGCCGGCCGGTGAGACCGGACCGGGATGCTGCCTCGCCCCGGCGCGACCGACTCAGTCCTCCGGCAGGCCGATGGGGTTCGGGAAGGGCAGGATCCCCGAGCTGCTCACGGCCCGGGCCAGGGGGGTCAGGTCGGCGGCCAGGTCGTCGACGGCCTCGATGCTGCCGAGCCCGGCGACGAGGGCGCACATCGCGAGCTCGTCGGTCGTCGACTCGATGTGCTCGTGGAGGGCGCGGCCCTCGTCGGTGACGGTCGTGGCGTCGACCAGGAGGCCCCGGACCACCAGCCGGTCGACCCCGTCGTCCCACTCCTCGTCGGTCCAGTCCCGACTCTGCTGCAGGACCTCGCCGGGGAAGCCCGAGCCCAGGGCGTAGACGAGGTGCATCTCCACCGGGTCGAGGCCCGCGGCCGCCTGCGACGCCACGTGGCCGTCCCCTCGCTGCTCGCGGAGGTCGGTGGCCAACTGCCACAGCCGACCGGCGGCGTCCTCGGGCAACCCCAGGTCGCGGTTGGCCGCGAAGAGCGGACGGCCGAGGTGGTCGGCGGTCTCGACGATCCCCTCCAGGCGGTCGACCACCGCTGGGGCCACAGCGGCCAGCTCGGCCCCCGCCGCCCGCTCCAGGGCGGCCACGGCCGACTGGCGTCGGGCCTCGATGCACGCGTCCGGGGAGGCGTGGGCCCAGGCGTCGGGGACGGCCTTGCGCACCCGGCGGGGGGCGAAGTTGGCGAACACCGCTTCGACCACACCGGGGCCCACCGGACCGAGCGGTGCGGCCCGGAACCCGAAGTAGCCCATCCAGAAGCCCTTCAGGCCGATGGCCTTGGCCGCCGCACGGGACTCCTCGGCGAAGTAGGTGACGGCGTGGATCGTCTCCAGCCGGTGGTGCAGCCGACGGGCGGGGTGGGTCGTGCCGCGGGATGCCATGCGCGGACCCTAATCAGGGCGGGTGCGGACACTGATCAGGGCGTGGCAGGGTGAGGCCATGACGACGCCCATCGCCGAGCGCCTCGGCATCGAGTTCCCGCTGTTCGCCTTCTCCCACTGCCGTGACGTGGTCGCCGCGGTCAGCAAGGCCGGGGGCTACGGGGTGCTCGGCGCCCTGGCCTACAGCCCCGACCAGCTCGAGATCGAGCTGTCCTGGATCGACGACAACGTCGGCGGCAGGCCCTACGGGGTCGACTTCGCCATGCCGGAGAAGTTCGTGGGCAAGGGCGACGACTTCGACCTGAGCAGCCTCCAGGACATGATCCCCGAGCAGCACCGGGAGTACGTCGAGCAGATCCTCGACGAACACGGCGTACCGCCCCTCCCCGACGGCGACGAGGGCGTGCTCAAGGCCGCCGGCCTCGCCGTGGAGGTCGAGGGCCCGGGCCAGATCGACGTGGTGCTCGAGCACCCCGTCTCCATGATCGTCAACGCCCTCGGCCCGCCGCCGCCGTACGTCGTCGAGGCCGCGCACTCCAACGGCGTCCTCGTCGGCGCCCTCTGCGGCAGCGCCCGCCACGCCGAGCGCAACGTCGAACGAGGTGTCGACGTGCTCGTGGCCCAGGGCACCGAGGCCGGAGGTCACTGCGGCGAGATCTCCACCATGGTCCTCATCCCCGACGTGGTCGACGCCGTCGGCCCCGACGTCCCGGTACTCGCGGCGGGCGGCATCGGCCGGGGCCGGCAGATGGCGGCGGCCATGGCCCTCGGCGCGCAGGGGGCGTGGACCGGCTCCATCTGGCTGACCTGCGCCGAGTCCGACACCCAGCCCTGGGTCATCGAGAAGCTGCTGAAGGCGGGCTACGGCGACACGGTGCGGTCCCGGGCCATGACCGGCAAGCCGGCCCGCCAGTTGCGCACGGCCTGGACCGAGGCCTGGGAGACCGAGGACGGTCCCTCTCCGCTGCCCATGCCGCTGCAGGGCCTGCTCTACGCCCCGGCGGCGCACCGCTTCAGCCGGGTCCAGAACGACGCCCTCTCCGGCTCGCCCATCGGCCAGATCGTCGGCCTCATGGACAAGGTCCGCCCCGCCAAGGACATCGTCTTCGACATCGTCGAGGAGTGGATCGACACCACCCAGAAGATGGGCGAGAGCCTGGGTGACTGACCGACCCGACGGCCCAGGAGGGAACCTCAGGCCCGATCGTCGGCGCCGAAGTCGACGCCGTCCAGCATCGCCTGCCGGTGGCGTTGCATCACCCGTGGGACCAACAGCCCGATCCAGAGGCCGGCGAAGATCACCACGACCGAACCGGCGATGGCGAGCGGCAGGTCGACCGACCCCGACACCTGGTTGTTGGCGCGCCGGTCCGTGTACGAGACGAGCTCGGCGATGCTGTGATCCAGCGCCCAGTCCTGGGCGGAGGTGGCCAACAGCACCAACATGACCGCGCCGTAGGCCACCATCACCGCGCCGATCACACGGAGTGTCACCATCGGCGCAACGCTAGCCACCGCCGATCGCCGGATCGGACAGGGACCGCGGGTCCGGCAGGCGTCATCGGGCGCCCCGGTGCTCGAGGAACCCGTCGGCGGTGGCGACGATGTGGTCGACGTCGTCGTCGGTCAGGCCGTGGTTGCTGGGCAGGACCACGCCCCACTCCATGACGCGGTCGGCGTTGGGGAGGCCGTCGTCGGGTTGACGGTGGGCGATGCCCTTGAAGCCGGGCTGGCGCAGGACGTTGCCGGTCCAGACCATGCGGGTGTCGATCCCGTGGCCCTCCATGTGGGCCTGGAACTCGCGGCGCCGGATGCCGGCCTCGGGGCGCAGGAGCACGGGGAACATGTGCCAGGCCGTGTCGAGGCCCTCCAGTTGGCGGGGCAGCTCGAAGGCCTCCGGGTGGCGGGCGAAGCCCTCGGTCAGGCGGGCGAAGTTCCGCTTGCGGGCCGCCAGGTTGATCGGCAGCTTGCGCAGCTGGACCTCGCCGAAGGCGGCGCTCAGCTCGGACGGCTCGAAGTTCCAGCCCACCTCGTCGAAGATGAACAGGTTGTCGTACTCGAGGTCGCCGTCGATCTCGGAGAAGAACCGCTTGTCGACGCCCTTGGCCGAGCCGTAGAGCTGGACCTCCGAGCGCCGACCCCAACGCCGCAGCAGCAGCGCGCGGTCGGCCAGGTCCGGGTCGTCGACGCAGACCATCCCGCCCGTGCCCGCCGCGGTGATGATGTGGGACAGGGCGAAGCTGGTGACCGAGATGTCGGCCCGGGTCCCGGTGGGCGTGCCCCGCAGCGTCGCCCCGAGCGAGTCGCAGGAGTCCTCGATGACCTGGAGGCCGTGGGCGTCGGCGATCGCCCGCAGGCGGTCCCAGTCGGGGGCGTTGCCGATGAGGTTCGGGGCCAGGATCGCCTTCGTCCGGGGGCCGATCATGGCCTCGACGCCCTCGACGTCCAGGTTGTAGGTGTCCCGCTCGACGTCCACGAACACCGGCACCAGTCCGGCCCGGACCAGCGGGGCGATGTCGGTGGAGAAGGTCAGGGGCGAGGTCAGCACCTCGTCGCCGGGCTCGAGGCCCAACAGCTCGACGGCGAGGTAGAGCGCCGACGAGCCGGAGTTGACCATGATCCCCCGGGCCTTGCCGAACAGGTCGGCCACGCCCTGTTCGAAGCCCCGGACGTGCCGGCCGATGCGCAGCGCCGTCGGCCCGCCCCGCAGGACCGAGACCACGGCCTCGATCTCCTCCTCGTCGTGCACCGACCCCGAGTACTCGATCCTCCGCACCCCACCCGTCGTCATCGCCGCCTCGATTTCGTTCTGGGTGCGCGATCGCGCGCTGGAGTGCACGATCGCGCACCCAGAACGAGGGATTCGGTGGTCATCGGCCGAGGAGGTCGAGGCTGACGTGGATGCCTCCGGTGACCTCGGGGGCGCAGTCGCAGAGGACCAGGGCGCCGGCGACCATGTCGGCCATCGACTCGAACTGGTCCTCGTCGAGCACCCCGTCGAGGTGGGCGTCGGCCCCCTCGGAGTGCACCGCGGCCCGGGGCTCGACGGTGTTGACCCGCACGCCGCTCCCCCACACCTCTTCGGCCAGGCCGTTGGTCATCCGGTTCAGGGCGGCCTTGCTGGCCCCGTAGATCCCCAGGGTCGAGCCCATGGCGTTCTCGGCGAACGGCGGGCCGGGGCGGGGCCGGGCGCTGCCGGAGGAGAGGTTCAGGATCCAGCCCTCCCCTCGGTCGAGCATCCCGGGCAGGACGGCCTGGGCCAGGTCGAGGGGGGCGTGGACGTTGACCTCGAAGATCAGGCGTCGCCGCTTCAGGGGGTAGTCGGCCAGCGGCTGGTAGATGGCCGCGGCCGCGTTGTTGACCAGCACGTCGATCGGCCCGCCGAGGCCCGCCTCGGCCTCGGGGACGATGCGTCGTCGGTCCTCGGCGTCGGTCAGGTCGGCCACCACGGGAACCGCTGTGCGTCCGTGGGCGGCGATGGCCCCAGCGGTCTCCCGGAGCGACCCGGGCAGGGTCGGGTGGGCGTCGGCCGTGCGGGCCGTGATGGCGACGTCGGCCCCCTGCCGGGCGATCTCGACGGCCAGCGCGGCCCCGATCCCCCGCGACGCCCCCGTCACCAGCACCCGCCGCCCCGCAAACCTCCCGTTCTGGGCCCCACCCCCTGTGCCCACGCGCGGGTGGTGGGGCCCAGAACGGGGATCGGTGGGGGTCATGGGCGGTGGAAGCCGGGGCTGGTGGCGTCGGCGGGGATGGCGTCCAGGGGCGCGGCGATCTCGGCGTGGGTGGGGCCGAACCGGGCGGCCAGCGGGGCCAGGGCGTCGAGGTCGAAGCCGTAGACCTCGGCGGCGTTGCCGGCCAGCACCTGCTGCAGCTCGACGGGGTCGGTGCCGGCGAACGACCGGCGCAGCAGCTCCCGGGTGTAGGGCCATGACGCCTCGTGGTGGGGGTAGTCGCTGCCCCAGAGGTAGTGGCGGACGCCGATGTCGTGGCGGGCCTCGGCGTCGACCGGGCTCGGGAAGCTGGAGCCGACGTAGACGTTGCGGTGGAAGTACTCGCTGGGCGCCATCGGCAGGACGTCCTCGGGCCGGTACTTGAGCTCACCGATGCGGCCGGTCGTGGCCGCCTGCTCGTGGAAGCCGTCGAGCTGGACCAGGGTCGGGGCGATCCAGCTCGCCCCCTGCTCGGTCAGCACCAGCTTCAGCTTCGGGAAGCGCTCGAACACCCCGCCGACCAGCAGGTGGGTGAGGGTGCGCCGGGACCAGAAGGCGGCCTCGGAGATCCAGACCATCCCCGCCGCGGCGTGGCGGCCGTAGTCGGGCGCGCCACCCCCCGAGTGGTGGTTGAGCACGACCCCGAGGTCCTCGCAGGCCGCCCACAGCGGGTCGTAGGCCGTCGAGTACACGGGTTCGATGTGCGGCGTGTCGGGTGGTACGGCGGGGAGCAGGACACCGCCCCGGAGCCCGTTGGCCGCCGCGAGCTCGACGTCGGCAATGGCCTCGTCCACGTCGTTCAGGAAGATCTGGGCGATGCCGGCCCGCCGCTGCGGGCGGAGCCCGCAGAACTCGACCAGCCAGCGGTTGTGGGCCCGCACGCCGGCCAGGCGCCGGGGCAGCTCCTCGGGGGTGGGGGGCCGGGCCACGACGGCGCCGGTCGGGAAGAACGGGGGGACGGTGTTCGGGAAGAGGACCTCGGCGACGACGCCGTCGGCCTCCTGCTCGGTGATCCGGCGCTCGTCGTCCCAGTTGCGGCTGCGGCCGTCGCCCTGCAGGTCCCGGAAGGGGTTGCTGTACTCGCCCCGCCAGGCGTCGAACTCGTCCCGCCACGCCGGGTCGAGGTGCTCCCGGTAGGTCTCGTGGTTCGCCCCGCCGTGGGTGTCGGCCGAGATGATCGTGTAGCGGGGGTCAGCGCTGTTCACATTCGCCGTGCTCCGCCCGGCCGGCTCCGCCGATCGCGTCAGGTCGTCGGCAGCTGCTCCGCTCCGCTGCGCAGCGTCACTCATCGTTCTTCCAGCTTGAAGACCCGCAGGGCGTTCTCCCGCAGGAACGGGGCCCAGACGTGATCCCGGAACGGCACGTCGGGCATCTCGGTGAAGATGCGCTCGAGGCTCAGGCCCATCGGGTAGTAGCCGGCGTACATGATCTTGTCGGCGCCCCGGGTGTTGGCGTAGTCGATGATCGCCGTGGGGTAGTACTTCGGGGCGAAGGCACTGGTCATGTAGTGCAGCCCGGGCCACTTGAGCATGAGCTTCACCGCCAGCTCCTCCCACGGCTCGGCCCCGTGGCGCATGACGATGACCAGCTCCGGGAAGTCGTAACAGACCTGGTCGAAGTGCATGACGTCCTGCACGTGGCTCGGCAGGCGGGGCCCGGCGATGCCCGCGTTGGCCACGATCGGCAGGCCCAGGTCGATGCACGCCTGGTAGATCGGGTAGTACCGACGGTCGCTCACCGGCACGGGCGGGTTGCAGCCCGACGGGAAGGTCGTGACCGCCTTGATGCCGTGCTCCTCGTGGGCCGTCCGGATCCGGCGCACGGCCTTGGTGATGTCGTTGGGGTCGATCTCGATGCTCGCGAAGAAGCGGTCCGGGTGCTCGGCGAGCGCCCGCTGGTTGACGTCCGGCTTGCAACTCGTCATGGCCATGGCCACGCCGTGCTTGTCCATCTCGGCGAGGGTGATGCCGATGGCGTCGTCCTCGGGCTCCTTGTGGTTCGGGACCTCCTTGAACATGTACTCGGCCGGGAACTCCATCTCGGCCGAGGCGTCGTCCTTGAAGTTCGCCTTCATGTAGTCGTAGTGACGGCGGGCGTCCTCGGCGGGGAAGCCGATCATGAGGTCGATGGCCCCGATGTCGCTGGGCATGGGCATCAGGCGGATCTCCTGTGGTTGTCGGTCGGTCGGTACTGCACCGACCGGAGGTCCTCGACGAAGCGGTCGAGGAGGCGGGCGAAGCTGGCGCGGTCGGCGTCGGACCAGCCGGCGAGCACGTCGGCCATGTGGCGGTCCTGGACCTCCGCGATGCGGCGCCGGACCCGGCGGCCGGCCGGCGTGGCCCGCAGGACCCGGATGCGGGCGTCGCCCTCCCGGCCTCGGCGCTCCACGAGGCCGTCGGCCTCCAGCGCCTTCACCTGGCGGCTGACCGCACCGGGGTCCATGTCGGTGGCGGTCGAGAGGTCACCGAGGACGACGGGGCCGTCCTCGACGATCCGGGCCAGCAGGGTCGCGCCGGGCTGGGTCAGCTCGACGCCGGCGGCGGCGATCTGGCGGGCGTGCACCTTGCGGCTGGCGCCGAGGCGCATCAGCCGGCCCAACGGCCCGCGGATCGCGTCGAACCCCGTGTCCCCCATCAGCGGACCACCGTAGGTCAGTTGTATGACTCAGTCAACTACTGTGGTCCTCACCCGGATCCTGGCTGCCCGGGCGACCAGGAAGCCGACGTGGTCGAGTCCTTCCACCCGCTCGTGATCCGGGTTCAGCCCGCTGAGTACGATCGCCGCCATGGTGGACATCCAGCACGAGGAACGGCTCTACATCGACGGCGACCTGGTCGACGCGGAAGGCGGGGCGACCTACGAGAACATCAACCCGGCCACCGAGGAGGTGCTCGGGGTCGCCGCCGACGCGTCGGTCGGTGACATCGACCGGGCCATCGCCGCGGCCCGACAGGCCTTCGACGAGACGGGGTGGGCGACCGATCGCGAGCTCCGGGTCCGCGTGCTGCGCCAGCTCCACCAGGCGCTGCTGGACGACCTCGAGGACATCCGGGCGATGACCGTGGCCGAGGTGGGGACACCGGTCGGCTTGACCCACGGCCCCCAGCTCGACGCCCCCGTCGCCTTCCTCCCCTACTACGCCGACCTGGTCGGGTCCTACGCCTGGACCGAGGACCTCGGCGACGCCGAGCCGATGGGCATCCCGTCGCACCGCTGGATCGAAAAGGAGCCGGTCGGCGTCGTCGGCGCGATCACGGCCTGGAACTTCCCCCACCAGCTCAACATCGCCAAGCTCGCCCCCGCCCTGGCCGCCGGCAACACCGTCGTCCTCAAGGGCGCGCCGGCCACCCCGTGGTCCGCGCTCGCCGCTGGGCCGGCTGCTGGCCGAGAAGACCGACCTGCCGGCCGGCGTGGTGAACATCATCACCTCCAGCCAGAACGACATCGGTGAGGCGATCACGACCGACCCCCGGGTCGACCTGATCACGTTCACGGGCTCGACCGCGGTCGGCAAGCGGATCATGGCCGCGGCCGCCGACACCGTGAAGAAGGTCTTCCTCGAGCTCGGCGGCAAGTCCGCCCTCGTGGCCCTCGACGACTGCGACATCCCGACCGCGGCGGCCACCAGCGCCTTCGCGGTGTGCACCCACGCGGGCCAGGGCTGTGCCATCCCCACCCGGCTGCTGCTCCCCCGCTCCCGGTACGACGAGGGGGTGGACACCGTGCGGGAGATGCTCGGCTCGATGCCCTACGGCGACCCGACCGACCCCGCCAACCTCATGGGACCACTGGTCAGCGAGGTCCAGCGCGAGCGGGTCCTCGGCATGATCCGCGACGCCGAGGAGGACGGCGGCAAGGTGATCCTCGGCGGCAAGCGGCCCGAGCACCTCGACAAGGGCTGGTTCGTGGAGCCGACCCTGATCGTCGACGTCGACCCCGACAGCCGCATCGCCCAGCAGGAGGTCTTCGGCCCGGTACTGGTGGTCATCCCCTACGAGGACGACGACGACGCCGTCCGCATCGCCAACAACTCCGTGTACGGCCTCTCCGGCGGCGTCCTGTCCGCCGACGTCGAGCGGGCGAAGGCCGTCGGCCGGCGGATCCGCACCGGCACCCTGATGATCAACGGCGGCGTCTACTACGGCGCCGACGTGCCCTTCGGGGGCTACCGCCAGTCCGGCCTCGGCCGGGAGATGGGCGTGGCCGGCTTCGAGGAGTACCTCGAGACGAAGGCCTTCGCCGAACCCGCGTGACCGCGTTCGCCCCGAGCGGCTCGGCCCGGATCGCCTACGACGACGAAGGCGCGGGCCCACCGGTCCTCCTGGCCCACGCCGGGGTGACCGACCGACGGTCCTGGCGGTCGGTCACCGACGCGCTGGCCCCGTCCCACCGGGTCCTCGCCTTCGACCAGCGGGGTTTCGGCGAGACCGTCTACGAGCCCGAGCGCCAGTCCGGGGTGGACGACGGCCTCGCCGTGCTCGACCACGCCGGCGTCGACGGCCCCGTGGCCCTCGTGGGTTGCTCGATGGGCGGACGCCTGTCGCTCGACCTGACCCTGGCCCACCCCGACCGGGTGTCCCGGCTGGTGCTCATCGGCTCGGCCTGCCGCGGCGCACCCGGCCCCGACGACTGGCCCGACTCCTACCGGGAGCTGGGCCTCGCCCTGGACGCCGCGGAGGAGGCCGACGACCTCGACGAGGTGAACCGGCTCGAGGCCTGGCTGTGGCTGGACGGCCCCTCGGCCCCGGAGGGCCGGGTGTCGGGGGCGGCCCGGAGCCTCTTCCTGGCCATGAACGCCCGGGCCCTGGCCTCGGTCGACCCCGGTGAGGAGGTCGATCGACCGTCGGCCTGGAACGCGCTGGGTGACATCGCCGTGCCGACCCTCGTGCTCATCGGTGACCTCGACCTGGAGGACGTCCGGGCCACCTCCGAGGGCCTGGCGGCTCGGATCCCGGCGGCGACGCTGGAGGTGCTGGAGGGCACGGCCCACTGCCCCAGCTGGAGGGCCACCCCCGATTCCTGGAAGCCGTCAGGGAGTTCCTGGCCTAGGGCTGGAGGACCGACACCGAGGCAACCACGGGGGCCTGGCCCCTCGCCTCGGGCCTGGTCGATGCCCTTCCACCGTCGTCCAGCCCAACTTGCGCCGATTCGAGGCCACAGGACAGCCCTGAGCGACGCAATCGTCCACGGAGTGCCCCCGACGACGATCAGCCGTCCCCACGCCCCATCCCTGCCTCGGTGTCGGTTCTCCTAGCCCGGGTGAGGGTCAGGCCTCGCCGGTGGCCACGGACTTGGCCCAGCGGTAGTCGGCCTTGCCCGACGGGCTGCGGGTGACCGCCTCGACGAGGTGGAGCTCGCGGGGGACCTTGTAGCCGGCGATCTTGGTGCGGGCGTGCTCGGCCAGCTCGTCGAGCGTCGGGGTCGCACCCGGGCGGGGAGCGACCACGGCCGCCACCCGCTGGCCGAAGCGCTCGTCGGGCACACCGACGACGATGGCGTCGAACACGGCCGGGTGGCTCTTGAGGGCGGCTTCGACCTCCTCGGGGAAGATCTTCTCGCCGCCGGAGTTGATGCTGACCGAGCCCCGCCCGAACAGGGTGATCATGCCGTCGGCCTCGACGGTGGCGAAGTCGCCCGGGATCACCCAGCGCTTGCCGTCGGCGTCGTGGACGAAGGTCTGGGCCGTCTTCTCCTCGTCCTTGTAGTAGCCGAGGGGGATCCGACCCGACCGGGCCAGCATGCCCTTGACCCCGGAGCCGGGCACCACGGGCCGGTGGTCCTCGTCCAGCACGGAGGTCGAGTCGTTCACCGCGAACCGGGGGTGACCCTCGTCCGACATGCCGATGCCGCCGCCGTTGGCCCCCGTCTCGGACGCCCCGAAGGCGTCGGTGATGATCAGATCGGGCCGGACCCGGGTGAACTGCTCCTTGACCCCGGCCGAGAGGATGGCGCCACCCGAACCGAGGGCGAAGAAGCTGGAGAGGTCGTAGGCGTCGGGGTTGGCCTCCAGCTCGTCGGCCAGCGGGCGGGCCATGGCGTCGCCGACGACGGTCATCGTCGTGACCTTCTCCCGCTCGACCATCTGCCAGATCGCCGCCGGGTCGAACTTGCGGGACGACGCCAGCACCAGCGTGTTGCCCTGGTGGAAGCAGATGAACGCAGCCCACTGCGCCGCACCGTGCATGAGCGGGGCGGCGGTGGCCATGGTCAGCGTGCCCGCGGTCTCCTTGACGCGGTCGGCCAGGTCCTCGGGCACCTCGGGCGCCTCGCCCAGCCCCATGGCGGAGATGTCCATGGCGGCGAAGAAGATGTCCTCCTGGCGCCACATGACGCCCTTCGGCATGCCCGTGGTGCCACCGGTGTAGAGGACATAGAGGTCGTCGCCCGAGCGCTCGGCGAAGTCCCGCTCGGTCGATGCGCCGGCCAGCGCCGCCTCGTAGTCCTCGGTCTCGAGGCCCGCCATGTCGACACCCGACTCGTCGGCCACGCACAGGAAGGTGCGCACCCCCGGCACCTGGTCGACGACGGCAGCCAGGGTCGGCGTGAACTCCTGGTGGTGGATGACGGCGACGAGGTCGGCGTCGTCGAACAGGTAGACCAGCTCTTCCTCGACGTAGCGGTAGTTGACGTTGACGGGCACGGCCCGGATCTTCCAGGCGGCGAGCATCGCCTCGACGTACTCGGTGCCGTTGTAGAGGTAGAGGCCGATGTGGTCACCGGCGCCGACGCCCCGTTCGGCCAGCACGTGGGCCAGCCGGGTGGCCCGCTCGTCGACCTCGGCGTAGGTCAGGCGGCGCTCCTCGGTGACGATGGCGGTCTTGTCCGGCACCGTGTCGGCCACCACTTCGAAGGTGTCGGCGAACGTGAACGGTCGGGTCCCCATGGCGGGCGAGAGTACGCGGGCTTTCTCGGGCGCTCCGAATCTGACAGGGTGTCAGATGTCCGCAGGCGGCCGCGCGGCCGCTGACACAAAGGGGTATTTCGGTGAGCATCAACGGCGTCCAGGACCGCGACACGCTCTGGATCGGTGGCGACTGGGTCCCCTCCGACGGGGGCGGCACGATCGAGGTCGTCTCCCCCCACACCGAGCAGGTCATCGCGACCGTGCCGGAGGCGTCCAACGCCGACATCGACCAGGCCGTCGTGGCCGCCCGCAACGCCCTGGAGTCGGGGCCCTGGGCGACCATGGACCCCGCCGGTCGGGGTGAGATCCTGGCCGACCTGACCGCCGGCATCGGCGCCCGGGCCGAGGACATCGCCCAGACGATCACGGCCGAGATGGGCTCGCCCATCATGTTCAGCCACCTGGGTCAGGTCGGCGCCACCCTGATGGTCGCCGACTACTACGCCAACCTGGTCAAGGACTTCGCGTTCGAGGAGGAGCGCCAGGGGATGATGGCCAAGGTCCTCGTGCGCCGGGAGCCGGTCGGCGTCGTCGGGGCCATCGTGCCCTGGAACGTCCCCCTGTACGTGACCATGCTGAAGCTGGCCCCGGCCCTCGCCGCCGGCGCCACCATGGTGCTCAAGCCTGCGCCCGAGTCCCCGCTCAGCGCCTACCTGCTGGCCGAGGCCCTCGAGGAGGCCGGCGTGCCCAAGGGCGTGGTCAACATCCTGCCCGCCGGTCGCGAGGTCGGCGAGCACCTGGTCCGCCACCCCGGCGTGGACAAGATCGCCTTCACCGGCTCGACCGCGGCGGGCATGAAGATCGCCTCGCTCTGCGGTGAGCAGCTGAAGCGCTACACGCTGGAGCTGGGCGGCAAGTCGGCGGCGATCATCCTGGACGACGCCGACGTGGACACCACCCTGGACAGCCTGCTGCAGGTCGCCGGCCTCATGAACAACGGCCAGGCCTGCGTGGCCCAGACCCGGGTCCTGGCCAGCAAGGCCAAGTACGACGAGGTCGTCAACGGCCTGGCCACCCGCATGGAGGCCGTGAAGGTCGGCGACCCCGCCGACATGGAGACCGAGGTCGGTCCCCTCGTGGCCGAGCGCCAGCGGGACCGGGTCGAGAAGTACATCGTGCAGGGCCAGGAGGAGGGCGCCGAGGTCGTCGTCGGTGGCGGTCGCCCCTCGGGCCAGGACACGGGCTGGTACGTCGAGCCCACCCTGTTCGCCAAGGTCACCAACGACATGCGCATCGCCCAGGAGGAGATCTTCGGGCCGGTCATCTCGGCCATCGCCTTCGAGGACGTGGACGACGCCGTGGCCATCGCCAACGACTCCAGCTACGGCCTGTCCGGCTCGGTCTGGACCGCGGACGGCGCGGGCGTCGGCCTGGACGTGGCCAAGCGCATCCGCACCGGCACCTTCAACGTCAACGGCTTCATGCTCGAGCCCTGCGCCCCGTTCGGCGGGTTCAAGCAGTCCGGCGTGGGTCGGGAGGGCGGGCCCGAGGGCCTGGCCGCCTACCTCGAGGACAAGGCCATCAACCAGTTCTGATCAGGGGGGAATGAACACCATGGACTTCGGCATCTTCGCCGCGCTCGCCGCGCCCTACGTGACCACCGAGGGCCTCGTCGCCCTCGGCCAGGAGGCCGAAGCCCGCGGGGTGGAGTCCCTCTGGCTGGCCGAGCACGTCGTGCTCTTCGACGACTACGCCCCGGACTACCCGTACGACGAGAACGGCCGCTTCCCGGCGACGGCGGACTCGGGCATCCTCGAGCCGCTGTCGACGCTGGCCTTCATCGCCGGGCAGACCTCGAGCATCCGCCTCGGCACCGGGATCCTGCTCCTCCCGCAGCGCAACCCCGTCTACACCGCCAAGGAGGTGGCCAACATCGACTGGCTGTCCGGCGGCCGGTTCGACCTGGGGATCGGCGTGGGCTGGTGCCAGGAGGAGTTCGCCGCCGTCGACGTGTCGTGGCCCAAGCGGGGCAAGCGCACCGACGAGTACATCGCCGTGATGCGCTCGCTGTGGACCGAGGACGTGTCGTCGTTCTCGGGCGAGTTCTACGAGCTGGACAAGGCCCGCATGTACCCGAAGCCGGCGCAGGCGAAGGTGCCCATCCACATCGGCGGCGAGTCCGACGCCGCCATGGCCCGGGCCGCCCGCCTGGGCGACGGCTGGTACACGTTCAACCGCCTGCCCGAGGACGTCGGCCCCGCGCTGGCCCGCCTCGACGAGCTGCTGGAGCAGAACGGCCGCACCCGGGCCGACGTCCAGATCAGCGTGTGCCCCTACATGCACCCGCTCACCCCCGACATGGTCGACCAGTACCGCGAGGTCGGCGTCGACCGGGTCATCGGCATGGTGTTCGGCGCCGGCGCCGACGACTTCAAGGCCGGCATCGAGGCCCTGGAGGGCTGCCTCGACCGCTCCCGCTGACCTGACCCCCTCGTTCTGGCTCCTGATCCTCCGGTCCTGGCCGGAGAATCGGGAGCCAGAACGGGGGCCGTGTGGCCGGTGGCCTACGGTCCCTCGCCATGGAGACACTGAGTGGGCGGGTCGCCGTCGTCACCGGGGCCGGGTAGCGGGATCGGGCGGGCGCTGGTGCGCCGGTTCGTGGACGAGGGGATGTCCGTCGTGGCCGCCGACGTCGAAGCGTCGGCGCTGGACGAGACCGTCGCGCGGCACCGAGGCCATGCCGGTCGCTCTGCGACGTCAGTGACGCGGCGGCCGTCGAGGCGCTGGCCGCCACGACCTACGACCGCTTCGGCGCCGTCCACCTGGTGTGTGCCAACGCCGGGGTGTTCCAGGGCGGCGATCAGCTGGGAGCGCAGCGTCGAGGACTGGCAGTGGGTCCTCGGCGTGAACCTCTGGGGCGCCATCCACATGGTGAAGTCGTTCGTCCCGAGAATGGTGGCGGGCGGCGACGAGGGCCACGTCGTCATCACCAGCTCCATGGCCGGCCTGACGACCGCGGCCTTCTCAGCGCCCGTACCAAGTCGTCGAAGTTCGGTGCTTACGGCCTGGCCGAGTCCCTGGCCCACGACCTCCGGGCCAGCGGCATCCCCATCGGCGTGAGTGCCCTGGTCCCCGGAGCCGTGGCGACCCGGATCGGGAGCTCGGGCAGGAACCGACCCGACTCGCTCCCGCCGAAGCTGGGCGACGACGTGACGTTCGTCGAAGGCGCCCTGCCAGGACATGACGAAGGAGAAGGGCATCGACCCGAGCCAGGTCGCCGCCCGAGTCGTCGCCGCCGTCCAGCACGACGACTTCCTCATCCCCACCAACGACGACTACTCGGCGCAGCTCCAACAGAGGACCGAGGCCCAGCTCCGTCGAGAGCTCCCCCCGATGGCGGAGTTCACATGAACGCGCCGAAGGGCAGGAGGCCGGCGCCTCCTGCCCCCGGCGAGACGATCAGATCTCGGTCGCCCGCAACCGGTTGAGCACCTGGTAGAGCTCGAGCGCCGCCTGGTACTGGTCGTTCCGCTGGACGATGAGCTCGTCGATCAGCCCGTTGTACTGGTCGAATGACTCCAGGATCACGTACTCGACGGACGAGCGGTTGAGCGCCATCTCCTCCACGTCGAGCCGGGACACCCGGTCGGCCTGGGCCTCGAGCTCGGGAAGCCGGTCGTCGGCCCGTTGCTCGGCGCGCTCGGCCGAGGACCGCTCGTCCTGGGCGGCCCCGGCGACGACGGCGGCGCCGACCACAGCGCCGGCAGCCAGGACCAGCACGAGGATCGGCAGCCACCACCGACCGCGGCGAGCTGGTGCCTCGGTCGTCAGGTCGACGGTGGGCGTCTCGTCGACCGTCGGTTCGATCGTGACGACCTCGTCCATGGTCGGGTCGGTCGGGGGGATCAGGCCCGGTCGGATCGACCCGTGCGAACTGGCACCGGATTCCGTTGCTATGACGACGGAATCCGGTGCCAGAACGGGAGCCCCGTTCTTGCGTCGGTGTCGGTTGCCGCCCAGCCCTAGGTGGGCATGACGGTGCCGCCGTCGACGCAGAGGATCTGGCCGTTGACGAGGGCGGCGTCGTCGCTGGCGAAGAACAACGCGGCACCCGTGAGCTCATCGGGCTGGACGTTGCGCTTCATGGGGCTGAGCTGCTCGAAGAAGGGCATGGCGAAGTCGGGCACCGTGGTCTTGGTGGCCTCGGTCATGGTGAGGCCGGGGGCGATGCAGTTGACCCGCACACCGAACTGGCCCAGCTGGCCGGCCAGGTGGTGGGTCAGGCCGATCACGCCCCACTTGCTCTGGGCGTAGGCGTAGTTGGCGACCCCGTTGAAGGTCGGGTCGAAGGCGTTGATCTGGTGCAGGTAGGCCGCGATCGAGGCGATGTTCACGATGCTGCCGCTCCCCTGCTCGACCATCGACGGGGCCACGGCCCGGGCCATCAGCCACTGGCCGTGGAGGTTCACGTCGAACACGGTCTTCAGGTAGTCCAGGCTCTGGTCGCCGATGTCGAGGTTGCCGTAGATGGCGGCGTTGTTGACCAGGACGTCGATCCGGCCGAAGCGCTCCCGCACGGCGTCGACCGACGCCTGCACCGAGGCCTCGTCGGCGATGTCGGTCGGGACGGCCTGACAGTCGCCGAGGGCCGACAGCTCGTCGGCCGCCGAGCCGCAGCGGTCGGCGTCGACCTCGGCGATGGCCACCTGAGCCCCCTCGTCGAGGAACCGCCTGGCGTACTCGAGGCCGATGCCCCCGCCTGCGCCGGTGATGATGGCCACCCGGCCGTCCAGTCGTCCCATGTCCGTGTCCTCCTGGTCGAGTCCGGCGAACGTAGCCCCCGGCCGGACCCCTATGGTTTCTGACGCACCGTCAGATCTCAGGGGGACCCCTTCATGCTCACCGCCGGCGACGACTACCCGATCCACCAGGTGGCCGAGCCCATCCGCCACGTCGGGACCAGCGATCGCAACTTCTATGACCGGTACTACTTCAACGCCCACAACTGCTCGGGCGACCTCTTTCTGGTCCTCGGCCTCGGCCTCTACCCCAACCTCGGCACCCAGGACGCATTCGCCGTCGTGCGCCGGGGCGAGAAGCACCGGGTCGTGCGCTCCAGCCGGGTCCTCGACGACCGCATGGACCTCGCCACCGGGCCGCTGCGGGTCGAGGTGGTCGAGCCCCTGCGCAAGATCCGCTTCGTGCTCGAGCCGACCGAGCACCCCCTCGCCCTGGACATGACCTTCGAGGGGGCCCATGCCGCCTTCGAGGAGCCCAAGCAGCTCATCCGCAAGTTCGGGCGCCTCCTCTTCGACACCGCCCGCTTCTGCCAGAACGGCCGCTGGTCCGGGTCCCTGGAGGTGGACGGCGAGTCCTTCACCGTCGAGCCCGAGACCTGGTGGGGCATGCGGGACCGCTCCTGGGGCGTGCGCCCCGTCGGCGAGGCCGAGCCCCCCGGCATCCGCGGCGAGACCGGCCAGATGGTCGGCCTCTGGAACTACGCCCCCATGCAGTTCGAGGACCACCAGCTCTTCTACATCTGCCAGGAGGAGCCCGACGGCACCCGCACCCTGGAGGAGGCGATCCGGGTCTGGAACGACCCCGCCCGTGACCCCGAGCCCCTCGGCCGTCCGGAGTGGGAGCACACCCTGGTGTCGGGCACCCGCCGCATCGACACGCCGTCGACGCTCGCGTTCCCCGAGGCGCCCGGCGGGGGGTTCACGGTCACCGTCAACCCCCTGGTCAACGCCTACGTCGCCATCGGCACCGGCTACGGCATCGAGGACGACTGGCGCCACGGCATGTACCAGGGCGACCTCGTGACCCAGTACGTCGAGCACGACATGGCCCAGCTCGACACGTGGGCCTGGTACTCGCTCAACGAGCAGGTGGCCCGCTTCGAGCGCTCCGACGGCCCTGTCGGCTACGGCATGCACGAATACGGCGTGTTCGGGGCCTTCCCCAAGTTCGGCCTGGCCGACGGCGCCGCCGTCGCGGAGTAGCCGGCGAGCAGCTCGTTCAGCGGCCTTTCCAGTCGGGGGCGCGGCCTTCGGTGGCGGCGGTGAGGCCCTCGCGGGCGTCGTCGGTGGCGCCGGCGACGCGGCGCATGGTCTCGCCGAAGCGCACGGCGTCGAGCCAGGGCAGCTCGGCGCCCCGCATGGCCACCTCCTTGACCGCCCGCTGGGCCAGGGGTGCGCCCCGGCAGAGCCGGGCGGCCAGGTCCCGGGCCTCGTCGAGGAGCTGGTCGTCGGGGACGACCTTCCAGGCCAGGCCGATCTCGAGGGCCCGGGCGGCGTCGATGGGCTCGCCGAGCAGGAGCAGCTCCATGGCGTGCTGCCAGCCCAACTTGGGCGGCAGGCGCAGGGCACCGACGATGGTCGGTACGCCGATGCGCACCTCGGGGAAGGCGAAGGTGGCCGACTCGGCGGCGATGAGGAAGTCGCAGGCCGCCGCGGCGGTCAGGCCGTAGCCGATGCACGGGCCGTTCACCGCGGCGATGGTCGGCTTGAAGATCTCCCAGCCGCTCTCGAAGGAGTTGAGGGTCGGGATCTCCCAGAAGGTCCCCGACCAGGTCCCCACCGAGCCGGCGCCGTCCTTGAGGTCCGCCCCGGCGCAGAAGGCCCGCCCGG
Source organism: uncultured Microthrixaceae bacterium (assembly GCA_963748285.1). Taxonomy (GTDB): domain Bacteria; phylum Actinomycetota; class Acidimicrobiia; order Acidimicrobiales; family DATDAH01; genus DATDAH01. The sequence continues at coordinate 754,631 of CAVVIF010000009.1, forward strand.
CCCCCGTCACGATCGCCACCCACGCGTCCTGGTCGTCCCGGAAGCGCGCCCAGGCGGCGTTGAGCCCGTCCCGCATCTCCCCGTTGATGGCGTTGAGCACCTCCGGCCGGTCATAGGTGATCGTCACCACGTGCCCGTCCTGCTCGTATCCGACCGGCTCGCCCGAAGCTTCGCCCATAGAGGCCCGAACCTAGACCGGCCGGCGAAGTGGAGTCAGCCTCCGGCCGGTGCCGCAATGACCACCGACGCTCCGCCATTTTTCAAGCCGAGCGCCAATTGTCACGGAGGACCCTCTGCCCCGTCAGGGGCGGCGCCGGCAGGCGCCAGAAGTCGTGCCTAGCTGCCGCAGACGGGCCACGGAGAAGCCCCAGCTTGGTCGTAGAGCATCTGGGCGCGCCTGTCCTGTTCGGCGGGCGGGGCGGCGGCGGGGTCGCCGCTGCCGCCGACGGCCTGCCAGGTGGCGTAGTCGAACTGGTAGGCCCCCCGGTAGGTGCCACTCGCGCTGATGGCCCCGTAGTCACCGCCGGACTCACACTCCCGGATGGCGGCGAGGTGTCCGCCGACCCCGGAGGAAGCGGCCACCGCCTCGGCATAGGCCGCGGCCCCCTGCCACTCGACCGCCCGGGCGTACACGGCGAGGCTGTACTCGCGGGCGGCGACCAGCTCGACGTAGTCGGTCAGGTCGGCGACCCGGTCGGCCTCCTTCTCGAGCTCGGCCTGGGCGGCCCGGACCTCGAGGACCTGGGTGTCGTCGGTCGGCGGCGGGGCGTCCTCGGCGAAGGCCACGGTGATGCCGGTGGCGGCCAGCCCGGCGGCCACGGTCAGGCCGACGGCGGCCCGCACGCGCGGGCGCCGGGAGCGGGGGTGCTGCATGGGGGTACTGCTCCTTTGGGGCAGGCGCGCGACGAAGGAGCAGCAACGAAAGGGCGACCGCTCCGCAGCCAGGCGCGCCGGCACCTGGGGTATGGGGTCAGGAGCAGGGTGCAGTCATTCGTAACACAAATGCAACATATGGTGCGGTGACGTGGGTCACGGGCAAAGGGGGACGCCGCGCGGTCACCGCCGACCCTCGGCCATTTTTCAGGCCGTGCGCCCGCCGTTACGAACGACCCTCTGCCCCGTCAGGGGCGGCGCCGAGAGGCGCCAGAAGGCGGCCGAAGGTCCGGAGATCTTCGATCAGGAGGTCGGGCTCCTCGAGGGCGGCGAAGTGGCCGCCGCGGTCGAAGGTCGACCACTGCTGGACGTTGTAGACCCGCTCGGCGAAGCGACGGGACGCCCGCAGGATCTCCCGAGGGAACACGGCGCCGGCCGTGGGGACCTCGACCTTGGCCCCCTGCGGGCCGAACAGGCCGGACTTCTTGGCCTCGTAGTAGAGCCGGGTCGAGGAGTTGATGGTGCCCGTCACCCAGTAGGTGGTGATGTTGGTGAGCAGGTCGTCCCGGGCCACCGCGGACTCGATGGTCCCGTCGTTGTCGGTCCAGGCGTGGAACTTCTCGGCGATCCAGCCCGCCAGCCCGGCCGGTGAGTCGTTCAAGCCGTACCCCAGGGTCTGGGGCTTGGTGCCCTGGATCGCCTGGTAGCCGGCGCCGTCGCTCATGAGCGTCATGGCGTCGGTCAGCGCCTGGGTCTCCTCCTCGTTCATCTCGTCGTCGGGGCCGGGGACGGCGATGATCATGTTGAGGTGGATCCCGGCGCAGTGCTCGGGGTCCTGGAGCCCGATCTGGGTCGAGATCATCGAGCCCCAGTCCCCACCCTGGGCCAGATAGCCGTCGTAGCCGAGGCGATCCATCAGGGCGGCGAAGGCCAGCGCGATGCGCTTGGGATCCCAGCCCCGGTCGACGGTCGGGCCCGACCAGCCGTAGCCGGGCAGGGAGGGGGCGACCACGTGGAAGGCGTCCTCGGCGGAGCCACCGTGGGCCTCGGGGTCCCGCAGCGGCTCGATGACGTGCAGGAACTCGACGACCGAGCCGGGCCAGCCGTGGGACAGGATCAGCGGGCGGGCCCCTTCCACCGGCGACGGGGCGTGGATGAAGTGGAGGTGCTGCCCGTCGATCTCGGTGCTGAAGTGGTCCCAGGCCTGCAGTCGGGCCTCCTGGGTGCGCCAGTCGTACTCGTCCCGCCAGTAGGCGCAGAGCTCCTGGAGGTAGGCCAGGTCCGTGCCGTAGTCCCAGCCGGTCTCGGGGATCTGGTCGGGCCAGCGGGTCCGGCCCAGGCGCTCCTTGAGGTCGTCGAGGACGTGGTCCGGGACGGTGATGTCGAAGGGCTGGATCTCGCTCATGGGCTCAGAGGCCACGTCGGCCCGCCAGCTCGCCGCCTCGTCCACCCACCACGTGTGGTAGCCGGTCGGCACCCGTTGGGGCACCGAGAGGCGACAGACGGGCTCGTCGGCGGGGCGCTGGGCATCGAGCACGTACAGCTCCGATGCACCCGTGGCCTCTTCGGCCACGAACGTGACCAGGTAGCCGTCGTCCTCCCCGTCGGCACCGTCCCGGGGGGCGAACACCGTCTCGCCGCCGAACCAGCCCTCGGGGTAGCGTGGGTCTCGGTCGCGCAGCCGTCGCCGTAGTCGTACTTGGTGACCGCCTCGAACTGCAGCGTCGACCGAGGGGCACAGACCTGGTGGTACGAGTAGCGGGACGGCCGCCCCAGCCGGCGGTTGTCCATGCGGGGGAACTCGGCCATCGCGTCGTCGAGGGCCCGCTCCCGGGTGGTACCCGTGCGCAGGTCGAAGCGCCACTCCCAGAAGGTGGGGGCCAGGCGCAGCGACGCGATGGTCGGCACCGGCTCGTCGACCGTGCCGTCGGCGAACGGCTGGTCGATGCGACAGCCGACCAGCACCACCTCGTCGCCCTCCTCCCAGGCGTTGACCGTGTGGTACATGAACATGGCCTCGGCGTCGAACCACCGCACGTCGGCGTCGGTGCCGAAGCGGGGGACGATCCCGAACCGGGTCGGCTTGTCCCGGTAGAAGCCGAGACGGACCCGCCCGGCGGCGAGCACGTCGGGGTCCCACATCATCGACATGTCCATGAGGACCGTGTACCGCTCGGTGATGGCGATGTCGTGCTGCAGCCGGGGCCCGTCGAGGGTGATCTCGGCCTGGTGGACCAGCTCGCCGTCGGCGGAGATGACCCCGTAGGTCAGGTAGGGCGGCAGGGGCTGGTAGTCGAACCAGATCATCTCGCCGGTCACCGGGTCCACCTTGGGATGGGCCGACAGGCCGGCGGTGCGCTTGCCCCCGTAGGTCTGGATGCCCTCGGTCTCCAGCTCAGGGAGGCCGATGACGTGGGGGTCCCCACCCAGCCACCACCCGGCGAGGAGCTGGCCGGCGTGGAACACCAGGTCGGTGTTGGCGGTGTCCTTCCAGGGGCCGCCCGGCCGGGCGAGGTCGGGCTGCTCGAGGATGCCGGTGGTCAGGCACTCCCCCGCAGCCTCGTCCTCGGCCAGCCCCGCCGTGCGGACGTAGCGGTTCCGGTAGGTGGCGGTCCCGTTGCCCAACTGGACGCCGTGGACCATGCCGTCGCCGTCGAACCAGTGGTAGCGGCCCTTGGGCTCGAAGCGGGGGTTGCTGCTGTTGCGCAGGAAGCAGCCGGCCAGGTCGGCGGGCAAAGACCCGGCCACGACCTCCAGGTCGGCGGTGATCTCGTCCTGGACCGGCTCGTAGCTGCCCGTGAGATACGGGCTGCGGACGTCACGGCTGGTCAGGGTGCGGGCTGCTGATGGCTCGTCGCTGACGCTCATCGCTGTGCCGGCCTCATTCCGGCTCGCCGATCCGCTTCGCGTCTCATCCGGACCAACCTAGTTCTGGGCCGCAGTACGGTCGCGAGGCCGACCACACAGGGGAACGAGATGCCGGGGCCGATGGACGGGGTGAAGGTCGTCGAGGTGGCGATCTGGTGGTTCGTGCCCGCCGCGGGGGCGATCCTGGCCGACTGGGGCGCCGAGGTCATCAAGGTCGAGCACCCCGAGACCGGCGACCCCCAGCGGGCCCTGTTCACCTCCGGCCTGGTGCCCGACACCGGCGGCGTCAACTTCATGATGGAGCAGTCCAACCGGGGAAAGAAGAGCATCGGCATCGACCTGGCCACCGACGGCGGGCGGGAGGTCCTCTACGACCTCGTTCGGGACGCCGACGTGTTCCTCACCAACTTCCTGGGCCCGGCCCGCCGGCGCCTGAAGGTCGACGTCGACGACATCAAGGCGGTCAACCCCGCCATCGTCTACGCCCGGGGCACCGGCCAGGGCCCCGAGGGCCCCGACGCCGACAAGGGCGGCTACGACGCCGCCTCGTTCTGGTCCCGGGGCGGCATCGGCCACGCCATCACCCCGCACGACGCCGAGTCCCCCGTCATGCAGAAGGCCGCCTTCGGGGACTCGATCGGCGCCATGACCATCGCCGGGGGGATCGCGGCCGGGCTGCTCCAGAAGGAGCGCACGGGCGAGGGGCCGGTCGTGGACATCTCCCTGTTGGGCACGGCCATGTGGGTCCTCGGCCCCGACATCGTGTCCAGCAAGCTCATGGAGGGCGCGGGCAGCGGGACGGGGATCCCGTCCTTCACCCGGAAGTCGATGTTCAACCCGCTGGTCAACCCCTACCGGACCAAGGACGGCCGCTGGCTCCTGCTGAACATGCTGCAGGCCGACCTCTTCTGGGCCGACGTCTGCACCCACATCGGCCGGGAGGACCTCATCGAGGACCCCCGGTTCGCCGACGGGGCCTCCCGCTTCGAGCACCGGGAGGCCTGCATCGCCATCCTCGACGAGGAGTTCGCCAAGTTCACCCTCGAGGAGTGGAAGCAGAAGTTGGACACGATGGAGGGCGTGTGGGCCCCGATGCAGTCCGCCCTCGAGCTGCACGACGACCCCCAGGCCATCGCCAACGGCTACCTGCCCCAGCTCACCACGCCCGAGGGGGTCGACTTCCGCCTCGTGGCCTCACCGGTCCAGTTCGACCAGGTCTCGCCGACCCTCACCACCCATCCCGAGCACGGCCAGCACACCGAGGAGATCCTGCTGGGCATGGGCATGGACTGGGAGAAGCTGGCCGCCCTCAAGGAGGACGGCTCCATCTTGTAGGGCCTGTCACGTCCGCCTCCGTCGCCGCTCGCGGAGCCGCGGCTCGGCGCTCCAGCGGCGACGCCGGCGTGTCGACCTACTGTCCGTCCTGCTGCTCGTAGATGAGGCGCAGGAGCCAGAAGCGCAGGAAGCGGGCCAGCGAGTAGCGCAGGAAGAGCGCGGCGCCGATGATCGACACGCTGACGCCGAGCAGGGCGAGGATCACGCTGGAGATGACGTCCCGGGTGTCGCTCTGGCCCCCCGAGGCGATGTAGGCGATCAGGCAGATCACCGCCCCGGCGACGAGGGCGATGAGCCCGAGGAACGCGAACCGCTGTTCGGCCTCGGCCTTGCTCGTGCGAATCCGCACGGCGGCGATCTCCTCTTCGAACTGCTCGCGTCGCCCGGCAGGTGCCGACTGATCGCTCATGGTGCTTGTTCCCCTTCGGTGTCGATGTTCAGCCGGCAGAGCCGGCGAGATAGGCCTCGGTCAACTCTTCTGCGATCTGCTCGGGCGGGCCGGTCCGGCGCACCTGGCCGTGCAACATGATGGCCGCGGTGTCGGCCACGCCGAGGACCTCGTGGGCGAACTGCTCCACGACCACGATGGACAGGCCCTCGCGGGCGATCTCGGCCACCTGCTCGTACAGGCCCTGGACGATGATCGGGGCGAGGCCCATCGACAGCTCGTCGAGCAGCAGGAGGCTGGGATCGGTGGCCAGGGCCCGGGCCATCGAGAGCATCTGCTGCTCGCCCCCCGACAGGGTGCCGGCCACCTGGCTGCGGCGCTCGGCGAGGCGGGGGAAGCGGGAGTAGGCCCGTTCCTCGATGTCGCCCAGGGTCGTGCCCGTGAAGGTGGCCATCTCGAGGTTCTCGGCCACGGTCAGGTTCGGGAAGATCCCCTTGCCCTCCGGCACCAGGCACAGCCCCGCCCGGGACAGCTCGTCGGGGTCGGCGCCGGTGATGGCCCGCCCGCAGATGGCGACCGTGCCTGAGGTCGGGGCCAGCAGTCCACTGATGACCTTGAGGGTCGTGGACTTGCCGGCGCCGTTGGGGCCGAGCAGGGCGAAGACCTCGCCGGTGCGGACGGTGAAGCTGACGTCGTCGAGGACGTCGAAATCGCCGTAGCCGGCGCTGATGTCCCGCACGTCGAGCAGCGGGATCTCCTCGGCGGCCAGGTCGCGGCGGACGGCCTTGGCGTGGGTGGCCTCCCCGCTGCCCAGGTAGGCCTCCTGGACCCGCTCGTCGGCCTGGATCTCATCGGGGGTGCCCTGGGCGATGATCTCGCCGAAGTCGAGCACATGGATGTCGTGGCAGGTGCTCATCACCAGGCTCATGTCGTGCTCGACGAGCAGGATCCCGATGCCGTCCTCGGCCAGGGACCGCAGGACCACGGCCATGGCCTCGGTCTCGGACTCGTTCAGGCCGGAGGAGACCTCGTCGAGCAGGAGGATGCGGGGCCCGTTGGCGAGCGCCCGCCCCAGCTCCACCAGCCGGGCCCGCCCGGTGGGCAGGCTGTCGACCCGGTCGTCGGCGACGTCGGCGAGACCGAGGCGCTCGATGAGCTCATCGGCGACGACGTCGGCGGGACGGTCGCTGCTGGTCCCGAAGCGGCGGGGCCAGGTGCGGCGGATCTCGGCTCCGGTGAGGATGTTCTCCCGCACCGACAGCAGGGTGAAGACCTCGAGGCGCTGGAACGTGCGGGCCAGGCCCCGGCGGGCCCGTTGGTGGGCGGCCAGCCTGGAGATGTCCTCGCCGTCGAGCACCACCGTGCCCGAGGCCATGGTCTGCAGCCCGCACAGGGCGTTGAAGGTCGTGGTCTTGCCGGCCCCGTTGGGGCCGATCAGGCCGGTGATCCGCCCTTCGGTCACGTCGAGGTCGACGTCGTTGGTCGCCACGTTCCCGCCGAAGCGGACCGTGACCCCCCTAGCTTCGAGCAGCGCCATACAACGGCTCCTCATCCAGGGCCAGCTCGCGGTCGAGCCGGTCGCGGTCGGCCACGGTCATGGCCTCGTCGAGGCCCAGGCGGTCCCAGTCGGGCTCCAGGTCCTCGGTGTCGCCCTCCTCCACGGCCTTGCGGAGGGCGAGCCTCTCCTTGACGCTCTTCACGGTCTCGTTGACGGCACCGTTGGGGTTCCGACCAAGGCTGATCCCTGCCAGGGCCGGGCCGAGGGCGAGGATGTTCTTCAGCCCCGGGACGAGGTCGGGGATGATGTAGAAGGCGAAGGCGAAGGTCAGGCCGCCGAAGAGGGCACCGCCCACCGCTCCGATGCCGCCGATGACGGCGAGCAGCACGATGGGCAGGCCCTGCAGGAAGCGGAACGTGTCGGGCGAGACCGAGTTGGACTGCGCGCCGAGCAGGGCACCACCGAAGCCGGCGATGCCCGCGGAGAGGGCGAAGACCTCGACCTTGGTCCGGGTCAGGTTGAGGCCGAGGGTCACACAGGCTGCCGGGCTGGCCTTCATGGCGAGGAGGCGCCGGGCGAACTCGCCCCGCCGCAGCCACACCAGGAAGAGGGCGACCAGGCCGAAGCAGACCGAGAGCAGCACGAGGTGGGCCTTGTTGCTCTCGAAGGCGACCGGGCCGAGCGACAGGCGGGGCACGTTGAGGCTGGCGTTGGGGAGGATGATGCTCTGGCTGAAGAACATCTTCTCCATGAAGACCGCGAAGGACGCCGTCATCAGGGCCAGGTACAGGCCCTGGAGGCGGAGGGCAGGCAGCGCGACCAGGACGCCGATGGCTGCGGTCACCACGGTGGCCAGGAAGAGGCCCCAGAGGGTCCCGTTGCCCCCGAAGTGGCCCATCACCACGGCCCCGATCCCGGCGAAGGTCAGGGGGGCCAGGTTGATCTGGCCGCCCCACCCGGTCAGCGGCACCAGCGACAGCATGATGATCGCGGTGCCCATGCCGATGCCGAGCTGGAAGAGGCGCAGGTCCGACAGCTGGGTCCCGACCAGCCAGGCGATGGCGCCGAGCGCCACGGTGGCGATCATCCATCGCCGGAGGGGAGGCTTGGGGATGTACTCCCGCGACTTCTGCTGGCCACCGGCCTTGACCCGCAGTGGCGGCAGGAACAGGAGGATGACGAACAGCAGGATCACCGGGAACGCCGGGCGCAGGCCGCTGAGGGAGATCGGGGTGAAGTCGTTCCAGCCGAAGATCGAGGTGACCTGCTGGTTGGTGGGCAGGTAGCCCACGGCGTAGGACTCGCCGAGGCCCAGGATCAGCGCGCCCACGAAGGTCAGCGGCAGGCTGCGGAGCCGGCCGATCATGGCCGCGGCGTAGGCGTTGATGACCAGGAGGGTCAGGTCGAGGTGCTTCAGCACCCCCTGGCTACCGGCGAGCAGGATCCCGGAGAGGGCGGCCAGCGTGGTCCCGAGGGCCCAGGCCAGCATGGCCGACCGGTCCGGCCGGCTTCCGGTGAGCTGGGCCAGCGGCCGGTCGTCCACCACCGCCCGCATGGCGACACCGGTCCGGGTCCCGAAGAGCAGGGTGCGCAGGAAGAGGGCGACGAGGACGGCGGCCAGGATCGTGAAGGCGTCGTGCCACTGCAGGTTGACGACCGACAGGTCGAAGGCGTTGCCGTCGAAGAACCCCGGGAAGCGCCGGCCCTGGTCGGCCGGGAACAGGATGATGGCGCCCTGGTACACGCCGAAGAGAAGGCTGACCGAGACGACCAGCTTGGTCACCTCGGACACGTCCTGGAGGCCGCGGATGATGACCCGCTCGATCGTGGCCCCGAAGAGCGGGGCCAGGATGCCGAGCATCACGATGATGGTGATCGGCGCCGGCCAGCCCCATTCGATGCGCAGCTTCCAGTAGACGAACGCGGCCATCATCCCGAACGCCCCGTGGGCGAAGTTGAAGATGCCCGAGGTCGTGTACGTCACGACCAGGCCGGAGGCGGCCACCGCGTAGATGGCGGCCGTCACCAGCCCGAAGACCGTGAACGTCAGGAACTGGTCCAAACCGACGTACCCCCCAGGACGATCGGAGCGCTGAGCTTACGAGGTCGGGCGGGCGTCAGCCGCCGACCGTGTAGTCCTCCTCGAGGTGAGCCACGTAGGACGGGTCACAGGAGTAGTCCTCGCCCTCCGGGGCGTAGCGGACGAACTCGTCGCCCTGGACCTGGAGCACGACCGTGCAGTCCGGGCCGAGGTTCTCGCCGGGGTTGGTCGGGGCGTGCAGACCGCCACCGGTCCACTCCGTCACGGCCGCCGCCTGCTCGAGGACGCACGTGCGGGTGAGGTTGTCCTCGAGGTCGCAGTCCCGGGCCGCCTGGGCGAACATCAGCCAGGCCGACCAGGCCTGGGCGCCCAGGAGGGCGACCTTGCCGTCGACGGCCTCGACGTGCTCGATGTACTGCGCCGTGGCCGGGTTGGCGTCGGCCTCCTCGAAGGGCCAGAAGGCGTTGCGCAGGTACGTGCCCTCGGCGGACGCGCCCGCGGCCTCGATGTAGGCCGGGTCATAGAAGTTGGCGTCCTGCAGCGTGACCTCGACCTCGTAGCCGATCTCGTCGAGGGCCTGCTGGAAGAGGGCGAGGTTCTCGCCTTCGCCGACGAAGGTCAGGAAGGTGACCCCGGCCTCCTCGACGGCCGCGGCGAAGGGCGCCCAGTTGGCCTCGCCCAGGATGTTGTAGGTGGCCTCGTGGACGATCGTGAAGCCGATGCTCTCGTAGGCCTCCTTCACCCGGGCGGCCTGGGTGACCAGCGTCTCGAGGTCGGCGTTGATGATGCCGACGTTGTCCCCGGCGTCGGGGAACTCCTCGCTCAGGATCGTGGCCGCCCCGATCGGGAACTCGTCGAGCGGGTTGGGCACGGGCTGCACCGAGCGGCTCTCGAGCGGGCTGCGCCCGGCGAGGCCCGCCTTCTCGGGCGTGACCGAGAAGCCGGCGACGTCGATGAGGTCGCAGGCGGCACCCACGCTGGGCCAGAAGTTGTCCTGCACCGCCCCGGAGCCGACGATGGCGAAGTCCTCGGCGCAGGCCTGCTCCATGGCGGGCTGGTACTCGCTGATCGCCGCGTCCCGCAGGTTGACGTCGATCTGCTTGCCGTTGATCCCGCCGGCGGCGTTGCACCACTCTGCGAACGCGGTGGCGGCGTCGTGGAGCTCGATGTTCAGGCCGGGACGACCCTCGAAGCCCGGGTCCGCCACCGTGCCCAGCGTGATCGCGTCAGCGGTGACGCCCTGGATCTCCTCGGGCCCGGCGTCGGGCACCGTGCCCCCGCCCTCGTTCGGGCCGCAGACGCCGGTCAGGTCACCGAAGTCGCCCGCCCCCGCGGCCGTGGTGCCGGCCTCGGTGGAGTCGGTGGCGGGGTCGCTGACCCCTCCGGACTCGTCCTCGCCCCGGTCGCCGCCGCAACCAGCGGCGATCAGGCCGAGCACAGCGAGAAGCGCGAGCAGGCGGCGGAATGTCATGTATCCCCTCGGGTGTCGTGTCGAACGCTGTCGCCACGCGAGATGGCCCCTCGCCAGGCGAGGGGCCATCTAAGCACAAACTGACGGGTCGTCAGATTCGCGAACTACCCGATGTCGATCTCGACGACCGAGGGCAGGTCGTGGTCCTCACCGCAGTCGAAGCCCTCGTCGGGCGCGTGCCGGACGAATGCGCCGTCCTGGACCTGCAGGACCACCGTGCAGTCGGGCGGCTCGTTGGTGCCGGGGTCGGTGGGCACGTGCAGGCCCCCGCCCGTCCAGTCCGTGACCTCGGCCGCCGCCTCCAGCACGCAGGTGCGGGTCAGGTTGTCCTCGAGGTCGCACGCCTTCGCCGACTGAGCGAACAGGAGGAACGACGACCAGGCCTGCGTGCCGAGCGATGCCACCTTGCCGTCGACGGCCTCGACGTGCTCGATGTACTGGGCCACTGCGGGGTACTGATCGGCCTCTTCGAAGGGGTTGAACACCGTTCGCACGAAGACGCCTTCGGCCGCCGGGCCGGCTGCTTCCAGCCAGTTCGGGTCATAGAAGTTCGCGTCCTGGACGATCACCTCGGGCCGGAAGCCGATCTCGTCCATGGCCTGGAGCAGGAGGGCGAAGTTCTCGCCCTCACCGACGAACTGCAGCCACTGGACGTCGTCCTCCTGCAGGGCCTGGGCGAAGGGCGCCCAGTTGGCCTCGCCGAGGATGTTGTAGGCGGCGGTGTGGACGATGGTGTGCCCGATCTCCTCCAGCCCGGCCTGAACCCGCTCGGCTTGGATCGCCGTGGTCTCGAGGTCGCCGTAGAGGATGCCGGTGCGGGCGGGCGCGTCGGGGAACTCCTCGTCGACGATGACGTAGGAGCCCGTCTGGTAGCGGTCCGACGGGTTGGGCACGGGCTGGATGGAGCGGGCCTCCACCGGGTCACGACCGGCCAGGCCGGCCTTGTCCGGCGTCACCGAGAACCCGGCGAAGTCGATGAGCCCGCAGGGCGCACCGATCTCGGGCCAGAAGTTGTCCTGCACGGCACCGGAGCCGACGATGGCGAAGTCGGTCGTCACAGGCGGCCTGGAGCGCCGGTTGGTACTCGGTGATCGCGGCGTCGTGGAGGTTGGTCTCGATGGTCTTGCCGTTGATGCCGCCCGCGGCGTTGCACCACTCGGCGAAGGCCCGGGCGGCGTCGATGCAGCTCGATGTTCAGGCCGGGCCGACCCTCGAAGCCGGGATCCGACACCGTGCCCAGCGTGATGCTGTCCGCGGTGACGCCCTGGGTCTCCGCCGGGTCGTCGGCGACCGCGCCCCCGCCCTCGTTCGGGCCACAGACGTCCGTCAGGTCACCGAAGTCCCCGGGCCCGCCGGCGGCGGCCTCGGTCGAGTCGGTGGCGGTCGTGTCGGTGCCCCCGGACTCGTCCTCGCCCCGGTCGCCACCGCAGCCGGCGGCGACCAGCGCCCCGACGGCGATGACCGCGATGAGCAGTCGACGTGCCTTCATGTTCCCCCCTTGTGGGCGCCGGCCCCCCGGTCGGCGTCCGGGACACCATCGCACAAATCTGACGACCCGTCAGACCGTTCACCCTTGACCGGCTTCGCTGCGCTCAGCAGGTCCGGCGCCGCCGAAGCGGCCAGCGTTTCGAGCTGCTCCACTCCGTTGCGCAGCGTGACGACCGTGGGTCACTGCTGACGGTCACGAAACGCCGGGCGGGGGCACCTCGACCACGTAGGGCTGGTCGCTGTCCTCGCCGCAGTCGTAGCCCTCCTCCGGGGCGTAGCGGGCGAAGCCGCCGTCCTGGACGACGAGGACCACGGTGCACGGGGTGGGCTCGTTGCTGCCCGGCGTCGTCGGGGCGTGGAGCCCACCGCCGGTCCAGTCCTCGACCGAAGCCGCCGCCTCCAGGACACAGGAGCGGGTCAGGTCGTCGGCCCGGTCACAGTCCCGGGCCGACTGGGCGAAGAGCAGCCACGACGACATCGACTGGGCCCCGAGCTGGGCGATCTTGCCGCCGGACTCGGTGAGCAGGTCGAGGTACTGCTGGGTGCCCGGGTTCTGATCGGCCTCCTCGAAGGGCCAGAAGACCGTGCGGATGTAGATGCCCTCGGCGGCCGCACCAGCGGCGTCGACCCAGTTCTGGTCGTAGAGGTTGGTCTCGAGCAGGATCAGCTCCGGTCGGAAGCCGACCTCCTCCATGGCCTGGGCCAGGAGCGCGAAGTTCTCCCCCTCCCCGATGAAGTGGAGGAACTGGACGTCGTCCTCCTGGAGCGCAGCGGCGAACGGCGCCCAGTTGGACTCGCCCAGGATGTTGTACGACGCCTCGTGGACGAAGGTGTGGCCGATCTCCTCGAGGCCCGACACCGTCTTGTCCCGCTGGGCGATCAGGGTGTCCAGGTCCCCGTAGATGATCCCGCTGCGCTCGATGGCCTCGGGGTTCAGGTCGCCGACGGTGATGAACGAACCGACCTGGAAGCGGTCACCAGCGTTGGGCACGGGCTGGACCGAGCGGGCCTCGATGGCGTCGCGTCCGGCGAGGCCGGCCTTCTCGGTCGTGACCGAGAAGCCGGCGATGTCGATGAGGCCGCACGCCGCGCCGGTGTCGGGCCAGAAGTTGTCCTGCACGGCACCGGAGCCGACGACGGCGAAGTCGGTCTCGCAGGCGGCGGACATCACCGGCTGGTACTCGGTGATCGCGGCGTCGTGGAGGTTGAGCTCGAGCTGCTTGCCGTTGATGCCGCCCGCGGCGTTGCACCACTCGACGAAGGCCTCACCGGTGTCGAAGATCTCCTGGTTCAGGCCCGGGCGGCCCTCGAAGCCGGGGTCCGACACGGTGCCGAGGGTGATGGTGTCCTCGGTGATGCCCAGGGTCTCCTCGGGGCCGGCGTCGGGCACGGTGCCCCCGCCCTCGTTCGGGCCGCACACGCCGGTCAGGTCCCCGAAGTCCCCCGCTCCGCCACCGTCGCCCGCGGCCGTGGACTCCGTGGAGCTGTTGTCCGCACCCCCGGACTCGTCCTCACCCCGGTCACCGCCACAGGCGGCCGAGAGCAGTGCCGCCACCGCCAGCACCGCGAACAGGACTCGACGCTTGACCATGGTTCCCCCTGTCGACATCGACCCCCCGGTCGACGAGGGCGCCACTATTCCACGGTTCTGCGGGCTCGTCCGGGCAGGCGCCGGTGAGCCGGCCCGGTCTCAGCGGGTGAGGTCGACCACCGTGCGGCCCGACGTGCGGCGGGCGGCGTGGTCCTCCAGGGCCTCGGCCACCTCGTCGAGGGCGATGCGCCGGCCGATCGTCGGGCGGATGGCGCCGCCCGCCGCCAGCTCCAGGAGGGCGGCGTGCACCCGCTCGCCGGTCGAGGGCGGGAAGGGGTTGATGCCGAAGCGGCGGAACTCAAGGGGGGCGTCGAGGTAGGCCAGGATCACCCCGACCACCGACACGTTGGCCATCGAGACCTTGCGCAGCGGACGGCCGGTGAGGCCGGACTCGGGGTCGTCGTTGAACCCGACCGGGATGTAGCGGCCGCCGAGGGCGGCGCAGGTCCAGAGCGTCTCTGTCTGCTCGCCCCCGATGGGGTCGTAGATCACGTCCGCACCGTGGCCGTCGGTGTGCGCCATGACGGCCTCGAAGACGTCCTCGGTCTCGTGGTCCACGGCCCGTTCGGCGCCGAGCTCCAGGCAGAGCGCGGCCTTGGCCGCACCGCCCCCGGTGGCGATGACCTTCGCCCCGGCCGCCACCGCCAACTGGATCGCCGCGGTGCCCACGGCGCTGGCGCCGGAGCGCACGAGGACGGTCTCCCCCGCCTGGAGGCCCGCCCGCTCGTGCAGGGCGAGCCACCCGAGGTGGAACGGGAGGGTGAAAGCGGCCGCCTCCACGTCGTCGAACTCGGGCGGGGCGTCGAACACGGTCGCGCACAGGGCGTGTTCGGCCATCCCCCCGAGGGACTGGTTGGCCATGCCCACGACGCGGCGCCCCATCCAGTCCTCCCGACCATCACCCGTTGCGTCGACCACCCCGGCCACATCCATGCCGAGGGTGAAGGGCGGCTCGGCCATGACAGCGGCGACCCCACCCTTGCAACGGGCGATGTCCCCGAAGTTCAGGGAGGCGGCCGCGACCGCCACCCGCACCTCGCCGGGCCCGGGCTCGGGCACGTCGATGTCGCCCACCTCGATGGCGTCCCTCGGCGATGCGTTCCGCACGACCCGAACTGCCTTCACGATCCGTCCCCCTGCTCGCCCTTCCGGTGCCGGCGACAGTACCCACGCCCACCACCCCGCCGAACACCGTCCGTTCTGGTTACGAGATGTGCGCGTGGAGCGACATCTTTCGTAACCAGAACGACCACCCCAACGTGGCGCTCGGCGGCTGGGGCATGATCGGCGGGTGACGGACTACCCGCGATTGCTGTCCCCCCTCGAGGTGGGTCCGGTGACCCTGCGCAACCGGGTGGTGATGGGGGCGCACTTCACCATGTTCACGGAGCCGACCGCGGCGGGCGAGCCGGGGTTCTACGGCGAGCGCACCGGGCGCTACCTGGGCGACCGGGCCCGGGGCGGGGTCGGTGCGGTCATCTGCGGCCAGGCCGCGGTGCACCCCACGACCGCCTACCAGATGCCCAACAACGCCGCGGCCTGGCTCCCCGAGTCCGTCGAGCACTTCCGCCAGGTGACCGAGCGCGTCCACGAGCACGGGGCCAAGGCGTTCATCCAGCTGGCCCACAACGGCGGGGTGAACCGGGGCAACTGGTCGAAGCTGCCGGTGCTGGCCCCGTCGGTCCTGGCCGACTACGACGAGCCGGCGGTCGCCCTCGACGACGCCGGGATCGCCGAGCTGATCGAGGCCTTCGCCGTCTCCGCCGGCAACGCCGCGGCCGGGGGGTTCGACGGCATCGAGGTCCACGGCGCCCACGGGTACCTGATCCATGAGTTCCTCTCCCCCAAGACCAACTTCCGGACCGACCGGTACGGCGGGTCGCTGGAGAACCGGATGCGCTTCGGCGCCGAAGTCCTGGCCGCGGTCCGGGAGGCCGTCGGCCCGTTGGTGGCGGTCGGGCTGCGCCTGGTCGGCGACGAGGAGCAGTGGGACGGGTCCGGCCTGGGGGCCGACGACGCCGCCGAGATCGGCGCGGCCTACGAGGCGATGGGCCTGGTCGACTTCCTCAACGTGTCGGTGGGGACCTCCGGCATGGGCATGGTCCGGACCAACTACACCAAGCCCGGCTTCGGGGTGGCGGCCGCAGCCACCGTTCGGGCCGCGGTCTCCACGACGCCGGTGTTCGCGGTGCACCGCATCCTCGACCCCGATCAGGCCGAGGCCATCCTGGCCGACGGCGGCGCCGACGGGATCTGCCTCGTGCGGGCCCTGATCGCCGACCCCGACTGGGTCGAGAAGGCGGCGACCGGGCGCTCGGCCGAGATCCGACGCTGCACCGGCTCCAACCAGTCCTGCTACGGGAACCTCATCAACGGCATGCCCGTGTCCTGCGTGCAGAACCCCGCGGTCGGCCGGGAAGCCGAGCTGGGGGCGGGCACGATCGGGACGGCGGCCGTGGCCAAGCGGGTCGTGGTCGTCGGCGGTGGGCCGGCGGGCCTGGAGGCGGCCTGGGTCGCCGCCGCCCGGGGCCACGAGGTGACCCTGCTGGAGCGCGACGACACCCTCGGCGGGGCGATCCGCCTGGCCGCCCAGCTGCCCGGCCGGTCCGAGATGGCGGCCGTGGCCGACTGGCGGGCGGGTGAGTGCGAGCGCCGGGGCGTGGACGTGCGCCTCGGCGTGGCCGCCGACGTCGACACCGTGCTCGGGCTGGCGCCCGACGCCGTGATCGTGGCCACCGGCGGCCGGGCGGACAAGAGCATCAAGGCCAAGTACCACCCGACCCC
Organism: uncultured Microthrixaceae bacterium; assembly: GCA_963748285.1. Lineage (GTDB taxonomy): Bacteria > Actinomycetota > Acidimicrobiia > Acidimicrobiales > DATDAH01 > DATDAH01. The sequence continues at coordinate 770,968 of CAVVIF010000009.1, forward strand.
GGTGCTGGGCCACGAACAGGACTTCGTGATCGACCACATCGAGGCCCTCCAACGGGCCCTGGCCGGCGAGCTCAGGGGCAAGGTCGTGGTCCTCGACGCCGTGGGCCACATCGAGGCCATCGGCCTCGGTGAGCTGCTCGGCCGCCAGGACGTGGACGTCACGGTCGTGACCGCCCTGTCCGCCCCGATCTCGCTCGACCCCGAGACCCAGCAGGCCGCCCTCCCCCGGGCGGTGCGGGCGGGGATGGCCTGGCGACCCAACACCGTCCTGGGCGCCATCGGCGACCACGAGGTCACCCTGGTCGATGCCCTCTCCCACGCCATCGAGCAGGTGGCCGGCGTCGACTGGGTCGTCATCCGCACCCACGGCCGCCCCGAGAACACCCTCGTGGCCGAACTGGCGGGCAAGGTTGCCGAGGTCATCGCCGTGGGCGACGCCGTCGCCGTCCGGCCCGCCGACCGCGCCATCTGGGACGGCCACCAGGCGGGCCGCGCACTCTAGGACGGAGCGGCCCGCCCGGGTCCGTGGTGCCACAGCGGTGGTCGGGCCAGAAACCGATGGCAGGGATGGGAGCCTGGCCTGTCAGCCAACCGGTCGCGGAGCCCACCCGTCGTCTCGCCGAGGAAACCCATGGCAGGGATGGGGGCCCGGCCCTCCTGCCGGCGGTCGCCGGTGCCCGCCGGCGCCCGGATCTCACCCTGCGTGGCCACGCCGTGGGCCTCGGGCCGTGAACCCAGGTTCATCCTGAACTCAGCGCATTCAGACGGCTGTCAGCCGCTCGACTGCGCTGAGTTCAGAAGATGCGCCCACGACGACCACCGTCCGAGAGATCCAGGGTTCATTCAGGCCCCCGACGACCAGCAGCCCGTCCCCACGCCCCCATCCCTGCCATCGTTCGGCCGGCCCGACCACCGAGCGGGCACCACAGAACCCAGCCCGACGACCCGGCCCCCATCCCTGCCATCGCCCGCCAGGCCGCGACAAGGAGGTCAGGCGGCGGGGGCGACCACGCGGGAGGCGACGTCCTGGCAGGCGGCGACCAGGGGTGGGGCGAAGGACGCCTTCATGCAGGCGACGTGGCCGTCGGCGATCTCGTGGACGGAGGCGCCGGGGATGGCCTCGGCCATGGCCATCTGGAACTCGGGGACGATGGCCCGGTCGGCCGTGGTCACCAGGACCGAGGTGGGCACGTCGACCTCACCGATCCAGCGCTTGGCGTTGTAGTTGCCGATGGCGCTGCCGGCCTCGAGCACCGAGCGGGGGTCGTGGCGACGCATCTCGGCCGAGGCCCAGCGCTGCAGGGAGGTGGGTCGGCCCGAGCCCTGGAGGGCCGAGACGAGCGGCAGCTGGCGGACCCACTGGGAGGGCAGGTGGTTGGCCCACTGCCCGACCCGGGTCGTGCCGGCCAGGGCGGCCATGGCCGTGGTGAAGATGAAGCGCTCCCGCATCACGGGGACGAAGCCGGTGGCCGTGGCACACAGGACCAGGCCCGAGACCTTCTCCGGATGGCGTTTCCAGAGGAGCTGGGCGATCGGGCCGCCCATCGAGTAGCCGACCGCGATCGCCGAGGGGATGTGCAGCTCGTCGAGGAGGGCGGCGGCGTCGTCCGCGCAGTCGGCGAGGCGGAACCGCTTCCAGGTGCGCAGACCCCGGCCGTGGCCCCGCTGGTCGAGGGCGATCACCCGGTAGTGCTCGCTCAGCGCGTCGAAGGTCTGGAACCAGTTCAGGCCGGCACTGGCGATCCAGCCGTGCAGCAGCAGGAGGGTCGGGGCGTCCTCGGTCGGGCCGGGCAGCTCCCGGACGAAGGTGATGCCCCGGCCGGGCAGCTCGATGCGTCGCCCCAATGGCAGCGGCGGCCCCGCCGGTGCCTCCCCCCGCAACTCGGTCACGCTCATCACCGCTCCTACCCCCGTCCCGAGAACCACGGTACGCCACGGGGTGCTGCCCCGTTGACCACCGTTGACCACACGTTGTCGGTCAGGGGGTGAGGGCGGGGACGTACTTGGCGGGGAGGTGGCCTTCGGCGCAGAGCCAGCGGGCGGTGTCGGCCAGGGTCTCGGCGGTGGGGCGCAGGTCGTGGCCGAGGACCTCGAGGGCGGCGGTGTCGTCGCAGGGCTCCCAGCGGGTGAGGTAGTCCATGCCCTCGCCGGTCAGGGCGAAGTCGACGGGCACCACGCGCATGATCCCGTCGTTGACCTTGCCCAGGCCCCGCAACACGCCGGCGGGCATGGGCAGGCGCCGGACCTTCCTGCCCGCCACCTCGGTCAGGGTCTCGTTCAGCACGGACGTGGTCAGCGTGCGGCCGCCGAGCACCAGGCGGGCCGGCGGCGCCTCGGGGCCGAACAGCGCGACGTAGAGGTCGGCCAGGTCACGCACATCGACGATCGACCAGCCCCCGGTCTTGATGATCGGCGTGCCCGACTTGTAGTTGGTCACCACCGCCATCGTCCCCGGCCCCAGGTTCGGGTCGTGCGGCCCCAGGACACCGCCCGGGTAGAGGATGGTGACCGGTGCCCCTTCGTCCTGCAGGCCGCGCACGTAGCCCTCGGCCTCGGCCTTCGACTTGCCGTACGCACTGTCCGGCGTGGCCACCGGTGTGTCCGGCGTGACCCGTCGGTGCTCGGGCGAGAACAGCGCGCTCACCGACGAGGTGTGGATGATGCGGTTCAGGCCCGCGGCCACGGCGCCGCCCACCACGTTGCGGGTGCCGGACGCGTTGGTGGCCAGCACCTCGGCGGCGCGGCGCCGGCTCACGGCCACCACCGCGGCGGCGTGCAGCACGCCCTCACACCCGGCCAGCGCCGCGTCCACCGACGCGGCGTCGGTGATGTCGCCTTTCACGACCTCGGCCGGCCCCACCCGGTGGGGCTCGAACACGCGGGACACCTTGCCCGGGTCCCGGGCCAGGAGGCGCACGTCGTGGCCCGCCTCGGTCAGGGCCACGGTCGCGTAGGAGCCGATGAACCCCGTTCCTCCGGTCACCAGGATGCGCATCGCGGCGGACGGTAGCGTCCGGCGCCGATGAGCACCGCGAGCGCACTGGACCAGGACCGAGTCGCCGACCTGCTGGCACGGGCCCGGCGGGAGGTCGAGTCCGGCACCCTCCCCGCCTGCCAGCTGGCCGTCGCCCTCGACGGCGAGGTGGTCCTCGACGCCACGTTCGGCGCCCCGGAGGGCAGCCGCTTCCACGGCTACTCGTCGGGCAAGGTCGTCGTGGCCGGCGCCGTCTGGCTCCTGCTCGGTGAGGGAGCGCTGGGACTGGACGACCGGGTGGCCGACCACATCCCCGAGTTCGGCACCAACGGCAAGGAGGTCATCACCCTCGAACAGGTCCTCACCCACACCAGCGGCTTCCCCCGAGCCCCCTTCGCCACCGTCGACTGGGTCGACCGGGACACCCGCCTGGCCCGCTTCTCGGCCTGGCGCACCAACTGGGAGCCGGGCACCCGGTTCCAGTACCACGCCACCTCGGCCCACTGGGTCCTGGTCGAGCTCATCGAGCGGGTCACGGGCCAGGACTGGCGGCAGTTCCTCGTCGAGCGCCTGCTGGACCCCCTCGGCCTGACCGACCTCCGCTTCGGGGTGGCCCCGGAGGACCAGGGCGACATCGTGGACGTGGTCTCCGTGGGCGAGTCCCCCACGGCCGAGGAGCTGGAGGCCCTCACCGGCATCTCCGGCCTCGACCTGGCCGGCTTCCAGGGCGAGGTCACCGACGAGATGCTCCTCAGCTTCAACCGGCCCGAGGTCCGCGCCGTCGGCTCACCCGGCGGCGGCGTGATCACCTCGGCCGCCGACCTCGCCCTCTGGTACCAGGCCCTCCTCCACGACCCGCTGGGCCTGTGGGACCCCGCCACCCTGGCCGACGCCACGGGGCACGTGCGCTGCACCTTCCCCGACCCCATGACCTCGGCCCCGGCCAACCGCACCATCGGGGTGATCGTGCGGGGCGACGACGACAAGGTCCCCCTGCGGGGACTGGGCCGGACCGTGTCGCCCCGGGCCTTCGGGCACAACGGCGCGGGTGGTCAGGTGGCCTGGGCCGACCCCGAGACCGGGCTCTCCTTCGTCTACCTGACCAACGGCCTCGATCGGCACCCCATCGCCTCGGGCCGCCGAGGGGCGGCGTTGGCGAACCGGGCCGGAGTCCTGACCACCCCCGCCGGATAGCGTTCGCCCCGCGGACGGCCCGCTGACAGGGGGAATGGGCATGGAACGCCTCTCGGGGATGGACGCATCGTTCCTCTACACCGAGACACCGACCGGGCACATGCACGTGACCGGGGTGATCGTCATCGACGCCGCCGACATGGTCGGCGGCTACCAGTTCGAGCGACTGGTCGAGCTCATCGAGCAACGGCTGCACCGCCTGCCGCCGTTCCGCCGCCGCCTGGTCGAGGTGCCGCTCTCCTTCGACCACCCGGTGTGGATCGAGGACCCGGACTTCGACATCACCAACCACATGCACCGGGTCACCTGGCCCGCGCCGGGCCGCCCCCAGGAGCTCGCTGAACTGGTCGGTGACCTCATGTCCCGGCCGCTCGACCGCCAGCGCCCGCTGTGGGAGATGTGGGTGGCCGAGGGGGGCGAGAACGGCCGGGTCGCCCTGATCTCCAAGATCCACCACAGCGCCATCGACGGGGTCACCGGCGCCGACCTCATGAGCCAGCTCTTCGACCTCGAGCCCACGGCCCCGCCGGTCGAGCCCCCCGAGCAGCCCTGGGAGCCGGAGGCGATCCCCACCGAGACCCAGCTGCTGGTCGACGCCATCGCCGCCCGCATCCGCGACCCGTGGCGGGCGGCCCGCGCCGCCCGCCGGACGGTGAACTCCCTGACCAGCGTGGTCGGGACGGTGGTCAACCGGGGCGACGAGCGGACCCCGGCGATGCCCTTCACCGGGCCCCGGACGCTCTTCACCGGCTCGCTCAGCGCGGACCGGGCCGTCGCCTTCGGCAAGGCGCCCCTCGAGGACCTCAAGGTCGTCAAGAACGTCTACGGCTGCAAGCTCAACGACGTCGTGCTGGCCACCTGCTCCATGGCCCTGCGCACCTACCACGAGAGCCACGGCGAGATCCCCGACAAGCCCCTGCTCATCATGTGCCCGGTCTCGACCCACAGCCCCGACGGCCAGGGCACGAACCAGGTCTCGTCGATGGCGGTGCGCCTGCCCGTCCAGATGGCCGACCCCGTCGACCAGCTCCTGGAGATCTTCGAGGACACCAAGGTGGCCAAGGAGATGCAGAGCGCGCTGGGCGCCGACATGTTGAGCGACATCACCCAGTTCGCCCCGCCGGTGCTGTTCAACCAGGCCATGCGCCTCTACACCCGCAGCGGCCTGGCCGACCGCCACGCCCCCGTGCAGAACGGGGTCGTGTCCAATGTCCCCGGCCCGCCCATCCCGATGTGGGTGGCGGGCGCGCCCGTGGTCGCCGTCTACCCCCTGGGACCGCTGATCGAGGGGGCGGGCCTCAACATCACGGTCATCTCCAACATGGGCCGCATGGACATCGGCATCGTCGCCGACCGGGCCTTCGCCCCCGACATCTGGTGCCTGGCCGAGTTCTGGGAGGACGCGGTCAAGGAGCTCCGCGAGCGGGCCGAGCTGGAGGCCGAAGCCGAGAACGGCTGAGCCGGGCTACTCGGTGATGCCGAAGCGCTGGAGGCCGTAGGCCTCGATGGCGTTGCCCCGGAGCACGGCGTAGCACTCGTCCGCGTCCATGCCGGCGGCGGCGAACAGGCCGTGGGCCACCTTCCGGGAGTGCGGGAAGGTCCCGTCGGAATGCGGGAAGTCGGTCTCGAAGAGGATCTGGCTGAGGCCCACGTCGTGGCGGGCCTTGAGGCCGACCAGGTCGTCGAACACGCAGCCGTAGACCCGGCCCTTCACCTGCTCGCTGGGCAGCACCGGCCCGCCGACACCGCCACGCCCGTCGGCCCAGACCGCGTCCATGCGCTCCAGCTGGAACGGCATCCAGCCCGACCTGGCTCTCGGCGTAGGCGATCTTCAGGTCCGGGTGGCGCTCGAGGGTGCCGGAGAACACCCAGTCGGCCAGGGAGCCCTGGGCGTTCTGGGCGTACAGCGACATCGAGGTGGCCAGTGGGGCGTCAGGCGACGTGGTCGGCATCGACGACGAGGACCCGATGTGCATGGACACGGTGGTGTCGGTCTCGGCGCAGGTCGACCAGAGGACGTCCCAGTCGCCGGTGTACATCGACGGCAGGCCGAGCTTGGCCGGGTTCTCGGTGAAGGCGATGGCGTAGCTGCCCTTGGCCACGCAGCGCCGGACCTCCTCGGCCGCCATCTCGGGGTCCCAGAGCGGCACGAGGGTGAGCGGGATCAGGCGGCCCTTGGCGTCGCCCCCGCACCACTCGTCGATCATCCAGTCGTTGTAGATCCGGAGGCAGGCGAGGGCGAGGTCCTTGTCCTCCCGCTCGAGGAAGCCCTGCCCGGCGAAGCGGGGGAAGACGTTCGGGTAGTTGATGGCCGCCTCGACGTGGTTCGAGGTCATGTCGGCCAGGCGCTCGCGCCTGGTCCCACGTGCCCGGTCGGAAGTCGTCGTAGGTGGCCGGGACGTTGCGCTGCTCGTCGCGGGGCATGCCCGCGGGGGCGTGGAGCAGGCCGGTGGGCACGACCAGGTCGTCGAAGACCCAGAGGTCGCACCACTGGCCGTCGGGATCGTTGCGGCTGAAGCCGTAATGGCCGCCGGTGAACTCCAGCTTCACCTTCTCGGTGACCACCTTGGGCCCCCGCTCCCGCAGGGACTCGGGCAGCTCCCGCTGCCAGAGGTCCTTGGGCTCCATGACGTGGTCGTCGACGGAGATGATGAGCGGGAGATCGGCTTCTTCGGGGGTGACACCCATGGCCGTCAGTCTGTCGCGTCGACGGCCGGACCGGCACCGGCACTGAACACGGCCCGCAGGTCCTCGAGGCCGGCGGGCAGCTCGATGGGCGGGTCGGGCAGCGGGGTCACGCCGTGCTCGGCGAGCGCGGCGGCCATCGCCTCGGGCTCGTCGCTCCAGGACCGGGGGTCGCCCATCATCACCTCGTAGGCCACCAGACCGTCCGGACCGGCCACGAAGGGCCCGAAGCTGGCGCCGTGGGGCAGCTCGATGTGGGTGCCCGGGCCCGCAGTCCACCCCGTCACAGGACACGCTGCCCTCCAGCACGAGCAGCGTGTGCGGGCTGTGGTGGCCGTGGCGACGCACGATCATCCCCGGGTCCCACCTGGCGAACAGGGCCAGGTAGAGCGGCTCGACCGAGAACGCGATCCACCGCTCCCAGACGTGGGACTCGCTCCCGTCGGCGTTGGTCTGGCTCCGCACCGCGATCCACGGCGGGTCCTCCGAGGCCAAGTCGGGTGAAGCGGGCGTCGAGCCCGGGGATGCGGGGGTTCTCAGGGGCAGCCATGGATCGATGATCGTGCCACGGTCCGCCGACGACCGATGAGTCCGGGGCTCGGGCAGGGTCCAAAGCGCATGACTACCGTCGCGTCCGTGACCGATTCGACTGCCTTGTTCCTCGGGACGAGGAAGGGGGCCTGGATCCTCACGGCCGACGCCGAGCGGCGTTCGTGGTCGGTGGACGGGCCGCACTTCCTCGGCCACATCATCCAGCACGCCGTGCTCGACCCCCGGGACGGGAGGACGCTCCTGCTGGCCGCGGGCACCGGCCACCTGGGACCGACGCTGTTCCGCACCACCGACTTCGGGGCGACCTGGTCGGAGGCCTCCCGCCCGCCCGCCTTCCCCACCGGCGAGCGCCTGGCCCGCAGCCTGCGCAAGGTGTTCTGGCTGACACCCGGCCACGCCGACGAGCCCGGCGTCTGGTACGCCGGGGGCTCCCCGCAGGGCCTCTTCCGCAGCGAGGACGGGGGCGACACCTGGGCCCCGGTCGACGGGTGGAACGACCATCCGATGTGGGAGACCTGGTCGGAGTACCCCGAGGAGAACACCCCCGACGGCTCGATGCTGCACTCGGTCATCGTCGATCCCCGCGACCCGGCTCACCTCTACCTGGGCCTGTCGGCCGGAGGCGTGTTCGAGAGCACCGACGGCGGGAAGGACTGGTCCACCCTCAACCAGGACGTCGAGGCCGTCTTCCTGCCCGAGCCCGACGCCGACTACGGCCACGACCCCCACTGCGTCCGGCTGCACCCCGCCGACCCCGACCGCCTCTACCAGCAGAACCACTGCGGGATCTACCGCCTCGACCGGCCGGGCACCGCGTGGGAGCGCATCGGCGACAACATGCCGACGGCGGTGGGCGACATCGGCTTCCCCGTCGAGCTGCACCCCCGCGACCCCGACACGGCCTGGGTCTTCCCCATGGACGGGACCGACGTCTGGCCCCGGACCAGCCCGGACGGGCGGCCGGCGGCGTACGTGACCCGGGACGCCGGCGCCACGTGGGCACGCCAGGACGACGGGCTGCCCGACCAGGGGTGGTTCACGGTGAAGCGCCAGGCCATGACCACCGACGACGGTGACCCGGTCGGGGTCTACTTCGGCACCACGAGCGGCGAGGTCTGGGCCAGCACCGACGAGGGCGCCTCGTGGGCCCCGATCCTCGAGCACCTCCCGGAGATCTACAGCATCGAGTCCGGTCGCCCCGCGGCCTGATGCGCGTCCGCATCCCCACGCCGCTGCGGTCCTACACGGGCGAGCAGTCGGCGGTCGAGGCCGACGGCACGACGGTGGCCGAGCTGCTGGTCGACCTCGACCGCCAGTTCCCCGGCCTCCGCTTCCGGGTGGTCGACGAGCAGGACCAGCTGCGACCGCACATGAAGGTCTTCGTGGACCAGGACTCGGTGCGGGACCTGGCCACACCGATCACCGACGCGGCTGAGGTCACCCTCATGCAGGCCCTCTCCGGGGGCTGAGCCGGGCCCGCTTCCCCGTGGAGGGAGGTCCTCGGTGAACGACCGCCAGGGCCTGGCGGAGGCGCTCGACCTGGAGGTGCACCCGGGGTGACGAAGGCCCGTCGGCCGGGCCTCGTAGCGTTCAGGAGGCCGTGACCACCCCTTCCCGCCTCCTCCAGCGCGGCCTCGAGCTCCTCGAGCTGCTGGGCCTCTGCGGGCTGGCCGTCGCCCAGCCCGTGCTGGCCGTGTTCGGCGCGGCGCCGGACTACTTCGTCTTCGAAGGGGCGAGCCGGTCCGACATCGTCGTCTTCGCCCTGGCTGTCGGCCTCGCGCCCGCGCTCCTGCTGTGGGCGCTGGTCCAGCTCGTCGGGTTGGGGTGACGACGGCCGCCGTCGGATCGCCCATCGCATCGTCCTCGGGTGCCTGGTCGGCCTGCTCGTGCTCCAGGTCGCCACGGGGCGGGACGCCGCCCTACCGCTGGGCCTCGTCTTGGCCATCGGTTTCGGCGCGGCCGCCGTGTGGGCCCACCACCGCTGGCGCGGCGTCGGCCTGTGGGCGGCCTGGATGGCCCCGATCTCCCTCGTCGTGGTCGGCCTCTTCCTCTTCAGCTCGCCGGTGAGCGGCCTGGTGCGGGATGACGGCGTCGACCCGGCCGAGTTGGGTGCGTTCGGCTCCGGGGACCCGCCACCGGTGGTCATGATCATCTTCGACGAGTGGCCCCTGGCCTCGATCGTGCGCACCGACGGCACGATCGACGCCGAGCTCTATCCGAACGTGGCCGAGCTGGCCGGGGATGCCACCTGGTATCGCGACACGACCACCGTGGCGAACCTCACCAACTTCGCCGTCCCGTCCCTGCTGACGGGAAACCGACCCGTCGAGGGCGAGACCGCCGACGCCCGAACCCATCCGGAGAACCTGTTCACGCTGCTGGGCGGCACCTACGACCTCGACGTCACCGAGCGCATCACCCGCCTCTGCCCGCCGTCGCTGTGCACCCAGGCCGGCGCGGTCGACGGCCTCGGGGGCGGCGTCAGCGTCGGCGACCTCCTGGCGGAGGCGACCGACGTGTTCGTGGACCGCCTGATCCCGGGCGAACGGGCTGACCCGGTCACCGACGTGTTCGTCGAGCCCGACGCGGCCGTCGACGAGGCTCGGGGCGACGACCGGACGCAGGTCATCGAGGATCTCCTCGATCCCCGCCCCGCGAGCCTGGACCGCTTCCTGCGGGGCATCCGCCGGGGCGAGGACCCGACGCTGCACTTCCTGCACGTGCTCGAGCCCCACACGCCCCACCGCCACCTGCCCGACGGCCACCGGTACGGCGCCGACCCGCAGCTGCGGCAGATCTCCATCCGCGTGGACGGCGAGCCGGGGGGCGACCGGCGCGCCGAGGCCGTACCCCCCGCCCTCTGGGACCGCCAGCGCCTGCAGCTCGAGGTGGCCCACGTGGACCGCCTGATCGGTGACGTGCTCGACCGGCTGCGGGGCCGGGGCCTCTACGACGACGCCCTCGTGGTCCTGACCTCCGACCACGGCATCGCCTTCGAGCCCGGCGGGCCGGTGCGGGGCCTCGGGATCGAGCCGATCGACCGCGCCGCCCAACCCGAGCTGCTGTGGGTCCCGCTGCTCGTCAAGGCCCCGGGCCAAGTCGAGGGCACCGTGAGCGACGAGCCCGCCGAGACCATCGACGTGCTGCCCACGATCGCCGACCGCCTGGGCATCGACCTGCCCTGGACCGTGGAGGGCCGTGCCCTCGACGGGACCGTGCCCGCCGACCGGGAGCGGCTGTTCGTCCACGTGCAGGGCTCCTCCTTCGCGACGTTCCACCTCGACCCGCCCGTTCCCGTCGACGCCGTCCTCGACGACGTCCTCGCCCGGGGGGTGGACTCGGTCCTGCCGGGTCGCGGCCCGGATCGTTGGTGGGCCTTCGGCCCTGAGCCGGGCCGGGTCGGTCACCCGGCGCTCGGGCGGCCGTTGCCCGTCGTGGTCGACGATTTCGACACCTTCCTCGACGTCGACCTGACCGATCCGGTGGTGCCCGCGGTCGTGTCCGGCCGGGTCGAGGACGGCAGCCGACGGGTGGTCGTGGCCGTCAACGGGACCATCGCGGCCGTCGTGGACACCTTCACCGACGACGCCGGGCCCGGTCGCTTCGTGGCGATGATCTCCCCCGAGTGGCTCGTGCCGGGGGTCAACGAGGTGACCATCCACCGGCCCTGAGGGCTGCCGGCCTCAGGCGAACGCCACTTGCGGCGGCTGCTGGCCGACAGGGGCTGTTCGACGAGGCCGGAGTCCAGGCGGAACGGCACCGGGGCCGTCGGGCTCGACCTCGAGACAGAGGACGATCGGGAGCACGGGCGGGCGGTCAGCCCTCGACCAGGTCGCGGGCCCAGCGGTAGTCGGGCTTGCCCGCCGGTGACCGGACGACGGCGTCGACGAAGTCCACGGTCTTGGGCACCTTGTACCCGGCCAGGTGGCCCCGGCAGTGCTCGATCAGCTCGTCCGCAGTGGGCTCGGTGCCGGGCGCAGCCTGGACGATGGCCGACACCCGCTCGCCCCAGCGGTCGTCGGGGGCACCGACGACCAGGACGTCGTAGACATCCGGTCGGGACCGGAGGACGGACTCGACCTCCTCGGGGAAGACCTTCTCGCCGCCGGTGTTGATGCAGCCCGAGCCCCGCCCCAGCAGGTTGATGGTGCCGTCCTCGGCGACGGTGGCCATGTCCCCGGTGATGACCCAGCGGCGGCCGTCGTGCTCGACGAAGGTGGCGGCGGTCTTCTCGGGGTCACCGTGGTAGCGCAGCGGGATGTGGCCCGTCCGGGCGACCCGGCCGACGGTGTCGGAGCCGGGCGCCACCGGGTGGAGGTCGTCGTCGAGCACCACAGTCGTGTCGTCCATGGGGGCGAAGGCGGCCCGGGCGTCGGAGTCGGCGGCCATGCGGGCGGTGCCCTGGGCACCGGTCTCCGACGAGCCGAACCCGTCGGCCAGGAAGATGTTCGGCAGGATCGTCTGGATCCGTTGCCGGAGCGTGGGGCTGAGCGGGGCCCCGCCGGAGCCGATGGAGAACAGGGTCGGCACGTCGTAGCCACCCGCCGCGTCCCAGGCGTCGAGCAGGGGTCGGGCCACGGCGTCGCCCACGATGGTGATGAGGTTCACGCCCTCTGCGGCGATGGTGCGCCAGACGTCGTCGGGGTCGAGGGAGCCGGGCAGGAGGACGACCTTGCCCCCGCAGAACAGCCACGAGAGGCTGGTCCACTGCCCCGCGGCGTGCATGAGGGGGGCGACGGGCAGGAACACGGCGGCCGAGCCCTCGGGCGCGATGCGCTCGACGATCTCCTCCGGCGTGGTGATGGCCCCCTCCAGGCGAGCGGGGTCACCGCCGCCGATGCAGGCGTGGAACGCGTCCTCCTGGCGCCAGACCACGCCCTTGGGCAGGCCCGTGGTGCCCCCCGTGTAGAGGATGTAGAGGTCGTCGCTGCTGCGCTCGTCGAAACCCGGCGCCGGGTCGGCCGCGGCCAGGGCGGCCTCGTAGGCCACACCGACGGCCAGCTCCACGGCCAGGTCGGGCAGCTGGTCCCGGATGGCCGCCATGCGGGGGGCGAACTCGGCGTCGTGGACCACCGCGGCGACCCCGGCGTCGACGAACAGGTAGCGCAGCTCGTCCTCGACGTAGCGGTAGTTCACGTTGATGGGAACAGCCCGCAGCTTGTAGGCCGCCAGCATCGTCTCCAGGTACTCGGTGCCGTTGGTCAGGTAGACCCCGACGTGGTCGCCCGGGTTCACGCCGTTCCTGCGCAGGTGATCCGCCAGTCGGTTGGCCCGCTCGTCGACCTGGGCGTAGGAGAGCCTCCGGTCGCCGCAGACCACCGCCTCCCGCTCGGGCACCTGCTCCGCCACCATCTCCCACAGATCGGCGAAGGCGAACGACCGCGTCATGGCCGAGGACCCTACTGCCGCCGTTCTGGGCCCTCTCCCCCGCGACAGGGCGCGGGTGGTGGGGCCCAGAACGATGCAAGAGCGGGGCGGTGCGTCATGCCGCCGGTCGTCGGGGGCGTGCGGGTCCGCAGGCCAAGCCGAGCGATGGCAACCACGGGGGCGTGGGGTCGGGCTGGGGCTCGTCGGGGGCGGAACCGCCACCCACGGTGAGCGAATGGCCTCGACCTGAGCCGAGCCTGCCTTCATTGGAGGCAATAGGTCACGGCTTCCGTGACCTATTGCCTCCAGCTCGACCCAAAGCGCTGCGGCCGACCACGCCGGGTGAACCCGAGCGATCGAGTGCCCCCGACACGGCTGCAGCCCGACCCCACGCCCCCGTGGTTGCATCGGTGTCGGTCCCCCAGCCCGACGGGCCGAAGGGCACCGCCCAGGCCCGCGGACGGGACCGCCAGCCGGGGTCAGGTCCAGGCGGTGATCTCGCCGGCGACGGCGACCACGGCGTCGGTGGCCGTGAAGTCAACCGGGACCGGGATCACATCGACGCCGGTCCGGGCGAGTCCCTCCGCGGTGGCCGCGATCCGGTCCTCGGGGGAGGTGATCGAGCCCTCGGCGCCCCACGCCTCGAGGGTGAGCGCCACCTCCAGCGAGCGGGCCAGGTCGAGGACGGCCTCGGTGACGGGATCGAGCGGCCAGGTGGTCACGCCCAGGGCCAGGCGGGAGCTGTCGAACCCACCCAGCAGGGCGGCCGCCGCCGCGGACCCCGGGGCGTTGGTCGCGGGCACCAGGACCGATCCCGGTTCGGTGGTCGGGAAGGCCCTCGCCACCCAGAAGCCGGTCGGGCCCGGGTCGGCGACCACGACACCACCCGGGGGGCGGAGGCCGCCCAGGTCACGGGTCGCCCGCGCCGGGTGCAGGGGCACGGCGGTCGAGTCGTAGGCCGGGCCGACGACGGCGGACAGTTCGGTGTAGAGCGCCGGTCGGGGCGGCTCCCCCGCGGGCTCGGGCCAGCCCTCGGCGGCGAAGGCCAGGTGCACCGGGTGCAGGTCCAGCCGCTGGGCGCCGCCGAAGCCGCCCGGCGGGACCTCGTCGGGGTCGACGCCGATGCAGACCACTGCCAGCTTGTCGGTCAGGCCGGCCAGCTCGAAGTCCCGGGCCTGCAGCCCGGCGGTCCCGGCGTGGAACGGGCTGTCCCACGGGAACACGCCCTTGGCCCCCCACGTGTTGACCACGGCCCAGCCCGTCTGCGCGGCGAAGCGTCGGAGGTGGTCGACCGCGCCCTCGCCGTCGAGGGTGCGCAGGACCCCGGGCCCCACCAGCACCCCGACGTCGGGCCCGAGGCCCGGCGACAGGCGGATGCCCTCGATGCGGACCTGGGCCGCCTTGGGCTCGACCCCCTCGGCGACCGGAGCGGTCAGGTCGAGGTCGACCGCGACGGCGAACGCATCCGGGATCTCCTGGCCCACCGTCGTGGCCAGGGCGTCGGCCAGCGCCTCGGGCGTGTCCACGGGGATCGGCACGACGTCAGCCCCGGGCCGGGAGGTGACCCGCAGCACCCCGTCGTGCCACGACGCCCCCATGCGCCCGAGCCGCCCGTCGACGTCGGCCAGGAGGTCGGCCAGGGCGCCGTCCCCCACCGGCACCGTGGCCAACCCGGGCAGGGCGACGGGCGCCGGCGACCCGATCACCCTGGTCACCCCCAGCGCCTTCAGCCCTGCCGCCAGCAGGTCCGCCACGTTCCGATCCGTCATGCCCCGAGCCTAAGCCGGGCCTTCTGGCGGTCGTTTTCGTTGCTCTGACGACAGAATCGACCGCCAGAGCGGGATCTCAGTCGGCGTACTGGTCCCGGAGCTCGTACTTGACGACCTTGCCGGTGGGGTTGCGCGGGAGGACGTCCATGAACTCGAGCTGCTCGGGGAGGGCCTGCTTGCGGAGGCCCTTGGCCAGCAGGTGCTCCTTCATCGTCTCGAAGCTGATGGGGTCCTGACCCTCGGCGGTGACCACGACGGCGACGACCCGTTCACCGGTGCGTGCGTCGGGGAGGCCGATGACGGCGACATCACCGACCTGGGGGTGCTCGAAGAGGAGGTCCTCGACCTCCTTGGCCGAGATGTTCTCCATGTTGCGGATGATGATGTCCTTCAGGCGCCCCGTGATGATGAGGTAGCCCTCCTCGTCCTGCTCGCCGAGGTCACCGGTGCGGAACCAGCCGTCCTCGTCGAAGGCGTCGGCGTCGAGGGACGAGTCCAGGTAGCCCCGCATCATCTGCGGCGCCTTGGCCCGGATCTCGCCCTCCTCGCCGGGGCCGGCGACGCCGCCGTCCAGCTTCACCAGCTTGAGCTCGACGCCGGGCATCGGCTTGCCCTCGGTCTCGGCCTTCTTGACGTCGGGATCCTCCACGTCGACCAGGACCAGGATCGGGGCCTCGGTCAGGCCGTAGCCGGAGCAGATGCCCACCCCTCCCATCTCGTCCTTCATCTCCTGGTGCAGGGTCGGCGGCTTGGCTGCGCCGCCACCGGGGAACAGGCGCACGTCCGGGAAGATGGGCTCGGGCCCGGCCGCCCGCTGGGCCGCCAGGTACACCATGTGGAACGGCGTCCCCGCCCCCGCCATGGTCACACCGTTCTCCGCCAGGTAGGGCACCGTCGTGGCCGGGTCGAAGGTCTCCACGAACAGGTTCACGCAGCCGAACTGGAGGCTGGTGAACAGCCACGTGATGCCGCCGATGTGGGTGAACGGGAACACCATGGCGCCCCGGTCCTCCGGCGTCGCCTGGTAGCGGTCCCCCATGCCCTCGGCGATGGCGGCGATGGACAGGTCGGTGTGCTTGGCCCCCTTGGGGTCGGCGGTGGTGCCCGAGGTGTAGAAGAGCCAGCGGACCTCGAGGTCGGCCGGGTCGTCGGGGGCGGCGGGCGGTGGCGGCAGCGTCGCCGGGTCACCCTCGGGGAGGTGCTTGTCGCAGACGAGCACGTCGAGGCCGTCGACCTCGCCGGCGACGGTGTTGGCCATGGCCTCGTGATCGAACCCCCGGAACACCGACGGCACGACCAGCAGCTTGGTGCCGGCCTGCTTGGTGACGAAGCCGACCTCCCGCTCGCGGTAGATGGGGATGATCGGGTTCTGGGTCACGCCGATGCGAGCCAGCGCCCCCACGAGGACCATCGACTCGAACCAGGTGGGCAGCTGCCAGGAGACGACGTCGCCCTCCCCCAGGCCCAGGTCCTGGAAGCCGGCCGCGGCCCGCTCACACCAGTCCCGGTAGCCGGCGAAGGTCAGCTGCCGGCCGTCCTCGTCGATCGCCATCTCGGCGTCGCCGGACGCAGCCGCCCGGCCCTCGATGAGCTCCCACAGATTGCGCCCCGTGATCATGGGGCCGGACTGTAGTTACCCCTGCGGGAGCGCTCGGCTACGACGGTGGCGTCCACCACGGGGGGTTGACGGGGCCGGGGTCCGGGCTCGGTGTCAGGCCTGGTCACTCCGGGCGGCTGGTCAGCCAGGCCCCCATCAGCACCAGGGCCATCCCGAGGAGGGCGAGCAGGGCCACCGTCTCGTCCCGGAACACCACGCCGAGCAGGATGGCCACGACCGGGGTGAGGTAGATGGCCACCGACCCCCGGGCGGCACCCGCCCGGCCCATCAGGTTGGTCATGGCCACGAACGCCCAGCCCGTGCCCAGCAGCCCGAGGACCACGACGGCCACGAAGGACGCCCAGCCGAAGTCCGAGGCGGGGATGCTGGCCAGCCCGTAGGGGGCGGTCATCACCAGCGCACAGAGCTGCACCCGCCACATGAGCGGCAGGCCGCCGTACTTCTGCTGCAGCGGGACGGCGAGGTTCGCCGACAGCCCGTAGGCCACGACCGCCACCAGCAGCAGCCCGACGCCGAGCGGCGACGCGTCGGCCCCGTGCAGGCTCGGCAGGGAGACGGCCACGACACCGACGAAGCCGATCACCAGGCCCACGGCGTGGGTCCGGCCGGGCCGGGTGCGGAGGAGGAAGGCGGCGATCAGCGCGGCGAAGAGCGGGACCGACCCGTTGATCATCCCGGCCACCGAGGAGTCCACGTAGAGCTCGGCGATCGGGAAGAGCGACAGGGGCAGGGCCATCCACGTGAAGCCGATGAGGGCGACGGTGGGCCAGTCCTCGCGCTCGATCGGGGTCCGGGCCGCGGGGACCACGGCCAGGCCGAGCATCCCGAAGAAGATGCGGCCGAAGGTCACCAACCCTGGGGCGAAGTCGTCGAGGCCGACGGCGATGAGGAGGAAGGACGAGCCCCAGACGCCGGCCACGAAGGCGAGCAGGCCCCACTCGGTGGGGCCGAAGGCCTGCCGGTTGGTCCCCTGCGCGGTGCTGATCAGCGAACGGGCCCGGGCCACCTCGGGAGGGTAACGACGGCCGCCGGGAGCGCCCGGCCCCATTCGGACCAGACCTACACTCGGCCGTCGTGGTTCTCCGTCTGATCATCGCCGAGGACTCGCTCCTCGTGCGGGAGGGCGTGGCCAAGCTGCTGAACGAGCAGGACGACGTCGAGGTCGTGGCCCTCTGTGCCGACTACGACGAGCTCATGGCCGCGGTGGAGGACACCGAGGCCGACGTCGTCCTCACCGACATCCGCATGCCCCCCACCGGCACCGACGAGGGCATCCGGGCCGCGTCCGAGCTGCGGGTGTCCCACCCCGACCTCGGCGTCGTGGTGCTCTCCCAGTACGCCGAGCCGGAGTACGCCCTGGCCCTGCTGGAGAGCGGCTCGGAGGGTCGGGCCTACCTGCTCAAGGAGCGGGTGTCGGACCCCGACCAGCTCCTCGGCGCGGTGCGGGACGTGGCCCGCGGCGGATCGGTCGTGGACCCCAAGGTGGTCGAGGGCCTGGTCACCGCCCGGTCCCGGTCCCGCCGCTCCCCCTCGAGCACCTCACCCCGCGGGAGCACGAGGTGCTGGCCGAGATCGCCCAGGGCCGGAACAACGCCTCGGTGGCCGCCGCCCTGGGCCTGTCGGACCGGGCCGTCGAGAAGCACATCAACTCCCTCTTCGCCAAGCTGGGCCTCAGCGAGGAGCCCGACATCCACCGTCGGGTGAAGGCCGTGCTGCTCTACCTGGCCGAGAAGGACGAGGGGGGATAGCCCCCCCATGCCGGCGGGGGTGCCCACCCTGGGAGGGAACGACCGGTCGATGGATGATGGACCCCGTGGTCCTCACCGACGAACGAAGGGACGGCGAGACGGCTGACATCTCAGACCCCGCTGACGTGAGCGTGCTCATCGTCGACGACCAGGCGCCCTTCCGCGCCGTGGCTCGGACAGTGGTCGACCTGGTGGCCGGCTTCGTCGTGGTCGGTGAGGCCGCATCGGGTGAGGAGGCCGTGACCATGGCCGCCGAGCTCCACCCCGCCCTGGTGCTCATGGACATCAACCTGCCGGGCATCAACGGCATCGAGGCCACGCGCCAGATCGTGGCCGCCGCCCCGGACACCGTGGTGATGATGCTCTCGACCTACCGGGCCGACGACCTGCCGAGCGACGCCGCCACCTGCGGAGCCGCCCGCTACGTCCACAAGGAGGACTTCGGCCCCGCCATGCTCCGCGAGACCTGGGCCGACCACACCGACTGACCGGACCCGGACGCCACGGGTCAGAACTCGTGCTTGAGGGCGCTGGTGGCGGCGTGCCAGCCGCACATGCCGTGGACACCACCGCCGGGTGGGGTGGACGACGAGCAGAGGTAGACGCCCTTGGCCGGGGTGCGCCACGGGTCCAGGCCCAGGGTCGGACGGCGGACGAACTGGCGGAGGTCGGCGGCCCCGGCGTTGATGTCGCCACCGATGAAGTTGGCGTTGCGGGCCTCGACGTCCTGGGTGTTCATCACGTGGCGGCCCAGGATCCGGTCCCGGAACCCGGGGGCGAAGCGCTCGATCTGGGCCTCGATGCGGTCGGTCATGTCCACCGTCGAGCCGTTGGGGACATGGCAGTAGGCCCAGAAGGCGTGCTGGCCGGCCGGCGCCCGGGTCGGGTCGAAGGCGCTGGCCTGGCAGGCCAGGACCCACGGCCGGTCGGGATGGCGGCCGGCGGCCACCTCACCCTCCGCGAACACGGTCTCCTCGATCGTGCCCCCGACGTGGATCGTGCCCGCCCCCGCCACCTGGGGGTCCTCCCACGGCACCGGCCCGTCGAGGGCCCAGTCGACCTTGAAGACGCCGGAGCCGTAGCGGAAGCGGGTGAGGGCCTTCCGGTAGCGACCGGGGAAGCGGTCGCCGACGATCTCGACGGCGTTGCGGGCCGAGACGTCGAGCAGGACGGCCCGGGCCGACGGCACCTCCTCCAGGGCGGTCACCCGGGTCCCGGCCCGGATCTCACCGCCGTGGGACCGGATGATCGACAGCAGCGCCTCGGTCACCTGCTGGGAACCGCCCTTGGCGAAGGGGTAGCCGACCAGGTGGGCGGCCACGCCGAGCATCAGGCCGTACCCCGCGGTGATCGGCCCCTTCAGGGAAAGGATCGAGTGCGCGGCCAGCCCGGCCAACAGGGCCTGGGCCTCGTCGGTGTCGAAGCGGCGCCGGATGAGGCCGCGGGCCGACCGGATCCCGACGATCCCGTAGCGGGCCAGCGCCACCGGGTGGCGCGGCAGTTGGAACGGGGAGAGCAGGCCGTCGACGAGGCTGAAGCCGGAGCCGACGAGGGGCCCCATCAGCCGGCGGTAGGCGTTGGCGTCGACCCCGAGGCCTTCGGCAGTCATGTCGACGGACCGGTGCAACAGCCCGGAGCGTCCGCCGTCGATCGGGTTGGCCAGGGGGATGTCGGGGTGGACCCACTCGACGCCGTGGTCCTCCAGCGGCAGCCCGCGCATGGCTTTGGACGCCAGCCCCAGCGACCACACCGTGGAGCAGGTGTCGTGCACGAACCCCGGCAGGGTCAGCGCCGCCGAGCGGGCGCCACCCCCGAGGGTCTCCTCGCCCTCGAGAACGAGGACCCGCAGCCCCTCCCCCGCCAGGGTGGCGGCGGCGACGAGGCCGTTGGGACCCGAACCGACGACGACGGCGTCGTACTCCGTGGTGGCCACGGGTTCAGGACGCCGGGGCCTCGACGGCGGCCGGCTCGGTGACGGCCGCCGACGCCGGCTCGGCTTCATCCGGCTCGGGCGGGTCGACCGGGATCCGGCCCCGGATGCGAGAACCCTCGCCGGGGGCGCTGTCCACCTGGAGGGTCCCGCCAATGGCTCCCAATCGGTCCCGCATGTTCACGAAGCCGTGGCCCATGGCCGCCGCCGCGACGTCGAAGCCCGGCCCGTCGTCGGCCACCTCGAAGCGCAGCTCGCCGTCGGCCTCGGTGATCGTGACCGTGAGCGCGCTGTCCTCCCCCGCGTGCTTGCCGGCGTTCTGCATGGCCTCGAGGCAGCAGAAGTAGATGGCCGCCTCGGTCTCGGCCGGCTGGCGCCGGACGTCCTCGGCCACCACCAGCTCGACGGGGAGCGTCGAGCGGTTGGCCGCCGCCTTCAGGGCCGCCTCCAGGCCGCGGTCCCGCAGCAGTGGCGGGTAGATCCCGTGGGCCAGCTCCCGCAGCTCTTCGAGGGTGTCCTGGACGTCGCCCCGGAGCTGGTCGAGCATCTCGTCGGCTGTCGCCCGGTCGGCGTCGATGAGCTGCTTCACCAGGCCGACCTTCACCGCGAGGGCGACCAGGTGCTGCTGGGCCCCGTCGTGGAGGTTGCGCTCGATCTGGCGCCGGGACTCGTCGGCCGCGGTGACGATGCGGAGGCGGGAGGCGGCCAGCTCCTGGTTGCGCTCCTCGAGCTGCTCGAGGGACGCCTGGAGCGCGGAGTCGAGGCGGACGTTGTGCAGGGCCAGGCCCACCTGGCGGGCCAGCTCGGCGAGGACCCGGTCGTCGTCGTCGGTGAACGGGGGGTCGTCGCGGCGGCGCTCGACCACGATCAACCCGAGCAGCTCGCCGAGGTGGGCGACCACCGCGGCCCGGACCTGCCGGTCGTCGCGCCCCTCCAGCAGACCGGGCATCCAGATCTGCAGCCAGGCGTTGCCTTGGACGTGGGCCCGGGTGGCCACGCCCAGCTCCTCGCCCTCCAGGCTCAGGTGGGCCACGCCACGGTCGGGCACCGAGACCGCACGGTCGAGGGTGCCCGAGGACCCCGTCCACACCTCGGCGGCGGTCAGGGTCAGGCTCTTCTTGAGGGACTCGGCCAGCTGCAGGAGCAGCTCGTCCATCGGCACGGCGCGGGACATGCGCCCGGCGAAGGTCTTGACGGCGTCATCGGGCCGGTGGCGCTCGCCGTAGACCCGCTGGTTGGCCACCTCCTCGAGGCGGTGGCGGGCGGGGAACATCAGGACCGCGCAGACCCCGGCGGCGAGCATCGACAGGACGAGGACCGAGCGCTCCTCCTCCTCGGGCACCCGCCCGAGGCCGACGACGACGAACAGGTACACGGCCTCGACGAGGGCGAGGAGGCCCACGATCACCACGGTCCGCACGAGCACCCGGTCGATGACGGTCAGCAGCCGGGGCACGGTCGACGCGGCGATGGCGGCGGGTACGACCACGCTGGCCGCGATGGTCACGATCCCCGGCCGGTGCGGCCAGTCCAGGAGGGCATCGAGCAGGACGACCAGGCCGCCGACGGACGCGGCCAGCACCACGCCCCAGCCGACCCACTGGAGGCGGGCCCGGTCCGCCGCCGACGCCTTCCGGCACCGGTTCAGGTAGCCGACGAGGCCGATCAGGCCCGCGACCAGCGCGGCCACCACGTAGGGCAGCATCGGGAGGTCACCGGGCTCGGGGCCGACCGCCACACCGAGGGCGACGGCGCCGAGGTAGCCGAGACCGACGGTCAGGCGGAGCGACGGGGAGCGGAGCGAGCCGTCGGGCACGGCCAGCGCCAGGTGGAGGGCCACGGCGAGGATCAGCGCGGTGAACACCGAGCGGGCCAGTTCGAGCTCGTCACCACCGTCCTGCACCGAGGCCGCGGCGTAGAGCGCGGCGCCGACGACGAGGGCGAACAGGCCCATGAGCGGGGCCAGGAGGCGCTCAGGCAGGCGCCGGACGACGACGAGGGCACCGGCGGACCACGCCAGGACCACGACCGCGCTGACCCAGTACGCCGCCCCGCCGTGGTCGAGGGCGGCCAGGACGCCGAGGACCAGCCCCAGCGCGGCGAGCAGGAGCGCGGGCAACCGCAGGCTCCGTCCCGCCCCCGCTCGGGGAGCCTCGCCTTCCGTGGTCGCCACGGGGGTAAGGGTGGTGGACATCGTGTTCTCCGTCTACTCGGTGCGAAGGATGGACGCGGTGGGCGTGCGGGCGGCGCGTAGCCCAGGCACGAGGCCGACAAGGTTGGCGAAGAGCACGACCACGACGACGACGATGGCCACCGCGCCGACCGGCGTGACGAGGTCCACGAGGCCCCCGAAGCGGTCGATCACCTCGCTCCATGCCAGCCGGCCGACGACGATGCCGATCGGGACTCCGACCACGAGGCCGATCAGGGCGATCAGCGTGGCCTGCACGGCGACGGCGAGGAGCACCTGGCTCCGGGTGAACCCGAAGGTCCGCAGGACGGCGAGGTCGCGGCGCCGTGCGCGCACTGCGGCGCCGAGGGCGTGGATGACCGTCAGCCCGATGAGGAGGGTGAGGAGGCCGGCGAGCACGACAGGCGTGGCTCGCACGCGTTCGAGGCTCTGCACGTCCGACGGCAGGTTGGGTACCGTGCTCGACAGGATGAGGCCGTCGTCCGGAGCGTCGACCGCGGCGACGAACGCATCGACGTCGGTGCCCTCCACCAGGTCGACCAGCGCGCCCACCGGTGAGAACTCCGGGCTCCAGCGGTCCAGACCGTCCGGGCTCAGCAGCGCCCCCTGGCCCAGCGAGGTCTTGTCTGCTCCCGGGTACGACGACACGGCGGGGAGCACGACGCGACCCACCACCGCGAGATCGCCGCGGTCGTCGCCTCGAGTCACCCGCAAGGTCTCCCCCACCTCGACTCCCAGGTCATCGAGGGTGCCCGCGCCCAAGGCAACCTCGTCGTCACCTTCCGGGAGACGACCAGTCGTCAACGTCGGCTGTATCGGCTTGTCCGAGGGTCCGATCGCCAACGTCGGGAGCGAGGTGCCCGCGAGCTCGACCTGACCGGGCGTCAGCAGCCCATAGGCCAGGACCTCGCCGGGTGCGCCGACCTCGGCCAGCAGGCGATCCGCTTCCCCCGGCGGCACATCGTCGTCACCCTCGACGCTCACGACCGCGTCCCAGGGCGTGCCGTAGAGCCGTGGTGACTCGACGAAGTTGTCGAGGCTCGCCGCGAAGGTCAAGGTGGCCACCACCAGGACCACCGCCGTCGCCGCACCCACGAGGGTCGAGCTGGTCGGGACGTTGGACGGACCGGGGTCGAGCGCGAAGCGCGTGCCGGCGACCACAGGCGGGGAGAACCCGGCCGCGGCCACCCGCGACGAGGCTGAGGCCCGTCGTCGTCGCGGCTCGTGGGCCCGGGTCGACGCGATCGCGGGCCAGACGGCGACCGCGATCACCGTGGCCACGATGAGCAGGGCGCCGCCGATGACCACCACCCACTCCACGCGGAGCCCGGGCATCGGCTCGGCGGCGCGGGCCACCCCCACCGGGGCGATCGGCGAGGCGATGACGGCTATGGCCACCGCCAGCAGGCTGCCCCCGATCGCGGCCACGGTCGTGCGGGCGAGGGCGAGGGCTGCTCGTTGCCGCTCGGTCAGGCCCAGGGCCCGGAGTGGGGCATAGGTGATGGCATCGAGCTGGAGCCGTCGTGACACCGCCTGCCCGACGATGACGAGGCCGATGAGCCCGGCGATCACCGTGAACACCTGGAGGGCCGCCACCTGCGGGCCGATCGCCCGGTCCGCTTGGGCCGCGATGGAGGGCTGGGTCTGGAACGCGACGGTCTCGCCGGGCACCGTCGCCTCCACCGCGACGCGGAAGTCGTCGACGTCGACACCAGGCGCCAGGTCGACGAACAGGCCGTAGAAACCTGCTGAGGGCTGGTCGTAGGCCTCCCAGAACGCCGGCGTCACCAGCATGCTGCCCGTGCTGAAGCCACTGTCGACGACGACCTCGTCGAACATCGTCCCGGTGCCCACGATCTCGAACTCGACCTGCTCGCCGAAGCCCTCGCTGTTCAGGAGGGCCAGGCCGGCCTCTTCGCTCTCGGCCTGTTCGATCTGACCGACGAGCTCCTCGGTCAGGATGCGGACGGTGTAGACGTCACCGACCCCGAGACCGGACATCTCGGCCGCCAGGGTCGACAGGAAGGCTTCGTCGACGGCGTCGGGGTCGGGGAGTCGACCCTCGATCCGGGCGGGCCCGCCCAGCTCGTAGCCCGCGGTCCCGTCCGAGGCGAACGCGAGGAACCCTTCCTCGAGCTCGTCGTAGCTGTCGACGTGGCCGGGCGTCAGGAAGACGGCGTCGACTCGACCGGCCTGCTCGACCATGGGCAACGCGGCGACGGAGTCTGCGTCGAGCGCGCTCTCCGTGCCGTCGTCGGGGTTGACCAGGATGTCCCAGGCGTTCGTGGCGGTCAGCAGGCGGTCGAAGGCCGATTCGGTCCGCCGGGAGGCTTCGACCCCGCTGAGCATCGCTCCACCGGCGACCCCGATGAGCAGCGCGAGGCCCACGAGCGGACGCCAGCCCGTCCGCAGGCTGGCCCGCAGCAGCGACCACAGTCCCCAATCCATCACTCGACCCTCAACCTCTCGACGGGGGGCCGGTGCGCCTCACGCCACGCGGTGCCGACCAGGGCGAGCAGCAGGGCCAGGCCCAGCAACGCCGCCCGTCGGCGACGGGCCTCGGCCCGGGCGACGAGGAGGATGGCGCTCATGAGCCGGCGGGTCGCCGGCGCTCAGGCCGAAGCGGGCGCCGGGGCGGCGGTGCTGGTTTCCTCGTCGACCTTGCCGTCCCGCATCCCCACGATGCGGTCGGCGCCCGCCGCCACCTCGTCGCTGTGGGTCACCATGAGGATGGTCTGACCGTCGGCGTGGAGGCGGCGGAACAGCTCGAGGACCTCTTGGCCGCCGTCGCTGTCCAGGGCCCCGGTGGGCTCGTCGGCCAGCACGAGGGTGGGCTCGTTGGCCAGAGCCCGGGCGATGGCCAGGCGCTGACGTTGCCCACCGGAGAGCACGGCAGGGGTCTCGCCCGACTTGTCGCCGAGGCCGAGCAGGTCGAGGAGGTCCCGGGCCCGGGTCTCGGCCGCCTTGCGCTTGGTGCCGGCGATCATGGCGGGCAGGACCACGTTCTCCAGGGCCGTCATGCCCTCGAGCAGGTTGAAGAACTGGAAGACGATGCCGATGTGGCGGCGCCGCATGCGGGCCAACCAGTCCTCGTCCTGGCCGGTGATCTCCTCGCCGTCGATGACGATCGTGCCCTCGTCGGCGATGTCGAGGCCTGCGATCAGGTTGAGCAGGGTCGACTTCCCGCAACCGGACGGGCCCATGATGGCCACGAACTCGCCGGGGGCGATGTCCAGGTCCACCCCCCGCAGGGCCCGGACCGGGGCCAGTTCGGCCTCGAAGGTCTTGCGCACACCGCGCGCGGTGAGGACTGCATCGGTCATCTGGCCATCTCCTGTGTCTCGCCCACGGGAACCGTGGTCATCAGTCTGCTACGTCGCGCGTCGCCGCCGGCGCGGCTCCCCCGGGCTACGCCCGGTATCGGGGCTGGTCCGAAGGGTCGCTTCGCTCCGCTCCGCTCCGTCATGCCGGGCCCAGCCGGTAGGCGGTGACCTCGGACGCTCGGCCCTTCACCGTCTGCGGGGGCAGCTGCTCCAGCGCGGGCGGGTCGCTCAGGCCGGCGACCGTGGTCTCACTGAGCACCGTGGTGCCCGCCGGTCGGGCGATGCTCTCGAGCCGCTGGGCCAGGTTCACCGTGTCGCCCACGACCGTGTACTCGAGGCGTTCGTCGCTGCCCAGCAGGGCGGCGGCGACGTCTCCCGAGGACAGGCCGATGCCGAGGCCGAAGGCCGCCAGGCCCTCCTCGGCCCACGTGATGTTGACCACGTCCTGGCGCTGGTGCATGGCGCAGGCCGCCCGCAGGGCCCGGTCGGCGTGGTCCTCCTGGGGGAACGGGGCCCCGAAGACGGCCATGACGGCGTCGCCCACGTACTGCATGACCGTGCCCTCCTCGCCGAGGATGGCGTTGTTCATCTCCCGCCGGTGGGTGCGGAGCTGGCCCGCCAGGGTCGTGGGGTCGGCGTGCTCGGCGATGGTCGAGTAGCCCCGCACGTCGGACATGAGGACGGTGACGGTCAGGCGCTCGGTGCGGTCGACCGCCCCGCTGTCGGTGCGCAGCTTCTCGGCCAGGCCGCCGGGCAGGAAGCGGCTGAGGGTCTCACCCTGCTCCTCGCGGTCGACGATGGCGGACTGCAGCATGCGGAGGCGCTTCAGGGCGCCCTCCCGGCCGGCGCTGGCCCCCTGGGCCAGCTTCAGGAGCACGGCCTCCACGGCGTCGTTGACCGAGGCCGGGCTCCGGCCCTGGCCGGCGGCGATGGCCTTGATGGGCCGCCCCTGGGCCACCTGGGTGAGGAGGTCGTCCTCCTCCTCGGTCAGCTCGCCCTCGACCCGTACCGGGTTGACCAGGGCCTGGACGATCTCGGGGTCGAGCATCGAGCCGCCGGTGGCCACCTCGCGCACGGCCCGGGCCAGCCGGTCGCCGTCGCTCACCCGGTCCTTGAGCAGGTAGGCGTAGCCCGCCGCCCCCTCCTCGAGGAGGGCGATGGCGTAGTCGGGGTCGTCGTACTGGGACAGGATCACGATTCCCGTGCCGGGATGGCGCTTGCGCACCTCCTTCGAGCCGACGATGCCCTCGTCCTGGAAGTTGGGCGGCATGCGGATGTCGGAGACGACGACCTGGGGGTGGGCCGCGGTCGCGCCCTCCACCAAGCCGTCGTAGTCCTCCGCCGTCCCCACCACCTCGATGTCCTTCTCGATCGAGAGGAGGGCCTTGACCCCTTCCCTCACGAGGGTGTTGTCGTCGGCGAGGAACACCGTGATGCGGTCCCCGTCCATCGGGTGCCATTGAGCCGCGGATCGGCGGCACCCGCAAGGGGGAGGACCCGCCACCCCTGGGTGGTGCCAGCACCCCGCCCACCCCACGGCCCGCACCCTCTCGTCTCCCCGACCTGGCTCTCGGCCCGGGCGCCCTCCCTGCGCCCGACCGGGGGCCGAAACGCGTTTAGGCTCCGGTCATGACGGAGGTGGCGAACGAACCGGCAGTGGTGCTGATCTGTGTCGTCCTGGCCGCTGCCCTCATCGTGGCCGAGGTGGCGCTGCCGACGTTCGGACTGGCCGGCTTCACCGGCTTCGCCCTCGTCGTCGTGGCCACCATCGGGATCAACGAGGGCGACATGGAGTGGTGGCCGCTGTCGCTGATGGCGGTGGCCGTGGGCCTGTGGAGCGTGATGATCGCCCGCCGGACGACCACCGTCGTCCAACAGACGGTCGCCGTCGGCCTGTTCACGGTGGGCGGGGTGTACTTCGGCGTGCTGGAGGAGGACCCCCTCACGATCGTGCTCGCCCTGCTCGGGGCGGTCGGCCTCGCCGCCGGGTTCCCGGTGCTGCTCGAGCGCTCGAGCCGCCTGCTGAACGCCCAGCCCGAGGTGGGCATGGAGGCCTTCGTCGGGCGGGACGCCACGGTCACCGCATGGGCGGGGAGCGAAGGCAGCATCCAACTCGAGGGCGCGTTCTGGAACGCCACGGGGCCCCAGGGCCTCGCCGTCGGTGACACCGTCGTGGTCACCGACTACGAAGGCATGCGATTCACCGTGCGTCCCACGACGCCTGATCCGGGAGGAATGCCCATGACCGTGCCCCACAAGGACCGCCACTGATGGCCGCAATCGGTGGCCTGCTCCTGGTCCTCGCCGTCCTCATCCTGCTGTTCCTCGCCGCCTCGGTGAAGATCGTGTTGGAGTACGAGCGGGCCGTCATCTTCCGTCTGGGGCGCTGTGTCGGGGCCAAGGGACCGGGCGTGTTCTTCATCATCCCGGTCATCGACAAGATCCGCCGGGTCAACCTGCAGATCGCCGCCGTGCCGGTCGCCTCCCAGGCTGTCATCACCAAGGACAACGTGACCATCACGGTCGACGCCGTGGCCTACTTCCAGGTCGTCGACCCCCTGGCCTCGGTGATCAAGATCCAGAACTGGTACCAGTCCGCCCAGCTGGTGGCCCAGACCACCCTGCGCTCGATCATCGGCCGCCACGAGCTGGACCAGATGCTCTCCGAGCGGGACCGCATCAACAGCGAGCTGCAGCTGGCCCTGGACACCCAGACCGAGGCGTGGGGCATCAAGGTCGGCCGGGTCGAGATCCGCGATGTCGGCCTCCCCGACCAGATGCAGCGGGCCATGGCCCGTCAGGCCGAGGCCGAGCGCGAGCGGCGGGCCAAGATCATCGCCGCCGAGGGTGAGCTCCAGGCCTCCCAGAAGCTGAGCGAGGCGGCCAACGTCATCAACGCCTCCCCCGGCGCCCTCCAGCTCCGTCAGCTGCAGACCATGGTCGAGATCTCCGCCGAGAACAGCTCGACGATCATCTTCCCGATCCCCATCGAGATCATGGGCGCCATCTCGGCGCTGACCAGCACCCTCAGTGGCGGCAAGACGCCGACGGCGGCGACGACTCCGATCGTGACCCAGGCCACGCCCGCCGTGGACGAGACACCGACCAGCGTCGAGGAGACCAACGCCATGCCCGACGTGGAGATCCCCCCGGCGGACATCCCACCCCCGCCGGGCGCCCCACCGGCCTGATCCGAGATTGCGTCAGTTGGTCACGCCGGGCGTGACCAACTGACGCCAGAACGATGGATCAGAGGGTGATGGTCTCGCCCTCGCGGGCGATGGTCACATCGAGGCCCGCCGGGGCCAGGTCACCGAGGCGCTCGACGTCGTCGTCCACCCGCACCGGGCTGTGGTGGAAGAGCACCAGGCGGCCGACGTCGGCCGCCTCGGCCAGGCGGTAGCAGTAGTCGACGGTGGCGTGGCCGTAGTCCTCGGCCAACGGCAGCTCCGAGGCCGTGAACTGGGCGTCGTGGATGAGCACGTCCGCACCCCGGGCCAGGTCGAGGATGGCCTCGTGGAGCGGCCCGTGGCCGTCGTCGCCCGGGCCCATCGCCTGCGGACCGTGGTCGGAGGCGTAGACCACGCTGGCCCCGCCGGGGTCGACGATCCGGTAGCCGAAGGTCCGCCCGCCCTTGTGGGGCAGCTCGACGGCGGTGACCTCGAAGCCCTCGATGGCGTGCTCCCCCTCCTCCAGGGTGGCGAACCTCCACGACCCCTCGAGGCCCTCGGGCCGGATGGGGAAGTGCGGCGGGGACATCGACCCGGCCAGGACGTCGACGGCCGACCGCCCGTCCCGCTGGTCCGGGATGAGCATGGTGACCTCGGACCCGGGCTGGTCGCCCGAGCGGAAGAACGGGATGCCGTGGCAGTGGTCCCAGTGCAGGTGGGTGACCAGGAGCGTGCCCTTGAAGGGGGCACCACCCAGGCGGGCCGTCAGCCGCTGGAGACCGGTGCCGGCGTCGAGGACCAAGGCGGGCGTGTCCTCCCCCGAGCGCGTCAGGGCGACACAGGACGTGTTCCCGCCCACGCGCACGAAGTCGGCGCCCGGGGCCGGAGTCGACCCGCGGACGCCGCAGAAGAGGATCTCCACGGAGCAGTTCTTACCGCTCTTCCTGCCGGTGCCCCTCGCTCAGCTCGGCCAGTGCGACCTCGTCGACCTGGTCGCCCCGGGCCACGGCGACGCGGCAGCGGGTGCGGGCCTTCACGGAGGAGGTGCGCAGACCACCCTCCAGGACGGCCCGCTCCCCCAGGATGGCGCCCGGCCCGAACTCGCCCAGGACCTCGCCGTCGACGTCGACGTCGACCACCCCGTCCAGCAGCAGGAACACCTCGTGGCCGGCCTGGCCCTGTTCGGTGAGGTGGTCCCCCTCCTCCACCGTGCGGATCTCGGGCTTCTCCCCGCCCCGCATGATCGTGGTGGCCAGCTCCCGCTCGAGGGCCGACTCCACCGCGGTGACCAGCGCCGGGGAGTCCTCGTCGCCCCACGGCGTGTGCTTGCCGAAGGCATGGCGGAACCACTCGGCGAAGTCCGCCAGCCCCGCCTTGGCCGCCAGCGCCCCGTCGGCGTCGTAGACCCAGTGCCGGGGGAACTTCGAGGCCCCGACCAGCTCGTGCTCGGCCGAGCCGTCGGCCTTGATCGTCAGCCTGAGCGTGGTCCACACCACCGGGGCCAGGAACTGGACGAACGGCGGGTGGTTGACCCGGCGGGGCGACGGGAGCCCGGTGCGGCCGCCGACAGTCTGCACGAACGTGGCCGAGTCCCCGTCGACGACCGGGTCCTCCTGGATGGTCGGCAGCGAGATCGGCTGGAACACCGCCGCCTTCTTGCCCACCCGGACGGTGGTCGAGTTCAGGTACAGGCCGCCGGTGTAGGTGGCGGCCGTGATGGTCCCGTCGTCGCCGACCTCGATGGAGGCGCTCAGGCGGTTGGCGAACCGATACCGGTCCTCCTTCTTCCACTCGTCGAGGTCACCCAGGGTGTCGGGCAAGGGGTCGTCGTAGTGGGTCATCCCCGCGTCGAACACGTTCTTGTTGACCGGCCCCGTCACCGCCTCCGAGGGGATCCAGGAGACCGTCGTCACTGAGGATTCGATGCGCATCGCACGCCTTTCGCTCGCCGTCCCCCGAAGGTAGGCCCTGGGCCCCGGCCGAAAGAAGGGGGCTGGCCTTCTGAGGCCTGGGGGGCTGCCACCCCCTCAGCAGCCGTCCTCCCGGCGGTGACCTTCGGCGACCTCGGCGAGGGCGGCGTGGTCGATGTCCTCGGAGCGGGCCACGGCGACCCGGGCCCGGGTGACGGCCCGCAGCGTGGCCGTGCGGGTGCCGCCCTCCAGAAGGGCGCGCTCGCCGAGGATGGCGCCGGGACCGACCTCGGCCACCAGCTCGCCGTCGACCTCGACCCGCAGGACCCCGTCGAGGAGCAGATAGACCTCGTCGCCCGGCGCTCCCCTGCTCGGTGAGCAGGTCCCCCTCCTTCAGCCCCCGGGTGTCGGGTTTGGCGTCCCCCTGCATGATCCGACCGGCCAGCTCCCGCTCCAGCGCGGTCTCCACCTCGGTGACCAGGGTCGGCGAGTCCTCGTCACCCCAGGGGGTGTGCTTGCCGAAGGCGTGCCGGTACCACTCGCTGAACTCGGTGAGCCCGGCCTTCCTCTCCAGCGCGCCGGACGGCCCGTACACCCAGTGCCGGGGGAAGTCGCTGGCCCCCGTGAGGTGGTGCTCGCTTGCGCCGTCGGCGTGGACGGTGAGCTGCAGGGTGGTCCACACCACCGGGCCCTTGAGCTGGAAGAACGGCGGATGGTTGACCCGGCGGGGCGAGGGCAGGCCGGGCTGGCCCCCGACGGTCTGGGTGAAACGGGCCCAGCCGTCGCCGATCTCGGGCTCGGCCTGCAGGGTGGGCAGGGCGTAGGGCTGGAACACGATCTCCCGACGGCCGAACCGGAGGCGGGTGGCGTTCAGGAAGAGGCCGCCCGTGTACTCCGCCGAACGGACCTCACCGTCGACCACCTCGATCGCCGCGGCCAGCCGGTTGGCGAACCGGAACCGGTCCTCGCCCATCCAGGCCCCCAGGGGCGGGAGGTCCCCGATGGCGTCCGGCGGTGGCTCGTCGTAGTGGGTCACCCCCGAGTCGAAGATGGGCTTGTTCAGTGGTCCCGTCACCGCCTCGGACGGGATCCACGAGATCGTCGTCACCGCGGCCTCGATGCGCATGTGCCGATCCTCCCGCGAACTTGTCAGGATGGAAAACGTGACGGATGCGGACGGGACGCCGACGGAGCGGATCACGGTCTTCTTGGCCGAGGACAACGTGCTGGTGCGGGAGGGCGTGAAGGCGCTGCTCAGCCTGGCGCCGGATCTCGAGGTGGTGGGCACCGCCGAGGACTACGACGGCCTGGTGGCCGGGGCGACCGAGGCCGAGCCCGATGTCGTGGTCACCGACATCCGCATGCCGCCGGACTTCAAGGACGAGGGCATCGCCGGGGCCAAGGAGGTGCGCAAGCGCCTGCCCGGCACGGGCATCATCATCCTCTCCCAGTTCGACGACCCCGAGTACGCCATCGCCCTGCTCGACGAGGGCTCGGCCGGTTACGGCTACCTGCTCAAGGACCGGGTCGGCGATGGTGACCGCCTCGTCGCCGCCGTCCGGGACGTCGCCACCGGCGGCTCGGTCCTCGACCCCGAGATCGTCGAGGCGCTCGTGGCCCCGGCCCGCGACGACGGCGAGTTGTCCTGGCAGGAGGACGCCCTGCTGCGCCTCATCGCCCAGGGCACCCCGGTCAAGGCCATCGCCGTTTCGTGGGAGGCCCCCCCGGAGGCGGTCAACGACGCCATCGACGCCCTGTTCCTGAAGCTGGCCGAGGGGGCCAGCGCCGGACGGGAGGGAGCGCTCAAGCGCCTCCGCTTGCTGCAGAAGGCCATCGTCGACCGGGAGGAGCAGGGCGAGACCCTCAGCCGCTTCCTGCCCGGCGGCCTGGCCGAGAAGCTGCGCACCGACCGGGGCGCCATCGACCGCACCGAACGCCTGACGGTCACCGTGTTGATGTCCGATGTCCGGGGCTACTCGACCATCGCCGAGCACGCCGACCCCACCGTGCTGGCGGGCCAGCTCCGCACCCATCGCCGGGAGATGAACGCCGCCATCCTCGAACAGGAGGGGGCGGTCATGCAGTACGTGGGCGACGCCGTCATGGCGGTGTTCGGTGCGCCCCTGCCCTACGACGACCACGCCGACCGGGCCCTGCGGGCGGCCAAGGCCATGCACCAGCGCCAGGCGGCAGTGGACGCCGAGTGGGCGGCCCAGGGACTGGCGCCGTTCGGGCTGGGCATCGGCCTCTCGACCGGGGAGGTGGCTGCGGCCCTGCTGGGCAGCGACGAGCGCCTCGAGTACACGGTGGTGGGCGACACGGTGAACCTGGCCCAGCGCCTGGAGAGCGTCGCCCGCCCGGCGGGCACCACGGTGCTCAGCGCGGTCACCGTCGAGGGCCTGAGCGAGTGCCCCGCCGACCTCGGTCCCGTCGAGGAGCTGCTGGTCAAGGGCCGGGAAGGGGCGGTGCGGGCCCACCGCCTGCCGCCCGGTTAGCCCACAGTTCGCCGGGCCCGAAAGGGTGCGACCTACGCTCGGCACCGCATGACCGGACACGCCGCGCTCACCGGCCGGATCGCCCTCGTCACCGGGGGCACCCGGGGCATCGGCCGCGGCATCGCCGAGCGGCTGGTGGCCGAGGGCGCCCTCGTCGCCGTCTGCGGCCGCAGTGAGCCCGAGGACCTGCCCACGGGCACCACGTTCTTCACCGCCGACGTCCGGGACGCCGAGCAGGTGGACACGCTCGTCGATCGGATCGTGGCCGAGCACGGCCGCTTGGACCTCGTCGTCAACAACGCGGGCGGGGCGCCCTACGTCGACTCGGCCACCTCGTCCCCCCGGCTCACGACCTCGATCCTGGCCCTCAACCTGGCGGCGCCGTTCTTCGTCGGCCAGGCCGCCAACCGGGTGATGCAGGCCCAGGACGAGGGCGGGGTGATCGTGAACATCGGCTCGGTGAGCGCCTCCCGACCGTCGCCCGGGGCAGCCGTCTACGGCGCGGCGAAGGCCGGCCTGTGGAACATGACCCAGACCCTGGCCATCGACTGGGCCCCGAAGGTGCGGGTCAACTTCGTGTCGGCGGGGATGATCGAGACCGAGCAGTCCGAGGCCGTCTACGGCGACCGGGCGACCATCGACCGGGTCGGGGCCACCGTGCCCCTCGGTCGGATGGGCACCCCGGCCGACGTCGCCGGCGCGGTGGTCTTCCTCGCCTCGCCGGGTGCCGCCTTCATCACCGGCACCAACCTGGTGGTCGACGGCGGCGGCGAGGTCCGCCCGTCGCCGGCCTCCACGACCGGCGTCTGAGCGCCGTCGGGCACCCGCCTTCCTCCGCGCCGCGCCGATTCGATCTAACATCAGCGTCAACTCAGGAGGGCAGACGTTTGCGGATCGTGGTGGTTGGGGCATCGAGCGGACTGGGCCGGTGCATCGGCATCGGGCTCGCGCAGCGGGGCGACCAGGTCGCCCTCCTGGCGCGACGGCGCGACCGGCTCGAGGGGGCGGCCGCCGAGGCCGGCGAAGGGACCCTCGCCATCGAGTGCGACGTCACCGACGGGGCCTCCTGTCAGGCCGCGATCGACGAGGCGGCGACCGGGCTCGGCGGCATCGACGGGCTGGTCTACGCCCCGGGCGTCGGCCCGCTGGTCCGGGTGGCCGACATGGACACCGACGCCTGGCAGGCCGTGTTCGCCACCAACGTCACCGGGGCCGCGGTGCTCACCGCGGCGGCCCTCCCCCACCTCGAGGCGAGCGGCGGGACGGCCCTCTACCTGTCGTCGGTCAGCGCCTCAATGACCCCGCCGTGGCCCGGGCTCGGCGCCTACGCCGTCAGCAAGGCGGCGTTGGACAAGCTGGTCGAGTCCCTCCGCCAGGAGCACCCCACCGTGGGCTTCACCCGCTTCGTCGTGGGCGACTGCGCCGGCGGCGAGGGCGAGGGCATGACGGAGTTCGCCAACAGCTGGGACAGCGAGCTGGCCATGGAGCTGGCCCCGATCTGGGTCGAGCGCAAGCTGATCAGCGGCTCGCTCATCGCGGTCGACGAGCTGGTCACCGCGGCCCATGCCGTCCTCCAGGGGGGCGCCAGCCTCTCCATCCCCTCGATCACCGTCACCCCGAGGCCCGCTCCCGCCCCGTAGGTCCGTTGGGACCTCCGGGTCGCCGAGCACGTCGCGGGCGCGGGCGACCCAGGCGTCGAGCTCCGGGCTGTCCTCCCAGGCCGAGTCGAGCAGGTAGAGCGCCGGGGTCGGACAGCTGCAGCCGATCTCGGACAGCACCGGCTTCAGCGTGTGCTCCCCCGCCAGCGCGTGCTGCGGGCCGGCGCCCAGCATCAGGGCCACGGCGGTCGTGCCGTGGAGCTCCCCCGCGGCGAACTGGTCGAGGAAGAGCTTCAGCAGCCCGGTGTAGGTGGCCTTGTAGGTCGGGGAGGCGAACACCACGAGCCCGGCGTCCCGGACGACCTGCTTGGCCGCCTCGACCGCCGGGTCGCCCCAGCCGAGCAGCGCGGGCCCGAGCTCGGCCACCTCGATCACGGCGTCCGGCGGCGCGCCGGTCAGCCGCTCGACCACGAGCTCGCCCGCCTGCCGGGTGCGCGATCCCAACTTCGGGTTCCCCACGACGACCGCGCTCATGTCCCAGTGGCTCCTTCCTCGATCGAGAAGGCGATCCTGGCACGGGGCCGGACCCGCGCGACCACTCTTGCCGAAGCCCGTCGCCTGCTAGGCAATCGCACAATCGATGCCATCGTCGTCGGTCGAGCCGGCGACACCATCCACGAGAACCGAGGAGCACGCGATGCCCAAGGGCTACATCATCTTCACCGAGACCATCCACGACCCCGAGGCCATGAAGGTCTACAGCGAGGCGGCGGGCAAGGCCCTCGCCGGCGGGCCCGTTCCCCTGGCCGTCGACCGGTCCCCCGAGGTCCTCGAAGGCGAGTGGCCCGCCACCCAGACCGTGCTTCTCGAGTTCGAGTCCGTCGAGGCCGCCCGGGCCTGGTACCAGTCCGACGCCTACCAGGCCGCCGTCCCCCTCCGGCAGGCCGCGGCCGACACCGACGTGGCGATCCTGCACGGGTTCTGACGCGGCCGCGGGGAAGCCGTCAACCCGCGGGGATCACGAACACCGGTTGGAGCCGCCGGGCGCCTTCGGGCCCCGACACGGCGAAGACCTCGAGCTCGTTGCCCTCCCGGCGCAGCATCGACGGCACCAGCATCGACTCCAGCGAATGGGGCTCGTCGTCGGTCGCGAACGTCTCGACCACCGCGGCCACCTGACCGTGCACCGCGATGGCGAAGAGGGGCGGCTCCTGACCGTCGGGGCCGTCGACGTGTCCGCGCACCCGGGCCGGCACCCTGCCCTCTGAGAGGTCGATCGTGGCCGCGAACTCGGCGGCGTTGTCGATCGTCGCCGTCCACGGCGACAGGTCGGCGAGGACGAGGTCGTCGAGCCGTCGGCCCACGAGCTCGCCGGCGTCGGTCAGGTCCTACAGGCGGTAGCGGGGGTTGTCGTCTCTCAGGAGGACGTCCACGTTGCGGGCCAGGACCTCGCGGCGGTGGTCGTCGGACCGGAAGGTGACGGCGTCGACCTCGTCGCCCGATCCGTCCTCGATGAAGAAGGTGCGCTGGTCGTCCTCCCGCCGGGCCGAGCGCAGGGAGATGCCGTCGACCGACCACGGGAGATCGATGCCCAGGAGGTCGACGAGGGTCGGCACGATGTCGATCGTCTCCGCATCGGCGTCGCTGGTCACACCGGCCTCGAGGCCGGGGCCCTTGATGAGCAGCGGCGGATAGAGCACGTCGGCAAAGACCTCCTCGTCGTCCGCGGTCGACCAGGCGCCTCGGCCCGCCGGGCGTGAGGCCGACGCCGTGGTCGGCGGTGACGACCACGATGCTGTCCTCGTAGAGGTCCGTCTCCCGCAGTCGGTCCAGGACCCGGCCGATGTAGGCGTCGGTGTAGCCCGCCTGGAGGATCAGCCGTTGCTCCTGGAGGGCGACCGCGGCCGGGTCGTCGCTGATGTCGGGGTCGGGGTCGAACTCGCCACGGTCCGCCATCGCCTCGATGTCGTCGTAGGCCTGCCCCGTGGGGAGGAACCGGTAGGGCACGTGGGGCAGGAGGACGTGCAGGAAGTGCAGGGTCGGTGACTCGCCCCGCTCGATCGAGTCGACCAGGTCGGCGCCGGCCTCGAGGTCGAGGACCGGGAGGCCGGTGAGCGCCTCTTCCTCCGCGGGGACCTCGCCCCGAGCGTCATCGACCGCCTGGTCGATGGCCGCGGCCTCCGAGTCGGTCGGCGGCGGCGAGGTCCTCGACGAGGGTGGCCTCGGGCGAGACCTGCTGCGCCGTCGGGTCGACCATGACCCGCCACGCTTCGCCCGCGTCCGCCAGGAGGTCGGGCACCGGGTTCCCGGGTCGGTCTGGGGCACCGGAGGCGTCGCTCCGCTGGCGGTGAGGTCGTCGACGAGATCGCCGTCACAGAGGTTCGAGGGGCAGAGCCGGGTCACCGACTCGACGACGTCGAGGTCGAAGCGGCTGGCGAGGAGGGTGAAGAGGCTCTCGGGGTACTCGCTGGCCGCGGGGGCCGCGACGTGGGTCGGGTAACGCCCCGTGAGGACGGCCGGCACCGCCGTCGTGGTCGACGGCGACACCGTCGTGGTGTTCCGGAACCACGTCGCGTCCTCCGCGAACGCCGCCAGGTTGGGGTAGAGCTCGGGGTCGATCCTGCCGTCGCGGTTGACCAGGGTGCGCAGCGGCCACTCGTCGAACTGGAGGAACACGACCGACCGGGGCTCCCGGACGTCGCCGATGTCCGCGGCCTCGACGTCCTGGCTGGTGACGACATCGGCGACCGGGCTGGCCAGGAGGAAGACGCCGACGTAGGCGACGGTCGCCAGCGCCGAGAAGGCCACCACCTCAGCCACGATCGAGGACCGGAGGTAGGCGGCCAGGAGGCCGGCGGCCATCACGAGGGCCCCGAGAACCACCAGCACCGGCTGGTCGGCGACGAGGCGGCCGACCACGACGAGACCGAGGCAGAGCAGCAGCCCGCCGATCACGACCTGCTGCGCGATCCGGCGCCAGCGGTCCCCGGCAAGCCCGATCGCCTGTACGCCGAGCCACAACACCACGGCCGGGACCAGGGCGACCAGGAGAGCGACCACGATGACATCGGCCCGGGTCGCGTCGCGGAACAGGAAGAGCTCCGGGGCCCGACCGAGCACGTCGAGCAGGGGTTGGGTGACCGCGAGGCCGGTCAGGCCGAGGATCTCGGCGAAGCTGCGCAGTCGGCCGGGAGCGCCGACGTCGTCGCTCTCAGTCATGCCCTGCCCCCGGATCCCTGCTGACCGCGGCCCACACCGTGGCGGCCGAGACGGCTGACGCTACCCACCGCGGGGACCGTGGCGGGGGCGCCGGGCGCGGCGTGGCCCGGTCCAGCCCGAGGACGGGACCGGCGGGGCGGCCTCGGTCAGAGATCGAGGTCGAGGAGGGTGGCGTCGGGGTCGCCGGCGTGGCGGCCGACGAAGAAGCGATGGCGACCCTCGGCGGGTCGCCAGGCGTGGCGCTCGGGGTCACGGGTGGCCAGCCGGTCCACCGGGATGTCGACCTGCACGTCGGCCGCGCCACCGGCGGGCACCTCGACGCGGGCGAACCCGACCAGGCGGGGCGGGGCCTCCGGGTCGGGGAGGTCGGCGTAGACCTGCACGACGTCGGCGCCGTCCCGCGTGCCGGTGTTGTGCACCACGGCCCGGACCGTCACCACCCCGTCGCCGATCGTCGCGTCCACGTGGGTGAGGGCGTAGGTCGTGTACGAGAGGCCGAACCCGAACGGGTAGGCGGCCGCCGTTCCGGAGCGGGCCAGGTGCCACCAGCCGTGCCACCGGTCGTAGCGGAACACCGTTGCGTCCTTGTCGAAGGCCGGGAGGTCGGCCTCGTCGACGGGCACGCTGAACGGCAGGCGGGCCGACGGGTTCACCTCGCCGAGCAGCACGTCGGCGAGTCCGGGGCCGGCCTGGCTGCCGCCGTACCAGGCCTGGACCACCGCGGGGACCCCGTCGGACCACTCGCTGGTCACCACGGCGCTGCCCGCCTGGATGACCACGACCGTGCGCGGGTTCGCGGCGGCCACGGCCCGCACCAGGGCGACGTCCCCGTCCGGCAGGCGCAGCGACGTCCGATCGCCGCCGAGGCTGAAGCCGAGCTCCCGGTCGACCAGGTGCTGCGGCTTCGCTGATCGACGGCAGCTGCGCGGTCATGGCCTGGAACCGCTCGACGACCTCGGGCTCGTCGGCGCCGGGAAGAGGCTCTGGAAGAGCTCGGGGATCTCCCCGATGAACTCCCCCTCGTCGAGGTAGGTGTGCCCGACGACGACCACGGCGACGTCGGCGGCCGCCGCGACCTCGGCGGCGCGGCTCGGATCGGAGCCGTCGTCGTGCACGACCTCGCCCACCGCGGCCCGGAGGCCGTCGAGGACCGTCTGGCACTCCAGGTCCCACACGTCGCTGGAGCCACCGTCGCCGACATTGACGGTGTCGGCCAGCCGCCCGAGCACCGCCATCCCTTCGCCGGCGGCGAACGGGAGGACGGGCCGGCCGTCGACGGGCTCGTTGCGCAGCAGGACGACCGACCGGGCGGCGACCTCGCGGGCCAGCGCCCGGTGCTCGGGCGAGCCCAGCACGGTGTCAGGAGGGGCCGGTGTCGACAGGACGGCGTCGAAGCGCAGCAGGGTGGCGACCACGTGCTCGACGGCGCGGTCGACGTCGGCCCAGGTGACCTCGCCCGCCTCCAGCGCTCCGGGCAGGTGTTGGGACCGCACCATCCGGGCCGGCATCTCGATGTCGAGGCCGGCCGCCAGCGATGGCGCCGCCTCCCGCACCCCGAAGACCCAGTCGCTGATGACGAAGCCCTCGAACCCCCACTCCCCCCGGAGCACATCGGTGAGCAGCGCCCGGCTGTGGCCGCACCACTCGCCGTTGACGCTGTTGTAGGCCGACATCACCGACGCCGCGCCCTCGTCGATGATCCGGCGGAAGTGCGGGAGGTAGACCTCGTGCAGGGCGACCTCGTCGACCTCGATGTCCACGGTGAACCGGGCGTTCTCCATCGAGTTGCAGGCGAAGTGCTTGACGCAGGCCATCACGTGGCGTTGCAGGCCCCGGGTCAGGGCGGCGCCGAGCTCACCGACGTGGTGCGGGTCCTCGCCGTAGGTCTCCTGGGCCCGCCCCCACGCCGGATGGCGCAGCAGGTTCACGCACACCGCGCCCGTCAGGTTCGCCCCCACGGCGCGCAGCTCCCGACCGATGGCGTCACCCACCCGTTCCTCGAGGTCCGGGTCCCAGGTCGCCCCGCGGGCCATCGACACCGGGAAGCAGGTGGCATTGCCGACGACGGCCCCCCGGGGCCCGTCGCTGAACCGGATCCCCGGCATCCCGACCCGGTCCAGCTCGGCACCGTTGCAGGTCGCCCGGTGGTAGCCGTCCTCGGCCAGGAAGCCGAGGCCCGCCCACGTGGGCAGGTCGCCGTCGAGGCACCACAGCCGTTCCTCGGGCGTCAGCACGGCGATGAACGACCGGGTGACCTCGTCCACGGGTGAGCCGGTGGCCACGGCCGCTCGGGCGTCGTCGAAGGTCTCGATCACCACCGATGCACGGTCCGGGTCGGCACCGGGTCAACGTACTGCCCCGCTCGAGTGCACACTTGCGCGCATGCTGCTGGAGGCCGGCGCCGCCCGCGCCACGATCGATCCCGAGCGGGGCGGCCGACTGGCGTCACTCCGCGTGGACGGACTCGAGCTCCTGGTCGGCGAGACCGAGGTCGGGGGCGAGCCCACGCTGTGGGGGTGCTACCCGATGGTTCCGTGGGCGGGTCGGGTGCGCGACGGTCGCTTCACGTTCCAGGGCCGGGAGCACACGCTCCCCCGGGAGGCACCGCCCCACGCCATCCACGGCGTCGGTCACCGCACCGCCTGGGAGGAGACCGGCCCGGCCTCGCTCCGGCTGGACCTGGACGGGCGCTGGCCCTTCGGTGGGGTGGTGACCCAGGAGCTCGAGCTGTCCGATGACGCGCTGCAGCTCACCATGGTCGTCACGGCCGGCGACCGGGCCATGCCCGTCGTGGCCGGCTGGCACCCGTGCTTCCGGACCCGGCTGGACCGGGGCGGGCCGGCTCGACTGGCGATCACCCCGACCCTCATGTGGGAGCGCGACGCCACGGGCATCCCCACCGGCCGCCAGGTTCCCGTGCCCGCACCGCCCTGGGACGACGCCTTCTCCGACCTGCGGCCCGAGCCGCGGATCACCTGGCCCGGAGCCGTCGAGCTGGCCCTCGGCTCGACGTGCCCGGTGTGGGTCGTCTACGACCAGGACCCCCGACTGCTCTGTGTCGAGCCGCAGACCGACGCCCCCGATGCCTTCAACCGGGAGCCGACGGTCCTCGCTCCCGGCGGCCGGCTCACGCTGGCGTTCACGATCGGTTGGTCCCTCCCCACGACTGACGCCGCGGTCCGGGGCAACCCCTAGGTTCTGCGTCATGGATCCAGGGCGGCGGCCGGTGATGGCCGATGTGGCGGCGCGGGCCGGCGTCTCGGTGATGACCGTGTCCCGGGTCCTCAACGGGTTCCCCGGCGTGGCCGACGAGACCCGGCAGCGGGTGCGAGGACGCCGTCGACGCCCTCGGGTACCGGGCCAACACGGCGGCCCGGGTCCTCGCCGGCGGCCGGTCGCGGACGCTCGGCGTGGTCGCGGTGGAGACCCTGCAGCTTCGCGCCCGGCGCACATGCTCTACGGGATCGAGG
Organism: uncultured Microthrixaceae bacterium; assembly: GCA_963748285.1. Lineage (GTDB taxonomy): Bacteria > Actinomycetota > Acidimicrobiia > Acidimicrobiales > DATDAH01 > DATDAH01. The sequence goes on from CAVVIF010000009.1 coordinate 812,181, forward strand.
CGGCGGCGCGGGCCGCCGGCCACGTCCTCAGCTTCGTGACCATGGCGCCCGGCGCCGACGAGATGCACGCCACCCTGGACCACCTGCGCGACCGCCCAGGTCGAGGGCGTGATCGTCGATGGCGACCATGGCGCCCGGTCATCGACGCGATGGCCGACCTCGAGGTCGACCTCCCGCTGGTCGTCGTCGGCGGCGACCCGTCGACCCGGACGTCTCGACGGTGACGATCGACCAGGAAGCCGGGGCCCGGATGGCGACGGACGCACCTCCTCGACCTCGGCCATCGGACGGTGCACCACATCAGCGGCGACCCGGACTGGGTCGACGCCGCGCGACCGGGAGCGGGGATGGGCCGACGCCCTGCGGGACCGACGGTGCGCCCGCCGGCCGGTGTGTCGACGGCGACTGGAGCGCGGCAGGGCGGCTACGCAGGCGGGCCTGGCCTTGGCCCAGGACCCCGACGGTGACCGCAGTGTTCGCGGCCAACGACCAGACCGCGCTCGGGGTGCTGCGGGCCCTGCACGAGCACGGCCGATCGGTGCCCGACGACGTGAGCGTGGTCGGCTTCGACGACACGCCCGAGGCCGCCTTCCTGGTCCCGCCGCTCACGACGGTCCGCCAGGACCTCGGGCGAGGTGGGGCGCCTCGGGGTCGAGCTCCTGCTCTGCCCTGGTCGCGGGCGCGCCCACCGAGCGCCACGTGGTCATCGCCCCCGAGCTCATCGTCCGGGCCAGCACCGCCCCACCCCCGTTCTGGCGCCTGATTCGGCGGCCATGGCCGCCGAATCAGGCGCCAGTAGGGAGGGTGGTCAGCGGATGAGGCCGTCGACGTCGTCGAGGGCGCCGCGGTCGCAGACGACGACCACGGTGCCGCCGCAGCCGCCGCCGCTGGAGCGGGCGCCGTGGACGCCGGGGCGGGCCAGGGCCTCGCTCGACCACGCTCGTCGCCGCCGGATGGCCGAGGCCCATGGCGTCGTAGCCGGCGTGGCTGGCCGCGAGCAGCGGCCCGAGCGCCGCGACCTCGCCCCGCGCCAGGTGGTCCACCGCGGCCTCGGACCGGGCGTGCTCGCTCGACGCCGAAGGCGGTGGCCGCCCGGACCGGATAGCGTCTCGGCCGGGTCGACTGATCGTGAGCTCGTCGTCGGTGCCGCCGAAGCGGTCCAGGAACGCGGCGCCGTCCGACCGCCTCGGGGAGCGCGTCGACGGCGTCCGGCGGCAGCGCGCTGACCCAGGCCCACGTCCGCCCCGCGGCCGGCCTCGACCATCCGCTTGCCCATGAAGGCCGCCGCCCGGGCCCGGCCGTAGGGCCGGCCGCTGACGTCGTGCTCGGCCCCGGTCGGCCAGCCGACCACCTCGACCTCGGGCGGCAGCGCCACGGCCGGGGCCGACGGATGCCGGGTCGGCAGAGGATGGGCAGGATCGAGCCGGGCGTGCCCATGGCCACGACGACCTGGTCCATGATCCCGCAGGGCGCGCCGACGACGTGGTTCTCGGCCTCCTGGCACACGGCGGCCAGCTGCAGGGGGTCGACGTCGCCGACGCCCAGCGCCCGGGCGGTGGCCACCTCCAAGGCGGCGCTGGACGACACGCCGACCGACGATCGGTAGGTCGGAGGACACCGACAGCTCGACCGTCGGCGGCTCGATCAGGCCGTGGCGCACGAGGACGACCGCGACGCCGAGCAGGTAGTGGGTCCACCGCGGGAGGTCGGCGAGGGCGTCACGCACCTCGGCGTGGGCCAGGCGGGCCAGCTCGGTCAGCTCGTCGGGGGCAAAGCGGGCGGGGCCGACCACCAGCGCGTCGGCCGGCTCGGCGATCACCGTCGTGGTCAGGTGGGTCGGCGTCTCCAAGCACCAGAGCCCCCGAGTAGTCGGCGACCCCGCCGAGGAGGTCGAGACGTCCAGGGGCGCGCCCGCGGACCGCGTCAGCCACCGCCGTGTCGCCCAGGGAAGTGCTGGCCACCGAACTGCTCGTCGACCAGCTCGGCCAGGACGGGTCCGATGTGGTCCGCCAGCGCCCGGTTGGCGTAGCCCACCCAGGCGATCGGCGAGGTGGTGTCGAGCGGCGCGTCGAGCGGCCCGCCCCAGGGGTCGGTCACGACGCCACCGGCCTCCTCGAGCAGGAACGCGGTGCACACGTCGTAGGGGTGGCAGGCGTGGGCACCCGGCGCGGCCAGCGGCCGGAGGTCGGCGACGAAGCGGTCCCGCCCGGTGATGAGCTCGTGGAGCTGGCCGCCCGAGGAGATGTACTCGTCGTCGAAGACGTCCCGGCAGCCGAGGCGCTCGAACAGCTCCGCCTCGAGGGCGACGAGGGCCGCCTTGCCCGGGAGGAAGAACTTGGCCACGCCGGCGAAGCCGTGCTCGAGGTCGGTGGCCGTCGACGGGTGCAGCGGACAGCGGTCCCCTCCGGCCTGTGGTGAGGTCGAGGCGCTCGGCGACGACCCCGCCACCCCGGGTGCCGCTCAGCTGGTCGGCCTGCGCCCTGCTTCACCGTCGGCAGCTCGGTCATCGCCGCCGCCACGACGTCCTGCAGCGAGCCACCGTGCGGGGCGGCGGCGGCGAGGCACCAGGCGGGGCGCTTGTCGTACATCAGGCCCCGGGTGCCGTCGATGGTGTCGACGATCACCGTCCAGCTCGGGTCCGCGCCGACGACGACCGGCTCCTCGAGCCCCTCGCTGACGACCTCGACGTCGGGCCAGTGCTGCTCGAACCAGCCGAGCAGGGCGTCGTCGGCGACCCGGTCGATGCCGTAGATCGTGTCGGCCGAGGTGTGGCTGTCGACGGCGGCCATGTCGATGCCCCGGGCCCCGCTGGAGCGTGTCCCGTAGGTGGTCACCCAGGGCACAGAGGCGTCGGCGGGCGTCGTCAGCTGAGGGCGTCACGGAGCTCCACCGCCTTCTCGTCGGGATCGGACTCGTTGGTCATCGACCCGCCTCCGACCTCGGGCCCGGCCAGGTACTTGAGCAGCCCCGGCGCCCGCAACGGAGGGTGGAGCTCGACGTGGAACGGGAAGTGCGGGTGCGGTCGCCGACAGGCGCCTGGTGCACGGCCAGGACGTACGGCATGCGCAGGCCCCACAGGGCGTCGTAGCGGCGGACCACGTCCCGCAGCACCAGGCCGAGCGACCGGCAGCCGTCGTCGTCGAGGTCGACCAGCGAGGTCACCGGTCGGCGGGGCAGGACGTGCACCTCGTAGGCGTACCGGGCGAACCACGGGACACAGGCGAAGAAGCGCTCGCCCTCGCTGACGACCCGGGGTCCCGCCAGCTCGCGCTCGACCACGTCGGCCAGCAGGGAGCGACCGGTGTCCCGGTGGTGCGCCGCTGCCACGTCGGCCTCCCGGGCCATGGTCGCGTAGACCAGCGCGCCGGCATAGATCTGGCAGTGCGGGTGGGGGTTGGAGGTGCCCACGGCGGCGCCGCGGTTCTCGAAGACGAGCACGTGGGCCACGCCGTCCTGGGCCTCGAGGGCGATCGTGCGCTCCCGCCAGGTCGATGACGACGGCGGTCACCTCGTCGTCGTCGAGGTCGGCCATCGAGCGGGTCGGGTCGTGGTGGTAGCAGACGACCTCGGCCGTCCCGACGGCCCGCTGTGTCCGGTAGAGGTCGTCGCCCGCCGAGGGCTCCGGCGCCTCCGCCGAGAAGACGGGGAGGTCGTTGGTGAAGGTGAAGACGCCGCGGTAGTCCGGGTTGGTCGTCGCCAGGCGGCGCCCGAGGGGGGCGAGGGCGTTGTCCTCGGGCACGGGCACCTCGTCGTCGTCGGCGACGACCTCGCCGATCCACGGACGAGCGCCGCGGTGGGCGGTGAACAGGACCCACTCCCCCCGGAAGGGGTGCCACCGCAGCTCCCAGGTCATCGGACCGCGATCCGCAGCTCCTGGGCGTCGACCTCGTCGGCGGTGACCCGGAAGGTGATCGTGCCCTCGCCCGTGGGCCGGACGACGGCGAGGGCGCAACCGTCGAAGGTCGTGCAGGTCGTCCCGGTGAAGGGCTCCTCGGGGTCCGGGCGGGCGCTGGCCAGCCCCTGGAGCACGCCCGGACCGTCGACCTCGACGCTCACCGGCCGGTCCGCGGTCGTGTGCAGCACGCCGTCACCGTCGACCAGCAGGAGGTCGACGAAGGCGAGGTCGGTGCCGTCCCCGTCGATCTCGTCCCGATCAACCTGGAGCGTCGAGCCCGACCGGGCCGGTGGCCGAGCGCAGGCTCGTCCGCCCGATCACCTCGCCCTCCCGCCAGGCCACGGCCTCGATCTCGCCCGCCTCGTAGATCGCCTCGAACCGGGCGCGGAGGCGGTCGACCGCCTGCCGGCCGGCCGAGACACCGTTGACCAGCAGCTCGACCTCGTCGGCGTCGGCATAGACCTCGACGGTGACCGGCGCACCATCGTGGCCGGCCCAGCTCCAGCTCGACACCACGTCACTCCACGACCAGGGGCTCTGGTGGCGACACCGCCTGGCCGTGGTGCTCGGGGCGGAGGACGGCGACGTAGGGGTCGGTGCGGAGGCCGAAGACGATCTCCCGGTAGTACGACTGCGGCCGACGCCGCCCCGTGATGTCGATGTCCCCACAACCGGCGATGACCCACGGGTAGTCGCCGTGGAACGCCGACATGCCGAGGCCCCCGGCCCCGTCGCCGTAGGCGATGCGGCCGATGCCGGCCTCGCCCAGGTAGTCCCAACCGGTCCAGGTGAAGTCGCCGATGACGTAGGGGTTTCCGGTGACCCCCGCCCAACCCCGGTCCACGGTGCCCGGGTGGGTCTCGGTGGCCACGATCACCCGGTCGGGGTAGCTCTCCCCGTCCATGCCGAAGCGGGTGTACATGTAGTTGTACCCCGCGGCATCCAGGTGGGCGAAGGCCTCCTCGGTGTTGTCGCCGACCACCGGGGCCGTCATCGCCTGGTCCATCAGCTCGCCGAGGTTGGTGGCCGCGGTGTTGATGCCGGTCTCCTCGTCGACCGGGGGCGCCTCGGCGATCTCCCGGATCCTGTCGATGATGGCGGAGCCGGCCACGAGCATGCCCGTGACGGCCTGGGTGACGTAACGGCTGGGGTCGAGGGCCCGGACCCGCTCGGCCAGGGCCCGGCTGCGCTGGAGCCCCGTCGGCGTGGAGCCGTCCGGGATCTCGTTGCCGATGCTGTAGAGGATGACGCTCGGGTGGTTGATGTCCTTGCGGACCATCGCCTCGACGTCGGCCTCCCACCAGTCGTCGAAGCGAAGGCTGTAGTCGTCGGCCACCTTCGACTGGGCCCACATGTCGAAGGTCTCGTCCATGACCAGGACGCCAAGGCGGTCACAGGCGTCGAGCATCGCCCGGCTCAGGGGGTTGTGGGCACTGCGGATGGCGTTGAAGCCGGCCGCCTTCAGCAACTCGACCCGGCGCTCCTCGGCCCGGTCGATGGTCGCGGCGCCGATCGGGCCGTTGTCGTGATGGATGCAGGCGCCGCGGAGGAGGATCGACTCGCCGTTGATCCGAAGGCCGTGGCGGGCGTCGAGGGCGAGCGTCCGGATGCCGAAGGTCGTGACCTCCTCGTCGACGACCTCGTCGCCGACCCGCAGGGTCACCCGGCAGGAGTGGAGATACGGATCCTCCGGGTCCCAGCGGCGCGGGTCGGTCACCTGCAGGCGCTGACGGGCCGTCACCGTGTCGCCGGAGAACACCGTCACGGGGCTGCGCTGCTCGGCGAGGACCGACCCGTCGGCGCCGAGCACCTCGACGTGGAGGACCCCGTCGGCGGTGGCGACCCCCCGGTTCGTCACGGCGGCGGTCACCGTCACGACCGCGACCTCGTCGTCGACCTCGGGGGTCGACACCGTCAGATGATCGGGCACGAGGTGGACGGCACCCGCCTCGAGGAGCCAGACGTTCCGGTGGATCCCGCCGCCGGAGTACCAACGCGAGTCCTGGTGGGCCACGGCCTCGACCCGGAGCTCGTTCTCCCCGACCGCCAGCAGATGGTCCAGGGGGACGATGAAGCCGGTGTAGCCCGACGGCCGGCGGGCCGCGACGGTGCCGTTCACCGAGACCACGGCGTCCCGGTAGACGCCCTCGAGCTCCAGCATCGTCGTGGCCGCGTCCCCCTCCGCCCGTTCGAGGGTGCGGCGGTACTCCCAGGCCCCCCCGGGGAAGTAGCCGGTGGCCGGGCCGTCCTCGGCTGAGCGCTCACTGCCGATGACCGCGTCGTGGGGCAGGGTCACCGGCGACCAGTCGGCCCCCATTCCCCCGAGCTCGGCGAACCGATCGACCTTCGGGCGGTACGCCCAGCCGTCGTTGAACGGTGTCCTCCGCATCGCCCGACCCTAGCCGCGCTGTTATCGCTAACATCCCGCTTCCCGCGTGGGGTAGCATCCGCCCATGAGCGATCCGTTCACGCCCCTGCCCGAGCACCGCTTCACCTTCGGACTGTGGACGGTGGGCAACCCCGGCAAGGACCCGTTCGGCCACGAGACCCGGCCGTCCCTGGATCCGGTCGAGTCGGTCGAGCGCCTGGCCGACCTGGGCGCCTACGGCGTGAACTTCCACGACGACGACCTCGTGCCGCCGGGCTCGCACCCCGTCCGAGCGGGAGGCGATCCTCAAGCGCTTCCGTCGGGCGCTCGACGCCACCGGCATGAAGGTGCCGATGGCCACGACGAACCTCTTCTCGCGGCCGATCTTCAAGGAGGGCGCGTTCACCGCCAACGACCCCGACGTCCGCCGGTTCGCCATCCAGAAGACCTGCGAGGCCATCGACCTCGGCGCCGAGCTGGGCGCCGAGGTCTACGTCATGTGGGGCGGCCGGGAGGGCGTCGAGGCCGACGCGGCCAAGGACGTCCAGGCCGCGCTCGACCGCTACAAGGAGGCGGTCGACCTCTGCTGCGAGCACATCCGCGAGCGGGGGCTGAACCTGCGCATCGCCCTCGAGCCCAAGCCCAACGAGCCCCGGGGCGACCTGTTCCTGCCGACCGTCGGCCACGCCCTCGCCTTCATCGGCGAGCTCGAGTGGCCCGACATGGTCGGCCTCAACCCCGAGTTCGCCCACGAGACCATGAGCGGCCTGGCGTTCTCCCACGCCATCGCCCAGGCCCTGTGGCAGGGGAAGCTCTTCCACATCGACCTGAACGCCCAGCGCATCGGGAAGTACGACCAGGACTTCCGCTTCGGCTCCGAGGGGATCCGGGACGCGTTCTACACGGTGAAGGTGCTGGAGGACGCGGGCTGGGAGGGCATGCGCCACTTCGACGCCCACCCGTACCGGACCGAGGGCGCCGACGGCGTCTGGGACTTCGCCGAGGGGTGCATGCGCACCTACCTGATCCTGGCCGACAAGGCCCGCCGCTTCGCCGAGGACGCGGAGATCCAGGAGGCCCTGCTGGTGGCCAAGGCGGCCGAGCTCCGCGAGCCCAGCGCCCCGGCCGGCGGCTTGGACGAGATCCGCTCGACCACCTACGACGAGGACGCCCTCGCGGCCCAGGGCTACGGCCACGAGCGCCTCGACCAACTGGTGACCGAGCTCCTCCTCGGCGTCCGGTAGCACCAGAAGATCGCTCCGGCAGCGCGGGCGAGTGAAGGAACCGAGGTAGTGCCCCTCGTCGCCGGCGTCGACTCGTCGACGTCGGCGTGCAAGGTCCAGGTCCGCGACGCCGACACCGGCGAGCTGGTGGCCTCCGGCCGCGCCCCGCACCCACCGACCACACCGCCCCGGAGCGAGCAGCACCCAGCCGACTGGTGGGCGGCGTTCGAGGCCGCGCTGCGCCCAGACCGGGGCCTGAGCCGGCCGGCCGCCATCGCCGTCGGGGGCCAGCAGCACGGGCTGGTGGTGCTCGACGACGCCGGCGAGGTGCTGCGCCCGGCCAAGCTCTGGAACGACACCGAGTCGGCCCCCGACGCCGCCGCCCTGGTCGACGCGCTTGGGGCCCGAGGCCTGGGCCGAGGCGTGCGGCAGCGTGCCCGTGGCCAGCTTCACGATCACCAAGCTGGCGTGGCTCCGCCGGTCCGAGCCCGAGGCCTTCGAGCGCATCGCCCGGGTCCTGCTCCCCCACGACTGGCTGACCCATCAGCTCACCGGGGGCCACACGACCGACCGCGGCGACGCCTCCGGCACCGGCTGGTGGTCCCCCGCCGACGGACGCGTACCGGGACGGACCTGCTGGACCTCGTCGGCGCCGAGGTCGGCTGGCTCCCCCGGGTGCTCGGTCCCTTCGAGGCGGCCGGTGAGTGGGGCGGTGCGGTGGTCGGACCCGGGACCGGCGACAACATGGCCGCCGCCCTCGGCCTCGGCCTGCGGCCGGGCGACCTCGCGCTCAGCCTCGGCACCAGCGGCACGGCCTACACGTCGGTGAGCAGCCGAGTGCGGACCCGACGGGCACCGTGGCCGGCTTCGCCGACGCCACGGGGCGGTTCCTGCCCCTGGTCTGCACGCTGAACGCCACCAAGGTCACCGACACCGTCGCCCGGCTGCTCGGGGTGGACACCGAGCGCTTCGACCAGCTCGCGCTCGATGGCACCGCCGGGGGCCGACGGCCTGGTGCTCGTCCCCCACCTCGACGGCGAGCGCACGCCGAACCGCCCGGACGCCACCGGCACGATCACCGGGCTGCGGACCGACGCCACGCCGGCCCAGCTCGCCCGCGCCGCGGTCGAGGGCGTCGTGGCCAACCTCCTGGCCGGAGCCGACGCCCTGGGCGACCTCGACGGCCGTGTGCTCCTGATCGGCGGCGGGGCCCACGGTGCGGCCTACCGCCGGGTCGTCGCCGACCTGACCGGCCGCGCGGTGGTCGTGCCCCGGGAGGACGAGCTGGTGGCCTGCGGGGCGGCCCTCCAGGCCGCCACCGTGCTCCTCGGCGGCGACGTCGAGGAGCGAGCGGCGGCGTGGGGCCTCGGCACCGGCGACGCCATCGAGCCCGATCCCCACGTCGACCGCGCCGCCATCCGGGCGGCCTACGCCGAAGCCACCGAAGGGGCCCGATGACGACCTACGCGAACCCGGTGATCCCGGGGTTCCACCCGGACCCCAGCGTCTGCCGGGTCGGCGACGAGTTCTTCCTCGTCACCTCCACGTTCACCTGGTTCCCGGGCGTGCCCCTGTTCCGGTCGGGCAACCTCGTCGACTGGGAGCCGGTCGGCCCCGTGCTCGACCGCCCGTCCCAGCTCGACCTGACCGACACCGGCGGCTGGTCATCCATGGGGGTCTACGCGCCGACGATCCGCCACCACGACGGCCGGTTCTGGATGATCACGACGAACGTGACCAACCGTGGCGCCCACAACTTCTTCGTGACCGCCGAGGACCCCGCTGGGCCGTGGTCCGAGCCGACCTTCGTCGCCGTCGCCGGCATCGACCCCGACCTGGCCTGGGACGAGGACGGGACCTGCTGGCTCCACTTCTCCCGCGGCCCCGACGGCATCGCCCGGTGCCGCGTCGACGACGCCACCGGCGAGGTGCTCGAAGGCCCCGTGCCGACCTGGTCCGGCACCGGTCTGCAGTACCCCGAAGCACCGCACCTCTACGAGCGTGACGGCACCTGGTACCTGCTGATCGCTGAAGGCGGGACCCACGCCGGCCACGCCGTCTCCATCGCCCGCGGCCCCTCCCCCACCGGCCCCTGGGAAGGATGCCCCGCCAACCCGGTCCTCAGCCACCGCAGCACCGACCGGCCGATCCAGAACACCGGCCACGCCGACCTGGTGGAGGCGCCCGACGGGTCGTGGTGGATGGTCTGCCTGGGGGTCCGGCCGAAGGGCATGAACGACGGCTTCCACGTCCTCGGCCGCGAGACCTTCCTCACCCCGGTCGACTGGGTCGACGGCTGGCCGGTGGTCGAACCCGTCGAGCCGGTGGTCGGTCGTCGGCCGCCGGGTCCCGCGCCGCCGATCGACGTGATCGGACGGGACGACTTCGACCGTTCGGACCTGGACGCCCGATGGATCGGGATGCGTCGCCACCCGTCGGACCTGACCTCGCTGGCGGACCGTCCCGGCTGGCTCACTGTCCGCGGGGGTGACACCACCCTGGACGACGATCTCCCTGCGCTCGTCGGGCGCCGGCAACAGCACCACGGGTGTCGGGCCCGGGCGTCGGTCGACCCCGGTTCGGCGTCCGAGGCGGGCCTGACCGTCTACCTGGACGGGACCGCCCACTACGAGGTCGCCGTCCGCGGCGACCGGGTCGTGGCCCACGTGAAGACCGGGCCCTTCGACCTCGACCTCGGCGAGGCCGCGGCGCCCGACGGGCCGGTTGTCCTAAGGGTGGAGACCGGCCCGCATCCCCACGGCTCCGACACCGTCGCCCTCGGGTTCGAGCCCGACGACGGGTCGTTCACGGTGCTGGCGGAGATCGACGGGCGCTACCTCTCGACCGAGATGACCGGTGGGTTCCTCGGCCGGGTCCTCGGGCTGTACGCCGTCGGGGGTGACGCCGCCTTCGACTGGTTCGACTACGAAGAGGTCCCTTGACCTCGGAGCAGCCATGAGCAGACCCACCTCGGACCTCTGGGAGGCGATGTCCACGGCCCGGACGATCCGTCGGTTCACCGACGAGCCGGTCGACGACGCCACGCTGAACCGCTGCCTCGAGGCGGCGACCTGGGCACCCTCCGGCGCCAACGCTCAGGCCTGGCGGTTCGTCGTCCTCCGGTCGCCGGAGCTACGGGCCGTCGTGGCTGAGGCGGCGGCCCTCTCGCTGAAGGTCATCGAGCCCGTCTACGGGATGGCCCGTCCGGCGGCCGACGACGACAGCCGTCGGGCCCGCACCTACCGCGCCACCTACGAGCTCCACGACCGCGCGGGGGAGCTCACCTCGGTCCTCTTCGTCCAGCAGCACTTCCCCACGGCCTCCGAGCTCCTCCTCGGCGGCTCCATCTATCCGGCGATGCAGAACTTCCTGTTGGCCGCCCGCGCCCTGGGGCTCGGCGCCTGCCTCACCAGCTGGGCGTCCTACGGCGGCGAACCGCTGCTCCGGGACGCCGTCGGCGTGCCCGAGGACTGGATGCTCGCCGGCCACGTCGTGGTGGGCTGGCCCCGGGGGTCCCACGGCCCCCTCCGCCGCCGCCCCGTCAGCGAGGTCGTCGTCCACGACCACTGGGAGCCCGCCTCCGACGAGTCCTGAACCGAAGGATCGGAGCGATCGCGTCTCCTATTGCTCGATGAGCGCGAAGTCCGCCGCCTCGGGGTCCCACTCGAAGAGATAGGCGGGCGGGTCACCGTCGGCGTCCGGCGCCGGACCGTAGGTGCGGAGGTCCGGTGAGCCAGGCACGACGAGCTCGAAGCCGCCGTCCAGGGCCGCTTGCAGGGATCCGTAGTTCAGATTCTCGCCCGCGGCCTCGAGCCAGGCCTGCAGGAGCGTGAGGTCGGCGCAGGCACTGAACGAGCCGGCGAAGGGCTGGTTGTTCGGCCCGCCGCCGACCGAGTCCGGTGCCGGTGTCTCCAGGCCGTGGTCCGCCAGCCGGGCGATGCAGTCCTGCATCGCCGGCTCCTCAAAGACAGCCTGGGAGGGACCGTAGGTGCCCGCGGCCAGCGAGCCCTCCAGGACCGATGTGTCGCCGGTCGCCGCGTTCAGGCTGTAGGCCCGACCCGCCTGGGCGTCGAGGAACAGCAGCTGCGGCCGGTACGACGGATCATCGTCCATGTTCGCCGGCCAGTCCTGCCCACTCAGACCGACGAGGACCACCGTGTCGGCGTCGGCGGCCTCGAAGCGCTCGGCGATGGTCTGGATGTTGGCCGCGAGCGCCGCCTGATCGTCGGCGGGGGCATCGACCACGCCCACCTCGACCGGCTCGACGCCGAGCTCGTCGAGGGTGGGCAGGACCTGGTTGTCCAGGACGGCCTGATCGTGGGCGTTGACGAAGACCGCGACGTTCCCGTCCAGTTCGCCCCGCTCCGCGAAAGCCTCGAGGGCTTGGCCCGGGAGGTCGGCGTCGGGCTGCCAGGCGGCCCAGGGGGCCTCAGCCTGTTCCAGCCGCTCCGGACTCATCTCGCCCCCCACGACGGCCGTCGCGTGCGTCGCGACCGGACAGAGGACGGCGTCGGTCAGGAAGAAGCCGACGGCGACGAACACGTCCTCGTCCTCGGTCAGCTCGACGCACTTCTCCTCGGCCGGCGTCGGGCTGGTGGGATCGATCGGCGCGAAGACGACCTCGAGCCGGCGTCCGTGGATCCCCCCGTCGTCGTTGATGTCGTCGACCATCGCCTGGTACGCGGCCTCCATGTCGCCGAACTCGTAGTCCAGGCCGATCGCTTGGAGCGCCGCGTCGTCGGCGTACGTCACGCCGATCTTGATGGCGTCGTCGGTGACACCGGGCGCGGGACCGGAAGCCGTCGCGGTTGCGTCGGGGGCGGGGGCCTCACCGCTGGCGGTGGTGTCACTCGAACTGTCGCTGCTGTCGCCTGCGGTACAGGCCGCAGCCGAGAGCGCAGCCAGAGCGACCAGCGCGATCGTGGTCCTCGCCTGTCGCAACGCCATGGTCCCCCCATTTGCGGCTTCTGATGCTGAACAGGTGTTTAATGTGTGGGAACTGCCGCCGTCAAGGACAATGGACCATGGCCAAAGCTCGTCGCACCGGGACCGAGACCTCCGAGACGCGGTTCAAGATCCTGGACGTCACCGAGAAGGTGATGATCGATGACGGCTACGCCGCGGTCAGCTCCCGCCGGGTGGCCAAAGACGTCGGGGTGACTCCGGCCCTGGTGCACTACTACTTCCCCACCCTGGACGACCTCTTCCTCGAGGTCCTGCGGCGGCGGGCCAAGCAGCAGCTCGAGCGCCAGGAGCGGCACCTGACCTCCCCCCAGCCCCTGCGGGCGCTGTGGGCGGTGAGCAGCGACCAGGCGGGGACCGCGCTCCTGATGGAGTTCATGGCGCTGTCGAACCACCGCAAGTCGATCCGCAGCGAGCTGGCGGCGTTCGCCGAGGCGTTCCGGCGCAACCAGCTCGAGTCCCTCACCGGTCAACTGGACGAGTACGGCCTCGACCCCGACGAGGTCCCGCCCGAGGTGCTCCTGGTGGCGATCGCCGGCATCTCCCGGGCGATCGTGATGGAGCAGGCCCTCGGCATGACGACCGGCCTGACCGAGACGATCGCCTTCGTGGAGAAGCACCTCGACCGGATCGAGGGCCCGGCCGAGAAGGCTCCCAAGCCGCGCAAGCGGTCAGCCTGACGTCAACCCGACGCGGCGAGGACGGCCCGCAACCAGCGCCCGGCCGCGTCGTAGACCCACGACCCAGGGATCGATGTCGGGATAGCCATCAGCCTTCACGGGTCGCTCAACTCTCTGGTCGCTTGTGGATGCGGCCGCCCTTCATCACGAAGCTGACGCGCTGGGTGGCGGTGATGTCGGTCAGCGGATCGCCCGGGACGCCGATGATGTCGGCCTGCATCTCGGGAGCGATCCGGCCGAGGTCGGGGGCCTCGATGAGCTCGGCGCTCACCGTGGTCGCCGCCCGGATGGCCTGGAGCGGGGTCATGCCCCGCTGCACCAGGACGACGAGCTCCTCGGCGTTCTTGCCGTGCCAGACGGCCGGGGCGTCGCTGCCGCAGGCGATCTTGACGCCCGCCTCGATGGCCTTGGAGAGGGACTCCTTCGCCTTCGGGAAGACCTCGGCCACCTTGGCCCGCGTCTCGGGCGGGTGCTTGGACACGTCCCAGTTCTCGGTGAGGGCGTTGGTGGACACCAGGAACGTCCCGGTGTCGACCATCCGCTGGATGGTGTCGTCGGTGATCATGAAGCCGTGCTCGATGCAGTCGATGCCGGCGTCGAGCGCGGCGTTCACGGCCGTGTCGCCGTGGCAGTGGGTGGCGACCCGCACCCCGCGCCGGTGGGCCTCGTCGGCGATCGCGGCGAGCTCCTCGTTGGAGTACTGCTGAGCGCCTGAGGGCCCACGCGAGGCGACCACACCGCCCGAGGCACAGCACTTGATCAGCTGGGCGCCGTGCTTGATCTGGTAGCGGACCGCCTTGCGGACGGCGTCCACGCCATCGGCGATCCCCTCCTCGATCGACAGCGGCATCATGTGCGGCGCCAGGCCGCTCTGGGCGCTGGGGTCCAGGTGGCCGCCGGTCGGGCAGATGGCGTGGCCGGCGGGCACGATGCGGGGCCCGTCGATCCAGCCGTTCTCCACCGCCTCGCTCAAGGCCACGTCGAGCAGGTAGCCGCCCGTCTTGACGAACAGCCCCAGGTTCCGGACCGTCGTGAACCCGGCCCTCAGCGTGCGTTTGGCGTTGACGGTCGCCCGCAGGGTCATCTTCACCGGGTCGGTCACGACCGGATCGGTGAGGCCGGCACCCGGTCCGCCCAGAACGAGGTCGACCTCCATGTCCATCAGGCCGGGCAGGAGCGTGAGCTCGGGGAGCTCGACCACCTCGTCGGCGTCGGTGGCGACGCTCGCGTCGGTGCCGACGGAGGTGATCCGGTCGCCTTCGACGCGCACGTAGGCACCGTCGATGACGTCGCCGGTGTCGATGTCGAGCGCGCCCTTTGCGTGGAGGACGGTCACCGTTGGTTCTGCCATGACCACTCTCTAGCCGACGGGATCAGACCGCCGGCTCGTGGACCATGTCGAAGAACGCGGCACCCGAGTCGGGGATGCGGGGCTGGTGGAAGATGTTCACCGCGTACGACACCAGGATCATCGAGTAGAGGAGGTGCAGGAGGCGGGCCTCGTCGTCGGACAGCGCGCCGAGGTCGCAGGTGTCGAGGTGGGCGATGGCCGCCTCGGCGTGCGGCGCGATGGCGTCGTAGAACTCGACCAGCTCGTCGAAGGACTTCGACAGGCGGACGGCGTAGCGCTCGGCTCGGGTCGGCCGGGCCCAGTCCTCGACGTAGGCCTCCAGGTCGGCGAACGCTTCGGGCAGGGTGCTCATGACGTCGCCTCCTGGTGTGCAGCGACGGTGTCCCGGATCACCGTGTGGAACTGGCGGATGAGCAGCTCCTGGTCGCTGAGATGGAACTCCTGCTGCGCCCGGGTGGCGAGCGCGGAGTGGGTGGCCTCGATCGTGTTCACGTCCTGCATGGCGAACTCGATCGTGCTGTCGACCACCAGCTCCTGGGCGAGGCGCTCGTGGGCGTTCTCCGGGGGCACGAAGTAGAGGTCGATCTCGTAGGTGTGCGTGCCGACCGTCTCGGGCCAGTAGGTGTAGGTGATGTAGTAGTTCCGGGCCCAGATCTGGACCGAGAGGTTGGGGAACAGCCAGAACTGGTCGTTGCCCCACGACGGGATGCGGCCCTTGTTCAGGAACTCAGGGGGCTCCCCGATGTCGGGGATGTCGTCCGGACCGAAGAGGCCGGCCCGGAACAGCTTGTAGACCCACCGCTGCTCGCGCTTGGGCTCCCCCGCCGTCCCGGGCTCCCGCGGCTTCAGCGGGGGCGGTCCGGGGACCGAGGTCAGCATGTGGGGCCGGAAGACGTCGTAGTGGTAGGCGTCGACGGGCGGGACCATCTTCTCGGCCTCGGCCACGTTGGGGCTGATGAACGCGGCGTGGACGTACGCCGGGTGGTACCACTCGCAGACCGAGTCGACGGCGAGCTTCCAGTTGCCGTGGATCAGCGTCGAGAAGCCGTAGCGCTCGGTCATCTCGCCGAACGGGTAGGCCTCGAGCTCGAGGATGCGGTCGCCGAGGAAGGTGCGCAGCGGCACCGGGTCCTCGGCGAGGTTGACGAAGATGAACCCCGCGAACACCTCGCAGGCGACCTCGGGCATCCGCAGCGTGTCCTTGTCGAGGTCGAAGAACTGCTCCTCGTTGGTGACATGGGTGACGCAGCCGTCGAGGCCGTAGCGCCACCCGTGGTACTTGCAGGTGAACTGCCGGCAGGAGCCGCTGGACTCCTCGCCGGGGTGCTCCTGCCAGACCACCTTGTTGCCCCGGTGGGCGCAGACGTTGTGGGAGGCGAAGACCGTCCCGTCGAGGTCCCGGGAGAGGACGAGCGAGGCCAGGCCGGGGAGCTCACGGGTGAAGAACGTGCCCGGCTTGGGCAGCTTCTCCTCCCGGCCCACGTAGAGCCACGAGCGCTTGAACACCGCCTCCCGCTCCGCCTCGAAGAACTCCGGGGAGATCGAGTCCTCGTAGTCGACCGGGTCGGTGCTCAGCTCGGGGTACTGGGGCGTGAACTTCCCCTGCCAGCCGGCCGGCCGTTCCTCGATGTCGGTCATGGGTCCTCCTTGTCGGATCCGGTTCGTTCGTCGCGCCACGGCTTGGTGGCCCAGAGCATCCCGTCGGGGTCGTCGAGCAGTTCGATGTAGAGGCCCAGCTCGTCGACGGTGTCGAGGAAGGCCAGCCGGAGCGGTCCGAAGTCGGCGCTCATCGCGGCGGGGACGCCGGCGGCGGCGACCGCGGCGTCGAGGTCGTCCACCCGGACACCGAGGTGATGGGGTCCGGCACCGAAGCGGGCCAGGAAGTCGGCCACCACGCCCCCGGTGCCGAGCGGCTGCATCAGCTCGATCTGCATGTTGCCGCTGCGGGCGAAGCCGCAGGCCATCGGGCTGGAGATCGTCTCGCCCCCGACCTGCCACTTCGGGTCCATCTCGAACCCGACGAAGTCGTCACAGCCGAGCGCCGAGCCCATCGCTGCCTTGGCCGCCTCGAGGTCGTCCACCACCCAGGAGTTCTGGAACAGTTCGCCGCCGACGCGGGCCAGCACCTCGCCGATGTCGGTCACGACGCGTCGTCGGGTGGGGCCTGATACCGCTCGTACATGCCCGGGATGCCGGGATCGGCTTCGAGGTCGACGGTGCGGTACAGCCACGAGAGGGTCAGGTAGCACCCGACGGTGAACAACAGGTCGAGCAACTGCTGGGGGTCGAGCGTCTCGGCGAGCACGGCCCAGGTCCCCTCGGCCACCTCCCCGTCGTCGATCAGCTCGTCGACGGCCCGGAGCATCGCCTGGTCGAGGGGGTCGAGGAAGGGCGCGTCGGGCCCGAAGGCGATGCGACCGATCTCCTCCTCGGTCAGCCCCGCGTCGCGGGCCTCGAAGATGTGCTGCGCCCACAGGAAGGCGGCCTGCCGCCGCGTCGCCACGCGCAGGACGAGGACCTCGCGCTGGCGGGGCGTGAGCGAGGTCGCCCACAGGAGGTGGCCGTTGAACGTGAACAGGGCCTTCGCCAGCTCGGGGTGATGGGCCAGGGTGCCCAGCACGCCCATCGCCCGGGGCCGATCCTCGAGGGGTGGCTTGGGGATGGCGCGGGACGGGGGGCGTCATGGCCGCGAGGGCGTCACCCATCTCGGCCGGCCATTCACCGTGCGGCAACGGACGGATCCGCGGCATCCCGTCACTCCCCCTTCAGTGGTCGTTGCTGAACACCTGTTTAGCAGACGGGTCGTGGACCGTCCACCGTCACTGCATGACCCGGCCACCGTTGATGCCGAGGACCTGGCCCGTCACGTAGCCGGCGTCGTCGCGCACGAGGAACGCGACCCCCGCGGCCAGGTCGTCGGGGGTCCCCAGCCGGCGCACGGGCAACGACTTCGTGGCCGCCTCGATCCCGCCCGGGCCCAGCAGACCGTCCGCTTCGGCCTGGCGCAGGGGCGGGGTGTCGATCAGGCTCGGGGGGACCGCGTTCACCGTGATGCCCTTGGATCCGAGGGCCAGCGCCAGGGACCGGGTGAGGGCGATGACGGCGCCCTTCGTGGCGGAGTAGTGCACCTGGAGCGCGCTGCCCGTCTGCGCGCTCGACGAGGCGATGTTCACGATGCGCCCCCAGCGGGCCTCGATCATGTCCGGCGCCACCGCCTGGCAGCAGTCGAACACGCCGATCACGTTCACCGCGAGCACCCGTTCGAGGGACTCCCGCTCGATCTCCAGGAACTTCTCGAACGGCGAGATGCCGGCGTTGTTCACCAGGATCGTGGCCGCGCCCAGTGCCTCCCGCACCTCGGCCACACCGGCGTCGACCTGCGCCCGGTCGCTCACGTCGACGGTCACCCCGATCGCCCGACCGCCGTCCGCCTCGATGCCGGCGGCCGCCGCGTCCGCCGAGGCGCCGTCGCGGTCGAAGATGGCGACGGCGGCGCCGTCGGCGGCCAGGCGCCGGCTGATGGCGAGGCCGATCCCGGAACCGCCGCCGGTGACGATGGCGGTACGGGGCTCGGACCAGGGTGGGTTCGGGGTCATCGGAGGGACTCCTTCATTCTCGGGCGAGGTGGCTGAGCAGTTCGGTCGCGCGTCGCTTGGAACCGCGGCGGTCGGGCCCGACCGGGACGATGAACACGGACAGGTCGGTCGCCCCGGCCGCGAACACGGCCCGGATCTGGGCCTCGACCGACGCCTCGTCGCCCACGATGGCCGCGTCGGCGGCCGAGTCGACGCCGCCGACCTCCATGATGCGCTTGTAGATGGGCCGGCTCTCGTAGGCGCCGGCGGTCGCGGCAACCGCCTCGCGGGCCGCGTCCAGGTCGTCGTCGACGGCGACCGGGAGGCCGGCCACGATCCGCGGTGCCGGCCGGCCGGCGGCCTCGGCGGCCTCGGTGATCCTCGGCGTCACGTGGGACTCGATGGCCGCCCGGGGCGCCATCCACAGCACCGTGCCGTCCGCGTGCTCACCGGCGACCCGGAGCATCCGCGGCGACAGCGCCGAGAGAAGGACCGGGACCGGGTGGGCGAGCGTTCACGCTGCCCGCGGGCGCCCGCGCCGTCCAGTCCTCACCCTCGAACTCGACGCCCTCTCCCCGCAGTAGCGGGGTCAGGATCTGCACGTACTCCTCGGAGCTGCGTCCCGGGTGGTCGAAGGAGAGGCCGTAGGTCTCCTCGATCACCGCATCGTGGGAGGGACCCACCCCGAGCGTGAACCCGGGGCGCCCCATCGCCTCGACCACCGACGCCGCCCGCCGAGCCTGCAGCAACGGATGGCAGGGGTAGGTCTGCAGGACCGCGGTCCCCAGCTCGATGCTCGACGTGGCCCGGCCCGCCAGCGCCATGGCCACGAGCGGGTCACCCAGCAGGCCGCTGGCGTACCAGAGCGAGTGGAAGCCGTCGGCCTCGGCCTGCTGCGCCTGCTCGACGGTCTTGTCCAGCGTCGCGGCGCCAGCCGTCAGCCCGATCTTCACCCGCGTTCGACCGTGGTGGACATCCCCGGTCCCCCCTGGGACACGTCGGCGCCGTCAGCTCTTGGCGCGGTACTGGACCTGCAGCTCGGTGAAGCCGGCCAGGCCCCACGGGCCGTTCTCGACGCCGAGCCCGCTCCACTTGAAGCCGCCGAAGGGCTGGTGGGGGCCGAGGGCGACGTGGGCGTTGACCCAGGCCGTGCCGCACTCGAGGCGTTCGGCCACGGCGCCGGCCCGCTCCACGTCCGGCGACCACACCGAGCCCGACAGGCCGAAGGTGGTGGCGTTGGCCCGGTCGACCACGTCGTCGATGTCGCGGTACGGGATCACCGGCAGGGCCGGGCCGAACTGCTCCTCGTCGACGATCCGGGTCCCCTCCGCGGCGCCCGTGAGCACGGTGGGCTGGAAGAAGTAGCCGGGTCCGTCGACCGGCGCCCCGCCCGTCGTCGCCGTGGCCCCGCCGGCGAGGGCATCGGCCACCAGCTCGCTGACCCGCTCGTACTGCGGCTTGTTCTGGACCGGGCCGAGCTCGGACTCGGGGTCCATGCCGTCACCGACCTTGGCCGCGGCCACCCGGGTGGAGAGGGCGTCGACCACGTCGTCGTGGAGCGCCTCGGGCACGTAGACCCGCTTGATGGCCGAGCAGATCTGGCCGCTGTTGTCGAAGGCGCCGGCGTAGAGCTTCTCGGCGATCTCGCCGGGGTCGACGTCATCGAGCAGGATCGCCGGGTCGTTGCCGCCCAGCTCGAGGGTGACCCGCTTGAGGTCCGGGGCGGCCGAGGCGTTCACGTGCTTGCCGGTGGCCACCGAACCGGTGAAGCTGACCTTGCGGGGCGTGGGGTGCGCGGTCATCCACTTCCCGAGCTCGTCGCCGCCGGACACGACGTTGAGCACACCCGGGGGGAGGACCTCGTTGAGGATCTCGCCCATGAGCAGCGTGCTGCGGGGCGTGAACGGCGACGGCTTGAGGACCATCGTGTTGCCGGCGAGCAGCGCCGGGGCGATCTTCCACGAGGCGAGCACGATCGGGAAGTTCCAGGGGGTGATGGCGGCGACGACGCCCATCGGGCGGCGCACCACCTCGGCGTAGGCGGCGCGCGTCGTCCTGGATGACCTCGCGGGGGGTCTCGAGGTCGGCGAAGTACTTGAGCCAGAAGCCCGCGGCCAGCGCCTCGACCCCGGCCGCGGCCAGGGGCTTGCCCTGCTCGGCGGTGAGGACGGGGCCGATCCGCTCGCCGGCGGCGAACATGGCGTTCGACGCCTCGCGGAGTACGGCCCGGCGGGCCTCCTCGTCCCGGCGCCAGTCGACGAACGCCTTCGCCGCGGCGTCGAAGGCCTGGTCCAGCTGCTCGCGGCTGCAGTCGGGCGCCTCGGCGTGGACCTCGCCGGTGGCGGGGTTGACGACCCCGAAGGTCGAGGGCGCGTCCACCCGCTCGCCGCCAATGGTCATCGAGACGTCGGTCATGTCTGCTCCTCGTTCGGGATGTCAGCGAGTCGACCGTAGACGGTCACCACCGCTGAACGACTGTTTAGCACAGGGCACTGGACGGGGCTCAGGCGACCGCTTCCTCACCCACGAGCGTGGTCCGGTGCAGCAGGCGGTGGGAGGTGGCCTCGTACGGGATGGCCCGGTGGAGCAGGCCCGTGTTGTCCCACCCCACCAGATCGCCCGGGCGCCAGTGGTGGCGGAGGACGAAGCGGGGCTGGGTCACCCACTCGAGCAGGTGGTCGAGCAGGGCCCGGCTCTCGTCGTCGGGCAGGTCCACGATCCGTCCGGCCGTCGATCCGATCAGGAGCGACCGGCGGCCGTCACGACGCCGCCAGACCAGGGGATGCACCCGACTCGGCACCTCGGCCCACGCCGCCCGCTGCTTGTCCGTCGGCTCGGGGGTGAACATGAGCTGGGCGGCGGCGAAGCTGTGCTCGACCCGCAGGTCGTCGATGCGGGCCTTCTCCTCCTCGGGGAGCGCGTCATACGCGGCGTAGGTGTTGGCGAACTCGGTGTCGCCCCCCTCCTCGGCGACCACGAGGGCCGTCAGGAACGTGGCCTTCTGCGGGAGCTCGTCCATCGTCCCGTCGAGGTGCCAGAAGATCGTGCTCCGGCGGTACTTGGCCAGGGCGCTCTCGGCGGGATCGAGGCTGATGACATCGACGCCGGGGTGCTCCTCCAGGCCGCCCATCTTCGGGATGACGACGGTGCCGAGCATCTCGGTGAACGCGAGCAGGTCGGCGTCGCCGATGTGGGCCTCCTTGTAGACGACCACCCCGTGGGCGTCGATGGCGGCCTGGCACTCGGCGGCCCGGGCGGGGTCGACCAGCTCGTGGCCGGCCAGGCCGGTGACCTCGAGACCGATCTCGGGGGTGATCGGCGCGGACGTGACCCCCATGAGAACGAGGTTATCACTCCTGCAGCACGGCGTTTCAGGCCAACCGACGGCCGAGCCCCTCGTCGACGCAGCGGTCGCCGGTGGCAGTCCAGTAACATTGTTATGTGACCTGGCGCTCCGACTTCGTCGAGAACGGGATGGCGGTCGTCGACGGGGCGCTCGAGCCGTCGTTCTGTGAAGCGGTCATTGCCGGCCGCCTCACCGGCATCGGCGTGGACGAACGCGACCGATCGACCTGGCTCGATGGTTGGCACAACCTGCCGGTCACGACGACGTACCCGATCCGCGAGGTGGCCCCGTTGGTGGTGGCCGCCCTCGACGAGCTCGTCGGGGGCCTCGAGGCCTGCGCCTACGCCGACATCCCCGACAACCTGATCGTCAACTTCCCGGAGACCGAGGCCACGTGGTGGCCGCCCGATGACTGGGAGGCTCCCGGTGCGGGGTGGCACAAGGACGGGGACTGGTTCCGCCACTTCCTCGACAGCCCGGAGCAAGGCCTCCTGATGATCGTCTTCTGGCGCGACGTCGTGGCCCGACAAGGTGCGACCTACGTCGTGGGCGACTCCATCGCCCCGGTGGCCCGGCTCCTCGCCGAGCACCCGGACGGGCTGTCACCCACTGAGGTCGTGGCCACGATCCCCAGGCTCCTGGCGGAGTGCTCGGACTTCCGTCCCCTCACCGGGCGACAGGGAACGATCGTGCTCGCCCATCCGTTCCTGGTCCACTCGCGGTCGGTGAACGCCCTCGACTGCCTCCGCATCATCTCGAACACCTCGGTGATGCTGCGCCAGCCGATGGTGTTCGACCGGCCCGACGGTCGGTACACCGCGGTCGAGCACTCGATCCTCGACGCGCTGGGGTGGCTCGCCTCGACTACCGGGCCGGCCCGCGGGCGAAGCTCGTGTCAGAGCGTGAGGAGAAGTGGCGGGAGGCGCTCAGTCCGGACGCTCGATCGACTGGATGAACCGGCCGGTGAGCTCGGCCCAGTCGTCAGGGGTCCGGCGCCTCGAGACCGAGCGCCTCGATCACCCCGAGCCCGAGCTCCATGCTCCACAGCATCAGGACGACCGTGCGCATGTCCACGACCGGGTCCAGCTCGCCACCGGCCTGCGCGGCTTCGTACTCCTCCACCCACGAGCGCACGCGATCGCCCTGCTCGGCGGTCAGGCGCTCGCGCACCACGGCGTCGTTGCGGGCCGCCGTCGCTCCCTCCAGGAGCAGGGCGCGGAGGTCGGCCCGCTCGGGGAACCGACGGTTCAGGTCGGTGAGGTACTCCCGGAACGTGACCTCGGGACGCTCGCCGGGCGGCTCGACATCGGTCGCGACCCGGGCGTCGATCGCCTCGACCAGCAGCTCCGCCTTGTTCAGGAAGTGGGCGTAGATCGCGCCGGTCGTCAGCGAGGAGCGGCGGGCCAGGTCCCGCACCGACACCGCGGCATACCCCTCCTCGGCGAAGACCTGGGTGGCGAGCTCCAGGAGCCGGGCCCGCGTCCGGTGCTGATCCGCTGTCGGTCCGGCCTCGGGGGCGTCGCTCACGGCGCCGAGCGTAACGACGTCATGCCCGCTCAGCCGGTGGGCTCGGTGTCCGACACCAGCCGACCCTCGGCCTCGTCGAAGCGGAGGAGGTAGATGGGCATGTTCCCGTCGAGGCTGTCGGGCCCGTAGGTGGCCGGGCCGCCGGCGCCGGGCAGCTCGATCTCGCCGAGCGTGTACCCGGCCTGGCCGAACGTGCCGTTGTCCAGGTCGTCGCCCGCCGCCTCGGCGATCTGGCGGAAGAGGTCCAGCTGGATGCACGCGGCGAAGACCGACACGTACGGCTCCGGGTCGCCGGGCTCGGCCTCGGCCGGGTCGGGGAGCGTCTCGCCCGTGGCCTCCTCGACGATGGCGGCGCAGTCCTGCATCAGGGGGTCCTCGTACTGGACCCGGGATGTGGCGTACCCGCCGCTGAGGGCGTCCTCGACCACCGTCTCGTCGAACCCGCCCTCGGCGTTCGGTGTAGGCGGCCAGCGACTCGAAACCGGTCGCCAGGAGGCGGGGGCGGAACCCCGTGTTCTCGAGGCCCTGTGCCGTCGTGAGTGCGGCGTTGGCGACGGTGACGACGGTGTCGACGCCGGCGGACTGGAAGCGCTCCGCGATGACGCCGACCTGAGCGAGCGCGGCGGCCTGGTCGTTGTCGGGGACGTCGATCACCGCCTGGTCGGCCACCTCGACCCCGCGCGTCCTCGAGGGTGGGGATGGTCACGTCCTCCATGACCGCCTGGTCGGCAGCCAGCGAGATCACCCCGACGGTGGCGCCCTCGAAGGCGCCGTCGTCGGCGAAGGCCTCGACCAGTCGGGACGCCACGCTCTCGGCCCCGGCGATGTTGGAGAACCAGGGGGCCGTCGCCCGGTCGAGCCGCTCCTGGGTGATGAGCCCGCCGATGGCCGGCGTGTCGTGGAGCTCGACGTAGCAGAGCGGCGCGTCGTCGATCATGAAGCCGAGGACGGCGAAGACCCCGAGGTCCTCGGTCAGGCTGGGTGCAGGCCGCGTCCGACGGAGTCGGTGCCGATCGGGCGTGACCGGGGCGAACTCCAGCTCGAGCTGGCGGCCGTTGATGCCACCCGACGCGTTGATGTCGTCGGCGACCGCCTGGTAGGCCGCCTCGTAGTCGCCGTGGTCGATGTCGACGATGTCGCCGAGCGACTCGAGGTCGACGTAGGTCACGCCGAGCGTGATCGTGTCGTCGGTGACGCCGTCGGCCCGCGGGTTCGGCGGGGAAGGTGGCCGACGGGGCCGTCGCCTCGGAGGCGACGGTGTCGTCGGTGCGCGGCGTCGCTCGCCGCCGTCGTCGCCGCTGGTGCAGGCCGCCGACGAGCAGGAGCCCGGCGACGGCGATGGTCAGGTGTCTGCGCATGGAACGGTCCCCCCGGAAGCGAGTACACGACAGGGTACATAACGTTGTTCTTCTCGCGCCATGCCAGACTCTCCGACATGGATTCGCCCCATCGGCTCCTCGTCGACCACCTCGTCGCTCCGCTCGGGACCTCGGCGCAGGCCCCTCGGTTGTCCTGGTGGCTGCCCGACGGCGCGGCGCGGCAGGAGGCCTTCGCGCTGCAGACGCGCGAGTGGGACTCGGGTCGGGTCGAGGACGACCGCCACGAGCTGGTCGCCGTACGCCGGCCCGCCGACGACCTCGCGCCAGCGGGTCGAGTGGCGGGTCAAGGTCTGGACCGACCGCGGCGAGAGCGACTGGTCGGACTGGTCGTCGTGGGAGGTGGGCCTGGACGACCCCGACGACTGGTCCGCCCGGTGGATCGGCCCGCACGAGCCCGACCGGCCGCCCGCCGGCGAGCGGCCCGCCCACCAGCTCCGCCATGCCTTCGCCCTCGACGGCGGTGCCGTGTCGGCCCGCGTGTACGCCACCGCGCACGGCCTCTACGAGCTGTTCCTCAACGGCACCCGGGTCGGCGACCTCGAGCTGACCCCGGGATCGACCGCCTACCGGTCCCAGCTCGACGTGCAGACCTACGACGTCACCGACCTGCTCGTACCGGGCGACAACGTCCTCGGCGCCGTGCTGAGCGACGGGTGGTGGCGGGGCAAGGTCGGCTTCACCCGCGAGGTGGACTGCTTCGGGACCGACCTGGCGCTGCTCGTCCAGCTCGAGGCCGAGCTCGAGGACGGCACCCGGGTCACCCACGGCACGGGACCGGGTTGGACCAGCGCCACCGGGGAGATCGTCAGCGCCGACCTGATCGACGGCCAGGCCGTCGATCTCCACCGCCGTCAGGACGGCTGGGACCGAGCCGGCTTCGACGACGGGACCTGGGACGAGGCCCCGGTGGTCGAGGCGTCCTATCGACGAGCTCACGACCTCGCCGTCGCCGCCCGTCCGGCGGGTCGAGGAGCTTCGACCCGGTCGGCCGTCCACCGCATCGCCTCGGGTCGCCACGTCGTCGACCTCGGCCAGAACATCAACGGCTGGGTCCGCCTGCAGGACCTCGGTCCGGACGGCACCACCTCGACGCTCGTCCACGGCGAGCTGCTGGACGCTGCGGGCGAGGTGACGACCGACCACCTCCGTCCCTTCGACTTCGCCACCCGCGAGCCGCTTCCGGCCGGCCAGGTGGACGCCGTGGTCTCCCGGGGCCGCGCCGGCGACCGGTTCGAGCCCCGCCACACGACCCACGGCTTCCGGTACGTCGGCATCGAGGGGCACCCGGGGCCGCTCGGCCCCGACGACGTGACCGGCGTCGTCGTCCACACCGACCTCGTCCGGACCGGGTGGTTCTCCTGCAGCGACGACCGGTTGAACCGGCTGCACGAGGCCGCGGTCTGGAGCTTCCGGGACAACGCCTGCGACGTGCCCACGGACTGCCCGCAGCGGGAGCGGGCGGGCTGGACCGGTGACTGGCAGCTGTTCTGCCCGACGGCCGCGTTCCTCTACGACGTCGCCGGCTTCTCGGCCAAGTGGCTGCGCGACCTCCGAGCCGACCAGTGGCCGGACGGCCGGGTGCCCAACATCCTCCCCGAGCCCCACGGGCCGGCGGCCCACGACAACGACGATCGCCGCCTATCTGACCGGTTCGGCCGGTTGGGGCGACGCCGCGGTCATCGTGCCGTGGGAGACCTGGGTCGAGTACGGCGACCTCGACCTCCTCGCCGAGAGCCTCGACTCGATGGCGGCGTGGGTCGACTTCGCCGCCGACCCGGGCCGCCGGCGGGCGCCACCCCTCCCGGGTTGCTCGCCGCCCGGACCCCGCGCCCCACGAGACCTTCCTCTGGGACACCGGGTTCCACTGGGGCGAGTGGTGCGAGCCCGGCGGCAACCCCGAGGCGGTGTTCACCCTCGAGCAGGACATGGGCGACATCGCCACCGCCTTCCTCCACCGGTCGTCCTCCCTGCTCGGCCGGATCGCCGGCCTCCTCGGGCGCGACGACGTGGCCGCTCGCTACACGGCGCTGGCCGACGCCACGCGGGACGCCTGGCGGACGGAGTTCATCGACGGCGACGGTCGGCTCCAGCCCGACACCCAGGCCAACCTCGTCCGCGCCCTGGCCTTCGGCCTCGTGCCCGACGACCTGCGTGCATCCGTCGCCGAGCGGCTCGTCGAGCTCGTCCACGAGGCCGACGACCACCTGAGCACCGGCTTCCTGGCCACGCCGTTCCTGCTCCCCGTGCTGGCCGACCACGGTCACCTCGACGTGGCCTACACGCTCCTCTTCCAGGACACGGCGCCGTCCTGGCTGGCGATGATCGACCAGGGGGCGACGACGATCTGGGAGAACTGGGAGGGACCTGAGGCGGGCGGCGACAGCGGCATCGCCTCGATGAACCACTACAGCAAGGGCGCGGTCATCTCGTTCCTGCACCGCCACGTCGCCGGGCTGCGCCCCGACGAGGACCACCCCGGGTACGAGCGCTTCACCGTCGCCCCGATGCCGGGCGGCGGCCTGACCTCCGCCGAGGCCGTCCACGACGCCCGCCGAGGCCGGGTGCGCAGCGCCTGGACCATCGACGACGGCACCTTCACCCTGGAGATCGAGGTCCCGCCCGGAGCGGAGGCCGAGGTCGTCCTCCCGGACGGCACGCAGCACCGGGCCCAGCCCGGCCCTTCGACCTACGTCTGTCCCGCGGGCTGAGCCCTACTTGGCCATCCCGCCGGAGACGGAGATGTCGTCGCCGGTGACGAACGACGAGGCGTCGCTGGCCAGGTAGAGGACCGGCCCGACGATCTCCTCGGGCTCGGCCACCCGGTTCATCATCGTGCCGCTCGGCGATCAGGTCCTTGAAGCCCGGGGCGTTGCGCTCGGCGCCCTCGACCATGTCGCTGGCGAACGGGCCCGGGCGACAGGACGTTGACCCGGACGCCCCACCCGACCCACTCCTGGGCCATGGTGCGGCTGATGTTCAGCAGCGCGGCCTTCGACGCGCCGTAGGCCGACACCGCGGAGCCGGCGTGGTAGCCGGCCATGCTCCCGATGTTGATGATGCTGCCGCCGCCGCCGTCCCGCATGACCGGGGCCACGCACTGGCTCATCCGCAACGGACCCTCGAGGTTGACGGCGAAGATCTTGCGCCAGAGGTCCAGGGTCATGTCGCTGACCCCGGCCCGGGAAGGGCTGATGCCGGCGTTGTTGACGAGGACGTCGATGCGTCCGAACCGGTCGACGACGGCGTCGACGAAGCCGGGGATGGCATCCCAGTCGCCGACGTGACAGGCCCGGCCGAACGCCTCGGCGCCGGTCGCGGCCGCGATCTCCTCGGCCACCTCGTCGCACAGGTCCTGCTTGCGGCTGCTGACCACGACCGAGGCGCCGGCCTCGGCCAGGCCCTGGGCCATCGCCCGGCCGATGCCCTTGGTCGAGCCGGTGACGACGGCCACCCGGCCGGTCAGGTCGAACGCTCACGCCGCGCTCCTCCAGGGGGATCGAGTCCTGGGTGTCGAGGGTCAGCTCGAAGTGGCTCAGCTTGAGCCCGTCGTCGGTGCGGACGGCCGTGCCCGTCAGCACGCCGCCCGGGAGCGGCGCCGGGCTGCCGCCGACCATCTGGGTCACCAACAGGTAGGACCGGAAGTCCGACGTCGGCCCGTCGGTCCGGTCGACGGCGACGTTCAGGGTCATGTGCCGCAGCGGGTGCGGGCTGGCCGCCCGGTGCTTGGCCTGCCAGTAGATGATCTCCTCGACCCCCTGGAAGTCGGCCCGGACGAACTCCTCCCAGTCGGTGGTCCCGGTGTCGGTGCGGGTCCGGAAGGTGGCGTCCGGCGTGAGGTAGGCGGCCAGCTCGTCGATCTCGCCCTCGTCGTAGCGGTGCCACCAGTGGGCCAGCAGCTCGGTGATCTCGGCCGCCGTCGGCGCTTCACCGCTCACAGCGGGTCTCCCATTCGCTCGTAGGCCTCGGCGATCGACCCGCCGAGGAACCCGTTCCGGACCTCCTCGTCGACGTCGGCGAGCAGGTCTCGGTAGTACGGCAGCGGCTCGCCGTTGCCCTCGAAGTGCGGGAAGTCCGAGGAGAACACGGCGACGCCGGGCAGCCGGTCGAGGAGCTCGACCGGCGACTGGTGCGGCGCCGGGAGCGGGGAGATGCGCACGTTCCTGCGGATGTACTCCGACGGGGACAGCGGCAGTCGGTACTCCCCCAGGACCAGCGGGCTCGCACCTCCCGCGCGCCATGCCGTCGAGCTTCTCGGCCAGGTCGGGCAGCCAGTCGATGCCGAGCTCGGAGATGCAGGATCGTGAGGTCGGGATGGCGCTCGAACACGCCGCCGATCACGATCGCGGTGAGGAAGATCTCGGCGCTCTGCGACGGCTGGAGCACGGACAGGAGGCGGATCAGCCCCGGGTCCTCGACGTTGGCCCACCCGGGATGGAGCATCGCCGGGCTCATCCCGATGTGGAGCAGCGGGACCATGCCCAAGCTCGGTGGCCGCCGCCCACACCGGGTCGAAGTCGGGCGAGCTCGGCGGGATGCCGCCGGCCGGCTCCGAGGAGATCAGGAAGGCCCGACTCCCTCGCGCGCGGACGCGGCGCAGCTCGGCCGACGGCCCAGTCGATGTCGTCGAAGCGCAGGCAGGCCACCGGCAGGAGCCGGTCACCGTGCTCGCCGACCGCGTCGGTCATCCAGGTGTTCACCGCCTGCGACGGCGTCGCGGCTCAGGCCCGGGTCCTCGACGGCCCGGGCCAGGGTGTAGCCCCCGCCGGAGATGAGGTTCTGCTTGGCGATGCCCTGCGCGTCCAGCCAGGCCACGCGGGCCGCCGGGTCGACCAGCGGTGCGTACTGGTCAGCGCCGGGGAAGGTCAGGCCGCGAGCCTCCTCGGTGAAGAGGAACTCGATGGCGGGGTTGACCAGCTGGTCGATCGGCATCCGCTGCTCCCGGGGCACCCCCCGGAGCAGGTCGTCGCTGACGAACCAGGCGAACATCTCCGCTGTCCCCAGGGCGAACCGGGGGTCGGTGTCGGGCAGCAGGTCGGGCAGCCGGGCGGCCAGGTCCGGGAAGTCGTCGAGCCAGCCGGGCGCCGGCTCCACGTGGGCGTCGACGTCGATGATCCGTGGCGCAGTCCCCATCGCCGAGATCATAACATCGTTATTTCGGCCCCGCGGACGGACCGCGTTTCAGGCCCGCAGGCGGAAGAGCGTCTCGCCGGCGTCGTGGACGACGAGGGTCCCGGGATCGGCGTCCAGCGCGGCGAGGTCCACCTCCGCCGGATCGAGGTGGCCGAGGTTGGCCGTGCGGGTGACGGCCTCGGGGATGCCGGTGGCGAGGGTGACGCGGACCCGTTGTCGCTCCCCCTCGACCGGGTCGTAGGTGCCGGCGCCGAACAGGTGGGTCGAGTGGGCCAGCTCTCCCCTCGGCAGGTCCTTCACCTCGTCCCAGTGGGCCAGGAACCAGTCCCGGCAGTGGTAACCGATGGTGTCCAGGCCCGGGTGGGTGGCCGCGATCTGGGTGATGTGGGGGGCGTAGAGGATGACCTCGCCCCCGTCGGCCACCACCGGTTCGACCTTGTAGAAGCCCTTGGCGCCGGTCCAGAGGTCGGCGTAGCGGGGGGCGACGAGCGAGACGACCCGTTCAACAGGGGCGTCGAGGTAGTGGATGTGGGTCTCGGCGGCGACGTCGGCCGCGGCCGCCCAGGCCGAGCGAGGGTCGCCGAAGGCAGCCTGATGGAGGCGGCCGGAGGCATGGTCGACCACCACACACAGGGCGTGGCGCTCCCCCGGCACCAGGTCGGCGGCGGCCTCGACCAGCGCCCGGACCGGCGTGATCCCCTTGGTGCCGATGATCTCGGCGCTGGTGATCAGCGCCCCCAGCCAGTGGGTGACGTCGATCAGCTCCGGGCCGGACAGGCCCGGGAACAGGTACTTGTGCCCGCCCGAGAAGCCGATGACCTCGTGGGGCAGGACGGGTCCCACGATGACCGTGACGTCGCTGTCGACCACCAGGCGGTTGACCCGGATGGGGACGTCCTCGGCCAGGCGGCCCTCGGACCAGCGGGCGACGTCGGCCGCCGCGAGGGTGCCCATCGAGGTGAACGTGGCGTCGTCCCACCACTCGTGGTTGACCACCGCGAGGCCCTCCACGCCGACCAGGGCCCGCATCGCCTCGTCGTCCATCGCCGCGTGGGTGCCGAGGGCGACGACGGCCTGACACGACCGGACCCGGCCCTCGACCGCCCGGGTGATCGCGCCGAGGAGGGTCGGCAGCGGGCACTGCCGGGTGGCATCGGGGATGACCAGGCAGAGCGAGCGTCCGTCGAGGTCCAGCCTCCCGAACTGCTCGGCCACGAAGGCGGCCACCGTCTCGTCGTCGAGGACCCCCTCGGGCCCCCCGATGGTCGCCGTCACGCTCCACCCACCGCATTGGAGGAAATAGCCCCCGGATCCCGGGGGCTGTTTCCTCCGATGGATACGAGACCACCGATGGTCATGTCGCCTCCCGGAGGACGTCGAGGCCGCGTCGCTCCAAGGCCTCCAGTGTGCCCACGACCTCCGCCGCGAACGCCGGCGGGGCGTGGGGGCCGAAGCTGGCGTGGACGAGGGCCTGCCGGTCGCGTTCATCGGCAGCCGCTCGCAGCGCGTCGGCGTCGGGGTCGTCGAGGGCGGGGAGAACGACGCCCGGCAATGACAACCGGGTCACGGCGGCCAGCCAGAGGGCGACGACGATGGCGAACCGGTCTGTGGTCAGGCCGACGTCCAGCCGCGTGTTGACCACGGGCAACACGCGCTGGGCCAACTTCCGCGAGCCGTCGGCACCGACCTGGCGGCAGGTGTGACCGAGGTCCGGGTTGGCGAACCGCCGGAGGGATTCCTCGGCGAAGGCGGCCGGCTCGGCGCCCGGTGACCGACCCGCCACCTCGAGGATGTCCTCGACCAGGCGCCGGATGAACGGCTCTACGACGGGATGCACCGCCGCCTCGGCAATGGTCTCGCAGCCGGCCAGCAGCCCCGTGTAGGCGAGGGCCGAGTGCGGGCCGTTGAGCAGCCAGAGCTTGCGCCACTGGTAGGGCGCGATGTCGCCGACCACCTTCACCCCGACGTCGGCCAGCGGTGGAAGGCCGTCGGCCTCGGTGAGGAACCAGGACCGATGGTGCTCGGCGACGACGGCGGCCTCGTCCCGGAACCCGAGGCGCCGGGCGATGTCGTCGAGGTCGGCCGGCGTCGTCGCCGGGACCATGCGGTCGACGACTGAGGACGGGAACGCCACCTGCTCCATGATCCAGCGGGCCAGGCCGACGTCGAACTGCTCGGCGGCCTCGACCACCCGCTGGCGGAGCAGCGTCCCGTTGTCCATGACGTTGTCGAGGGACGCGACGACCGGCGGCTGGCCGTGCCCTCGTCGGCGGTCGAGACCATGGGCGAGGACCGCCGGCGCCGAGCACGGCCCGCGACGCTCGTCGCCGTCGAGGGGATCGAGTTCGTAGCCCTTCTCGGTCACCGTGAGGGTGAGCATGGTCGTGGTCGGTGCCGCGATCGCCTCGACCGCGGCGTCGAGACCGGAACCGACGGACGCCAGCGATCCGACGACCCGCAGCGTGGGCGCTCGGCCCGGCTCCCGTTCGTCGACGGTGAACAAGCCGTCCTGCGGGCCCAGCTGGTCCTCGGCCGACCGACTCCGGAGGGAAACTCCCCGGATCATCGCCGGATGGCCTGCTCGGAGGAGGTCGTCGGCGTAGACAGCGAGGTGGGCGCGGGCGAACGCGCCGACGCCGAGGTGGGCGATCGAGGGTGGGGCCGAGCGGTCGTAGCCGACGTCGGTGGTCGCGCGGCGAGAGCCGCTCGGAGGTCATGACCCGGCCTAGCGTCCTACACCGTGGGGCGCACCGAGCGGGTGACGATCGAGGACGTCGCCGCCCGCGCCGGCGTGCACGCCGCGACCGTGTCCCGGGCGCTCAACCACCCCGAGCAGGTGGCCACCGCGACGCGGGAGCGGGTCGAGGCCGTCGTCGCCGAGCTCGACTTCGTCCCCAACCGCGCTGCTCGGGGACTGATCACCGGCAAGACCGGCAACGTGGCGGTGATCGTGCCCGACCTGACCAACCCCCACTTCGCGGCGTTGGTGCAGGCCGCGGGCCGGGCCGCCCGCGGGGCCGAGCTCCAGCTGCTGCTGGTCGACACGGGCGAGCACGCTGAGGAGGAGGTCCGGGCCGCCCGGACACTGACCCACGAGGTCGACGGGTTCGTCGTCCTCTCGCCCCGGCGCCTGCACAGGGAGCTCGCCGTCCTGGGCGCCGACTCCCGCGGTGTTCGTGAACCGGCCGGTGAAGGGCCACGCTTCGATCATCATGCGCACCGCACCGGCGATCGAGGAAGCCGTGCGCCACCTCGCCGCGTTCGGTCACACCCACCTGGCCTACGTCGGCGGGCCGAAGGCGTCGTGGGCCGCGACCGAACGGCGGGACGCCGTGCGGCGCGGCAGTCGGGCCACCGGACTGACCGTGCAGGAGGTCGCGGCGGGACCGCCGACCTTCGAGGCCGGGGCCGACGCCGTCGACGCCGTCGTGGCCACGCAGGCGACCGCGGTCGTCGCGTTCAACGCCCAGATGGCGCTCGGGGTGATCGCCGGGCTGTCCCGACGCGGCATCGCGGTCCCCGACGAGATCAGCGTGGTCGGCGGCGACGACGTGCCGATGGCGCCCATGACCGCACCACCCCTCACCGCCATCTCCCTGCCCACCGAAGAGGCGGGCTCGGCGGCCATCGAGCGCCTGGGTGCGGTGAGCGGCCGCCTGGAGCTCGAGGCCACCTTCGTCGACCGGGGGTCGACCGCGCCGGTCAGTCGCTGAGGTCGTCACGCCAGCGGCGGCGCAGGTGGTGGGCGGCCGCCTTGGGGCGGCGGTCGCGGGTGAACACGCCCTTCTTGTTGCCGTCCACGCGGATGAAGGACGTCCCCGTCTGGAAGTCCGCGAAGTTCCACACGTGCTCGCCCACCACGGCGTCGATCCGGTCGAAGACCCGGTGGTAGGTGTCGAGCAGGGCGGCCTGGTACTCCTCGCTGTAGAGCACGGGTCGGACCGAGTGGAGCCCGGACAGCGTGTCGGCCCCGTACTCGGTCACCAGGATCGGCTGCTCGTGCTTCTCGGCCCACGCCCGCAGCTCGGCCTCCAGGTTCCGCTCGGCCGCCTCGAGGTCCTCGGCGTCGAGGTACCAGCCGTAGTAGCGGTTGACCATCGTGACATCGGCCAGCTCGGTGAGCAGGCAGGCGATCGGGCGGGGCCAGCATCATGTTGACGAACCCGACCGGCCGCGTCGGGTCGGCCGCCCGGGCGGCGGCGAACAGCGGCTCGAAGTAGGCCACCGACTCCTCGGTGTTGGACTCGGGCTCGTTGGCGAGGCTCCAGAGCACCACGGAGGGGTGGTTCCGGTCGCGGGCGATCAGCTCCTCGATGGCCTGCCGGTGCACGGCCTGGGCGGCCGATCCGACCGTCTCCTCGGTGAACGTCGTGCGGGCGACATCGCCGAAGATCCCGCCGCTCACGCTGAGGTTCAGGCCCACGGCGGCGGTCTCGTCGATGACCACGACCCCGAGCCGGTCGGCGAGGTCGAGGACCTCCTCGGCGTAGGGGTAGTGCGAGGTCCGGAACGAGTTCGCGCCCAGCCAGGCCAGGAGCTCGAAGTCGTGCACCATCGACGCGTCGTCGTGCCCCGCGCCCCGGACGTTCAGGTCCTCGTGCATGCCGAAGCCCTTGAAGTAGAACGGCTCGCCGTTGATCAGGAACCGGGTGCCGTCCACCTGCACGGTCCGGACGCCGACGGCCTGGTGGTAGCGGTCGACCAACGCCTCCCCGTCGAGGACGTCGACCTGGAGGTCGTAGAGGTAGCCGTCGCCCGGTCCCCAGCGATGGACCTCGGGGACCCGGAGCTCGCCAGCGGCGCCCTCCCCCTCGGCCACCGTCGTGCCGTCGGCGTCGCGGAGCACGACCCGGACCGCACCGTCGCCCTCGACGGCCGTCGACCACGCCACGACGCCCGTGGCTCCGTCGAGTTCGGTCACCACGGTCACGTCAGCCAGGTGTGTTGTCGCCGTCGCGCAGAGCCAGACGCTGCGGATGAGGCCGGCGTAGTTGTAGAAGTCCTGGAAGTAGAACTGCTTGCGCTTCCCCCCACCGAGGTCGTGGATGACCCCCGGCGGGATGGATGTCCAGTTCAGCTCGTTGTTGACCACGACCGTCACCCGCAGGGGCTCCCCGGCGACGGCGACCGCCGTCAGGTCGGCCTCGAAGGGCGTGTAGCCCCCCTCGTGCTCACCGACCTGCTCGTCCCCGGCCCACACGACGGCGCGGTGGGTGGCGGCGTCGAACCGGAGGACGATGCGGCGTCCGTCCCAGCCCCGGGGGACGTGGACGACCCGCTGGTACCAGACGTCGCCCGACGTGGTCGTGCAGCGAGGGCTCGACCACGACGTCGTCGAACGCCGACGGGACCGGCATCGGCCGCGACCCTGCCAGCGGGGCCCGCCACCACTCCTCGGTCCGGCCCACACCACCCGGGTCGGCGACGAAGTCCCACAGGCCGTCGAGGCGCTTGGCCTCCCGACACCCGTTGTCCTGCGATCGCAGCACGCTCATCGGTCCGTCCCCCCGACCCGAAATTGCGTGAGTCGGTCACCCAGGGCGTGACCAACTGACGCAATTTCGGGATGGGCGGGGCGCAGGATGCTCATTGGTCCACCTTGAAGGCTCGTCGGGCCAGGCCCTGGGCCAGGTCGTCGGCCACCTCGGCGGCCTCGTCGTCCCGCAGGCGGCCTTCGGCGACCAGTCCGGCGAGGAAGCCGGCGTCGATCCGGCGGACCATGTCGTGGCGGGCCGGGATCGACAGCAGCGAGCGGGCGTCGTCGTTGAAGCCGACAGTGTTGGCGAAGCCGGCGGTCTCGGTGACCAGTCTGACGGAAGCGGCGGATGACCCTCGGGGCTGTCGTGGAACCACCACGGGGGGCCGAGGCGCAGCGCCGGGTAGTGCCCGGCGAGGGGGGCGAGCTCCCGGCTGTAGGTGCTCTCGTCGAGGGTGTAGACGACCACCGTCAGCGTCGGCTCGTTGCCGAACCGGTCGAGCAGCGGCTTCAGGCTCCCGACGTAGTCCATCGGCTGGGGGATGTCGGCGCCCATGTCCGGGCCGAAGCGGTCGGCGAGCGTCGGGTTGTGGCCGCCGCCAGGAGCCGGCGTGGAGCTGGAGCACGAGACCGTCCTCCAGGCTCATGGCCGCCATCTCGACGAGCATCTGGCCGCGGAACCGCTCGGCGTCGCCGGGCTCGGCCTCCCCCTTCCGTACGCGGCGGAACAGGTCCTCGGCCTCGGCCGGGGGGAGGTCGGCGGTGAGCGGCCGACGGGTGGCCGTGGTCGGTGGCCGTGGCGCCCGGCGGCGATGAAGGCCCGGCGCCGGGCCCGGAGCGCGGCGAGGTAACCCGCCCACGTCGTGGTGTCCTCGCCGGTGAGCTCGCCGAGCCGGTCGAGGTTGTCCTGGAAGTCCGGGCGGTCGGGGTCGACGACGTCGTCGGGCCGGAACGTGGGCACGACCCGGCCGCCCCAGCCGCTCGCCGCGA
Organism: uncultured Microthrixaceae bacterium; assembly: GCA_963748285.1. Classification (GTDB taxonomy): domain Bacteria; phylum Actinomycetota; class Acidimicrobiia; order Acidimicrobiales; family DATDAH01; genus DATDAH01. The sequence goes on from CAVVIF010000009.1 coordinate 848,083, forward strand.
TCTTGGCGTGGGCCGTCGAGGGGGTCGAGGGCGCCGTCGGTCGTGGCCAGGAACTCGATGCCGAAGCGCTCGTAGAGGGCCCGGGGCCGGAAGGCGTCGTCGGCCAGGCGCCGCGACGAGGTGGTCGTAGGTGGCATCGGCGTGTCGGCCGCCGACAGCGGCTCGCTGATGCCGAAGACCTCCGACAGCGTGTGGTCGAGCCACAGCTTCGACGGGGTCCCCCGGAACAGGGGGTAGTGCTCGGCGAAGGTGCGCCAGGTGCTGCGGCCGTCGGCGACCTCGCCGGAGCCGTCGCGCAGGGCGACGCCGAGCGCCTCGAGCGGCACGCCCTGGCTGTAGAGCATCCGCAGCAGGTAGTGGTCCCGGGTGACCAGCTCGACGGCCGGGTCGCCGATCGGTCGATCGTCGGCGAACGAGGCCGGCGTCCAGGTGCCCGTGCGGGCTGACGATCGGCAGCGACACGCGTGCGCTCGAACAGCGCGCGGGCGATGCGGCGGACGCCGGGATCGGCCGGCAGGAGGCGGTCGGGATCGAGCACGGTCTGCAAAGGTTTGCAGAATTCGACCCCGAAGGGCAATCCTGGGGGCCATGACGACCTTCCCCGACGGGTTCCTGTGGGGCTCGGCCACGGCCGGGCACCAGGTCGAGGGCGGCAACGTGAACGCCGACCTCTGGCCCCTGGAGTGGGCCGAGGACACGCTGTTCGCCGAGCCGTCCCTGGACGCCTGCGACCACTACCACCGCTATCCCGAGGACATCGCCACGATGGCCGACCTGGGGTTCAACGCCTACCGCTTCTCGCTCGAGTGGTCCCGGATCGAGCCCGAGGCGGGCGCCTTCTCCCGGGCCGCCCTCGACCACTACCGGCGGATGGTCGGCACCTGCCTCGAGCACGGGATCACCCCGGTCGTCACCTACTGCCACTTCACCACGCCCCGGTGGTTCGCCGCGGCCGGCGGCTGGGCGGCGCCCGACGCCCCCGACCGGTTCGGCCGGTACGCCGAACGGGCGACCGAGCACCTGGGTGACATCCTCGGCCTGGGTGGCGACGCTGAACGAGCCCAACGTCATCGACCTGCTGCAACAGACCGGCGTGATCCCGATGGGCGTCGGCGCGCAGCCGCCCCGGGAGGGCGCCGACAGCTACAGCATGGGTCTGGTCGGGGCCGGCATCGAGCAGATGGCGGCCGTCCACCGCAAGGGCGTCGAAGCGATCAAGGCCGGCCCGGGCGACCTCGAGGTGGGCTGGACCCTCGCCGTGGTCGACCTGCAGCCGGCCGACGGCGGTGAGGAGCGCTGGCAGGAGGCCCGGCAACGGGCCACCCTCGACTGGCTCGAGGTGTCCCGGGAGGACGACTGGGTCGGCGTGCAGACCTACACGCGGGAGCGCATCGGCCCCGATGGCAAGCTCGGCCCGCCGAACGGCGCGGCGGTCACCCAGACCGGCTGGGAGGTCTACCCCGAGGCCCTCGAGCACACCGTCCGCCTCGCCGCCGAACACGCCCGCGTCCCGGTGCTGGTCACCGAGAACGGCATGGCCACCGACGACGACGACGCCCGCATCGCCTACACCCGCGGCGCGCTGGAGGGCCTGGGTCGGGCGGTCGACGACGGGGTGGACGTGCGCGGCTACCTGCACTGGACCTACCTCGACAACTTCGAGTGGATGGCCGGCTACGCCAAGACGTTCGGCCTGGTCGCCGTCGATCGCGGGACCTACGAGCGCACGGTCAAGCCGTCCGCCCGTTGGTTGGGCGAGGTGGCCCGCGCCAACGCCGTATGACTCCCAGCGCCGGCGCTGCACCATCGCGGTTGCGGGCCGAGCACCTCGACGAACCGATCGGCATCGACGTCCGCCGGCCGCGGCTCTCGTGGTGGATGCCGGAGGGTGTGGTCGGGCAGGAGGCCTACCAACTCCGGGTCGACGGCCAGGAGTGGGGCCGGGTCGAGTCGGACGAGCACGTGCTCGTGCCGTGGCCGGCCGGTGACCTCGTCTCCGGTCAACGGCTGAGCTGGGAGGTCCGGGTCTGGAGCGACGGAGCGGCCACCGAGTGGTCGGCCCCGGCGGTCATCGAGGCCGGCCTGCTCGACGCGTCGGACTGGTCGGCAGTGTGGGTCGAACCCGATGAGCCAGGGGACGCGGGCGAACCGGGGCGGCGTCCCGCCCCGGTCCTGCGCCACGAGTTCGTCGTCGACCATCCGGTCCAGCGGGCCCGGCTCTATGCCACCGCCCACGGTGTCTACGAAGCGTTCCTCGGCGGGGAGCGGGTCGGCGACCTCGAGCTGACCCCCGGGACGACGAGCTATCCGAACCGGCTGCAGGTGCAGACCCACGACGTGTCGGAGCTCCTCCACGAAGGCCGCAACGAGCTGCGAGTGGTCCTGTCCGACGGCTGGTGGCGCGGCCAGACGGGCAACGGGCGCGATCACGACTGCTACGGCAGGACGCTGGCCTTCCTCGGCCAGCTCCACGTCGACCACCCCGACGGGTCCCGAACGGTCGTGGTCACCGACCCGTCCTGGACCTGGGCCACCGGACCCATCCGGGGCGCCGACCTGATGGCCGGCCAGACCGTCGATCTCCGGATCCCGCTGGAGGGTTGGGCCCCGGTGACCGTTGTGGACCACGGCCTCGAGAACCTGTGCGTCTCCCCCGCCCCGCCGATGCGTCGGATCGACGAGCTGCGGCCGGTGACGGTCACCGAGCCGGTGCCGGGCCACCAGGTCGTCGACTTCGGCCAGAACATCAACGGCTGGATCCGCCTCGGCGGACTCGGCCCGGCCGGCAGCGAGGTGACCCTGACCCACGGCGAGGCCCTCGACGAACGGGGGGACGTCACCCTCGACCACCTGCTCTCGGCTGATCACACGACCGGCGAGCCCCTGGGGGAGATCCAGGTCGACCGGGTCACGGCCACCGGCCAACCCGACGAGGTGTTCGAGCCCCGCCACACCAGCCACGGCTTCCAGTACGTGCGGATCGAGGGCCTGGACCGCCGCCTCGAGCCCGACGACCTCGCGGGCGTGGTGGTCCACTCGGACCTGCGCCGGACGGGCTGGTTCCGCTGCAGCGACGAGCGCGTCAACCGCCTGCACGACGCCGCGGTGTGGAGCTTCCGGGACAACGCCTGTGACATCCCCACCGACTGCCCACAACGGGAGCGCTCCGGGTGGACCGGGGACTGGCAGCTGTTCGTGCCCACCGCGGCCTTCCTCTACGACGTCGCCGGCATCTCGCTGAAGTGGCTCCGGGACCTCGCGCGCCGAGCAGCGCGCTGACGGGCTCGTCCTGAACATCGCCCCCGAGCCCCGGGGCTCGGCACTCTGGGACGACCCGATCGCCGGCTTCCTCCAGGGCTCGGCGGGCTGGGGGGACGCCGCGGTGATCGTGCCCTGGGAGCTCCACCGGGCCTACGGCGACCTCGACCTGGTCGACGAGCTGTGGCCGCTCATGGCCGGCTGGGTCGACTTCGCCGCGGGCCGGGCCCGGGAGGGCCGCCGGGCCGAGCGGGTCGAGGCGCAGCCGGAGCCCGCCGACCACGAGGCGCACCTCTGGGACACCGGCTTCCACTGGGGTGAGTGGTGTGAGCCGGGGGGCAACGACCTCCGGGCCACGCTGGAGCAGGACATCGGCCACCTGGCCACGGCGTACCTCCACCGCTCCGCCGACCTGCTGTCCCGCATGGCCCTACTGGTCGGCCGCGATGGTGACGCCGAGCGCTACCGGGACCTGGCCGACGGTGCCCGCCACGCCTGGCAGCTGGAGTACCTGGGCGAGGACGGGACCGTGACCCCCGGCGACCAGGCGACCCTGGTCCGGGCGCTGGCCTTCGGGCTCGTCCCGGAGGAGGTCCGGGTGACCGTCGCCGACCAGCTGGTCGCCGCCGTCCGGGCCGCGGACGACCACCTCACGACCGGCTTCCTGGCCACCCCGCTGCTGCTCCCGACCCTGGCCGATGCCGGGCACCTCGAGGTCGCCTACCGACTCCTGCGCCAGGACACCCCGCCAGCGTGGCTGCCCATGATCGACCAGGGCGCGACCACCGTCTGGGAGTCCTGGGAGAAGTTCGACGCCGACGGGAAGTCATCGCTCAACCACTACAGCAAGGGGGCGGTGATCCACTTCCTGCACACCCACACGGCCGGGCTCCAGCCCCTCGACCCCGCCTACCGCCGCTTCCGGGTGGCCCCCCGTCCGGGCGGCGGGATCACCTCCGCCGAAGCGGCCCTCGACTCCGCCCACGGCCGGATCGAGGTCGCCTGGCACCAGGACGACACCGGCGGCACGGCCATCGAGGTCCTGGTGCCACCGGGGACGTCGGCCGAGATCGACCTCCCCGACGGCCAGCGCCACACGCCCGGACCGGGCCGATGGCACGGCCACTGGACCCCGGCGGCCACACCCCCGGCAATCCCCGTCGGTCCATGACGCTCCGCTACAAGGTCGACGCCGGCGTGGCGGTGGCCACGATCGACCACCCACCGTTGAACCTCGTGGACGGCCCGTTCTTCATCGCGCTGCTCGACCTGCTGGCCGCCCTCGAGCCCGATGACGCCGTCCGCGTGCTCGTCCTACGCAGCGCGGACCCCGACTTCTTCCTGATGCACGGTGACGTCGACATGCTCAAGGACGTCGCCCCGCCCTACGCAGAGGTCGCAGAGCCGAACATCGCGGCCGCCACGTTCGGGCGCCTGAAGACGGGACGCCTGGTCACCATCGGGCTGCTCGACGGCTTCGCCCGAGGGGGTGGGTGCGAACTGCTCTGCGGCGTCGACCTGCGCTTCGGTTCAGAGCGAGCCGTCGTCGGCCAACCCGAAGTGGCACTCGGGATCATCGCCGGCGCGGGCGGCACGACCCGCTGGCCGGCTTCGGTCGGGCGCGGCCGCGCCCTCGACATCCTCCTCACAGGCCGAGACGTCGCCGCCGAGGAGCTGTACGCCATCGGCTGGCTCGATCGACTGGTCCCCTCGACCGACCTCGATCCGCTCGGGCTCGACGTCGCTCGGCGGATCGCGGCGATGCCGACCGAAGCCGTCGCCGCGATCAAGCGGGTCGTCGACGCACCCTCCGATCAGGCCCTCGTCGTCGAGAGCAACGCCGTCGCCCAACTCCTCGCGAGCGGCGATCACCGCGGCCGGATGCGGAGCTTCCTGGCCGCCGGCGGCCAGACCCGTGAGGCAGAGACGACACGCATGGCCGAGATCCTCGACGCTGTGCTCGAGGACGGACGACGAAGCGGTCGCTAGCCGCTCGCCCCAACCGCCCACGTCGGAGCGAGGAGCCGTGTGCCTGCCTGCGTCGGCCCTCACGGCAGGACGATGGGTCGCAGGTCAGGTCGCCACATCGTCAGCCCAGCTGCAGGATCTCGATCTGGTTGCCCCAGGGGTCGAGCAAGTCGACCGACGCCGCCTCCTGCCCGCCGGGAGCACCCTCGAAGGACTGCTGGTGGGTGGCACCATTGTCCACGGCGAGGGCCTCCGCCTCGTCCAGGTCGGGGACCTGGATGAGGAACTGGGCGTTCCAGGCGTCGGACTCGTCGGGGTCGTCCTCGATGAGGATGAAGCCCGGCCCGTCCGTCATCGTCATCACCCGGATGCCGTCACCGAGTTCGACCGCACGCGTGGCGCCGAACACGGTCGTGTAGAAGGCCTCGCCGTCGTCGATGTCGTCGACGTGGAGCTTCAGCATGATGACCTCCCCCGACGCCCCGTTCGGGTCGGCCGGGGTCGACGACGGCGTCGTCAGGTCGGGGATGCTCATCTGGATGACACTCGTGCTCGCCGCGACCTCCGACGTCGCAGTGGCCGAGGTGTTCGGCTCCTGGGCGTCGTCGTCGGCTGCGCCACAGCCCACGGCCAGGAGAACGAGCATCGTGAGTAACGCTGCAATCCTTTGCATACCTGGATGTCTAGATGATTTTGAATAGGTGTTCAACTTTTACGGTGGAGAGCTGGTCCGACGCTGGATGTGGGCTCAGGCGCCCGCGAGGCGGGTCTGGCGGGCGACCGCGAGGATGCGACCGTCGGGCGCCCACAGCGTGGCGTCCTCGACGGCGAAGCCCTCGTTCGACAACGGTGAGTGGCAGGACAGGTAGACGTACTCGCCGGGGAGTACCGAAGGCTGGTCGGTGGCCAGGTGCACGACGTACTCGATCGTGGCCGCCGCCACCGGGCCGGTGGTGCGGCTGAAGACCGCCGGTGGGAGGAGGTCGCACATGGCGACCAGCCAGGCCGAGTCGATCGGTTCACCCTCCAGCGGGCGCAGCCACGCGGCGACCCATGCTTCGTCCCCGCCGCCGAAGAGCACGGCGTCCCGGTCGAGCCGCACGTCGGCGTTCTGGAAGTGTCCGACGCCATCGGAGGACTCGAATCGTGGCGTGTCGCCGGGGTCGGCTTCGTGGCGGCGGATGTGGTCGTCGTACGCGAGCCCGGGCCGAGTCATCGAGCTCGCCGCGTGGGCGACCTGCAGCACCCTTCCCTCTTGGCGGAGACGGGCGCTGGTCGTGGTCATGGACCGGCCGACGCGTTCGACGGTCACCTCGATGCCCACCAGGCCTGGGCGAGGGATGGAGGCGAACTGGGTCGCGAAGCTGCGCAATGCGCGTGACGGGTCATCGACCGCTGCGGTCATGGCGTTGGCGACGATGGCCGCGGTGTACCCGCCGTGGATGCCGACCAACGACTCCCACCGCTCGTGCAACTCGGCGGTGAAGGAGCCCGGTCCGACTCGGGTGACGGCGCTGTCCTCGGCGAAGCTCATCGGCACGTGGATCAGGCGGGCAGTCGGTTGAACTTGTGGATCTGCTTGTCGAAGGTGCGGGCCGGCACGACTCGCCGCAGGGTCCGCAGCTGTCTGGCCTGCTTGCCGGCGGGATAGCGCAGCTTGGGCTTTGCGTCCGTGGCGGCACTCAGGATCGCCTCGGCCACGACGGACGGCGAGTCGCCGGACGCCAAGGACGTCACCACGACCTCCTCGGCCCGCCGACGCTCGTTCGCATAGACCGCGAGCGTCGTTCCGGGCGGCACGACGTTGGCGTCGAATCCTGTGTTGGTGAACCCCGGCTCGACGAGGAGCACTCGGACACCGTGCTGGCGGACCTCGTGATCGACCGACTCGGAGTACCCCTCGATCGCGTGCTTGGACGCCGCGTACAGCGCCCCGAAGGGCACCGGCACGAACCCGAGCACCGACGAGATGTTGATGATCCGTCCTTCCCCCCGCGCCCGCATGTGCGGAAGGACCGCCTTGGTCATCCGGACCACGCCGAAGAAGTTCACGTCGAACACCCGCTGCGCCTGTTCGATGGAGCTCTCCTCCGCGGCCCCACCGGCGCCGACACCAGCGTTGTTGACGAGCACATCGATCCGCCCGAACCGAGCGATCACGTCGGCGACGAGGCCCGCCACCGACTCGTCACTACCCACATCGAGGGCCAGGAGCGTGACCCCGTCGGGTGCTGTGGCCCCGACGGCGTTGCGGCTCGTGCCGACGACGTCGAAGCCGGCGCGGACGAGCGCGGCGGCCGCCGCCGCACCGATCCCCGACGATGCTCCGGTCACCAAGGCCACCGGACGTGACTCCGTCATCTGCTTCCCCTGTCGATCGTCAGCGCCCTGAGGCCGTTTGGATTACGGTCGTACTATAATCTTCTCGGCAGTGAAGGCAATGTGTCGTTCGACACCAGGAGGAGCTGTGGCCCGGTACGGCAAGGAGCACAAGGAAGCCACGAGGCGGCGGATCGTCGAGGCGGCCGGTCGGCGGTTCAAGCGCGACGGGATCGACGGCTCCGGCATCGCCACGCTCATGGCCGACGCCGGGCTGACCAACGGCGCCTTCTACGCCCACTTCGCCTCCAAGGACGACCTCGTCGCCACCACCGTCGCCGACCAGCTGCGCGAGCAGCGGGAGAGCTACTGGGAGCAGCCGGGCCCCGGCGTCGAACAACTGGTGCGCGAGTACCTCTCTGTCCGCCACCGCGACGACCCCGAGCACGGCTGCCCATCCGCCGCGCCTGCTCGATGAGATCGGTCGCTGCCCGGCCTCGACCAAGCGGGCCTACACCGACGGCATGCTGGCCATCGCCGACGAGATCGCCGCCCGCCTCGCTCCCGACGATCCCGAGTCGGCGCGGGCCACGACCCTCAGCCTCTTCGCCGTTCTGATCGGCACCCTGCAGCTCTCCCGCGCCGCTGACCGATCGCCAGCTCGCCGATGAGGTGCTCGAATCGGGCATCGACAGCGCGCTGAGCCTCGTGGGTGGCCGCTGATCATCACCAGCTGTCAGCTCCAGCCGCCGGCGCCGGAGCGGAAGGCGGTGACGCTCGCCCCCTCGGGCACCTCGTCGATGGGGGTGGCCAGCTCCTCGAGGGTCGGGGCGCCGATCTCGGCGGCGATGGCGCGGAGGGCGTCGCCGTCGAGGCCGTAGACGTCGATGGCGTTCTGGCCGACCATCCGCGCCGTCGCCTCCGGGGGCACGTCACAGAAGGTGTTGCGCAGCGCGAGCCGGGTCACCGACGGCATGTCTTGGCCCTCGGGGTAGACGAAGGTGCCCTCGAGGTGGGGGTAGTCCGAGCCCCACAGGAGCTGGGAGTCGAGGCCGTGGGCGACGGCCTGGCCGACCTCGTGGGGTGAGGCGAAGCTGGCGCCGTAGAAGACGTTCTCGGCCATGTACTCGCTCGGCGGGCGTGGGACCTGCTCGAGCAGCGCCCGGTTGAGTGGCTCGTCGCGCTTGGCGTCGTAGAACGACCAGACGGCGTCGAGCTCGGCGGCGGTGGTGGGGAACCAGTTGCCCGGCGTCTCGGTGATGACCAGCTTCAGCCCCGGGTGGCGTTCGAACACGCCGGCGAAGATGAGCCACCAGATCGCCCGGCGGGAGGTGAACCCGCCGGATTCGATCTGCAGGAGGGCGATGCCCTCGAGCTTGCCGTAGTGGGCGTTGGTGCCGGCGCCGACGTGGGTGACGAGGGGCATGGCGAGCTCTTCACACACCGACCACAGCGGCTCCCAGACCGACCGGTTGTACTCGGGCAGCTCACCGTCGCGCATGGCGGGGAAGTTGACGCCCCGCAAGCCGGCCGCATGGGCCCACTCGACCTCGGCGACGGCGGCGTCGACGTCCCACATCGGCAGGTAGGCGAGGCCGATGTGGCGGTGCGGGGCCTGGGCGACGACATCGGCCAGCCAGCGGTTGTAGATCGCCATGCCGACGCCGGCCAGCTCCCGGTCATCGTAGGCCTTCGTCTTGCCGAGGCCGGAGGAGATGAACGGGATCGGTTCCATGTTCATCGAGCCGTGGAAGATCACCCCGGCGGCGACGCCGTCGTGGTCGTAGTCCGCCAGGCGGGCCGCCGGGTCGTGGTGGCCCGGCGTGCGGAGGTTGGGGTGGTCGAGGTAGCCGCTGCCGGCGAGCATGCCGGCGGCCGCCTCCTTCTCGGCCGCGGTCGTCGCCGCGAACCGGTCGAACTCATCCAGCTGGGCCGACGGGCAGTAGGCCCGCAGGTCCTCGACGAGCCGTGGCCCGATGTGGGTGTCGTTGGAGACGACGACGACCGGTCGCCGGCACGTCCGACGGATCGTGGCATCGGTCCCTCATCAGGGCAGACGACGATGGGCATGGACTCCCAGCCCCGGACCGTCGAGGTCGGGGCCAGCTTCATGCCGGCGGGGTCGACGTCCCATTCGGGGAAGCGGTTCAGGAGCTCGTCGAGGGCGACCCGGCCCTCGAGCCGGGCGAGGCTGGCGCCGAGGCAGAAGTGGAGGCCGAAGCCGAAGGTGAGGTGCTGGATGTCCTCGCGGTGGATGTCGAAGACGTCGGGGTCGTCGTAGCGACGGGGGTCGCGGTTGGCCGAGGCCTGGAGCAGGAGCATCGCGCTGCCGGCGGGGACGGTGATCCCGTGGTACTCGATGTCCTGCATCACGTAGCGGGCGCTGGCGTGGCCGGTCGGCTCGAACCGCAGGGCCTCGTCGATCACGTTGGGGATCAGCGAGCGGTCCTCGACGACCTCGCGGCGCTGGTCGGGGTGCTCGGCGAGCAGCTTGGCCAGCCAGCCGATGAGCCGGCCGGTGGTCTCGTTGCCGGCGCCGGCCAGGACAGCGGTGTAGGTGAGGACCTCGGGGCGGGTCAGCGTCCGGGTCGTGCCGGTCTCGTCCTCGAACTCCGCGTTGAGCAGCTGGGTCATCAGGTCATCGGAGGGGTGCTGGGACCGCCATTCGATGTAGTCGGCGAAGAAGTCGCCCCGGGCGACGTTCTCCTCCTTCACCGCCATGGGCTGGCCGGGCACGGTCCGCAGGTTGGCGTCGGTCCGGTTGCGGACCGCGACCTGGTCCTCTTCGGGGATGCCGAGCAGCATGCCGATGACCCGCATGGGCAGCATCGAGGCCAGCTCGGTGATGATGTCGAAGCCGTCGGATCCCGACGAGCGGGTCGAGGCAGCCGGCGCAGTAGTCCCGGACCTGGTCCTCGAGGGCGGCCATGCGGCGGGGGGTGAAGACCCGGGACATGAGGCCCCGGTGCATCGTGTGCTGCGGCGGGTCCTCGAAGAGCAGGACGCCCGGCGGCAGCTCGACGCCGGCCTTGATGATGTCGAGGATGTCGCTGCGGGTGCTGGTGAAGGTCTGCCAGTCGAGCAGGCGCCTTCTCGACGTCGGCGTGGCGGGAGAGCGCCCAGAAGTCGTAGCGCTCGTTGTGGTAGATCGGCGCCTCCTCCCGGAGACGGGCGTAGATCGGGTACGGGTCGGCGTTGATGTCGACGTCGTAGGGGTCGAAGTACGGCTCGTTCGTCGTGATCGTGCTCATCGGAGGTCCTTCGGTCAGCTGGGGAGCGAGCAGGTGCTGCCGCCGTCGATGGGGATCACCGCACCGGTCATGAACGTGGCTCGGTCGGAGGCGAGGAACGAGGCCAGCTCGGCGACCTCCTCGGGTTGGCCGCCGCGGCGCAGGGCCGAGCCCTTCACCAGGGCCGGGAACCGTTCGGCGGCGCCCTTGCCGCCGGACATCTCGGTCTCGATGAAGCCCGGGCAGATGGCGTTGGCGCGGATGCCCTGGGTGCCGTACTCGATGGCGGCGGCCTTGGTGAAGGAGATCACGCCGGCCTTGGCCGCCGAGTACACCGAGGTCGGGAGGCGGGAGCCGTTCATGCCGCCGGTGGAGGACCAGTTGAGGATGGCCCCGCCACCGGTCGGGACCATGGTGCGGATGCCGTGCTTGGTGCCGAGCATCACGCCCTTCAGGTTCACGGCCATGACCCGCTCGTAGTCCTCGACGGTGGTCTCGGCCAGCGGCGCGTGCGCCCCGATGCCGGCGACGTTGAGGACGGCATCGACCGGCCGAACTGTTCGACGGCTGCGGCGAACATCGCCTCCACCGAATCCTCCTGGGTCACGTCCACCTGGAAGGCACTGACGGCGTCGCCCAGGGCGGCAGCCGTGTCGTCCTGCCCGCCACTGATGTCCGCGGCCAGCACCCGGGCCCCTTCCCGAACGAACACCTGCGTCGCGGCGCGTCCCATGCCTGACCCGGCGCCGGTGATGACGGCGACCTTCCCCTCGAGCTCTGCCATGACCGTCGTTCTAGCCTATTTAGAACGTCCGTTCAAGAACGGCTATGGATCAGGGAGATGGCCGAGGCGCGACGACCACGAGCCGCAACCGAGGAGAAGCGCCGGCGGATCCTCGACGCGGCCGAGGAGATCATGTTGAAGGAGGGGTACGCGGCGATCAGTTCTCGCAGCGTCGCCACCGCCGTCGGCATCCAGGCGCCCCTGGTGCACTACTACTTCGCGTCGCTCGACGACCTCTTCGTCGCGGTGCTCCAGCGGCGGGCGGGGCGGAACGTCGAACGGATGGCCGAGGCGTTGGCGTCACCAGAGCCGCTGCGGGCGTGGTGGGAGCTGGCGTCGGACACCCGGGGCACGGCACTGTTCGTCGAGCTGCTCGCGGCCGCCAACCACCGGCCGGCCCTGAAGGCCGAACTGGGGGGGATCGCCCGAGAGGTGCGCGCATGCAGATGAAGGCCCTCGAGACGCTGCTGGCCGAGTACGGGATCGACGCCGACGACTACCCACCGCCACTCGTCGCGGCCGGGATCCAGGGGCTGGCGTTCAGCGCCGTACAGGACCACGCCGCGGGCTACGACACGTCACCCGACGAGGCGATCGCCGCCATGGGCCGCCTGGTCGACCGCCTCGAGTCGCGCCGGAAGGCATCCGGCCCATGATCGCGCCCCGTCCGATCCGCTTCGGCTTCACCGGTGGCGCCTCGTCCAAGCGGGACAGGCTCCTCGAGTCGGCTCGCGCCGTCGAGGCCCTCGGCTACTCGACCTTCGGTCTCGCCGACCACTTCGTGCGCCCCTTGGCCCCGCTCATCGCCGGCCAGGCCGTCGCCGACGCCACCTCCACCCTGCGCATCACCCAGACGGTGCTCGCCCAGGACTTCCGGGAGCCCGCCGTCCTCGCCAAGGAGCTGGCCACCCTCGACGTGCTCTCGGAGGGCCGGCTGCAGGTCGGCCTCGGCGCCGGGTGGCTGCGCCAGGAGTACGTGGACGCCAGCATCGCCTTCGCATCGGCGTCGGTGAGGATCGCCCGTCTCGAAGAGACGGCGATCATCCTGAAGGGGCTGTTCGGGGACGAGCCGTTCAGCTTCGAGGGCGAGCATTACAGGGTCCGCGAGCTGCGGGGGACCCCGGCGCCGGTCCAACGACCCCGGCCGCCGATCATGATCGGCGGGGGCGGCCCCAAGGTCCTCGCGGTCGCTGCCCGCCAGGCCGACATCGTGCAGCTCATGCCCACCAACCGCGGCGGCGGGACCGGTCTGGACCCGTCCCAGTTCTCCGCCCCGGCGATCGAGGAGAAGGTGGGGTGGATCCGCGAGGCGGCCGGCAGTCGCTTCGAGGAGATCGAGCTCAGCGCCCAGCTGCTGGAGTGCGTCGTGACCGACCGGCCCGAGGAGCACCTGGCCGACTTCGCCGATCGGATCGCCACGGTCACCGAGCGGATGGGCGGGGCCCGGGTCGACCTCGGCGCCGACGACCTGCTGGCGTCGCCGATCGTGGCCGTGGGCTCCCTGGACGAGGTGTGCCGGCGGCTCCGGGACACCCGGGACCGCTACGGCATCACCTACTTCGCGGCGCCGATCGACGCCAAGCCCGAGACGCTCGCCCCGATCATCGAGGCCCTCGCCGCTGACTGACCAGCCCCGGGCGGTCGGGAGACGCGGGTCAGCCCTCGCGCGGCTCCCACGCCAGCTGCTCGGGATCCCAGTCGAAGAGGTAGGCGGGCGGGTCGCCATCCGCGGCGGGGGGCGGTCCGTAGGTCACCGGCTCGGGCTGGGTCGGCAGGTCGACCTCGAGGCCGTCGGCGCCGGCGACGAGTGAGCCGTAGTCCAGCTCCTCGCCCGCAGACTCGACCAGGGCCCGGAACAGGGCGACGTCACGACAGGCGGTGATCCCCGCCTGGTACAGCGCCCCCGCGTCCTCGGGCAGGGAATCGGGCTCGGGCACCTCGACCCCGGCCTCCTCGAGCACGCCGATGCACTCCTGCATCGCCGGGAGCTCCCAGATCCGCTGTGAGGGGCTGTAGAGGTTCCCCGCGACCGTCCCGTCGAGGATGGAGAGGTCACGGCCGGCAGGGTCGTTGGCGAAGGCCTGGATCGAGTTGTAGTTGGTGATCCTCAGCTCGGGTCGGTAGTCGGTGCTCTCGATGCCGCCGGCCCAGCCGAGCCCGGACTGACCGGTGATCAGCACCTGGTCGATCCCCGCGGCGGCGAACCGTTCGGCAAACACCGCGATCTCGGCGTTCACGGCGGTGATGTCGTCGGGCGGTGCGGTCACCACGGCGGTCTCGACCGGCTCGATGCCGAGCTCGTCGAGCAGGGGCAGGACGACGTCCTCGAGCTGCTGTTCCTCGGCGGTGCCGCCGAAGACCCCGAGGGTCCCGTCGAGCTCGCCGGCCTCGGCCAGCGCCCGAATGGCGTCGGACTCCAGATCCACGCTCGGCTCGGCGGAGTACCAGGGCGCTTGGGCCCGCTCGAGGCGTTGGGGGGTCATCTCCCCGCCGATCACCGCGGTCTGGTGCGTCTCCAGCGGGCACAGCACGGCCTCGCCGGAGAGGAAGCCCATGATCACGAACACCTGCTCGTCCTCGGCCAGCTCCACGCACGCCGCCTCGGCGGGTGCCGTCCCGACCGGGTTGACCCCGACGACGATGGGCTCGATCGTGCGGCCGTGGATGCCCCCCTCGGCGTTGATCTGGTCGAACAGCGCCTGGTAGGCGCCCACGTAGTCGCCGTGGTCGAGGTTGGCGACATCTCCCAGGGCGTCGAGATCGACGTAGGTGACCCCCACCTTGATCGAGTCCTCCGTCACCCCCGGGGCCGGCCCGGTGGGGATGCTGGCGGTCGGATCGGGCCCGGTGCCCTCGTCCGTGGTTGCCTCAGGATCACCTGCCGTGCAGCCCACGAGGGCGGCGGCGACGAGCAGGACGATCACGCCGGTGCGGAACTTCACGTCGACTCCCCCACGGTTTGCAAACCTTTGCAGGCAGGATAATCCGAAATGCAACGGACGTTCAACTTTTGGCTCCTCAGAGGCGGGTGATCCAGCCGCCGTCGACGACGATCGTCTGGCCGGTGATCCAGTCGCCGGCCCGGGAGCAGAGGAGCAGGAGCGTGCCGACGAGGTCCTCGGGCGGGCCGGAGGGCTTGCCCGGGATCGTGGCGGCGATGGCGTCCCGGAAGGGCGAGTCCTTCGGGAGGGCGACGTAGCCGCTCTCGTTGTCGACCAGGCCGGGAGCGATGGCGTTGACGTTGATGCCCCGGCCCGCCCAGTTCGGACGCCAGGTTGACGGTCAGACCGTGCAGGGCGAACTTGCTCACCCCGTAGATGCCCCCGGGCATGAACGCCCCGGCCGACAGGCCGTTGACGACGCGGCCGCCGCCGCGGCCCTCCATAGCCGGGATGACCGCCTGGGTGCACAGCAGCGGACCGCGCAGGTTGACGTCGATGACGCGGTCCCACTCGTCGACCGGCATGTTGCTGAGCCCGTAGGGCGGCAGGTCGACCATGATCGCTGCGTTGTTGATCAGGATGTCGACGCCGCCGTGGGCCTCGACCGCAGTGGCCACCATCGCCTGCGCCGACTCAGCCGAGCGCACGTCGACCTCCGCACCGGTCACCGCGTGGCCCTTCGCCGCCAGGTCCTCGGCCGTGGCCGTCGCCGCGGCCAGGTCGAGGTCGGCGACCACGACGGCGGCGCCGGCCTCGGCGAGGGCTTCGGCGTAGACGACGCCGATGCCGCCGGCGCCGCCGGTGATCACGGCGACCTTGCCGGTGAGATCGAACAGGTCTGCTGCAGGTGCCATGGGGTTGACAGGACCACGGCGAGCGTGGTCAAGTCAAGTGAGCTTAATTTCTGAGCCGCTCGCTTGAACTCGTCGACCAGGGGGACGTAGTGACCATCGATCGGACCGTGCCCGAGGTGCACCTGCACATCGGCGACGAACGCCGGAGCACCGGCAAGGGCGGGGAGCACCTCCACCGCTACCCCGCCACCGGCGAGGTCCAGGGGCCGGTTCCCCTCGCCGGTGTCGAGGACATCGACGATGCCGTCCAGGCGGCGCAGACGGCGTTCGAGACCTGGCGCTCCTGGACCCCCTGGCAACGGCGCGACGTCCTGGTGCGGCTCGCCGACGCTCCTCGAGGACGCGCACGACGAGCTGGCGCGGCTGTCGGTCCTCGACAACGGCATGACCCTGGGCATCGCCCAGTTCACGGCGAGCTCGGTCGTGGACTACACCCGCTACTACGCCGGGTGGGCCGACAAGATCGAGGGCCGGGTCACGACGTCGCCCGCCCAGGGCCGGGAGCTGGCCTACACCGTGCCGGAGCCCTACGGCGTCATCGGGATCATCATCACCTGGAACGGGCCCCTCGTCTCGGTGGGGATGAAGGTGATCCCGGCCATCGCCGCCGGCAACACCGTCGTGGTGAAGCCCTCCGAGCTCACCCCCTACGCCACCGAGCGGTTCATGGACCTGGTCCGCCGAGGCCGGCATCCCGGCCGGCGTCGTCAACCTGTTGCCCGGCACCGCCGAGGCCGGCGAGGCCCTCGTCCGACACCCGCTCGTGCAGAAGGTCAGCTTCACCGGAGGCCCCACCGCCGCCCGGGCGATCCTCGCCGCCTGTGCCGAGAGCCTCAAGCCCGCGGTCCTCGAGCTCGGCGGGAAGTCGGCCAGCATCGTCTTCCCCGACGCCGACCTCGACGCCGTCGCCTTCATCGCCACCGCGTCGGTCCACCAGACCCTGGCCGGCCAGGGCTGCGCCCTGGCCACCCGGCTCGTGGTGCACGACAGCGTCTACGACGAGCTGGCCGAGAAGGTCGTCGCCTTCACCCGGGACATCACCCTCGGCGACCCTTCGACCCGGCGACCGGCATGGGCCCGGTCGTGAGCCGACGCCGCCCAGGAACGGATCATCGCCATGGTCGACCGGGCCCGGACCGAGGGCGGCGCCGAGCTGCTGGTCGGTGGAGGCATCCCCGACGGACCGCTCGCCGCCGGCTGCTACGTGGAGCCGACGGTCTTCGGTGACGTCGACCCGACCAGCGAGCTCGGTCAGGTCGAGGTGTTCGGCCCGGTGCTGGCCCTCATGCGCTTCGAGACCGAGGAGGAAGCGGTGCAGATCGCCAACAGCACGGACTACGGGCTCGCCTCGTATCTCTGGACCAATGACGCCGCTCGGATCAACCGGCTGGTGCCCCGGCTCGAGGCGGGCGGCGTCTACGTGAACGGGGCCTCGCCGGTGACCGGTTGCGAGCTGCCCTTCGGTGGCGTCGGGATCTCCGGGTTCGGACGCGAGGGCGGCCTCGAGGGCCTGCTCGAGTTCGTCCGGACCAAGGCGGTGGCGATCGCATGACCGTCCCCCTGGAGCTGGAAGGGACCGCGCCGTCGCTCACCGGCGCCGGCAGTGGCATCGGCCGGGCCACCGCGATCGCCCTCGCGGCGCGAGGCGCTCGCATCGTGGCCAGCGACCTGGACGCCACCCGCGCCGAGGAGACCGCCGCCCTCGTCGGCGAGGCGGGTGGCGAGGCGGACGCTCTCGGCGTCGACGTGACCGAGCAGGCCGACCTCGAAGACGCTGCGCGACCGGTGCCTCGACCGGTTCGGCCGGCTCGACCTCGTCATGAACAACGTCGGCGTCCTGGCCATGGGCGCTCCGGAGGCCTTGCCGGTCGAGGCCTGGCAACGGGTCCTCGACCTCAACCTGCTGAGCATCGCCCGGAGCAACCTCGTGTTCCTCCCCCACCTGATCGCCCAGGGCCACGGTCACGTCGTGAACACCGCCTCGGCGTCGGGGCTCCTGGCCTACGGATTCGACCGGCTGCCGTATGTCGCCAGCAAGCACGCCGTCGTCGGGGTGTCCGAGGCGCTCGCCCTCTACCTGGCTCCGCAAGGTGTCGGCGTCACCTGCCTCTGCCCTTCCGGGGTGATCACCAACATCCTCGAGCAGATCACCGTGTACGGCGAGGCCACCTCGCCCCGGGCGCCTCAGCACCCGCTGGTGGAGCCCGACGTCGTCGGTGAGCTCGTGGCCGACGCGGTGACCGCCGGGACGTTCCTCGTGGTGACCGCCCCGGAGATCCACGACGAGCTCCGTGAGCGGGCTGTCGATCCCGAGGCCTACGTTCAGCGCATGATCGCCGAGCAGACCGACGGAGAGGGGTGACCGTGTCCGAGTGGAACGACCGGGAGGAGCGTCAGGCCGACGCCCGCGCGGAGTACGAGCGGATCATGACCACGCCGAGCCCCGACCCGATGGGCGCCTTCATCGAGAGCGGTGTCATCGGCTTCGTGTTCGGCGAGATGTGGCGTCGGGGCGTGCTCACGGCCCGGGACCGGCGCCTCATCACCCTCTCCTGCGTGGGCGCGGCCGGGGCGACGACGCCCATCGAGACCCACGTGTGGGCGGCGCTCAACAGCGACGACCTCTCCTACGCGGAGCTCGACGAGTTCGTCCTGTTCTTCGCCACCCAGCTCGGCTGGCCCAAGGCGTCGGACCTGAACCTCCACGCGATGATGTCGGCCTTCCGCCTCGCCGAGGAGCGGGGCCAGGAGCGCGAGCCCCACGACTTCGAGCAATGGGTGGACCCCGTCGACGACGAGACCCGTCGCGAACGGGGGGAGGCCGCCTACCTGGCCGTGCACGGTGAGCCGAGCCCGCCGGCGCCGACCGCGTTCCGGGGCCGCTCCCACCTCGACTTCCTCTACGGCGAGATCTGGACCCGGGACAAGCACCTGACCCGCCGCGACCGACGCATCGTGAGCATCTGCTGCGCCGCGTTCGCCGGCGTCGAGGAGGAGGTCAGCGAGCACCTCCGGGCTGCGCTCTCGATGGAGGAGCTCACCTACGAGGAGCTCCAGGAGCTCGTGGTCCACTACGCCGTCTACCTCGGCTGGCCGCTCGGGCGTCGCCTCGACGACCTCCTCGTCGCCGCCGCCGACGAGCTCGGCCTGACGCCATGAGCGCGGATGCCACCCGGGTCGGCTTCGTCGGCCTGGGGAGCCAGGGCGGGCCCATGGCCCGCCGGATCATCGACGCCGGGTTCCCCACCACCCTCTGGGCCCGCCGGCCCGAGTCCCTCGAGCCCTTCGCCGACACCCCCGCCGCCGTCGCCGGGTCGCTCGGCGAGCTGGGAGCGGCCAGCGACGTCCTCGGCGTGTGCGTGATCGACGACGCCGGCGTGGACGAGGTGCTGCGGGGACCCGACGGCGCGCTCGAGCGCGATGGCGGAGGGCTCCGATCGTCGTCGTCCACAGCACCGTGCACCCGACGACCTGCCTCCGCCTCCAGGAGGACTTCCCCGCCCTCCACGTGATCGACGCGCCCGTCAGCGGAGGCGGGCACAAGGCGGCCAGCGGCGAGCTCCTGGTGATGGCCGGCGGCCCGGCCGAGTCGTCGACCGCTGCCGGCCCGTGCTCGAGACCTTCGGCGACCCTGTCCTGCACCTCGGCCCGCTGGGCTCCGGCCAGGAGGCCAAGGTCCTCAACAACACCGTGTTCGCCGCACAGCTCGCTCTGGCGGCGGAGGTGTTCGAGCTGGCCGCCGCCCGACAGCTCGACCCGGCCGCGGTGGCCGAGGTCCTCGCCGGCGGCAGTGGCCGCAGCTATGCCGCCGAGGTCGTCGCCGGTGGCGGCTACGACCTCGTCGGGCTCGCCCCGTTCGCGGGCGAGCTGCTGGCGAAGGACGTCGGGATCCTCGTCGATCGCGGCGCACCGACCGATTCGGCGCTGGTCACCGCCGCCGACGCCGCTCTGACCCGCATGGGCACCGCTCGGCCCCCGTCTGCCGTGAGCGCTCTCGAATCGGCCGCCCCCTCAGCCAGCGCCTTGCGGCTCGTCCTCGCCGCCGAGCGTCTCTTCGCGCTTCACGGCATCGACGGCGTGTCCCTCCGCCAGATCGCCGCCGAGGCCGGCTCCGCCAACAACTCGGCGGTGCACTACCACTTCGGCTCGAAGGGTGGTCTCATCGCCGCCATCTTCCGGCACCGCCTGCCGCAGCTCATCAGCGAACGGGAGCTCCTGGCCGCCCGTTGTGATCCGGCTGACCTCAGGTCTCGGCTCGAAGCCCACTTCCTGCCCGTCCTCCGGCTGGCCGAGTCCCCCGACAGCCACTACGTGTCCTTCGTCGACCAGCTCCAGCGACACGCGCTGGGCACACCGGAGGGGATGCTCGACCTCCCCCCCGACGGTCAGCGGTCGAACGACGGGTTCCGCGAGGACCTCGACCGGCTCCTGGCCGACCTGCCCGAGCCCCTCCGGCACCTGCGCATCGCCGAGGCCCAGGCGCTGTGCGTGCACGCGGCCGCCGACCGGGAACGGGCCGTCACCGCCTCAGCCCCGTCGGTGCCCTTCGAGCGTCTTCGCCGGCTCGATCCTCGACGGCATGACCGGCTTCCTCGCGGCTGCTGCGTCGGACGCGACCCTCCGCGCACTGGGCGGCACCCGACGCCTCGATGAACGGGCGGTTCGGCTCCTGTGAATGTCTGGTGGCAGCGAGGAAGTTAGAACGAGTGTTCCAACTTCGGTAGGGTCCTTGCCATCACCGGCCGGGGGAACGGTCGGCGCAGATCAGGGGGAATGTGATGGCGTGGACATTGAGTCGACCGGGCCGCGTGCTGCTGGCTGCCTTGTCCGTGGGCAGCGGAGTGATCCACCTGGCGATGGTCAGCTCCCACGCCGATGCCTGGCTGCCCGAGGGGTACGCGTTCGCGGCCGTCGGGGCCCTGCAGTTGGCCATCGCGGCACTGCTGCACTGGCGCCCGACGCAGAGGATCCTCCACCTGGCCTGCCTGGCCAACGTGGTGTTCATCGGTCTCTGGGTGACGTCCCGGATCTGGGGCCTCCCGGTCGGGCCCGAGGCGGGGCACCCCCACCAAGCCTCCTTCGTCGACGTCACCTGCGTGCTCCTCGAGGCCGCCTTCGTGATCGTCGGCTACGAGCTCCTCGCCCGGCCCGAGCGGGGCGCCGGCCTGCGCGCCCCGAGCCGGGCGGCGCTGGCGGTCCTGCCCATCGGGATCCTGGCGGTGACGGCGGTCGCCGTCACCTCGCCCAGTGCCAGCGAGCACGCACACGGCGAACACGATCACGGCACCGAGACCGCGGTGGGACATGCCCACGATGACGGGACCGCGGACGGGCACGCCGACGAGGCGAGCCACGACCACGGCGCCGCCGAGGTCGCCTTCCTCTTCCCCGACGGCGATGACCGGGGTTGGTCCGACGTGCAGAACGGCGAGGACCACGGAGCGCACCGCACGGTGCCGATCGAGGACCTGGCGCCCCGGGTGCGCCGCGAGCTCGAGCGCCAGCTCGCCCTCACCCTGGTCCCTGTGAGGGCCTATCCGACAGTGGCCGACGCCGAGGCCGCGGGCTACCACCGCACGGGCTCGTTCAACCCCGGCCTGGGCGTCCATTACACGGGCGGGATGTCCGACATGGACGGCAGGCTCTCCGACGAAGAGATCACCCACCCGTCCACGATCACCTACGACGGCACGGCGCCCGACTCGACCATCGTGGGCTTCATGTACAACTCGAACACCTTCGGGGCCGACCGCGCTCCGGCCGGGTTCGCCGGACCCAACGACCAGTGGCACACCCACAGTGGCATCTGCATCAACTTCCGGGACGACGGCGAGATGGATGTCCTCGGCGACGATGACGGCGTCGACAACCAGGAGGAGTGCGAGGCGAGGGGCGCCCAGTTCATGGGCGAGATCCAGACCTCCCTCCTGCACGTGTGGACGGTGCCCGCCTACACCAACCCCTTGGGCGTGTTCGCTCACGCCAATCCGGTGCTGCCCTGTGCCGACGGTTCCTACGTGACCACCAGCGAGTGCCAGGTCCGTTAGCCCGTCACCCCTGACGGTCAGGCGACCGGCTCGCCCGAGGACTCGGTGGCGGCGCCGACGGCGCCGCTGCGGGCGATGGCCCGCTCGTCGGTGCCGAGGTAGCTGGCGATGACCGCCGGGTCGTTGCGCACCTCGGAGGGCTCGCCCTCGCAGATGACGTGGCCCAGCTCGAGGCAGTACACGCGGTCGCTGATGCTCATGATCAGCGGCATGTCGTGCTCGATGACCAGCATCGAGGCCGACAGCTCGCGGCGGATCTCCTTGATGAGCGGGCCGAAGGCCTCGGTCTCGCGCTGGGCGACGCCGGCGGTGGGCTCGTCGAGGCAGAGCAGGCGGGCGTCGAGGGCGAGCAGGCCCGGCCAGCTCGACGATGCGCCGGGTGCCGGTCGACAGGTCGGCGATGTACATGTCGGCGTAGCGGCCGAGGCCGAGGAAGTCGATGAGCTCGTCGGCCTCGGCCCGGTGCCGCCGCTCCTGGCGGATGGCCGGGGGCAGGAACAGGGCGGTGGAGAGCAGCCCGGTGCGCTTGCGGGCCTCGAAGGCGACCAGGACGGTCTCCCGCACGGTGAGCTCGGGGAACAGCGTGGCGGCCTGGAAGCTGCGGCCGAGGCCCTGGCGGGCCCGGGCCGACGCCGAGCGGGCCGCCTTCTCGCCGAACAGCTCGACGGTCCCCGCCGACGGGCAGAAGCCGCCGATGGCGTTCATGAGGGTCGACTTGCCGGCGCCGTTGGTGCCGATCAGGCCGACGATCTCGCCTTCGCGCGACCTCGATCGAGGCGCTGGTCGACGGCGCGGATGCCGCCGAAGCGTGACGACGATCTCGCTCGGCCCGGAGCGCCGGGACGCCCTCGGGTAGCGGGTCGCGGGCCTCGGCTTGGCGGGCGGGGACGGCGTGCTGCGCCTTCGCCGGCGCCGGGCCGAGGCGGTCCTCCATCCAGCGGACGATCGCCGCCCGGGCGGCGTAGCCGATCTGGACGAGGCCACCGGGGAAGTAGAGGAGCAGGACGAGGAGGCCGATGCTCGAGGTCAGGAGCGGGACGAGGTCGTTGTCGGGGAAGAAGGCGGGCAGGCCGATGACCCACGCCGCCCCGAGCACGGTGCCCGGCCACCGAGCCCAGGCCGCCGATGACCACGATCGCCACCAGCATGAGCGAGTCGGCGACCGTGAAGACCCGGTCGCTGGGCACGCCCTGCAGGTTGGCGGCGAGCAGGGAGCCCCCGACCGCGGCCAGGCCGCCGGCCAGGGCGAAGGCCCGCAGCTTCGTCCGGGTGTTCGAGACCGTGTACGCCGCCGCGGTGTCCGGGTTGTCGCGGACGGCGATCGTCCCCCGGCCGATGCCGGTCGCCCGCAGGCGCGACACCAGGATGATGGCCACGACCAGGACGACGAGGGTCACGTAGTAGATGGAGCGCTGTGAGGTGATGTCGATGCCGAAGAAGTCGGTCCGGCGCAGCGGGACCGAGTCGGTGAAGTCCCCGTGCAGGATCGGCCGCTGGTAGATGTACTGCTGCGCGGCGAGGCCGAAGGCGAAGGTCACCACGGCCAGGTAGAGGCCCGCGGACCCGGAGGGCGCCCACCCCGATGAGCGCGGCGATGCCCGCGGTGATCAGCGCCGAGAAGACGAGCGACGGGCCCGAACCGCAGCGGCCTCGATCCCCGCGTGCAGGAACCGGGTCTCGCCCCAGCCGATGTCGACGTTGATGCCCCGGGTGAACGCGGCGGTGAGCAGCGCCCCGATGCCGGCGAAGGCCATCTGGCCGAGGGACAACTGGCCCGCCCAGCCGGTGAGCACGGTCAGCGACAGCGCGCAGATGGCGAAGCCGAGGATCGTCGTGTAGAGCAGGTGGCGGGACGGGGCGGTGACGATCAGCGGCAGCACGACGGCGCCCGACGATCAGCAGGACCAGCGCGATGCGGTCGATCTGGCGGAGCCACCAGATCTTGCGCAGGCGTTCGGGGATCGGCGGGGCCTTGGCCGCGAACGAGAAGGTCTGGGTCTCGCCCCCGGCCTGGCGGCTCTGCCAGTAGACGGCGATCGCCACGGCCAGGAACACGAGGAAGTCGATGAGCCCGGGCTGGTCGAGGTAGTTGAAGTTGATCAGGGCCTGGATGACCCCGATGGCGATGCCGGCGAGGAAGGCCCGCGGGAACGACGCCATGCCCGCGATGACCGCCGCGGCCAAGGCCCGGGTCAACGTGCTCGGCCCGAGGTTGTCGAGGTTCTGGGCCGAACCGGCCGCCCCGGCCAGCAGGGACAGCGACAGCGTGGCCAGGCCGCCGGCGATGGCCCACACCAGGGTCGACACCGCCTTCGGGCTGATGCCGGCGAGGCGGGCGAGGTCGGGGTTGTCGGCCGAGGCCTTGACCGCCTTGCCGATGGCCGTGCGGTTGAGCAGCCAACCCAGGCCGATGGCGAGGAGGGGGACCACGATGAGGATGGTGAGCGACGGCCCGGTGATCCGGATCTCGGCGATCTCGCGGACGGCGCCGATCGGGACGGGGAACCGGGCGCCGGGGGCATCGATCTCGGGGAACGACGCCAGGATGGCGAGGCGAGAGCTGGGCGATCCCGATCGTGGCCACGAGCACGATCACCCGGGGCGCGGTGAACAGCCGCCGGATCACGATCAGCTCGACGACCGCCCCGTAGGCGCACCCGAGCGACGAGGCCGAGGAACGCCGCGATCCAGAACGGGACGCCGTACTGCGCCACGAGCAGGGCGAAGATCCCGGCGCCGATGAAGCCGAGGTTGGCCACGGCGAAGTTGATGACCCGGGTCGAGCGGTAGACGAGGACGATCCCCATCGCCACCAGGCCGTAGACCATGCCCGTCACCACGCCGTCGAAGAGGAGCTGGCGGGTGAACAGGGTGGCGAGCATCGCTCAGCCCCCCTCGCGACCGAGGAACACGGCCCGGGCGAGGTCGTCGCGCTCGAGCAGCTCCTGGGCGTCGCCCTCGAAGCGCACCTCGCCCTTCTCGAGGAACACGGCCCGGTCGGCCATGGCCAGGGCCACGTTGAGGGACTGCTCGACGATGACGATCGTCGTGCCCTCGCCCTTCAGCCGCTCGACGACCTTGAGCAGCTCCTGGACCATGATCGGCGAGAGGCCGAGGGAGAGCTCGTCGATGAGCAGCACCTCGGGCTCGTGGAGCAGGACGGCGGCGAGGGCGAGCATCTGCTGCTGGCCACCGGACAACGAGCCCGCGGGCTGGCCCTGGCGCTCGGCCAGGCTCTCGAAGAGCTCCAGCACCTTGGCGATGCGCCGCTCCTGGTCCTCCTTGTCGCTGCGGTAGACGAAGGCCGCCATCTCGAGGTTCTCGCGGACCGTCATCTGCGGGAAGACGCCCTTGCCGCCGGGCAGCAGGCGGATGCCCATCCGGCCCCGCTTCTCGGGCGAGACGAAGGTGACGGTCTGGCCGTCGAGGCGGACGACGCCCCGGGCGGGCGTGCCGAGGCCGGCGATGACCCGCAGGATGGTGGACTTGCCGGCGCCGTTGGTCCCGAGCAGGGCGAGGACCTCGCCCTTGCGCACCTCGAAGGCGACGTCGAAGAGCACCTGGACCTGGCCGTAGCTGAAGTCGATGTCGGTGACCTGGAGGACGGGGATCTCCTCGGGGCGGGCCTTCTGCCGCTGGAACTCCTCCATCTCCTCCTGGAGCTCGGCCACGACCAGGGACATGTCGTTCTTGATGAACGTCGAGCTGCGGACGAGCATGACCCCGCCCACGATCGAGCTCGGGATCATGAGGATCAGCACCGCGCCCTTGGGGCCGACGGCGTCGGTCGAGGAACGCCGAGAGGAGCGCCCCGCCGGTGGCCCCGATGAAGAAGATGTAGAGCGATCCGAGGGCGGCCCCCATGCCCCGGAGGCGGTAGGGCGTGATCGACTGCAGGACCGGCCCGACCATGGTGAACGCGGTGAACTGCAGGACCTGCACCACCACCCCGACGAGGGCGAAGCTCACGGCGTTCGGCATCGCGTACTGGATCGGGACCACGATCGCGACGGGGATGATCAGGAGGCCGACCAGGCGGAGCGCCTTCGCCGGGTCCTGGCGGAAGCGGGCGTCGTAGCCCCGGGCGGCGAAGGGCAGGACGCAGAGCGCCAGGAGCCCGCCGAACGGATCCGAGCAGGCCCCGCTCGAGCGCATCGAGGTCGAACCGTTCCTCGACGTAGAGCCCTTGCAGGATGGGCCCGGTGAACAGGCCGAAGCCCAGCGCCGCGAAGGCGATCATGGCGTGGCGGAACGTGCGGATCTGCTTGAGCCGTGAGAACACCGACTCGACCGACATCGGCGTCGGCCGGGTGTCGATGACCTCGCCGAGCACGTCCTTCATCTCGAACTGGCCGCGGGGCGCCTCGGGGATGCGGAGGGCGAAGAAGGCGAGGACGAGCGCCGGCAGGCCGAGGATGAAGAAGGCCCAGCGCCAGCCGTCGGGGCCGCCCGCCAAGGTGGCGATGGCGCCGACCAGGGCCGGGCTGATCGCGCCGATGAGCAGGCCGCTGCCCAGGTTGGTGGCGCTGAGGCGGCCGCGGACACCGATCGGGTAGGCGTCGGCGATCAGCGATGGGTGGACGGTGGTG
Source organism: uncultured Microthrixaceae bacterium (assembly GCA_963748285.1). Classification (GTDB taxonomy): domain Bacteria; phylum Actinomycetota; class Acidimicrobiia; order Acidimicrobiales; family DATDAH01; genus DATDAH01. The sequence continues at coordinate 874,074 of CAVVIF010000009.1, forward strand.
TTCGAGGACTTGGCCACCCCGACGCCCAACCGGGCGAGGAAGAGCGTGAAGGCGTTGACCGCCAGGCCGGACAGGAAGACGAAGACGGAGAAGACGACGGCGGCGGCGGCGATGATCGGCGGCCGTCGGTAGCGGTCGGCCAGCCAGCCCATGGGCAGCGCCCCGAGGACGATGAACGCGCTCGACGCCGCGCTGACGAAGACGATCACCCCGTCGCTGACCCCGAAGCTGTCGCGGATGTCCGGCGCCAGCACCCCGAGCGAGGCCCCCTCGAGGTTCTCGACCCCGTTGAGCAGGAGGAGCATCAGCGAAGGTGAACGACCCGCCGACGGCCAGGCCCTGCCGGAGCGTCATCTCCTCGGCGCCGACCCCGGGGAGCAGGTCGTCGGCGAAGAGGATCTCCTCGTCCTCGTGGGCGGCCTGGCGTTCGGCCTCCGCCGTGAGGACGGCGTCGGCCAGCGACGCGGCTCTGGGTCGTCGTCGTCGGTTGCGCTCACGTCATCCCCCTGGAACTCCGACTGGCGACATCATGCCCCCCCGAGGCGGCCCGGTCGGGCAGGACGTCAGAAACCTGGTTCTCAGCGAGTCAGAATTGAGTTCTCGGACTCTAGGCAGAACGCCGACGACCGGTCAAGGCGGTCGATCGGGATGTTAACGCTCACATCCAGCTCCGATCACGCCGGGTCGAACCGGCGCAGCGCGACCGAGGCGGCGATCGCCGCCCGGAGGTCGGCTCAAGCGACCCGACCAGCGCGCCGGCGGCCCGGGCCTGGACCACGACGTTGCCGAGGGCGGTGGCCTCGACGGGACCGGCCACCACGGGGAGCCCGGCGAGGTCCGCGGTGCGCCGGCAGAGCAGGTCGTTGGCCGACCCCCACCGACGATGTGGATCACCTCGACCGTGGTGTCGGCCAGGGCCGCGGCCTCGCTGCACCGTGCGGGCGTAGGCCGTGGCCAGCGAGTCGATGATGCAGCGGGCCGTGGCCACCGGGGTCAGGTCCCGACGCCCGGCGGCGTCCGCGATCCGCTGCGGCATGTCGCCCGGCGGGATGAAGGCCGGGTCGTCGACATCGATGATCGGCCCACCGTCAGGCAGCTCGGCCGCCTCGGCCAGGAGCCGGGCCAGGTCGTCCCTGCCCCAGGCCCGCATCGACTCCTGGAGCAGCCAGAGCCCGCCGACGTTGCGCAGGAACCGGGTGCGGCCGTCGACCCCGCCCTCGTTGGTGAAGTTGGCCGCCATCGCCTCCGGCGTGAGGACGGGTGCCGGGCAGCTCCAGGCCGACCAGCGACCACGTGCCGGACGGCGACGTAGGCGAAGCGCTCGGTGGTGGCGGGCACACCGACGACCGCGGAGGCCGTGTCGTGGGACCCCACCGTGACCACCGGGATCCCGCGGTGGTCGGTGCCCCGCCGCGCCCCCGGCGCCTCGATCGGCGGCAGGAGGCCGGCAGGGAGGCCGAGCCGGTCGAGCAGGTCGGTCGACCACTCGCCGGTGCGGACATCGAGGAGGCCGGTCGTCGAGGCGTTCGTCGCCTCGGTGCGCAGCTCGCCGGTCAGGCCGTGCGCCAGGAGGTCGGGGAGGAGGACGACGTGGGCCACCTCTGCCCAGAGCGGCCCCCGCTGCTCGGCCACGAGCTGGTAGAGCGTGGTGAACGGCGAGGAACTGGAGGCCGTTGACGGCGAACAGCTCCTCGGGCGGGACCACGGCGTGGACGTCGTCGATGACCGCCGCCGTCCGGTCGTCGCGGTAGGCGATCGGCTCGGCCAGGAGCCTCCCGTCGCCGTCGAGCAGGCCGTAGTCCACGCCCCAGGTGTCGATCCCGATCGACTCGGCCTCGGGGAGGCAGGTCGAGCCCGGTCCGGACCTCGCCGGCCAGCCCGGTGAGGTCCCAGCGCAGGTGGCCGTCATCCTCGACGACGCCGTTCGGGAACCGGTGCACCACCTCGAGCTCGATCCGCTCGTCCTCGACCCGCCCGGCAACGACCCGGCCGCTCGACGCGCCGAGGTCGACGGCGGCGAAGGTCGGGGCCATCAGCGCAGGAAGGCGGCGGCCACGCCGGCGTCGACCGGCACGAGGAGGCCCGTGGTGTGGCTGAGCTCGTCCGAGCAGAGCGACGGCGACGGCGTTGGCCACGTGCTCGGGCAGGACCTCGCGCTTCAGGAGGGTGCGCTGGGCGTAGAACTCGCCCAGCTCGTCCTCGGCGACGCCGTACACCGCGGCCCGCTCGGCGCCCCAGCCGCCGGCGAAGATCCCGCTGCCCCGCACGACACCGTCCGGGTTGACGCCGTTGACCCGGATGCCGTGCTCGCCGAGCTCGGCGGCCAGCAGCCGGACCTGGTGGGCCTGGTCGGCCTTGGCCGCGCTGTAGCCCACGTTGTTCGGCCCGGCGAAGACCGCGTTCTTGGACACGACGTAGACGAGGTCCCCGCCGAGCCCCTGGTCGACCATCGCCTGGGCCGCGGCCTGGGCGACCAGGAAGCTGCCCTTGGCCATGACGTCGTGCTGGAGGTCCCAGTCCTCCTCGGTGGTCGCCAGGAGGGGCTTGGAGATGGACAGGCCGGCGTTGTTGACGACGAGGTCGAGGCCGCCGAAGGCGAGGAGGGCGGCGTCGACCGCGGCGCGGACGTCCTCGGCGCGGGTGACGTCGGTCGGCACGGCGACCACCTGGTCCCGGACCGCCTCGACCGCCGCCGACGTCGAGGTCGGCGACGACGACGCACGCCCCGTCGGCGACCAGCCGATCGGCGATGGCCTTGCCGATGCCGCTGGCGGCGCCGGTGACCAGGGCGATGCGACCGGCGTGGCGCTTCGGCGCGGGCAGGCGGCGGAGCTTGGCCTCCTCCAGGGCCCAGTACTCGATGCGGAACTTCTCGGCCTCGGGGATCGGGGCGTAGGTCGACAGGGCCTCGGCGCCCCGCATGACGTTGATGGCGTTGACGTAGAACTCGCCCGCCACCCGGGCGGCGGCGGCGTCCCGCCCGTAGGAGAACAGGCCGACGCCCGGGCACGAGGATGATCGCCGGGTCGGCGCCCCGCATGGCCGGCGAGTCCGGCGTGGCGTGACGCTCGTAGTAGGCGGCGTAGTCGGCCCGGTACCGCTCGTGGAGCTCGGCCAGCTCGCTCGTCGTCGGCGTCGGCCGGCACCACGAGCGGCTTCACCTTCGTGCGCAGGAAGTGGTCGGGGCACGAGGTGCCCAGCTCGGCCAGGGCCTCCAGCTTGGCGCCGGCGAGGAAGTCGAGGACCTCGTCGGCGTCGGTGAAGTAGCCGACCATGCGCTGGTCCTGCGACGCGATGGCCCGCAGCTTCGGCGCCAGCGCCGCGGCCGCCGCCCGACGCTCGTCGGCGGGCAGTGGGCGGCGGTCGTCGACGACCGGCCCGAACGGCTCGGGATCGCCGTGGGCGTCGATGTGGGCCTGGGCGGTGTCGATGATCCACCGGCTGTTCGCCTCGGCCTCGTCGCTGGACGCGCCCCAGGCGGTGATGCCGTGGCCGCCGAGGATCACCCCGATCGCCGACGGGTTGGCCGCGTGGACGGCGGCGATGTCGAGCCCCAGCTGGAAGCCGGGGCGCCGCCACGGCACCCAGACGCACCCGGTCCCCGAAGATGTCCTTGGTCAACGACTCGCCGTCGGCCGCGGCGGCGATGGCGATCCCGGCGTCGGGATGGAGGTGGTCGACATGGGGGCGTCGACCAGCGCGTGCATGGCGGTGTCGATCGAGGGGGCGGCCCCACCGAGGCCGTGCCGGCAGAAGTCGAAGGCCGCCACCATCTCGTCCTCCCGGTCCTCGCCGGGATACACGTCGACGAGGGACCGCACCCGGTCGAGGCGGAGGACGGCCAGGCCGTCCTCGGTGAGGGTCCCGAGGTCGCCGCCCGAGCCCTTCACCCACAACAGCTCGACGTCCGCCCCGGTCACCGGGTCGATGTCGATGCCCTTGGCCGACGTGTTCCCGCCGGCGAAGTTGGTGATGCGGGGGTCGGCGCCGAGACGGTTCGACCGCGCCAGCAGCTCGTCGACGACGCGGTCACGCCCCCCAACCCGCCTGGTCGCCCCCGACCCGCTCGGCCGCGATCTGCTCGGCGTAGCCGCTCTGCGCGTAGGTCGCCATCGGATCGGCGGCGAAGCCCCGGGAAGCCCGCCAGTCGGCGAGGTCGGCCCGGACGTCGGTGGCGAAGGCGTCCATCATCACGGCGTTGCCGGCCAGCACGTCCCCGGCGCGCTCGGCGTCGGCCAACGCCGCCCGGTCGACGAGCAGCGCCCGGGCCGTCATCTCCTGCACGTTCAGGACCGAGCGGATCTGGCCCGGGATCTTGGCCTCGATGTTGTGGCACTGGTCGAGCATGAAGCTGACGCTCGGTGCCCTCGTCGTAGCCGCCGCCCCGGACGACCTCGACCAGGATGCGGAAGAGCTGGAACGGGTCGGCGGCGCCGACGATGAGGTCGTCGTCGGCGTAGAAGCGGGAGTTGAAGTCGAAGGCGCCGAGCCGGCCCAGCCGCAGCAGCTGCATGACGATGAACTCGATGTTCGTGCCCGGGGCGTGGTGGCCGGTGTCGAGGCAGACCACCGCCCGCTCGCCCAGGGCGACGCACTGCACGTACGCCGTCCCCCAGTCGGGGACGTCGGTGGCGTAGAAGGCGGGCTCGAAGAACTTGTACTCGAGCACGAGGCGCTGGTCGTCGCCCAGCCGGGCGTACACCTGCTGGAGGGAGTCGGCCAGCCGGTCCTGCCGGTCCCGCAGGTCGCCCTGGCCCGGGTAGTTGAGGCCGTCCGGCAGCCAGACCTTCAGGTCCCGGCTGCCGGTGACGTCCATGACGTCGACGCAGTCGAGGGCGTGCTGGACGGCCTTCGCCCGGATGCGCTCGTCGACGTGGCAGAAGCTGCCGAACTTGTAGTCGTCGTCCTGGAACGTGTTCGTGTTGATCGTGCCGAGCCGGAGCCCGTGGTCTTCGGCGTGGGCCCGGAGCTTGTCGAAGTCGTCGACCCGGTCCCAGGGGATGTGGAGGGCGATCGACGGGGCCAGTCCCGGTGACCTCGTGGACCTGCGCCGCGTCGGCGATCTTCTCGAACGGGTCCCGGGGTACGCCGGGCTGGGCGAACACCTTGAACCGGGTCCCGGAGTTCCCGAACGCCCACGACGGCAGCTCGATGGCCTGCCGCTCGAGATCGGCGGTGATCGTCGAGATCGTGCTCATGGTCCTTGACCCCCGGGCGTCCATGTCCGAACATGCAAAGACTCACATGATCGAACATCGACGTCAACCGGCATGACCACGATCGCCGCCGAGGACCGGCTCGAGTGGCTCGACGAGCGACTCACCGCGGACGGCCACGTGACCATCGCCGAGGCCGCCGGCCCGGCTGGCGGTCAGCGACATGACCATCCGCCGGGACCTGGCCGAGCTGGAGGACCGGGGCGTGGCCCGGCGGGTGCGGGGCGGCGCCAGGGCCATCGGCCCCCAGCCCTTCGACGAGCGCCGCCAGGCCGCCCCCCGGGCCAAGGCCCGGATCGCGGCGAAGCTGGTCGACGCTGCTGCCCGACCATCGGGCGCGGTGGGCTTCGACGCCTCGTCCACGGTCCTGCGCCTGGCCAACGACCTCGGGGCCGCTCGGGACCTCACGGTCCTGACCAACGGCCCCGACACCTTCGCCGCCCTCCAGGGCCAGCGCCGGGGTCTCGCCCCTCCTCACCGGCGGCCGGCTCGACCCGCAGACGGGGAGCCTGGTCGGCCCCTTGGCCTGTCGGGCCGCCACGCAGGTCGCCCTGCAGGTCCTCGTCATCTCGGCCGCCGCCGTCGACCCGCGGCTCGGCGGCCTCGAGGCCAGCCTGGAGGAAGCCGAGGTGAAGCGGGCCATGGGCGACGCCGCCGACGCAGGTGGTGCTCGCCGTCGATGCGTCGAAGCTGGGCCGGCGCGCCGTCGCCGTCGGCGTCGAGTGGGACCGGGTCGACCTCCTCGTCACCGACCTGGACCCGACCGACGAGCGCCTCGCCCCCTACCGGGACCTCACCGAGGTGGCCTGAGCAGGTCTGCGGCAGCGGCCAGGAACTCGTCTTCCGGGATGTCCTCGAACGGACGGCCCTGGACGAGGCTGAACAGGTGGTACCCGCCCACCGCGGCGATGGCGAGCGCCACCGCGGGATCGTCGTCCCATCCGACCCCCGGGCGCCCGCGCTGCAGCGCGTTCGTGATCGTCGTCCGCAGACCGGGCAGGCGGTCCCCGTCGGCCAGCGCCAGCTTGATGAGACGGTCGAAGCGGCGGATGTCCTCGAGGATCCGGCGCGTCCCGGCGAGGCGGCCCTCGGCGGTGTCGTTGTCGGCCGGCCCGGCGTGCCGAGCCGCGCTCTCGGTGTGTAGTCGCTCGACCTCCCGCTCCACCGCAGCGGTGAGGACCGCCTCCTTCGAGGGGAAGTGGCGGTAGAAGCTGCCGCTGCCCGGCGACAGGCCGGCGCGCCGCTCGACCTCGGTGATGGTCGTGCCCGAGAAGCCCTCCTCGGCGAACAGGTCGAGGGCGACGTCGAGGATGCGCTCGCGGGTGCGGGGCACGGCGGCGGTCGACACCTCGCTTCACGGTACGACCCACTCGTGGCGGCCCGAGCCGACCTCGAGCGCGGGCCGACCGTCGGGGAGGACGACGGTCGCCGTGGTCCCCGTCGGGACGACGGCGTGCACCATCACGCCCGTCGTCGGTCCGCCGCCAACCCGCCTCGGCCCGCCCGTACGGCGTGTCGTGCCGGGCCGTGGCGTGGTCGAGCCCGGGCCCGGGGAGGGGCTGGACGAGCAGACGCCGGTAGCCGGGCTCGGCCGGGGCCAGGCCGGCCACCGACCGGTGGAGCCAGTCGGCCACGGCCCCGAGGGCGTAGTGGTTGAAGGAGTTCATCTCGCCCGGGTTGCGGGTGCCGTCGGGGCGGATGCCGTCCCACCGCTCCCAGATCGTCGTCGCCCCGTGGAGCACCGGGTACAGCCACGACGGCGCCTCGGTCTGCAGCAGCAGCCGGTAGGCGGTGTCGACGGCCCCGACCGTCGCACAGCGCGTCGCACAGGATCGGGCGTGCCCGCGAAGCCGGTGCCGATGCGGTGGCCCTCCTGCTCGACCAGCTCGACCAGGCGGCGGCCCGTCGCGGCCCGGCGGTCGCCGTCCACCAGGTCGAAGTGGATGGCCAGGGCGTGGGCCGTCTGGGAGTCCGAGGTCATGGTCCCGTCGGGGTGCACGTAGCGGGAGGCGAAGTCGGCGCGGGCGGCGGCTTCGGCGTCCCGGAACCGCGTCGGCGTCGGCGTCCTCGCCGAGCAGCTCGGCCACCTCGACCATGAGCCCGGCCGTGTGGCAGAACCAGGCGTTGGCGACCAGGTCGCCGTCGGTGCGCCCGGCCGGCGGGGTTGTCCGGAGGGGCGGCAGGGTCCAGCCAGTCGCCGAGGTGGAAGGGCTCCTGCCAGTGGCCCGGGCGGATCGCAGTGGGCGAGGATCGTCTCCAGCCAGCGACGCATGCTCGGGTACTGCGCCTCGAGCAGGCCGAGGTCGCCGTAGCGCTGGTACGCCGTCCACGGCACCTCGGTGGCGGCGTCACCCCAGAGGGCGGTGCGCAGGGGCATGTCGCCGAGGACGTTGGGGACGACCAGGGGCACGCAGGTCGTCGGTCTGCTCGGCGGCCAGGTCCGCCAGCCAGGAGGCGAGGAAGCCGGCGACGTCGTAGAGGAAGCAGGCGGTGGGGGCGAAGGCGGTGAGGTCGCCGGTCCAGCCCAGGCGCTCGTCGCGCTGGGGGCAGTCGGTGGGCACGTCGAGGAAGTTGCCCCGCATGCCCCACACCACGTTCTCGTGCAGGCGGTTGACCCGCTCGTCGGAGCACTCGAACCACCCGGTCCGGCGCAGGTCGGAGTGGCACACCTCGGCGACGACCTCGGCCGAGGGGTCGCTGACCTCGGCGTAGCGGAACCCGTGGAAGGTGAACCGGGGCGACCACGTCTCGGGCCCCCGGCCCCGCAGGATCAGGCGATCCCGGGCGTCGGCCGTCCCGGAGCGGCTCGGTGCAGAGCTCGCCGTCCTCGAGGATCTCGGCGTGGCGCAGCAGGACCTCCGCCCCCTCGGGCCCGTCCGCCGACACCCGCAGGCGACCGACCAGGTTCTGGCCGAAGTCCACGATCGTGCGGCCGGACGGCGAGGTGGTGGTCTCGACGGGCTCGACCTCCTCGGTGACCCGCACCGGCGGGCCCGTCGGGGCGACCAGGGTGGTGAGGTCGTGGTCGAGCACCTGGACCGGCGGCCACCACGTGTCGTCGAAGCCCGGGGACGACCAGCCCTCGGGCTCCCGCCTCGGGTCGTGGTCCTCGCCGTCGTAGATGCTGGTCCGGGTCGTCGGCCCCCGCCGCCGACTTCCAGCCGTCGTCGGTCACGACCCGGTGGACCTCGCCGTCGCCGGTCACGACCTCCAGCTGGGCGATCAGGCCGAGGCGGTCGCCGTACTGGGCGGCCCGCCCGCCGCCGAAGCCCAGCCGCCCCCGGTACCACCCGTCCGCCAGGGTCGCCCCCAGCACGTTGTCCCCCTCGGTCACCAGGTCGGTGACGTCGAAGGTCTGGTACCGGAGGCGGTGGTGGTAGCTGGTCCACCCCGGGGCCAGCACCTCGTCGCCCACCCGGCGGCCGTTGAGCTCCGCCTCGTACACGCCCAGGGCGGTGACGTACAGCCGCGCCCGGTCGACCGGGCCCGGCAGCGTGAAGGGCCGGCGGACCAGCGCCGTCGCCTCGAGCGGGACCTCCGGCGAGGCCACCCGTGCCGACCAGTCCTCGGCCCGGAGCAGCCCGGCCTCGACGACGAGGGGGGCGCTCCAGGCCGATGCCGACCGTTCGTCGCCCTTCGACCCGGACGGCGACCTCCACCCGCTGGCGGGACGCCAGGGGCGCAGCCGGCCACGGCACGAGGACGGACTCGCGCGCCGTCGATGGCGTGGACGTCGCCGTCGACCCGGACCTCGGCCCGGGCCTGTCGCCACCCGTCCGGGCCCGTCGACCACCCAGGACAGGCGGGGCTCGGCCGACGCCGATGCCGAGGCCGTCCCGGTGCTCGGCGGCGAGGCGGGTGACGGTGACCGTGGGATCAGTCACGCAGCACGAAGTCCACCTCGTCGGGGTCCCAGTCGAACAGGTAGGCGGTCGGATCGCCGTCGGCGGCCGGCGGCGGGCCGTAGGTCAGCGGGTCGGGCTGGATCGGCAGGTCGACCTCCAGGCCGTCGGCCGCGGCGGCGAACGAGCCGTAGTTCAGGTCCTCGCCTGCCGCCTCCAACAGGGCCTCGAGCAGGACCATCGTCCGGCAGGCCGTGTAGCCGGAGACGTAGAGGTCCTCGTCGTCGTTGGGCATCGTGGCCGGGTCCGGGAGCTCGCCGCCGTTGGCCTCGATCCGCGTCCTTGCACGCCTGCATGCTGTCCATCGCGTAGAGGTTCTCGGCGCCGCCGTAGACGCCTCCGGCGACGGCCCCGTCGAGCACCGAGAGGTCGCGGCCGGCGGCGTCGCTCGTGTAGGCCAGGATCGAGTTCGGGTCGGTGAGCAGGAGCTGCGGTCGGTAGTCGCTGTCCTCGTTGCCGACGGCCCACCCCAGGCCCGAGGTGGCGAGGGCCAGCACCTGTGTCCACCCCCGACGCCGAGAAGCGTTCCCCGATGACGCCCGACCGCCGCCTCCTGGGCCGCGACGTCGTCGATCGGGGCGTCGAGCAGCGCGGTCTCGGTGACCTCGATCCCGAGCTCGTCGAGCAGGGGGAGCACGATGTCCTCCATCTGGGCCTGGTCGCCCTGCGCGCCGTAGACGCCGAGGTTGCCGTCGAGCTCGCCCGCCTCGGCCATGGCCTCGATGATCTCGGTCTGCAGGTCGGTGCCGCTCTCCATCGTGAACCACGGCGCGTTGGCCCGCTCGAGCCGCTCCGGGGTCTGGACCCCGCCGACGACCGCGGTCTCGTGGGTCTCCAACGGGCAGAGGACGTTGTCGTCGAGGAAGAACCCGGTCACGACGAAGACGTCCTCGTCCTCGGTCAGCTCCAGGCAGGCGGCGTCGGCGCCGTCGGTGCCGACCGGGTTGATCGGGGCGAAGACCGGCTCCAGCATCCGGCCGTGGATGCCGCCGTCGGCGTTGATGTCGTCGAACAGCGCCCGGTAGGCCGACTCGTAGTCGCCGTGGGAGAGCGAGATGACGTCGCCGAGCGATTCGAGGTCCACGTAGGTCACGCCGACCTTGATCGAGTCGTCGGTGACGCCGGGCGCCGGCCCGCGTCGGCACGGTCTCGGCGGTCGTGTCCGAGGTCCCCCGCGCCGCGGTGTCGTCGGATGACTCCTCCGGGTCGCCCGACGTGCAGGCGGCCAGCAGGACGCCGGCCAGCACGAGTGCGATCCCGCGGCCGACCCGACCTCTCGAGAGCTTCGTCATGGACACGTCCCCCCGGTTGTTGCCCTGTGAGCGATCAGATCCTCTCACCGGGGCCGTGACCGTGCGCCGCGGCTCGGCGGGTGACGGCCCCGGCTCAGCCCTCACGGAGGACGAAGGCCACCTCGTCGGGGTCCCAGTCGAAGAGGTAGGCGGTCGGGTCCCCGTCCGCCGCCTCGCCCGGGCCGTAGGTCATGGGGTCGGGCTGGATGGGCAGGTCGATCTCGAGGCCGTCGGCCGCGCCGGCGAACGAGCCGTAGTTCAGGTCCTCACCCGCCGCCTCGAGGAGGGACTGCAGCAGGACCATGTTGCGGCACGCCGTGAACCCGGCGACCCAGATGTCGGACTCGTCCTCGCTGACCGCGGCCGGCTCGGGGATCCCGACGCCCCCGGCCTCGAGCCGCTCGTTGCACGCCTGCAGGCTGTCGAGGTTCCAGATGGCGTCGGGCCCGCCGTAGAGGCCGGCGGCCACCGCCCCGTCGAGGAGCGAGAGGTCCCGACCCGCCGCGTCGCCGACATAGGCGAGCATCGAGTTGTAGTCGTTGAACGCCAGCCGCGGGCGGTAGTCGAGGCTCTCGACCCCGCTCGCCCAGGTGAGACCCGGAGGTGCCGATGAGCAACACCTGGTCGACCCCCGAGGACTCGAACCGCTCGGCGATGACCTGCGTCTGGGCGTTGGTGGCGGCGAGGTCGTCGGTCGGGGCGTCGTTGACCGCGGTCTCGACCGGCGTGATGCCCAGCTCCTCGAGGAGGGGGAGGACGATGTCCTCCATCTGGGCCGCGTCACCGGCGCCGGAGAAGACGCCGAGGGACCCGTCGAGCTCGCCCGCCTCGGCCATGGACCGCACGGCCTCGGCACCGAGGGCGGTGCTCCCCTCGGCCGAGAACCACGGCGCCTCGGCGCGGGCCAACCGCTCGGGCGTCTGCGCCGGACCGACGACTGCGGTCTGGTGGGTCTGGACCGGGCACAGCACGCCGTCATCGAGGAAGAAGCCCACGATGGCGAAGACCTGCTCGTCCTCGGTGAGCTGCACGCAGGCGGCCTCGGCCGATTCGGTCCCGGACGGGTTGATGGGGACGACGACCGGCTCGAGGGTGCGGCCGTTGATCCCGCCCGAGGCGTTGATGTCGTCGAAGAGGGCCTGGTAGGCGGCCTCGTAGTCGCCGTGGTCAGGGTCACGATGTCGCCCAGCGACGCGAGGTCGACGTAGGTGACGCCGATCTTGACCGAGTCGTCGGTCACGCCCGGGGCCGGGCCCGTCGGGAACGTGGCGTCGGGGGCCGCGCTGTCGGTCGACGCCGGCTGTGCTGTCGGATCCCTCCTCCTCCGGGTCGCCGGCCGTGCACGCGGCGAGCAGTGCGCCGACGGCCACAAGTGCCAGCCCGCGCCCGACCCACCGAGTCGAGATCTTCCCCATGTGTGCGTCCCCCTGAATCCTGTGAGCGTTCACATCCTTGCAAATCCAGGGCGCAAGATGCAAGAGGTTTCTTGCAGACGCTTGACGTCGGCGCGAAGCTGTCGCGATGGCCCTCACCCCGCTGGACCGCCGCACCCGCTTCGACGTCGACCTCGTGTCGCTCTCCCCCGACGACTTCTTCACCGAGGTCCTGCCCCCGCTGGTCGAGCGGCACGGGGCGCTGGTGGCCGAGGGGATCACCGCCCTCGACGCCCCGCCCCTCGCCATCGAGGTCGGCGACCGGTCGTGGACCTTCGCCGCGGAGGACGACACCCTTGTCGCCCGGGAGGGCTCGGCGGACGGCGCGGTCGTCGTGACCCTGGACGAGGCCGCCTTCTCGGACTGGGCCCAGCTGCAGCGCTCGTTCAACGGCATGGCGGTCATGCAGGAGCTGAGGTTCCGCGACGGCACCATCCGGGACGTCTCGATCTGGGACGCGCTGACCCACACCCTGCTCGAGGGCTGGCCGGTCACCGACGACGACCTGACGTTCGTCGACCGTCACGGCGCGCCGCTCGACCTGGAGCAGTCCTTCGGGCCCGACGACGATCCCGCCGACATCGCCCACTTCCTCCGGGAGGCCGGCTACCTCCACCTGCGGGGGTGGCTGGATCCCGCCGACATGGCGACCATCGCCGACGAGATCGACCGCGCCGTCCCCGCCTACGAGGAGGGTGACGGGAAGTCGTGGTGGGCGATCCTGGCCGACGGGACCCGGCGCTGTGTCCGCCTCCAGGAGTTCCTCGAGCACTCGCCGGCCACCGTGGCGATGCTCGAGGGCGACCGCTGGGAGCAGCTGCGCCGCACCATCGCGGCCGACGACGACCTGATCCACAGCAAGAACATCGAGGCCCTGATCAAGCCCGTCGGGGTGGTGCAGGGGGCGTCAGACGTCACGTTCCACCGGGACTGCCACCTCGGCCGCCATCCCTACGGGTGCTCCGGTACGACGATTGGCGTGTCGGTGACCGGCGGCAGCGAGGCCAACGGTCGCCTCCGGGTGGCGGCCGGCTCCCACCGGGTGGCCATGCCGGTGGAGATCGCCCGGTTCGACCCCTATCTGCCCATCGTCGCCGTCACCACGGAGCCGGGTGACCTCACGGTGCACCTGTCCTGCACCCTCCACGAGGCCGCCCCGCCCAAGACCGACGAGCGCAAGGTCATGTACGCCGGCTTCGGCCTCGCCCCCCGCGAGGGCGACCTGCCCGACGGCAGCCAGGCCCTGCGGGAGATCCGGGAGAAGGCCCCCAAGCTGCTCCTCACCGCCGGGGCGCCCACGGCCGAGGATGCGTGGGGGACCCCCGACGCCTGACGACGTCGCCGGTCCTGGCAACTTACCTTTCGGTAACAGAGAAGGCCGTTCTCACCAGAGCTAGCCTCGCGGCATGAGCTTCCAGAAGGTCGGTGTCGTCGGGTGTGGGCTGATGGGGTCGGGCATCGCCGAGGTGACCGCCCGGGCCGGGTGTGACGTGCTCGTGGCCGAGGCCGACCCCGGGGCCCTCACCGCCGGGAGCGAGCGCATCGAGCGCTCGTTGGCCCAGGCGGTGAAGCGGGGCAAGCTCGACGAGTCCGAGGCCGGTGCGGTCCAGGGCCGCCTGCGCTTCGTGACCGACCTCGGCGAGTTCGCCGACCGAGAGCTGGTCGTCGAGGCCGTGTCCGAGGCCGAGGAGGTCAAGCTCGCCGTGTTCCGGGAGCTCGACGCCGCGGTCGAGTCCGACGACGCCGTGCTGGCGTCCAACACGTCGTCCATCCCGATCATGAAGCTGGCCATGGCCACCCGCCGGCCCGACCACGTCGTCGGCCTCCACTTCTTCAACCCGGTGCCGGTGCTCGCTCTCGTCGAGGTCGTCCCCTCCCTGCTGACCAGCGACGAGACCGCCGACGCCGTCGACGCCTTCGCCCACGAGGCGCTGGGCAAGAACGTCATCCGCTCCCAGGACCGGGCGGGCTTCATCGTCAACGCCCTGCTGATCCCCTACATCCTCTCCGCCATCCGGATGCTCGAGTCGGGCTTCGCCTCGGCCGAGGACATCGACATGGGCATGGTCCAGGGCTGTGCCCACCCCATGGGGCCGCTGGCCCTGGCCGACCTCATCGGCCTCGACACCGTGGCCGCCATCGCCGTGTCGCTCTACGACGAGTTCAAGGAGCCGCTGTACTCGGCCCCTCCCCTCCTCCTGCGCATGGTCGACGCCGGCCTGCTGGGCCGCAAGAGCGGCCGCGGCTTCGCCACCTACGAGCGATGACCTGACCGGCCCCACCCTCGCGGGCCGGCCCTGATCTCGCTCTAGGTGGGGTTGACCCGCTCCCGGAGCACCTCGCCGAAGGGGCGGCCCCGGTCGGGGGCGTCGTCCCGGGGCAGGCCGAGGGAGCGCTCGGCGATGATGTTGCGCTGGATCTGGTCGCTGCCGCCGTAGATCGACGAGGCCGGCGAGAACACCAGCGCTTTGGCGAAGACGCCGCCCTCGGTGGCGGCCTCGCCGGTGAGCAGTCCGTGGGGCCCGAGGGCGTCCACCCCCAGGCGGGCCGCCAGCTTCACGATGTCGGTCTGGGTGAGCTTGCCGACGCTGGCCACCGCATGACCACCACCCCGCTCGGCCTCGGCCTTGCTCCGCTGGGCGTTCCAGAGCCCGAGCTGGGTGTAGGTGTAGAGCCGCGCCAGGTCCTGGCGGAACCCGGGGTCGTCCGCCCGGCCGGCCTCGTGGACCAGACGGGCGACGTCCTCGTAGTTCACGGTCAGCTTGGCGTTGGGCGCCTCGAGCAGGGCGGCGTCGCCCGCCCGGAGGCCGTGCATGCCGCCCTTGGGGCCGGGCTCGGGGAACCCGGCGTGGGACCCGCCCGCGCCGATGCCGGTGCGCTCGAAGTGCAGCGTGGTCTGGGTGACCATCCAGCCGTTGCCGGCCCCACCGATGAGGTCCCGGTCCTCACAGACGGCGTCGTCGAGGAACACCTCGTTGAACACGGCGTCGCCGGTCATCTCCCGCAGGGGTCGGATGGTGACCCCGGGCTGGTCGAGGCGGAACGCGAACCACGAGATGCCCTTGTGCTTCGGGACGTCGAGGTCGGTACGGGCCAGCAGCATCCCGTAGTCGGACTGCAGGGCCTGGCTGGACCACACCTTCTGGCCGTTGATGACCCACTGGTCGCCGTCGCGGTGCGCCCGCGTCGTCAGACCGGCGAGATCCGAGCCCGCACCGGGCTCGCTGAAGAGCTGGCACCAACCCACGGAGCCGTCGAGGATCGGCGGCACGAACCGCTCGATCTGGTCCGGCGTGCCCTGGGTCAGGATCGTGGGGGCCGCCATCAGCAGGCCGAGCCCGCCCGGCGGGCGCAGGGCGCCGAAGGCGACGAACGCGGCGCGGACCACCGCCCCGGAGCGACGGCTCAGCCCTCGCCCACCCTGCTCGGGTTCGAAGTGGGGCGCCGTCCAGCCCGCCTCGGCCACGACCTTCCACCAGGCTTCGACCGGCAGATCGGGATCCCAGTGCTCTTCCAGCCAGCCGGTGACCTCGTCCCAGAGCTCGGCGTGGGGCCGCGGCGGTGCCTCGCCGTCGCTCACGCGGCGGAGCCGAGGAGCTCGACGCAGTTGTCGTGCATGATCCGCTGGACGGCCGGCTCGTCGAAGGCAGACAGCTCCTTCAGGAAGTCGAGGGGCTGGGCCACCCCCTCGCCGTGGGGCCAGTCCGAGCCGAACAGGATGCGCTCGACGCCGATCAGCGTCGGCCAGGGCCTCGAGGTCCTCCTCGAGGTACGGCGTCACCCACACGTGGCGGCGCAGGGTCTCCAGCGGGTCCTCCTCGAACACCCACGGGGTCTGGTTGCGCTGCTTGCGCAGGCGCTTGGCGAGGAGGGGGAGCCAGTCCGACCCGTTCTCGATGCTGGCCACCCGCAGCGCCGGGTGCCGGGTGAACACCCCGTGCATGAGCATCGAGGCGACGGTGTCGTGGATGGGCCGGTCCGAGACGAGGATCTGCCCCAGCGGGTCGCTGTTGCCGAAGCCGAACGTGCCCCGGCCACCCCAGGCCGTGGAGAACCGGGCCTGGTAGCCGCTGTCGCCCAGGTGGAAAGCGACCGGCACCGATGCCTCGGCCAGGCGGGCCCAGACCGGGTCATGGAGCTTGTGACCCAGCGACCGGCTGGTCCCGTTGGGACCGGGCACCGGGGCGGGGCGCACGTGCACCATCCGGACGCCGTGCTCGAGCAGCCACTCCACCTCGGTCACCGCCGCGTCGGGATCGGCCAGCGACAGCAGCGGGACGGCGAAGATCCGGTCCTGGTAGGCGAACCCCCAGTCCTCCTCCAGCCACCGGTTGAAGGACGAGACGGCGGCCATCGTCGCCCCGATGTCCTCCCGCAGGCCCTCCTCGACGCCGACGCCGAGCGTGGGAAAGAGCAGCGCCGCGCCCAAGCCCTGCTCGTCCATGACCTCGAGGCGACGATCCCGGTCCTGGTACTCGGCCCGGAGCGGCTCGGTCTGCATCAGGGTGCGCGGATCGACCCCCTCGGGGATCTGGCCCCGGAACAGCGGGTCGAGGCAGCCCGGCACGATGATCGGGTCGAAGGTCGGGTTCGGGACGAACTTGTTGACCCGGCCCGCGACCAGCAGCTCCACCCGCTTGCCGTCCTGCACGGTGCGCACCGCCCGCTGGCGCATCGCCTTGTCGAGGTGACGGGTGAAGGCGTCGAGCGGCTCGTAGTAGTGGTTGTCGGCGTCGAACGGTCGTTGGTCCATCGACATCTCCTTTACGGGATCACGTTCGGTCGGCGAAGAAGAAGGCCTCGGCGTTGTCGTGGAGCCAGGCGGCCCGCACGTCGTCGGGCAGGTCGAGGGCGGCGGCCTCGCCGAGGCACCGCTCCATCGAGAGCACCGGGAAGTCCGAGGCGAAGAGGATCCGGTCGGTGCCCCTCGTGCGCATGAAGTGCAGCAGCGACTCGGGCAGCCGCTTCGGCGACCAGGCCGAGGTCATCAGGCGGAGGTTCTTGTACTTGAGCATGAGCCGGATGGCGGTGTCCCACCAGGGATCGGCGCCGTGGATCATGCACAGCCGCAGCTCCGGGAAGCGGACGCAGACCCGGTCCAGGTGGATCGGGTTCTGCACCTCCCCGGGGATGGGCGGGCCGGGCAGCCCGGTGTTCATGCAGAGCGGCAGGTCGAGCTCGCAGCACTTGGTGTAGAGCGGGAAGTAGACGGCGTCGGTCGGCGGGTACTGGCCGTCACCCCAGAAGCTGGGACCGACCACGGCGTACGCCACCGGGTTGTCCTTGGCGAAGGACTCCAGGGCCCGCACCGTCTTCATCGGCTTGAGCAGGTTGAACCCGCCCACCGCGAGGGCGAAGCGGTCGGGCTCGGCGGCGGCGTAGCGCTGCGCCCGGTCGTCGACAGCGCCCGCCTTGGTCATCAGGATCGCCCGGGTCACGCCCTCGGCGTCCATGGTGTCCAGCAGCTCGGGCAGCTCGGGGCTCTTGAAGAACGAGTCGTCGCCCTTGAAGTAGTCCTCCTTGACCCGGACCATCCACTCGGGCTGCATCTCGTCGGCGAAGCCGACGTTGACCAGGCAGTCGATCGCACTCGTCATCGGTGCTCCTTCACCTCCCCGTGAACCGTGGGTCCCGGCGCTCGAGGAAGGCGCTGATGCCCTCCATCATGTCCTCGGTCGTGTAGGTGATGTGCTGGGAGCGGGCCTCGCCCTCCAGCGACTCCTCGAAGCTCGACCCGGCGCTGGCGTCGAGCAGCCGCTTGGTCAGGCTGAGGGCCGTGGTGGGCCCCGAGGCCAGGCGGCGGCCCCAGGCCTCGGCGGTCGCCGGCAGCTCCTCGGGGGTCACGACCTCGTTGACCAGGCCCCACTCCAGGGCCTGCTGGGCCTCGACCATGTCGCCGAAGTACGCCATCTGCTTGGCCCGGCGGAGGCCGATCTGGCGCGGCAGGGTCCAGGAGGTCCCGCCGTCGAGGGCGAGGCCCCGCTTGGCGAAGATCGCACAGAAACGGGCCCGGTCGCTGGCCAGCACCAGGTCACAGGCGATGGCCAGGCCGAAGGCGACGCCCACCGCGTAGCCGTCGACGGCCGCCAGCGTCGGCTTCGGCAGCCGTTGCAGGCGGCGGATGATCTCGCCCACGATCCGCATCTCGGTCACGATCAGCTGCATCTCGCCGCCGGCCAGGCCGCCGGAGCCCTCCCCGGACAGGTCGGCGCCCGACGAGAAGTTGCCGCCGGCGCCCGTGAGGAGCAGCGCCCGATCGGCCGGGTTGGTCGCCACCTCGGCCAGGACGGTGTCGAGCGCCTGCCAGCAGCCGGCGTCCAGGGCGTTCTTGCGCTCCGGGCGGTTGAAGGTGACGGTGACCAGGCCGTCACTGCGTTCGACCAGGACGTCGTCGGACATCGGGCACTCCCTCCAGGACGTCTATTCCTCTAGATGTTTCTACCATCATCAGCCAGGCGCGTCCGCAACGCGACCTTGTCGACCTTGCCGGTCGCGGTCATGGGGACCTCGGCGACGTCGGCGGTGAGCAACCACCGGGTCGGGAGCTTGAACGCGCTCAGCCGCTCCCGCGTCTCGGCGGCGACCGCCTCGAGGGGGAGGTCGGTGACGGCCATCGCCCCCACCTCACCGGCCACCTCGGTCACGTGGGCCTGGCGGACCCCGTCGACGGACCGCAGGGCGGCCTCGACCTCGGACGGGTACACCGTCGCCCCCTTCACCTTGAACATGTCGTCGAGGCGGCCCTCGTACCAGAGGTAGCCGGCGTCATCGAGCCGGCCGCGGTCGCCGGTGCGGTACCAGCCGTCGATGGTGAACACCTCGGAGCGGAGCCGACCGCAGACGCCCCGCATCAGGTTGGGCCCCCGCAGCAGGATCTCGCCGTCCTCGGCGATGCGCACCTCGGTCCCGGCGAAGGGACGACCGCAGCTCCCCCACGCCGTCCGGGGGAGGTCGACGTCGAGGCGGTCGCCGCTCCACGGGCCGAAGGTCTCGGTCATGCCGAACAGGTTCGGCCGGGCGCCCGGCGCCGGGCGCCGCTCTGGTGGCAGCACTGCCGGGAGGCTGGCGTCGCCGAGCGACGAGAGGTCGGCCGCGGCGAAGGCCGGGTGGGCCGCAAGCTTCGCCGCCTGGTCGGGCCAGCCCCGGAAGAGGGTCACCCGTTCCCGTTCGAGGAGGCTGAGCGTGCCCTCGGGGTCGGGCTCGGCCTCGGTCAGGAGGGTGGCGCCGGCCAACAGCGTCGAGAGCAGGCCGCCGCAGAACCCGCCGGTCCAGAAGAACGGCATCGGGATGTAAAGACGCTCCCCCGGCCCGACGCCTCGGGCCTCCAGGCCCGCCGCCGTCGCCCGCAGTCCACCGCCGTGGGTGTGGACCGTCCCCTTGGGACTGCCGGTGCTGCCCGAGGTGAACAGCACGACGAGGTCGTCCGCCGGCCGCACCCGATCCTCCATGGCCCGGATCAGGCTCGGCGGGGCGGTCGGCTCCGGGATCCCGTCGGTGGTCCACACCCGCCGTAGGTTCGGGGCCGCGGCCGATCGGCCTCCCGCCCCGATGACGTCGCGCAGACCGGGAGCGCCCGCCTCCAGGTCGTCCAGGTACGACCGGCCTCGGAAGGCCGGGACCGTGACCAGGTGGGACACCGCCGCGGTGGCGAGCTGGGCCAGGAGCTCGGGGGGCCGGAGGAGCGTGCTCAGCGGGACCAACACCGCGCCCACCCGGACGACGGCGTAGGCGGTGACCGCCCACTGGATGCCGTTGGGCGCCAGCAGCGCGACCCGGTCGCCCTTGACCACGCCGTCGGCCACCAGCCGGGCGGCGAGGGCTGCGCTCTGGTCGTCGAGCTCGGCGTAGGTGATGGCCGCGGCCTCGCTGACCAGCGCGGCCTGCTCGGGCGTGGTCCGACGGCGGAGGGCCAGGAGCGTCGGGACGGTCTCGGCGTCAGGGGTCACCGAGCAGCTCCTTCAGGGCCCGGAGGTCGAGCTTGCCGCTCGACATCATCGGGACGTCCTCGTCGGCGACCACGAGGAACCGCTTCGGCACCTTGTAGGCCGAGAGCCGACCCTTCAGGCGGCCCCGCAGGTCCTCGACGTCGACCGCGACCCCCTCGGGCGCCCGGATGAGGGCGGCGACGACCTGGCCCCGGTCCGGGTCGTCGATGCCGACCACGTGGGCCACCAGCCCCGCCACCTCGGCGACCGCGGCCTCGACCTCCCGGGGCGAGACGTTGGCGCCGGCGGTCTTGATCATGTCGCTGCTCCGACCCCGGAAGTAGAAGAAGCCGTCCTCGTCGACGGTGACCAGGTCACCTGTACCGAACCAGCCGTCGGGGTCGAAGGTCTCGTGCCGTTCGCGGCCGTCGTAGCCCTCCATCAGGAAGGGGCTGCGGAACCACAGCTCGCCGTCGCGCACCTCGGCCTCGAAGCCGGGAACCGGGCGGCCGAAGGAACCCCGACGGTGCTCGGGTTGCTCGGACTCGTCCTCGCTGGCCAGGCACACGCTGCCCGCCTCGGTCATGCCGAGCATGCTGTGGTGCCGCTCGGGATCGGCGGGCCGGACGTCGGCGGGCATGATCGGGAAGAGGTTGCCCCGGCGGATCGAGGACAGGTCCCGCGAGGCGAAGGTCGGGTCCTGGGGCAGGTGGGCGACCGACGCAGCGAAGCCGTTCACCATGGTCGGCCGCTCGCGCTCGATGAGGTCGAGCACGTCGCCTGCGTCGGCCGAGGCCGAGCAGACCAGCTCGGCGCCGGCGACGAGCGTGCCGAGCAGGGCGTAGGCGAACCCACCGATCCAGAAGAACGGCGAGTTGGAGAACAGCACCTCGTCGGGCGTGTAACGGCGCAGCTGGTTGAGGTTGTCGAGATGGCGGAGCAGGGCACCGTGGGTGTGGATGACCCCCTTGGGCTCGCTGGTCGACCCCGAGGTGTGCACGATGATCATCGGGTCGGCCGGGGTCACGCCGTCCTCGGCCGCGGCGAGCACCTCCTCGCCCACACGGTCGGCGCCGGCGAGCAGCCCGGCCATGGTCCAGTCGGGGTGGATCGCCGGGTCGGGCTGGTCGAGGGTGAACCCGACGCGACGCAGGGAGGGCACCGCGTCCGACCACAGCGGCGGCGGCGTTGCGAGGTCGACCCCGATGCCCTCCCGCAGACTGGTGACGTAGTCCTGGCCCCGGTGGCCCGTGGCCGCCAGGAGCAGCGTGACGTCGGCCCCCCGCAGGAGGCCGACCAGCTCGGCGCGGGTCGAGAAGGTGCTCAGGGGGACGCTGACGGCGCCTATGCGAGCGGCGGCCAGCCAGGCCACGACGAACGCCGGCCCGTTCGGGTGGAGGATGGCGATGCGGCTGCCGGCCCCCACCGGGGCGGCGAGCAGCGCCCGGGCCAGTGCGGCCGACCGTCGATCGGCGTCCCCGTAGGTCAGGACCCCCTCGTCGGTCGCCAGGAACGCCGCGTCGGGCCGCTCGGCGACGCGGGCGCGCAACAGGCGCGGGACGGTGAGGGGCAGGTCGTCGCCGGCGTCGATGACCGGGGAGGTCACGAGCGGTTCCGCCGGGGCGAGACCTCGGGCATGGCCGCCCGGTCGCCGGCCACCGCCTCGACCTCGGCCTCGCACAGCAGGCGGTCGCCGTCGAGCAGGCGGATGGTCGAGTGGATGCGTCCGTCCTCGGTGCGCCGCTCCGCGGCGACGGTCAGGCCGTTGAGGAGCGGGGCCGGTCGTCGGTACCGCATCGTCAGCGACACCGTCTTGCCCGCCACCCCCACCTCACAGTTGTGGTGCTGGGCGATGCAGTCGGCGAACAGGGCCAGGAACCCGCCGTGGACGAAGCCCGCCGGGCCCTCGTAGGCGATCGGGAAGGTGACGGTGCCCGTCGCCGTCGGGCCATCGACGGCCAGGTCGTACTCGGGGACGCCGGGGTTGAAGGCGCCGACGTCCCGACCGTGGTCGAGGTAGACCCGGCCGTCGCCCTCGGCCGCCGGGCCCACCCGGGGCCGGGGGTCGACGGGCCCCTTCGGGGTGAGCTCGGCCTCCGCCTGCTCGAGCGCGGCGAGGAGGCGGTCGACGGCAGGATCGTCGTCCTCGGCGGCGAGGAGCAGGCCGGTGATGCGGCGGAGGCGGGCGGCCGCCGCCTTGGTCTGGTCCAGCGGCGCCACACCGAAGGTCCACGGATCCATCAACGGCCCTTGGGCAGGCCGAGGATCCGCTCGGCGATGAGGTTGCGCTGGATCTGGGAGGTGCCGGCGGCGATCGTGTACTGGAACGACCACAGGTAGTCGTGCACCAGGTGGGCGTCCTCGGTGTCGTTGCCGTCGGTGCCGATGGCCCGGCGCCCGAGGAGCTGCATCCCGAGGCGCGCGATCTCCTGGCCGAGCTCGCTGTAGCCGAGCTTCAGCGCCGAGCCGAGCGGCGACGGGAGGCCCGTGGCCTCGGCCTCGGTCACGCAGCGCTGGGTCATCCGCCAGAGGGCATCGACCCGGGCGTCGAGCCGGCCGAGGTGGCGGCGCAGGTCCGGGCTGTCGCCGGCCGCGCCGGCGACGGTGGCGATCCGTCGGAGCTGGGAGCGCAGGGTGATGATGTGGCCGGCGAAGGCCGTGCCCCGCTCGAAGCGCAGGGTCACGTTGGTGACCCGCCAGCCGTCGTTCTCGTCGCCGACCCGGTCGGTGACCGGGACCCGGGCACCGTCGAGGAACACCTCGCAGAAGTGGCTCTCGCCGTCGATGGTCTTCATCGGGCGCACCTCGACACCCGGCTGGTGCATGTCGAGGATCAGCCAGGTGATCCCCTTGTGCTTGGGCGCGTCGGGATCGGTGCGCACGAGCAGCTCGCACCAGTCGGCGACGTGGGCCCGCGTGCTCCAGATCTTCTGACCGGTCACCACGTACTCGTCGCCCTCGCGGACGGCGCGGGTGCGCAGGGACGCGAGGTCCGAGCCGGCGCCGGGCTCGGAGAACCCCTGGCACCACACGCTCTCGCCACTCAGGATCCGGGGCAGGTGGTAGCGGCGCTGCTCGTCGGTGCCCTCGGCGATCAGGGTGGGCCCGGCGTGGGCGTTGCCGACGAAGTTGATGCCGACGTAGGGGGCGCCCGACGCCGCGTACTCCTCCAGGTAGACCAGCTGCTGGGAGGCCGGGAGGCCCCGACCCCCGAACTCGACCGGCCACTGCAGGCCGGCGAGGCCGGCCCCGTGGAGCAGGCGCTGCCAGCCCGTGTCGTAGGCCCGCCGCTCGTCCCAGTCCCCGGGCGGCGGGGGCGGGCCGTAGGCCGGGACGGCCTCGTCCAGCCAGGCCCGGACCTCCCGGCGGAAGGCCTCATCGGTGTCGGAGTAGCGCAGGTCCACGGTCAGCCGCCCGTGGGGGCCCCGTCGAGGAGCAGGCCGACGGCGACGAGGTCGACCTTGCCCGAGTCGGTCCGGGGCAGCTCGTCGACGACCCGGATCTCGGCGGGCAGCTCGTAGCGGGCCAGCACGGTGCCCGCGTAGGCGAGGAGGTCGTCGGGGCTGACGGGCGCAGCGTCGGCCCGCAGCTCGACCGCGGCCACGGGGACCGCCCCGAGCCGCCGGTCGTCCCGGCTCACCACGGCCGCGCCCCGCACCGCCGGGTGGCGTTCGAGGGCCGCCCGGATGTCCTCGGGCCGGACCTTGAACCCCCCGCGGATGATGGCCTGGTCGGCCCGGCCGAGGATCCAGAGGAACCCGTCGGCGTCGATCCGGGCCAGGTCGGTGGTCCGCACCCAGGCGTCGTCGGCGAGCTGGCCGGCCTTGACCTCGAGCACGCCCTCGCCGTCGGGGTCGAGCGGAGCGCCGGAGCCGGGGTCGACGACCCGCAGCTCGCAGCCGGCGTGGGCCCGGCCGACGCTCCCCCGCTTCGTGGCCCAGAAAGCCCGGTGGTCTTCGATGTTCCACCCGGCGACCCCCCCGCCGAACTCGGTGGCGGCGTAGGACACGAGCACGGGGACACCGAAGCGGTCGGTGAACGCGTCGGCGTCCTCCGGGTCGAGGGGGGCGGTACCGGAGATCGACCGAGCGGAGGCTGCTCAGGTCGGCGGGGTCGACGTCGGACTCGAGCACCATGCGCAGGGCCGTCGGCACGAGGCTGGCCGTCGCCGGCCGGTGGCGGCGGACGGCGTCGACCCACCCGTCCACGGTGAACCGGTCGAGCAGCGAGAAGGACCGGCCGTCGGTGACGCACTGCAGCACCCGGAACAGCCCGCCGAGGTGCACCAGGGGCGAGTTGACCACGGCCACCCCGGCTCGCAGCCGGAGCGTCCCGTCCCGGTTCGACTCGTAGTGCTTCGCCCCGACCAGGACCCGCTCGAGGGTCTCGTAGCTGAGGTCGACCCGCTTGGGCGGCCCGGTCGTCCCGCTGGTCAGCATGCGGACCGCGACGCCAGGCCGAGTGGCCGCCGAGCGGTCGGCCGAGCCGGCCGTGACCACGAAGCGGCTCTCCGAGATCACCCACCGCCACCGCCGTCGCCCCCGACTCGTCGGGGACGAGGGCGGCCAGGTCCTGGGCGTCGCCGGCCAGCACCGGCAGGTCGAGATCGGCGATGTCCTCCCGGGTGCGCTCCGCACCCCGACCGGGGTTGATGGTCACCACGCAGCCACCGGCCCGGAGCACGCCGAGGAGCAGGCCGACCGAGGCGGGCCGGTTGCGCAGGAGGATCCCCACCTCCACCCCCGGCGCCACGAGGTCGGCGACCTGGTCCGCGGTCCCGGCCACCTCGCCCCAGGACCGCCACCGACCGTCGAACTCGATGGCGTTCGCCATCGGGTCGACGGCGAGGACGTCCCCGATGCGCTCGGGCAGTCCGGTCAACGGATCCTCGGCTCGGTGCTGGGGTGCGGGTGCTCGGCCACCTCGGCCATGCCCAGGGGGTTGCCGAGCCGGGTGTAGATCAGGCCCTGCTCCATCGCGGCCCGGTACGGCCGGTCGAGGGACTCCCAGATGGCTCGGACGGTGCCCTGGGTCGCGGCACTCGGCTTGGCGGCGATGCCGGCGGCGATCTCGTGCGCCCGGTCCCACAGGGCGGGGCGGTCGACGACCTCGGTCACCAGGCCGATGTGCAGCGCCGTCTCGGCCCCGACCCGCTCGTCGTTGCCGGAGAGGGCGATCCGCAGCGTGTGGGCCAGCCCGATCCGGCGCATGAGGCCGACGGGCTCGAGGGCGGAGACCATGCCGGCGTTCACGTGCGAGTCGAAGAAGGTGGCCTCCGGCGAGCAGATGACGATGTCGGCCTCGTTGACGAAGTAGAACGCGCCCGCCGTGCAGAGGCCCTGGACCGCACAGACCACGGGCTTCCAGACCTTCTGCCACTTCGGGCTCAGGAGCTCGCCCGGGTCCTCGTGGTTCCAGACGTCCTCGGGCTGGCCGTAGCTCTTCTTCGTGTCGAGGCCGGCACAGAAGGCCCGGTCGCCCTCGGCCCGCAGGACGACGGCGTTGACCTCGGGGATCGTCCTTGACCAGACGCCACGCCGTCCCGGACCTCTTCACACATCTGGCGGTCGAAGGCGTTGAGCACCTCCGGCCGGTTCAGCGTGATCGTGGCGACCTTGTCGGGCGCGGTCTCGTAGCGGATGGTGGTGAAGTCGCGTCATGTCCCCGTCCAGGTCGGCTCGCGCTTCTCGTTGAAGGCCGCGGGACCCTCCTTGGCGTCGTCGGTGCGCACGACCCGTTCCCGGAAGGCCTCGCCGAGGATCTCGGCCTCGTGCAGCGGGAGGTCGAGGCCCTTGCGGATGGCGAGGCGGGTGCCCCGGACGGCCAACGGCGCGTTGCGGTTGACCAGGGCGGCGACCTCCTTGGCCCGGTCGAGGAGCCGGTCGTGCTCGACGATCTCGGAGATCATCCCCAGCTCGTAGGCCCGCTGGGCGCTCATGCGCTCGTGGCGGCCGGTGAGGGCGAGGCGCATGGCGATGTTGGTGGGCAGGACCCGGGCCAGGCGGACCATCTCCCGGCCCGAGACGAGGCCGATGCTGACGTGGGGGTCGAAGAACTCGGCCCGGTCCGAGGCGATCGCGATGTCGCCGGTCGTCACCCAGTCGAGCCCGGCGCCGCAGCACAGGCCGTTGACCGCGGTGATGATCGGCTTGGTCATCGTCCGGAACGGCGGCGTGCCCTCCTGCGGCGCCTCCCACTGCGGGTAGGTGGTCAGGTACGGCTCGTCGTAGATCGACCCGCCCGTCCTCGGAGATCTCGGTGACGTCGGCGCCGGCGCAGAACGCCCGGCCGTTGCCGGTGACCACCAGCGTCCAGACCGCCTCGTCGGCCTCGGCCGCGGCGTAGGCCTCCCGCAGCTCGGCGATCATCTCCGGGCTCAGGGCGTTGAGCCGATCGGGCCGGTTCAGCGTGATCACCGCGGTCCGGTCCTCGACCTCGTACAGGATCGTGTCGAAATCCACGGTTTCTCCCTAGCAGCCGGCGGTGGTCACAGGGTCGTGACCAAGGTGGAGCCCACGCGGAGGGCGTGGTCGTCGGCCGAGCCGAAACTGGCCTCCCGCACCCAGGCCCGCTTGAGCAGGTGGTTGGGGAGCATGTCCCAGGTGAAGCCCATCCCGCCGAGGACCTGGACCGCGGTGCCGGCGCCGTCGAGGGCGGCCTCGGTGGCGAGCAGCTTGGCCCCCGACGCCGACCGGCCGGGGTCGTCCCCGCGGGGATCGTCGAGGACCGCGGCCGCTGCGTAGGTCGAGCTCTGGGCCAGGTTCACCGCGACGTACCGGTCGGCCAGGAGGTGCTTGATCGCCTGGAACGAGCCGATCGGGACGTCGAACTGCTCCCGCTCGAGGGCGTAGGCCCGGGCCGTCTCGAGCGCCCGGGAGGCGATGCCCACGAGCTCGGCGGCGGCCAGGACGGTGCCGAGCAGCCGGAGGGCCGCGACCGCCGCGCCATCGGCCACGGGCTCGCCGGCGCCGAGGCCGACGAACCGACCGACCGGCGTCAGAGGGTCGAGGGCCAGGAGCGGATCCGGCGTCGGGAGGTCGGCCGTGCGGTGCGCCACGATCTGCTCGTCATCGACCACCAGCAGCACGTCGAGGTCGGGCGGCGTGCTCCACGACGGCGCTCCCGTCCTCGACGGTGTCGGCCTCGATCCCGCCGACGAGCAGCTGCCCGGCGGCGGCCCCGTCGACGAACGGCGCGGCCAGGACGGTCCACAGGAGCGGGCCGGGGACGAGGTGCGAACCCACCTGCTCGAAGGCGATCGCGGCCTCGACGGCGCCGAGCCCGCTGCCCCCCGTCGCCTCGTCGGCCACCAGCCCCAGGACGCCCATCGCGGCCAGCTCACCCCAGACGGCCGCGGTCGACCGGCGCCCCTTCCCGCTCGGCCAGGCCGTCGAGCGGGAACCGGTCCGCGAAGAAGCGATCGACGGTCTGCTGCAGCTCGACCTGCCCGGCATCCAAGCGGAACTCCATCACGTCCCCCCGAGGGCGCTCACTTGAAACATCTAGAGGTTAAGCGTACGGTCATCGCTCATCATCACACCAAGATGCTGCCTCAGGAGGGCCCTTCGGTGACCGACGGCCGAGTGCTCATGGAGCGGGACGAGAGCTCCGGCATCGCCCGCCTCACCCTCGACAACGTCGAGCGGAAGAACGCCTACGACCCCGCCATGCGCCGGCAGCTCGGGGCCCACCTCGAAGAGCTCGCCTACGACGACGACACCAAGGTCGTGGTCCTGCGGGGCGAGGGCGGCGTGTTCAGCACCGGCGCCGACATGAACAACGCCTACGCCTGGTACGGCGACGCCCCCAAGGAGGGCGAGACCAACGGGGCCAAGGCCCGGCGCCCCAGCCAGCGGCGCCGCCTGCTGGTCGACCGCCAGACCTTCGACTTCTACCAGTTCTTCCTCGGCTACCCGAAGGTCACGGTGGCCGAGGTCGCGGGCTTCGCCCTGGGCGGCGGCCTCGAGCTGGCCCTCATGGCCGACATCGCCGTGGTGGCCGACGACACCAAGCTCGGCATGCCCGCCACCCGGTTCCTGGGCCCCGCCCTCGGCTCGCTGCACCTCTTCTTCCACCGGCTGGGCCCGGTGCTGGCCCGTCGCCTGCTGCTCACCGGCGACACCATCGAGGCGGGCGAGATCGCCCACCTCGGGGTGTTCACGGAGGTCGTCGAGGCCGACGCCGTCACCGCCCGGGCGGGCTGGTGGGCGGAGAAGGCGGCCAAGATGCCCGCCGACGGGATCGTGCTGGCCAAGGAGGCGTTCCGCCTCATCGAGCAGGTGACGGCCTACCAGGGCGAGCAGGTCCTCAGCCCCCTCCTCCACGCCTACGGCACGAACCTGCAGTTCGGCGAGGGTGAGTTCAACTTCGTGAAGGCCCGGGCCGAGCACGGCACCAAGCGGGCCTTCGAGCTCCGCGACGCCCACTTCGAGGTCCCCGAGCCCTAGCCCGGACCGTCGGGCCGCAAGCAACCGACAACGCCCGGTTCTGGCACCGGATTCGTCGTCATGGCAACGGATCCGGTGCCAGAACGACCTGGCGATCAGGCGCCGGTGGCGTCGACGGCGGTGAGGGCGATCTCGCGGGCCCAGCGGTAGTCGGCCTTGCCGTTGGCGTGGCGGTGGACGACCTCGCACAGGGCCACCGCCCGGGGCGCCTTGAAACGGGCGATCTCGGCGGCCACGAACTCCCGCAGCTCGGCGGGGTCGAGCTCGGCGTCGCCCGCCGGCGCCACGACCGCGACCACCTCCTGGCCGAACCGCTCGGACGGCCGGCCCACGACGAGGGCGTCGGTGACGGCGGGGTGGGTCAGCAGGACGGCCTCGACCTCCTCGACGAAGACCTTCTCGCCGCCGGTGTTCACCACCATCGAGTCCCGGCCGAGCATGCGGATGGTGCCGTCGGCCAGGCGCTGGGCCCGGTCGCCGGGGATGGCCAGCCGCTCGCCGTCGATGATCGGGAACGTGGCCTCGGTGCGTCTCGGGGTCCCCGAGGTAGCCGAGGGGGACCCGGCCGCGGCGGGCGATCCAGCCCACCTCGTCCTCGCCCGGCTCGAGGACCCGGGTCCGGTCGTCGCTGACCACGGTGGCCCCGGCCGCGGGGTCGAAGCCCTCGGGCTCGGTCGCCCGGGTCTGGGCGCCGAAGGCCATGCCCGCCGGTCTCCGACGCGCCGTAGCCGTCGATGATCGTGAGGTGGGGGACGAGCTCGAGCAGGGCCTCCTTGAGGTGGGCGCTGGTCGCCGCGCCACCGGTGCCGAGCACGTACAGCGAGCTCAGGTCGTGGTCGCCCCGCTCGCAGCTCCTCGACGCAGCGGGCGGGCGTAGGCGTCGCCGACGATCGACATCAGGAAGACCCGCTCCCGCTCGATCAGGCCCAGGACCTCGCCGGCGTCGAAGGAGCCGTCACTGTCGTCGCGGAGCAGGACCGGCGAGCCCGGCGTGCAGCCCGCAGAAGGCGGTCCACTGGGCGGCGGCGTGCATGAGCGGCGGGAGGGCGAACCAAGGGCCGGCCCCGCTGTCGGCCGCCGCGGTGGCGATCGACTCGGCGGTGGCGTCCTCTGCCCCCGCCATCGCCGGAGACGTAGATGTCGGCCTGCCGCCAGAGCACGGCCTTCGGCCGACCAGTGGTGCCCCCGGTGCACACCAGGTAGAGGTCGTCGGGCGACGGGACCGGCAGCTCGCCGACCGGCGTGGCCGACCGCCACCTCGTAGCCGCGTGCTGCCCGGCAACGGCTCGACCCCCGAACCGTCATCGACGTCGATCAGCACCAGGTCGGTCGGGTCGACCACGTCGGCCAGCAGCGGCCCGTAGCGCCGGTGGTAGACCGCAGCCCGGGCCCGACGTCGCTGAGCAGGGCCTCGAGCTCGGCCGTCCGGTAGTGCTGGTTGACGTTGAACGGCACCGCCCGGGCCCGGTAGGCCCCGAGCATCGCCTCGATGTACTCGGTGCCGTTGTTGAGCACGAGGGCGACGGCGTCCTGGCCGCTCTCCCACCGCTCCAGCCCGTCCCGCTCGTGACGCAGGCCGACCCCTCGCTGCAGCAGGAACGCCGCCAGCCCCCGCGACCGCTCCCGCACCTCGCCGAAGGTCCGGCGCACCTCGCCACAGACCAGCATCTCCCGATCGGGCACCGCGCCGGCCAGCGACGTCGTGCACGGCCGCCAGCGACCACTCCCCCTCGGTCATGGCGAAAAGTCTAGAGGTTTCGCCGCAGGGCGATCCCGGCGTTCAGGAGTGGGACGGGCCCGGTGGGACGTCGAGCTCGAAGGCGACGGCGTCCGGGTAGCACCAGAACCACTCCTCGCCGGGCTCGAAGGAGCGGACGACGGGGTGTCCCGTGGTGGCGCTGTGTTCGGTGGCGTGGCGACCGGGCGAGCTGTCACAGCACCCGACGTGGCCGCACTGCTGGCACATCCGGAGGTGGACCCAGCGGCCGCCGGTCTGCAGGCACTCATGACAGCCGTCGTCGCTCGGGAGGACGTCGCTGAGGGTGTCGAGGTGCGTGCACTGGCTCATCAGCGGGTCCGCCATTCCACGCGCTGGCCGGAGGCGAAGCGGTCCTGGCCGGCCTTGAACGCCGCGGCGTCGGAGCCGATCCGGGTGAAGAGGTTGGCCATGGCCACGCCCTGGGTGCGGGGGATCTCGTGAGCGGTCCACAGCGCCCGCATGGTCCCCTGGATGACCAGGGCCGGCGAGTCGGCGATCACCCGGGCGGCCCAGGCGGCGCGGTCGAGCAGCTCGTCCCGGGGCACGACCTCGGTGACCATGCCGATCTCGCGGGCCCGCTCGGCGGACATGCGCTCATGGGCGCCGAGCAGGGACATGCGCATGACCTCGGGCAGCGGCATCTTGGAGAGCATCTCGATGGGCTCGAAGGCGGCGGTCATCCCGTAGGTCACGTGCGGGTCGAAGAAGGTGGCGTCGTCGCTGGCGATGATGAACTCGGTCTGGCCGAGCATGTAGAAGGCGCCGCCGCAGGCCATGCCCTGCACGGCGGCGATCACCGGCTTCCAGAGGTCCCGGCTCTTGGGCCCGATGTCCCGACCGGGATCGTCGTACATCCACGGCGTCGGGTAGCCGGGGTAGTCCCCCGCCGCCATCGAGTCGGTGTTCTCCTCGGAGACGGCCTCGCCCCGGTCGATGCCGGTGCAGAACGAGTGGCCCTCGCCGGTGAGGACGACGCAGCGGACCTCGTCGTCGTAGCGGAACGCCGTCCACAGCTCCGCCAGCTCGTCCTGCATCTTCTGGTTGACGGCGTTGCGGACCTCGGGCCGGTTGAGCGACACCCACGCCACACCGTCGTCCTTGCGCACCAACAGGGTCTCGTGCTCGGCCATGGCCCGAAACTTAGGTCGCACCCCCGGGGGTGAACCGCACCGGCATGGCCTCCAGCCCGCAGATGAAGTTCGACGGCCGGTACGGCAGGGGCTCGTCGCCCGCCAGCTCCAGGTCGGGCAGGCGGGTCAGCAGCTCGCGGAACATGACCCGCAGCTCGAGGCGGGCCAGGGAGGCACCGAGGCAGAAGTGCGGACCGAAGCCGAAGGCCAGGTGCGGGTTCGGTTCCCGGGCCAGGTCCAGCTCGGCGGCCCGGTCGAACACCGCCTCGTCGCGGTTGGCCGACGGGTAGAAGAGCATGACCTGGTCGCCTTCGTGGAGCAGCCGGCCCCGCACCTCGACCTCCTTGGTCACCGTGCGGGCCATGTTCTTGATCGGCGACACCCAGCGCAACAGCTCCTCGACCGCCACGGGCAGCCGGTCCAGGTCCTCGGCCAACCACGCCCGCGGCTCGGGGTGCTCGACGAGGGCCAGGAGGCCGCCGGTGATGACGTGGCGGGACGTCTCGTCGCCGCCTATCAGCAGCAGCAACGTCTCCTGGACGATCGACTCGTCGTCGAGGCGCTCCCCGTCGACCTCGGCGGCACAGAGGATGCTGATGAGGTCGTCACGGGGCGAGGCCCGCCGGTCGGCGATGACCCCCAGCTGCAGCTCCCGGAACCCGAGCATCGCCCGCAGGCCGGCGTCGGCCACCTCGGGGGGCGGGTCCAGCGTGGTGGCCCGGATCATGTCGTCGGACCACGCCAGGAGGTCGTCGTAGTGCTCCTCCTCGAAGCCGAGCAGCTCGGCGATGACCAGGAGGGGCAGCGGGGCGGCGATGTCCCACACGGCGTCGCAGGACCCCGCCTCGATGACCCGGTCGACGATGCGCCGGCACAGGCCGGCGACCGTGCCCTCGAGCTCGCCGATCCGGCGCGGGGTGAAGCCCCGGTTGACCAGGGAGCGCCGGCGCTGGTGGTCGGGATCGTCCATGGAGATCATCATCGGCAGCGGGGTGCCGTGGGGCCGGGGCGCCCGCCGGCTCGAGAACGTCTTCGGGTCCTTCTCGATGGCCAGCACGTCGTCGTACCGGCTGATGCCCCACACCTGGCCGAGCTCGTCCCAGTAGACGGGCGCCTCCCGGCGCATCCAGTCCCAGATCTCGTGGGGGTCGTCGGCGTACCAGGCGCCGTCGAGCAGGTTGAGGCCCTCCCGGACCGGGTGGTCGACGCTCATGACCGGGGCAGGCCGCAGCGCCGCTGGGCGATGATGTTGCGCTGGATCTCGCTGGTGCCGGCGTAGATGGCCGTGCCCAGCGAGAAGCGCAGCGTGTGCTCGATGCGACCGCCGCGGACGGCCGACGCCTCACCCCGGCTGCGCAGGGCGTCGGGGCCGACGAGGGCGGCCAGGTCCTCGGCCCGCCGGACCAGGGCCTCGGTGCTGAACAGCTTGCTCATGGGACCTTCCACGACGGGGATCTCACCGTTCG
This sequence comes from uncultured Microthrixaceae bacterium, assembly GCA_963748285.1. GTDB lineage: Bacteria > Actinomycetota > Acidimicrobiia > Acidimicrobiales > DATDAH01 > DATDAH01. The sequence goes on from CAVVIF010000009.1 coordinate 906,644, forward strand.
CCTCCATCCAACTCGACCGGGCATCCAACAGCTTCGCCACCTCGAGGTCGGTGGCCGCCTTGACCAGGCGGAGGCGGACGTCCTCCCGTTCGAGGGCGATCTCACCGTTGTCGTCGGGCTCGGCGGCCCACGCCTCGACGTCCCCGAGGAGGCGTTCCAGGTGGGGGCTGAACGGGGCGCTGTGCTCGTCCTGGAGGGCCAGCATGAGCGAGCGCCAGCCCTCGCCGGGCTCGCTGATGCGCCACCGGTCCTCGACGAACACCTCCCCGTAGAACGTGATGTTCGTCCGCTCCCCCGAGACGGTGCCGACGGCCTGGACCTCGACCCCGTCGCGGTCCAGCGGCACGAGGAAGGTGGTCAGGCCCCGGTGCTGGTCACTCGCCGGGTCGGTCCGGGCCAGCAGGAAGACGTAGTCGGTGAGCTGGGCGTTGGTCGTGAACATCTTCTGGCCGTCGATGACCCAGCCGCCGTCGACGGGACGGGCCCGGGTCTGGACCGCAGCGACGTCGGAGCCCGCCTCGGGCTCGCTCATCCCCAGCGCGATCGTCACCTCGCCGCGGACGACCCCGGGCAGGACCGCGGCCTGGAGCTCGTCGGCCCCCACCGCCCGGATGACCCGGGCCACCATCTTCGAGGTGACAACGGCGTAGATGGGGGCGTCGGCGCGGGTGAGCTCGTCGATCAGGACGGCGGCGGCCGCTCGGTCGAGCGGGTCGAAGCCCTCCCGGGGCCATTCGGGGGCGATCCAGTTGCGCTCGCCGAGCGCCCGGGCGAACGCGTCGTCGTGGGACACGCCCGTGGTGTAGATCCGCTCCTCCAGCTCGGGCGTGAGGTGCTCGGCGAGGAACGCGCGGACCTCACGCCGCAGGGGCTGGTGGTCCTGGGTGAAGTCCATCAGCGGGCCCCAGTCGTCGCGCCATAGCGGGCCGTGGCGGACCGGCGGTGGGCGGCCTCGGCGTCGCCCCATACCCGGGCCCACCCCCGCGCCCGGCGGTGGTGGAGCTGCACGTCGGACTCCAGGGTGAACCCGTAGCCGCCGTGGACGTGGAGGGCGTTGTACGTCGCTGCCTCGGCCGTGGTCGAGGCGAAGGCGAACGCCATGGCGGCCAGCTCCCGGCCCCGGGCGCCACCGGTGTGGAGGCTCCACGCCGCCTCCTGGACCAGCAGGCGGGCGCCGTCGAGGTTCGTGGCGTCGTCGGCCAGCGGGTGGGCAACCCCCTGGAAGGTGCCGATCGGGGCGCCGAACGCATGGCGCTCGACGGCGTAGGCACAGGCGATCTCGTGGGCCGCGGCCCCGATCCCGACCAGGGCCGCCGCGGTGAGCACCAACCACTCGTCGAGGGCGGCCTCCAGGAGGCGGACGGCCAGGTCGCCCGTGGCCAGCTCGGCGCCAGGACCGAGGTCGAGGTCGGCCAGCGGTGCCGACCCCAGGTTGGCCACCGGCTGCCGAGCGTCGTCGCCGACCGGGGCGAGCACCAGACGGTCGTCGTCGAGCACGACCACGGCGTCACACACCGCACCCGCCGGGGTGAGAACGGCCCGACCGGACCGCGCCGGCCGGACCGCCAGCGTGACCAGGTGCTCACCGGCGAGCACGGGGCCGAGGGCGTCGAGGGCGACCGGCGAGCCGACGGCGGCCAGCAGACGGGCGGCGACCTGGGCCTCGATCACCGGCGCCGGAGCGAGGGCCCGCCCCACCTGCTCGGCGACCAGCGCCAGGTCGAGCAGTGAGGCGCCCCAGCCCCCCGCCGCCTCGGGGACGGCCATGGTCACCGCACCGGTCTCCAGCAACGTCGCCCAGAGCCCGGGATCGAACCCACCGGGCTCCGCGGCCCGGACCCGCTCGGGGGAGGACGCCTTGGCCAGCAGGTTGGCGAAGGACGCCGTCAGCTCCCGCTGTTCGTCGCTCAGCCCCAGGTCCACCGCCATCGACCCTAGCCGTCGCTCGTGACTAGAATCCTCTAGAGGAATGCGACCCGCGAGGCAGACCATGGACTTCCCCGTCTACGACGCCGACAACCACCTCTACGAGGCCGAGGACGCCTTCACCCGGCACCTCCCGGCCACCCACGCCGACCTGTTCCGGTTCGTGGAGATCAAGGGCCGCAAGAAGCTCGTGGTCCGCAACGTGATCACCGAGTTCATCCCGAACCCCACCTTCGAGGTGGTCGCCGCGCCCGGGGCCCACATGGCGTTCTACGCCGGCGAGAACCCGGAGGGGAGGTCGCTGCGGGAGCTGACGGGCAAGCCGATCCGGCCGCCGGACGCGTTCCGGGCCGCGGCGCCGCGGCTCGAGCTGCTCGACGAGCAGGGCATCCAGGCGACCCTGATGTTCCCGACGCTGGCCAGCCTCATCGAGGAGCGGCTGATCGACGACCCGGCGCTGACCCTGATCGCGCTCCGGGCCTTCAACGAGTGGCTCCACGACGAGTGGCGCTACGACTACGAGGGCCGCATCTTCGCCACGCCGATCGTGAACCCGTGCCTCCTCGACGAGGGCATCGCCGAGCTGGAGCGGCTCATCGACCGGGGCGCCCGGGCCGTCCTGCTGCGGCCGGCCCCGGTGAGCGGCGTGCGCGGCGTCCGCTCGCCGTTCCTGCCGGAGTTCGACCCCTTCTGGGCCCGCATCGAGGAGGCGGGGCTGCTCGTCGCCCTCCACGCGTCCGACAGCGGCTACCAGCAGTACCTCAACACCTGGGAGGGCACGGAGGGCGAGTACGTCGCCTTCCGGCCCCAGAACTTCGTGGCCGTGGCCGACGACGGCCGCTCCATCCAGGACGCGCTGGCCTCGGCCATCTGCCACGGGATGCTGACCCGCTTCCCCGGCGTCCGCCTCATGAGCGTGGAGAACGGCGGCAGCTGGGTCGGCCACCTCGTGCGCAACCTCGACAACGCCTACAAGAAGATGCCCAACGAGTTCCCCGAGCACCCCCGGGAGGTGTTCCAGCGCAACGTCTGGGTCAACCCCTTCTGGGAGGACTCGGTCCTCGGCCTGGTCGACGTGGTCGGCGCCGACCGCGTCTGCTTCGGCTCCGACTACCCCCACCCCGAGGGCCTCGACGACCCCCTGGCCTGGCGCCACGAGGTCGACGACCTCCCCGCCGCCGACGTCGAGAAGATCATGTCCAGCAACCTCAAGGGCTTGCTGGCAGCCTGAGGCCTACCGAAACTGCAGCAACGACGGGGGCCTGGCGGTTCGAGCCGAGCTCGGCGGTGCCCTCCAAGCCGGTTTCGCCACCCTCCGTGGCAAATCAGCACGCTCGGGACCGGCATCGCCGTTCTGGCGCCTGATCCGGCCGCTATAGCAACCAGATCAGGCGCCAGAACGAAAGACGGTCACGGCCCGTGAGATTCCCGGCCGAGACCGACCGGTCGAGTGCCCCCGACGACCGGCGGCCCGTCCCCACGCCCCGTGGTTGCCGTCGGTGCCGTTCCTCCAGCCCTCAGCCGAGGTCGAGGATGTCCGCCAAGAGGTCCATGGAGCGGAGCCAGCTGTCCAGGTCCTTCTGCCACGGGGCGGCGACCATGTGCTGGACGCCGGCGGCCTCGAAGGCCGCTCGCTCCTCGCGGATGAGCCCGGGGTCCATGCCCTGCGGGTCCCAGCCCGTGCGGGCCGAGATGGTGAAGGACGGCTCGGGGCGGTCCCGGCGCAGGCGCTCGACGATCGGGGCGACCTCGGGGGGCTTCAGGCCGACCATGTGGAACCCGTCGCCGTGGCGGACGGCTCGCTCGAAGGCCGCCTCCACGCCGCCGCCGATCCAGATCGGGATCTCGTGCGCGGGCTTGGGGAGGAACCGGATGTCGGTGAGGGCATAGCGCGTCCCCGTCGAAGGACACCGGGTCGTCCCGCCACGCCACCCGGAGGAGCTCGAGGATCTCGTCCAGCCGGCGACCCCGGTCCCCGAAGGACACGCCGAGGGCCTCGTACTCCCGGCGGCTCCAGCCCACGCCGGCCCCCACGACGAGGCGCCCACCGCTCATGGCGTCCACCGACGCGAGGTGGTTGGCCAACCAGACCGGGTTGTGCTGGGGCACGACCAGGACACTGGTCCCGAGCCGCACCCGCTCGGTGACCGCCGCCGCCCACGTCAGCGTGGCGAAGGGATCCAGCAGGTAGGGCGACGGGTAGGTCTGCTCGGCCGGGTGCACGACGTGGTCGCTCACCCAGACATCGGTGTAGCCCAGCGCCTCGGCGTGTCGTGCCGCCCGGGTCACCGCCTCCCCGCTCGCCACCCGCCCGTACTGCGGCAGATGGATCCCGTAGCTCATGGCCATCCGACCAGCATGCCCAAGCTCAGCGAGTGGCGATCACCAGGGCCGAGAACGCCGCGAAGCCGGCTCCGACGACGATCTGCATCCGGGTCATCAGGCGCTCGGTCTGCCGACTCATCTCGAGTCGGAGCTCGGCGACCTGCTGGGCCAAGTACTCCTTGGTCACGAGCTCGTCGACATCGCGGACGGGGAACTGGTCGAGCATGGCTTGTGCCGCCTCCTCTCCGAGCTCCTCGACGAAATGGGCGTAGATGACGCTCCGGTGCTTCTCCAACAGGCCCACGACGGATCTCCAGACAGGTCGAACGACGGTGCTGGGGAAGCGCACTCGATCCTAGACCCGCCTCCGAAGCCGGGGAAGGGCCCGCGCCGGGCGGATCACGGGCCGATCACACTTCCGGCGGAGGAGCCGCCGAACTCGTCGCGGAGCTTGCGCTTGAGCAGCTTGCCGGTGGGCAGCCGGGGCAGGGCGTCGGTGAACCGGTAGGACCTCGGGCACTTGAAGCCGGCGAGCCGCTCGCGGCAGAACCGGTCGAGCTCGGTGGCGAGGTCGGTCTCGTCGTCCTGCGGGGTCGGCGGCCTGGATCACCCCGAGGACGGACTCGCCCATCTCGGGATCGGGGATGCCGATGACGGCGGCGTCGGCGACCCGGGGGTGCAGGACCAGGGCGTCCTCGATCTCCTGGGGATAGATGTTCACCCCACCCGAGATGATCATGTGCGAGACCCGGTCGGTGAGGTAGAGGTAGCCGTCGGCGTCGAGGTGGCCGACGTCGCCGAGGGTGGCCCAGCCGTGCTCATCGAAGGCCGACGCGGTCTTCTCGGGATCGCCGTGGTACTCGAAGGCCATGGCCCCCTCGAACCAGATCTGGCCGACCTCGCCCACAGCCTGTTCGGTGCCGTCCTCGCCGACGATGTGGGGGGTGCCCATCAGGGCCTTGCCGACGGTTCCGGGGCGCTCCAGCCACTCCTCGGGGCCGACGGCACAGAACCCCACGCCCTCACTGCCCGAGTAGTACTCGTGGATGATCGGCCCCCACCACTCGAGCATCTGGCGCTTGACCTCGACGGGACAGGGCGCCGCGGCATGGATCGCGACCTGCAGGCTCGAGAGGTCGTAGCGACCACGCCGCTCCGGATCGAGCTTGAGCATCCGGACGAAGTGGGTCGGCACGAACTGCGCATGGGTGACCCGGTGCTCCTCGATGGCGCCGAGGGCGACCTCGGGGTCGAAGCGCTGGAGCAGCACGACCGTGCTGCCGGCCCGCTGCGCGCCCAGGGACCAGCCGATCGGCGCGGCGTGGTAGAGCGGCGCGGGGACGAGGTAGCGGCTGCCGGCGCCGATGCCGTACATGCCGACGAGCATGTCGATGACCCCGCCGGTGCCGAACGGGGCCCCGGTGAGCGGCGGGAGGATGCCCTTGGGGCGACCCGTCGTCCCCGATGAGTAGAACATCAGCGCCCCCTCGGTCTCGTCGTCGAGGGGCTCGGCCGGGTGCTCGGCCAGCTGCGGCCTCGTAGTCGTCGAAGCCGTCGAAGGGGCCGTCGACGCTGAGTCGGGTGGTGACCCCGTCGAGCCGAGGCACCGAGGTGCGGTCACGAGGTCGGCGAACCGGGACGAGGTGACGAGGGCCGTGGCCTCGCAGTCACCGAGGATGTAGCCGGCCTCTTCGGCCCCGAGGTGCCAGTTGATCGGGGTGAGGTAGAGGCCGGCGCGCTGTGCGGCCCAGCACACCTCGAAGTAGCGGAGGTGGTTGTCCAGCAGGATGGCGACGTGGCTCCCCGGCCCGAGGCCGCGGGCCCGGAGGAGGTGCGCCAGGCGGCGGCTCCGGTCCTCGAGCTCGCCGAAGCTGATGGTGTCGCCGGTCTCGACGACGATCGCCGCCGGGGTCGACGGGTCGACGGCCTGGTTGATCCTCGCCATGCGAGCGCCTCACGATCCAGGGTGCCGGTGACCCGCGTGGCGAAGCCCGCCAGCACCTCGTCGAAGTGCTCACGGGCCTCGAGCATGGGCAGGTGGCCGGACCCCTCGAACGGTCACGACCTCGGCATCGGCCAACGCCGCCTCCAGCTGTGCCGCCGATCGTGCGGTGGCCAGGCTGTCGTGCTCGCCCCGGATCGACCAGCGCCGGTCGCTCGATCTGCCCGAGGGCGGCTCGCACGTCGTAGGCGATGTTGCCGACGGTGGCCCCGCTCATCACCGCCGGGGCACAGGCGGATCCGAGGTCGAGGGTGAAGCGGACCTGTTCCGGCTCGGGACGGGGCCCGAACGGCGAGCGGGCCATGGCGTACGCGAGGGCACCGGTCGAGGCCGTCCCCCGGGGCTCGGTGCCGGTCTGGAAGCGGGCGGCGAGCCGGATCATGGTCGGGCTGAACAGCTCCCGGAAGCGGCCCTCGCCGGCGATGGCCGAGGCGAAGCTGCCGACGAAGACCAGCCCGGCCACCCGCTCGTGGACCAGGTCCGGGTGGTCGGCGCAGAGCTGGCCGACGACCGTCCCGCCGAGCGAGTGCCCGACGAGGACCGCCCCCCGCAGGTCCATCTGCTCGAACACGGCGGCGACGTCGGCGGCGAACCGTTGCGGTCCGATCGGCTCGGAGCCGAGCGTCGAGCGGCCGTGACCCCGGAGGTCGATGCCGATCAGGCGGAACCGGTCGGCGAGGTCGACGTACTGGTAGTGGAACGACCGGTGGTCCAACGCCAGGCCGTGCACGAACACGATCGGCGGGCCGTGCACCCCACTCGACGACGTGGAGCTCGGCGCCGTCATCGGTGGTCACCGTCGTCTCCCGGCTGCCCGGGATCGCCTCCCCGAGGCCCGTGGCGGGGCCGGCTCGCCGCTCGTCAGCCTCGGCGAACGAGGCGGGGTACGACGAGCACGAGGCCCACCAGCACGACGGCCACGACGGCCACCACGACGACGAAGGTCATCCGACCCACCTCCAGGCCCCCCAGGTACGTCCGCTCGATCTCGGGCAACCGCGCCAGCAGCTCGGCGCCCGTCCCCTCCAGCTCGATGTTCCCTCGCAGGAGCACGTAGGCCGCGGTCGGCGACCTCCAGGGCCTGGCGGGCGTGTTGCTCCACGAGCAACACGCTCATGCCGTCGCGGGCGGCCTCGCCGAGAGCGGCCAGGAGGCGGGTGACCATCAGGGGGGCCAGCCCGAGGGAGAGCTCGTCGACCAGGAGGAGCCGGGGGCGCCGCCGCCAGGGCGCGGGCCAGGACCAGCATCTGCTGCTCGCCGCCGGAGAGCAGGCCGGCCTTCCGGTCGAGGAGGCGTTCGAGCTCGGGGAAGACGGCCAACGCCCCGTCCACACCGCCCGCGCCGAGGGCCAGGTTGGTGCGGGTCGAGAGCTGGCGGAAGACGGCCCGCTCCTCGGTGATGAGGCCGAGCCCTCGCCGGGCTCGACGGTGCAGCGGTCCGGTCAGCGGGCGGTCGTCGAAGCGCACCTCGCCGGTGACCGGCAGGACCCCGCCGAGGGCCAGCAGGGTCGTCGTCTTGCCCGCCCCGTTGGGGCCCAGCAGCGCCACCACCTCGCCGTCGCCGACGCGCAGGTCGATGCCGTGCACGACCGGGACGTCGCCGTAGCCGGCGGTGAGGTCGCGGGTCTCCAGCCTCATGCCGGGGCTCCGAGGTAGGCGGCGATCGACGGCGGGGTCCTGGGCGATCTCGGCCGGAGGCCCGAGGGCGATGACGCGGCCGAAGTCCAGGACGGCGACCCGGTCGCAGACCGAGAGCACGAGGCCGACGTCGTGCTCGATCATCAGCACCGCCAGGCCGACGTCGTGGGCCAGCCACTGGACGAGCCGACCCAGCTCCTCGGTCTCGATCCCCGTGAGGCCGGCCGCGGGCTCGTCGAGGAGCAGCACCGAGGGCGAGGCGGCCACGGCGCGGGCGATGGCCACGAGCCGCCTCCGCCCGTGGGGCAGGGAGTCGGGCATGGCGTCGAGGTCGGACTCGAGACCGAACTCCCGCACGGCGGCGGCGGCCACGGGCGAGAGCACCGGCCGGCCGGGGTGGACGAGGTCGACGCCGTAGCGGGCCGGGTCCTGGTCGTCGCAGGCCACGAGCAGGTTCTCCCGGACGGTCACGTCCTCGAACAGCTCGAGGGACTGGAACGACCGCCCGATCCCGGCCCGGGCGCGCCGTGCCGGTGACCAGCCGTCGACCGGCGTCGCCGTCGAGGGCGACCGCGCCACCGGGCTCGACGGTGACGAAGCCGGCCACGGCGTCGATGAACGTCGTCTTGCCGGCGCCGTTGGGGCCGATGAGGCCCAGGACCTCACCCGGGCCGCACCGCGAGGGTGACGTCGTCGAGGGCCACCACGCCGCCGAAGTGCACGGAGAGGCCCTCGCACCTCGAGCGTCGCCGCCCGTGAGGTCGATCTCGTCGGTCGGCGAGGGGCTCGGAGGCCGGGATCGGCCGGCGCCGTCCCGGAACCGGGCCAGGGAGCGGGCGTTCGAGTCGGCGATGCCGTTGGGGTTGGCGAAGAGGATCACCACGAGCAGCGCGCCCGAGAACAGGTCGAGGGCGGTGGCGGCGAAGCCGAGGGACTCGGTGATCTGACCGCCCAGCCCCCCGAGGGCGAAGGTGCCGGCGATGAGCGCACCGGTGACGTAGCCGACGCCGCCGATCACCGAGATCACGAGGACCTGGATGGAGGCGAAGCCGGTGAACGGACGCGTAGCTGACGGTCACCGACCGGAAGGCCAGGAGCACCCCACCCAGGCCGGCGATCCCGGCCGCCAGGGAGAACCCGTAGAGCTTCGCGCCCCGGACGCTCACCCCGAGGGCGGCGGCCGCCCGCTCGTTGCCCCGCACCGCGAGCAGGCGCAGGCCCGCCCGGCCGCGCCGGAGGTTCGCCACCACGACGGCCGACGGCTGTGAGGGCGACCAGGACGACGAGGCCGTAGCGGCCCGGATGGCCGAAGCGAGTCGACGGCGACGCCGAAGATCTCCGGGGGGTCGGGCCGCGTGCCGTCGAAGCCGCCGGTCAGCGCCGCGTTGCCGAGCACGATCTCGCTCACCAGGACCGAGAGGCCGAAGGTGAGGACGGCGAGGTTGATGCCCCGGGTGCGCAGCGCCGGCAGGGCGACGAGCGCACCGAGGGGCACGGCGGCGGCAGCACCGGCGACCAGGGCGAGCAGGAACGGCCAGTCGTAGGTCGTGGCCAGGCGGCCGGCGGCCCACGCCCCGAACCCGGCGAGGGCCATCTGGGCCAGGGAGAGCTGGCCCCCGAAGCCGGTGACCACGACGACCGAGAGGCACACGATGGCCGTCGCCATGGTGATGGTCAGCGCCAGCGTCCAGTCATCGGGGGCGGTGAGCAGCACCGCGGCCGCGGCGCCGACCGCGAGGACGAGGCCGGGTGTCGAGATGCGGCCGCTGCCCACGGCCGGCAGGCGGTCCAGCAGCGTGCTGCGCAGGGGCAGCGACCGGCCCCCGACGACCATGACGACGACGATGACGAGGAAGGCGGCCGACCGCGAGACCGAGACGGAGGTGAACTTCCCGAACAGGAGGCCGTCGGGGCCGACCACGGGGCCGAAGACCCCCTGGTCCTCGATGTAGCGGGTCAGGGTCGACTCGATCACGCCGATCCCGAAGGCGCCGGCGAGGGTCCACCAGAACGAGCGGAACGAACCGAGCAGCGCCGCCGCCAGGCCCCGGAGCACGGTGAAGGCCAGGGCGGCGACGTTGAGGAACAGGATCGGGGCGATGAGGACCCCGGCGACGGCGGCCAACGCACCACCGGCGGCCCAGTTGATCATGGCGATGCGGTCCGGTGAGTACCCGAGGGCGGCCGCCGCGATCGGGTTCTCGGCCGAGGCGTCGGTCGCGTGCCGAACCGGGTCCACCGGAACACGGCGGCCAGGACGGCGGTGACCACGATGGCGATGGCGATGAGCCACAGCCGGTCCTCGCCGACGGTGCTGCCGGTGCCGAAGAGGTCACGAGGGGTGTCCGGGAGGGGCGAACGCACCGGGGTCCCCTGGTCGCCCCAGAGCTCGTTGGCCACGGCGAGGGCGAGGAAGAACAGGGCGAGGGTCGCCACGACCCGCACCAGCGACGAGGCCTGCCGCAGGCGCGCCATGACGAGGAGGTGGATCAGCACCCCGAGCGCGGCGGGGACGGCGATGGCCAGGGCCCAGGCGGCCTCCGGCGACCAGCCGCGGTCGCCGGTGGCCCGGTAGTAGAGGAACGCCCCGATCATGGCGAAGGCGCCCTGAGCGAAGTTGACGACCCCCGAGCCGCGGTAGATGAGGACCAGGCCCTGGGCGGTCAGCGCGTAGACCGCGCCGACGCCCAGCCCGAGCAGGACGAACCGGAGGAGCTCGGTCAGGAGATCACTCCGAGACGAAGTCGTTCACGTCGAGGAACTCGCCGTCGCCGGCCAGCACGATCTCGCCGCCCGACACCTCCTGCACCTGGAACGTGACTGTGAAGATCCGGGGCAGGTCCAGCTGGTTGTTCGGCACACCCATCGTGAAGGGTGGCGAGAGGCCGTCGAGGTCGACCTCGTACCCGTCCAGGGCGGCGGTCAGCGACGGCGGGGTCGATGGTGTCGAGGCCGGCGAGGAGGTCGGCGAAGAGGTGCACCGACGCCCAGGCGTTGACGGCCAGGTCGGTCCGGGGTGCATCCGGGGCGTAGGTGTCCATCTCGGCGTTGAACTGCGCGATGCCCTCGCTCTGACCGCCGTTCGGGGCGTCGAAGCTGCTCACCAGGAGCGCACCCTCGGCGGCGTCACCGAGGGTCTCCAGACCGTCCGGGCTGAGGCCGGTGCCCGGCATGCCGATGAGCCCGGTGTACCCGGCGCTGCGGAGCCCCGCGATGACCCGGACGTTGATGTCGCTGGATCCGAACACGGCGATGCCGTCGGGGTTGGCGCTCACGAGCTGGGAGATCTGCGCCGTGTAGTCGGCAGAGGGGTCGAGGGAGACGTAGGTCTCCTGCACGAGGTCGTCCTCGTCCTCCAGCGCGGGGGTGATCAGGCCCGGGAGCTGACGGCCGGCCTCGACGTCACCGGTGATGAGGGCGATGGTCTCCGCCCCGGCCTGCTGGAGGGCGATGCCCACCCCGGGCGCCCCGGCGAGGGCGCCGCCGGTGATGGGCCACACCCCCTCGTTGGTGAAGTCCTCGACCTCGTTCGGCAGGCTCCCGATCATGGGGACGCCCGCCTCGGCCCAGGCCTGGGTGGCGTCGGCCCCGAAGAGGTAGCGGCCGACGACGGCCATGACGTCCTGGTCGATGGTGTCGCTGGGCGCAGTTGAGGGCCTGGTCGGGGTCCTCGTTGCCGCCCGCACCGGCTTCGCAGCGGACGACCTCGAGCGGGCGGTCGGGCCCACCGGCCGGGTCGGGGATTCCGCCTTCGGTGTTGATGGCGGCGACCGCGGCATCGGCCGCGTCGAAGATCTCGGGCTGGGCGACGACGCCCGCCACGGCGGTGGCCACCACGAAGGGGATCGGCTCCCCCTCGAGCTCGGGGACGGTCGGCGGCACCGAGCCGTCGCCCGACCTCGGCCACCGCCCCCGCTGTCGTCGCTGCACCCCACCGCCGCGACGATCAGGAACGCCACCACGCAACCACCGATGCACCTGTCGACTGCCCACGTTGCCCCCCGGATCTGTGAGAATCACGTTTACGGAACCAAAAGTAGCATTTCTGGAACCGGGATGCAGGATCGCACATCGTGATGCAGGTGTCCCGCCGCACGGACCGCGGGTGGCTAGCGTGCGCCCGGTGAGCGAGGAGGCGATGGTCGAGCCCTCGACGGCGGGAGCTGGCGGTGTCCCGGACCGTCGACCCCGCCCGCGAGCGGGCCGAGATGAAGGTGAAGGCCTTCCTCGACGCGGCCCACGAGCTGCTGGCCGCCGGGCGGTGACTTCACGCTCCAGATGGTCGTGGAGCGCTCCGGCCAGTCCCTGCGGAGCTTCTACCAGCACTTCGCCGGCAAGCACGAGCTCCTCCTCGCCCTCTTCGAGGAGTCGATCCAGGCCAGCGCCGACTCAGCTGGCCGAGGAGCTGGGCGACGGTCGGCGACCCCCTCGATCGCCTCCGGACCTTCGTCGCTCGAGTACCACCGCCTGTGCCTCCAGGGCACGGCCCGGTACGCCGAGACAGCCCCTGCAGTCACGGGCCATGGCGCAGTACGCCCAGCAGCTGCTCATCTACCACCCGGCGAGCGACGCAGGCGTTCGCACCCCTCGTGTCGATCCTCGACGACCTGCTCCAGGACGCCCGCCGGGCCGAGGTGATCCGGGCCGACCTGGACGACGACGTCGCCGGCTTCGTCCTGCAGGCGGTCATGTTCAACGCCTTCGTCCCGACCATCGCGGGCACACCCGCTGGCGATGACCCGTCGGCCGCCGCCGAGAAGCTCTGGAGACTGCTCTTCCACGGCCTCTCCTAAGGTCGCGACATGAACCAGCAGGAGCTCGCCGGCAAGGTCGCGGTCGTCACGGGTGGCGCCGGCGGCATCGGGAGCGCGACGGCGAAGATGCTCGTGGCCGAGGGCGCCCAGGTGGTGATCGCGGACGTCGACGTGGACGCCGGCGAGGCGCTGGCGGCGGAGCTCGGCGACGCGGCGTCCTTTCACAAGACCGACGTGAGTGACGTCGACCAGGTGCAAGCCGTCGTCGACCACGCCGTCGAGCACTTCGGCGGCCTGCACATCATGTTCAACAACGCCGGGATCGGCAGTCCGCTCAAGGGGTTCCTGTCCGACGACCTCGAGGACTTCTCCTCGATCCTGGGCGTGAACCTCTTCGGGGTCATCGCCGGCACCCAGCGGGCGGCGCGCCACATGAAGGGCCAGGGCGGGGGCGTCATCATCAACAACGCCTCGATCGCGGCCGTCGACGCCGGCGTCGGGATGATCTCGTACCGGGCGTCGAAGGCAGCGGTGGCCCACGCCACCAAGTGCATGGCCATCGACCTCGCCCCCCACAACATCCGGGTCAACTGCCTGACGCCGGCCCACATCCAGACGGGGATCACGACCTACGACATGGCGCCGGTGCTGAAGTACATGCAGCCCCTGCCCCGCCACGCGCAGCCCGAGGACGTGGCCGACGCCGTGGTGTTCCTGTCCAGTGACCGAGCGGCCCAGATCACCGGGATCGTGCTGCCGATCGACGGCGGGACGACGGCCGGGGTCCCCTACGCGCAGACCAAGCTGATCATGTCCCAGCTGGCCCCGGAACCGCCGCCGGAGGGCTAAGCGACGTCGCGGCTGCCCTTGGCCCCGACGGTGCGGGGGTGGCGGGACTCCAGGTCGGCGATGACCTCGTCGGAGCGCTCGACGTCGAACTCGTTGCCCCTGGCCCGCAGCTCGGCCAACAGCTCCAGGAGGCGCGTCCGCTTCTCGGGCGACAGGCCGATGCGCTCATAGACCTCGGCGTTGAGGTCCCGGGTGGCGTCGGTGGCCAGCGCCCGGCCCGCAGGGGTGATCACCGCGATCGTGGTGCGGGCGTCGGTCGGGTGGGGCACCCGCCGGATGAGCTCGTCGGTCTCGAGCCGGTCGATGATGTTGGTCACCGTCGCCGGCGGGATGCGCAGGGTCCGGCTGATCCAGCTGAGGGTCACCGACGACTCGGGGTCGGTGGCCAGCCACGTGAGCACCTCGTAGCGGGCGAAGGTGAGGTCGTACCTGCTCATCACCGTCTTGATCTGGTCGTGGAGGAGCTGCTCGGAGCGGAGGATCGCGGTGAAGACGGCCATGCCGGACGCCGCCTCGGGGTCCCAGGTCTCCAGCCACACCCGCCGCGAGGCTTCGACGACGTCGAACGGCGCCGGTTCGAAGCTCACGTCGGCAGGATAGGACGGCCCCGGGAGGCCATCAGCGGTCCGCCGCCAACGCGCGGCCGATGATCCCGTCGGCCTCGAGCCGCTCGATCTCGCCTGCGGTCAGGCCCACCTCGGCCAGCAGCTCGCCGTTGTGCTCGCCCAGGAGCGGTGCGGGTCGGGTGTGGACCCGCTCGGGGCCGCGGGAGAGCGTGAACGGGAGGGTGCTCAGGCGCGACCGTCCCGCCACGGGGTGGTCGACCTCCTCGAAGAACGCCCGGGCCTGGAGCTGGGCGAGGTCGGGCTGGTGGTGGGGCTGGACGACCTTGCCGACGGGGACCCCGGCCGACCAGAGCTGGTCGACGATCACGTCGGCAGACCGTTCGTCGCACCAGGCCTGCAGGTGCTCATCGATGGCGTCGTGCGCGGCCACCCGGCCGGGGGACGTGGCGAGGGCCGCGTTCGTGGCCCAGCCCGGCTCGCCGAGGGCCCGCCCGAGCGCCGCCCACTGGTCATCGGTCTCGACCGCGATCGCGACCCAGCTGTCCCGCCGGCCCTTGTGGTCCTCGTCGGCGCTCAGGTACAGGTTCTGGGGCGCCGCCATCGGGCCCCGGTTGCCCGTGCGCTGGAGAAGCGCGCCGTAGGCCGAGTGCTCGATGACCTGCTCGGCCGTGACGTTCAGGGCGGCGTCGACCATGGCCGCCTCCACCAGGCCGCCCTCCCCCGTGCGGTCGCGGTGCTCGAGGGCCAGCAGCAGCCCGACGAGGGCGTGGAGCCCGGCGTTGGGGTCTCCGACGCAGTACGGCTCGACGGGAAGGAGGTCCTCGTGTCCGGTCAGCCACGTCAGCCCGGCGGCGTCCTCGATCACGAAGGCGAAGGCCGGCAGGTCACGCCACGGGCCGTCGAGGCCGAACCCGGGCATGCGGACCATGATCAGGTCCGGGCGGTCGGCCTGCAGGGCCTCGAAGGCCAGGCCGAGCTGGTCGAGCACCCGGGGCGTGTGGTTCTCGACGACCACGTCACAGGTGGCCACGACGCGGTGCAGCACCTCGACGCCCCGCGGGTCGCCCAGGTCCAGGGTCAGGCTCCGCTTGTTGGTGTTGAGGGCGGAGAAGATCGGCCCCCGCTCCCACCACTGGTCCTCCGTCGGCGGGACGCCGCCGACCAGGCGGACGCCGTCGGGCCGCTGGGCCGACTCGAGGTGGATCACGTCGGCGCCGAGCAGCGCCAGCAGGCTGCCCACCAGCGGTCCGGCCCAGTACGACGTCATGTCGAGGATCCGCAGCCCGCTGAACGGGAGCGGCCCCTCGCGGCGGGGACGTTCCGACGGCGACGGGGCGGTGGCCTCGTCGATGGCGTGCTCGCCCAGCCGCGGCGCCGGGCCCGGTGGCCGGAGGACGGCTGAGCCCAGGCGGTACGGCGGCCCCGGGTTCGTGGCCCCGTCGCGGGGGTTGACGACGAAGGTGCCCCGCTCGCGGAGGTGGTCGAAGGTCGGGGCGTTCGCGCCGTTGACGATGGGCGCGTTCGGGATGCGGAAGGCCGACGCCTGGTCCAGGACCTCGTCGACGGTGTGGCCACCGATCCACTCGTCGATGGTGGGCGTCAGCGCGGTGCGGTCCAGGAAGAGCTTCGGGTCCTCGGTCCACTCGGGGTGGCCGACCATCATGCAGAAGTCGAGCCACTGCTGGCCGGTGCCGCACCCCAGCCCCACCAGCCCGTCACGGGCCGCACCCACCCCCGGCGTCGGGACGAAGCGCCGGCGCCGCATGGGGCTGCCGAGCTGGTCGTTGAACGTGACCGGGTGGTACGTGAGGCTCAGGACCAGTGCCTCGAGCATCGACACGTCGACCAGCTCGCCCTCGGGGCCACCCCGGCGCCGCGAGGCCAGTGCCCCGATGGCGGCGAACGTCCCGGCCACCCACTCCCCGATCTGGCCGCCGACGTGGACGGGCGCCCGGTCGGGCCGCCCCCGGGCCAGCCCGACGATGCCGCCGGACCAGGCCTGCAGGGTGAACTCGGTGGCCGGTCGGTCGCGCCACGGTCCCTCCAGTCCGAAGGGCGAGATGGCCACGACCGTGAGGTGCGGGTGCGCCCGACGGAGCTCGTCGGGGGCGAGCGACGGCGTGCTCGCCCAGGGCGGAGCCCGGCGACCAGACCGCGACCTCGGCCCCGGTCAGCAGCTCGTGCAGCGACGCCAGGTCGCCGTCGTCGTCCGGGTCGACGACGACGCTGCGCTTCGAGGTGCCCAGGAAGTTGAAGAGGGCGCCGTCGTCCTCGGCCGGGATCGTGGCCCCGGAGGCCGACCAGCGCCGGAGGGGGTCACCGGCCGGCGACTCGACCTTGACGACGTCCGCCCCGCCGTCGGCGAGCAGCTTGGTGGCGTAGGCCCCGGCGATCCAGGTCGAGAGGTCGACGACCCGGCAGCCGCTCAGCGGCGGGTCGGGTGACACCGGTCAGTCCGACGCGGGACGGTTGCGACCGGAATGGCTCAGCCGCCACTCGGGCGGGTACCGGTTGTCGTTGTCCTTGACCTTCTTGTTGAGGCCCTTGTCCATCGTCTCCTTGTCGAGCACGCTGCGCTTGCCGTCGACGTCGTCGCGCATCTGCGGGCCCATCGTCTCCATCCAGGCGCTCAGCAGGGAGCCCATGTACTCGCCCTGCTGCTGCTTCATGATCTCGAAGAAGGTCTTCTGCATGAAGACGGTGTCGGTGGGCCGGGTGATGGCGCAGGCCATGGCGTACTTCTGGACCTCCGCCTCCAGGTCCTCCCGGGGCACGACGCTGTTGAGGAAGTTGCAGTCGTACATCTCGTCGGCCGTGAACGGGCGGCCGGTGAAGACCATCTCCTGGAACTTGCGCAACCCCATGGTCATCGCCCACTGCCACATCCGGGGCGCGTAGCCGACGTAGCGGAACGCCGGGTGCCCGAAGAGGGCGTCGTCGGACGAGATGACGAGGTCGGCGTCGGCCGCTTGGTAGAAGTGCCAGCCGTAGCAGTAGCCCTTGACCTCGAGGATGCTGATCTTCTTGAACTGCTGGAGGCTGCGGCAACCGCCCGCCGGGTTGGCGTACCAGTGGACCAGCCCGGCGCCGGCCCGGTAGGCCCGCGGCGGCGGCATCGTCACGTCGTCGTCGGGATCGATGCCGAACTCCTCGTGCAGCGAGGTGCCCTCGCGCTGCTTGGCCATGAGCTCGTCGAGGTCGGCGCCGGTGCCGAGGTGGTCGCCCACGCCCCGGACGACGAGGACCTTCACGTCGTCGTCGATGCTGGCCTTGAAGATCAGGTCCCCGTAGCGGCGCCGGGCGCCGATGGTCGTGGTGTTCAGCTGGTCGGGACGGTCGATGGTGATCGTGGCGATCCGGTTCTCGACGTCCTTCTCGTAGCGGATGATCTCTTCGGCCGGCGGGACGTCGGTCATGGTGCAGTGCTCCTGAGCAGCTCGGGTCCGGTGGGGGTGACGACGACGGGCTCGTGACCGAGCACCGAGCCGACACCCTCCTCCCAGACGTGGGTGGTGAGGACGAGGACCATGCCGACCTCGAGCCGCTGCTCGGCCGCGGTCTGCGGCAGGGCGGCGGTCACCAGGGGCAGGTCGTAGCCGAGGCCGAGGCCGCGGGCCACCGGAACGGGGGGCGGTGGCTCCCCGGCCGCGGTGTAGGCGTCCAGCAGGGCCGACGCCGGGGCGTCGGCCACGCACGCGTCGAGCAGGCGGGCGCAGAGCCCGGCGGCGCGGTCGAACAGGGGGCCGCTGCGGTCTCGATCGCCGCCGACCACGAGGGTCCGGCCCAGCTCGCCGATGTAGCCGCCGCGCGACCACCCCGGCCTCGAACGCCACCAGGTCGCCGCCCTCGACCGGGACGTCACGGCCGGCCCGGTGCCAAGGCCGTTCCGGCGACGTCCGCCAGGCGACGTCCTGGGCGGCCGGGGTGGTCACGCCGTCGGCGGCCATGGCCTCCATGAACACGGCGGTGAGCTGTCGCTCGGTCACCCCCGGGGCCAGCGCGGCCTCGGTGGCGGCCAGCGCCCGTTCCGCGACGGCGACCGAGGCCCGGATGGCCTCCACTTCGTCCGGGGACTTGACCCGCCGGGCCCGGTCCAGCAGCTGGGTCCCGTCGACGACCTCGGCCTCGGGAAAGGCGGTGCCCAGGAGGGACACGGCCCCCGTGGCGAGCGCATCGGTGGCGACGACCTTCGCCGTCGCCGCCCCCTCGACGCCCTGGAGCACCGCCAGGAAGGTCTTCGAGTTGAACGAGATGCCGTAGAGGCGCTCGTGGGGGATCTCCTCGGGGATGCCCTCGTCCCAGGTGCTCAGCAGGTGGATCGCCCCGGTCGCCCGGACGAGCACGCAGCCCAGGCCGAACGGTCGAGACCCGGCCATCCACAGGCGGGGGGCACCCGACACGTAGCGGGCATTGGCCTCGCGGCCGGCGACCAGGACGTCGACGCCCGCGGCCTCGAGCTCGTCGAGCACCCGGGCGCGCCGGGCCAGACGGAGGGCTTCGTCGTCCGGGAGGATCTCAGTGATGGCCATCTCAGAACGGGTCATACGGGTAGTCGGTCATGGGCTCCCAGCCGTCCTCGGTGATGAGGAGCACCTCCTCGGACCGGTAGCCGGCCGCCCCGTCGTCCCACACGATCGGCTCCAGCACCAGGACCATCCCCGCGGCGAGCACCAGGGAGGCATCGAACGCCTCGCCGAGGTCACTGCCGACGAACGGCGCCTCGGCGCTGTCGATCCCGAGCCCGTGGCCCAGGTAGAAGTGCGGCATCCACGGCACCACCCCACCGGCGGCGCGGATGGCCGCGGCGGTGAGGTCCGCGGCGGTCGCCCCGGCCCGGGTGACGTCGAGGACGGCGGCCATGATCGACCGCCAGCGCTCGAACTGGTCCCGCTGGCGGGCGTCGGGCTCCTGACCGACGATCCAGGTGCGACCGAAGTCGGAGTGGAAGCCGAGGTGGCTGATCCCGGTGTCGACCCAGAGGACGTCGCCCGCCGCCAGCTCCCGCTCGGTCGTCAGCAGGGGGCAGGCCAGGTCGCCGGTGGTCGTCCACGGCCCGTCCTCCATCCGCGCCGGCATGACCTGCCAGATCGGGTCGAGGATGTTGGCGTCGGCGCCGGCATCGAAGATCGTGCGCAGGAACGTGGCGGTGAGGTCGCTCTGGCGCACACCCGGCGCCACACGGGCATGGACCTCGGCAATGGCCTGCTCGGTGATGCGCAGCCCGGCTCGCAGGCAGGACAGCTCGTCCGGCGTCTTGACGGCCTTGGCCATGGCGATCAGGCGGCCGGCGTCCTTCGGCTTCTCGGCGAACCGCAGCCAGGGCTCCCGACCCATGGCGTGGGTCCACTCGTCGACCGCCAGCACGGCGCCATCGGGCACGAGCCCGCGGAGCCGGGCGACGAAGGCGGCGACCCCCTCGTCGAAGTCCAGGTGCACGGGCGGGTGGAGGTGGGCGGCGGGGAGGTCGACGTCGTCGCGGGCGTGGGAGAACAGGTGGGGCCACTCGTCGTCGGCCAGCACCACGGCCACGGGCTGTTCGAAGTTGGCCCGGCCGGCGTCGGCCAACGGCCAGATGGCGCCGGTGGCGTAGACGACGTGGGTGTTGCCCAGGAGCACCAGGGCATCGATCCCCTGGGCGGCCAGCAGGGCCCGGAGGCGGTCGAGGCGCTCCCGCCGCATCCGCCCGAGGTCCGGTGTGGCCGGGATGCTGGCCGGCGGCGCCGCCGCCATGAGGCCGGCCGGCATCAGCCGTCCAGGCCGAGGTAGCGACGGATGTTCCCGCCCACGATCGGCACGGCCGCCTCGGCGCCGACCGCGTCGACCACCGAGGCCAGTGACTCGGTGCTGTACCCGTAGGTGCTCTCGTTGTGGGGGAAGTCCGTCGACCACATCGCCCGATCGACACCGACCCGGTCGATGAGGTCGAGGCCCAACGGGTCGACCATGAACGAGGCGACCATGTGCCCGTCCCAGTAGTGCTGCGGGTCGTGCTCCACCTGGAGGTTGGCGATGTGCTCGAAGGACGCCCGGATGTGCTGGGCGTCCTGGATGGCGGAAGGCACCCAGTTGATCCCGCCCTCGAACCACCCGATGCGCAGCCCCGGATGACGGTCCAGGATCCCGCCGAGGACGTACTTGCCGAAGCAGTCGCGGAACGGGGCGACGGACTGCAGCATGCCGATGCCGATCGGGTTGAACTCGTTGGGCGTCGCCGGCGGGCTCTCGCCGATGTGGTGGGAGACGGGCACCCCCGAGTCCTCGATGACGTCCCACACCGGGTCCATGGCGGTGCTCGAGTAGTCGATGGGCCGCTTGTCCGGGTCCTTGCCCGGGGTTGAGCGGCATGAGGAAGGTGGTCAGGCCCAGCGCCTTCAGCTCGGCCAGCGTCCGCTCCGTGCCGTCGGGGTCCCACCAGTTGATGAGCCCGACGCCGTAGATGCGGTTGCCGGAGCGCTCCTGGACCTCGGCGATGTGCTGGTTGTAGAGCCGGAAGCAGAGCTCCCGCACCTCCCGGTCCGGCCAGCCGAAGACGGCGAGCACCGAGTTCGGGAACGCCAGCTCACGGTGGACGCCCTCGGAGTCGAGGGCCGCCAGCCGGGCGTCGACGTCGCCGGTGTGTGACCCCGGGACCGGGTCGTACTGGGTCAGGACCTGGATGAACTCCTTGACCAGGATCGGGGTGGTGTCGGCGGCGACCACCCAGCCGCCGTCGACGTTCACCACCCGGGGGGCCCGGTCCTTCATGCTCGCCGGGAACTGCTCGTAGAAGATGTCCTCGGCGAGCGAGATGTGGTTGTCCGCCGAGAACACCTCGGTCCCCGCGGGCAGGCCCACGTCGGTCACCGGACCCGGATGCCGGTCCTTCGGTGCCCCCAGGCCCTCGGGCGGATAGCGTCATCGTCTTCGCCTGCACGTCTGCGTCCCCCCGGTCGCCTGAGATCGGCGACGTTACTTCGGGTTCGTAGCAATCGTCAACGGAGCCTGGTACGTTCCGGGCGCTTCGGCAGGCGTCCTCCGGGGGGAGACCGGGACATGACGACGTGGGACACCACCGTCGACTTCGTGAGCGTGGGTTCAGGCGGCGGCGGCATGGTCGCGGCCCTCGCCGCGGTCGACGCGGGCGCGTCCGCCCTCGTGCTCGAGAAGCAGGCCCTGCTCGGGGGCTCGACCTGCATGTCCGGGGGGATCGTGTGGGTGCCGGACAACCCCGTGATGCGGGCCGCCGGGGTCGAGGACTCCTACGAGGACGCCATGGCCCACTTCGAGGCCGTGGTCGGCGACGTCGGCCCGGCGTCCTCGACCCGAACGCCGGCACGCCTTCGTGACCGAGGGGGCCGACATGGTGTCGTTCCTGCAGGACCGCGGGCGTGCGGTTCGTCCACTGCCCCGGTTACAGCGACTACTACTCGGACGCCCCGGGCGGCCACGACATCGGGCGGGGCATCGAGCCGGTGCCCTACGACGGCCACGCCCTGGGGCCGTGGCTCGACAAGCTCCAGCCGGGGCTGGCCAAGAGCGTCGGGCTGGCCGTGAAGACGAACGAGTCCCGGGCCCTCGGGCACTACAACCGCAGCATCGGCGCGTTCACCGTCGCGGCCCGGGTCGTGCTCCGCACCGCCGCCGCTCGGGTGCGGGGCCAGGACCTGCTGACGAACGGCGCCTCGCTCATCGCCCAGTTGCTCGAGATCGCGCTGGCCGAGGACATCCCGGTCTGGACCGAGGCGCCCGTCGACGAGCTGGTGGTCGAGGACGGTCGTGTGGTCGGGGTCCGGACGGTGCGCGACGGCACGCCGGTCATGGTCCGCGCCCGGCAGGGCGTCCTGCTGTCCGCCGGCGGCTTCGCCCACAACGCCGAGATGCGCCAGCGGTTCGGGGGCGACCAGCCGAACACGGCCCGGTGGTCGATCGCCAACCCGGGCGACACCGGTGAGGCCCTGGAGGCGGCCATGGGCCTCGGGGCCAAGACCGCCCTGATGGACGAAGCCTGGTGGCTGCCGTCGCCCCGGACGGGCCGCTTCGGGCAGTCGACCCTCGACCAGGCCCGCCAACGGCCCCGCACGATCTACGTGGACGCCGCCGGCCAGCGGTTCGTGAACGAGTCCAACTCCTACATGGAGGTGGGCAAGGCGATGTACGAGCGGGACAAGACGAGCCGCGCCGTGCCCTGCTGGCTGATCTTCGACGACCGGTACCGCAAGCGGTACGCCCACCTGCGGTCCCGCCCCGGTCGCTTCCCGCGCCAGGTGTTCGAGAGCGGCCGCCTGAAGCAGGCGTGGACGCTCGACGACCTCGCCCAGATCTGCGGCATCGACGCCGAGGGCCTGAGCGCCACGGTCGAGCGCTTCAACGAGCACGCCGCGAACGGCGTCGATCCCGACTACGGCCGCGGTGCCTCGGCCTACAACCGGGCGCTGGGCGACCCCAACCCCAAGGTCCACCCCTGCCTCGGCCCGATCGACGAGCCGCCGTACTACGCCGTGCGAGGTCGTGCCCGGCGACATCGGCACCTGCGGCGGCCTCGTCACCGACGAGCACGCCCGGGTCGTCGACCAGGACGACCGGCCGATCGAGGGGCTCTACGCCACCGGCAACATCACCGCCACGGTCATGGGCCGGCACTACCTCGGGCCGGGGGCGAGCATCGCCAACAGCATGGTGTTCGGCTACGTCGCCGCCCGCCACGCCGCCGGGGCGCCGTCATGACGGGGTCAGGTCAGCTTCTCGCCGTCCCGGTGGACGGTGATCGCCTTCGTCGGGCACCGCTGGGCGGCCAGGACGACCTCGTCCTCGGGCGCCCCCGCCGGGTCGACGACGAAGGCCACCTGGTCGTCGTCGAGGTCGAAGACGCCGGGCGCGGCGAAGGTGCAGTGCCCCGAGCCCATGCACCGGTCACGGTCGATCTCGACGTCGAGGGCCACCGATCGATCGTAGGACGCCCCACCCGGGAAGGAGACCAGCCGTGACGGACTTCGCCGACGTCAGGTTCTTCAGCGACCGCGAGGTCCAGGACGACCCCTACCCGTACTTCGACTGGGTGCGCGAGCAGGGCCCGGTCTGGCAGGAGCCGAAGTACGGGGTCTTCATGATCACCGGCCACCCCGAGGCGATGGAGGTCTACGGCGACCCCGCCACCTTCCCGGACGACGACCCGGCGTCGGGCACCTGGTCGTCGTGCAACGCGGTCAGCGGCCCGTTCGTGAAGTTCTCCTCGCCCCTGGAGGGCGACGACATCACCGAGGTCATCAAGGCGTGCCGCCACGAGCTGCCGTTCAGCGACCAGCTCCCGGCCTTCGACCCGCCGAACCACACCGCCCACCGCCACCTCCTCATGCGGCTCATCACCCCGAAGGGCCTCAAGGAGAACGAGGACTTCATGTGGCGGTTCGCCGACCAACTGATCGACGGGTTCTCGGACGACGGGTCGGTCGAGCTGGTCAGCGAGTACGCCGAGCCGTTCACCCTGACGGTCATCGCCGACCTCGAAGGGGTGCCCGAGGCCGACCACGAGCTGTTCCGCGAGCGGCTGTCGACCGTGCACGAGGCGATGGAGCACAAGCCGCTCGAGTTCCTCTACGACCGGTTCAGCGCCTACGTCGAGGAGCGCCGCGAGGCCCCCCGGGACGACGTGCTGAGCGGCCTGGCGGCGGCCACGTTCCCCGACGGGTCGGTGCCGGAGGTGGGCGACGTCGCCCTGATCGCGGCCAACCTCTTCGCCGGCGGCCAGGAGACGACGGTGCGCATGCTGTCGTTCGCGCTGCGGATGCTGGCCGAGCGCCCCGACCTCCAGCAGCTCGTCCGGGAGGACCGGGAGCACATCCCGAACTTCATCGAGGAGACCCTGCGCCTCGAGAGCCCGCTGCGCACGCAGTTCCGCATGGCCCGGGTCGACACGACCCTCGCGGGCGTCGACATCCCGGCGGGGGGCACGATCATGCTCGCCCCCGGGGCCTGCAACCGCGACCCCCGGGTGTTCGCGGACCCCCACGTGCTCGACCTCGAACGGGCGAACGCCCGCCAGCACATCGGCTTCGGCCACGGCCCCCACACCTGCGCCGGCGCCCCGCTGGCCCGGGCCGAGGGGCGGGTCACGCTCAACCGCTTCCTGGATCGCACCGCCGACATCCGGATCTCCGAGGCCCACCACGGTCCGCCCGACGCCCGCCGCTACGAGTACCTGCCCACCTTCTTCCTCCGCGGCCTGGTCCGCCTCCACCTCGACCTCGACCTCGCCTGACCGCCTCGGCTTCAGGGAATGGCAACCATGGGGGCCGAGCTCGTCGGGCTGGCGTCGGCGGCGCCCGCCAGCCCCGTTTCGCCACGCTTCGTGACCGATTCGTCGACTCCGGACCGACCTCGACGAACTGGCTCCTGATCTTCCGCCTATAGGCGGTAAGATCAGGAGCCAGAACGAGAGGTCGGTCACCGCCCGGTCGCCTCGCGCCCCGTCGTTGCCCCGCTGCCGCTGTCAGGGGTCGGCGGTGAGGACGGCGGCGGGGAGGAGGCGCTTGGCCAGCTTCCCGGTCGGGAGGCGGGGCAGTTCGTCGAGGAAGACCACGGACCTCGGGCACTTGAAGTGGGAGACGTGCTCCCGGCAGAAGGCCATGAGCTCCTCGGCGAGGGCGTCGTCGCCCTCGCCCTCGGCCACCTGGACGACGGCTCGGACGGCCTCGCCGAAGTCGGGATGGGGGACGCCGACCACGGCGACGTCGGCGACCGCCGGGTGCATGACCAGGACGTCCTCCACCTCGCGGGGGTAGATGTTGACCCCGCCCGAGATGATCATGTTCGAGACCCGGTCGGTGAGGTAGAGGTAGCCCTCCTCGTCGACCCGGCCGATGTCCCCGAGCGTGCCCCACCCGTGGGCGTCGAACGCCTCGGCCGTCTTGGCGGGGTCGCCGTGGTACTCGAAGCGGCCGGGCGGGACGAACCAGACCTGGCCCTCCTCGCCCACGGGCAACTCGTCGCCGTCGGGACCCACGATGTGGACCTCGCCCATGAGCGAGCGCCCGACCGAGCCGGGATGGGCGAGCCACTCCTCGGAGTCGATGGCACAGAAGCCGACACCCTCGCTGCCCGAGTAGTACTCGTACACGACCGGGCCCAGCCACTCGATGGCTGCCCGCTTGACCTCCGGCGGGCAGGGCGCCGCGGCGTGGACCACGACCTGCAGGCTGGACAGGTCGAAGCGAGCCCGCTCCTCGGCCGGGAGCTTGAGCAGCCGCACCAGGTGGGTGGGCACGAACTGGACATGGGTGACCCGGTGCCGCTCGATGAGGGCCAGCACCTCGAGCGGGTCGAAGTGGTCCATGACCACAGTCGTGCCGCCGAGCCGGTGGACCGCGGTCGTCCAGCCCGACGGGGCGGCGTGGTAAAGCGGGGCCGGGCTCAGGTAGACGGTGTCCTCGCCGGCGCCGTAGAGGCCCTGCACCAGCATCACGAAGCCGGTCGGCACCCCCAGGGGACCACCGACCGAGGGCGGCTTGATGCCCTTCGGGCGCCCCGTGGTGCCCGATGAGTAGAACATCCAGTTGCCTTCGCCCTCGTCGGTGGGCGGCGTCGCCGGCTGGGCCGCGATCGCCGCCTCGTAGTCCGCGTACCCCGGCAGGTCGCCCCCAACGGCGAACCGGGCGGTGAGACCACCGGCGTCGATGCCGTCCACGACGTCGGCGAGGTCGGCCGACGCGACCAGCACGCTCGCGCCGCAGTCCTCGACGATGTAGGCCGCCTCGCCGGACGCGAGGTGCCAGTTGATCGGTGTGACGTAGAGGCCGGCTCGCAGGCCCGCCCAGATGACCTCGAAGTACTCGAGCCGGTTCTCGACGAGCACGGCCACGTGGTACCCGGTGTCACAGCCGACACTGCGCAGGAGGTTGGCGACTCGACACGACCGCTCCTCCAGGTCGCCGTAGGTCAGGACCTCGCCGCTGCCCAGGATCACCGCCGGGCGGTCGGGGGCGGTCACCGCGAACCGGCTGGGGTGCTGGAGGTCGCTCACGTCGTCCTCAACGAGCGAGGATCGTGACGGCCGCGGTGCCCGGCGCGCCGTAGACCTGGGCGTAGCCGACGGCCGGATCGCCCGGCACCTGGCGCTCGCCCGCCTGCCCTCGCAGCTGGAGGACCAGCTCGTTGATCTGGCGGAGGCCCGAGGCCCCGATCGGCTCGCCGTTGGCGATGAGGCCGCCGTCGGTGTTGATCGGCATCGGCCCGTCGATCTCGGTGGCCCCGTCGGCCAGCAGCTGCTCCTGGTCGCCGTCTCCACAGAAGCCGTTCTCGGCCATGTGGATGACCTCCGCGCCGGCGTCGGTGTCCTGGAGCTGGATCACGTCGACGTCCTCGGGACCGATGCCGGCCTCCTCGAAGGCCGCCCGGGAGGCGTACACGGTGGGGGACACGTCCTCCTCGACGGCGGCCCAGGTGGTGTTGACCTCGTAGGCGCCGTAGTTGCGCGAGCGGATCGCCGTCGCCTTCACGTGGATGGGCGTGTCGGTGTAGCGGTGGGCCTGGTCGGCCCGGCACAGCACGACGGCCGCCGCCCCCTCGTCCGGGGCACAGAACATGTACTGGGTGAGCGGATGGTTCAGCACCGGCGACGGCGAGGATGTCCTCCTCGCTGCACCGCGGTCCGTCGGAAGGCCTTCGGGTTGAGCACGCCGTTGCGGTAGTTCTTCGCCGCCACCTTGGCCAGGGTCTCCACCGGGATCCCGTGGTCGTGCAGGTAGCGGTTGATCTTCATCCCGAAGAACTTCGTGGTGACGAACTGGCCGTTGTCGCCGTACCAGGCCGGGACGTTGGTCAGGGTGGGATCGACCTTGAACGAGCCCCGGGGGTGCTTGTCCATGCCGACGGCCACGGCGACGTCGGCGACACCCGCGACGATGGCGTTGGCCGCCTGCTGGATCGTGGCCGCCCCGGTCGCACAGGCGTTGAACACGTTCATGAACGGGATGCCCGTGAGGCCGAGGAGGCCGGTGAGCGGGTCGGTCTGGGCGACCTCCCAGCTCCCGCCGAAGGCGGCACTGCACGTCGGACCAGTCGACGCCCGGCGTCGGCCAGGGCGAGCTCGACGGCGTCGGCGCCCATGTCGAACGCGGTCTTCTCACCGAACCGACCGAACGGGTGGAGCCCGACCCCGATGATGGCGACGTCGTTCATGTCGACTCCTCAGTTGCTCTCGGCCGCGCCCGCGACAGGCGTGAAGGCGAAGGTCATGATCTCGTCGCCGTCGTCGTCGACGTAGAACGGCACGATGGCCAGCTCCACGGCCATGCCGAACTCGAGCTTGGCGGGGTCGCTCTCGGTGAGCCGCGATTCGACCCGGACGACGTCGCCGAGCTGCACGAGGCCGACCCCGAAGGGCTCGAAGGAGGCGCCCGTCGGGTCACCGGCGTAGGGCAGCACCGGGGGGAACCCCTGGGTCGTCCAGGACACCAGCGTCCCCTGCCGGGGCAGCGGAAGATCAGACATGGCGGAGTGGCTGCACCGGGGACAGCGGGACTGCACGGGGAACGTCGTCGCCCCGCAGTCGTCACAGCGGCTGCCGATCAGCTGGGGGTGCTCGTCGGGCCAGGTGAACACCTCGGCGATGGGCTTCTGCATGGTGTCAGCCTACTCTCAAAACCTCTAGAGGTTAATCGGGTCAGAAGTGGTCGAGGAGGTCGACGACGGTCTTCGCCTGCTGGCCCAACATGACGCGACCCACCACGGCCATGTGGGTCCGCCAGTGGGCCTCGGCGCCCTCCGCGTCGCCGTCCGCGATGAGCGTGGCCAACCGCTGTTGGGAACGGATGCCCCGGCGCCGGGTGGTGACCGAGTCGCCGTCGGCCTCGACCTGGCTCACCGCGGTCACGGCCCGGGTGACGACCTCGTTCAGCATCTCGATGAGGACCGTCAGCGTCTGGTTGCCCGCCAGGCTCACCAACCTCTCGTGGAACCGGGCGTTGACCTTCCCGAAGGCGTCAGGGTCGTCGATGACCGCCTCCTGCTCGGCGATGAGCGCCCGGAGCTCCTTGGCCGCCCCCGCGCGGCCCCGCCCCTGGGCCACCTCCCGGACGGCGGCGGGCTCGATGATCGTGCGGGCCTCGAAGACGTCGGCCAGGGACACGTTGCGGGCCTGGAGGACGAGCGCCGCGGTGCGAGCCGCCTGACGGTGGTCGGGCTGGTGGATCCGCACCCCACCGTGCACCCCCCGGACGACGGTGATCAGCCCCTCCGCCTCGAGGATGCGCAACGCCTCGCGCAGGGAGGGACGCGAGACGCCGAAGCGCTCGATCAGCTCCGGTTCGTGGCCCAGCAGCTCACCCTCGACCAGCTGCCCCTCGATGATGAGGCGGCGGATCTCGTCGGCGATCTGCTGCGGCTTCTCCCGCTGCGCCCGCTGGGGCCCGCTGGGGCTCATCGGACGCGCACCGGGAGATGGGCCACGCCGTTGATGAAGTTCGAGGCGATGCGGGTCGGGTCGCCGGTCACGGCCAGGCCGGGCGCCCGCTCGAGCAGGTGGTGCAGCATGGCGGACATCTCCAGCCGGGCCAGGTGGGCGCCGAGGCAGAAGTGGGGGCCGACGCCGAAGGCGACGTGGGGGTTCGGGTCGCGCTGCAGGTCGAGGCCGTGCGGGTCGTGGAACACCTCGGGGTCCCGGTTGGCGGCGCTGAACCAGATGACGACCTTGTCCCCCGCCCGGACGTGCTGGTCGCCCAGCTCCACGTCCCGCGTCGCGGTGCGCCGGAACTGGTGGACCGGCGAGACGTAGCGGAGCAGCTCCTCGATCGCCGTGGCCTGGTGCTCGGGGTGCTCGGCCAACCAGGTCCAGAGGCCGTGCTCGTGCAGAGCGAGCACCGAGCCGCTCACCGCGTTGCGGGTGGTCTCGTTGCCGGCGACGACGAGGAGCAGCCAGAACATCTGGAACTCGTCGTCGGTGAGCCGCTCGCCGTCGACCTCGGCGTTGACGATCCGGCTGATGATGTCGTCTCGGGGCTCGGCCCGCCGGTCCTCGGCCATCGCCAGGCCGTACGCCATCATCCCGGCCATCGCCTCCATCGAGTCCGTCGCGTGCTGGTCCGCCCCCGGGTTGTCGGCCCCCAACAGGGCGTTGCTCCACTCGAAGATCAGCTGCCGGTCCTCGCGGGGCATGCCGAACAGGTCGGCCAGCACCCGCAACGGCATCTCGGCCGAAACCGTCGTCACCAGGTCGACGTCACCCTGGAGGCCGGCGACGATCTCCCGGGCGTTCTCCTCGATCGACTCCCGCAGCCGCTCGATCGACCTCGGGGTGAACACCGGCTGCAGGATCCGCCGGAGCCGGGTGTGGCGGGGGTGGTCCATGTTCAGCATCATCTGCCGGAAGATGACGAGGCTGTCCTCGGCCAGGGACGGCATGAACGTGCTGCCCGCCTCCGACGAGAACCGCTCCTGGTCCCGATCCACCTCGGTGACCAGGGCGTGGGACGTGACGACCCAGAAGCCCGGGCTGTCGACGAACTGGAGCATCGGGTTGTCGTCCCCGAGCATCCCGGCGGCCGGCGGCTCGGTGTGCCAGGCGATCCCACCGTTGCGTCGGAGCACGTCGAACGCGTCGTGGGGCACACGGGCGACGAAGGTCCCGTTGACCGCGAGGTCGACGTCGACGAGATCCGCGGCGAGGCGGGCCCCGACGGGGGCGGTCTCCGGCGTGGCGGGCCAGGTCGTCGTGGTCATGCGAGCGGGTCGACCCGGAGCCGGTCCAGGCGGCTGCGGGCGATGCGCCACTCGCCGTCCTCGCGGACGTACTCCTCGACGTAGTGCCCGTAGCCCCTGAGGCCCACCCGGTCCTCGCCCTCGGGCTGGGGCCACTCGACGTAGTCGGCCATCGCCCAGATGCCCGTTGCGGCATCCGGCCCGGTGAGCTCGATCTCGGGCATGTGGCCGTGGTGCACGGTCTGCGTGCCGACCAGGGCCCCGCTGACCGAGTCCACGATGGCTTCGCGCCCGTTCAGCACCATGTCCACCTCCGGCACCTCCAGGACGGCATCCGTCGGCGAAGACCTGGCCCCAGGCGTCCCAGTCCTTCTGGTCCATGTGCCGGAAGTACCGCGCCTTCAGGCGTTTGATCGCCTCGATGTCGTCGGTCACTGGGCCTCCATCCGGTCGAAGGCGGCGTCCATCGCCGCCCGCCGCTCCTCGTACACGGGCCGGTGACTGCCGTGGGTGAGGCAGTACGGCTCGTCGGCCTCGAGGTCGGCGAAGAGGTTGCGGACGGCGTGATCGGGCATCACCACGTCGTCGGCCCCCATCGGCCGGTGCTCGAGCATCGTCGCGAGGTCGTCGTCCTCGGCCCCCGTCGCCACCAGGCCCGGGGGTCGGGCCCGCTCGCTGCTGTCGAGGTGGCCCGTCATCATCCCGCCCGGATAGAGCAGCGTCACGCCGATGCCCTCGCCGGCCAGCTCCTCCCGCAGGGTCTCACCGAAGCCCATCACCGCGAACTTGCTCGTCTGGTAGGCGCCGAGGCGCACGGCCGGGGCGAGCACGCTCGACGAGGCGGTCAGGACGATCCGGCGGAACCCGCTCCGGGCCCGGAGCTGCGGCAGGAAGGCCCGGACGGTGCGCACGGTGCCGAGCACGTTGACCTGCAGCACCCACGACCACGCCTCGTCGGTGAGGCGGTCGATGGCCCCGAACTGCTGGACGCCGACGTTGGCGCAGAGGACGTCACAGCCGCCGAGGGTCGCCTCCACGTGGTCGGCGGCCGCCTCGATGGAGCCGGCATCCCCGACGTCGACCCGCACGGAGGTCGTCGGCACGCCGAAGGTCTCCGCCAGCTCGGCGGCGGTCCCTGCGGCCGCGGCCTCGTCGATGTCGAGCGCCGCCACCCCCATGCCGGCTTGGGCGAACACCCGGCCGAGGGCGGCACCGAGCCCGCCTCCGCCACCGGTGATCACCGCCACCTTGCCGTTCAGCTGCGCCGTCACTCGCCGGTGGTGAGGTACGAGGCTTCGATCTTGTCGAGCTGGCCGACCACCTCGTCGGAGGTGCCGCTCAGGACGATCCGGCCCCGCTCCATCAGGTAGACGCGGTCCGCGATCTTGAGCGCCTGGCGGACGTGCTGTTCGACGAGCAGCACCCCCACGCCCCGCTCCTTGGCCGCCTCGCGGACGGTCTGGAGCAGGTTGGCGACGATCAGGGGGGCCAGGCCCAGGGAGAGCTCGTCGGCCAGCAACACCTTCGGGTGCCGACCCAGGGCCCGGGCCAGCGAGAGCATCTGCTGCTCGCCCCCCGAACAGAGCCCGGCGCGGCGATCCATGATGTTCTCGAGGGCGGGGAAGTAGTCGAAGGCGACGGCCGGCTCGACGGCGGCCAGCTTCAGGTTGTCGGCGACCGACATGTTCATGATCACCGACCGTTCCTCGGTGACGTAGCCGAGGCCGTTGCGGCACCGCGCGTGCATCGGGGCCCGGGTCGCCTCGCCCAGGAAGCGCACCTCGCCGTCGAGCGGGGGCAGCTCACCGGCCAGGGTGAGCAGCGTGGTCGTCTTGCCGGCGCCGTTCGCCCCGATCAGGGCGACGACCTCACCGGCGTCGACCCGGATGTCCACCTCCCGGACGACCGCCATCCTGCCGTAGCCGGCCGACAGGCCTCGGGCCTCGATGAGCGTGTCGGTCACGTGATCAGCTCCTCGATGTCGTCGGCGTGGCCGAGGTACGCCTGCCGCACCGCGGGATCGCCGCGGATCTCCTCGGGGGTGCCGCTGCCGATGACCGATGCCGAAGTCGATCACCACGACCCGGTCGCAGGTCGACATCACGAGGCCCACGTCGTGCTCGACGAGGAGCACCGCCATGTTCCGCTCGTCGGCCAGCCGGCGGATGAGCCGGGCCAGCTCGGCGGACTCGTTCTCGTCGAGGCCGGCGGCGGGCTCGTCCAGCAGGACCACCGACGGCCCGGACGCCACGGTCCGGGCGATGCCGACCAGTCGTCGTCGCCCGTAGGGCAGCTCCTCGGGCGTCTTGTCGAGATCGGGCTCGAGGGAGAACTCGTGGACCGCGGCCACCGCCGTCGGCGACAGCTCGTGGCGGCCGGGCCAGACGAGGTCGGTCACCCAGGACCACCTCGACGAGGTCTGGTCGCTCCCGGCCCGGATGTTCTCCTCGACGCTGACGTCCTCGAAGAGCTCGAGGGACTGGAACGAGCGCCGCAGCCCGAGGCGGGCCCGCCTCGTTGCGTTCAGGCCGTCGATGCGATCGCCGTCGAGGGAGATCGACCCCGCTCCGGCCTCGACGAAGCCGGTCACCGCGTCGATCAGGGTGGTCTTCCCGGCGCCGTTCGGCCCGATCAGGCCGACGACCTCGCCCGGACGCACCTCCATCGACACGTCGTTGACCGCCACCACCGACCCGAAGCGGACGGTGAGCCCCACGATCGCCAGGGTCGCCCCGTCCACCGGCTCGACCTCGGCGTCGGGCAGGGGCTCGCGCTGCTTGTGGCGGGCCACGAGGTGGAGCGCGCTCCCAGAGGCCCCGACCGTGGGCGACGGCGAGGTCGGCGATGCCGTTCTGGTGCACGATCAGGATCAGGAACACCAGGAGGGAGCCCAGGATGAGGTCCCACTGGTCCGCCAGACCGATCCCGTCCTCGATGACGCTGGTGCCGAGGCCGCCGACGGCGTTGGGCGCGGCGAAGACGGCGCCGAGCACGTAGCCGAGGCCGCCGATGACGGCGTAGCCGAGGCTGTTGATCGAGGCGAAGACGTTGAACTCGGTGTAGGTGATCGAGCTGGCCCCGGAACCCGACCAGGATCCCGGCCACGGCGGCCAGGCCGGCCGAGACGGCGAACGCGTAGAGCTTGACCCCGAACACCGAGATGCCGAGCGACGCGGCGGCGCGCTCGTTCGTCCGCACGGCGATGAGCCGCTGGCCGGTGCGCGAGCGGCGCAGGTTGGCGACCAGCAGGGCCAGGAGCACGAAGGCGACGAGGCTGACCACGGCCCAGGCGTGGGGGTGGTTGACGGCGTCGACCTCGATCCCGAACAGCTTCACCTGGCCGATGCGGGTCCCGCCGTCGAGTGCGTCGCCCAGGTAGTTGGGGTTGGCGAAGACCACCTCGGACACGATGAACCCGAGGCCGAGGGTGACCACGGCCAGGTTCACCCCTCGGGTCCGCAAGGCGGGCACGGCGAAGAGCAGCCCGACCGGGATGGTCAGCAGGACGCCCAGGACGATCGCCAGCTCGACCGGGAGGTCGGCGTGCACGAAGCGGCCGGCGATCAGGGCGCCGATGCCGGCGAGGGCCCACTGGGCGAGCGAGATCTGGCCCGCGTAGCCGGTCAGGACGACGATCGACAGCACCATCACCCCGGTGGCGAGCGAGATGTAGGTGGCCTGGGCCCACGACTCGTCCATCACCCCGAAGAGGAGGGCGAGGACGATCGGCGGAGGCGACCAGGACCCCCCGGATGCTGATCTCGCCGGTCCCGAGCCGGGGCAGCCGCTCGGCGATGGTGGGACCGCAGGGGCAGGCCGCGGCCCGCGGACGACCACCACCAGGAAGATCACGAGGAACGCCGGGCATCCGGTTGAGCCCGGAGATCAGGTCCTGGCCGAGGAAGTCGGTGATGTCGTTGCCGTAGAGCGTGGCCATCGACTCGCCCACGCCGATGATCAGGCCCGCCGAGCAGCGTGAGCGGGAAGGAGAGGAAGCCGCCGAGCAGGGCGGCGCCCAGGCCGGCCACGGTGACCACGATCGTGAAGGTGGCCGCCGACAGGCCGGTGAGCGGGGCGGCGAGCACCGCGGCGAACCCGCCGAGCATCCCGCCGATGGTCCAGGTGAGCGCCGCCAGGCGGTCAGGGGACCACCCGAGGGTCTGCACCGCCCGCTCGTTCTGGGCGCTGGCGTTGATGGCCAGGCCGACCCGGGTGTACCGGGTCCAGGCCCAGAGCGACGATGGTCACCACGAGGGTGATGGCGACGAGGTAGATCCGCTCCTCCTGGACGATGATGCCGCCCCACTCGAAGACGTCGTCGGGCAGGTAGGGCGTCGACGGGCTGGTTGGCGGCGCCGTAGCGCTTCAGGACGATGGCCTGGAGCAGGCCGAGGAGCCCGATCGTGGCGATGACCCGGACGATCGCCGCCGCGTTGCGCAGGGCCCGCAGGACCAGCGCCTGGAACGCCAGCGACACCAGCGCCGGCGGCCAGCACGGCGACGGCGATGGCGGGCCAGGTCCCCCACCCCCGGTCCCCTTGGAGGTCGACGAAGGCGATGTAGGCGGCGAAGGTCCCGATCGCGCCCTGGGCGAAGTTGACCAGGCCCGAGCCGCGGTAGATGAGGACCGCGCCCTGGGCGAACAGGGCGTAGGTGGCCCCCGCCCCGAGGCCGATGATCAGGAACTGCAGGAACGACTGCAACGGTCACCGGCCTCCGGAGCGGGCTGTGGTCAGGTCGGGGCTGCCGGCTCAGCAGGTCCGCGGCGCCGAAGGGCGAGCCGCAGAGCGTCGTCGTCGAAGCTGATCTCGGAGCCCTCGACGAAGTTGCCCTCGAGCCCGTCGGGGGTCTCGCCCTCGGGATCCCAGCGTCCAGGTCGACCAGCGGTCGATGCCGGCCCGCTGGAACGCAGACGCCCGGGGTGGTCGGCGTCGGGCGTCCAGTTCTCGCCGCCGAAGATGTCGAGCATCGGGACGTCCTGGGCCTGCCTCCAGCATCTCGGTGATGCCCTCCCGGGTGAACTCGGTCATGCCCGCGTCCCGGATCATGTAGAGCAGGGCGTAGAGGCCGATCCAGGAGCGCATCGGGCTGGCCTTGAGGTTGGCCGGCTGGAGCTGACTCCTCGCCGGACGCCGCCAGGTCCTGGCGCAGGGCCTCGTAGACCGGCAGGTCGTAGGTCGCCGGGGCGAACGACCAGAGGAAGACCATCTGCTCGGCGAAGTCGCCGAGCTCGGCGACGAGGCCTGCGAGAAGGTGCCCAGGCTGGAGCCGATGAGCAGGTCGGTGCCCAGCTGCTGGCCGGCCCGGACGACCTGGACTGGCCTCCTGCTCGCCGAGGGCGAGCGACACGCCGCCGACGCCGGCGTCCTGGGCGCCGAGGATGAACTGGGTGAAGTCGGTGGTGCCGGCGGGGACCGGGACGTCGTAGGGGAACGTGGCGCCGTCGTCGGCGTAGAGGTCCTCGAGCAGGCCGACCAGCGCGGAGGCCGCGGCCAGGTCGACCCGGATGAGGCCGATGTCGCTGACGTCCTCCTCGATGAGGGCCTGGGGCAGCAGGAAGGTGACCCCGGTGCCGGAGGCGTCGAGCGGGTAGGCGTTCTGGTCACCCCAGTCCTCGGACACGACGTTGGACGGCGACCCGGGGGATCCCCGCCTCGGCCATGGCCGCGGACACGTCGGCCTGGCCGGCGGTGCCCTGGTCGTTGACCGTGGCCACGACCCCGGCCTCGTCGATCTCGCGGACGCAGCCGAGCGCCTGGTCGGCGTTGCCGCCGTCGTCGCAGGTGGTGACCTCGATGCAGGCGCCGTTGGCGCCGCCGCGGGCGTTGAACGCCTCGGCCGACGCCTCGAGGGCCGTCGCCTGGTCCTCCAGGGAGAGCACCGGCGACTCGAAGACGGTCATGAGGCCGATCTTCAGAGGCTCCATCGCCTCGTCGCACGGGCCGTCGTCCCACAGGCCGATGGCCTCGTAGTCGACCTCGACGGCGGTGGCTTCGTCGGCCCCGCTCTCACCGGCGTCGCCGTCGCCACCGGAGTCGTCGCTGCCGCAGGCGCCGGCGAGCAGCGCCATCGCCATCAGCGCCGCCACCAGTCGGGCAAAGGTTCTCGACATGTCCGTGACTCCCCCTTGGCCGTTTCCGACCCGCTCACAACCCCCGTGTAAGACCTCTACATGTTTAGACGGCGACCCGCCCGGGGGCAAGTCGCCGATCCAACCTCAGTAGTATTGCCTCTCCGAATCGGAGAAGCTAATTTCCGCGGCAGTTCATGCGAGGCGCGGAATGACCTTCGGGAGGTCGAAGGTGGTCCGGATGCCCGGCTCGGCCGCGCACACCGTGGCCACGGCGTTGACCGCGGGGTGCGCGGTGAAGCCGGGCGACACCTGGGCGTAGTGCTCCGGGTCGACGGGGAACCGGATCTCCAGGTCGATGGGTGTGTCGCCCAGCGCCTGCACCCGCCAGCCCGGTCTCCCGCAGGTCCCATGCCGGCTCGACGTCGGTCGTGAGGTACCAGTTGGCCCGGAACTGCAGGAGGGGCTCGCCGTCCCGGAGGGCGGTCACGATCGGGCGCTGCGCGGCGACGGTGCCGGCCTCGACGGTGCCCGCGGCGATCTCGATGTCGTGCGCCGCCACCGCCACCTCGCCGCTGGACTCGATGGCGTCGATCGGCAGCCCGATGGCGTCGGCGAGGGCCGACAGCGACGGGCCGAAGGCATGGGCCAGGTGACCGAAGCGCCGGGCGTCGAAGGCGGCCGGGTCCCCGCCGAAGGCCATCAGGTCGAAGAGCAGCTCCGGTGAGTCCCGCGAGGACATGTCGGCGAACTCGTCGATCTGCAGCCGGTCGAGCCGGCGAGCCATCGTCAACAGGACGATCGGCAGCGCCTCGGAGATGAAGCCGGGACTGCTCCCGGTGGCGTGGATCGACGAGCCCCCCTCCGCACAGGCGGCCTCGACCCGCCGGCGCACGTCGGGGTCCATGCTCGCCGGCCGCACGAGCTCCCCGCGGGTCGTCACGATGTTCGTGCCCGACGGCCAGGATCCGGCAGACGTCGTCGAAGTCGCAGCCCTGCGGCATGTACAGGACGCAGTCGGCGCCGAGGGCCAGGACGTCGTCGATCGACGTCGTGGCCACCACCCCGGTCGGCTCGGCGCCGCACAGCTCCCCCGCGTCCTTCCCGGCCTTGTCGGCCGAGTGCACCCACAGCCCCACCAGCTCCAGGTCCGGGTGGTCGATGACCGCCCGCAGCGCCTTCGTCCCGATGTTGCCGGTGGCCCACTGGACCACGCGGAGCGGTGTGCTCATCCATCCCCCAAGAACCGGACTCTTCCGATGTGAGACCGAGATTATCCTCGGGCCGATGGATGACGGCGTGCTGGTGGTGGTCGGGATCGGTGGCATGGGCGAGGCCATCGTCCGGGCGTCCGGCGCCGGGCGAGCGGTGCTCCTGGCCGACGTCGACCAGGCCGTGCTCGACGCCACGACGACGACGTTGCGCGAGGCGGCGTTCGACGTCACCCCCCGGACCGTCGACGTGGCCGACCCCGAGTCGGTCCGTGACCTCGCCACGACCGCCGCGTCGCTGGGCCCGGTCCGTGCGTTGGCCCACACCGCCGGCCTCTCCCCCGTACAGGCCACCGCGGAACGGATCGTGGCCGTCGACCTGATCGGCGTGGCCCACGCCCTCGAGGCCTTCGCCGAGGTCATGGCGCCGGGTGGGGCCGGCGTGATCATCTCGTCGAACTCCGGCTACCTCGTCGGGCCGCTGCCCGCCGAGGACGAGGCGGCACTGGCCGGCGCCTCCCCCGCCGAGCTGGGCCGCGTCCCCTGTGTCCAGGCGGCCATCGGTTCCGACCCCGGCCTGGCCTACGCGTACTCGAAGCGAATGGTCCGGTTCCTCGTCCGGCAGGCCGCGGGACCGTGGGGCGAGCGGCAGGCCCGGATCAACTCGATCAGCCCCGGCATCATCTCGACCCCGATGGGCGAGGAGGAGCTGGCCGGTCCCCACGGCGAGGGCATGCGGGGCATGGTCGCCGCCTCCGCCGCGGGCCGGACGGGGACGCCCGAGGAGATCGCGGCGGCCACGGCGTTCCTCCTGGGCCCCGCCGCCTCCTTCGTCACCGGCACCGACCTCCTGGTCGACGGCGGCATGGTCGCCGCCCTCCTCACCCCCCGCCCGGGCTGAACCGCCGGCGACACCCGGTCGTCGGGCTGGGGGAACGAGGCAAGGACGGGGGCCTTGTCCTCCGGCCGCCCGCCTTCGGTGCCACCCGACGGTCCGCGCCGGTCGAACGAGGGCAAGAACGGGGGCGTGGGGTCGGGCCGCCGGCCGTCGGCGGCGAAACCGACGCGTCTCGCCACCCTCCGTGGCCGCACACCGGGAATCGGCGGAGCTGGGCGTTCTGGCACCGGATTCCGGGGCTATGACGACGAAATCCGGTGCCAGAAGCGGGACAGGGAAGCCAGGGACCGGATTCCGCCACGGTGCGTGGGATTCGGGCGCCCAACCGGCACGGAGGACGACGGCAAGAGGACCCGGGCCCCCATCCCTGCCATCGTTCGCCCGGCCCGACCAGGCCGAAGGCGCCCACGGGACGCAGCCCGAGAGCCGGCCGGGGGTCAGGGGCGGGAGAGGCCGAGGTGCTCGCGGAGGGTGGCGCCGGTGTAGCGGTCCCGGAAGACCTCGCGGCGCTGGAGCTCGGGCACGACCAGGCGGACGACGTCCTCGTAGGCGCCGGGGACGTGGGTGGCGGCGATGACGAAGCCGTCGCAGGCGTCGCCCTCGAACCACTCCTGCATCTGGTCGGCGACCTCGGGGCCGGTGCCCACGAAGCGGGGCCCCTGCAGCAGGGTGGCGCGGTGGCCGGCCAGGTCGGCGAGGGTGAGGGTGTCGCCGCCGATGTGCTTGCGCAGGTTCTGCACCAGGCCCCGGATGCCCGACACCGATTCGATCAGCTCGTCGGTGATGGGGTCGTCGAGGGCCATGTCGGAGAAGTCGTGGTTCATCAGCTCCGAGAGCAGCGTGAGCGAGGCCTTCGGGTCGACGAGGTCGTTGAGGAAGACCTGCTCGCGCTCCTGGGCGTGGGCGGTGGACTCGCCGACGACCGTGTAGGCCATCGGCAGCATCTTCACCTCGGCCGGGTCCCGCCCGGCCTCGGCGATGGCGTCCTTCTGGCCCTTGTAGTGCGCGCGGGCGACCTCGATGCCGGGGTCGCCGGTGAAGATCAGCTCCGCCCACCGGGCGGCGAACTCCTGGCCCCGGCCCGACGAGCCGGCCTGGAGGAGGACCGGCCGGCCCTGGGGGCACCGGGGCACGGTGAGCGGGCCCCGGACGCTGAACCACTCCCCGTCGTGGTTGAGCTCGTGGACCTTGTCCGGGTCGGCGAAGGTCCCGCTCTCCCGGTCGAGGACGAGGGCGTCGTCCTCCCACGTGTCCCACAGCCCGGTCGTGGCCTCGAGGAACTCGTCGGCCCGGTCGTAGCGGGCGTCGTGGGCGAGGACCTCCTTCATCCCGTAGTTCTGCGCCTCGCTGTCGTTCACCGAGGTGACGACGTTCCAGGCGGCCCGGCCGCCGGACAGGTGGTCGAGGGTGGCGAAGGTGCGGGCGACGTGGAACGGCGTGTAGTAGGTCGTGGAGTAGGTCGCCCCCAGCCCGATGGACTGCGTCGCTCCCGCCACCACGCCGAGCACCACCGAGAGGTCCAGCTTCACCGGCCGGGCCCCGAGCCGGACCGCCTCGGCCACCGACCCGCCGTAGATGCCGGGCATGGCGAGGCGGTCGTCGAAGAACATCAGGTCGAAGCAGCCCTCCTCGAGGGTCCGCCCCAGCTTCTGGTAGTAGCTCGCGTCGAGGAAGCCGTGCTCGGTGGCGGGGTGCCGCCACGAGCCCGAGTAGACGGTGACGTTGCCCGCCTGCATGAAGCCGACCAGGGACATCTGGCGCACGTCAGTCATGGGGCCCTTCGGACGATGGAGTGAGAACGGTACTTCCGCCTAGGCAGAGTGAGCTTATACTCCGGGTCGGGCACCCGCCACCGGACGGTGACGCCCTGGGAGGATGCGACCATGGGGGACATGCCCGACGAACCCGTCCTGGTCCGCGAGCAGCGCGATGCCGTCCTGGTGCTGCGCCTCAACCGGCCCGACGCCCGCAATGCCCTGAACGGTGAGCTGCTGGACCAGCTCGGGCTCGCCGTGCTCGAGGCGGAGGCAGACGCCGGGGTGGCCTGCGTCGTGATCACCGGGACCGGGGACCGGGCCTTCTGCGCCGGGATGGACCTGGCCGAGTTCACCGCGGCGGGGGCCATCCAGCCGAGCGCCGAAGGGGTGGCCGGCTTCCGCCGCTTCACCGAGGGCGACATCGCGGTGCCGATCGTGGGGGCCGCCAACGCCACGGCGGTGGCCGGGGGCTTCGAGGTCCTGATGGGCTGTGACCTGATCGTGGCCTCCACCGACGCCCGCTTCGGCCTGCCCGAGGTGAAGCGGGGGCTGTTCGCGGCCGGCGGCGGCACGGCCCTGGCCACCCGCATCCCGTTGGCCATCGCCCTGGAGCTGACCCTGACCGGCGATCTCATCGACGCCGACCGAGCGGCGGCCCTGGGCCTCGTCAACCAGGTGGTGCCGCGGGCCGACGTGCTCGACGCCGCCCTCGCCCTCGCCGAGCGCATCGCCGCCAACGGCCCGCTCGGGCTGCAGGCCACCAAGGAGCTCGTCCGCCTCGCCATCCGCGGCCCGGCCGAGGTCGCCGCGGTGCAGGCGGAGTGGCAGGCGAAGGTGTTCGGCAGCGAGGACGCCCGGGAGGGTGCCGCGGCTTTCATCGAGAAGCGCGACCCCGTGTGGAAGGGCCGCTGAGGCGCTCGGCGGCTCGCTCGGGTTCGACTAGCCGATCGGCTAGTTTGGCGGCGTGAACCCGACGACCTCCACCATCGTCTATGACCCCTATGACCGCGGGATCGACGCCGATCCGTACCCGACGTACCGCCGCCTGCGGGACGAAGCACCCCTCTTCTACAACGAGGAACACGACTTCTTCGCCGTGAGCCGGTTCGACGACGTCCAGCGGGGCCTCGTCGACCGGGAGACCTACAGCTCGGCCCGGGGCGCCGTGCTGGAGTTCATCAAGGCCGACATCGAGTTCCCGCCGGGCATCGTCATCTTCGAGGACCCCCCGCAGCACACGGCCCACCGGGGCCTCCTCTCCCGCGTGTTCACGCCCAAGAAGATGGAGGCCCTGGAGCCGAAGGTGCGGGAGTTCTGCGCCCGGGCCCTCGACCCGCTCGTCGGCGCCGGCGGCTTCGACTTCGTCGCCGACCTCGGCGCCCAGATGCCGATGCGCACCATCGGGATGCTGCTCGGCGTCCCCGAGGCCGACCAGGAAGCGGCTCGGGACCGGGCCGACGCGTCGCTCCGGACCGAAGCGGGCCAGCCCATGGACGTCGAGCACATGGAGATCGGCCAGGACGACTTCTTCGCCGACTACCTCGACTGGCGGATGGCGAACCCCTCCGACGACCTCATGTCCGAGCTGCTCTTCAAGGAGTTCGAGGACGAGACGGGCACGACCCGGCGGCTGACCCGGGACGAGGTGCTCATCTACGTGGCCGTGCTCTCCGGCGCCGGGAACGAGACCACCAACCGCCTCATCG
Source organism: uncultured Microthrixaceae bacterium (assembly GCA_963748285.1). GTDB lineage: Bacteria > Actinomycetota > Acidimicrobiia > Acidimicrobiales > DATDAH01 > DATDAH01. The sequence goes on from CAVVIF010000009.1 coordinate 948,014, forward strand.
GCTGGATGGGCAAGGTGCTGGCCGAGCACCCCGATCAGCGGCGGGAGCTGGTCGAGGACCCCTCGTCGATCCCGAACGCGGTCGAGGAGCTGCTCCGCTACGAGCCCCCCACCCCCCACGTCGCCCGCTACGTCACCCGCGACGTCGAGCTCCACGGCGCCACGGTCCCCGCCGGCAGCGCGATGCTCTGCCTCAGCGGGTCGGCGAACCGGGACGAGCGCCACTACCCCGACCCCGACCGCTTCGACATCCACCGCGACATCGGTCAGCACCTCACCTTCGGCTACGGCATCCACTACTGCCTCGGTGCCAACCTGGCCCGGCTCGAGGGCCGCATCGCCATGGACGAGGTCCTCAAGCGCTTCCCCGAGTGGGAGGTCGACGAGGAGCACGCGGTCCGGGCGCCGACCTCCACCGTCCGCGGCTGGGACTCGCTCCCGGTGACGATCGCCTCATGACGACCGTCGTGCAGTGGGCGACCGGCAACACCGGACTGCGAGCTCTGCGCGAGGTCATCCGCCACCCGAGCCTCGACCTGGTGGGCGTCCGCGTCTACGACGACGCCAAGGACGGCGTCGATGCCGGCGAGCTGTGCGGCGAGGGCCCGACCGGCGTCCTGGCCACGACCGATCGCGCCGCGGTCCTGGCCCTCGGGGCGGACTGCGTCGTCTACATGCCCCGGGCCACCGGCAAGGGCCAGACCCGGGCCGGCCTCACCGAGGACGAGCTGGTGGACGACGTGGTCGCGCTCCTCGGGTCGGGCACCAACGTCGTCACCACGTGCAGCGACCTGTTCGCCCGAGGCGTCCGCCTCCGCGACGAGAACCGGGCCCGCATCGTCGAGGCCTGCGCCGCGGGCGACGCCTCGGTGTGGGCGAGCGGGAGCGATCCCGGGTTCATCACCGAGACCCTGCCGATGGCGCTCCTGTCGGTCCAGCGCCGGGTCGACCGCATCGAGATCGAGGAGTTCGGCGACCTCTCCCGTCGCCCGTCCCCCCACATGGTCATGGAGCAGATGCGGTTCGGGAAGCCGCTGGAGGAGTTCGATCCCGAACGGCGCAAGAACCACCTGTTCGGCGAGTACCAGCCCCCGCTCAGCGTCCTGGCCGACCTCGCCGGCTTCGCGGTCGACGAGTGGACCGCCGAGGGCGGCGTGGCCGCCGCGATCGAGGACCTGACGATCGTCGCCGGGAAGATCGAGGCGGGCACGGCCGCGGCCCAGCGGGTCGTCGTCCACGGGACCGAGGACGGCGTCGAGCGCATCCGCTTCACCCAGTACGGCTTCGTCGCCATGGACGTGGACCCCGACTGGGGCCTGCAGCCGACGGGCTGGCGCATCCGCATCCACGGCGACGCCCCCTTCGACCTGAGCATGCCGTTCCCGGTCCCCCTGGACGATCTCGCGTCCTTCGTGCCGGCCTTCAACGCCAACGGGCCCGTCAACGCCATCCCCTACGTGTGCGCCGGGCCCGCCCGGGATGCTCACGACCGAGGACCTCCCCCACATCCTCCCCCGCGGCCCCCGAGCAGAGGAGCGCCGATGACCGACACCGGACCGCTCACGCAGCACGGTCCTCGACTACGTGCGGACGATGGAGGAGGTGGTGCCGACCGTCGCGAGCCCGGAGGACTGGGCGCCGTTGGAGGCGTTCGTCGCCGTCGCCGACTTCGAGCGGGTGGGCACGTTCCTCGAGGTCCAGGACTGGCAGCAGTACACGGCGATGCTGACCCAGTGGGCCTCGGCCATCGCCACCTTCGAGACCACGGTGCGGCGGATCACCGAGCACGCCGGTCTCGTCTACTACGAGGTCGAGGAGCGCCACCACGTGGGCGAGCACACGAACGTCGTCAACTCGATGACCGTGTTCGCCTTCGACGACCACGGCCGGATCCGCCACCTCGACGTCTACCTCCAGCAGCCCCGCTGACTCCCGGCGTCGCCATCCCCGTTCTCGACGACATAGCTGTCGATTTCCGACAGGTATGTCGTCGAGTTCATCAATGTGGTCACTGCTGGTGGCGAAATCGGTTGGACAGGCCCGCCGACGCCGGCCCGACGACCTCGCCCCCATCGTTGCCTCGGTTTCGTTCCTCCAGCCCGACGGACCGAGGGTCAGGTCAGGTCAGGCCAGGCCGAAGAGGCGTCGGGCCATCGCCAGCAGTTCGGCCCGGAGGGCGTCGTCGTCGAGGCCACCCACGATCGGCTGGGAGACGGCGCCGCCGATGCCGGCCTGGGTCATCGCCGCCCGGACCCGGTCCTCGGCGGTCGGCGCCTCCCCCATCAACACCCGGGACACCCGGGCCATCAGCTCGGGGAACGGGTCGTGGGTGGCCAGGAGGCGGGCGACGACGGGATCGGTCATGAGCGCGCTGACGACGTGGCGGCGGTCGACGGCCAGGTCGACCACCTCGCCGAGGAGGACCTCCAGGGCCCGGGAGCGCTCGGACTCGGCTTCCGCCGCGGTCACCGCCACGTCGAGCCGCACCAGCTCCTTCTCGGCGACGGCGACCACGATCTCCTCCTTGGACCTGAACTGGTGGTAGACGGCGGCCTTCGTCACGCCCATCGCGTCGGCGATCATCTGCAGCGACGTCCCGTTCACGCCGTGCTCGGCGAACAGCCCCAGGGCGGCGTCGATGACGCGCCCCTGGGCGGCGCTGTGCGATTCCGGGCCCACGATCAGCCCGCGGGCGTGAGCTCCAGGTGCAGCTTCTCGAGACCCCGGAGGATGAAGGTCGGGGCGTACGCGTAGCGGCGGTCGTCGGGCGGGCCGTGCTCCGCCTCGTCGATGCGGATGGCGCTGGTGCGCGCCAGCATCCGCTGGACCGCGACCCGGCCTTCGGTGCGGGCCAGGGCGGCGCCCGGGCAGAAGTGGACCCCGTGGCCGAACGCCAGGTGCTCCCGGGCGTTCTCCCGCTCGATCGAGAACGTGTTCGGGTCATCGAACTTGCGGGGGTCCCGGTTGGCGGCCCCGTTCAGCACCATGACCGTCGTGCCGGCGGGGAGCTCCACGCCGCCGACCGTGGTCGTCACCCGGTTGAGGCGGAAGTCGCCCTTCACCGGGGACTCGTGGCGCAGGCACTCCTCGATGAAGTTGGGGATCAGCGCGTGGTCGTCCCGGAGCCGCTGCTGCAGCTCGGCGTCCTCGGCGACGCGCAGGAAGGCGGTCCCCAGGAGGCGGATGGTGGTCTCCTGGCCGGCGGCGAAGAGGTTGCTGGCGATCTTGGCCACGTCACTCGCCTCGGGGATCGACCCGTCGGCGAAGGTGGCGGTGGCCAGGCCGGTGAGCACGTCCCCCTTCGGCTCACGGCGCCGGTCCTCCAGGTACTCGACGAACCGGTCGTAGAGCACCTCGAGCGGGGTCTTGGCCATGGTCGACCCGCCGGCGGCGCCCACGTGACCGCCGCCGCGCTGACCCATCGCCTCGATGAACCACTCGTGGTCGGCCTCGGGGACGCCCAGCAGGTCGGCGATGACGAGCATGGTGAAGGGCCCGCCCAGCTCCCGGACCACCTCGCAGCGCCCGGTGGGCAGGAACTCGTCGATCTGGGCGTCGGCGAGCGACCAGATGAAGTCCTCGTTCTCCGCCAGGCGCTTCGGCGTCAGCAGGCGCATGAGCAGCCCACGGTGGGCGGTGTGCTTCGGGGGGTCCATCGTGGTGATCTGGTCGCTGAAGGGGAGGCTGTCCCGGTGCTCCTCGATGAGGTCGGTGACGTCGTCGCCCTCGAGCGGGACCGGCATCCCGGGGAACGGACCGGTGACCGCCGTGCACGACGACCACGTCGCGGTGTCGTGGTAGACGGCCAGCGCCTCCTCGTACCCGGTGACCAGGACGACGTCCTCGTGCGGTTCGCGGCGCACCGGGCACTCGCCCCGCAACGCCTCGAAGAAGGGGTACGGGTCGGCGACCAGCTCCGGGTCGCGGAAGAAGTTCGGCTCGGCGGCCTCGTCGCGGGCGTCGGTCATCGGCTCAGCTCGACGAGTCGGTGCCGATGCCGTGGAGGACCAATTGCCAGAGCTCGTCGGCCGCCTCGTCGGCGGCGTCGAGCGGCGTGCCGCTGATCGTCGCCGCGAAGGCGTTGAACATCACCGCCTGCAGGATCACCCCGGCCGTGCGGCGGTTGTGCACCTCCGGCCGGATCACGCCCGCGGCAGCCGCCTCGTCGAGGACCTCCTCGAGCAGGGTGACCAGCGGGATGAAGGCCCGGGAGGCCTCCTTGGGGTGGGCGGTCAGGAGCTGCTGGGCGAACTCCGCCATCGCCCCCGCCGAGTTCGGCTTCGCCGACCGTCCCGGCGTCGCGGGGCGGCAGGCCCGGTAGTACTCGACGCAGAACCGGTGCAGCCGCTCGAGCGGGTCGTCCTCGTGGGCGATGGCCTCGGCGAGCTGCTCCGCGGTCGAGCGCACCGCCTCCTCGAAGAGGGCCAGCAACAGCTCGTGCTTGCCGGCGAAGTACTGGTAGAAGCTGCGCAGGGACTGCCCCGACGCCTCGACGACCTCCTGGACCGTGAACTCCTTGTCCGGGGCGGACTGCATGAGCTCGAGGGCGGCGTCGAGGAAGCGCTGCACCCGCTTCTCGGCCCGGGCCCGGGCGGGATCCAGCGATCGGGCCACGGCGAGCTCGCGCCGGCTGGGCGCCGCGTCGTCCGTCGACGCGTCGTCCACGGGATCGTTCACGGTCATGGATGAGAGCCTAGTGGACGGCTGGGGAGAGCCTTGATCTTCCCGGCTGCACACGACCGGCCGGTCACGGGGAGAACGGAGTTCCCGTCAGGTGCTCAGGATGGACACGCCCGCCGTGCCCGGGGCGCCGTAGAGCTGGGCGTAGCCGACCTTGGGATCGCCCGGCACCTGGCGGTCCCCGGCCTGGCCCCGGAGCTGGCGGACCAGCTCGTGCACCTGGCGGAGGCCCGAGGCCCCGACCGGCTCCCCGTTGGCGATGAGGCCGCCGTCGGTGTTGACCGGCAGGGGCCCGTCGATCTCGGTGGCCCCGTCGGCGATCAGCTGCTCCTGCTCACCGTCGGCACAGAAGCCGTTCTCGGCCATGTGGATGACCTCGGCGCCGGCGTCGGTGTCCTGGAGCTGGATCACGTCGACGTCCTCGGGGCCGATCCCCGCCATCTCGTAGGCCGCCCGGGAGGCGTAGACCGTCGGCGAGTCGTCCTGCTCGATCGCCGCCCACGTGGCGTGCACCTCGTGGGCGCCGTAGCGGCGCGACCGCAGCGCGGTGGCCCGCAGGTAGATCGGTGTCGAGGTGTACTTGTGGGCGAGGTCGGCCCGGCACAGCACGACGGCGGCCGCCCCTTCGTCGGGCGCGCAGAACATGTACTGGGTGAGCGGGTAGTTGAGCATCCGGGAGCCGACGATGTCCTCCACCGCCATCGGCTTGCGCCGGAAGGCGTTGGGGTTCAGGGCCCCGTTCCGGAAGTTCTTCGCCGCCACCCGGCCCAGCGTCTCGTGGGAGATGCCGTGGTCGTGCATGTAGCGGTTGATCTTCATCCCGAAGAACTTGGTGGTCAGGAAGTACCCGAGGTCGCCGTACCAGGAGGGGGCGCCGTAGTCGACCGGGTCGGCGGTGAGCGCCCCCGGGAGGTGCTTGTCCATGCCGACGGCGACGCCGAGCTCGTGCTGGCCGGACCGGATGATGTCGGCGGTCAGGTTGAGGGCCGTGGCCGCGGTGGCGCAGCCGTTGTAGACGCCCATGAACGGGATGCCGGTGAGTCCCAGCCGGTTGACCACGACGTCGGGGGTGTCCAGCTCGGCGCTCCCGCCGAAGGCGAACTGCACGTCCTTCCACGCCACCCCGGCGTCCGCGCAGGCGGACCGGACGGCCTCGGCCCCCATGTCGAGGGCCGACTTGTCACCGAAGCGACCGAAGGGGTGGAGGCCCACCCCGATGATGGCGACGTCTTCCATCTCAACCCTCCTGGACGGGCTCGAAGGCGAACGTGACGGTCGTGGTCTCGCCGTCCTCCCGGAACGGCACGACCACGAGCTGGACCTCCATGCCGAAGTCGAGCTTGGCCGGGTCGGCCTCGGTGAGGCGGGCCTCGACCCGGACCTCGTCGCCGAGCTGGACCAGGCCGACGCCGTAGGGCTGGAAGGTCTCGTTGGTCTCCCCGCTGGCGTAGGGCTCCTTGGGCAGGAAGTCCTGGGTGGTCCACGTCCACAGGGTCCCCCGGCGCGGGAGGAGGTGCTCGACCAGGTCGGGCGTGCCGCAGCGGGGGCACGAGGTCGCCATCGGGAACGTGATCGACGAGCAGGCGGCGCAGCGCCCGCCGATCAGCTGGGGCTCGTCGGACGGCCACGTGAAGACGTCGGGGGGAAGGGGCACGGTCTCCATGGGTCCTCTCAGGTCTCTCGGAGGTAGGGCTTGAGGTCGTCGTCGAGCTCGACGCCGAAGGAACGGAAGGCCATGGCCAGCAGGTCGTAGGACCCGACGGTGAAGACCACGTCCATGAGCTGCCGCACGTCCAGCTCCGCGGCGAGCGTGGCCCAGGTGCCCTCGGCGATGCGGGCGTCGGCGAGGAGCTCGTCGACCGCCCGCAGGAGGGCGGCATCGCCCGGGGACCACCCCGCGGCGTCAGGGCCCTCGCGGACCCGGTCCAGCTCGTCCTCGGTGATGCCGACGTCGGCCGCCAGCACCACGTGCTGGGCCCACTCGTACCCGCTGCCGCGGACGTCGGCCACCCGCAGGACCAGGAGCTCTCGCTGCCGGGGCGACAGGCTCGTGTTGTAGATGATGTGGCCGTTGAACGTGTGGTACGCCTGGGCCAGTTCGGGGTACTGCGCCAGGGTCCCCAGGGCGTTCAGGGCCTTCGGTCGACCCTCCGTGCGCAGGCGGGGGTGCCGGGGGTTCTCCGGCAGGAGCACGGCGAGCGCCTCGCGCATCGACGCGGGCCAGTCCGAGGGCGCCAGGGCCGGGATGCGGGGCTCGGTCACGGGGACTCCCTCAACTGGCGGCGGAGCACGAACTTCTGGACCTTCCCCGACGGGGTGCGCGGGAAGTCGTCCACCGTCCGCAGCTCCTCGGGCCACTTCTGGCGGGCCAGACCAGCGGCGGCCAGGTGGGCCCGTACGTCCTCGAGGGTCGGGGCGGCGGCGCCCTCGTGCAGGCGCAGCATCGCGGCGGCGTGCTCCCCCAGGCGAGCGTCGGGAGCGGCCACGACGCTGACCTCGGCGACGGCGTCCATGCCCATCAGCAGCTCCTCGACCTCCTGGGCGCTGATGTTCTCACCGCCCCGGATGATGATGTCGGAGATCCGGTCGGTGATGGTCAGGTAGCCCTCGTCGTCGAGCACGCCCACGTCGCCGGTGTGGTACCAGCCGTCCTCGTCGAACGCCTGCGCCGTGAGCGCCGGGTCGGTGTAGCCGACGCAGCAGTCCGGGCCGCGGGAGACGATCTCGCCGTCTCCTCGAGCCGCAGCTCCACGCCGGGGAGCAGGTGGCCGTCAGTGGTCTGGCGCTTCTCCAGGGGATCGTCGAGCAGGCAACCGGTGATGGACGGGTGCTCGGTGCTCCCGTAGGAGCGGAAGGCGTCGATGCCCAGGCCCTCGAGCCGCTCCATGACGGCGACCGGCACCGTGGACCCGCCGATCCCGGCGAAGGGCATGAGCGCGAGGTGCTCGTCGGTGAAGTCGGGGTGGTCGAGCAGGCTGGTGAGGAAGTAGGTGGCCCCGCCGGTGACCCCGAGGCCCTCCTCCCGCATGAGGCGGAGGACCTCGCCCGGGTCCCACACGTCGACCAGGTTCACGGCCCGCTCCCGCAGCAGGGGGACGAGGAAGGCGTTGACCATGCCGATGAAGTGCCCGACCGGCGCGCCGGTGATCTGGGGCGGCCCGCCGCCGGGGAACATGTAGTCGAGCTGGCGGGTCTCGAAGCCGATCGTCCGGTGGGAGTGGATGACGCCCTTGGGGTCGCGGGTCGTGCCCGAGGTGAAGGCGATGATCGCCGGCGCGTCCGGGTCGACGGGCAACGGGGCGACGAGGGGCTCGGCCTCCAGCAGGCGGGCAAAGGGGTCCGCCCGGGTGGGCAGACCGCTCGCTGGGGTCTCCCCCACCACGAGCCAGCGGGGCCCGGGTCGGTCGGCGAGGAGGGCCTCGTAGTTCGCCAGGTGGTCGTTGCGGCCGAAGCGCTCGGCGGTGACGACCACGTCGGGCTCGGTGGCCGAGAGGATGTAGTCGACCTCCTTCGGGCCGTAGAAGTGCACCACCGGGACCACGACCGCACCGAGGTAGGCCGCCGCCCAGAACGCCATGCCGGCCTCGACCCAGTTCGGCAGCTGGAGCATGACCACCGAGCCCGGCCCGACCCCTTGCCCCTGGAGCGAGGTCGCCAGCGCGCGGGCGGCCCGGTCGACATCGGCGAAGGTGCCGGCCCAGGGACGGACCGCCGACCGGACGTGGAACTCGGTGGCGCCCAGGCCCGAGAGCCCGTCGGCGACCATCGAGCCGAGGCCGGCATCGGTCCACCAGCCCTGGTGGACGTACTCCTGCGCCAGGTCGTCGGGCAGCGGTCGACGCGCCCACCTGTCGGCACCCCCCATGGCTCCCCTGCCCCCTCGGTCAGTCGACGATCGGCCGCCAGCCTACTCCCTTGCGCGATGCTCATTGCCACAATTGAGAATTCGATTATCATCCGGGCCATGGCGGTCCCGGTCTCTGTTCCCTCGTCCCTCGAGGGGGTGCGCGACCACGATTTCCACGCCCTGCGCATCGCCCGGGTCGTGGACGAGACCGCCGAGGCCCGCTCCTTCGTGCTCGACGTGCCCGAGGAGCTCCGCGAGGCGTTCCGCTATGACGCCGGCCAGTTCTGCACCTTCCGGGTCCGCATCGACGGCGAGGCCCACCTGCGCTGCTACTCGATGTGCTCCGCGCCCGTCGTCGACGACGAGCTCCAGGTGACCGTCAAGCGGGTGCCCGACGGCGTGGTCTCGAACTGGATGAACGACACCCTCGAGGTCGGCCAGACGATCGAGGCCACCTGCCCCGCGGGGGTGTTCCGCCTGACCCCGGGATCAGGGGACCTGGTCGCCTTCGCCGGCGGCAGCGGGATCACCCCGGTGATCTCCCTGGTGAAGGCGGCCCTGGCCACGACGAACCGCAAGGTCCACCTCCTCTATGCCAACCGGGACCGGGCGAGCACGATCTTCGCCGACCAGCTCGACGCCCTCGCCGCCGCCCATCCTGATCGGTTCGAGTTGGTGCACCACCTCGATGCCGACCAGGGCTTCGTCGACGACGGGGTCGTCGCACCCTTCGCCTGGGTCGGCGACGACCCCGACTTCTACGTCTGTGGCCCAGGGCCCTTCATGGACATCGTGGAGCGCAGCCTGCTGGACCAGGGCATGGCCCCGGACCGGATCCACATCGAGCGGTTCACCGTCCCCGAGCCGGTCGAGGCGCCCGAGGCCCCGTCGGACGCCACCCCCGCCCGCATCACCATCGAGCTCGGCGGCCGCACCGAGAGCGGCGACCACCACCCCGGCACGACCATCCTGCAGACCGCTCGGCAGTTCGGTCTGGCCGCCCCGTCCTCCTGCGAGGCCGGTAGCTGCGCGACCTGCATGGCGCAGGTGGTCGACGGTGCGGTCACGATGCGGGTCAACAACGCGTTGACCGACGACGAGGTCGCCGAAGGCTGGGTGCTCACCTGCCAGTCCGTGCCCGTCACCCCGACGGTGCACGTCGTCTACGAATGAGGATGGCCATGGACCAGGGCGACATCGCCGACATCACCGAGATCGAGCAGCTGCTCGCCCGGTACGCGGTCGGCATGACCAAGGACGACATCGACGCCGTCATCGAGGTCTTCACCACCGACGGCACCTACAGCGCCTTCGGTGACACCTACACCCTGGCCGACTTCCCGGCCTTGGTGGCGGCCGCGCCCAAGGGCCTCTTCCTCACCGGCACACCTGCGCTCCAGCTCGACGGCGACCAGGGCACCGGGGAGCAGCCGCTGTGCTTCGTGGACCAGACCAACCACGACATGCGGATCGGTTGGTACACCGACACCTATCTGCGCACGGACTCCGGCTGGCGGTTGCGCACCCGCTCGATGACCTTCCTGCGCCGCAGCGGCGCCAAGGACTCGGGCAAGGCCCACGACCCCCGTCGGCCCGAGCCCACCACGGCGGCCGAGTAGCCCCATGGAGCTGGACGAGTTCCGGGCCGGCGTCGACGCCTGGCTCGACGATGAGGCCGACGCGCTGGCCCCGACCTACGCCGGGGCCGGCACCCTCGACGAGCAGATGGCCCAGCTCTCGAAGGTGAAGGGGCTGGCGTTCGAGGCGGGCTGGATGCGCCACGGCTGGCCCGAGCGGGTCGGCGGCCGACCCGGCTCGCCCCTGCTGCGGGGGTACCTCGGGGAGGCCCTCAGCGCCCGCGACCTCATCCAGCCCGGCCTCTACTCGATGACCGAGGTGCTGGTGCCCACCATGATCGACTACGCGGCGCCCGACCTGGCCGCCGAGATGGTGCCCCTCCAGCTCTCCGGGGAGGAGACGTGGTGCCAGGGGTTCTCGGAGCCGGGCACGGGCAGCAACCTCGGCTCGCTGTCCTGTCGGGCGACCCCGGCGGACGGCGGCTGGTCGGTCACCGGCCAGAAGGTCTGGACGAGCCTGGCCCAGTACTCCCAGCGCTGCGTACTGCTCACGAGGACCGGCACCCCGGAGTCCGCCCACCGCGGCATCACCGCCTTCTTCGTCGACATGGACACGCCCGGGATCACCGTGCGCCCGATCGAGACCCTGCACGGCGTGGCCGAGTTCTGCGAGGTGTTCTTCGACGACGTGCTCGTGCCCGACGAGCGCCTCCTCGGCGACGTCGGGGGTGGCTGGTCGGTGGCCATGGACCTGCTGCCCTACGAGCGCAGCACCGCGCTGGGCCTCCGCGGCGCCCACCTCCACCACCGGATGGGCCAGCTCCTGACCGAGGTCCCCGACGGCGCGCTCACCGCCGCCGAGGTGGGCGAGGTGTTCCTGCAGCTCCACGCCTTCCGGGCCCGGTCCTGCGCCACCCAGCACCGGTTGGCCCGGGGCGACAAGCTCGGGGCCGAGACCTCGATCGACAAGGTCCTGCTGGCCACCACCGAGCAGGCGCTCTTCGGCCTGGCCGCCGACGGCCTGCCGGACGAGGTGGTGCTCGGCGACGACCCCGCCAGCGAGCAGTGGCGGACCGAGGTCCTCTACTCGCGGGCCGCGACCATCTACGGCGGCAGCGCCGAGATCCAGCGCAACATCATCGCCAAGCGCCTCCTCGACCTCGGGAACGACCGCTGATGGACGCCGAGGACCGCGAGCTCTTCGACCGGAGCCTGCGCCACGCCACCGCCGAGCACACCGGCGAGGCGCTCGACGCCGCGCTGGACGACCTGGGCTGGGCCGACGCGCTGGCCGAGGACCCGGCCACCGCCGTCGGCCTGTTGTTCGAGCACCAGGGCCGGGCCAACGCCACGTCGTCGGCCCTCGACCGGGTGCTGACCGACGCGCTCGGCGCCCAGCCCGACGCCATGGTCCTACCGGTCCTCGGGCGGGTCGACCCGCCGGGCAACGGTGCCACCGTTCGCGGCGTGGGCACCGCGACGCTGGCGCGGGCGAAGACGGCCGCCGTCGTGACGATCGGCGACGGGGGTGGGCTCACCCTCGGGCGGGTCGACGCCACGGACCTCCGCTGCCGACCCGTCGACGGCATCGACCCGGCCCTCGGGCTGGTCGAGGTCAGCGGCGACGCCGAGGGCGAGGAGACCATGGCCCTCGACGCCACCCGGTGGGAAGCGGCGATGGCCGCCGGTCAACGGGCCTTGGCCCACGAGCTCGTCGGCGCCTCGCGGGCGATGCTCGCCCTGGCCCGGGACCACGCGGTGGACCGGATCCAGTTCGGCGTGCCCATCGCCTCGTTCCAGGCCGTCCGCCATCGCCTGGCCGAGAGCCTGGTCGCCATCGAGGCCGCCGACGCCGCGGTCGGGGCCGCGTGGACCGACAGCACCCCGCTCAGCGCCACGATGGCCAAGGCCGTCGCCGGCCACAGCGCCCGCACCGTCGCCCGCCACGCCCAGCAGGTCCTGGCCGGTGTCGGCTTCACCACCGAGCACCCCCTCCACCACCACGTCCGTCGCACCTTCGTGCTCGACGCGCTCCTCGGCGACTCCCGCCACCTCACCATCCAGCTCGGCGACCACCTCCTGGAGACCCGCCGGCTCCCACCCCTCCTGCCCCTCTGACCGACGGCAGGGATGCGGGGCCCGGCCCTCCCGCCGCCCGCCCTCCATGCCCCCACGCCGGACCAGCCCGACAAACCGACGGCAGCGATGGGGGCGGGGGTCGGGCTGCGGGCTGATCGGGGGCGTGCTGGCCCTCTGGTGGCCTCGACTCCACGCTTTGTGGCCGCCCAAACCAGACTGGAGGCAATAGGTCACGGCTTCCGTGACTTATTGCCTCCATTGGCGCTCATGAACGCGGAATTTTCGGCAGGTGGGCCCTTCCCGACCACCCTGGGTGACATTCCGGGGCGGTTCGGCCAGGTCTTGGGTCCGGCGGCGACCACCCGGGTTGGCGAAGCGGGCGGTTCCGCCCCCTACAGGCCGCGGCCCGACCCCACGCCCCGGTCCTTGCCTCGGTTCTGCCCGGCTCGATGCCCTCGAAGGCGACGCCCGACCGGCCCGAGCAGGCCGAGGCGACGAGCTGCCCCCTGATCAGTCCTTGGGGGCGAGGAAGCGGTCGAGGTTGGCTCGGAGCTCGGGGGAGTCGAAGGACCGGTGCTCGGCGCTCAGGGCGAAGTCGATGGTGGCGGTCACGGCCCGCTGCAGGTGCAGGTTGAGGATCCGCTTCGTGTCCTCGACGGCCTGCTGGGGCAGCGCGGCGATCTTCGTGGCGCAGGCCATCGCCTGCTCGAGGACCTCGTCGTCGGGGACGACGTGGTTGACCAGGCCGATGGCGGCGGCGCGCTCGGCCGGGATCCGGTCACCGGTCAGCGCGTACTCCTTCGCCAGCTGCAGGCTGGTCAGCAGCGGCCAGGTCACCGGTCCCCCGTCGGCGGCGACCAGCCCGATGAGCACGTGGGGGTCGGCCAGGTGGGCGCTCTCGGCCATGTAGACGACGTCGGAGAGGGCGACCAGGCTGCAGCCGAGGCCGACCGCCGGGCCGTTCACGGCGGCGATGATCGGCACCCGGCAGGCCACCATGCCGGTGACGATCTGGCGGCCGTGGGTGAGGCTCAGGGTCCGCAGGGCGGGATCCCGGACGAGCTCGTCGATGTACTCGAAGTCGCCGCCGGCCGAGAAGGCCCGGCCGTTGCCGGTGAGCACCGCGACCCGGGCGTCCTCGTCGGCGTCGAGCTGGGGGAAGAGCTCGGCCAGGCCCTGGTGCAGCTCGTGGTTGGTGGCGTTCAGGTTGTCGGGCCGGTTCAGGCGGATGACGCGGACAGGGCCGTCGACCTCCACCTGGATGGCGTCGGGGACGCGGTACTCGGTCATGAGGTGGGCAGCTCCAGGATTCGGCCGGCGATGAGGTTGCGTTGGATCTGGGAGGTCCCGCCCATGACGCTCTGCGCCCGGCTGTAGAGGTACACCTTCAGCCAGGTGTCGTCGCCGCCGTCGTGGGCGGCGCCCCCGACGGCCAGCGCGGCATGGCCGACGGCCTGCTCGACGTTGGTCATGAGCAGCTTGTCGACCGAGCCCTCGGGCCCGTGGGAGATGCCGTCGAGGCTGTCGGACAGGCGCCGGCAGACGTGCAGCCGGAGCATCTCGGCCTCGACCAACGCCCAGCCCAGGTCGCGGACGGCCTCGGTGCCGTACCGGTCGGGCTCCTGGCGGACGCGGTCGGCCAGCTGGTTCACCACCTTGCGGTAGCGGGCGACGTAGCCCAGCTCGCCCGGCTCCCGTTCGTGGCTGACCACGGTCATGGCCAGGCGCCAGCCGTCGCCCGGGGCCCCGACCATGTCGGCGGCCGGCACCCGGGCCCCGTCGAAGCTGACCTCGCCGAACTCCCGGGTGATGCCGTTGATCATGCGGAGCGGCCGCTGCTCGATGCCAGGCTGGTCCATCGGGACGACGAAGGCCGACAGGCCCTTGTGCTTGGGTACGTCGTCGTCGGTGCGGGCGAGCACGAGGCACCAGTCGGCGACGTCGGAGTAGCTGGTCCACACCTTGTGGCCGGTGATGACGTACTCGTCGCCGTCGCGCACGGCCCGGGTGCGCAGCGAGGCGAGGTCGGAGCCGGCGTCCGGCTCGCTGAAGCCCTGGCACCAGCGCTCGCGGCCGTTGACGATGCCCGGGCAGGAAGCGCTGCTGCACGTCCTCATTGCCGTGCTCGAGGATGCCCTTGACCAGGTAGCCGAGGCTCGGCCGGGGCGGGGCGCCGGACGCGGCCAGCTCGTCGTCGACGATGACCTCGTAGACGGTCGGCAGGCCCTGCCCGCCGATGGCGGTCGGCCACGACATGGCGAAGAAGCCGGCGTCATAGAGCGCCCGGTGCCAAGGGGCCTGGCCCTCCCAGTACTCGTCGGAGGTCGACGACGCCGGCAGGCCGGGGTTGTTCTCCCGGAGCCAGCCCCGGAGGCGCTCCCGGAACTCGGCCTCCTCGGGGGAGTCACCGAAGTCCATGGTCACCTCCGAGCCCGTGATGGTCGAGGACCCGGGCGAGGCTGGGCCCCACCCCGCCGAGCACGTCGCCGGCCAGCAGCGCGCGCCGGAGGTAGACGTGGGCCAGGCACTCCCAGGTGTTGCCGATCCCGCCGTGGACCTGGATGGCGGTCTCGCACACCGTCCGGGCGGCGCGGGCGCAGTAGGCCTTGGCCACGGCGGCGGCCGCCAGGGCGTCATCGGCCGGGAGGGCGTCGACGGCCCAGGCGGCGTGGAGGGCGACGCTGCGGGAGCCCTCGGTCGCCACGTGGGCGTCGGCCAGCAGGTGCTGGACGGCCTGGAAGGACCCCACCGGCACGCCGTACTGGCGGCGCTCCGCCGCGTAGCCGACCGACAGGGAGACCGCACCCGGCCATCGTGCCGACCAGATCGGCGCAGGTGAGGGCGAGGCCCAGCGCGGTCCACGTGGCCAGGGCATCGGCGTCGAGGACCCGGGCCTGGTCCGGCGACGGGAACGGCCTCGGCCGACCGGCCCGGCGCGACCGAGGGCCGCGTGAGGTCGACCGCGCACCGGCGCGGTGGGCAGGTCGACCGTGGCCAGACGGTGACCGTCGTCGCCGGGCCAGGACGAGGGCCGTCGAGGCCCCCTGGGCGTCGACCGCGATCGCCCCCGCCGGGCCCGACACGTCGGCGGCCGACGCCGGGGTGGCGAGGTCGGAGCTGAGCGCGACCGTCTCGGCCCCGGCCGCGGGCGGCGCGCCGACCAGGCGTCGGAGATCGGCGGCCAGGGTCGGGCCGAGGAAGGGGGCGTCGGCCAGGCCGCGGCCCGAGCTCCTCGGCGACGATGGCTGCTTCGACCCCCGAGGCCAGGGGTTCGTCGCCGTCAGCCGCAGCCCGCAGCTCCCGCCAGCCCGTCGCGGCCACGGCCGCCTCGAGCTTGGCCGCCCGCTCGGTGTCGTCGAGCGCGCCCACCGTCGACGGCCCCAGGCGGTCGACGACCTGGGCCGCCGAGTCGCGCAGCGCCCGCTGTTCGGGAGAGAGGCGGACGTCCATCAGCTCGTCGCCTCGGTCGTGGCCGTCGGGGACCACTCGTCCCGAAGGACCCGGCGCAGGACCTTCCCCGACGGCAGCCGGGGGATCGAATCCACGACGACCACCTCACGGACCTGCTTGTAGGTGGCCAGGGTGTCGGCGACGAGGCGCTGGAGCTCGCCGGGGCCGACGGGGTGCTCGGGGTCGAGCTGGACCGCCGCCACCGGCACCTCGCCGGCCGCGTCGTCGGCGATCCCGAACACGGCGCAGTCCAGCACCGACGGGTGGCCGTGCAGGACCGCCTCGATCTCGGCAGGGGCGACCTGGAAGCCCTTGACCTTGATCATCTCCTTGGACCGGTCGGTGAGGTGCACCCAGCCCTCGGGCTCCAGCCAGCCGATGTCCCCGGTCCGGTACCAGCCGTCGTCGAACGCCTCGGCGTTGGCCTCCTCGGGCAGATAGCCGGCCATGAGCGACGGGCTCCGGGCCTGGATCTCGCCGGTCTCGCCCGGCGGCAGGACACCACCGCCGTCGAGGTCGACGACCCGCAGCTCCACACCCGGTGGGGGCAGACCGGCGGAGTCGAGTCGCCAGGCCGCCGGGTCGCCCACGGGGTTGGCGGCGATGACCGGCAGCTCGCTGGCCCCGTAGGCCGGCAGCCAGCGGACGCCGGTCCGATCGGTGACCGTGCGGGCCACGCTCTCGGTCACGGGGGTGGCGCCCCACATGATGTAGCGCAGCGACGAGAGGTCGACGGTCCTCGAGGCCGGGGTGGCCGGCCAACGCCAGGGCGATCGGGGCGACCGCCATCTCCAGGGTCATCCGGTCGGACTCGATCCGGTCGCAGGACCGCGTCCAGGTCGAACCGTCGGTGCAGCCGCACCGTGGCCCCGGCTTCGACCGCGGCCAGCAGGTTGAGCAGGCCCAGGATGTGGGAGGGGGGCGTGGCCACCTGGAAGCGGTCGTCGGGCCCGAGGCCGAGCGCCGCGCACCAGTCCGCCGTGGCCCGACCGATCGAGGCATGGGTGTGGCGCACCGCCTTGGGCAGGCCGGTGGTGCCGGAGCTGAAGACCAGCACGGCCTCGTCGGCCTCGCCGACCGGGGGTGGGTCCAGCGGCTCACGGGAGAGAGCAGCGACGGCCTCGGCGGTCGCCGGGTCGTCGAGATCGATGACCGCGCCGGCGCCCAGACGGTCGGCCAGCAGCGGCGCCGTCGCCGACTCGCGCGACCCCGTGACGGGCGCCGGTGACCGCCAGGGCGTGGCCGACCTCGGTGGCCTTCCAGGCCGGGCTCAGCAGCACGGCGGCGGCCCCGAGACGGCTGAGCGCCTCGACGACCACGAGGAACTCGACCCGGTTCCCGGTCATGACCGCGACCCGGTGCGCCGGCCCGATGCCCCGCGCGTCGAGGTGGCGGGCGAACGCGTTGCTCCAGCCGTCGAGGTCCTGGAACGACCACTGGTCGTCGTCGACCCGGATCGCGTCGCGGCGGCCGTGGCGGCCGGCGGCACGCTCGAGGCCCCCGTGCATCAGGGCCACTGCCACGGAAACATTGTTCTCCGATTCGGAGATCGCTGTCAACACAACTTGGAGTTCGCGTTCCCGCAGGTCACAGGGCCCCGGGACGACCGGTGTCCCGGGAGCGGATCATGGCGTCCTGGACATAGGAGGCGACCAGCGCGCCGTCGGCCCGGAACACGTCGGCCCGGCCGTAGGACCGGCCGCCGCCGGCGAAGGGGCTGTGGTGCGAGAGCAGGAGCCAGTCCCGCGCCGCGAACGGCTCGTGGAAGGTGAGGGTGTGGCTGACCACGCCCGTGGACAGGGTGACGTGGGCCTGCGCCTGGCCGACGCCGGCGTGCGGGCGCATGGCGGTGCCGATCAGGAAGCCGTCGGTGGCGAAGGCGAGCAGGGCCTGGTCCGTCAGCGGGTCGTCCGGTGCGCCGGGGAAGCGGGTCCACACGTCGAGGTCGGGCGGCCCGGTGAGCTCGGGGTCGCTGATGTCGACGTCGTCGACCACCTGGATCTCCCACTCCCCCGAGCGGGGCTCCTCGGCGGGCGGCCGCCGACGGCGGCGCGGGGTCGGCGTGGCGGATGAGGTCGGGCTCGTCGGCGCTGAGCAGCAGGAGCGACCGGGTGCACAGCCGGTCGCCCTGGCTGATCGTGACCGTCGAGCTGGCGAAGGCCCGGCCGGCGTGCATCGGCTCGACGACGATGTCGAGGGGCGCGTCGGGCGACGCCCCGCGGGCGAAGACGGTGTGCAGGGTCTTGGCCCGCTTGCCCTCGTGACCGGCCGATACCGGCGACGAGGGACTGGGCGAGCAGCTGGCCACCGAAGACGACCCCGTGGCCGCGGCCCGACGTGCCGCCGCGGTACTGGTCGGGGCCGGTCGCCTCGAGCGCCAGCGCCCCGACCAGCTCCTCGACGGCGACCACCGCTACTTGGGCGGGAAGCGCAGGGCGCCGTCGAGGCGGATGGACTCGCCGTTGAGGTAGGGGTTGCGCACGATCGACTCGACGAGGAGGGCGAACTCCTCGGGCTTGCCCATCCGCTTCGGGAACTGGATGGTGCTGACCAGGTGGGCCTGCAGCTCCTCGGGCGTGCTCATCATGAGCGGCGTGCCCATGGTGCCCGGGGCGATGGCGCACACCCGGATGCCCAGCGGGCGACAGGTCGCGGGCCATCGGCAGCGTCATGCCGAGGATGGCCGCCTTGGCTGCGGCGTAGGCCAGCTGGCCGGTCTGGCCCTCGATGCCGGCGATCGACGCCGTGTTCACGATCACGCCCCGCTCGCCCTCGTCATCGGGGTCGTTGGCCGCCATGGCCGCCGCGGCGAGGCGGCTGACGTTGAAGGTCCCGATGGCGTTCATCTCCATCGTGCCGACGAAGGCGTCCTTGTCGTGCGGGGTGCCGTCACGACCGACGGTCCGACCGCCGCCGACGCCACCGCCCGCGACGTTGACCACGACCGACAGCGGCCCGAGGGTCTGGGCCGCGGCGATGGCCGCGCCGACGTCGGCGTCGTCGTTGACGTCACCGGTGGCCGCGACGGCCAGGTCGCCGAGCTCGTCGGCGAGGGCCGCGGCCCGTTCGCCGTCCCGGTCGAAGATGGCCACCCCACAGCCCGTCTCGACGAGGCGACGCACCGTCGCCCCGCCCAGTCCACCGGCACCGCCGGTCACGAGCGCTGATCGTCCTGCTGGTTCCACGTGCTCCCTCTCTGTTGCGGCCGGCTGGCCGCGCGACGCGATGGTGTCAGACGGTGGCGGGGGCCTCGACCCGCATGATCCGCCCCAGGTTGCCGCCCATGATCTTGGCGACGTCCTCCTGCGGCAGGTCCTCCGGCAGGTGGTCGATGTAGGAGCAGGGCTCGGCCAGGCCTTCGGGGTGCGGGTAGTCCGAGCCGAAGAGCACGTGGTCGGTGCCGATGGCCTCGGCCAGGGCCCGGATGTCGTCCTCGTGGAACGGGCTCACCCAGATGTTGCGCCGGAACACCTCGACCGGGTCCTCGTCGAACGCGTGGGGCATCTTGCGGTGCACGTCCTCGAGGTGGTGCAGGAACGGGACGACCCAGTCGCCGCCGTTCTCGATGGCCGCGATGCGCAGGTCGGGGAAGCGGGTGAGCGTGCCGTGGCAGATCAGGGCGGACATGGTGTCCTCGATGGCCCGCTTGCCGTGGGTCATCATCTTGAAGGCGTCGGGCTTGAAGGGCAGCAGCTCCTCGGGGCCGGTCCAGTCGGACTGGTACCGGGAGTACCCGCTGTCGGAGGCGTGCATGGACACGAGGATGTCGGCGTCGACGACCGCCTGCCAGAACGGGTCGAACTCCTCGAACCCGAAGGACCGCGAGCCGCCGAAGCCGGGGACCGGAGCGGGCCGGATGAGGACGGTCTTGGCCCCGCGCTCGACCACCCACTGCAGCTCCTCGATGGCCTGCTCGACGATCGGCAGGGTGATGACCGGGGTGGCGAAGATGCGGTTCTCGTAGTTGAAGGTCCACTCCTCGTGCATCCACTGGTTGAGGGAGTGGATGACGGCGTGGATGAGATCGGGGTCGTCCCGCATCCGCTCCTCGAGCAGGCTGGCGAGGGTCGGGAACATGAGCGCCCGGTCCACGCCGAGCTCGTCCATCAGCTCGATGCGGGGGGCCGGCTCGCGGAAGGCGGGGATGGCCTTCATCGGCTCGCCGATCAGCTCCCGGTAGGACTTGCCCTCCGGGTTGCCCACGCGGAAGTACTCCTCCTGGGCCCCGGGCTTGGCCACGACCTCGAAGGTCGGGTTCGGGATGTACTCGCTGATCGGTGCCCCGCACCACGATCTTGGTGCGGCCGCGGACCTCGACGTAGTCGACGGCGCTGCGGTAGCGATCAGGCAGGTGCCGGGTGAAGGAGTCCTGGGTCTCGTACAGGTGGTTGTCGGCGTCGAAGACCGGGAAGTCGAGCGTGCGGGCCATGGGAGAAGGATACGGTTTCTCTAACACCCACGTCAACTTTTCGACCCGGCCCCGCTCTGTTGGGTGCCCGGGCGCGGCGCCGTCTAACATCGGCGTCACCTGCCGATCGATCCTGGAGGAACGATGACCGCAGTCATGGAGGGCGTCCGCGTCCTGGAGGTCGCCGAGCACACCTTCGTCCCGGCCGCATCGGCCCTGCTCGCCGACTGGGGCGCCGAGGTGATCAAGGTCGAGCACGTCGAGCGGGGTGACGCCATGCGGGGCCTGGCCTCGAGCGGCACCGTCAACCTCGGCGGCGGCGTCCACGTCCTGCTGGAGCACTCCAACCGGGGCAAGCAGAGCATCGGCCTCGACCTCACCTCCGAGGACGGCCTCGAGATCCTCGGCAAGCTGGCCGCGACCTGTGACGTCTTCCTCACGAACAAGATGCCCTCGGTCCGCACCAAGCTGAACGTCGACGTCGAGGACATCCGGGCCCACAACCCGAACATCATCTACGTGCGGGGCACGGGCCAGGGCGAGCGGGGCCCCGACGCCGACAAGGGCTCCTATGACTCGCTGGCCTTCTGGAACCGGGCCGGCGTCGCCATGGGCCAGAAGCAGGCCGACGAGGACCACGTGCCTCCGCCCCCGGCCCCGGCCTTCGGCGACTCCATCGGGGCCATGACGATCGCCGGCGGGATCATGGGTGCGCTCTTCCACCGCGAGCGCACCGGCGAGGCCACGACCGTGGACGTCTCGCTCCTGGCCGCCGGCCTGTGGTCGATGGGCGCCGCCCTGGCCCTCTCCCTGCAGCTCGACGTGCCGTGGGGCCCACCGCCGAAGGGCGGCAGCCCCAGCGGCAACCCGCTGGTCGCCAACTACCGCACCAAGGACGACCGGTATGTCGCCCTCTGCTGCCTGCAGCCGGGGAAGTACTGGCCCGAAGCGGTCACCCGCATCGGCGTGCCCGAACTGGCCGACGACGAGCGCTTCGCCGACGCGGCCACGATCCTCGCCAACGGCAACGCGGGCTACGAGCTCCTGGCCGCGGCCTTCGCCGAGCGCACCCTCGACGAGTGGCGGGAGCAGCTGGCCGACTTCAGCGGGCAGTGGGCGATCGTGCAGAACACCCTCGAGGCCGCGGCCGACCCGCAGTCGGTCGCCAACGGCTACGTGAGCGACTGCGAGACGGCCGACGGCGTGCCGTTCCGCCTGGCCACCGCCCCTGTCCAGTACGGCGGGCAGCCCGCGCAGGCCCTGCGGGCCCCCGAGTTCAACGAGCACGGCGACGCCATCCTCGAGGGCCTCGGCTACGACTGGGACACGATCGTGGACCTGAAGGTCCGCGGCGTCGTGGCCTGACGACGAGCCCCTCGGGCGTGTCGACCTGGGGCGACGCCGCCGATCTCGTCGACCTCCTCGACGTCCGGCCGGACGGTGACGGCCGCTACCTGAGCGTGGCCCGGGCCGACGTGGAGCGCCCGGTCGTCGAAGGCAGCCAGATGCTCGGCCAGGCCATCGTGGCCGCCGGCCGCCGGGCGCCCGGCCGTCGCGTCGTGTCGGCGTCCATGGTGTTCCTCCGGGTGGCCGATGCGGCCCGTCCCCTGACCTTCGTGCTGGACGAGCTGAACGCCGGACGGACGTTCACCACCACCGCCGTGTCGGTGCTCCAGGACGACCGGGTGCGGGCCACCGGCACCCTCCTGTTGGGCGAGATCGCGCCCGACGTCATCCGCCACGCCGCGCCGGCGCCCCCCGCCGCCGGTCCCGACGCGAGCGAGCCCTACGACATGGGGGTCGCGGGCCGCGACATCCGCATCGTCGACGGGGCCTACACCGGTGACCCCGACGCCCCCGTCGGCCCGCCGGTGCTCGACGCGTGGGTCCGCTTCGACGACCTGCCCGCCGATCCCACGCTGCACGTCGGGCTGCTGGCCCAGTTCACGGGACACCTCTCGATCGCCGCCGCCCTCCGCCCCCACGCCGGGGTCGGACAGGCCGAGGCCCACCACACCCTGTCCACGGCGATCAATGCCATCAGCCTGTCCGTACACGCCGACGTCCACGCCGACCGGTGGCTGCGCTATCACCACCACTCGACCTTCGCCGGGGACGGCATGACCCACAGCGAGTGCCGGGTGTACGACGAGCCCGGCGACCTGGTGGCCTCGTTCACGGTGGACGCCATGGTGCGGGCGTTCGCCGATCCGGCCGACGCCGCTGACGCCCGGACAGCACTGTGAGCCTCACCACGGGTCGGGGGCCGCTCGGCCCGAACCCCGCGGGCCGGTTCTCCACGCCCGTCCCCGCCGGCGTGGTCTACGTGGAGCCGTTCGCCCGACGGGTGCGGGCGTTGCTCGCCGGCCGCGAGGTGGTCGACAGCGAACGGGCGGTCCTCGTCCACCACCAGGGATCACCGCCCACCTACGCCTTCCCCGCCGAGGACGTCGATGGCGCCCCGACGGAGGACGAGCCCGATGCGCCCGGCCACGTGCGGGTCCCGTGGGATGCGGTCGATGCCTGGTTCGAGGAGAACGAGGAGGTGCACGGCCACCCCCGCAACCCGTACCACCGCATCGACATCCTCCGCACCGACCGGCGGCTGCGGGTGGCCGTGGGCGGCACCGTCCTCGTCGACACCACCGAGACCCTCGTCCTGCACGAGACGGCGCTGGCCCCCCGCCTCTACGTCCCTCCCCGCCTGGTGCGCATGGACCTGCTCGTGGCCAACCCCACCACGACGTACTGCCCGTACAAGGGCACGGCGTCATACTGGACCGCCGTCGTCGACGGGACCACGGTGGACGACGTCGCCTGGACCTACGAGGACCCCCTGCCCGAGTCGACACCGATCCGCGGGATGCTCTCCTTCTACGCCGATCGGGCCGATGTCCTGGCCGCCCTACCCACCTGAGTCTGGAGACCCGTGCGCCCCCTCCCCCAGCTGACCCCGGTCAACGAGTGGTTCTGGACCTCGGGCGCCGACGGCCGCCTCCGCATCCAGCAGTGCGACGACTGCCGGGCGATGGTCCACCCGCCGACACCCATCTGCCCGGTGTGCCGGAGCCTGGCCTGGACGCCCACCGAGGTGTCCGGCCGGGCCACGGTCGTGGGCCTCACGGTCAACCAGCACGTCTGGCACCCGGACTTCGAACCGCCCTACGTGATCGCCAACGTGGTGCTGGCCGAGGACCCGACGGTGCACCTGACCACCAACGTCGTCGGCTGCGAGCCCGACGAGGTCCACATCGGCCAGGAGGTCCAGGTCCGCTTCGAGCAGTGCGAGGACGTGTGGCTCCCCCTCTTCGAGCCGACCGGCCGCGACGACCCCGTCGAGCGGGTCCCCGAGCCGCAGCGGCCGACGCCCCGCGCCCCGGTGTCCACCGACCGCTTCGAGCACCGGGCCGTGCTCTCGGGGGTCGGGCGCTCGGCGCTCGGGCGGCGCCTGATGCGGGACCCGCTGTCCCTGACGGTGGACGCCTGCCTGGCCGCGGTGGCCGACGCCGGGCTGACCCTGGACGACATCGACGGCCTGTCCACCTATCCCGGCGGCGCGCCCATGGGGATGAGCGAGGGCGGCGTGACCGCGGTCGAGGAGGCCCTGCGCCTGCACCCGACCTGGATCAACGGCGGCGGTGACCTCCCGGGCCCGGGCGGCTCGGTCATCGCCGCCATGCTGGCCGTGGCCAGCGGCCTGTGCCGCCACGTCCTCTGCTTCCGGACCGTGTGGGAGTCGACCTACGCCGCCCTCGGCCTGCACGGCGGCGGGGGCGGTGGGGGTCGGGTGAGCGGGCCGATCGCCGAGTGGCGGGCACCGTTCGGGGCGCTGTCGGCCGCCAACTGGATCGGCATGAACGCCAACCACTACCTCCACCGCTACGGCGCCAGCCGCGAGGTGCTGGGGTGGATCGCCCTCAACGACCGGGCGAACGCCGCCCGCAACCCTGCGGCCATCTACCGGGACCCGATGACGATGGACGACTACCTGTCGGCCCGCCCCATCACCAGCCCGTTCGGCCTCTACGACTGCGACGTGCCCTGTGACGCGTCGATCGCGGTGATCGTCTCCGACGCGTCGGTGGCCGGCGACCTGCCCAAGCCGGCCATCCGGGTCGACGCCGTCGGCACCCAGATCCTCGAGCGGATCTCGTGGGACCAGGACACCATCACCCACGAGCCCCAGGTGCTCGGCCAGTCGGCCCACCTCTGGACCCGGACCGACCTGACCCCCGCCGACGTGGACCTGGCCCTGCTCTACGACGGCTTCAGCTTCAACGCCATCACCTGGCTGGAGGCCCTCGGGTTCTGCGGGCTGGGCGAGGCGAAGGACTGGATGGACGGCGGACGCCGCATCGCCCTCGACGGCGACCTGCCGGTGAACCCCCACGGCGGCCAGCTGTCGGAGGGCCGGACCCACGGGTACGGCTTCCTCTACGAGGCCATGACCCAGCTCCGCCACGACGCGGGCGAGCGCCAGGTGGCCGATGCCCGCACGGCGGTGGTCACCTCCGGCGGCGGCACCCCGTCGGGGGTCCTGCTCCTCCAGCGCGACGGGAGCTGACGCCACCGTGGCGAACCCCTACAAGACCCTCCGCTCGGTCGTCCGGTTCCGCCCGATCGAGACCGACCGCCTCGAGCGCCGGCTGGCCAAGGCGGCCTCGGTGGCGGACCTGCGGGCCATCGCCCGGCGCCGCCTGCCCCGCGGCGTGTTCGACTACGTAGACGGCGGCGCCGAGGACGAGCGCACCCTGGCCGCGAACTCGGCGGCCTACGCCGCGGCGGGCTGGCGGCCCCGGGTGCTGAACGAGGTCGAGACCGTCGACGTGAGCTCGACCGTGCTGGGCCGGCCCACCGCGCTCCCCCTCGTGCTCGCGCCGGTGGGCTTCCCCCGGCTCCTGCACCCCGATGGTGAGCTCGCCGCGGCCCGGGCCGCGGCCCGGGCCGGGCGTGCCCTACACGCTGTCCACGATGAGCAGCCGGTCCATCGAGGAGGTCCGGGCGGTCAGCGACGGCCGCCTGTGGTTCCAGGTCTACGCCTGGCGCGACCGAGGCCTGGTCAAGGAGATGGTGGACCGGGCCCAGGCGGCCGGCTTCGAGGCCCTCGTCCTCACCGTCGACACCGCCGTGCTCGGGCGGCGGGAGCGGGACGTGCGCCGGGGCTTCTCCATGCCGCCCTCCATCGGCCTGGGCACGATCGTCGACGGGGCGCTGCACCCGGGCTGGACCTGGTCGTTCGTGCGCAGCGAGCCGGTGCGCTTCGCCAACGTGACGGGCAGCGGCGTGGCCGACGGCAGCACGCCCGGTCGTCATCTCGGAGTTCATCCACGAGCAGTTCGACCCCGCCCTCTCCTGGGCCGACGTCGACTGGCTGCGGTCGATCTGGGACGGGCCCGGTCACTGGTCAAGGGCATCGGCCGGGTCGAGGACGCGGTCCGGGCCGCCGAGGTCGGCGTCGACGCCGTCGTCCTGTCCAACCACGGCGGCCGCCAGCTCGACGGCGCGCCGGCGACCTTCTCCCTGCTGCCCGCGGTGGCCGATGCCCTCGACGGTCGGACCGAGATCATCTGCGACGGCGGCATCCGCCGCGGCAGCGACGTCCTCAAGGCCGTCGCCGCCGGCGCCACGGCAGCCATGGCCGGCCGGGCCTACCTCTGGGGCCTCGCCGCCGCCGGCGAGCTGGGTGTCCAGCGGGTGCTGGAGTGGTTCCACGCCGACATGGTCCGCACCATGAGCCTGCTGGGCGTCACCTCGCGTCGACCAGCTCGACCGCTCGCTGCTCGACTTGGACTGACTCGGCCCGTCAGGGCTGGACACCGAAGAGCAAGGAATGGGGCGTGGGGCCGGGCCGAGGGTCGTCGGGGGCACGCGAGCCCTCGAATCTCACCCACCGCAGCTCCTCTCGAACCCATTGGAGGCAATAGGTCACGGAAGCCGTGACCTATTGCCTCCGAGCCACCGGTCAGATGCCCGATTCGGCGGTGTTCTGGACCCCTTCGCCACGCTGGGTGACCGACCCGGCCTGATTCGCCCCGGAGCAGGTCCGTCGGAGGCACCAGGAAAGAATCGGGGGCCTATCGGCCACAGCGGGTGACGGTCCGTGCCCCCGACGACCGCAGCGGCACTCACGCCCCATCCCGCGACGGTTCCCCGGCAGCATCAGCCCAGGCGCCCCCGTCACCTGCAGCGGTTTCAGTTGCCCGGTCAGTCGAAGGTCGATGTCCACCACGGGCCTCGTCAAGGGGTTCACGTTGACCTCGCGCAGGGCACCCGCGAGCTGGTCGTGGGAGAGGCCCGCGAGGAAGCCGTCGATGACCCGCTCGAGGTTGGAGAGGTGGCCCTCGGCCTTCTCGGAGAGGCGCATGTACTCGAAGCCGGTCGTGTGCAGGCCCTGCTGCTGCCTCGGCAGGTTGCCGAAGTCCTGGGCGGGGATCGGCGGCCAGCGGGGGTCGTCGTGCTCCCACATCTCCGGCGGCGTCGGCCGGGGCCGGTCCTCGCTCTCGGGGTACCGGACGAGGGACCAGACCTCCATCAGCGTCTCCTCGGGGCCCAGCGGACGGAACCGGTAGGAGGAGGCGCTGCTGTACATGGGCAGCACGAACCAGTGGGGGAAGCAGTAGCCCATCGGCTCGTTGACCCCGCGGGCCTCGAGGTCGTTGAGGTCGGGCATGTCGCTGCCGGCTTCCCGATGCCACGTGGTGACGGCGTCGTTGAGCAGGCCGTACCAGGTGGCCATGGCCTCCTGCCGGTCGTCGGGCAGCTCGACGTCCCGCAGGCCCTCGGCGATGAGCACGTCGTTGGCGTGCACCATCCCGGCCATGCCGTCGCTCATCGTGCGCAGGTACTGGATCTCGGCGTCGATGAAGGACCGGGGGTCGTCCTTGCCGTCGGGGGCGCCGTACCGCATCCCGGGGATGACCAGCTGCGGGTGGGCCTCGACCACGTGGTACTGCTCCTGGAAGGCCTGCTGGGCCAGCTTCCAGTTCACGGGGAGGCGGGCGGCGTACCACCACTCGGTGCGCAGCGACTCGATCTTCCAGGCGTCGAGGGCGGTGGCGATCGGCTCGATGCACTGCCGCAGGGGCGGCGCCTCGTCATCGAGGTTGATCCACGCACACCCACCCCACGTCTCGCAGCGCACCGGCACGAGGTCGATGTCGCCGGCTTCCAGGTTGTGTTCGTCGAAGGTCCGGCGCTGGGGGACATGGGTGTTGGCCCCGTCCTGGCCGTAGCACCAGCCGTGGAAGGGGCAGGTGAACCCGCTCGTGACCTTCCCCCGGCCGTCGACCAGCTTCACGCCCCGGTGGCGGCAGGCGTTCTGGAAGGCCAGGACCTCGCCGTCGTCGGTGCGGAGCACGACGACGGACTGGTCGAGGATCTCGTACTCGACGACATCGCCCGGCTCGGGGATCTCCTCGAGCCGACACGCCATCTGCCAGACCCGGGGCCACAGCTGCTCGGCCTCCAGAGCGAAGAAGTCCGGATCGACGTAACGGGCCTTGGGGGCCCGGTCCGGGACCTCGATCGCATGCGGCACGGGCAGTGCCGACCACGTCTGATCCACGCCGTCTTTCCTCCGGGACTCGCCGAGCTACCTTGTGAACCAACCGGTCGGTACACACTACGGCACCGCGCAGGAGGGGGAGAACGATGACGACCTTCGCCGAGGTGGCCGAGGGCGTCCGCGCCACGATCGCCGCCTACACCCATGCCCTCGACGACGGTCGGACCGACGACGTGGTCGCCGCCTACTGCCCGGACGGCGTGTTCGCCATGCCCGGCCTGGGCACCTTCGAGGGCCACGACGCCCTGCGGGAGGCCTATGCGGGCTGGACGCCGCGAGGCCCGCAGCGCCACCTCGTGGTGAACACCCTGGTCACCGACTGGAGCGAGCAGGAGGCCACCGCGGTCAGCGACGTGGTCTTCAGCACGCAAGGGCGAGTCGGGCTGGGCCATCCAGTTCGTGGCCCGCTACGAGGACACGCTCCACCACGACGGGGGGACGTGGCGGTTCCACCGCCGAGAGGTCACCGTCTGAGATGCAGTCCGACCTGAGCTGGGTCGGTGTCCTCGAGCACCACGCCCTCCGCACGCCGGACAAGCCCATCGCCGTGTTCCGCGAGGACACCGTCACCTACCGCCAGATGCGGGACCAGGCCGCGGCCCTGGCGACCGGGCTCCAGGCCCGGGGCGTCCAGGCCGGCGACGTCGTCGGGCTGCTGGCCTACAACAGCATCGACTTCCTGGAGACGATCTTCGCCGCCAACCACCTCGGCGCCGTCGCCATGCCGATCAACTGGCGGTTGGCCGCCGCGGAGGTGGCGTTCATCCTCGACCACTCCCAGGCCCGGGTCCTGGTCTGCGACGACGAGCTCCTGGAGCTCGGCGCCGACGCCACGGGCCGGCTGGACGGCGAGATCGGACGGGTGAGCATCTCGGCCGACGCCCACGAGGGATGGGAGCGGCTGGCCGACCTGTGCGCCGCCGCCGACCCCGTCGAGCGGGCGCCGGCGGAAGCCGACGACCTCCATCGCCTGATGTACACGTCGGGAACCACCGGTCGCCCCAAGGGCGTCATGCTCACCCACGCCAACCTGGCCTGGAAGAACTTCGCCCACGTCACCGAGCTCGGTGTCACCGCCGACGACGTGGGCCTGGCCTGCGGGCCGCTCTACCACGTCGGCGCGCTGGACCTCATCACCACCACCATGATCGCCGTGGGGGCCACGACGATGATCCACCGGGTGTTCGACGCCGAGCGGGTCGTCGAGGAGATCGAGCGGTCCCGGGTGACCTGCATGTGGACCGCCCCGGCGATGGTGCGGGCGATCCTCGACGTGCCAGGGATCGAGGAGCGGGACCTCTCCTCGGTGCGGCTCATCATCGCCGGCGGCGAGAAGATGCCGATCCCCTTCATCGAGCGCCTCCGCCGCACCTTCCCCTCGCGCGTGGTTCGCCGACGCCTACGGCCTGACCGAGACGGTGTCGGGCGACACCTTCCTCGATCGGGACAGCACGGTGTCGAAGCTGGGCAGCGTCGGGCGGGCCTGCCCGTACCTCGAGATCGAGATCTGGGACGACCAGGGCACGCCGGTGCCCGCCGGTGAGCGGGGCGAGGTCGTGCTCCGGGGCCCGAAGGTCTTCAAGGGCTACTGGCGGGACCCCGACGCCACCGCCACCGCCTTCGCCGGGGGCTGGTTCCACACCGGCGACGTCGGCGTGTTGGACGAGGACGGGTTCCTCTACATCGTCGACCGGCTCAAGGACATGATCGTCTCCGGCGGGGAGAACATCGCCGGCTCCGAGGTGGAGCGGGTCCTCTACGAGCACGAGGCCGTCGTGGAGGCTGCGGTCGTCGGCCGCCCGCACGACCGGTGGGGCGAGGTCCCGGTGGCCTACGTCGTGCTCGCCGAAGGCTCGACGGCGACCCCGGACGAGCTCATCGAGCACTGCCGTGACCAGCTGGCCAAGTTCAAGGTCCCCACGGCCGTGACGGTCATCGACGCCCTGCCGCGGAACCCCTCAGGCAAGGTCCTCAAGCGGGAGCTCCGGGACCAGGGCTGAGCTCGAAATTGCGCCGACCTGTTGCGGTAGGCGCAACGGATCGACCCTGTTGCGGTAGGAGCAACAGATCGACGCCCTTGTGGCCGACTCACCGTTAGAGCCACAGGACGAAGATGTGCTCGGGTCTGCCCGCCCTGACGTAGAGAATCCGGGACCGTGGCTCGGCATCTCTGCTGCTGGAGCGAAGCGACAAGAGCATGGCGAAGCTCTCGTGAGCTGACTCGGCTCGTCGTACTTGAGGACACAGAATCCCCCTACTCTCACCGGATGGCAGGGTCACCCGGCACGCCAGGTCCACCGTTTACGGCAACCCGCGAGTTCTGGGTGCTCATGAGCTACGCCGCCGCTCTCGGCGTGGTCGGCGCGCTCGCCGGCCTGATCTTCATGGGCGTGATCGGCGTCGGCGACAACTGGTACACCGACAGCGACCCGGGTTGGCTCGGCGGGCACTGGTGGTGGGTCGCGGTCACCGTCGTCGGCGGTGTCGTCGTCGGCCTGCTCCGCCGCGTGACTCGCCTGCCTGACCAGACGCCCGGCCTCCTTGACGACCTCAGGACCGGTCACGTGGCGCCACGACTGATCCCCGGCATCGCGGTCGTGTCAGCTGTTTCACTGGTCGCCGGGGCGAGTCTCGGGCCGGAGAAGGCGCTCGGCACGATCGGCGGTGGTGCGGGCTCCTGGCTCGCCGCCGCCGAGGGCTCGACCCGGACGACTCGGAGGCCACGACGATCTCTGGCTTCGGCGGCGCCTACGGGGGCCTGTTCTCCAGCCCAGTCATCGTCGTCATGTTGCTGCTCGAGGTGGCCCGTCCGGGCGGGCAGCACTTCGCCAAAATCATGGTCAACTCGATCGTCGCCGCGTCGCTGTCCTTCGGCATCTACTCGCGATCGCCGGGTCGGTTTTCCTCGACGCCTACCAGGTGCCGCAGTATGCGTTCCATGGCTGGCAGCTCCTCGCCGGCATCCCCCTGGGACTCCTGGCCACCCTCATCGTCGTCGTACTGGGTGTGCTCATGCAGGTGCTCACCACGATGTTCGGCCGCCTGAAGGTCCCCGATGTCGTGAAGCCCGCGATCGGAGGCGCCGTCTTCGGACTCGTCGGGGTGGCGCTGCCGCTCACGATGTTCACCGGCAGCGATCAGTTGAAGACCGTTCTGGAAGACGGGACGACCCTCGGCCTCGGTCTGCTCGGTGTGATCATCGTCGCCAAGATGCTGACCTTCGCCATCAGCGGGGCGAGCGGCTTCATCGGAGGGCCCATCTTCCCGCGCTCTTCATCGGCGGAAGCGCGGGCGTGTTCATGCACGAGCTCATCCCCGGCATGCCGCTCGGTCTGACCTTCACCTGTCTGCTCGCGGCCGTTCCGGGTGCACTCATGCCCGCCCCGTTCTCGATGGTGCTCGATGGCCGCGTTCCTGACCCAGGTGGGTGCACTCCAAACTGCCCCGATCATGATCGCCGTTGTCACTGCCTTCCTGGCGATGGACGCAGTGAAGTACACGCAGGCGCGCCGGTCGGCGACGTGAGCCGCCCTGGCCGCGGTAGAGGCTCCGTCTCGGCGTTCGTACTGCCTGCATGCCGGGAAGGACGTGCTGGTACACGTTCATCGTGAACGGCGACGTCGGCGTGACCGAGCCCGCTCGCTCACCACCTTCACGTGCAGCCTGGCCAGGGCTGATTCGAAACTGCGTCGATCTGTTGCGATAGGCGCAACGGATCGACGCCAGATCACGGCGGGACGGTCCGCCGCGCTGACGCACACAGCCCCTCGGTTCTACCTCTCCGGGGTCCCGGGTAGTCGCGGTCCCTGGGGCCATGCGATGACTCTGCTGACCGACGCAGGTCTGAATGACGAACCGCTGTGGGCACCGTCGACCGCGGATCAAGGAGGTAGCAGCATGGAGATCACCAATCTGGGAGCTGCTGATGGGCTCCCGCCCGTGGACTGGGACGCCATCCTCGAGCGGATCGATGCGAATTCGGCCCCGGACCCGGACGCGCACAACGCACGCACGAAGTGGCTCGCGACCGTCAACGAGGACGGCACACCGCATGTGACCGCGGTCGGTGCCATCTGGCTGGATGGCACGTTCTGGTTCCAGACCGGAGCCGGCACCCGGAAGGGCCGCAACGTCGAGCGTCGGCCGCATTGCTCGGTCGCCCTCTCGATCCGCGACGCAGACGTCGTCGTCGAGGGAGACGCCGAGCGGGTGACCGAGCCCGACCTGGTGGCCCGCGTCGCGAAGGCGTGGGCGGACGATGGATGGCCGGCCGAACCCGATGAGAGCGGGACCGGGATCACCGCACCGTTCAACGCACCGTCGCAAGGACCGCCGCCGTGGAACGTCTACCGCGTCACACCACGGTCGGCCACAGTGGTGCTCGGCACCGAGCCCGGCGGCCTGACTCGCTTCACCTTCTGACGCCAGGACGGCGCTCGAACCGCACGGGAGATCGGGAGTCCCCTCAGCGGGGGTCGAGGATGACGACGGGGATCTCCCGGTCGGACTTGGCCTCGTAGCCGGCGAAGCCCGGGTAGTCGGCCTTCTGCTTCGACCAGATCTTCTCCCGCTCGTCGCCGGTGGCGGTGCGGGCCCGAAAGGCTCGGGTCTCGGTGCCGATCTCGGCGGTGACGTCGGGGTGGGCCACCACGTTGTGGAACCAGTCCGGGTTGTCGGGCGCCCCTGCCTTCGAGGCGAACACGGCCACCGGGCCGCCGCCGAGGTCCCGGTACATCATCGGGTGGACCCGCTCCTGGCCGGACTTGGCCCCGGTGGAGTGCAGCAGGAGGAGGGGCGCTCCCTCGAAGTTGCCGCCGACCCGGCCCTCGTTGGCTCGGAACTTCTCGATGATCCCTGTGTTCCAGTCGCTCATGGTCGGGTCAACCACCGGCCGTCGTCAGTTCATCCGGGATGGCTGTCACACCCCCCTCAGTACGCTCTGACGGTGATCGAGTACCCCGTCCGCAGTTGGGCCCTCACGCTCGGACAGTTCGCGCTCGCCGTCATCGCCTTGATGGTGGCGGCTGGACTGGCGTCGGTACCGACCGGCGCCGCACGCATCGTCGGTGCCGTCGGCGCCGTCTCGGTGATCGTCCTCGCGGTGTTCCTGATCCGTGGCCCTACGTCGGCAGGCGATCATCCTCGATGGCGACCGGCTCGGCTGGCGGCGGGGGCTCACGTCGAGCGTCACCGGATGGACGGACCTCGACGACGTCGAAGCGGCGACCGTCGCCAAGGTGTCGACGTCGATCAAGAGGAAGCGCCCCGACGTGATCCTGTGGACCAGGGTCGGCTGGTTTCGTGGCGTGAACGCCGTCCTGCTGCGCCCGCAGCTGGGCAGTGACGTCCGTCAGGCGCTCGACCAGCGCGCCGGTAGCACCGACCGGCTCAATCCGTTCATCGTGCCGCTGAGCGCCGTTCGCGACGACGACCGCACCGCACTCCTCGCCCTGCTCGACTCCC
Organism: uncultured Microthrixaceae bacterium; assembly: GCA_963748285.1. GTDB lineage: Bacteria > Actinomycetota > Acidimicrobiia > Acidimicrobiales > DATDAH01 > DATDAH01. The sequence continues at coordinate 981,081 of CAVVIF010000009.1, forward strand.
GCGGTCTCCTCCCGGCCTGACGACCGACTGGGGTCACGCGCCGGCGAAGAGCTCGGCGTGGCGGATGTACGACGTGTTGCCGCACGTCGGACACGTCGTGGAGAACTCGTGGGCGCGCAGGCGGGCCGAGGGTGACGATCGGATTGCCACCGTCGGCCACCGCCACGAGGTGGTTGTCGCCGCACTCCAGGCACTGCACGTCCTGCAGGTTGCAGAACAGCCCGGCTCCCAGCATCTCGGAGAGGTCGTCGCCGGCACGAGCCCGCTGATCGAGCTCCTCGAGGTCGGTGCCGTCGGACCAGTGCACGACGCCGAAGTAGCGGTTTACGCTCGCCTTCATCGGCATGTCGAGGATCACGCGGCGGGCCCGGGGATGATCGAACACGACGCTCTCCTTGCGGACGTCGTACCCGAGCACGGCGGAGGCCTCGTCGGTCGGCACCTCCTCGCCCGCGCAGAGATACGTCAGCTCCCATCCGTCGATCTCGGCTCGGAGCACGACCCCATCCTTACCGGGGAGGTGCTGAGCCTCCTGATCAGTCCTCGGCGAGGGCGGCGAACTCCTTCTTGACGTCCTTGTACCAACCCATGCCCTTGAAGGGGTGCTTCCACCGGCCCTTCATGGCCTTCAGCGTGGGCTCGTGGGCGGTGTCGCCGCCGGCGACGACCTCCTTGAGGTGGGCGTCCTGGGCGTTGATGATGTCGTCGGCGCTCTCGCCAGTGTGGGCGAGGTCGCACGGTCCACCGAGCTGCTTGCAGGTCATCGTCTTCATGACGATCAAGGTACGGACGACCGGCGCCCCGCGCTTCTCGATTCCTGATCGGTCGGCTCAGGACCCGGCGCGGGAGCGTTCGAGCATGCCGTTGGCCTCTTCGCCGTCCCAGCGGTAGTGGGCGATGGCCTGGTGCAGGGCGAAGCCCTCGAGGGGGCCCATGACCATGAAGGTGGAGAGGTGGGTCTGGCCGTGGATGGTGGTGGTGCCCCGTTCGCTCTCCAGGGTGACCGAGACGTCCTGGCCCGTGGCCTGCAGGTCGCCCAGCCAGGGGGCGTCGACGACCCGGGCGGGGACGAGTCGGCCGTCGCCGTCGGGCCCGTCGAAGAGGAAGCCCTCGTTCAGGGTGGGCTTGCCGTCGTCGCGGGGCGGGTAGAGCAGGCAGCCGAAGGCCCGACCGCTGGGGAACACCGCCGACTGCCAGGCATGGCCCCGGAAGGCGGCCAGGCGGCGGACGCCCGTGCGGCGGATGCGCAGGCCGCCGCCGGACAGCGCGTGCTCCTCGTCGCCCACCCGGAGCCGGCCGGTGGCCCGGAAGAGCTGTTCGTACCGGGGACCGCCCATGAGGTCGCCCTCCTCCTGGGTGGCCAGGACCCGGCCCGCCTCCTCCAGCAGGGTGCCCACCTCCCAGGGCGGGACGGCGGAGCGGAGGTCGATCTCCAGCTCGACGGGGACCGGCGTGCCCTCGCCGCCGGGGAACCAGCCGGCCAGCTGGTCCTCGACGGTGATCGCGGTGCCGGTGCCCTGCAGCTCGGCCCGCCAGTGCCCGAAGGGCTCGACCAACTCGAAGTGCAGCGGGCCGGACCCCAGTACGCGGGGGCGTCCGTCTGCGCCGAGCGGGGGGTGGGCCTCACCGGCTTGGAACATCGTCACCACCCGGCCACCGGCGAGGGCGATGTTGACCTGGATGTCGGGGGTGTCCCACTGCTCGCCGAGGGCCTCCACCCCCAGGCGGGGCAGGCCGAACTCGGTGCCGTCGTCCCAGACCCAGGCGTTCACCGACTCCCGCATCTCGGGGTCGTCGGGCGCCGACGCCAGGACGAACTCGCGGTCGGGGTCGAGCCCCCCGGTCAGGTCCATGCCGCCATCGCCTCCGTGTAGTCGCCGAAACCGTTCCCGGACCTCGTCGAGGTCCAGCCCGAACTCGGCGGCGTCGGGGTGCACGTTGTCCGCGCGGCCGGCAGCGTGCTCGGCCCACCAGCGTCGCATGCCGGCGTCGAACGCCGGGCTGACCGGTTCACCCAGCCAGTCGTAGAGACGGTGCACGGCGCCGATCGGGTCCTGTTGCACCTCGCGGAAGTCGAGGTCGAAGAAGCGGTCCTCGTTCCCGGCGGCCCGGAAGGCGAGCAGGCGGTCCATGGCCGCTGTCCAGTGGTCCACGTTGAGCTGCGCCAGGTAGCTCGGTGACGCGCCCTCGCTGAACTGACCGGCCACCTCGACGTAGAGGTCGGCCACCGACACCATGACCTCGGCCGGATCCCGATGGGTCATCACGAAGCGGGCGTCGGGGAACACCCGGTCCAGGTCCTCGAGCCACAGGAGGTGGGACGGGCACTTCAGGCGCCACGGCCTCGTCGGCTCGCCCCACTGCAGGAGCTTCAACACCCGCCTCTCGTACTGGTAGGTCGTGGTGAGGTCGGCGTCCCGGAGCCAGGCCGAGTACGACGGGATCTCGGCGAAGGCCTGGAAGTAGTGGGCGCGGAACGTCAGGGCCATGAGGTCCTGGCACTCCTCGGGTCCGGTCGGCGTGGACGGGACGAGGGCCGCCAGGCGGGGCGCCATCTCGTCCTGGGCCGCTCCGGCGGCGATGGCCTGGGCGAGGCGGGGATCGTCGCCCTCGACCGTGGAGGGTGGCGGACAGGGGTTGGCCGCCTCCCACTTCCGCAGGGTCCGGGCACCAGGATCCTCGGCCAGCAGGAACGACAGAGCAGTGGACCCGGTCCGGGGCAGGCCCAGGCCGATCAGCGGCGAGGCGACCGACTCGTCGTCGATCTCGGGATGCCGCCGGTACCAGTCCTCGACCTGCAGGCGCTGGGCCAGGTGGTTGGTGATCAGGTACGGCAGCACCATCGTGCCGATCTCGTTGAGTGTGGCCTCGTTGTCGTAGGCCCACACCAGACGCTCGAGGCCGTCCTGGAACGAGTCCTCGCCGAAGTCCCCGAGGCCGGTCTGGTCCCGGGCGGCAGCCATGAGCTCGTCCGCTGACGGCACCGTGCCGCTCATGGCTGCAGGTGGGCCGTGAAGCGAGTCGACCAGTCGATGAGGCCGGTGGGCACGTCGTAGCCGGCCTCGTCGTTGATCGCCGCCCAGTGGGCGGCGACGTCCTCGATGGTGGGCTCTCCCTCGGCGTGGACGTAGCCCTCGGTGGAGGCGATGAAGATCCGGGCGAAGCGGCCGGCGCCGGCGGCGTAGATCTCGCCGCTGACCGGACAGTCCTCGTGGGCCAGGTAGGCGACCATCGGCGCCACCTGCTCCGGCGGCATGTCGGGAACGGCGTCGCTCGGTGCCCCGGCCATGCGGGTGGTGGCGGCCGGGGCGATGAGGTTCGCCTTGATGCCGTGGCGTGCGCCGGCGGCCGTGACGCTGCGGGTCAGCCCGATGACGCCGCCCTTGGCCGCGGCGTAGGCGAGGTTCTTGGGGAGCCCGAAGAACCCGGCGGAGGTCGTCATCACGATGCGGCCGTAGCCCTGCTCGACGAAGTGGGGCCAGGCGGCGCGGGTGGTGTTGAACGAGCCGCCCACGTGCACGGCGAGGTGGGCGTCGAGGTCGTCGGCGTCGACCTCCGGCAGCCCGGCCCACCGCATGATCCCGGCGTTGTTGACCAGGACGTCGAGCCGTCCGTACCGGTCGACCGCCCCTGCGATCAGGGCGTCGGCGCCCGCCACCGTGGCCACGTCGTTGGGGTCGGCGACGGCCCGCCCACCGGCCGCCTCGATCTCGGCGACGACCTCGGCCGCCGGCCCGGCGTCGGCCCCCTCGCCTTCCATCGAACCGCCGAGGTCGTTGACGACCACGCTGGCCCCTCGCTCGGCCAGGAGGCGCGCGTACGCGGCGCCGATGCCTCGTCCCGCCCCGGTGACGACGGCGACCCGCCCGTCGAAGCGGTGCTCGTTCATGCCTGCCTCCTCGTTCGCCGGCGCCCTCGCGCCTGCGTGTACCGTTCGGTCCAGTGCCGGGAACCGGGGCGGGCGACGACCGCCCACGCAGCGAGAAGTGGACGGCCCGCCGCGAGGCGATCGTCGACACGTCGGCGCACGTCTTCGCCCAGCAGGGCTACCACGCCACCGGCATCGTCGAGCTGTGCGAGGTCAACGGGCTCGGCAAGGGCGCGTTCTACCACTACATCGGGTCGAAGGAGGAGCTCCTCGCCGCCATCCACGACCGGGTGATGGACGAGGTCATGCTCGGCGCCGACCGGGTCGCCGCGTCGGACGGCTCGCCCTCGGACCACCTGGCGATGCTCGGCGACGAGCTCCTCGACGTCATCCACCGCTACCCCGACCACGTGTGGGTCTTCCTCCACGAGTTCCCGGCGCTCACCGAGGACCGGGCCGAGACGTTCCGGGTGCGCCGCCGCGAGTACGAGCGGCGGATCGAGGCGGTCCTCCAGGCGGGCGTCGACGCCGGCGAGTTCCGGGACGTCGATCCCCGGCTCACCGCCATGGCCTGGCTCGGCATGCACAACTACACCTACCTGTGGCTCAAGGTCGACGGCCGACTGACGGCCCGCGACGTGGCCAAGCCGTTCGCCGACATCTTCCTCCGGGGGATCGCCGGCTAGGACAGCCCGAGGATGCCGGCCAGGGTGCCGCCGACCATGGCCTCCCGCTCGTCGTCGGGCACCCCGGCGAACTCCCGGGCCAGCAGCTCCTTGCTGCCGCGGAAGGTCCCCTCGGCGTGGGGGTAGTCGTTGCCCCAGACGATGCTCGACACGCCGGTGATGTGCCGGCAGGCGATGGCCACGGGATCGTCCTGGAACGAGATGTGGAACTGGCGCTTCACGTACTCGCTCGGCATCAGCGGGTAGGGCCACTTCTCGTTCAGGCGGAACAGCTGGGCCATGTGGGGCTGGTCGTCGGCGGGGCGGCCGTCGTCCCAGTGCCCCAGCCACCAGTCGGGGTCCTGGCCGATGCCGGTGATCCAGCACTTGTCCATGCCCCCCACCAGCGAGGCCAGCCAGTTGGCGTTGAACTCGATCAGGGCGAAGTGGAGGTCGGGGTAGCGCTCGGGGACCCCGCCGCCGATCAGCTCGCACATGATCTGCTGGGGGACGATCGTGCTGTAGATCGACTGGGTGATCATCCGCTTCGACGCCGACTTCTCGGTCATCGGCTGGTTGACCTGCGCGGCGGACTCCATGACCACCTTGAGGGTCGTGGACTCGGGGTCGTTGACCTTCACCCCGCCGGTCTGGGTGTGGATGAAGATGTGCACGCCGCTGGCCTGGGCGGCGGCCCACACCGGGTCGAGGTCCCGGGACCAGTACGGCATCGGGGGCGTGGCCGGCAGCAGGATGGCCCGGAAGCCGGCGGCCGCGACCCGCTCGATCTCGGCCACGGCGTCACCGATGTCGGTGATCGGCACGGGGGCGGTGGGCACGATCCGGTCGAAGTACGGCGTGAACCGCTCGGCCACGTAGTCGTTGTAGACCCGGGCGTGGGCCATCGAGAGCTCGTGGTCGTCGGAGTAGAGCCCGAAGAGCGAGAGGTTCGGGTGCATCACCCCGGCGTCGACGCCGTCCTCGGCGAGGTCCTCGATGATCAGCTCGGGGTCGCCCTCCGGGGTGCGCCCGCTGGTCTGGCGGTACCGGGAGATCGTCCAGCCCTCGAAGCCCGGGGTGTGGAGCTTGCGGAAGACGCTGGCGCCGCCCGTCGACCAGCGGCTCGATCTCGAAGTCCTCCTCCCAGACCCCGCGGTGACGCAGGTGCTTGGGCAGGCGGGTGGTGAAGAGGTCGGTCGGCTCGAGGATGTGCCCGTCGGCGGAGACGACCAAGGACGACTCGGTCACGACCGGAGATTAAACCAACCGGTCGGTACAAGCAATGCGCCGCCCCGCGTAGTGTCCGGGGCATGACCGATCGGTGGAAGCAACGCCCGCCGGGTTCGACCTGGGGGGACTGGGGCGACGACGACGAGCTGGGCCGCATCAACCTGCTCACCCCGGAGAAGGTCCTGCAGGGTGTCCGCGAGGTCCAGACCGGCGAGACGTTCTGCCTCAGCCTCCCCCTCGACTTCCCCGGCGGCACGGTCCTCAACCAGCGCCGACCGCCGCCGCGGGTGGCCCCCACCGAGGACATGGAGGGTGTCGTGGACACCTTCTACAACGTCCACATGAGCGAGATGCCCGACTTCGGCGACCCGAAGTACGTCGACGTCTGGGCCGACGACGTGGTCACCCTCGCCCTGCAGTACTCCACCCAGTGGGACTCCCTCGCCCACGTCGGGGCCGAGTTCGACGCCGACGGCGACGGGGTCGAGGAGGCCGTCTACTACAACGGCTACCGGGCCGGCACCGACCTCGTCGGCCCGAGCGAGGACGCCCGGGGCGACGGCAGCGGGCACCGGTCCTTCGCCCACCACCTCGGCCTGGAGCACATGGCCTTCCACGGCGTCCAGGGCCGGGGGGTGCTCGTCGACCTGGCCCACCACCTGGGCCACGACTGGCAGGGGGTCGACCTGGCCACCCTGCAGGAGGTCATGGCCGCCGACGGCGTCGTGGTCGAGCCCGGGGACATGCTGCTGCTGCACACCGGCTTCGCCACGAAGCTCCTGGAGTGGGACAAGGACCCCGACCCGCGGCGGGTCTTCACCACCTGCTCCTACCTGGACGCCCACGACCCGGCCCTGCTCGACTGGATCGCGGACTCCCAGATCTCCGCCCTCGTGGCCGACAACTACGCCGTCGAGGGCCTGCTCGGCAAGGACCGCGACCCCAGTCGCCACTCGTTCCTGCCGATCCACCACCTCTGCCTCTTCAAGCTCGGCGTCCCCCTCGGCGAGCTCTGGTACCTCGACGAGCTGGCCACCTGGCTGCGGGCCCACGACCGCAGCCGGTTCCTGCTCACCGCTCCCCCGCTGCGCCTCCCGGGCGTCGTGGGCTCCCCGCTCACGCCGGTCGCCACCGTCTGAACCTACGCTCTCGGGGTGACCAGCAGCCCGGCCACGGACCCCCAGCTGAGCGACCTCGCCTGGCTGCGCCGGGTCCGCGACCGGATCGACCGGGAGTACGCCCAGCCCCTGGACGTCGAGGCCCTCGCCCGGGGCGCCCACATGTCGGCCGGGCACCTCAGCCGCCAGTTCCGGCTGGCGTACGGCGAGTCGCCCTACGCCTACCTCATGACGCGACGCATCGAGCGGGCGATGGCCCTGCTGCGGCGGGGCGACCTCAGCGTCACCGAGGTCTGCTTCACGGTCGGTTGCTCGTCCCTGGGCACCTTCAGCACCCGCTTCACCGAACTGGTCGGGGTGCCGCCCAGCGTCTACCGGGAGAAGGCCGCACAGGCGACGGCCGGGATGCCGTCGTGCGTGGCCAAGCAGGTGACGAGACCGATCAGGAATCGAGAAGCGCGGTCATCGAGCCGCTCTTAGGTTGACGCCCATGGACATCACCATCCACTCCAGCTTCCTCCCGCACACCGATCCGGAGGCCTCCCTGGCCTTCTACCGCGACCTCCTCGGCTTCGAGGTCCGCCTCGACGTCGGCTACGAGGGGATGCGCTGGCTCACCATCGGGTCGGCCGACCAGCCGAACACGAACATCGTGCTCACCCCGCCCGCCGCCGATCCCGGGGTCACCGACGACGAGCGCCAGACCATCGCCGAGATGATGGCCAAGGGCACCTACGCCAGCCTGCTCCTCGCCACCCCGGACCTCGACGACACCTTCGCCAAGATCGAGGCGGCCGACGCCGAGATCGTGCAGGAGCCGACCGAGCAGCCCTACGGCGTCCGGGACTGTGCGGTCCGGGACCCGGCGGGCAACATGATCCGGATCCAGGAGCTGCGCTGACCATGAGCAAGGCCAAGACCGCGCTGCCCGCGGCCGACAGCCACGACGTGATCCGGGTGCACGGCGCCCGGGTCAACAACCTCAAGGACGTGAGCGTCGACATCCCGAAGCGCCGGCTGACGGCGTTCACCGGGGTGTCCGGCTCGGGCAAGAGCTCGCTGGTGTTCGGCACGGTCGCGGCCGAGTCCCAGCGGTTGATCAACGAGACCTACAGCGCGTTCGTGCAGGGCTTCATGCCGACCCTGGCCCGGCCCGAGGTCGACGTGCTCGAGGGCCTGACGACCGCGATCCTCGTCGACCAGGAGCGGATGGGGGCCAACCCCCGCTCGACCGTCGGCACGGTCACCGACGCCAACGCCATGCTGCGGATCGTCTTCAGCCGGGTCGGCAAGCCCTACATCGGCTCGCCCAACGCCTTCTCGTTCAACACGGCGTCGATCAGCGGGGCGGGTGCGGTCACGTTCGAGAAGGGCGGCAAGACGACCCGGGAGAAGCGCTCGTTCACCCGGCTCGGCGGCATGTGCCCGCGGTGCGAGGGCATGGGCACGGTGAGCGACTTCGACCTGTCCCAGCTCTACGACGACACCAAGTCGCTCAACGAGGGGGCGCTCACGGTCCCCGGCTACTCGATGGAGGGCTGGTACGGCCGCATCTACCGGGGCTGTGGCTTCTTCGACCCGGACAAGCCCATCCGGAAGTACACCAAGAAGGAGCTCGACGACCTGCTCCACAAGGAGCCGACCAAGATCAAGGTCGACGACATCAACCTGACCTACGCCGGCCTGATCCCCCAGATCCAGAAGTCGTTCCTGTCCAAGGACCTCGAGGCGATGCAGCCCCACATCCGGGCGTTCGTCGAGCGGGTGATCACCTTCACCGAGTGCCCCGACTGTGGGGGCAGCCGGCTCAACGACGCGGCCCGGTCCTCCAAGATCGCCGGCGTCAACATCGCCGAGGCCTGTGCGATGCAGATCAGCGACCTCGCCGACTGGGTGCGCGGCCTGGACGAGCCGTCGGTGGCGCCGCTGCTGGGCGCGCTGGTGCACAGCCTCGACTCCTTCGTCGAGATCGGCCTGGGCTACCTCAGCCTCGACCGCCGGTCCGGCACGCTCTCGGGCGGCGAGGCCCAGCGCACCAAGATGATCCGCCACCTCGGCTCCTCGCTCACCGACGTCACCTACGTCTTCGACGAGCCCACGATCGGGCTGCACCCCCACGACATCGACCGGATGAACGCCCTGCTGCTGCAGCTGCGGGACAAGGGCAACACCGTGCTGGTGGTCGAGCACAAGCCGGAGGCGATCACCATCGCCGACCACGTCGTGGACCTCGGCCCCGGGGCCGGCGCGGGCGGCGGCGAGGTGGTCTTCGAGGGCACCGTCGAGGGCCTGCGCACCAGCGGCACGCTCACCGGGAAGCACCTGGACGACCGCGCCGCCCTCAAGCCGGCGGTCCGGACCTCGTCAGAGGCGCTGGAGGTGCGGGGCGCCGACACCCACAACCTGCAGGACCTCGACCTCGACATCCCCCTCGGCGTCCTCGTGGTGCTGACCGGCGTCGCCGGCTCGGGCAAGAGCTCGCTGATCCAGGGCTCGGTCGAGGGCCGGGAGGGCGTGGTCACCATCGACCAGGCCGCCATCAAGGGCTCGCGGCGCAGCAACCCGGCCACCTACACCAAGCTGCTCGACCCGATCCGCAAGGCGTTCGCCAAGGCCAACGACGTGAAGCCGGCCCTGTTCAGCGCCAACTCCGAGGGGGCCTGCCCGGCCTGCAACGGCGCCGGGGTCATCTACACCGACCTGGGGATGATGGCGAGCGTCGCCAACCCCTGCGAGGAGTGCGAGGGGAAGCGGTTCGACGCCTCGGTGCTGGAGTACCACCTCGGCGGCCGCGACATCAGCGAGGTGCTGGCGATGTCGGTCGACGAGGCCAAGGCGTTCTTCGAGGACGGGGACGCCGCCCTCCCGGCGGCGCACAAGATCCTCCAGGGGCTGTCCGACGTCGGCCTCGGCTACCTCACCATCGGCCAGCCCCTCACCACGCTGTCCGGCGGCGAGCGGCAGCGCCTGAAGCTGGCGACCCACCTGGCCGAGAAGGGTGGCGTCTACGTCCTCGACGAGCCGACCACCGGCCTGCACCTCGCCGACGTCGAGCAGTTGCTGGCCCTGCTCGACCGACTGGTCGACGCCGGCAAGTCGGTGATCGTCATCGAGCACCACCAGGCGGTCATGGCCCACGCCGACTGGATCATCGACCTCGGCCCCGGCGCGGGCCACGACGGTGGCCGCATCGTCTACGAGGGCACCCCCGCCGACCTCGTCGCCGCCCGCTCCACCCTCACGGGCGAACACCTCGCGGACTACGTCGCCGGCTGACGCTCACTCGTCTCGAAGGCCGCCCAGGCGGTGTCCTTGACCCGGGCGATCTCCTTGAAGAGCTTGGGGCGGCCGCCGGCGTTGAGCAGGTAGCGCTTCGGCTTGCCCGGGATGTTGCCGCCGACGTACTGGCCGATCGTGCCGAACGGGGTCAGCGCCGCGGCCCGGTCGATCATGTCCGACCAGCGCTGCTCGGCCTCGGCGCTGACCTCGATCACGTCGTGGCCCTCGGCCCGGGCGTGGACGAGCGTGTCGGTGACGAAGTCGACCTGGTCGCCGTTGTAGCGGGGGTTGTTGCCCGCGGCGGCGTGCGGCCCGCCGGGGAAGAACAGGTTCGGGAAGCCGTGGGTCTGCACGCCGAGGAACGTGGTCGGGCCGTCGGCCCAGTGGTCGGCGAGGGCCAGGCCGTCCCGGCCCTCGATCCCCATGCGCAGCATCGCCCCGGTGCCGAAGTCGAACCCGGTCGCCCACACGATGACGTCGACCTCGTGCACCCCGGCGGTGGTCTCGATGCCGGTCTCGGTCAACCGCACGATGGGCGTCTCGCGCAGGTCGACCAGTGACACGTTCGGCCGGTTGAAGGCCTCGAAGTACCCGCTGACGTACGGCGGCCGCTTCTCGCCGTAGCGGTGGTCGCGGGGGATCAGGCGCTCGGCGGTGTCCGGGTCGGCCACGGCCTCCCGGATCTTCCCGGCGATGAAGTCGCACCACTCGGCGTTCGCCTCGGGGTTGTCCAGGATGTCGACGTAGTTGCTGGTGAACTTCCGGAAGCCCGGGCTGGCCCACATCTCCTCGAAGAAGGCGAGCCGCTCCTCGGGTGGGTCCTCGAAGGCCCGCCGGGTGTTCAGGGGGTGGTGGAACCCGTGGATCGAGGTGTTCAGCACCTCGCGCAGCTCCTCGAACCCGGCCCGCAGCTCGGCCTGCTCCTCGGGCGTGATGGGCCGGTTGTTCAGCGGCGTGCACCAGTTCGCCGAGCGCTGGAAGACCTCGAGCGAGGCGACCTCGTCGACGATGGCGGGGACCACCTGCACCCCGCTCGACGAGGTGCCGACGACCGCCACCCGCTTGCCGGCGACGTCGACGGGCTCGGCCGGCCACCGGCCCGTGTGGTGCTGCACCCCCCGGTAGTCCTCGCGCCCGGGGACGTCGGGCACGTAGGGCACCGACAGGACGCCGGTGGCCGCGACCAGGAACCGGGCCCGGACCTCCGGGCCGTCGGCGACGGCGACGACCCAGGTCCCCGACGGGTCGTCCCAGGTGGCCGAGGTGACCGTCGCCCCGAAGCGCATGTGGCGGCGGAGGTCGAAGCGGTCGACGACGTGGTTGAGGTACCGCTCGGTCTCGGGCTGCTCGGCGAAGTGCTCCTGCCACTCCCACTCGTCGAAGAGCTCCTCGGAGAACAGGTAGCCGTACGTGTAGCTCTCGGAGTCGAACCGGGCCCCCGGGTAGCGGTTCCAGTACCAGGTGCCGCCGACCCCGTCGCCCGCCTCGAGCAGGGTGGCCGAGAAGCCCTCCTCCAGCGCACGGTGCAGCTGGTAGATGCCGGTGATGCCGGCCCCCACGACCAGGACGTCGACGTCGGGCTCGGGCACGGTCGCGGATTGTACCGATCGGTACGATGTGGCTGTGGACTTCTCCCTGACCGAGGACGAGCGCGACCTCGTGGGCCTGTGCCGTGACTTCGCCCAGAACGAGATCGCCCCCCGGGCGCCTCAGGCGTGGGAGGACGCGGTCTGCCCCACCGACCTCCTCCGGGAGATGGGCGAGCTGGGCCTGCTCGGCATGCTGATCCCCGAGGAGTGGGGCGGGATCGGGATGACCACGGTCGGCTTCGTCGCCGCCATGGAGCAGATCGGCCTGGCCGACCAGTCGGTGGCCGCGGCCTGGCAGGCCCACGTCACGATCGGCTCGCTGCCCCTCTACCTGTTCGGCAACGACGAGCAGCGGGAGCGCTGGCTGCGACCGCTGGCCGAGGGCAAGGTGCTCGGGGCCTTCGGCCTCACCGAGCCCGACGCCGGCTCCGACGCCCGTGGGATCACCACCCGGGCGGAGCAGCAGGACGGCGGCTGGCTGATCAACGGCCGCAAGACCTTCATCTCCAACGCGGGCACGGACATGTCCTTCGGCGTGACCCTGCTGGCCCGCACCCCGTCGGCCGAGGGTGAGCCCCAGCGGTACGCCACCCTCGTGGTCGAGAAGGACACGCCCGGGCTTCACCATGGGCCCGAAGATGCGGGGCATCGGCTGGAAGGGCCTCGACACCCGCGAGCTCTGGTTCGACGACGTGTGGGTGCCCGACGAGCACCTCGTCGGGGACCCCGACATGGGCCTGGGCCAGTTCCTGGGCACGCTCGAGGTCGGCCGCATCTCCATCGCCGCCCTGTCGCTCAGCCTGACCCAGGCCGTCCTCGACCTGGCCCTCGACTACGCCAGCAGCGGGAGCAGTTCGGCCAGCCCATCTCGAAGTTCCAGGCCATCCAGTTCAAGCTGGCCGACATCGCCACCGAGCTCGAGGCGGCCCGCTGGCTCACCTACCGGGCCGCCTACCTGCGGGACACCGGCCAGCCCTTCCTGAAGGAGGCCTCCATGGCCAAGCTCAAGGCCAGCCGCCTGGCGGTGTCCGCCGCGTCGGAGGCCGTGCAGATCCACGGCGGCCTCGGCTACATGCTCGAGTCGCCCGTGGCCCGCTTCTACTGCGACGCCAAGGTCCTCGAGATCGGCGAGGGCACCAACGAGATCCAGCACATGGTCATCGCCCGCACCCTCGGCTGCTGACCGGCCCCTACGCCATCGCGGCGAGGCGGCGGATGACTTCAGCGATGTCGTCGCGGTCGGGGAGCCAGGCCGCCTCGAGGTCGGGCGAGTACGGCGGCGGGGTGGCGGCGGCGCCGAGGCGCTCGATGGGGGCGTCCAGGGTCCAGAAGCCCTCGCGGGCGACGACGGCGGCGATCTCGGCGCCGATGCCGAAGGGGACGACGGCCTCGTGGGCGATCAGCAGGCGGGAGGTCTTGGCCACCGACTCGAGGATGGTGGCGGTGTCGAGGGGGGCGACGGTGCGCAGGTCGATCACCTCGACCGAGATGCCCTCGCCGTCGAGGACCTCGGCCGCGGCGACGGCCTCGTGGACCATCCGGGACACGGACACGACCGTGACGTCGCTCCCCTCCCGGACCACGATCGAACGGCCGATCGGCAGGATGTGGTCGGCCGGCGGCTGCGGGCCCTTCATCCCGTAGAGCAGCCGGTTCTCGATGAAGATCACCGGGTTGGGGTCCTGGATCGCGGCCCGCAACAGGCCGTAGGTGTCGGCCGGGGTCGACGGCATCACCACGCTGAGCCCGGGGATGTGGGCGAGGAGCGACTCGAGGCTCTGGGAGTGCTGGCTGCCCGACGAGCGGCCGGCGCCGAACTGGGTGCGCACGGTCAGCGCCATCTCGGCGCCGCCGCCGGTCATGAAGGGCAGCTTGGCCGCCTGGTTGAGCAGCTGGTCGAGGCAGACCCCGACGAAGTCGAGGTACATCAGCTCCACCACCGGGCGCATGCCGGCCATCGCCGCGCCGACCCCGAGGCCCATGACCGCCGTCTCGGAGATCGGGGTGTCCCGCACCCGGTCCCCGAACCGGTCGTGCAGCCCCCGGGTCAGGCCGAAGACGTTGCCGCCGGCGCCGACGTCGATCCCCGCGACGAAGACCCGCTCGTCGGCCGCCAGCTCGGCCTCCGAGCGCGTCGTGGATGGCGTCCATCGTCCGGAACACCGGGGCATCGGCGGCCGGGGCGGGCGGCTCGGGGTGCGAGGGCCGGGGGCGGACCACGAAGTCGAACAGCGTCGTCGGCGTCGGGGCGGCCAGCGCCCGGGCGGCCTCGATGGCCTCGTCCAGCTCCTGGGCCACCGCTGACTCGAGCGCGTCGATCACGTCGTCGCCGACGCCCGCGGCGCGGAGGGCGGCGCCGTGAACGACCAGCGGGTCTCGGGTCGCCCACTCCTCCAGCTCTTCGGGGGTGCGGTAGCGCTGCGGGTCGCCCTCGTAGTGGCCGTGCCACCGATAGGTGGCGGCCTCGAGGACGACCGGGCCGTGCCCGTCCCGCAGCGACTCGACCACCTCCGCCATGGCCGCGGCGGTGGCCACCACGTCGTTGCCGTCGACGGCCACGTGGTCGAGCCCGTACCCGGCGGCCCGGAGCTCCAGGGAGGCGGCGTGCTGATCGGCCGCGGCGGAGAACTCCGCGTAGCCGTTGTTCTCGCAGAAGAAGACGACCGGCAGCGCCCAGACCGCGGCCAGGTTGACCGCCTCGTGGAACGCGCCCTGGGCCACCGCCCCGTCGCCGAAGAACGCCACCGCCACGCTGCGGTCCGCCCGCAGCCGGGCCGCGGTCGCCGCCCCCACGGCGATCGGCAGGCCGGCGGCGACGATCCCGTTCGCGCCGAAGATCCCGAGGTTCGGGTCGGCGATGTGCATCGACCCGCCCCGCCCGCGGTTGGTGCCCTCGTCCTTGCCCATGAGCTCGGCGAACATCCCGAGCGGGTCCAGGCCCTTGGCCAGGCAGTGGCCGTGGCCGCGATGGGTGGAGGTGATCACGTCCGCCGGCCCCAGGGGCCAGCACGCCCCCACCGCCGAGGCCTCCTGGCCGACCGAGAGGTGGACGAAGCCCGGCACCTCGCCGGCCCGGTACAGGGTCGCCACCCGCTGCTCGAAGCCCCGGATCACCAGCATCCGCCGGTGCATCTCGAGCAGGTCGTCGGTGGTCAGGGGCATGGGCGGTGTATTGTACTGGTCGGTACAAGACCGGCGGAGCGGCGCATGAGCGAACAGATCGAGATCCCCCGCTCCCTGCCCCGGGGCGGCGACGTCCGGGGCAAGCGGGTGGTACTCACCGGTGCCGGTCGGGGCCTCGGCCGCCTGCTGGCCCATGCCTTCTCCCAGGCCGGTGCCTCCGTGGTCCTGGTCTCCCGCACCGAGGCCGACCTGAAGGAGGTGGCGGCGGAGCTGCCCGGGCCCTCCCTGGTGTGCCCCGGCGACGTCACCGACGAGGCCACCAACGATGCGGCCGCCGACGCCGCGGTGGCCGAGTGGGGTGGGGTCGACGTGTGGATCGGCAACGCCGGGATCTCGCCGGTCGTGGCCGGCCCCCTCGAGACCGACCCCGCGGTCTGGCGGCAGGTGCTCGAGGTGAACCTCACCGGCCGCGTTCCTCGGCGCCCGCGCCGCGGCCCGGGTCATGGGCGAGGGCGGCCGCCTGATCTTCACCGGCTCGGTCATGGGCGAGCGCCCGGGCCGGGGGCTCACCGCCTACAGCGCCTCGAAGGCCGGCCTCGTCGGCCTGGCCAAGGGGCTGGCGCTGGAGCTGGCCCCCGAGGGCATCACCGTCAACGTCGTCGCCCCGGGATGGTTCGACTCGCCCCTCGCCGAGGGGTGGATGAAGAGCCCCAGGAAGTCCGCCGAGATCCTCGGGCACACGGCCCAGCAGCGGTGGGGTGACGCCACCGACCTGGCCGGGGCGTACCAGTTCCTGGCGTCGGACGCCTCGGCGTTCGTGACCGGCGCCGTCCTGAACGTCGACGGGGGGTATCTGCTCACATGAGCCGACGGGCCGTGGTGATCACCGGCGCGGGCGGCACGCTCGGGGCGGCGCTGTCCGCCCACTTCGCGGGCGAGCCCGACACCGACCTGGTGCTGAGCGACGTCAGCGCGGCATCCCTGGAGGCCACCGTCGCCGGGCTGCCGGACGGCAGCGGGATCGAGACGGTGCTGGCCGACGTCGGCGACTTCGCCCAGGTCGAGGCCGTCGTGGCCCGGGCCGTGGAGCGCTTCGGTCGCCTCGACGTGCTGATCAGCAACGCCGGCGTCCTCTCCCCCAACGGCCGCATCCACAACCTGGCGACCGAGGACTGGGAGCGGGCCTTCCACGTCAACGTCCTCGGCGCGGTCAACGGCATCCGGGCCGCGGTGGCCGTCATGCGCCCGCAGCAGTCGGGCTCGATCGTCCTGACGGCCTCGGTCTCCGGCCTCACCGCCTGGTCCCACGCCGCGCCCTACTGCGCCACGAAGGCGGCCGTCATCCACCTCGCGAAGGTCGCGGCCGTCGAGTACGCCCGGGACGGGATCCGGGTCAACAGCGTCTGCCCGGGGACGTTCCTGTCCTCCATCCACGAGGGCCTGCCCCAGGAGGCCATCGACGCGATCGCCGCCAAGCACCCCCTCGGCCTGGGCGCCACCGAGGACCTGGTCGGGGCCTACGCCTACCTGGCCAGTGACGCCTCCCGGTGGACGACCGGCTCGGCCATGGTCGTCGACGGCGGCTACTCCGCCCCCTGACCCCCGGGGCACCGAGAACGAGGCAAGAACGGGGGCCGGGATCCACGCGCCGGCGTCGGCGGCGCCCTCCGGGTCGTTTCGCCACCCTCCGTGGCCGAACGGCTGTCATTTCCAGGTCCTTCTGCTTCTGGCTCCCGATCCTCCGCCTATAGGCAGTAGATCGGGAGCCAGAACGAGGGCTGGTCACCGCCCGTGAGATTCGGGGTCGTCGGGGGCTCGCGTGCCCCCGACAACGGGCAGCCCGTCCCCACGCCCCCGTTCTTGCATCGGTTTCGGGTCAGTCGACGAAGTCGGGCATGACGTCGCGGGCGAAGGCCTCGATCTGGGCGCGACCGCCCTCGGGCCAGCCGCAGACGAGGTAGCCACAGCCGGTGTCGCGCCACTTCCCCGCGTGCTTGCGGGCGGTGTCGAGGTCGTCGAGGGACAGCGAGCTGGCCCGGGTGATGTCGCCGGGGTCCCGGCCGGCCTCGACGGCGAGCTCGTCGACCCGGGCGTTGGCCTCCGCCAGCGAGTTGGGCGAGCCCCACGTGTGCCACACGTCGGCGTACCTGGCGACCAGCGGGAGGGTGCGCTTGGGACCGCTGCCCCCGATCCAGATCGGCGGGCGGGGTTGCTGGACGGGCGCCGGCAGCAGCCGGGCGTCCTTCAGGGACACGACCTTGCCCTCGTAGGACACGACCTCGCCGGTGAACAGCCGCTGCACGATCTCGAGGGTGTCCTCGAGCAGGTCGAAGCGGTCGGGCGTCGACGGGAACGGGATGCCGAGCTCGTGGTGCTCCTCGTCGAACCACGCCGCGCCGAGCGAGAGCTCGAGGCGGCCGTGCGACGCGTGGTCGATGGTCACCGCCTCCGCGGCGAACACCGACGGGTTGCGGTAGGTCACCCCCGTCACCAGCAGGCCCAGCCGGATCCGTGAGGTCACGCCGGCCAGCGCGGCGAGGGTGGTCATCCCCTCGAAGGTCTCCCCCGGGCCCTCGCCGTACATCGGCTTGAAGTGGTCGAAGCCCCAGGCCCCGTCGAAGCCGAGCTCCTCGGCGAACTGGACCCGGCTGACCAGCTCGTCCCAGGGCATCCGTTGTTGGGCGATGTCGAGACCGAAGCGCATGGCGCGCAACCTACGCCAACGGATCGCCGACGACGATGCGTCATAGGATCAACCCATGGCATCGGATCGGACACCGCACACGTTCCCGACGTTCGCGAGCCCCGAGGACGAGCGGCGGCACCGCAAGCAGCGCCTCGCCGCCGCCTTCCGGCTGTTCGGGCAGTTCGGCTTCGACGAGGGCGTCGCCGGGCACATCACGGCCCGGGACCCCGAGCGCCTCGACCACTTCTGGGTCAACCCGCTCGGCATGAACTTCAAGCAGATCCGGGTGCAGGACCTGATCCTCGTGAACCACGAGGGCGAGGTGGTCGAGGGCAACTGGCCGGTCAACCGGGCCGCCTTCGTGATCCACTCCCAGGTCCACGCCGCCCGGCCCGACGTGGTCGCCGCCGCCCACGCCCACTCGGTCTACGGCAAGACCTGGTCGTCGCTGCGCCGGCCCCTCGACCCCCTGACCCAGGACGCCTGCGCCTTCTACGGCGACCACGCCCTGTTCGACGACTTCACCGGCGTGGTGCTCGACCTCGAGGAGGGCAAGCGCATCGCCCACGCCCTCGGCGACAACAAGGCGGCGATCCTGGCCAACCACGGCCTCCTCACCGTGGGCCAGTCGGTCGACGAGGCGGCCTGGTGGTTCATCACGATGGAGCGCACCTGCCAGGCCCAGCTGCTCGCCGAGGCCGCGGGCACACCGGTGCCCATCGACGCCGAGCAGGCGGCGCTGACCGCCGGCCAGGTCGGCCACCGCAGCGCCGGGTGGTACTCGTTCCAGCCGCTCTACGACTGGATCACCGCTCAGCAGCCCGACCTGCTGGAGGAGTGATCGTCAGCGCGACCTTGCCGATGGCCTTGCCGTCGGCGACGTGGCGCAGCGCGTCGGCCACCTCGGCGAAGGCGAAGGTGGCGCCGATGTGGGGCGAGGCCCGCCCCGACCCGAGGAGCTCCATGAGCTCGGCGTCGTTGCGGAGCATCTCCTCGGGGGCGTTGGTGGCGAAGGTGAGGAACTGGAAGCCCAGCACCTGGATGCCCTTGAGCAGCACCAGGTTGAGCGGGATCCGGGGGATCTCGCCCGAGGCGTAGCCCACGGTCACGAACCGGCCGGCCCACCGCAGCGAACGCAGGGCGGGCTCGGCCAGGTCGCCACCCACCGGGTCGACGACGACGTCGGTGCCGTCCGGGTGGCGCTCCCGCAGCGCCTGGCGGAGGTCGCCGGCCCGGTGGTCGATCAGCTCGACGGCCCCCTGGGCCGCGGCGGCCTCGAGCTTCTCGGCGCTGGAGGCCACCGCGGTGACCCGGGCGCCGAGCTCGACGCCCAGCTGCACCGCGGCGAGGCCGACACCGCCCCCGGCGCCGAGCACGACCAGCTCCTCCCCCGGCTGCACCCGGGCCACCGACCGGAGCACGTGGTACGCCGTGCGGTGGGCGACGCCGAAGGCGGCGGCCGTCTCGTCGGCCACCCCCGGCGGGATCGGGGTGACGGCGGTCGCCGCGACGACGATCTCCTCGGCGAACGCGCCGACGAAGGCCGTGCCGAACACCCGGTCCCCGGCGGCGACCGTGTCGACGTCGTCGGCCACCTCGGTGACCACGCCCGCGAACTCGCTGCCCGGGACGAAGGGCAGCGGCGCGCTCATCTGGTACTCGTCGGCGATCACCAGGACGTCGGGGAAGTTCACCGCCGCGGCGTGGACCCGCACCCGGACCTGGCCGGGACCGACCGTCGGGGCCTCGACCTCGTCGACCACCACGACATCGGGCGGGCCGTAGGCCCGGCAGACCGCGGCCCGCACGTCAGCTGACGGCGTAGTCGGTGGACTCGGCGAGGTCGGCCGCGTCCCGCATGAGGTCGAGCACGATCGGGCCGAAGGCGTTGCAGCTTCTCGTCGTCGCCCGCCCGCTGGAAGCCCTGCTCGAGCACGACGGCCAGCTTCCACTTGGCCAGGACGCAGTAGTAGTCGATGTCGTCGACCTGGCGGCCCGACACCTCGGCGTAGTGGGCCAGGACCTGGTCCCGGGTCGGCATCCCGTACATGTCGACGTAGCTCGAGCCCGAGGCCGACTCGTCCATCGGGTCCTCGGGCCAGCTGTTGCACCGTCCACCCGAGGTCCAGCTTGGGGTCACCGACCGTGCCCATCTCCCAGTCCACGATGGCGGCCAGCCGGGCCGGCGCGCCGTGCTCGTACATGACGTTGGCGAACTGGTAGTCGCCGTGCATGAGGCCGGGGACGTAGTCGATCGGCTCGTGGGCCCGCAGCCAGGCCGCGGCCTCGTCGAAGCCGGGCAGCTCCCGGCCCTTGATCCGCTCGAGGAACGCGGTCCAGCGGTCGACCTGGCGCTCGTGGAAGCCATCGGGCCGACCGAGGTCCTCCAGGCCCTTGGCCCGCCAGTCCACGTTGCCGAGCAGGGCGATGCCCTCGACCAGCTGGTAGGCGAGCCCGGCCCGGGCCTCGAGGTCGGTCGGCGAAGGGCGCGGGCCACGGCCGGCTGCCGTCCGGCTGGGTCTCGAGCCCCATCGGCGACCAGCCGTCGACGAAGCCCATCACGTAGAAGGCCCGGCCGAGCACCTCGGGGTCCCGGCAGGCGGCGATGGCCGGCGTGTGGGGCACGTCGGTGCCCTCCAGCGCCTCGGTGATCCGCCACTCCCGCCAGATGCCCTCGTCCCGGCTCTCCGGCGCGGTCGGCGGCGGGATGCGCAGGGCGCCGTGGAGGTCGCCCCGGCGGATCTCGTAGATCTCGTTCTGGGAGCCGCCGGAGACGAAGCCGCAGTCGATCGGCTCGCCGACCTCGCCGAGGCCCTGCTCGTCCAGCCAGGCCCCGAGGCGGTCGAGGTCGATCATCGGTCCTCCCTCACAGGTTCCCGACCTCGTGCTCGAGGAACTCGGCCAGCTTCTCGCGGGCGGCGGCGACCTTCTTGGGCTTGTGCTCGGTGGGCCAGAGGTCGTCGCTCGGCCGGTGGTCGCGCAGCACCTGCCGGGCGATGGTGACCTTGTGCACCTCGGTCGGCCCGTCGGCCAGGCCCATGACGTTGGCGCCCAGCATCATGCCGGTGAAGGGCATCTCGTTGCTGACCCCGAGGGCGCCGTGGACCTGCATGGCCCGCCAGGCGATGTCGTGCAGGACGGTCGGCATGACCACCTTGACCGTGGCGATGTCCTTGCGGACCCGCTTGTAGTCGTTGTACTTGTCGATCTCCCACGCCGTGTAGAGCGTCAGCAGGCGGAACTGCAGGAGCTGGGCGTAGGAGTCGGCGATGTAGCCCTGCACGAACTGCTTGTCGGCCAGCAGCGAGCCCTGGGTCTCCCGGCTGAGGGCCCGCTCGCAGAGCATGTCGAGGGCCTTCTGGGACAGGCCGATGGTGCGCATGGCGTGGTGGATGCGCCCGCCGCCGAGCCGGGTCTGGGCGATGGCGAAGGCCTGGCCCTCGCCGCCGAGGAGGGCGTCCTCGGGGACGCGGACGTCCTCGTAGTGGATGAGGGCGTGGGAGCCGTGGCCCAGCGGCTCACCGCCGAGGCCGACGTTGCGGACGATGTTCACGCCCGGGCGTGTCGGTCGGGACCAGGAACATCGACATGCCCTTGTACGGCGCTGACGTCGGGGTTGGTCACGACCATGACGATCAGGAACGAGGCGGTGTTGGCGTTCGACGAGAAGAACTTGGCGCCGTTGATGACCCACTCGTCGCCGTCCTTCTCGGCCCGGGTCGTGAACATCGTCGGGTCGGCTCCCGGCGTGGGGCTCGGTCATCGAGTAGCTGGAGAAGACCTCACCCGACAGCAGGGGGTGGAGGTACTGCTCCTTCTGCTCGTCGGTGCCGTAGTGGGCGATGATCTCGGCGTTGCCCGTGTCCGGGGCCTGGCAGCCGAAGATGATCGGGGCCCACGACGAGCGGCCCAGGATCTCGTTCAGCAGCGAGAGCTTCACCTGGCCGTAGCCGGCGCCGCCCAGGTCGGGCCCGAGGTGGGTGGCCCAGAGGCCCTGGCGCCGCACCTCCTCCTTCAGCGGGTCGACGGCCCGGCGCCGGTTGTCGTCCAACGGCGTGAAGGCGAGGCCGTCCCACACCTGGTCGAGGGGCTCCACCTCCTCGCGGACGAACCGGTCGGCCCAGTCCAGCTTCTCCTGGAACTCAGGATCGGTCTCGAAGTCCCACGCCATTGCGTCCCCCTGTCGTCGTCTGTCAGAATAGCGTTCTGACTTCTCAGAACGCAATTCCGAGGGCCCGCCGGAGCCTGGCCAAGCGGGAGGCCGGTTACGCGGACGAGGTCCGCCGCCTGCTCGACGCCGGCCTCGCCATGATGGCCCAACGGGGGACCACCTCGCGGCCCCGGGTGGCCGACATCGTGGAGGCGGCCGGCCTGTCCAACGACGCCTTCTACCGGCACTTCCCGTCCAAGGACGCGCTGGTCATCGCCATCCTCGACGACGGCGCCGAGCGGCTGCACGACTACCTGGCCCACCAGATGGCCAAGGAGACGACCGCAGAGGGGCAGGTGCGACGCTGGGTCGAGGGCGTCCTGTCCCAGGCCGACGAGGAGATCGCGGCCACGACGCTGGCCGTGCTGTGGAACGGCGGGACCGCCGTCGGTGGGCCGGGTCGCCACGTCGCCAGCGCCACGCTGGCTCCCCTCCTGCACGGGCCTCTCGGCGAGCTGGGCAGCGACGACCCGGAGCTCGATGCCTCGTTGCTGGCCCACGCCGCCATGGGTGCCCTCACCGACCACCTCTGGCAGGAGGCCCCGCCCACCCCGGCGGACGTCGACCGCATCACCCGCTTCTGCCTCGCCGCGGTGTCGGCGTGAGAGCCGTGCGGGGCCAGGACGGCCAGCCGGTCCTCGTGGAGGTCGACGACGTCCCCGGCGAGGGCGAGCTGCTCAGCCATGCGATCGGTCGGCATCTGCTCCTCCGACCTCCTCTACCTCCGGGTCGGCACCGAGCACGTCCTCGGCCACGAGCTGGCCGGTGTCCGCGCCGACGGCACGCCCGTGGCGGTCGAGGGGCTCTACGGCTGTGGCACCTGCGAGCACTGCCTCGACGGCCGGATCAACCTCTGCCCGCAGTCCACCCAGCGGGCCCTCGGCATGATGGCCGACGGCGGCATGGCCGAGCAGTTCCGGGCCCCGTCCCAACGGCTGGTCGACCTCCCCGTCGGCCTCGACGTGTCCAGTGGCGCACTGGTCGAGCCCGCCTCGGTGTCCTGGCACGGGGTGCGGGTCGGTGGCGTCGGCCCCGACACCCGGGTGCTGGTCGTCGGCGCCGGCTCGGTCGGCCTGTTGGCCGTGGCCGCCGCGCAGGCGATGGGCGCCCCCGAGGTCGGCCTCGCCGCCCGCCACCCCCACCAGCGGGACATCGGCGAGCAACTCGGCGCCACCGAGCCCGATGGCCTCTACGACGTCGTCATCGAAGCGGGCGGCTCAGCCGAGCGCCGTCCAGCAGAGCATCGAGCAGCTGGCTCCGGGCGGCACCGTCTCGGTCCTCGGGGTGCACTACGCCCCGGTCGAGCTGTCCTTCATGGCGATGCTGAACAAGGAGGCGACGCTCATCACCTCGATGGGCTACTGCCGCCACGAGGGCGGACGGGACATGCAGCAGGCCGCCGAGATGCTGGCCGCCCGCCCCGAGCTCGCCGACGCCCTCATCACCCACCGCTTCCCGCTGGAGGACGCCGCCGAGGCCTTCCGCGTCGCCGCCGACCGCGCGTCGGGGGCCATCAAGGTCGTGGTCGAGGTCGGCTGACCCCGGCCTCAGCCCTCGTCCAGAGGGGTCGTCATCAGCGCGCCGCCGTGCTCGGCCATGAGGCGGACGGCGTCGTTCCTCGGCATGCCGCCGAGGGCCTGGGCGCCGTCGCGGAGCATGTCGCCGACGTACCAGGTGGGGCCGTCGGCCAGGTTGGCGATGGCGTCGGCGACGACCTCGTCGACGGTCGAGGCGCCCGGGATGGGCGTCGTGCTGTCGGGCGAGGACAGGACGCCCCGCTCGGCCAGCAGGGTGCGCAGGGCGGGCGTGTCGGTCGCGCCGAGCACCAGGCCGAGGACGTCGACGCCCTGGTCGTGGAGCTCGGCCCAGAGGGCCTCGGCCATGACCATGTCGAAGGCCTTCGAGGCCCCGTAGGCGACCATGTTGGGGGCGCCGACCAGTGCCGCGCCCGACGACAGCAGCACGATCCCACCCCGGCCCCGCTCGACCATCGGGCCGGCGAAGTGGTGGCAGACCTGCAGGGGGACGATGCAGTTGCGCTGCACCATCGCCAGCGCGGGCTCGACCGAGGCGGCCAGGAGCGGCTCGTAGTTCGGGTCCGCACCGGCGCAGTACATGACCATGCCGACCTCGAGGCCCGTGGTCGCCTCGGCGATGGCGTCCATGGCGTCCGGACGGGCCAGGTCGACCGAGACCGCCCGGGTCTCGACGCCGGTGTCCGCCGCGATGGCCCCGGCCACCTCGTCGAGCACGGCCTGGCGGCGGGCCAGCAGGACCACGTTCAGCCCTCGCTCGGCCATGGCCCGGGCGTAGGCCGCCCCCACCCCGTCGGAGGCGCCGAGGACGAGGGCCCAGGGCCCGTACTGCTCGGCGAAGGACCCGTTGCGCTCAGACACGGGGCAGGACGTCGTCGACGATGAGGCGGAGAGAGGCCCACGCCAGGTCGGGAGCCACGCCGCCGCAGAGGGGCTGGAGGCCGAGGTAGCCGTTGGTCCGGACCATCTCCACGGCCTCGTCAGGGGTGAGGATGCGGTAGTTGCCCTGCTCGGCCCGCAGCTCCTCGACCGTGGTGGCCCGCGAACGGGTCACGGCGTCGTGGTTGCCCTCCAGCCACGCCCCGTACTCCCGGGCGTCGTGCAGCAGGTGGGGGCCGATCGTGGCCCACGCCTCGTCGAGGTCCTCGGCCACGAACACCGAGCTCGGCGCGCCGCTCGAGGGCACCAGGCAGGCGCCGGCTGAGCGCCCGACGCGCTCGGCCTCCGCGTTGTAGATGTCGACCAGATCAGGCCGGTCCGCCTCGCCGATGAAGTCGAGCCCGAAGCGGGCCGCCCGCTTGGCCGCCGCCGGTGAGCCGCCGCCGTAGGCCAGCTTCATCCCGCCCTCGGTGTAGGGGCCGGGACGGATGGTCGCCGTGCGGCCCCGCCAGGTCACGGTCTCCCCCGCCAGCGCGGCCTGCAGGACCGCCAGGCGCTCCTCCATCTCGGCCCCCCGCCGCGCCGGGTCGATGCCGAACATGGCGAACTCCTCGGGCCGGTACCCGAGGCCGATGATCGGGGTCACCCGCCCCCGGCTGAGGTGGTCCAGGACGTTGAGGTCCTCGGCCAGCTTGATGGGGTCGTACATGAGCAGCAGCAGGGCCGCGATCATGAAGTTGACGTCCTTGGTGCGAGCGGCCATCGCCGCCGCCATGACCAGGGGCGACGGCAGGTAGCCGTCGTCGGACGTGTGGTGCTCGGAGATGGCGACCGAGAGACAGCCCTTGTCCTCGGCCCACTCCACCATGTCCAGGGCGGTGTCGTAGAGATCGGCCATCGGCGTGGGCCCGGGGGCCCGCATGTCGAAGCGCAGCAGGAACATCAGTCGAGTCTTCCAGTCCGATCGAGGGTCATTGGGCGAACGAGGCCCCGCCGTTGAGCGGGTAGGTCTGGCCGGTGATCCAGGACGCCTGGGGGCCGGCCAGGAACACGGCCAGGGCGGCGACGTCCTCCGGCAGGCCGGGGCGGCGGATGACGTAGCGCTTCATCAGGGCCTTGGCCCGGGGGTCGTCCTCGTCGGCCCAGAGGGCCTCGCTCAGCGGGGTGCGCATGGTGCCGAGGGCGATGCAGTTCACGGTGATCCCGTGGCGACCGGTCTCGACGGCGAGCGACCGGCATCAGCCCGGCCGCCCCGGCCTTGGCCGCGCTGTAGGCGGCCATGTCCGACTCGCCGGTCCGGGCGGCGTCGGAGACGATCGTGATGATGCGCCCGTCGCCCCGGTCGATCATCCTGGGGAGCACGGCCCGGCAGCAGTGCAGCACTCCGTAGAGGTTCACCTGCAGGTACGGCTCCCAGTCGGCGGGCTCGGTGTCGACGAACTTGGCCAGCCCGGCCCAGCCCTCGGCCCCGGCGTTGCCGGCGTTGTTGACCAACACGTCGACGCCGTCGAGGGCCTCGACCGCGGCGGTCACCGCGGTGAAGTCGGTGACGTCGAACACCGCGGTCGTGGCGGTGCCCCCGGCCGCCTCGATCTCGGCGACCACCGATGCCGCCCGGCCCTCATCCAGGTCGTTGACCACCACGGCGGCGCCGGCCTCGGCGAATCCGAGGGCGATCCCCCGGCCGACGCCCTGGCCCGCGCCGGTGATCAGGGCCCGGCGGCCCGTCAGGTCCAGCGTGAACGCCATCAGGCGGCGGCGACCTCGAGGAGGGCCTGGGTCGTGGCCTCGGGCTCGGTGATCATCAGGTCGTGGCCGGTGTCGATGTCCCAGAGCCGGCCCCCGGCCTTCGCCCTGGCCATCATCTCGGGGTCCCGGGTGGCGAGGGTCGAGGTGCAGACGACGTGGTACTGCGGGATGGCCCAGAGCGCCGTCCTCGTTCTGCAGGTCGAGGGGTTGCTCGAAGCACTGCCACGGATGCGGGCGTGAGGCGCTCCGCCATCCAGGCCAGGTCGTCGGGATCGTCGACGCCGTAGAGGAGCCCGGCGTCGGGGGCCGGCAGCAGGACCAGCTCGAGACCGTCGACGGATCTCGCCGAAGGGGCGGACCGCTTCGATGATCGGCCCGGCCACGTCCAGGAGGGACTGGCCGTTCACCGGGTTGGCGGCGTCGAGGAAGACGAGACGTCCGACCCGATCGGTGACGAGGTCGGCGGCACCGGTGATGACCATGCCGCCGTAGCTGTGGCCCACGAGGATCACGTCCCGCAGGTCCTCGGCCACGATGAGGGCGGCGATGTCGCGGGCGTGGAGGTGGAGGTCGACGTGGGGCCCGAGCAGGTGCGCCCGGTCGCCCAGCCCGGTCAGGCTCGGGGCGTGGACCTCGTGGCCCTCGGCCCGCAGCCGTCGGGCCACCCGCTGGTAGCACCAGCCCCCGTGCCCGCCGCCGTGGACCAGACATACGTGGCCATGGTCCCCCCGAACCGATCGACGTGCCCTAGGGGACGGGCTCCACGGTCACGTCGATGGAGGAGGCGCCGCTGTCCGGCACCCGGGGCTGGCGCCAGACCTCGACGGGGAAGGACACGGTGACCAGCGACTCGAAGAGCCACAGCAGGTTGCGGTCCTCGTCGGAGATGCCCGTCGAGGGCGACGCCCTTGAGGTAGTCGGTGCTGTCCTCGAGGCGGGGGAACGCGGCGTCGTAGAAGGCCTGGAGCTCGTCCATGGTGCTGGCGATGCGCTTGGCGTAGCGGTCGGCCTCGCTGGGCAGGGCCCAGTCGGCGAACGGCTCGAGGTCGGCGAAGGCGGCGGGAAGGGTCGGCATGGTGAGGTCTCCTCTCAGGACGCGGCCGAGATCTGGACGGGAGTGCCCGGCTGGCCGCTCTCGTACTCGGCGACGTAGCCGCGGGCCGTGGTGTGGAGGTGCCGGAGCAGGACCTCCTGGTCACAGAGCGGGAACTCCTTGACCGCGCCCGACTCGAGCATGGTCTGGGTCGCCTCCAGGGTGTTGCCGTCCTGGAGCCCGTACTCCTTGAAGGTGACGACGGCGAGCTCCTGCTGGAGGCGCTCGTAGGCGTTGGTCGGGGGCACGAAGTAGAGCGAGCACTCGAAGATGTGCGTGTTGTACGACGTCGGCCAGTAGTGGTACGTGAGGTACCAGTTGGGCTTCCAGATCAGCAGGGTGAAGTTGGGGAAGAAGAGGAACGAGTCCTCGCCCCAGGCCGGGTGCCGCGCCGGGTTGAGGCCCTCGGGCAGCTCGCCGATGTCGGGGGCGTCCCAGACGCCGAACAGGCCGCTGCGCAGCACCCGCTCGATGGGCTTCACCATGCCGAGGTCCTTGGGCGGGGACATGCCGCCCCAGGACGAGACCATGGAGTGGGGGCCGTCCACGTCGTAGGCCAGGGCCTCGAAGCCGAAGCCCTGGAGCTTGCGGGACTCCTCGTCGGTGGCCTGCTTCGCGTGCAGAACAGGTGCGTGGTAGAACTCCATGAAGGCGTCGATGAAGAGCTTCCAGTTGGCCCCGATCTCCGCCCGGTAGGTGTGCTTCTGGGTCATGAGGTGGAACGGGTAGCCCTCGAGCCCCGCTCCGAGCCGGCCCATGTACTCCTTCAGGGACCCGGCCTCGGGATCGAAGTTCACGAAGATGAACCCCTCCCAGACGTCGACCTTGACGCCCATGAGGCCGAAGTCGTCCTTGTCGAGGTCGAAGAACTCGTCCTCCTGCTGCACGAAGGTGAGCTGGCCCTCGAGGCCGTAGCGCCACCCGTGGTACTTGCAGGTGAACTGGCGGCAGGTGCCGCTGACCTCCTCGCCCGGGTAGTCGTTCCACACCAGCTTGTTGCCCCGGTGGCGGCACATGTTGTGGAAGGCCCGGACCTCGCCCTCCATGTCCCGGACGAGCACGACCGAGGTGCGGGCGGCGTCGAGCTCCTTGGTGAAGTAGCTGCCCGTTCTTGGGCAGCTGCTCCACCCGGCCGACGTTCAGCCAGGTCTTGCGGAAGATCGCGTCCTGCTCGAGCGCGTAGTGCTCGGGGAGAGGTGGAGTCGGCGTAGGACACCGGACCGGTGTCGAGCCCGAAGTGCTCGGTCCAACTGCCCTCGTCGGGCTTGGTGAAGTGCGGCATGTCTCAGTTCCTCCGGTCCCTGCTGCTCTCCTCGGCGACGATAGCATGAATCTCCCAGGATGAGAAGTGCGTTTCCGCCAGTACTCAGCGACCCGTCGATGAACGGGTGGATGCGGGTGAAGTCGGCCCCCGGCTCGTCGTCGGCGAAGCGCTCCCACACCGACGCGGTGACCGGCCCGATGACCGACGGGCTCCCCTGGGCTTCCACCGCGTCGAGGTAGAGCCGGACGTCCTTGGCCATCGAGCGAGTTGGCGAAGCCGGACGCGTAGGTGCCGGTGAGCACGTGGGTCGGGAACTTGTCGTCCGTGGCTGCGCTCCGGCCGCTCGAGGCGTTGAGGACCTCGAGCATCGTGGCCATGTCGAGGCCGACCGAGGCGCCGAAGGCCACGGCCTCGCTCGTCGCCGCCAGGGCCGTCGCCGACAGGAAGTTGTTGGCCAACTTCAGGGCCTGGGCCATCCCCGGCCGGTCACCGACGCGGCGGGTCCGGTCGCTGAGCCCGGCCAGCACCGGGGCGACCGCGGCACAGGCCGCCACGGGTCCCGCGTACATCACCGACAGGGTGCGGGCCCGCGCCCCGGCGACCCCGCCGGAGACCGGCGCGTCGACGTAGGCGACGCCGGCGTCGGCGAGGAGCGCGTCGATCGCCCGGGCCGAGGCCACGCCGACGGTCGAGGTGTCGACGACGTGGGTGACCCCTCCCGACCCGGCGATGAGGTCGCTCGCCACCTGCTGGGACACGGCGCCGTCGGGCAGGCTCAGCACGACCACCTCCGTCCGCCGAGCGACCTCCGCCAGGTCGGCCACGAAGGTGGCACCGTCGGGGCACCGGTCGGGGCCGGCCACGTCGTGGGTGACCACCTCCAGACCCGCGCCGACGAGGTTGTCGCCCAGGGCGGCGCCCATGTTGCCGAGACCGACCAGCCCCACGACGGTCACGGCCCGTCCGCCTCCCGCTCGGCCCGCACCGCCAGCAGGGCCCGCTTGGCCGACAGGCCGGCGGGAACCCCGCAGTAGGCCGCGATCTGGAACAGCAGCTCGTCGAGCTCCGCGTCGGTGACCCCGGTCTGGGCCTGCGCGCCGACGTGGAGGCGGAACTCGTCCATCCGCCCCAGCGCGGCGGTCATGGCCAGGACGAGCAGGCTCCGGTCCCGGGGGCTGAGCGGGCCCTCCCGGGCCCAGACGCCCCACGCCGTCGTCGTCAGGTAGTCCTGGAACTCCGCCAGCACCGGGCTGGCCTCGGCCGTCTGGCCGTCGACGTAGGCATCCCCGAGCATCGCCCGCCGCAGGGCCCGCGCCGCTTCGAGGCCTTCGGTCTCGTCCATGGTGACCTCCGATCCGCTGGGAGAACGTCATGCCAGCCTACGGAGAACATCGCTTCCGCGAGGTGTCGGCGGGGCGACCGACACCGCCACTCGACGCCTAATAAAGTGGGCGCTCACATAGCAGCATCGTCGATCGCCGCCGTGGCGGGACGACCCAGAGGGGGAACGCATGAGGTCGAAGCAACTCCGGAGGAGCGGCGCGCTCGCATTGGCGGCGATGGTGCTCGTCGCCGCCTGCACGGCGGGTGACGAGGACCCAGAGGCCGAGTCCGACGCCTCGTCGGACACGGCGGCCGCCGAGACGACACCGTCGGCCACCGGGCCGGCCCCGGGCGTCACCGACGACACCGTCAAGATCGGGGTGACCTACGTGGACACCGCGTCGCTGGTCGCCTCCGGCCTCAACTACGACCTGGGCGAGCACGAGGCCGTCTACACGGCACTGTTCGACGCCATCAACGCCGACGGCGGCATCAACGGCCGCCAGATCGAGCCCGTCTTCGCCCCCATCGACCCGACCAACCCGGCCCCGGCCGAGGAGAAGTGCGTCCAGCTGACCGAGGACGAGGACGTCTTCATGGTCATCGGCTTCTTCCTCAACGACGCGGTGCTGTGCCCCGTCTCCCTCCACGCCACCGCGGTGGTCGGCGGGGGGATGAACGCCGAGACCGTCGAACAGGCCGAGGCACCGTGGCTCACCTGGCTCCCGGACACCGACCAGCCCGAAGCGGTCACCCGAGCCTTCGACGAGGCGGGCGAGCTGGACGGCACCGTCGCCGTCTACGGGGCCGAACGTGATCAGGTCACCATCGAGGACACCGTCCTGCCCGTGCTCGACGAGCTCGGCATCGAGGTGGTCGAGACCGGGATCATGGACGCCCCGGCCGATGACCCCGCCGCCGTGCAGGCCTCGGTCCAGACCATCGCCGAGCGCTTCGAGGCCGCCGGGGCCGACACGGTCGTCATCGTCGGCGCCAGCGGTCAGGACTGGCCCACCGCGATGGCGGAGGACACCTCCTACCGCCCGAAGCTGCTCTTCCTCGAGCAGACCGGGGCGCGCGCCTTCTACACCAACGCGGCGACGACGGACACCTCGGTGCTGGAGGGCTCGCTCCTGGGCGGCGGGTACGGGCCGGACCAGGCCCGCTTCGAGGAGCCGGCCATGCAGGAGTGCGTGCAGATCGCCGGCGACGCCGGGGTCGAGGTCCCCTCGCCCGACGAGGTCGGCGACGACGACCCGTCCAACCAGCCCTACCAGGCGCCGTTCCAGGCCTGCCCGGACGTGTACCTGATGCAGGCGTGGCTCGAGGCCGCGGGTGAGGACCTGAACTACGGGACGCTGGAGGCGGCGATCGAGGGGCTCGAGCTCGTCGTGCCCGGCGACCCCGAGACCCGGACCTACGGTCCCTTCCCCGCGGCGGACGGGAACCCCGCCGCCTATCTCTTCGCCTGGGACGAGGGCGCCGGGGAGTACCTCCCCGTCGACGGCTAGCCGGCAGCCTGCTCCTCGCCGTGCCGGCGCACGGCGAGGAGCACGCCGTCCACGATGCTCTCGTAGCCGGTGCAGCGGCAGATGTTGCCGGAGAGCGCCTCGCGGATCTCCGCCTCGTCGGCGGTCGGGTTCTCCTCGAGGAGGGCCACGGTCGTCATGACGAACCCCGGGGTGCAGAAGCCGCACTGGAACCCGTGGGCCTCCCAGAACGCCTGCTGGACCGGGCCGAGCTGATCCCCGTCGGCCAGGCCCTCGACCGTCCGGACCTCCCGGCCCTCGGCCTGCACCGCCAGCACCAGGCAGGAGCGCACGGCATCACCGTCGAGCAGGACGGTGCACGCCCCGCAGACCCCGTGCTCGCAGCCGAGGTGGGTCCCGGTCAGGCCGAGCTCCTCCCGGAGCAGGTCGGCGAGGGTGAGGCGGGCCTCGATGCCGGCCTCGACCGGCGCCCCGTTCACGGTGAGCCGGATCGGCACGGTCATGCGGTCCCTCCTGCCCGTTCGGCCGCGGCGGTGAGCGCCCGCCGGACGACGACCCCGGCGAGGTGGCGCCGGTAGGCCGCGCTGCCGTGGGTGTCGGAGGCCGGTTCGAGGTCCGCGCACGGCATCGGCCGCGGCCGCGGCGAAGGTGTCGGCGGTCAGGTCGGCCCCCGACCAGCCCCGTCTCGACCTCCGGGGCCCGGACCGGGCGGTCGCCCACGCCGAAGAGGCAGATGCGGGCCTCGCCGATGGCACCGGCGTCGTCGAGGGCGACCATCGCGGCGGCGCCGACCAGCGCGAAGTCGCCGTGGCGACGGGCGACCTCCTGGAACGACCAGCCGGCCTTCGACCCGTTGACCGGCACGCGGACCTCGACGAGGCACTCGTCGTCGGCGAGGGTCGGTGGTGAAGTGGCCGCGGAAGAACTCGCCGGCGGGCACGACCCGCTCACCGTCCGGCCCGCGGACGACCAGGTCGGCCTCGGTCACCACCGCCACGGCGGGCAGCTCGGCCGACGCGTCGGCGTGGGCGATGCTGCCGCCGATCGTGCCCCGGTTGCGGATCGCCACGTGGCCGATGAGGGGCAGGGCCTCGGCCAGCACGGGGAGGCGCTCGGCCACCAGCGTCGACCGCTCGGCGTCCCGTTCCCGGGTCGTGGCCCCGAAGGCCACGGCGTCGCCACGGTCCTCGATGCCGCTCAGCGCCGTCACCCCGTTGACGTCGACCAGCTGGGCGGGCCGGGCCAGCCGCATGGCCAGCATCGGGACCAGGCTCTGGCCGCCGGCGATGATCTTGGCCTCGTCGCCGTGCTCGGCGAGCAGGGCCAGGACCTCCTCGAGCGGAGTCCGGCGCCGAGTAGTCGAACGGCGGGTTCTTCATGCGGTCGGCACCACCCCGGCCAGCTCGAGGATCCGGGACGGCGGCAGGTGCTGCTCGGTGATCCGGGCGCCGAAGGGCGCCAGGGCGTCCTCGATGGCCGCTCACCACCGTCGCCGGGGACGACGATGAACCCGCCCTCGCCGACGCCCCGGAAGTTCACGTCGGGGTCGGTGAGCACCGTCTCCACGTGGTGGATCTCGATGCGGGGCACCGTCATGGTGCTCGGGAGCAGGTAGTCCATGAACGTGCCCGCCTGGGGCTGGCCGTCCTCGTCGTAGGCCGAGTGCTCCAGGAGCACGGCGCCGATCCCCTGGGCCACGCCGCCGCGGATCTGGCCCTCGACGATCGCCGGGTTGACGGCGACGCCGCAGTCCTCGACGACCAGGTAGCGCTCGATCTCGACGAGGCCGGTGTCGACGTCGACCTCGACGATGCAGCAGTGCGTGCCGCCGGACCAGCCCGACTCGCCGCCGTCGTAGGAGCGGGTGACCTTCAGGTCGCGGCCGTCGGCGGTCGCTCGGGCTCGTCGGCCACGATCGGGCCAGCTCGGCCAGCGCGCACCGACGGTCGGGTGCCCCGCACGGAGACGACGCCTTCGACCAGCTCCAGGTCGGCGGCGTTCGCCTCGAGCACGTCGGCGGCGAGGTCGAGGACCTTGGCCTTCAGCTCCCGGGAGCCGTGGAGCACGGCGCCGTTGGCCATCGTCGCCGCCCGGCTGCCGCCGGTGCCGATCATCGCCACCGGGGTGATGTCGGTGTCGCCGTAGCGCACGACGACGTCGTCCATGGCGCACGCCGAACTCGTCGGCCGCGACCTGGGCCAGGGTCGTCTCGTGGCCCTGGCCGTGGGGCTGCTGGCGGGTGACGATCACCAGCTTCCCGTCGCTCGTCGACCGACAGGTGGGCCACCTCCTCGCCCATGAGGTCCATCCGGGCCTGGCCGGGGACCTTCGGCCCCGGGGCCGGCTCCAGGTACGAGGCCAGGCCGATGCCGAGGTACCGGCCCTCGTCCCGGGCCGTGCGCTGCCGCTCCCGGAAGCCGTCCCAGTCGACCAGGGTCGCGGCCTGCTCCACGCTCTCCTGGGTGGTGACCGCGGTGTACGGCTGGCCGGTGAGCATGGCCAGCGGCGGCTCGTCGCGGACGACGTAGTTGCGGCGCCGGATCTCGACCCGGTCGAGCCCCAGCTCGCCGGCGACGAGGTCGAGGAGGCGTTCGCGCAGGAAGTCCGCGGTGGCCCACGGCCCCCGGTAGGCGACGTAGGAGGCCTTGTTGCGAGTAGAGCGCCTTGGCCGTGACGGCGAGGGCCTCGATCCGCGCCGGTCCCTGGAACATCCGGGGGATCGTCATGACCTGGATCGTCCCCGGGAACGGCTCGGCCGGGTAGGCGCCGAGGTTGATCTTGACGTCCATCCGGACGCCGAGGATCAGCCCCTCGGCGGTGACCGCAGCCTCGACCTCGGCCATCTCCTCGCGGGCCTGGCCGGCGGCGGCCAGGTGCTCGAAGCGGTCCTCGACCCACTTGACCGGGCGGCCGAGGTCCTTGGACGCGGCGACGACCGCCACCTCCTCGCGACCCACGCTGTTCTTCAGGCCGAAGCCGCCCCCGACGTCGCCGGTCAGGACCCGGATGTGCTCCATCGGGACGCCGATCTGGGCCGGCAGCGCCATGCGGTACATGTGCGGGGACTGCGTCGAGGTGCAGAGCGTGAGCTTCTCGGCCTCGGCGTCCCAGCTGGCGATCGTGCCCCGGCCCTCCATCGGCACCGGGGCGTGGCGGTGGACCTCGATGGTGGCCCGCACGACCCGGTCGGCCTTGGCGAACGCGGCGTCGATGTCCCCGAAGGTCGTGGGCATCGAGAGGTTGACGTTGTCCGCCGAGCTCCTCGTAGAGCAGCGGCTTGTCCGGGTCGACGGCGTCGGCGTAGGTGACGACGGCGTCGAGCATGCTCGATGTCCTCGACGACGAGCTCGACCGCGTCCTCGGCGACCCGCCGGCTCTCGGCCACGACCAGGGCGATCGGGTCCCCGACGTGGCGGACCTTGTCGGTGGCCAGCGCGTAGAAGGTGGGCAGGGCCATCCCCGGGATCATGTTGAACCCGGACACCGCGCCGCCCACGACCGGCTCGGTCAGCCCCTTCAGGTCCTCGCCGGTGTAGACGGCCACGACCCCGGGCAGGGCCCGGGCCTCGCCGGCGTCGACGGAGAGCAGCCGGCCGTGGGGCACCGCGCTGCGCAGGAACGCGGCGTGCAGCATCCCGGGGAGGATGACGTCGTCGAGGTACCGCCCCTTCCCGCTCAGGATCCGCGGGTCCTCGACCCGCTTGACCGACATGCCGACCGAACGGCCACCGACGGTCTCCATCAGGACCGTCCCTGGCTGGGGCTCGAGGCGAAGGCGCCGAGGAGGGCCTCGACCTGGGCGGCGTGGAACCGCCGGGTGACCGCGGCCTTGGGGGCCATGCCGTCGAAGCCGTGGAACGCGCCGTCGACCACGTCGAGCGCACAGGCGACCCCCGCCGACCGCAGGCGCGCCGCGTAGGCGACGTCCTCGTCATGGAACAGGTCCAGGGTGCCCACCCCGATCCAGGCCGGGGGGAGGCCGGCGAGGTCCTCCTGGCGGGCGGGAGCGGCGAGCGGGCTCACGTCCGGCGCGCCGGGCGGCAGGCCGGTGTAGGAGGTCCAGCCGAAGGCGTTGCTGCGGATGTTCCAGAGCCGCAGGTGCTTCTCGTCGACGTCCGTGCGGAGCGCGGTGCGATCGTCGAGCATCGGGTACACGAGCAGTTGGAGCACGGGACGGACCTCGCCCCGGTCCCGAGCGAGGAGGGCCAGGCCCGCGGCCAGGCCGCCGCCGGCGCTGGCCCCACCGATCGCGATCCGATCGGCGTCGACTTCGGCGTCGGCCGCCAGCCAGACCAGGGCGTCATGGCAGTCCTCGAGGGGGGTCGGGAACGGGTGCTCGGGGGCCAGGCGGTAGTTCACCGCGGCCACGACACAATCGGCCGCGTCCGCGAAGGCCCGGCACAGCTGATCGTCCATGGCCGCGGTCCCGATGACCATGCCGCCACCGTGGATCCACAGGAGACCCGGACGCCGCCCGGCCCCCGAGGAGGGCCGGTGCACCCGCACGGTCACCTCGCCCACCTCGACCACCGACACGCCCTCGGGCCGGCGCCGCTCCATGAGCCGCAGGCCCGCCCGGATGAACGGCAACGAGCGTCGTCCGACGACCCCCCGCGGGAGCACCCTCGCGACGCGCCGCAACTCAGGATCGAACGGCGATGCCCCCATTGCGCCCCATGCTAAGCATTCGCCCAGCACGGGCACGACAAAGGGGGATCGTTCGCCATGAGCAGCCGAGTGGTGCAGTGGACGACGGGCAACGTGGGCCGGCGATCGGTGCGGGCCGTGGTCGGCCACCCCGACCTCGAGCTCGTCGGCTGCTACGCCTGGTCGGCGGACAAGGTGGGTCGCGACGTCGGCGAGCTGTGCGGCATCGACCCGGTCGGCGTGACGGCCACCGATGACGTCGACGCCCTGCTCGCGCTCGGTCCCGACTGCGTCGTCTACAACCCGATGTGGCCCGACGTCGACGAGCTGGTGCGCATCCTCGAAGCCGGCGTCAACGTGGTCAGCACGGCCGCCTTCATCAACGGCCTTGGCCTCGGGGACGGCCGCGACCGGCTGGTCGACGCCTGCACGCGGGGCGGCTCGTCGATGTTCGGCACCGGCATCAGCCCCGGCTTCGTGGAGCTGGTCGGCATCGCCACCGCAGGCATCTGTGACCGCATCGACAAGCTCACCATCGACGAGGGGTCCGACACCACCCTCTATGACTCCCCCGCCACCGAGCTGCCCTGCGGCTTCGGCCGCCCGATCGACGATCCCGAACTGCCCGGCATGGCCGCGGCGGGCACCGCGGTCTTCGGCGAGGCCGTGGCCATGGTCGCCGACGCCCTCGGCGTCGAGCTGGACGAGATCGTGTGCGAGGCCGAGTACGCCCAGACCACCGAGGACGTCGTGATGGACTCCTGGACCATCGCCGCCGGGTGCGTCGCCGGGGTCGCCGCCAGTTGGCAGGGCCGGGTCGGCGATCGCACCATCGTGGAGCTGAACGTCCGGTGGAAGAAGGGCCAGACCCTCGATCCCGACTGGACCATCCAGGAGGGCCACGTCATCACCGTCGACGGCCGCCCCACCGTGAAGGTGACCTTCGAGTACCTGCCCCCACCGGACTTCGAAGCCACGACCTTCGCCGACTTCATGGTCCTCGGGATGATCATGACGGCGATGCCGGCGATCAACGCCATCCCCTACGTGGTCGCCGCCCCACCCGGCATCGTGACCTACACCGACCTCCCGCTCCCGCTCCCCCGGGGCCTCGTCCCGAACTGACCGGGTCAGCCGTTGGGGTGCACCACGATGCGAGGTGGGCCTTCGGACCGACGGGTGCGGTCGAGGGCGTCAGGGACCTCCATGAAGTGGACGTCCGAGGCGCAGATCGCTGTCGCCAGGGTGCGCAGGAGGAGCTCGCCGTCGCCCGGGACGGGGTCGGCGGTCTCCCGCACCTCGAGGCGGTCGTCCCGCAGGACGACGGCTCTCATTCGCCGGCTCCGGGCTGGTGGTCCGCCGCCGTCTCGAGGTCGAGGACCGTGCCGTCGGGGACCAGCTGGAGCAGGACCATCGTGAAGCGGCGCCGAGCGATCTTCCATCCCCCGGCGGTCGGGACGAGCTCGTCGTCGTAGTAACCGACAGTCCGGGTGCCGCTCGTGTTGTCGGCGAACATGACCAAGGCATCGACGTAGCACCGGGCGGTCGACCGCTCCGCGCCTGGCGTGACCACCGGGTTGGTGATGCGGTGCATCGTGTGGCCACGGGCACGTGGGTGTCCCGCATCCACGCCGTGATCTCCTCGGCCCCGTGCCACACGCCGATGGCGCCGTAGTCGGCCTCACAGTCCTCGGTGAAGCAGGTGCGGAACAGGTCCCAGTCCCGCCCGTCGATGCCGGCGGCGTAGCGAACCAGCACCTCCGCGACGTCCTGGCGGATCGCTCGATCATCGGTGGTGGTCATGGGCTGCCTCCGCTTCCTTCGAGGTCGTCGATGGCCCGCTCGATGAACGCGACGGTGGCGTCGTGGCCGCCGGTGACGCCGAGGGCGTCCTCCAGGGCGATCACCTGGGACAGGCCGGTCATCAGGAGCAGGGCGGCGATCGGCGGCATCTGGTCCTCGGCGACGCCGCGGCCGGCGAGCGCCGTCGGTGACGGCTTCGAGCTGGGCGGCCCGGAACCGCTCGGCGTACCGGGCGATCTCGGCCCGGATCGCCTTGCGGTGGTTCGCCAGGGCCACGAACTCGATCGTGAACCGGGCCCCGCGGGGATCGGCGTTGAGCCGCCAGAGGTTCCGGAGCGACCCGTCCTCGGCGATCGCCTGCTCGAAGCGGGCCAGGTCCTCTTCGGCCCGGCGGCGGAAGACCTCGATGAAGAGGTCGTCCATCGTGCGGAAGTAGTAGTGGACGAGCTGCGGCTTCAGGTCCGGCCCGGGCGGCGACCCGCCGGGAGGTGACCGCGGCGTAGCCCTCCTCGAGCAGCAGGGCCTCGGCGGCGTCGAGCAGCTGGGCGCGGGTCTTGGAGTCCTTGGCTCCGATCCGACGGGTCGAGGGGGCGGCCACCCGGACACCTTGTCACGTCCACCCGCGCGATGCTAAGCAACTGCACGACAGTGCTGTGCAGATGCACAGCACCCGACCAGCCGAGGGACCCCTGCGTGACCGACCTGGCGACCATCGACTTCTTCTTCGACGAGTCGCTGGTCGAGGACCCGTACCCGTACTTCGAGGCCCTGCGGGCGGCCGGGCCGGTGGTCGCCCTCCCCCACCTCGGCGTGGTGGCGGTGACCGGCTACGACGAGATCAGCGACGTCTACCGGGCCACCGACACCTTCTCGTCGTGCAACTCGGTGATCGGCCCCTTCGCCACCTTCCCGGTGCCGCTGGAGGGCGACGACATCACCGAGATCGTCGCCGCAGCACCGGGACCAGCTCCCGATGCACGAGCACATGGTCACGATGGACCCCCCCGACCACACCCGGGAGCGGGCGCTGCTCATGCGCCTGATCACGCCGAAGCGGCTCAAGGACAACGAGGCGTTCATGTGGCGGCTGGCCGACCAGCAGCTCGACACCTTCGTCGCCGACGGCCGCTGCGAGTTCATCAGCGCCTACTCCCAGCCCTTCGCCATGCTCGCCGTCGCCGACCTGCTCGGCGTGCCCGAGGAGGACCACCAGCGCTTCCGCGAGGGCTTCGGCCTCGAGCGGCACCGATCGGCGACGGTCGGCGCCGGCGAGGAGGGCAGCGTCGGCGAGAACCCGCTGGCCTGGCTCGACGAGTGGTTCGCCACCTACATCGAGGACCGGCGGCGGGAGCCCCGCAAGGACGTCCTCACCGACCTGGCGCTCGCCACCTATCCCGACGGCACCACGCCGGACGTGACCTCGGTGGTGCGCACCGCCACCTTCCTGTTCGCCGCCGGCCAGGAGACCACCGCCCGCCTGCTCGCCTCGGCGCTGAAGCACCTCGCCGAGCACCCCGAGCTGCAGGACGAGCTGCGGGCCGACAGCAGCCGGATCCCGGACTTCCTCGAGGAGGTGCTGCGGATCGAGAGCCCGGTGAAGGCCGACTTCCGCCTCGCCCTCCGGACGACGACCATCGGCGGCGTCGACATCCCGGCCGGCACGCCGGTGATGCTGCTCAACGGCGCCGCCAACCGCGACCCCGGCCGGTTCGAGTGCCC
This sequence comes from uncultured Microthrixaceae bacterium, assembly GCA_963748285.1. GTDB lineage: Bacteria > Actinomycetota > Acidimicrobiia > Acidimicrobiales > DATDAH01 > DATDAH01. The sequence continues at coordinate 1,020,351 of CAVVIF010000009.1, forward strand.
GGCCGAGTTCCACGCCGACCGGCCCAACGCCCAGTCCCACGTCGCCTTCGGCCGCGGGGCGCACTCGTGCCCGGGCGGCCCGCTGGCCCGGGCCGAGGGCCGGATCAGCCTCGAGCGGATCCTCGACCGGATGCGCGACATCCGCCTGTCCGAGGAGCACCACGGCCCGCCCGGCGACCGGCACTTCCGCTACGAGCCGACCTGGGTCCTCCGCGGCCTCACCAAGCTGCACCTCGAGTTCGAGCCCGTCGAGGCCGGCCGGTGAGCCGGGTCGCCGTCGTCACCGGCGGCGCGTCGGGCATCGGGCTCGGCGTCGCCCGCCAGCTCCTCGCCGACGGCCACCGCGTCGCGCTCCTCGACCGCGACGGCCGCGACGGCCGAGGCCGCGGCCGCCGAGGACCTGCGGCGAGGGCGACGCCTCGCCGTCGAGGTCGACGTCGCCGACCGCGCCTCGGTCGACGCCGCCTTCGAGCAGGTCCGCGCCGAGCTGGGCCCGGTCGAGATCCTCGTCACCAGCGCCGGCATCGAGTCGTTCCAGTCCCTCGCTCGACATCACCGCCGAGCAGCTGGGACCGGATCATCGCCGTCAACCTGACCGGCACGTTCACCTGCGTCCAGGCCGCGGTGCCCGACATGCTCGCCGCCGGCTGGGGGCGCATCGTCACCATCTCGTCGTCCAGCGCCCAGTCCGGCGCGCCCAACATGGCCCACTACGCCGCCTCGAAGGGCGGCGTCATCGGCCTCACCAAGGCGCTCGCCGTCGAGCTCGCCCGCAGCGGCATCACCGTGAACACGATCCCGCCGAGCCTGGTCGACACCCCGATGGCCCGGCACGCCGAGGCCGCCGGCGACTTCCCCGGCGTCGACGTCATCGGCCCGATGGTGCCGCTGGGCCGGGCGGGCACCCCCGACGACATCGCCGCCGCCGCTCCTTCCTCTGCTCCGAGGACGGCGGCTACATCACCGGCCAGGTCATCGGCGTCAACGGCGGCATGTACATCTGAGCCCGTCGGCCGAACGGGCACTCACTCACTACTGTCCGTTGGGGGACGACGACCGGCTGCGGCCGCGGGGGACGACATGACCGACACGGCGCCGCGAGTGGAGATCACCGGCCCGATCCCGGGTACGGGCACGAACCGCATGCCGCGCGTGATCGGCGACCAGTACGGGTACGTCGAAGAGGAGTTCTTCCTCCAGGGTGACGCCCAGGCCTACCGGCCGGTCGGCGAGCTGACCGGTGACGGGAAGTGGACCGTCGAGCCCGATGGCACCGCGCCCTTCAAGACCCGGGTGCTCGTGCGGCGCCCAGCCGACCCGGACGCCTTCAACGGCACCGTCATCGTCGACTGGTTCAACGTGACCGCCGGTGTCGACGGCGACCCCGACTTCGGGCTGCTGTACCCGGTGCTCCTCAGCGGGGGCTTCGCCTACGTCGGCGTGTCGGCCCAGCAGGTGGCCGTCGGCGGGGGCCAGAGCGCCCTCGACATCCCCGGGGTCCCCAACCTGGCCCGCAAGCCCCTGACCGAGAGCGACCCCGAGCGCTACGGCACACTGGTCCACCCCGGCGACGCGTTCTCCTACGACATGTATGCCCAGGTGGCCGCGGCGGTCCGCCGGGGTGACCTGCTCGGCGGGACGACGCCGACCCACGTGCTCGCCGTCGGCGAGTCCCAGTCGGCCTTCCGCCTCGTGGCCTTCATCAACGCCATCCAGCCCGTGACCGGGGCCTTCGACGGGTTCCTGGTGCACAGCCGGGGCGGCAGCAGCGCCCCCGTGGCCGGCAGCGAGGTGCAGTCGCGGCCCGAGGAAGGGCCGCCGGTGACCATCCGCACCGACATCGACGTGCCCGTCCTCCAGTTCGAGACCGAGACCGACCTCCTCCTCCTCGGGTACCTCGCCGCCCGCCAGCCCGACACCGAACGGATCGTCACCTGGGAGGTCGCGGGCGCCGCCCACGCCGACGCCTCCCTCCTGGAGTACGGCCGGATCGCCAACCCCGAGGTCGAGTTCGACCTGGGCGAGTTCATCCCGACGATGAACCGGGGCCCCCAGCGGGAGGTGCTGCGGGCGGCGTTCATCGCCCTCCACGAGTGGGTCGTGTCCGGGACGCCGCCCCCCGTCGCCGACCGGATCGAGACGACCGACGGCGGGATCCGCCGTGATGCGGACGGCAACGCCGTCGGCGGGATCCGCACGCCGGCGGTGGATGCCCCGGTGGCGGCGCACTCCGGCGAGAGCGCCGGCGACGAGATCATCTTCCAGCTCTTCGGCTCCACCATCCCCTTCACCGCCGAGCAGCTGCAGGCCCGCTACCCGTCCCACGAGGCCTACGTGGCGGCGGTGACCAGCTCGGCCGACGCCGCGGTAGCCGCCCGCTTCCTGCTGCCCGATGACCGCGACCGGATCGTCGAGGAGGCCCGCGCCGCTCCCGTCCGGGATGAGCGCGCCTGAGCACCGATATCGGTATCGATATTCTGGCTGGCGGGCCGGGCCAAGAGGGCAAGACCCTTGGCCGGGACCGCACCGGTGGGATACTGCGCTGTCGTGTCCGCCGAGCCCGTGAAGCCCGCCCCCTCAGCTCCGGCGCGGACGGCCGCCGAGACCGTCGCCGAGCAGATCCGGTCCCAGATCGCCACCGGACAGCTGCGGCCCGGGGACCGGCTGCCGTCCGAGCGCGCCCTGCTCGAGCTCTACGACGTGGCCCGGCCCACCATGCGGGGGGCGCTGCGCCTCCTCGAGTCCGACGGCCTGGTCAGCATCGAACGGGGGATGAAGGGCGGGGCCCGCGTGACCGAGCCCGACATCGCGCCCCTTGCCCGTCGGGTCGGCCTACACCTCCAGTTGCGGGGCACCGACCTCCAGGAGCTGATCGAGGCCCAGGCCGTCATCCAGCCCGGCGTGGTCGCCTTGGCCGCCACCGCCCATGACGCCGACGACATCGCCCACCTCCGCGCCGCCGCGGACCACGCCGGGACGGCGACCACCGTGGACGCGTTCCTGGACGCCGTCGCCGACTTCACCGACGCCCTCCTGCGAGCCGCCCACAACGAGGCCCTGACCCTCTACGCCGAGCTCACCGGCGCCCTGCTCCACGACGGCTTGGGCGCCTACGTGGCCGAGCACCGGATCGGCTTCGAGCTGATCGAGGACGCCATGGCCTCGTCGGTCCGCCGCTTCAGCCTCCTCGTCGACCTGATCGAACGGGGGGACGCCGAGGGCGCCGAGGCCTCCTGGCGGGAGTACCTCCGCCTCAGCGGCGCGGCCCCCGACGTGCCGTCGCCCCTCGAGGTGTACCGGGAGCAGTCGGGCCGCTGACCGGCGGCTACTCGACGACGACCCGGACCCGACCGAGGTTCAGGACCCGGGCGAAGGGCGAGTCGACGGCACCCTGACGGTGGCTGGCGACCCGGAGGGCCGGGAAGTACGTGCCCGGCTCGTTGAAGGCGTAGCTCGTCGACAGCCGCAGGCGGGTCGGCGGAGCCGTCGAGGCCCTCGGTCGGGTGGGGGAAGTCGCCGGCCCCCTCGAAGTCCCACTCGGCGGTCACGATCGTGCCCGTGCCCGGCGGCACCTCGATCTCGGCGGTGAACTCGACGTCCTCGCCGACCGCGACCTCCGCCCGCGTGCCGCCGTTGGCCGCCACGGTGACCACCGCCTGGATGCTCTTGCGCTCCGCCGCGGTGTCGGGCACCACGATCTGGCCGTCCACCACCTCGTACTCGGTGGAGGCGGGCGGGACCCGGCCGTTCTCGACCCAGTCGCTCAGGTCGCGGAGCGCCTGCTGGAGCACGCCGGCGTAGGAGACGGCTCGCGTCGTCCGCACCGGGCGAGGGTCGTCGGGCGCACGCTGGGCGTGGTGTGCATGGCGTGCTCGACGAACCAGACCCGGTAGTGGTCGTCGAGGTCGCTCGCCCAGGGACTCCTGCACCCGGGACCGGTACCAGTCGGCCTGCCAGGGCGAACAGGTCTCGTCCATCATCGCCTCGACCACGATCATCTTCCCGGCGAAGCGACCGGTCTGGATCGAGCCGCCGCCGCCCCGGGCGAACTTCAAGCCGATGATCTCGGGCCGCTGGGGGTAGATGGGCTCGCCGCCGGAGCAGAACTGGGCGAAGGTCGGGTACTCCTCGATGTCGGGCACCTGGTGGCGGTGGTAGGTCTGGGAGGCGAGGTAGATCGAGTTGTCCACGCTGCACCTCGTCGCCCGCCTTGAACCGGCGCATGGCGTCGAAGTTGTTCTCGCCGAAGCCGGTCATGACCAGGTCGCCGATGACCTGGGCGATGTGCAGCATGGCGCCCTTGCCGTCGCCGCTGTTGAGGATGAGGGAGGCGCCCTGCAGGTTGCCCTCGGGCATGTCGGCCAGGCGTAGCGCGGCCGGCATGTCGTGCTCGCTGTCGCCGAACATCGCCGACATCGACATCGGCAGGCCGAGTTCGGTCGCCTCGGACTGGAGCACGACCTGGCTGATCGTGGTGTCGTGCTGGACGCGGGCGGCGGCCAGCGACTCGGGGAGGTCGGCGCCGAGGTAGCCGGGCTCGGACCAGAACAGGTCGAAGTACTCGGGGTCGAAGCCGATGACCTGGTCGATCAGGCTGCAGAAGACCCCCGTGTACCCGGCGGCGACCCGCTCGACGTCGAACCAGACGTCGAGGGGGAAGCCCATCCGGGTCACCTCGGCCAGAGCCTCCCGCTGCTCGACGGTCAGCCCGGTCCAGGGGTCACCGCTGCCGCCCACCTCGACGGCGTCCACGATCTGGGGGAACACGTCGTGCAGGATCCGGATGGCGTGGGCCTGGACGGTGAACAGGTTGGGCAGGCTCAGCGGCGAGCCGTGGACGAAGGGCACCGCCCCGTCCCACACGTCGACGGTGTTCTCGATGCAGCCGATGGTCTTGAAGGCGCCGCCGCTGCCGCCGTAGACGTAGCCGTAGGGGCGGTGCTCGCCGTACATCTCCGCGGCCAGCACCCGGGAATAGCGGGCCACCGCCGCACTGGCCCGGTAGCCGACGAGGGTGGGGTCCTCGCCCGGGAACATGACCGTGCGGCCCAGGTTCGACTCGACGAGGTAGCCGCCGCTGTCGACGGCGAAGTCGATGGAGCCGCCCATCATCCCGCCCAGGAGCATGGGCGCCGCGTTCTCGAAGCCCGAGATGGGCATGAGCGGGCTGGAAGAACCGCCCCTCGTAGTGCTCCTCGGGCGGGAAGTACATCGAGAACTTGGTGTCGGTCCCCTCGAAGCCCCCGTGCACGTAGCGGTGGCGAACCGGGTCGTCGCGCCACTCGTCGATGTCCAGGAACGGCGGCCCGAACTGCGGGTCCTTGGAACCGATCGTCCCTGCGCTCATGTCAACTCCCCTGTCGTGGCCCCGCCGGAGCGCGACCTCACCTCGGTCCGACTGTAGGGGCCGACCTCCGGCCGGGTAAAGCGGTACCGCTATTCGGGAACGGTCAACCGACCGGTCCGATGGCCACGGCGCACGGGCCCGAGTCCACCTCGATGGTGGCGACGACCTCGAGGGAGTCGGTGTCGACCACCGTCACCGTGTCGGTCGTCGGGTGGCAGAGGAGGGCGCGGCTGCCGTCCTGGGTCAGCTCGATGTAGCACGGGATCTCCGCCATCGGGGCGGTGGCGGTGACCGCATTGCTCGCCAGATCGACGACCTGGAGGGAGTTGGCGTACACGTTCGTGACGAACATCCGCTCGTGGTCGGGGCTGATCACCATGCCGCACGGCATGAGCACGTCGATCTCCCCGGCGACGGCATTCGTCTCGGTGTCGACGATCACGATCTTGTCCGAGCCGAAGGTGGCGCTGAGATAGATCCGCTTGCCGTCCGGCGAGGCCAGCGCGTCGTAGCAGTGGTGCGGCAGCCAGATGTCCCGGAGGACCTCGCCGGTGGCGACGTCGATCGCCCAGAGGGAGGCGCCCACCGCATAGGCCCGGGTGCCGTCCGGCGTGATCGCGACCTCTTCGGGGTTCGTGCCGATGACCGCCCGGGACAGCTCCTGGCCCGTGGCGACGTCGATGACCATGACCGCACCCTGACCCTCGTAGGGCGACGCCTGGATCAGGGTCACCACCAACCGCTCGCCGTCGGGCGTGAACGCCAGGTCGCAGGGCCGCATGTCGAGATCGATGACCTCGGCCACGGCGTTGGTCGTCGGATCGATCACGGCGATGTTGCTGCCTTGGCTGTCGGCCACGTACAGCAGCCGACCGTCGGGCGTGAACGTGGGGTTCATCGGCGCGTTGGCGATCTCCACCTCACCCTCGGGCCACCGCGGGATGACCTTCTTGGTCCCGAAGTCCATGGGGATCGTCTCGATGACGGCGCACGTCGCCGGGTCGATCACCGAGATGGTGTCGCCGTACGAGTTGGAGACGTACGCCAGTTCCTTGCCGTCAGGGGCCATGGTCAGGTCCTTCAGTCGTCGATCCGAACGAACTCTTCGCGGTCGGCGTCCCAGGCGTAGAGGTACGCCCTCGGGTCGCCGTCGGCCGCCGTCCCGGGGCCGTAGACGCGCGGTTCCGGGTCCCCCGGGATCGCCACCTCGCCCAGCCCGTCGCCGGCCGCCCGCAGCGTGCCGTAGTTCAGCTCCGGGCCCGCCGCCTCGAGGACGGCACGCAGGAGCGCCATCGTCGGGCAGGCCTGGAACGCGCCGAGGAACGGCGAACCCTCACCTTCCACCTCGTCGGGCGCCGGTACCTCGATGCCCGCCGCCTCGAGGATGGCGATGCACTCCTGCATCGCCGCTTCCTCCCAGGCCGCCTGGTTCGGGCCGTAGGGCCCCCCGCCCAGCGCGTCCTCGAGCAGCGAGCGGTCGGGCTGGCTCTGGTCCTGGAGGAACGCTTCGACCCCCGCGGTCTGCGGGAACAGGAGGCGAGGTCGATAGGTCTGATCGGCCATCGCGGTGGTCCAGTTGCAGCCCGGCCCCGCTGAGGAGGAGCACGGACTCCACGCCGGCGGTTCGGAAGCGCTCGGCGATGGTGCGCACCTCGGTCTGGACTGCGGTCGGGTCCTCGGCCGGTGCGTCCTGCACGGCGCTCTCGACCACGTCCACGCCGAGCTCGTCGAGCAGGGGCAGCACGTCGTCCTCCATGTAGGCGGCCGAGGCCGCGTCGACGAGCACGGCCACCGGTCCGTCCATCTCGCCGCCCTCGGCCATGGCCTCGATCGCCTCGTCGTTGAGGTCGGGGCCGGCCTCCGGGGTGAACCAGGGAACCGTCGCGCCGCGCCAACCGCTCCTCGGTGATGCCGCCGCCGATGACCGCCGTCCCGTGGGTCTCCACGAAGCACATGGCGTCGTCGTAGAGGAACAGGCCCGCCGCGACGAACACCTCCTCGTCCTCGCTGAGCTCGACACAGGCGGCCGCCGCCCCCTCCGTGCCGATCGGGTTGATCGGCGTGTACACCGGGTCCAGCAGCCGGCCGTTGATGCCCCCCTCGGCGTTGATGTCCTCGACCAGGGCGCGATACCCGCCCTCGATGTCGCCGAGGTCCAGGTCGACGCCGGCCGCGGTCAAGGAGTCGGTGTCCACGAAGGTGAGGCCGACCCTCACGGCGTCGTCGGTGACCCCCGGCGCGGGCCCGGTCGGCACCGTGCCCTGGTCGACCGACGCGGCCTCCGTGGTGGGCGACGCAGCGTCGTCCCCCGCGGTGCACCCGGCCAGCGCGAGGGCCGCCAGGGTCGTAGCGACGAGCTTCTGCACTGGGACCCCCCGGAACCAGGGTCGGGCCGTTGCCCGACCGATGTTGGGCGACTGCTTAGCACGAACCGAACAGGGCGCGTCGGGCCGCTCGCGTTCTGCAGCGGGCGCGAGGCCGGAGGACAGAGAGGGTCGTTCTCGCGAAGGAGAGCCGGGTTCCTGTACGGTCCCCGATCGTGCTGCTCGAACCGACGTCGGACCAGGAGCTCCTCCGGAACACCACCGCCCGGTTCCTGGCGGAGCAGGCGCCCGCCGACGAGGTCCGCCGCCTCCGCGACGACCCGATCGGCTTCGATGGCGCCTACTGGCGCCGGGGCGCGGACCTCGGGTGGACGTCCCTCCTGGTCGACGAGGCCCACGGCGGGGGCAGCGTCAGCGGGGCAGGTCTGGTCGACCTGACCCTGGTGGCCCACGAGTTCGGACGGCGCGCCGCTCCCGGTCCGCTCACCCCCACCAACGTCGTGGCCCACGCGCTGAGCGAGGGGGGCGGGGCGGCCGCCACCGACGTGCTCCCCGGCCTGATCGCCGGCACCTCCGTGGCGAGCTGGTGCTACGCCGAGCAACGGCCGAACGACCACCTCGGGGCCGTGACCCTGGAAACCCGGGTCGACGGGGACGAGATCGTGGTGCATGGCGTGAAGCGGCCGGTCGAGTCAGCCGATCGGGCCGACCACCTCCTGGTGACGGGTCGCACGGTGGACGGGCTGACCCAGGTGCTCGTGCCCCGGGACGCGCCGGGCATCACCGTCGCGCCGATGCGGACCGTCGACCTGACCCGCCGCTTCTCGGTGGTCACCTTCGACCAGGTGCGGGTCCCGGCCACCGCGGCCGTGGGGCCTGTGGGCCAGGCCGACGCCCAGGTCGCAGCGCCAGGTCCTGGTGGCCCTCGTGGTGCTGAACGCCGAGGCCGTCGGGGCGATGCAGACGGCCTTCGACATGACCGTGGAATGGGCCTTCGACCGGTACTCGTTCGGTCGTCCCCTGGCGTCCTACCAGGCCCTCAAGCACCGCTTCGCCGACATGGCCTCCTGGCTGGAGGCGGGCCACGCCATCAGCGACGAGGCCGCCGCCGCGGTGGCGGCCGGCACCCCCGACGCGGCCGAGCTGGCCAGCGTGGCGAAGGCGTTCATCGGCGAGTACGGCACCGAGCTCCTCCAGGAGTGCGTCCAGCTCCACGGCGGCATCGGCGTGACCTTCGAGCACGACCTCCACCTGTTCGTCCGCCGCCAGATCGTGAACCGGACGCAGCACGGCACGCCCGCCGAACACCGGCAGCGCATCGCCGACCTCTTCGAGGCGCGGGAGGACGCGGCATGAGCGTCGAGGACGTCGACCCGATCGAGAGCGTGGAGGCGTTCCGGGAACGGGCCCGCTCGTGGATCCGCGGCAACCTCCGCCAGGTCGGCAACGTCATCGTCTCGCTGGGATCCGGTCGCAACGACGACGAGGAGCGGGCGGGCGTCGCCCGGGACCGAGAGGTGCAGCGCATGCTCTTCGACGCCGGGCTGGCCGGGGTGTGCATGCCCCGGGAGTACGGCGGCCAAGGGCTGACCCCGGCCCACCAGAAGGTCCTCAACGAGGAGCTGTCCGGCTACGAGTTCCCCGCGCGGCTGCAGGCCCCGACCTTCACGCCCTGCGCCGCGGTCCTGCTCGACTTCGGCACCGACGAGCAGAAGCGGCGCCACATCCCCGCCATCCTCAAGGGCGAGGAGATCTGGATGCAGTTCCTGTCCGAGCCCAGCGGCGGCTCCGACGTCGCCGGCGCCCTCACCACCGCCGTGCGGGACGGTGACGAGTGGGTGCTGAACGGCTCCAAGGTGTGGACGACCGGAGCCTGGTGGTCGGACTGGGGCCTCTGCCTCGCCCGCACCAACTGGGACGCGCCGAAGCACCGCGGCCTCACCGTGTTCATGCTGCCCATCGACCGGGAGGGCATCGAGGTGCACCGCATCGAGATGCTGAACGGCAACCGGGAGTTCTGCCAGGAGTTCCTCACCGACGTCCGCGTGCCCGACCACGATCGCATCGGCGAGGTGGACGAGGGGTGGACGGTCGGCACCCGGTGGATGTTCCACGAGCGCATGCTCCTCAACTCGCCGTACGCCACGGTCCCGGCCGGCACCATCCACGGCACCGGCGGCACCTCGATGCTGGCGGTGGCGCGGGACGCCGGCCGGATCCAGGACCCCGTCGCCCGCGACCTCCTGGGCGAGGCGCGCATGCTCGACGCCGTCAGTGACGCGCTGAAGCGCCGGGTCGGCCAAGGCATCGCCGGCGGAACGCTGTCGGACCAGGCCTCCGCCATCGCCCGCTTGTTCGGCGGCTGCGCGACCAGCCGCCGGGTCACCATCGCCTTCGAGCTGTCAGGGGGCGACGGTGGGGCGTGGGCCGACGACGACGGCGAGACGGCGGGTTCCGGCAACGACTTCCTGATGCGGCAGGTGGGCTCCATCGGCGGCGGCACGACCGAGATGGCCCGCAACGTCATCAGCGAGCGCGTGCTGGGCATGCCCCGCGAGCGCAACCACGACCGCGATCTCCCCTTTCGGGACGTCCCCCGCGGTCCCGCCTGACCGGCGCTACGCCGGCGTGGGCACCTCGAACACCACGGCGGTGGCCATGCCGCCCCCTGCGCACATCGAGGCGACCGCCACGCCACCCCCGCGGCGCCGGAGCTCGTGGGTGAGGGTCATCACCATCCGGGTCCCGGTCATCGCCACGGGGTGGCCGATGCTGCAGCCGCTGCCGAGGACGTTGACCCGCTCCTCGTCCAGGCCCAGGGCCTTGCTGGCGGCGACGGGGACGGAGGCGAACGCCTCGTTGATCTCGAAGAGCGACACGTCGTCGACCGAGAGGCCGACCCGCTCGAGGGCCTTGGGGATGGCCTGGATCGGGGCCAGGCCGGTGTCCGCCGGAGGCACGCCGACCGACGCCCACGAGCGCACGACGGCCAGCGGCTCGAGGCCGTGCTCCTCGGCGAACGCCCGGTCCGTCACCACCATCGCCGCGGCCCCGTCGTTGACCCCGGCAGCGTTGCCGGCGGTGATGCTGAACCCGTCGATCTCGGGGTGCAGCGGCTTGAGCGACGCCAGCTTCTCGAGCGTGGACTCCCGCCGGGGGTGCTCGTCGACGGCGAAGGTGAAGGTCTCGCCGGCCTTGGTCACCTCCAGCGGGAAGATCTCCTCGTCGAAGCTGCCCGCGTCGATCCCGGCGACGGCCCGCTGGTGGGAGCGGTAGGCCCAGGCGTCCATCTCCTCGCGGGTCAGGCCGGCCTTCTGCGCCGCGTTCCAGCCGACGGTGATGGTCATGTCCTTGGCCGGGGCGTCCGGGGTCTCGGGGTGGGTGGGCGAGAGCCAGAACTCCTCGACGTGGCCGGTCCCCGGGACCCGGAAGCTCGTCTGTGGCATCGTCGAGCTCGACTGCGTGCCGCCGGCGACCACCACCCGGTCCATGCCCGCCATGATCGAGGCCGCCGCGCTCTGCAGCGTGCTGAGGCCAGAGGCGCAGTGCCGGTTGTGGGCGAGGCCGGGCACGTTGACCAGCCCGGCCTCGATGGCGGCATAGCGGGCGATGGCCCCGCCCCCGTACAGCGACTCCCCCAGGATGACGTCGTCGAACAACCCGGGGTCGATCCCCGACCGGCTGACCGCCTCGGCCACCGCCCGGGTGCCGAGCTCGAGGGCATCGACCTCGACCAGCGATCCCTTGTAGGCGGTCCCGACTGCGGTGCGCGCCGTCGAGACGATCACGGCGTCGTGCTGCATCGTCAACCCCTCTCCGTCAGCTGCCGAGGAGCGACCGTACCCGCCATCATCCCCCGGGCTCCACGAGGGAGTCGAGGTGCTTGGCGGTCACGGTCCACAGCCCCGCCGGGCAGTCGCCGCAGGGGTTCCCCTCCAGCGCGGCGAGCGCCGCCTCGTTGCCGTTCAGGCTGAGATCCATCCAGTTGATCCCGATCTCGGCGACGTCGGCCAACGCGCCCTCGTCACCCTTCTCCCTGGGCCGAACACCGGTGAGTGGACCGACCGGTCGGTTCAAGAATAGGATTCTGGAAACGAGGTAGACCGGTTGCCCACGCACACGGGCGGGGGCGACGACACGAGGGGGAACCATGCGAAGGAACTGGATCGGCACGCGCTGGCGCGTGGGTCGTGGCGGCGGCACTGCTCGTCGCGGCCTGCACGGCGGGTGACGACGGCACCGAGGTCGAGGCGGGCGACACGACGACGGGCGACACCACGGCCGAGACCACGCCCTCGGCGACGGGACCCGCACCCGGGGTCACCGACGACGCGATCAAGGTCGGGGTGACCTTCGTCGACACGGCATCGCTCGTGGCGTCGGGCCTGAACTACGACCTCGGCGACCACGAGGCCGTCTACACGGCCCTGTTCGACGCCATCAACGCCGACGGCGGCATCAACGGCCGCCAGATCGAGCCCGTGTTCGCCCCGATCGACCCGACCCAGGCCGCCCCGGCCGAGGAGAAGTGCGTCGAGCTCACCGAGGACGAGGACGTCTTCGTCGTCACCGGCTTCTTCCTGGCCGACGCCGTGAACTGCCCGGTCAGCACCCACGCCACCGCCGTGGTCGGGGGCGAGCAGACCCCCGAGCGCCTGGAGCTGGCCGAGGCCCCGTGGGTCACCTGGACCCCGGACACCGACCAGCCCGTGGCCGTCCTCGAGACCTTCGCCGAACGCGGCCTCCTCGACGGCACCGTCGGCGTCTGGGGCGCCGAGCGGGACCAGCAGGTCGTCGACGACCTCGTGGTGCCCACCCTCGAGGAACTCGATGCCGCGCCGGTGGAGACCGCCATCGCGGTGGCGCCGGCCGATGACCAGGCCGCCCAGCAGGCCGAGCACAACACCATCGCCGAGCGCTTCGAAGCGGCCGACGTCGACACCCTCGTCCTCGTGGGCGAGAGCGCCCAGGGCTGGCCGACCTACGCCGCTGGGACGAGCTATGACCCCCAGCTCCTGTTCCTCGACTTCAACGCCCCCCGGGCCTTCGCCACGAACGAGGCCACCACCGACACCTCGATCCTCGAGGGGTCCCTCACCGGCGGGAGCTACGGCCCCGACCAGGCCCGCTTCGACGAGGCCGGCATGCAGGAGTGCATCCAGACCCTGTCCGACGCCGGGCTCGAGACCCCCACCCCGGAGGAGTCCGGTGACGACCCGTCGAACCAGCCCTACCAGGCCGCCTTCCAGGCCTGCCCCGACGTCGCCCTGCTGCAGGCCGTGCTGGAGGCCGCCGGCGAGGACCTGAACTACGGGACCCTCGCCGCCGCTTCCGACGGCCTCGAGGTCGCGATCCCCGGCGATCCCACGCCGTTCGTCTACGGCCCGCCGCCCGCCGCGGACGGCAACCCCACCCCGTACGTCTTCGGGTGGGACGAGGCCGCCGGCGACTTCGTCCTCGACGAGGGCTGACCCCCGTGGATGACCCGGTCCCGGGCCGGCACCTGCCGGCCCGGGACATCCCGATACCCACGTCGGTGAGCGCCGAGGCCCAGGCGGTGCTGGCCATGCCGGCGCTGCCCGTGCCCGAGCGCCCACCGATCGAGGACCTCGACGGCTGGCGGGCGATGATCCGCGACCACGACGAGTCGATCGCCGCCCTGATGGCGGCCCGGACGGCCGACGCCCCGGTCACGAGCGAGGCGCATGACGTCGACGGCGTGCGCGTCTACGAGATCGTGCCGACCGACCTCGCGGCCGACGACCGGCGGGTCTTCCTCGACATCCACGGCGGTGAGTTCATCTTCGGCGCCGGGGAGGTGTGTCGAGCGATGTCCGTCGGCACGGCCAAGCGGGTCGGGGCCCGGGTGTGGTCGGTGGACTACCGCATGCCACCCGATCACCCCTTCCCCGCGGGCCTCGACGACTGCCTCACGGTGTACGCCGCGCTGCTGGCGGACCACCGGCCGGAGGAGATCATCGTGGGCGGCCCCTCCGCGGGCGGGAACCTGGCCGCCGCCCTGGTCCTGCGGGCCCGGGACGAGGGCCTCCCCCTGCCTGCCGCCGCGGTCCTCATGACCCCTGGGGTCGACCTCACCGGGTCGGGTGACTCGCTGCAGACCAACCTCGGGCTGGACCCCCTGATCACCGCCAGCACCACGGACGCCTTCGCCTTGTACGCCGGCGACCACGACCTGACCGACCCCTACCTCTCTCCGCTCTACGGCGACTTCAGCCAGGGCTTCCCGTCCACCATCCTCACCACCGGGACCCGGGACATGCTCCTCTCCGACACCGTGCGGATGCACCGGGCGTTGCGGGCCGCGGGCGTCCCGGCCGACCTCCACGTGACCGAGGCCGCGGGCCACGGTGGGTTCTTCGGCATGGCCCCCGAGGACCACGAGCTGGAGCGGCAGGTCCGGCTCTTCGTCGACACCCAGTGGGGTCGGTAGATCCGAGCGCCGGCCCGGGTCCCCTAGTGTTCGCCCGCGTGCCGGCCGACCGAGACGACCGTGACCCACCCGTGCGTCGCCGACTCACCGCCGAGGCGCGGAAGGCCTCGATCCTCGAGGCGGCTCGCCGGGCGTTCATCGAGACCGGCGACGCCAACGGCACCACGATCCGGGTCATCGCCGAGCGGGCCGGGATCAGCGAGGGCGTCATCTACCGGCACTTCGACAGCAAGGACCAGTTGTTCATCGAGGCCGTCGTCGAACCCCTGCGCGTGGCGGTGGATGCCTTGGTGGCCGCCACCGCGGTCGTCGACCGGGATGAGCCGCTCACGCCCGAGCGGCGGGTCGAGACCATGCAGGCGTTCTACCGCCGGCTCACCTCGACCCTCGACGACGTCCTCCCCCTCCTGGGCCTCGTCCTCTTCGGCGACCCGGAGATCGCCCGGCGCTTCTACCGCGACAGCTTCTCGGTGGCGATGGACCGCCTCGGCGTGGCGTGGCAGGAGGCCGGGGCCCGCTCCGGCCGGGAGCTGGAGTCGACCGACGTCTCGGCCCGGGCCGTCATGGGCATGGCCCTCATCGCCGCCCTGGAGCGCCATCACGACGAGCGAGCCGACCGTGACCGCACGATCCGGCGGATCTCGGAGGGGACCCTCGACGGGTTCTTCCCTCCGCCCGAACAAAGGAGACAGACCAATGGGTGAGTTGGACGGCAAGGTCGCGGTGATCACCGGGGCGGGGTCCGGGATGGGCCGCGCCTCGGCGCAGGTCTTCGTGCGCGAGGGGGCCAAGGTGCTGGCCGCCGACATCAGCGGCGGCGAGGAGGACACGGCGGCCGCCCTCGGCGACGCCGTCGTGGCCTGCCGGGTCGATGTCACGAAGGAGGCCGACGTCGAGGCCATGTTCGCCGCCGCCCTGGAGGCCTTCGGCCGGGTGGACGCCGTGCTGAACGTGGCCGGCATCGGCGCCGGCGGGATGCTGGCCGACGTGACCATGGAGGAGTACGACCGCATCTTCGCGGTCAACCTCCGGGGCGTCCTGCTCGGGACCAAGCACGGCATCAAGACGATGACCCCGACCGGCGGCGGGGTGATCGTCAACTGGTCCTCCATCGGCGGCCTGGGCGCCTCCCTGGGCACCAGCGTCTACTCGGCCACCAAGGCCGGGGTGATCTCCTTCACCAAGAACGCGGCCATCGAGTACGGCCCCCAGGGCATCCGGGCCAACGCCATCTGCCCCGGGTTCATCGAGACCGAGATGTCCGGCGGGCCCGGCGCCGGGGAGCGGTTCCCGCACATGATCGAGGCCACGGGCCTGAAGCGGGCGGGCCAACCCGAGGAGGTCGCCGAGCTGGCCGTGCTTCCTCGTCGTCGGACCGGGCCAGCTACGTCTCCGGCGCCATCATCCCGATCGACGGCGGGTCGACGGCCCGACTGGCGTAGCTACAGCCCGAGCGAGCGCCCCACGATCTCCTTCATGATCTCGGTGGTGCCCCCGTAGATCGTGGTGATGCGGGCGTCGGCGTACGCCCGGGCGATGGGGTACTCGAGCATGTAGCCGTAGCCGCCGAAGAGCTGCAGGCAACGGTCGACGACTCGCTTCTGGAGCTCGGTGCACCACCACTTGGCCATGGCCGCCTCCTCGGCGGTCAGCTCACCGTCGTTGAGGGCGAGGATGCAGCGGTCGACGAAGGTCTCCGCGATCTGGACCTCGGTGGCGATCTCGGCCAGGACGAACCGGCTGTTCTGGAACGAGCCGATGGGCTGGCCGAACGCGTGGCGCTCCTGCACGTACTCGAGCGTCCAGCCCAGGGCCGCCCGGGCCGCGGCCACCCCCGACATGGCGATCGACAGCCGCTCCTGGGGCAGGTTGTGCACCAGGTGCACGAAGCCCTGGCCCTCCTCCCCGAGCAGGTTGGTCACCGGGACCTGGACGTCGGTGAAGAAGAGCTCGGCGGTGTCCTGGGCGTGCTGGCCGATCTTCTCCAGGTTCCGGCCCCGCTCGAAACCGGCCATCCCCCGCTCCAGCACCAGCAGCGACATGCCCTTGTGGCGCTGCGCGGGATCGGTCTTGACCGCGGTGATGACGAGGTCGGCGTTGATCCCGTTGGTGATGAAGGTCTTGGAGCCGTTGACCACGTAGTTCTCCCCGTCCCGCAGGGCGGTGGTCGTCATCGAGGCCAGGTCCGAGCCGATCCCCGGCTCGGTCATCGCGATGGCGGTGATGAGCTCCCCCGAGCAGATCCCCGGGCAGCCACCGCGCCTTCTGCTCGTCGGTGCAGTAGGTCAGGAAGTAGGGCAGGCAGATGTCGTTGTGCAGCGTGAGGCCGAGGCCGGCCCCGGCCACCGCGGCGGACTGCAGCTCCTCGGTGAGGACGGCGTTGAACCGGAAGTCCTTCGTCCCGCCCCCGCCGAACGCCTCAGGGGCGTCGAAGGCCAGGAACCCGTGGCGGCCGGCGTCGGCGAACACCTCCCGGGGCACGATCCCGTCGGCGTCCCACGCCCGCTCGTGGGGCACGACCTCCTTGTCCAGCCACGCCCGGAAGCTGGCCCGGAACGCCTCGTGGTCCTCGTCGTACAGATCCCGCTTCATCCCCGCAGGCTAGGTACGCCGCTCGTGTTCCTCCGGTCAGGGGGTTCCCGGCTCAGGGGCTTTCGGGGCCCTCACCCGGTCGGCGACCGGAGCGGACGGCGTCCACGATCAGGGCCATCACCCAGGTGATGGCGGCGATGGCCTGTTCCTGGTCGAGCTGCCAGTCGACGGCCAGGCGCTCATAGGAGGCCACGCCCCAGAGGACGTCGAACATCGCGGCCGCTGCCGTCTGCTCCGCATCGGACCAGTCCTCGGCCCGCTCGGCCACGACCCGGCGCAGCGCCGCCCGCTGGCGCTCGCCCGCGTCGGTGAGCGTCGGGGCCACGGCGTCCGGGGATCGAGCGGGTGCGACGCCACGACGCCGAAGATGCGGGCGGCCACGGTCTTGATCCCCTCGAGGGTCAGGCCGTCGAGGTCGATGCCGGCCCGCTGCTCGAGGCGGCGCATCACCTCGTCCCGCAGCCCCCGCTCGTTGCCGAAGTGCCGGTAGACGGTCCGCTCGTTGACCCCGGCGCGATCGGCCACGGCCCGGATCGTCACCTCGCCCCAGTCCCGGATCGACGATCCCAGGAGCAGCTCGCAGCCCGCGGCGCTGATCCGGTCCCGCGTCCCCGCCGCCCGCTCCCGACGCACGGGGCTCTCGTAGCGCCGGCGACCGCCGACTCCCGCAGTGTCCGCTCCCGTCGTCACGATGTCAGGGCGTGGTCACCGGGAGGGTCTCCCAGCCCCGGACCGTGGACGTCGGGGCCATCCGGGCCCCGTCCAGGTCGACCTCCCACTCCGGGAAGCGGGAGAGGACCTCGTCCATGGCCACCCGCCCTTCGAGCCGGGCCAGGGCGGCGCCCAGGCAGAAGTGGATGCCGTAGCCGAAGGTGATGTGGGGGCCGTCCTGCCGGTGGATGTCGAAGGTGTCTCCCTCCGGGAACCGCCGGTCGTCCCGGTTGGCCGACCCGGCGAGGAACAGGATCGCGCTGCCCTCGGGCACGGTCTGGCCGTGGAACTCGGCGTCACGGGCGACATAGCGGCCGACGTGGGGGGCCGGCGGCTCGAAGCGGAGGAGCTCCTCGATGGCGTCGGGGATCAGCGACCGGTCCGCCACCAGCTCCCGGCGCTGGTCCGGGTGGTCGGCCAGGACCTTGCCCGTCCACCCGATGACGCGGTTGGTCGTCTCGTTGCCCGCGCCGGCGACCACGGTGATGTAGGTGAGGACCTCCGCCCGGGTCAGGGTCCGACGGGTGCCCGTCTCGTCCTCGAACTCGGCGTGGAGGAGCTCGGTCATGATGTCGTCCGCGGGGTGGTCGACCCGCCAGTCGAGGTACGCCTCGAACTGGTCGGTCCTGATCAGCCCCTCGGCGACCTCCATGGGCTCGCCCGCCTCGGTGCGCAGGTTGTCGTCGACCCGGTCCCGGATCGCCTCCTGGTCGGCCTCGGGGATGCCCAGCAGCATGCCGATGGTGCGCATCGGCATCTCGGCGCCGAGGTCGGCGACGAAGTCGAAGCCGCCGGTGCCGACCAGGGGATCGAGGCTGCGGGCGCAGAACTCCCGGATCTTGGGCTCCAGGGCGGCGACCCGCTTGGGCGTGAACATGCGGGACAGCAGCCGGCGGTGGATGGTGTGGGTCGGGGGGTCCTCGAAGATGAGGATCCCGGGAGGCATCTCGATGCCCGCCTTGATCAGCTCCAGGATCCCGCCCCGGCCCGAGATGAACGTGCCCGCGTCCTTCAGTCCCCGCTCGACGTCCTCGAAGCGGCTGACGGCGTAGAAGTCGAGCGCCTCGTTGTAGTAGAGCGGCGCCTCCTCCCGCAGCCGACGGAACGTCGGGTACGGGTCGGCGTCGATGGCGACGTCGTAGGGGTCGTAGTAGACGTCACTGCTGGTCGTGAACGAATTCATGTCAGGAACATGACACGAATGAGCAGGAGGGTCAATCCACCCTCGAGCTCAGAGGGTGCGGAAGAACCCGCCGTCGACGAGGACCTGCGCGCCGTTGACGTACGCCGACGGCATCGCTGGCCAGGAAGACGCAGACCCCGACCATGTCCTCGGGGCGGCCGATGCGCTTCATGGGGTTGATGGCCGCGGCCTGGTCCTTCATCCCGGGGGGCCAGGCGTCGGTGATGTCGGTGTCGAAGGCGCCCGGCAGCACCAGGTTGGCCCGGACCTTCGGCGCCCACGCCCCGGCCAGGCCCAGCGTGAGGGCGTTCAGCCCCGCCTTCGCCATCGCGTAGGGCAGGTCGTCGGCGCCCGGGCGCAGGGAGCCGGCGGTGGTGACATTGATGATCGACCCGCCCTCGGCCTCGGCCATCATCGTCCCGAAGCGGGCGCCGAGGCGGAAGGGCCCGCTGGCGTTCACGGCGTGGACCTTGTCGTACAGCTCCCGGGTCACCGAGGGCAGCCCGTCGTAGAGGGGCGACATGCCGGCGTTGTTCACCAGCACGTCACAGCGCCCGAACTCGTCGGCCACGGCGTCGACCAGGGCGTCACAGTCCTCCCACCGGCCCACATGGCAGGCGACGGGCAGGACCTGCCGGCCGGTGGCCGTCCGGATCTCCTCGGCCGCCGCCTCACAGGCGTCGAGCTTGCGGCTGGCGACGACCACGTCGGCGCCCGCCGTGGCGAGGCCCTCGGCCACGGCCCGGCCGATGCCCCGGCTCCCACCGGTGATGACCGCGACCTTGCCGGTCAGGTCGAACAGCTCTCCAGGCGCCTTCATGGCCGGCCCCCGCCGGTCGTCGGGCTCAGGTCTCCGGGACGAAGAGGTCGGTGGCCAGTGCGGCGTGGGCCCCGACCATGTCCGGCCGGACCGAGCGGATGGCGACGTCGTGACCCGCGGCACTCGCCCGCAGGGCGCCGACGGTGCAGTTCTCCTTGCCGCCGAGGGCCGAGAACGGGTCGTAGTTGAAGTGCTCCATGGCGTTCAGGTGGGTGACCTTGTCCACGAGGTCGTCGCTGACCCCGACGAAGTGCGGCGCCACCTCCTCGGGGGCGAACGGCCAGGTCGAGTCCGAGTGCGGGTAGTCGCACTCCCACATCACGTGGTCCATGTTCAGGAAGTCCCGGCTGGCCATGCCGAACTTGTCGTCGATGAAGCAGGTCAGGATCCGCTCGTTGAAGACCTCGCTCGGGAGCTTGTCGCCGAAGTCCTGACCGGTCCAGGAGTGATGGCGGCGGTAGTTGTAGTCAATGCGCTCGAGGAAGTACGGGATCCAGCCGATCCCCCCCTCGGAGAGGGCGATCTTCAGGTCGGGGAACTTCCGCAGCACGGGCGACCAGACCAGGTCGGCGGCGGCCTGGACGATGTTCAGCGGGGTGAGGGTGATCAGGCAGTCGATCGGCGCGTCCGGGGCGGTGATGACCAGCTGGGACGAGGAGCCGATGTGGAGGCAGACCACGACCTCCTCCTCACTGCACGCCGTCCAGAACGGGTCCCAGTGGTCGGAGTGGAAGCTGGGCCAGCCCAGCTTCGAGGGGTTCTCGGAGAAGGTGACGGCGTGGACGCCCTTCGCCGCGGTGCGCCGCACCTCGGCGGCCAGGACCTCGGGGTCCCAGATGGCGGGAAGGGCACAGGGGATGAACCGGCCGGGGTGGGTGCCACACCAGTCCTCGATGTGCCAGTCGTTGTAGGCCTGGACCATGGCCAGGGCCACGTCCTTGTCCTCGGTGCGGGCGAAGAGTTGGCCGCAGAAGTGGGGGAAGGAGGGGAAGCAGAGCGAACCGAGGACGCCGTTGGCGTCCATGTCCTTCACCCGCTCGTCGATGTCGTAGCAACCGGCCCGCAGCTCGGCGAAGGACGTCGGCTCCATGCCGTACTCCTCCGGAGGACGGCCGGCGACGGCGTTCAGGGCGACGTTGGAGATCTCCTGGCCCTCGTAGACCCAGGCGTTGGTGCCGTCGTCACGGGTGACGAACTTCGGGGCGAGGTCGGCGTACTTGCCGGGCAGCCGCCCGTCGAAGATGTGGGGTGGTTCCACGACGTGGTCGTCCACGCTGACCAGCACCATCTCGTCCATGTCCATGAGTGGATCCCCCTGCCGTCGACCTGAACTAACACTTGTGTCACCAAAAGTAGCACATCGACGCGGGGGTCGTCAGGGGGTCGTGGTCACCGGCAGGCTCGCCCAGCCGCGGACCGTCGAGGTCCGGGCCTGCTCGGCGTTGTCCCAGTCGACCTCCCACTCGGGGAAGCGGGACAGCACCTCGTCGAGGGCCACCCGACCCTCGAGGCGGGCGAGGGCCGCTCCGAGGCAGAAGTGGATGCCGTAGCCGAAGCTCAAGTGGTGGCCGAACTCCCGGCGGATGTCGAACCGGTCACCCTCCGGGTACTGCCGGTCGTCGCGGTTGGCCGACCCGTTGAGCAGCACCATGACGCTGCCCTCCGGGACCTTCTGGCCGTGGTGCTCGACGTCCTTGGCGACGTAGCGGGCCTGCACCGGTGAGGGCGCCTCGTAGCGGAGGATCTCCTCGATGGCCTGGGGCACCAGCGAGCGGTCCTCGACCAACTCGCGCCGCTGGTCGGGGTGCTCGGCCAGGAGCTTGCCGGTCCACCCGATCAGGCGGGTCGTCGTCTCGTTGCCGGCCCCGGCCAGGAGGCTGACGAAGGTGAGGACCTCCTCGCGGGTGAAGGTCCGGGTGACCCCCTCCTCGTCCTCGAACTCGGCGTTGAGCATCTCGGTCATGAGGTCGTCGGAGGGGTGCTCGGCCCGCCAGTCGATGTACTCGCCGAACATCTCGGCCTGGTCGGTGAAGCCCTCACCGTCGAACGCGCCCTCCGTCGCCGTCGCCGAGCTGCAGACCCTCGTCGAGACGGTCCCGGATGGCCTCCTGGTCCGCTTCGGGGATGCCCGAGGAGGAACCCGATCGTGCGCATCGGCATCTGGGCCCCGAGATCGTGGATGAAGTCGAAATGCCCGCTGCCGACCAGCGGGTCCAGGGTGCGGGCGCAGAACTCCCGCACCTTGGGCTCGATGGCGTTCATCTTCTTCGGGGTGAACACCCGGGACATCACGCCCCGGTGGACGTCGTGGCGGGGTGGGTCCTCGAAGAGGATCACGCCGCGGGGGATCTCGAACTCGGCCTTGATGAGCTCGAGGATCGAGCCCCGCCCCGACCGGTAGGTGTCCCAGTCGACCAGGCAGGGCTCGACGTCGTCGAAGCGGCTCAGGGCGAAGAAGTCGTACGGCTCGTTGTAGTAGAGCGGCGCCTCCTCACGCATCCGGCGCCACACCGGGTACGGGTCGACGTCGATCTCCGCGTCGTAGGGGTCGTAGTAGATGTCGCTCGTCTGGGTCTCCACCACCCGCGAAACTAACACTAGAGTCACCCCCCATGGCCGACGACTACACCTTCCTCCTGTACGAGCCCATCGACGACGGGCGCATCGTGCGGATCAAGCTCAACCGCCCCGACGCCCGCAACGCCCAGAACCGCGGGATGCTGGTCGAGCTGAACGAGGCGTTCCTGCGGGCCGAGGCCGACGACGAGGTCCGGGTCGTCATCCTCGGCGGCTCCGGGAAGATGTTCTCCTCCGGCCACGACCTCGGGTCCAAGGTGTCGGTCGAGGAGTACACGCCCGGTCCCAACCAGCACCCCACCCGCGGCATCAACGGCGGCACCCGCAAGGGCGCCGAGAGCCTGATGCTGCAGGAGTGGCACTACTTCTTCGAGAACACCCGCCGCTGGCGGAACCTGCGCAAGATCACGATCGGCCAGGCCCACGGCGACGTCTACGCCGCCGCGCTCATGCTGCTGTGGGCCTGCGACCTCATCGTCGCCGCCGACGACACCACCTTCGCCGACGTGGTCGGGTCCCGCCTCGGCATGTGCGGCGTCGAGTACTTCGGCCATCCCTGGGAGTTCGGCCCCCGCAAGGCCAAGGAGCTGCTGCTCACCGGTGACTCGATCGACGCCGACGAGGCCCACGCCCTCGGGCATGGTCAGCAAGGTCTTCCCGGCCGCGGACCTCGAGGAGCGCACGGTCGAGTTCGCCCGCCGCATCGCCGCGCAGCCCGACGATGTCGTCGCTGCTCATCAAGGAGGCGGTCAACCAGACCCAGGACAACATGGGCTTCTACAACGCCCTGAACGCCTGCTTCACGCTCCACGAGCTCAACCACTCGCACTGGGCCTAGGTCCACGAGAACAGCTACCCGGTGGCCCTGGAGGAGGACGGCATCCCCAACTGGAAGGACGCCCCGCCGATCGTCCCCGCCGTGAAGGACAAGGTCCACGCCGACGACTGAGGCGACGACGGCGTCGAGCCGATGACCGCGGAGGCCGAACCCGCCGAACTGCGCGCCGGCTGACCGGCCGGCGGCCGTGGTCCGGCGCGCCCCGTTCTCGGACAACCCCAACGTCGGCGCCCGGGGCCAGCGGACCCAGCAGCGGATCCTCGACGCCGCCCTGCAGGTCTTCGGCGAGGTCGGCTACCACCGCTGCAGCATCGACCGCATCACCACCGTCGCCGGCTGCTCGCGGGTCTCCTTCTACCAGTACTTCTCCAGCAAGGAGGACGTGTTCCGGCACCTGGCGGCGCAGGTCGCCCGGCAGGTGAGCGCCTCGACCGAGGCCCTCGGGCCGATCACCCCCGACCTCGACGGCTGGACCGCCATCCGCAGCTTCGTGACCCGGCGCAGCGAGATCTACGAGCGCTACGAGCCCGTCTACCAGGCCTTCGAGGCGGCGGCGGAGAGCGACGAGGCGGTCGCCGGCGGATCGGTCCGCACCGGCGAGCGCATCGTGGCCCTCATCCGGTCCCGGCTGGCCACCACGACCCTGCCGCCCCGCGAGCTCGACCCGGTGATCCAGCTGCTCCTGGAGTGCCTGACCCGGACCCACGACGTCGCCGGCATCCTCCGGTCGGCGGCCCCGACGGCCTACCCGACCGAGCGCATCAGCGACGCCCTCACCGACGTCGTGCACCGCACGCTGTTCGGCCTGCAGGCCGAGGTCAACGTGCACCCGCCCGCCCGTCGGCGGCCGCCGGTCCTCGACTTCGGCCCGGCCCTGAGCGAGGTGCTCCAGCGCGACGAGGTGCCCGCCGACCTCACCGCCGCCGGCCGCCGCACGCTCGAGGCCCTGCTGCAGGCCGGGGCCGACGTCCTGGTGCGCCGCGGGTACCACCGCACCCGCGTCGACGACGTCGTCACCGCCGCCGGGGTCTCCCACGGCGCCTTCTACCGGTACTTCGAGAACAAGGACCAGCTGGCCCAGATCCTCGCCGTGCGACGCCATCCGGCGGGTCTCGACCGCCTTCGCCAAGATCCCCGACGCCCCGGTCGCCGACGGGTCGGCGGGCGACGGCGACGCCATGCGCCGGTGGCTGCGGCGCTACAACGACGCCCACACCAACGAGACCGCCATGATCCGGGTGTGGGTCGACGTCTCCCAGGACGACGAGCGCCGGGCCGACTCGGCCGCGGCCTACGACTGGGGCCGGCGCCAGATGGTGCGCTTCCTGGGGCCGCGCGACTTCGGCGACGTCGACACCGACGCCGTGCTCATGGTGGCGCTGCTCGGGGCCTTCGGGGCCCGACGACGATCCGCCGCCACGGTCGACTCGGCCGCCTACATCATCGAGCGTGGCTTCCTCGGCCGCTGACCTGACTACTCTGCCAACTAACAGTCCCGTCATCTCCGACGCCGGACCCGTCCCTCGAGGGAGCGTTGCCATGAGCCTGTTCGATGCCTTCCGCTACGACGACAAGCGCGTCCTGGTCGTCGGTGGTGCCACCGGCATGGGGGCGGCCGCGGCGGAGCTGGCCCTCGACGCCGGTGCGGAGGTCGTCGTCATGGATCGGGCCGCGGTCACCCTCGACGGGGTCACCTCCATCGAGCTGAACCTGGCCGACCCCGCGTCCATCGACGCCGCGGTGGACGAGTGCGGCGGACCGGTGGACGCCCTGTTCTCCTGTGCCGGGGTCGCGGACGGCACCCCGGGCATCGAGATCATCAACTTCCTGGGCCACCGCCACCTCATCGACCGCCTGCGGGCCGGCGGCCACCTCCCCCGGGGCTCGGCCATCGGCATGATCTCCTCGTTCGCCGGCGTCGGCTGGCAGGTGAACCTCGAGAAGCTCCAGGCCTACCTCGCCATGGACCTGGAGACGGCGTCGACCTGGGCCAACGAGAACGGGAAGGCCGACTACATGTGGTCGAAGATGGCGATCAACGCCTACGTCGCCCAGGAGTCCTTCGCCCTCCGCAAGGAGGGCATCCGGATCAACGCGATCATGCCCGGGCCGACCGACACCCCCCTGGCCCGGGCCAACGCCGAGATGTGGCTCGGCTTCGCGGCGGACTTCCGGGCCGAGCTCGACCTCGAGCCCTCCACCCCCCTCGAGCAGGCCTACCCCCTGGTGTTCCTGTGCAGTGACGCCGCGGTGGGCGTGAACGGCATCACCCTGATCACCGACGCGGGCTACGGAAGCGCGGGGACCACCGGTGCCTTCGAGCCCGCCACCGGGGTCGTGGACTTCATGACCCAGCTCCACCTGGAGTAGTCCCGCCCGACGGTTGCACTATTCCTCTCACTGGACGATAATGGCGTTCTCACAAGGAGGAGCCCCCATGGCCTCAGCCACCCTCGACGTGCCGGTCTTCGACGCCGACAACCACCTCTACGAGACCCGGGACGCTTTCACCAAGTTCCTGCCGGACCAGTACCGGGGGGCGGTCGACTACGTCGAGGTCCGGGGCCGCACCAAGATCGTGATCAAGGGGACGATCAGCGACTACATCCCCAACCCCACCTTCGACGTGGTCGCCGCGCCCGGCGCCATGGAGGAGTACTTCCGGGTCGGCAACCCCGACGGCAAGGACCGGCGGGCCATCTTCGGCGAGCCGATCCGGTCGCCGGAGGCCTTCCGCACGCCCGAGGCGAGGGTGAAGCTGATGGACGAGCAGGGCCTGGACCGGTCCCTGATGTTCCCCACCCTGGCCAGCCTCCTCGAGGAGCGCCTGCGGGGCGATCCCGAAGCGACCCATGCGGTCATCCACGCGCTCAACGAGTGGATGCACGAGACCTGGAGCTTCGACTACGACGGCCGGATCTTCGCCACCCCGGTGATCACCCTGCCCATCGTCGAGAAGGCCATCGAGGAGCTGGAGTGGGTGCTGGAGCGGGGGGGCAAGGTCGTGCTCATCCGGCCCGCGCCGGTCTACGGGCTCCGCGGCCCCCGGTCGTTCGCCCTCCCCGAGTTCGACCCCTTCTGGGAGCGGGTGCAGGAGGCCGACATCCTCGTCGCCATGCACTCCTCGGACAGCGGGTACGAGCGCTACGCCGACGAGTGGGTGGGCGGCGGTGGCGAGATGCTGCCGTTCCAGCCCCAGGCGTTCCGCATGCTCTCGTCGTGGCGCCCCATCGAGGACGCGGTGTCCTCGATGGTCTGCCACGGGGCCCTGTCCCGCTTCCCGAAGCTCAAGGTCGCTGTCATCGAGAACGGGAGCAGCTGGGTGGAGCCGCTGCTCGACCGGATGGCCGACATCTACAAGAAGATGCCCCAGGACTTCCTCGAGGAGCCGATCGAGGTCATCAAGCGGAACATCTACATCAGCCCCTTCTGGGAGGAGGACCTCCCTGCCCTGGCCGACCTGATCGGTGAGGAGCACGTGCTCTTCGGCTCCGACTTCCCTCACCCCGAGGGGCTGGCCAATCCCATGACCTACGTCGACGAGCTGGCCGGGGTGCCCGAGGAGACCGTCCGCAAGATCATGGGGGGCAACCTCGCCAAGCTGATGAACGTGGCGGACGCGGTCGTTCGATGACCGCGCCCGGCGGCGGCTGGGCCAGCATCCCGGCCATGACCGCCGCCGCCGCCGAGCGGTACGGCGACCAGCCCGCCGTCGTCGACGGTGCGGTCCGGCTGACCTACGCCGAGCTGTTCGAGCAGGCCCGCACCTTCGCCGCCGCCCTCGTGGCCAGTGGCGTCCAAGCCGGCGACCGGGTGTCGATCTGGGCCCCCAACGGCGCCGAGTGGATCGTCGCCGTGCTCGGGCTCTTCCAGGCCGGTGCGGTCCTGGTGCCGATCAACACCCGGTTCAAGGGGGCCGAGGGCGCCGAGCTCCTCGTCCGCAGCCACGCCAAGGTCCTGGTCACCGTCACCGACTTCCTCGACACCGACTACCTGGCGATGCTCGAGGCCACCGGGACCGACCTCCCCGACCTGGAGACCGTCGTGGTCGCCCGGGGCGACGCGCCGGCGGACACGGTGGGCTGGGCCGCCTTCCTCGAGCGGGCCACCGACGACACCCGGGCGACCGTCGACGAGCGGCGGGCCGCCCTCGGGCCCGACGACCCGTCCGACATCCTCTTCACCTCCGGGACGACCGGCGTGCCCAAGGGGGTCGTGATGACCCACGGCCGCACCCTGGGCGTGGCCACCGACTGGGTCGCCATGACCGGCCTCGGCCCCGACGACCGCTACCTCATGGTCAACCCGTACTTCCACATGTTCGGGCTGAAGGCGGGGATCCTGGCCTGCGTCGCCGGCGGGGCCACGATGCTGCCCGAGCCCGTCTTCGACGTGGACCGCGTCCTCGCTCGGGTCGCCGCCGAGCAGGTCACGGTCCTGCCCGGCGCCCCGACGATCTACCAGGCGATCCTCGACCACCCGGGTCGTGACGACCACGACCTGTCGACGCTGCGGATCGCGGTGACCGGCGCCGCCGACATCCCGGTCGAGCTCATCCGCCGGGTCGACGCCGAGCTGCCCTTCTCGTCCATCGTCATCGGGCTACGGCCTCACCGAGGCCGGCACCGCCAGCGCCACGGACCCCGACGACGACGCCGAGACCGTGGCCACCACGGTCGGTCGCCCGCGACCGGGCTTCGAACTCCGCATCACCGACGACCAGGGCCAGGACGTCCCCCCCGGCGAGCCGGGCGAGATCGTGCTCCGAGGCCCCACGGTGATGGCGGGCTACCTCGACGATCCGGAGGCGACCGCCCTCGCGCTCTCCCCCGACGGGTGGCTGCGGACCGGTGACCTGGGTGTCACCGACGACCGCGGGTGCCTCCGGATCGTCGGGCGGGCCAAGGACATGTTCATCGTGGGCGGGTTCAACGCGTACCCGGCCGAGATCGAGAACGCCCTGCTGCGTCACCCCGACATCCAGGCGGCCGCGGTGATCGGCATCCCGGACGAACGGCTCGGCGAGGTCGGCATGGCCTTCGTCGTCGCCCGCGACGGCGCCGACGTGTCCCCCGAGGCGGTCATCGCCTGGAGCCGGGACCAGATGGCCAACTACAAGGTCCCCCGGGGCGTCGAGGTCATCGACGAGCTCCCGCTGAACGCCACCGGCAAGGTGGAGAAGACCGCCCTGCGGGCCCGACTCGGTTGACCGCCCCGAACGGGCTGGCCGCTCTCGCCGACCTGCGGGTCGTGGAACTGGGCGTGTGGGTGGCGGCTCCCGTCGGCCGCGGCCCTCCTGGCCGACTGGGGCGCCGAGGTCATCAAGGTCGAGCCGCCCGCCGGTGACCCCATGCGCCACGTCTTCGGGTCGCTCGGCATCGGCGAGGAGATGCCGAACCCGGCGTTCGCCCTCGACAACCGGGGCAAGCGCAGCGTGGTCCTGGACCTCCGCCAGGCAGGAGGACCGCGAGCAGATGGAGGCCCTCCTGGCCTCCGCCGACGTGTTCCTGACCAACCTCCGCCCCGACGCCCTCGACAAGCTGGGCCTCGAGCCCGAGGCCACGGTCGCCCGGCACCCCCGCCTGATCTACGGCAGCGTCAGCGGGTACGGCCTGCAGGGCGAGGAGCGCAACCGCCCGACCTACGACATCGGCGCCTTCTGGGCCCGCTCGGGGCTCTCGATGCAGATGGCCGACGGCGACGGCAACCCGCTCAACGCCCGGGGCGGCATCGGCGACCACATCACCGGCCTGGCCACGCTGGCCGGCGTGCTGGCCGCCGTGCTCGAGCAACGCCTGTCCGGCCGCGGCCAGGTCGTCGAGGTCTCGCTCCTGCGGACCGGGGCCTACGTCCTCGGCTGGGACCTCGGCATCCAGATGGCCCTCGGGAAGGTGGCCGGGGCCGAGCCCCGGGACCGGAACCAGGCGCCGCTGATGAACCCGTACCTCACCGCCGACGGGCGCTGGTTCTTCTTCACGGGCCTGGAGACCGCCCGCCACCTCCCCGCCGTCTGCCGGGCCCTGGACCGCCCCGACCTGCTCGAGGACCCCCGCTTCGCCGACGCCCGCAGCGTGCGCAGGCACCGGACCGAGGTCATCGCCGTCCTGGACGAGATCCTGGCCACGAAGACCTTCGACGAGTGGGTCGAGCGGTTCGAGGACGAGGGGGTCTGGTGGGCCCCGGCCCAGACCCCGGCGCAGGTCGTCGAGGACCCCCAGTTCCTGGCCAACGACGGCCTCATCGACATCCCCGAGGGCCCCGGCGGCCCGGCGCAGCGCTCGGTGCGGGGTCCGGTGACGTTCTCCGAGGTCACCAACGGCCCCGCCGGCCCCGTCCCCGGCCTCGGCGAGCACACCGCCGAGGTCCTCGACGACCTGTAGCGACAGCAGGGACCGACAGCGAACGCAACCACGGGAGGGCGTGGGGTCGAGCCGAGGGTCGTCGGGGGCAGAACTGCCGTTTCGGACCCCCGAATCTCACCCGCCGTGGCCGCCGCTCGTTCTGGCACCGGATTCCGTTGCTATAGCGACGGAATCCGGTGCCAGAACCGGAACGCAGGGCCGAGAACGGCGGATTGGTCACGGAGCGTGGTGAGATCGCCCAGAAGGGCGCCGAGGACGCCGGCCCGAGAGGCCCGGCCCCCCGTGGTTGCCTCGGTTTCGGTTGTCCTCGCCCTAGAAGGTGGCGGCGAGAGAGGCCAGGAGGTCCCGGGTGCGCTGGGAGGAGGCGATCAGCTCGTCCCGACCCTGCCCGATGGGCACCACCCGCACGGAGAGGTCGGTGACCCCGGCGTCGGCGAAGGAGCGCAGGCGCTTCTCGACCGCCGCCTCGCTGCCCGCGGCGAGGATGTCGCCCACGTTCTGGGCGTCGCCCAGGTCGAGCAGCTTCTGGTAGTTCGGCGACACCTCGGCCTCGGACAGGATGCGGTTGGTCCGCTCGACGGCGGCGTCGACCTGGTCCTCACCACAGAGGCAGACGGGGATGCCGGCGACGATCCGGGGCGTCGGCCGTCCGGCTGCCTCCGCGGCCGCGTGCAGCTTCGGGGCCACATGGCCGGCGATGGCCCGCTCGTCGGCCAGCCAGAGGATGGTCCCGTCGGTGCGCTCGCCGGCCAGGCGCAGCATCACCGGGCCGAGGGCCGCCAACAGGACCGGCATCGGAGGGAGGTCGGTGATGTCGAGGGGGTTGTGCACCCGGAACTGCTCGTTCTCGACGTCGACGGGGCCCGGTCCTCGGAGGGCCTGGTCCAGCACGTCGAGGTACGCAGCCATGGCCGCGGCCGGCCGCTCGTAGCTCAGGCCCAGCATCTCCTCGATGATCCAGTGGTGCGAGACCCCGAGGCCGAGGGTCAGGCGCCCCCCGCACACGGCCTGCACCGAGAGGGCCTGCTGGGCCAGGGCGATGGGGTGCCGAGTCTGGATGGGCACGACGGCGGTGCCGATCTCCAGCCGCGAGGTGGCCTGGCCGATCAGCGTGACCGCGGTCAGGGCGTCGAACTCGTCGGGGATCTGGGGGATCCACGCCGCCGCCAGACCGGCCTCCTCGGCCTGCCGGGCATCGGCCACGAGGCGCTCGACCTTGGTGCTGTAGCGGCCGCGCTCGGGGCCGACCATCACGCCGATGCGCATCGTGAGAACCTACTTCTTGATTTTGTGCAACGCCAGTCTCCGACGCGCGAGGATGGAGGCCATGAGCGAGGCCCCGGACCTCTACTACGACCCCTATGACTTCGAGATCGACGCCGATCCGTACCCGGTCTGGAAGCGGCTGCGCGAGGAGGCGCCGCTCTACCACAACGAGAAGTACGACTTCTTCGCCCTGAGCCGCTTCGACGACGTCGAGGCCTGCGCGATCGACTGGCGGACCTACATCTCCGGCAAGGGCACGCTCATCGAGCTGATCCGCAGTGACATCGAGCTGCCGCCCGGCATCTTCATCTTCGAGGACCCCCCGGAGCACTCGGTCCACCGGAGCCTGCTGTCCCGGGTCTTCACCCCCCGCAAGGTGGCCGCCATCGAGCCGAAGATCCGTGAGTTCTGCGCCCGGTCCCTCGACCCGCTCGTGGGCACCGGGGGCTTCGACTTCATCGCCGACCTGGGCGCCCAGATGCCCATGCGCACGATCGGCATGCTCCTCGGCATCCCCGAGCAGGACCAGGACGCGCTCAAGAGCCAGATGGACGAGGGGCTCCGGCTGGAGGAGGGGGCCATGCCGGACTTCGAGGCCCAGTACGGCGAGCGTGACAGCGACAGCGTCTTCGGCGAGTACATCGACTGGCGGGCCGAGCACCCCTCCGACGACCTGATGACCGAGCTCCTCCAGGCCGAGTTCGAGGACGTCGACGGCGAGCGGCGCCGCCTCACCCGCGAGCAGGTGCTGGGCTACGTCGGTCTCCTGGCCTCGGCCGGGAACGAGACCACGGCCCGGCTCATCGGGTGGACGGGCAAGGTGCTGGCCGAGCACCCCGATCAGCGCCAGGAGCTGGTCGAGGACCGCAGCCTCATCCCGGGCGCCATCGAGGAGCTGCTCCGCTACGAGCCCCCGTCACCGGTCCAGGGCCGGTACGTGACCCGCGATGTCGAGCACCACGGGGTCACGGTGCCCGAGGGCAGCATCCTGCTCCTGCTCAACGCGTCGGCGAACCGGGACGAGGCGCGGTTCCCCGACGGCGAACGGTTCGACATCCACCGTCGGATCGACCACCACCTCACCTTCGGCTACGGCATCCACTTCTGCCTCGGGGCCGCGCTGGCCCGCCTGGAGGGTTGCGTCGCCCTCGACGAGGTGCTGACGCGCTTCCCGACCTGGGAGGTCGACGTCGGCCAACGCCGTCCAGGCCCGGACCTCCACCGTCCGCGGCTGGGAGCGCCTCCCCGTCCTCACCCCCTGACCCCCCGTTCTGGGCCCCACCCTCTGTCGTGGAGAACAGAGGAGAGGGCCCAGAAGAGTTCTGTGGCGATCGACGTGGCCGTTACCGTCCCCGGGATGGCACCGTTCGGCGACGCGGTGGGCCTCGTCGCCCGCTCCGAGGTCCGGCGTCGCTGGCGCGCCCTGCTCGGCCTCGCCCTCCTCGTCGCCCTGGTGGGCGCCGTCGCCCTGAGCGCCTTCGCCGGCGCCCGGCGCACCGCCTCGGCCCTCGACCGCTTCGTCGAGACCACCGAGTCCCGCGACGCCCGCGTCAGCCCACCCACCGGCTACTCCGCCGACGACCTGGAGGAGGACTTCGAGGCCGCGTCCTGGGTGGACGTCGCGGCGGTGCGGTCGCTCCTCGTGTTCAGCGCGGGGGCGAACCCCGTGTTCGTGGCCAGCAGCCCCGACCCTGACTTCGGTACCGCGGTCGAACGGCCCCTCGTCGTCGAGGGCCGGATGCCGCTCCCGGGCACGACGAACGAGATCGCCGTGAACGAACAGGCGGCGGAGGACGGGCTGCGCCCGGGCGACGCCATCGACGTCCAGACCTTCGACCCGGAGAACTTCGCCTGCGCCCTCGAACGCACCTGCGTGCTCGAGCTGGCGGACTCCCCCGTCGAGCAGCTGCTCGTGACCGGCGTCTTCCGGTCCGTGACCGACCTCGTCAGCCGGGAGGGCTCACCGGAGGCCGTCGCTCCGACCTCCTTCTACGACGAGTACGGGTCTCGGACCGGCACCTTCGGGGAGGAGGTCTTCGTCCGCCTGGAGAACGGACCGGACGATCTCGATCGCCTCGTCGACCTCGTCGAGGAACGCGGCGAGGGCGCGACCGGCCTCAACGCCGAAGACGACTTCCTCGACTACCCCCAGGACGCCGTCGAGGTCACCAGCCGAGGCCTCCTGCTGTTCGCGATCATCAGCCTCCTGGCCGGGGGTCTCGTCGTGGCGCAGGCGATCAGTCGCCACCTCGCCGCCGGCGCCGAGCGATCACAACGCCTGCGCGAGCTCGGGTCGACCCGGGGACAGCAGGCGGTCGCGGCGGCCCTGCCGGTCTCGGCGGCGGCGCTGGTGGGCGCGGTCCTCGCCGCGATGATCGCCGCCCCCACGTCCCGGTGGTTCCCCTTCGGAGCGGTGGCCGACATCGAACCCGATCCCGGCTTCGCTGTCGACCTCCTGAGCCTCGGCGTGGGGGCGATCGCCCTGGCGGCGGCGGCCACGGGGTGGGCGGCGTGGTGGGGGTGGCACCACAGCCGGGCCCGTCACCGCGGTCGGACCCCTCGCCCGTCCGGGCTCGCCCAGCTCTTCGCCCGGGCCGGCGCCGATCCCGCCCTCATCGGCGGCGCCGCGCCTGGCCTTCGAGCGCCGGGCGGGGCACGGGGTGTCCATGATGCGCTCGGCCCTCGCCGCGACCACGATCGGCGTGGTCGGCGTCGTGGCCGTGGGCACGGTCGTGACGAGCCTCGACGACCTGGTCGCCGCGCCCGACCAGTGGGGATGGAACTGGGACGCGGCGGCCACCGCCCTCGACCCCGCCGCCGTGGAGGCAACCGCGGCCGCGCTCGCCGAGGAGGACGGTGTCGCCGGCAGTGCGGTGTACCGCATCGGCGACATCGAGGTCGACGACGAGGTGGTGACCGCGCACACCCTCGATGCCGACTCGGGCATCGAGCACCGCGTGGTCGAGGGCGACCTGCCGGAGGAGGACGACGAGATCGCGCTCGGAGACCTCACCCGCGAGCTGCTCGGGGTCGACATCGGGGACACGGTGACCGCGACCGGGCCGAGCGGTGAGACCGAGGACCTCGAGGTCGTCGGGACGGTCGTGCTGCCGACCTTCGTCGACCGGGATCCCGGTGAGGGGGTGCTCGCCACCGAAGACTCCTGGGAGCGACTGACCACCCGACCGGCCCCCCCGGAGGTGGTGGTCCGCTTCGACGAGGGCACCGATCAGGCCGCGCTGCAGGAGGAGCTCTCCCAGACCCACGCCGTCGGGTTCCGTGAGCTCGGCCTGCCCTATCGCCTGGACAACCTCGATCAGACCCGGACCATCGGCCCGGCCCTGATGGTGTTCTTCGCCTTGCTCGCCTTCTTCGGCCTGGTCCATGCGCTGGCGACCGCCGTCCGCGAACGACGCCCGATGCTGGCGATGCTGCGCCTCCTCGGCTCTCGGCGGGCGCACGTGCGCCATGCGGTGCTGTGGCAGGCCCTCTTCGTCACCGGTGCCAGCCTCCTGGTGGGGGTCCCCATCGGCCTGGCCCTCGGTCGCTGGATCTGGCAGCAGCTCATCGAGGACCTCGGGGTGATCGCCTCACCCCAGCTCGACGTCACCGCCCTGCTCCTCGTGGTGCCCCTCGCCCTCGGCCTCGCCCTCCTCGGCGCCGTCGTCCCCGCCTGGCTGGCCGCCCGGCAACGCATTGCCGCCTCTCTCCAGCCCGCATGACCGGGTCCCTGCGGGACGCCGACGAGGCTGACCTGCCGACGATCGTGGCGATCTACAACGCCACCATCGACGACACCACGACCTCGTGGGCGGACGAGCCGGAGACCCTCGAGCACCGTCGGGCCTGGTTCGCCGCCCGGCGGGCGGCGGGTGACCCCGTCCTGGTCGTGGTCGACGACGATTCGGGCCAGGTCGTCGGCTTCACCGCGTGGAGCTGGTTCCGGGGGGAGGGGACCTGGCCGGGCTACCGCCACACCCGGGAGCTCTCCATCCACATCGCCCCCGGCCATCAGGGCGAGGGGCTCGGCCGCCGACTGATCGAGGCCCTCGTCGACCGGGCCCGCGCCGCGGGGGTCCACGTCCTCGTGGCCGGCGTCGACGCCGCGACCGAGGGCTCCCTGCGGTTCCACGAGCACATGGGCTTCGTCGAGGTGGCCCGGATGCCGGAGGTCGGCCGCAAGTTCGACCGCTGGCTGGACCTCGTCCTCCTCCAACGGATCGTGGACCCGTGACCGCCTGGGAGGGCGACGAGTACCAGGCCCGGTTCGACCGGCTGGCGGCGTCCGGGGCGGCGGTGCACGGCGAAGCTGACTTCGTGACGGCGTTCGGCCCGGCCTCGGTGCTGGACGCCGGTTGCGGAACGGGCCGGGTGGGCATCGAGCTGGCCCGGCGAGGCATCGAGGTGGTGGGCGCCGACGTCGACCCGTCGATGCTGAGCACTGCCCGGCGCCAGGGCCCGGACATCACCTGGGTCGAGGCCGACCTCACGGAGCTGGACCTGGGCCGGACCTTCGCCCTCGTGCTCCTGGCCGGCAACGTCCCGCTGTTCACCCCGCCCGGCACCCAGCCCGCGCTCGTCGACCGGTGCGCGGCCCACGTGGCCGCCGGCGGTCACCTGGTGGCCGGCTTCTCGATCGACCGGGGCTATGGCCTCGAGGACTGGGACGCCGCGTGCCACGACGCCGGCCTGGCCCTCGTCGACCGCTTCGCCACCTGGGCCCGCGACCCCTTCACCGGCGGCGACTACGCCGTCTCGGTGCACGCCCCGGGGTAGCACGGCCGGGTCAGTCCAGGCTGCGCAGGAGGATGTCGCCGTCGTGGGCGGCCACCTCGACGTGGCCCTGGGCGGTGTCGGCCACCCGGTCCAGGTCGAGGCAGTGGTCGACGTGCAGGTGGACGGTGGGACCTTCGAGGGCGATGGTGCCGCCGATCAGGCCCTGGTCGCCCACGGCCTCGGCGGCCAGTGAGCAGGCGCAGGTCAGCGCCGCCTCCGGCCATCCCGCGTGGGCCCGGAGCCAGTCCCCCAGCTGCCCTGTCAGGTCGGACAGGTGTGTGATCGCCAACTCAGTCGCCATCGCGGCCTCCGCATCGCTCGGCCTTTCCCCAGGTTTACCCATCGGACGGCGCGCGTCGCGGATGAGGGCCTGATCAGCCCTCGGGGCGGAGCACCTGGCCGGGAAGGGCGCCGTCGCCGACCAGCTCGCCGTCGAGCACGATGGGCGTGCCGTTGACGATGGTGGCCTTCATGCCCTCGGGCTTGGAGACGTAGCGGGCCTCGTCGTTGGGGAAGTCGTGCACGATCCCCTTCTCGGCCGGGCCGATGGTGTCGGGGTCGAACACCATGAGGTCGGCCGCGAAGCCCGGGCGGACCATGCCCCGGTCGCTGAAGCCACACAGGGCGGCGGGCCACTGGGTCAGCTGGCGGATGCCCTCCTCGAGGGTCCAGGCGCCCCACTCCCGCACCCAGTAGCGCAGGAAGTAGCTGGAGCTCTCGGCCCCGTCGTCCCGGTCCAGGTGGGCGCCACCGTCGGAGGTGCCGATGATCATGTGCGGGTCGAGCTGGGCGACCCGGGTCCCCTCCCGCCAGGCCGGGGTCTCGGTGCGCCAGACGAACTCGGTCCGCAGCTCCTCGGCCACCGCCAGGTCCAGGAGCACGTCCTCCTCGGCCTTGCCCTGCTCCGCGGCGAGGTCGGCCAGGGAACGGCCCACGAAGCGCTCGTGTTCGGACCGGGCCACCTCGTTGACGTGGAGGACATCCCAGCCGGGTGGCGGCAGGGTCGGGCCCTTGGACGCGTCCTTGTTGGGGTTGCGCACCGAGCCCCGCACCGTGGCCCGAAACGCCGGGTCCAGGGCCATCGCCATGCGCTCGGGCACGGTCTTGGCCTCGGTGAAGAGGCGGTTGAGGTCCAGGACCCCTTCGTAGAGGGTGGTGCCCTCGGCCAGGGTGAAGGTCCGGTTGAAGGGCCGAGCCATCATCAGCGAGTAGACGGCGGCGCCCTGATCGGTGGCCTCGTCGACGAAGCGCTTGGCGTTGTCCCAGCCCGCGGTCGGGGCGTCGACCTTCGACCGGGCCCCGAGGCCCTGGATGATCACCGGCATCCGCGAGGCCAGCGAGAGGTCGATCAGCAACTGCTCGTCGACGGGCTGGAGGCCGCCGATGGCCCCCTCGGGCAGGTAGGCGATGGTGCCCGCGTTGGCCCGACCCGCGGCGCTCACCAGGGCCTTGAGCTCCTCCAGCGACGACAGGCGGGAGGGCACGGGCCGGTTGGCGCTGTCCCAGTGGGTCGGGGCGTGGGACGAGGAGAACCCCGCGGCGCCCGCGGCCATCGCCTCGGTGACGATGCCGACCATCTCGCCGATCTCGTCGTCGGTGGCTTCCCGCTCGAAGGCGGCATCGCCCATCACCCAGCGCCGCACGGCGGAGTGGCCGACGTAGCAGGCCATGTTCACGCCGATGCGGCCCCGACGGGCGGCCAGGTACTCCGGGAAGGTCTCGAAGTCCCAGGGCAGGCCGTCGAGGGCGGCGGCGGACATGCCCTCCACCCGGGCGAACATCTGGGTGATGTAGGGCCGGTCGGCCTCCTTGGTCGGCGCCACCGAGAAGCCGCAGTTGCCGGCCAGGACCGTGGTCACCCCGTGGAAGCAGGAGGAGGTGGCGTAGGGCTCGAAGGTGAGCTGGGGGTCGTAGTGGGTGTGGGGGTCGACGATCCCCGGGGCCACGACGAGACCGGTGGCGTCGACGGTGCGGTCCGCCCTGCCCTCCTCGGCGAAGCCGACAGCGGCCACCTTGCCGTCCTTGACCATGACGTCGGCCCGCCGCCGGGGCAGGCCCGAGCCGTCGACCAGCGTCCCGCCGACGACGGCCAGGTCATAGGCGCTCATGCGTCGGGCCAGACGACGGACTGCAGCTCGCTGTAGGCGTGGAGGCCGAAGGAGCCGCCGTCCCGACCGACCCCGGAGAGCTTGAAGCCGCCGAACGGCGCCTCGTGGTTGCGCTGCAGGGTGTTGATGCCCACGTTGCCGGTGCGCAGGCGGGCCGCCATCTCCACCGCCCGCGTGACGTCACCGGACCAGACGTAGTCGTAGAGGCCGAAGTCGGTGCCGTTGGCCAGGGCCACCGCCTCCTCCTCGTCGTCGAAGGGCACGACCACGATGACCGGGCCGAAGATCTCCTCCTTCACCACCCGCATGTCCCCCGAGCAGCCGGCCAGCAGGGTCGGTGGGACGTACCAGCCGGTGTCCAGGTCGGCGGGGCGGTGGCCGCCCGCCACCAGCTCGGCCCCCTCGCTGAGGCCGGTGGTGATGTGCTCCTCGATCCGGCCCCGGTGGGCCTCGGTGATGACGGGGCCGACGACCGTGTCGTCCTCGAGCGGGTCGCCGACCTTCAGGGCCCCGGCGAACTGGGTGAGGCCGGCGACCACCTGGTCATAGACGCCGCGCTGGGCCAGCACGCGGGTCGGGGCCGTGCAGATCTGGCCGGAGTGGAAGGCCCAGGTCGACCCCGTGCCCATGATCGCCTTCCCCACGTCGGCGTCGTCGAAGATGACCGAGGCCCCCTTGCCCCCCAGCTCCAGCAGGAGGCGGGTCATCCCCTCCCCCGCCACCGAGCCGATGCGACGACCCACGGCGGTGGAGCCGGTGAAGCTGATCATGTCGACCCCCGGCGAGGCGACGAGGGCCTCGGCCGCTTCGGTCCCCTCCCCGACCACCACGTTGATCACCCCGTCGGGGAAGCCGACGTCCCGGGCGATCTCGGCGAACTTCAGGATGGCCAGGGGGTCCTGCGGCGCGGGCTTGACGATGACCGGGTTGCCCGCGGCCAGCGCCGGGCCGAGCTTCCCCGCCATGTTCGTGAGCGGGAAGTTGTAGGAGGTGATGGCCAGCACGACCCCGACCGGACGCCGGGCCGCGAAGGCGGAGATGACCCCGCCGGGGGCCAGGTCGGTCGTCTCGATCAGCTGGGGCGGCAGGGGCAGGACCGTGGGCTCCATGGCACCACGGGCATAGCGGTGGAAGCGCTCGACCACCTGGGTGAGCTGGAGGCCGTTGGCCACCTTCCAGGTCGCGCCCGTCTCCGCCTGGATCAGCGGCGCCAGCTCGTCGTGCCGGGCGGCCACCGCATCGGCCAGGGCGTCGAGCAGTCGAGCCCGCTCCGCGGGCGTCGGTGCGGGACCAGGGCCCGAAGGCGTCCTGAGCGGCGGCCACGGCGGCCGCCGCGTCCTCCACCGAGGCATCCGGGGCCTCCCCCACCACCGCCTCGGTGGCGGGGTTGCGGATCTCGTAGGCCCCCCGGCCGCCTCGGACGAACGCGCCGCCGATGAAGAGCTGCTGGGGTCCGGGGTCGACGGCGGGGATCGTGGCCACGGCGCCGGAGCGTAGTCCCCGCTTCTGACGGGTCGTCAGAGGCGGTCAGCCGCCTCCGTCGTCGGAGTCCTCCTCGGCCCCTTCGTCGACCTGCTCCTCGACTTCGTCGGAGAGGTCCTCGGCGCCCTCGGAGAGGTCCCCGGACAGGTCGTCGACGTCCTCGGAGACGTCCTGTTCGACGTCGTCGTCGACGATGCCGTCGTCGTCATCGTCCCCGCAGGCGGTGATACCGCCGAGGGCGAGGGCGCCGGTCATGAGGAGGGCCGCAGTGCGGTGGGTGCGCTTGCTGGTCATGGCCGCGCCCTACCCGGCGAAGGCGCCGGCCAGCACCGCGTCAGGCGGCGAGGAGGAGGTTCAGGAGGTTCCAGGTCACGACGACCAGGTAGAGGCTGGTCACCGTGATCAGGGCCCGGTCGACCATCTTGGACCGGACGGGGCATGCCTTCAGGACCAGCGCCACCAGGACGAACCCGCCGGTCTTGACCAGGGCGGGGGCGAAGGGGTGGTGGATGATCGGGGCCATGATCGGGTTGGCCTCGGCCCCACCGGCGTTGAGCACCAGCTTGGTGGTGACCAGGTCCAGCAGGTTCAGGGCCCCCAGGATCGCCAGCAGGAACCACCGGCGGGCGAGGACCTGCTCGGGCTCGCGCCGTACCTCCACCCGGGCCTGAGCGTCCCGCAGGTCGATGACGACGTCGTCGGCCCGGAGATCGGACGGACGGGTGTCCAGGGACCGGCGCTCGGCCTGTCGACGATCGGTCGTCCTCGTCACGGAGATCGAGACGGCGATCCGTCTCGCGACGCTCGAGGACGATCGGGCGGAGGTGGTCTGCCATGCGGACCCCACCGTAGCGACCACGCAAAGTGGTTTCAAGCCGAACCTCAAGTCACGCTCCGTGACTGCCGATACCGCCGCCCGGTGACCCCTCAGGGGAGCAGGCTGCGGAGGAACGCATCCACCTGGGGGTTGCCGAGCACCGAGCCGCCGTCGACGACCACGGTCTCCCCCGTGACGTAGCGGGCCAGGGGTGAGGCCAGGAAGACGATGACGTCGGCCACCTCGTCGGCCGAGCCGATGCGCCCCAGCGGGGTCCCGGCGGCGATGGGCCCGGCGTAGGTCGGATCGGCCACGGCGAAGCCGGTGAGCGGGGTGTCGATGAACCCGGGGGCGACGGCGTTGACCCGGACCTCCGGGGCGTACTCCAGCGCCGCGCTGCGGGTCAGCGACACCACGGCCGCCTTCGCCGCGGAGTAGGGCGCCTCGCCCCGGGTCGGGCGCAGGCCGCTGACCGAGGCGACGTTGACCACGTTGCCGATGCCGCCCGCCTCCCGCAGGAGGGGGAGGGCGGCTCGGAGGCCATGGAAGGTGCCGCGCAGGTTCACGTCCAGGAGACGGTCCCACTCGGCGTCGGGGTAGTCCGCCAGCGGCATGACGTTGCCGGTGCCGGCGTTGTTGACCAGGCAGGTGAGGCCGCCCAAGGCGTCGGCGGCGGTCGCGACCGCGGTGGCCATCGCCTCGGCGTCGGCCACGTCAGCCTGCACGAAGGCGGCCTCGGACCCGATGGAGCACGGCGACGTTGCGGGCCTCGGCCCCGTCGATGTCCAGCACCGCCACCCGGGCGCCCTCGTCCGCGAAGCGCCGGCAGGTGGCTGCGCCGATCCCCGACGCCCCACCCGTGACGATCGCCCGGCAACCCTCCAGCAGACCCATGGGTCCTTCCTAGCGGATCGGTCCCGATTGATTGCCTTGTCCGGCACGACGGGTCGATCCGTCAGGTCTCCGATGCACTCGTCGTAGCCGCCATCGCGCGTCACCGCGCTCGCCCTCGCCTTGCTCGTCCCGCCGGCCGCCGCCGGTAACGACTCACCCCAGACAGCCGTCGACCCGGTCGGCGACGGCGTGGGCGGTGGCGACATCGTGGCCCTGCGGGTCGCCCAGGACGGTGGGCCGATCGAGCTGCGGGTCCGCACCCGGGAGGGCAACAACATCCGCACCGGTCCGGCCTGGCAGCCCGGCTCCCGGTCCCAGCTCGTCCTCAACATGAACGACGGCTCCGACGGCCCGCCGCTAGTGGGCGGTCATCATCACCCCCAGCCCGTCGGGAGCCCGCGGCCCGCGTGGTGTGGGTCGGCCCGGCGCCTGACCCCACGCCCCCCTGCGTCGGCCTCAGCCAGCCCAGTCCGGCGTTCATCCAGGTCCGGGTGCGACAGGTCTGCCTGGGGCTGCCCGGCGCATTCCGGGCCTTCGCCCGTTACCGGTACGACCGGGGTGGGAACGGCACCGTCGACTCCTCGGACCGGGCCCCGGACTTCGGCTACACGCCCACCATCAACATCCTCAACTGAGGTCCTAGCGGCCGGTGGCCGCCCGCCAGGCGGCCTCCTCCTCGCCCAGCCGGGTGGAGGGAGGGCCGTCGACGAAGGGCCAGAGCTCGTTGGCCACCCGCCGCCAGTTGGCGGTGGCGTTGAGCTCGCCGAGCACGGCGTAGAGGCCCAGGTTGATGCGCTGGATGATCACGAAGCTGGGCGGGACGTTCGCGGCCCGGATGATGTCGGCATTGGGGCCACCGACGTCGAACATCTGGCGCATGGTCTGGCTGGCGTAGTCCGCGGTGATCGACGACGGTCGGTCCTCGAGCACGAACTCGTAGAAGTGGCCCATCCAGTCGGCCACCTGCTGGTCGCTGAGCTCGGCCTCGGTCCGGATGACGTCGGCGTCCTCGAGGATCCGGCGGAAGTCGCCCAGGTCCCGGCGCAGGACGAAGGCGTCGATCAGAGCGTCGAACAGGCGCACCTCGTCGGGGATGAACCGCTTCACGAGCCCGAAGTCGAGGAAGGTGACCCGACCGCCGGGCTCGAAGAGGTAGTTGCCGGGATGCGGGTCGCCGTTGAAGGCGTGGAGGCGGTAGAGCGAACGGAAGACGAAGCGGTAGATGGCCTCCCCGGCCCGGTCCCGCTCCTCCTGGTCCCAAGTGAGCATCTCCTCCCACCGCGCCCCGGCCGACAGCTCGGTGGTCAGCACCCGGCCGGTCGACAGCTCGTCGACCACGGCGGGGATCCTGATGAAGGGGTGGTTCCGGTAGTAGTCCCCGAACAGGCGCTGGTTGTCGGCCTCGAGCCGGTAGTCGAGCTCCTCGATCAGCCGCTCCTTCAGCTCCTGCACGATGGCGTCGGGGTCGAGGCCCGAGAAGATGAAGCCCATGGCCCCGAAGAGGGCGTCGGTGTTGTCGAGGTCGGCTCGGATCGCCTCGTCCACGCCCGGGTACTGGATCTTGACCGCCACGGCCCGGTCGTCGTGGGTGACCGCCCGATGGACCTGGCCGATGGACGCCGAGGCCAGCGGCACGGGATCCCACTCGGCGAAGAGCTCCTCGGGCCCCTTGCCCAGCTCGGCCTCAGGACACCGGCGGCCAGCTCGGCGCTCATGGGCGGGGCGTCCTGGCGCAGCTCGGCCAGCGCCTCGCGGACGGGCGACGGGCAGGCCCTGGTCGAGGTAGCTGGCCATCTGGCCGAGCTTCATCATCGCCCCCTTGAGGTTCCCCAGCTCGGCTGCCACCTGCTCCGCGGTGCGCAGGGCGAACGCGTCGTCCATGGCCTCCTGGCGCTCCGCGGACGCGAACACCGAGCGGGCCCGGTGCGCGGCGTAGGCCCCGCCCGTACGGGCACCGAACTTGGCCATGGCCGCCGTGCGGGCCGACCGTCCCGTCGCGCTGAGGTGGGCGGGTCCGGCCTCGCCGGCCGACCGGCGGCGACGGATCAGCGACCACGGCGCCGACGACGGCGACCAGGGCGAGGGCGATGGTCGTCCGGCGCTTCACCTCACCACCTTGAGAGGGGAGAGGACCTCGGCGCCAATCCTCAGGCGCCGGAGGACGGCGGCGGCTGGCGGCCGGTGACGGTGGTGAAGAGGATCCGGCCCATGGTCTGGCGCACGTCCGCCGTGCGGATCCCGTAGGCCTCGAAGCCGTAGCGGTGGTCGGCCACGTGGGCCAGCATCGAGGTCATGGCCCCGGCCGTGGCCCGGGGGTCCACGTCGTCGCCGACGGGTCGCTCCTGGGTGACCCGGTCGGCCAAGGCCTCGTTGAAGCGGGTGAACAGGCGGCTGCGGAGCTGGCGGAAGCGGGCATCGCCCTCGTTGCGGCCCAGGTCCATGACCCTCACGACTGCGCCATGGTCGTCCCAGAAGTCCAGGTAGCCGTCGACCACCCGCAGGGCCGCCTCGTAGCCCTGACGACCCCGCCAGCGCGGGCCCTCCGCGAGGGGCACCAGGGTGTCCTGGACCACCCGGGCGACCTCCTCGGCCAGCGCCAGGATGGCCTCCTCCACGTCGGCGAAGTACTGGTAGAACGTCGCCGGCGACGTCCCCGCGGCGCGGGCCACGTCGACCACCCGGACGTCCCGGTAGGAGCTGGACGCCAGCATCTCGGCCACGTGGTCGAGCAGGCGCTGGCGGGTGGCCAGGCCCCGACGACCCGGCACCCGCCCGTCGACGGCCCGGGGCGTCACCTCGTCGGTGCTCACCAGCACCCCAGCACGGCGTCGACCGTGGTGACCGTGGCGACCAGGGCCAGGGTGTTGTCGATGACGGCGTCGGCGTAGGCGGTGGGGACACCGGTCACCGCGTCCCGGGGCAGCACGAACTGGTACCCGGCGTTGACGGCATCGAAGGCGAAGT
Source organism: uncultured Microthrixaceae bacterium (assembly GCA_963748285.1). Lineage (GTDB taxonomy): Bacteria > Actinomycetota > Acidimicrobiia > Acidimicrobiales > DATDAH01 > DATDAH01. Next base: position 1,063,863 of record CAVVIF010000009.1, read on the forward strand.
CGGTCATGCCGATGTTCACCGAGACGCCGATGCCGACCACGGTGCGGGCGCCGAGGTTGCGCAGCACGACGTCGAGGTCGGTGCCGCCCATCGGGCCCAGGCCGTGGAGGCGGGTCAGGACGACGTCGGTGGGCTCGACCCCGATCTCCGGGCACACCTCGACCGCCTCGCTCCCCGGGGTGAGTTGGCCGTCCGCCTTCGCCGCGACCGCGAACAGGCGGGCGTTGTGGTTGGAGCCCTTGCCGTCCGGGCGCCGGGCGGCCACACAGTGGACGACGTCGATCCCCGCGGCGCGGGCGCCGGCGACCAGGCGCCCGGCGGCCTCCAGCATCCCGCGGTCACGAGCGGCGCCCGCCAGCTCCGGGAAGGCCGACGCCGCCCCCAGCACCCCGACCTGGCACTCCTGGGTCACCACGACCGTGTGCCCCGGATCCACGAGGTCGCCCAGGTCCACCGCCACGACCCGGGACGCTAGTTCCCGAGCCGACCCCCCTCGTCCGCCCCACTATCGATTCTGGGCCCGCCCCTCTGTTCTCCACGACAGAGGGGAGGGCCCAGAACAGAGGATTCGGTGGGGAGCGACGCTGCGGAGCGGAGCGCAGCAGCTCAGAGGAAGGTCGCCGATAGCTGCCGTAGGCAGCGGAGCCGCGCAGGCGGCGACCATGTCACAGCGTGTAGGTGCCGTTGGGGAGGCGCTTCCAGCCGCCGCTGGCGAGGTTGCCGGAGTCGGGGTGGAGCGTGGAGCCGGTGAGGAAGCGGGCGAAGTCCGAGGCCAGGTACACCACGGCGGCGGCGCAGTCGTCGGGGTGGCCCAGGTCGGGCAGGACGGTCTTGGACCAGTCCATCTCGGCCGCGGCGGCGTCGAGGGACAGGCCCGCATCGCCCGGCGTGGGGATCATGTCCGGGGCGATGCAGTTGACCCGGATGCGCCGCTCGGCCAGCTCCAGGGCGAGGCTCTTGGTCAGGTTCTCCACCGCCGCCTTCATGGCCGAGTAGACGGCGAACCCCGGCCCGGCCCGGTGCGCCTCGATGGAGGTCACGTTGATCATCGAGCCACCCCGCTCCCCCATCAGCGGGACCGTCCGGCGGATGAAGTGGGTCACCTGGGTGAAGTTCTCGGCGATGAGCGCCGCCTCGCCGCGGCCGCTCACGTCCAGGAACGACGAGAAGAACGTGCCCCCGGCGTTGTTGACCAGGATGTCGACGTGGCCGAACTCGGCCTCGACGGAGGCCAGGAAGGCGTCGACGGCGTCGGGGTCCCGGACGTCGAGCTCCCCCGTGACGACCCGGCGGCCCAGCGCCTCCACCTCGGCCGCGGTTTCGGCCAGGCCATCGGCCTCACGGTCACAGACCGCGACGTGGGCGCCGAAGCGGGCCAGGCCCAGGGCGCAGGCCTCGCCGATCCCCTGGGCGGCCCCGGTGACCACGGCGACCCGGTCCGTCAGCAGCATCCCCGCGGGGCTGACATCCAGGTCGACCGACGTGCTCACGATCCGGCTCGGGCCTTCGGGAGGACCTCGTGCTCGACGAGGTGCAGGGACTCCCACGCCAGCTCCGGCGGGATGCCACCACAGAGGGGGTAGAGCAGCAGGTTCCCCCGGTGTAGGTGGGCGACGGCCTCGTCGGGGGTCAGCACGGCGAAGCGGTCGCCCGCCTTGAGCTCCTCGAGGGAGCGGGCGTCGGTGGCGGCCGAGGAGGTCTCCCCCTCCCGCTGCCAGCCCGAGTACGTCATCGCCTCGTGCAGCACGTGGGGGCCGATGCGCTCCCAGTAGCCGTCGGGGTCGTCGTGCACGAACACGAAGGTGACGGGGTCCTCGGGGGTGATCATGAAGCCGGGCTCGTGGCCCGCGGCCGCACAGGCCTCCTCGTAGGCCTCCCGCAGCGCCGGGTCGGAGGAATCGGGGAAGAAGTTGAGCCCGAAGCGGGCGGCGCGCCGGGCGGCGGGCTTCGACCGGCCCCCGATGAAGATCGGCGGGTGGGGGTCGGTGAACGGCCGGGGCGTGACCGCCGGGATCTTGCGGTCCTGGTAGACGAACGGCTCCCCCTTCCAGGCGTCGAGGAGGGCCTGCACCCACTCGTCGAAGTACGCGCCGCGCGTGTCCCACGGCGCGTTGAACATCTCGTACTCCTCGGGCCGGTAGCCCAAGCCGAGGATGGTGGTCACCCGACCCTTCGACAGCAGGTCGAGCACCGCCAGGTCCTCGGCGATGCGGACCGGGTCGTGCAGCGGGGCCAGGAGGGCCGAGATGCTGATCCCCGCCGTCCGGGTCCGCCCGGCGATGGCGGCGGCCGCCACGATCGGCGAGGGCAGGAAGCCGTCCTCGGACCCGTGGTGCTCGCTCACCACGATGGAGTCGAAGCCGACCCGGTCGGCCCACTCGGCCATGTCGAGGGTGGCCGTGTGCAACTCGGCGGCGGAGGCGGGGCCACCCACAGGGGCCCGCATGTCGAAGCGGATGAAGGTCAGCACGGTGCGCGGCAGCGTAGTGATCGCGCCACCTTCTTCTGGCGCCTCTCGGCGCCGCCCCTGGCGGGGACACCGGGCCTCAGGCAACCTCGAGTCCCCCTGTTTGAAAATGGCGGCCGGTCCTCCTGGACCACCCGCCACCGTTCACGTCGGTCAAACTCGTGATGTGCTGGACAGGATCGTGCCGGAGGCGGCGCGGCGTTTCGGTGACCACCCGGCGCTGCTGGGCGCCGACGGGACACCCGTCAGCTACGTCGAGCTGGACCGGCGCTCGGACGAGGTCGCGGTCGGCCTGACCCGCCGGGGCATCGGGCCCGGCTCGGTCGTGGCCCTGACCCTGCCGTCCACGCCGGACTACGTGATCGCCTACGCCGCCCTGGCCAAGGCCGGGGCAACGGCCGCCGGCGTGAACCCCCGGCTGACCGACGCGGAACGGGCCACCGCGCTCGAGGTCGTCGGCCCTGACCTGGTGCTCGGCTCGGCAGACGAGGTGGCCGAGCTGCGAGTGCCCGACGAGGCGGCGCCGGCGCTGCCCGACGACCCCGAGCGACCCGTGGCCATCGTCCTCACGTCGGGCACGACGGGCCGCCCCCGGGGTGCCGAGTTCCGGGTCCGTCAGATCGCCGCCATCACCGCGGCCGACGTGGGCGACACCTGGGGCGGGGGCGGGCCGATGCTGGCCTCGACCCAGTTCGCCCACATCGGGTTCATGACCAAGCTGGCCTGGTACCTGCGCCTGGGCACCACCCAGCTCCTGCTCGACCGCTGGCGGGCCTCCGACGTGCTCGACCAGATCGAGGCCCACCGGGTGCCGTCGGTCGGTGGCGTCGCCCCCCAGATCGCGCTGCTGCTGCGGGAGCCCGACTTCGACCAGCGCGCCCTCGACTGCGTCCAGACGATCATCGTCGGCGCCGCCCCCTCCCCGCCCGCCCTCGTCCACGAGGCCCGAGAGCGCTTCGGGGCGGCCTACTCGATCCGCTACTCGTCGACCGAGTGCGGCGGCGTCGGCACGGGCACGGCCTTCGACGCCCCCGACGCCGAGGCGCTCTACACCGTGGGCCGTCCCCGGCCGCCCGTCGAGTTGTCCATCCGGGACGAGGACGGACGGCCCGTGGCCGACGGCGAGGTGGGCGAGGTTTGCCTGCGCTCGCCCTGCGTCATGGCCGGCTACTGGGGCGACCCGGAGGCCACCGCCATCGCCTTACAGGACGGCTGGCTGCACTCCGGCGACCTCGGCTACCTCGACGAGGCGGGCTGCCTGGTGCTGGCGGGACGGGCCAAGGAGATGTTCATCCGGGGCGGCTACAACGTGTATCCCCTGGAGGTCGAGGCCGTCCTCTCCGAGCACCCGGCCGTCGCCGAGGTCGCCGTGGTCCCCCGCCCCGACGAGGTCATGAGCGAGATCGGCGTCGCCGTCGTCGTCCCCCGTGACCCCTCCGCACCGCCGACCCTCGACGACCTGCGCACCTTCGCCCAGGACCGCCTGTCCGCCCACAAGCTCCCCGAAGCCGTGCGCGTCGTGGACGAGCTGCCCCTCACCGCCATGCAGAAGCTCGACCGCCGCACCCTCGCCGCCGACGAGGCCGACTGACGCTCAGCGGCGGGAGAGGGACAGCTCGAAGCTGCGGACGGCTCTGGCGAAGATGTTGGGCTCGACGTCGGGCTCGCTGATCACGACGGGGGGCTCGAAGCGCTTGGTCATCTCGGCGAAGAGCATGGCCAGCTCGTATTTGGCGAAGTTGGCGCCGATGCAGAAATGGGTGCCGTAGCCGAAGGCCACGTGGGGGTTGGGGCGGCGGGTGATGTCGAAGGCGAACGGGTCCTCGAACACTGCCTCGTCCCGGTTGGCCGAAGGGTAGAGCAGGATCACCCGGTCGTCCGCGGCCACGGGCTGGTCACCGATGGCCGAGTCCTCGACCGCGGTGCGGAAGAAGTTGTTGAGGGGCGTCACCCAGCGGATGACCTCGTCGATCGCCGACGGGACCAGCTCGGGCTCGGCGGCGAGGCGCTCCCACTGGTCGGGGTGGTCGGCGAAGGCCCGCAGGCCGTGGGCGATCGCCGTCCGAGTGGTCTCGGCCCCGCCGGCGATGAACAGGCCCGTCTCGTTGAACACCTTGTCGTGCTCGTAGGCGTTGGCCCAGTCCGAGACGAGGTCGTCGACCGGGCACTCCCGGCGGGCGGGGACCATCTCCAGGAGCTGCATGTTGAACTCCATGCAGGCCAGGCCGACGGCCATCTCGATCTGGGGGTCGTCCAGCTGGGCGTCCAGGCGCATGAGGCGCTCGGACCAGCTCTTCACGTCCCGCCAGCCCTCCTCGGGGAAGCCCAGGAGGCGGGCGGTCATCCGGGCCGGCAGCTGGGCCGCGAGGGCGTCCACGATCTCGACCTCGCCGTCGATGGGGTCGAGCAGCTCGGCGATCAGGGCCTCGAGGACGTCCTCGTGCCGCCGCACCGCCTTCGGCGTGAACCCCCGGGAGACCAGGCGGCGCTGCTCCTGGTGGACGGGGTCGTCGGAGGCGATCATGTTGTTCTCGGTGGGCTCCCAGTACCGGCGATAGCCCCGGCCCGAGACGAACACGTCGGACCGCCGCTCGACGTCGAGCAGGTCGGCGTGGCGGGTCACGGCCCACAGGCCGTTCTCCTCGTCCCGGTAGACGGGCTCATTGGCCCGCATCCAGGTGAACGCGTCGTGCATCCCGCCCGACCGGTAGAACTCGGGATCACAGAGGTCGATGCTCAGCTTCGCCTGCGCCATGGCGCCAGTCTGCCCCGTCACCGCAGGTCGATCGCCACCCGACCCGTACGGCCCGTCGGGAGGCGGGTGGGTACCCTCGGGCCATGCCGGTGCTCGTCGATCAGGTCGCCGACGGCGACCTCGAACGGGTCGGCGTCTGATGGGCGTCTACCAGACCCTGAAGTCGGTCATCCGGTTCAAGCCACTCGAGTTCGACCCGGTCGAGCGCCGGCTGGCCAAGGCGGCCGACGTGGACGACCTGCGTCGCATCGCCAAGCGGCGCCTGCCCCACGGGGTGTTCGACTACATCGACGGCGCGGCCGAGGACGAGCGGACCTACGGGGCCAACACCGAGGGCTACCGGAGCCGGACCTTCCGGCCCCGGGTCCTCCGCGACGTCAGCGCCGTCGACCCGTCGACCACCCTCCTGGGCAAGCGCATCCCGCTGCCCCTGGTGCTCGCCCCCACCGGCTTCGCTCGCATCGCGGACCCCGAGGGCGAGCTGGCCGTGGCCCGGGCGGCGGCCAAGGTCGGCCTGCCGTACACGCTGTCGACCATCGGCACCCGCTCCATCGAGGAGATCGCCGCGGTCAACTCCGGCCCCAAGTGGTTCCAGCTCTACGTGTTCCGGGACCGGGGCCTCACCAAGGAGCTGGTCGACCGCACGAAGGCCGCCGGCTACGAGGCCATCACCCTCACCGTCGACACCGCCGTGCTCGGCCGCCGGGAGCGGGACATCCGGCGGGGCTTCACGCTCCCCCCGAAGATCGGCCTCGGCACCATCGTGGACGGCGCCCTCCACCCCGGCTGGACCTGGGCCTTCGTGCGGGCCGAGCCCATCGTCTTCGCCAACGTGGCCGGCAAGGACGTCGGCGACGGGTCCGACGCCGTGTCGCTGGCCGACTACATCAACGGCCAGTTCGATCCCTCCCTGTGCTGGGACGACGTCGAGTGGCTGCGGTCGATCTGGGACGGCCCGCTGGTCATCAAGGGGATCCAGACCGTGGCCGACGCCGAGATCGCGGCCTCCATGGGCATCGAGGCCGTGGCCCTCTCGAACCACGGTGGCCGCCAGCTCGACACCGCGCCGGCCACGATCGACCTGGTCGAGCCCGTCGTGCAGGCCGTCGGCGACCAGCTCGAGGTCATCTGTGACGGCGGGGTGCGCCGGGGCAGCGACGTGGTGAAGGCCGTCGCGCTCGGTGCGAAGGCCGTCATGGCCGGGCGGGTCCACTTCTACGCGCTCGGGCGCGGGCGGCGAGCGGGGCGTGGACCACGTCCTCGGCCTGCTCGATGCCGGCGTTCGGCGGACGATGGCCCTCGTCGGGGCCGCCTCCGTCGAGGAGATCACCCGCGACCTGCTGGAGTAGCCCCGTGATCCCCACCGTCGACCGGCAGATGGCCTGGGTCGAGGACGTCCTGGCGTTCGGGGTCCGACGCCCGGGCTCCCCGCAGGACCAGGCCGTGGCCGACTGGTGCGAGGCCCGGTTCCGCGAGCTCGACCTCGACGACGTGCACCAGGAGCCCGTACCTCTCCCCCACTGGCAGTCGGAGCACGCGACCTTCGACCGCGTGGCCGAAGGGCCGGCCGGCGGAATCCGTGACCCTCCCCGGGCTGGCGCTGCCCCACACCACGGCCGCCGACGGGCTGGAGGCCGACGTCGTCCGCTTCGAGCCGGGCCAGGACGCCGAGGGCGCAATCGCCGTCGAGCCGCTCACCCTCTCCGACCTCCCCCAGGCGTTCATGACCGCGCTCGGCGACCTCTCACCACGATCCCGACGGCGAGTTCGCCGACCTCGTCCAGACCCTCCCGTTCGGGACCCGGTTCCAGGAGGTGGCCGAGCCGGCCATGGCGGCCGGCGCCGTGGGTTGGGTGGGCGTGCTGGACCTGCCCTGGGAGACCTGCGACTACTACGTGCCCTACGACGGGGTGGCCCGCGCCATCGCCGGGCTCTGGCTCAGCCGGTCCTCCGGCCGCGAGCTGGACCGGCTGCTCGACGGCGGCCCGGTCACCGGTCGCCTGGACATCGACGCCCGGCGGGACGACGTCGTGGCCCACAACGTCATCGGCACCCTGCCCGGCGCGTCCGACGAGTGGGTCGTGATCGCCTCCCACCACGACGCGCCGTGGGCCTCCGCCGTCGAGGACGGCACCGGCATCGCCATGGTGCTGGCCCAGATCGCCCACTGGGTGGACGTGGCCGAAGCAGATCGGCCCCACAACCTGCTCTTCCTGCTGACGACCGGCCACATGGTCCACGGCGCCGGCACCCGGGCGTTCATCGAGGACCACGCCGACCTCCTCGACCGCGTCGTGCTGGAGTTCCACCTCGAGCACACGGCGAACGAGACCCGGGGCGACGGCGCCGGTGGCCTGGAGGTGACGGGCGAGCCCGAGGTCCGCTGGTGGTTCACCAGCCGGGAGCCCGGCCTGGAGTCGGCGGTGCAGTCGGCCCTGGAGGCCGAGGACCTGCGCCGTTCCCTGGTCCTGCCCCCGGATGTCTTCGGGCCCTTCCCCACGACCGACGGCGGCTTCTTCCACCTCGAGCGGCGTGCCGCTGGTCAACTTCCTGACCGCGCCGATGTACCTGTTCGACTCGGCCGACACCATCGACAAGGTCCACGTCGACAGCCTCGAGCCCGTCGGCCGGGCCACCGTCCGGATCGTCGAGTCGCTCCGCGGCCGCACGGCCGCCGACCTCCGCGAGGTCAGCCCGGCCGGTTAGCCCAGGATCGCTTCGGCGGCCTGCCGCAGGGCGGCGACGTGGCCACCGTGCACGAGGATCGTGGTCACCGGGCTGTCCTCCCAGGCCGCCACCCGGTCCCGGATGCGCTCGATGGGCCCGACCAGGCTGATCTCGTCGGCGAACTCGCTGGGGACGGCGGCGATGGCCTCCTCCCGCTTGCCCTCGAAGAACAGCTCCTGCACCTTCAGGGCCTCGGCCTCGAAACCCATCCGCTGCATGAGCTTGGTGTGGTAGTTCTGGCCCTTGGCCCCCATGCCCCCGATGTAGAAGCCGAGCATGGCCTTGACCGGGGCCAGCCCGGCCTCGATGTCGTCGGTCACCACGAGGGTCGCCATGGCGGTGATCTCGAAGCCCTCCTTGGCCCCGGCGAGCTGGTCGGCGTAGACCTCCTGGCGGTAGGGCGAGTAGTAGAGCGGGAGCCAGCCGTCGGCGATCTCCGCGGTCTGGGTGACGTTCTTCGGGCCTTCGGCGCCGAGGAAGATGGGGATCTCCCGCCGCCGCGGGTGGGTGATGGGCTTGAGCGCCTTGCCGAGGCCGACCGAGCCCTCACCCGTGTAGGGGTGCTGGTAGAACTCGCCGTCGAACTCGACCGGGGCGTCGCGGGCCACGGCGCGCCGGATGATCTCGACGTACTCCCGGGTCCGGGCCAGGGGCTTGTTCGACGGCCGTCCGTACCACCCCTCCACCACCTGCGGGCCCGAGACGCCGAGACCGAGGATGAGGCGCCCGTTCGACAGGTGGTCCAGCGTGATGGCGTGCATGGCGGTGGCCGTCGGGGTGCGGGCCGCCAGCTGCACCACCGCCGTGCCCAGTCGGACCCGCTCGGTGTGGGCCGCGATCCACGCCAGCGGCGTGAAGGCGTCCGATCCCCACGCTTCGGCGGTCCAGATCGAGTCGAACCCCAGGCGCTCGGCCTCCTGGCTGACCCCCGCGATGTCCGCCGGCGGCAGCTGCCCCCAGTACCCCCATGTCATCCCCAGCTTCACGTCGACCACTCCCCGTTCTGGCGCCTGATTGAGGCGTCATAGCACCACGATCGGGCGCCGGAACAGTCGGCGGGGCGATGACACGCTCCGTAGCGATCTCTGTCACACTTTCCCCCAGAAGGTGGGAGTGGCGATGCGGGCAAGGATCGGGCTGGCGATGTGTGGTGTTGTGGCGGTGCTCGGCCTCGTCGCGGCCGCGCCGGGGGCCACGGCCGGGGAGGCGACCGCCGAGCCGGGCACCACCCTCCCGGCGACCACCCTGCCGCCGACCACCCTGCCGCCGACCACCCTGCCGCCGAGCACCACCCTGCCGCCGACCGACACCACGGCGCCGATGCTGGACGTGACGCTCAGCTCCCCGCTGATCAGCCCGAACGACGACGGTCGGCTGGACCGCCTGACCGTGCGGGTGACCGTGGACGAGCCGGTGAGCCTGACGGCCACCGTCCGCAACCCCCTCCGTGGGGGCACCGCCGCGCTGGCCACGAGCCTGCCGACCGGTCCGGGCACCGTGGCCCTGGTCTGGAGAGGTCGCCTCCAGCGAGGTGACGGCACCTGGGCCACGGCCGGCGACGGGCGCATGGTGATCGAGGTGATGGCCGTCGACCCGGCTGCGAACACGAGCACCGCCACCCGTTCGGTGACGGTGGACACGCGGAGACCGACCCTGCGCCAGGGCCCCGTCTCGCCGGAGCCCTGGACGGGGCAGGGCATCCTCACCCAGCACTTCTCGACCTCGGATCCCTCACATCCCCTGACGATGTGGACTCGGGTGCTGCGGGACAGGCGGGTCGTGGACCAGTCCTCGCCGCACCGTCGTCCCGCCAGCACCCACACCATCGGATGGCACCCCGAAGCCTGGGGCCGGACCCTCCCGATCGGCCTCTACCAGGCCGAGGTCGTGGTCCGCGACGCGGCCGGGAACACCAGCCGACGCGCCGTCCCCTTCCGGGTCCACCGCTCCGTTCAGACCCGGCTGGTCAGCCAGGTCGAGGGCGCCGGCCGTCGCGTGGCCATCACCATCGACGACTGCTACGACCGCGACGCCTGGTCCTCGATGCTGAGGACCCTGGAGCGGCTCGACGCCGGGGGCACCTTCTTCTGCAACGGCGAGTACGTGCGGCGGTTCGCCGATGTGGCCCGCCGCACGGTGTCCACCGACCGGGTGAGCATCGGCAGCCACACCGTCGGCCACGCGGACCTCGCCACCTTGGGCTTCGCCGGGGCGCTCTACCGCATGCTCGGCGATGAGGCGGCCTGGTGGGACGTGGCCCGGGCCACGCCGGCACCGTTCGTCCGGCCCCCGTACGGCTCCTATGACGCCGAGGTGCTGGCCGCCGCCGGGCGGGCGTCGTTCGCCTACACCGTCCTCTGGGACATCGACCCCCGGGACTGGGACACCAGCGACCCGAGCACGGTCGTCAGTCGGGTCCTCAGTGGGGCCAAGGGCGGCTCGATCATCCTCCTGCACACCAAGCCCCACACCGCTCAGGCCCTGGAGGCGATCATCCACGGTCTCCGGGCCCGAGGGCTGCAGCCCGTCGGGCTGCCCCAGCTCTTGGGCTGAGCCCGCCGATCAGTCGGCGGAGGCGACGCCCACCGGGCAGCTCAGCCCGGTGCCGCCCAAGCCGCAGTAGCCGTTGGGCACCTTCGCCAGGTACTGCTGGTGGTAGTCCTCGGCGTAGTAGAACGCCTCGACCGGGCGGATCTCGGTGGTGATCTCCCCGAACCCCGACTCGGTCAGGACCGCCTGGAACCGGTCCCGCGACGCCTCGGCCGCGGCCTGCTGGTCGGCATCCGCCGTGTAGATCGCCGAGCGGTACTGGGTACCCCGGTCGTTGCCCTGGCGCATGCCCTGGGTGGGGTCGTGGCCCTCCCAGAAGGCCTTGAGGACGGCCTCCCGGCTGACCACGGCGGGGTCGAAGACCACCAGGACGACCTCGGTGTGCCCCGTGAGGCCCGAGCAGACCTCCTCGTAGGTGGGGTTGGGCGTGAAGCCACCGGCGTAGCCCACCGCGGTGGTCAGGACGCCGGGCGTCTGCCAGAAGACGCGCTCGGCGCCCCAGAAGCACCCCATGGCGACGACGAGCTGCTCGCTGCCCTCGGGGAACGGTGGCACGAGCGACGTGCCGTTGACGAAGTGGGTGGGAGGTGCCCACTGCGGGTCGGGGCGGCCCGGCAGGGCCTCCTCGGCGGTGACGAGCTGGTCCTTCTTGGATCCGAAGAGCATGAACCGGTCAACGCCGATCAGGGCGCGAACGTTCCCCTCACGCCTCGTCGGGCGGCACGGTCGTGGGCGTCGTCGTGGTCGACGGCGCCTCGCCGTCGAGGCTCAGGTCGAGCGCCTCGTTGATCAGGGCCTCGGCCTGCTCGATGAGGCGCTGGTAGCGCCCGAGCTCACCCGTCGGCCAGGGCCAGGTCCGCCTGGGCGAAGAGCCCTTCGGCCTCGGCCAGCAGCAACGGCCACCTGCTGATCCGGGTCGGTCTCCTCCGGCGGCGTCTCCTCGTCAGGCGGCGTCTCCTCGTCGCCCGGGTCGGGGGAGACGTCCTCGAGGGTCTCGGGGGCCTCGCCGAAGATGGCGATGAGGGCTTCGCGCAGGGTGTTGCGCATCTCGATCCGGTCGCCGTAGGCCACGATCACCTTGCGCAGCAGCGGCACCGGTGTGCCGCTCTCGGACTGGGTGTACAGCGGCCGGATGTAGAGGATCGACTGCTCCACCGGGATCAGCAGCAGGTTGCCCTGCACGACTTGGGAGCCCTGCTGATCGAGCAGGGTGATCTCCTGGGCGATCTCGCTCGTCGCTCTGGATGTTGGAGGCGACGATGGCGGGCCCGGCGATGTCCGAGCTCTGCATCTCGAAGACCTCGATCTCCCCGTAGTTGTCCGGGTCGCTCTTGGCCACCATGAACGCGGTCAGCTCGCGGCGCTCGGTGTCGCCCGCGTTGCGGGACGAAGGAGCGCAGGATCAGGAAGTCCTCCTGCTCCTCGTCGGGCAGTCGCATCAGCAGGTACTGCGGGTCGATCCGGCGCTCCCGGGTCGACTCGACCTCGCCGGTCTCCGCGTTGGTGGTCTGGGTGATCTGGCCACCGGTCGTGCCCGTGCCCGGGTCCTGGGCGACCACCCAGCCGCCGGCCTGCTCGTAGAAGTTCTGGGCGCCGTCGATGTGGTAACGGCCCCACACGTTGGTCTGCACCCGGAAGAGGTCCTCCGGATAGCGGAGGTGGTCCCGCATCTCGGTGGGCATCTCGTCCAGGGGCGAGAACAGGTCGGGGAAGGCGCTGTCGTACGCCGCGGCGATCGGATCGTCCTCGTCGACGATGTAGAGGTCCACGGTGCCGTCGTAGGTGTCGACGACGGCCTTCACCGAGTTGCGGGCGTAGTTGAAGTCGTGGTCCAGGCCGCTGCCGGTGGGCAGCTGGTCGGTGTCGGCCCGCTGCGCGTAGGGGTACATCGAGGTGGTCGTGTAGGCGTCGAGCACGTACTGGATCCGCCCGTCCAGGATGACCGGGTAGGGGTCGGCGTCCCAGTGCAGGAACGGGGCCAGGGCCGAGACCCGCTCCTGGACGTCGCGGATGTAGATGATCCGGCTCTCGTCGGTCACGAAGTTGGAGATCAGCGGCTCCAGCTCACCGAAGCGCAGGGCGAAGGCGGCCTGGCGGACGAAGGAGCTCATGGCCACCCCGCCCTCGCCGTCGTAGCGGCTGGTGACGGTGTCGCCGCCCGCGGTCTGGTAGTTGATCTCGTCGCGGGTCGCCCCCACGATGGAGTAGCCGTCGAGGTCCTCGCCGACGTAGATGCCGGGCTGGTCGATGGCGAAGGTGTCGTCGGCGGCGGAGACCGGGATGTCGCCGACCACGAAGTCGGGGCGACCCTCGGAGGTCACCGCATTGGCCGGAGCGACGGCCGCGCCGTAGCCGTGGGTGAAGGCCACTCGCTGGCCCTCCCAGGACTGCTGGGGGATGCCCGAGGTGCTCAGCTCCCGGGCCGAGATCACGACCTGGGTGGTCTCGCCGTTGATCTCGTAGCGGTCCACGTCGAGGTCGTTCAAGCGGTAGAAGGGGCGCTCGGCCTGGAGGTTCTGGTAGGTGTCGGTGACCACGCCCGGGTCCAGCAGCCGGATGTTGCGCACCGTCTCCTCGTTGTCGAGCAGCTGCTCGCCGGTCAGGTCCTCGTTGTAGTCGAAGGGTCGGGTGCTCACCTCGGCCAGGCCCATCGCGGCGCGGGTGGCCTCGATGTTGCGTTCGATGTAGGGCGCCTCCCGCGACGACTCGGCCGGCTCGACCCGGAGGTTCTGGATGACCGAGGGGTAGATGCTGCCGACGACCACGGCCACGAAGCCCCAGAGCCCGACGGCCAGCACCGGCAGGACCCAACCCCGGCGCCAGATGTTGACGATGAGCAGGACGACCGACAGGGCCGCGATCATCAGCAGGAGGTAGGTCGCCGGGAGCTGCGCGTTCACGTCGGTGTAGAGCGCCCCGTCGACGGTCCCCCGGGTCGACAGCGTCAGCTCGTAGCGCTGCAGCCAGTAGTCGACGGTCTTCACGATGGCCAGCAGGGCCAACAGGACCGAGACGTGGGCCTTCACCTGGGGCGTGACCCGCGGGCCGGGGTTCTGCACCCGGATCCCACCGTTGAGGTAGTGGGCCACGGTGGTGATGATCAGGATGATCGCCAGGGCGGCGAACAGCCAGGAGACCACGAAGGACAGGAACGGGAGCTGGAAGACGTAGAACCCGATGTCGGTGTGGAACTGCGGGTCCTCGATGCCGAAGTCGACCCGGTTGATGAACAGGAGCCACTCGTTCCACTGGCTCGACACGCCGGCCCCGGCGATGAGGGCGAAGAGGAGGCACACCCCGGCCCGGACCCAGCCCGAGCGCTCGTCCACGATCTCGTGGTAGCGACGCAGCAGCTCCTCCTCCGGGCCCATGGGCCGGAAGCGGGGGGCCAGCCGGTCGGCGATGACCAGGTTGACGAAGCAGAGGGCGAAGAAGACCCCGATGAAGATCAGGGCGAGGCTGGCCTTCGCGCCCAGGATCGTGCGGAACGCGTCCTGCTTGCCGAGGGACTCGAACCACAGGTAGTCCGTGTAGAAGCCGGCGATCCCGCGCAGGGACGTGATCAGCACGAACAGGCCGACGGCGACGAGGATCAGGATGACGCGGCCCCGGGGCGACAGTCGTCGCTTCCGTGGGCGGCGCGGAGGGGGCATGTCCGAAGGGGCCCGCATGGGAGGGGCAGCCTATAGAGCTAGGACCCCAGGACTTCCGCGGCCACCTCGGTGGACAGCGGGAGGATGCGGTCGGTGCGCCAGGCCCGGAAGGCCTCACGGACCGCGCGGCCGAGGTCGACCCCGCCCCCACCGGGGGTCCCGCCGGCGTCGTCGACGGCGGCCTGCCGTTCGATGTCGGCCCGCACACCGTCGGCCACCGCACCGGCCAGGCGGGTGGCCAGGTCGCCCACCCCGCCCTCGGTCACCGCCCCGCCCTCGAGGGCGGCCTCCCGGAGGCGGGGCTGGATCGCGGTGGCCAGGCGGGCCACCACGGCGTCGGGATCACCCAGCAGGCCGTCGAGGCCCAACTGGCCCTTCCGGTCCTGCCGGAGCCGGTCGAGCACCTGGTTCTGCTCGTCGGCCAGCGCCCGGCGGAGCCGTCGGGCCAGGTCGTCGGCCAGCACGGCCACCGGATCGGGGGGGTCGCCCTCGCCCGGCTCGGCCTCGATGGCCTCGACGACGTCGACCTCCGGTTCGGGATCACCGGCCCGCAGCCGGTCGAACAGCGGCAGGGTGAGCGCCTCGTCCACCGCCGGCGCCGGCTCGATCGCCTCATCGGCCGCCGGCACCGGCTCCGCCTCGGCCCGCGCCGACCGCTCCGACCTCACGCTCGGGCTCGACCTCGGACTCCGGGACCTCCTCGGCGTCACCCGCCGGCTCGGGCTCGGCCTCCGGTTCGGCGTCGACCTCGGGCTCGACTTCGCCGGTCGCGTCGGGCTTCGGCTCGGGGTCGATCGGGCCGAGGAGGCGCATCTCCTCGAACGCGGCCAGCGTGGGCTCGACCTCCACGAGCGGAGGCACCACCTCGTCCTCGGGTGTCTCCTCACCGGCCTCGGCGGCGTGGGCCGCGACCCGCTCGGCCGCGGTCGGCGGCTGGAGGATGGGAAGGCCGGCCGCCCGGGCGGCGTCGATCTCGGCCTCGATGGCGTGCAGCTCCTCGGGGGTGACCGCCTCGACGTCGGGCCCCAGCCGGCGACCGGCCCGTTCGGCGGCCGCCTGGGCCGCGGGGAGGGCCACGCCCAGCTCGGCCGTCGCCTCCTCCACGGTGAGACCGACCACCTCATAGGCCTCGAGGAGGCGCTCGCGGCCGACGCGGAGCTGTTCGATCTGGCGCCGCAGCACCTTGCGGCGGCGGATGAGGTCCTCCAGGATCCGGCGCCGCACCGTCTGGGCCTCGGTCACCATGTGCCGGCCCCGGCGCTTGGCCTCCTCCAGCTCGGCGGTGGCGTCGGCCCGGGCCTCGGCCAGCTCCGCCTCCAGGGCGGCGACCACGGTGCGCAGCTCGACCTCCCGCTCCTGGGCCTGGCGCAGGGAGCCCACGGCGTCGGTCAGCAGGTCCTGCACCGCTTCGGGGTCGAGGCCCCGGAAGCTGTGGGGCAGGTCGATGTCGAGCAGGCGGTCGGCGTCCGAGGACCCGGAATCGGTCACCCCGCCGATCGTAGGGGTGCCACACCCACTTGGCCGGGTTGGACCCGCCGCCCGACCGACCGGGCGGGCACCCGGGGGTCAGGTGGGGACGGGGGCCTCGAGGTCGGTGGCGTCGGCCCCGAGCTCGTCGAGGGCCTCGAGGGCGTCCTGGAGGGTGGCCACGGGCACGACCTGCAGGTCGTCACCGACGCGGCTACGGGCCATCTCCTCCTCGCCCACCGGGACCAGGAACAGCTCGGCGCCGGCCCGCTCGGCGGCCAGGGCCTTGAAGTCGACCCCACCGACCTGTCCCACGCGGCCGAGACCGTCGATCGTCCCGGTCACCGCGACGTCCACCCCGTTGGTGATGTCCCCCGGGGTGAGGACGTCCAGCACGGCCAGGGTGAAGGCCAGGCCGGCCGACGGGCCCCGCACCTCGCCCGGGTCGATGGTGACGTCGAAGGGATAGTCCAGCTCGAGGTCGCGGGTGGTGAGCCCCGACACGCCGAGGAACGGCTCGTCCGGAGCGTCCGGGAAGGATCCCAGCTCAACGGTCACCCGGCGACGCGGCCCGTCCTCGGGCTCGATGACCAGGTCGAGCTCGTCCCCGGGGCTCCGGGCGTCGATCTCGGTCACGAGGTCCTCGACCCGGTCCACCGGCTGGCCGGCGGCCCGGACCACGGTGTCTCCGGGGTCGATGAGCCCGTCGGCCGGGGCGTCGGGCACGACGTCGGCCACGGTGGCCCCCGTGCCGGAGACCACGTCATAGCCGAGGTGCTCGAGGGCGACGACGACCGCGGTGTCCTCGGAGGCGTCCATGAGCTGCTGGTTCAGCTGCTGGTTCTCCTCGGGGGTCTGTCCCCCGTCGATGAGCTCGGCGGGGACCAGCTCGATGTCCGAGGCCAGCTTCGCCTCGAGCCATTCGAAGCCGTTGACCCGGCGCTGACCGACGGTCACGGTCGTGAACAGCAGCTCGTCCCCGGCAGGGAACGTCTCGGCCCCCTCGACGCTGACGGTGGGCTCGGTGGCGCGGGCGCTACCGGGCGACAGCGCGTAGTAGGGCAACTCGACCACGAGGGCGAACAGGCAGGCGGCGGCGACCAGTACGCCGATGGCTCCCAGGACCCAGGGCCATCGGGCCGGGCGCGAGCGGTCCGCCGGCGGCGGCGGCGGGGGCTGTTCTGGCGGGACGACAGGTAGGGTCGCCGATGTCGTGTCCACGGTGGTGCTGACCCTCGTGGTGGTAGGGGGCTCGATCGCTGTCGCGGCGAAGCTTGCCGCCAGCGGGGAGCGCAAGCCTGCCACGGAAGCGCCCGTACCCCACCGCGCCCCCCGTCGGGAACGGGCCAGGGCCCGACGCGCCGCTGCGGCACCCGGAGGCGCCGCGGCGTCGGATCAGGTACCGGCCCGACCCGGGCTCTTCCGACGACTGTGGGCCGGCGTCGCTCTTGTGGCCATCGTGGCCGTGATCGGGGCGGGTATAGCCCTCGGTCTCCTCGCCGGCGTGACCGTGATCAGCCGGGCCCTGGAGACCGCCGTTCAGTGACATTTGACTGGCTTCGCTGCGCTCAGCAAGTCGGGAGTCTCCCTCGTGGATCGTTCCGCTTGCTGCTCCGCTGCGCTGCGCAGCCTCACTGACCGCCGGAGCGGTCGGACACCGCTTCTACCGGCCGAAGAGGCCGCGGCGGGCGCCGCCGACACCGGCGTCGACATCCTCGGGGTCGGCCGGGGCGACGAAGGCCGACTCGGGGGTCGGGGCGGGAAGGGCGTCGATGACCGACGGGTCCATGACCGACGGCGGGGCGACGAAGGACGGGACCGGCTCGGGCGCCAGGGCCAGGTCGCCGGCCGACTCGGCCGGGAGGTCGAGGCCCTCGGGCTCGCTCCATGCGGCGGCGTCGAAGGCCACGGGGGCCTCGTAGGCGGGCGCGGGGGCCGGGGACTCGAAGCTCCCGCCCAGATCGGCGGAGAACCCGTGGTCACGGCCGGCGAAGGCCGGGCTGGCCAGCGCCTCGATGGGGATGCCACCGGGGCCGATCTCGACCTTGAAGTAGGGACGGAAGTCGAAGTTGACCTCGTCCATCTTGAAGATGCGGGCCCCGTCGACGCCATCGCCGTTGCGGAGCCGCTCCACGAAACGGACGGCCTCGTCGAGCTCTTCAGCCTGGTGATAGCCGGGCTGACCGTCCGCCGTGCGGTAGATCACCATGTGCGACAAGGCCTTCTCCTTCTCGTGTGCCTGCACCGCTCCGTCGGCGCCGGAAGGCCAGACTTGAGCAGATGAGCACACGTCCCCCCGGTCCCGAGGCCGTCGCCATGGCGGGCCACGAGGGGGATGAGACCACCGTGCGGGCCGGACTGGGGGCGGCCGACCCCCGCGTCCGGGTCGTGGCCCTCGGGGCGCTGGCCCGGCTCGACCGCCTCGGGGCTGCCGAGCTCGCCGCCGCGCTGGCCGATCCGGACCCGGCGGTGCGCCGCCGCGCCGCCGAGGAGGCCGGACGGGCATCGGGGACCGCGGTGGACCTCCTCCCCCTCCTGGCCGACCCGGACCCCACCGTCGTGGAGGCCACGGCGTGGGCCTGTGGAGAACGTCAGCCGGTGGCCCCGGGGACCGTCGGGGCGCTGAGTGCGCTGGCCATCGACCATGACGACCCGCTCTGCCGGGAGGCGGCGGTCGCCGCCCTCGGGGCCATCGGCGACGAGGACGGGCTCGAGGCCATCCTGGCCGCGACCACGGACAAGCCCGCCGTCCGACGCCGGGCGGTCATCGCCCTGGCCCCGTTCGAGGGCGAAGACGTCGATGCGGCCCTCCAGCGTGCGCTGGAGGACCGCGATCGACAGGTCCGGCAGGCCGCCGAGGACCTGCTCGAGGACTGACCCTCAGGAGCCGAGCCGAAGGCGGGGCGACCCGACAAGCACAGTCGTCAACTCGCCGAGCGCAGCGAGGCGAGCCACCCGGTCTCCGGGCATCGGCCGAATGTGACGGTTGAGTCTTACGGCGTCAGCAGGCTGTCCGGCGTCTGCTCGCCGGTCTCACCCTCGAAGTCCTGGGGCTCACCCAGGAACTCGTAGAAGCCCAGCTCGTCGCTGTACTGCATCAGCTGCAGCACCTCGAGGGGGAACTTGTCCCCGTCCGCGATGCTGGTGTTGAACGTCGTCGACGGCAGCACCAGGCCGGTGGTCAGGTCGTCGAGGTTGAGTGCCTGCTCCATGACCGCCGGACGGGTGAGATCCGCGGCGTTCGTCAGCGTGTCGACCAGCAGGGCTCCCATCGTCCAGCCGTAGGCCACGATCGAGTTGTCGATGTCCAGCTCGGAACCGCCGTACTGCGGCCCCTTCTCCAGGTACGTCTGCATCGCCTCGTCGTCCTCCCACTGCGGATCCCGTGGGTCCTTGAAGGCGGTGACGCTGATGATCCCGTCCGCGGCACCGGGCTCGGCCAGGCCGACCAGGGTGGGCGAGGTACACGTGCCCGAGATGAAGATCGTCGGGTCCCAGTTGCTGGCGTTGACGGCGTTCAGTGCGTTCGGGCAGGCCAGGGCAGTCGTGCCGAGGACGACGGCGTCGGCGTCGCTCGAAGCGAGGCTCGTGACCTGGGACGTCGTGTCCGGGTTCGTGAAGTCGTAGGTCTCCTCGGCCACCACCGTGATGTCCGTGCCCTCGATCGCCGCCTTGAACGTGTCCACGTAGGACTGGCCGAAGTCGTCGTTCTGGGTCAGCAGCGCGACCGTGGCGTCGGGCTGGTTCTCCTCGAGGTACCGCGGCGTACATGACGGCCTCGAGGGAGTAGCTCGGGAACGAGCCGACGGTCCACGCGTGATCGGGATCGCCCCACAGCGGCGAACCCGTCCCGGCGAACAGGTTGGGCACGCACTCGTCCTCCAAGTCGTCCCAGATGGCCGTGTTGTTCGACGTGCCGATGACGTTGAACAGGGCGAACACGCCCTCCTCCTGCACCAGGCGCTGGGCGTTCTGGGCGGTGCGCCCCGGCTCGTAGGCGTCGTCGAGGGTCACCAGCTCGATCTGGCGGCCGTCGATGCCACCCAGCTCTTCGTTCACGTAGTCGAAGTACGCCTGGTAGCCGGTGGAGATCTCGGCGAAGGCGGCGAAGGTGCCGGACTGCGGGAAGCTCGACCCGATCTTGATCGTGTCGTCGGTGACCCCCTGGACGGGGTCGCCACCGCAGTCATCGACGTGAAGGAACTCCGTGGCTTCGTCGCCGGTGTCCCCGCTCCCCGAGCTGTCGCTGTCGTTGTCGTCCGAGGCCGAGTCGTTGCGGGCCCCGCCACAGGCCACGGTCGACCAGCGCGAGGACCGCCAAGAGCGCCATCAGGGAGCGCGAACGGCTTGATCGGATCATGGCTCACCCCTTGCTTGGATGTCGGGGGCCACCGTAGGCGGTGGCTCCTCCGGTTCGGGCTCGGCCCTGACCCGTCGCCAGTGCGCGATCGCGGTTGGTCACGCGGACCAGGAACGCCTCCAGGCGGCGCAGGCCGCCGACGAAGCCGGTGGGCAGCACGAGCATGAGCCCGATGAGGACGCCGCCGAAGATCACCCGGGACAACTCGGCGTTGACGTCCGAGGACCACTCGGGCACGAACACGATGAACAGCGACCCGAGGACCGGGCCGAGGATCGACGCTGCGCCGCCGATCACGAGGGCGGCGAGGAACTCGATCGAGCGGCTGATCGTGTACTGCGCCGGGTCCACGCGGCTGAGCACCGCGGTGTTCATGACGAACAGGGACCCGCCCAGTCCTGCCAGCATGGCACTGATCCCGAAGGTGATGACCTTGTAGCGGGCGAGGTTGACCCCGAGCACCTCGGCGGCGATCTCGCCGTCCCGGATGGCGATGATCGCCCGACCCACCCGGCTCCGGATGAGGTTCCGCACGAGCACGAAGGTGACGACCGCGAACGTGAGGATCAGGTAGTAGGCGTACTGGTCCTCGGTGAAGGTGTCCGCCGCCCACGCCGGTGGGTCGAAGTGGGGCACCCGGATCCCGCCGCTGCCACCGGTGACGTCGCTGTACTTCAGGAGGATCAGCGGGAACAGCGTGGCCAGCGCCAGCGTCACCAGGGCCAGGTAGACGCCGCTGATGCGCAGGGCGGGGAAGCCGCAGGCGAGCCCCACGAGGAAGCACAAGAGCATGGCCACCGGGATCGTCGCCAGGTGGTTCCACCCGTGGTCCGCGGTGAGGATCGCGGTGGTGTAGGCGCCCGTGCCGAAGAAGGCCCCGTGACCGACCGAGATCTGGCCGTTGAAGCCGGTGAGCAGGCCGAGGCCCGAGCACCGCGATCGATATGGCGATGACCGAGGTGAACTGCGAGGTCCGGAACTCGACGAAGTAGAAGGGCAGGTAGAGGACCAGGGCGATGAGGGCGAGCACGACGAGGCCGAGGACGCTGCGGCGGGGGGTGAGCTGGATGCCCTTCACACCCGGGTCACCACCTTGCTGCCGAACAGGCCCTGGGGCCGCACCAGCAGCACGATGAGGATGAGCAGGAAGGCCGAGGCCAGCTCGAAGCCGTCGAAGAAGTCGATGTACTGGCCGGCCAGGTTCTGGGTGATGCCGACGATGAGGCCGCCGACGACCGCGCCGAGCGGGCTGTCGAAGCCCCCGAGCGTTGCCGCCGCGAACGAGTAGACGAGGACGCTCAGCATCAGGTTCTGGCTGAGGCTGAGCTGCGGGGCGGCGAGGGACCCGGCCAGCGCACCGAGGGCGGCGGCCAGGCCCCAGCCCAGCATGAGGATGCGCCCGACCCGGATGCCGACCAGGCGGGCGGACTCGGCGTTGGAGGAGACGGCCCGCATCGCCAGCCCGACCTTCGTCTTCTGGAAGAGCAGGTAGAGCAGGCCCACGACGACGAGCAGGATCCCGACGATGCCGGTCGTCTCCCCTGTCAGGGTGACGTCGCCCGAACTCGACCAGCGGCTCGTTGCTGAAGATGCGGGGGAAGGTCCGGCCGTCGGTCCCGTACACCCAGCCGGCCAGCGCGTTGATGGCGATGAACAGCCCGATGGTCACGATCACGATGGCGAGCGGGTTCTCGTTGCCGACCGGGCGGATGATGGTCACCTCGATGATCGCCCCGCCGACCACCGAGACGGCCATGGCGCCGAGGATGGCGAGCACGATCGGCAGGCCGGCGTCCTGCAGCTGCCAGGCCACGAAGGTCGAGAACATGGCGATCTCGCCCTGGGCGAAGTTGAGGATGGAGGTGGACCGGAAGATGAGGACGATGGCGAGGGCCAGCGCGGCGTAGATCGCTCCGCTCTGGATCCCGTTGATGACCTGCTGGAAGAAGAGCTCCATCAGATCCCCAGGTACGCCTTGCGCACGGACTCGTCGGCCTGGAGCTCGGCGGCGGAGCCGCTGACCACGATGGTTCCGGCCTCCAGCACGTACCCCCGCTCGGCGATGCTCAGCGCCAGGTTGGCGTTCTGCTCGACCACGAGCAGGGCCATCCCGTCCTCCTGGTTCAGCATCTGCAGCTGGCGGAACAGCTCCTGGGTCACGAGTGGCGCCAGCCCGAGTGAGGGTTCGTCCAGGAGGAGGAGGCGGGGTCGGGACATCGCCGCCCGGGCGATCGCCAGCATCTGCTGCTCGCCCCCGCTCATGCCGCCCGCGACCTGCTCGCGGCGCTCGCGGAGCCGCGGGAAGACCTCGTACCAACGCTCCATGTCGGCGGCCACGTCGTCGTTGTCCTTGCGGGTGAAGGCGCCCAGACGGAGGTTCTCCTCGACCGTCAGGTCGACGAAGGTGCCCCGGCCCTGGGGCACATGGGCCACGCCGCGGCGCACGATCTCCTCGGGCGCCTTGCCGGCGACCGACTGCCCGTCGACCGCGACCGTCCCCCGCACGCCGATCATCCCGCTGACCGCACGAATCGTGGTCGTCTTGCCCGCGCCGTTGGCCCCGAGGATGACGACGACCTCGCCGGGGTCCACGGTGAACGACATCCCCCGCAGGACCTCGACCGGGCCGTAGCCGGCCTCGAGGTC
This sequence comes from uncultured Microthrixaceae bacterium, assembly GCA_963748285.1. Taxonomy (GTDB): domain Bacteria; phylum Actinomycetota; class Acidimicrobiia; order Acidimicrobiales; family DATDAH01; genus DATDAH01. Next base: position 1,086,488 of record CAVVIF010000009.1, read on the forward strand.
CCGCACCTCGAGCAGGGGGGTCACGAGTTGCCGCCGCCGAGGTAGGCCTCGATGACCTGGGGGTTGTTGCGGACCAGGTCGGGGTCGCCCTCGGCGATCTTGGCGCCGTAGTCGAGCACCACGATCTTCTCCGAGATCCGCATCACCATCTCCATGTGGTGCTCGACCAAGCAGGACGGTCAGGTTGCGCTCGTCGCGGACCCGCCGGACCAGGTCGGCCAGCTCCCCCACCTCACCGTGGGTGAGGCCGGTCGCGGGCTCATCGAGCATCAGCATCCGGGGGTTGGAGGCCAGGGCGCGGGCCAGCTCGACCCGCTTGAGGGTCCCGTAAGGAAGGCCCACGGCGGGCCGGTCGGCCACGTGCGACAGGTCCAGCTCGTCGAGCAGGTCATCGGCTTTGGCCCGGCTACTTCGTTCCTCCTTGATCGCGGTCGGCCACCGGACGGTGGTGGCCAGGAAGCTGGACCGGGTGTCGGAGAAGGCACCCATGAGGACGTTGTCCCGCACGGACAGACCGGGGAAGAGGGCGACGTTCTGGAACGTGCGGGCGATCCCGATCCGGGCGATGCGGTGCGGAGGCACCGCCAACAGGTCCTGTCCGGCGAAGGTGACCTTGCCCTCGGTCGGCTCGTAGAGCCGGCTGATCACATTGAAGAGGGTGGTCTTCCCAGCACCGTTGGGACCGATCAGGGCACACATCTGGCCCTCGTCCACCGTGAAGGTCAGGCCGTTGAGGGCCACGACGCCGCCGAAGCGAACGCTGACGTCCTCCACCCCCAACTGCTCCCCCACGAGCGCGGGACGTTACAACAGAAGCTCGAGCGGTGTGCCTGGCTCCGCAGAGTCGCTCACTCCATATCCCTCGTCGCCGCCTGCGCGGCTCCTGCTGCCTACGGCAGCTACCGACGGCATCGGCAGAGCCGCTGCGCTCCGCTCCGCAGCGTCGCTCACTCCATGAACATGACGCGGAGGGCGTCGTAGGACTCGATGCAGCGACCGGCGCCGAGGACGACGACCTCGAGGGGGAGATCGACCAGCTTGACCTGCACTTCGGTCTCCAGGGTCAGGCGCTCCCGCAGGCCCCGCAGGATCCCGCCCCCGCCGACGAGGTGGATGCCGTTGACGATCAGGTCCTGGGCCAGGTCGGGCGGGGCCTCGCCGAGGCAGGCCACGATCGAGTCGATGATCGTGGTGATCGGCTCCTCGAGGGCGCCCCGGATCTCCTCGGGCTCCAGCACCACGGTCTTCGGCAGGCCCGACATCAGCTCCCGGCCCCGGACCTCGGCCCGGAACTCCTCGTCGGTCGGGAACGCCGAGCCCATGGCGATCTTGATCTTCTCCGCCGTCTGCTCGCCGATGGCGATGCCGTGCTCCTTGCGGATGTGGGTCTGGATGGCGGCGTCGAAGTCGAAGCTGCCCACCCGCACGGCCTTCAGGGACACGATCCCGCCCAGGGAGAGGATGGCGGACTCCGAGGTGCCGCCACCGATGTCGACCACCATGGAGCCCATCGGCTCGTTGATCGGCAGCTCGGCGCCGATGGCCGCCGCCATGGGCTGTTCGATGAGCTGGCACTCCGCGGCCCCGGCCCGACGGGCCGCCTCGGTCACGGCCCGACGCTCCACGTGGGTGATGGCCGACGGCACGCAGATGACCACCCTCGGGCCGGTTGAAGCGGGACACGCCGACCCGCTCCAGCACCAGCCGGATCATGCGCTGGGTGACGTCGAAGTCGGTGATCGCCCCGGCCCGCAGGGGGCGGACGGCCACGATGTGGCCCGGCGTGCGCCCGATCATCTGCCAGGCCTCGGTCCCCACGGCCAGGACGTCCTGGCTCTGGTTGTTGAGGGCGATGACCGACGGCTCGTTGAGGACGATGCCCTCCCCGCGCACGTAGACCAGGGTGTTGGCGGTCCCCAGGTCGATCGCGAGGTCGCGGGCCATGTCCTAGTGGCTCCGGTCGTATCACCGGGGCGGGCGCCGGTCGCGCGGCGAGAGCGCGTCCATCTGGCGGTTGAAGCCGTCCACCCCGGAGTCGACGGAGCGTGGCGTCCGCGAGCGGGCCCAGAGCACGGCGATGCCCAGGCCGGCGACGGCCACGGCAGCGAGCAGGAACAGCAGATTGGTCACGGTTGCGAGGTCTCCGGTCAGGTCCTTCAGCGCTCGAGCGTCGAGTCCCCAGCTCTCGCCCCCTGCCCAGGTCTCGCGCTTCCAGATGGGTGCGGTGTCCTTCAAGGTATCGATGCACCAGCGTGCCGCCTCGAATGCCTCGGTCCGGTGGGGGGAGCCGGCGGCCACCACGACCGACGCCTCCCCGATGGCCACCGGCCCGGTGCGGTGCAGGATGGCCAGGCGCCCGAGGTCCGGCCAACGGCGCCGAGCCTCCTCGGCGATGGCCTGGAAACGGGGCCCGACCTGGGTCTCGTAGGCCTCGTACTCGAGGCCACTGACGTCCGGACGGCCCTCGGCGTGGTCCCGGGCGGTGCCCGTGAAGGTCACCACGGCGCCACAGGACGGCAGCACCGCCCAGTCGGCCACGAGGCCCACGGGCAGCACATCAGAGGTCAACCCCACCCACGTGAGATCGTCGGGCGCGTCCAGCACGGCTCCCCAGCCTACGGGGGAGCCGTCCGGCGCGGCCCCGCGACCAGCCGGGCCGAGGGGCGTCGTACGCTTCGCAGCCGTGCCGGACGACGAGGGGACCCCGCCCGACCCGGGCTTCCGGGGCACCCCCCTCCCCCCTGAGGACCGCCTGTGGCGGCACCCCTCGGAGGTGGCCCGCCGCGCCACGAGGCCGGCCCGGCGGGGGCGGATCGGGGCCGGCCTGGCCATCGCCGCGGGCGGCGGCGCGGTCCTGGCCCTCCTCGTGGCCTGGGGTGTCGGCGCCTTCGACGACCCCGCGGCGCCGGAGACGGCCAGCGAGCGGGTGCTCACGCCGGTGTCGACGGTGCTGGTGGGCACGCCGGCCCCCGGGGGCATCGACGAGCTGGCCGAGGCCATGGTGACCGTCTCGGTCGACGGCGCCGAGGGCTCGGGCATCGTGCTGCGCGACGACGGTCACGTGCTCACCACCGCCGACCTCGTCGGCGATCAGGACCAGGTGAGGGTGCAGGCGGCGGACGGCCCGGCCCGCGAGGCCGAGGTCGTCGGGATCGACGAGGCGACCGACGTCGCCGTGCTGTCCGTGGTCGGCCTGAACCGGCAAGGAGCGGTCCTCGGGCGGGCCGAGGACCTCACCATCGGTGACCCGACCCGGGCGGTGATCCTCGGAGGGTCGATGGCGGCCGAGGTCCTGACCGGCATCGTGGCCAACCTGGGCGTGACGGTCTCCCGCCAGGACGAGGACCCCCTCCACGGCCTGATCGGCACCGACATCGTGCTGGACGCCCCGGTCGAGGGCGCCGCCCTGGTGGACCGTCACAGCGCGGTCATCGGGGTCATCACCGGCGTGGGCGACACCGACGTCGTCCGGGCCGTCCCCATCGACCTGGCCCGGATCGTGGCCGACGACATCATCGCCACCGGCTCGGCCGACCACCCGTGGCTGGGGATCGAGGGGCAGGATCTCGATGTCGAGGTGGCCGCCGACTGGGGCGTGCGGGGCGGGGCCGAGCTCGTCGCCGTCCTCGACGACAGCCCGGCCACCACAGCCGGGCTGCGGGCCGACGACGTGGTCACCCAGGTCGGCGACCACGAGATCACCTCCATGGGCGACCTGGTCACCGTCCTGCGCCACCTCGACCCCGGCGACGAGATCCGGATCGGCTACCTGCGCGCCGGAGAGCACTACTGGAGCGAGGCCACCCTGGCCGAGACGGAGACCGAGGGCGAGACCGAGGGCTAGGCCTTCGGGGGCACCCGAGCCTCCCGGCCGGCGAAACGATGGCAAGGACTGGGGCGTGGGGTCGGGCCGCCGGTCGTCGGGGGCATCCGAGCCTTCCTGACGACCGAAATGTCACCCGCGGTGACCAGCTCTCGTTCTGGCACCGGATTCCGTTGCTATAGCGACGGAATCCGGTGCCAGAACGCCAGAGGGCCCGGCCCCACGTGGTTGCCATCGGTCGGCCCGGCCGGTGGACCGGAGGGCACCACCGACCCGAGCCCGGGGACCTAGGCCGAGGGCTTCCTCAGGTAACGGCGGAGGGCGAGGCCGCTGCCGGCGGCCACGGCGGCGATGCCGAGGGCGAGGCCGCCGAGGACCAGCTCCTGGCGGCGGCGGGGGGAGACGGAGGCCCAGCCGCTGGGGCGGTCACCCAGGACGTAGGCCTCCTCGTTGGTGTACTCGGGCGTCCAGCCCGCGGCCCGCAGGCGGTCGTTGGCCACCACCCACGGGTTGACCCGGTAGGCGACCACGCCGGGCGGCGTCGAGGTGAGGCCCAGCTTCCAGCGCCACTGGGCCAGGCGGTGCGACACCCGTTCGGGGATCCGGACCCGCGGGCCTCGGCCGGCCAGGCGTCGGAGCTCGTCGCTGCGCATCCAGCCGTCGGGGGCGACGTTGTAGGGGCCGTCGAGGTCTTCACGCCGGGCCAGGTCTACGGCCCCGGCTAGGTCCTCGAGGTGCACGAACTGGACGGGCGTGTCCACATCCCCCGGGGCGAAGGAGGTCCCGGCCCAGAGCGACGCGGCCAGCCAGTCGGTGGTGTCCTCGGCCACGGCGATGACCGGGCGGAGGAGGGCGACCCTGACGTTCGGGTGCTGGTCCCGCCACTCGGCGGCCAGGCGCTCGACCTCGGCCTTGTGGGTGGCGTAGGCGAGGGCTGGGTGGGGCCGCAGCGGGGCGTCCTCGGTGAGGGGGACGGGGTTGTTGGGCCAGGCACCGTAGACCGTCGCGCTGGAGAGGAGGACGACGGCCTGCACGCCCACCGAGCCGGCGGCGTCGAGCAGCGCCCGGGTGGCCACGACGTCGACCCCGGCGGTGCCCGTGCCGTCCAGTTCGGCCACGGCGTCGCTCCGCCCGAGGTGGATGACGGTGGTCGCCCCCTCGAGGCGGGCCTTGAGCGACCCGGGCTCGTCGTGGGCCCGGTCGAGGTCGTCGGGGGTGAGCCGGACGATGGCATCCACGGCGGGATCGTGGGCCAGGTGATCGGCCACGCGGCCCCCGAGGAGGCCCTCGGACCCGGTGAGGACGACGATGTTCACCCCCGTACGATGCCGTCGTGAGCGAGTCGGATCCACCCGGCGGCGACCCGGATCCCTTCCAGGGGATCCCCTTCCTCGGCGATCTGGCCAAGATCCTGCGCCAGCAGGGGGCCGTCAGCTGGGACGCCGCCGGCCAGCTCGCCTTCCAGGTGGCCACCGGCGGCGAGTCCGAGCCCAACGTCGACCCCCTCGAGCGCATCCGCCTCGAAGAGCTGGGTCGCGTCGCCGAGCTGCAGGTGGCCCAGGCCACCGGTCTGTCCGTGTCCACCACCGGCCGCGCCGTCACGATCGTCCCGGTGACCCGGACCCAGTGGGTCCAGGCCAGCCTCCCCGCCTTCCGGCCCCGCTTCGAGAGCCTGGCGACCTCGCTGTCGTCCACCCCGCCCGAGGTCGACCCGACCACAGGGGACCCGGCGGCGATGCTCGGGAACCTCATGGGGATGATGACCCCGATGCTCATCGGCATGGCCGCGGGCTCGATGGTCGGCCACCTCGCCTCGACCTCCTTCGGCCAGTACGACCTGCCCATCCCCCGCCCGCCGACCGACGAGCTCATCGTCGTCGCCCGCAACGTGGACGAGTTCGCCGCCGACTGGAGCCTGCCCGACGACGACCTGCGCCTCTGGGTCTGCCTCCACGAGCTGACCCACCACGCCGTGCTCGGCCTCCCCCACGTCCGGGCCGGGCTGGACGACCTGCTCAACCGCTACGCCGCGGGCTTCGAGGCCGACCCCCACGCCCTCGAGGAGCGCTTCGGCCAGCTGGACATCAGCGACGCCGAGGGCATGGCCGGCCTGCAGTCCATGTTCAACGACCCCGAGGCCATCCTCGGCGCCGTCCAGTCGCCCGCCCAGCGGGCGCTGCTCCCCCACCTCGACGCCCTGGTCGCGGTCATCATCGGGTACGTCGATCACGTGATGGACACCATCGGCGAGGGCCTGATCTCCTCCTACACGATGCTCAGCGAGGCCCTACGACGACGCCGGGTCACCGCGGACGAGTCCAGCCGCTTCGTCGAGCGCCTGCTCGGTCTGGAGTTGACCCAGGAGCAGTGCGACCGGGGCGAGGCCTTCGTGGCCGGTGTCGTGGAGCGGGCGGGCAAGCGGGGCCTCGAGCGGGTCTGGCGCAGCGAGCGCGAGCTGCCCACCCCCGCCGAGGTCGACGCCCCCGGCCTCTGGCTGGCCCGGATCGACCTCCCCGACGCCGACTGATCCCGTTCCGGGTGGGTGGGCTCAGGGTGGTGGGGGGCGGCGGGGCTGGCGCTGAGTGGGGCGGCGCCGACGACGGGTGGCCCCCGGAGGCGGACGACTGGCCCCGCTGGTGTCGGGGCGCCGTCCGGGGTTGCGCGGCCGGCGGTCCGGGCCGGGAGCGGCGACGTCCTCGCCCTCGGTCGGCGCGGGGGCCAGCGGGACGTCGTCGGTGATGAGCGGCTCGGCGGGCGGGAGGAAGGCGGCCACGGTCTCGTCGACGACGGTGGCATCGGGCGGGGGCGACACCTCGGTGCGGTCCCGCTCCTCGCGCGGCGGCCGGCGGGTTCGGCGGCTCTGGCGCGGGGGGCGGCCGGCGGCGGCGTCCCGGCGGCCGATCCAGTAGGTCACCGCCGCGAAGCCGGCGGTCAGCCCGATCATCAGGAAGCCGAGCCGGGCCGGGATGGGGATGACCACCGGGATGAAGGCGCCCACCACCCAGAAGATCTGGAACCGGGTCTCGAACTTGGCGAAGGACCGGCCCCGGTTGGCGTCGGGGGCATCCCGCTGGACGATCGAGTCGAACGCCAGCTTGGCGGTGTTGGCCCCGAAGCCGATGGTGAAGGTCACGATCACCGCGGCCACGAGGCCGCCGGCGATCGCGCCGAGGACGGCCACGACCGAGGCGATCAGCATGGACCCGACGAGGATGTCCTCCTCCTGGGTGGTGCGGCGCACGTGCGGGGCCAGGATCGAGCCCGCGAAGGAGCCGAGCACGCTGGCCCCGACGGCGACCCCGAGGTTCCAGGTCGGCTGGTCCCGCAGGGCGAAGGCCAGGAGGAACACCAGGAAGCCGACGATCCCGCGCATCAGGCCCATGGACGACGCGGCGAGGAAGATCCCCCGGCTGCGAAGCTCGGTCTCCTCGGCCTCACCCACCGGCTCGGCGGCCACTGCGGCCCGCGGCAGCGAGAAGGCCAGGACCGTGCTCAGGGCGAACACGGCGATGGCGAAGCCCACGATCCACTCCGGGCCGCCGATCCAGCCCAGGACGAGGCCGGGGATCCCGGCGGCCACCCCGGCGAATGCGGTGATGATCGACAGCTTCGAGTTGGCCTCGATCAGCTCCTGGTCGGTGGACACCGTCGTGGGGACGATGGCGCTCTTCGCGATGCTGTAGGCCTTCCCGGACACGAGCATGAGCAGGGCCGCCGGGAACAACAGCAGCTCGTCGAGGTTGCCGATCATGACCAGGCCGATGAGCACCCGGGAGAAGGCGATCAGGATCACCATGAGCCGTCGGCCGTTGGCGGCCCGGTCGATGGCGGGGCCGATGAAGGGAGCGATGACGGCGAAGGGGGCCATCGTCAGGACCAGGTAGAGCGCCACCTTCTCCCGGGCCGCGTTGGGATCGATCGAGAAGAACAGCGAGTTGGCCAGCGCCAGGGCGATGAGGGCGTCACCGGCGATCTGGGTCGCCTGCACCCGGGCCAGGCGGGTGAAGGGCGAGGCGATGAAGTGGTCTGCGGAGCGCTGGGGCGGGCCCCCGGGGCCGGCGAAGATGTTCCAACCCGGGCCCGAGCTCACGGGGCTGACTGTACGGCGCTGGTCGGTGGCAACATCATCCATGCTCCGCCCGCGGAGAGGGAGTTACGGGACCGACGCTACCCGGGGATCGGCGCGGTCGGGGACCACGATCTTGTAGCCCACGCCGCGCACGGTGAGGATCCGCTCCGGGGCCGACGGGTCGACCTCGATCCGGCTCCGCAGGCGCTTGATGTGCACGTCCAGGGTCTTGGTGTCGCCCACATAGTCGTGGCCCCAGACCTCGTCGATGAGCTGATCGCGGGTCACCACCCGCCCGGCCCGCTCCAGCAGGAGCTGCAGGACCTCGAACTCCTTCAGGGGCAGGTCCAGGGCCTCGCCCCGGATGCTGACCTCGTGCCGGTCGGGGTCGAGGACGAGGTCGCCGGAGGCCAGGACCTCGTCGCCGTTGCCCGGCGCCCGGTCGGGCAACCGCTCGGCCGTCCGGCGCAGGACCGCCCGCATCCGGGCCACCAGCTCGCGGAGGCGGTAGGGCTTGGTCACGTAGTCGTCGGCGCCGACCTCCAGGCCCACGACGGTGTCCACTTCGGAGCCCTTGGCCGTCACCATGATGATCGGGACCTTCGAGCGCGACCGGAGCTCGCGGCAGACATCGACGCCGGAGATCTTGGGCAGCATCAGGTCGAGCAGGACCAGATCGGGGCGCACGGCGTCGAACACGAGAAGCGCCTCGGCGCCGTCGCGTGCCACCTGGACCCGGAAGCCCTCCTTCTTCAGCCCGATGGTGAGGGCTTCGATGAAGTTCTCCTCGTCCTCGACGACGAGGACGGTTGGCTGATCAGCCACGGCGGGACTCCTTGTCACCAGCGGGTACGGACACGAGCGGGAGGCGCAGGGTGAACGTGGACCCCTCGCCCTCGCGGGAGCTGACGAGGACCTCGCCCCCGTGGGCGCGGGCCACGTTCCGGACGATCGCCAAGCCGAGGCCGGTGCCCCCGGTGTCCCGGCTGCGGGCCTTGTCCACCCGGTAGAAGCGCTCGAACACCCGCTCCTGCTCGGGCTGGGGGATACCGATGCCCCGGTCGCCGACCACGATGTCGGCCCAGCCATCGCCCGCGCGGACGCTCACCGTCACCGGCTCACCGGCATCGGAGTACTTGAGCGCGTTGTCGATCAGGTTGGTCACCGCAGAGCCCAACTGACGGGCATCGGCCAGGCAGGCCTGGCCCGGGACCACGTCGAGGTCCACCCGGACCCCGAGCTGTTCGGCCAGGGGCTGGAGGCCACGGGCCGATGCCTCGACGAGGTCGGCCAGGTCCACCGGCCGGCGGTCGTGGTCACGGCCCTCCACCTCGCTCAGCTCCAGCAGGTCGTCGATGATGCGGCCGAGACGATGCGCCTCCTCGACGAGCAGGTCGATCCGGCGGGCGGCGTCGTCGGGGTCATCGGTGGCCGCCAGCGTCTCGGCCAACAGGGCAAGGGCACCGATCGGGGTCTTCAGCTCGTGGCTGACGTTGGCCACGAACTCCTGGCGGATGGCTTCGAGTCGACGGAGCCGGGACTCGTCCCGGACGAGCACCACCGCGCCGACACGTCCGCCGGCGGGGCCCAGCGGCGATGCCGCCACCATGACCTGGCGGGTGGGCGGGCCGAACAGCTCGATGCCCTGTTCCACGGTGCGTCCCTCGAGGCCTTCGGCCAACGCGGTGTCGACCGCGGCGGCCACCAGGGCCTCCTCGTGGCGGGCGTCGGTGAGCAGTCCCGCGGCGGCATTGGTGAACAGGCGCTGACCGTCGAGGTCGGCGATGACGATCCCCTCCCCGACCAGGTCGAGGGCTCCCTCGAGCCGGCGGGCCCGCTCGACCACCTCGGCCAGCTCGGCTTCGGCCGCATTGGCCCGGCGCCGCACGTGCAGAGCGCTCTGGGTCGACCGCCGGGACCAGCGCGCCGCGATGAGGCCGGTCACCCCGGCGCCCAGGACGAGCCCGAGCAGGAGGCCGGCGACCATGGCTCAGGCGCTCCGGCGGAACGGGGGATCGACCCCGTTGGCCTCGGCCAGCGGCGGCCCGACCCGGATGCCCACCAGGGAGGACACCGCGGCGTACCCGGCGAACACCAGGGCCGTGTCGGAGTCGGCCGGCAGCTCGTCGTCGACCTCGCGGAACTCCATCTGCAGGCGACCGTCCGTGCGGTCGGCGAGGGCGGCGCGGAACGAGCCGAACGGGGCGAGGGCCGCCCACCGGATGCCCTTGACCGCGGCCGGTTCGGCGTTGGGGACGTTCAGGTTCAGGACCGTGCGGTCCGGCGCGCCGTCGAACCAACCGATGGCTTCGACCGCGAGGTCCGCCGCGGTGGTCCAGATCATGGGATCGCCGTAGTCCTGGCTCACGGCCAGGCCCGAGAGCCCGAGGTTGGCCGCGGTGAGCGCCGCGCCGACCGTGCCCGAGTGCAGCGTGGCCCGACCGGTGTTGAGACCGGGGTTGATGCCCGACACGACGAGGTCGGGGGGATCGCCGAAGGCGCCGAGGTTGGCGGCGAACACGGCGAGGGCCGGGGTGCCCCGCACGGCGATGGCGCGGACCTCCGGGGCGTCCTCCAGCTCCACGTCCTGGACGTCGATGTGCTCGTCCATGTGCCACTGGCCGATGCCGGCGCCACAGCCGCTCTGGTCCCGGTCGGGGGCGACCACGACCACGTCATGGCCCGCCGCGGCGACGGCGCCCGCCAGGACCCCGATGCCTCGGCTCTGGTAGCCGTCGTCGTTGGTGATGAGGATGCGCATCGCGCGCCTTCATCCCTCTTCGACCCGTTCGGCGACCTCGGTCTCGACCGGGCCGGGGCGGTGCCGGGCCCGGGCTTCGGCCACCGCGGCCGCTCCGTGCTCGGGGAGCCAGCCGGTCACGAGGTACTGGACCCGCTCCCCCATGTTCACCGCGTGATCCCCGATGCGCTCGTAGTACCGGGCGATGAGGGCGAGCTGGACGGCGGCGTTCAGATCGATGCGCTCGGCCTCGTGGGCGGCGATGACGGCCTCGATGAAGTCCTTCTGGAGGCTGTCCAGCACGTCGTCCATGTCGTCGATGGCCGCGGCCAGCGCGTCGTCCTCGTCCAGATAGGCGTCGATGGCGGACTTGTAGAGCTTGGCCGCCTCCTCGCTCATCTGCTCGATGAGGCCGCGGATGCGGGGGGTCAGCTCGTCGCCGTAGATCCGGCGCATGGTCTTGGCGATGTTGACCACCAGGTCACCCGACCGCTCGATCTCCGAGGCCATCCGCAGGGCGCTCACGATGACCCGCAGGTCGCCGGCCATCGGCTGCTGCAGGACCAGCAGGGCGTAGCACTGCTCCTCGATGTCGAGGGTCAGCCGGTCCAGCTCGTCGTCGTGCTCGATGAGGGCCTTGGCCGCCTCGAGGTCGCCGTTCAGCAGCACGTGGGTGCCCCGGGGGATGACATCGGTGACCATGGCGGCGAGCCGGGCGACGTCGGTCTTCACCGCGTCGAGCTGCTGATGGAAGGTCGGGCGGATGTCGCTCATGACAGAGTCTCCTTCACCGCACTTCGGCGGCGAGGTGGTCAGGGTCTCCAGTGAACAGGTAACGCAGCCGCGCGCCGAGGACCGTGGCGTGGTCGTCGATCCGCGACAGCGCCTGGCCGGCGGCCATGGCCTTCACGGCGATGGGCACGGCGTCCTCACCCCCGAGACGGTGGACCTCACCCACCAGCCGGTCCGTGAGGAGGCTGACCTCCGGAGATCCGGCCGACACCTCCTCCGCCAGTTCGACGGCCAGTCCCGCGAAGGCCCGGAGGGCGAGCCGGTAGTGGTCGAGGGCCAGGTCGGCCAACGCGGCGAGCAGGTCGAAGATCTCCGTCGACTGGCGCAGGAGCGCATGGTCGGGCGCCAACTTGGCCACCCGGAGCGCGAGGTCGCCGATGCGCTCGAGCTCGGCCGTTATGCGCACCACCGAGACGATCAGGCGGAGGTCGGAGGCCACGGGCTGCTCACGGGCGAGGAGGTCATAGCAGCGCTCGGTCAGGGAGACCTGCATGGCATCGATCTCGTCGTCGGCCGCGATGGCCAGGCTCGCCTCACCCTCGTCGCCGTGGTGGAGCACCGATCGCATGCGCTCGAGGTTCTGGTCCACCCGCACGCCCATGAGCTCCACCTGGATGCGGAGCTGCTCCAGCTCGGCCTGGTAGGCCGCCCGGGCAGGCGTCCCGTCGGGGCTGTCGGCGGAAGCGCCGCTGGGCCGGTCGGCCACGCTGGGCTCCATCCGATCAGCCGAAACGGCCGGTGATGTAGTTCTCGGTCCGTTCGTCGGCGGGGTTGGAGAAGATCGTTTCGGTGTTGTCGTACTCCACCAGGAGGCCGGTGCGCTGGTCCCCGCCCTGGCCCTGCGCGGCCTCGCTCACCTCGGTGATGAAGAAGGCCGTCCGGTCGCTGACCCGGGCCGCCTGCTGCATGTTGTGGGTGACGATGACGATCGTGTACTGGTCCTTGATCTCCTGCATCAGGTCCTCGATGCGCGAGGTGGCGATCGGGTCGAGCGCCGAGCAGGGCTCGTCCATGAGGACGACCTCGGGCTCGACGGCCACCGCCCGGGCGATGCAGAGGCGCTGCTGCTGACCGCCCGAGAGGCTCATGGCGCTGGCGTCGAGGCGGTCCTTCACCTCGTCCCACAACGCGGCCTGGCGCAGGGACTTCTCGACGATGTCGTCCATGTCGGCCTTCGTGGCACCGCCGATGCGGGGGCCGTAGGCGATGTTGTCGTAGATCGACTTGGGGAACGGGTTGGGCTTCTGGAAGACCATGCCGATCCGGCGCCGGACCTCGACCGCATCGACCTCGGGGTCATAGAGGTCGACCCCGTGGTGGAGGATCTGGCCCTCGACCCGGGCCGAGGCCACGAGGTCGTTCATCCGGTTCAGGCAGCGCAGGACCGTGGTCTTGCCGCAGCCGGAGGGGCCGATGAAGGCGGTGATCTCGTGGCGACGGACGACCATGTCGACGTTGCGCACGGCCCGGAAGTCGCCGTAGAAGACCGACAGGTCCCGGATGTCGAAGACCGCGCTCTGCTCGTCGATCGGCTCCGTCGTGGCCGCGGTCCCGCGGACCTCAGGCTCTCGGAACAGGGTCTCCCCGTCCTCGTCGATCACATGCTTCTCCGTTCGGGTCACGGCGGTCGTGGGGTCAGACGTCATGCTCAGAGGTCCCTCTTCCGGTCGTAATGGTTGCGCAGCAGGATCGCCACGGCGTTGAAGGCGAAGATGACCACCAGCATCACGAGGATGGCGGCACTGGTGTTGGCCTGCCAGTCGGCCCCCGGCTGCCGGGCCCAGCCGAAGGTCAGGTTCGGCAGCGCGGTGAACGTGCCCTGGAGGCGGTCCACGGTGCCTGTGCCCTCGGCGGTGTCGAAGAACCCGACCGAGGCACCGACCAGGATGAGCGGGGCGGCCTCGCCCAGCGCCCGGGCCAGGGCCAGCACGGTGCCGGTGAGGATCCCCGGCGCGGCGTAGGGCAGGACGTGGCCGCGGGTGACCTCCCAGCGGGCGGCGCCGACGCCGAAGCCGGCCTCCCGGATGCTGTCGGGCACGGCCCGCAGGGCTTCGGCCGCGGTGATGATGACGATGGGCAGGACCAGGACGGCGAGGGTGAGGCCCCCGGCGATGATCGAGCGCCCACCGGTGAGGCCCCGGAGGGTCTCCACGAAGACGGTCAGGCCAAGGAGGCCGTAGACGATCGAGGGCACCCCGGCCAGATTGCGGATGTTCACGCTGATCAGGCTGGTGAACCAGCTGTCCTTGGCGTACTCCTCGATGTAGACCGCGGCGGCGATGCCCAGCGGGAAGGCGACGACCGCGACGAACAGGGCGATGAAGAACGACCCGTAGATGGCCTGCCACATGCCGGCGGTCGCCGAGTCACCGGAGTTCCCCCTGGTGATGAAGTCGAGGCCCCGGTCGGTCAGGACCTCGAGGCCGTCGCCGAGGACAGAGAAGATGAGCAGGAGGAGGATGGCCAGGGACACCAGGAGCGCGCTGAGCATCGTCCACTTGAAGACCGCGTTGCCGATGTCGACCTTGCCGCCCTTGAGGCGCTCGGCGACGGCCACCCGGGTCAGTGGCGCCGTGTCGATGGGTTGGGTGAAGACGGACATCATCGACTCCTAGTACCGCTGACGGACACGGCGGACGAACCGCTCGGACAGGATGTTCAGGACCAGGGTGATCACGAAGAGGATCAGGCCGACGAGGAAGAGGCTCTGGAAGGCGCCGCTGGCCCCTCGGACCTGGTCGGTGCCGGTGGCCAGAGAGGCCATGGCCGCGGTCATCGTCTGCCCCGGTTCGAGCGGGTCGGTGGTGAAGAGCGATCCCCCGCTGGCCCCGGCGGCGATGGCCACCACCATGGTCTCGCCGATGGCCCGGGACACGCCCACGATGAGGGCGGCCATGAGGCCGGACACCGCGGCGGGGATGACGACCTGGACGGTGGTCGTCATCTTGCGGGCCCCCAGCCCCTCGGAGGCCTCCCGCAGGGCGTTGGGCACCGAACGCAGGGCGTCCTCGGAGATCGAGGCGATGAGCGGGATGGTCAGGATCCCCACCCCGAGGCCGGCGGCCAGCAGGTTGAACTGGGGGGCGTCGGTGAAGAGGCCCTGCACGAGATCCGGGGAGATGACGGTGAGGGCGAAGAAGCCGATGACCACACTGGGGATGCCCGCCAGGATCTCGAGGATGGGCTTGAACACCCGGCGCACGCGGGGCTTGGCGTACTCGGACAGGTAGATGGCGGCCCCGACGCCCAGGGGCCAGGCCACCACCATCGCGAGGACCGTCACGATGAGCGAGCCGACGACCAAGGTGCCGATGTCGTAGAACCCCCGCCGGGGGAACCACCCGATGTCGGTGAGGCTGCTCCACTCGAAGTCGGCGCCGGTGACGAAGCTCAGCGCCTTGCCGATGAGGGACACCACGATCAGCACGGTGATGACCACTGAGAGGGTGGCGGCGACGAACAGTGCGATCCGGACCCCCGCCTCCTTCCGGCGGCGGTGGGCGCTGATCCGCAGATCAGATGCCGCGAGGGAGATGTCGGCCATGGTCAGTAGCTCCTCGTCACCAGGCTCAACCCGTCGATGCCGATCTTCAGCTCGACGTACTCCACACCGGCCGCCTCGCAGGCGGCGGCCTCCTCGTCCTCGATGGGACGGGATGCGTCGGAGATGTCGGTGTCCCCGGCGCAGAAGAGCTCGAAACCGTCGCCGGTACCGGGCCCGTCGACCGACACGCCCACGCCGGGGGTTGGCCGAGCTGAACCGCTCGGCCACGAGCGAGCTGATCGGCTCCACGGTGGAGGAACCCGACACCCGGACGTCACCACCGACGCCCTCAGCGATGTCGCCCGGCGCCCCGCCCACGGCGGCCCAGGCCGCCTGGGTCTCGGCCCACGCCTCGTCGGCCAGGGCCACGTAGCCGGCATCGCTGACGGTCTGGCGGCCCTCGTCACCGAGGTAGCCGTCGACGTACGCGGCCACGGCCTCGTCGGTGGCGGCCCGCTCGAGGTTGACGTACAGGTAGAGGTCCCGGGCCAGGGGGTAGGCGCCCGAGGCGATGGCCTCGTCGGTCGGGGCCACGCACGAGCCGTCCTCGCCGGCGACGGCGAAGGCCCGGACCGCGTCGGCGTTCTCGGTGGCGAAGGCATGGCCCACCCAACCGAAGGAGCCGCGACTGCCGGCGACGCCGTCGATGATGACGTTGTCGTTGGGCGAGGAGATGTAGTCGGGGCGGGGCAGCCAGTTGTCCTCCTCGACGCCCCGCTCCTCGGCCAGGCCCTCGATGGCCAGCTCGGTGAAGCTGTCGAAGGTCCCCGACTCCTCGCCGGGGCCGAAGATCTCGAGCGGGGCCGACGGGAACTCGGCGGCATAGGGCGAGCCCAGCTCCTCGGCCAGGCCCTGCACGTCGGACCAGGCGAACTGGCCCACGGACTCGGGGCCGGTCAGCGCGTAGACCGCGGCCAGGTCGAGGCAGTCGGGGAGGGCGAGGGGCCGGTCGTCACGCTCGCCACAGGCCGTCACGGCCGTGGTCACGAGCAGGCTCATAGCCAGCGCCCGGAGGAGGATCGGGGGGCGTCGCATGGAACACCGGCGACGCTACGGATCAGGCGTGACATCAGGGGGGCGGTCTCCTGACCGGCGGGTGAACGGAAGGTGAACAGCAGGGAGACGGGCGATGCGAGCGGGGGCGGGTCCGTGGACCCGCCCCCGGCTGCTCTCCTCGGGCCTGGGGGGAGCGTCAGGCCGTGGAGGCCTGGCCTACGCCTTGGTGAGGATGGCGAGGCCGTCGAGCCCGATCTGGAGCTCGATGTACTCGACACCGGCCTCCTCGCAGGCGGCGATCTCCTCTTCCTCGATGGCTCGGGAAGCATCGGAGATGTCGGTCTCACCGTTGCAGAAGAGCTCGAAGCCGTCGCCCGTACCCGGGCCGTCGACCGAGATGCTCACATCGGGGTTGGCCCCGCTGAAGCCCTCGGCCACCAGCGAGCTGATGGGCTCGACGGTGGACGAACCGGAGATGACGACCTCGCCGGAGACGCCCTCGGCGGGCTTGCCCGGCGTGCCACCGGCGGTCGGTCCAGGCCTCCGTCGTGGTGGCGAAGTCTTCCTCGACCATCTGGACGTAACCGGCGTCGGCGACGGCGGCGTAACCCTCGTCACCGAGGTAGTAGTCGACGAAGGCGGCGGCCGCCGGGTTGTCATCGAAGCTGGCGGCGTTCACGTAGATGAACAGCGGGCGGGACAGCGGGTAGGTGCCGTCCGAGATGGTCTCGATGCTCGGGATCGACACAGGTGCCGTCCTCGCCGGCGACCTCGATCTCCCGGACGACGTCGGCGTTCTCCTCGGCGAAGGCGAAGCCGACCCAGCCGTAGGAGTTGTCGACACCGGAGATGCCCTCGATGATCACGTTGTCGTTGGGCGACGACGTGTAGTCGGGACGGGTGACCCACTCCTCTTCGGGGAGGCCCTGCTCCTCGGCGATGCCCTCGATCGACGAACTCGACGTAGGTGTCGTAGGTGCCGGACTCCTCACCGGGACCGGTGATGGTCAGGGGCTCGTCGGGGAGCTCCTCGGCGTAGGCCGAACCGACCGTCGTCGCCAGCTCGGTGGCGTCGGACCAGTTGGCGAAGCCCGTCGACTCCGGTCCGGTCAGGGCGTACAGGGCAGGGATGTCCAGGCAGGCTGGAACGGCGGACTCGCCGCCACCGTCGTCGGTGGTCCCACCGTCGTCACTGGCGGATTCGCTGTCGTCGCCACACGCCGCGGCGAGCAGCGACAGCGCGGCCAGCAGGCCAAGGAGCCACCGAAGGCGGCTGTTGCGCAACATGGAATACGTGTCCTCCTGAGGAAGGGCGCGGTGCCCTCGGTCTCTGTCGGAGGTGAACGTAAAGAGATGCCCCCTGACCCGGCGACCGGCCGTCAGGGTGGCCGGCAGGTGAACAGCGACCGAAGAGGTGGGTGCCGCACTCCGCTGCTCGATGTCGTCCCGGATCGGCACGGACGGCCTCGACCCCGAGGCCGGCGGGGTCCGCCGGGGCCCAGTCCTCTAGCGCTTGCCCGGATCGGGGCAGGCTCGCCGCAGCCCATCGTGATGACGACGTCGGCGGCCCATCGTCACGACCACGTCGGCCCAGGACCTGGTCGGTCCAGCGCTTCGGCGCTTCCCGCGATGTCGATGCCGACCTCGGCCATCGCCGCGACCGCCACCGGGTTGACCTCGCCGGCCGGCTCGGAGCCCCCGCTCCACGCCATGGCCCGGTCACCGGCGAGGTGGCGGAACCAGCCGAGCGCCATCTGCGAGCGCCCGGCGTTGTGCACGCAGAGGAACAGCACCGACGGCGTCACGGTCATGACGTCCTTTCGTGGGGGACGATCGACGGAGGTCGCCGGCGCGTCCGGGAAGAGGAAGAGGGCCAGCGCGAGGGCGAGCGAGACCGCCGACGAGCTGGGCGACGACGAAGGCGGGCACCGACGACGGCGCGATGCCGGCGAAGGTGTCGCTCAGCGTGCGGGCGACGGTGACCGCCGGGTTGGCGAAGCTGGTCGACGAGGTGAACCAGTAGGCGGCGGCGATGTAGCCGCCGACCGCGAACGGCGCCGCCGGCGCGCCGACCGGAGCGCACCACGCCGAGGATCACGAGCGAGCAGGCCGAAGGTGGCGACGACCTCGCCGAGCCACAGCGCCGCCGACGACGGGCGTGGGTCGAGACGTCGACGGCGGGCAGGTCGAACATCAGGTTGGCGACCATCGCGCCGACGCACGCCGCCGACGACCTGGGCGGCGACGTAGACGACGCGTCGTCGCGCGTCGCAGTGCCGCCGAGGAGGCGGTCGGCCAGGGTGACGACCGGGTTGAAGTGGGCGCCCGACACCGAGCCGAAGGCGAGGATCAGCGCGACGAGCCCGGCGCCGGTGGCGATCGAGTTCTCGAGCAGCTGGAGGCCGACGTCGTCGGGGACAGGCGCTGGGCGGCGATGCCCGAGCCGACGACGACCGCGACCAGCAGCGCGGTGCCGACGGCCTCGGCGGTGGCCCGCGCGGGCGAGGTCGACGGCTCACGCGGCTCAGCAGCAGCGCGTCGGCGGACTCCGGGCGCCGAGGCGCAGCACAGCGCGTCGGCGTCCCCCGGCTCGACGGTGCGCAGCTGCCGGCGGGCATCTCGGCGTCGGCGAGCACGGTGTAGATCTCCCACGGCTCGCCGTCGGGGGCGTCGACCCAGACCTTGTCCTGCACGGCGTAGCAACACGCGACCTCGTCCTCGGTGGCGGTGGCGAGGCCCTCGCCGGTGAGCGGGCTGTGTGGCCGGCACCTCGTCGGTGGACTCGACCTCGACGCCCGAGGTGGTTGAGCGTGCCGGGCTGGCCGTGCGCCCTCGATGAGCACGAGCTTCAGCGGCGGCTCGGCGATGGCGAAGTTGGCGTAGCCGGGGCGGACCTTGGCCGGCTCGGTGGCGAACAGCTTCGAGTAGAAGCCGACGGCCTCGTCGAGGTCGGAGACGTTCAGGGCGAGCTGGACTCGGGACATCGGGCGTCCTCCTGGTAGATTCGACGATGGTCGATACATCGACTCATCGCGAATGTATCGACGTTTGTCAATACGATGTCGAGGAGTGGCAGTCGAGATCGCCAGCCAGCGCACGATCGCCGTCGCCGAGCCGTCGCCGGCTGCTGCCCGTCCGTGCTCGGCGCGCCCCTGGACGAGGCCGACGCCGACCGACGCTCGCCCCCGGCTTCGCCGCGCTGGCCGATCCGGTCCGGCTCCGCCTGCTCAGCCTGATCGCCAGCGCCGGCGAGGTGTGCTCCTGCGACCTGCAGGACCGCTCGGGCAAGTCGCAGCCGACGGTCAGCCACCACACCAAGATCCTCGCCGAGGCCGGGCTGATCGTCGGCGAGAAGCGGGGCCGGTGGGTCTGGTGGCGCATCGTGCCCGAGCGCCTCGCCGACCTGCAGCGCGGCCCTCGCCCCCGAGCCCGCTCCGGTCACGGGCTGACCGGGACGCCCTTGCTGGCCGCCCACGCGGACGTGAGGGCCATGCGCTCGGCAGCCGGCGGATGGCTGGCCTGGAGGCGCTTGATCAGACCGGGCTCGAGATCGGCCAGGTTCTTGGTGTGCAGGCCCCGTTGCATGTCGAGCATCGTCTGGGGCTGCGCCAGCAGGTCCAGGGCCTCGATGTCGGCCTGACGCTCGAAGGCCCGCGAGACGAACGCGGTGAGCAGCCCCAGCAGGCCGAAGCCGATCTGGGCCGCCAGGACCAGCAGCGGCAGGGCCGTGGGCTGACCGACAGTAGGGCACGTCGCCCGAGGTGGTCACCCCGGCCTGCTCGAAGATCCAGGTCCACTCACTGAAGGCCTTGAGTCCGGCGAACAGGGCCAGCAACAGGAGGGCGATCACGGGCAGCTGCTTGCGCAGGTGCTTCAGCCGCCAGTGCCCGATCTCATGGGCCACCACCTGCTCGACCACCTCGGGCGGGTGCTCCAGGAGGGTGTCGAAGAGCACCACCCGGCGGGTCGCGCCCAGGCCGGCCACGTAGGCGTTGTCCCGGCGGGACCGCTTGCTCTCGTCGGCCACGTAGGTCCCGGAGATCTGCACGCCGGCGATGTCCGCGATGCGGTCGACCCGACCGTTCATGTCCTCGTCCTCGAGGGGGGTGAAGGTGTTGAAGATCGGGGCGATCAGCACGGGATAGAGGAAGCCCAGCCCGATGGTGAAGGTGACCATCACCAGCCAACCCCACAACCACCAGGTCGGCGTCGTCCGGATGACCCAGACCAACGGCAGCAGCAGCACGACGTTGACGATCAGGCCCAGGACGAGGCCCTTGGCCAGGTCCGCCGCGAACCCCCGCTCGGTCTGGGTCGACAGCTCCCACTCCCGGTCATGGCGCAGCTCCAGCCAGGCGTCGAACGGGGTGGAGATGACCGTGCTGACCAGCTCCAGGAAGAGCACGATCACGATCAGCTGCAGGACCCAGTTGGTGATGTCGAGGCCGTCGACCAGCTTCGGGGCCATCTCGGCGAAGACGATCACCAGCAGCGCGACCGTGGAGACGGCCATCCGCAACAGCCGGGCCCGGCTCACCGGCTTGCGGTAGCGACGGGCCCGGTCCAGCTCCTCGGCGGAGAACCAGTCATCGGGCGTGTTGGGGACGCGCCGCCACAGGGAGGGCAGGCGCGGGGCGGCAGGGGTCACGGTGGGCAGTCTCTCAGGGGGCGGCGGTCACGAACGGGCGCGGTGCAGTTCCTGGAGGCGCAGGTGGGTGTCCACCCGGCCGGTGCCGGGGGGCGGGGCCCACTCCCCCTCCGGGCCGAGGATCCACGCCAGCGTGTCGTCGGCCAGGTTGACCTGCAGGACCTCCATGAGGCGCTGCTGCAGCGACGGGGTGTCGATGGGCGCCAGGGCCTCGACCCGGCGGTCGAGGTTGCGGGGCATCCAGTCCGCCGACCCGATGTACCAGGCCGCCTGGCCGGGGCCGTGGCCGTTGGCGAAGCAGAAGATGCGGGAGTGCTCGAGGTAGCGGCCGACGATCGAGCGCACCCGGATGCGCTCGGACAGGCCGGGGACGCCGGGGCGCAGGCAGCAGATGCCCCGGATGACCAGGTCGATCTCGACACCGGCAGCCGAGGCCTCGTAGAGGTCCTCGATGATCACCGGGTCCACCAGGGAGTTCATCTTGGCCAGGATCCGACCGCGGCCCGGACCGTGCTCGATCTCCTGGCGGATGAGGCGCCGGATGCCCGCGCGGAGCGAGTCGGGGGCCACGAGCATCCGCTGGTAGTTGATGTCGCGGGCGTAGCCGGTCAGGTAGTTGAACAGGTGGGTGAGGTCGGCGCCGATCTCGGGATCGGCGGTGAGCAGCCCGCAGTCCTCGTAGATCCGGGCGGTGCGGCTGTTGTAGTTGCCCGTCCCGACGTGGCAGTAGCGGACCATGCCACCGTGCTCTTCGCGGACCACCAGCGTCGTCTTGGTGTGGACCTTGAGGCCCAACAGTCCGTAGGCGACGTGGACCCCGGCCTTCTCCAGGCGGCGGGCCCAACCCACGTTCGCCTGCTCGTCGAAGCGGGCCTTGAGCTCGACCAGCGCCGCCACCTGCTTGCCGGACTCGGCCGCCCGGATGAGCGCGTCGACGATGGGGCTGTCGCCGTCGGTGCGGTAGAGCGTGAGCTTGATGGCCCGCACCTTGGGGTCGTCGGCGGCCTGGTCGATGAACTCCTCGACGGTGGCGCCGAAGGAGTCATAGGGGTGGTGCAGGAGCAGGTCACCCTGGCGCAGGACCCGGAAGATCCGCACCTTGCCGTCGTCGCTGGCCAGTCGGGGGGGGACGACCCCGGACCAGGCCTCGTCCTTGAGGTCGGGCCGGTCGAGGCTCATCAGCGACCAGAGGCCGCTGAGGTCCAGGGGCCCGGCGACCAGGTAGACGTCCTCGTCGTCGAGGTCCAGCTCCCGCTGGAGCAGCTCGCGCACCTCGTCGGTCACCGTGGTCTCGAGCTCGAGGCGCACGGCCTTGCCGAAGCGACGACGGCGCAACTCCACCTCGACCGCGGCCAGCAGGTCGTCGGCCTCCTCGTCCTCCAGGGTCAGGTCGGCGTTGCGGGTGACCCGGAACGGATGGTGCTCGACGACCTCCATGCCCGGGAAGAGCGTTTCGAGGTGGGCGGAGATGACCTGCTCGAGGGGCACGAACCGCTCACCGTCGGGCATGACCACGAACCGGGGCAGCAACGGCGGGACCTTGACCCGGGCGAAGCGACGGAGCCCGGACTCGGGGTCGTGGACCACCACGGCGAGGTTGAGCGACAGGTCCGAGATGTAGGGGAACGGATGCCCCGGGTCCACCGCCAGGGGGGTCAGCACGGGGAAGATCCGCTCGTCGAACTGGGTCCCGAGGTACTCGAGGTCGTCGTCGTCCAGCTCGGCCCAGGAGGAGAAGCGGATGCCGGCATCGGCGAGGGTGGGGACGAGCTCGTCGAGGAAGACCTGCTCGGCGCGGGTGAGCAGCTTGCCGACCCGGTCCCGGATCTCCTCGAGCTGCCGGCCCGGCGTGCGCCCGTCGGGGGTGCGCTTGGTGACCCCGCCCGCCACCTGGTCCTTCAGGCCGGCGACCCGGACCTGGAAGAACTCGTCGAGGTTCTGGGAGAAGATGGCCAGGAACTTCGACCGTTCCAGCAGGGGGACCGAGGCGTCCTCGGCCATGAAGAGGACCCGGGTGTCGAAGTCCAGCCACGAGAGCTCGCGGTTCAGGAAGCGATCAGCACCGTTCTCGTCCACGCCCGCCATGGTACGGGCGGTCAGGTCCCCGGGACTAGGAGGGACGGGCGCCGAGGTCGTTGTCCTCGTCCTCGTCGTAGCCCAGGTCCCAGTCGATCAGCAGCAACTCCCGCTCGGCGTCGCGGTTGACCCGCTCCCGGTTGCGGCGGAACTGCGGATCGTGCGGGGGCAGGAGCACGAGGCGGGCGTTCACCCGGTCCCGGAAGGCGTCGATGACGGCCCGGTCGCCGAAGTCGGAGCGGATCTCCCAGTGGGGCGCGACCGGCCCGAGGTACACGATCTTGACCGCGCCCCGGGGCGGTTCGGTCTCGAGGGAGGGCTCCGCGACGTTCGACATCGTGGGCGAGGCTACCGGCATCATGGGATTTTCTCGGAAAACCCCGGCGATCCCGGGAACCGAACGGTCGCCGCCGCCGTAGTAGTGGTGGAACGGAGGTCCCCCCAACCCCATGAGCCGACCCGACGAGACCGAGACGGACTGGATGGCTGACGGCAACTGTGCCCATCAGCCCCCCTCCTTGTTCTTCCCCAGCGACGGCGTCGGTGTCGACGTCGCCCGACGGGTGTGCGCCGACTGCCCGGTGAAAGAGCTGTGCCTCGAGTACGCCCTCACCCACCGCATCGACCACGGGGTGTGGGGTGGCTGCTCGGAGCGTGAGCGCCGCCGCATCCTGAAGCGCCGCCGCGATGGCGTCCAGGCCGACGCCGAGGCCGCCACCCGGACCTGAGAAGTTCGTCCAGGCTCCGCCGGACGATCACCCTCCCAGCGGGCTCAGCCCAGCCCGAAGGCGGTCACCAGGTCGTCCATGGCGTCCCCGATCCGTCGGCTCATGCCCATCGGTCGGGCATCGGGCAGGTCGACCACGACCGCCCGGACCTCGTCGGGATCCAGGTCGCCGACGATCACGTAGACCACGTCGCGGCGGCGGACCACGAGGGAGCCGTCATCGGCCCACCAGGCGTCGACGCCGGCGACCCCCGCCGGCGTCAGGTCGACGGCCACGGCATCGATGTCGAAGTCCCCGACCTGCTCGAACACCGAGACGTAGTGACCGTCCGAGGCGTAGACCAACTGCACGAGGTCGTCGCCGTGCCACACGGCCATGCCGCGCTCCAGGTCCCCCACCCGTGCGGGCGCCTGGTAGGGGGCGGGGACCTCGTCCCCGGGCATCTCACCCCGGATGGACGACGCCGAGACCGCCATGACCTCCTCGTGACGGTCGGCGAGGTCGTCCATCGCCGGTTCCACGTCCCCGTAGATGCCGGTGGCCTGGGCCACGACCATGGCCCCGACCATGCCCGCCGCGGCCAGGCCGGCCAGCGCGATGGCGCGGGCCCGCCGCCGGCGGCTGCGGATCAGGTCGTCGAACCACCCGTCGGGCGGGTCGACCTCGGGCAGGCCCCGCAGGAGCCGGCGCATCTCGTCGTCCTCGGGACCCGGGACGTCGGTCGGTTCGGTCGGGTCGCTCACGACATGGCCTCGACCGCCGCCCGGAGGCGAGCACGACCGCGGTGGATGCGGGACCGGACGGTGCCCACCGGGATGTCCAGGGCCTCGGCGATCTCCTCATAGCTGAAGTCCAGGACGTCGCACAGGACGACCGCCGTCCGGTAGTCCTCGGGCAGGTCCCGCAGGGCGGCCTGCAGGTGCTCGGGCAGCACCGCGGCGTCGAGGGCGTCGGCGGCGGACTCGGTCGTGGGCAGCACCCGCTCGGGGTTCTCCTCGGGCAGCGGGTCCTGGGGGCGGCGCTTCTGGCGGCGGACCCCGTCGAGGAAGGCGTTGGTGGTGATGCGCGACAGCCAGGCCTCCATGGAGCCCGGCTGGTAGGTCGCCAGCCCTCGTTGCACCCGTAGCAGCACGTCCTGCACCAGATCCTGCGCGTCGTCGTGGTTCATCGTGAGCCGGTAGGCCACCGTGTAGAGGAAACGCCCGTGGTCATGGGCGACCTCTTCCCAACTCGGCACCCGCTCGGTGCGAATCGGTGGTGACGGAGGACTCGACATGGGCAACGACGCCGGGGCGCGCCCGGTTCCCGGTCGGTCCTAGCGATCGGTCAGCTGCGGACTGACGACTCGGGGGAGTCGGTCAGGCCGGAGGTGACGAATCGCCGGTGCCGGTCGTCGTCGCATCCTCCTCGGAGCCCTTCTTGAACTCCGACTGGGCCTTGCCCAGCGAGCGGGCCAGCTGCGGGAGCTTGGACCCGCCGAAGATCAGCAGGATGATGAGGAGCACGATGATCAGTTCGGGTGCACCGAGGTTCACGGGAGCGAGCGTACCGGTGGCGGGCGACGGCCCGCGGTCAAGTCACCGGGGAGGTCGCTGAGTGCTCGAGTGTGTGATCAACGTCAGCGAGGGACGGGATGCCCGCGTCCTCGACGCGCTGAGCGCGGCGGGCGGCGACGAGCTGCTGGACCGGCACGTCGATCCCCACCACCACCGCTGCGTGCTGACCACCGTCGGCGAGGACGCGGCCCGCCGCATCGCCGGGGTGGCCGTCGAGCGGATCGACCTGCGGGCCCACGACGGCGTGCACCCCCGCCTGGGGGCGCTGGACGTCGTCCCCTTCGTCGCCCTGGACGGATCGACGGCGGTGGACGCCGACGCCGCCCGTGACCGCTTCGCGGCCTGGATCGGCGAGACCCTCGGCGTCCCGGCCTTCCGATACGGCGAGGACGGCGACCTCCCGACCCTGCCCGAGGTGCGCCGGAGGGCCTTCGTGGACCTCACGCCCGACGCGGGGCCCGCCTCGGCCCATCCGACCGCGGGTGCGGTGGCCGTGGGGGCCCGGCCGCCGCTGGTGGCCTACAACCTCTGGTTGCGCGAGCCGGACCTGCCGCGGGCCGTGGCCGTGGCCACGGCGGTGCGGGGCGACGGCATCCGGGCCCTCGGCCTGGCCGTCGGGGAGCAGGTACAGGTGTCGATGAACCTGGTGGACCCGTTCCGGGTGGGCCCGGCGGAGGCCTACGACCGCGTCGCCGCCGAGGTGGCGGTGGCCGGCGCCGAGCTGGTGGGCCTGGTCCCCCGTCGGGTCCTGGAGGCGGTCGATCCGGAGCGGTGGGCGGCCCTGGACCTGGCCGAGGACCGGACCGTGGAAGCGCGCCTCGGAGGCTGAGGCGCTGGGGGGCTCAGGCGGTGTGGACGCTGACCGCGACGGCGGCGGCTTCCCGGGCGATGGCCCGCTGGCGGCGGATGCGACGGCGCTCACGCTCGCTCATGCCACCCCAGATGCCGAACTTCTCACCGTTGGTGAGGGCGTACTCGAGGCAGTCGTCACGCACGACACAGCCCCGGCAGACCTCTTTGGCCTCCCGCGTGGAAGCCCCCCGCTCAGGGAAGAAGAGGTCCGGATCGACGCCCAGGCAGTTGGCGTACTCCTGCCAGGTCAGGTCCTCGGTGTCATCGAACATCGATCTCATTGGTGTGCCTCCTTGTTGGCGCACCGCCCAGTTGCTTCCCCAAGCGACTGGTGCCCTTCGCGGTGGAGAGATCCACCCGTCCGGGACACCGCTGTAATTACACTGCTGTCATCATTCCACCGGTTGCCCCCCGGGCGCAAGGGCGCGACGGGGAAATCCGTGGCTTTCCGGGGTTCGTGATCGCGACGGTGGGACCCGTCGCGGGATCTACGCGGAGCGTCGGCTGCCGGTGCGGCCCCGGACCATGGCCCGCTTCTGCTCGATGAAGTCGACCAGGACGTAGTCGCCCAGGGTCTCGGGGGTGGTGAAGAACGCCCGCCCCTGGTTGAACTTGGTCAGCCGCTCCACGAAGTCCTTCAGGTGCCCGTTGGGGTCGAGCATGAAGGTGTTGATGCGAATGTTCTCCTTGGTGCAGCGGGCCACCTCGCGCATGGTGGCCTCGACGGTCTCCCGCACCGGCGGGTAGTTGAAGTAGACCTCGCCGTTGGGCAGGGTGTGGGCCGTCGGCTCACCGTCGGTGATCATGATGATCTGCTTGGTGCCCGACTGGCGGGCCAGCATCCGGCGGCTGAGCTGGAACCCGTGCTGCATGTTGGTGCCGTACTCGTAGTCCCAGGAGACCTCGGGCAGCTGGTCGGGGGTCAGGGCCCGGGCCACGCTGCTGAAGCCGACGATGCCCAGGAAGTCCCGCGGGAACCGACTGGAGATGAGCGAGTGCAGCGCCATCGCCACCTTCTTGGCCGGCAGGAAGTTGTCCCGCATCGGCATCGACAGGGAGAGGTCCAGCATCAGCACGGTGCTGGAGCGCACCAGGTGCTCGGTGCGCTCGACCTCGAAGTCCTCGGGGCTGAGCCGCACGGGGGTGCCCGGGCCCTGCCGGCTCACGGCGTTGCGCAGGGTGCGCTCGATGTGGAGGTTGAACGGGTCGCCGAACTCGTAGGGCTTGGTGTCGTAGGCCCGCTCGTGGCCGGTGCCCACCACCTCGACCTGGTGGCCGCCCATCTTGTCCACGGCCAACCGCTTGAAGAGCTCGGCCAGGGCGTTCTGGCCGATGCGGCGCATGCCCTTCGCCGTCAGCTCGAACCGGCCCTCCTTGTTCTCGATGAGCCCGGCCTCCTCGAGCAGGCGGGCCAGCTCGGCCAGCTTCTCGAGGCTCTCGGCGGAGTCCTCGCCGAGGTGCTCCTTGACCTTGTCCAGGTCGACCTCGGCCAGAGCACCGGGGGAGGTGGCATTGCGGAGCAGGTTCTCGAGCTGGTCGAGGTCGCCGAGCTGCTCCATCATCGACGCCGCCTCGCCGAAGCCGAGGGGATCCTGGCCGGAGAAGTCGTAGCGCCGGTTCCAGTTCATGTCTGGGAACGCCGCCTGCAGGTTCTGGCCGAGCTGGTCGACCTGCCACTGCAGGTCCATGTCCTCGAGGAGCTGCTCGGACAGGCTCTGCAGCTGCGCCCGCTGCTCGGGCGTCATCGAGTTGAGCATCGCCTGCATGGCGGCCATGCGCTGGGCCATGAGCTCCAGCAGCTCGTCCAGATCCCGGGGGTTCTCGGGGAAGAAGTCGCCGTGGCGCTCCATGAACCCGTCGAAGTCGGGCTCCTCGCCGTTGGCCCGCTGCTCGAGCATCTGGTTGAGCTCGGCCAGCATGTCCTTCATGCGGGCCATGTCCTCGGGCGTCATGTTCTGCATGGAGCCCGACACCTGGTCGACGAAGCGCTGCATGAGCTGCTCGCGCAGCTGGTCCATCAGGGCCTCGAACTGCTCCCGGGCCTCCGAGGACGTGAACTCGTACTCCTGCAGGGCCTTGACCTGGCCGGCCAGGTCGGGCGGCAGGAGGTCCAGGTCCATGTTGCGCTGCTGGACGACCTCCTCGGTGACCTCCTGGCGGCGCTGGTCGCCGGACTCGGCCGCCTCGCGGGCCATCTCGGCCAGGGACGCCCGCTCCTGCTCGACGACCTCACGCAGGGCGTCGGCGATCTCGTCGTAGACCCCGCCCAGGTCGTGGTTCTCGAGCATCTCCCGACGCCGCTGGCGGAGCTTCTCCATGGTCTCCCGCAGGCCGGCCAGATGGTCGCCGTCGGGCGTGTCGAAGCCCGACTGCAGCATGCGGCGCAGGGCGGCGTTGAGGTCGCCGTGGTAGAGCAGGTCGTCGGTGATCTCCGCCATCACCTCGTCGGCCCCGAGCTCGAAGCCCTTCTGGGTGCCGTCCCAGCGCGAGTAGCGGAACTGAGGTCGACCCGCTGCACGTCGGAAGAGCGGCATCGCCCTAGCCCCGGCTCCGGTAGGTGGCGCGCCCGCCGGCGGCTTCCTTGTTGAGGCGCTTGGAGAGGTGCAGGCCCTCGAGGACGAACTCGACGGCGGAGGCGACCGAGGCCGCCGACTCGTCCTCGGTGAGGCGGTTCACGGCCTCCCGCAGGGCGGGGATCTCGGCGGCCAGGTCGGCGTAGGCGGCCGAGCCGATGTCCTCCCCGGCGTCGACGGCCCGCTCCTCGAAGGCGTCCAGGACGCCGGACAGCTCGCCGAGGTCGAAGGTCTCCCGGAAGCAGGTCAGGATCGCGCCCCGGAGGAACTGGTCGATGATCTGGCCGTCGCGGCCCTCCTCGAGGGTCTCGATCTCGATCTTGCCCGAGGTCGACGCGGCCAGGGCGTCGAGGTCGGTGATCCGGGGGACGACATCGGTCTCGCCGAGGCGCAGGGACCGGCGAGTGGCGTTGGCCACGAGGACCTCCATGTTGGCCACCGTCAGCCGGACCGACACGCCGGACGCCTGGTTCACGTGGGGGCTCTCGCGGGCCAGGTGGGTGAGCGTGGCGACGACCTCGGCCATGAAGTCGGGGACCTCGACCCGGACGCCGTCGACGACGAACGGGCGAGCCTCCTGCTTGGCGATGGCCACCTCGGTCTCGATGTCGAGGGGGTAGTGGGTGCGGATCTGGCTGCCGAAGCGGTCCTTCAGCGGGGTGATGATCCGGCCCCGGTTCGTGTAGTCCTCCGGGTTGGCCGAGGCCACCAGCATCACGTCGAGGGGGAGTCGGATCTTGTAACCCCGGACCTGGACGTCCCGCTCTTCGAGCACGTTCAGGAGTCCGACCTGGATGCGCTCGGACAGGTCGGGCAGCTCGTTGATGGCGAAGATGCCGCGGTTGGTGCGGGGCACCAGGCCGTAGTGCATCGTGAGCTCGTCGGAGAGGTAGCGGCCCTCGGCCACCTTGATGGGGTCGACCTCGCCGATGAGGTCGGCGATGGAGGTGTCCGGGGTGGCCAGCTTCTCCCCGAAGCGATCGTCCCGGTGGACCCACTCGATGGGGGTGTCGTCACCGTGCTGGGCGACCAGGTCCCGGGCGTGGCGGGAGACGGGCTCGTAGGGGTCGTCGAGGATCTCGGAGCCGGCCACGATCGGCAACCACTCGTCCAGCAGGTTGGTCAGCGAGCGGATCATCCGGGTCTTGGCCTGTCCCCGCTCCCCCAGGAAGATCACGTCGTGGCCGGCCAGGACGGCGTTCTCCAGCTGCGGCAGGACCGTCTCCTCGTAGCCGAGGACACCTTCCACGACCGGCTCGCCGGCCAGGATGCGGGCCACGGCGTTGCGCCGCACCTCCTCCTTGACGGGTACCGACTCCCAGCCGGATTCACGGAGCTGACCGATCGTTGCGGCACGAGACGACATAGCTGGCAACCTACCCGGGTGACAGCGTCCGTCAGGCTGCCGCCGGACTGGCAGGTGACCCCGACCGACCCCCTCCTCGAACGAGGCTTCGCCGCCCCCGACCTCGACGACTCGGGCTGGGAGACGGTCACCGTCCCCGGCCACTGGCGCAGCACCCCCGCGTTCGCCGACGCCGACGGGCCACTCCTCTACCGCGTGCCCTTCACCGCCGACCGGTCGGAGGAGGGTGAGCGGGCCTGGCTGGTGTTCGACGGCGTCTTCTACCAGTCCGACGTATGGCTCGACGGGGGTTACGTCGGCGACACCGAGGGCTACTTCTTCGGCCACACCTTCGAGGTCACCGACCAGTTCCGGGAGCGGGACGAGCACCTGCTGGCCGCCCAGGTCGTCTGCTCCCCGCCCGGGGACCGCACCGCCAAGCGGGCCCTCACCGGCGTCTTCCAGCACTGGGACTGCATCGATCCCGACCTCAACCCCGGTGGGATCTGGCGACCGGTGCGGCTCGAGCGGACCGGACCGGTGCGGCTGCGGCGCCTGTCCGTGGTCTGCACCGAAGCCGGCGGGGAGGGCGCCACGCTCCGTTTCCGGGCCTTCGCCGACACGGCCCGGCCCGGCATCGTCAAGATCGCCACGACCGTCGGTGACCAGGCGCGCTACACCGAGGAGCTGAGCCTGGCCGCGGGCGAGAACCAGCTCGAGTGGACGGTCCTGGTCCCGGACCCGTCGCTCTGGTGGCCCTGGGCCCTCGGTGACCAGCCCCGCTACGACGTCACCGTCGAGGCCATCGCCGAGGACGGCCGGGTCAGCCACGTCGTGGAGCGGCGGATCGGCCTCCGGTCGCTGGTGTTCGACGACTGGCAGTTGTCGGTCAACGGCGAGCGCCTCTTCTTGAAGGGCGCCAACCTCGCCCCGACGAAGGCCCTGTTGGGCGAGGCCACCGAGGACGATGTCCGCCGGGACGTCGACCTGGCCCGGGAGGCGGGCCTCGACCTGATCCGGGTCCACGCCCACGTCACCACGCCCGCCCTCTACGACCAGGCCGACGAGCGGGGGATGCTGGTCTGGCAGGACCTGCCGTTGCAGTGGGGCTACGCCCGGTCGGTGCGCAAGCAGGCCGTGCGTCAGGCCCGCAAGGCGGTGGAGATCCTCGGCCACCACCCGTCGGTGGCCATCTGGTGCGGGCACAACGAGCCGCTGGCCATCGACGAGCCGACCGCGGCGATGGCGGACCCCGCGGTGGCCCGGCGGGTGGGGCTCAAGGCCTTCGCCGGCATGGAGCTCCCCACCTGGAACAAGACCGTGCTCGACCGCTCGATCAAGCGCGCACTGGAGAAGGCCGACGGCTCCCGCCCCGTCGTTCCCCACAGCGGCGTGTGGCCCCACCTCCCCCGCCTCGACGGCACCGATAGCCACCTCTACTTCGGCTGGTACCACGGCGACGAGCGGGACCTGCCCGGCTTCGCCGCCACCCTCCCCCGGATGGTGCGCTTCGTGTCGGAGTTCGGGGCCCAGGCCGTGCCCGAGACCGACGCCTTCCTCGAGCCGGAGCACTGGCCGGACCTGGACTGGGAGCGCCTGGAGGGCCACCACGCCCTGCAGCGGGCGTTCCTCGACCGCCGGGTGCCCGAGGCCGACCACGCCACATTCGCCGACTGGCGGGCCGCGACCCAGGCGTACCAGGCCACCGTCGTGCGCCACCACGTCGAGGAGCTCCGGCGGCTGAAGTACCGGCCCACGGGCGGCTTCCTCCAGTTCCTGCTCACCGACGCCCAGCCCGCGGTGTCCTGGTCGCTCCTCGACCACGACCGGGTGCCCAAGGCCGGCTACGAGGCGCTCCTGGAGGCCTGCCGGCCGGTGATCGTGGTGGCCGACCGCCTCCCCGCCCTGGTCACCCCCGGCGATGCCCTCGCGCTGGACGTCCACGTCGTCAGCGACCTCCGGGTCCCTCTGGTCCGTGCCGCGGTCACCGCCGAGCTGACCTGGCCCGGCGGGCACCGGGCCTGGCACTGGGGAGGGGAGGTCACCGCCGACACCTGCGTGCGCATCGGCCGGGTCGACGCCGAGGTCCCCCCGGTCCCCGGCGAGCTCGTCCTGGACCTCACGCTGACCGCCGGTGACGTCACCGCCACCAACCGCTACACGACGGTGATCGACGGCTGATCGACGGCCTCAGGCGGACTCGATGAAGACGACGTTCGGCTTGCCGTTGCTCATGGGTCTCTCCCTTGTGTCGTTGCGTCGTTCAGCTCAGGCGGAGCCCACGGACCGGTCCGAGACCATGTAGGCCATGATCAGGGCCAGCGGGAAGAAGAAGATGCTCAGCAGGAAGTAGCCGAAGAAGCTGTGGCCCTTGCGGTCCGCGACCCGGGCCGGCCAGAAGGCCAGGGCGATCCAGACGGCGATGGCGAGGATCCAGAGGATGATCATGCGGTGCTCCGATTCGTCGGGTGACCCGAGCGGTCACGCCTCGGGTCGATCTTCTGATGTGCTGGGCCCGGGGGTCATCACGTCGATGGTGTGATCCCCGCCGGGGCTCCTCAGTCGAGGAGCCCCTTGACGGCGGGCTGGGCCTTCTCCACGGCGGCGTCGATGGCCCCGCCGGCCCGGAGGCGGCTGAAGGCGTTGCCGGCGATGACCCAGGCCGGGACGGCGAGGATGAGGCCGACGATGCCGCCCAGGAGGCCGCCGAGCGCGGTGACCACGAGGACGACCAGCGGATGGATGTCGAGCGTGCGCCCCATGACCTTGGGCTCGACGAAGTTCTCCAGCGCCAGGTTCGACACCAGGACGACGACGAGCATGATCGCGCCTTGGGCGAGCCCACCCTCCCCGACGGCGACGATCACGGCCAGGCCACCGCCGAGGAAGGCGCCGACGTAGGGGATGTAGCCGCCGACGAAGTTCACCACCGCGATCGAGAGCACGAGCGGCAGGCCCATGATGAGCGCGGCCACGCCGACGGCCGTGGCCACGATGGCCGACATGATGGTGCGGCCCTTGCCGTAGTCCCGGAGGATCCGACAGGCGTCGCCCACGAAGCCGTCGAACTCGTCGCGGTAGGAGGCGTCGACCTGGCCGACCACGGAACGCCGCAGCGAGGACCCGTCCTTCAGCAGGTAGTACATGATCAGCGCGCCGAGGATCAGGCCGCCGGCGACGGCGATGAGCCCGTCGATGCCCTCCACGATGCTGGCGAGGACACCGCTCTCGACGGTCGGCGAGGCGTCGTTGACCGCCGCCCGGGCGTCCTCCAGCGCGGCCTCGTCGACCTCGATGTCCTCGGTCTGCTCGGCGATGGTCTCGATGGCGGAGGTGGCGGACTCGCCGATCTCGTCCATCTGCTCGGTGACCCCCTTCACCGTCGCCACGATCACGACGGCCATCATGAGGAGGAGCCCCAGGACGACGAGGCCGGCGCCCGCGGAGGCACCGACCTTCTGCCCGAGCCGCACGGACATGGGTCGGAAGATGATGGCGAGGACCGCGGCGAAGGTCAGCGGGCAGGATGATCTCGCTCACCGCGCCGAGCGCGGTCATGACGATGCCCAGGGCGATCACCGCGCCGATGAAGCTCCAGGCGAGGACCCCGAGGCGCGGGATCCGCTTGAGGAACCCCGTTCCCCCCTCGCCGGAGACCTGGTCAGTGCTCTCGGACATGTGTGCTTCCTTCCGTACGGTGTTCGTCGATCGGGTCGATCACGGCTCGTCGGTCCCCTGGAACGCGTCCCGGAGCGTGAGCTCCCGGGACGGAGCGGGCAACGAGGGTTCGGCGCCGGGCTTCAACGCCGCGGCCGGGCCCCGGACGAGGACGCCGAGCCACCCCGTGTCCTCGGCCAGCACCGGGCCGACACAGGCGCCGACGAGGATGCAGATGGCGGCGCCGGAGAACCAGCTGACCAGCGCCAACGCGACCCCGAAGAGCCCGAATTGGGCCTCGTTGCTGGTCACGGTCTCCGGCATCCAGACCGAAGCGGAGGCCGAGTAGAGGAAGGTGATCACGCTGGTCACGACCGCAGTCGGCACCAGGACACGGAGCCGCACGTCCCCCTGCAGGAGGATCCACGGGACGAGCAGCCAGACGCCGGCCGTCGTCACGAGCGCCAGGACGACGACCGTCGTGACCCCTGCTGCCCCGTCGATGCTCCTGCCGACCGCTCCCAGCAGCGCCATCGCGCCCAACGCGAGGGCGAGGCACAGCGGGCCCCGCCAGTACTTGTCCAGCCCGCCCCGGGGCGGCCGGCGCCACGCCCGTAGGTAGACGCGCTGCAGCGCCGTCGTGAACGAGGTGGCGAACAGGACCGTGAAGGTGAGTCCGAGCAGACCGGTCGCCTTCTTGAGGTCGTCGGACGAGGCGAACGACTGCTGGACCAGATCGAGGGCGTCGCCCCGGAGCCCGAACCGCACCGTGATCGCCTTCACGATCGACTCCCGCATGCCCTCGGGCAGGAACGCGGCGACGACGATCGTCAGCGGGAAGAAGGAGACGAAGGCCTTGCCCGCGAGCGCGACCCCTCGGTCGACGAACTCCAGCTCCAGCATGCGCTCCCACACGCGCCAGAGGAGGAGTCGCTCCAACCAGCTCCGCAAGGCGGTGATCCGCTCTTTTGGATCCATCAGTCATCGAAGCCGGTTTTGATCGCGTTGAGGAGCAGGCGGACGACCGCGCCGATCACCACGAGGTCGAGGAGCATCTGGGCGCTGACCACGATGCGGGCCAACTGGGTCGTCGGGGTGATGTCGCCGAAGCCCACCGTCGAGAAGAGCGTGACGACGAAGTACAGGCTGTCGGTGTGGTTCAACGGCTCGCTGAAGTTGTCCCCCGAGGCCTCGGAGAGCGAGAGGTAGAAGGCCGCGAAGGCGATCAGGAAGAGCGGGATGGACACCCCCAGCGCCTGGATGGCCCGCTGCTCGGGCAGGTCGTCCTTCCGGATGCTGCTCAACTGGAGGGCCAAGAGCAGGACGAAGGCGAGGAGCCCGCCGATCAGGCGGACCAGCGCCGTCGTGCCGTCCCGGTCGTCGAACGGGATGGCGTAGTAGCCCCCGATCAGCACTATCCAGGCCAGCGTCACCGCCGCCGAGGTCCGGACGGTCTCGTGCCGCTTCTGCTTGCGGTCGAGCTCGTTCCATCGTCGTGGCCGCTGGCCGACAGGCTCGGTCGAGCTCACCCCTCGTCGGCGGCCTCGGCGGAGGCCTCTTCGGCTTCGATCTCCTCGACGGCTTCGTCGACCACGGCCGCGAGCATCCCGAGCACGACCATCTTCTCCGGCGTCAGCGAGCGGGCCGCCAGGACGACGCCACCGGCATCGCGCACGGCATCGCGCAGCGGGATCGCCCAGAGGTGCTCGACGGCCAGGACGAGGGCCGAGCTGCCGTCGGGCAGGTCCTCCAGCACCGACAGGGCGACGGCCTGAGCGGCCGTCGGGCCGTCGGGGTCGGCCTCCGCGCCGGCCTCGGCGCCGGCGATGGCACCCTTCGGCGCCGGCATAGCCGAGACCCACCAGGGCACCGACGGCGGCCCGGAGCTCGGCCCGCTCGTCGTCGTCGAGCTCGGACACGCTGAGGGCGGCGACGTCGTCGCCGTCCCGGGCGACGACCACGGCGTCGACGATCCGGATCTGGCCGATGTCGCTGAGGCGGGCGAGCTCCTCGGCGATCCGACCCTCGAAGTGGTCGAGGTCGGGAAAGCCGATGACGAAGGCCTGGAGGGGTCCGATGGTCATGGTGGTGGTCTCCTTCGGGAGCGGCAGTCCGCTCCCCTGCGGCGAGGTTGCGAACCGATCGTCCGCCCGGATGCCGGCTTCGTGTCGTCACACAGAAGGCATGAAAGGCAGGGCGACGGGGTTCACGTCATCCGTGTGATGCGGGTCGAGCCGTCTTCGCAAAGGATGTGTCAATGCGCCGAACGCTCATCCCACTGACCCTGCTCGGGCAGTTGGTCGTCGGCTGATCAGGGAGGACGCGACGTGGATCACACCGAGGTCTTGCGACTCCTCGCCATCAACGGCGCGGGCGCGACTGCGGTCGGACTCGGCGGCACCGACGATCTCGACGCCAAGTCACAGGCGCTCGTCCGACTCGCCGCCCTGATCGCCGTCGGCGGTGGCGCCGGCCCGTCGTACGGGGAGGCGACCGACGCCGCGGTGAGCAGTGGGGCCTCCCCGGCCGAGGTCGTCGGCGTCCTGGTCGGCGTCCTGCCGGTGGTCGGCATGGCCCGCGTCGTCGACGCCGCGCCGAAGGTGGGCATGGCGCTCGGCTACGACACCGAAGCGGCCCTCGAATGACCGCTAGTGACCGATCAGGCCGATCGCCGTGGCCTGGTCGACGGCCTCGGTGCGTGAGCTGACGCCGAGCTTCCGGTAGATCGCCGTCACCTGCGAGGCGATCGTGTTGCGGGAGACGAACAGCCGGTCGGCGATCTCCCGGAACGTCAGGTGCGTCTGCAGGTACGGCAGGACCCGGAGCTCAGCGGGGCTCAGCGGTGACGCTCCCGCGACCCCCAGGTCCGCCGTCGAGGCGAGGGTCTCGTGGAGGGCGGCCGCCTGCTCGACCAGGACGCCGAGGCCCGGGCGCTCGAGCAGCAGGTCGTCCACCTCGCGGAGCAGGTGGCGCGCTCCCGGGAGATCGCCCATCGACAGGTGCACCCGGGCCAGCTCCAGTCGCGCCCCCACGGCCAGGAACGGGATGGCCGAGGTGACGCCGGGGCGGACCCGCATCGCCCGCGTCAGCTCCCGATTCGCCTGCTCGCGCTGGCCCCGGTGCATGGCGAGCCGGGCGGCGGCGGCGTAGCGCGCGGATGCTCAACGGGTAGTCGTCCATCCGGTAGTCGTGCACGGCGCCCAGGGCGAGCCCGACGTGCTCCGCGGCCTCCTCCCATCGGCCGTCGTTCATGGCCAGTTGGGCGAGGGCCGCCTTGCCCCATCAGGTAGTTGTCGGCGTTGTCCTCGGGGCCGATGCGCGGCCGTCTCCGCGATCGCAGCACGGGCTCGGTCGTGGTCACCGACCAGCAGGTAGGCCTCAGCCAGGAGTCCGACAGCCGTCGATCGCCAGGGGCTCCAGGCCGGCTCGGCCGTCGACGGCGAACTGGGCGTCGGCCAGCATCTGTTCGGCGCCCGCATCCGCCATGCGCGGCCCGCAACATGGCTCGGGCGGACTCGAACGACGCCGAGCCGTCGGCGGGCACGAGGTCGAACGACGCGGCGTCGACGACCGCGGCCCACCGTTGCGCCGCCGGGGCATCACCCATGAGCAAGGCGATCCACCCGGCCAGCGACCGCGAGGGGCGGATGGTCCTCGATGGCGGCATCGCCGAGCTCGTACAACCAGCGCTCCACGAGCGGGACCTGGCCCCGCTGGTAGGTCGGCAGGACCAGCGCGACGACCAGCTGGACACACCGGTCCCGTTCGTCGGTGTGGAGGAGGTGGTCGACGGCGATCTCGGGGAAGCCGTTGGCCTCGTACCAGTCGGCGGCCCGGAGGTGGAG
Source organism: uncultured Microthrixaceae bacterium (assembly GCA_963748285.1). Lineage (GTDB taxonomy): Bacteria > Actinomycetota > Acidimicrobiia > Acidimicrobiales > DATDAH01 > DATDAH01. The sequence continues at coordinate 1,123,732 of CAVVIF010000009.1, forward strand.
CTTCGGGACCAGGTCGGGCTCGATGCGACGGAGCTCGCCGGCGAGGAACTCGCGGTAGAGGGCGTGGTAGCGATACCACCCGCGCCGCCGGTCGAGCGGCACCAGGAACTGGTTGGAGGCCTCGAGGTCACGGAGGTGGACCTGGGCACTCGACCCGCCGAGGACGGCGTCGCAGAGCGGGCCCGAGAGCTGGTCGAGGACCGAGGTGCGGCGCAGGAAGGCCTGGACGGCGTCGGGTTGCCGGGCGAGCGACTCCCGGTAGAGGTAGTCGGCGACGTACCGGTCGTCGCCGGAGATGGTCAGGGCGCTTGTCCGTGTTGGCCCTGGCGATCGTGGCCGCCAGGTAGAGGCCGACCGGCCAGCCCTCGGTCCGCTCGGTCAGGCTGTCGGCCAGGTCGGGCGTGAGCTCGACGTCGGCGATCGAGAAGATCTGCCGCGCGCCGTCGGCGTCGAGCGCCAGGTCGTCGACACCGATCTCGAGGACGTCGCCTGACGGCCCGCATCCGGGGCAGGTGGGGCTGCTCGTACCGGCTGGCCGCGACGAACTGGGACCGGTCGGGGACGGCCGCCATCACCATGCCCAACGCGTCGTGGCAGTCCGGCGACGTCACCTCGTGGAGGTCGTCGACCATGAGGACGAACGGGTCGGCGCGGGATCGGAACGCCGACGCGAGACGGGGCGCCGCACGGCCCAGGACCGACACGCCGAAGCCGCGCATGTCGTCGAGCAGCTCGTCCTCCTCCGGCGCCGACCGAGACGAAGGCGGACGCGATGACGTAGAGCAGGTTCGCGGGATCGTCGTCGAACCGGTCGAGGCTCACCCAGGCCACAGGGCGATCGTCGGCCTCGGCCCACTCGGCGAGGAAGGTCGTCTTGCCGTAGCCGGCGGGAGCAGTGATGCCCACGACCCGCTTGCCGCTGGACCGGGCCGACTCGATGAGGTCGCCCCGGCTCACGGTCCCCGTCCGGAGCCGCGGCGCGGCCACCTTCGCCGCCAGCAACGACTGGCTGAGGTCGTCCCCGGGCGCGCGCAACCCCGTGTCGTCCGTCCCCACGCTGCCACCGTAGGCGAGTTCGCCGTCCCGTGATCATGCGATCTGCGTGACGACGACGCGGTCGTCGACCCACACAATCGCACGTGCGCCGCGACCTCGGTCCGTCCGAGGCGGGCATCGGCGCGGCGAAGGGGTCGAGTGGCACTCGGCCCCTGGAGGACTGACGATGACCGAACCCACGCCGATCGAGCCGCCCGCTCCCGACGAGACCGAACCGGCGCCGGTGACGACGTCCGCGATCCGGCGCCGCTGGTCCACCTCGGTGTTCGGCATGGTCGCCGAGGGCCACGCCCGCCGTCGACCGAGCGACATCGTGCGTATGGTCGTCGCCGCCGCCCTCGTGGCGATCGCCGCGGCGGGCGCGACGGACGTGACCTCCATCGAGGCGGGCTTCGCCAACCTCTTCGCCAGCCTGCCGGGCGGCCTCGAGCCGTTCTGGGACATCGTCGACGGCTTCGCCCTGATCGTCGCCGCCGGCCTGCTGGTCCTCGCCCTCGTGACCCGCCGCTGGCACCTCCTGGCGACCCAGGTCGTCGCCATCGGCGTCGCCTGGCTCGCCGCCTCGGCCCTGTCGTCGGAGGTCGACGTCCCGGCCGGCGCCGTCGCCATCGGCGGCGGTCCGTCCGACTTCCCCGTGGTGCTGCTCGCCGCCGGCGCGGCCGGGATGATCGCCGCCCGGCCCTACCTGACCCGACCCGCCGGCTGGTCGGCGCTCGGCGTCGTCTGGCTGAACGCCCTCGCCGCCGCCTGCCTGGCCGAGGGCCTGCCCGGCGCCGTGATCGCCAGCCTCGCGGTGGCCTGGGGTGCCGCCGCCCTCGCCCACCTGTGCTTCGGCTCCCCCGCGGCGACGCCCTCGCTGGACCAGGTGGCCGACTCGCTCCGCGACCTCGGCGTGGACCCGACCGGCCTGCGCCTGGCACCGCGAGCAGAGCTGGGGGTCGACGAGCTTCCTCGCCGGGGCCGACGGCGAGATCTCGATCGACGTGATCGGCCGGGACAGCACCGACGCCCGGCTGTTCGCCAAGCTCTGGCGGTTCGTCTGGTACAAGGACTCGGGCCCGACGCTGTCCCTCACGCGTGCCCACCACGTCGAGCACCAGGCGTACGTGCTGCTGCTGGCGCGACCGCACCGGGGCCCGCCTGCCGAACGTCCTCGCCGCCGGGCTGGCCGGCTGGCGGGACGACGCCATCGTCGCCGTCCGGAACCCCGCCGGGCGAGCGGCTGAGCGACCTGCCCCCGGAGCGGGTCACCGATCGCGTTCTCGACGACGCCTGGACGAACCTGCGGATGTTGCACGACGGGGCCGCATCACCCACGGCAACCCCTGGGCTGGCAACGTGGTCGTCGACGGCAGCGGGCGCACGGGGTTGGTCGGCCTCGAGGACGGTGTCACGTCGGCCACCGACGCCCGTATCCGACTGGACCGGGTGCAGCTGCTCGCCACCACGCGCGGAGGCTGGTCGGCGAGGACCGGGCCCTCGCCGCGGCGCAGACGGGCCCTCGACGACGACGAGCTGGTGGACCTCCTCGCCTTCGTCGAGCCGACGGCGCTGACCAGTGCCGCCAGGCGTCACTCACCAACGCGAAGGCGCTCCTCAAGAGCCTGCGGGACAAGGGCGCGGAGCTGACGGGCGTCGACGCCCCGGAGCTGACCGAGCTCCACCGCTTCTCCGCGGGCACGATCGTGATGGCCGCCGGGCTCGCCATCGGCGTCTACCTGCTCGTCGGCCAGCTGGCGGGTGTCGCCGAGATGGGCAACATCTTCGAGGGGGCGATCTGGGGCTGGGTGCTCCTGACCTTCGTCCTCGGTCAGCTGCCCCAGTTCTCCCAGGCCATGGCCATGCTCGGCGCCGTGACCGCTCGTCTGCCGTTCGGGCCGGTCATCGGGGTCCAGTTCGCCAACGCGTTCACCGGCCTGGTGGGTGGCACGGCGGGCAACGCCACCCTCACCATCCGGTTCTTCCAGAAGCAGGGCCTCCCACCCGCCGTGGCGGCCAGCTCCGGGGTCCTCACGTCGACCGCCGGCTTCATGGTGCAGATCGTCCTGATCGTCGTCGCCGTCCTCGTCACCGGCTCCGAGCTCAACCTGTCGACCGGTAGCGACGGCGACGGTGTACCCGGCTGGATCGTGGCGATCATCGTCGTCCTGGTCGTGCTGGGCCTCGGCATGCTGCTCGTCCCGAAGTTCCGCAAGAAGGTCGTCGACACCGTGGGCAAGCAGCTGCGGGCGGCGTGGGACAACCTCCACGGCGTCCTCGGCAACCCCCGCAAGGCCGTGCAGCTCTTCGGCGGGAACCTCCTCTCCCAGCTCCTGTACGCCCTGGTCCTGGGCGCCGCGCTGCACGCCTACGGGGTGTCGCTGCCGGTCCTGCAGCTCGTGCTCATCAACTGCGCGGCCTCCTTCATCGGCGGCATGGCCCCCGTGCCCGGTGGCATGGGCGTCATCGAGACCGGTCTGATCGCCGGCTTCACCGCGTCGGGCATCCCCGAGGCGCAGGCCGTCGCCGCCACCTTCACCGCCCGGATGTGCACGTCGTACCTGCCGCCGATCTGGGGCTGGTTCACCCTCCAGTGGCTGCGCAAGAACGAGTACGTCTGACTTCACGCCTTCTGCGTGATGACCCTGGCCGTCCTCGGCCGGATGATCAGGAGCAGGCCGAGACCTGACCGCGGCCGGCAGTCCGACCTCCCGGGAGGGCTGCAGGTCGCGGTCACCCATCGTCATACCGAACCACAGGAGAAGTCCCATGAAGGAATCCACGTACGTCCGGTTCACGAGCGGTCCGGCTCGAGCGATCGTCGCCGCCTTGGCGATCGGTCTGCTGCTGAGCGCCTGCAGTGACGACAGCGACTCGTCGTCCGAGACGACCGCCGCGCCGACCACGACGGTCGCGGATGCGGCCTGCGCCGACTCCGAGGCGCTGCGCGCGTCGGTCGCCGCCCTGGAGGAGGTCGACGTCGCGGCCGAGGGCACCGACGGCCTCACGGCCGCGGTCGAGACCGTGAAGACCGACCTCGAGGCGTTCGGGGCATCGGCGAGCGCCGAGCTGCAGCCCCTGGTCGAGGCCGTGCAGACGGGCATCACCGAACTGGAAGCGGCGATCACGGCGTTCGACGCCGACGGCGCCGCTCCCGTGCTGGCGGCGGTGTCCGCCGTGACGAGCTCGGCGGCCACCCTCGTGGACACCCTCGACACCGGGTGTGGGTCCTGAGGCCAGGAGCGCCGGACCCGGATCGCCGCAGGCGCGGTTGAGATGACCTGGGCCCGGCGCTTCCGTCGGCGGGAAGCCCTGCTCGAGAGCCTCTGGCTGATCCCCGCCGTCGGCGCGCTGCTCGGCGTCGTCCTCGGCGTCACCCTCTCCTTCGTCGACGAGCACGTCGATGCCGGATGGCAGTACACCCCGTCGACCGCCAGCACGCTCCTGTCGGCCATCGTCGGGGCGACGGCTGCCCTCACCGGCTTCGTCGTGACCGTGACCGTGCTCGTCGTCCAGATGGCGACGGGCACGTTCTCGGGCCGGGTCATGCGCCTCTGGTACCGCGATCCGATCCTGAAGGCGACCCTCGGGGTCCTCGCCACCACGCTCACGTTCTCGTTCGCCTCGTTGCGGCGGATCGACGACGACTTCGTCCCGGACCTCGGGGTCACGCTCGCCGGGATCCTGGTCTCGGTGTGCCTGCTGTTCTTCATCGTCTTCTTCGACCGGTACCTCCGGCGGCTGCGACCGGCGGCGGTCGCCGCCGATGTCGCCGAGTCGGCCCGCTCGACCTTCGAGCAGTCGTTGCTGCTCGCCGATCGGTCCGACATCCGGTGGGAGTACGAGGCGGTCCGCCCGGATCCGACCCACGTCGTGCGGGCCGACCGCGGGGGCGCGATCCAGGCCGTGGATCCCGACGGCCTGGTCAGGTGGGCCGGCGAGCACCGGGCCGAGCTCGTCCTCCCCCACCCGGTGGGCGACTTCGTGCACACGGGCGACGAGCTGGTGTGCGTCTTCGGCGGCGGCATCGACGAACAGGCGACCGAGGAGCTGCGGGGCATGGTCGCGCTCGGCGACGAGCGCACGCTCACCCAGGACCCTGCCTTCTCGATCCGGATCATGGTCGACATGGCGAACCGGGCCCTGTCCCCCGCGGTGAACGATCCCACCACCGCCGTCCAGGTCCTCGACCACCTCGGCGAGGTGCTCGGTCTCATCGGGCGGACCGACCTCGAGGTGCGCACGCAGCCGGACGCGGCGGACAGACCGGCGGCGGTCGTGATGTGGACCCGCCGCTGGGAGGACTACCTCACGCTCGGCCTCACCGAGATCCGCCAGTTCGGGGCGACCTCCGTGCAGGTCATGCGCCGGCTACGAGCCCTCTTGGAGGAGCTGGCCGAGACCGTGCGGCCCGAGCACCGGCCGGCCGTCGACGAGGAGCTGCGGCGTCTCGATGCCACCGTCGACGCCACCTGGCACGACGACGTCGACCTCGATCGGGCCCGCGGGGCCGACCGCCAGGGCATCGGGGGGCCCGGCTGATGGCCGGCGAGCCAACGGCTGACCACGAACCACGTGATCTGCGTGATGCCGACGATGCCTGCTCGGTCTGATGATGGATCGAGCCCAGACCCGCGCTGTGAGCGCCAACGGAGGACAAGCACATGACCGTTTCCAACGAGACGCTCCAGTCGATCTCGACCCCCGACAAGGTGGAGAGCCGGCTCGGCACCCTGGAGTTCGACGACGGCGCGCCGACGGACGCCACGGCCGCCCTCCTCTACGACAACCTCGACTTCTGTCAGGGCGTCCAGGCGTTCCTGGGCGGGCTGCGGGGGGCATCCATCGCCGCGGTCCGACGTGGCTTCCTGGAGGCGGGCATCGAGGACAACTCGTTCGCCTTCTTCCCCGAGCTCATGGACTCCGCGTCGCTCTTCCTGACGGCGAACTGCGACACGATCTACTTCTGGGGGTTCATCGACCTCTCGGACGGCCCGATGGTCCTCGACATCCCGTCGATCGACGCCCCGTCAGGGATCCTCGGCACCGTCGATGACATGTGGTTCCGCTGGGTGACCGACGTGGGCCTCCCCGGCCCGGATCGTGGCGAGGGCGGCCGCTACCTCATGGTGGGGCCGGGCTACGACGGCCCGCTACCCGACAGCGGCTACCACGTGTCCCACGCCCGCACGAGCATCGTGACCCTCATCGGCCGGGCCTTCATGATCGACAACGATCCGACCGTGGTCGCCGAGACGGTCCGCGAGGGCGTCCGCGTGTACCCCTACACGGCCGGCGCCCACGGCACCGCCGTGGCGAGCTTCCTCGCCGGCGACGCCCCGTTGGGCGCCACGCCGCCGGTCCCGGAGACCCCGTTCGTCGACGTCACGGGCAAGTCCTTCAACACCATCCTCCCGAACGACTTCTGCTACTGGGAGCTCATCGACGAGCTCGTGCAACAGGACGCACCCGGGGCCTCCGACCCCGAGCTGCTGGGCCTCCTCGCCAACCTCGGCATCGTCCACGGTCAGCCGTTCGAGCCCGACGCCCGGATGCGCAAGATCCTCGAGGAGGCCGTCGAGGTCGGCAACGCCACCGCCCGCACCGTGACCTTCGCCGCTCGACCGGAAGAGGGCTTCGCCTTCTACCCGGGCTCGGCGTGGGAGAGCGCCCTGTTCGTCGGCGGCTACCAGTTCCTCGACCCGCCCCCGGAGATCACCGCCGACGGCCCGGTGGCGGCCCCGAGCGACGGCGCCCGCAAGCTCAACTCGAGCACGAACTTCTTCTACATGGCCACCGGCATCACCCCGGCCATGTGCATGCGGCTCACCGGCATCGGCTCCCAGTACATCTACGCCATGCGGGACAGCAACCGGGCGTACCTCGACGGGAGCCGCAGCTACAAGCTCACGCTCCCGCCGGATATCCCCGAGTCCCGCTTCTGGTCGATCCTGCTGTACGACCGCCAGACCCGGTCGATGCTCCAGACCGACCAGCACCTGCCCCGCCTCGGCAGCCAGTCCGGCACGGTGCAGGCCAACGCCGACGGCTCCACCGACATCTGGTTCGGGCCCACCGCGCCGGAGGGCAAGGAGGACAACTGGCTCCAGACCGTCCCCGGCAAGGGCTGGTGGACGATCCTGCGGCTCTACAACCCGGAGCAGGCTTCTTCGACAAGACCTGGCAGCCGAGCGAGATCGAACCCGTCTGATCCAGCGCGTTCGAACCGTCGCTGAGTCGAGACCAGAACACAGAGGTAGGAGCACCATGGTGAACAAGGTCGAGCATCCGACGCTGGACGAGCGCCGAGCGCAGGGCAAGGCGGCTCGTGATCGGGTGGCCCCGTCGGGCCACGCGGGTTGGGAGCCGGCCGCGGGTCGGCCCGACCCGGTGGCGCTGTTGGTGGAGCAGAACCTCACCCGTGAGCCCGACCTGGTCCCGGTGCGCCACGGTCGGATGATGGTGTCGCCGTTCACCTTCTACCGGGGGGCCGCCAAGATCATGGCCGCCGACCTGGCGGACACCCCGACGGCCGGGCTCGAGACCCAGCTCTGTGGCGACGCGCACCTGTCGAACTTCGGCGGGTTCGCGTCACCCGAGCGGGTGTTGCTGTTCGACCTGAACGACTTCGACGAGACCCTCCCCGGCCCGTTCGAGTACGACGTCAAGCGCATGGCGGCCAGCTTCACCATCGCCGCCCGCAACAACGGCCACACCGAGGCCGAGGCGAGTGCGGCATCGCTGGCGTCGGCGTCGGCCTATCGCGAAGCCATGCTCGAGTTCGCCGAGATGGGCACGATGGCGGTCTGGTACTCCCGGGTCTCCGCCCAGGACGTCCTCGACGCCGTCGGCGCAGGGACGCGCTCGGTGAAGGGGGCGGGCAAGAAGAAGGCCAAGGCCGTCCACAAGGCGGCGCTCAAGACCGCCAGGAAGGCCCAGACCCGCGACAGCACGCAGGCGCTCTCGAAGCTGGCCGAGCACGTCGACGGCCGGTACCGGATCATCAGCGACCCACCGGGGATCATCCCGTTGCGGGAGATGCCGGCCCGCTACGGCTATTCGGCGACGAGATCGAACACATGGTCCACGAGCAGTTCCGCGAGTACCGGGCGTCCCTGCGCGAGGACCACCGCCACCTGTTGGAGCGCTTCGAGCTGGTCGACGTCGCCCGCAAGGTCGTCGGCGTCGGCAGCGTCGGCACCCGGGCCTTCGTCGTGCTGCTCCAGGGCGGGACGACCAGGACCCGCTGTTCCTGCAGGTCAAGGAGGCGACGACCTCGGTCCTGGAGGACCACCTGCCGAAGACCCGTCATCGCCAGCCGGGCGAGCGGGTCGTGGCGGGCCAACGGCTGATGCAGGCCGCCAGCGACATCTTCCTCGGCTGGGCCAAGGGCTCGGAGGACAACCGCTACATGTTCTGGCGCCAGCTGCGGGACATGAAGGTCTCCGCCACCGTCGAGACGATGGGGCCGGGCACCCTGGCCGCCTACGCCGGCTTCTGCGGCAAGACCCTGGCCCGGGCCCACGCCCGCTCCGGCGATCCCGTCGCCATCGCCGCCTACCTCGGCAAGAAGGACCGCTTCGACCAGGCGCTGGCCGACTTCTCCCGGCGCTACGCCGACCAGAACGACCAGGACTTCGCCGCCTTCTGCGACGCCATCCAGACGGGTCGCCTCGAAGCCCTCGAAGGCGCCTGAGCGCATCGACCAGTACCGAGCGCCCCGCCCCTCCACCACCGCTGAGTCGGCATGAGCATCGATGACGCACGAACGCCTATGAACGGCGACGGGCACCACGATGACCAGTCACTCGATGACCTGTCATCGTGGCGCACCGACACCTACGCCACGCGCCTGACCCGCCTCGAACGGCGCAACCGACAGGTTGTGGCCGTAGGCGCTGGGCTGACCGCATTCGTGGTCGCCGTGGCCGCCGGCCCCGTCGCCAACGGCATCTACGACGAGGGGCCAGGTTGGCTACGGGCGATGATCCTGACGCTGCTGGTCGCCGCGGGCGCCAACCTCGCTTGGCGTACATCCGCTTCGAGGAAGAGACCGAGCGCATCGAAGAAGCGATCGAGCACGATGCGGACCTGGAAGGTGCGTCCATCGGCGATCGCCGGCCACCTCGGCACGCTGACCTGTTCTGGGCCGGCGGCATGGTCTGCACCGCCCTGGCTCCGCTCGCGTTCCTGACCGCCGCCTGGTTGGCCGCCTTCTGACCGACCGACGGTGACGGGGCCGAGGAAGCGACCTCGGCCCGACCTCGAGGGCTGAGGGCTCACGCCCTCGAGGTCGGTGCGTGCGTCCCGGTCAGACGGGCTCGACGTCCGGCAGCGTCCAGGTGCCGTCGTAGAGGGGGGCCGTGGGGCTGTAGAGGCGGAACATCGGGTAGTAGCCCCGGCCGGGCACGGTCTCGATCCAGTTGCTCTCCGGTCCCTCCGGTGCCGTGGGCCCGAAGTACAGGTCCAGCGAGCCGTCGGGGTTGGTCGCGAGGTCGTCGTAGCCGGAGCGGGCGGCGTCGTTCGTGGGGTTGTGGACCATCGAGCGGGTTGCGGTGTCGTAGAGCGACAAGGACCAGAAGGCCGCGGCCGGCGGGTCGGCGGGGATGTGCAGGCGGTAGGACCTGGCGCCGTCGAGCTGCTCGCCGTTCTCGTCCTTGAACGTCTGGAGGTAGTTGGCGCCGGGACCGGGCTTCATCACCCCGATGCTCGGGGACAGGTAGATGGCGCCGTAGGTGTACTGCAGCCGCTCGTCGAGCTGGCTGTAGTTCTCGGTCTCCTGCGTGGGGCTGACCAGGATCACCCAGTCCCACTGGGTGCCGGGGAAGGGCTTGGCGGGCTTGGTGCGCTGGGTGACCTCGTACATCACGTTGCGGGACATCGCATCGCCGAGGGCCCCGGCTTCCTCGAGGATGGCCGTCTGGCGTGCGTCGGGCTGGAAGGGCTTCCCCTTCTCGATGCCCAGCGGCCGGAGCATGGCCATGTAGAAGCGGTCGTGCTCCTGGACGGGGTTGTTCTCGATGACGTCGGCGAGGCGAGCCCAGAACTCCATGCCCTCCGGGGGCGTCGTGTCGATCTCCTTGCCGGAGATCGAGACGAACTTGGTCGGCTGCGGGTGCTCGCGCTCGCTCCACGGGTAGGCCTTGGCGTGCCGGATCCGGTCGACGGCATCGGGCACGTCACCGTCGACGATGATCCCGCGGATCAGGAGGTTGTGGTTGTTCATCGACGCCTGGAGCGTGAAGTAGCCGGACGAGGGGACCTCGCCGTCGTAGCCGGGCGGCAGCAGCAGGAACTTCCCACCGTTGCCCGCATCGGGCCCGGGCAGTCCCACGTCGGAGAGCGAGCGCTGCCAGAAGTCGTCCAGGAGGCCGACGACGGCCCCCGCCGGGATCTCGACCACGACGGGACCCTCGTTCAGGTCGATGTTGACGAAGGCGTAGATCGTCGTGTCGTTCGCCGTGAGCCACACGGACTGGGGATCGACGAAGTTGTCCGCGATCCCCCAGTCGTTGTTGTCCATGCCCAGGTCGCTCTTGGCCGTGACCCGGATGGACTCGAAGGAGACCGCCGGGTAGGCCCACATGTAGCACTGCACGGCCCGCTGGAAGTCCATCTCGTCGAACAGCTTCTGTGACGTCTCGGGCGTCGGGACGCCCAACTTGTACTCCAACGGGCCGAGTCGCGACTCGACCGTGTCGGGAAAGGGGCTGTCCTGGAAGCGTGTCTGGGTCATGGCGGGATCTCCTCGCAGAAGTGGCACGGCGACCGTAAGCAGGAGCGGGATCGGCGTCGTCACGCAGAGTGCGTGAACCGCGGCCCACACGACGTTCGCGGACTTCGCCGGGTACAACGAGGCGTGCGAGGATCACGGTCGTGAACGTCCACCATCACAGCTACGACGCGGTGATCGTCGGGGCGGGCGGCGCGGGCCTCCGGGCGGCGATCGAGGTCGCCGGCAAGTGCCGGGTCGCGGTCCTGACCAAGCTCTACCCCACCCGCTCCCACACCGGCGCCGCCCAGGGCGGCATGTGCGCCGCCCTCGCCAACGTCGAGGAGGACTCCTGGGAGTGGCACGCCTTCGACACGGTCAAGGGCGCCGACTACCTGGGTGACCAGCCGGCCATCGAGATCATGTGCAGGGAGGCCATCGACGCCGTCGTCGAGCTGGAGCACTTCGGCCTGCCGTTCAACCGCACGCCCGAGGGCAAGATCGACCAGCGCCGCTTCGGCGGCCACACCCGCAACCACGGCGAGGCCGCCGTGCGCCGGGCCTGCTACTCGGCGGACCGCACCGGCCACATGATCCTCCAGACCCTCTTCCAGCAGTGCGTGAAGCGGGACGTCACCTTCTTCAACGAGTTCCAGGTCCTGGACATGGTGTTCGCCGACGACCCGAGCATCCCCGCGGGGCGCCGGGTGGCGGGCGTCATCGCCTACGAGATGGCCACCGGCGACCTGCACGTCTTCACCACCAAGGCGGCCCTGTTCGCCAGCGGCGGCTTCGGGCGCATGTTCAAGATCTCCTCCAACGCCGTCAGCCTCACCGGCGACGGCCCCGGCCTGCTCTACCGCCGGGGCATCCCGATGCAGGACATGGAGTTCTTCCAGTTCCACCCCACCGGGATCTACAAGCTCGGCATCCTCCTGTCGGAGGCGGCCCGCGGCGAGGGCGGCATCCTCCGCAACGAGGAGGGCGAGCGCTTCATGGAGCGCTACGCCCCGACGGTGAAGGACCTGGCCCCCCGGGACATGGTCTCCCGCTCGATCATGACCGAGATCCGCGAGGGTCGCGGGGCCGGGCCCGACAAGGACATGGTCTACCTGGACCTCACCCACCTGCCGCCGGAGCAGATCGACGAGAAGCTGCCGGACATCACCGACTTCGTGCGGACCTACCTGGGCATCGAGCCCAAGCAGGACCCCATCCCCATCCAGCCCACGGCCCACTACGCGATGGGCGGCATCCCCACCAACGTCGACGGCCAGGTGGTCGTGGACGCCGACAACAACGTGCTCCCCGGCCTCTACGCCGCCGGCGAGTGCGCCTGCGTCTCGGTCCACGGTGCGAACCGGCTGGGGACCAACTCGCTGCTCGACATCGTCGTGTTCGGGCGCCGGGGCGGCAAGGACATGGCCCGGTTCGTCACCGACGCCGACCAGCCCGAGCTGCCCGAGGCCCCCGAGGCCGAGGTCGCGGCCCGCATCGAGAAGATGAAGGGCGGGGCCGGCGGGGCCAACACCGCCGACCTGCGCACCCGGCTCCAGGCCGAGATGACCGCCAACGCCATGGTCTTCCGCACCGAGGAGAGCCTGGCTCACGCCACCGAGGCCATCGACGAGCTGACCGCCGAGTACGAGGACGTCACGATCGACGACAAGGGACAGGTCTTCAACTACGACCTGACCGAGGCCCTCGAGCTGGGCTACCTGATCGAGCTGGCCAAGGTCACCGTGGCCAGCGCCCGGGCCCGGACCGAGAGCCGGGGGGCCCACTTCCGGGACGACCACCCCCTGCGGGAGGACGAGCACTGGATGAAGCACACCCTGGCCACCCGCGAGGACGACGGCGGGGTCCGCCTCGACTACAAGCCGGTCATCGGCGGCAACTACGAGCCCATGGAGCGCAAGTACTGATGCAGGTCGAACTCCAGATCAAGCGCTACAACCCCGAGACCGACACCAAGCCCCACTGGGAGACCTACACGGTCGAGATGGAGCCCACCGACAAGGTGCTGGACGCCATCCACGAGGTGAAGTACCACCAGGACGGGACCCTGGCCCTGCGCCGGTCCTGCGTCCACGGGGTCTGCGGCTCCGACGCCATGATCATCAACGGCGTCAACCGACTGGCCTGCACGCTGCTCATCGGCGAGGTGGGCGACAAGATCACCGTCGAGCCCATCCGCGGCCTCCCGGTCATCAAGGACCTGGTCGTGGACATGGAGCCCTTCTTCGCCCAGTACCGCTCGGTGCTGCCCTACCTGGTCACCACCGACGAGCCCGGCTACCGGGAGCGCACGCAGTCCGCCGAGGAGCGGGAGCGCTTCGACGACACCACCAAGTGCATCCTCTGCGCCGCCTGCACCACCTCGTGCCCGGTGTTCTGGGGCAACTCGGGCTACGTCGGCCCGGCCGCCATCGTCAACGCCCACCGCTTCATCTTCGACAGCCGGGACGAGGCCGGGACCGAGCGCCTCGACGTCCTCAACGACCGCACCGGCGTCTGGCGCTGCCGCACCGCCTTCAACTGCACCGACGCCTGCCCCCGGGGCATCAAGGTCACCCAGGCCATCGAAGAGGTCAAGCGGGAGATCCTGTTCTCCCGGGTCTGATCAGACGGCGAAGCTGACGGGGAACGTGGCGATCCAGACCACGGCCCCGATGAAGATGGCGTAGCCCACCCCGAGCAGGACCGCCCGCAGGCGCTCGTTCGACCAGCTTGACGCTCATGCCGGCGAAGAAGAGGGCGACGGCGAAGAGCACCACGGCCAGCACGTAGTTGGCCGAGCGCTGGATGTCGCGCCGGACCGCCGCCGCCGACGCCTCGGCCTGCCGGTCGAGGTCCTCGGCCTCGGCCTGGGCCTCGACCTGGTACTCCTCCATGGCAAAGGGCGACGGGCGGCGCCTCGGGGTTCGGCGAAGGGGTCGGTGGCCAGCCAGGCGTCGAAGGCGGGCTGGAACTCGTCGCGGAACCGCGCCGGCGTAGAAGTCGGCCAGCTCCTCCTCGTCGTGCGCGTCGGCGTCGACCCACTGGATGAAGAGAGCGACGTCGATCTCGGTCTCGGCCTGGGCCTCGCCCTGGGCTCGGGCGGCGTCGATGCGGATGGCGTTGGTCTGGCTGGCCGCCTTGGCCTGCTCGCCGTTCCAACGGTTGGCCTGGTAGCTGCTCCACGCGGTGGCCACGGCGGCGATGGCGAGGAGCACCGTCGCCGCCAGCTCGCAGCCGGCTCGCCCGAGGACGTTCGTCATGTCAGAGGGGCCGGCCCTGGTCGTCGCACGGCGGATCCACCTCGGCGTCGATGGCCAGCAGGCTCTCGTCGATGATGACCAGCGCACGGTCCATCGAAGCCGGTTGCAGGACACCGCCGACGCCGTCCTGGAACGGCCGGTCGAAGAAGACGATGAGCAGCAGCAGGGTCGTGATGACCGTGGTCACCGACCCCATGAGCATGGCCTGGGTCAGCGCGCGCTCGCCCGAATCGGCGAAGAAGAGCATGAAGGTGAAGATGATCGCCGAGACGAAGAAGAGGACGATCCACAAGGGGGCCGGGATGACCCCGGCCACCGCGTGGACCCGGTCGTTGCGGGCCTGCTGCCGTGCCGTCGTCTCGTCCAGCCAGCGGTCGTAGGCGGACTGCTCACTGCCCTCGCTGGGTTCCAGGGGCTGCACGGTGTCGAACATCGCCACCGTCCAAGGGTTCACGGCGTCGCCGAGCGTGCCGTCCTCGAGCTCCTCCCACTCCACCCCGGCCACGTTGCGGGCATAGCAGATCAGCTCGCCGGTGAGCTCGGTGCGGATCGGCTCCGGGAAGAACTGGGCGGTCTGCAGCTGCTGGGTCACGACCACGGCCTCCTCCTCGGCGCCCGCCCTCGACTCGTCGTAGGTGGTGAAGGCGAGGAAGACGATGAAGCCGAGCAGCACCGAGAAGCCGGTCGCCAGGACGCCGAAGACGCCCGACGCCCGGTCGCCGTCGGCGAAGTAGCTCCCCTCGGGGGCCCGACGCCGCACCAGCGAGCATGGCGGTGATGCCGACGGCCGCGACGAGCAGCACGATCGCCGCCCCCAGGACGATGTTCACGCCGACTCCCCCTCCCCCACCGGTTCGGGCTACTCGGCGTCGACGGGGACGTCCGGGCCGAGCACGGGCTCGGGCATCGGCGTGGCGGCCGCGGCCGCGGACTCCCGGCGGGCCTTGCGCACCTCGAGCAGCACCGGGATCAGGGAGATCCCGATGATCACGGCGATGGCCGGGAGCAGGTACTTGTCGATGGACGGGATCGTCTCACCGAGGATGTAGCCGAGCGTCGTCACCCCGACGGCCCACAGGAAGCCGCCGAGGACGTTGTAGGTGACGAAGGTCCGGTAGTGCATGCGCCCGACGCCGGCCACGATCGGGGCGAAGGTGCGCACGACAGGGACGAAGCGGGCCAGGACGATGGTCTTGGACCCGTGCTCCTCGAAGTAGCTCTGGGCCTTCTCGACGTACTCCTGCTTGAAGATGCGGGAGTCGGGGCGGCTGAAGAGCGACGGGCCGACCCGGCGTCCGAAGAGGTAGCCGATCTGGTCACCCACCACGGCGGCGGCGAAGCATCCGGCCAGGAGGACGGGCAGCGGCGCCAGGTGGCCCTGGGAGGACAGGAGGCCGGCGGTGAAGAGCAGCGAGTCGCCGGGCAGGAAGAAGCCGATGAGCAGCCCGGACTCGGCGAAGATGATGAGGAAGAGCCCGATGGCGCCGAAGGCGTCGAGCAGGTTCTCCGGATCCAGGCTGCCGAGGGCGGCGAAGACGACACTGAGCACCGGCCGAGGCTACCGGTGGGTCCCGTCCGGCCCCCAGTGGCCGCCACCAGCCGACGGCCACCAGGTCGAGGGCATCGGCCTCGATCAGCACCTCACCGTGGACGGTCGCCGGGGTCCGGCCGGCCTGGTCCGGGCCGGACCGCTCCCACTCCAGGTCGAAGCCGATAGGGACCCGGCGGCCGAGCGCGTCGTCGGGGTGGTCCACCGCCAAGGCGAAGGCCTCCAGCCCGATCGTCCACCGCTGCCCCCGGTCCTCCTCGATGGCATCGGCCCACAGCCCTGAGGCCCGGATCTCCCTCGAGCCCGTCCGGGGCACCGGCGCGTCGGGCTCGTGCAGGACGACCAGGTCGTGCCCCGGCCGGCGGAGCGAGGCCGTCACCTCGACCCGGTCGCCGAGGAACGCCATCCCCAGGTGCCCGGCCTCAGCCCCGTCGTCAGGCCCCCACACCCACCGCCACCGCTCGGTCACCAGACGATGCGCATGCCGCGAGCGGCGGCGGCGAAGCGGTGCATGCGATCGTCCTTGGTGATGAGCGGCACCACGAGCTCGCGGGCCGTCGCGTAGATGATGCAGTCGGCCGGATCACCCTCGAACCCGTCAGCCGGTAGCAGCCCGGCCCCGACGGCAGCAGTCGCCGTCAGTGGCGCCAGCTCGATCCGGTCCTCGGTGAGGAGGTCGGTGGCCCACACGAACGGGTCACGATCCAGCGCGAATCGGCGTTGGCGGACGAGGAGAGCGATCTCCCACAACGAGATCGGGCTGACGAGGATCCGATCGGCCTTCTCGATGCGTGACCGAGCGAGTCGAGACAGTCGATCACTTTGCGCCTGCCACCACAACAGCGCGTGGGTGTCGAGGACGATCAGGACTCGGCCTCCCAACGCTCGCCGGTCGAGAAGTAGGCCTCGTCGTCATCGGCGATGAGCCGGACCGAGCCCATGGTGGATCGATCGCTCGGCCCATCATCGATGGGCACGAGACGGGCGACCGGACGCCCCCGCTTCGTGACGACCACGGGGATGTGGTCCAACGCGACCTGGTCGAGTAGGGCCAGGCACTGCTCCTTGAAGGTGCTCGCCATGATGGTCCGTTCGGCCATGAGAGTAGAATAGACTGAAAGTCCAAGATGTCCAGGTTCACTGGACATATTGCCGCGATCGACGGCCGGTCCGCTCCCCTACCGTGAGCCCTGCATGGTCGACTTCCTCTCGGACGACTGGATCGCCGCCCTCGATGAGGCGGCGCGCACCGTCAAAGGCGACGAGGACTTCGTCATCCAGCAGGTCGTCGACGACGAGCCACCCACGCACTGGTACATCGTCCTGTCGCCGGGTCCCGTGCGCATCCACCCGGGCGAGGCGGAAACCGCAGACGTGACCTTCACCCAGGACCGAGCCACGGCCGAGGCCATCGCCCGGGGCGAGCTGAGCGCAGGTGCCGCCCTCACGAGTGGACGGCTCACGGTCCGGGGGGCGTCCGCCCGGCTCACCGAGCAACGCGAGGTGCTGGCCCGCCTCGACACCGCGCTGCGCGGGGTAGCCGTCGATGCCTGAGATCCCGGAGATCCGGGCCCATGCGGAACGGCTCACGGCCGAGTTCGAGGGGGCCGTCCTGGAGAAGTTCATGCCCATCTCGTTCACGGCGCTGAAGACCTACGCCCCCGCGCCGGACGTCGCCTACGGCTCGCCCCTGCTGTGGGTGGGCCAGCGGGGCAAGTACCTGTCCCTCGTGTTCGAGCCCGCCACCTTCGTCGTGCACCTGATGCAGGGCGGTCGGCTCAAGCCCGACGAGAAGCAGTCCCCCAAGCCCCGGGGCGGCCTCGCCCGCTGGGTGTTCACCGACGGCCGGGCGCTGCTGCTCAGCGAGGCCGGGACCGAGAAGCGGGCCGGGGTCTGGGTCGTCGAGGAGCTCCGGGAGGGTGCGGAGCCCATCGCCCACCTCGGGCCCGACGCCGACTCGTTGGACGCCGCCGGTGTAGCCGAGCGCATCGGCGACCAGTCCAAGCGGCTCCACGGCGTGCTGCGGGACCAGCACCCGATGGCCGGCATCGGCCGGCGCCTGGCCAACGAGATCACCCACAAGGCCAAGCTGTCGCCCTTCGCCAACGCCTCGAAGCTGACCCCCGAGGAGGTCGAGCGCCTCCACGCCGCCATCCAGGAGGCCATGGCCGAGAGCCTCGCCTACGAGCGCGAACGGGACGACATGAGCTCGTCCAAGGAGCGGCCCGGGTCCGTCCACCACCGCAAGGGCGAGACCTGCCCCGTGTGCGGCGACACCGTCCGCGAGGTGGCCTACGTGAAGTACACCGTCAACTACTGCGCCACCTGCCAGACCGATGGCAAGGTCCTCGCCGACAACACCACGTCGAAGTTCTTGAAGTAGCAGCTCGTCGGGCTGGGTGACCGAAACCGAGGCAACCACAGGGCCTGGCTTCTCTCGCCGGGCTCGTCGGCGCCCGCTCGCCACCCTCCGTGGCGATCTGCCGCCGAATTGGCCCGTTCTCCGGTCACCCGTCCTTCTGGCGCCCGATTCGGCGGCTATGACGACCGAATCAGGCGCCAGAACGAGAGATGGTCACGACGAGTGAGATTCGTGCCGCCGACGGCCTTCAGCCCGTCCCCACGCCCCCCATCCCTGCCTTCGTCTTCGGTTGGCTCAGATGAGGCCGAGGCCGGCGACGGTGTCGCGCTCGTCGGCCAGCTCGCCGGTGGAGGCGTCGATGCGCTGGCGGGAGAAGTCGTCGATCTCGAGGCCCTGGACGATCGACCACTCGCCGTCGGCGGTCGTGCACGGGAAGGAGGAGAGCAGGCCCTCGGGGGTGCCGTAGGAGCCGTCGGAGGGGATGGCCATCGACACCCAGTCGCCCTCGGGCGTGCCATCGACCCAGGTGCGGACGTGGTCGATGGCGGCATTGGCCGCGGAAGCGGCGCTGGAGCTGCCCCGGGCCTCGATGATGGCGGCGCCCCGCTGCTGGACGGTGGGGATGAAGTCGTTCTCGATCCAGGCCTCGTCGTCGATGACCTCGGTGGCGGGGCGCCCGCCGACCTGGGCGTGGAAGACATCGGGGTACTGGGTGGCGGAGTGGTTGCCCCAGATGGTCATGCGGGTCACGTCGGTGACCGGGACACCGGCCTTGGCCGCCACCTGGGCGAGGGCCCGGTTGTGGTCGAGACGGGTCATGGCCGTGAAGTTCTCGTCGGGCAGCCGGTCGCAGTTGTTCATCGCGATCAGGCAGTTGGTGTTGGCCGGGTTCCCGACCACCAGCACCTTGCAGTCATCACCCGCCGCCGCCGAGAGGGCCTTGCCCTGGACGGTGAAGATGGCGCCGTTGGCCTCGAGCAGGTCGGCCCGCTCCATGCCCTTCGAGCGGGGGCGGGAGCCGACCAGCAGGGCCACGTCGGCCCCCTCGAAGGCGGTCTCGGGCTGGTCGCTCATGACCATCCCGGTCAGCAGCGGGAAGGCACAGTCGTCGAGCTCCATGGCCACGCCCCGGAGGGCGTCCATGGCCGGTGGGATCTCCAGCATCTGGAGCTGGACCGGCTGGTCCGGGCCGAGGAGATCGCCGTTGGCGATGCGGAAGAGGAGGCTGTAGCCGATCTGGCCGGCGGCGCCGGTCACGGCCACTCGAGTGGGGGATGCCATGCTCGCACGCTACCGACGCCGTTGTCGGCGGGTCGAACCCGGCTCAGCCGCCGTCGGGCGCCGTGTCGGTCGGCGGTAGCTCACCGAAGCCTTCGATCTCGCCGGGGCCGACGGGCGGGGGTGGGAGGAGCGAGAGGAAGTCCTGGACGAGGGGGGCGGCCACCTCTCCACCGACCCCGCCGCCCTCGACCACCAGGGCGTAGGCCAGCTCGCCGATGAAGCCGGCGAACCAGGCGTGGGTCTCGGGCGGGTCCTCCTCGCCGAACTCGGCGGTGCCGGTCTTGCCCCCGATGTCCCGGCCGAGGATGCCGGCGGACTGGCCGGTGCCGGTCCGTACGACCTCGCGCAGGAATTCGGGCAGGTGCTGCTGAGCCGGCACAGGCAGCTCGTGGCTGCCGTCGGTCGGTGGCGCGCCGCTGAGGTAGGGCGGGCGCCAGGTGCCGTCGTAGGCCGCGGCGGCCACCGACGCCATGTGCAGAGGGGTCACCGACACCCGGCCCTGGCCGATGGATGCCGCCCCGGTCTCGGTGTCGGACTCGGGCAGTGGGAACGAGCCGAACTCGCTCGGCACCCCCAGGTCGTAGACCTGGTTGAACCCGAAGAGCTCCGCGGTCTCCAAGAGCCGGGCCGGGCCGAGCTGGTAGCCCTGGGTGACGAAGGTGGTGTTGCAGGACTTGGCGAAGGTGTCGATGAAGGGCAGGTCGCCGTAGTCCTCACCGAAGGCGTTGGTGAACGGGGCCGAGTCGCCGAACCGGGTCTCATACGGGCAGGGCAGGACCCGCTCCGGCTCGACGCCCGCCGCGAGCACGCCGGCGGCGGTGACGATCTTGAAGGTCGATCCCGGGGCGTACTCCCCCAGCAGGGCCCGGTCGAAGCCGGAGGGGTTGTTGGCCACCGCCCGCACCGCGCCCGTCCGGCTGTCGATGGCCACCAGCGCCACCGGCAGCGGGACGTCGGCGATCGCCTGTTCGGCGGCTCGCTGGATGGCGTAGTCGAGGGTCAGCTGCAGGGACTCGGGCCGCTCGCCGCCGAACTCGTGGACCACCTCGACCGGACGACCGGCGACGTCGACCACCTCGATGCGCCCCGTGGGGACACCGGCCAACTGGTCCTCGTAACCCGCCTCGGCCCCGTCGGCCCCGATCAGGTCACCGGCGGCGTACTCGAGGCCGAGCTGGGCGGCCTCGGCCGCGCCCAGTTCCCGCAGCTGGCCGACCAACGCCCCGGCCAGCTCGTCCTGGCGGATCCCCTCGCCCGGCCCGCCGACCGCCAGCGGCTGGCCCCCGGCGGCCACGATCGCCGCTCGTGGCCCCTGGACCCGGGTGCGCTGGAGGTGGGTGCCTTCGGTCAACGCGGGGTGCAACGACGCCGGGGTGAAGGCCACCCGCCACTCGCCGTCGACCTCCGTGAGGTCGACAGTGCCGTCGTAGGCCCAGGTCCCGATGCCCTGCAGATCGAGCTCGGCCCGGAACGACGCCGTTCCCGTGTCCCCCGAAGTCTCCACCTCGACATCGGCCACCTCGGCGGTGACCACCTGCAGCCCGGTGCGGAAGCCCTGCTGCCGGTTGGCGAAGTCGGCCGGCGGGTCGGCGACGAGGGCGCTCATGGCGGCCACGTCGCCGGCTGCCCACGCAGTCAGGTAGGCGTCGGCCGTCGTCTCAGCGGCCGAGCCGCCGTCACCCCCGTCGCTGAGGACCGAGCACGAGGGCACGACGACGAGCGCGACGACCACCGTCGCCGCCCATCTCCACCGTCCCTCGT
The DNA here is from genome assembly GCA_963748285.1 of uncultured Microthrixaceae bacterium. Lineage (GTDB taxonomy): Bacteria > Actinomycetota > Acidimicrobiia > Acidimicrobiales > DATDAH01 > DATDAH01. The sequence goes on from CAVVIF010000009.1 coordinate 1,144,692, forward strand.
GTCGCCCCAGCCCGCGCTCCTGATCCGCCCGAGATCAGTCGTTGAGCTGCATGGACTTCACCTCGAGGAACTCCTCGAGGCCGTACCGCCCGAGCTCCCGACCGACGCCGGACTGCTTGTAGCCACCGAAGGGGGCCTTGATGTTGAAGCTGCCGCCGTTCACGTCGACCTGACCGGTCCGCATGCGACGAGCGACCCGCTGGGCCCGTTCCTCGTCGGCCGACCACACCCCGCCGGCCAGGCCGTACGGGGTGTCGTTGGCGATGCGGATCGCATCCTCTTCGTCGTCGTAGGGGATGATCGACAGCACCGGACCGAAGATCTCCTCCTGGGCGATGGTCATGTCGTTGGACACGTTGCCGAACACCGTCGGCCGGATGAAGTAGCCGGTGTCCAGGCCGTCGGGGGCGTCGGGACCGCCGGTGGCCAGCGTGGCCCCCTCGTCGATGCCCTTCTGGATGTAGCCCCGCACGCGGTCGCGCTGGGCGGCTGAGGAGAGCGGGCCGAGCATGACGCCGTCCTGGTCGGCGGGACCGACGGGGAACCCCTCGGCCGCTGCGGCGGCGATGGCCAGGGCCTCGTCGTGCTTCTCGCGGGGGACCAGCATCCGGGTGTGGGCGGTGCAGGTCTGGCCGGAGTTCAGATAGCAGGCGAACACGCCCTTGGGCACGACCTCGGAGAGGTCGGCGTCGTCCAGGATGATGTTGGCCGACTTGCCCCCGAGCTCGAGGGCGACCCGCTTGACCGACTGGCTGGCCAGCTCGGCCACCCGCTTGCCGGCCCGGGTGGAGCCGGTGAAGCTCACCATGTCCACGTCGGGGTGGGCGGCGATGGCCTCGCCCACGACCGGGCCGACGCCGGTCACCAGGTTGAACACACCGGCCGGGAGACCGACGTCGTCGATGACCTCGGCCAGGATGAAGGCGTCCAGGGGGGCGACCTCGCTCGGCTTGAGGACCACGGTGCAACCGGCGGCCAGCGCCGGGGCGACCTTGGCCACGATCTGGTGCAACGGGTAGTTCCAGGGCGTGATGGCACCGACGACGCCGACGGGCTCCCGCACGACCAGGGAGTTGCCGATGCGCTCCTCCCACGGGAAGTCCGAGAGGACCTCGACGAAGGTGGCCATGTTCCCCACGGGGAGGCCGGCCTGGATCATGTTGGCCCACATGAGGGGCATGCCCATCTCCTCGGAGATGACCTGGGCGATCTCCTCGGAGCGAGCGGCGAGGCCCTCATGGATCCGCTGGATGTACTTGCCCCGCTCCTCGGGCTCACTGCGACCCCAGGCCTCGAAGGCGGCTTTGGCCGCGGCGACGGCCTTGTCGACGTCTTCGGCGGTGCCCTCGGGGATGGACCCCATGACCTGCTCGGTGGAGGCGTTCACCACCTCGATCGAGCCGCTGCCGGTGGAGGGCACCCAGGCCCCGTCGATGTAGATCTCGTCATGGTCGCGCACGGGGTCCCCCTGTAGGTCAGCTGCGCTTCTGGTGGCCACGCGACGGTACTCGCGCCGCTGACGATCGCGTCAGTCAGCCGCCGCCAATGTGCCCCGGGCCATGGCCACGACCCCCTCCAGCCCACCCTCGGGATCGACCGCCTGGCGCTGCCGGGACGCTCCGTTGCCCCGTTCGAGGATGTCGTCGACCAGGGCGGTGACCTCCGCCCGGTCACCCACGTCGTCGAGGGCGTCGCCCACGACGTCCAGCAGCTCGCCGACCACCGTCGCCGCCGGACGAGGCTCACCGGAGAGCGGCGAGACCAGGTCGCCGTCCAGCCCGTAGCGGGCCGCCCGCCAGAGGGCCGCGGCGACGGCCCCCGGCGCCGGGTCCTCCGTCGGCCCACCGCAGAGCGCGGCCCCGACCTCGGTGCGCACGAGGGCCCGGGCCAGCCCCGCCATGGCCACGGCGGTGTCGACGTCGAGACAGACGTCCATGGCCCGGAACTCGAGGGTGGGCCAGCGGTCCGACGGCCGGAGGTACCAGTAGAGGTGGGTGGCGTCCTCGATGGCCCCGGCGGTCCGCAGCTCGTCCACGACCGCGTCGTACTCCGCCCGGTCGGCCAGGTCCGGGGGGACCCCCGCCGTGGGCCACCGCTCCCACACCTCGAGCCGGTAGCTGTCGTAGCCCGTGTCGGTACCGCTCCAGAACGGCGAGTTGGCGGAGAGGGCGAGCAGCACGGGCAACCAGGGCCGGATGCGGCTCATGGTGGCCACGGCGAGGTCCGGGTCGGCGATCCCCACGTGGACGTGGCAGCCACAGATGACCTGCTGGCGGGCGATGACCTGGTACTCGTCCTCCATCTGCCGGAAGCGGGCCCGGTCCGCCTCCACCTCCTGGTCCCGCCACGAGCTCCAGGGATGGGTGCCGACGGGCAGGATCCCGCAGCCGATCCGGGCGGCTGCGTCGTCCAGGGTGCGCCGGAGGCGATCGAGCTCGTCCCGCACCTCAGCCAGCCCGGCGCAGATCGGGGTGGCGATCTCGATCTGGCAGCGGTTCAGCTCGGCGGTCACCTGGCCGCCCAGTGCCTCCCGAGCCACGGGCAGCAACGAGTCGGACCTCGGGGCCAACTCTCCCGAGTCCAGGTCCACGATCTGGAACTCCTCTTCGACGCCAAGCGTCACACCGTCCACGGCCGTCCTCTCTCCCGACCGGCTACCGCCCGTCGTCCCTCGCCTCTTACCCACCGCCGAGCCATACCGGAACGTGGTCTTTGATCACCGTCCGGCGGGCAGGTACCGCTCGGGAAGAACGACCGCAAGGGGGATCCCATGATTGATCGACACGAGCGACCCACTCAGGTCCATCGCGAAACGGCTCGGGAAGCCGGTTTCGGCGTGCTCTCGCCGCTCAGCGTCCTGGCCGGCGTCCTCTGCGCCTATGGTGCCTTCGCCATCGTGGCCGCCGTCGTGGGCTCCGCATTGGCGGCGGCGGACGTCGACACGGAGTTCCGCAGCAACGACTGGACCGGCAGTGGGGCTGTCGCCTCCCTCGCCAGCGCCGCGGTCCTCTTCGTCGCCTACCTCTTCGGGGGCTACGTCGCCGGGCGCATGGCCCGCCGGGCCGGGCTGCTGCACGGCGCCCTTGTGTTCGTCGTCAGCCTCGTCGTCGGGGCCATCGCCGGGGGTGTCGTGGGCGCGCTGGCCGACAGCAACGAGATCGAGGAGAACCTGCGCAGCATCGGCGTGCCCACGACCATGGACCAGGTCACCGAGGTGGCCGTCGCCGGCGTCATCCTCTCGCTGGCCGCGGTCCTGGTCGGCTCGCTCTGCGGTGGTGCGCTGGGTGAGCGCTGGCACACCAAGCTCGCTCGTCGGGTGGCTGACCCCGAGATCGGCACCACCGCCGACGAGCGCGCCCGCATCGAAGCCGAGGAGGCCGAGCGCCGGGCCCGCATCGAGGACCACGACCCCGCCCTGCGCCGGGACATCGACGCCGAGACCGCGACGTCCGAGCCGGTGGTCGTGGGTGGGACGCCCCTCGCCACGCGTCCCGTCGCCGTCGACCACGATCACGACCACGACGTCGACCTCCGGGACGACGACCGCGGTCTGACCGAAGCCGAGCTGCGGGAGCAGGGGCTCACCCGCAGCGATCGCAGCTGATCGCGGGACGGCCAGGGGGATCCGCCTCGGCAACGGCGCCGCGGGCGGTTCCCCGACCGTCCCGCCCCGGGCTCAGGACCGCTCAGGCTCAGTCGGCGAGGTCCGGCAGGTCCCGATAGTGCTCGAGGGCCTCGGGGTTGGCCAGGGCCTCGACGTTGCGGACCTCCTCGCCGTGGATCACCGCCCGGACCGCCAGCTCGGTGATCTTGCCGCTGCGGGTCCGGGGGATCTCGGGCACGGCGACCACCTTGGCGGGGACGTGGCGAGGCGTCGTGTTGTCCCGGATGCGGCGGCGGATGCGGTCCCGGAGGGGGTCGTCGAGGGTCTCGTTCTCCCGGAGCACGACGAAGAGGACGATGCGGGTGTCGCCCTGGTGGTCCTGGCCGACGGCGATGGCCTCGGCCACTTCGGGCACCTGCTCGACCTGCCGGTAGATCTCGGCGGTGCCGATGCGGACGCCCCCCGGGTTGAGGGTGGCGTCCGAACGGCCGTGGATGACGAGGCCCCCGTGCTCGGTCCACGCCGCGAAGTCGCCCTGGTGCCAAGCTCCCGGGATGCGCTCGAAGTAGGCGGCCCGGTAGCGGCTGCCGTCGTCGTCGCCCCAGAAGCCGCGCGGCATGGAGGGGAACGGGGTGCGACAGATGAGCTCCCCCTTCTCGCCGGGTGGCAGGGAGGTGCCGCGCTCGTCGACGACGTCGATGGCCAAGCCGAGGGCCGGGCGCTGGATCTCCCCCCGCCACACCGCGCTCGTCGGGTCACCGGCGACGAGGCAGCCGCAGAGGTCGGTGCCGCCGGAGATGGACGCCAGGTGGACGTCGGCCTTCACGTGCTCGTACACGTAGTCGAAGCCCTCGGGGACCAGCGGCGAGCCGGTGGAGGTGATGGTCCGCACCGACGTCAGCTCGTGGGTCGCCTTCGGGTCGAGGCCTGACCGGTCGAGGGCGTCGATGAACTTGGCCGAGGTCCCGAAGAGGGTGACACCCTGCTCGTCGGCCAGGTCGAAGAGGACCGAGGGCGGGTACGAGGGTGAGCCGTCGTAGAGGACGAGCGTGGCCCCCGACGCCAGGCCCGAGGCCAGCCAGTTCCACATCATCCAGCCCGCGGTCGTGAAGTAGAAGACCCGGTCGCCGGCGCGGACGTCGCAGTGGAACTGGTGCTCCACGAGGTGCTTCAGCAGGACGCCGCCGGTTCGGTGGACGATGGCCTTGGGCTTCCCCGTCGTCCCCGACGAGTACAGGACGTACCACGGGTGGTCGAACGGGTACCGCTCGAAGGTCAGGGCGGCGCCGGCGTGGGCGGCGAGGACGTCCGGCCAGGCCTCGACACCCCCGGGGAGGTCGGCCCCGAGGTACGGCACCACGATCGTGCGCTGCAGGCCGGGGAGGCCGGCCCGGATCTCGGCCAATCGGGGCAGGCAGTCGTTGGCCCGGCCGCCGTAGACGTAGCCGTCGGCCGCCACCAGGACGGTGGGCTCGACCTGGCCGAAGCGGTCCAGCACCCCGGCCGTGCCGAAGTCGGGCGACGTCGAGGAGAAGGTCGCCCCCACCGCGGCGGTCGCCAGCATCGTGACGATCGTCTCGGGGATGTTCGGCAGCCAGGCCGCCACGCGGTGGCCCGGGCCCACACCGGTCGCGGCCAACGTCGAGGCGAGGGCGGCCACCTGCGCTCGCAGCTCGTCCCAGCTCAGCGTGCGGCGACGTCCGTCCTCCCCCGCCTCGACGAGGGCGGCTCCGGGGCCGGTGCCGGCCAGGAAGGTCTCGACCACGTTGAGCCGGGCCTCGGGGAAGAAGCGCGTGTCCGGCAGCGTGCTCCCCGGAACGAAGGCGGTGGCCCCCTGCTCCCCCACCAGCCCGCAGGCGTCCCACGCCGCCGACCAGAAGGCACCGGGATCGGCCACGGACCACTCGTGGAGCGCCTCGTAGCCCTCGAGCCCCTGCGCCCGGGCGAAGGCCACCAGTCGGCTGTCGCCGGCGCGCTCGGCCGACGGCGTCCAGATCGGTCCCACGTGGGGCCTAGTCCTCGACCTCGTCGCGCACGACCAGGACCGGGCAGGGGGCGTGGCGCACGAGGTGGTCCGAGACCGAACCGATCAGGGCCCGCTTGATGGCCCCGTGGCCCCGGGAGCCGACGACCACGACCGTGGCCCCGATCTCCTCGGCGAAGATGGCGAGCTCGACGCCGGGCTCGCCGAGGAGCACCTGCGTCTCGAGGTCGGGCTGGTCGAGGGCCGCCACCGCGGCCTGCACGACGGCCTCACCCTCCTCGGAGCGGACCTCGTTCAGGTCCTGGAGCTGGTCGGGGGTGAGCGCACCGCCGGCCATGCCGGACACCCCGCTGACGAGGGTCGGGTTGCCGCCCTCCACCACCGTCACCACGATCGTGCGCCCGCCCGGCGCCAGCCGGGCCAGGCCGGTGGCCGCGGCCCCGATGGCCGTCTCGGATCCGTCCACGCACAGCAGCACGACCTGGTCCATGGACCGAGTCTGCCCCGTGGCGGAGGGCTACAGGCGGTCGACGATGGCCTGGGCGAACTCCGAGCACTTGACCTCGGTGGCCCCGTCCATCAGGCGGGCGAAGTCGTAGGTGACGACCTTGTCGCCGATGGCGGACTCGAGGGCCCGGACGATGTCGTCGGCCGCGCCCTGCCAGCCGATGTGCTCGTACATGAGCACGCCGGAGAGCAGCAAGGAGCCGGGGTTCACCTTGTCCTGGCCGGCGTACTTGGGCGCCGTGCCGTGGGTGGCCTCGAAGATGGCGTGGCCGGTGGCGTAGTTGATGTTGCCGCCGGGGGCGATGCCGATGCCGCCGACCTGGGCGGCCAGGGCGTCGGAGATGTAGTCGCCGTTGAGGTTCATCGTGCCGATGACGTCGTACTCGTCGGCCCGGGTGAGGATCTGCTGCAGGAAGGCGTCGGCGATGGAGTCCTTGACCAGGACCTTGTCGCCCGGGTCACCGCCGCAGTCGTCCCAGCCGACCGCCTTGTCCGCGTACTCCTCCTTGACCAGGTCGTAGCCCCAGTCCCGGAAGGCGCCCTCGGTGAACTTCATGATGTTGCCCTTGTGCACCCAGGTGACCGACTTGCGGCCCCGGGCGATGGCGTAGTCGAGGGCGGCCCGCTGCAGGCGCTGGGAGCCGGTCTTGGAGATGGGCTTGATGCCGAGGCCGGAGTCCTCGCGGATCTCCCAGCCGAAGGCGTCGTGCAGGTACTCGATGAGCTTGGCCACCTCGGGGGTGCCCGACTCCAGCTCCTTGCCGGCGTACACGTCCTCGGTGTTCTCGCGGAAGATGACCATGTCGATCTTCTCGGGGGCCTTCACCGGCGAGGGCACGCCCTGGAACCAGCGCACGGGGCGCAGGCAGACGTAGAGGTCGAGGATCTGGCGCAGGGCCACGTTCAGGGAGCGGATGCCGCCGCCGACCGGCGTGGTCAGCGGGCCCTTGATGCCGATCAGGTGGTCCCGGAAGGCCTCGACGGTCGCCTCGGGCAGCCAGTCGCCGGTCTCGTTGAAGGCCTTCTCGCCGGCGAGGACCTCCATCCAGGAGACCTTCTTGCCGTGCTTGGCGGCGGCGGCGTCGAGGACCAGCTGGGCCGCCGGCCAGATGTCGACGCCGGTCCCGTCCCCCTCGATGAAGGGGATGATCGGCTCGTCGGAAACGTTCAGGGTGCCGTCAGCGGCTGCAGTGATCTTCTCGGCCATAAGGCTCGGAGGCTACCCCTACAGCTTCAGCTCGGCGAGCACCCGCAGGGCGGCGTCGGCCCGGTTCAGGACAAAGAGGTGGAGGCCGGGAGCGCCGGCGGCGAGCAGTCGCTCGCTGAGCAGGGTGCCGACGTCGACGGCGATGTCGAGCACCGGGCCTCGTCGTCGCCGGCCCCCTCCAGGCGTTCGACGAGGTCGGCCGGCAGTTGGATTGTTCATCCCGGACATCCGGGCCAGGCCCGCCGAGGTTCCGGAACAGCATGACCCCGGGCAGGATCGGCGTGTGGCAGCCGAGGTCGGCCAGCTCCTCGACCATGAGCAGGTAGTCGTTGGGGTCGAAGAAGAAGCTGGGTGATGCCGAAGTCGGCCACGGCCAGCTTCTCGGCCAGCCGTCGCCGGTCGACTCGCCCCGGTCGGTCGAGCGGGGGTGCAGCTCGGGCTGGGCGGCGACGCCGATCGAGAAGTCGGCGCCGTGGCCGCGGATGAGCTCGACCAGCTCGCAGGCGTAGGCGAAGTCGCCACCGGGGTCGCTGCCGTCGGCGGGCGGGTCACCGCCGAGGGCCAGGATGTTCTCGACGCCGGACTCGGCGTACTGGTCGAGCAGCTCCTTGACCTGGTCGTGGGTGTGCCCCATACAGGTCAGGTGGGCCATGACCGGGAAGTCGTTCTCCCGGTTGATGTCGATGACCAGCTCGGCGGTCAGGTCCCGCGTGCTGCCCCCGGCGCCGTAGGTGACGGACATGAAGCTGGGGCTGCTCGGGGCGAGCTCGGCGACGGCCTGCTTCAGGTTCTCGACGCCGACCGGCGTCTTGGGCGGGAAGAACTCGAAGGAGATCGTCCGGCCCTGCGCGAGGAGGTCTGAGATCTTCGCCATATCGCCCCGGAGGCTACCGACGCGCTCTGCGCTCGGCGGCCTCGACGGTGTTCACGAACAGCATGGCCCGGGTCATCGGGCCGACCCCGCCGATGCGGGGTGACAGCCAGCCCGCCACCTCGGCCACCTCGTCGGCCACGTCGGAGACCAGCTTCTTGCCCTCGAAGCTGACCCCGGCGGCGACCACGGCCGCCCCGGGCTTGACCATGTCGGCGGTGATCATCCCGGGCGCCCCGGCGGCGGCCACGAGGACGTCGGCCTGCCGGGTGAGGGCGCCGATGTCGGCCACGCCGGTGTGCACGACGGTGACCGCGGCGTTGGCGTCGGGGCGCTTGAGCGACAGGAGGTTGGCCAGCGGGCGGCCGATGGTGAGGCCGCGGCCGACGATGACCACGTGCTGTCCGGCGATGGGGACGTCGTAGTGGGTGAGCAGGCGCTGGATGCCATGAGGGGTGCAGGGCAACGGTCCGTCGGTCCCCATGACCAGCTTGCCGAGGTTGACCGGGTGCAGGCCGTCGACGTCCTTGGCCGGGTCGACCCGCAGGAGGTGGGCCTCGTAGTCGAACCCCGTCGGGAACGGGTACTGGCAGAGGTAGGCGTCGACGGCCTCGTCCCCGTTCCACCGGTCGATCACCGCATCGATCTCCGCCGGGTCGACATCGGCGGGGAGGTGCTCGTCGAACGAGGCGATGCCCAGCTCCGCCGCGTCCCGGTGCTTCATGGCGACGTAGTTCGCGCTCGGCCCGTCGTCGCCCACCAGCAGCGTCCCCAGACCCGGGGTGACGCCCTGCTCGGCCAGCCGGGCGATGCGGCCGACCAGGTCGGCCTTGATCTCCGCAGCGACCGCCTCCCCGTCCAGGACGATCGCCGTCACCCTCGGCTCCTGGGGCCAGGCAAACCGATGCAGGAATGGGGGCGAGGCGGTGCGGCCGACGCCCTCCCTGCCTTTCCACCCTCGTTCTGGCGCCTGATTCGGCGGCCATAGCGACCGAAACGGGCGCCAGAAGGGATCCGACTACTTCTGGCGCCTGATTCGGCGGCCATGGCGACCGAAACGGGCGCCAGAAGGGCGGGGCCGGACCGGTGCAAGGGCACAGCGGGCGCCGGCCGGTGGAGTTGCCGGGGCATCAGTGCTTGAAGTGGCGTTCGGCGGTGAAGACCATGGCCAGGCCCTGCTCGTTGGCGGCGGCGATGACCTCGTCGTCGCGGATGGAGCCGCCGGGCTGGATGACCAGGGTGGCGCCGGCCTCGACGGCGCCGTCGAGGCCGTCGGGGAAGGGGAAGAAGGCGTCGGAGGCGTAGGCCCCGCCCCGGGCCCGGCCGGCGGCCTTCTCGGCGGCGATGGCCCCGGCGTCCCGGCGGTTCTGCTGGCCGGCGCCGATCCCCACGGCCTGCCCGTCCTTCACCAGCACGATGGCGTTGGAGCCGACCCGGGCGACCAGGCGCCACGCCAGTTCGAGGTCCCGCCACTCGTCGTCGGTGGGGGCCCGTTCGGTGGCCACGGTCCAGGACGACCGGTCGACGCCGACCGGGTCGGGGGTCTGGACCAGGAAGCCACCGTCGAGGGTCCGCAGTTGCAGGCCGAGCGGCCCCGGCGACGGTGCCTCCAGCACCCGGAGGTTCTTCTTGGCCGTCAGCACCTCGAGGGCGCCGTCCTCGTAGGCCGGGGCGATGACGACCTCGGTGAACACGGGGGCCAGGGCCTCGGCCAGGGCGACCGGCAGCGGGCCGTTGACCGCCACGATCCCCCCGAAGGCCGACACGGGGTCGCACTCGTGGGCCCGGGTGTAGGCGGTGGTGAGGTCGGCGGCCACGGCGGCCCCACAGGGGTTGGCGTGCTTGATGACCACCGCGGCGGGACCGTCGCCCAGCTCGTGGACCAGTCGCCACGCCGCCTCGGCGTCGTAGAGGTTGAGGTAGGACAGCTCCTTGCCGCCGTGCTGGGTGGCGTCGTCCCACCAGCTGCGCTGGCCGGCGAGGCGATAGCGGGCGCCGACCTGGTGGGGGTTCTCGCCGTAGCGCAGGTCCTGGGCCCGCTCGGCGGCGACGTGCAGCGACGGGGGCAGGACCTCGCCGTCCTCCGCGTCGAACCACGACACGATGGCGGCGTCGTAGGTCGCCGTGTGGGCGAAGGCGGTCCGGGCCAGCCGACGGCGCGTGGCGGCGCTGAGGCCCCCCTGCTCCCGCAGCTCCTCCAGCACGTCGCCGTAGGCCGAGGGGTCGACCACGATCCCGACGTGGGCGTGGTTCTTGGCCGCGGCTCGCACCATGGTCGGGCCGCCGATGTCGATCAGCTCGATGCCCGGGTCGCTGGTGAACGGATAGAGGTTGGCCACGACCAGGTCGATGGGCGTGATGTCCCGGGCCTCGAGGTCGGCCACGTGGTCGGGGTTGGACCGGTCGGCCAGGATCCCGCCGTGGATCTTGGGGTGCAGGGTCTTGACCCGCCCGCCGAGCATCTCGGGGGCGTCGGTGATGGTGGCCACCTCGACCACGGGCAGCCCCGCCTCCGCGATCACGGTGGCGGTGCCCCCGCTGGACACCAGCTCCCAGCCGAGGTCGACGAGGCCCTTCGCCAGGTCGACCACGCCGGTCTTGTCGTACACGGACAGCAGGGCACGCACGGTCGGGTCAGGGTCCTTCGGGATCGGGGGGTGGGAGGGTGAGGTCGCCGGCGACGACGGCCGCGACGGTGTCGGGGTAGAGCCGGCGCTCGACCGCCTTGATGCGCTCGTGGAGGGACTCGACGGTGTCGCCGGGGACGACGGCCACGGCCTCCTGGGCGACGATCGGCCCGGCGTCCACCTCGAGGGTGGCGACGTGCACCGTGCACCCGGTGACCTTCACGCCGTAGGCGAGGGCGTCGGCCACGCCGTGCCAGCCGGGGAAGGACGGCAGCAGCGCCGGATGGGTGTTCAGGATGCGGCCCGGGAAGGCGTCGAAGACGGGCTCGGCGAGGATCGTGCCGAAGCCGGCCATGGCCACGAGGTCGACCTCCGCCTCGTGCAGGGCGTCCACGATCTGCTTGGAGTACGCCACCCGGTCGAAGCCCGGGCCGAAGTCCTCCCGCTCCACGACGACCGCGGCGATGCCGGCCCGCCCGGCGACGTCGACCGCCCCACACGGGCGGTCCACGACGACGGCGACGACCGGCAACGAGCGGTCCGCCATGGCTTCGAGGATGGTTCCACTCCCCGAGGCCAGGACACCGATCCGCACGCTCGGACCGTACCGCGCGGCACCCGCGTGGCCTGCGGTCCCCGAGGTCGCGCATCGGCGCGCCACGGTCGTCTAGGTTGCGTGCGCACCTCAACACGTAGCACCGGGAGGCAACGTGGATCTCAACAAGCTCACGACGGGCGACAAGCTGATCCCGGCTCGAGCGATCGCCCTGTTCATCTTCTCGTTCCTGCCCTGGTTCAGCGTGTCGGTGGACGGTGGCGTCGGCATAGGTGGCATCAGCCAGGACTTCAGCGGCTGGGACGTCGGCTTCCTCTGGGGCCGCTTCCCGCTGTTCCTGGCCGTGCTGATGGCGGCCTACGTCGGGGTCAAGCGCCTTCTCGCCCGACACCAAGATGCCGACCCTGCCCGTGGCCTGGGGCCAGGCCCTGCTGGGCGTGGGGATCCTGTGCCTCTTCCTGGTCGGCCTCAAGCTCCTGATCGGCGAGGACGCCAACGGCGCCGACGCGTTCCTGGGCATCGAGATCAGCCGGGCCTACGGCCTCTACCTGTCGGTGCTGGCCACCGTCGGACTGGCCATCGGCGGCTTCTTCAAGATGCAGGAAGGTGACGACGACGTCGCCCGCGGCGGCGCTGCGCCTCCGACCACTTTCTGATCACCTGATCTGACGACGGCCCCGTCGCCTCCGGGCGGCGGGGCCGTTGCGCGTCCGGCTACAGGTCGGCGACGACGGCGGCCATGAGCTCGCCGGCCTCGGTGGGGTTGTTGCCCACCTGGGCGCCGGCGTTGCGCAGGGCGGTCATCTTGGCCTCGGCGGTGCCCTTGCCCCGGCTGACGATGGCGCCGGCATGGCCCATCTTCTTGCCCGGAGGGGCGGTGACCCCGGCGATGTAGGAGACCACCGGCTTGCTCATCGACGAGGCGATGAACTCTGCGGCCTCCTCCTCGGCGGAACCACCGATCTCGCCGATCATCATGACGGCCTTGGTCTCGGGGTCGGCCTCGAAGCGTTCGAGGCAGTCGATGAACGAGGTCCCGGGGACGGGGTCGCCACCGATGCCGACGCAGGTCGTCTGGCCGATGCCCTTCTGGGTCAGCTCGTGGAGGGCCTGGTAGGTCAGGGTCCCCGAACGGCTGACGATGCCCACCGGGCCGCCACCCATCGCGATCTCGCCGGCGGTGATGCCGATGTTGCACTTCCCGGGGCTGATGATGCCGGGGCAGTTCGGGCCCAGGAGCTGGACGTCGGGGTGGTCCCGCTTCAGCACGTTGAAGAACCGGGCCTCGTCCTGGGCGGGGACGCCCTCGGTGATGACCACGATCAGCTTCACGCCGCCCTCGGCGGCCTCGTGCACCGCGGCCTCGACGCCGGGCGCCGGGATGAAGATGCAGGAGGTGTCGGCGCCGGTCTCGGCCACGGCCTCGGCCACGTTGGCGTAGACGGGGATGCCATCCACGTCGGTGCCCGCCTTCTTCGGGTTGGTGCCGGCCACCACCTGGGTGCCGTACTCCCGGTTGCGCAGGCCGTAGAAGCGGCCGTTGGAGCCGGTCAGGCCCTGGTACACGACCTTGGTGTTCTCGTCGACGAAGATCGCCATCGTTCAGGCCCCCTTGGCGGCGAGGGCGACGACGGTGGCCGCGGCCTCGAGCATGGTCGGTTCGGAGATCAGGTTCTCGGAGGCGTGCTCGGCCAGGATGGCCCGCCCCTCCTCGGCGTTGGTCCCGTCGAGGCGGATGACGATCGGGGAGTTGATCTCCACCCGACCCAGCGCCTGCACGATGCCGTTGGCCACCTCTTCACCCCGGGTGATGCCCCCGAAGATGTTGATGAAGATGGACCGGACCTTCTCGTCGTTGTTGATGACCTCGAGGGCGCCGGCCATCACGTCCGCGTTGGCGCCGCCCCCGATGTCGAGGAAGTTGGCCGGGCTGCCCCCGACCTGGCTGACGACGTCGACGGTGCTCATGGCCAGGCCGGCGCCGTTGGCGATGATGCCGACGGTGCCGTCGAGGCCGACGTACTGCAGGCCCTTGTCGTGGGCCGCCTGCTCCCGCTCGTCACGCACCTGGGTCGCCTCGTACTCGTCCCACTCGTGGCGGAAGTCGGCGTTGTCGTCCAGGGTCACCTTGGCGTCCAGGGCGTGGACCCGGCCGTCCGGGGTGAGGATGAGCGGGTTGATCTCGACCAGGTCGGCGTCGCCGTCGGTGAAGGCCGTGTAGAGCTTGCGCAGGATGTCGACCGCACCCTCGGTGGCGTCGGGGTTGAGGGCCGCGGCCTCCACCCAGGCCCGGGCGGCGGCCTCGCTGAGGCCCTCGGCCGGGTTCACGTGGATCTTGGCGATGGCGTCCGGGTCGGTGTCGGCCACGTCCTCGATGTCGACGCCACCCTGGGCGCTGAGCATGCCGAGGTGCTGCTTGGCCGACCGGTCGAGGGTGAAGCTGGCGTAGTACTCCTCGGCGATGTCCGACGCCGCCTCGATCCAGACGATCTCGACCGTGTGGCCCTTGATGTCCATGCCGAGGATGGCACCGGCGTGCTCGCGGGTCTCCTCGGCGTTGTTGGCCAGCTTGATGCCGCCCGCCTTGCCCCGGCCCCCCACCTGGACCTGCGCCTTGACGACCACCGGGTAGCCGAGGCGCTCGGACGCGGCCACGGCGTCGTCCACCGTGGTCACGGCCTCGCCGGCACTGACCGGGATGGCGAAGGACGCGAAGAACTGCTTGCCCTGGTATTCGAAGAGATCCACGGCCGAGCAACCTAGTGAGCGACTCCTGTGCGTCCGAAACCGCCCGGTACCGTCAGGGGCCTCATGAGCCGGGCAACCATGTGGATCCTGGGCGGGATCTTCGCCGTCGTGCTCGCCATCTGTGTCGCCGGTGCCGTCCTGGCCATCGCCACCGGGGACGAGGACGTCGACGTGAACCTCGGCGACGACGAGTTCGAGATCGAGCAGGTCGAGGCCCGGGCCGCCCTCGTGGCGACCGACGGCGCCCTCCGGTTCGCCGATCCGACCGGGGGCAACCGCCCGATCGTGGTGAACCACGTCGGCGACGATCCCGAGGCCGGCTGGGTGGCCGTGCTGGCCATCGCGCCGGGCACCGAGGCCTGCATCGTGGACTGGGACAACGACGACGACGTCTTCCGGGACTGTGAGGGCACCACCTACCCGCCCGATGGCGAAGGCCTCGACCAGTTCCCCACCCGGGTGGAGGACGACACCCTCTACGTCGACCTCGGTCGCGGCCGCGACGTCGAGCCGCCGGAGCCCGACGACACCATCCCCATCACCGGCGACGACTGAACGACACCGAAACCGATGCAACTACGGGGGCGTGAGGACGGGCCGAGGGTCGATCGGGGCGCTCCGGCCCTCGGCAAACGCACGGTGGGCGTCGGGCGTGCGATCCTGCCGCAAGTTGAACCTGCGGCAGATCCCCGGCCAATGAACGAGATCTGCCGCAGGTTGAATCTGCGGCAGACAGTGGTCACGGAGAGTGAGGACTCCGGTGCCGAGGAGGGCTCGCAGCCCGATACCCGCCCCCATCCCTGCCTCGGTTTCGGTAGGACTCAGGCCAGGGCGTAGGGGTCCCAGGCAACCGGTGCCGTCGACAGGTGGTGGGTGAGGCGCTCGAGCACGTCGGCGCGGTCGAGGCCTGACTCCTCGCCGTCGACCAGGGCGAGCGCCGGGGCCAGGTCGCCGGGGGCTTCGGCGAACCAGCGGGCCGACCCGGGCTCGGCGGCCGTCAGCTCCGCGGCCAGCGGGACCAGGTCGACGCGGGCCTTGGGGCGGCGGGAGCGGTACTGGACCCAGGTCTCGTAGCGGTGGGTGAAGCGGTAGCGACGGCCCCGCACGACGAGGAGGGCGAAGCGGTCGGTGGCGTTGTTGATCGCCATGGGGTGGATGTCGTCGAAGTGGCGGTGGCTGAAGCGGTGGCCGGACCAGTGCTGGTCGGGGTCGGCGAAGTCGACGACGGCGAGGTCCACCTCAGGGTGCTCGGTGACCTGCACGGCACCCGAGTCGAGGGCCTCCTCGCTCTCGGTCAGGACCGCGTCCTCGTCCTCCCACAGGTCCTTCACCTGGTCGAGGTTGGCCACCAGCTCGGGCAGCCGGCCCAGCAGCTCCCGGTAGAGGTCGGCCGGAGGGGCGACGGGTGTCCGCTCGGCGTAGGCGTGGACCACCATGGACAGGCGGGCCGCCTCCCGGAAGCGGTAGGTGGCGAAGTCCCCGGCCGCAGCCAGGTCCTCGAGCAGGTCCCGGTGGGCCAGCGCGTGGTCCGGGGCGCTGAGGGCGTGGACGGCGACGAGGCCGTCCTGGTCGAAGTGGTTGTTGGTGACCAGGTCGGCGTCGCCGTGGAGGTCGGCGCCCCGGTCGAGGTAGCGGAAGGCCATCTGGGCCGAGAGATCGGCCTCCGTCTCCGGCGGCGTCGGGATGCCGGGCCAGTGGGTCAGGCACAGGACGGTGCCGGCGTTGGGCGAGCCGTCGACCACGACGTTGGGCCGGTCGGCGGTGGCCTCGTAGGCCTCGAAGCGCAGCGGGGTCGGTGACATCGGGCGGACGGTACGACCTCAACCCGGGTCGAGGTCAAGCACTCAGTCGAAGAGGGCGAGGAGCTCCTGGCGGCGGACCTTCTGGGTGCCGGTCTTCGGGAGGTCCTCCACGACCACGACCCGGCGGGGTGCCTTGTAGTCGGCCAACCGCTCCCCCGCCCACGCCACCAGCTCGTCGGCGGTGACCTCCGCTCCGCCGCTCAGGCGGACCGCGGCCACCGGCACCTCGCCCCGCGCCGCGTCCGGGGCCCCGACGACCCCCGCCTCGGCCACTTCGGGGTGCTCCTCGAGCGCGGCCTCGACCTCCCGGGCGTAGACGGTGTAGCCGCCGTTGAGGATCACGTCCTTCTTGCGCCCCGCGAACAGCGCCGTCCCGAGCGCACCGCGCCGGGCGAGGTCGCCGGTGCGGACCCAGCCGTCCTCGGTCACCAGCTCGCTCGTCGCCTCCGGCGAGCCCCAGTAGCCCTCGAGCAGGCCCGGCCCCCGGACCCAGAGCTCACCCTCCTGGCCCGGCCCGACCGGCCGGCCGTCGTCGCCGGTGACCTGGAAGCGGTACCCGGGCATCGGCAGGCCGAGGGAGTCCCCCAGGCCCAGCCCGAGGAGCGGGGGGCTGATCTTGGTGGCCACCCCGCCCCCGAGCTCGACCATGCCGTAGCCCTCGACGAAGGCGGCCTCCCCCACCGGACCCACCAGCGGAAGGGTGACGGTGGCGCCGTAGCCCTTGAACCGTCGGGCCAGCTCACCGGGCATGGCGTCGGCGCCCGACACCCAGATCCGCACCGAGGTGAGGTCCCGTTCAGCGGCCCCCGCCTCCTCCAGCATCCGGTACATGGCGGGCACGCCGACGAACACCGAGGCCCGGCGCTCCTCGATGGCGTCGAGCACCGCCGGTGCCCGGAACCGGGGCAGGAACCAGACGGGGATGCCGGTCGAGGCCATCCCCAGCAGGGTGACGAACCCCATGATGTGGGCGATGGGGAGGCTGACCACGGCCTCGTCGTCCCGCACGAGGCCGGGCCACAGGGCGCCGGCGGTCAGGGAGCCGAGCAGGCCCTTGTGCGACAGGGCCACGCCCTTGGGCTTCCCTGTGGTGCCTGACGTGTAGAACAGCATCGCCGTGGTCGACGGGTCCCCCCCGAGGGAACAGCCGAGCGGCGCCTCCTGCTCCAGGCCGTCGAAGTTCCGAAGGACGACCGTGGCCCCGGCGTCGGCGACGACGTGGTCGACCTCCTCCCGGCGCATCTGGGGGTTGACCGGCACGGCCACGCCGCCCGCCCGGCACACCGCCAGACAGGCCAGGAACTGGTCGTAGGTGTTCTCGGTGGCGACCACAACCCGGTCCCCGGCCACGATCTGCGGGGCCAGGGCGCCGGCGAGGGTGTCGACCCGGGCGGCCGCGGCCGCCTGGGTCAGGGACGGTCCGCCGGCCTCCTCGACCAGGCGGTGGTCGTGGCGCACGGCCGCGGACTGCTCGAGGAACGTCCCCAGTGTCGTGCCCCGGCCCGACGCCAGCCGGGCGCGGGCGAGGAGAGAGCCGACGAGGAACACCGTTGGACAGTACCCACCGGCCCGCCAGCCGAGTCCCGCTCTAGATCACTGGATGAAGCCGCCGCTGGACGGATCGGGGGGCTGAAGGCTCGGATCCCCGAACTTGGGCACCGGGGCCTGCTCGGTGGGCATGGGCGTGGTGTACGGCACCGGGCCACCCGGCGCCGCGGTCGGGGCACCCGCCTGCGGGACGTAGGCGACGCCCGCTGCGTTCACCTGCGCCGGGGTGCCGAACATCGAGTTCACGCCCCCCTCCATCGACTTGAACCAGCGGCCGATCCACACGAAGAGGGCGGCGGTGGGCAGGAAGGTCAACGCCAGGATCCACGCCGTGATCCGGATGCCGCCGACGTCGTCGTCGGTGATGGCGTCGACCGTCTCGTCCCGGAACGGGCTGTCGTCGGTGAACCCGACCTGGTCGAGGGTCTGCTCGGCGACCCAGTCATCGACCCCCGGGACGACGGCCACCGCCAAGGCCCCGAGGCCGATGATCAGGAAGAGGACCGCCGAGATGTACATGGACCACTTGCCGATTGCCATGGGAAGATCAGACCACGCTCCGGGGTCCCCTGCCTGAGTAGCGGCTACTCAATCTCCGGCGGGTCAGCTCACCTTGTCGAGGGGGGCCCAGGCCAGCAGGAGGCGCTTCTCGCCGATGTCGGGGAAGCGGACAACGGCCTCGGTCTTGTCGCCCTGGCCCTCGATGTCGAGGATGACGCCCTCGCCCCACTTGGCGTGGCGGACGTCATCGCCGATGCGCAGGCCCAGGCTGTCGGCCCCCGACGGCTGCGGGCCCTGGGGCGCGGTCATGGCCTGCTCGACGATGCGGTCCCGACCCCGTCCGGGATCGGGGCGCGAGCCCTCCCACCGGGACGCGCCGGCCGCCCGTCGGCTGCCCCGGCGGTTGCCCTCGATCGACTCGACCAGCTCGCCGGGGATCTCGTCCAGGAAGCGACTGGGCGGGTTGTACTGCGTGGTGCCGTAGAGCATCCGGCTCCAGGCGTGGGTCAGGTGCAGGCGCTGCTGGGCCCGGGTGAGGCCGACATAGGCCAGCCGACGCTCCTCCTCCAGCTCCTCGGGCTCGCCCATGGAGCGCATGTGCGGGAAGACGCCGTCCTCCATGCCCACCACGAACACCGCGGGGTACTCCAGGCCCTTGGCCGAGTGCAGCGTCATCAGGACGACCGCGGAGTCCTCCTCGTCGAGCTGGTCGGTGTCGGACACCAGGCCCACCTGCTCGAGGAACTCGTCGACCGACTCGAAGTCGCGGGCCACCCCGACCAGCTCGGAGAGGTTCTCCAGCCGGCCC
The DNA here is from genome assembly GCA_963748285.1 of uncultured Microthrixaceae bacterium. Classification (GTDB taxonomy): domain Bacteria; phylum Actinomycetota; class Acidimicrobiia; order Acidimicrobiales; family DATDAH01; genus DATDAH01. Next base: position 1,163,455 of record CAVVIF010000009.1, read on the forward strand.
TCGGCCTCGATGCTGCGCTCGGACTCCAGCTCGGCGGCGTAGCCGCTGCGCTCCAGCACGGCCTCGAGCAGGGCGCCCGGCCCCTGGTCGACGACGTCGGCCAGCTCGTCGATCAGCTCCACGAACGAGGCGATGCCCCGGACCGCCTTGCCGGTGACCCCGGCTTCGTCCTGGCGGCGGAGGGCGTCGATGAAGGCCAGGCCCTGGGTGTTGGCCCACGAGTCCAGGCGGCCGATGGTGGCGTCGCCGATCCCCCGCCGGGGCACGTTCAGGATGCGCTTGACGCTGACCTCGTCGACGGGGTTCACCACGGCCTTCACGTAGGCCATGGCGTCCTTCACCTCCCGCCGGTCGTAGAAGCGGGTGCCGCCGATGACCTGGTACGGGATGCCCACCCGCATGAGGTGCTCCTCGATCACGCGGCTCTGGGCGTTGGCCCGGTAGAAGACGGCCATGTCGCCCCACCGGTGGTTCTCCTGGTCGTGGAGGTCCTGGAGCCGGTTGGCCACCCACTGGGCCTCGTCGGTCTCGTCGTCGGCGTGGTAGCGGAGGATCTTCTCCCCCACTCCCTGCTCGGACCAGAGGTCCTTCGGCTTGCGCCCGAAGTTGTTGGCGATGACGGCGTTGGCCGCGTCGAGGATGCGTTGGGTCGAGCGGTAGTTCTGGTCGAGGACGACGACGGTGGCGTCGGGGAACGCCTCCTCGAACTCGAGGATGTTGCGGATGTCGGCGCCCCGGAACTTGTAGATCGACTGGTCGGAGTCGCCCACCACACAGACGTTGCGGTGCTCCTTGCCGAGCAGGACGATCAGCTCGTTCTGGGCCCGGTTGGTGTCCTGGTACTCGTCGACGAGGACGTGGCGGAACCGCTGCTGGTACTCGGCCAGGACGTCGGGGTTGCGCTGGAACAGGCGGACGGCGTTGACCAGCAGGTCGTCGAAGTCCATGGCCCCGGCCCGCTGGAGGCGGACCTGGTACTCCCGGTAGACCTCGGCGATCCGCTTCTCCGGCGGCGTCGTGACCAGGCCGGCGTACTCGTCGGGGCTGATGAGGTCGTTCTTGGTGGCGCTGATGGCCGAGTGCACCGACCGGGGGGTGAAGCGCTTCGGGTCGATGTTGAGGTCCCGCAGGACGTAACCGGTGAGGCGGACGGCGTCGGCCTGGTCGTAGATGGTGAAGCCCGACGGGTAGTCGAGGCGGTCCGCGCTGCGCCGGAGGATGCGCACGCAGGCCGAGTGGAACGTGGACACCCACATCTTCTCCGCCACCGGCCCGACCAGGGCACCGACGCGGGTCTTCATCTCGGCCGCGGCCTTGTTGGTGAAGGTGATGGCCAGGAGGCCGAAGGGCGAGACGTCCCGCTCCTCGATGAGGTACGCGATGCGGTGGGTGAGGACCCGGGTCTTGCCCGAGCCGGCGCCGGCGATGACCAGCAGCGGCCCGTCGCCGTGGACCACGGCCTCCCGCTGCGAGGGGTTCAGCCCCTCCAGGAGCTCTGCATGCGCCGCCACCCGCTCACCCTACCGACGGGCTACGACGCCCCACGGACCCCTTCTGGCGCCCGATTCGGTTCCCAGGGGAGCCGAATCGGGCGCCAGAACGGAACGGAACACAACGGCCTCACCGGGCGCAGCCGTTAGCGTCGCCGAACGTGGCTGACGGCCGGATCGCCCGACTCCGGAGTCGGGCCACCGAGGCGGCGGAGTGGACCGCCAGCACGGCCTGGCGGCCGGTGGTCGTCGGTCGGGCGGTCTACGAACGGGACCGCGACATCGGCGGCGGCCTCCTCGCCGGCGCCCTCGCCTTCCGTCTCTTCGTCTGGCTGGCCGCCTTCGTCGTCGTGCTCGTGGCCATGCTCGGGTTCGTCGATGCCGCCGGAGGCGACGCCGCTTCGGCGCTGAGTGAGGGGGGCATCACCGCCATCGCCGCCGGTCAGGTCAGCGAGGCCGCCGCAGATGCTCGCCAGGGCCGCTGGCTGCTCCTGGCCGCCGGCCTCTACGCCCTGTTCTCGACCAGCCGGACGATGGTGCGGTCCCTGTGGACCTCCAGCCAGATCTCGGCCCGGCTACCAGTGACCAAGCCGCCGGTCCTCAAAGGCGTCCTGGCCTACAACGGGATCATGTTCCTGCTCTTTGCCACGGTCGGGGGTGTCGGACGGTTGCGAGACGCCACCCCGGGCCCGGGCCTGCTCCTCACCTTCGCCTCGGTGGCGATCTTCGTCGCCCTGTCGTGGCAGGCCCTGCGCTGGTTGCCCGGGCCGGATCTCGGCCCCCGGGACCTGCTGCCGGGGGCGATCCTCCTCGCCGTCGGCCTGCACCTGATGCACCTGGTGGGCACGCTGTACCTCCCCCACCGGATCGAGCGGGCGTCCGACACCTACGGAACGCTCGGCACCGCCATCGTGCTGCTGCTCTGGCTTTACCTGTTCGGGCGGCTGATGATCGCCGGCGGGGTGCTGAACGCCACGATGCGCCAGCTGCGGGAGGATGCGGAGCCATGAGCCCCGCTCACCCCTTCCGGTTCGGCGTCCAGGCGTCGGGCCCGACGACCGCCGGCGAGTGGGCCGAGCTGGCCCGCAAGGTCGAGGGCCTCGGCTACTCGACGCTCACCTGTGCCGACCACCTGGACGAGCAGTTCGCCCCGATCCCCGCGCTGACCGCCGCCGCCCTCGCCACCTCGACCCTCCGGGTCGGGGCCATGGTGCTGGCCAACGACTACCGCCATCCCGTCCTCGCGGCCAAGGAGGCGGCGACCCTGGACGTGCTCAGCGAGGGTCGCTTCGAGCTCGGCCTGGGCGCGGGCTGGATGACCACCGACTACGAGTCGGCCGGGATCGCCCTCGACCGGCCGGGCCGCCGCATCGACCGGCTCGAGGAGGCGATCACCATCGTGAAGGGCCTGTTCGCCGACGGGCCGGTCGACTTCGCGGGCGAGCACTACCGGATCAACGGCCTCGAAGGCACTCCCAAGCCGGTCCAACGCCCGCACCCACCCATCATCATCGGCGGTGGCGGGCCCCGGGTCCTGGCACTGGCCGCCCGGGAGGCCGACATCGTGGGCATCAACGTGAACCTGGCCGTCGGCGTGATCGACGACCGGGCCGGCCCCAACGCCACCGAGGAGGCCACCCAGGCCAAGCTCGACGTGATCCGCTCGGCTGCGGGTGAGCGCTTCGACCAGCTCGAGCTCCAGGTCCGGGTTCACGCCGTCGTCGTCACCAACGACCGCCCGGGCATGGCCGAGCTGCTCGGCCCCGGCCCTCGGCATCTCCCCCGCCGCCGCCCTGGCCAGCCCCCACGCCCTCGCCGGCTCCCCCGCCGAGATCGCCGACGACCTCCTGGCCCGCCGCGACCGCTGGGGCATCAGCTACATCACCGTCTCCCTCGACGCCCTCGACGCGATGGCCCCCGTCGTGCTCGATGCTGGCGGGGACGTAGCCCCCCTGCTGGGGCCCTAGGGCTGGCTCGGTCGGTCAGGCGGCGGGGGAACGAGGCAGGGATTGGGGCCGGGGTGTCCCGGTTCGGGTCGGTGGTGCCTGCTAGTCGTCGCGCTGGGGGAACGAGGCAGGGATTGGGGCGTGGGGTCGAGCCGCCGGTCGTCGGGGGCACGCCAGGCGTCTCCCCGCGGAAACCGCCGCTTGGTCTCACGCTCCGTGGTCGTTTGGTCGGGCCCGACCGTTGAACGACGGTTCATTCCGAACTCAGCGCATTCATGCTGCTCTGAGGCAGCCAACTGCGCTGAGTTCGGGGACCTCGGGTCGTCCGGCCGCACTGAGTGAGATCCGGGCCGCCAACCGACGATCGAGGCACCAACAGGCCACGGCCGGCCACCCCCGCCCCCATCCCGGCCTCGGTTCCCCAGCCCGACGACCAGCCGGCACCACCGACCCCGACCGAGCACCACCCCGCCCCCATCCCGGCCTCGGTTCCCCAGCCCGACGACCAGCCGGCACTACCCGCCCGAACCGGGCACACCCCGCCCTCATCCCTGCGATCGGTTCCCCAGCGCGACGACCAGCCCTCAGGTGGGCGTGGGGGCTCCGGTGGTGGCTTCGCCGAGCATGGCGGAGAGGCGGGACTCGGCGCGGCCGTACTTCTTGCGGTAGCCGCCGTGGCGGTAGGACTGGTCGAAGAGCTCCGAGACGCCGCAGCCGGTGGTGAGCACGGTGCGGTCGGCGTCGTAGAGCTCGTCGATGAGGCTGACCAGCAGCAACGCATCGCCCTGGTTGGCGACCGGATGCAGGCCCCGGACCACGACGGTCTCCACCGACTCGACCAGCGGCCCGTACTGGACGGGGTGCACCTCGCGGAGGTGGGCCAGGAGCTCGTCGAAGTCGTCGACGGCGACCGTCACCGGGTCGGCCCCGGCCACCACCCGGTCGACCTCGGCCGGCTCCACGGTCTCCCGCAGGACGGTCTTGGTGGCCCGGACGTCGGGCCCGTCGATGCGGACGACGTCGAAGTGCTCCGCGATGGCGGCGATCTCGCGGCGGAAGTCCTCGGCGCTGAAGCGACCCTCGCCCAGTCGATCGGGCAGGGAGTTCGACGTCGTGGCCACCCGGAGCGCACCCCCGGCCAGGACCCGACGGAGGAAGGTCACCGTCATCAACGTGTTGGCCACGTCGTCCAGCTCGAACTCGTCGAGGCAGATCAGGCGGTGGTCGGCGAAGGCGACCACGGCGTCGTCCATGCCCTCGAAGCCGATGAGCGCCGTCAACTCGCCGAAGGTCAGGAAGGCCGCCGGGCCGTCGGTGGCGTGCCAGAGCGCGGCGATGAGGTGGGTCTTGCCGACACCGAAGCCACCGTCGAGATAGAGGCCCGGCGCACCGGACGGCCCGGCCCGGCGCCGGCCCAGGAATCCCCGGCCACCGCCGTCCACCGGCGCCGTGAGCGCCTCCACCCGCCCGAGGGCTTCGGCCTGGCCGGGGTGGGCCGAGTCCGGGATGAAGGTCGAGAAGCGGGCGCCGGCGAAGCGGCGGGGCGGCACGAAGCGGGCGAGGAGCTCGTCGCCGTCGAGGCGGGGATGCAGGTCGACCAGGCGCACGGCGCCCGTGACGGTACGGCTCCTGCGGTGGGCCGGCCAAGCGGCCGACGCCGAATACCGCCAACCCGGTCGGGCATGATGGGTCCGTGCAGGTGACGGCTCGGATCGACTACGCGGTGCGGGCCCTCCTCGAGCTGGCCAGCAGCGAGGCGGGCCGGGTCACCCGGGACGAGCTGGCCGACGCCCAGGCCATCCCCCGGCGCTACCTCGAGAGCATCCTGCTGCAGCTCCGCCGGGAGGGCCTCGTCATCGGCCAGCGGGGGGCCACCGGGGGCTACCGGCTCGGACGCCCGGCCGAGCAGATCACGATGGCCGACGTCTCCCGGGCCGTGGACGGCCCGCTCGCCCTGGTCCAGGGCCAACGCCCCGAGCACATCCAGTACGACGGCACCAGCCGCCACCTCGGCGACCTCTGGATCGGCCTGCGGGCCTCGGTGCGCTCCGTGATGGAGAGCGTCACCCTGGCCGACCTGCTGGCCGGCGATCTCCCCCCGGCGGTGCAGGCCCTGGTCGACGACCCCGACGCCTGGCGCTCCGGCACCGACCGCTAGCCCGTACTGGCAGCAGCAACGCGCGCCCCGGTGCACGGGCCTGAGATCAGAACCGATGGGTGGTCAGGCGTCGGGGGGCGGCCTGTTCGACGGGGCCTCGGTTTCGATCGCTGGCGGGTCCACCGCCGTACTGCTCCACCTCGGACGGAGGGCGGCGATGGTGACCACGACCGGCACCAGCGCGTAGAGGACCCAGCGCCCGACGCCGAGATCGGCCCAGTTGGCCAGCTCACGGATGTTGGTGAGCATGAGGAGGGTGGCGACGGCGAGCCCGAGCGGCCGGGGCGGCAGGAACCGGACCACATACGCAGCCAGCGGCGCGGCCAGGACACCACCCAGCAGCATCGCGATCACCACGCCGGCATCGAGGTCGCCGCCCCCGATGGAGGCCAGCAGGGTGCCGGAGGCCACCACGGCGACGGCGACCTCGGCGGTGTTCACCGATCCGATGGCGAACCGGGGCGGCAGGCCCCGCTGCAGCAGGAACGGCGTCACCACGGGCCCCCAGGCCCCGATGAGGCCGTTGGTGACCCCACCGGCGGTGGCCACCACCAAGGTCCCCCGCGGGTTCCACTCGGGCATCGGTTCGGACTGGTGCTGGGCCTCGTCCTCGACCGCAGTGACCCCCGACACCGGGAACGGCGTGCTGTAGCGCACGAGGATCCGCAGGCCGACGATCAGCAGCAGGGCCGCCAGGATCGGGCGCAGGGCGTCACCGTCGACGTTGGCCAGCACGGTGACCCCGATGAGCGCGCCGACCATGCCGGGGATGGCGAGGCGGAGGACCAGGGCGCGGTCGATGTTGCCGAACCGCCAGTGCGAGACGGCCGCGGCCAGGCCCGTCGCCACCTTGGCCAGGTTCACCGTGGTCGACACGGCGGCAGGCGCCAGGCCCGTGCTCAGCAGGATCGTCGCCGAGGTCGGCCCGAAGCCCATGCCCAGGGCGCCGTCGACGAAGGACGCGACGAAGCCGGCCAGGAAAACCAGGACGAGGTCGTTCATTCCCTTTGAATCCTACTGACATTGCGGGTTGACGCCCCGGCCCGCGCAATGACCGCTGGCGTGTGCTCAGGCGTCGCGGACGAGGCGGAACGACACGTTGCCGGCGGTGCTGTCGGGCTCGCTGGAGGACCGGGCGTCGACCCGGTAGCGCCGGCAGTAGCTGGCGTGGCAGAGGTAGGACCCGCCCCGCATGATCCGGCGCTCGCCGCCCGACGGGCCGCGGGGGTGGTCGGTGGTGTCCCGCTGGTAGCTCTCGGGCGAATACCAGTCCGCGCACCACTCCCAGACGTTGCCCGTGACCTCGTAGAGCCCGTGGCCGTTCGGGAGGTAGGTCCGCACCGGCGCCGTGCCCACCCAGCCGTCGGCCGCGGTGTTGGTGGCGGGGAACTCGCCCTGCCACACGTTCATGCGGTGCTCGCCGTCGGGCTCGAGCTCGTCGCCCCACGGGAACGGCTGCTGGTCGAGGCCCCCGCGGGCGGCGTACTCCCATTCGGACTCGGTGGGCAGCCGGCCCCCCGCCCACTCGCCGTAGGCCACGGCGTCGTTCCAGGAGACGTGGACCACGGGGTGGTCGGGCCGGTCCTCGACCGACGAGTGGGGGCCCTCGGGCCGCCGCCAGTCCGCCTCGTACACCTGGCGCCACCACGGCGCCATGGAGACCCCCCGGGTGTCCGGGAACTCGTCGGGCAGCAGGCCGCCGAAGACGAAGGACCAGCCGTAGCGCTCGGCGTCGGTGGTCCAGCCCGTGGCCTCGACGAAGGCGGCGTACTCGGCGTTGGTGACCACAGTGGGGGCGACGGCGAACGGCCCGACGGTCACGTTCCGGACCGGCGTCTCGCCGTCGTCGGGATACCCGTCGCCCCGGCCGTTGCCCATACGGAACGTCGCTTCCGGCAGCTCGACCCAGTCGCCGCTCACGGCGGCTCGGGCTCGTCGGGCGGCACCTCCTGCAGGTCACCGCGGTGGAAGAAGCCCGCCTCCCGCAGGTCGGCCAAGACGGTGACCACGACGGCGACGATCGGGACGGCGATGAGGATCCCGATGAAGCCGCCGAGCGTCGCTCCGCCGGCCACGGCGAGGATGACGGCCAGCGGGTGCAGGGCCACGAACCGGCTCTGGATGACCGGCTGCAGCAGGTTGCTCTCCACCTGCTGGACCACGACCACGATGGCCAGCATGGCCAGGGCCCGGCCCGGGCCGCCGTCGGCCAGCGCCAGCAGCACGGCGAACAGGCCGGCGATCACCGCGCCGACGAAGGGCACGAACGACAGCACGAAGGTGAGGAGCCCGATGGCCAGGGCACTGGGCACGCTGAGCAGGGCCGCGCCGGCACCGATGAGCACGGCGTCGACCGCGGCGATGGCGGCCGTGCCGTACATGTAGCCCTGCAGCTGCTCCCACGCGTGACGGCCGGCCCGGTCGGCGAAGGTCTGGGTCCGTTCGTCGAACACGCCCAGCAGCCGGCGCCACATCAGGTCGCCGTCCCGCAGGACGTAGAAGAGCGCGAACAACATCAGGAACGCCCCGGCGAAGGCCTCGAAGGCGACCGAGGCCACCCGCACCGCCCCCCGCACGCCGGCGTCCTGCAGACCGTCGGCGGAGTCCTCGAACCGAGCCCGGGCGTCGGCCACCGCGTCTTCGCCGAAGCGGTCCGCCGCCAGCTCCTCGAGGTCGTCGACCCCCTCCTCGATGCGGTCGGCGATCACATCGGACTGATCGCTGATGGCGTAGGCGCCGAGGGCGGCGAACCCGGCGAGGGACAGCAGGAGCAACACCAGCCCGATGGCGGCCGCGACCCCCTTCGGCACCCGATGCGCCCGGAGCCAGAGGACCACGGGTCGCAGGTACGCCGACAGGAGCACGGCGAGGAACACCGGCAGCACGATCGGTCGGAGGATGACCAGTACCGCGGCCCCGGCGGCGACGGCCGCGGCCACCACCAGGAGGCGCCAGCTCCAGCCGGCACTGACGACGAGCCAGCGCGGCACCCTGTCCTGCCCGCCTCGCGCCACCGTCATCGGGTGGGCCCAGCTCGGCGGCCTACTCCCACTCGATGGTGCCGGGGGGCTTCGACGTGATGTCGTAGGCCACCCGGTTCACACCGGCCACCTCGCCGATGATCCGCTGGGAGAAGCGCTCCAGGAGGTCGTACGGCAGTCGGGCCCAGTCGGCGGTCATGGCGTCCTCGCTGGTGACCGCCCGCACGATGATCGGGTAGCCGTAGGTGCGCTCGTCGCCCATGACCCCGACGGAGCGGATGTCGGGCAGCACGGCGAAGGCCTGCCAGATCTCCCGCTCGAGGCCGGCCGCCCGGACCTCCTCGCGGACGATGGCGTCGGCGTGCTGGAGGATGGCGACCTTCTCGGCGGTGACCTCGCCCACGATGCGGACACCGAGGCCGGGCCCCGGGAAGGGCTGGCGCCAGACGATCTCGTCGGGCAGGCCGAGCTCGGTGCCCAGGGCCCGGACCTCGTCCTTGAACAGGGCCCGGAGCGGCTCGACCAGCTCGAAGTCCATGTCCTCGGGGAGGCCGCCGACGTTGTGGTGGCTCTTGATCTTGGCCGCGTCGGCGGTGCCCGACTCGATGACGTCGGGGTAGAGGGTCCCCTGCACTAGGAACTTGGCGTCGCTGAGCCCGCCGGCGGCGTCCTCGAAGATCCGGATGAAGAGCTCGCCGATGGACTTGCGCTTCTCCTCGGGGTCGATGACCCCCTCCAGGCGCTCCAGGAAGCGGTCCCCGGCCCGGACGTGGATGAGCTCGATGCCCTGGTGGCGGCGGAAGGTCTCGACCACCTGCTCGCCCTCGTTCTGGCGCATCAGGCCGGTGTCCACGAACACACAGGTCAGCTGGGAGCCCACGGCGCGGTGCACCAGCGCGGCGGCCACGGCGGAGTCGACCCCACCGGACAGGCCGCAGACCAGGCGACCGTCGCCCACCTGCTCCCGGATCAGGGCCACCTGGGTCTCGATGATGGAGCTCGGGGTCCACGTCGGCGGGGCACCCACGGCGTCGTAGAGGAAGTGCTCGAGCACCTCCTGGCCGTAGGCGGTGTGGACGACCTCCGGGTGGAACTGGACCCCGAAGATTCCCCGCTCGGTGTCCTCCAGGGCGGCGACGGGCACGTCCGCGGTCGTGGCGGTGACCGAGAAGCCCTCCGGGGCGACCGTGATCGAGTCGAAGTGGCTCATCCACACCTGCTGGTGGGTGGGTTGGGCCGGCCCGAAGAGCAGGCCCTCGCCCTGGACGTCCAGATCGGTGCGGCCGTACTCACCCCGGCCGGTGTTGGACACCTCGCCGCCGAGCTGCAGGGCCACGAGCTGGGCGCCGTAGCAGATGCCCAGGATGGGGATGCCGAGGTCGTAGACCGCGGGGTCGAGGCGGGGAGCGCCCTCGACGTGGACCGACTTGGGGCCGCCGCTGAGGATCAGGCCGGCCGGCGCCCGCTCGGCGACCTCGGCCGCGGTGACCGTGTGGGGGACGATCTCGCTGTAGACGTGGGCTTCCCGGACCCGGCGGGCGATGAGCTGGGCGTACTGCGCGCCGAAGTCGACGACGAGGACGTCGTGGGTGGTGTCGGCGGGGTTCAGTGCCCCATCCCGACGCCTTGGCTCTTCTGGAGGCCCTTGCCCTCGGTCTGGAGCGCGGGGGCCACCATGACCTCGGCCTTCTGGAACTCCTTCAGGTTGTTGTAGCCACACGTGGCCATCGAGGTGCGCAGGCCGCCGAAGAGGTTCATGCGGCCGTCGTTCTCATGGGCGGGGCCGACGAGGATCTCCTCGAGGGTGCCCCGGGTGGTGGTCTGGACCCGGGCGCCGCGGGGCAGCGTCGGGTGGAAGGTGGCCATGCCCCAGTGGTAGCCGCGACCCGGGGCCTCCTGGGCGGCGGCGAGGGGCGAGCCGATCATCACCGCGTCGGCGCCGCAGACGATGGCCTTGGAGATGTCGCCCCCGGTGCCCATGCCGCCGTCGGCGATGACGTGGACGTAGACGCCGGTCTCGTCGAGGTGGCGCATGCGGGCGGCGCGGGCGTCGGCGATGGCGGTGGCCTGCGGGACCCCGATGCCGAGGACGCCGCGGGTGGTGCAGGCGTGGCCCGGGCCGACCCCGACGAGCACGCCGGCGGCGCCCGTGCGCATGAGGTGCAGGGCGGCCTGGTAGCTGGCACAGCCGCCGACGATCACGGGGATGTCGAGCTCGCGCACGAACTCCTTGAGGTTGAGCGGCTCCGCGGTCTTGGAGACGTGCTCGGCGGACACGACGGTGCCCTGGATGACGAGCATGTCGGCCTCGGCCTCGATGACGTGGGGGGCGAACGATGCGGTGCGCTGGGGCGTGACCGACACGCAGGAGGTGACCCCGGCGGCGTTGATCTCCCGGATGCGCTCCCCGATCAGCTCGGGCTTGATCGGCTCCTGGTAGATGTCCTGCATCCGCCGGGTGGCCTTCTCGGTGTCGAGGTCGCTGATCTCCTCGAGCAGGGTGTCGGGGTCCTCGTAGCGGGTCCACAGGCCCTCGAGGTTGAGCACACCCACCCCGCCCAGCCGGCCGATCTCGATGGCGGTGGCGGGGCTGACCACGCCGTCCATGGCCGAGGCCATGAGGGGGAGCTCGAAGCGGTAGGCGTCGATCTCCCAGCTGATGTCGACGTCCTCGGGGTCCCGGGTCCGGCGACTCGGCACGATGGCGATGTCGTCGAATCCGTAGGCCCGGCGGCCCGACTTCCCGAGCCCGATCTCGATCTCTGCCACGTCAGCTCCCCAGCTCTTGGCGGTGGTGGGAAACCTCGGAGTCTAGTGGCGCGGCCGACCCCGTTCGGTGGATGCCTCTGAGCGGGCTCAGCCGCCGGTGAGCTGGCGGAGGATCTGCTTGGCCAGGGTGGCGTTCATCTGGAAGACGGCCTTCTGGCCGGTGTCCCGGACGTCCTTGACCAGGGTGCCGCCCGACAGCTCCTCGACCCGGGCCAGGCCGTCGATGAGCCGGTCCCGGGTCACGTCGGTGGCCCGGTAGCCCATGTCGGTCAGGGACTTCACGACCTCGTTCTCGGCCACGGGGCGGGGGGCGGCGGCGGCGATGATGCGCAGCGCGTCCTTGTAGAGCCCGGCCCCCTGCTCGATGGCTTCGGAGGCCGAGAGGCGCTCCGGCTCCTCGACGGTGGCCAACCAGGTCTTCACCTGGTCGACGACGTCGCCGTGGGTGGCGCCCTCGAAGGTGACCGTGACGGTCATGGGTTCACCGTACCGGCGTCCGCCAGGGACGTCAGGTGATCCCACAGGGCCCGCACGTGCTGCTCCTCGGTGTGGGTCTGGCCGATCGACACCCGGAGGACCAGTCGACCGTCCAACCGGGTGTGGGTCAGGTGCTGCTCGCCCGAGGCGTTGACGGCGTCGAGCAGGGCCTGCGTGGCGGCGTCTCCCTCGACGTGGCGCAGGCACACCAGGCCCAACCGGGGTGGCGCGGCCAGGACAAACCGCTCGTCGGTGCGGACCCAGCCGACCAGCGCCTCGGCCAGCGCCACGTGGCGCCGGACGTGGTGGGCCAGGCCCTCGGCGCCGTAGTGGCGGATCACGAACCAGAGCTTGAGGGCCCGGAAACGGCGTCCCAGCGGGATCTGCCAGTCCCGGTAGTCGATCACCGCCCCCGAGGCGGTGGCCTCGTTGCGGAGGTACTCGGGGAGGATCGAGAGGGCGTCCAGCAACGCACCCCTGTCCACGACCCAGAAACAGGTGCAGTCGAAGTTGGTGAAGAGCCACTTGTGGGGGTTGAAGGCGTAGCTGTCGGCCTGGTCCAGGCCGTCGTTCACCCAGCGCAGCTCCGGGCACACCGCGGCCGAGCCCGCCATGGCCCCGTCCACATGGAGCCAGACCCCCTGATCGGCGACCACGTCGGCCAGCGCGGCGACCGGGTCGACGGCCAGCGAGGACGTCGTGCCCACCGTCGCACAGCAGAAGAACGGCCTCCGGCCGGCGGCGCGGTCCTCCGCCATCGCCGCGGCCAGGGCCTCGGGACGCATCGCGTGGTCCTCGTCGACGGCCACCACCCGCACCTGGTCCGCGGCCAGCCCGGCGACCCGGGCCCCCTTCTCCAGGCTGGAATGGGTGTGGGCCGACGCGTAGGCCACCAGGTCACCCAGGGCGGCACCGGCCCGCACCGCCCGCTCCCGGGCCGCGAGCAGCGCGCACAACGTGGCCGAGGAGGCGCTGTCCTCGAGGACGCCGCCCCCGGCGCCGTCGGAGCGGAACCGGTCCGGCAGGCCCAGCAGCTCGACCATCCAGTCCAAGACGTGGGTCTCCAGCTCGGTGCACGCCGGGCTGGTCGCCCAGAGCATCCCCTGGACCCCGAGGCCGGCGGCGAGCAGCTCGCCCAGCACCGAGGGGCCCGAGCTGTTCGCCGGGAAGTAGGCGAACCAGTTCGGCGACTGCCAGTGGGTGATCCCCGGCAGGATCACGCGGTCCACGTCGGCCAGGACGTCGGCCCAGGGCTCGGGCTGCTGGGGCGGGTGGGGCGGCAGGGCGGCCCGGACGTCGCCGGGCGCGACGGGCGAGCCCACGGGGAGGTCCGCCACGGTCTCCATGTAGCGGGCGATCCACTCGATGACCTCGGCCCCCTGGCGCCGGAACTCGTCGGGGGTCAGGTGGAACGACGTCTGGCTCACCCCGTCAGCCTGCCCGGTGGCCGGCCGGACGCCCGATCACCCGGTCAGAGGAGGTCCGGCCCCCGCGAGTGCATAAGGTCTTAGCACCGGGCGACGAAGCCCGGGCCCTACGAAAGGATCGCCGAATGGTTCTGGCCGCAGATTTCGGTCTTGGCGAAGTGCTGTGGACGATGTTCGTCCTGTTCATGTGGATCATCTGGTTCTGGCTGCTGATCAGTGTCTTCAGCGACCTCTTCCGTGACCACGAGACGTCCGGCGGGGCGAAGGCTGCCTGGTGCATCTTCGTCATCCTGCTCCCGTTCCTGGGTGTGTTCGTCTACCTGCTGGCCCGTGGTGGCGGCATGGCGGAGCGCTCCATGAAGCAGCAGCAGGCCGCACAGGCCCAGTTCGAGTCCTACGTCCGTGAGACGGCGAGCACCAGCAGCGGTGCGGCGGGCGAGATCGCCCACGCCAAGAAGCTGCTGGACGACGGCACGCTCAGCCAGGCGGAGTTCGACGCCCTGAAGGCCAAGGCCCTCAGCTGAGGTCGCGTACCGCCGCCCCCACCTCCCGGAGGGGGCGGCGGTACCGCCTCTTGCCCCTGCCGCCCATTGGCCGATGGGGTGAGATGACTGCACGCCGGATCCTGCGAGGAGCTGCCTCATGAACGCGTCCGTGGCCGAACGGCAGGCCGAGGGCAGGGCCCACCGCAAGGTGGTCCCCCGCTCCTCGCACGGCGCATGGGAACCGCCCGCCGGACGCCCCGACCCCGTCGCAATGGTCGTGGCCGCCAACGTCGGCCGGCTGCCGTGGCTGGTCCCGATCCGTCACGGCCGCATGGCCACCAGTGCGTTCGCCTTCTACCGGGGAACGGCCGACATCATGGCCGCCGACCTGGCGACCACCCCGACCAGCGGGCTCCGGGCCCAGATCTGTGGGGACGCCCACCTCGCCAACTTCGGGTTCTACTTCTCACCGGACCGCCGTCTCGTCTTCGACCTCAACGACTTCGACGAGACCCTGGTCGGCCCCTGGGAATGGGACATCAAACGACTCGCGGCCAGCTTCGCGGTCGGGGCCCGCCATTCCGGCCTCGGCGCCGGCGTCGCCGGTCGGGCCGCCCGACGGGCCACCGAGTCCTATCGGACCGCCATGCACGAGTTCGCCGAGGACCGGACCCTCGAGGTCTGGTACGCCCGGCTGGAGCTCGACGACGTCCTGGCTCGAATGCCCGACGCCTTGGCCAAGCGCGGCCGACGCGCCGGTCGGTCGTGGAGCGGTCGGGACAGCATCCAGGCGTCGCGGAAGCTGACCGAGGAGGTCGACGGCGTTCGTCAGATCCGCTCCGCCCCACCCGAGCTCGTACCCGTGCGGGACCTCACCGAGGCCCAGCTCGGCCAGAGCGACGAGGCGATGCAGCGCGCCATCGGCGAAGCGCTCCATCGCTACCGCCGGAGCCTGGCCCCCAACCTCCACGTCCTCCTCGACCGCTTCCGCCTGGTCGACGTCGCCCTGAAGGTCGTGGGGGTGGGCAGCGTGGGCACCCGGTGCTGGATCGTGCTGTTCGAGGGGAGGGACGGCGAGGACCCGTTGTTCCTCCAGCTCAAGGAGGCCGGGCCCTCGGTCCTCGAGGCCCACCTCCGCAAGTCGCGCTTCCGTCACTTCGGCCGGCGAGTGGTCGAGGGCCAGCAGCTCATGCAGGCCAGTCGGGACATCTTCCTGGGCTGGACCAACGGTGTCGACGGCCGCGCCATGTACGTCCGCCAGCTCCGCGACGGCAAGGGCTCGGTCGACTCCGACCGGCTGGGGGCCGCCGACCTCACCGCCTACGCCGACGTGTGCGGCCACACCTTGGCCCGGGCCCACGCCCGCTCCGGCGACCCCGTCGCCATCGCCGCCTACCTCGGCTCGGGCGACACGTTCGACCGGGCCATGGCCGAGTTCGGCGAGGCCTACGCCGAGCAGGCCGTCCAGGACCACGCCCGCTTCCTCGACGCCATCGACGCCGGCCGCCTGTCGGCCACCCTCGGCTGACCGCCCCGGTCAGTACTCTGCATCGGAGAATCACACAGACCGGGTGATGTGACCCGCGGGCGCGCCCGCGATGATCACCTGGTCGCCGACGAGGGAAGGTCGTTTCCGTGGCCGAGAGCACCGAGATACCGCCACCGCCGCAGCCGGCCGAGTACGAGGGCGTGGACCGGTCGACCGGCACCGTCCTCGTGGTCGTCGGGGTCGCCCTCGTGATCCTGGGCCTCGTCCTGCTGGCCAACCCCTTCGCCGCCATCTGGATCCTCGGGGTCCTCATCGGGGTGTCGCTCATCATCGGGGGCCTGGCCGAGATGGCCTCCTCCCGAGGCAGCGCCGGGGCCCCACTGGCCCTCCCTGGTGATCGGTGGCCTCGTGATCGTCGCCGGTGTCGCCGCCGCCGTCTGGCCCGACGCCACCGTGTGGGTCCTCGCCGTGGTCGCCGGGCTCGGCCTGGCCATCAGCGGCGCGGTGGCCCTCATCGGCGCCCTGGTCGGCGGTGAGGACGGACGGGGCCTGCGCCTCGTCCTCGGCGGGGTGAGCCTGGTCATCGGCCTCGCCGTCCTGGCCTGGCCCGACGCCACGCTCCTCGTCCTCGCCATCCTCATCGGGCTCCGCACCCTGATCAACGGGCTGGTCAGCATCGGGATCGGAATCAACATCCGGAGGCACGCGGCATGAGCGACGACGACATCCCCACCGAGATCGACCCGCCCGACAAGGCGACCCTCGACGTCGAGGCCCTCAGGGCCGAGCGCGACGCCTTGGCCCACGAGGTCGAGGTGCTCCGGGCTCCGAAGCCGCGAAGGCACCGGTTCCGAGGCGTGCTCGCCGTCATCGGCGTGGTCCTGTCCTGCGTGCTCCTGCTGGCCGCCTGCCTGGGCGTGTTCGCCCGTCGGAGCTTCCTCAAGACGGACAACTTCAGCAACCGAGCCGGCGCACTGATCGACGATCCGGGTGTGCAGAGCGCCCTCGAGCGCGTACCTCACCGACCAGCTCAACCAGCTCATCGACCCGCAGGAGATCCTCCAGGACGCGCTGCCCGACCGCGCCCAGATCCTCGCCATCCCGCTGTCGGGGGCGGTCGAGGGCTTCGTCGGTGATCAGGTCTCCACCTTTGTGGCGTCCGACACCTTCGCCGAGCTCTGGAAGTCCGCTGTCTCGACCGCACACCGCGAGGTGGTCCGCGTGCTCGAGGGCAACACGCCCCTCCTGGAGGAGAGCAACGATCGCATCGTCATAAACCTCCTCCCGGTGATCAACAGCGTGTTGGCCCAGATCGGCGAGCAGTCGCCCGACATCTTCGGCCGCAGCGTCGACCTGCCGACCATCACCGTGGACGACGTCCCCGATGCCGCTCGCGAGGCCATCGGCGACGCCCTCGGGTCACCCTCGACGACAACTTCGGCACCTTCACCGTCTACGACGACGGCGCCCTGAGCTCGGCCCAGGAGGCGGTCGGTCTGGCGGACAAGCTGGTCTGGGTGCTGGTGGTGCTGGCCCCGTTGGCCATCTCGGCACCCTCGCCGTGTCGCCCCGGCGGCGGCGGACGCTGCTGCAGCTGACCGTCGGGGTCGTGTTGAGCATGGTGCTCCTCCGCCGCCTCGTGTTCCTGTTCCAGAAGGATCTGCTGGACTACGTCCGGATCGAGAGCAACGTCCCCGCCGTGCAGGCAACCAGCGAGGCGTTCCTCGACCCCCTGACCACCGGCGCGCTCTGGGTGGGCATCGGGGCCTTGGTCATCGCCGCCGTCGCCCTGGTCACGGGCCCCTACGCGTGGGCCGTGCGCTTGCGCCAAGGCGTGGTCGGGGCCGGCAGGAGGCGGCACCCGTCGTGAACGGATCCCAGGATCCCACCACCATCGAGTGGGTCAGGGCCAACGTCGACCGCCTGCGCATCGGTGGCGCCGTGGTCGGCCTGGTTCTGCTCTGGTGGCTCGACCTGTCGTGGCTCGGCCTCCTCCTGCTCGCACTGCTCGTCGGGGCCTACGAGCTGGTGGTGCACCGTCTGGCCGAGCAGGCCGCCGAGCCCGAGGACGAGCCCGACGTCGAGGTGCAGCCGGTCGACGCCGTGACCTGATGGCCGTCAGCCCGAGAGCCGCGGGCCCCGGGGCCGCACGTCGGTGGCCGGTCGGGACTCCATGAGGTCGTCGCGGTCCGGGTGCCGTCGGTACCACTGCCCGTAGCGGCGGGCCGCAGGAGCCGCCGTCAGCCCGTGCAGCAGGATGCTCAGGGCGACGGTCGCGCCCACCACCCGGACGATGAGCGGGGTCTCCTCGAGGCCGGACTCCGCCACCAGGTCGAGGGCGAACACGATCGAGGCCAACCCCCGCGGCCCGAACCAGCCCACGAAGGTCACGGTGATCGGTCGGGGGTCGGTACCGACCATCGAGAGGGCGACCGGGCCCATCCGCACGACGGTGAGGCTGAGGACGGCGTACGCCACCACCGCCCAGGTGAGGTCGCCGAGCACCGGGCCGAGGGCCACGGCCCCGAAGACCAGGAAGGTCATCGCCCCGAGCAGCTCACCCAAGCCGTCGGCGAATGCAGTCGGCAGGCCCTCCCGGCCGGCGACGCGGCCGAAGGCCAGGCCGGCGACGAACGCGGCGATGAACCCGCTGCCGTGGAACAAGACGGCCAGCCCGAAGGCCGCGGCGGGAACGGCGACCAAGGCGATGGCGTGCCACGACGCCTCGATCCAGCCCCGCCGGAGCGCGTAGCGGAGGGCGAGGGCGCCGAACACACCCGCCGCCAGCCCACCGAGCAACCCGCCACCGATCTCCTCGACGACGACCCGGAGCGCCTCACCCCGGGCCAGACCCTCCTCGGACTCGGCCAGGGTCAGGAAGATGGCGACGAGGGGGACGCACAGGCCGTCGTTCAGCCCGCTCTCGACGTTGAGGCCCTGGCGGATGCGGGAGGGCAACGACGGATCCGTGATCACGGCCTGGCCCAGTGCGGCGTCGGTCGGCGCCAGCACGGTGGCCAGCACCGCGGCGGGCCAGAGACCGAGGTCGTCGAACAGGAGGAGGGCCACCCCGGTTCCGGCCAGGATGGTCAGCGGCAGGCCGACGCCGAGCAGGCGTCGGGGCAGGTCGATCTCCTGGCGCAGGGCCGGGATGTCGATGCGGACGGCGTCCGTGAACAGGACGACGGTGAGGGTCGCGGTGGTCAGGGCCTGGATCGCCCCGACGGAGAAGTGGAGGTCGATCCACCCGAGCCCGCTGCCCCCGACTGCGAGGCCGAAGCCCACGAAGACCATCGCCGGGGTCACGACGGTGCCCTGCAGGCGGCCGGAGACCGCGGCGTAGCCCAGGACCGCGACCGCCAGGACCGTCAGGTCACCGCCGTCCATGGTCGTCCCCCCTCGTCGTCGGTCGGATCGGTCCCCACGGCGGGGCCCGCCCTCGACAACCCGGTCCGCAGTCTGGCGCGCCCGGGCCGCAGCGACTACAACCAGGGAACACACAGGGCAGGCTGCCCCCAGGAGAGGACGCGGTGACTGACGACATCGAGGAAATGGGCCCGATCGACTGGATCCTCATCGAGTTCTCCGGGCCACCGACCGGAGCGGCCGCGCCGCACCTGATCGACCTGGTGGACCGAGGTCTCATCCGGATCATCGACCTGCTGGTGGTCAACAAGGACGCGGAGGGGACCCTCACGATCATGGAGCTGGCCGATCTCGACGGCGACGGCGAGCTCGACCTGGCCGTGTTCGAAGGCGTCCGCTCGGGCGTCCTGGGCGAGGAGGACGTCGCCGAGGCGGCCACGGCCCTGGAGCCCGACACCTCGGGCATCTTCCTGCTCTACGAGAACGTGTGGGCCGCGCCGTTCGCCGTCGCCGTCCGCAAGGCAGGCGGCCAGCTCGTGGCCTCCGGCCGCATACCCATCCAGTCCATCGTCGCGGCGCTCGACGAGCTCGACGCCGACGACCCAGCTGAGGAGATCACACCATGATGCGTCGTCGAGGAGGCCTCGTACGAGGCGTAGCGCGCACGGCGGTCGTCGCCGGAACGGCCACCGCCGTGTCCGGTCGGGTGGCCCGCCGGCAGAACAACAAGTGGGCTGATCAGGAACAGGCTCAGTACGAGCAGCAGGTGGCCGAGCAGCCGGTCTACCAGGCGCCCCCGCCGGCTCCTGCGCCGGCCGCGGACGACGACATGGCCGAGATCACGAAGCTGGCCGAGCTCCACTCCCAGGGCATCCTCACCGACGAGGAGTTCGCGGCCAAGAAGGCCCAGATCCTCGGGATCTGACCCGCCACCCGCCGCCGCCGACCCCTACGGGGGCCTCGCAGAGCGGTACCACTGGCTGTATGACGACTTCTCGGCCCGGGTCGGTACACGCACGCCCGGGGTCCAGGCGGCCCTCCGCGACCTGTCCCCCGGCGCCGCGGTGCTGGACGCCGCGTGTGGCATCGGCATAGACGCTCTCGCCCTCCACCGGCGCGGCCTCCGGGTCACGGCCACCGACGCCAGCCGGGCCATGGTCGAGCAGTGTCGGGCGCGCCTGGGCGAGGCCGACGTCGACCTACCGGTCAGCATCTGCACCTGGGAGGATCTGCCCGCTCGGTTCGGAGCCGTGTTCGACGCCGTGCTCTGCACCGGGAACTCGCTGGCCCACACGCTCTCGGACGAGGCCCGCCGCGCGGCGGTGGCGGGTCTCGCGGGTGTCCTCGCCCCCCTTGGCTCCCTCGTCCTCGACAGTCAGGACTGGTCGGTCCTGCACCGGCAAGGGAGCCACACCGACGACGACCCCCTCGTGGTCGAGCGGGACGGGCACCGGGTCACCCGACGGTTCGACTGGCAGGTCCCGGAGCGGTTCGGAGATCTGATCCGGCTCACCCTCACACTCCGCATCGACGGGGTCGTCACCGTGAGTCACGAGGTGACGTTCCGGCCGTTCACGACGGACACCCTCGTCGACGAGCTTCGCGGGGCCGGGCTCGCCGAGGTCACGGTGACCCAGGTCCCCGGCGACGACAGGTTCGCCGTGGTCGCCCGGCGCTGACCCCGTCCGCTCGACACCCCTAGGATCGGGGGCAATGACCCAGACCACGCGATCGCTGCCCAAGGACCCGTCGTCGGTCACGAACCTCCGGCTGGCGAAGATCCTGCCCTGGCTGATCTACGCCTACCTGCTCCTCGAGGTCATCGTGCTGACGCTGGCCTTCTTCCTGCTGCTGTTCAACGCCAGCACCGAGGCCGACTTCACCCAGTGGGTCTACCGCAGTGCCGATCGGGCCCTCGAGCCGTTCCGGGGGATCTTCCCGTCGGCGACCGCCGACAACGGCTCGGTCCTCGACTTCGCCGTGCTGTTCGCCATCATCGTCTACGGCATCCTGGCCATGCTCGCCCAGAGCGTGATCCACTGGATCGACCGCAAGATCATGGAGGAGCGGGCGAAGGCCCGGTGGCTGGCGGAGGGCAACACGGCCCCGACCCCGCCTCCCCCGGTCACCCCCCAGGGATGACGATCGCGGCGACAGGGGCGACGATCATGGGCGGTCCCCCTCCGCCCCCCTCCGTTCGCCATGGCCCGCCGGTAGGCGGGCTCAGGCCCGACCGTCGAGGCCAAGGGCCACGTTGAGCAGCTGACGCAGCATCCGGGCGGTGGCGCCCCAGATGGTGTCGCCCTCGATCTCGAAGAAGGTCAGCGGCCGGTCGTGGCCGCCGGGGAAGCGCCAGACCTCCTCGTGGAACGCCTCGGGGTCGAGCAGCTCGGCCAGCGGAACGTGGAGGATGTGCTCGACCTCGCCGGGGTCGGCGACGAGGGCCTCGGGCGCCCCCGGGAGGATCCCGACGAAGGGGTGGATCAGGGAGCGGCTGGTGAAGGTGCTCAGCTGGTCCAGGCGCCCCACGACCTCGACCGTCGACGGCTCGAGCCGGATCTCCTCGTGCGCCTCGCGCAGGGCGGTGGCCACGAGATCGGCGTCCTCGTCCTCCTGGCGCCCCCCGGGGAAGCTGACCTCCCCGTGGTGGTTGCGCAGGTGGGCCGCCCTGCGGGTCAGGACCACCGTGGGACCCTGGTCGCCGACGTAGAGCGGCGCCAAGACCGCCGACTGACGGGGGGAGGCCACGGGCACGGGACCGTCGATGACCCGGGGCTCGCCCAGCGCGGCCAAGCGCTCGGGCAGGACGGCGAGGTCGATGGCCTTGGCGGCCGGCGCCAGTCCGGCCCACGGCGGCGGGCCGCCGGGGCGCATGTCGGCCGGTCGGGGGATGACCTGGTCGCCACCCCTCGGCCGGGGGGCGGTGCTCAGGGGGCGGTGCTCCCGGCGAGCTGCTCCAGCAGGTCGCGCAGGCCGCCCACCTTCAGGTTCTTCATGACCGTTCCGGGCGTGGTGTCACCCTTCTCCCACTCCATCCAGTGCTCGAGCAGCTTGGCGGGGTCGGGGGGCGGACGGTCCATGGCCGGATCGTACCGACGGCGGCACGCGCAACGGCCGGGCCCGAGGGCCCGGCCGTGACGCAGTTCCTGGTGGGGAACGGGATTACATCATCCCGCCCATGCCACCCATGCCGCCCATGCCACCCATGTCGGGCATGCCGCCACCGCCGCCCATCGGGGCGGGGGGCTCGGGCTTGTCGGCGATGAGCGCCTCGGTGGTCAGCAGCATGGCGGCGATGGACGCCGCGTTCTGCAGAGCCGCCCGGGTGACCTTGGCCGGGTCGATGACGCCGGCCTTGATCAGGTCCTCGAACTCGCCGGTGGCGGCGTTGAAGCCATTGGCGCCGGTCTCGCGCACCGTCTGCTCGACGACGACGATGCCGGGATGCCCGGCGTTGTCGGCGATGAGCATCGCGGGGGCGGTCAAGGCGCTGGCGACGATGCGGGCCCCGGTGGACTCGTCGTTCTTCAGCTTGGCGACGACGGCGTCGACGTCGGCCTTGGCCCGCAGCAGGGCGGTGCCGCCACCGGCGACCACACCCTCCTCGATGGCGGCCTTGGTCGCCGAGACGGCGTCCTCGATGCGGTGCTTCTTCTCCTTGAGCTCCACCTCGGTGGCGGCGCCGACCTGGATCAGCGCCACACCGCCGGCCAGCTTGGCCAGCCGCTCCTGGAGCTTCTCCCGGTCCCAGTCCGAGTCCGTGTTGTCGATCTCCCGCCGGATCTGGGCGATCCGACCGGCGACGTCGTCCTCGGAGCCGGCACCCTCGATGATGGTGGTGTCGTCCTTGGTGATGACCACCCGCCGGGCGGTGCCCAGCAGGTCCAGGGTGACGGTGTCGAGCTTGAGCCCGACCTCCTCGGAGATGACCTGGCCGCCGGTGAGGACGGCCATGTCCTGCAGCATCGCCTTGCGGCGGTCGCCGAACCCGGGGGCCTTCACGGCCACCGAGTTGAACGTGCCCCGGATCTTGTTCACGACCAGGGTGGCGAGGGCCTCGCCCTCGACGTCCTCGGAGACGATGACCAGCGGCTTGCCCGACTGCATCACCTTCTCCAGCACGGGCAGCATCTCCTGCACCGAGCTGATCTTGGCGTTGGCGAACAGCAGGTACGGCTCGTCGAGGACGGCCTCCTGGTTGTCCGGGTCGGTCACGAAGTACGGCGACAGGTAGCCCTTGTCGAACTGCATGCCCTCGACGAACTCGAGGTCGATGCCGAAGGTGTTGGACTCCTCGACGGTGACCACACCGTCCTTGCCGACCTTGTCGATGGCGTTGGCGATGACGTCGCCGATGGCCGTGTCGGCCGACGAGATGGAGGCCACCTGGGCGATCTCGGACTTGTCGTCGATCTCCTTGGCCTGCTCGGCGATGGACGCCACCGCGGCGGCCACGGCCTTCTCGATGCCCTTCTTGAGGCCCATCGGGTTGGCGCCGGCGGCCACGTTGCGCAGGCCCTCGCGGATCATGGCCTGGGCCAGGACCGTCGCCGTGGTGGTGCCGTCACCGGCCACGTCGTTGGTCTTGGTCGCCACTTCCTTCACGAGCTGGGCGCCCATGTTCTCGAAGTTGTCCTCGAGCTCGATCTCCCGGGCGATGGACACACCGTCGTTGGTGACCGTGGGGGCCCCGAACTTCTTGTCCAGGACCACGTTGCGGCCCTTCGGGCCGAGCGTGACCTTGACCGAGTCCGCAACCTTGTTGACGCCGGCCTCGAGGCGGCGACGGCCGTCCTCGGAGAACTTCAGCAGCTTGGGCATATCGGCTACTTGACGATCGCCAGCACGTCGCGCGCGCTGAGGATCAGGAGGTCGTCGCCGTCGATGGTGATCTCGGTGCCGCCGTACTTGGAGTACACGACGGTGTCACCCTTGCTCACGTCGACGGGGATCACGTCACCGGTCTGCTCGGACCGCTTGCCGGGACCCACGGCCAGGACCTCACCCTGCTGGGGCTTCTCCTGGGCGCTGTCGGGAATGACCAGGCCAGAGGCCGTGGTCTCTTCGGACTCGCCGGGCTTGACGACGATCCGATCCTCGAGGGGCTGAAGGTTCATGTGCTCTCCTCAGTGTCTTCCTGGCCGCGCGGCGACCGTTAGCACTCTCACTAGGTGAGTGCCAACGATAGGAGGCACCCCCTCGGAGGCGCAACCTCTCCGCCGGGCGATTCAGCCCAGACGCAGGCCGGGGTCGGCTCCGAGCTCGAGGGGCGAGGGACCATCGGCTTGCAGACGCCACCACGCACAGGACGCCACCATCGCCGCGTTGTCGGTGCACATGGCCCGGCTGGGGACGAAGCCGGGGCGCCCGTCCTCACCCGCGGCGGCCAGGAAGCGCTCCCGCAGGCGGGAGTTGGCCGCCACCCCGCCCCCCAACGCCATGCCCTTCGCCCCGATCTCGTCTGCGGCCCGGCGGGCCTTGGCCACCAGGACGTCGACCACGGCCTCCTGGAACGAGGCGGCCACGTCCTCGACGGCCCCGTCGGGGTGCCGGCGGACGTGGTTGACCACCGCGGTCTTGAGGCCGCTGAACGAGAAATCGAGGGTGTCGCCGGGCATCGCCCGAGGGAAGGCGATGGCGGTGGGGTCCCCGCCCTGGGCCAGGCGGTCGATGATCGGCCCGCCCGGGTAGCCGAGGCCGAGGTGGCGAGCCACCTTGTCGAAGGCCTCGCCCGCCGCGTCGTCGAGCGTCGAGCCGAGCACCCGGTAGCGGCCGTGACCCTCCATGGCCACGAGCATGGTGTGACCACCCGAGACGAGCAGGAACACCAGCGGCAGCTCGAGGTCGGGCTCCTCCAACAGGGCGGCATAGAGATGGGCCTCGAGGTGGTTGACGCCGACGAAGGGCACGTCCCACACCAGGGCCAGGGCTTTCGCCGCGCTCACCCCCACGAGCAGGGCGCCCACGAGCCCGGGCCCGTGGGTGGCGGCCACCGCGGCGATGTCGTGGCCCTCGACCCCGGCCTCGACCAGTGCGTCGGCCACCACGGGCGTGATCAACTCGACGTGGGCGCGGCTGGCGATCTCGGGCACGACGCCGCCGAACTCGGCGTGGAGGTCGATCTGGCTGGAGACGATCGACGAGCGCACGTCGCGACCGCAGGCCACCACGGCTGCGGCCGTCTCGTCACACGACGTCTCGATGCCCAGCACCAAGCCGCTCATGCCGCCCGCACCTCCGCCGGGGGCAGCTCGGCCTCGATGGCGTCCAGCCGCCCGGCGTAGTCGTCGGAGTCCACGTCGTGGGCCCACATGATCAGCGCGTCCTCCCCCACTTCGGCGTAGTAGTTCTTCCTGATGCCCGCCGGCGCGAAGCCGAAGCGCCGGTAGAGGGCCTTCGCCGGCTCGTTGCCCGCCCGCACCTCGAGGGTCAGGGCCTTCGTGCCCCGGCGCCGGGCCTCCCGGGCCAGGACGGCCAGGAGCCGGGTGCCGATGCGGCGGCCCTGGTGGTCGGGGTGGACCGACAGTGTGGTGACGTGGGCCTCGTCGACCACGAACATCAGGCCACCGAAGCCGACCAGGCGACCGCCGGTCCGGGCGATCCGATAGGCGCGCGAGGCCTCGGGCAGAGCCAGCTCGCCCCGGAAGAGCTCCGCGGACCACGGGTTGGCGGAGACCATCCGCTCGATGCGGCTCACCGCCGAGATGTGCCGGCGCCGCAACGGCTCGATGCGCAACGATGCTGTGCTCATGGTGACGGCGCCGTGAACTTCTGGGCGTCGGGCGCCCGGAGGTAGATGGGGGCGAGCTCGCGGGGGGCGACGAACTCCTCGCGCACGGCCCGGGCGTGGGCCAGGCCGACCAGCACCGCGGCGGAGGGATGGGCCAGCTCCGGACCACCGAACTGAAGGTGGTCGGCCTCGGCGAAGACCTCGCGGTGGCGCACGGCGCCGTCGCCGACCAGCAGGCAGTCGTCGCCCTGGGCCAGGAGCTCGGAGGCCAGCTCCTCGGGACGGAGCACGACCGGCGCCATGATCTGCTGCACCCCGCCGGGCACCGGCCGGTAGAGGGCGGCGAAGACCTCCCCCCGTCGGGCGTCGACCGCGGCGGCGATCAGCCGGTCGGTCAGGTACGCGGCGTGGGCCAGCAGGTCGAGGCTGGTGATGCCCACCATCGGGACCTCGAGGGCCGAGGCGATGGTGATGGCCGTCGTGAAGCCCACCCGCAGGCCGGTGAACAGCCCGGGGCCGACGTCGACGGCGACGGCGCCCACCTTGGCCAGCGAGACCTCGGCCTGGGCGCACACGGAGTGGATCTGGGGGGCGAGGGCCTCGGCGTGGCGGCGGGCCGCCCGGAGGTGCTGCTGGGCCAGCACGCCGTCCTGGTCCCCGAGGGCGCAACCCACCTGGTCGGTGGCGGTGTCGATGCCGAGGATCAGCACGTCGCCTCGAGATCCCGGACACGGGACGCCCACCCGGGCCCGCCCGGCTCGAAGTCCAGCTCCCGGTCGTCGTCACCCGCCCCGAAGGCGATGGCGATCTCCAGCCGGTCGATCGGCAGGATCCCCCGCAGGCGGTCACCCCACTCGATCACCGTGACGGCATCGTCGTCCAGGAGCTCGTCGAGGGCGAGGTCGGCAGCCTCCTCGGGCCCGGCCAGGCGGTACGCGTCGAGGTGGTGCACCGTGAGCCGCCCACCGTCGTAGCGCTGGGCGATGGTGAAGGTCGGGCTGGTGACCGGGTCGGGTGAGCCCAGGGCGGCGACCAGGCCCTTCACGAAGGCGGTCTTGCCCGCCCCGAGGTCACCGAGAAGGACGATCAGGTCCCCGGCCACGACGAGGGGCGCCACACGGGCCGCGAGCGCGGTCGTCTCGTCGACACCGGCGGTGAGGCGGCGCATGCACTGAGTATGCAACGGCAGGCTGGTCACGGTTCGGGTCGGAGGTGCTCGATCGAACCGGACCTACCTCCCATGGGGTGGCCGGGGGCGCGCCGTCCAGGGCGTCCGCCTTGCGATCGAGCCGGACACGTCACCGACGAAGCGACCGGTGGCCGCGGCCCAGTCGACCAGGAGGGTGCCGGCCAGGACACCGATGGCGATGGCGAAGATGGACACCACGGTCGCAAGGAGGTCCTGGGTACCGGCGGCATCGGCATCGCCGGCGAGCTGGGTCAGCCCGATCAGACCGAGTGCCCCCGGCACGAGGAGCCAGAAACCGGGCAGGAACGACGCATGGGGCGGCATCGCGGAGGGGACGCGGGAGACCCAGTAGGCGACCGGCGTCATCACGAGGGCCCCGACGAACGCGCTCACGTAACCGCCGAAGAGCGCATTGCCCAGCACCTGCCCGCCCCAGGCGGCGAGCAGCACGATGAGCAGGCCGGGGAAGGCCCGTCCGGGCGCGGAGTTGGCCACCGTCACGCCGATGGCGAAGACGAGGACGCCGAGCCAGGGGGCCCAGGCGCCGAGCACGTCGTCGGATCCCCCGAACACGACCGCGGACCGCACGCCCGCGGCTTCGATGCCGGCGATGATGCCGAACGTGAGCATCGCCAGTTGCATGGCCCCGGCAACCAGCCGACTCGATCCCGACACGACCTGACCCGTCGCCAGTTCGAGCACGGCCATGGTCAGGCTGGCCCCGGGGAGGAACACGATCAGGGAGGCGACGATCGCCGGCAGGCCCTGGCTCGTGAGGTCGTGCTCGACGGCGAGGGCCCCCAGCACGGAGACCATCAAGGCGGCGATGATCGGCAACAGCACCTGCAGGGGTGGGCTCCGCTCGGTGAGGGTGCGCAGGATGCCGACGAGAGCGCCGAACACCGCGGCCGCCGCGACATCGCGGGGAGCCGGGTGGAGCACGAGGCAGAGACCAGCGGTCAACACCGCGTAGCCGACGATGCTGAGCAGGCGCCCGAAGCGCGGCGGCATGTCGCCGATCGCGTCCAGGGCGGCCAACCCCTCCGCCGGAGGGATCGCGCCCTGCTCGGCCCGGTGGACCAGCTCGTCGAGCGCGGCGATCTGATCGAGTCGCGGGGTCGGGGCCAACGCGGTGAGCTCGAGGGCAGCCGGCTCACCGCGACCCATGGCCACCATGAGGAAGGTCGGGAAGGCGGTGATGCGGGCGCTGTGGGCGCCGTACGCCTCGGCCACGCGGGTCAACCGCTCCTGGACGTGGTGGACCGGCTCGCCGGCGGCGTTCATGTCCGCGCCGAGCCGGACGACGAAGGCCTGGAGCTCGCCGAGGTCGAGCGGACCGGGGGCGCTCACGGCACCGGACGGATCGGCGGGAGAGGGTGGACGACGACGTTCCGCCGCGTTCTGATGCCCAGGAAGCACACCCCCGTCACGGTCATCCGATGGTGTCGTCGCTCATGGCCTTCCTCGGCCCTCTCGGCCCGAGGTCGACCCTAGCCAACGGGGTCCAGCGCCGGATCCGTCCCCGTCGCGCCGTCGCACCGTTCGGCCCTCGGACGGAACGGCCATGACGAGCACGGCTTGCACGAGCGATGATCGTGGCCGCGAGATCCCCGATCCGAGGAGGCCACCATGCCCATCGACACCTTCTTCGCCTACATCGGCGTGTACGCGGACGTCGACGACGCCCTCGCCGACTATGACGCCGTCAAGCAACTGCACGTGGAGACCGGCCTGATCGACGCCTACGACGCGGCGGTGGTCGAGCGTCGCGAGAGCGGCAAGGTCAAGATCGTGAAGAAGCACGAGACGCCCACCCGGGTGGGAGGCGTGATGGGGGGCGGCGTCGGCTTGGCGACGGGGCTCGTCGTGGCCCTGTTCCCGGCCGCAGCCATCGGAGGCGGCCTGCTGGCTGCGGCCACCGGGGGCGGGGCCGTCCTCGGTGCGGTCGCGGGGCACGCCGCCGGCGGCATGAGTCGGTCGGACCTGAAAGAGGCCGGCGAGGCACTGGACGCCGGTACCGCCGGGCTCGTCGTGGTCGCCGTGTCCGACATGGAGGCCAAGATCGAGGCGGCGATGGCCAAGGCCGAGAAGATCCAGGCGAAGCAGCTCGAGGCGGACACCGCCGAGATCGAACGCGACGCCCAGGAGGGCTGAGCCGGCAGGCGGGCCGGCGCCGAACGCCGTCGCCGTCAGTCGAACAGGCGGACGTCGCCGGCAGGCGGGTCGGCCCGAGGCGGCTCCGGCCGGGCCGACTCCGAAACGGGCTCGGCGACCGGGGGCGGGCCACCCAGGGCCTGCTTGGCCCGGACCAGGTCGGCTCGCATCTGGGCCATCTGCTGGGCCCCACCCCGCAGGACGGCGGCGGGGTGGAAGGTCGGGACGAGCACGCCGGTCCGGTAGGGGTACGAGCGACCCCGGAGCTTGGTGATCCCCTCCTTGGTCGACAGGAGCGTCCGGGTGGCGAAGTTGCCGACGGTGACGACGACCCGCGGGGCGATGAGCTCGAGCTGCTGCTCGAGCCACGGGTTGCAGGCCTCGATCTCCTCCGGTCGCGGGTCCCGGTTGTCGGGCGGGCGGCACTTGACGACGTTGGCGATGTAGAAGCCGTCCCGGGTCAGGCCCATCTCCTCCAGCACGAGCTGGTCGAGGAGCTTGCCCGATCGCCCGACGAAGGGCTGACCCAGCCGGTCCTCCTCCGCACCGGGGCCCTCGCCCACGAAGAGGAGGTCGGCGTGGGGATCACCGACGCCGAAGACGACCTGCGTGCGGGTCTCGGCCAGGCCGCAACGCACGCAGGTGGCGGCTTCGGCCGCGACCACCTGGAGGTCGTTGGACACGGGGGGAACGCTACCGGGCGTCCCCCGGCCCGGGGAGGGCCACCGCCCGGACGGCGGCCTCGACCGCGAGGGTGGCCAGCCAGCCGACCAGGTCGACCGCGGCCGGCACCCGGCCGGTCGCGGCGGCCACCAGCCCGTCCCCGTCGACGGTCGTGTGCACGGGGACCAGGGCCCGGGAGAGACCGCCGTGGCCCGCCCGCGCCACGAGGTGGCAACCCGCCTTGTCCAGCTCGGCGTCGGTGACGACCACCCCGATGGTCGTGTTGCCGTACTCGGTGCTGCCCACCGCCTCGTCCACGGCCACCGGCCGGGTCGGCGCGACCGGCTGGTGGGTCCCGTCGTCGATCCAGCCCACGGCGTTGACGGCCACGAGGGCCGAGACGGTCACCCCCTCCGCCCGGACCGTCGCCGTCCCCAGGCCACCGGGGACGGCGTGCTCCCGGCCCAGCCACTTGCCCATGGTCGCCCCGGCCCCGGCGCCGACCCGTCCGTCCGCCACGGGCCCTGCGGCGGCCGCCCGGCAGGCGGCCGCACCCTCCTGGGGGCCCGGTCGCACCGTCGGGTCACCCTGGGTCAGGTCGAACAGGCCCAGGCCCACCACGATCGGGACGGGTCCGCCCGGGGTGGCCAGGCCGACGCCCTCGGCGCGGAGGACCTCCAGCACGCCGTCAACCGCGGCCAGGCCGAACACGGAGCGGCCCGCCAGGACCACCGCGTCCAGGCGCACGACGGTCTTGTCCGGGGCGAGCAGGACCGCGTCGCGGGTGGCGGGCGCGCCGCCGCGGAACTCCCCCGACGCCACCGTCCCCTCGGGGAGGCGGACCACGGTGCAGCCGGTGGACCCGTCCGGCGCCGTCCAGTGCCCGACGCGCACATCGTCGACGTCGGTGATCATGCTCCCCACTCAACCATGATCACGCACCGGCCAGGGCATCTACGCTCGGCGGGGCGTGAGCGCCCCGGACCCCCCGATCCCCGTCCCGCCCGAGGACCGGCTCGCGGACCACCTCCCGGAGGGCGCGGGCAAGGTGCTCCGCCAGATGGCGGCGGTCGACCGCGAGGTCTACCGGGCGATCGCCACCGTGCCCACGCCGTCGCTGGACGAACCCCTCCGCCGCCTGTCGGCCGTGGCCGACCACTCGAAGCTCTGGGTCGGCATCGCCGGCGCGCTCGCCGTCGTCGGCGGCCGCCGCGGACGACGGGCCGCCGTCACCGGCCTGGTCGCCCTCGCGGTGAACTCCGCCGCCGTGAACCTGCCGATGAAGGTCGCCAGCCGGCGGCCCCGCCCCGATCGGCACGGGGCCGGCGTCCCGTCGGACCGCTGGCGGCCCATGCCAACCTCCACATCGTTCCCGTCCGGGCACTCGGCGTCGGCGTTCGCCTTCGCCGGCGCCGTGTCCGCCGTCGTCCCCGCGCTCACCATCCCCCTGCGCGGGCTGGCTACCGCCGTCGCCTACTCCCGCGTCCACACCGGGGTGCACTACCCCGGCGACGTCCTGGCCGGCAGCCTGGTCGGCGCCACCATCGGCGAGGCGACGGCGGTCGCCGGACGGGCCGTCGCCCGGCGCCGAGGGGCCTGAGCCGCCCGCTCAGTCCCCTGGGGTGTCCTGGGGGAGGCCACGGCCGGCCGCGAGGCCGACGAGCGCTCGCACCGTCCAGCCCAGTGAGCGGTCCTTCAGGGCCGCGGGGGAGCTGCCCCAGGAGGCGCTCGGCACCCGGACCCGCAGGGCCCCGGGGTGGCACTGGAACTCGAGGGGGGGATCGAGCAGGAGGGCCTCACCGTCGACCCCGGCCTCGACCGGGCTGTCGGAGTGCACGGTGAACGCCGGGGTGGCCCACGCCTCGTAGCCCCGAAAGTGCTGGATCCGGCCGGCCGCCTCCGCGGCCACCATCTGGCTCACGTCCTTCGCTCCGTGGACCTCGACGGTCACGACCCCCAGGGTGCCGGTGTCCAGACGGGCCCGACTGCCGAACCCTCCGAGGCGGGCGAGCTGATAGGGGTTGTTGGACACCATGATGAGCTCCGCCCCCGACTGCTCGGAGCCGTCGCGGACCGACATGGCGGAGGTCGAACGGGTCGGCGTCGGGCCCCACCAGCTCGGGCAGGAGCTTGGCGATGGTCTGGCGCTTGGCGTCCCGGTACTCGTCGGACTGCACGACCTTCGCGTAGACGCCCGAGCGAGACGTTGTTGACGAAGACCCGGTCCCCGACCGTCGCCAGGTCGATCCGCCGCTCGACCGCGTCGCCGAAGGCGTCGAGGGCGCCGACCACGTCCTCCCGGTCGAGACCGAGGTCGAGGGCGAAGTGGTTCCGGGTCCCGGCGGGGATGCACACCATGGCCACGTCGGCGGCCATGGCCATCGACGCCACGAGGGCCTGGGAACCGTCGCCGCCCGCCATGCCGATCACGTCGGCGCCACCGTCGATGGCGTCTTGGGCCAGTTGGCGCAGGTCGTCGCCCGGGCGGAGTACGACGGCCTCGACGCCGACCCGGCGCGCCTCCTCCTCCAGCCCGAAGCGTTCGGCCTTCCCCCCACCGGACTTGAGGTTCATGATGAGCACGCCCTGGCGGGCCGGGCCCACCTCTGCGCCGGGCGTGGCGGCCGCTCGCAGGCTCAACCGGTCCCTCCGGAGGGCGTACGTCGACAGGGCCGCCGACCCCGACACGAGGGCGACGACCACGACCGCCATGAGCCCGCGGGCTTCGGCCGTGAGGACGACCACGACCACGCTCACCACCGCGAGGACGGCGAGCACCCCGGCGACGACCCGGGTCCGGCCCCGCCGCGTGGCCGCGGACCAGGCGAGGGCAACGGCGACGAGGATCAGCACCACGGCGGCCGCCGCTCGGCCGAGGTCCCCGCGCATGCTCAGGGCGCCGGTCACCAGCGCGACCCCGCCCAGCCCGAGGGCGGCCACCGCGGCCAGGCGCCGCCGCAACGCGTCGGTCCTGCGGGTCGACGGGTCGATGGCGGTCATTCGTCCTCACCTTCCGGCGGCAGTGCGCCCAGGGCCTGGGCGGCCGCCAGTGCGGTCTCCAGGGTCGGGTAGAAGTGGTCGGCGTCGAGCGTCTCGAGCAGGCCGTACCGCAGGGTCAGGTCCTGCAGCCGGCTGCGCATCTCGGCGAACGCGATGTGCACCCCCGCGTCGTTGAGCTCATCGTCGAGCTGCCGGAGCATCTCGGCGGCGGTGACATCGATGTCGGTGATCGCCTCGCACTGCAGGACGACCCACACCGGTCGGTGCTCGTGCACGAGGTGGCGCACCTGCTCGCGGAACGCTCCCGCGTTGGCGAAGAACAGCGGCGCCTCCCACCGGTAGACCACGATGCCCGGGAGCTGCTCCGCCTCGGGATAGTCCTCGATGCTGTGCCACCCCTCGACCTCCGAGACGTGACCGAGGACCGCCCCGTGCGGCCACCAGCTGCGCCGGAAGAAGAGCAGGACGGCCAGCACGATGGCCACCACGATCCCCTCGAGCACACCGAAGAAGATGACCCCAGCGGTGGCGACGAGGGAGAGCACGAAGGCGCTGCGCCGGACGGTCAGGTAGCGCCTCAGCACCCCGAGGTCCATCAGCGAGAGGGCGGCGGCGATGACCACGGCGGCCAGCGCCGACTGGGGGAGGTCGGCCAGCAGGCCGTTCAGGAAGAGCAGCAGGACCACGACCACCCCGGCGCCGACGAGGCCGGTCACCTGGCTCTTGGCCCCGGACTCCTCGGCCACCGCCGTGCGCGAGCCGCTGGTGGACACGGCAAAGCCCTGGAAGAAGGCGGCGGTGATGTTGGCCGCCCCCATCCCGATCATCTCCTGGTCGGGCTCGACCTCGTCCCCCCGGCGGGCGGCGAAGGACGGCGGCGGTGGCGATGGTGTCGGTGAGGGAGACCATCGTGATGCCCACGGCGGCGATGAGCAGCGGGCCGATGTCGCTCGCGCTGGTCCAGGGCAGCTCGGGCGAGGGGACCCCGGCGGGCAGCACGCCGACGGTGTCGACCCCCTCGTCGGCCAGGCCGAGCAGGGCCGAGACGGCGGTCGCGCCGACGACACCGACCAGGACCGCCGGGACCCGGGTGGTGAGCCGAGGGAGGCCGAGGAGGACGACGAGGACGCCCACCCCCACCGCGAGGGTGGCGGCGTCGGTCTGGTCGATGCCCTCGACGAACGCCCGGACGTCCTCGATGAAGTCGTCGCCGTCGGTCGAGAAGCCGAACAGCTTCGGCAGCTGGCTCACGATGATCGTGATGGCGAGGCCGTTCATGTAGCCGACCTGGACCTCGCTGGAGAGCAGGTCGGCGACGAAGCCGAGCTTGCCCAGCCCGAGCCCCACCTCGATCAGGCCCACGATGAGGGCGAGCATCCCCGCCAGGGCGATGGCGCTCTCGGGGTCGTCGGTCACGAAGAGAGGGGTGATCGCCGCCAGGATCAGCGGGGACACCGACGAGTCCGGGCCGAGGACCAGCACCCGCGAGGGCCCGAACACGGCGTAGCCCACCAGACAGGCGACGGTCGTGTAGAGCCCGGTGACGGCCGGCAGCCCGGCCAGCTCGGCGTAGGCCATGCCCTGGGGGACGAGGATGGCCGCCAGCACGACACCGGCGACGAGGTCCGACCGGAGCCAGCTGCGCTGGTAGGTCCGGGCCATGCGGACCCCGGGGACCCAGCCGTCGAGGCCGCCCGCCCGCGGGGGATCCTGCCGGTTGTCTGGAGCTCACCGGGCGAACGTAGTCCTGCCAAGGAGGCCAAGAGCGCAGATCATCCATCGAGGGTGACGCTCCGGACGTCCCCGAGTGCGCAAGGATGATGGGAGTGGCGAGGGGGCAGGGGGTCCCCGCGCAGAACCAGGAGACGGACATGAGCAACAACGAACCGAGTGGGGGCGCAGCCATCGGCTGGTCGGCTTTCGCCGCCTTCATGCTGATGATGATGGGGATCTTCCAGGCCCTGGCCGGCATCGCCGCCATCGCCAACGATGACCTGTTCGTCGCGGGCCAGGACTACGTGGTCAAGCTGGACACCGACCAGTGGGGCTGGGTCCACCTGATCATCGGCATCCTGGTGTTCCTGGCCGGCCTCGGCATCTTCTCGGGCAACGTGCTGGCCCGTACCGTCGGCGTACTCGTCGCCCTCGGCAGCGCCGTCGCCAACTTCGTCTGGCTGCCCATCCAGCCCGTGTGGAGCTCGATCATGATCGCCGTCGCGGTGGCGGTCATCTGGGCCCTGACGGCCCACGGGCGAGACATCGCCATGGACACCTGAGTCCGCTTGCACCCGCCACGGCGGCACGACCTGCCGGTCGTGCCGCCGTGGCGCGTGGGGACACGGTGCGGTGAGCCGGGCGCACCCGAGGGGTGCCGCCTGGTGGATGGACGCCCTGTTCATGGTGGGCTCGCCTGCTTCGCCCTCGGGGCCTTCCAGCCCTTCGCCAGCGCGGTGGCCCCCAACCTCGTGGTCACCGTCTTCTTCGTGGGCTCCCTGTTCTTCACCAGCGCGGCCACGCTGCAGTACCTGCAGACCACCGGCGGGAGGCTGCTGGCCTGGCAGCCGGCCGACCTCGCCTGGGCCGCGTCGCTCATCCAGCTGGTCGGCACCCTCTGGTTCAACGTCAACACCGCCGCCGCCCGCCTCACGGGCCTCGACGCCGCCGCAGGAGAACCTGCGGGTCTGGACCCCCGACTACATCGGGTCGGTGTGCTTCCTCGTCGCCAGCCTGCTGGCGGTCAGGACCCTCGACCGCCCGCCCTGGCGCGCCGGTCGCCCCTGGCGCGTCGCCGGGCTCAACCTGCTCGGCTCGATCTTCTTCATGGCTGCGGCGATCGCCGCGTTCGTCCTGCCCGACACCGGTGACCTCGTCGACAGCTCGGTGGCCAACACCGGCACGCTCCTGGGCGCCGTCTGCTTCTTCGTGGCCGCCCGGATCGAGATCACCCCCGAGGAATGACGGTGCGGCCTTCCCGACCGTGAAAACATCCCTCCGGACGACGACGAAGGACCAGCCATGTTCCAGCACAGCAAGAACGACGCCGACGACGCCCTCGCGCCCACCTACGGCAGCCGGTACGTCTCGGACCCGATCCCCAAGTACCGGCTCCCCGACGACGACATGCCGGCCCGCAGCGCTTACCAGATCATCCACGACGAGCTGGCCCTCGACGGCAACCCGGCCCTGAACCTGGCCACGTTCGTGACGACCTGGATGGAGCCCGAAGCCGAGCTGCTCATGGCCGAGAACCTCAACGTCAACAGCATCGACCAGGACGAGTACCCGGCGACCACCGAGATCTCGAACCGCTGCGTCAGCATCCTGGCCGACCTCTTCCACGCCGACGACGCCGAGCACGCCATGGGCACCCCGACGGTCGGCTCGTCAGAGGCCATCCACCTCGCCGGTCTCGCCATGAAGTGGCGGTGGCGGGCCCGCCAGGAGGCGGCGGGCCAGCCCACCGACCGGCCCAACCTCGTCATGAGCGAGACCGTTCAGGTCTGCTGGGAGAAGTTCGTCCGCTACTTCGACGTCGAGCCCCGGATGATCCCGATCACGCCAGAGCGGACGGTGATCGACGTCGACCTCGCCATGGCCCAGGTCGACGAGAACACGATCGGCGTGGTGGGCATCCTCGGCTCCACCTACACCGGCGAGTTCGAGCCCATCCAGGACCTGTCCGACGCCCTCGACGCCCATCAGGAGCGGACCGGCATCGACGTCCCCCTCCACGTCGACGGGGCCAGTGGTGCGTTCGTCGCGCCGTTCACCCAGCCCGACCTGGCGTGGGACTTCCGCCTTCCCCGGGTGAAGTCGATCAACGCCTCGGGCCACAAGTACGGGCTGGTCTACCCGGGCGTGGGTTGGGCCCTCTGGCGGGACAAGAGCCACCTGCCCGAGGACCTCATCTTCCACACCAACTACCTCGGGGGCGACCAGCCCACCTTCGACCTGAACTTCTCCCGGGGTGCCAGCCAGATCATCGCCCAGTACTACAACTTCCTCAGGATGGGCCGGGCGGGGTACACGGAGGTCATGACCCGGCTGTCGGACACGGCGGCGTACCTGAGCGACCTGGTCGACGCCAGCCCGTTCCTCGAGCTCATGAGCAAGCCGAAGGCCCTGCCGCTGGTGTGCGCTCGCGTGACCGACGACGCCGGGTTCACCGCCTACGACCTGAGCGCCAAGATGAAGGAGCGGGGCTGGATCGTGCCCGCCTACACCCTGGCGGCGAACGCCGACCACGTCTCGGTGCTCCGGGTGGTCGTCCGCGAGGGCCTGAGCTCGGACATGGCCGACATCCTCGTGGCCGACTTCCGGCGGGCCGCCGAGGAGCTCGGGGGGACACTCGCCCCGGCCCCGACCCGGGGGACCCACCACCCCCACCACCGAGGCAAAGTCTGCTAGCCACGGGAGCGTGAGGGGGGACGGGGAAGGCCCGATGACCGAGACGGTCGCCCCCGAGACCGACGAGGACGCCCGCGGCCTGATCCCCGTCCTCACGTCGGTCATCCGCCGCCGGTGGACCTCGTCGGTGTTCGGCATCGTGGCCCCCGGCGCCGTCCGCCGGCGGCCGAGC
The DNA here is from genome assembly GCA_963748285.1 of uncultured Microthrixaceae bacterium. Taxonomy (GTDB): domain Bacteria; phylum Actinomycetota; class Acidimicrobiia; order Acidimicrobiales; family DATDAH01; genus DATDAH01. The sequence continues at coordinate 1,200,358 of CAVVIF010000009.1, forward strand.
GACATCGGCCGGGTCATCACCGCGGTCGTCGTCATCGCCGGCGATCTCGGTGAGCGCCCAGGCGGTCACCAGCCTCGAGGCCCGGGTGTACGACCTCGTGGCCGCCCTGCCGGAGGGCCTGACGGGGCTCTTCGAGGTGCTCTACCGCCTCGGCGGGGTCGTCGCCGGCATCCTCGCCCTCAGCGCCCTCATCGCCCGGCGGGGCCGTCTGCTCCTCACCCTCCTCCTCGCCTTCGCCGTCGGGTTGGGCGTCGCCGCCGCGCCTGTCCGGCCTCGTCGACATCACCCAGGCCCTCGAAGCGGCCGGAACGAACCTCCGCGGCCACAACCCGGACTTCCCGGTCGTGCCCCTGGCGGCGTCCCTCGCCGTGCTCCTCGCCGCCCGCCCGTACCTCACCCGCCCGACCCGACGCATGGTCGAGATCGTGTTCTGGCTCTCGGCCCTCGCCGCGGTGTACCTGGCCGAGGGCCTGCCCGTCTCGGTCCTGGCCAGCCTCGTGCTGTCCTGGGGCGCAGCGGCGGTGGCCCACTTCGCCCTGGGGTCACCGGGGGGCACGCCCGCCATCCGGCAGGTCGCGGCCTCGTTGCGCGACCTCGGCGTGGCCAACGACGGCCTCCAGCTCGCGCCAGGAGCAGACCTGGGGCCACACGGCCTACACCAGCGAGGTCGACGACCGCCTCGCCGTCGAGGTCGTGGGTCGGGACAGCACCGACGCCCGGCTGTTCGCCAAGATCTGGCGATCGGTCTGGTACAAGGACGCGGGGCCCACGCTCTCGCTCCGACGGGGCCAGCAGGTCGAGCACCAGGCCCTGACCCTCCTGCTCGCCGATCGCACCGGGGCCCGCGTCCCCGACCTCGTCGCCGTGGGGATCGCCGGCGCCCGGGACGACGCCGTCCTCGTGGTCCGCAACCCGCCGGGACGGACCCTGGGCGACCTCGACCCCGACGGCGATCGGCGACGGCGTGCTCGATGACGCCTGGACGAACCTCGGCCGCCTGCACGACGCCGGGATCGCCCACGGCGACCTCACCGCCCGGCGGATCGTGGTCGACGACGACGGGCGCACGGGCCTGGTGCGCATGGACCGGTCCGAGACCTCCGCCCCCTCCGACCACCTCGCCCTCGACGACGCCCAGCTGCTCGCGGTCACCGCCGATGTCGTGGGCGTCGACCGCGCCCTGGCCGCCGCCCGACGGGTCCGCGGCGACGACGGCCTCGCCGTCCTCCTGCCCTACCTGGAGCCCGCGGCCTTCTCGAGCCGGTCGCGCTCCACCATCGAGGACCTGAAGGCGCTCCTGGGCGACCTGCGCGAGGCCGGGGCGGCGCTCACCGGCACCGAGGCCCCGGAGCTGGCGACGCTCCGCCGCTTCTCCCTCGGGGGCATCTTCCTCGCCGCCGCCTTCCTCTTCGGCCTCTACCTGCTCGTGGTCCAGCTGGCCGGCGTGGCCGCCATGGGCGACGTCTTCGAGGGCGCCATCTGGGAGTGGGTGGTGGCCACCGCGGTGATCGCCCTGCTCCCGCCACTCAGCCAGGCCGTGGCCATGCTCGGAGCGGTGGCCACCACGCTGCCGCTGCGGCCCGTGACCGTGGTCCAGTACGCCCAGTCGTTCACCGGCCTGGTCGGCGGCACCGCGGGCAACGCCACCCTGTCCATCCGCTTCTTCCAGAAGCAGGGGCTCCCGCCCACGTTGGCGGTCAGCTCCGGCGTCCTCAACTCCGCCGCCGGCTTCGTCGTCCAGATCGTGCTCGTGGTCACCGGCCTGCTGGTCACCGGCTCCTCCTTCGACCTCGACAGCGACGACTCGGGTGTGCCCGGGTGGGTGTACGCGCTCGTCGTCATCGCCGTCCTGGCCGTCGTGGCGGTCCTCATCGTCCCCCGGCTCCGGCGCCGCGCGAAGGAGATCGTCGCCCACCAGCTCAGGGAGGCCTGGGACAACATCAGTGGGGTCCTGTCCACCCCGCGGAAGGCCCTCGAGCTCTTCGGGGGCAACCTCGTGTCCCAACTCCTCTTCGCCGCCGTGCTCGGCCTCGCCCTGCACGCCTACGGCGAATCGCTTCCGCTCCTGCAGCTGGTGGTCATCAACTCCTTCGCCTCGTTCGTCGGCGGTGCGGTCCCCGTACCCGGCGGCATGGGTGTGGTGGAGGCGGGGTTGATCGCCGGGTTCACCTCCGCGGGGATCCCCCAGGCCGAAGCAGTGGCGGCCACGTTCACCGCCCGCATGTTCACCACGTACCTGAGCCCGATCTGGGGCTGGTTCGCCTTCCAGTGGCTGCGGCGCAAGGACTACGTCTGAGCCCTCCGGGTGTGGTGACGGTGCTCGTCGCCCAGCACGGCGTCGAGGAGGGCGCCGACGGTGACCCCGGCGCCGAAGCCGGCGGTGACGTCCAGGGGGTTGTGGGCCCCGACGTACACCCGGCCGAAGGCGACCAGGCCCACCGCGGCCCACGGGAGCGCTGACCACCGGCGCGGCAGCATGGGGGTCAGGACCGCCGCCAGGGCGGCCACCAGGATGACGTGGCCCGACGGGAAGCTGTGGCCCTCCACCGGGACGTCGCCCCGGAGCACGGCGCCGACCTGTGAGGTGCCGGGCCGATGCCGCTCCATGGCGCTGGTCATCCGGTCCCGGATCACTCGCTCGACCACCAGCTTGAGGCCCACCGCCGCCATCGCGGCGAGGGCCACTTGGGGGCGCCGACCGATCAGGGCGACGGCGAGCGCCACCACGGCTCCCACCACGAGGTTCCCGAGCTGCATCGGGCCCCACAACACGGGATAGAGCCAGTCCGGTGAGCCGTTGACCAGGTGGAAGACCCGTGACTCCGCCCGCCGGTGGTCCTCGGCCACGGCGAAGTGGGTGGAGAGGGCAAATGCCGTCGCCCCCGCGCCCGCCAGCGCCAAGGCCTGCGTGCGGCGCACGGCTACGCCCCGGACCCGATACGGGCCCGGACCTCGGTCAGCAGCTCGGGTCGTCCCTTGAGGGCCGTCCTCGTGGCTCCGCTCAGGAACTTCGGGTCGAACCGGCTCAGGGAGGACCGGAGAGCCACGACCCCGACCGCCCGCTCGGCCTCGGTGACGGCCCGCTCGGCGCCGACCTTCAGGCTGAGGGAGGTGACCAGCTCGGCCAGATCGGTTGCCATCAGCAGGTCCGACGCGGCCAGCTCGCTGAACCCGAAGTCGATCATCCAGACCGTCCCGTCCGCGGCCAGGAACACGTTCGCCAGGCGTAGGTCACGGTGGGCGATGCCATGGCGCCGGAGGATGGCCATCTGCTCCCAGATCCCCGCCAACACCTCGTCGGTGATGTTCTCCGGGTCGACACCGTCGAGGGAGCGGCCGTCGATGGCGACGTACGCCAGGACGAACCCCCCGGGCTCGGCGGCCGCGAAGGCGGCGAGTGGTGGGGTCCGCACCCCTTCGTTGGCGGCGACGAGGGCCACCAAGGCCTCGTGCTCCACGGCCCGACGGAGCGAGGAGAAGGGCCGTTCGTCACCGAGGTCCCGGGGCACGGCCGTGCGGACCAGGCGGAACAGCAGGTCAGCCTTGCGCTCGTCGGCTCCGAGGGCCTTCACGAAGAGCGCCGTGCCGTCGGTCGTGGTCCCGAAGTACGGGGTCGAGCCCCGGGCGTCGACCGAGGCCGGGTGCAGGTCGGCCAGCGCCACCCCGCTCCGGGTGAGGCCGTCGACCACGGCGGCGTGGGTGGGGCGTCGGGTGGGTGTGCCCAGCGCGGCGTCGGCGAGCGCGCCGGCCAGGGCCCCGCAGGCCAGCGCGGCCACGGTCTGCATCGACACCGGCTCGGTGAAGGCCCGGACAACGGCGAGGAGCACGACGAGCGCCCAGCCGACCCGCCGCTGACGGCGTTCGAACCAGGGCACCCCTGCGGCCACTGCGCCGGTGACCGCCGCCAGGCCGGCGGCGGTCGGGAAGCCGGAGTCGCCCAGGAACCCGAGGAGCTCGTCGGTGCTGGTCACCGCCGGCGCGCTGGCATCCAGCAGGCCGTCGACCAGCAGGATCAATCCGGCGCCCACCACCGCGCCCGCGGTCGCGGTGGCCAGGAAGCGCCAGTGCCCTCGGAGCGTGGCGGAGACCAAGCCGACGCCGAGCACCCCCAGGGTGGCCACCCGGGCCAGCGCGGCGACGACGGGGACCACGTCCTCGTCGAGGGTGCGGAAGCCCGCCAGCAGATCGGAGATGAAGGCGACGAGATCGTCGCCGAACAGGCGGTCGACCAGCAGGATCAGGAGCAGGGCGACGGCGCTGGTGACGATGCGCAGGGCGTCCACCGGGGACCATCGCTCCAGGGCGGCAGCCGGCGAATCGGACATGAGCACCCTTCCTGCTCGCGGGACGATCCGACGAGTTCGACGCGTAGGTTAGGAGGCGCTCGGGAAGGGGAACGCGATCAGCCGGCCAGGGCGGAGAGCACGGCGTCGTACCGGGGGGCCACGACGGACCAGTCATGGCGGCGCATGGACCGGGCGAGGCCGTCGACCCTCGCTCGAGCCGCAGGCAGGTCGGTCAGCACGGCCCGCAGCCGATCGCGCAGCTCGCCCTCCTGGTACAGGACGGCCTGGTGCCATCGCGCAGGGACGATCTCGGGGTAGCTCAGACGGTCCGGCAGGAGGGGCACACAGCCCGCGGCCATGGCCTCGACGGCGGCGATGCCGAAGGTCTCGTGCTCAGCCGTGCTCACCGTCACGTCCGAGCTCGCCAGCAACCGGTGGTACCCCTCCCGGTCGAGCACACCGACGTGCACGACCCGGTCGCCGAGGCGCCGCGGATCCGGTCGAACTCCTGGGGGTCGAACCGGAGGTTCTCCCCCGCCAGGGCGAGGCGGAAGGCCACGCCCTCGTCGGCCAGGTGGTGCAGGGCTGAGAACAGCCGGTCCGGGTCGCTTCTCGTGGTCCCAACGGTGGTTCCAGACCACGAGGGGATCTCCAGGCGGGGCGTGGCCGTCGGGCTCGATCCCGCCCAGATCGACCCCGACCGACAGCACCTGGCAGCGCCCGAGGACCCCGTCGAGGCGGTGGGCGTGACCGTGGTCCAAGGCCCGGCCGAGGAGGACCGGCAGGGCGACCCGCAGGTCGGCCAGCTGGGCCTCGGAGTTGACCAGGACCGCGTCGGCCACCGCCATCGAGAGCCAGTTGGCCAACGCCAGGCCCTCGTCGGGCCGGTCGCGGGGGCCGACGGGGTGGGTCAGCTGGTTCTCGTGGATGTAGAGGGCGACGGCCGGGTCCCCGATGTCCCGGCGCAGGAAGCCGAGGAGGGCCGGGAGGTGGACCATGTCGCTGACCAGGAGGACGTCGGGCGGGCCGTGCTCGGCCACTACGCCGGACACCGCCTCGGCCAACGTCAGGGCCGAGGCCCGCAGGCGCCACCGCCAGTATGCGGCGTCGTGGGTCACCAGGTGGATCTCGTGACCGGAGTGGGCCACGAGGCCGTCGGCCCACGCCCGGTGCGAACCTCCGTAGTACGGCTCCACGAGCACGACCCTGGCCACCTCCCGATCCTGCCCGCTGACGGGCGCATCGACCGCACCCCGTCGCCGGATCCGCGTCCGCCCGAACCGTAAGCTCCCCGGCGATGGGTCTCGAACCGGCGTCGAGCCACGACGACGGTCCTGACCCGACGACACCCGTCCTGGCCGCCGTGGCCCCCCAGCGCTGGGCGCCCTCGTTCTTCGGAGTGGTCCCCCGGGGCAGCGTGCGCCGTCGGCCCAGCGATGCGCTCCACCTCCTCGCCGCCCTCGGCGTGGTGCTGGGCTGCATCGTGGTGACCGACGGGTTCGCGGCCCACGACGACTCCTTGTACGCCTGGCTGGGCGACCTCCCGGAGTGGCTCGCCGCCGCTCGGGACGGCGCTCTACCTGGCCTGCACCGTCGGGGCCGTGGCCGTGATGGTCCTCGCCCTGGTGCTGACCCGCAACCTCAGGTTGGCCACGGCCCTCGTCGGGGTGGGCGGGGTCGCCGGGGCCACGGCGATCACGTTCGTCGAGGTGACGGACCTGGACGCGGTGCGCCGTGCCTCCGACGTCGACCCCTCGCTGCCCGCCGGGGCGATCGCCTGGTTGACGGTCGCCACCGCGGTGCTGCTCGCGGCCGCGCCCTACCTGGTCCGTCCGGTCCGGCAGTTCGTCCGCGTCCGTCCAGGGCCTGGCGCTGCTCGGGGCCCTGCTGGCCGCCGTCGGCCCCCTGCCCTCGGTCCTGGCCGCCGTCGGCCTCGGCTGGGCCGTCTCCGCCGCCACCAGCCTGGTCATCGGGACCCCGCGGGCGACCCCCGACGCTGTCGTCGGTCCGGCGCACCCTCGACGACCTGGGGATCGCCATCGACCACCTGGACATCGCCGAACGTCAGACCCTGGGCGAGACGAGGTTCGTGGGGCGGGCGCCCGACGGGGCCCCGGCGTCGGTCGTGGTCATCGGCCGCGACGCCGCCGACGCCCGTCTGCTCAGCAAGCTGGGGCGCGCCGTGGTCTTCCACGACGCCGGGCCGTCCGTCTCGGTGACCCGGTCGGCCCAGCTGGAGCACCGGGCCTACCTGCTGCTCATGGCGGCCAAGGCCGGCGTTCCCGTGAGCGAGGTGGTCACGACGGCCACCGGCGGCACCGAGGACCTCGCGCTCCTCGCCCTGCTCGAGCCCGGTGGGCGTGCCCCTGTCGGACCTCGACGGCGACGGGGTCCAGGACCCGACCCTCGACGACGTGTGGCGGAACCTCGGTCGGCTCCACGCCGCCCGCCTCTCCCACGGTCAAGCGGTGGCCGACAACGTCCTGGTCCTCGCCGACGGCTCCACCGCGCTGGCCGACTTCTCCCGCGGATCGACCGGTGCCCCGCCGGAACGCTGTGCCCTCGACCGGGTCGACCTGCTGGCCTCCAGCGCCACCATCGTGGGCGACGAGCGCGCCCTCGCCGCCGCCCTCCGCTCCATCGGCCCCGACGGGCCTGATGGACCTCCTGCCGCTGATGGAGACCCCCGCCCTCTCCCCTGCCGCCCGGCGCGCCGTGCCCGAGGCCAAGAAGCGCCTGAAGGCCCTCCGCGAGGCGGGCGCCGCGCTCTGCGGCCAGGAGGTGCCCGGAGCTGACCGAGCTGCGCCGGGTGTACGCCCAGCAGCATCCTCATGGCGGCGGCCACGTTCCTCGGCTTCTACCTCATCGTCGCCCAGTTCGCCGGCGTCGACCTCTGGGCCACCCTCTCGGAGGCCGACTGGTACTGGGTCGTCGTGGCGGCCCTGCTGTCGTTCCTGCCCCAGTTCTCCGGGTCGGTCGCCCTGATGGGCGCGGTGAACGCCCCGCTGCCCTTCCGGCCGGTGCTGGCCGAGCAGTTCGCCAACAACTTCACCGGCCTCATCGGCGGGACCGTCGCCACCACCGCCCTCGTGATCCGCTTCTTCCAGAAGCAGGGCCTCAAGGTCGCCGTCGCCGCCAGCTCCGGCGGTCATGAACTCCCTGGCCAGCGGGATCGTCCAGGTCGTGCTGGTCGTCGTCGGCCTGGCGTTCACCAGCACCCAGTTCGTTCCGTCCGTCGGCGGGCGGCAGCGACATCGGCCGACTCGTCCTCCTCGCGATCGTCGTGGTCGGCGTGGCCGTCTCCGTCGCCCTCCTCGTGCCCAAGCTGCGGGCCGCCCTTCGGCGCAGCGTCGCAACCACAGGTGGCCGCCGCCAAGGCGAACCTGCACGGCATCCTCACCACGCCCCGCAAGGCGCTGATGATCTTCGGCGGCAACCTCTGCTCCCAGGTGGCCTACGCGCTGGTCATCGACGCCGCGCTCCGGGCCTACGGCACGCCCCTGCCACTCCTCCAGATCATCGTGATCAACTCCCTCGCCTCGGTGTTCGGGGGCGTCGCCCCGGTCCCGGGCGGCATGGGGGTCATCGAGGCCGGGCTCATCGCGGGCATGACCGCCGCCGGCGTCCCGCAGTCCGAGGCCGTCGCCGCCACCTTCACCGCCCGCCTCTTCACCGCCTACCTCCCCCCGATCTGGGGGTGGGTGGCGCTGCAGTGGCTGCGCCGCCGGGACTACGTCTGACCCGGGTCGGGCTCAGGCGGGACGACGGGGGACCCGCGGCCCGATGCCGCAGGTGATCTCGTAGCCGATGGTGCCGAGGGCGGCGGCCCATTCGGTCGCCCGCACCTCCTCGTCGCCCTGCCGGCCGAGGAGGACGACCTCGTCGCCCACCGCCACGGGGTCGTCGCCACAGTCGACCATGAGCTGGTCCATGGTCACCACGCCCACCATCGGCCGGCGGCGACCGCCGATCAGGACCTCCTGGTGCAGGAGCCCGAGCCGGCGTCGGACGCCGTCGGCGTAGCCGATCGGCACGGTGGCCACGGTGGTGCCCCGGTCGAAGGTGTGGTGGAGGCCGTAGGAGACCCCGTCCCCCGCCGCCACCCGCTTCACGAAGCTGACCTCGGACCGGAGGTGCAGGGCCGGTCGCAACGGCAACGCCCCCGCCAGCGCCGGCGAGGGGTCCACCCCGTAGACGGCGATGCCGCACCGCACCAGGGACCGGCGGGCCGCCGGGTGGGCGATGGCCCCGGCGGAGTTGGCCGCATGGACCAACGGCACCTCGATCCCGGCCGCGGCCAGCTCGGCCAGGACCGCGTCGAGCCGATCGAGCTGCTCGCCGGTGAAGGCCCGCTCGGGCTCGTCGGCCACCGCACAGTGGGTCCACACCGCCTCGAGCTCGAGGGCGGGGTCGCTCGACCACGGTCCGGGCCAGGCCCAGGACCTCGCCGGGGGCCGCCCCGACCCGGTGCATGCCGGTGTCGACCTTGAGGTGGAGGCGCAGCGGGGCGCCCGTGGCCGCCGCTGCGGCGATGCCGACGGGGCTGTACACGGTGGCCCGGAGGTCCAGTGCCGCCACGTCGGCGAACTCTCCCGGCCGGGCCTCGGACAGCAGCAGGACCGGGGCGTCGATGCCGGCCGCCCGGAGGGGGGCGGCCTCCTCGACCAACGCCACGGCCAGCCAGGTCGCGCCCGCCTCCAATGCGGCGGCGGCCACGGGCACCGCGCCATGGCCGTAGCCGTCGGCCTTCACCACCACGCAGACCTCGGCCGGCGCGACCCGCTCGACCAGCAGGCCCACGTTGTGGGCCACCGCGTCGAGGTCGACCTCGGCCCAGGTGGGTCGCATGCGACCCTGGCCTACCCCTCGGTGCTGGGGCCGACGATGGCGCGGAGGATGTCGCCCCGGGCGATGATCCCGACCAGACGGCCGTCCTCGACCACCGGTACCCGGGAGATGTCGTTGTCGTGCATGAGCGTGGCCACGGTCTCGACGGTGTCGTCCGGCCCGCAGGTCACCGGCTCCGGCGACATGGCGTCCTCGACGTCGACGGCGACGGCCTGCTCCAGCTCGTGCTCGAAGCGCTTCCGGCTGCCCGGCAGCTCGATCAGGCCCCCGAGGATGTTGATCACCGTCGGGTAGTGGAGCTGGGACTCCTGGACGATCAGGTCGCCGGTGGAGAGCATCCCGACGACCTTGCCGGCGGCGTCGACGACCGGGCCGGCATCGACGCCGTTGTCCACCAGGCGCTGCATGGCCTCGGTGATCGGCTCGTCGGGGGCGAAGGTGACCACCTCGGTGGTCATCACGTCACGGGCGGGGACGTCGCGGGGCATGGATCACTCCTGGAGCAGGTCGATGGCGATGGGGAGCCGGTCGATCAGGTCACTGGCGACCAGGCCGTGCCGCCAGCCTACGGCTCCGGCCCTTCCGTGGAGGAAGGCGGCGCCCCCCGCCGCCTGCCCGGGGGACGCCCCACCGGCCAGGAACGCCGCCAGCAGGCCGGTCAGCACGTCGCCGGTCCCCGCAGTGGCCAGCCGGGCGTCACCGGTCGTGGTCACCCGCACCGCACCGTCCGGGTCGGCCACGATCGTGGCCGGGCCCTTGAGCAGCACCACGGCCCCCGTCGCGGCCGCCAGCGCCCGCACGGCGCCGATCCGATCCGGGCCGGGCCCGGCCCCCGACAGGCGGGCGAACTCCCCCTCGTGCGGGGTGAGGACGGCGGGCACCGTTCGTCCCGCGGTCACCTCGGCCACGGTGTCCCCCAGTGCGGTGAGTGCCGTCGCCGTCGACCACGACCGGACCCGGCCAGGCCGCGACGAGGGCCCGGACCTGGGCCACCGTGTCGCCCGCCGTACCGAGGCCGGGGCCGATCGCCGAGCGCGCCGTACCGATCGGCATCGGCCAGCACGGCGTCGGCCCAGCCCGACGTCGGTACCGGGCGGCCCACGACCTCGGTGGGCGTGCGCAGGTCGTCGTCGACCCCGGGGGTGGACAGCGTCACGTAGCCCGCGCCGCCTCGGAAGGCGGCGGCCGACGCGAGGTGGGCGGCGCCGGTCATCCCGGGCGAGCCCGCGACCACCCGGACCGCGGCCTGCCACTTGTGCCCGGTCACCTCCCGGCGCGGCAGCCAGCCGAGGACGTCGGCCGCCTCGACGACATGGGTCCGGGCCGCGGACACGTCGAGGCCGATGTCGGCCACCTCGACCTGCCCGGCCAGCCCGGCCCCCGGGGCCAGCAGGAGGCCCGGCTTGAGGGCGGCGAAGGTGACGGTGTGGCCCGCGGGCAGGACCGGGCCGTCGGCCGCTCCCGTCAGGCCGTCCACCCCCGAGGGGATGTCGACGGCCAGTACACGGGCGTCGGTGGCCGGGGCGGGCCAGCTCCCCCGGAACCCGGTGCCGTACGCCGCATCGATGACCAGGTCGCACGCCGGCAGCGGATCGGGAGGGTCGGCCGCGTCCACCACCTGCACCCGGACGCCCCGACGGGTCAACCGACGGGCCGCATCGCGCCCGTCGTTGCCGTTGTTGCCCTTGCCCGCGACGACCACCACGCGGCGCCCGTAGGTCCCGCCCAGCAGGCGGACCGCGGCGACGGGCCACCGCGCTCCCGGCGCGCCCGATGAGCACCTCGACCGGCTCGGCTGCGGCCGCGTCGATCGCCCCCATCTCCTGCGGCGTCACGACCGGGATCACCTCGTGATGATGCCCCACGCCGGGCTGGATCGGACCGGATCCCGGGGCGACCGGTCGAACCCCTTCCGCCTCGGGTCGGTCATACTGGCTCCGTGACGGTCGGCGACTGGATCGCCGTCGTCGGTGGATCGCTCCTCGTCGGCACCGTCCTGGCCTCCGCGCTGCGGACCGTGGTCCTCCCCCAGGGCGGCCTCACCGGCATCACCCGGTTCGTCTTCGCGTCCGCCGACCGCATCTTCACCAGCGCGGGGAGCAGGCGGCCGCATGCCCGAACGGCTCGCCCCCCTGTACGCCGCCGGCTGCCCTGGTGTCGCTGCCGTTCGCGTGGTGCATGCTCATCGCCGTCGGCTTCGCCCTGATCTTCTGGGGCCTGCGGCGTGGGCAGCATCGGCGATGCCTGGGTGACCAGCGGCTCCTCGCTGTTCACGCTCGGGTTCGCCCGAGCCGGACGGCACCGGCCTGATCTGGCTGACGTTCGTCGAGGCCACCATCGGCCTCGGCATCGTGGCCCTGCTCATCAGCTACCTGCCGACGCTCTACACCGCGTACAGCGCCCGGGAGCAGGGCGTCGGCATGCTGTCGCCGATCACGGGCTCGCCACCCTCAGCCCGCCAACTCCTCCGTCGCCTGCGACGCGGCCAACGCGCTCGCCGGGCACCGGGCATCTGGGGCCAGACCGTCGGCGCTGGTTCGTCGCCATCACCAGAGCCACACTGCCTTCCCCGCCCTGTCCCGCTTCCCGCCCCGCAGGACGAGACGCAGTCGTGGGTGGCCACCGCCGGCACGGTGCTCGACGGCGCCGCTCTCATGCTCGCCGCGGTCGGCCACCCGCTCGTCGACGGGGTCGACGGGGTCGACGAGCGGGACCGCCGCAACGAGCTCGGACCGCTGGTCCTGACCCTCGCCCACGGCAGCCCGGCGTTGGTCGGCATCGCGGCGGCCGCCGGTCTCGCCGTCGACGACGACCCCCCGACCCTCCTGGAGCTCGTCGGTGGCCTCAAGCAAGTCGGCCCGAGCCGATCTCCGATCGACCGGAAGGAGTACGACGAGACCGTGGCCTGGCTGGTGCACGCCGGGGTGATCGCACCGGTCGACGACGCCGATCGAGCGTGGGAGCACTTCCGGCAGATCCGGAGCTCCTACGACACCGCCCTGCGAGGCCTGGCCGGCCTGACCCACGCGCCGCCCGCCCCGTGGTCGACCGATCGGGCGCTGCTCGTGGGGCGCCCACGGTTCTTCAGCCACCGGCCCGTGGCCATGCAGGAGCCCTGATCGGGCTCAGGCCACCGCGGCGTCCTCGGCGGCGTACTCGGCGAGCAGGCGCTTCTCGTCGTCCCGCCTCGGGAACATGAAGAACACCAGCGTGGCGCCGGCGAGGATGGCGATGATCCCGGCGAGGTAGGCCCAGTCCTGCCCGTCGACGAAGGACGTCCGGGCCGCGGCCGTGATCTGGTCGGCGTAGGCCGGGTACTGCTGGGCGGTGGCTTCGGCGCTGGCGAAGGACCGGGTCAGCTCGGCCTGGACGTTGTCGGTGATCTTGGCCTGGGTCGACGCCGGGGCGCCGGCGATGGACGACGCCACGGCGGCGGCGTAGCCGGCGGTCAAGAGGGCGCCGAGGATCGACTGCATGATCGCTCCGCCGAGGTCCCGCTGGAGGTCGGCCGTGCCCGACGCCATGCCCGCCCGGGTGACCGGCACCGAACTGGTGAGCGAGTGCGAGGCGGGGGTGCCGGCGAAGCCGACACCGATCCCGAGGAGGAGGTAGCCGAGGCCGACCTCCCAGTAGGCGGTGCCCGACTCCCACAGGAGCAGCATCGTGACGAAGCCGAGCAGGCAGAAGAGGTAGCCGGTGAGCAGGGTGAACCGGGCCCCGTGGGACTCGACCAGCTTGGCCGACCGCGGGGCCACGACGACCATCCCCACCACGGCCGGGAGGATGGCGGCACCGGACTCCAGCGGCGAGTAGCTGAGCACGTTCTGCAGGAACTGCTGGCCGATGAACATGGCGCCCATGAGCGAGCCGAACACGATGACCCCGGCGCACGCCGCGACCCAGAACACCCGGCGGGCGGCCACGTGGAGGTCGTACAGCGGGACGGCGACGCGCTTCTGGCGGATCACGAACGCCGCGCCCGCGGCCAGGGCGATCACCGCCAGGCCCGCCACCGCCGTCGTCTTGTCGGGTACCGGGGCGAAGTTGATGGCCAGCACGAGCGCGGCGATCATGAGCACCGACAGGATCCCGCCGAGGTTGTCGACCGGATCCGAGGTCTCGTTCACATGGGCCGGCACGAGTTTGACCGCCAGGACCAGGGCGACGGCCGCCAGGGGCAGGGTGATGAGGAAGACCGAGCCCCAGTAGAAGCTCCCGAGGAGCCACCCGGCCGTCAGCGGGCCGAGGGCGGAGATGGCTCCGCCCAGGGCCGACCACAGGGCGATCGAGCGGGTCCGCGCCGGCCCGGACCACAGGGCGGTGATGAGGGCGAGGGTGGTCGGGTACGCCATCCCGGCCGAGAGGCCGCCGAGGAGACGGGCCCCGATCAGCACCTCGATCGACGGTGCGGTCGCGGCGAGGATGCAGGCGGGGACCGACAATCCGACGCCCAGGATCAGCATCATCTTGCGCCCGTGGCGGTCGCCCAGCGCGCCGAGCCACAGCACCGACGCCGCGAGGCCCAGGGAGTAGCCCACGGCCACGAGGTTGAGCTGGGTCTGGGATGCGTCGAACGCCGCCCCGATGTCCGGCAGGGCCACGTTGGCCACCGCCAGGTTCAGGTTGGCCACCGCGGCGACCAGGATCAGGGCGAGCAGGACCAGCGAGGCGCGGTCCGGCGCGGTCGACGCCTCGTCGGTGGACGTGGACGTGGTGACCTCGGTCATGGCGTGCCGTCGGTCATCCGGCACCGTCTCGGGACTCGGTCTCGGAGTCGTCGTCGGTCCGGCGCACCGGATCATGGGGCAGGTCGCCGGTGAACGCCAGCGAGAGGAGGGCCAGGAACGCGGCCGCCAGCAGCCCGACCTTCAGGGCCTTGAGCGAGGCGTCCTCGTAGTCGTCGACGATCACGGCGGTGGTGGCGTCGTCGACACCGGCGTCGGAGAGCACTGCTTCGACCTGATCGGACGGGGATGAAGTCGATCCCCTCCTCGACCGCCTGCTCCAACTGGTCCTCGGTCTCGGTCGTCGATCGCCGGATCGTCCTCGATGTTGGCCACGAAGGCGTCGCCCAGGCCGATGAGGACGATGGCCCCGATGAGGGCCACGCCCAGGGAGGAGCCCAGCTGCTGGCCGGTGTACTGCAGGCCACCGGCCTCGCCCCGGCCGGAGGCGTCGACCGAGGACTGCACCACGTTGCCGAGCTGGGAGACGATGAGCCCCATCCCGACGCCCAGCAGGGCCATCGAGGCCTTGAACGCGACCGTCGGCCAACGTGGGCTGGATCGTCGCAAGGAGGGCAACCGCGGCGAGCAGGGTGGTCCAGAGCCCGGCCTGGACGATCGACCGGACGGTGAACCGGGTCGACAGCCGGGAACCGATGGCGGAGGTGGCGAACATCGCGATGGAGACCGGCAGCATCTTGATGCCGGTCTCCAGGGCGTCGAGGCCCAGCACGATCTGCAGGTAGAGCGGGATCGAGAAGAAGATTCCCATGAGGATGAGGTTCTGGGAGAGCATCCCGATCAGGCCGGATCGCAGCGGCGGGATCTTCAGCAGGTCGAGGTGGACCAGCGGATCCTGGGCCCGGGCCTCGCGGCGGCGCTGCCACCGGACGAAGGCCCACAGCAGCACCCCGCCGAAGGCGATCACGAACAGGGTCGCGGAGAAGCCGAACGGCTCGAACGGTGAGGTCCTTCGGGCGCCACCCAACCCCAGGTGCTCGACTGCAGCGTGCCCAGGACGACGGTGCCGAGGCCCGTGGCGGCGAGCACCGAGCCGACGATGTCCAGGCGGGGCTTCTCACCCACGATGGGCGTGTCCACGACGTACCGGACCATGGCCAGGATGAAGAGGACGAGGACGACCTCACCGGCGAACACCACCCGCCAGCTCAGCTCCGTGGTGGCCCAGCCCCCGAGGATGGGGCCGATGGCGATGCCGGCCCCGGCGACGCCGCCAATGATCGCATAGGCCCCCTTGCGGGACTCCCCTTCGAAGTTGCCGGCGATCAGGGCGGCCATCGCTGGCAGTACGAGGGCGGCCCCGATGCCCTCCAGGATGGACCAACCCAACGTCAGGACGGCCACCGTGGGGGCGACGGCGGTCAGGGCCGAACCGCAGGCGTAGATGATCAGGCCGATCACGAAGGCCCGGCGCCGGCCGATGATGTCGCCGATCTTCCCGCCCGTGAGCATCAACATCGCCATCACGAGGCAGTAGAGGGTGATGACGGCCTGGATGGTGGACACGGTGGTGTCGAAGTCCTCGACCAGCTGGCTGATCGACACGTTCATCACCGACTGGTCGAGCACCATGACGAACTGCGCGGTCGCCAAGGCAACCAGCGGCAGCCATCGCTTCATCGGGTCCCCCTCTCCCACCGGCAGGACACCGGGGTCGGCGCTCATACTGGCACGGCGGGTCAGTCCAGCAGGAGGCCCATGACCACGGCGTCCCAGATCTCGCCGTTCTTCCGGGGGTACTGCCGGCGCAGGTACCCCTCCTGCTCGAAGCCGTACTTCTCGTACAGGGCCCGGGCCGAGCGTGTTGTGCGGCCAGTGCTGGAGGGCGATCTTGTGGGCGCCGGCCTCCCGGGCCCAGGCGATGGCCCGCTCGACGAGCGCCGAGCCGATCCCCTGGCCCCGGTAGCCGTCCTTCACGTTCATCCCGAGGTCGGCCACCATGTACCGCGGCAGGTGCATCCCGAGCATGCCGACCAGGGCTCCGTCGACCTCGGCCACGAACAGCGAGCCCCGTTCGGCGCTCTCGGTGAAGATCGCCCGGTCCCCCTCCTCGTCGAGCGGGAGCTCGGCGCCGATCCAGCGGCCCTCGCCCGCCACCTCCCGCCGCAGGACCATCAGCTCGTCGATGTCCTCGACCGTCGCGTTGCGCACCAGCACCGTCATCCCCCCAGTCTCGGCCACCTCACCCGTTCTGGCGCCCGATTTCGGGTCCTGGCCCCGAGATCGGGCGCCAGTACGGAGGTCAGACGGCGATGACGATGGCGTGGGCCGCGGTGTCGGTGTGGGTGAGGCTGATGCGCCAGGCGGTGACGCCCCGCTCCTCGGCCAGCGCCGCGGCCTTGCCGTGCAGGCGGAGGTCCGGGGCGCCGGAGTCCTCGTCCCGGATCACCTCGATGTCGGCCAGCTCGCAGGCCCCCAGGCCGACGCCCAGCGCCTTCATGACCGCCTCCTTGGCGGCGAAGCGGGCGGCGTAGCGCTCGGTGGGGTCCCGGCGCCGCTCGGCGTAGGCCTGCTCGCCCTCGGTGAAGTACCGGGTGAGGATGCCGGGGGTCCGCTCGGCGGCCTGGCGGAAGCGGTCGAGGTCGACCAGGTCGGTGCCGACCCCGACGACCACGATCAGGCCTCGCTGCGGAACCGGTCGGCCAGCGAGGTGATCGACGCCACCAACAGGTCGGCGACGGGGATCTCGGCCAGGAGGTCCTCACGGAAGGTCGGCTCGGTCTCGGTGACCGCGTCCCGCAGGAGCGCGAACCGGTCGCGGTAGCCCTGGAGGACGCCCCGGGCGGTGGGGGCCGACAGGCGGTCCCGGAAGCGCACGTGGAGCAGGGTGAGCCCGGTGGCCTGCCCGTCCTTGGTCTCGGGGATCAGCACGATGGGGCGGCCGTCGCGACGGCCGGTCGCCACCAGGACCTGACGCTCGCTGGCCACCCGGTTCTTCGTGCCCCGCAGGCGCGGGTCCTGGTCGGTCCGGGTGGGGATGCCGGCGGCGACCCCACCGCGGTCGAGGGCCACGATCGTGGCCTCGCCGCTCTCGGGCCGGCCCTCGATGCGGTAGCGGGTCCACCCCGTGACCTCGGCCACGGCCGGGTCGAGGTCGGCGAGGGTCCGCAGGGCCTGGTAGGTGAGCCCGTCCCGGGGCGCCCCGGCGGCCATGACCTCCCGGACCAGGGGCACCTGCAGGAGCGTCTCGTCGGTGCGGGAGATGCCCACCGTGACCGTCTTGGCCTGGTGCTTGATGGCGTCGATGGGCCGGGTCAGCTCCTCGATCGCCCGGGTGAGCGCCGCGGTCAGGTCCTCCACGATCACCCCCGGCGTACCGACCTTCCCGTACTCGCCCTGGTAGGCGTCCAGGGAGGTCGTGCCCAGCGCGTAGCGGAAGAGGGCCGAGGCCCGGATGGCCGTGCTGGCCTCGAGGTGGCCGTCGTAGGCCCCACTGCGCAGCGTGTCGGCGAAGCGGACGGCGAGGGGCTCGAAGGTGGGACGGAGGCGGGCGAGCAGGGCCTCGGCGTCGGCCCCCTCGACGTGGCTGCCCACCGCCTCCTCGATGGCGGCGCGGGCCTCCCGGAGGGGGCGCGCCCCTTCGTCGATGGCCAGGGCGGCCTCGTAGCCGAACAGGTGGCCGACCATCGCCGAGAGGACGAAGGCCAGCCGCGGGTGGGTGGCGGGCACGGTCAGGGCGTGGAGGGCGGCGGTGTAGCGCCCCTCGCCCTCGGTGGCGACCACGACCGGGGCGGCCTTGTGGGCCCGGTAGATGGCCACCTCCTTGGCCACGTCGTCGGCGTTGGAGCCGGTGAGCCCCGCGGCGCAGACCAGGATCAGCGGCTCCGAGGACAGGTCGATGTGCTTCTTGTCCTCGGTGACGTCACAGGCGATCGACTTGTAGCAGAGCTCGGAGAGCTTGATCCGGACCTCGGCGGCGGCGATGCGGTTGGGTCCGTTGCCCACCACGGCCCAGTAGCGCCGCGCCGGGGCCAGCTCCCGAGCGGTCTCGCCGATGCGGTCCCGGTCGGCCAGGACCCGGGTCAAGGCGTCGGGCAGGCCGCGGAGCGCAGCCAGCATCGCCGCCCGCTCCCCCGTGTCCGGGGCCCCGAGCTCCTCGGCCAGGGCGGCGGCCAGCAGCACGCCGGCGGCGACCTGGGCGTAGAAGGCCTTGGTCGAGGCGACGCTCATCTCCACGTCGCGACCGTCGGAGGTGTAGAGGACGCCGTCGGACTTGTCGGTGAGGTCGCTGCCCCGTCGGTTGACGATGGCCACCACCGACGCCCCGCGGGAGCGGACCAGGTCGACCGTCCGGTTGGTGTCGGTCGTGGTCCCCGACTGGGAGATGGCCACCACCAGGGTGTCGCCCATGTCGTCGGCCAGCTCGAAGCCGGAGAGCTCGGTGGCCAGGACGGCCTCGACGCGGAGCGGGAGGTCGGGGGTGAGGGCCTCGAGGATGGCCGCCAGGCTCTGGCCGGCGACCGCGGCGGTGCCCTGGCCGGTGACCAGGACCCGATGGATCCGGCCGTCCCGCAGCTTGGCCCGGAGGTCCTCGGACAGGGTCTCGGGCCCCAGGTCCACCGCCGCCCGTCCGCCCCGCTCGGTCAGTCGCCCCCGCAGGGTCTTGCGGAAGGACGCGGGCGCCTCGGTCATCTCCTTGAGCAGGAAGTGCGGGAAGTCGCCCCGGTCGATGTCCCGGGTCGTGATCTCGGCGGTCTCGAGGTCGGCCTCGGTCACCGGCACCTCGGTGCCGTCGTAGGCGAGGCGCCGGATGCCGTCGATGGTGCCGGCCCGGGCCCCGTCCAGCACGAGCACCTGGCCCCGACTGGCGGTGGGGTTCTCGGGGTTGGCCGGCGTCTCGCCGTCCATGCGGAGATAGGTCGTCGTCTCCTCGACCAGCCCGTAGGGCTCGCTGGCCACGATGTAGGCGTCCTCGAGCAGACCCACGTAGAGGGCCTGGCCACTGCCGCGGAGGGCGAGGAGGAGCTGCTCGGGGGCGACGGCGTTCGTGGCGCCGATGGCCACCGAGCCCTCGAGGGCGGCGACCGTGCGTCGGAACGCCTCGTCCAGATCGTGGCCCTCCGCCAGGCGACGGGCGGTCAGGGCGGGGATGACCTTCGCGTCGGTGGTGATCTCGGCGGCCACGACCAGGCCCTCGTCGGCCCGCAGGTCGGCGTGGTTGTCGACATCGCCGTTCAGGGCGGCGGCCACATACGGACGGGCCACGCCGTCGGACTCCTCGGCACAGACGGGGTGGGCGTTGGGCTCGGAGATGATGCCGACACTGGCCCACCGGGTGTGGCCGAGGACCACGGCCTGGGCCGTCGGGGCGCTGAGGGCGAGGTGGAGCAGGGCGTCGCGGCTGATGGCCGCCCGCAGCGCCGCGGTGTTGTCGCCCAGCTCGCCGATCTCGGCGGCCGCCTTGTAGACGAAGGCGAGGTGGCCGTCGGCCACCCGCACCGCGCCCGACACGAACCGGAGGTCGTCGTCCCGGCCGGCGAGGAGGGCCCGGACCGACGGGGCGTCGAGATCGAGGCCGTGGCCGTGGACCAGGACGTGGATCCCGGCGCTGTCGCGGCCCCGCACCTCGAGGCGATCGAGCGCGGACAGGACCTGCTGCAGCGAGAGGTGGGCCTCGAGGGCGGCCGGGCCGGCGTCGAGGCCGGCGAGGCCGGCGACGTGGGCCGCGGTGGGCAGGCGGTCACGGCGCAGGGCCCAGGCCGCGTCCCGCAGGGCGACGAGGGCGGCGTTCACCCGCTCGAGGTCGGCGGTGGAACCGAGGCTCTCGGCGTGGTCGAGCGCCCCGTCGACGGCGTCGGCCCGGGCCTCGATGCCGGCGACCAGGCCGTCGAGGGTCGGGGCGAGCGTCGAGTCGGCCAGCAGCGTGCGGACGCCCGGCGAGCCCCGCAGGAGCCCGTCGGCGGCCACCAACGGCTCGGTGGCCGTGGCCAGGAGGTCGGCCAGCGTCGGCCCGGGCGGGAGGTCGGCGAACCCGGTGGCGGCCGCCGCGGCCTGTTCCAGCAGGTCCCGCAGCTCGGCGCTGGTGGCCGGCACGCGGTCGGAGGGTCGACGGACGACGGCGATGATCCCGCACATTGGAAGGTGGTGACTCCTGGGTCGCGGTGCCCGCAGCGCCAGGGCAGGCCGGGCGGCGATCCTCCAGTGTAGGAAGGCGCTGACCGGCTCTGGCTCCGGTCAGCCCGCCACGGTGCGTCGTCGCCACCCCGCCATCGGTCATTCCGCCCGCAACGCCTCGGCCGTCGGGCGACGACCGAACCACCTGCCGGTGGCCACCGCCACGACGCCCGCCAGCAGCAGCGCGGCGAGGACAGCGCCGGCCAGGGCCGGCGCGGGCACGACCGGCTCACCCACGACGCGCAGCTCCGTGGCGAAGATCGACCAGGCCCACCGACCGACCACGATCCCGACGGGCACGGCGACGAGGGCGGCGAACCCCACGATCACGGCGGCCTGCCAGGCCACGGCCGTGAGGAGCTGCCGCCCGGTGAAGCCGAGGGTGCGGAGCAGCGCGAGGTCGCGGCGGCGGCGGCGCACCGTCGTGATCAACGCATGGACCAGGGTCGCCGCGGCCACGAGGGCCATGGAGCCCGCGACCACGGCGGGCGCCGAATCCACCCGACCGAAGTTCACGAGGTCGTCGGGGAGCGCCGGCAGCTTGACGTCCTGGCCGGTGAAGGCCAGGGAGACCCGGATCCGCTCGACGAAGGCGTCCGCGTCAGCGCCCTCCCGGAGGTCGACGAGCGCGGTCTGGCGGGCCGTTCTGGGGGCCAGGACCTGCAGGGTCTCGAAGGTCAGGAGCGCGTCGGCCCGGGGCAGCGCGGCGTGGCCGACGATGTCGAGCTCGGTCTCGTTCTCGCCGAACCGGGCCGGGACCGAGCTGCCCACGTCACCCAGACCGGGGCTGACCACCACCTCCCCCACCGCCTCGGGTCGACGACCGGCGAGGAGGGACGGCTCGATCGTGCCCACGACGTCGTCGACCGCGAACGCGTCCACCCGGCGGCCGTCGAGGTCGAGGGAGGTCGCCGTACCGATGGCCACCGCGGCCACGTCCGGATCCTCCCGGATGCTGGCGACATCGGCCCTCGTCAGCCGGTCGGAGAACTCCTGACCCAGCTCCACGTCCCACGTCCACCCGAACAGGCGCGGCGTCTCGGTGAGGTGACCGAGGCTGGCCATGAACACCAGGACCGCGGTCACGGTGGCCAGACCGAGCGCCATGGTGGCTCCCGCCGACAGGACCGGGGGCGGCGAGCCGCGTGGACCGGCCTGGACGGCCAGGCCGGTGCCGGTCACCACCGGAGGCGACGCCCCCGCCACGGTCAGGACCGCCAGGACCCGGCTCGGACGGCGGGCCTGCCAGTCCTGCCGGCCCCGGCGCATCTCCCACCAGCCGGTCGCGGCGGCGAGGAGCGAAGCCGCGGTCGCGACCGCCAATGCACCCCCCGCCAGGACCAGGCCGTCGACGTCGAGGCCCGGATCGGGCTCGGCGATCCCGGCCAGGCCCAGGGGGAAGAGGGGGAGAGGGCGAGCCCGACGACGGCGGCGACGGCGCCCGCGACGACGCCCATGGCCATCGCCTTCGCCACGCGGAGGTGGAGGAGGTCCCGCCGGGTCCAGCCCAGGGCCCGCAGCGTCGGGTCGTCGCCGGCCTCCCCCGCCGCCTGGCGGGCCAGGACCTGACCGGCGACCAGCAGGGTGACCAGGGCGACGAGCGCCGCCGCCAGGTACAGCGCCCGCACGATCGGGGTCACCGTCCGCCCGGCGGCGACGGCGTCGTCGGCCGTCGAGATGCTGAGGACCGGCCGGCCACCACCGAGGACCTCGACCCGGTCGAGGAACGCCCGCTCCCCCGCCGCCCCGTCCTCGAGGCTCACCAGCAGCACCTCGATGACCGCCGATCCCGCGTAGGCCTCCGTGGCCGCCGGGGTCATCCAGAGCGTGGTGGTGGTGTCGTTCGACGGCGGTGCCAACCCGGCCGGCTCGACGGCGATGCCCACGACGCGCAGCTCCTCGAAGGGGGGCACGTCGGCCAGGGCGTCGAAGGTCGTCCCGCCCTGGTCGGCCGGGGTGAACAAGCGGCCCAGGTCCTCGTCGTCGAGGAAGTTGACGTCGATCGTGCTGCCCACGTCGAGGTCGAAGGTCTCCGCCGTGCGGAAGGTGGCCACGACCTCGTTGGGCTCGTCGGGGTCGGCCGGGCCGCCGGCGAGGTACTTGAAGGCGGAGAAGTCGTCACCGATCCGCCCGGAGGGGTCGGCGAGGAAGTTGACCGTCGAGGTGTCGACCAACTGGCCGTCCTCGGTGCGGCCACTGCCCGCGAGGACGTCGCCCCGCTGGCTGTCGGCCACGCCGGGGAGCGCCGCGACGGCGTCGAGGTCCAGTTCGGCGAAGTCGAAGGTGCCCGAGATGCCGCTGATCACCATCAGGTCGTGGGCGTCGGACCCGGCCACGAAGCGGTCGATGGCCGTGTCGGACCGGCGCGCCCCGGCCACGAGGGCCAGCACCAGGCCGGCCGACACACCCACCAGGGCCGCGACGCCCAGCCAGGCCACCCGCCGGTGCCGGAGGTCGGCCCGGAAGCGGTAGCTCCTGTACGACCCCGTCCCCCGACGCATCGCCTCCAGTGTCCCCCGGATGGCGGGGTCGGGCGGGGAGGCGGCCCTTCACGTCACGGTGGTGCCTACCCCCCTACCCCCGCGACGACCTCGACCGCGGCGACGAGGCGGGCGGCCGCCCGGTCCGCCGTGCCGTCGTCCTCCGCCTCCACCATCACCCGGATCAGGGGCTCGGTGCCGCTGGGCCGGATGAGCACGCGGCCGCGGTCCCCCAGCTCGGCCTCGACCTCGGTGATGCTCGCCGCGATCAGCGACGCGATGTCGGGGCGACGCTCGGCCACCCGGACGTTGACCAGGACCTGCGGCAGCGAGGTCATGACCGCGGCGGCCTCGGCCAGGGTCTGCCCGGCGCCTCGGACCGCGGCCAGCACCTGCACCCCCGTGAGCAGCCCGTCACCGGTCGTGGCCAGGTCGGGGAAGATCACGTGACCGGACTGTTCTCCTCCCAGCGACCAGCCGCCCCGGGCCAGTGCCTCCAGGACGTACCGGTCACCGACCGCAGTCTCCTCGACCCGGATGCCGTTGGCCTCCATGGCGAGACGGAAGCCGAGGTTGGTCATGACCGTGACCACCACGGTGTCGTCGACCAGGACGCCGCGTCGGTGCCGGTCCAGCGCACAGATGGCGATGAGGTGGTCACCGTCGACCGTCGCCCCGGTGTGGTCCACGCCGAGCACCCGGTCGGCGTCACCGTCGAAGGCGAGACCGGCGTCGGCGCCGGCCGCGACGACCCGGGCCTGGAGGTCGGCGGGATGGGTCGAACCGCAGGCGGCGTTGATGTTGGTGCCGTCCGGCGAGGCGTGGATCACCTCCACCGTCGCCCCCAGCCGCTCCAGGGCGGGCGGCGCCCAGGCCGACGCCGCCCCGTTGGCGCAGTCGACGACGAGGTGGAGCCCGGCCAGGGCCTGGTCGGGCACCGAGGCGACCACGGCGTCGACCCAGGCGGCGCCGACCGCCGGATCCTCCTCGCCGCCCGCCACGGCCTCGATCGTGCTCGCCTCGTGGAGGATGCGGTCCAGCTCGGCCTCCAGGGCCTCCTCGACCTCGTCGGACAGCTTGCGGCCACCGGGCGCGAAGAACTTGATGCCGTTGTCCCCGTAGGCGTTGTGGGAGGCCGAGATCATGGCGCCGGTCACGGCGCGGACGGCCGAGGCGTGGGCCACCGCCGGGGTGGGCACGACGCCCACGTTGTCCACCGCCAGCCCCTCAGCCACCAGGCCGGCGGCCAGGTCGGCCTCGAGACGGGGCCCGGAGGCCCGCGTGTCCCGGCCGATCACGACCGGCCCCGCCCCCAGGACCCGCGCCGCGGCGCGCCCGAGGGCGGTGACCAGTTCCGGGGTCAGCTCGGTGTCGGCGTGGCCCCGGACACCATCGGTGCCGAACCGGAGCGTCACCCCGCGTCTACCGCTTGGAGTACTGCGGAGCCTTCCGGGCCTTCTTGAGCCCGTACTTCTTGGACTCCTTCTTGCGCGGGTCGCGGGTGAGCATGCCCTCGGCCTTGAGGCCGGCCCGCTCGTCGGGGTGCAGCTCGATCAGGCCCCGGGCGATGCCGAGGCGCAGGGCACCGGACTGGCCGCTGAAGCCGCCGCCGTGGATCGTGGCGTCGATGTCGTAGCTCTCCTCGACCGTCACCGACCGCAGGGGCTCGGTGGCGTGCATGACCTGGCTCTCGGACGGGAAGTAGTCCGAGACGGCCTTCTTGTTGACGGTCACCACGCCGGTGCCGGGATGGACCCGGACACGGGCGATGGACCGCTTGCGGCGGCCGGTGGCCTGGACGAGGGGCTTGGGCATCGGTACGGGGATCCTTCTCGGTGAGCGTTCAGTCGTTGGAGCGGGCCCGGGCGTCGGGCAGCTCCAGCGGGGCGGGGTTCTGGGCCCCGTGCGGATGGGTCGGGCCGGCGTAGACCTTGAGCTTGGTGGCCATCTGGGCGCCCAGGCGGTTGTGGGGCAGCATGCCGACGATGGACTGGCGCACGGCCTCGGCGGCATCGCGCTCGAGGGCCTCGGCGTAGGTCCGGGACTTCAGGCCACCGGGGTAGCCGGAGTGGCGGTACAGGATCTTGCGGTCGGCCTTGCCGGCGGTGAGGACGATCTTGCTGGCGTTGACCACCACGACGTGGTCACCGGTGTCCAGGTTCGGGGTGAACATGGCCTTGTGCTTGCCGCGCAGGAGCCGGGCGACCTCGGTGGCCATCCGGCCGAGGACCAGGCCGTCGGCGTCGACGAGGTGCCAGGACCGCTCGATCTCGCTGGCTTTCGGGGTGTACGTGGGCACGGGCATACCTGTCGTCGAACGTCGGGACTCGGGCGCGACGGGCGAAGCAAGGCCCGCGGGAGCGCCCGACAACGATACGAGCGCCCCTCGTCGGCGGCAACCCCGGTCGTGCCTGTCCAGGTGCCCCCATGTCGAAATTGCGCGAGTTGGTCACCCCTGGTGTGACCGACCAACGCAGATTCGGATCGTCAGAGGTTCGTGGCGATCAGGACCAGGCCGAAGACGGCGAAGAGGACGGCGGAGCCGATGCGGGTGGCCCGTTCGGGGAGGCGGGCGCCGAAGGCCCGGCCGACGAGGACCCCGAGGCTGCCGCTGAGGATGATGCCGATCGTGGCCCCGATCCACACCAGCACCGGATCGCCCTGGGCGGCCAGGGTGGCGGTCGCCAGCATCGTCTTGTCCCCCAGCTCGGCGACGAACATGGCCACGGCGACGGTCAGGAACACGGACCGGTCACCGACCTCCGGGGCCTCGTCGTCGTCCTCGTCGCCCGAGGTCAGCGTCCACACGGCGAAGCCGAGGAACAGCACGCCACCCCCGAGCCCGATGGCCCGGGTCGGCAACGCCGCACCCAGCAGGCCGCCGATGACGACCGAGATCAGGTTGGTGACGGCGTAGGCGGCGACCACCCCGGCCAGCACCGGGGCCAACCGGTACCGGGCACCGAACCCCAAGGCCACGAGCTGGGTCTTGTCGCCGAGCTCGGCGATGAACACGAGGCCGAGCGCGGCGAGGAGGGACTCCACCGGTCAGTACGTCACAGACCAGAGGCAGAGGCCCTGGGGGGGCGCCGGTGACGGCACGACCTGGCGGTCCCGCGCCCGGATGATGCCGAGGACGTCGCCGGCCCGGGAACGGCCCCGGCCGACGTCGACCAGCAGGCCGACCACCGAACGCACCATCTGGTGGCAGAAGGCGTTGGCGGTGATCTCGAAGCGCAGGAGGCCCTCGCCCGACTCGGACCACCGGGCGTCGGTGACCCGCCGGGTGAGCGACGCCGGCCCCTGGCCCTCGGCCACCTTCGGGCGGCGACAGAAGCTGGAGAAGTCGTGGGAGCCGATCAGGGGGTCACAGGCCAGCGTCATGGCCCGCCGATCCAGGGCCTGGGGGACGTGCCAGGTCGTGGCGTGCAGGAACGGGTCGGGGAACGTCCGGTTGAGGACCGTGTAGCGGTAGGTACGGGCCATGGCCGACCCCCGGGCGTCGAACTCCGGGGCGACCTCGGCGGCCTCCCGGATGACCACGGCGGGCCCACACAGCTTGTTGACCGAGACCTGCAGTCGCTCCAGGTCGAGGCCGTGGCCGGGGGCGTCGAAGGTCACCACCTGGCCCCAGGCGTGCACCCCGGCGTCGGTCCGCCCGGCGCAGGTCATCTCGATGGAGGCGCCCAGCACCTGCTCGAGCGCGGCACCGAGGGTCCCCCCGACGGTGGTGACGCCCTCGTTGGGCCAGAACCCGTGGAACCCCGAGCCGTCATAGGCGACGAGCAGTCGCACCCGGGTGGCGTCGACCTCCAAGCGGGCGTCGCCGGCCTCCGCCGGTGACACGTCGAACAGGCTCACGGGGGCAAGGTACCCGCGGCCTTCGGCGGGTCGCAGGCCGGCCCGGGGCGGTCCGGTGGACCGCGACCAGGTCGTCGGCCGCTAGCTCGGCGCGTCCGCGGGGGCGGCGGCGGACGAGAGGTGACGCTTCGTCGCGAGGTCGAGCCCGACGCTGAGGAGCGTGATGACCACGATCGCGACCGCCGTCCCCGGTTCGTCCACCAGGGTCGTCAGCGCGAACGCGACCAACACCACAACCGTGGAACCGATCGCCGTCAGCAGGACGGCGAGGTTGGCGCCGGTCTCCCTGCGGGCCCGGACATGGGCCACCGAGACGAGCGTGAAGACCATCAGGGCGATCGCGCTGCCGATCGAGGCGATCGAGCTGAGGTCGAAGAAGACGGCGAGCACGATCGCGATCACGGCGCTCAGGAGGAGGCCGGCCGGCGCCCGGCCGGCGAACCGACGGCCGAGGATGGCCGGGAACTGGGCCTGGCCGACCATGTGCTCGCAGAGACCCGCCGCCGGGTACAAGCCGGCGTTCGTCGCCCCCGCCGTGGCGAACAGACCGGTGACCGTCATCAACCAGTAGCCGGCCCGACCGAGCGTCGGTTCGGCCGCGACGGCCAGGGCCGTCGGCCCCGAGCTGATCACCTCGTCGACACTCAAGGTCCCGAACACCCCGAGGGCCACGGCGACATAGATGACGGTGGCGATCCCCAGGGCGAGGTACATCGCCCTCGGTAGCTGGCGAGCGGGGTCCGGGAGGTCCTTCGCCGTGAAGGTCACGACCCCGAAGCCCAGGAAGGCGAAGAAGGTCAGGGCGACCCCCGACACGATGTCGGCGAAGTCCGGGTAGCCGGAGGGGTCCAGCAGGTCGGGGTCCAGGTTGGCCAGGGTGCTGATCGCGAACAGCGTGAGGATCCCCAGCACCACGTAGACGATCACCGTCTGCGCCTTGGCCACCGCCTGGGAGCCGACGATGTTCAGCGCCGTCATGGCCACCACCAGGAGGACGGCGAAGGGGGCCACCCAGCTGTCGTCGCCGTCGGTGAACGCCGAGGACGCGTAGCTGCCGAACGACACGGCCACCATCGCGGTGACGATGGCGTTGGCGGCCAGCAGCAGCCACGCGACGATCCCGACGAGGTGGCCGTTGCCGAACCCCCGGGCCACGTACTCGAGGAGGCCGCCCGCGGTCGGGAAGCGGGCGCCGAACTTGGCGAACGAGTAGCCCTGGAGGATCGCGACGATGCCCGCGATCAGGAACGACAGCCACACCGCCGCACCCGCCACCTCCCCCGCGGCCCCGAGCAACGAGAAGATGCCGGCGCCGACCATGGCGCCGACGCCGATGAACGCAGCCTGGCGGGTCGTCAGCGATGCTTCAGCCATCGGGGGCGGCCCCGTCGGGCAGGCGTTCGACGCGGAACCCGGTGATCGCGTACCCCACGGCGACCAGCGGGTTCAGGATGTTGAAGAGGGCCCACGGCGCGTACGACACGGTCGGGACGCCGAGCACCCCCGACATGTACGCACCGCAGCTGTTCCACGGGACCAGCGGCGAGGTCACGGTGCCCGTGTCCTCGACGGTGCGCGAGAGCATCCGCGGCGCGAGTCCCCGCGTCGCGAACTCGACCCGGAAGATCCGGCTGGGCATGACGACGGCGATGTACTGGTCGCCGGCGAGGACGTTGAGCCCGATCGCCGTCGCCGCCACGGTGAGGATCAGCTGCGTCGCCGAACGGGCTCGCGCCACGACCGGGCGGATGAGGCGGTCGAGGAAGCCGGCCTGCTCCATGACCGCGGCGAAGCTCAGCGCCCCGAGGATGAGCCAGACGGTGGTCAGCATGCTGGACATGCCGCCACGGGAGAACAGGCTGTCGATGGCCTCATTGCCGCTGCTGGACACGAAGCCGGTCGCCATGGCGGCGTAGATCGCTTCGATGGCCGTCCGGAAGTAGTTCTGATCCGGCTCGTCGACGAAGGCCCGGACGACATCGGGCTGGGTGAACGCCGCGAGCACACCCGAGAACAGCGCGACACCGAGGATCGAGAGGAACGCCGGTAGCCGGCGCAGTGCCACCACGATCAGCAGGACCAACGGCAGCAGGTTGAGGGCGTTGATGCTGAAGACCGATTCGATCGCCGCCCGCGCCTGGTCCACGGC
Organism: uncultured Microthrixaceae bacterium; assembly: GCA_963748285.1. Lineage (GTDB taxonomy): Bacteria > Actinomycetota > Acidimicrobiia > Acidimicrobiales > DATDAH01 > DATDAH01. Next base: position 1,228,841 of record CAVVIF010000009.1, read on the forward strand.
TGCCACTGACGACCCCGACGCGTCCTCGTTGAGCCCGACGACGAGGAACGCGACCAACGAGACGCCGAACGCGGGGATCACGGTCCAGGCCATCCCCCGGATGTGCTCGTTCGTGGTCACCCCACCGACGAGGCTCGGCACCAGGATCGTCGTCTCCGAGAGGAACGACATCTTGTCACCGCAGTAGGCGCCGGACACGACCGCCCCGGCGGCGATGGTCTCCGACACGCCGAGGATGGGCGCCATCCCGACGAAGGCCACGCCCAGGGTCCCCGCGGTCGTCCACGAGCTCCCGGTGATCGAGCCGATGAGGGCGCAGATGATGGCGACGGCCAGGAAGAAGATCGACGGGCGCAGCACCTCGATCCCGTAGGAGACGACGGTGGGGATCGTGCCCGACAGGTTCCAGGTCCCGATCAGGGCGCCGACGGCGAGCAGGATGAAGATCGCCGACATCGCCGAGCTCACTCCCTCGACGGCGGCGTCCCGCAGCGAGTCGAAGGTGTGCCCGTTCTTCGCGGCGACGAGCGCGGCGAAGCCACCGCTGAGGAACAGTGCGACCTGGAGCGGGCCGTCGGTGGCGCCGACCCCGAAGAGGGTGAGGGTCAGCGCGAGGAGGATGACGAGGACGATGACCGGGAGGACGGCGTCGAGGAGCGTGGGCTCCCGCGGCACCCTCCCGCCAGTGTCCACCTCAGGCAAGCGTGGCGACGAGGATGGCCTTGATGGTGTGGAGGCGGTTCTCCGCCTGGTCGAACACGATCGACGCCGCCGACTCGAACACGTCGCCCGTGACCTCGAGGCCCTGGGGCATGTCGGTCGCCTCCATCATCTCCTTGCCCACCACGGTGTTCGCGGCGTGGAAAGCGGGCAGGCAGTGCATGAACTTGACCTTGCGATTGCCGGTGGCGGCCAGGAGGTCGGCGTTGACCTGGTAGGGACGGAGCAGGTCGACGCGCGTCTGCCAGACGTCCTTGGCCTCACCCATCGAGACCCAGACGTCGGTGTGGACGAAGCCGACGCCCTCGACACCGGCCGCGACGTCGTCGGTGATGGTGATCCGGGCCCCGGTGCGGCCGGCGACCTCCTCCGCGGCGGCGACCACGTCGGCCGGCGGCGCCAGCTCGGGGGGGCCGACGAGGCGGACGTCGGCTCCCATGAGGGCCCCCATCACCAGCAGCGATCGGCCCATGTTGAAGCGGCAGTCACCGACGAAGGCGTAGGTGAGCTCGTCGTAGGGGAGGTTCGAGGCCTCGTGCATGGTGAGGAAGTCGGCGAGCATCTGGGTCGGGTGCCACTCGTCGGTCAGCCCGTTGTAGACGGGGACCCCCGAGTGCTCGGCGAGGGCCTCCACGTCGACCTGCCGGTTGCCGCGGTACTCGATGGCGTCGTACATGCGCCCGAGGACCCGGGCCGTGTCCGCCACCGACTCCTTGTGGCCCATCTGCGAGCCCGAGGGATCCAGGTACGTCACATGGGCGCCCTGGTCGTAGGCCGCGACCTCGAAGGCCGACCGGGTCCGGGTGGAGGTCTTCTCGAAGATGAGGGCGATCTCCTTGCCCTCGAGGCGCCGGACCTCGGTGCCGGCGTACTTCGCGGTCTTGAGCGCTTCGGACATCTTGAGGAGGTGGCGGAGCTCGACGGGCTGGAAGTCCAGCTCCTTGACGAAGCTGCGGTTCCGCAGGTTGTAGGACATCGGGGTTCCTCGCTGGTCAGAACGCGGGTTCGCGCTCGATCGGACACGTCATGCAGTGGGAGCCGCCCCGGCCGCGGCCGAGCTCGGAACCGGCGATCGTAATGACCTCGATCCCGGCCTTGCGCAGGGCCGTGTTCGTACCCACGTTGCGCTCGTAGGCGACGACGACGCCAGGCTCGAGGGCCACGACGTTGTTGCCGTCGTCCCACTGCTCCCGCTCGGCCTCGAACTGGTCACCACCGGTCGGAACGATCCGGAGCTCGGGGAGACCCAGCGCGGCGGCCATCGCGTCGACCAGTGGCATGTCGAGCTCCTCGGTGATGAGATCACCTTCCTCGTCGCCGGGCCGGATGCTCCACGTGCGGGCCAGGTCCACCACCTGGGTGAACATCGTCACCAGGTCCCGGTCGCACATGGTCAACACCGTGTCGAGGTGCATGTAGCTGCGCGACTTCACCAGGTGGACGGCGAGCACCTGCGTGGCCGCGCCGGCCGCGAACAGGTTGCGGGCGATGATGAGCACGGACTGGGGCGTCGTTCGCTCCCCCATGCCGATCATGACGGTCCCGTTGCCGATGGGCTGCACGTCACCGCCCTCGACCGTGCAGTTGCCCCAGTCCTCCTCGACCCCGCCCAGCCAGATGGGGAACTCCTCCGCCTGGAACATCGGGTGGAAGCGGTAGATCGTCTCCATGATCACTGTCTCCGGACGGCGGGCCGGCTTGGCCATGGGGTTGATGGTGACCCCACCGAAGATCCAGCACGACGGATCGCGCTGGAAGAGGAAGTTCGGCAGCGGCGGCAGCAGCATCTCGGTCGGATCCATCGACTGCCACGCCAGCCCGAGGTCCTGGCTCACATCCTGGCGGGTGATGCCCCCGATGAGGAAGTCCGCCACCTGGACCGGCTCGGCCGTCTCCACCCACTCCCGGGCCCGGTCCGCGGCCGCGACCCCGACACTGCGCTCACCCAGCACCTGCGCCTCGATGAACGACTTCGCGTCGGGCTTGACCAACGCCTCGGCCAGCAGCGTCTCGGCGAGGAAGACCTCGACGCCGCGGTCCCGCATGACCTCGGCGAACGCGTCGTGTTCCTCCTTGGCCCGCTTCACCCACAGCACGTCGTCGAACAAGAGGTCCGCGGCGTTCGACGGCGTCAGCCGGGTGTGCTCGAGGCCCGGCCGATGGACCAAGACCTTCTTCAGCTTGCCGACCTCGGAATGGGCACCGAGCGTCATGACGCGCTCCTTTCAGGGGGTTGGGGGTTCTCAGTCTTCAAGGACCAGGCCGTTCACGTCGGTGGCGATCCGGGTCCCGGCGGAGCCGGCCACGAGGCCCTCGATGTCCGCCAGCGTGCCGATGGCGGCCGCGTGGCCCGTCGAGCGGGCGAACTCCGACGCCGCCTCGACCTTGGGCAGCATCGAGCCCGCCGCGAACTCGTCGCGGTGCTCGTCCAGTGCGTCGGGGTGAGCCGCGACGATCGCCCGCTGCTCCGCCGTCCCGAAGCCCAGGTACACCGAGGGGGTGTCGGTGGCCATCACGAGGACATCCGCGTCCACCTCGCGCGCCAGGAGGCCGCTGGCATGGTCCTTGTCGATGACGGCCTCGACGCCGACCAGCCGGCCGTCGGCCTCGTAGCGGGTCGGGATCCCGCCACCCCCGGCGCAGATGACCACACATTCGTGCTCGAGCAGCCAACGGATCTGGCGGATCTCGAAGATCCGCTTGGGGCGCGGTGACGGCACGACCCGCCGGTGGGCATCGCCGTCGGGTCGGAACGTCCAGCCCTGGGCCGCGGCGAGGGCTTCCGCCTCCTCGCTCGTGTAGACCGGCCCGATCGGCTTGATCGGGTCCGCGAACGCCGGATCCGCGGGGTCGACCTCGATCATCGTCAGCAGGGTGGCGAGGGGCTTGTCCCTGTCGAGGCGGTTGCCCAGCTCCTGCTCGACGAGATAGCCGATCATCCCCTGGGTCTCGGCGCCGAGCACGTCGAGGGGATAGTCGGCGACCTCCTCGTAGGCCGCCTCCTCCAGTGCCAGCAGCCCGATCTGGGGGCCGTTGCCGTGGGAGATGAGCAACTCGTGGTGCTCGGCCACCGGGGCGAGGTGGTCGCAGGCCACGGCGACGTTCTCCCGCTGGTTCTCGATGATCATGGGTTGACCCCGCCGCAACAGGGCGTTGCCCCCGAGGGCGACCACGACTCTCATGGGCCGCTCACAGCACGCTGCCGACACCGACGAAGACGCAGAGCACGACGAACATCATCCCCAGGAAGGGGGCGACGAAGCGCAGGTAGCGGTCGTACCGGACCTTGGCCAGCACGAGCCCACCCATGACCACGGCTGATGTGGGGGTCACGTAGTTCACGAAGCCGGACGCCGACTGGTAGGCGGTCACCGCGATGGACCGCGGGACCTCAGCGAAGTCGGCGAGCGGGGCGAGGATGGGCATCACCAGCGCGGCGTGACCGGAGGACGAGGGCACGAGGAACGCGATCGGGATGTTCACGACGAACGAGAGGATCCCGAACCCGGCATCGGAGGAGTCCTGGACGAGCTCCTCCATCCAGTGCAGCACGGTGTCGGTCATGTAGGTGTTCTTCATGACGACGGTGATGCCGCGGGCGGCGACGATGACCAGCGCGGCGCCGAGGAAGTCCGACGCTCCCGACACGATCGTGTTGACCGTGCCCTCCTCGCCGAGCTTGTTGATCGCGCCGATGACGACGGCGGCGACGAGGAAGAGGACCGAGGCCTCGGTGAAGTAGAAGTTCCCGAAGGTGGGCAGCGGGAAGTCGGCGTCGAAGATCGTGTCCCAGACGTCGTTCCAGGGCACGAAGCCGTAGATGAGCGTCGCGAACGCCGCGAAGAAGACGACCAGGGTCACCTTCTGCCGGCCCGTGAGGGGCGGCACCTCTTCGATGTCGCCGACCGGGGAGGTCTCCGGCGGGAGCAGCGAGCGCGAGGGGTCCTTGCGGACGCGGGCGCCGTAGCGAAGGACGTACAGCGCGGCCAGCGGGACGAGCACGATGAACATCACCAGGCGCAGGCCGAGCCCGTCGCTGATGTCGATGCCGGCCGCGTCGGACGCCACGCCGGTCGCGAAGGGGTTCACGGTCGAGGCCAGCACGCCGGTCCCGGCGCCGAGGAAGATGATGGACACGGCGACCAGGCGGTCGTAGCCCAGGGCGAGGGTCAGCGGCACCATCAGCACGAAGAAGCCGAGCGTTTCCTCCCACATCCCGTAGGTCGTGCCCCCGAGGGCGAACACGCTCATGAGCACGATCACCAGGAGCGCCGGCGTGTGCCGGAACCGCAGAGCGAGGCGACCGATGCCGGTCTGGATCGTCTCGGTCTTCATCGTGACCGTGATGAACGCGCCGACAGCGAGCACGAAGAAGAAGATCTGGGCCGAGCCGTACAGGAACCCGAGCTCGTCGGCCCCGACCTGGCCGTTCTCGACGTTCTCGATGCCGTAGAGGCCGTTGGGCGGGGCCCGCCACAGCAACCCGAACTGGGCGTCGAGCGAGTTGTCCTCACAGATCCGGCCGGGGTGCTCGGCATCGCACGGAGGCAGCTCGTGATAGGTCCCGGGGACGGGGCCACCGGTCTCGGGGTCGATCTCGTAGCGGCCGCCAGGGATGAAGAACGACGCGACCCAGACGCCCAGGAGCACCAACGCCAACACGGTCAGGGCCGTGGGGAACCTGATGCGCTTGGCCGTCTCGTCGCCGGTCGTGTCGTCGCCCCCCTCCGGGGGCGCCTCATCCACGCCCGTCACATCATCCATGTCGCCCCCTCAGTGGTCATGGCAGATCCTCTCGGCGTACGACGTCACGCACCTGTCCACCGCGAAGGGCCGGTCAGACCCAGCGCGCGGCGACCTCGACGTGCTAGACGCTTGCCCATGAACGAAGTGGTCGCGGGAACAGCATGGCATGCCCTGTCCCCGGAACGAATCGCCGAGCTGCTGGACACCGATCTGGAGCGGGGCCTGGCGGCCGCCGAAGCCACCGACCGGCTCGCCCGCTTCGGGCCCAACCGGCTGAAGGAGGAGTCCAAGGCGTCGGTCTGGGCGGTCGCCCTGGGCCAGCTCCGGGACCCGATGAACATCATGCTCGTCGTGGTCGCCATCGCCAGCGCGATCATCGGCCAGGCGTCCACGGCGTTCGTCGTCATTCTCCTCGTCCTCCTCAACCTCGCCCTCGGGACCCGCCAGGAGCTCGCGGCGCGGGCCAGCGTCGACGCCCTGGCCCAGATGCAGGTGCCGGAGGCCCGCGTCGTCCGGGACGGCTCGCTGGTGGCCATCCCGGCCTTCGAGGTCGTTCCCGGCGATCTGCTGGCGGTCGAGTCGGGTGACATCGTCGCCGCCGACGGGCGGCTCATCCGCGCCGCCAACCTCGAGACCCAGGAGGCCGCCCTCACCGGCGAGAGCGCGCCCATCGCCAAGGATGCCGGCGTGGTCGAGGGCGACGACACGGCGCTGGGCGATCGGACCGACATGGTGTTCCAGAACACCTCGGTGACCCGCGGCACCGGCTCGGTGATCGTGACCACCACCGGCATGGAGACCGAGGTCGGCAAGATCGCCGGCCTCCTGCAGTCCGTCGACCGCACCAAGTCGCCGCTCCAGCAGCAGCTCGACGGCCTCACCAAGTGGCTCGGCATCGTGGCCTGGACCGCCCTGGCGATCGTCGTCGCCATCGGCGCCGCCCGAGGCCTGCCCCTCGAGGACCTCCTCCTGCTCGGCGTGGCGGTGGCCATATCGGCCATCCCCACCGGCATGCCCACGTTCGTGCAGGGGATGCTCTCCTTCGGCGCTCGCCGGCTGGCCGACTCCAAGGCCATCGTCCGCAACCTGACTGACGTCGAGACGCTCGGCTCGACCAGCGCGATCAACACCGACAAGACCGGCACCCTCACGATGAACCAGATGACGGCGACGAAGCTCCTCTTCGCCGGCGACTGGTACACGATCGAGGGCGGTGGCTACGGCAAGCAGGGCGAGGTCCGGTCCGCGGCCGGGGCGCCGGTGCCCGACTTCGGCCCGCTCGCCCTCGCGCTCACGGTCGCCTGTGACGCCACGGTGTCCGACGACGGCCAGGTCATCGGCGACCCGACCGAGGCGGCCCTGGTCGTGCTCGCCGCCAAGCTCGGGGCCGACGCCGAGCTCACCCGGGCGAAGTACCCGCGGTTGGCCGAGGTGCCCTTCGACTCCGCCTACAAGTACATGGCCACCTTCCAGCGCTACGACAACGGATCGGGCGAGGTGCTGGCCGAGGTCGTGAAGGGCGCTCCCGACGTGATCCTCGACCTGAGCACGAAGGTGCTCTGGCACGGCGAGGAGGTGCCGATCGAGGACGTCCGCCAGGAGCTCCTGGACGCCAACCGCTCCCTTTCGGAGAACGGCCTGCGTGTGCTCGGCCTGGCCATCCGGCGCATCCCGGTCGGTGACCTGTCCGCGGTGCAGACCGACCCGGGTGGCCACGTAGCCGAACTGACCTTCGTCGCCCTGGTCGGGATCATCGATCCCCTGCGGGCCGAGGCGAAGGACGCCGTGACGGCGGCGCTCTCGGCCGGCATCGACGTCCGCATGATCACCGGCGACCACGCCATCACGGCCAAGGCCATCGGCGACCAGCTCCACCTCGGCGCCGGGGCGATGTCCGGGCCGGAGTTCGCCGCCCTCACCGACGAGGAGCTGGAGGCGCGGCTCCCCGACCTGCACGTCTTCGGCCGCGTCGCGCCCGAGGACAAGCTCCGCCTCGTCCAGGTCATGCAACGCCAGGGCCTCGTCGTGGCCATGACCGGCGACGCCGTGAACGACGCCGCCGCGCTCAAGCAGGCCGACATCGGCGTGGCCATGGGCACCGGCAGTGAGGTGTCCAAGCAGGCCGCCAAGATGGTCCTGACCGACGACAACTTCGCCACCCTCGTGCAGGCCGTGGCCCTCGGCCGCGACATCTGGCACAAGATCACCGCCTACATCCGGTACCAGATGAGCCAGCTGTTCGGCCTCGTGTCGATGTTCCTGGTCGCCGCGCTGTTCGACCTGAACTCGGGCATCGCGCTCCTGCCGATGCAGATCATCGCCCTGAACTTCTTCATCGCCGTGTTCCCGGTCGTGGCGATCATGACCGACGCCGCCGACCCGCACGTGATGGCGGAGCGGCCGCGGGACCCGACCATCCCCATCTTCAACCGGACGACGGGACCGCGTTGGGTCGCTTACGGGCTGGTGCTCGGGCTCGTGTCTCTCGCCCCCCTGGCCTGGGGGCCGGACGACCCGAACATCGACAGCGGCTCGGTGTCGATGACGATGACCTTCGCCGTCATCGGTGCCAGCACCCTGCTCTCCGGCTTCGCCATGCGCTATGACCGCCGGATCGGGCTGGCTCAGCCACTGCTCCGCTACGCCGCCACCCTCGGCGGCGGCGGGCTCATCCTGCTCCTCATGACCGAGCTCCCCACGCTGCAGCGCTGGCTCGACACCTACCCGCTGACGGGCTACCAGTGGGTCGTGGCGCTCGCGCTGGCCCTGGTGATGCCCGTCGTCGTCGAAGCCGACAAGGCCATCCAGAACTGGCGGGAGCGGCCCCGGGACCCGAAGCCTCCGCTGGACATCACCGACGCCCTCGGCGGCCCACCCCTGACCCCGGCCGTCTGATCGAGGTCGACGACCGGGAACCGGGCGACGAGGCGGTGGACCTCCCGCTCAGGCGGTCCCGCCGGGTCTGATCAGACCAGCTCGATGCGGGCCATGGGGGCGTTGTCCCCGTGGCGGGGGCCGAGCTTGAGGATGCGGGTGTAGCCACCCGGGCGGTCCTCGTAGCGGGGGCCGATGTCGTCGAAGAGCTTGGCGACCATCTCGTCGTCCCGCAGGAACGACACCACCTTCCGGCGGTTGTGGACGCTGTCCTCCCGGGCCCGGGTGACCAGCTTCTCGGCGATGGGGCGCAGGGCCTTGGCCTTCGCCTCGGTGGTGACGATGGCCTCCGCGGCGAAGAGCGAGGCGGCCAGGTTGGCCATCATCGACTTCTGGTGCGAGGCACTGCCGCCGAAGCGGCGGGACTTGCGGGGCGTGGGCATGGTTACTCCGGCTGCGGGATGGTGGTGGCGGGGCCACCCTTGAGGGTCAGGCCCCGCTCGTCCAGCTTGGCGATGACCTCGTCGAGGGACTTCTGGCCGAAGTTGGTGATGGCCAGCAGGTCGTCCTCGGACTTCTCGAGCAGCTCGCCCACGGTGTTGACCTGGGCCCGCTTGAGGCAGTTGCGGGGGCGCTCGGAGAGGTCGAGGTCCTCGATGGGCAGGTCCAGGTCCGGCGAGCCGGCGGCCTGGGGGCCGGCCTCGGTCAGCTCCAGGCCCTGGGGCTCGTCGCTCACCTCTTCGACCAGGGCCACGAGGGCCCGCAGGGTGCCACCGGCGGAGGCGAGGGCCTCGCGGGGGCTGATGGAGCCGTCGGTCTCGATGTCGAGGATGAGGGCGTCGTAGGCCGTCTCCTGCTCGACCCGGGTGGCCTCGACCTCGAAGGTCACGCGCCGCACGGGGGAGTAGATGGCGTCCAGGGGGATGATGCCGATGGTGGTCTCCTCGGCGTCCCGGTCCCCGGAGCGGTAGCCCCGGCCCTTCTCGATGGTCAGGTCCAGCGCGAGGCGGGCCTTGGTGTTGAGGGTGGCGATGTGGAGGTCCTTGTTCAGGATCTCGATGTCGGGGTTGGTCTCGAGGTCGGCCCCGGTCACGTCCGCGGCGCCCCGCACGTCGAGGCGGACCTCGACGGGGTCGTCGCTGTGGGACACCACAACGATGTCCTTCAGGTTCAGGAGGATGTCGGTGACGTCCTCGGTGATCCCCGTGATGGTGTCGAACTCGTGGAGCGCGTCGTCGAAGCGGACCTGGGTGATGGCCGCCCCCGGGATCGACGACAGCAGGGTCCGGCGCAGGGAGTTGCCCAGCGTGTGCCCGAAACCGGGCTCCAGGGGGCTGATGGAGAACTTCTGTCGATTGCCGTCGGACTCGGTGACGGGCTCGACGGTCGGTCGCTGAATGACCAGCATGGCGTTTCCTCTCGGACCTTGTTCGGTTGCCCCCGGAGGGGCGGACTAGCTGAAGAGCTACTTGCTGTAGAGCTCGACGATGAGCTGCTCACGCACGGGCACGTCGATGTGCTCGCGCAGCGGCAGTTCGCGCACGGTGACCTGGGCCCCTTCGGCCCCGGTCTCCAGCCACGGCGGGGGCGTCCGGTCGAGGACGTCCCGGTTCCAGGTGACCATGATCATCGCCTGGGCCTTGGTGGAGAGGGCGATGACATCGCCCTTGCGGACCCGGTAGCTGGGGATGTCGACCCGCTTGCCATTGACCGTGATGTGGCCGTGGTTGACCATCTGGCGGGACTGCGGGCGGGTGGCGCCCCAGCCGGCGCGGTAGACGACGTTGTCGAGGCGGAGCTCGAGGAACCGCAGCATGCTCTCGCCGGTGACGCCCTGGCCGCGGTTGGCCTCGTCGTAGATCCGGCGGAACTGCTTCTCGGTCAGGCCGTAGGTGAACCGGGCCTTCTGCTTCTCGGTGAGCTGCAGCAGGTAGTCGGACTGGTTGCCACGGCGACGGTCACGACCGTGCTCGCCGGGCGGGTACGGCCGACGGTCGAGGGCGACGGTTTCGCCCTTGGTGCCGAAGATGTTCACGCCGAAGCGTCGTGAGACGCGGGCGCGTGGACCGGTGTAGCGGGACATCAGACCCTCCGCCGCTTGGGGGGGCGGCAGCCGTTGTGGGGCACGGGGGTGACGTCCTTGATGCCGGTCACCTCGATGCCCATCTGCTGGATGGTGCGGATGGCGGTCTCGCGGCCCGAACCCGGGCCCTTGACCTCCACGTCGACCTTGCGCACGCCGTGCTCCATCGCCCGCTTGGTGGCCGTCTCGGCCGCCATCTGGGCGGCGTACGGCGTGGACTTGCGGGAGCCCTTGAAGCCGACGTTGCCGGCCGAGGCCCAGGACAACACGTTGCCCTGGCGATCGGTGAACGTGATGATCGTGTTGTTGAAGGAGCTCTTGATGTGAGCGATCCCGTGCGGGATGTTCTTGCGTTCGCGCTTCTTGGGGCGACGACCGCCGGCGGCGGGCTTGGCCATTACTTGCCTACCTTCTTCTTGCCGGCCACGGTCTTGCGTGGGCCCTTGCGGGTGCGGGCGTTGGTGTGGGTGCGCTGGCCCCGGACGGGGAGGCCACGACGGTGACGGATGCCCTGGTAGGCCCCGATCTCCATCTTCCGCTTGATGTCCTGCTGGATGTCGCGCCGCAGGTCACCCTCGACCTGCAGGTTGTCGTCGATGTAGGCGCGGAGCTTGCTGACCTCTTCGTCGGTCAGGTCCCGGACCCGACGGCTGGCGTCGACCCCGGCGTTGGTGCAGATCTCCGAGGCGAGCGTGTCGCCGATGCCGAAGATGTAGGTGAGGGCGATGACGGTCCGCTTCTCGCGGGGGATGTCAACGCCGGCAATTCGGGCCATTCCGTTACCCCTGCCGCTGCTTGTGTCGTGGGTTGGTGCAGATGACGCGGACCCGGCCGTGGCGGCGGATGACCTTGCACTTCTCGCACATCTTCTTGACGCTCGGTCGTACCTTCACTGGTTCCTCGTCACTTGTACCGATAGGTGATGCGACCTCGTTTGAGGTCATAGGGGGTCAGCTCGACCTGGACGCGGTCACCAGGGAGGATCCGGATGTAGTGCATCCGCATCTTCCCGGAGATGTGCGCGAGCAGTTCGTGACCGTTCTCCAGTTCAACCTTGAACATGGCATTGGGCAACGACTCGAGCACCGTGCCCTCGAGCACGATCGCGTCTTCCTTCGGCTTCGCCAGGACTCTCTCCGAACTCACTAGTGGTGGTGACCGACGGGCCGCGCCGTACGAACGCATTGGACCCGGGGCCGACGGACGAGGCTAGCGGCGCCGGGGGCCTGCAGCCAACCTCCCCTAGCACAGCACGGCCGGCCCACGGAGGACCCGCGCCGCGATCTCAGGGCAGGGTGAAGATCTCGGGGCCGTCGTCGGTGATGGCGATGGTGTGCTCGACGTGGGCCGACAGGGACCCGTCGGCGGTGCGGACGCCCCAGCCGTCGGCCATGACCCGGGTCTCGGCCGAGCCGATGTTGACCATGGGCTCGATGGCGAAGACGTTGCCGGGGCGGAGCTTGGGGCCCTTGCCCGGCTTGCCCCAGTTGGGGACCTGCGGGGGCTCGTGCATGGCGGTGCCGATGGCGTGGCCGGTGTACTCCCGCACCACCCCGAAGCCGGCGGCCTCGGCCACCGTCTGCACGGCATGGCCGATGTCGGACAGGCGGTTGCCGTCCACCATCTGGTCGATACCCGCGAACAGGCTCTCGTCGGTCACCTTGATCAGCCGGGCCGCCTCTTCACTGACCTGGCCGACGGGGGCCGTGAAGGCGGCGTCACCGTGGTAGCCCTCGATGATCGCCCCGCAGTCGATGGAGATGATGTCGCCCTCCGCCAACGGGGTGTCGTCGGGGATGCCGTGGACGATGACGTCGTTGGGCGAGGCGCAGATGACGGCGGGGAACGGCGGGGCGCCGGGTCCGCCGCCGTAGTTCAGGAAGTTCGACCGGGCGCCGTTGCGCTCGATGACCTCACGGCCGATCTTGTCCAGCTGGAGCGTGGTGACCCCGGGGCGGATGGCCTCGCGGATCTTCTCGTGCATCTCGGCCACGACCCGGCCGGCGCGGCGCATCTTGGCCAGTTCATCAGCGGAGCGGCGCACGTTCAGTCCTCCATGGCCGTGTCCACGACCTTGATCAGGCGCTCGAAGACCTCGTCCTCGGCGCCCACACCGTCGACCTCGACCAGACGGTCTCGCTCGTCGAACCAGCCCAACAGGGGGGCCGTCTGCTGCTCGTAGAGCTCGAGGCGGCGACGGATGGCCTCCTCGGTGTCGTCGGCCCGGCCCCGGGCGACCATGCGCTCGGTGACCACGTCGACGGGCACGTCGAGGTTCACGGCCAGGTCGACGAAGGAGGCGCCCAGATTGCGCTGCATGGCCTCGACCTGGCCCAGGGTGCGGGGATAGCCGTCCAGCAGCCAGCCCGGCTCGGCGTCGGGCTTGGCCAGGCGCTCGACCACGATGCCCTCCATGACGTCGTCGGGGACCAGGTCCCCGGCGTCCATCAGGCCCTTGGCCTTGAGGCCCAACTCGGTGCCCTCGGCCACCGCCTCCCGCAGCATGTCGCCGGTGGAGATGTGGGGGATCCCGTAGTGGTCCGCCAGGCGCACGCACTGGGTGCCCTTGCCCGCGCCCTGGCGCCCGAAGACGATCAGGCGCGTGGTCATGACAGGAACCCCTCGTAGTTGCGCATCATGAGCTGGCTGTCGATCTGCTTCATCGTCTCCAGGGCCACGCCCACCCCGATCAGCACCGACGTGCCGGAGAACGACAGGATCGCCGTGCTCTGGTCCGGCAGGATCTGGGACAGGAAGATGGTCGGCACCAGCGCCACGGCGGCGATGAACAGTGCGCCGGGCAGGGTGATGCGGCTCAGGATCCGGGCCAGGTAGCGCTCGGTCTGGGGCCCCGGCCGGATCCCGGGGATGAACCCACCCTGCTTGCGGATGGTGTCGGCCTGCTGGGCGGGGTCGAAGGTGATCGCCGTGTAGAAGTAGGCGAAGCCGATGATCAACAGGCCGTAGAGCACGATGTAGAAGATGCTCGTGGGCTGGACGAGGTTGTCGTTGATCCACTTCTGGACATCCGCTCCCCAGCCGTCGGCCGGCAGCACGTTGGACAGCAGCAACGGCAGGTAGAGCACCGAGCTGGCGAAGATGATCGGGATCACGCCCGACTGGTTCACCTTCAGCGGGATGTAGGTGCTCTGGCCGCCGTACATGCGTCGGCCCACGACCCGCTTGGCGAACTGCACCGGGATCCGGCGCTGGCCCTGCTCCACGAAGACGATGGCCACCGTCAGCAGGATGAACAGGAAGATGAGGAAGGCGAGGGCGGCGTTGCCGGCCTCGGCCTGCACCCGGCTGCCCGTCGACGGGTAGGAGCTGACCACCGAGGTGAAGATCAGGATCGACATGCCGTTGCCGATGCCCCGCTGGGTGATGAGCTCGCCCATCCACATGATGAGGGCCGTGCCCGCCACCAGGGTGAGCACGATCAGCAGGACCCGGGGCACGGTGAAGTTCGGCACCAGGTCGAGGTTCGTCGACACGTTGGCGAAGAAGCCGCCGCCGCCGTTGTGGAACAGGAAGACCAGGCCCGTCGACTGCATGATGGCGATGCCGACGGTGACGTACCGGGTCCACTGGGTGATCTTGCGCTGACCGACGGCCCCCTGGGCCTGCCACTGCTCCAGCTTGGGGATCACCACGGTGAGGATCTGCATGATGATCGACGCCGTGATGTACGGCATGATCCCGAGCGCGAACACCGCGAACTGGGTGAGCGCGCCGCCGGAGAACAGCTGCAGGAAGCCCAGCACGCCGCCCTCTTCGGCCTGGGTGCGCAGGGTGGCCACGGCGTCGAGGTCGATGCCCGGCACGGGGATGAACGCGCCGAACCGGTACAACGCGATCATCGCCAGCGTGAAGAAGACCTTGTTGCGTAGGTCCGGGATGCGGAAGACGTTGAGCAGCGAGCCCATCGGTCAGACGTCCTCGATCTCAGTAGCGAACGGCGTGGTCGAGCCCATCGGTCAGACGTCCTCGATCTCAGTAGCGAACGGCGTGGTCGAGCCCATCGGTCAGACGTCCTCGATCTCAGTAGCGAACGGCGTGGTCGAGCCCCATCGAAGCTGGGTCCTAACGGTTCGTGTGGGCGTTGCCCTTGGCCGGCGGACGGCCGTCGCCCCAGGGCAGCGGCACGAGTTCCACCGTACCCCCGGCCCCCGTGATGGCAGCCTCGGCCGACTTGGAGGCGGCGTGGGCCTTCACGGTGACCTTGCGGGTCAGCTCGCCCCGGCCCAGGACCTTGACGAACTTGTTCTTGCCGACCAGGCCGATCTCCCGCAGGGTCTCGGGCGAGACCTCGTCGAGGCCCGACTCCTCGATGGTGTCCAGGTTGATGGCCTGGTACTCCACGCGGAAGGGGTTGTTGAAGCCCCGCAGCTTGGGGATCCGCTTGTGCAGGGGCAGCTGGCCACCCTCGAAGCCGACGGCGACGGTGTTGCGCGCCCGCTGGCCCTTGGTGCCACGGCCTGCGGTCTTGCCGCCCTTGCCGCCGATGCCGCGGGCGACCCGCTTCTTGGCCTTGTGGGAGCCCGGTGCGGGCTTGAGGTCGTGGACCTTCATGACTCGTCTGCTTCCTCGAGGTCGGTCTTCTCGGTCGCCTTGGCCGGCGCCTTCTTCTTCTCGGTGGCCTGCTCCTCGACGGTGATGAGGTGGCGGACCTTGCGCAGCATGCCCTGGATCTCGGGACGATCGGGCAGGACGTTGGTCTGGCCGATGCCGCGCAGGCCGAGGGCCCGCATGGTGCCGCGGGCCTTGGGCTTGGAGCCGATCGTGGACTTGACCTGGGTGACCTTGAGATCAGCCATCACGCGTCACCCGGCTGCGGGTGCGGGGTCCCCGGCACGCCACCCTTCTCGGTGGCCAGGTACGCATCGAGCAGGCCCTTGGGCACGAACTCCTCGGCGGGGATGCCCCGCAGCGCGGCGATGGCGTCGGGACGACGCTGGCCCTTCAGGCCCTGGATGGTGGCCCGGGCCACGTTGATGTGGTTGGCCGAGCCGAGGGACTTGCAGAGCACGTCGTGGATGCCGGCCTCCTCGAGGATGGCGCGGGCGGCGCCACCGGCGATGACCCCGGTACCGGGGGCGGCGGGCTTCAGCAGGACGCGACCGGCACCCCACTCCCCCAGGATCGGGTGCACGATGGTGCTGCCGGCCATGGGGACCTTGAACAGGTTCCGACGGGCCTCTTCGGTGCCCTTCTGGATGGCCAGGGGCACCTCCTTGGCCTTGCCGTAGCCCAGGCCGACCCGGCCGTTGGCGTCGCCGATGACCACGAGGGCGGTGAAGGAGAACCGCCGACCGCCCTTGACCACCTTGGCCACGCGGTTGATGTCGATGACGCGGGACTCCCGCAGCTGCGGGTCCCCACTGGCCCGGGGGTTCGGGGCCTGCTCACGCTGGTAGCTGCTCATGGTTCCTAGAACTCCAGTCCGCCCTCACGGGCGGCATCGGCCACGGCGGCGACGCGCCCGTGGTAGAGGTTCCCGCCGCGGTCGAAGACCACGGTGGTGACGCCGGCGGCCTTGGCCCGGTCGGCGATGAGGCTGCCCACCTTCGCGGCGGCGTCCTTGTTGCCGGTCGCCCCGGCCTTGAGATCGGCCTCGTAGGTGGATGCCGCGGCGAGGGTGACCCCGGCGCGGTCGTCGATCACCTGCGCGCTGATGTGGCGGCTGGACCGGAAGACCGCCAGGCGGGGGCGGTCAGCCGTGCCCTGGACCTTCTTGCGGACGCGACCGTGGCGTCGCTGCCGGTCCTTGGCCTTCTTGGCGGTGTGAGCCATGACTCGTTCCTCGTTACTAACCGGCCGAGGCGGCCTTGCCGGCCTTGCGCCGGACCACCTCACCTTGGTAGCGGATCCCCTTGCCCTTGTAGGGCTCGGGCTTGCGAATGGCGCGGATGTCGGCGGCCACCTGGCCGACGGTCTCCTTGTCGATGCCGACGACATCGATGCGGGTGTTGGAGGGCACCTCGAAGGTGATCCCCTCCGGGGCCTGCACCTTGACGGTGTGGCTGTAGCCGACGGCCAGCTCCAGGGCCCGGTCGCCCTGGGCGGTGGCCCGGTAGCCGACGCCCACGATCTCCAGGCCCCGGCGGTAGCCCTCGGTCACGCCGGTCACCATGTTGGCGATCAGCGAGCGGAAGAGGCCGTGCAGGGCGCGGCTCTCGCGCTCGTCATCGGCCCGGGCGACGGTCAGCTGACCGTCCGCCTGGGTGATGCTCAGCGCCTCGGGCAGGGTGCGCGACAGCTCACCCTTGGGGCCCTTGACCGTGACCACGCGGCCCTCGATCTTGACCTCGACCCCGGACGGGACCGGGATGGGGGCTTGTCCAACTCGTGACATGGTCGGCTCCTACCAGACGTAGCAGAGGACCTCGCCACCGATGCGCTGGCGGCGAGCCTCGCGGTCGGTGAGGAGTCCCTTGCTGGTCGAGACGACGGCGACGCCCAGGCCCCCGAGGACACGGGGGACGGCGTCGGCCTTGGTGTAGACGCGGAGGCCGGGCTTGGACACGCGGCGGATGCCGGTGATCACCCGCTCGCGGGCCTCGGAGTACTTCATGTCGATGGTCAGGGTCTTGGAGGGCTTGCCCTCCTCCTGGTCGACACGGAAGGACTGGATGTAGCCCTCCTTCTGGAGGACCTCGGCGAGGCTCTCCTTCAGCTTGGAGGAGGGCATCGTCACGTCGTCGTGCATCGCCACATTGGCGTTGCGGATGCGCGTGAGCATGTCGGCGATCGGGTCGGTCATCGTCATCGGATCACCAACTCGCCTTCGTCATGCCGGGCAGCTCGCCCGCGTGCGCCAGCTCCCGCAGGCACAGACGGCAGAGCTTGAACTTGCGGTAGACCGCTCGCGAGCGGCCACACCGCTGGCAGCGGGTGTAGCCGCGGACCTTGAACTTCGGGGTCCGGTTGGCTTTCTCGACCAGTGCCTTCTTGGCCATGGGTCAGTCCTCGTTGCGTCGGAAGGGGAAGCCGTAGGCATCGAGCAGGGCTCGGCCTTCGGCATCGGTACGGGCGGTGGTGACGATCGTGATGTCCATGCCTCGGACGGTGTCGATCGCGTCGTAATCGATCTCGGGGAAGATCAGCTGCTCGGTCACGCCGAACGTGTAGTTGCCGTGGCCGTCGAACGACCGGTCCGGCAGGCCCCGGAAGTCCCGGATGCGGGGGATGGCCAGGTTGATCAGCCGATCGAAGAACTCCCACATGCGGGCGCCCCGCAGCGTGACCTTGGCCCCGATGGGGTTGCCTTCGCGCAGCTTGAAGTTGGCGATGGACACTCGGGCCCGGGTGACGATGGGCTTCTGGCCGGCAATGATCGTCAGGTCGGCGACCGCGCCGTCGATGAGCGACTTCTGGTCGGTCGCCGCGCCGACGCCGCAGTTCAGGACGATCTTGGAGAGCCGGGGCACCTCCATGATGTTCCCGAGCTCCAGGTCCGCCTTCAGCTTCTCGCGGATCTCGTCCTCGTAGCGCTGTTGCAGGCGCGGCTTGGTGTTCGTGGCGGTCGCCATCAGAGGTCACCTCCGCACTTCTTGCAGGTCCGGTACTTGGCGCCGTCGGGGTCGAAGCGGTAGCCGACCCGGGTCGGGCCGCAGCTGGGACAGAGGATGGCGACGTTGGCGACGGGGACGGGCATGTCCTTGTCGATGATCCCGCCCTGCATGGTGGCCTTGGTCGCCTTCTGGTGACGCTTGGCCACGTTCACGCCGTCGACGATCACCTTGTTGGCCGAGGGGATGGCGCGGGAGACCTCGCCCTCCTTGCCCTTGTCCTTGCCGGTGAGCACGCGCACGCGGTCACCCTTCTTGATCTTCATACCTGCCACTTTCAGAGCACCTCCGGGGCCAGCGAGACAATCCGCATGAAGCGCTTGTCCCGCAGCTCGCGGCCCACGGGCCCGAAGATGCGGGTGCCGCGGGGCTGCTGCTGGTCGTTGATGAGAACGGCGGCGTTCTCGTCGAAACGGATGTAGGAGCCGTCCGGACGACGCTTCTCCTTCTTGACGCGGACGACGACGCACTTGACGACCTCGCCCTTCTTGACCGCCGCACCGGGGATGGCGTCCTTGACCGTGGCCACGAACACGTCGCCGATGGAGGCGTAGCGCCGGCGGGAGCCACCGAGCACCTTGATGCACAGGACCTCACGGGCCCCGCTGTTGTCCGCGACCCGCAGGCGGGTCTCCTGCTGGATCATCGGGCCCGCTCCACGATCTCGAGCAGGCGCCAGCGCTTCTTCTTGGAGAGCGGCCGGGTCTCGGCCACCCGCACGCGGTCACCCTCGTTGAGGGTGTTCTCCTCGTCGTGGACGTACAGCTTGGTGACGCGCTGGACGGTCTTGTCGTAGCGGCGGTGCCGGACGCGGTCGGTGATGGCCACGATGGCCGTCTTGTCCATGGCCGTGCCGACGACCATGCCCTCGCGGGTCTTGCGGCGGTTCCGCTCGGTGGTGGGTTCGGTCTCAGGCATCGGTGGTCTCCTCCAGCGCCTCGGCGGCGCGGATCTCTCGGGCCCGGAGCTCGGTCATGAGCCGGGCCACCTCGCGCCGGGCGTCCCGCAACGCGGTGGCGTTGTCGAGCTGGCCGGTGACATGCGAGAAGCGCAGGTTGAACAGCTCCTGGCGGGCGTCGTCCAGGTGCTGGACCAGGTCGGCGTCGCCGAGCTCGCGGATCTGGGCGGCCTTCATCAGAAGCCCTCCTCACGGCGCACGAAGCGGGCCTTGATCGGCAGCTTCTGGATGGCCCGCTCGAGAGCCGCCTTGGCGATGGCCTCGTCGGGGTAGGACAGCTCGAAGAGCACCCGGCCCGGCTTGACCACGGCGACCCAGTACTCGGGGTTGCCCTTGCCCGAGCCCATGCGGGTCTCGGCCGGCTTCTGGGTGACGGGCTTGTCCGGGAAGATGTTGATCCAGACCTTGCCACCGCGCTTGATGTGGCGGGTCATGGCGATACGGGCGGCCTCGATCTGGCGGGCGGTGATCCACCCGGGCTCGAGGGCCTGGATGCCGTAGTCGCCGAAGTTGACGTTGGTGCCGCCCTTGGCGGGGCCCCGACGATGACCGCGCTGCTGCTTGCGGTGCTTGACCTTCTTGGGCATGAGCATGGTCAGTCACCGTCCCCGGGGCGGAAGTGCGGGGTCTCGTGGTGCTCACGGGTCGTCCGCTCGATCTCCTCCTCCTCAGCCAGGAGGCGCTCGAACTCGGGATCGGCCTCCTTGATGAGGGGCTCGGGAGCGTCCTCGGTCGGCTCGGCGGCCTCGGCCTCGGCGGCGGCCGCGGCGGCCGCCTCCTTCTGGGCCTGCTCCTCTTCGCGCTTGCGGGCGGCGGTGGAGGACACGACCCGGGGAGCCGGAGCCGGCTCGCCGGAGGTCTCGCCCACGGCCATGGCGGCCTCACGGACGCTCTTGTCCTCGCTGGCGGCCTTGTAGGGGAGGATGTCGCCCTTGTAGATCCAGACCTTCACGCCGACGCGGCCGGCGGTGGTGTGGGCCTCACGGAAGCCGTAGTCGATGTCGGCCCGCAGCGTGTGCAGGGGGACCCGACCCTCGCGGTACCACTCGGTGCGGGCCATCTCGGAGCCGCCGAGGCGACCCGAGCACTGGACCCGGATGCCCTGGGCGCCGGCCTTCTGGGCGTTCTGCACGGCCCGCTTCATGGCCCGCCGGAAGGCGACCCGGCCGGCCAGCTGGTCGGCCACACCCTGGGCGATCAGCGCGGCGTCGAGCTCGGGCTGCTTGATCTCCTGGATGTTGAGCTGGACCTTGGCGTTGCCGGAGATCTTGGTCAGGCCGGCCCGCAGGCGGTCGGCCTCGGCGCCGCGGCGACCGATGACGATGCCGGGGCGGGCGGTGTGGACGTCGATGCGGAGGCGGTCGCGCGTGCGCTCCACCTCGACCCGGCTGATGGCGGCGTGCGGGCAGCTCACCCATCAGGTAGTCGCGGATCTTCCAGTCCTCGATGATGAAGTCCGCGTACTCCTCGCGGTCGGCGAACCACCGCGACTTCCAGTCGGTGGTGATCCCCAGGCGGAACCCGTACGGGTTGACCTTCTGTCCCATCAGTCGTCCTCTCGTGAAGCCACGATCGCCTCGGCGATCTGGGGCTTCGTCCAGCTCTTGGCCACCTCGATGCCGGCCTGCTCGGCCAGCTCGATCAGCTCGTCCTTCGTGTGGTGCTCGGCCAGCTCGTCGGCCGAAGCGGTGGCCACCTCGATGGCCCCGGCGATCACGGCCTTCGTGGCGCTCTTGGCCACGTCGACCCCGGCCTCGTCGGCCAGGTCGAGCAGCTCGTCCTTGGTGTGGGCCTCGACCAGCTCGGTGGATGACTCAGCCTCGGGGGCCTCGTCGACCTCAGCGGCCTCCTCGGCCTCGGTGACCTCGTCGGTCGCGTCCTCGGCCTCGACCGCCTCCAGCGCCTCGTCGACGCTCTCGGCGCCCTCGGCCGCGGTGCCGGCGGCCTCCTCGGCCATCGTCGTCGGGGTCTCGTCGGTCTCCTCGGCGATGTCCTCACCGCGGCTCTTGGCGACCCGGGCCCGGCGGCTGGCGCCCCCGGAGGACCGGCCGGCCTGCGTGCCCTTGGCCCGATCGCGCTCGCGGCGCACCGCCAGCTCGTCGGGGGAGTACCGGGCCACGATCACCGTGATGTGGCAGGTGCGCTTGCGGATCCGCGTCGCGCGGCCCCGGGCCCGGGGCCGGAAGCGGCGCAGCGTCGGGCCCTCGTCGGCGAAGCAGGTCGCCACGAAGAGCTCCTCGGGATCGAGGCCGTCGTTGTGCTCGGCGTTGGCCACGGCCGAGCGCAGGCACTTCTGGATGACCCGGGCGGCGTCGCGCTCGGACAGGGCCAACACGTCGTCGGCGGCGCCGACCGACTTGCCGCGGATCAGCGCCAGCACCTGGCGGGCCTTCGAGGCCGACATGCGCACGTAGCGCACCTGGGCCTGGGTGTGCGGGCGGTCCTTGACCGCGGTGGGGGCGGCCATCAGCGTCGACCAGCCCGTTCCTGGCCGGCGTGGGCGCGGAAGGTGCGGGTGGGGGCGAACTCGCCCAGCTTGTGACCCACCATCGACTCGGTGATGTAGACGGGCACGTGCTTGCGACCGTCGTGCACCGCGATGGTGTGACCCACCATCTCCGGGATGATCGTGGACCGGCGGGACCAGGTCTGGATGACCTTCTTCTCGCCACTCTCGTTCAACGCATCCACCTTCTTGAGCAGGTGGTCGTCGACGAAAGGGCCCTTCTTGAGGCTGCGGGGCATGATCTACCTCCGCCCACCCCGCCGGCGGCGCCGACGGATGATGAGCTTGTCCGAGTCCTTGTTCTTCTTGCGCGTGCGTCCCTCGGGCTTCCCCCAGGGCGACACGGGGTGGCGTCCACCCGAGCTCTTGCCCTCGCCGCCACCCAGGGGGTGGTCGACGGGGTTCATGGCCACACCGCGGGTCTGGGGGCGAACGCCCTTCCAGCGGTTGCGGCCGGCCTTGCCGATCTTGAGCAGCTCGTGCTCGGCGTTGCCGACGGTGCCGATGGTGGCCCGGCAGTCGATGGGCACACGGCGCATCTCGGTGGAGGGCAGGCGCAGGGTGGCCCACTCCCCCTCCTTGGCGACCAGCTGCACGCTGGTGCCGGCGCTGCGGGCCATGCGGCCGCCCTGGCCGACCCGCAGCTCCACGTTGTGGACCACGGTGCCGACGGGGATGTAGCGCATGGGCAGGGCGTTGCCCGGACGGATGTCCGAGCCCTGGCCGTTCTGCAGCTTGTCGCCGACCGACACGCCCTCGGGGGCGAGGATGTAGCGCTTCTCGCCGTCGTGGAAGTGCAGGAGCGCGATGCGGCAGTTGCGGTTGGGGTCGTACTCGATGCCGGCCACCGTGGCGGGCACGCCGTCCTTGTTCCGCTTGAAGTCGATGATGCGGTACTGCTGCTTGTGGCCGCCACCGCGGTGACGGGCCGTCTTGCGACCGTGGTTGTTGCGCCCACCGGTCGAGCTCTTCTTGGCCAGCAGCGACTTCTCGGGCGAGTCCTTGGTGATCGACTCGAAGTCCGAGACGGTCTGGAACCGGCGGCCCGGGCTGGTCGGCTTGCGCTTGCGAGTGCCCATGATCAGCTCCCGAACAGTTCGATCGAGTCGCCCTCGGCCAGCTTGACCAGGGCGCGCTTGTGGTCGGGCCGCTTGCCGTAGGTGCCGTTGCGGCGGTTCCGGCGACGCTTGCCCTTGCGGTTGAGGGTGTTCACGTTGGTGACGCTCACCCCGAAGATCTTCTCGACGGCGTCCCGGATCTCCGGCTTGGAGGCCGTGGGGTGCACGCGGAAGGTGTAGACGCCTTCTTCGAGGAGGGCGTAGCTCTTCTCGGAGACGACGGGCTCGATGATGACCTGGCGGGCGTCCTTCATCAGCCCTCCTCCTCCGTGGTGTCGGCCTCAGCAGCCGGCTCGGCGGCCGCGGCGGGCTCGCCGCCGGGCAGCGTGGCCTGGGTGAAGACGACCCAGTCGTTGACCAGCACGTCGTAGGCGTTCAGCTCGCGGGAGCGGATCGTCTGGATGCCGGTCAGGTTGCGGAAGCTCTTGAGGGCGACGACGTCGTCGTCACCGAGGACGACGAGGACCTTGCCCTCGAGGTTCAGCGCGGCGAGGGCGGACACGGCGGCCTTGGTGCTGGGGCCGTCGAAGCCCCAGTCGTCGACGACGAGCGACCTTGTCCTCGGCGGCCCGGTCCGAGAGGGCCGAGCGCAGCGCCAGCCGGATCATCTTCTTGGGGGTGCGCTGGGCGTAGTTGCGGGTCTTCGGGCCATGGGCCACACCACCGCCACGCCAGTGCGGGCCGGTGCTCGAACCGGCGCGGGCCCGGCCGGTGCCCTTCTGGCGCCAGGGCTTGGCACCGCCACCCCGGACCTCGGCCCGGGTGAGGGTGTTGTGGGTGCCCCGGCGGCGGGCGGCCAGCTGGGCCGTCACCACCTGGTGCATGACGGGCACGTTCGGCTCGATGCCGAACCAGGACTCCTCGAGGTCGGCGGTGCCGGCCTTCTTGCCGGTGGCCGACTTCACGTCGATCTTCGCCATCTCACACACCTGCCTTCACGGCGTCACGGATGATGACCAGGCCGCCGTTGGCGCCGGGTACCGATCCCTTCACCAGGATCAGGTCGCGCTCGGCGTCGGCCTCGACCACTTCCAGGTTGAGCGTGGTCACCTTCTGGCCACCGGTGCGGCCGGCCATGCGGGTGCCCTTGAACACGCGGGCGGGGGTGGCGCAGGCGCCGATGGCCCCGGGGGCCCGGTGCACGCGGTGGGCACCGTGGCTGGCCCGCTGGCCCTTGAAGTTGTGGCGCTTCATGACGCCGGCGAAGCCCTTGCCCTTGCTGACGGCGGTCACGTCGACCCGCTCGCCGGCCTCGAGCAGGTCGGCCTTGATCTGCTGGCCGACCGTGTACTCCGAGGTGTCGTCGACCCGCAGCTCCACGAGCTTGTTGCCGGGGTCCACGCCCGCCTTCTCGAAGTGACCCCGCTCGCCGCCGCTCAGGCGCTGCACCTTCTGGGTGCCGAGGGTGACCTGCACGGCGCTGTAGCCGTCGGTCTCAGGGGTCTTGAGCTGCACGACGCGGCAGGACGCCACGCGGATGACGGTCACGGGGACGACGCGGTCGTCGACCCAGACCTGGGTCATCCCGACCTTCTCTCCCACGATCGCTTTCTTGGCCATTGGCTCTGGGGTCCTTCACGCGAGCGCTCCGCAGGGCGAAGCCCAGCGGAGCGCGGTCAGATTGTGCTGCACGGTTCCCGCGGGGCCTGCGCAGACGTCGGTTGTGTTTCGCCCGGTGGTAGTGGCGCGGTCCGGGTACGACGACTGAGTGATGATAGCGGTGGGTCAGCCGGGCTTCCACCGCGAGTTGCCCGGCGAAATTGCGTGAGTTGGTCACGCCAGAGGTGACCAACTCCCACCAGATCGTCGACAACCGCGCCAGGCGCGGTCAACTGCGCTCGCTTGAAGTCAGCGCAGCGGAGCCGCCCTCAGCGGCTCAACTGCGCTCGTCTCGGCGCCGGCCCCGGCGAGCCCGTCGCCACTCGGCCCCGGGGTCGGAAGGACCCCAGACAAGATGGACAGAACGTCGAGGAGCGTCGGCGCCGTTGCCTCGCTTCCGATGAAGACGGTCGCGGCAGCACCGTCGGGACCGGCCTCGATCCCGTAGGCGCGGCTGGCGAAGTCGACCTCGATGCTCTCACAGTCGCCCCATTCGGCGCTGCCCTCGGTTCCCTCGGGCAGCGTGGCATCCGAGGTCGGCGTCAGGAACGGTCCACCGGCCTCGCCGGGAGCGCCTCGGCGGTCGATCCGCACGAGCGCGCGTTGGACCCGGTTCGCCGAGCCCGGCGCAGATGCGGTCCGAGTCGAGATCGTGGACGGGCATGGTGGACAGCAGAAGCGACGCGACGAACGGCGTGCCCTCCCCGTCGAGCGTCGTCTGGCGCCAACCCTCGGGAAGGTCGACGGACACGCCGACCAAGGCCTCGCCGTCACCGGGCTGGACTGCTGCCGGCCCCGGGTCGTCATCGGCAACGGTGGCCAGGGCCACCCCACCGACGACCAGCGCGATACGCGGCCGTGACTGCCAGGATCCGCGGGGTTCGCCCCGGCTCGGGCTGGCCCAGCCGGGCCGAGACCTCCTCCCAGCCGGCGTCGACGTCGACGTCGGGGGCGAGTCGTTCCAGCAGGTCATGCATCGTCTCGGACCTCCAGTTCGGGGGCGAGGGATCGGCGGGCGGCGTGGAGGTGGGCCTTGACGGTGCCGGGGGCGACCTTCATGGCCGCGGCCACGTCGGCGACGGGGAGGTCAGCCAGGTAGTGGAGGGCCACGGCCATGCGCTGCTGCTTGGGCAGGGCGGCGACGGCGGGGCCGACATCGAGATCCCGGCCGACCGACTGCGGCGGGACCCGGCAGGCGGTCGATCGCCGCGTCCCGGCGACGCTGGCTGCGATGTTGGTTCATGATCCGGTTCACCGCCGTCCGCCGGATCCAGAGGGCGGGTTGGTCGTAGCGCCGGATGCGGGGCCAGTGCTTGTGGGCCTGGACGAAGGCGTCCTGTACGGCGTCGGCGGCGGACTCGGTGTCGCCCGAGACGACGGCCAGCGCCCGAACGAGACCGCGGTACTCCGCGCGGAAGAGCACCTCGAGCTCGTCCTCTGCGTCCGTCACTCCCACTCCACCCCGTAGACCTCCGTTCGGTTTAGTCCTCGTCCAAAGAAGCCGGCCTCGTTGATCGGGCGGGTCGACCCACCTACGCTCGGGATCGGCGCTTCCCCCGCTGATCGATTTGTCCTGCGCGGAGGAAGCCCGTGACCGTCGACTACCGCAACCGTGACCAGCTCTACCGCAGCGCCGTCGAGGTGCTCGGGCGAGAGGAGGCCGACACCTTGATGGCGTCCCTGCCACCGATGGAGTGGTCCGAGATCGCGACCAAGTCCGACCTCCGCGAGCTCGAGCTGCGGCTCACCAGCCATCTCGATCGGGCGCTGCGCCAGCAGACCCAATGGGTGGTCGGCGCACTCGGGGCCATGGCGGTGAGCATGCTCGGCGTCGTGATCAGCGTTCTGACCCTGGGCTGAGACGCGAAGACGACCGCCCCGGGGGGCGGTCGTCGTGCGCAGAACCGGTGAGGCGTTAGGCCTGCTGGATCTTGATCTCGATGTCGACGCCGGCGGGGAGGTCGAGCCGCTGGAGGCTGTCGACCGTCTTGGGCGAGGGCTCGAGGATGTCGAGCAGGCGCTTGTGGATCCGCATCTCGAAGTGCTCGCGGGAGTCCTTGTCCTTGTGCGGTGACCGGATCACCGTGTAGCGGTGCTTCTCGGTCGGCAGCGGGACGGGGCCCCGGATGGTGGCCTCGGTCCGGACCACCGTCTCGACGATCTTCTTCGTCGACTGGTCGATGATCTCGTGATCGTAGGCCTTGAGCCGGATGCGGATCTTCTGCTGAGCGGCCATTACTTGAGGATCTTCGTGACGCGGCCGGCGCCGACGGTGCGGCCACCCTCACGGATGGCGAAGCGCAGACCCTCGTCCATGGCGATGGGCGCCTGGAGCGTCACCGTCATGGGGGTGTTGTCCCCCGGCATGCACATCTCGGTGCCCTCCGGGCAGGTGGATGTCGCCGGTGACATCGGTGGTCCGGAAGTAGAACTGGGGGCGGTACCCGGCGAAGAACGGCTTGTGACGGCCACCCTCGGCCTGGGTGAGGACGTAGGTCTGGGCCTCGAACTCGGTGTGGGGGGTGATGCTGCCGGGCTTGGCCAGCACCTGGCCCCGCTCGACCTCGTCCTTGCCCGTACCCCGCAGCAGGGCGCCGATGTTGTCGCCGGCCCGGCCCTCGTCGAGGAGCTTGCGGAACATCTCCACCCCGGTGACCGTGGTCTTCTGGGTGTCCTTGATCCCGACGATCTCGACCTCGTCGCCGGTGTTGACGATGCCCTGCTCGACCCGGCCCGTGACCACGGTGCCGCGGCCGGTGATGGTGAACACGTCCTCGATGGGCATCAGGAACGGCTTCTCGGTGTCCCGCTCGGGCTGGGGGATGTACTCATCCACCGCCGTCATCAGCTCATGGACCTGCGCCGCGGAAGCCTCATCACCCTCGAGGGCCTTCGAGCGCGGACACCCGCACGACGGGGACGTCGTCGCCGGGGAACTCGTACTCCGACAGGAGCTCACGGACCTCGAGCTCGACGAGGTCGAGGAGCTCTTCGTCGTCGACCTGGTCGACCTTGTTCAGCGCCACCACGATCGCGGGCACCCCGACCTGGCGGGCCAGCAGCACGTGCTCCCGGGTCTGGGGCATCGGACCGTCCGCCGCGGACACCACCAGGATCGCGCCGTCGACCTGGGCGGCGCCGGTGATCATGTTCTTGATGTAGTCGGCGTGGCCGGGCATGTCGACGTGCGCGTAGTGCCGGTTCGCGGTCTCGTACTCGACGTGGGCGATGTTGATCGTGATGCCCCGCTCCCGCTCCTCGGGCGCCTTGTCGATGTCGGCGAACTCGGTGAAGTGCGGTCGAATCCGAGTCGTTCGACAGCACCCGGGTGATGGCCGCGGTCAGCGTCGTCTTGCCGTGGTCGATGTGACCCATCGTCCCGACATTCACATGCGGCTTGTTCCGCTCGAACTTTTCCTTACCCATGACTCTCTCCGGTGTCTCTCTCTACGAACTGCTGGGGGCGGGGACTACTCGCCGCGCACACGGGCGACGATCTCTTCCTGGACCGATGCAGGCATCTGCTGATACGAGTCGAACTGCATCGTGTACGTGGCGCGGCCCTGAGTGCGGGAGCGCAGGTCGGTAGCGTAACCGAACATCTCCGACAGGGGCACTTGGGCCTCGATGACCTGGCTGTTGCCTCGCTGGGTGGAGCCACCCAGGCGGCCCCGCCGGCTGGAGAGGTCACCCATGACGTCGCCGAGGTAGTCCTCGGGGGTAACGACCTCGACGGCCATGATCGGCTCGAGCAGGACGGGCTTGGCCTTGCGGGAGGCCTCCTTGAAGGCCATCGAGCCGGCGATCTTGAAGGCCATCTCCGAGGAGTCCACGTCGTGGAACGAGCCGTCGGTGAGGGTGGCCCGCACGTCGACCATCGGGTAGCCGGCGAGCACGCCCGCGCTGAGCGACTCCTGGATGCCCTGGTCGACCGAGGGGATGTACTCCTTCGGGATGCGACCACCGGTGATCTTGTCGGTGAACTCGTAGCCGCCACCGGGGCCGGTGGGCTCCAGGTTGATGACGACGTGGGCGAACTGGCCCTTGCCGCCCGTCTGCTTGACGTGGCGGTAGACGACCTTCTCGACGGTCTGGGTGATGGTCTCGCGGTAGGCGACCTGGGGCTTGCCCACGGTGGCGTCCACGTTGAACTCCCGCAGCATGCGGTCGACCAGCACCTCGAGGTGCAGCTCGCCCATGCCGGAGATGACCGTCTGACCGGTCTCCTCATCGGTCCGCACCTGGAAGGTGGGGTCCTCCTCGGACAGGGAGTAGAGGGCCTTGCCCATCTTGTCCTGGTCGGCCTTGGTCTTGGGCTCGACGGCGACGTGGATGACCGGCTCGGGGAACTCGAGCTGCTCGAGGACGATCGGGGCGTCGACGGCGGCCAGGGTGTCACCCGTGCGGGTGTCCTTCATGCCGATGGCGGCGACGATGTCGCCGGCGTGGACCGAGTCCCGGTCCTCGGAGTGGTTGGCGTGCATCTCGAGGATGCGGCCCAGCCGCTCCTTCTTCCCGGTGCGCACGTTGAGCACCTGGCCCCCCTTGGGGGCGGTGCCGCTGTAGACCCGGAAGTAGGTCAGCTTGCCGTGGGGGTCGGCCACGATCTTGAAGGCCAGGGCGGCGAAGGGCTCGCCGTCGTCGGCCTTGCGCTCGAGGGTCGAGTGACCGGACGGGTCCTCGCCCTCGACGGGCGGGAGGTCCAGCGGGGAGGGCAGGTAGTCGACGATGGCGTCGAGGAGGGGCTGCACCCCCTTGTTCTTGAAGGCGGTGCCGCAGAGCACCGGCACGATCGAGCCGCCGATGGTGGCGTCGCGCAGGGCGGTGCGGATGTCGTCGTTGGTGATCTCCTCCTCGCCCACGAACTTCTCGAGGATGACGTCGCTGTGGGAGGCCAGGGTGTCCAGGAGCTCCTGGCGGTAGGTCTCGGCCTCCTCGACCTGGTCGGAGGGGATCTCCTTGACCTCGTAGTTGGCGCCGAGGTCGGTGTCGTCACCCTCCCAGACCAGGGCCTGCATGGTGACGAGGTCGATCATGCCCCGGAAGCCGCCCTCGGCCCCGATGGGGAGCTGGATGATGGCCGTGTTGGCGGCCAGGCGGTCGTGCATGGAGTCCACGGCGGCGAAGAAGTCGGCCCCGAGGCGGTCCATCTTGTTGATGAAGCAGAGGCGGGGGACGCCGTACTTGTTGGCCTGGCGCCAGACCGTCTCGGTCTGGGGCTCCACGCCGGCGACGGCGTCGAACACGGCGACGGCCCCGTCGAGCACCCGCAGCGACCGCTCGACCTCGACGGTGAAGTCGACGTGGCCGGGCGTGTCGATGATGTTGATCCAGTGGTCCTTCCAGTTGCAGGTGGTGGCGGCGGAGGTGATGGTGATCCCCCGCTCCTGCTCCTGGGCCATCCAGTCCATGACGGCGGCGCCCTCGTGGACCTCGCCGATCTTGTAGGACCGGCCGGTGTAGTACAGGACCCGCTCGGTCGTGGTGGTCTTGCCCGCGTCGATGTGGGCCATGATCCCGATGTTGCGGGTACGGGCCAGGGGGCGATCTCGGACTTCAGCCATGGTGCTCTCTCGGGGCGTTGCTCGGGGGGTGGTTCGTGAGCGTCGCTCGGGGGCACACCTCGGGGGCGCACCCCCGAGGTCGGCTCGGGGCTACCGCAGGGCGGTCTTCAGGTCCGTCTGGGACCCCTGCGTGCGGTAAGCCATCAGGGGAAAGGCTAGTGGCGCAGGGGTCGAATCCCGCGGCACCGGGGCTACCAGCGGTAGTGGGCGAAGGCCTTGTTGGACTCGGCCATCTTGTGCAGGTCTTCCTTGCGCTTCATCGCCGCGCCGATGCCGTTGCTGGCGTCGAGCAGCTCGTTGGCGAGCCGCTCGGCCATGGTCCGCTCGCGGCGGTCACGGGAGAAGCTGACCAGCCAGCGGATGGCGAGGGTGGTGGCCCGCCGGGGGCGGACCTCCATCGGGACCTGGTAGGTGGCCCCGCCGACCCGCCGGCTCTTGACCTCGAGCTGGGGGCGGACGTTGTCCACGGCCCGCTTCACGGTCGAGACGGGCTCGGCGCCGGTCTTCTGCTCGATGATCGTCATCGCCTCGTAGACGATGCGCTCGGCGGTGGTGCGCTTGCCCCGCTGCAGGACCTTGTTGACGATCTGGGTGACCAGGACCGACTTGTAGATCGGGTCCGGCGGGTACTCACGACGGGGAGCTGGGCCCTTGCGCGGCATCTCAGCCCTCCTTCTTGGCGCCGTAGCGGCTACGGGCCTGGTTGCGCTGGCTGACGCCGGAGGCGTCGAGGGTGCCGCGGATGATCTTGTAGCGGACGCCGGGCAGGTCCTTCACCCGACCGCCGCGGACGAGCACGATGGAGTGCTCCTGGAGGTTGTGGCCCTCGCCGGGGATGTAGGCGGTGACCTCCATGCCGTTGTTCAGGCGGACACGGGCGACCTTGCGCAGCGCCGAGTTCGGCTTCTTGGGGGTGGCGGTGTACACGCGGGTGCACACGCCTCGCTTCTGGGGCGCTCCCTTGAGCGCCGGCGTCGCTTCCTTGCGACGCTTCGACTTGCGGCCCTTACGGACCAGTTGCTGCACGGTCGGCACGAACGAACCTCTCAGAACATCATTGGGGTATGGGCAAGACTGTCAGCCGCCCGAAAAACGGATCAGAACCTACGGGGGATCGTCTCGGTCCTCGGGGACCGGGGACGGCCGTCAAGCCTACGGGCACATCCCGCGAACGGCAAAGGGCGCGTAGCAGACCGTCGTCGACGGGTCACGGACCTCCGCAGACCGGCACCTCGAGCCAGCCGTCGTCGGTGATGCGCCAGAGCACCACGGTGCCGTCCTCGGGCCACAGGGCGGGGTCGCCGAGGGCGAAGAGCGCGTGGTCGCGCTCGTCGGTGGTGAAGGTGGTGGTCGTGGCCGCGACCCGGTCGTCGACCACGACCGCGAGGTCGAGGTCGCCGGTGAGATCGGACTCGATCTCGCCGCCCGCCCAGGCCCGGGTGCCCGCGACCGGATCGGCCGGGGACCAGCAGGCCTCGGCGTCGCCCCGTCCCACGTCGCGGGCCCGCACCCGGCGACCGATGCGATCGCCGTCGGGGCCCAGGCCGTAGAGCTGGAGGCCGTCCCCGACGCCGAAGCGCTCCCACAGGTGGTCCACGATCGCGGTCACGTCGACCGGGTCCTGGTCGGAGCTGACCGTCTCGCCCCGGGCGTAGATCCCCCGCTCGTGGCTGGCGGGCTCGGGGCCGACGAGGCTGACCCCGTCCGCGTCCCAGGGCAGGTCGGCCCCCAACAGGTCGGCGATGGTCGGCACCAGGTCGACGGTCTCGGCGATGCGGTCGTCGGTGCGACCCGTCGGCGCCGACGTCGTGGGGGGCTTCACCACCATCGGCACCGGCATCAGCCCCGCGACGCTCTCCTCGGCGGGCAGTCGGCGATGGGTCCCGGGCACGAAGGAGGCACCGTGGTCGGCGGTGAAGACCACGAGGGACTCGTCGTAGATGCCTTCGGACTCGAGCTGGTCGAGCAGCTCGCCGAGGAGCCGGTCGGCGAACTGCGCCTGGAGCAGATGGCGCTGCAGGCCGAGGTCGGCGGCGGCCTCGGTGGTCCAGGTGTTGCCGTCGAGGCCGGGGTTGCCCGGGTCCGGGTAGGAGGAGCCGTCGGCGTGGCGGCTCCAGGGCACGTGCGGGAACACGCTGTGGATGAAGGTGAGGTGGGGCTCGGGGGTGGCCTCGATGCCGGCGACGGCCGACCGGAACTCCCCCACCCGGTCGAACTGCCCGAGGTCCTCGACGAAGTCCGCCCGGTCCTCGGCGAGGCGATCGGCCTCCTGGTCGAGGGCCACCGGGTCCTGGCCGAAGTTGGCCCAGGTGTCGTTGATCGTGGGCAGCCAGCCCTCCAGCACCGCCGGCAGGGTGACGTGGCCGGCCACGATGCCGAGGTCCTCCAGCAGCACCGAGAAGCTGGTGTGCTCGGCCAGCCCGGTCGACTCCTCACAGAGGCTCGGGGTGCAGAGGCCGGTGAGCTCCTCGTGGGAGGTGATGGTGTAGTCGTCGGCCAGGAAGGTGAACAGCGAGTCGGGGTGGCCGCTCGGGGTCGGCGGCAGGTTCTCGTCGTGCACCCGCTCGCCGGTCAGGATCGCGGGCACGGCCTCGTGGGTGTAGCCCGCCACGGAGGTGGCGTTCGGGTACCACACGCCGTCGCCTGCGAGTCGGGCCAGGTTCGGGAAGCGATCGGCGTCGATGGCCTCGGCGTCGGCGCCCACGACCGAGGCCAGGGGCAGCTCGTCGAACACGACGACCACGATCGGCGGGAGGTCGGGCCCGAGGCTCGACGTCCGCGGCCGCCACCGAGGACAGGAAGAGCAGGTCGTTGGCCGGGGTGGCGAAGGCGAACCAGGCCAGGAACGCGAGGGGGGCCACGGCGAGGGCCGAGAGCATCGAGCGCAGCATCGGTCGGTGGCGGTAGGCCCGGACGAAGGCGTAGCCGGCGCCGACGGCCGCCACCAGGGTGACCGGGCCCGACACCAGCGGCAGATCGTCGAGGATCGTGCCGATCAGGTCGTCGAGCAGACCCGCCGCGACCAGCGCGGCCAGCAGTCCCGACGATCCCGAGGTGCAGGGGCCAGGCCCAGGGGGGCCGCACGCGGCCCACGACCAGCTCCAGGGGGATGAGCACCGCCGGCACCAGCAGGACCGCCAGGAGGGCCACGACGAGGACCTGGCCGGGCCCTGTCCCGTGGGCGACGAAGAAGGTGGGGTTCTGGCCGAGCACCGACAGCAGCGGCTCGGTCACCGCCAGTCCGCTCAGGGCCAGGACGTGGGCCGCCCGCCAGCCCGCCGAGACCGGGGGCGTCGTCAGGTCGGTCACTCCCCGCGGGCCTCCAGCGGGCGGAGGGGCCCGCCCCGCTCCTCGACCACGTAGAAGGCCAGGTCCGTGCCGTCGGGCCGCGCCCGCCCCTGGTCGAGCAGGAGGTGGAAGCCCCGGTCGTGGCGCTCCTCGACGAAGAGCGGCGACATCCCGCTGACGACCCCGTCGACGGTGACGACCACCCAGGCCCCGTCGGGCACCTCCGGTGCGTCGAGGCCGCCACCGACGTAGGCGGTGAGGACCGAGAGGCCGCCGTTGCGCAGGTCGTCCAGGTCCTCGACCTCGGCGACGGCATCGACCGGCGGGCCGACCGCGAGGTCGACGACCCGCTGGTCGTAGAGGTCGCCGTGGGGGGTGTCCCGGTACAACGTGCCCAGCGGGTCGTCCGCGGCGAAGATCGGGCGGCGGTCCTCCAGGAGGTGGGCCAGGTTCGGGGCGCTGTCCACCTGCACGACGCCCTCGGGCTCGTAGAACCATCGGTTCGGGAATCGGAAGTACACCTTGTCGCCCGTCGTGCTGGCCAGGGACCCGTCGTCGGCGCCGAGCACCGAGCGGCCATCGGTGGGCCATGGCACCTCGGTGCCCATCAGGTCGGCGAGGGTCGGCAACAGGTCCGTCGAGACCATGTTGACATCCGTCGTGCCGTGCTCGAGGCCGGGGGCCCGGATGAAGAGCGTGGACCACAGCAGCTCATGGGCGTTGCCCTCGGTCAGGACCCGCCGGCCCTCCCCCGTGAGGAAGCTGGCGCCGTGGTCGGACACGACGGTGATGACCGCCTCGTCCCACAGGTCCGTCTCCTCCAGGCGCTCGATCATCTGGCCCACCAGGCGATCGGCGTACCGGGCCTGGAGGTCGAAGCGCAGGCGGGCCAGGCGGGCCGGCCAGGGGTGCTCCCAGCGCCCGTCGGGATCCCCCCGGGGGTCCCGGCTCGGCGACCGGTACTCGGTGCCGTCGGGGAAGAACCGCCACGGCTCGTGGGGCAGGACCAGGTGCAGGTAGTGCAGGCCGGGCGCCGCGGTCGGCTCCAGAGCGGCGAGGAAGTCCCGGAAGCGGGTGGGCTGGATCTCGGCGTCCCGGTCGTGGAGGAAGGTCTCGTCCTCGGGGTCGGTGACGGGCTCGACGAAGAAGTCCGACTCCGGGCCGGGGAACGCCTCGAGGGACACCAGCTCCCGGGCGACGTCGTTCGCGTCCTCGGCGATGCCCCGGAGCCCGAACCGGCTCGACGTGCTGCAGCTCGGTCGGGCAGAGCTCGCTGGGACACAGCCGGGTGATGGCCTCGGACACGTTGGGCTCATAGGTGCCGCCGAGGAACGTGAACAGGTTGTCGGGGTGGTCCGACAGGAGCGGGACCTGGTCGGCGACCGGGGCCACCCCGCTGAGCAGCGCCGGCACGGCCTGGAGGGTGAAGTTGTTGACGGTCGTGTAGTTCCGGTACCAGCGGGCGTCCCCCGCCAGCCGGGCGAAGCTCGGGTACCGGGACGCGTCGACCCGGCCGTCGGCGTCGAGGAGTGCTGCGGTCGGGAACTCGTCGACCACCAGGACCACCAACGGCGTGGTCGTGCCGGGGTCGTCGACGATGTCGTACTCCCCTCCGCTGAGCAGGCCCGAGGTCGGGGAGGAGAAGAGGAACACCCCGGCGGCGACGAGCGGCAGGACGGACAGGTAGGCGAGGAAGAGGCGGACCCCGGTGAAGCGGCGGTAGGCCAGCACGCCGAGGGCGGCGACCCCGACGGCCACCAGCAGGGCGGCCCGGCCGAACAGGGTGTCGGCGGACTTGAGGAGCGACGAGCACCGCGATGGCCAGCAGCACGGCCAGCGCGCCCAGGTGCACGGCTCGACGCACCCTGGGTCCCAGCAGGCCGCTGAGCAGCCCGATGACCCAGAGGACCAGCGCCGGCACCAACGCCACCGCCACCGCGAACACGACCAGGTCCGCCCCGTCCACCCGGCGGAACACGAACGTCTCCGGGCTGCGCCCGAGGACGTCGAGCAGGGGCTGGACGAGCGCAAGGCCGGTCAGGGCCGCCAGCTCGAGCAGGCGACGGATCTCGGCCCGGGCCCCGCTCCCCTCCGCCGTCGCCACCTGGTCCCCTCCCGTTCGCTTCACCGTAGACGCGCTTCTGGCACCTGATTCGGTCGCCGGAGCAACCGGATCAGGTGCCAGGAGGAACGCAGATCAGGCGGAGGCTTCGCCCTCGTCGGCGGGGAGGTCGATGACCTCGGCCCCGGCGGGCGAGCCCGCCAGGATGCCGACACCGGTGTCGCCGGTCTCGCTGCGGCCGGCCAGCCATTCGGCCAGGTCCTGCTCCTCGTCCGCCGAGGAGTAGTACTCCATGGGGACGTAGTCCGGGGCCGTGGTGCCGATGTTCTTGTACTTGGCCATGCCCGTCCCGGCGGGGATCAGCTTGCCGATGATGATGTTCTCCTTCAGCCCGATGAGGGTGTCGGAGCGGGACTCGATGGCCGCCTCGGTCAGCACCCGGGTGGTCTCCTGGAAGGAGGCCGCCGAGAGCCACGAGTCGGTGGCCAGCGAGGCCTTGGTGATGCCCATCAGCTCGGGCCGGCCCTCGGCCGGGACCTTGCCGTCCTGGACCAGCTCGCGGTTGATGCGGGTGAACACCCACTGATCGACGCGCTCGCCGGGCAGGAAGCCGCTGTCGCCGGGCTCGGACACCGCCACGCGGCGGGTCATCTGCCGGACGATCAGCTCGATGTGCTTGTCGTGGATCGACACGCCCTGGTCCCGGTAGACCTTCTGGACCTCGTCCACGAGGTACTTCTGGGTCTCGCGGACACCCTTGATCTCGAGCAGCTCCTTGGGGTCGCGGGGGCCCTCGACCAGCGCGTCGCCCGCCGCGACCTCGTCACCGTCGGTGACCTCGAGGCGGACGGCCAGCGGGATGCTGTACTCGTCCTCCTCGCCGTCGTCGGCGACGATCGTGACCGTGCGGCCGCGACCCTCCTCCTCGTCCACCCGGACGATGCCGGAGGTGCGGGCGAGGGTGGCCTTGCCCTTGGGGCTGCGGGCCTCGAAGAGCTCGACGACGCGGGGCAGACCACCGGCGATGTCGGAGCCGGCGATGCCGCCGGTGTGGAACGTCCGCATGGTCAGCTGCGTGCCGGGCTCACCGATGGACTGGGCGGCGATGACCCCGACGGCCTCGCCCACCTCGATGTCCTTGCCGGTGGCCAGCGAGCCGCCGTAGGCGGCCAGGGAGACCCCGACCTCGGCCTCGTCGGTCAGCGGCGAGCGCACCCGGATGCGGGTGACGGCGGGGTCGTCGCGGAGCGCGGCCATCTCGTCGTCCCAGACGATGGTGCCCGCGGCCATGGTGGTGCCGTCGGACAGCTTGATGTCGTCGGCCAGCGTCCGGCTGTAGAGCCGGGTCTCGAGGTAGGTCCGCTTGCCCGGCGTGTCGGGCTCGACGTCCTCGAGCCAGATGCCACGGACGGGGCCGGAGGCCTCGACGGTCGTCGTCCTGCTCCTGGATGATGAGCTCCTGGGCCACGTCGACCAGGCGCCGGGTGAGGTACCCGGAGTCGGCGGTCCGCAGGGCGGTGTCGACCAGGCCCTTACGGGCGCCCGGCGTGGCGATGAAGTACTCGAGGACCGAGAGGCCCTCGCGGTAGTTCGACTTGATCGGCCGGGGGATCATGTCGCCTCGGGGGTTGGCCACGAGGCCCCGCATGCCCGCGATCTGGCGGATCTGCATGGGGTTCGCCCGGGCACCCGAGCGCACCATCATGTCGATGGGGTTGAAGGGGTTGGACGCCAGGTCCTCCTCCAGCTGGTGCTGGATCATGGCCGTGGCGTCGTTCCAGATCTCCACTTCCTTCTGGCGCCGCTCACCGTCGGTGATGACGCCCTTGCGGAACTGGTCCTCGACCTTCTCGGCCTGCTTCTCGTGGTCGTCCAGGATCTTGCTGCTTGTCGGCCGGCGTGCGCACGTCGTCCACCGAGACGGTGAGGCCCGGACTTGGTGGCGAAGCGGAAGCACCGGTTCTTCAGCCCGTCCAGCGTCTGGGCGACGAT
This sequence comes from uncultured Microthrixaceae bacterium, assembly GCA_963748285.1. Lineage (GTDB taxonomy): Bacteria > Actinomycetota > Acidimicrobiia > Acidimicrobiales > DATDAH01 > DATDAH01. Next base: position 1,265,922 of record CAVVIF010000009.1, read on the forward strand.
GGCCTTGGGGTAGGCGTCGGCCAGCACGTCCACGATGGCGCCCATGTCGCCCTTGCGCACGACGTCGTTCACGTACTCGAAGCCCTCGGGGAGGACCTCGTTGAACAGCACGCGCCCGGTCGGTCGTCGGGGTGTAGGTGGCCGCCTTGCCGTTGGCCGGCGTGGCCTCCAGCTCGGGGACCCGCAGCACGATCGGCTCGTGCAGGCTGATGTCGCCGGCCTCGTAGGCCCGCTCCACCGCCTCGGCGTGCCGGTAGGTGTGGATCGTGCGCCACTCGTCGTCGGCGTGACGACGGACCTTGGTCGGGTCGTCGGGGTTGACCTCGCCGACGCCCTGGGTCAGGTAGTAGGCCCCGATGACCATGTCCTGGGTCGGGCGTGACCAGCGGGCGGCCGTGGGCCGGGCTGAGCACGTTGTGGGCCGACAGCATGAGGATCCGGCTCTCGGCCTGGGCCTCGGCCGACAGCGGCAGGTGCACGGCCATCTGGTCGCCGTCGAAGTCGGCGTTGAAGGCCTGGCAGACCAGCGGGTGGATCTGGATGGCCTTGCCCTCGACCAGCACGGGCTCGAAGGCCTGGATGCCGAGGCGGTGCAGGGTGGGGGCCCGGTTCAGCAGGACCGGGTGCTCCTTGATGACGTCGTCGAGGACGTCCCACACCTGGGGCTTGCGCCGCTCGACCATGCGCTTGGCCGACTTGATGTTCTGGGCCAGCTCCTCGTCGACCAGCTTCTTCATGACGAAGGGCTTGAACAGCTCCAGGGCCATGAGCTTCGGCAGGCCGCACTGGTGCAGGCGCAGCTGGGGACCACCCACGATGACCGAACGGCCGGAGTAGTCCACGCGCTTGCCCAGCAGGTTCTGGCGGAACCGGCCCTGCTTGCCCTTCAGCATGTCGGAGAGGGACTTGAGGGGCCGGTTGCCGGGGCCCGTGACCGGGCGGCCGCGGCGGCCGTTGTCGAACAGGGCGTCGACGGCCTCCTGCAGCATCCGCTTCTCGTTGTTGACGATGATCTCGGGGGCGCCGAGGTCCAGCAGTCGCTTGAGGCGGTTGTTCCGGTTGATGACCCGGCGGTACAGGTCGTTGAGGTCCGAGGTGGCGAAGCGGCCACCGTCGAGCTGGACCATCGGACGCAGCTCCGGCGGGATCACCGGGACGACGTCGAGGATCATGGCCCGCGGGTCGTTGGTCCGACGGCCGTGCTCGTCGCGGCGGTTGAAGGCCGAGACGATCTTCAGGCGCTTGATGGACTTCTGCTTGCGCTGGGCCGAGAGGGGCTTCTGGCCCTCGGGCGGGTCGATCTGGTTGCGGAGGGTCTCCTCCTCCGCGTCGAAGTCGACCTGCTCCATCAGCCGGGCGATGGCGTCGGCGCCCATGCCGCCCTCGAAGTACTCGCCGTAGCGGTCGGCCATCTCCCGCCAGAGGATCTCGTCCTCGATGATCTTGCGGGGGAAGAGGTCGCTGGAACTCGTCGAAGGCGCGCTGGACGAGGTCCATCTCCTCCTCGTAGCGCTCCCGGATCTCCTCCAGGTCCTTGTCCGCGGCACGCCGGCGGGACTTGAGGTCGTTGGCCTTGGCCCCCTCGCCCTCCAGCTCGGCCACCTCGTCCTCGAGCTCCTCGAGCCGCTCGGCGATCTCCAGCTCGCGGTCCTTCTCGATGGCCTCCTTCTCGCCCTGCAGCTCGACCTCGAGGTTGGGCAGCTCGGCGTGGCGCTTCTCGTCGTCGACCATCCACACGAGGTTGGCCGCGAAGTAGATGACCTTCTCCAGCTGCTTGGCCTTCAGCTCGTCCTTGGGCTCGGTGCCCGTGAGCAGGTAGGCCAGCCAGGAGCGGGTGCCGCGCAGGTACCAGATGTGGACCACGGGGGCGGCCAGCTCGATGTGGCCCATGCGCTCGCGCCGGACCTTCGAGCGGGTCACCTCGACGCCGCAGCGCTCACAGATGATGCCCTTGAAGCGGACGCGCTTGTACTTGCCGCAGTAGCACTCCCAGTCCTTGGTGGGCCCGAAGATCTTCTCGCAGAACAGGCCGTCCTTCTCCGGCTTGAGCGTGCGGTAGTTGATCGTCTCGGGCTTCTTGACCTCGCCGTTGGACCACGTGCGGATCGAGTCCGCCGTGGCCAGGGAGATCGTGAGCTGGTGGAAGTTGTTGACGTCGAGCATGAGTGTTGCCTCTTCTCGACGGTCTAGATCCGGCCGGTCGTGCGGCTGGCCGCGCGGAGTTCGTCGTCTTCGTCGGTGCCCCGTTCGGGGCGGCTGATGTCGATGCCGAGCTCCTCGGCCGTGCGGAACACGTCCTCGTCGAGCTCGCGCATCTCGATCTCCTCGCCCGCCTGGGAGAGGACCTCGACGTTGATGCAGAGCGCCTGCATCTCCTTGATGAGCACCTTGAAGCTCTCGGGGATGCCGGGCTCGGGGATGTTCTCGCCCTTGACGATGGCCTCGTAGACCTTCACGCGGCCGAGCACGTCGTCGGACTTGATGGTGAGCAGCTCCTGCAGGCAGTAGGCGGCGCCGTAGGCCTCGAGGGCCCAGACCTCCATCTCCCCGAAGCGCTGGCCACCGAACTGGGCCTTACCGCCCAGCGGCTGCTGGGTGATCATCGAGTACGGGCCGGTCGACCGGGCGTGGATCTTGTCGTCCACGAGGTGGGCCAGCTTCAGGATGTAGATCTGGCCGACCATGATCGGGTTGTCGTAGGCCTCGCCGGTCCGACCGTCGTAGAGCGTGGCCTTGCCGCTGGGCTGGACCAGGCGCTCGCCGTCGACGGACTCGGGGACGATGTTGGTCAGGAGCTCCTTGATCGTCGGGTGGTCGTTGGCCCGTCCACGACGTCGGCCGTCCTCCCAGTGGGCGCCGTCGAACACCGGCGTGGCGATGAGCGTCGCCGGCTTCGTGGTCGGGCGGGTCTTGGTCTCGGTGCCCCGGATGGGCTCGTCGCCGACGTCGGCCTTGCCGTCGCCGTCGATGTCCCAGCCCCAACGGGCGACGTAGCCGAGGTGCGCCTCGAGCACCTGGCCGACGTTCATCCGGGAGGGGACGCCGAGGGGGTTCAGCATGACGTCGATGGGCGAGCCGTCCGCCATGAACGGCATGTCCTCGACGGGCAGGATCTTGGAGATCACGCCCTTGTTGCCGTGGCGGCCGGCCAGCTTGTCGCCGACGCTGATCTTGCGCTTCTGGCCGACGTAGACCCGCACCAGCTGGTTCACGCCCGGCGGCAGCTCGTCGCTGTCGTCGCGGCTGAACAGCTTGACGTCGATGACCTTGCCCTGCTCGCCGTGGGGCACCTTCAGGGAGGTGTCCCGCACCTCACGGGCCTTCTCACCGAAGATGGCCCGCAGGAGCCGCTCCTCGGGGGTGAGCTCGGTCTCGCCCTTGGGCGTGACCTTGCCGACCAGCACGTCGCCGGGGCCCACCTCGGCGCCGACGCGGACGATGCCGCGCTCGTCGAGGTCGGCGAGGATGTCGTCGGAGAGGTTCGGGATGTCCCGGGTGATCTCCTCGGGGCCGAGCTTGGTGTCGCGGGCGTCGATCTCGTACTCGTGGATGTGGATCGACGTGAGGACGTCGTCACGGACCAGCCGCTCGGACAGGATGATGGCGTCCTCGAAGTTGTAGCCCTCCCAGGGCATGAAGGCCACGAGGAGGTTCTTGCCGAGGGCCAGCTCGCCCTTGTCGGTGGAGGGGCCGTCGGCGAGGAGGTCGCCCTTCTTCAGCTTCTGGCCCTCGACGACGCGGGGCTTCTGGTTGATGGACGTGTCCTGGTTCGAGCGCTCGAACTTGAGCAGCTTGTAGACCTTGCGGCCCAGCTTGGCGTACTCGACCTCGATGAAGCGGCCGTCGACCTCGGTGACCGTCCCGGCGTCCTCGGCCAGGATCATGTCGGCCGCGTCGCGGGCGGCCCGGGCCTCGACGCCGGTGCCGATGAACGGCGCCTCGGCCCGCACCAGCGGGACCGCCTGCTTCTGCATGTTGGCGCCCATGAGGGCCCGGTTGGCGTCGTCGTGCTCGAGGAACGGGATCAGCGAGGTGGCGACCGAGACGATCTGCTTCGGCGAGATGTCCATCATCTGGACCTCGGTCGGGGGCACCGAGCTGATCTCGGTGGTCGCCGCGAAGTAGACGTCCCGCTCCAGCATCAGGCGCAGGTCGGCCAGGGAGGCGGCCTGCGGTGAGCGCCGCACCAGGACCCGGTCGTTGCGGAAGTTGCCGTTCGCGTCGATGGGCGCGTTGGCCTGGGCGCAGACGTACTCCTCTTCCTCGTCCGCGGTCAGGAACACGATCTCGTCGGTGACCCGACCGTCGATGACCTTGCGGTACGGCGTCTCGAGGAAGCCGAACTCGTTCACCCGGGCGTAGGTGGCCAGGGCGCCGATGAGGCCGATGTTCGGGCCCTCCGGCGTCTCGATCGGGCACATGCGGCCGTAGTGGGAGAAGTGGACGTCCCGGACCTCGAAGCCGGCCCGCTCCCGGGACAGGCCACCCGGGCCGAGGGCGCTGAGGCGCCGACGGTGGGTCAGGCCCGACAGGGGGTTGACCTGGTCCATGAACTGGGAGAGCTGGCTGGTGCCGAAGAACTCCTTGATGGCGGCGACCACCGGCCGGATGTTGATCAGCGTCTGGGGCGTGATGGCCTCGACGTCCTGGGTGGTCATGCGCTCGCGGACGACCCGCTCCATGCGGGAGAGGCCGATGCGGACCTGGTTCTGGATCAGCTCGCCGACCGACCGGATGCGGCGGTTGGCGAAGTGGTCCTGGTCGTCCAGGCGGTAGCCCGGATCGCCCTTGGCCAGGTGCAGGAGGTAGGTGATCGCGGCGAGGACCTCGCAGCGGCTCAGCACCGGCTGGTCCGCGGCGGGCAGGTCCAGGTCCTTCAGGCCGAAGGTCTCCTGGATGTTCTTCAGCTCGGGGCCGAGCTTCCGGTTCAGCTTGTACCGGCCGACCCGGCTGAGGTCGTAGCGCCGCGGCTCGAAGAAGGCGTTGCGGAAGTAGGCGCGCGCCGACTCGGTGGTCGGGCGGCTCGCCCGGGCGGGCCCGCTTGTAGATCTCGACGAGGGCCTCGTCCTGGGTCTGGGCCAGCTCCCGCTCCTTCTCCCACTGCCCCTCGAGGAAGTCGAAGTGGTCGACGAAGCGCTGGATGAAGCCGGGCTCGTTCTCCTCGTCGTAGCCGAGCGCCCGCAGGAGCACGAAGACGCTGAGGCGACGCTTGCGGGCCACGCGGGTGCCGCAGGTGACGTCCTTGCCGGGCTTCTGCTCGACGTCGAACTCGATCCACTCACCGCGGTAGGGGTGGATGGTGCCGGTGACCAGCTGGTGCTTGGCCAGGTTCCGCAGGCGGAACCGCTCACCCGGCTGGAAGATGACGCCCGGCGAGCGGACGAGCTGGGAGACGACCACGCGCTCGGTGCCGTTGATGATGAAGGTGCCCTTGTCCGTCATCATGGGGAAGTCGCCCATGAAGACGGTCTGCTCCTTGATCTCACCCGTCTGCGCGTTCATGAACCGGGCCCGCACGAAGATCGGTGCGGAGTAGGTCATGTCCTTCTCCTTGCACTCCTCCACCGTGAACTTCGGTGGCGGGCGCAGGTCCTCGTCGTCCGGGATCGAACTCCAGCTCGAGCTGGAGCGTCTCGGTGAAGTCCTTGATCGGGCTGATGTCGTGCGAACGTGTTCCGCAGCCCCTGGTGCAGCAGCCACTCGAAGGAGTCGCGCTGGACGGAGATCAGGTCGGGCAGGGGCAGGGTTTCAGCGATGGAACCGAACGAGTAGCGGTCCTGGGCGACGGCGCGAGCAGCCAACGGTCACTCCTGAGAAGAGGGCGGGCGAGGGAGCCGCAGATCCGCGTGAGGACGCCAAGAAGAAGGAACTGGCGACAACAGGGGGACGCACGACAGGAAGGATGCTAGGCGCGCACGCGACGACAAGCAACCCGTGTCCCGGAGGGCCCGAAGCGGGCCGCCCGGCGGGCGTCGGCGAGACCGTAGGAGCGGACACGCCCCGCGGGTCAAGGATTTCCTCGCGCCGGTGCTAGCAGCTCGTGCCGACTCGCTAGCATCAGGCGCGTGCCCGACGCCCGACCCGTGGCCCGACGTACGACCGTGAGATCCGGCGCGATCCGGGACCGCCTCGACCTGCCCGCAGCCCCTCGAGCCCTACGACGGTGCCGACGAGGGCGAGGACCCCGTCCAGCTCTCGGTGCGGCTGACGCCCGCGCCTGCGCCACGACATCGCCCAGGTCGCCCGGCGCGACGGCGCCAGTCGGTGACCACGTTCGTCACCGAGGCCCTCGAGGACGCCGTCCGGGTCGGCCAGCGATCCCGTTCGCCGGCCATCGCCGCGCCGGATGACCGCACGAGTTCCGGGCCGAGCTCGGCCGGGCGGTCGAGCAGCGGCGCCTACGCCGAGGCGGCCGCCGAGGTGGACCGAGCCGAGGGCTGGGACGAGCCTGAGTGATCCTCGTCGACGACCACCTGCTGGCCGCCCACCTCGGTGACGCGCGGCCGTCGGCCCGGGGTCGGCTCCGCTGGCCACGACCTGCTGCCTGGTGGTGGCGGCTGGCCGCCGCCGTCAGCCGGGACGGCGGTGCGCGCAGGCTCCTGGATCCGGCGGCTCGGCGACGGCGACCCGCCGCTGCGGCCCGGCCATCGAGCGATGCTCGACGAGCGTGACGGTGCTCGACCTGCGCGACCTGATCCCGAACATGGGCCGGGTCGCAGCCACGCTACCGCCTGAACCTGCTCGGCCGCGGAGGCGCTCGTCGCCGCCGAGGTGCTGGGGGCCGACATCGTGGTGGGCCAGGACACCCCGCGGCTCCGGGAGGCGGCCCGGGTCCGGGGCATCACCTACCTCGTCGAGGCCTGACCGTCCTCAGCCCACCAGGGTGCTCTGGCCGCCGTCGACGGCGAGGACCACGCCGGTGATGAACTGGGCCTCGTCGGAGGCCAGGAAGAGGGCGGCGTGGGCCACGTCCCAGGCCGTGCCCTGACGGCCGAGGGGGACGTGGTCGGCCCGGCAGCCGCGCGTAGTCGGCCCGGTCGAGGCCGAGCGCGGCGGCCGGGGCGTCGACGGCCATGGGGGTGTCGATGAAGCCCGGCATCACGGCATTGGCCCGGACCCCGTGCTTGGCGTTGGTCAGGGCGAGGTTCTGGGTCAGGGCGTTCACCCCCGCCTTGGAGATCTTGTAGGCGGTGAGGTTCCCGGCGGAGGCGATGGCGCCAGCGACGAGACGTTGACGATGGCGCCCGCCGCCGTCGCGGAGCACCGGGACGGCCTCCCGGCAGGTCCGCCAGAGCGCCCGGAGGTTCACGTCCAGGATCCGGTCGAAGGCCTCGTCGGTGAGGTGGTGGGGTGGCCCGTCCCCGGCGCCGATGCCCACGTTGTTGTGGAGCACGTCGATGCGCCCGAAGGCGTCACGGGCGGCGGCGACCACCGAGGCCGGGCCGTCGTCGGCCACGATGTCCGCCACGGTGGACCTCAGCCCGCCCGCCCTCGTCGACGATGAGGCGACGGGTCTCGACGGCGCTGGTCTCGTCCCGGTCCACGAGGAGGACCTCTGCCCCCTCCCTGGCGAAGAGGAGCGCGGTGGCCCGACCGTTGCCGATGGTCGTCCCCGGCGTCTGGCCGGCCCCGACGACGACCGCGGCCTTGCCCCTCAGTCGCTCCCCCACGCCCGCACCGTAGCCAGCGACCGGGACACGGTCATCGAGCCGTCTGGGGCTACTCGACGAAGGCGTCCCGGAGGGCGTCGAGGTCGGCTGCGGTCACGCCGGCGGGCCCGGTGAGGTAGCCCTCGATGCCGCCCCAGCGCTCGGTCACCTGGCCGAGGGTCAGGGCCATCGTCTCGGCCGGGGCGGTGAAGAGGACCCGGAGGTCGTCGAGGGCGAGGCCCTGGGCCTCGATCTGCGGGCCGATCTCGGCCAGGCGGTGCACGGAGCGGTACTCGTCGGTGAGGGCGTAGTCCTCGACGATCACCGCCTCGCTCACGCCGACTGCGCCCGAGGAGGAGGGCGGCGCCGAGGCCGGTGCGGTCCTTGCCCGCGGTGCAGTGGATGACGACGGGCTGGTGCTCGGTGTCGGCCGACCAGGCGGATCAGGTCGCCGAAGAGCGCCGCCTGGTTCTCCAGCATGGCGAGGTAGCCGACCGCCATGGACTCGGCGGTGACCTGGGTGATCTCCCCGGCCCGGATCATGTCCTCGAGGTTGCGGGGGTTGTCCCCGGCGGCCGAGCCGACCGCCAGGCGGACGACGCGGGCGCCGTCGGGCAGCCGGCTGGGGTCCTCGTCGACCTCCCGGTCGTAGCGGAAGTCGCAGACGGTGCGCAGGCCGAGCGTCGCCAGGTGGGCGACGTCGGCGTCGGTCAGCGCGTTGAGCCGGTCCGACCGGTAGACGACACCCCAGCGGGTGACCCCGCCCGCCGCGGGGTACCCACCGAGATCACGGAAGTTGAGCGTCCCCTCGAGGGGGACCAACCGCTCCAGGGGAACGGTTACTTGAGCTCGACGGAACCGCCGGCGGCCTCGATGGCCTCCTTGGCCTTCTCGGCCTCGTCCTTGGCGACGCCCTCCAGGACGGCGTTGGGGGCACCGTCGACCAGCTCCTTGGCCTCCTTGAGACCGAGGTTGGTGAGGGTGCGCACCTCCTTGATGACCTGGATCTTCTTGTCGCCGGCCGCGGTGAGCACGACGTCGAAGGAGTCCTTCTCCTCCTCGGCGGCACCGCCGCCGTCGGCCGGGGCCGCGGCAACCGCGGCCACGGGGGCCGCCGCGCTGACGTTGAACTTCTCCTCGAACGCGGTCAGGAGCTCGGACAGCTCCAGCACGCTCATCTCGGCGATGGCGTCGAGAATGTCTTCCTTGGTCTTGGCCATGATCAGCTTTCCTCCGTGGTGGCGGCGTCCTCCGCCGCAGTGTCGTCAGCGTCGGCCTCGTCGGCCGGCGCATCGGTCTCGTCCGTGGCCGATGCGGCCACGGTGTCGTCGGCCTCGGCGTCATCCGCCGGGGCCTCGGTCTCGGTCTCACCCGCAGCGGCCTCGGCCGCGGCAGGGGCCTCGTCGGTCGCTTCCTCGGTCGCGGCGGCGTCCTCGGCCGGCGCGTCCTCGGTCTCGGTGACGGCCTCCGCCTCAGCGGCGGCGTCCTCGGCTGGGAGCCTCGTCGGTGGCCGCTTCGGGCTCCGGCTCGGGCCGCGGCGGGCACGCCGCCCTGCTCGTCGATGAGGGCCTTGAGGCCGTAGGCGAGGTTGCGGGGCAGGGCCTGCAGCAGGCCGGCGAACTGCGACCATGGGGGCCGCCAGGCCACCGGCCAGGCGGGCCAGCAGCTCGCTCGCGGGGCGCCACCTGAGCGAGCTGGTCGACATCGGCCGCGGTCAGCGGCCGGTCGCCGAGGAGACCGCCCTTGACCTCGAGGTTCGGGTTGATCTTGGCGAACTCCCGCAGGGCCTTGGCCATGAGCACGGGGTCGCCGTCGCTGTCCCGGCGGATGAAGGCGATGGCGGTCGGGCCGACCAGCATCTCCTCGATCTCCAGGCCGAGGTCCCGGGCGGCGAAGCGCACCAGGGTGTTCTTGTAGATCTGGTACTCGGCGCCGGCCTCTCGCAGCGCGGTGCGCAACGTGGCCATGCCGGGGACGTCGATCCCTCGGTAGTCGGTGAGCACGGCAGCTTCGGCGTCGCTGAGGCGGGACTTCACCTCCTCGACCACCGCGACCTTCTCGGGCCTCGGGTTCTCCATCGCTGCACCTCCTCTGCTTCTGTCTCGAAAACGAATGAACGGGGCGCTCGCGCAGGAGAACGCCCCGTGGGTCTCGGAGAGTTCGCCTCGTCGGGCGGGTCCAGGGACCCTTTCAGCGCCGGGGCGCACCGGAGGTCTGCGGCGAGCAGATCAGGTTGTGACGGGCGAGGCTACCGGTCGCCGGCGGTGGCGCCACCTGCGGCCGTCAGGACGGCGCCGCCGGCGTCCATCGACGGTCGTCGCGCCTCGGGCCCATCAGCCCCACGGCATTGCCGTCCGGATCCTCGACGACGGCATAGCGGGACCCGAAGAACGCGTCGTGCGGGGGCTGGACGACGGGATGGCCGGCTGCCTCCAGCGCGGCCACGAGGGCGTCGACGTGCTCGTCCTCCTCGACCGCGAAGCCCAGCACGACGCCCGTGCGCTCGGGAACCCAACCCGCCGCCCAGTTCGAGGCGGAGGTCGAGCTGTCGAGCTCCACCGTCGGATCGGGGGCGGTGCTCGTCAGCTCCCGGTGGTGGTCGGCCCACGGCACGATGATGTCGGCGAGGTCGGCCCCCAGGAGCTCGTAGAAGGCAACCGATCGGGCCATGTCCCGGACGACGATGTTCACCTGGTTGAACCGGGCTCGGGTCATCCCCCCAGTGTCGCCGAGCGCGTCGGGGACCGAAAGCGCAGACGGCCCGGCTCCCGCCTGTGAGCGAGAACCGGTCGTGGCGATCCAGGGCGCTACGCGGCCGGGGCGGGGACGTCCTCGTCCTTGTTGTCCTCGCGGCGGAAGCGGTTGTGGTCGATGTGGACACCGGGGCCCATCGTCGAGGCGAGGGTCACCTTGCGGATGTACCGACCCTTGGCGCCGGCCGGCTTGGCCCGCATGAGCTCGTCGGCCACGGCGAAGAAGTTCTCGAGCAGGGCCTCCTCGGTGAAGGACGCCTTGCCCACCGAGACGTGCACGTTGCCGTGACGGTCGGTGCGGTACTCGACCTTGCCGCCCTTGAACGCCTCGACGGCGGCGGCGACGTCGTCGGTCACCGTGCCGGTCTTGGGGTTCGGCATCAGGCCCCGGGGGCCCAGCACCCGGCCCAGGCGACCGAGGACCGGCATCATGTCCGGCGTGGCGATGGCCACGTCGAACTCGATGGTGCCGCCCTCGACGACGGCGGCGAGGTCGTCGGAACCGACGAGGTCGGCGCCTGCGGCCTGGGCGGCCGCCGCGGCCTCGCCGGCGGCGAAGACGGCCACGCGGACGTCACGGCCGGTGCCGGCGGGCAGGGCCACGGTGCCGCGGATCATCTCGTCGGCCTTGCGGGGGTCCACGCCGAGACGGACGGCCACCTCGACGGACTCGTCGAAGTTGGCCGACGCGAGGCTCTTCACGAGCGCCAGTGCCTCTGCGGGGGTGTGTTGACGCTGCCGGTCGAACCGACGAGCCGCGTCCTGGTACTTCTTGCCTTTCGCCATGATGGCTCCCTCTCGTGGGTTGGATGGGATCCGGCCCGGGCGAGGTCCTCCCGCAGGCCGGCGACAGGACCAGGACGCCTAGGGCGTCTTGATCCCCATGGACCGGGCGGTGCCGGCCACGATCTTCTTGGCCGAGTCGAGGTCGTTGGCGGTGAGGTCGGGGAGCTTGATCTCCGCGATCTCCGTCAGCTGGGCGTCGGTGATCGAGCCCACCTCTTCACGACCGGGGTTCTCGGCCGCCTTCTCCAGGCCGGCTGCGGTGCGCAGCAGGACCGACGTCGGCGGCGTCTTCGTGATGAAGGTGAACGAGCGGTCCTCGTAGATGGTGATCTCGACGGGGATGATGGTCCCCCGCTGGTCTTCGGTGCGCTCGTTGTACGCCTTGCAGAAGTCCATGATCGCCACGCCGTGCGGCCCGAGGGCCGTACCGACGGGGGGCGCGGGCGAGGCCGCGCCGGCCGGGATCTGGATCTTGACGATCGCGAGGACGTTCTTCTTCGCCATGGCTGTGTTCCTGTTTCCTGACTAGTCGCTCAGAGCTTGGCCACTTGGCCGAACTCCAGCTCGACCGGGGTCTCCCGGCCGAAGATGTTGACGAGGACCTTGACCTTGAGCTGTTCCTCGTTGATCTCGATGATCTCGCCGGAGAAGTCGGCGAAGGGGCCTTCCTTGACCCGGACCGTCTCGCCCTCCTCGTACTCGAGGCGGGGCTTCTGGCGCTTGGTCGGCTCGTCGCCCTCGGGCTTGACCGCCAGGAAGGTCTCGACGTCCCGACGGCGCAGCGGCGTGGGCTTGGAGCCCTGGCCGACGAACCCGGTGATGCCGGGCGTGTTGCGGATCACGTACCACGAGTCGTCGTCGAGCCGGCAGCGCACGAGCAGGTAGCCGGGGAAGACCTTCTTCTGGACGACCTGCTTCTTGCCGCCCTTGAACTCGACGAAGTCCTCCATGGGGATGACCACCTCGTAGATGCGGCTCTCCATGTTCATGGACTGGGTCCGCGCCTCGAGGTTCGACTTCACCTTCTTCTCGTAGCCCGACTGGGTGTGGACCACGAACCACTTGCCCGGGCGGTCATAGGGGCTGTCGACCGGTTGGGCGTCCTCGCCCTCGACCAGGAGGTCGTCCTCGGTCAGGACCTCGGCGTCGGCCGGGACCTCGTCGACGTCGTCGGTCGCCTCGACCGCGGCCTCGATCTTGTGGTCGCCCAGGCCGCCGAGGGCGTCGAGGGGGTTGGCCACCGCGGGCTCGTTCAGGATGTCGGAGTGGGCGTGGTCGGCCTCGGTCTCGAAGGACTCGCTCCCCCGCTCGCCGAGCAGCGCGGCCGGATCGGCCGTCTCCGGCTCGGCGTCGTCGCTGACGGCCTCGTCGGTACGGTGTCGTCGGTGACGACGTCATCGGGCGCGGCGTCGTCGCTGACGGCCTCGTCGGTGACGGTGTCGTCGGTGACGGCGTCCACCTCGGGCGCGTCGTCGGACGCGCCGTGATCGGCGTCGTCGGTGGGTTCGGTGTCAGAGGTCAAAGTCATCAGTCCGCGTTGAGCAATTTGAGGACGCCCTCGCCGAAGGCGTAATCCAAGGCGAAGATCAGGGCGGTCAGGAACACGACCGTCACCAGCACCACGATCGAGTACTTGACGACCTCGTCCCGGGTGGGCCAGGCCACCTTGCGCAGCTCGCCCCGCACCTCGCGGAAGAACTGCAGCGGCCCGACGCGCTTCTCACGGTTCTTGGCCGCGGGAGGCGGCTTCCGCTTCTGCGCGACAGGTTCACCGTCGGCCCCGAGCTGCCCCTGCTTCTGGAGCATGCGCTTGGTCTGTCGGTTCATCGCCATGGGCGTGTTTCGTCAGGCTCGTTAGTGGTCGGCTGATGGGGGATTTGCAGGGCAGGAGGGACTTGAACCCCCAACCTTCGGTTTTGGAGACCGGCGCTCTGCCAAATTGAGCTACTGCCCTCCGGAGGTCGGCAGGCAGGATAGCGCGAGGGGTCCGCCTTGCCCCCCGGGGTCAGGACAGCCGGGCCGCCAGCGCCGCGACCGAGGTCACCACGTCGAGGCCATCCCGTTCCGCGAGCCAGGCCCGGTTGTCGCGGTGCAGCGCGTCGGTCCCGTTGTAGCGGTTCAGGACCGTGACCGTCGGCCGATCGCCCAGGGCGGCGACCGTGAGACGGACGAGGTTGAGCGTGCCCAGGCCGGCGTCGGCGACCAGCAGGACCAGATCGGGGGCCAGCGCATCGACCAGCGCCACCCCGTCGGCGTCGTCGCTGATCGGCGAGCGGACACCGCCGACCGTCTCCACGAACCCGACCTGGCAGCCCGCGGGCCAGGTCAGCTCGCCGAGCAGGTCGGACAACGAGATCGGAGGTCGACCGAGGGCGGCCGCCGCCATCGGTGGCGCCAGCGGGACCTCGTAGGAGCGGTGGGGCGGGCACACGGCGTCCGGATCCTCGCCGGTGGCGGCACCGAGCACGGCGGCGTCCCGCCCCGCCGGCGGGTCGTCGGGGGCGAAGGACTGGGCGGGCTTCCGGGCCGCCACCCGGACGCCGGCCGCGACCAGATCCCGGGCCAGCGCCGCGGTCACCCAGGTCTTGCCCACATCGGTCCCGGTCCCGACGACCACGACCGTGCGGTCAGGCCGCGCGGGCATCCAGCTCGTCGAGGGCCCCGAGCAGGCGGCTGACGTCCTCGTCGGTGTGGGCCGCGGACAGCGTGATGCGCAGCCGGGAGCTGCCCGGCGGGACCGTCGGTGGTCGGATGGCGGGCACGAGCAGGCCCCGTTCGAGCAGCGCGGCCGACGCGGCCACGGCCCGGGCCTCGTCACCGAGCAGGACCGGGACGATCGGCGAGGGGTGGCCCGGTCGGACGCGGTCGACGTTGGCCCGCAGCCGGGTGACCAGGTCCTGGCCCTCTGCCGAGCACAGGACCCGAACCGCGGCCAGTGCCGCGGCGGTGTCGGCGGGGGTCGAGGCCGTGGTGAAGATGAACGATCGGGCCCGGTTGACCAGCAGGTCGACGAGCGGGCCCGACCCGGCCACGAAGCCCCCGAGGGACCCGAGGGCCTTGGACAGGGTGCCCACCCGCACGACCTCGGCGCCGAAGCCGTCGGGCAGGTCGGGGCCCAGCACGGCGTGGGCCTCGTCGAGCACCAGCAGGGCCTCGTGGTCGGCACACACCGCCCCGAGCCGGGCGAGGTCGGCCACGTCACCGTCCATCGAGAAGACGGTGTCGGTGACGACCACCGCACGCCCGACGTCGGCCAGCAGCGCGCTGAGGTGCTCCAGATCCCCGTGGCGGTAGACGGCCACCGCGGACCGGCTGAGCCGGCAGCCGTCGATGATCGAGGCGTGGTTGAGCTCGTCGGAGAGCACGGTGACCCCGGGTCCCCCCACGACCGACAGGACCCCGAGGTTGGCGGCGAACCCCGTGGCGAAGAGGACGGCCCGGTCCTGGGCCTTCCACGCGGCCAATTCGACCTCCAGGTCGCGGTGGACGGGTCGGCCACCCACGATCAGCCGGGCGGAGCCGCTCCCCGCCCCGCTCCGGTCGAGCGCCTCGTGGGCGGCGGCGACCACGGCCGGGTGCTGGCTGAGGCCGAGGTAGTCGTTGGAGGCGAAGGAGATGACGGGCCGACCGTCGAGCGCGAACTCCGGACCACCACCGTCGAGGTCCCGCACGGACCGCCATTGGCCCGCGGCCCGGATGCGCGTCGCCTCCTCGTCCGCCCAGTCCGACCAGCTCACGGCGCCGTCACCTCGAGGATGGACTCGCGGAGCGCATCCACGATCCTGTCGATCTCGTCCTCGGTGACGGTGAGTGGCGGCATGAGGACCACCACGTCGCCGAGGGGACGCAGGAGGACGCCCCGGTCCACGGTCCCCGCGCAGACCCGCCGCCCCCAACGGAGGCCCTCGGCCGGTGGGGCCAGTTCCACGCCGACCATGAGGCCGTGCTGACGGATCGCGTCAACGGCGTCGAGGGGCGCGATCGCATCGGCGAGGCGCCCGGCGAGGTGGGCGGCGGCGGTCCGGACACCGGTCAGGACGTCGCCCTCGGTGACCAGCTGGAGGTGGCGGAGGGCCACGGCCGCGGCCAGGGCGTTCCCGCTGTAGGAGTGGCCGTGGTAGAGCGTGCGCTCGGAGAGGTCCGGGCCCAGGAACGCCGCGAAGACCCGGTCCGAGGCCACGGTGGCCGACATCGGCAGGTAGCCACCGGTGAGCCCCTTGCCGAGGCAGAGCAGGTCGGGGCGGAGGGCGCACTGCTCGCTGGCGAAGAGGGTGCCGGTGCGGCCGAAGCCCACGGCCACCTCGTCGGCGATCAGCAGGACGTCGTGGGCCCGGCAGGCGGCGGCCAGCCCGGCGATGTCCTCGGGATCGGCCAGCTGCATGCCGGCCGCCCCCTGCACGAGCGGCTCGATGACCACGGCGGCCAGCTCGGCGGCATGGGCCTCGACCAGCCCGATGGCCTCGGCGAAGCAGCCCGGGTCGGCGAAGGACGGGGCCCGCAGCACCGGGAAGCGCAGCGGGTCGAACACGTCAGTGCCGAAGCCACCCGCTCCGAGGGAGATCGCGCCCATCGTGTCACCGTGGTAGGCGTCGCCGAAGGCCAGGTAGGTGGTGCGGCCCGTGACGCCCTGGTTGGTCCAGAACTGGAAGGCGATCTTCAGGGCCTGCTCGACCGCCGCGGCCCCGTCGCTGGCGAAGAGCACGTGGGCGTCATCGACGGGCACGACGGCCCGCAGCGCCTCGGCCAGTTCGATGACGACCCGGTTGCCGTTGCCCAACAGCGTGGAGTGGGCCACGAGGTCGATCTGGTCGCGCAGCGCCTGGTCCAGCTCGGGCACCCGGTGGCCGAGGGTGGTTACCCACAGCGAGGAGATGGCGTCGAGGTAGCGGCGCCCGTCGACGTCGATCAGCTCCCGGCCCTCGGCCGACGCCACGATGATCGGCGCGTTCTCCTCGAAGGACGCCATCTGGGTGAAGCCGTGCCACACGACGGCGGCGTCACGTGCCGCCCAGTCCTCGGCCTCCCCGGTCATCGTCGCAGTATCGCCCGGGGTGGCGCCGATCAGCCGGCGAGGGAGACCTTGCTGCGCCGGTTGCGGATGGTGAGGACCACGGCGCCCGCGGCGCCGGCCGCGGTGGCCGCGGCCAAGCCGCCCAGGTAGGCGCCCCGACGGCCCCGGAACATGGCCCGCACGGCCCGCTGCTCGCCGGCCTCGCCGAGGGAGGCGAGGAGCTCGGGCAGGAGGCCGGGGGCCGGGGCCAGGACCTCGGTGCGCAGCGCCCGCATGGCCCGCAGGATCCGTCGGTACTGCACGGCGTCGGCCTGGCAGCGCAGGCAGCGCTCCACGTGGCGGCGGGCGGTGGGATCGAGGGCCTCGAGGCCCTCGGCCGCGGCCGGCAGCCGGTCGGCCACCTGGTCACACCGCACGGGCTTCTCCCTCGTGGGGCTGGGCGTAGAGGTCCTCCCGCAGGCGGCGGCGGGCCCGGTGCAGCCGGACCTTCGCCGCGGTCACCGAGATGTCGAGCTCGGCGGCGATCGCGTCGTGGGGCAGGTCGTAGACGTCGCGGAGGACCACGACGGCCCGGAGGCCGGGGGGGAGGCGGCGCAGGGCGTCGGTGAGGTGGTGGCGGAGGCTGTCGCCCTCGGCCCGGGCCACCGGGTCGATGTGGATGCGGTCGTCGGCCACGGGAGCCTCCTCGGTCAGCTCGTCGTGACGGTGCCGGGCCCGGTGGCCGAGGAGGGTGCTGGCGCTGTTCGCGGTGATCCGGTACAGCCAGGTCTGGAAGCGGGCGTCGCCTCGGAACCGGTCCAGGGCCCGATAGGCCCGCAGGTAGGTGTCCTGGGTGACGTCCCGGGCGTCCTCGTCGTCCCCGGTCAGCCGGTAGGCCAGCGTGTAGGTCTCGGCGTGGGTGGCCCGCACCAGGGACTCGAAGGCCCGTTGGTCGCCGCGTTGGGCGGCGACCACCAGCGCCCCGAGGTCAGCGCGGTCCGTCACAAGCGATCAGACCCATCCATCGAGGAGGACGTTACGCGAGGCAGAGCCCGCGCTGACGCCCCAAAGGGGAGCGCGAACACCCACATGCAGACGAGCGGTCACCGAAGCCCGAGGGGGAGGCGGAGGAGGCCTTCCGAGCGAGGACTTCGCTCAGTTGCGCCGCAGCCGGGAGGCCGCCTCCGCCTCCCCCGGACAAGAAGGCGACTAGCGCGTCTCCTTGTGCAGGGTGTGGCGACGGTCCCAGCGGCAGTACTTCTTGAGCTCGATGCGCTCGCGCTGCTCCGCCTTGTTCTTGGAGGTGATGTAGTTGCGACGCTTGCACTCCTGGCACTCCAGGGTGACCTGCGTTCGCTTCTCGGAAGCCATGGGACGTACTCCTACTTGAGGATCTTGGTGACGCGGCCGGCGCCGACGGTGCGGCCACCCTCACGGATGGCGAAGCGCAGACCCTCGTCCATGGCGATGGGCGCCTGGAGCGTCACCGTCATGGGGGTGTTGTCCCCCGGCATGCACATCTCGGTGCCCTCCGGCAGCGCGATGTCCCCGGTGACATCGGTGGTCCGGAAGTAGAACTGGGGGCGGTACCCGGCGAAGAACGGCTTGTGACGGCCACCCTCGGCCTGGGTGAGGACGTAGGTCTGGGCCTCGAACTCGGTGTGGGGGGTGATGCTGACCGGGCTTGGCCAGCACCTGGCCCCGCTCCACCTCGTCCTTGCCCGTGCCCCGCAGCAGGGCGCCGATGTTGTCGCCCGGCCCGGCCCTCGTCGAGGAGCTTGCGGAACATCTCCACCCCGGTGACCGTGGTCTTCTGGGTGTCCTTGATCCCGACGATCTCGACCTCGTCGCCGGTGTTGACGATCCCCTGCTCCACCCGGCCCGTGACCACGGTGCCGCGGCCGGTGATGGTGAACACGTCCTCGATGGGCATCAGGAACGGCTTCTCGGTGTCCCGCTCGGGCTGGGGGATGTACTCATCCACCGCCGTCATCAGCTCATGGACCTGCGCCGCGGAAGCCTCATCACCCTCGAGGGCCTTGAGCGCGGACACCCGCACGACGGGGACGTCGTCGCCGGGGAACTCGTACTCCGACAGGAGCTCACGGACCTCGAGCTCGACGAGGTCGAGGAGCTCTTCGTCGTCGACCTGGTCGACCTTGTTGAGGGCCACCACGATCGCCGGCACCCCGACCTGGCGGGCCAACAGCACGTGCTCCCGGGTCTGAGGCATCGGACCGTCCGCCGCGGACACCACCAGGATCGCGCCGTCCACCTGGGCGGCGCCGGTGATCATGTTCTTGATGTAGTCGGCGTGGCCGGGCATGTCGACGTGCGCGTAGTGCCGGTTCGCGGTCTCGTACTCGACGTGGGCGATGTTGATCGTGATGCCCCGCTCCCGCTCCTCGGGCGCCTTGTCGATGTCGGCGAACTCGGTGAAGTGGGTCGAATCCGAGTCGTTCGACAGCACCCGGGTGATGGCCGCGGTCAGCGTCGTCTTGCCGTGGTCGATGTGACCCATCGTTCCGACATTCACATGCGGCTTGTTCCGCTCGAACTTCTCCTTACCCATGACGCTCTCCGGTGTTCTCTCTGCTGTTGGATGTTGCTGCTTGCGTTTGGTGGCGGCGGTCAGAATCGAACTGACGACCCCTCGATTATGAGCCGAGTGCTCTTACCGACTGAGCTACGCCGCCCCGGAGCCCCCTGCCAGAATCGAACTGGCGACACCAGCCTTACCATGGCTGTGCTCTACCGACTGAGCTAAGGGGGCGTTGACCGGCGGGCAAGCCTACCGGCCTCCCGTCCCCGACACCCCAAGACGAGGGACACACCTCAAGACGGGCCCCAGGCGTGCCGACTGAGGGTACGTGCGGGTAGACCGGCTCGTCCTCGAAGCCGCCGGCCGTTCGGTCGCCCTCGATCTCCACCCTCGACTGACGGTGGTGACGGGGGTGGGCGGGGTCGAGCGCGAAGGCTTGATCAGCGAGTTCGTCGGCGCGCTCGGCGCGCGACGGTCCGGGGTCCACGTCGAGCTGACCTGGGACGACGGGACGCCGCTGGCCGTCTTCCGCCCGAACGGGGCCGAGCACCGCGTGGTCGACATCAACCGGGGCGTCGACGTCAGCGAGGTCTTCCGCAGCCCGACCGGCGACATCGACCTCCTGGGCGGCAGTGGCCTCGACTCGGTGATGACCCGCCGCCTCCTGCGGTGCACGGCGGCCGACCTCCAGACCAGCAGCCACCACGACGAGGTCATCCGCCGCCTGGCCGGCATCGACCAGCAGGTGCTGTGGCACCACGCCGAGGTGGCCGAGTCCGCCCACAGGGGCCTGCGCACCGCCGCCCTCATCGCCGGCAGCGAGCCCGAGGACGCCGAGGCCGCCGAGGCGATCGAAGACCGCCACGCCGTCCTCCTCTCCGCCCAACAGAACCACGAACGGGTGCGCAAGCTGGCCTTCTTCGTGGCCACCTTCAGCGCCGTCGGTGCCGTGCCCCTCTCGATGCTCGAGGGCCCGGTCATGGCCATGCCCTTCGTCCTCTTCGCCTCCGTGGCCGCGGTCGTCTCCATCGTCTTCTGGGGCCGGGTGCGGAGTGCCCTGGCCGCCGAGGCCGACGCCCTCGAGGCCGCCGGCGCCCCCTCCTACCTGGGCTTCCACCTCGACCGGGTCAACTCCCTGCTGGCCAACGACCGGGCCCGACGGGTCCTGCTCGAGGCCGCGGACGTCCACCGGTCCGCCCTCGCCGACTGGGAGCAGATCGTGGGGCCGTCGGTCACCACCGAGTGGGCCACCGAGCACAAGGAGGAGGTCCTGGCCGCCGCCCGACTCCGCCAGGACGTGACCGCCTCCGGCGCCATCGGGGCGACGGGGGGTGGCGACCTGATCGCCCGGTTCGCCCAGGCCCTCAACAGCCGCCTGGCCGCGGTGCGCAACATCGGGCCTCGGCACACGACGCTGCCACTGATCCTGGACGACACGTTCACCGGCATCGACCCGGCGCTGAAGCCACCCCTGCTGGAGCTGCTGAGCCGGGCCACGGTCAGCCAGCAGGTCCTGTTCCTCACCAACGACGAGGACGTGACCTCCTGGGCCCGCCTGGAGGCCATCGCGGGGAACCTGTCGCTCATCGAGCCGGTGGCGACCCTCGACCCCTCCCCCCGGTCCGAGCACCACGAGGTCGACCTCCGCTGACCCGGGGCGGGGCACACAGGGCCCCGCCATGGCGACCAGACGCGCCACCGTCGAGGGCCTCCGCCGACCGACTGGCCCGGCAGACATGCCCGGTCATGGCGACCAGACGCGCCACCGTCGAGGGCCTCCGCCGACCGACTGGCCCGGCAGACATGGCCCGGTCATGGCAGACCAGACGCGCCACCGTCGAGGGCCTCCGCCGACCGACTGGCCCGGCAGACTGGCCCGGTCATGGAGATCGGACGCGCCACCGTCGAGGACGCCGAGGCCATCCGCACCATCTACAACGCGGAGGTCACCGGTTCGACCGTGACCTTCGACCTCGTCCCCCGCACCGCGGAGGAGCAGGTCGCCTGGCTGGTCCAGCGCTCCGGCGCCTACGCCGTGCTCGTCGCCGAGGACGACGACGGGACGATCCTGGGCTTCGCCTCGCTGTCCCCCTTCCGGGAACGACCCGCCTACAGCACCACGGTGGAGGACTCGGTGTACGTCGGCGGCGACCGCCGGGGCGGGGGCGTCGGCGGCGCGCTGCTCGAGGAGCTGGTCACCACGGCCACCGCCCACGGCTTCCACACCGTGATCGCCCGCATCGTCGGGGGCCACGACGCCTCCATCGCCCTCCACCGCAAGGTCGGCTTCGAGATCGTCGGCACCGAACGCGAGGTCGGTCGCAAGATGGGCCGGTGGCTCGACGTGGTCGTCATGCAGCGGCTGCTCTAGCCGGCTTCGTCGGCGGCCAGCGGTTCGACATCGACCAACGCGCCCGCGAACTGGGCGTGGTACAGCGTGAAGTAGGCGCCCTGCTCGGCCAGGAGCTCGTAGTGGGACCCCTGCTCCACGATCCGGCCCGCATCCATCACCAGGATGGTGTCGGCGTCCCGGATGGTCGACAGGCGGTGGGCGATCACGAAGCTCGTCCGGTCCGACCGCAGGGCGGCCATGGCCCGCTGGACCAGGACCTCGGTGCGGGTGTCCACCGAGCTGGTCGCCTCGTCGAGGATGAGGATGGTCGGGTCGGCCAGGAAGGCCCGGGCGATGGTGAGCAGCTGCTTCTCCCCGGTGCTCAGGTTGCCGGCGTCGTCGTCGATCACCGTGTCGTAGCCGTCGGGCAGCGAGTGCACGAACCGGTCCACGAAGGTGGCCCGGGCCGCGTCCAGGATCTGCTCCTCGGTGGCGTCGAGGTTGCCGAAGGCGATGTTGTCCCGGATCGTCCCCCCGAACAGCCAGGTGTCCTGGAGGACCATGCCCATGCCCTCCCGCAGGCTCCGGCGGCTGATGGATGCGATGTCGGCCCCGTCCAGGGTGATCCGTCCGCCGTCCAGCTCGTAGAACCGCATGAGGAGGTTGACCAGGGTCGTCTTGCCCGCCCCCGTCGGCCCGACGATGGCGATGGTCTGGCCGGGCTCGGCCAGCAGGGAGAGGTCGGTGATGAGGGGCTTGTCCGGGTCATAGGAGAAGGTCACGTGGTCGAACTCGACCCGCCCTGACCGGGTGCCCGGTTCCGGCACGAGCGCGATCCCGCTGTCGGCCTTCTCGTCCTCGGCGTCGAGGAGGGCGAACACCCGCTCGGCCGAGGCCACCCCGGACTGGAGCACGTTCATCATCGACGCCAGCTGGGTCAGGGGCTGGCTGAACTGGCGCGAGTACTGGATGAAGGCCTGGACATCGCCGATCGACATCGCTCCCGAGGCCACTTGGAGGCCACCGACCACGGCGATCACCACGAAGTTCAGGTTGCTGAGGAACATCATCGCGGGCTGGATGGTCCCGGCGATGAACTGGGCGCCGAACCCGGCCTCGTAGAGCTCCTCGTTGGTCTCGTTGAAGCGGGCCTCGACGTCCTCCCGGCGTCCGAAGACCTTGACCAGCGAATGACCCGTGAACGCCTCCTCCACCTGGGCGTTGAGCGAGCCGGTGCGGGCCCACTGGGCCATGAAGCGGGACTTGGACCGGCTGGTGATGAGCCGCACCGTCCACAGTGCGATCGGGACGGTGACGAGGGCCACCAGGGCGAGCAGGGGCGAGATCACCAGCATCATCACCAGCACGCCGACCATGGTCAGCACCGAGGTCAGCAACTGGCTGAGGCTCTGCTGCAGGCTCTGGGCGACGTTGTCGATGTCGTTGGTCACCCGGCTGAGCAGGTCGCCTCGGGGCTGGCCGTCCACGTAGGCCAGGGGGAGCCGGTTGAGCTTGTCCTCCACGTCCGCCCGGAGGCGCTGCATCGAGCGCTGGACCACGCCCGCCAGGAGGTACGACTGCAGGTAGGCCAGCACCGACGAGACCACGTAGAGGCCGAGCACGCCGAGCAGGACGCGGTGGAGGGCGGGGAAGTCGATGCCCGCGTCGCCCGTGACCCCGTCGACGATGATGTCGGTGGCCTCCCCGAGGATCCGGGGCCCCAGGACCGACAACGTCACGCTGCTGACCCCGAACACGATCACGAGGACCCCGGCGACCCGGTCCGGGCGCAGCCGCGCCGCCAACCGCCGCGTGGCGCCGGCGAGGTCCTCGGGCTTGTCGACGGGCATGCCCGCGGCGGCCATGCGGCCGGGTCCCGCGCTCTGGGCGGCGCGGGCCTCCGCCGCCACCTGCCGGGGATCGATGTCGTCGTCGGTCACGCGACACCCTCCTCGTGCTGTGACTCCACGATCTCCTGATAGGTCGGACAGCTGGCGAGGAGGTAGGCGTGGCTGCCGAGGCCGACCTGGAGGCCGTCCTCCAGGACGAGGATCTGGTCGGCGTCCCGGATCGACGAGACCCGCTGGCCCACGATCACCACCGTGGCGCCCGCCGTGTGCTCCTTCAGCGCGGCCCGCACCCGGGCGTCGGTGGCCTGGTCCAGAGCGGAGAAGGAGTCGTCGAACAGGAAGATCTCCGGACCACGGACCAAGGCCCGGGCGATCGCCAGGCGCTGGCGCTGGCCGCCCGAGACGTTGGCGCCCCCCTGGGCGATCCGGGCGTCGAGGCCTCCCGGCATCGCGGTGACGAACTCCTTGGCCTGCGCGACGCTCAGCGCGGTCCAGAGGTCGTCGTCGGTGGCGTCGGGATCGGCGTGGCGCAGGTTGCTGGCCACCGTCCCCGAGAACAGGTACGGCTTCTGGGGGACGAGGCCGATGCGGCTCCAGAGGAGCTCCAGCTCGAGCTCCCGGATGTCCACGCCGTCGACCAGCACGGCGCCCGCGGTCACGTCGAACAGGCGGGCGACGAGGCTCACCAGGGTGGTCTTGCCCGCGCCCGTGCTGCCGATGACGGCCGTCGTCTGCCCCGCGGCCGCGGTGAAGGAGACATCGGCCAGCACCGGCTCCGCCGCGCCCGGGTAGCGGAACCCGGCGTGGCGCAGCTCCAGCTGGCCCCGGCGGCCGAGCTCGCGCACCGCGGTCGGGGCGGACACGACGGTCGAGGGCGTGTCGAGCACCTCGGTGACCCGGGCCGCACTGACCCCGGCCCGCGGGACCATGACCATCATGAACGTGGCCATCATCACCGACATCAGGATCTGGACCAGGTAGGTGAGGAAGGCCACCAGCTGACCGACCTGGAGGTCACCCGCCTCGATCCGCGCCGCGCCGATCCAGATGGCGGCCACGCTGGAGCCGTTCAGGACCAGCAGCACGATCGGGAAGAACAGGGCCATCAGCCGGCCGGCCTCGAGTGAGGTGTCGGTGAGGTCCTCGTTGGCCAGGCCGAAGCGCGCCACCTCGTCGGGCTCCCGCACGAACGCCCGCACCACCCGGATGCCCATGAGCTGCTCCCGCAGGACCCGGTTCACGGTGTCGAGGCGGTCCTGCATGTCCCGGAAGTGCGGCACCATCCGGGCCACCACCAGGCCCACGCCCAGCACGAGGACGGGCACGCTCACCAGCAGGAGGGCCGACAGACCGACGTCCTCGCGGACCGCCAGCACCACCCCACCGATCATCGTGAACGGGGCCGCCAGGAGCAGGGTGCAGGTCATCAACACGAGCATCTGGACCTGTTGGACGTCGTTGGTGATGCGGGTGATCAGCGACGGCGAGCCGAAGTGGGCCACCTCACGGCTGGAGAAGCCGGTCACCTGGTGGAAGAGGTTCCGCCGGACGTCACGGCCGAAGCCCATCGCCGCCTTCGCCCCGAAGTAGACCGCGGTGACGGCCAGGGCCACCTGGGCCAGGGTGACCACGAGCATCAACGCCCCGATGCGGCGGATGTACTCGGTGTCGTTGGTGGCGACCCCTTTGTCGATCAGCGAGGCGTTGAGGGTCGGGAGGTAGAGGAGGGCGATCGACTGGAGCAGCTGCAGGACCGTGACGGCGACCAGGATCCCGCGGTAGGGCACCAGGTGGGTCGACAACAGGCGCCACAGCTGGCGGAGCTCGCCGTCGCCGGTCCCCTTCCCGCCCGTGTCGCCGGCCACCGAACCACCTTCTCACCTCGCGACCACAG
Organism: uncultured Microthrixaceae bacterium; assembly: GCA_963748285.1. Classification (GTDB taxonomy): domain Bacteria; phylum Actinomycetota; class Acidimicrobiia; order Acidimicrobiales; family DATDAH01; genus DATDAH01. The sequence goes on from CAVVIF010000009.1 coordinate 1,290,718, forward strand.
ATCCTCAACCGTGGCGTCCTCGACCGTGGCGCGCCCGGCGTCGTCTGTCGCCTCCCCGATCGGGGTAGACCGTCCCCCATGAGCCCGTACACCCTCCCCGACCTGCCGTACGACCACGCCGCCCTCGAGCCCCACATCGACGCCCGGATCATGGAGCTGCACCACGGCAAGCACCACTCGACCTACGTCGACCAGGCCAACCAGGCCCTGGACAACCTGGCCGAGGCCCGCAGCAGCGGCGACTTCGCCCTCATCACCAAGCTGAGCAAGGACCTCGCCTTCAACCTCTCGGGCCACGTCCTGCACAGCGTCTTCTGGACCTGCATGAGCCCGGACGGCGGGGGTGCCCCCGAGGGCGAGCTGGCCGCCGCGATCGACGACAGCTTCGGCAGCTTCGCCGACCTCCAGGCCCAGCTGGGCGAGGCCACCAAGTCCGTCCAGGGCTCCGGGTGGGGTGCCCTCGCCTGGGAGCCGATGGCCGGCCGCCTCATCGTCGAGCAGGTCTACGACCACCAGAGCAACGTCGGCCAGGGCTCGGACCCGATCCTGGTGATCGACGCCTGGGAGCACGCCTTCTACCTGCAGTACCTCAACGACAAGGCGGCCTGGGTCGACGCCTTCTGGGAGGTGGCCGACTGGAGTGCCGCGGCCGGCCGCTTCGAGGCGGTGCGGGCCACGTCCTGAGCGGGCGGCGAGGGGTCCGGCCGGTGATCAGCCGGATGGTCGCGCTCGGGCGGGGCGTCCTGGCAAGGATGAAGGCCGACAACATCTCGCTGCTCGCCTCCGCCATCGCCTTCTGGGGGATGCTCGCCCTCGTCCCGACGCTGGTCGCGCTCGTCTCGCTCTACGGGCTGGTGGCCGATCCGGCCGACGTCGAGCGCCAGGTCAGGGAGAGCACCGAGGCGCTCCCCACCGAAGCCCAGGAGCTGATCGTGACCCAGCTCCGGGCGGTGGTCGACGCCCCGTCCGCGGGTCTGGGCACCGGTCTCGTCATCGGCCTCGCGGTGGCGCTGTTCGCCGCCTCAACCGGCATGCGCACCATGATCACGGCCGTCGGCGTCGTGTACGGCGACCAAGCGGGTGATCAGCGCTTCGTCACCGAACGGGGCAAGGCGGTCGCCCTGACGTTCGGCGGGATCGCCTTCGGCGCCGCCGCGGTGCTCCTCATCGCCGTCATCCCGGGCGACAACCAGCTCTGGGTGGTCCAGTGGGCCCTGCTGGGCGTCGGGCTCGTCGTCGGCATCGGGACCCTCTACCGCCTGGGCCCCGCCAAGCACCCCGAGCCCCGGCTCGTGAGCCCGGGAGCGGTCGTGGCCGCCGGCCTCGTGGTCGCGGTGACCATGGCCTTCTCGTTCTACACGAGCAACTTCGGCAGCTACAACGAGACCTACGGGTCGCTGGCCGCGGTGGTGATCCTGCTGCTCTGGCTCCAGCTGAGCGCCATGACCGTGCTCATCGGCGCGGCCCTGAACCGCGTCCTCGCCGCAGGATGAGAAGTGTGGGCCGGGGAGGATTCGAACCTCCGTAGGCAATGCCGACGGGTTTACAGCCCGTTCCCTTTGGCCACTCGGGCACCGACCCAGGAGCGCCAGAGGCTACCCGGCAGCCGGGCCGGTGCGGGTAGCTTCGGGGGCATGCCGACGTTCGATGTGGTGTCCGAGGTCGACCTCCAGGAGGTCCGCAACGCCGTGGACCAGGCCGCCCGCGAGGTGGCCACCCGGTTCGACTTCAAGGACACGAGCTCCCGGGTCGAGCTGGGCGAGGGGACCATCACGATGGCCTCGATCACCGAGGACCGGCTGACCGCGCTCCGGCAGGTGCTGGAGGAGAAGCTGGTCAAGCGCAAGATCTCGCTGAAGTCGATCGAGTTCGGCAACGTCGAGGACGCGGCGGGCAGCACCGTGCGCCAGGTGGCGACCCTGACGGCCGGGATCAACTCCGACAAGTCCCGGGAGATCAACAAGTTCCTGAAGGCCCTCGGCATCAAGGGCCTCCAGAGCCAGACCCAGGGCGAGCAGATCCGCGTCCAGCACAAGAAGCGCGACGCCCTCCAGGAGGCCATGACGGCCCTGAAGGAAGAGGACTTCGGCGTCCCCCTCCAGTTCCAGAACTTCCGCGACTAGCACTCCGCGTTCTGGCACCGGATTTTGGGGTCCTGACCCCGAAATCCGGTGCCAGATCGAACGGCCCGGCTGAGGTCTGGACGATCGGCGGGGTCGGACGTACGGTTCGTGGCGGCGCTTCCCCGTCGACCTTCTGCCCAGGGGAACCGTCCATGTTCCAGATCACCCTCCTGCTGGCCCTCGCCGCGGCCCAGCACGGATCGATCGCTGTCCGCCAGGCCTCGGCCCTTGGCGCGACCCCCGAGATCATTCGGCACCTGGTGCGTTCCGGCCAGTGGATCCGGGTCACTCCACTGGTCCTGCGTCGAGCGGGCTCGCCCCGAACCCGCGGCCAAGAACTCGTCGAGGCTGCACTCGACGCTGGCGGCACCGCCGCCATCTCCCACCTACCGGCAGCCGCATGGTGGCAGCTCAACGTGAAGCCGGGTGGCGTGGAGGTCACCCGCGAGCGGGGCACCACCACGGTCCCACCCCGCCTCGGGCACATCCACGAGCCCCGGTCCTTCCCCGAGCACCACCGGACGGTCTTCCAGGGTGTACCCGTCACGGTGCCCTCCCGCATCCCGTTCGACGTGGCTGCGACCCTTCCGTCCCAGGCCGCCAAGATCCTCGACCGTGCCTGGGCCCGCGGCCTCCTGGGCCACACCAGCACCATGACGATGCTCGACGAGTTGGCGGAGCGTGGACGACCGGGGATTCGGCTCATGCGTGAGCTCCTCGCCGAGCGCGGTCCGGACTACCGGCCGAACGACACGAACCTGGAGGACCGGTTCCAGGAGCTCTGCCGCGAGGCCGGCATCCACGGCCTCGTCCGCCAGCACCAGCTCCTCGGTCGGGAGTGGCTCGGGCGCGTCGACTTCCTCCTTGCTGACCGCGCCTTGGTCATCGAGGTGAACAGCGCGCTGTACCACGACGCCCTCGTCGATCAGGATGCCGATGCGGCCCGCCGCGCCGAGCTCGAGGCCAGCGGCTACCGGGTGGAGACCTTCACCGACAGCCAGATCTGGTTCGACCCGGCCGGGACCGTGTCCCGGCTCCGCACCATCGCCCGAACCACCCGCAACCGGCACCGGATTTCGGGGTCATGACCCCGAAATCCGGTGCCAGAACGAGTGTCTCGGCGGTCAGTCGTAGTAGCCGCTGTGGATGTAGACGCAGGGGACGCCTTCGTGGTGGAACATGTCGACGTTCCGGCGGTCGTCCTCGAAAGCGAGGCGGAGGTCGAAGCCGTAGGCCCGCAGCTCGCCGACGGTGCGCTGCTTGAAGACCCGTGAGGCCTGGTAGTCGCCGAACTCCCGCATGATGAGGACGTCCCAGCGCAGCTTGTAGCGGTCCAGCCACCCGAGGGTCTGGCGCTGGACCCGCATCGGGCGGGCGGTGAGCAGGATGATCCGCAGATCGGGGTCCAGTACCTCGAGCAGCCGGGCCACCTCTCCGATGACCTCGTCCTCGCCGCACGCGGCGAAGAACGCCTCCCAGTCCCGCCGGGGGAACTCGAGGTAGTGCTGGCGCGTGGAGGCGTCGGACAGGACCCCGTCCATGTCGAAGACGACCGCGGGCCCGGCGTCGACCGGGCCGTCGCGCCACCAGTAGTTCTCCGGGACCTGCACCCGGGGGAGGCTAGGGCCGCCGCTACCTTGGCCCCCACGACGAACCCGAGGAGCACGCCGTGAAGTACCTGCGCACCGTGGCCGCGGTGGTACTGGCCGTGAGCGTCGCCGTGACCACCCCCGCCCCGACCGAGGCCCAGACCGAGGGCGCGACCGCGCTCATCCTGACGACGGTGGCCACGCTGGACAACCCCATCGCGATGGCCGCCCGGACCGGCACCGACGACCTGTACGTGGCCGAGCGCGAGGGCGTCGTCCGACGGTTGGAGGTCGACGGCAGCACCATCACCGAGAGCCCGATCCCGGTCATCGACGTCAGCGCGTTCACGACCTCCGACAACGAGCGGGGCCTCCTCGGGCTCACGTTCAACCCTGCCGGCACGAAGCTCTACCTCCACTACACCAACAACGCGGGCGACACCCGGCTGGTCGAGTACACGATGAACGCCACCGGTCGACGGGCGATCGGGTCGAGCCGACGCCTGGTGCTGGCCCTGGACCAGCCGGAGGCCAACCACAACGGCGGCACCGTGACCTTCGGGCCCGACGGTCGCCTCTACCTGGCCCTCGGTGACGGCGGGGGCAGCGGCGACCCTCAGCGGAACGGGCAGAACCTCCGCGTGCTGCTCGGCAAGATCCTGCGCATCAACCCCAACGCCACGGCGAACGCGGCGTACACCTCCCCGGGCACCAACCCGTTCACCCCGCCCCGGCGTCGGGAGATCTGGCTCTACGGCGTGCGCAACCCGTGGCGCATCTCCTTCGACACCGAGACCGGCGACCTCTACGTGGCCGACGTCGGCCAGAACCAGTTCGAGGAGATCAACGCCCTGCCCGCCAACGGCCAGGGCCTCGCCGCGGGGCGGGGCGACAACCTCGGCTGGCGGCGGATGGAGGGCAACGTGCCGTACAACGGCGCCACCGAGCCGCCCAACCACACCGCCCCTACTTTCGTCTACGACCACGAGGGCAGTGCCTGCGCGATCGTCGGCGGCTACGTGTACCGGGGCGCGGCGATCCCCGCCCTGCAGGGCACCTACCTGTACGGCGACTTCTGCACGGGCACGATCGGCGGAATCGTCGCCGAGGACGGCAACCTCATCGGCCAGACCGCCAACCTCGGGATCCCGGTGCCGCCCGGCACCCTCCAGTCCTTCGGCCAGGACCACGACGGTGAGGTCTACGTGCTCACCGACAACGGCAACGTCGCTCGCGTCGACACGGACTGAACCCGCGCGATCAGTCCTCGGCGGGGGCCTCGTCGGCTCGGGCCCGGATCTCGTCGAAGACGGCGGGATCGGCCAGGGTCGTGGTGTCGCCCAGGTCGCGGCCGTCGGCCACGTCCTGGAGCAGACGGCGCATGATCTTGCCGCTGCGGGTCTTGGGCAGGTCCGGGACCAGGATGACGGTCTTGGGCCGGGCGGTCGGGCCGATCTTCTTGGCCACGTGCTGGCGGAGCTCCTCGCCCAGCTCCGGGGTGGGCTCGTTGCCGCCCCGCAGGATGACGTAGGCGATGATGGCCTGGCCGGTGGTGTCGTCCTTGGCCCCGACCACGGCGGCCTCGGCCACCGCCGTGTGGTCGACGAGGGCCGACTCGACCTCGGTGGTCGAGATCCGGTGGCCGGAGATGTTCATCACGTCGTCCACCCGACCGAGCAGCCAGAGGTAGCCGTCCTCGTCGATCTTGGCCCCGTCCCCGGCGAAGTAGCGACCCTCGAAGCGGCTCCAGTAGGTGTCCCGGTACCGCTCGGGGTCGCCCCAGATCCCCCGCAGCATCGCCGGCCACGGCCGGGTCAGGGTCAGGTACCCACCGCCCTGGGTCACCGGGGCGCCGCTCTCGTCGACCAGCTCGGCGCCGATGCCGGGCAGCGGGAAGGTGGCCGAGCCCGGCTTCGTCGTGGTGACCCCCGGGAGGGGGGTGATCATGTGGCCACCGGTCTCGGTCTGCCACCAGGTGTCCACGATGGGGCAGCGCTCGCCGCCGATGTGCTGGTGGTACCACATCCAGGCCTCGGGGTTGATGGGCTCGCCCACCGTCCCCAGGAGCCGCAGCGACGACAGGTCGCGGCTGGCCGGCTCGTCGGGGCCCCACTTCATGAACGTGCGGATCGCCGTGGGGGCCGTGTACAGCTGGGTGACCCCGTACTTCTCCACGATCTCCCACAAGCGCGCCTTGTGGGGGTGGTCCGGCGTGCCCTCGTACATCACCGAGGTGGCGCCGTTGGTGAGCGGCCCGTAGACGATGTAGCTGTGGCCCGTCACCCAGCCGATGTCCGCGGCACACCAGTAGACGTCGGTCTCGGGGTGCAGGTCGAACACGACCTTGTGGGAGAACGCCACCTGGGTCAGGTAGCCCCCGGTCGTATGCATGATGCCCTTGGGCTTGGCCGTGGTCCCCGAGGTGTAGAGCAGGTAGAGGAGCTGCTCGGCCTCCATGGGCTCCGCCGGGCAGTCGCGGCTCGCGTCCGCCATCAGGTCGTGGTACCAGTGGTCCCGGCCCTCGACCATCTCGACGTCCTGGCCGGTGCGGCGGACGACCACGACGTCGGTGATCGAGGGCGTGGACCCGACGGCGGCGTCGACGTTGACCTTGAGGCCCGACGCCGCCCCCCGCCGCCAGCCGCCGTCGGCGGTGACGACCACCTTGGCCTCGGCGTCGTTGATGCGGTCGATGAGCGAGTCGGGTGAGAAGCCACCGAAGACCACCGAGTGCGCGGCTCCCAGCCGGGCGCAGGAGAGCATCGCCACGGGCAGCTCGGGGATCATCGGCATGTAGATCGCGACCCGGTCGCCCTTCCCGACGCCGAGGCCCTTGAGCACGTTGGTGAAACCGCAGACCTCGTCGAGGAGGTCGGCGTAGGTCACGGTGCGGGTGTCGCCGGGCTCGCCCTCCCAGAAGAACGCGACCCTGTCCCCCCGGCCGGCCTCGACGTGGCGGTCGAGGCAGTTGTACGCGACGTTCAGCTCACCGTCGCCGAACCAGCGGGCGAAGGGCAGGTCCCACTCCAGCACCGTGGTGAAGTCCTTCGACCAGGTCAGCAGCTCGCGGGCCTGACGGGCCCAGAACCCCTCGAAGTCGGCGTCGGCCTCGTCGTAGAGGGCGAGGTCGCTGACCAGGGCGTTCGCGGCGAAGCCCGCGGGCGGCGGAAAGATCCGTTCTTCGCGGAGATAGTCCTCGATGGTGGGTTCGGGAGCCATGCCGCTGACCTTACGCGCCACCTCGGCATGGTGGTCCCGGTGACGCGGGCCCCGCCGACGGTGGACTGCTCAGACGCGGTAGCTGCTGGCGCCGGCGCCGCCGAGGAGGGCCGACACCAGGATCCCGAGGGGCAGGGTGCCCCAGTAGGAGAGGTTGACCCCGATGTTGCCGAGGAAGAGCATCAGCAGCCAGGTGGCGGGGAAGGTGGCGACCAGCAGGACCACCAGGGCGACGAGCAGCGCACGGATCATGGCGGGAGTCTGACACAGGCCCTCACGCCGGGGCGACGGGCCGGGTCAGGCCGCCCGCAGGCGATCGGGCCAGGTCGGGTCGACGAGCTCGTCGGGCACGGTGTCGGGCCCGGCGAACGCCGCCAGCATCAGCGTGAGGAGGTTCGTGGACGGATCGGCCATGAGCTCACCGAAACGAGCGCGGCGGGCGGGCTGGTTGTCAGCGTCCTCGGCCTGGACCACGGCCAGGACGTCGGCCACGAGGCGGAGGCGGGCCATCCGACCGAACCGCTCGGTGCCATAGGGCGCGAACGCGCCCGGCGCCCGAGCGCCGTCGAGCACGAGCTCGGCCACCGAGCGGGCGTCCCGCAGGGCGATGGCGAGCCCCTGGCCGATGATCGGGTCGTTGTGACCCGCGGCGTCGCCGATGAGCACGACGCCTTCGGCGAAGGGGGTGTCGGTCCAGGTGTCGTCCCCGGCGTAGGCCGCGCACGGTCCGGCCGGGGAGCTGTCGGCGATGGCCGTGATCGACGGATGGGCCGATCGGGCGGCCGCGGCGAGGAACGCGTCAGTGCCGGACCGGCCGGCGAACTGGTGCCGGCCGGACAGCCCGGTGCAGAGGTACGAACGGGCCCGCCCGCCGCCCTGGTGGAACAGGAGCGAGTACTGGCCGACGTCGCTCACCAGCAGGTCGTGGTCGTCGGGCACGCCGTCCAGGCCCTCCACCAGGAGGCCGGCGATGTAGCTGATGGCCTCCTGGCGCTCGAGGGTGATACCGGTCTGGCGCCGCACCGTCGACGCCCGGCCGTCAGCGCCGACGACGAGGCTGGTCGCCAGCGTGACGGTTTCGCCGTCGAGGGCGTAGCTGACGTGCGGGTCGGGGCCGGTCGAGATCGTGACGTGCTCGATGCCCCGCACGACCTCGGCCCCGGCGGCCGCGGCGTCCTCGATGAGGGCCTGGCACGCGGTCGGGTGGGCCAGGTTGAGGCTGCCGGGGACCCCGGGCACCACCATCGACATCGGGAGCTCCATCAGCTCCTGACCCTGGTCGTCGAAGGTCCGCCAGCTGCCGGCGATGTGCGCGCCGGCCTCGAGGAGCACGGGCTCGACCCCCAGCACCTGCGCCTCGCGGACACCCCAGGCCTGGAGGCTCTCCCCCCGGACCCGGTCCGGGTACGCCGTCGTCGCCTCGAGGACGGTCACCTCGAGGCCGCCCCGAGCGAGCGCTCCGGCGAGAGCGGCACCGCCGATCCCCCCGCCCACGATCACCACATCCCTGTCCATGGGGCCCCATTCGACCACAGGCTGCCGATCCCCACCCGGCCCTTGAAGGGGTCACTCCACCGAGCGGTACTCCAGGACCCGGAAGGACCCCATCCCCGAGGGGTCGGTGAGCGCCTCCGCCTCGTTGACCCGGCTCCGGGCCCGGATGGCCTCGAGGTCACCGAGATGGGCCCGCTCGTGCCAGATCCGGCGGCCCTCCTCCACGAGCGCGTCGATCCCCCACCGGCGCAGCCAGTCGGCCTGGGCGGTGTCCTCGGCTGGCGTCGGCAACTGGTCCACGGCGACCTCGGCGGTGATGTCCTGCTCGCCGAGGTGGTCCATCGGGTGGCCGCCCCGACCATGGCCCCGGTAGGTCCGGAGCCATTCGGTCCAGCGCCGGGCCGCCATCGACCCCGTGGTCGAGCAGTAGTCGAGCACGAGGAGCCGGCCCTGCAGGCGGGCCAGGACGCCGTCGACCCAGGCCTGGGCCCGGTCCTGGCGGGGGGCGAGGCCCCGGTCGGGCCAGTCCTCCGAGGGGTCGAAGGGCTCGCCGTCCAGGGTCAGGTCGAACGGGAGGTTGTCCAGCAGCTCGTTGGCGAGCACGACGCCGACGAGCGGGCCGGCGGGCAGTTCATCGGCGGACTCGAGGCCCTGGTGCCGGCCCCGCTGGACCGCGGCGCGGTCGACGGCCACATACCGGTGTGCGCTGCCCGCCAGGGCCAGGCTGCGGCCGAGCGTGCCCGCCCCGGCGCCCACGTCGTAGACGGTGAAGCCCACGGGCCGGCCCTGCGCCTCGAACCAGTCATCCAGCGCTCGGGCCACGACCGCCCCGAACAGCGGCCCGACCTCGGGGGCGGTCAGGAAGTCACCCCGGCGTCCGGCGCCTCCGCCGGCCCGCTCGTAGAAGCCCTCGGGGCCGTAGAGCGCATCCTCCATCACCGAACTGAAATTGCGTGAGTTGGTCACGCTGAGCGTGACCAACTCACGCAATTTCGGATCATCAGGGGACGGAGCCGGCGGCGAGGTTGGCGACGTCGCCGAAGTGGGTCACCAGGCCGGGGAAGATGCCGAAGGCCAGGGTGCCCAGCACCGAGATCCCCAGGGCGGCGGTGACGGAGAACGGCACCTTGATGGGCGTCGTCTCGCCTTCGGGGGCGTCCTGGAACCACATCTGCCGGGCCACGTTGGCGTAGTAGAAGAGCGCGATCACCGAGTTCACGGCCACGACGACGGCCAGCGCCGCCCCGGACACGGACTCGGCCGACAGCAGGGCCCGGAAGACCACGAACTTGGCCACCCAACCACCCAGCGGCGGGATGCCGGCCAGGGCGAAGAGGAAGACCGACATCACCACGGCGAGGCCGGGCGAGTACTGGAACAGGCCCCGGAACGAGTCGATCTCGCCCGACCCCGTGCGCCGGGCCACGGCGATGACCACGGCGAAGGCGCCGAGGTTCATGGCGGCGTAGACGAGCAGGTAGACCACGACCGCGGTCAGGGCCTCCTCGCCGGCGTCGCCGACCACCGCCAGCGGGGCGAGCATGAACCCGGCCTGGGCCACCGAGGAGTAGGCAAGCATCCGCACGACGTTGGTCTGGCGCAGGGCGATGAGGTTGCCGACCGTCATGGTGATGGCGGCCAGGACCCACATGAGGGGCTCGACCACGTCCGAGCGGCCCTCGAAGGCCAGGAAGACCAGGGAGAGCAGGGCCACGAAGCCCGCCGCCTTGGAGGCGACGGCCAGGAACGAGGCGATCGGGGTGGGCGCCCCCTCGTAGGTGTCCGGCGCCCAGGTGTGGAAGGGCACGGCGGACACCTTGAAGCCGAAGCCCACGACGATGAACAGGATCCCCAGCGTGATGATCGGCACGCTCGACGGCTCGGCGCCGATCTGGGCGCCGATCTCGGTCAGCAGGGTCGAGCCGGTGATGCCGTAGAGCAGGGACATGCCGTAGAGCAGGACGGCCGAGGCGAAGACGCCCATCAGGTAGTACTTCAGGCCCGCCTCGTTGCCCTTGAGGTCCCGCTTGCGCCAGGCGGCGAGCAGGTAGGCCGGGATGGAGAGCAGCTCCAGGGCGACGAAGATCGAGACCAGGTCCCGGGCCGAGGCCATGACCGTCATGCCCAGCAGCGAGCTGACGAGCAGGAAGTAGTACTCCCCCTCGTGGTAGTCGCCCTCGGCGATGTAGTTGGTCGACAGCAGGATGACCACGTAGCCCACGACGAGGAACAGGGCCTTCATGACCAGGGCGAAGCCGTCCACCTCGTAGGCCCCGCCGAACATCGAACGGTCGCCCCCGTCGAGGGCGAGGGTGACCACCGGGACCAAGGCCCCGAGGACCCCGATGCCGGCCAGGGACGACAGCAGCCACTTGTCGCGTTCGAACACGAGGTCCGCGATCAGGACGACCACCAGGACACCCACGAGCACGATCTCGGGCGCGAAGGCGTGGTAGTCGATGGTCGGCGAGGTGAACTCGCCGGCCTGGGCGAACAGGGCGGTCACCTCAGCCGCCGCCCGGAATGGCCGTGAGCTGCTGGACGACGGCCGGGTCGGTGACGCTGAAGATGAGGTTCGGGTAGATGCCGAGGATCAGGATGGGCAGGAGCATCGGGATCCAGGCGACGTACTCGAACACCGTCAGGCCCGGGACCGCGTCCTCGGCGAACTCGTCCGACGGCGTCCCGAAGGACGTGCGCTGGTAGAGCCACAGGAGGTAGCCGGCGGCCAGCACGGTGCCGATGGCGGCGATGACCATGTAGGTCCGGAACGTCACGACGGGCAGGCCCTCGGCCGGGTTGTAGGCCGACAGGATCGCGGGGAACTCACCCCAGAAGCCGGCCAGGCCGGGCAGGCCGAGGCTGGCCATCGTGGCGAAGCCCAGGATCCACCCGAGGTGGGGCACCTGGGTGAGCAGGCCACCGAGGCGACCGATCTCCAGGGTGTGGTAGCGGTCCTTCACCGAGCCGGCGCAGAAGAAGAGCATCCCGGTGATGAGGCCGTGGGCCACCATGCCGAAGATGGCGGCGTTGAGCCCGATGTCGCTGAGGGTGGCGATGCCGAGCATGACGAAGCCCATGTGGGCCACCGACGAGAAGGCGATGAGACGTTTCATGTCGGTCTGGGCCAGGCACCCGAGCGCGCCGTAGATGATCCCGATGACGGCCAGCAGGCCGATGAATGGCGCCCAGTCCTTGGCCGCCTCGGGCAGGATCGGGATGGCGATCCGGATGAAGCCGTAGGTGCCCAGCTTCAGCAGGACGGCGGCCAGGATCACCGAGCCGACGGTCGGGGCCTCGGTGTGGGCGTCGGGCAGCCACGTGTGGAACGGGAACATCGGGACCTTGATCCCGAAGCCGAGGAACATGCCGCCGAAGATCCACAACTGGGTGGTCGAGGCGATGCCCTGGGCGGCGTCGGGGAGGGCCCGGATGTCGAAGGTGCCGACGTCGGACAGGAAGTAGAGGGCCAGGAAGCTGACCAGCATCAGGGCCGAGCCGAACAGGGTGAAGAGGAAGAACTTGATCGCCGCGTACTGGCGGTTGGGACCGCCCCAGACCCCGATCATGAAGTACATCGGGAGCAGCACGACCTCGAAGAACACGAAGAAGAGGATGAGGTCCTGGGCCAGGAAGGTCCCGACCATGCCCGTCTCGAGGATGAGGAGCAGGGTGAAGAAGGCCTTGGGCTTGCCCGGGTCGGGCAGGTGGTTCCAGCTGTAGATGACGCAGAGCGGCACCACCAGCAGGGTCAGGGCCATCAGCGGCAGCGAGATGCCGTCGAGGCCGAGGATGTACCGGCTGTCGATGACGTCGATCCAGCTCTTGTCGACGACGAACTGCAGCGAGCCGGCGTCGTCGTAGTTGAACTCGAGCATCAGCAGGACGCCGACGACGGCGGTGACCACCGAGGTCAGCAGCGCCGCGCCCTTGATCAGGCTCTCGTCCCCCTTGGGCAGGGCCATCACCAGGACGGCGCCCACCACCGGGATGAACGTCACCAGGGTCAGGCCCCAGTCGTTGAGGAAGTCGGTCATGGCTCGGTGGTGACTCCTAGATGATGACGATGAAGATGCGGCTGGTTCGGGGTCGTGTTCATGGTTCGGCCGCCTAGATGATCACTACGAAGATGCCGGCGAGTACCGCTGCGCCGGCGAAGAGGAGGGCCGCGTACTGCTGCACGCGGCCGGTCTGCATGCGGCGCAGGAACTGGCCGGAGCCCTCGGCCCCGGCGCCCGAGGCGTTGACCAGCCGGTCCACGCCTCCCTGGTCGATGTAGCGGTAGAGCCAGTTGCCCGTGGCCCTGGAGCCGGTGGCGGCCCCGTCCACGGCGCCGTCGAGGACCTTCTGGTTGAACCAGTAGACCCCCCGGGCGATCGGGCCCTTGATGCTCTTGACGATGACGCTCTCGTAGAGCCAGTCGAGGTAGTACTTGTTCTCGAGCACGCGGTAGCCCCAGGCGGCCACGCCGCTGCGCTGGGTGAGGCCGTGGGGGCCCCGGTTGCGGGCGAAGAACTGCCAGGCCAGCGCGATGCCGGCCACGGCCAGCAGGATCGAGAAGCCGGCCAGCAGGAAGCTGAACTCGGGGTGCTCGATCTCCGGGAAGGCGAAGGTGGGCTCGATGTAGTGCTCGAAGCGGAGGGCGATCCCTTCGGGGGCCAGCTTGTCGGGCAGGTTGGAGAACCCGACGACGACGGCGGCGCCGGCCAGGATCCACAGCGGGACGGTCATCACCTTCGGCGACTCGTGGGGCGTGCCTTCGCCCCGGTACTCGCCGAAGAAGGTCATCCAGATGGCCCGGGTCATGTAGGCCGCGGTCATGAACGCGGTCATGCAGCCGAGGACCAGCATCGCCGGGTAGCCGTCGGCCTGGCCCTGCAGGGCACCGGCCAGGATCTCGTCCTTGGACCAGAAGCCGGCCAGCGGCGGGATGCCGGCGAGGGCGAGGGAGGCGATGACGAAGGTGGCGAACGTGCTGGGCATGTACTTGCGCAGCCCGCCCATCTTGCGCATGTCGAAGGTGTGGTGGGCGGCGTGGCTGACCGACCCGGCCCCCAGGAAGAGGCAGGCCTTGAACATGGCGTGGGTGAAGAGGTGGAAGATGGCCGCTGTCCAGGCCCCGACGCCCAGGGCCATGACCATGTAGCCCAACTGGCTGATGGTGGAGTAGGCGAGGACCTTCTTGATGTCCTTCTGGACGAAGGCCAGCGTCGCCCCGACCACCGTGGTGAACGCCCCGACGAAGGCCAGCAGGTTGATGCTGGACGTGCCGATCGAGAAGCCCTCGAAGAAGACCGGGTAGAAGCGGGCGACCATGAACACGCCGGCCACGACCATGGTGGCGGCGTGGATCAGGGCCGACACGGGCGTGGGCCCGGCCATGGCGTCGGGCAACCAGGTGTGGAGCGGGAACTGGCCCGACTTGGAGCACACCGCCGCGGTGAGCGATATGGCGGCCATGAGCAGGACCAGGTGGCTCATGCCGCCCTCGGCGGCCAGGGCGTTGATGTCGACGATGTTGAAGGTGCCGGCGCCGAAGAACAGGATGATCACGCCGATGATCAGGCCGACGTCGCCGACGCGGTTGGTGAGGAAGGCCTTGAGGGCGGCGTCGGAGTTGGGCTTGTCCTCCCACCAGTGCCCGATGAGCACGAAGGAGCAGAGGCCGACCAGCTCCCAGGCGGTCAGCACCATCAGGGTGTTCTGGGCGATGACCAGGGCCAGCATCGAGGCCGTGAACAGGGACAGGAAGGCGAAGTAGTGGGTGAAGCGCCGGTCGCCCTTGAGGTACTCGGTGCTGTAGACGTGGACCAGCAGCGACACCAGGGTGACGGTGACGAGCATGATCACCGCGAGGCCGTCGATCATGGTCCCGATCGGGAACTCGTGGCCCCCGAACTGGAACCAGGTCACGGTCTTGATCACCGGCTCGATGGCGTGGTGGCCCTCTTCGGCGGTCTGGGCCACGAGGCCGACGGCGTGCTCGCCACCCTCGGTCTCACCGCCCCCGCCACTGTTGACGTGCTGGATCCAGGCGACGCCGGTGCCCACGGCGAGGACGAAGGACGTGCCGACCGACAGCAGGCCGATCTCGGAGCCGCCCTTGGGCAGGTGCCTGCCGAAGGCCAGGATGAGGACGAAGGAGACGGCCGGGATGAACGGGATGATCCAGGCGTTCTCGAGGAACCAATCCATGGCCGGCCCTAGCCCTTCATGAGGTCGACGTCATCGAGGTCGACACTCCGGCGGTTGCGGTAGATGAGCAGGACGATGGCCAGGCCGACACCGACTTCCGCGGCGGCCACCGTGATGACGAAGAGGGCGAAGACCTGCCCGGCGATGTCCTGGTTCATGGCCCCGAAGGCCACCAGGTTGATGCTCACGGCGTTGAGGATGAGCTCGATGGACATCAGCACGGCCACGCCGTTGCGGCGGGAGAGCACGCCGTAGACGCCGATGCAGAACAGGACCGCGCCGAGGAGGAGGAACTGGTTGAGCAGCATCGGCCCTCAGTCCTTCCTGGCGATCACGATGGCGCCCACGAGCGCGGCGAGCAGGAGCACCGACACGACCTCGAAGGGCACCAGGTAGGTGCTGAACACCGAGTCGGCCACCTCGGCGGTGCGCTGCACCGTGTCGGCGGGCAGCTCGCGGTCCTCGAAGCCGTCGATGAGGGCGTAGGACATCACGCCCAACAGCAGGACGCCGACCACCGCGGCCAGCCAGCGCTGGTCGTTGTCCAGGCTGGACTCACCCGTGAGCGGGGCCCGGGTGAGCATGATGCCGAAGAGGAAGAGGACGACGATGGCACCGAGGTAGATGAGGATCTGGGCGGTGCCGATGAACTCGGCGCCGAGCAGGAAGTACTGGGCGGCCACGCCGGCCAGCACGATGATGAGGTAGAGGGCGGCGTGGACGATGTTGCGGGTGGTGACCACCCGCAACGCGGCCAGCACGATGGCGGCGGCGATGAGGCCGAAGGCGATGTTCTCGGCGACCACTAGCGCGGCACCTTCTTCGGCTTCATCTCGCTGCCGGACTCGTAGGCCTCGAAGTCCGGCACCGTCTTCATCCACTCGCCGAGGCGCTCCTTGTCGTGGAGCAGGTCGGCGATGCGATGCTCGCCGTACTCGAACTCGGGGCTCCAGAAGAGGGCCTCGAACGGGCAGACCTCGACGCAGATCCCGCAGTACATGCAGAGCGCGTAGTCGATGTCGAAGCGGTCCAGCGCGTTCTTCTGGCGGGGGCTACCGCCCTCGCGCCGGGGCGGGGCCAGGTACTTGTGGCCCTCGATGTAGATGCACCAGTCCGGGCACTCCCGGGCGCAGAGCATGCACGCCGTGCAGTTCTCCTCCTTGAGGGCGATCACGCCGCGGGCCCGGGGCGTGGGCTCCTCCTTGACGTGGGGGTACTGCACCGTGACGTTCGGCTTGAGCATGGTGCGGAACGTCACACCGAGGCCCTTGACCAGACCGGGGAGCTGAGGCATCAGAACGCGACCTTCAGGACGGCAGTGGCGAGGATGTTGAGCAGGCTCAACGGGATGAGCACCTTCCAGGCGAAGGCCTGGAGCTGGTCCTCCCGGAACCGGGGGTAGGTGAAGCGGACCCAGAAGATCAGGAAGGAGACGAGCATCACCTTCCCGAACATGACGATCGGCCCGAGCCAGTTGAGGATGTCGTCGTCGGGCTCGAAGCCGGGCACCCACCAGCCGCCGAGGAACAGCACCGCGGCGATGCCGGCGAATGCGAAGGCGGTGCCGAACTCGCCCATGAAGAAGAGCAGGAAGCGGAAGCCGGTGTACTCGACCTGGTAGCCGCCGACGATCTCGGACTCGGCCACCGGCATGTCGAACGGGGGCTGGGTCAGCTCGGCCTGCACGGCGGCGAGGAAGATGAGGAAGCCCAGGAGCTGGGTGATGATGTACGGGCTACCGATGGCGTCGAAGCCGAAGATGGACCCCTCGGCCTGGGCCACGACGATGCCCTGCATCGAGAGCGTCCCGGCCTGGATGACGACGCCGACCACGGCGAGGAGCAGGGGCAGCTCGTAGGCGATCAGCTGGCCGGCGGCCCGCAGGCCACCGAGCAGGGCGTACTTGTTGGCCGAGGCCCAGCCGGCCATGAGCACGCCGATGACCGAGATCGACGACACGGCCAGGGCGAAGAAGATGCCGGTGTCGAGGTCCTCCACGATGAGGTCCGGGCCCACGGGCACGACCACGAAGAGCAGGAAGGTGGAGATCAGGACGACGAGGGGGGCCAGGGCGAACACCCAGCGGTCGGCCTTCTCGGGGAAGATGTCCTCCTTCTGGAGGAACTTCAGGCCGTCGGCGACCAGCTGCAGCGTGCCGTAGGGACCGGCCTCCATGGGGCCGAGCCGGCTCTGCATGAAGCTCATCATCTTCATCAGGAACACGTAGCCGAGGATCAGGGCCCCGGCCGGGATCACGCCCAGGATGACGACGACCTTGATGGTCGTCTCCTGCCAGTAGGCCAGGTCCACGGCGGTGGTGAGGGAGACCACGGGGCCGGTCACCGGTCGATGTCGCCCAGGATGAAGTAGAGGCTGCCGAGGATGGTGATGACGTCGGGCACGTAGACGCCCTTCATCACCCAGGGCACGATCGAGATGTTGTTGAAGCTGGGCGTGCGGATCTTGACCCGGAAGGGCACGAGGTCGCCCTTGCTCACCACGTAGTAGCCCATGGCCCCGAGGGGGTTCTCGGTCTCGACGTAGGCCTCGCCCGCGGGCACCTTGATGATGCGGGGGACCTTGGCCATGATCGGCCCCGACGGCAGGCCGTCGAGGAGCTGGTCGATCATCTTGGTGGACTCCCGCACCTCCTGGAGGCGGACCCAGTAGCGGGCGTAGGAGTCGCCGTCGGGGTGGGTCCAGACCTTCCAGTCGAGCTGGTCGAAGGCCAGGCCGCAGGGCACGTCGCGACGGAGGTCCCAGTCCACGCCACTGGCTCGCAGGTTGGCCCCGGAGAGGCCGTAGGACAGGGCGACGTCGGCCGGGATGACCCCGACCCCGCGGCAGCGGGCGGCGAAGATCTCGTTGCCCATCAGCAGGGTCTCGATCTCGTCACAGAAGTCGCGCATGCGCTCCATGACGTCCTTGCAGTCCTCGATCCAGCCCGCGGGCAGGTCGTCCTTGATGCCCCCGATGCGGTCGAAGTTCGGGTGGAAGCGACCGCCGGTGGCGGACTCGATCAGGTTCAGGGCCCGCTCACGGTCCCGGAAGGCGAAGAAGACCGGGGTGATGGCCCCCAGCTGGGCGCCCATGTCGCCCAGGAAGAGCGAGATGTTGGCGATGCGGGACATCTCGAACAGGATCGTGCGGATCCACTGGGCCCGGGGCGGGGCCTCGACCTCCATGAGCCGCTCGGCGGCCAGGATGAAGGGGACCTCGTTGGCGAAGCTGCCCAGCCAGTCGATGCGGTTGACCAGGGTGGTGACCTGCGGGTAGGTCCGGACCTCGCAGAGCTTTTCGTAGCCCCGGTGCATGTACCCGGCGATGGGCTCGGCCTCCACCACCTGCTCGCCGTCCAAGCGGACCACGATGCGCAGCGTCCCGTGGGTGGCCGGGTGCTGGGGACCCATGTTCAGGGTCATGCCGCCGGTCTCGAGCTCCACGTTCACCCGGGCGTCGGCGGCCTGGCTGGCCACGTAGGCCCGCTGCTGGGGGTCCACGACGCTCATTCGTCGCCCCCCTCGGTGGCCTCGGCGGCCTCGTCGTCGGCCGCCTCGTCCTCGCCGGGCATGGGCTCGACGTCGACGATGCCGGGCCACGGCTTCACCCGCCGCGACAGCAGGGGGAAGTCCTTGCGCAGGGGATGGCCCTCGAACTCGCCGGGGAGGTAGAGGTGGACGAGGTTGGGGTGACCGGCGAAGGTGATGCCGAACATCTCCCAGGCCTCCCGCTCGTGCCAGGCGGCGCCGGCGTAGACCGGGATCCAGGTGGCTGCGGTGAGGGCGGCGGGGTCGTCGCCCAGGTCGGCCTTGAGGACGAGGCCGTGGCCCTTGCTGGGGGCGTGGACCCGGGCCAGCAGTTGGAAGCGGGTGTCGCCACCGGCATACCCGGTGGTCTGCTCGTCGGCCGCCTTGTCGGGGGCGCCGTGGACGATCAGGTCCTCCTGGCTGTTCATGTCCCGGCCGAAGGGCGAGGGCATCCAGTCGATGGCCGAGAGGAAGTCGAAGAAGTGGCAGGCCAGACCGTCCCGGGCGAAGGTGCCGGCGGCGACCCAGGCCTCGAGGCTCACCCGGGCCCAGACCTCGCGCCCGGGGTCCACGTGGGTGTCCAGGACGGCGTCGCCCAGTTCGGCCCGCAGGGCGGCGACGAGGGCCTCGCGGGCCTCGTCGACCTCCACGGCCTCCTCGGCCTCGGCCGCCGGCGCCTCGTCGGTGGTGGCGCTGCTGTCAGCTGACGACAAGCGGCTCACCCTTCCAGCGCTCGGCAGGGTCCTCGTCGATGATCTGGGCCTGCAGCATGGCGATGGCGTCGAGCAGGGCCTCGGGCCGCGGCGGGCAGCCCGGGATGTAGACGTCCACGGGGATGATCTGGTCGAGGCCCTTGGTCACCGAGTACGAGTCCCAGTACGGGCCACCGCAGTTCGTGCACGAGCCCATCGAGATCACGTACTTGGGGTCGGGCATCTGCTCGTAGAGGCGCCGCACCGAAGGGGCCATCTTGTCGGTGATGGTGCCGGAGACGACGATCAGGTCGGCCTGGCGGGGGCTGGCCGGGAAGGGGATGACGCCGAGGCGCATCATGTCGTAGCGGGGCGAGGCGAGGGCCGCGCCCATCTCGATGCCGCAGCAGGCCAGGCCCCACTGGTACATCCACAGCGAGTACTTCCGCGAGATGTTCAGCAACTTGGTCATCGGCTTCGGCATCTTGCCGCTCTCGACTAGACCCATCGGAGCACTCCCTTGCGCCAGGCGTAGAGCAGCCCGAGGGCCAGGATCACGATGAAGATGCCCATCTCCACGAGGCCGAAGACGCCGTAGATCTCCAGGCGCATGGCCCACGGGAAGATGTAGAGCGCCTCGACGTCGAACATGACGAAGAGGAGGGCGAAGAAGTAGTAGCGGATCTGGCTCTGGGACCACTCGGTCCCGACCGGGTCGACGCCGCTCTCGTAGGTGATGTACTTCCCGGCCTGGGGTCGGGTGGGACGGAGCAGGCTGCCTGCGCCCAGGGACACGGCCACGAGCGCTATGGCGGCCGCGCCGAAGATGGCCACCGTGAGGTAGCTGCGGAGGAAGTCCGACATCGCGAGCGCAGGTTAGTGAGCGCCCCTCCGACCGGCCAAAGACACCCGGCGGGGCGGTTCGTCAGCGGTCCCAGTGCAGGGTCCGCGGAGGGGACGGGTCAGGACCGCCGGGCGTCGACGGCCGCCTGGAGCGCAGGCCAGGCCGCTTCGGCGATGAGGCGGGCGCCGGTCTCGTTGGTGTGGACGGTGTCCCAGAAGAGGGGGTCCGGGTAGCCGTCGAGGGCGTCGGCCAGGTCCACGACCTCGGCCGGGAACCCGGCCCGCACGGCGGCGATCGTCGGGAGCCAGGCCGGGGACCGGTTGGCGGCCCGGCCCGGCAACTGGCCCTCGCCCTCGACCGGGCCCTTCGTGTAGAGCGTGGGCTGGAACCAGAACTGCACCTCGACGCCGTAGGCCTCGCCCACCGCGGTGGTGAGGGCCCGGCCCCGGGCCAGCAGGTCGGAGGTGGCGGTGGCCGTCGCCTCGACGTCGACGTCGGCGGGGACGGCGGAGGCCTCCGCCTCGGTGAGCTGGACCTCGGGCTCGTCGTCGTCGAACCGGTCGCGGACCCGGCGGTAGAGGTTGGTGAACCCGCTGTGGTCCGACCACCACGCGCGGATGTCCTCCGCCGAGGTCGCGTCGGCGGCGGCCGCCGGGGCGGTGAGCTGCTGTTCCTGGACCCGGGCCAGGACGTGGCTGGGCTGGGTGACAGGTCCGTCCACGAGCTGCATCGAGAGGTCGTTGTAGCCGTCGTAGAACACGGCCAGGTCCGGGGGCTCCCGTTCGGTGAGCAACTGCTCGAAGAGCGAGAGGCCCTGCCAGTTCACGTACGCCGGGGTGCCGAAGTTGTGGGCCTCGATGGCCACCCCCTCCGCATCGGCCAGGGCCACGAGCTCGGAGGGGATGGTGTGGTCGTCGCGCTGACCGAAGCCGTACATGGCCGAGCCGCCGAAGAACCAGACCACGACGGGTTCCTCGGTCGTCGTCGACGAGGTGGCCGAGACCCGCTCCTCCCCCTCGATGTTCAGGTGCTCGCCGTCACTGTCCTCGAGGCGCCAGCCGAGGAGGGCGTCGTACTGCCCCGACTCCGCCGCGAACTGTTCGGCGAACAGCTGGGGGACGTAGTCCAGGCCGGCGAGGGCCGGGATGGCCGCGGCCTCACCACTCCCCTCTTCGACCGGCGGCGGGCCCGAGGCGGTCGGGGGATCGACCAGGACGGTGCCGACGGCGAGGTCCACGGCGAGGAGCACGACGACGAGGCCGACGCCCCACAGCAGCCGACCGGCCCGCCGGCCACCGAGGAGGTCCCGCTCGCTGGCATAGCTGCGTTCGGGCAGGCGCCGGTCCTGCCAGCCCCATCGGGCCAGCCACGAGGTGCCCTCCTGGTCCGTCCCGGTGGCCAGGAGGTCCTTGCGGAGGACACGGCGGATGAGGCCGACGGGCACGAAGATGACGACGAAGACCAGCGTCAGGATCACCGCGCTGAGCACCCGGCCCACGGCGTGGCTCACGGCCCCGAACGCCCGGTCGATCCCCCGGGCCGCGGTGGGCGAGAGCAGGGACACCGCGGTCAGCACGGCCGCGGCCACGACGATGGCGACGCCGACCCAGGGCTCGAGCCACCACCCCAGGAGGAGGGCCAGGACCAGGGCGGGAGCCGCTCGGAACAGGATCTGACGGACCGAGGAGCTCGACCGGACGGCCTCCTCGACGGGCGCCACCGGCCAGATCGCCGTCGTCCCCCGGTCCCCCTCCGGTGTCACCGGTCCGCCTCCCCGACCAGGGCGGGCCGCGCCGTCCGCGCGGTGCGGCACCGCTCTGCCTCGAGGTGTCCTCACGGTGTCGGCTCAGAACAGGGTGTAGAGCGTGTAGGGGGCAGCAGCCTGACCGACGACGATCAGGCCGATGACCAGGACGAGCACGGCCATGACGGGGATGAGCCACCAGACCCGGTTGTGCACCGAGTAGCCGACGACATCACGGGCCAGGAGACCCGCATGGCGGAGGAACCGCATCAGGCCGCGCCCATCAGTCGAGGGTGAACTCGCGTGTCCACTCGGACCCCTCGGTCCACTCGGGCTGGTCGACCTCCGACAGCACCAGGTCCTCCAGGACCAGGGTGTCCATCTCGGTGCGGCGGAAGCACCGGTAGGCGTCCTCGGGGGTGCCGACGATCGGCTCGCCCCGCACGTTGAACGAGGTGTTGATGAGCACCGCGCAGCCGGTGAGGGCCTCGAAGGCGGTGAGGATCTCGTGGAACTCGGGGTTGCGCTCGGCGTCCACGGTCTGCAGGCGGGCGGAGTGGTCGACGTGGGTGATGGCCGGCAGGTCCGAACGCACCTGGTTCACCCACTCCCGCAGGTCCTCGGGCGGATCATCGGCCGGCACCCAGCGGTCCTCACGGACGTCGGCCACGATGAGCATGTAGGGCGAGGGGCCCTTGTGGTCGAAGTAGTCGGCCACCCGCTCCTCCAGCACCGCGGGGGCGAAGGGCCGGAAGGACTCCCGGTACTTGATCTTCAGGTTGAGCACGGACTGCATGTCCGGGGACCGGGGATCGCCGATGATCGAGCGGTGCCCGAGGGCCCGGGGACCGAACTCCATGCGACCCAGGAAGAGACCGACGACCTCGCCCCGGGCCACGTGCCCGGCAACCACCTCGCCCCGCTGCTGCCGGGTGACGCGGCGGTACGGATAGCCCTGCTCGTCGAGCCAGGCCGCGATCTGATCGGTGGTCCACGACGGCCCGAGGAAGGCACCGTGCATCGCGTCGGGCGCGACCGTGCTGCGCTCGTGGCCCAGCACCTGGTGCCAACCCCAGAGGGCGGACCCGACCGCGCCACCGGCGTCCCCGGACGCGGGCTGGATCCACAGGTCGTCGAAGGGCCCCTCGCGCAGCAAACGGCCGTTGGCCACGCAGTTGAGGGCCACGCCGCCCGCCAGCACCGCCCGGCGCTCGCCGGTCAGGCTCGCGGCGGTGCGGGCCATGCGCAGGACGACCTCCTCGGTCACCGCCTGGATGGAGCGGGCCAGGTCCATCTCCCGGCGGGTCAGGTCCGACTCCGGGGCCCGGGGCGGGCCACCGAACACGTCGTCGAAGCGACCGTTGGTCATGCGCAGCGAGGCCAGGTAGCCGAAGTACTTCCGGTTGACCGTGAACGAGCCGTCCTCGTGGAGGTCGATGAGGTGCTCGAGGATGGCGTCGACGAACCGGGGCTCCCCGTAGGGGGCGAGGCCCATCAGCTTGTACTCACCCGAGTTGACCCGGAAGCCGCAGTAGTAGGTGAAGGCGGAGTAGAGGAGGCCGAGGGAGTTCGGGAAGTTGAGCTGGCGGACCATCTCGATCTCGTGGCCCCGACCCACCCCGATGCTGGAGGTGGCCCACTCCCCCACCCCGTCGAAGGTCAGGACGGCCGCGGACTCGAACGGGGACGGGTAGAAGGCCGACGCCGCATGGCTCTCGTGGTGCTCGGCGTACCAGAGGTCCCCGGGCCGGTCATAGCCGAGGCCCGCCAGCTCGGCTTCGATGCGCTGGCCGATCCAGAGCTTCTCCCGGAGCCAGATCGGCAGCGCCCGGTGAAAGGACGTGAAGCCCTGGGGCGCCTGGCCGAGATAGGTGCGGAGGAGCCGGACGAAGTGGGTCAGCGGCTTCTCGTAGAAGACCACCGCGTCCACACCGTCGGCCGCCACCCCGGCGTGGTCGAGGCAGTAGCGCACGGCGTGGGCGGGGAAGGCGGCGTCGTGCTTGATGCGGGTGAAGCGCTCCTCTTGGGCGGCCGCGACCAACTCGCCGTCGCGCACGAGCGCGGCAGCCGCATCGTGGTAGTACGCGCTGATCCCCAGGATGTTCATCGTCGTGACATGGCCCCCCGACCGGGCTTCAGTGTCGCGGCGCGGCACGCGGGAGATGACAGGCGGCGGCCTCCGACCCGCGCCTCTCCCGGGCTCAGGCCGTGACGAGGCTGGTGACGTCCGCGCCCTTCGCGGCACCGTCGTAGGTGACCTCGCCGTCGCGCAGGGCGATGCAGCGATCGACCCGGTCGACGAACTCCGGGTCGTGGGTGGCCACCACGAGGGTGGCCCCGGCCTGGTGGCGCTCCTCGAGCAGCTCGACGAGGGCGGCCTTGCCCGCCAGGTCGAGGCCGACGAAGGGCTCGTCGACCAGCAGCAGGTCGAACGGGCGGGTGAGGCCCAGCAGGAGGGCCGTCTTCTGGCGCAGGCCGCGGCTGAAGCGGGCCGGCAGGTCGTCGATGCGGTGGGCGATGCCCAGCCGCTCGGCGGCGTCCGCTTCGGCGTCGCCGTAGCCGTCGGTGCCGTGCAGGCGGCCGATGTAGTCGACGTGCTCGCGCACGCTGAGGTCGTCGTAGAGCACCGGCTCGTCGGGGAGGAAGGAGGTGATGGCTCGGGCCTCGAGGGACCCGGCGTCGGCCCCGTCGATCTCGACCTCGCCGTCACTCGGGTCGAGCAGGCCGGCGACCATCCGGAGCAGGGTGCTCTTGCCCGACCCGTTGTGGCCCACGAGCACGACCCGCTCCCCCGCGCCGACCTCCAGGTCCAGGGGGAGGAGGGCGTCGACGTCGCCGTACCGCTTGGCGAGGTCGAAGGTGGCCAGGAGGGGCTTGGGTGGGGGTCTCTTCTTCGTCATCGCTTCCTCGGAAGGGTCGTCGTCACCTTGGTGGGGGTGGGCTTGCGGGTGGATGGCCGGCCACGGCCGGTGCCGGTCTCCGGGGAGGCGGCGGCCGGGGTCGGCCTCGGCGAGGCCATCCCGGCTTCGTCCTGGAGCGTGCGGAACCAGGCCTTGATCTGCTCCCGCTGGTGGATCCAGCCCGCCACGAGGCCGGTCACGATGAGGGCGGCCACGCCAGCGGTGGCCGCGGAGGCGAACGGGTCGCCGCCGTTGTCCAGCGCGGACCGGGCCATCGCGACCGGGAGCACGCCGATGATCGCCACCAGGGGTGGGCCGCCCACCCGGAAGGCCGTGCGCATCCCGGCCACCTCGGGCGGGATCAGGTCCCACCCGGCCGACGGCTCCTGGATCCCCTGCAGCACGCTGAGGGCGCCGCCCGCCGCGGCGGCGAGGGCCGCCGGGGCGACGGCGATGGCGGCCACCCCGGCCGCGCCGAGGCTGGGCTCCATGGCCACGGCCACCGCGGCGCCCACCAGGGCCACGAAGGTCATGACCAGGGCGCCGACGCCCAGGTGGCGGATCAGCAGGTCGCCGATCGGGCGGGGCAGGGCCTCACTCCGTCCGGGGTGGTCGGCCTCCTGGGCCATCGACTCCACGCCGTCGAGGGCGGCCACGTAGAGGGCGAGGCCGGCCACGAGCAGGAGGGGGATGGTCCCGTCGGCGACACCTCGCAGGCAGATGCCGGCGACCACCCCGAGGGCCACGAGGCGCACGACCCGGCCGGCGGGCCAGCGCAGGACCCCCCGGATGCCGCGGTGCCAGACCGGGAGGCGGCCCGAGGAGCGCTCCCTGATCCAGGGTCGGGTGCGGGGCAGCTCCATCGCCAGCTGACGACGCAGGACCATGACCGTGCGCAGGTCCTGCAGCGTGGCCGCGAACCGGAGCTGGCCGACCAGGCGGGTCCGGCGCTCGGCCGCTTCGAGGGAGATGCCCCCGAGCCCGGCGATGCCGACGACCACGGCCAAGAGCGCGACCACTGCGGCGCCCAGGGCGAGGGGCTCGAACTCGAGCGGCCAGAGCGGGATGGTGCCGACCAGACCGGTCGGCGAGAAGTGGACCACGTCGAACACGTCGGCCACCGCCCAGGCCAACAGGGCCAGGCCGAGGAGGTTGGCCACCATCACCGGGAGGCGGCGCCCCCCGGCGATCAGCGCGGCACCATGGCCCAGCCCGAGGGTGACGAGGGCGAAGAGGACGCCGCACAGGACCCACAGCAGCGGCTCGTCGCCCAGGCGACGCACCGCGAGCTGCCCCCCGATGGCGCCGACGACACTGGCGACGAAAACGGCGAAGCGGAGCTGGCGCAGGGCCGGCCCCCGCAGGGCCAGACCCCGGTCGATCGGGGCGAGCAGCACGTGACGGGCGTCCGCGGGCTCGATGGCCAGCGGCCCGCCCCGGGCGCCGGAGCGCAGGCCCACCAGGATGGCGACCGCCACGACCACCCCCAGCAGGTCGGGCCCGTCCCGGAGGACGAGGAAGGTCCGCAACGGCCCGACCCGGTCACCACCGATCCACGCCGACAGGACGAGCACAGCGACCAGGGACAGCAGCGCCGCCAGGTACACCTGGTAGAGGGCATCGATCCAGTGGATGTCGGCCACCCGCTTGCGGCGGCGGGCCGACCGCAGCTCGGCCAGCGCCTGCTTCGGATCGGCAGGGCCGACAGGGCGCTCGGGCACGACTGGGCAGGCTACGACCGCCCGGGGGGTGTGGTGTAGTCGGGTCCTAAGCCACGTCGGCGTTCTGGCGGATCGGCGAGGACCTGGACGAGCCGGTCGATCTCCGGCTCGGTGAACAGGGATTCGGGACCCTCGGGACTCAGGTCGGTGAAGGGCGACCGGTAGAAGCGATCCGGTTCTACGACGCCGTTCTGGGTGAGGTCGCCGTCCGTGATGGGCGGTTCCGGTAGAGCTTCTCAATCGCCAGCGTGTCCCTGTGCTCCTGCAGGTAGTGCCGGGCCTTCTGCCGGAACCGATCGATGTCCGTCGCCCGGACGATGCCTTCGATTTCGATCTCGATCTCCACCTGTTCGCCGAGCTCGTCGGCAACGTCCGTGTAGAGGACCTTGCGCTTGCGCTTCTCGATGGACTGGACGAGGCCTCGCAGCCGGTTCCGAACCGTCTCCAGCATCGGGAGGTTCACGTCCTCCCACCAGCCATCGGTCTGGACCTCGGTGGTGAGCTCGATCTGCTTGGCCAGCGTGACCGTCACCGCCCATCCTGGCCCAGCGGCGCCGAAGGTGCAGGCGCCGAGGGACTCGTGCCGAGAGGGGAGGATCGCAACGCAATTGTAAGGGAACAGGCTTGCGATGACTGAAACATCTGGATACTCTAGTACCTGTGTTCGATCCCCAGGAGGCCTACCGGATAATCGGGGAGCCCTTAGATGGGCTCAGCCGAGTCGAGATCGAAGATCGAATCGCGCTCAACCGGGAGTTCATGGCCTGGATCGATGAGCGGAAGGCCCGCTTCCTCTCAGAGCTCGCAGCTCGCGAGGCAGCGCGGTAGGGCTTGCGATGCCCCGCCCCGACCAGGCGTGGAAAGCCGCCGGGCTCGACCCGGAGGGCCTCACCCGCGACGAGGTACTCGGCATCGTGCGGGCGGCGGGAAATCCCGCTCATGGCTGGATGCTCGTGAGGCTCGAGCCCTGCGAGTGCTCAAGGACATGCCGGCGGATCCCTCGGATCCGGCGAAGGACGAGGCGGATCGGTTGCGGCGGGAGCAGAACCTGAGTCGGGGGGAGGCCAACAAGCGGGCCAAGACCGCCGAGCAGTTGGGGCACCTGCCCGAGACGCAGGACGCGCTGGAGAACGGCGACATCAACAACGACCACGCCTCCGCCATGGCTGATGCCCGGGCCAAGGCCGACGACCAGGCCAAAGCCGCCCTCGCCGACGCCGAGCACGATCTCCTCGAGCAGGCCAAGGACGAGTCGCCGCCGGAGTTCCGCAAGCGCCTCGAGCGGTTCATTGCAGAGAACCAGGCCGACGACGGGCTGGCAGACCATGACCGCCAGAAGGCGCGCACCTCCCTCCGGTTCTGGAACGACAGCGAGGGCATGAAGCGCATCGCCGGGATCTTCGACCCCGACCTTGGCGCCGAGATCGAACACGAGGTCCGCCGAAAGTCCGAAGAGCGCTGGCGAGCCGAACGGGCCGGCCGGGACGAGGGCCTCGCCCCTCAGTCGGTCATCACCAACGAACGGCGCATGGCCGAAGCCCTCGGCGACATCTGCCGCCGGTCGCAGGGCGCCGATGTCCGCGACGGCAAGCGGGTGGTGCCCCGGACCGGGGTCACCATGACCTACGAGAACCTCATGGGCACCGACGACACGCCCGCCGAACGCCCCGACGGTTCACCGATGCCGGCGGCGGTGGCCCGCAAGATGGCCTGCCGGGCCGGGATCGTGCCCATCGTCCTCGGCGGCGACTCGGTTCCCATGGACTGGGGACGGGCCCGTCGGTTCGCCTCCCCCCAACAGAACGAGGCCCTCTGCCTCTGGTACGACAGCTGCACCCTCTTCGGCTGCACCGCGAAGGTCGAGTGGTGCGACGCGCACCACATCGAACCCTTCGAACCCCACGGGCTCACGAACCTCGACAACCTGACCCCGGCCTGTGACCACTGCCATGACCTCGTCCACCGCAAAGGCTGGGGCGTGAAGAAGGACAAGCATGGCGTCGTGACCTCCTGGGCCCCCGACGGCCAGACCTGGGTCCATCACCCCCGGGACCGCCGACGCCGACGAGAACGACCACCCCAGCCGCAGACCGCGGCCGCCTCCGAGTACGAGCAACCCGTCCTCGCCTGACCTCGGCCGCACTGGCAGGGTCTGGGCGCCCGTCAGCTGATGTCGGCGTGGTCGAGGGTGGCGAGAAGGGGGCCGTAGAGGCCGGTGCGGAGGGCGGCGGTGGCCTGGTCGCCGGCGCGGGCGGCGGCCAGCTCGACGGCCCGGGCCAGGACCCGGTCCTCGGCCACGGCCTCGTCCACGATGCCGGCGGCCACGGCCTCCTCGCCGCCCCAGCGGCGGGCGGTGACCACGGCGGCGTGGGTGACCGCGGGGGTGAGCTTGGCGGCGATGAGCTGGGACATGCCGGGGGCGAGGGGGACCCCCATGTCGGCCTCGGGCAGGCACCAGTAGCCCCGGTCGGCCCGCATGACCCGGGCGTCGTGGGCCATGGCGATCATGGCGCCGGCGGCGTAGGCGTGGCCGTTGACCGCCGCCACGGTGTAGACGGGCAGGCGGAGCAGGCGGGCGAAGAGGCGGAGGGCGTCGGGGATGACCTCCCCGATGGTGTTCTCCTCGATCAGCCGTTCCAGGGCGAAGCCGTTCGAATAGAACTTGCCGGTCCCGGTGGTGACCAGCGCCGCCGGGCCCGGCGAGGCCTCCACCTCGTCGACCGCCGCGTGCCATTCGGACACCGAGTCGGCGTGGAAGCGGTTGTCGTCGTCCACCATCCGGAGGACGAACACCGTCGCCTCCCCCACCGGTTCCCGATCCAGCTCCACGTAGGCCATGGCCCGAACGGTAGGCCGGGCGACTGTCCTGGCCGTGTGCCAGCATTGCTCCCGCTCGGCGGAAGGGATCCAGGCCGGGCGCCCACCGTCGCCGAAAGAGCGCCATCGTGTCCCACCGTCGTCTGCACTGGACGGTCGCCGCCGTCGCCCTCGTGACCGGGTTCGTGGGGGTCACCGTGGGCGCCGCCCTCGCCTCCCACCAGTTCGCCGACGTGAGCGACGCCAGTCCGTTCCACGACGCCATCGACAACGTGAACGACGCCGGTTGCGTGAGCGGGTTCCCGGACGGCAGCTTCCGGCCGACCGAGAACGTCCGCCGCCAGCAGGCCGCGTTCTGGCTCGACGCCTGCCTCGGTCGGGGCGACGCCGTCTTCGGCGAGGACAGCTTCCTCGTCGGCCCCGGGGGCGACACCAGCGAGCTCGAGCTGGACGTGGCGTCCGGTGGCCTCGCCAACGTGGGCTCCGGCGGCTGGTGGCTCGTCATCGCCGACGTCGACGTCGACACCTCCGGCGACCAGCAGTCCACGTGGACGCTGGAGCTGCTCGACTCGCCGGGCCCCGGCATGGACGAGGTGCTCGACGATCAGGTCGTCACCGTCGTCGATCCGGGGAACATCGCCCTGAACCTCAACCCGTCCGACGGTGCCACCCTCATGGGCTTCGTGTCCGCCGAGCCCGACGGCAGCGAGACCTTCCGCCTGAGCGGTCAGCGCAACGGCGGGGTGCCCCTGGCCAACATCCGCACGACGCTCACCGCGGTCTGGATGCCGTTCGATGCCGACGTCCTCGAGTGACCGGACCCGTGGGGGTCAGCCGACGGCGACGAGGACCGGGACGGCCTGCTCGGCGACGTCGAGGAGGATCCAGGGCAGGATCCCCAGCAAGAGGGTGATGAACACCGCGATGCCGATGCCGAGGCCGGCGCTCCAGGGCACGACCTCCTTGGCCGGCGCCTCCGCGTCGGCTCCCTCCGCCCCGTCAGTCATGTACATGGCCACGACCACCCGGAGGTAGACGAAGGCCGAGATCACCGCGGTGATCATGGCGATCACGGCCAGCCAGTAGGAGTGGGCGTCGACCGCGGCCAGGACCACCTCGAACTTGGCGAAGAAGCCGGCGGTGAGGGGCACGCCGGCCTGGGCCAGCAGGAGCACGGTGAAGGCCAAGGCGAGGGCGGGACGGCGGACCGAGAGGCCCCGGTAGTCGTCGAGGGTGGTCCGGGCGTCCCGGGAGCCGGCCACGATCGTGATGATCCCGAACGTCCCGGCGACGATGGCGGCGTAGGTGCCGACGTAGAAGAGGACGGCGGCGGTGCCCTCGGCCGAGGCGGCCTGTACGCCGAGCAGGATGAACCCGGCGTGGTTGACCGACGAGTACGCCATCATCCGCTTGACATCGGTCTGGACTGCGGCGAGCACGGCGCCGACGATCAGGCTGAGGACGGCCAGCACGTAGACGATCGGCTGCCAGTCCACGGCCCATTGGTCGAAGGTGGTGACGAAGATGCGCAGCAGCGAGGCGAAGGCCGCGGCCTTGACCGCTCCGGCCATGTAGGCCACCGCGGGTGACGGGGACCCCTGGTAGACGTCGGGGCTCCACTGGTGGAACGGCACCGCGGCGACCTTGAAGCCGAGGCCGACCAGCAGCAGCACGAGGCCCAGGAACAGCACGCCGTCGTCGAGGAGCGTGTTCTCGGCCAGGAAGGTGCCGATCTTGGACAGATTGGTCGAGCCGGTGGCGCCGTAGACGAAGGCGATGCCGTAGAGGAAGAAGGCCGAGGAGAAGGCGCCGAGCACGAAGTACTTCATGCCCGCCTCCTGGGACTCGGAGCGGTGCCGCTGCATGGCCGTCAGCACGTAGGCGGCGATGGAGAGGACCTCGAGGCCGAGGAAGACGACGATCAGGTCGTTGGCGATGGCCATCGTGACGCCACCGGCGGCCGACAGCAGCATGAGCACGAAGTACTCGGGGCCGTCCAGCTCCTCGCGGCGCACGTAGTGGTCGCTGACCAGGGCGGCCAGGATCACCGCGGCGCAGATGACCACGGTGAGGAACACGCCGAAGCCGTCCACCGCGACCGCCCCGGCCGCGGTCGTGGACGGGCCCTCGTCACCGACGCGCTGCCAGAGGTAGACGGCGGCGCCGATGGCGGCGCCGGCGGTCAGGATCGTGAAGGCGGCGTCGAAGCCCTTGAACAGCCGGTCCTTGAGCAGCGAGGAGAGCAGGATCAGCAGCACCGCGCCCACGGTCAGGACGACGAGCGGCAGCAGGGCCGACCACGCGATGTCCGGCGTGTCCACCGGATCCGGGGCGTCGAGCTGGGCGAGGAGCGCGATCATCCGTGCCCTGCCTCTGCTTCGGCTTCGCCGGGCTCAGGCAGCTGCGGGCCCTGGGTGGCCGTGTCCGGCTGCCGGTAGTCGCTGAACTCCTCGAGGTGCACGATGAGCTCGTCCACCGCGGGCTCGATGCGCTCGAGCACCGGCTTGGGGTAGATGCCCAGGAAGACGATGGCCGCCAGCAGGGGGGCCATGTAGGCCAGCTCCCACTTGTTCATGTCGGCCATCTCGGCGTTCTCGCCCTCCGCCGGGCCGTGGAAGACCCGCTGGTAGGCCCACAGCAGGTAGAGGGCGGCCACGATGACCCCGAGGGCGCCGACCACGGCCCACCACTCCCGGGTCAGGAACGAGCCCACGAGGATCAGGAACTCGCCGACGAAGCCGTTCAGGCCGGGCAGGCCGATGGAGGAGAGCATCACCACCGTGAAGACGAAGGCCATGATCGGCGCCGGCTTCTGCAGGCCACCCAGCTCGGCGATCTGGCGGGTGTGGCGCCGCTCGTAGATCATCCCGACGAGCAGGAACAGGGCGCCGGTCGACAGGCCGTGGTTGACCATCTGCAGCACCGAGCCCGTCAGGCCCTGGGTGGTGAAGGCGAAGGTGCCCAGGACGATGAAGCCGAGGTGGGCCACCGACGAGTAGGCCACGAGGCGCTTGAGGTCCTTCTGGACCGTGGCCACCACCGCGGCGTACAGGATGCCGATCACGCCGAGGGTGACCATGGCCGGGGCGAACCAGACCGCGGCCTCGGGGAAGAGGAACAGCCCGAAGCGCAGGAACCCGTAGGTGCCCAGCTTCAGCATGACCCCGGCCAGGATCACCGAACCGGCCGTCGGGGCCTCGGTGTGGGCGTCGGGCAGCCAGGTGTGCAAAGGGAACAGCGGCACCTTCACCGAGAAGGCAAGGGCGAAGGCCAGGAAGACCCAGCGGGCGGTGTTCACCGCCAGGGCCTGGGTGTTGGCCAGCTCGACCAGGTCGAAGGTGATCGGGTTCCCGGTCGCGCTGGAGGTCAGGAAGACCAATGTCAGGATGCCGACCAGCATCATCGCCGAGCCGAACATCGTGAAGAGGAAGAACTTCACCGCCGCGTAGACCCGGCGGCCGTGGCCCCAGCCGCCGATCAGGAAGTACATGGGCACGAGCACGATCTCGAACATCACGAAGAAGAGGAAGAGATCGAGGGCCAGGAACGTCCCGAGGCAGCCGGCCTCGAGCACCAGCAGCCAGGCGTAGTACGCCTTGTCGTCGTGGCCCGGGTCCGTGGCCAGGAGGGCGATGGGGAACAGGAACAGCGTCAGGACGACCAGGAAGAGCGAGATCCCGTCGACGCCCAGGTGCCAGGAGATGCCGAGGTCGGCGATCCAGGAGTGCTGGCTGACGAACTGGAACCCGGGGTCCCCCGTCTGGAACTCGACCAGCATCCACCCGCCGAGGGCGGCGACGGTGATCGAGACCAGCACCGCGGTGGCCTTCACCAGCTCCGGCCGGGACCGCGCGAGCAGGCCCACCAGCACGGCCCCCGCGGCGGGGAGCACGACCAGGACGGTCAGGATCGGGAAGTGGAGCGCGCCCGATCCACTCGAGGCGAGGACGGCGCTCATCGCTGATGCCTCTTCGCCTGACGGCTCATCGGCTTGCGGGCCTCTTCGGCCCGCCGATCGTCTACGACGCTCATTGCGCCAGCCTCGTGACGACGTAGATCAGCAGGGCGACGGTGCCGAAGGCGATCACCAGCGCGTAGTTGCGCACATAGCCCGTCTGCACGGTGCGCAGCCGGGACCCGAAGCCCTTGACGAGCGTGCCGGTCTCGTTGACGGCACCGTCGATGACGACCCGGTCGAAGGCGGCGGTGCCCTCGAAGGCGGTCTCACCGGGTCCGTCGACGGCCTTGGCGATGGTCTCGTCGATGTACCAGGCGTGGGCCAGGACCTCCGGCTCGACCACGGGCAGCCGCCTGCGCAGGTAGACCAACCCGGCCAGGCCGATGCCGACCAGCGAGCTCACGATGGCGATCAGGGCCAACAGGGCCTGCTCACCGCCGGAGAGGCTGAGGTGGGCCTCGGCGCCGTGGACCACGGGCTCCAGCCAGTGCTCGAAGGCCTTGGTGTCATCGGAGAACGGGGTGTTCATCAGGCCGCCCACGACGGCGAATGCGGCGAGGACCACCAGCGGCACGGTCATGGTCCAGGGCGACTCGTGGGGGTGGATCTCCTCGGCCGGCGCCGCGGTCTCGCCCTCGTCGCCGCCCTCGACCGGGCGCTCGTCGTTCCAGCGGGCCTCACCGAAGAAGACGAGGACGACCTGGCGGGTCATGTAGTAGGCGGTGAGCAGGGCGGTGACCAGGCCCACGGCCCACAGGGCCGGGCTGTTGTCGAAGGCGTAGGCCAGGATCTCGTCCTTGGACCAGAACCCCGCGAACGGCGGGACACCGGCGATGGCCAGCCAGCCGATGATGAAGGTGACGGCGGTGATCGGCATCAGCTTGCGCAGGGCGCCCATCCAGCGCATGTCCTGCTCGCCGTCCATGCCGTGGATGACCGAGCCGGAGCCGAGGAACAGCAGCGCCTTGAAGAAGGCGTGGGTCACGACGTGGAACAGGGCGGCCACGTAGGCCCCCGAGCCGATGGCCAGGAAGGTGTAGCCCAGCTGGCTGATCGTGGAGTACGCCAGCACCTTCTTGATGTCGTTCTGGGAGACGGCGATGGTCGCGGCCAGCAGGGCCGTGCCCACGCCGACCCAGGCGATGACGTCGGGCACCCAGTCGCTGGAGGCGGCCAGGACCGGGTTCACCCGGATCATCAGGAAGACACCCGCGGTGACCATCGTCGCGGCGTGGATGAGGGCCGAGACCGGCGTCGGGCCGGCCATGGCGTCGGGCAGCCAGACGAAGAGCGGGAACTGGGCCGACTTGCCCACGGCCCCGACGAAGAGCAGGGCGGCGATGGCCGTCGCCGTGGTCGTGGCCATGGTCGACGCGTTGGCGTTCAGGTCGGTGTAGTTGAGCGAGCCCACCGTGGCGAACACGAAGAACATGGCGACCAGGAAGCCCCAGTCCCCGATGCGGTTGGTGACGAAGGCCTTCTTGCCCGCCACCGCGTTGGGCGTGTCGGTGAACCAGAAGGAGATGAGCTGGTACGAGCAGAGCCCCACGCCCTCCCAGCCGAGGAAGGTCAGCAGCAGGCTGTCGCCGAAGACCAGGATCAGCATGAAGAAGACGAAGAGGTTCAGCAGGGCGAAGAAGCGGGCGAAGTCCCGGTCGCCGTGCATGTAGCCGATGGAGTAGAGGTGGATGAGGGCGGCCACCCCGGTGATGAACAGGGCCATCGTCACCGAGAGCGGGTCGACCAGGAACCCCACGTCGACCGTCAGGCCGCCGACAGGGAGCCATTCGAAGAGGACCTGGGAGTAGACGCGCTCCTCGCCGGGGAGGTCCACGAGGCCGACGAAGACGGCGATGGTGGCGGCGAACGAGCCGCCGAGCACGGCGGTGGCCAGCCAGCCGGCGGCGGGCTCACCGAAGCGACGACCGGCCAGCGTGAGGATGAGGAAGCCGGCCAGGGGCAGGGCGGGGATCAACCAGACGAGTTCGACCATGCCGCTAGCCCTTCAGCACCGAGATGTCGTCGGCCGTGGCGCCGGGGCGACGGCGCAGCACGGCCACGATGAGGGCGAGACCGACCACGACCTCGGCGGCGGCCACGACGAGGACGAAGAACACCGACACCTGGCCGCCCAGGTCGCCCAACGAGCGGCCGAAGGCCACGAAGGTCAGGTTGACGGCGTTGAGCATGAGCTCGACGCACATGAACATCACCAGCGGGTTGCGGCGGATGAGCAGGCCGGTCCCGCCGATCGAGAAGAGCATGGCTCCGAGCACGAGGTACCAGGTGGTGGTGACCTCCATCAGCGCTCGACCTCCCGGGCGGCCTCGTCCTCGGCCTCCAGGACGCTGCCGGGGCTCGGCTTCTTGGCCAGCACCACGGCGCCGACCACCGCGATGGTCAGGAGCAGGGCGGTGATCTCGAAGGCGAAGACGTAGTCGCTGAACAGGACCCGGGCCAGCGCTTCGACGTTGGGGCGGTCACCGAACCCGGCCGTGAGGGCGTCGGCCCCGGTGACGGGGTCCTCCACCGAGAGCAGGACCACCAGCAGCAGGCCCAGGGTGGCGGCGCCGGCGAGGATGGCGAGGGGGCGCTGGAACGGCAACGGCTCCTCGCGGAGCGACTCGGCCCGGTCGACGCCCAGGAGCATGATGACGAACAGGAAGAGGATGACGATGGCGCCGGCGTAGACGATGACCTGCACCGCGGCCAG
Organism: uncultured Microthrixaceae bacterium; assembly: GCA_963748285.1. Classification (GTDB taxonomy): domain Bacteria; phylum Actinomycetota; class Acidimicrobiia; order Acidimicrobiales; family DATDAH01; genus DATDAH01. Next base: position 1,326,254 of record CAVVIF010000009.1, read on the forward strand.
CAGGTGGGCCTCCTGGGCCACGAACAGCACGGCCACGCCGAACAGGGTCGCGACCAGGGACAGGGCGTTGTGCACCGGGTTGCGGAAGGCGATGACGCCGACGGCTCCGGCGAGCACGATCGCCGCGCTGATCAAGAAGACCACGGTCTCCATCAGTGGCCCGCGTCCTCGTGCGCGTCAGGCGCGTCGTGCACCTCGGCCTCGTCGGCGGTCGCGGGGGCGGCGACCGCGGACTGGCCCAGCTCGGGGGCGCGGACGCCGTAGCCGAGCTCGCCCGACCAGGAGGTCACGCCCTCGTAGGCCGCGTTTCCCGAGGAGGCGGTGGCCCGCATCCAGGCCGAGGTGAAGAGGTCCTCCCCCTCCCGCCAGTCCTCCCAGGGCAGCTTCTGGGGCATGCCCTCGTCGTCCACCAGCAGCTCGTCGCGGGTGTAGATGGCGTCCTGGCGGTTGGTGAAGGAGAACTCGAAGAGCTTGGACTCGGTGATGGCCTCGGTGGGGCAGGCCTCGACGCAGAGATCGCAGTGGATGCAGCGCAGGTAGTTGATCTCGTAGATGAAGCCCCAGCGCTCACCCGGGCTGACCGGGTCGTCCGGCGGGTTGTCGGCGCCGCGGACGTAGATGCACTTGGCGGGGCAGACACCGGCGCAGAGCTCGCAGCCGATGCACTTCTCCATCCCGTCCTCGTACCGGTTGAGGACGTGACGGCCGTGCAGGCGCACGGGCTTGGGCGCCTTCTGCTCGGGGTAGGGCGCGGTGACCCGGTCCTCCCACAGCTTCTTGAAGGTGACCCAGAAGCCACGGACGTAGTCGAGCGGATCGGCGGCCATCAGTCGAACACCTCCATCCCGTCACTGGCGGCGCGCTCCTTGCGGGCGGTGCTGATGGCCCGCTGGAGGAGGCCCACCGCGACGGCGCCGATGACCACGATGCCCGCAGCGACGGCGAACTGGTTCCACTCCTCGTCCCGGGCGATGCGAATGGTGGCCAGCAGCAGCAGCCAGCCGAGGGCGAGCGGGATGAGCAGCTTCCAGCCCAGGTCCATCAGCTGGTCGTAGCGGAAGCGGGGCAGGGTCGCCCGGAACCACACGAACATGAAGAGGAAGCAGAAGACCTTGGCGAAGAACCAGATCGGGCCCCACATGAGGTCGGGGCCGAAGAGGGTGGGACCGGCCGGGCCGCCCAGGAAGAGGGTGACGATGATCGCCGACATGGTGATCACGTTCATGAACTCGGCCAGGAAGAACAGGGCGAAGCGGATCGAGCTGTACTCGGTGTGGAACCCGCCGACGATCTCCTGCTCGGCCTCCACCAGGTCGAACGGAGGGCGGTTGAGCTCGGCGGTGCCGGCCAGCACGAAGATGACGAAGGGCACCACGCCCGCGGTCCACAGGTTCCAGCTGGGGACCTCGAAGCCGAGGAAGCTGGTCGTGGCCGCCTGGGCGTCGACGATGGCGTTGGTCGAGAGGCTGCCGGTCAGCAGGACCACCGTGGCCACCGTCAGGCCGAGGGCGGCCTCGTAGGAGACCATCTGGGCCGTGGCCCGCACGGAGCCGAGCAGCGGGTACTTCGAGCCCGAGGACCACCCCGCCAGCATCACGCCGTAGACGGCGATGGAGGACAGGGCCAGGAAGAGCAGGATCCCGATCGGTGGGTCGGCCACCTGCAGGAGCGTGTCGTGACCGAAGATCGACACGACGCCGTCCTCGTCGCCCGAGAAGTTGCCGCCGATCGGCACGATGCAGAAGACCAGGAAGGCGGGGATGATCGACAGGTAGGGGGCGAGGCGGAACACCCCGAGGTCGGCCCGCAGGGGCTTCAGGTCCTCCTTGAAGAAGAACTTCACGCCGTCGGCGAAGGTCTGGAACAGGCCCCACGGCCCGGCCAGGTCAGGGCCGATGCGGTTCTGCATGTCGCTGATGAGCTTGCGCTCGAACCAGATCATCAACATGACGGCCACGAGCAGGAAGACGAAGACGACCACGACCTTCAGCAGGACGATGAGCACCTCGGCCAGGCCGATGTCACCCGAGAGGAGGGGGTCCATCAGATCCTCTCCACCCGGACGTCGATCACGGCCGCACCGTCGCTGATGAGGTCCCCGCCGGCGCCGCCCGGTGCGTTGAAGGGCACCACCGCGGTGTCCCGGGGCACGCCCGGGTCCGAGGCGGCGGCCACGGTGACCGATCCCCGGGCCGAGCTGACCTTGACCGGCGTGCCGGCCTCGACGCCCAGCTTGTCGAAGTCGTGGGGGTTGAGGCGCACGGTGGCGGGCCGGGCCAGCTTGGCGATGGTCGGGGCCTGCTGGACCATCGTGGCCTGGTCGTACATCGTGCGGCCGCTGGCCAGGCGCAGCGAGTAGCTGTCGGCCGCGGGCACGCCCGGGCCGTCGACGGCCGCCGGGGTCACCGACGAGCCCTCGACCAGCACCCCGTCACCACCGGCCGCGACCAGGCGCTCGGCCAGCCCGGCGTGGGTGGGGGCGACGGCCTCGATCTCGGCCAGCAGGTCGCCGACGGAGGCGACACCCAGGTCGGCCCCCAGCCGAGCAGCCAGGTCGGTGGCGATGATCCAGTCCTCCCGGGCGGTGCCGGGGGCGGTGACCCGCTGGGTCACGGTGCTGACCCGACCCTCGAGGTTGGTCGTGGTGCCCTCGACCTCGGCGTAGCCGGCGGCGGGCAGCACGACGTCGGCCTCGCTGACCGAGGCGGTGAGGAAGAGATCCAGGGCGATGACCGTGCCGGCTCCCGCCAGGGCCCGGCGGGCCAGGTCGCGGTCGGGGGCGTCCTGGAGCGGGTCGGCGCCGAGGAGGACGAGCACGTCGAGGCGACCGTCGGCCGCGGCGCGCAGCATGGCCTCGGTGCCCATGCCGGCGGAGGCGGGCACGGTCGGCCAGGCGGCCGCCAGCGCGGCGTTGCCGGCACCGAGGGTGGTGCGGCCCGGCAGCAGGCCGGGGGCGAGGCCCATGTCGAGGGCCCCGTGGATGTTGCCCCGGCGGAGGGTGGACAGGAAGCGCACCCGGTCGCCGAGGCCCGCGAGGGTGAGGGCGGCCCGGACGGTGTGGCTGGCGGCCTCGGCCAGCGAGGGACGGCCGAGCACGACCACGACGGGGCCCTCACCGAGGTGACCGGCGTCGATCACGGCCTGGACGGCGGTCGGCGCCCCACCCGGGCCGTGCAGCTCGGTGTGCGCGGCGTACGGGCTGAGGCCCGAGGACGCCGGAGCGACCTCGACGATGCGGACCCCGTCCTCCACCGCGGCGTGGCGCAGGCGGAGGTAGAGGACGCCGAGCTCCTCCTTGATGTCCGGGCCGAGGAGGACGACGGTGGTGCCCGGGGCGCAGGCCTGGTCGATCGTCGCCTTGGGCAGGCCGAGGACGACGTCGGCGGGCAGGCCGTCGCCCAGCTGGGCGTCCACGTTGTCGGTACCCAGCACGCCCTTGGCCAGCTTGGCCCAGGCGTAGGCCGCCTCGTTGGTGAGGCGGGCGCCGCCGATGACCCCGATGCGGTCGGCCGGAGCGGCCTCCAGGGCGTCGGCCGCCCGGGTCAACGCCTCGGACCAGCGGGTCGTCGTCAGGCCACTGCCGCCCGGCGTGCGCACCAGCGGCTCGCCCAGGCGGTCGGGGTTGTTCACCACCGAGTAGTCGAACCGGCCCTTGTCACACAACCAGCCCCAGTTGACCGGGTCCACGTCGACACCCGAGTAGCGCAGGACGTCGTCGCGGGAGGACTGGATGGCGACCCGGCAGCCCACCGAGCAGGTGGTGCAGGTCGACTCGGCCTGGGCCATGTCCCAGGGCCGCGCCCGGAAGCGGAACGGCCCTGCGGTCAGCGCGCCCACGGGGCAGATCTGCACCGTGTTGCCGCTGAAGTAGGAGGAGAACGGGTGGTCGGGGAAGGTGTTGACCTGGGTCGAGGCGCCGCGACCGATGAAGGAGATCAGCGGGTCGCCGGCGACGTCCTTGGCGAAGCGGGTGCAGCGGTCACAGAGGATGCAGCGTTCCCGGTCCAACAGGACGATGTCGTTGACCGGGATGGGCTTGGCGTAGTGCCGCTTCTCCTCGACGAACCGGCTCTCGCCCGGGCCGTAGGCCATGGTCTGGTCCTGCAGGGGGCACTCGCCGCCCTTGTCACAGACGGGGCAGTCCAGCGGGTGGTTGATGAGGAGGAACTCGAGGATCCCGTCCTGGGCCTTCTGGGTGGCCTCGCTGCGGGTGTCGACCACCATGTCGGGCGCCACTTCGATCATGCAGGCGGGCTGCAGGGCGGGGCCCCGGCCAGTGTCGATGTCGACCACGCACATGCGACACATGCCGACCGACTTCATGCGCGAGTGGTAACAGAAGTGCGGGATGTAGGTCCCGGTCCGCTCGGCGGCGGCGATGACCAGCTCGCCCTTCTCGGCCTCGACGGCCTCGCCGTTGACCGTGATGGCCACGGTCTCCCGTTCCTCAGACACCGGCACCGTCCTTCGGCCGGATGCTCACGGGCACGGTGGTCGACACCGGCTCGGCCTTGGCGATGTAGGCGTCGTACTCGTCCCGGAAGCGGTCGATGGTGGACAGGATGGGCGACACGGCCGAGGGCCCCAGCGGGCAGATCGTGGTCATGCGGGGCGGCCAGGCCAGCCCGGGGCTGATGTTGTCGCAGACGTCTCGCAGCAGGTCGAGGTCCGACGGGCGGCCGTAGCCGTCCAGGATCCGGCGCATGATCTTGGCCAGCCAGTTCGTGCCCTCCCGACAGGGCGTGCACTTGCCGCAGGACTCGTTGGAGAAGAAGCGCACCACCCGCCAGGCGGCGCGGACGGCGTCGGTGGTCTCGTCCATGACGACCACGGCGCCCGAGCCCATCATCGAGCCCGCCTGGCCGATGGCGCCGGTCTCCAGCGGGAGGTCCAGGTGCTCCTCGTAGAACCAGGGGGCCGAGGCCCCGCCGGGGATGAAGCACTTGAGGGCGCGGTCCTCCCGGATGCCGCCGCCGTACTCGGGGGCGTAGAGCAGGTCCCGGTAGGTGGTGGTGCCGAACTCCACCTCGTAGATGCCGGGTGACTGCACGTGGCCCGACACCGCGAAGAGGCGGGTCCCCCGGCTGGTCTCGGCCCCCTTGACGGCGAAGGCCTCGCCGCCGTTGAGCACGATCCACGGGAGGTTGGAGACCGTCTCGATGTTGTTGACGATCGTGGGCTGCATGTACAGCCCCTTGGCCGCGGGGAAGAACGGCGGCTTGAGGCGGGGCATGCCCCGGTTGCCCTCGAGGCTCTCGATGAGGGCCGTCTCCTCGCCCACGATGTAGGCGCCGGCGCCCCAGGCCAGCACCACGTCACAGGAGAAGTCCGACCCGCCGATCGAGCGGCCGGCATAGCCCTTGGCGTAGGCGTCGTTGAGGGCCTGGGCCAGGCGCTCCTGGGCCAGGGCCATCTCGCCGCGGACGTAGAGGAAGACCTGGGCGGCGCCGACGGCGTAGGCGCAGATGAGGGCGCCCTCGATGATCTGGTGGGGGTCCCGCTCCATGAGGGCGCGGTCCTTGTAGGTGCCGGGCTCGCTCTCGTCACCGTTGATGACGACGTAGCGGGGCCACACGCCGGGCGGGCAGAAGCCCCACTTGACCCCGGCGGGGAAGCCCGCGCCGCCCCGCCCGAGGAGGCTGGCGGTCTTGACCTCGTCGACGATCTCGGCGGGCGGGCGGGTCAGCGCGGCCTTGAGGCCGTCGTAGCCCCCGGTGCGCTCGTAGCCCGCGATCGTGTGGGCGTCGTCCTGGTCGAAGCGGCGGCTGACGATGCGCTCGGCGGCGGGAAGGGTGGCCATCAGGCGCTCCCCTCGGCCGGAGCGGGGGCGGCGGCGATCCACACCGGCTCCTGGCCGCTCTCGGGCAGGGCGTTGCCCGCGGCCCGGTCGGGCGGGATGTGCTGGCGGATCCGGTGCAGGGTCCCGTGGGGGGGCACGTCGGCGGCGAGGCGCCCGGCCCGTAGGTCCTCGAGGAGGGCGTCCAGGTCACCCGGCTCCAGGTTGGTGAAGTAGCGGTAGTTGACCTGCAGGCACGGGGCCTCGGTGCAGGCCGCCTGGCACTCGACGTCCTCCAGGGTGAAGAGCCCGTCGGCGGTGGTGTTGCCCGCCTTCACGTCGAGGGCCTCCTCGGCGTGCTCCAGCAGCTCGGCACCGCCCAGGAGCAGGCAGGAGATGTCGGTGCAGACGTTGACCAGGTAGCGCCCGACCGGCTCCCGCTTGAGCATCTCGTAGAACGAGCAGGTGCCGAGGACCTCGGCCGGGGTGATCCCGACCAGCTCGGCGATGTGCTCCATGGCGTCGTCGGTGACGTAGCCGTCCTGCTCCTGGGCCAGGTGCAGCAGGGGGATGAGGGCGGACCGGGCGCGCGGGTAGCGCGAGATGATCTCGCGGGCGAGCTCGGTGTTCTCGCGGGTCAGACGGGGCACTAGCGGTCGACCTCGCCCATGATCGGGTCGACCGAGGAGATGACGGCCACGGCGTCGGCCATCAGGCCGCCGACCATCATGTGCGGGAGGGTCTGGAGGTTCACGAAGCTGGGGCCTCGGACCCGCAGTCGGTAGGGCTTGGCGCCGCCATCGGACACGATGTAGCAGCCCAGCTCCCCCCGGGGCGATTCCACGGCGGCGTAGGTCTCGCCCACGGGCACCTGGAAGCCCTCGGTGAAGAGCTTGAAGTGGTGGATCAGGGCCTCCATCGACTCGTCGATGCGGGCCCGGGGCGGTGGCGTGACCTTCTTGTCCTGGACCCGGTAGTCGCCCCCGGGCATCCCCTCCACGATCTGGCGCACGAGCCGCATCGACTCGCGGACCTCGTTGAGGCGGATGGCGTAGCGGTCGAAGGCGTCGCCGTAGCTGCCGACGACCACGTCGAACTCGAGCTCGTCGTAAGCCAGGTAGGGCTGGTCCCGACGCAGGTCCCAGGCGTAGCCGGTGGAGCGCAGGATCGGCCCGGTGGCCCCGAGGGCGAGGGCCTCGTCCGCGGTGATGACCCCGACGCCCTGGAGGCGCTCGCGCCAGATGGGCTGGCCCGTCATGAGGGTGTCGTACTCCTCCAGCCGCGGCGGGATCAGGTCCATCAGGGCGAGGACGTTCTCCTCCCAGCCGTCGGGCAGGTCGGCGGCGACGCCACCGGGACGGATGTAGTTGTGGTTCATCCGCAGGCCGGTGACCGACTCGAAGAAGCGCAGCACCTCCTCGCGCTCGCGCCAGCCGAAGAGCATCATCGACACGGCCCCGAGGTCCATGCCGTTGGTGGCCAGGAAGAGGAGGTGGCTGGAGATGCGGTTCATCTCGGTCATCAGCATCCGGATCCAGGTGGCCCGGACCGGGACCTCGACGCCGAGCAGCTGCTCGACGGCGAGGGCGAACGCCAGCTCGTTGAAGAGCGGCGAGGCGTAGTCCATGCGGGTGACGTTGGTGGCGCCCTGGAGGTAGGTGAGGGTCTCCCCCGTCTTCTCCATGCCGGTGTGCAGGTAGCCGATGATCGGCTTGGTCCGCACCACCGTCTCCCCCTGGAGCTCGAGCATGAGCCGCAGCACGCCGTGGGTCGACGGGTGCTGGGGACCCATGTTGATGATCATCGTCTCGTCGGGCTTGCCGACCTGGCCCTCGAGGGCGGCCGCCTCGGCCTCCGACAGGCGCAGCACCGCGCCCATCTCCCGCAGGCGGTCGAGGCCCGACCCGGCGCTGAGGCCCTGGCTCTCCTCGGAGGTCTGGGCGATGAGATCGGCCAGCTCCACCTCGTCGCTGTCGCCCGGGGCCTCGTTCGTCTCGGTGTCGCTCATGTCCGCTCCTCGCGGCCGGCGCCCTTGAACTGCACGGGGATGGCGCCCACGGCGTAGTCCTTGCGCAGTGGGTGGCCGTCCCAGTCCTCGGGCATCAGGATCCGGGTCAGGTCGGGGTGGCCCTCGAAGGTGATCCCGAACATGTCGAAGACCTCCCGCTCGAGGGCGTCGGCGCCGGGGTGCAGGTCCACGATGGAGGCCACGGTCGGGTCGGCCTCGGGCACCTGGATGCGCAGGCGGGTGCGGGCCTTGTGCTCGTGGCTGAGGAAGGACACCACCAGCTCGAAGCGCTCGGGGGCCACACCCGGGGCCACCGCGCGGTGGGGGTGGGCCAGGTAGTCGACCGCCGTGACGTCGATGCAGACCAGGTAGCCCTCGGACCGCAGCGTCTCCACCAGGTCGCGGTACTGCTCCCGGGACGGGTGCAGCACCTCCTGGCCGAACGAGTCGGTCACGGGCACGCCGTGCTTCTCGGGGGTGGGCGCCGGCTCGGGGGCCGCGTCAGTGCTCATGGCTCTTCGCCTGACGGCTCATCGCCTTGTGGGCCTATTCGGCCCGCGTCGCGGCTGCGCCGCTCGTCGCTCTCGGCGTCGGTCACGCCGCGTTCATCGCTCACCCGGGCCTAGTCCTTCGCGGTGGGCTGGAGGACGTTGACGACCCCGGTGGCCGTCTGGCCGTCGTGCTGGTCGATCTGGATGCCGGCGCCCCCGCCGCTGAGCTCGCGCCGCTTGGTCAGCTCACCCGACCGGATCTGGGCGTGGAGGGTGAGGATGGCGTGCATCAGGGTCTGGGGGCCCGGCGGGCACCCCGGGGCGTAGACGTCCACGGGGACCACCTGGTCCACGCCCTGGACGATCGCGTAGTTGTTGAACATCCCGCCGCTGGAGGCGCACACGCCCATGGAGATGACCCACTTGGGCTCCATCATCTGGTCGTGGATCTGGCGCAGGACCGGGGCCATCTTCTGGGACACCCGGCCGGCCACGATCATCAGGTCGGCCTGGCGCGGGGACGCCCGGAAGGTCTCCATCCCGTAGCGGGCCAGGTCGTAGTGGGCGCCGCCGGTGGCCATCATCTCGAGGGCACAGCAGGCCAGGCCGAAGGTGGCGGGCATGACGCTGCGGGCCCGGGCCCACTTCACCAGCTCCTCCAGGGTGCCGGTGACGAAGTTGTGGCTGAGGCCCTCGAGGCCCTTGTCGAGGAAGCCGTCCTCCTGGCGCTCGGGCATCAGGCCGCGACCTCCTCGGCGTCGGCTGCGTCGTCGGGCTCCCGGCCCTCGAGGCCGACCCGGCGGACGGTGGAGGTGCTGGTCCGGTGGGCGCCCACCTGCCCGAGGGCCTCGACGACCCGCTTCGCCGGGCCCCAGTCGAGGGCGCCCTTGCTCACCAGGTAGAGGAAGGACTCGAAGACCAGGGCGGCGAAGATCAGCATGGACCAGAAGCCGAAGGCGCCCAGGTCCCGGTAGATCACCGACCACGGGATGAAGAAGATGATCTCGATGTCGAAGACGATGAAGATCATCGCCACCAGGAAGAACTTGACGGGGAAGCGCTCGGGCGGCTCGCGGCTGGGGACGATCCCGCACTCGTAGGGCGCTTCCTTGGCCGGCGTCATCAGCCGGGGCGCGAGGAGGCGGGAGGCCAGGATGCTGATGATCGCGAAGACGAAGGCCAGCACACCGAGGGCGAGCACCGGCAGGTACTGGCCCACCGGTCAGCCCCCCGGCTTGGCGGTCGAGAGCTCCTCCGCCAGGCGGTCCCGTCGGTGCAGCTGCGAACAGGTCACGGCGAAGAGCACGCCGAACATGACGGTCAGGACGCCCGGGGGCAGGCGGCGCGTGCCCTGGTCCCGGACCATGATCACCGAGACCACCGGTTCGTCGGGGTCCGGCGTCGGGGAGAGCGGGGCGTTGCCCTCCGGCACGAAGGTCGGCTCGGAGGTCTGCACCTGGATCACGACGTAGTGCGGCGGGTTGAGCACCGTCAACGCGTTCGTGATCCGGTTGGTGACCCGGTCGACGATCGAGTCGCTCTCCCGATCGGGTTTGCCCCCGGCCTCGAACCCGCCGATCAGCACGTACTCCGACGTCGCCGTGAACAACCCGGCGTCCTCGCTGATGAGGGCGGCGTCGGCGGCGGACTGGGCGTCACCGATCGCGGTCTGGGGCAGGACCACCCAGTCACCCTCGAGGTCGTCGAGCTGGGCGGCGACCTCCGGCGGCAGGTCGTCCAATGCCGCGATCTCGCTGAGGCTGGGGACCTCGCCCTCGTCGAACTGCTCGGCGATCTCGGGGTAGTCGGCCAGGAGCTGCTCGGGGTCGGGCAGGTTGTCCGAGACGAGGGTCCGTGCCTCCTCGAGTTGGGCCTGGCTGATGTCGCCGACGTTGACCTCCTCCACGCTCCACGTGGGGAGCTCGCCGATGGCCCCGACGCCGTAGATCCACCAGAAGAGGCTGAGCAGCATGAGCCACCCCAGCAGGCCGGCGGCGGCGACCAGGAAGCCCAACCGCGAGCCCATGTTCGTGGCCAGCAGGAGGTACCCGGACCCGCAGAAGAACCCCACCGCGAAGACGGTGATGAGGACGCCGCGGATCTCGGGGTCGTAGGCGATGCCCGCCAGGACGGTGGTGAGGATCGCGTCAGTCACCGAGGTTCCTCTCGTATTCGACGATGGCCCGGATCTGCTCCTCGGTGAGCATCTGGGCGAAGCCGGGCATCCGGCCGGTGCCCTGGCCGTGCACGCCGTAGGCCTGGCCCTTCACCGAGCCCTCGCTGACGAAGGCGACCTGCTCCTCGAAGCCGGCGGCCCCGTCGGGGAACTGCTCGCGCACGGCGGTCAGGTTGGGCCCGAAGGCGCCGTTGCCATCGGCCTCGGGATCGCCGTAGGACCAGCCCTGGGTGTGGCAGCGCCCACACGAGTAGGCCCCGCCGGCGAAGTCGTCGTACAGGCCGAGGTTGAACAGGGCCTCGCCCTCGGACTCGTACAGCCCGCTCTCCATGGCCGCCTCCAGGCCCGCCTCGGCCTGCTCCTGGGCCTCCGCCGGCTCGATCTGGATGGAGTACAGGTACGCGATGATGTTGTCGATCTGCTGGTCGTTCAGGGCGCCACCGCCGTCGATGCCCCAGGCGGGCATCGGCGAGAAGGGACGGCCGTAGACGAGGATGTCGAAGACCTCCTCCTCGTCGTAGCGCAGGAGCACGGTGTTCAGGGCCGGCGCCTGCCACTCGACGCTCTCCACGAAGTCGCCGTTGGCGTCGTTGATGGTGAAGGCCGCGGAGCCACCGGTGGCCTCCATGCCGCCGTGGCAGCCGGCGCAGTTGAGGCCACCGTCTGCGGTGGGGGCGAACATCTCCTCGCCCCGCGAGATGGCGACCCGGTCGAAGGTGGCTTGGGTGCCCTCGTTGCGGGCCGGCTCACCGAGCCAGTAGAGCGGCAGGCCGACCGAGATGAGCACGATGGCGCCGAGCCCGTAGGCCAGGTTGCGGGTGAGCACCGAGCCCTCGAGGACCTCGTCGGGGTGGTGCGGCATCCGGTTCGGGGCCAGCACCAGCTCGGAGCCGGTCTCGGGCCGGTCCCGCCGGACGTTGATGAAGATGTAGAGGACGAAGGCGATCATCGTCAGGACGACGATGACGTAGCCGATGCTCGACACGGTCGAGGCCAGGACGGCCCCAGGAAGCGCGCTCATTCGTGCGTCGAACCCCCGAGGCAGCTCGGCCCCTCCGGCTCCTGGCCGGTGGTGTCGATGCCGATCGGCGGGCCCTGGATGCGGATGCCGGTGTCGACCACCAGCGTCCCGCCCTCGACCGACGCCGCGAACCGGTCCATGCCCCGAGGGGCCGGCCCGCCGCGCTTCTCGCCGACGCGGTTGTACCGGGAGCCGTGACAGGGGCACTCGAACCACTGCGAGCTCTCACAGCTCGGCACCCGGCAGCCCAGGTGCGGGCAGGTCTGGAAGAGGGGGACGACGCCGGCCTCCATCGAGACCAGCTCGGCCGGCGAGTAGACGGCCTGGGCCTTGGCCAGGTCGGCGGCGGGGTACTCGGTGATCCACATGCGGCCCTCGGGCACGTACAGGAAGCCGTTGCCCGCCACGATGTTGGCCTTGACGTCGTCGATGGGCCCGACCCGGATCTTGGAGCCGAAGCCCACGCCGGCCTGGGGCCACACGAAGGCCAGCACCGCGCCGCCGAACGCGGCGAGGGAGAAGGTCGTCAGGCCGACGATGGCCCGGTTGAGGAACTGGCGCCGGGTGACCCCGATGGTCTCGGCGTCCGGCGGGGTGTAGGGCTCGAGGGGGGCGGGCTCGGCGGGGACCAGCTTGCCCGAGCGGGCCAACACGGCCTGGCGCTCGATCTCCTGGCCGGTGGGCTCGAGGTCGGCGTCGAGGGTCACGCCCTTGTCCCGCTTGCGGGTCTCGCGGCTGAGGGCCCCGACGGCGTCGTCGGTCTCCCGGCGCCGCGCCGCGCCGGCCAGGAGGATGCCGGCCAGCACGACGAGCAGGGGGATGACGATGAGGAGGATGGTTCCGGTGCTCATGGTGTGGACCTCACAGGTCGAAGAAGATCCCTTCTACCCAGGGGAAGACGAAGTTCTGGCCGGGGCCACGGAAGAAGGACCCGATGATGACCAGGACAGCCCAGAACATGAACTGGACCGTGAACAGGGAGATGGCGAACTTCCGGTCCTCGGGCTTCTGGCTCGGGTTCCTGTCGATGTAGGGCGCCATCATGTAGCCGAGCAGGCCGATGGTGGGGATGGTCACCCCGGCGATCATCGGGTGGAACATCGTCAGCAGCTCCTGGAGGCCCAGGAAGTACCACGGCGCCTTCGACGGGTTCGGCGTCTGGTTGGTGTTGGCCAGTTCCAGCAGCGGGGCGTTGACGAAGATCGAGAAGAAGAGCAGGAACGCCGTGACGCCGAGGGCGGCCACGAACTCGATCAGCAGGAGGTGGGGCCAGGTGTGGACCTTGTCCACCGGGGTGGCCTTGACGTCCTGGATGGAGCCCGCCTTGACCACGGTCAGCAGGCGCTGGGTGTGCCCGCCGGGGCCCGTGGGCGCCGCCGCGGCCGGCGCGGTCGCGGTGGCGACCGCGGTGCCGCCGCCCGAGGCCGCGGGGGCGGTTTCGGCGTCGCCGCCGGCGGCACGTTCGCGGGCGGCCTTCGAGCGCTCGAGGAGCTCGGAGGGGATGCCGCTGTCGCCCGCGCCCGCGTCGGGCTCGCCGCCGCCGTCGCCGCCACCGCGGGCGGCCTCGGCCTTGGCCCGGGCCTCTTCGGCCCGCTTGCGGAGGTGTTCGGGGATCTCGACCATGTCGCTCAGTCGCTCCTACAGGGGCCCGCTGATGCCGCCGTCCTTGCGCACCCGCCAGAAGTGCACCGCCATGAAGATGACGATCACGAACGGCAGGAACAGCACGTGCAGCACGTACCAACGCAACAACGTCTCAGAACCGATCTCGGCCCCGCCCAGCAGGGCGAACTTCACCTGGGAGCCGAACACGGGCGTGAACCCACCCATGTTCGTGCCGACCGTGACCGCCCAGAGGGCGAGCTGGTCCCAGGGCAGGAGGTAGCCGGTGAAGGAGAGCAGCAGGGTCAGCAGCAGCAGGACCACGCCGATGACCCAGTTGAACTCCCGGGGGGGCTTGTAGGCCCCGTGGTAGAAGACCCGCGCCATGTGCAGGAAGACCGAGATCACCATGAGGTGCGCGGCCCACCGGTGCATGTTCCGCACCAGGAGCCCGAAGGCCACCGAGGTGTGGAGGGCCTGGATGTCGTCCCAGGCCTGGGTGGCGGTCGGGCGGTAGAAGAACATCAGGAAGATGCCCGTCACCGTCAGCAGGATGAACAGGAAGAAGCTGAGCCCGCCGAGGCAGAGCGTGTAGCTGACCTTGACCGCGTGCCGCTTCACCTTCACCGGGTGGAGGTGGTACAGGACGCTGTTCATGATGACGTAGGACCGGTTCCGGGGGCTGTCGGTGTAGCCCTTCCGGAAGATCGACCCGGGCCGGAAGATCGAGCTCCAGACCTGGCTGCCCTTGAAGTCGTCGACCTTCTGGGTGACCAGCTCGCCCGGGTTGGGCCGCTTCTCCATCGCCTTTGCCACTGTGGGGGGCTCCTTGATCTACCTGGTCAGCCGAGGCGCAAGCCGTAGGCGTAACCGTGGGCGTTGGTGCGCTGATGGGCGTCACCCGTCGGGGCGGGGGCGCCGATCTTGCCCAGGATGATGACTCCGGTCGGGCAGCGGTCGACGCACAGCGCGCACCGGGTGCAGACGTCGTCGTCGATCGTGAAGATGACGTGGTCGCTGGGGTCGAGGCCCGGCAGCTCGGTGCCCATCGACTCGTCGATGGCGTCGGGCGTGACCATGTGGATGCACTTCCACGGGCAGATGTCCACGCAGCCCTCGCACATGATGCACTCGGACTGGTCGATGTGGATGAACTGCTTGGGCTTCACCACCTGGCCCAGCCAGGCGGCGTCGACCTCCTGGAGGACGTAGTCGGCCCGGAACTCGGGCATGGGGGGGTTGGCGTCGGTGGTGGTCATGCGTCGGCCTTGACCAGCGGACGGCCGTAGTCGGAGGTCACGGGCTCGGCCACGGGAGCCGCGGTGCCCCGCTTCTGCCACTTGGCCCACACGATGAGCCAGGCGGCCACGTACACCACGTGGATGTTGACCACCATGATGTCCCGCAGGGCCGAGTAGGGGATGACGAACGGCAGGTTCGAGAGGATCTCACCCGGGCCCACGAGGAAGCGGTCCACCCGCCAGCCCAGGTCCGAGTCGGCCCAGAGGATGAACTGGTGGGGCACCACGCCGAAGATCCAGAACAGCGTGCCGAAGACGTAGACGGCCCCGACCATCGACTCACCCCAGGTCCCCTTGGGATCCACCGGGCGACGGTGCATGTACCAGATGCCGACTCCGAAGAGTCCGATGCTGATCAGCACGGAGGCAACGAACGCAACCACCTGCTGTCACCTCCTCGGGGTCTGGTTCCGGACTTCGTGAAACGAATCACAATCGACCCACCTAGGTTACCGCCCACGTGTGGCCGGTGGTGAGTCGCGATCTGTGGTCTAGCACGGCGCCGACGACAGAAACACATCGCGACGGGGGGTCGACGACCCCGTGTGAAGGGACCCGTGAGCGGCCCGTCGGCTGCTTGGTCCCGACCCGGGGCGCGGGCCTAGAGTGACCACGCCCAGAAGGACGCTCACCGGAGGCATGGTGACCGAGGTTCCCGACTATCTGCTCCAGCGCTCGCGTGAACGTCGCTCCGCGCTCGGACTCGGCGGCGACGACGACGGCGGCGCCCTGGCGGCCACCGGCGACGCCGGCGGCGGCGCTCCGGCCACGACCTCGGCGGCCTCGGCCACCCCGGCGGTGGCCGCCCCCGCCCCCATCGCCCCGGGCGTGCCGGACCCCGAGCCGTCGGCCCCGGCCCCCAACGTCCAGGCCGCGCTCCGCCGCAAGCGGGTCCCGCTGTGGGCCCTGCCCGTGGTCGCCCTCCTCCCCCTCTGGGGGTACGTCTACGCCGCCACCCTCGAACCCCCCACCGTCGAGGCCTCCGGGGCCCTCGTCGTCGGCGAGGAGGCGTACGGCGCGCTGTGCCAGCTGCCACGGCGCCGGCGGAGCCGGCGGCTCCGGTCCCGCGCTCGACAGCGTGGGCACCACCTTCGAGGACGCCCTGCAGCACGCCGAGTGGGTCTACCTCGGCTCCCAGGGGTGGCAGGACGAGGTCGGCGACACCTACCCCGACGGTCGGCCGGTCGGCGGCGGCGGCATGCCGGCGTGGGGCGACACCCTGACCCCCGAGGAGCTCATGTCGGTCGTGGTCTACGAGCGCACCGAGTTCGGTGGCCTCGACCCGGTCGAGGAGGGCCTGATCGACGAGGAGGGCAACCTCCTGGTCGAGTACGACGCGGAGGCCAACGAGTTCGTCGACGCCCCGGTGGGCTGATCCGATGGCCCTGGATGCTGACGTCCTGGTCGTCGGCGGGGGGCCGGCGGGGGCGGCCTGTGGGTACTGGCTGGCGAAGGCCGGCCACGACGTGCTCGTGCTCGAGCGCAAGGCCTTCCCCCGCGAGAAGACCTGTGGCGACGGCCTGACCCCGCGGGCGGTGTACCAGCTCGACGAGATGGGCCTGTCCGCCGGCCTGGAGCAGTACCACCGCTACGAGGGCCTCCGGGCCCTGGCCCACGGCATCACCCTGGAGATGCAGTGGCCCGACCACCCCCGCTTCCCCAGCCACGGCTACGTCGTGCGGCGCCGGGACCTCGATCAGATGGTGGCCGACCACGCCGTCGCCGCGGGCGCCCGGCTCCGCACCCGCTGCGAGGCCCTCACCCCCCTGCTCAAGGACGGCCTCGTCCGCGGCGCCGTGGTCAAGGACCACGAGACCGGCGAGACCGAGGAGCTCACCGCTCGCTACGTCGTCGTGGCCGACGGGGCCAACTCCCGCTTCGGGCGGGCCCTGGGCACCGCTCGGGACCGCAGCTACCCGCAGGGCATGGCGCTGCGGGGCTACTACGAGAGCCCGATGCACGACGATCCGTGGATCGAGTCGGCGCTGGACATGGTCGACCGCAACGGCAACTCGCTGCCGGGCTACGGCTGGATATTCCCGGTCGGCGACGGGACCATCAACGTCGGCGTGGGGCTGTTGTCCACCTTCCGGGACTACCGCAGCATCAACACCACCCACCTGCTCGACGAGTTCGCCCTCACCGCTCCCGACTACTGGCAGATCGGCCCGGAGACCAAGGTGGGCGAGGCCACCGGCGGGCGCCTGCCCATGGCCGGCTCGGTCTCCCCCAAGGTCGGCCCCAGCTGGATCGTCATCGGCGACGCCGCCGGGTCCATCAACCCGTTCAACGGCGAGGGCATCGACTACGCCTACGAGACCGGTCGCATGGCCGCCGACCTCCTCGATCAGTCCCTGACCACCGGTGACGCCCGGCCGCTGCTGACCTACCCCCAGCTCCTCGAGGACGAGTACGGCCTCTACTTCCGGGTGGCCCGGGCCTTCACCAAGATCATCGGCCGCCCCGCCCTGATGCGGGAGCTGACCCGGGTCGGGATGCACAGCCAGTCCCTCATGGAGTGGGTCCTGCGCATCATGGCCAACCTCCTCCGGGAGGACGAGCTCGGCCCCGCCGAAGCCGCCTACGCCGCCGTCGCCGGCATCGCCAAGCTCGTCCCGGAGCGCCCCGCCGCCTGACCGTCAGGTGAGGACGGCCGCGACCCGCTCGTAGCGGGGGTCGGTGTCGCCGGCGACCCCGGCCATATCGGATCGTCTATGTCCCGCCTGCCCGGACTTGACCCGAACGCTGGTGTAGTCTAAGTAGACCTAACACATGGTCGGACTCCCCGCCTACGTCCGCACGTGCCGGTGCTGTGGCACCCCGGACACCCACAGCCTCTTCGGTCGACCCGAGATGGTCGACGAGGGCGAGGGCTGGGGCTGTCGCTTCTGCCCGTCCACCGCCTGGTGCCTCGGGCGCCTGGCCGTCGACCAGGAGACCCCCTCGTGATCGACGACCGGACCATGGCCGACTTCCGCATGGCCGCCACGCCTCGTGCACGCCCTGCCGGGGCTCAGCCTGGCCGTGGACGGTGCCGGGGCGGCCTTCCGGGTGGGCCGGGACCTGCCCGAGGGCGACCACCAGGCCAGCCCGTGTGGCTTCCGGGTGGCCGTGGCCCAGGCCCACCGGATGCGGGCGACCGGGCGCCCGGTCGCCATGGCCGGCCTGTGTCCGGCCGACCGTCCGACCCTCACCCTGTCGAGCGACGACGAGACCGAGGTCCGCCCCGGCGGCGTCTGCGTCGTCCCCGACGAGGAGGGCTGGCGGGTCGTGATGGCCACCGTGCTGCCCCGCAAGGTGTGCCGGGAGGAGCTCCAGGTCCCCGACGGCGGCCCCGAGGACGCCGTCGGCCTCGGCCTCCACCACGACGAGGAGACCGAGGTCACCCTCGTGCACGCCCAGGCCCCGCGGGACGACCCGCGGGCCCTGGCCCTCGCCGTCCGAGCCGTCGAGGCCGCCCTCGCCCGCTGCACCGCCCTGGAGCTCATCGCCGCCGTCCAGTCCAGCCCCTCCACTCCCTGACGGTGACAGCCAACCGGTCCGTGCTCGGGGTAGTCCACGAGTTCTCCACCCGGAGTCCAAGACCTCCGGCCCGACCGGGAGGACGGTGGGGCCATGAGCAACTCCGTCCTCCTCCCATCACCCCCTCTCGACACCGGCGACCGCCCGGCGCGAGTCGACCGCTCCGGCCCGACGAGCCGCAGGACCGTCGTCGCCCGAGCCGTCGTGGCCGCCGTCGCCGTCCTCGTCGCTTCGGCGATGGGGCCGGCCGCGGCCGCCGACGGCCCGAGCCGACGCCACCGAAGGCGCCACCCGGCCCGTCTTGACCGGCGTCCGGGCCGTCGCCACGGGCGAGTACCAGTCCTGCGCCGTGCTGCAGAACCAGCAGCTGCGGTGTTGGGGCCACAACGAGGCCGGCACGCTCGGCGACGGGACCCGGTCCAACCGCCCCGCCGCGGTGACCGTCAAGAACCCGGCGGGCACCGGGCCGCTCACCGGGGTGACCGCGGTCGCCGCCGGGTCGCTGCACACCTGTGCGCTCCTGATCAGCCGCGAGGTCCGGTGCTGGGGCGACAACACGTCCGGCCAACTCGGCATCGGCAGCACCGAACCCCGCCGCCTGTTGCCCGCCACCGTCAGCAACGAGTCGGGGGAGAGCACCCTGCAGGGCGTGGCGCAGATCACCGCCGGCGGGGACACCACCTGTGCTCGGCTCGTGTCCGGCCAGGTCCGCTGCTGGGGGGACAACGCCTACCACCAGCTCGGCGACGGCGGCATCTTGCCCTCGAGCCTTCCGGTCGCCGTGAGCTCGGTGGCCGGCGGTTCGCCCCTCACCGGGGTCACCCAGGTCGACACGGGCGAGGAGCACACATGTGCCCGCCTCTCCACCGGCGGTGCCGTCTGCTGGGGCAGCAGCGACGACGGCACGCTGGGTGACGGCACGAGAACGCCTGCACCCCGACCCGTCGAGGTGGTCAACGGCGCCGGGACAAACCCCCTCACCGGAATCCGGCGGGTGACCGCCGGAGGCACCTTCACCTGCGCCGAGCTCGCGAACGGCACCGCCCGGTGCTGGGGCGACGGCACGTCCGGCCAGATCGGCAACGGGCAGACCGTCGACCGGCTCCTCCCCACCCAGGTCCGGACCGGTCCTGGCGGCCCGCCGCTCCGCGGCATCGCCAACCTCGAGGCCGGCGATGACCATGCCTGTGCCCGCCTGACCGACCGGCAGGCGCGGTGCTGGGGGGACAACAGCGACCACCAGCTCGGCAACGGGACCCCGGCGGGCCCCGATGTCGCCTACCCGCGGCCCGTCCGGAACGTCACGGGCACCACGGCGCTGACCGGCGTCGCCCAGCTCCGCACGAGCGCAGGCCACACCTGTGTCCGGCTCACCACCGGCCGCGCCCTCTGCTGGGGGTACGGAGACAATGGCCAGCTGGGGGACGGCGCGACGACGAGCCGCAACCGGCCGGTGCCGGTCCGCATCGAGGTCCCCTGACCCGGTCGATTCCGGTACCGACGCCGGGCCGGTGGTCCCTTCCTCAGGGAGGGGCCGCCGGCCCGATGCCGTAGCCCCCCAGGACCTCGACGGCGTCCTGGCCCCGACCCCTCCGGACCGCGGCAGTGAACACCTCAGGGGGCAGAGCCCGGCGGATGACCGGGTCGATGACGACCCGGTAGAGCACGAAGTGGGCCGTGGCGTTGAAACGCCCGGCGATCGACGTGCCGAGCAGCTCCGCCGCCCCAGTGGGGTCACCCTGGCCCGCCAGGGAGTAGGCCAACGCCAGGAGGCAGTCACCCTCGACCCGATACCCCTCCTGGTCGGCGAGGGCGTAGGCCCGCCGCAGGTCCGCCGAGATGTCGGCGCCGTCGACGGCCTCCGTCAGGGTCGAGGAGTACGACGTGATCCACGTGTCGCCGATCCCGGTGCGGTCGAGGTAGTCCCGCTGCCCGGCGAACCATCGTCGGGCCGCCGCGCCGTCCTGCTGGGCGAGACCGACCATCCACCCGACCCAGTGCAGGATGAACCGCTCGTAGCCGTCCTCTGAGGTGTCAGCCTCGAGGCGGGCGAGTCGGCGGTCGGTGTCCTCGATGTCGACGGGCATCCCGGCCGCCAGCACCGTGAGGTCGGCGACCACGAGGAAGGCGCGCAGGAGATCGGCGAGCCGCGGATCTTCGGCCTCGGCGAGGACCTCCTCCACCGCCGAGCGAGCCCGGTCGGGGTCCGTGACGAACATGAGCATCCGGTAGTGCGCGGCGATGGTGGCCGCCGCGGCATCGGTGCCGCCGCCCGCGGCGAGGGCAGCGTCAGCCGCCGTGATCATGGCGGCGAAGTCGCCCACGCCCTGCGCGAGGTCGGCCTCGAGGATCCGGACCCAGCGTCGATCGTCGGGGTCGAGGTCGAGGGGGCCGAGCGCACTCAGCCAGGTCGCGCCCTCCGTGCACCCGAGGGCGTTGCGCCAGAGGAAGGCCGAGGCGACGGCGATCTCCGTGGCATCGGTCAGCGCGCCGGCATCGATGCTCGCCCAGAAGGCCTGGCGGGCGTCGTCGAGGCGGCGGCGCTGATCGGCGGCGAGACGGGCGGACAGCCACCGGTCGACCCGGGGCCGGCCGGCGGCCATGGCGGCGACGTGGCGACGGTGGTGCTCACCGGCCGACTCGGCCTCGCCCTCATCGGCCAGGCGCTCGGCGGCGAAGAGTCGGATCGTCTCCAGGAGCCGGTAGTGGCCGCGCTGCGGGTCCCGCACCACGAGGCTGCGGTCCACGAGGTCGGCCAGCGTGTCGGCCACGACCACATCGGGCAGGAGCGGGGTGATCGCCTCCACGGTGCGCAGGTCGAACCAGGAGGGAAAGACGCTGAGGTGGCGCAAGAGGGCCCGCTCGGTGGGCTCGAGGAGCTGGTAGCTCCAGCCGATGGCCGCGTCCATCGTCTGGTGGCGGTCGTCGGGCCGCGAGGTGCCCGAGGCGAGGGGCCCGAGGCTGCCGTCCAAGCGCCGGACCAGCTCGGCGAAGTCCCAGCGACGGAGCTGTCCGGCCGCCAGCTCGACGGCGAGGGGAAGACCGTCCAGGCGGGCGCAGAGCTGGGTCACGGCCTCGTCGGTCGGATCCCACGGCACGCGGGGCTCCGCCAGCCGGGCCCGCTCGACGAAGAGCTCCGCGGCGGCGCCCGCCAACGGGTCGAGGGGCCAGAGCTGCTCCTCGTACACACCCAGGGGTTCCCGGCTCGTCGCCAGGACGCGGGCGGTGGGCCCGTCGGCGACGATGCGCTCGGCCAGCGCGGCGGCGGCGGCCAGCACGTGCTCGCAGTTGTCGAGCACCACCAGCACGGGGCGCCCGCTGAGATTGACGGCGAGCAGGTCGACCGACCGCGAGGCGTCACCCTCGACGCCGGCGGCGTCGGCGACGGTCCGGGTGACGTCCTCGGCCGAGTGGGTGGCGGTGAGGTCGGCCCAGACCCCGGTGGCCCCGGTGCGCTCGCACCAGGCCCGCGCGACGGCCAGGGCGACCGCGGTCTTGCCCACGCCGCCGGGGCCCACAAGGCTGACGAGGCGGGCCGACCCGAGTTGCGCGTCCAAGGCGGCCAGCTCACGGTCGTGGCCGATGAGCCGCGTGCGGGGAGCGGGCATGCCGCCTCCCGGCGGGGGCGGTGAGGGCTCGCCACCGGCACCGTCGTCGCCGGTGACCTCCGCCACGAAGCGGTAACCGACGCCATGCACCGTGGCGATGCACTGCTGGGCCCGCCCGTCGTCGCCGATGGCGCGGCGGGCGGCCTTGATCCGCGACGTCAGGGTCGACTCCGAGACGAAGCGGTCGCCCCACACCTCGTCGAGCAACTCCTCCTTGGGCACGACCCGCTGACGGTTCTCCACCAGGTGGAACAGCACGTCGAACACCTGGCGCTGGAGGTGGATCGGGCCGTCAGGGCCCTCGAGCGTCCTGCGCTCCTGATCGAGGAGGTACGCCCCGAACTCCGTCGCCACGGCCCGCAGCTTCGCATGGGTGGAGCCAATCGTTCGGCGGGTCCACGAGATCTCCACCTCCTGTCCAAGACCGTGGCGGCGGATCAGGAGAGGGTGCCGCCATGAGCACAACCGAGGAACACCTCGCGACCGACGTCCTCGTCGTCGGCGCCCGCTGCGTGGGGCGGCGACCGCCCTGCTGCTGGCCCGCGCCGGCGACCGTGGTCACCGTCGTCGACCGGGCCACCTTCCCGAGCGACACCGTCTCGACCCACGGCCTCTCCCGGGGCGGGATCGTGTTGCTGGACCGTTGGGGCCTGCTCGAGCCGCTGCTGGCCACGGGCGCCCCACGATCCGCCAGATCACCCTGTTCGCACCGGGCGGCACCTTCGCCGCGCCGGTCCTCCCCCGGGCGGGCGTGGACCTGCTCCTCGCTCCCCGCCGTGACGTCCTCGACACGCTGGTGCTCGACGCCGCCGCCGAAGCCGGGGCCACGGTCCGCACCGGCGTGACCGTCGACGGTCTGACCCGCGACGACCGCGGCCGCATCGCCCGGGGCCTGGGGCCGAGCGACCGACGGCCGACCGCTCACCGTCCGCTCCCGGGTGGTCGTCGGGGCCGACGGGCTGCGCTCCCGTGTCGCTCGGGCCGTGGGCGCGGCGGTCACCCGGGCCGCATCGGCCAGGGGAGCCGCCGCCTACGCCTACGTCGAGGGCCTGGACCACGACGGCATCGAGGTGCACGTGGCCGACGGGCGGCGTGGCCGGCCTGTTCCCGACCCACGGCGGCGCGGTGGTGTGGCTGAGCACGCCGTCGGCCGAGGCCGCCGGGCTTCGGGGCGACGCCCTCGCCCGCGAGGCCGCGTGGCGGACCCGCCTGGCCGTCACCGCCGCCGGACCTCACCGAGCGCCTTCGCCGGGTCGCCCTGCGCCTCACCCCTGCGTGGGGCCCGGGACCTCCCCAACCACTACCGGCTCCCGGTCGGCCCGGGCTGGGCCCTCGTGGGCGACGCCGGCCTCCACCGTGATCCGGTCTCCGGCCACGGCATGACCGACGCCTACCGGGACGCCGAGCTGCTGGCCGGTGCGCTCGACGAGGTCCTCCGCGGCGCACCCGAAGCGGCGACCCTGGCCCGCTACCGACATGAGCGGGACGCGCTGCAGCAAGGAGGTGTTCGACCTCACGGTGCGCATGGCCGAGTTCCCGTCGGCGGACGAGCTGGTCGATCTCGAGGTCCAGCTCGGCCGCGCCCTCGACCGGGAGGCGGAGCACCTCGCGGCCCGTCCCCTCCCCGGCTCGGTCCTGGTCGAGGCCGGGTCGCCCCACGCGGGTTGACCTCCCGTGACAGGAGGTCAGGCGTGGAGGGGGGTGGACCAGCCGCCGAGGTCGGCGGCGAGGGCCTCGGCGCTCCTCGGGGCCCCAGGTGCCCGGACGTCGTAGAGATGGGGGTGGTCGCGGGGGCCGTCGATGAGGTCGCCGACGATGCGCCACTGCTCGGCGATGGTGTCGGACCGGCCGAAGCGGCGGGGGTTGCCGTCCATGGCGTCCTCCAGCAGCCGCTGGTAGGCCTCCTGGCGGCGGCCGAAGACCTCCTCGTACTCGACGGCCAGGTCCACCGGCTCGCTCACCATGCGCTCCCCCGGCTCCTTGGAGAACATGTGCAACACGATGCCGTCGGTCGGGCTGATGCGGAAGCGGATGCGGTTGGGCTCGGGCGGCGGCCCCTCCGGGTCGACGAAGAGGAGGTTGGGCGGCTCGTGGAAGGTGACGATCGCCTCGGTCGCGGTCATCGGCAGGCACTTGCCCGAGCGGACCAGCCAGGGCACGCCCGACCAGCGCCACGAGTCGATCTCGAAGCGGAGGGCGGCGAAGGTCTCGACGTCGGACCCGGGGGCCACGCCGGCCTCGTCGACGTAGCCCCGGTACTGGCCTCGCACGACCTGGTCCGGTCCCAGCGTGGCGATCTGGCGGAACACCTTCACCTTCTCGTCCCGCAGGGCGTCGGCCCCGGCGCCGGCCGGCGGCTCCATCGCCAGGAGGGCCACGATCTGCAGCAGGTGGTTCTGGATGACGTCTCGGATGGCGCCCGCGCTGTCGTAGAAGGCGCCGCGCGCCCCGACGCCGAAGTCCTCGGCCATCGTGATCTGGACGCTGGACACGAAGTTCCGGTTCCACACCGGCTCCAGCAGTGAGTTGGCGAAGCGGAACACCAGCAGGCTCTCGACCGACTCCTTGCCCAGGTAGTGGTCGATCCGGAAGACGTCCGCCTCGCCGAAGGCCTTGTGGAGGACGGCGTTGAGCTCCTCGGCCGAGGCCTGGTCCCGGCCGAACGGCTTCTCGACCACCACTCGGGCCCCGCCCGTGCACTGCGCCGCCTTGAGCCCCTCGACGACGTCGTCGAACAGGGCGGGCGGGATGGCGAGGTAGTAGAGCGGGTGCCGACAGTCCCCGACGGCCTCGGCCAGGCGCTCGAAGGTCGACGCCTCCCGGTAGTCGCCGCTCACGTAGATGATGCGCTCCACCAGGTCAGCCCAGATCGCCTCGTCGAGGTCGCAGCGCTCGGCGACGGCGTCGTGGGCGTGCTGGCGGAGCTGGTCGACCGTCCAGCTCCCGGGACGCCACGCCGATCACGGGCGTCTGTTCGCCGAGGGTGCCGAGCCGGGCCATCTCGTAGACCGCCGGGAAGATCTTCTTGGCCGCGAGGTCCCCCGTGGCCCCGAACAGCACGAGGGCGTCACTGCGGGCCGACTCGTCGCTCACGCCCCCGTTCTAGCCCCCGAAACGAAATTGCGTGAGTTGGTCACGCCACGCGTGACCAACTCACGCAATTTCAGATCACGGTCGGGTGGCGGCGACCTCGCGGGCGGCGGCGGAGGCGATGTCGGTGACCCGCTCCAACTCGTCCTTGGTGTGGGCCAGGCCCGGGAAGAGGATCTCGTAGGCCCCCGGGGCCAGGGCGACGCCCCGGTCGAGCATGGCGTGGAAGAAGGCGGCGTAGAGGGCCTCGTCGGTGCCCTTGGCCCCGTCGTAGTCGGTCACCTCGTCGGCGCCGAAGTACAGGCCCAGCAGCGGGCCGACGACCGGGACCCGGATCGGCAGGCCCGCCTCGGCGATCACGTCCTGCAACCAGCCGGCCAGCATCTCGGCCCGTCCGGCCAGCATGGTGTACGCCCCGTCGTCCAGCTCGCCCAGGACGGCGAGTCCGGCGGCGGTGGCCAAGGGGTTCCCCGACAACGTCCCGGCCTGGTAGACGGGGCCCTCGGGGGCGAGGACCGCCATGACGTCGGCCCGCCCGCCCAGAGCGGCCAGCGGCAGGCCCCCTCCGATGACCTTGCCGAAGCACGACAGGTCCGGGGTGACGCCGAGGGCGCCCTGGGCCCCGTCCGGTCCGACCCGGAAGCCGGTGATGACCTCGTCGAAGATCAGGAGGGCGCCGGCCGCGTCGCAGCCCGCCCGCAGGCCCTCGAGGAACCCGGGCACCGGTGGGACCAGGCCCATGTTGGCGGCGATCGGCTCGACGATGACGCAGGCCACGTCGTCGCCGATCTCCGGGACGACGTTGTACGGGGCGACCAACGTCTCGGCCACGGCCGAGGCGGGGACGCCGGCCGAGCCGGGCAGGCCCAGGGTGGCCACCCCGCTGCCCGAGCCGGCCAGGAGGGCGTCGCCGTGGCCGTGGTAGTTGCCGGCGAACTTGATGACCCGGTCCCGGCCGGTGAAGCCCCGGGCGACCCGGAGGGAGGTCATGGTGGCCTCCGTGCCGCTGTTGACCAGCCGGACCCGGTCGACCGACGGGACCCGCTCCACGATGGCCTCGGCCAGGAGGACCTCACCCTCGGTCGGGGCCCCGTAGGAGGTCCCCCGCTCGGCGGCCCGCTGCACGGCCTCGACCACGACGGGGTGGCTGTGACCGAGGATGACCGCGCCGTAGGACTGGACGAAGTCGGTGTAGCGACGGCCCTCGACGTCCCACACGTGGAACCCCTCGGCCCGAGCCACGAAGTACGGCTCGCCACCGACCGAGCCGAAGGCCCGCACCGGCGAGTCCACCCCGCCGGGGATGACGGCACGGGCGCGGGCGAACAGCCCCGAGTTGCTCTGGTCCGTCACAGGTGGGGGGCGATCTCGCGGGCCGCGTAGGTCAGCACCATGTCGGCCCCGGCCCGCCGGATGGCGGTGAGGTGCTCGGCCAGAACGGCGTCGCCGTCGATCCAGCCCTTCTCGGCCGCGGCCTTGACCATCGCGTACTCCCCCGACACGTGGTAGGCGGCCAGCGGCACGTCCACCTCGGCCCGGGCGCGGGCGATGACATCCAGGTAGGCGAGGGCGGGCTTGACCATCACCATGTCGGCCCCCTCCTCGAGGTCGAGGCGGATCTCCTCCAGGGCCTCCCGGCCGTTGCGAGGGTCCTGCTGGTAGCCCTTGCGGTCCCCGCCGTCCGCGACGACCACGTCCACCGCCTCCCGGAACGGCCCGTAGAGGGCCGATGCGTACTTGGCGGCGTAGGCCAGGATGGCCACGTCGGCGAACCCCGCGCCGTCCAGGGCGGCCCGGATCGCCCGGACCTGGCCGTCCATCATCCCGGAGGGGGCGACGATGTCGGCGCCCGCCGCGGCCTGGGCCACCGCCGCCAGGCCGTAGCGCTCGACGGTGGCGTCGTTGTCCACCTCGCCACCGGTGGTGAGCACGCCGCAGTGGCCGTGATCGGTGTACTCGTCCAGACAGAGGTCGGGGATCAGGACGATGCCGTCGCCGATGTCGTCCCGGAGGTCCTTGAGCGCCACCTGGACGATGCCGTCGGGGCTCCAGGCCTCCGAGCCCTCCTCGTCCTTGTGCTCGGGGATGCCGAAGAGGACCACGGCGGGCACGCCGAGGGCGGCCAGCTCGGCCACCTCCTTGCGGAGGCTCTCCCGGGTGTGCTGGACCACGCCGGGCAGCGAGCTGGTGGGGCGGGGCTCGTCGATGCCCTCCCGCACGAACAGCGGGGCGATCAGGTCGTCGACCGACAACCGGGTCTCGGCCACCAGCCGGCGCAGGGCCGGGGTGCGCCGCAGGCGCCGCATCCGGCGCTCGGGGAACTGCACGTCCCCGATGGTACGGCTCGTCGCTCCCGGTCGGGACGGAGAGGCGGTCGCTAGCGTGCCCCCGCGTGACCCGTCGAGCCGCCGTCCGGACGCCCGCGCGACTGGTCGCCGTCGCGCTCGCCGTCGTCGCCGGGCTCGGTCTCGTGGTCACCGAACCCGCCGGGGGCGAGGGTGAGGCGACCTCGACGGCCCTGCCGGCCACGACCGTGCCCGCCACCACCGTCCCGGCCACGACGGCCCCACCGACGACCGCCCCGCCGGTCACGACCGTTCCCGAGGAGGCACCGGTCCTCCCCGATCTCACGGTCCGACGGGCGCCCGACGGGCCGTGGCTGGGCGTCGGGCCGGCCGGCCGGCCCCGTCCCGGTGACCATCGACGCCCCCGTCAGCGCCGGCCAACGGGCGACCTTCGTGTTCCGGATCCGCCACGACGGCCCCGATGCCGCCCTGATCCGGCTGAGCGCCCGGGGGCGTGACCTTCGGGCGGACGTCGTGTGGCGCCTCGGCGGCCAGGAGGTCACCGACGCCCTCGACCGCGGCGACCTCCGGCTCCGCGTCGGCGCCGGTGACCACCGGGACCTCACCCTCGGGGTGACCCTGCGGCGGTCGGTGCCCGAGGGCTTCACCCTCACCCGCACGCTGACCGCCGAGGCCCTGGCCGGTGGGGCCCGGGACCGGGTGCGGGTCGTGGTGACGCGAGGCCCCTCACCGGTGCGCTTCCACGACGTCGGTCTCGCCCTGGGCCTCCCCCGCCACACCCACAGCTTCGACCTCGACGCCGGGCCGGTGGACGGCGACGGGATCGACGACCTGGTGATGAGCACCCATGGCCGGGTGGAGGTGTTCCTGAACCGGCAGCCGGGGCTGGAGTCGGCGTTCGTCGAGGACACCGGCGACCTCCACGCCTGTGCCCTCGGCCGCGCCGACGCCGACGACCGAACCGACATCTACTGCACCCGGGGGGCGAGCAACGGCAACGAATGGGGCAACAACGCCCTCTGGGTCCAGCAGCCAGACGGGTCGTTCGTCAACCAGGCCGGCGCCTACGGAGTCACTGACCCCTTGGGTCGGGGGCGCCACCCGACCTTCGTCGACCTGGATCACCGCCGGGGCATCGACCTCTTCGTGGGCAACGAGAACCCCCGGTCCGATGACAACCAGTCGCTCAACCGGACGTTCCTGCACGCTCAGACCGCGGCGTACGTGGACGCCCAGATCGGGATGCGAGCCGACATCGGCAGCCTCTGCGCCCAAGCGGTCGACCAGGACGCCAACGGCTGGGACGACCTGCTGGTGTGCGGCGGTGCCGGCCTGGCGACGGTCGGGTGGCACCCCAGCCAGAACCGGCTCCACCTGTTCCGCAACGTCCGCCGCCCTGACGGTGGCCGCTGGCTGGTGGACGTGGCGTCCCGGCTGCAGATCGCGTTGGACGGTGTCAAGGGCGCCCGCCTCGCCCACCTGGACGGCGACGGGCTGATCGACCTCGTGGTGGTCAAGCGGACCTCGGTCAGTGTCTGGCCCGGGACGGCGGGCGGCGGGTTCGGCCTCCCCGTCTTCCGGGAGGACCTGCAGGCCGGCCACTCGGTGGCCATCGCCGACCTCGACGGCCGTCTCGGGCTCGACATGTTCGTGGTCCAGGCCTGCGGCGGCCCCCGGCACGTCAACCTCGAGGACCGTCTCTACCTCGACGTCGGGCCCGGTTGGACGTGGGAGCGGGCCCGCTTGCCGACCGGCATCGCCGGCTGCGGGGACATCGCCGAGGCCCTGGACGTGGACGGCGACGGGATCGACGACATCGTGGTCGGCAACGGCCTGTGGTCCGCGGAGGGCCCGGTCCAGGTGCTGACCTCGGGGCGCTACTGGGGCTGAACCCCTGCGCCTCCCCGGCTGCCCCGGGGTAGAACGGGGCCATGAGTGACGCCGAACTGCGCCGGATCGCCGACGACTACTGGGAGGCGGTCATGGTCGCCTCCCCCGTGTACGCCACCTTCGTGGGTGACCACCGCTTCGACGACCGGATGGACGACCTGTCCGAGGCCGCCGAGGACGCCAACCTGGCGGTCATCACCGGCGTCGTGGACCGGGCCGAAGCTCTGGACCCGACCTCGTTGTCCGCCGGCGGCCGGGTCACCCGAGGCCTGCTCCTGGCCGAGGCCGACAACGCCCGGGCCCGCAACGAGCACCGACTGGCCGAGCTGGCCTCCGACCAGAACACCGGCGCCCACGCCGACCTGCTCCAGATCGCGCCCCAGACCCAGGCCTCCGACGCCGACTCGGCGTGCCGGCTGGTCGAGCGCTACCGCCAGAGCGACCGCTTCCTCGACCAGGCCGCCGAGCGCTTCCGGGCCGGCTTGGCCCGGGGCCGCACCCCGGCCGCCATCTGCGTCGAGCGCTCCCTCAACCAGGTCGACGGCTACCTGGCCTCGTCCCTCGACGACGACCCCTTCGTCCAGCTGCCCCCACCTCAGGACCCCGACGGCTGGGACGAGACCGCGTGGCGGGCCGAGCTGCGCGAGGTCACCGAGACCGTCATCCGACCCGGGTTCGCCCGCTACCGCGCCGTGCTGGCCGACGAGCTCCAGCCCGCCGCCCGCCCCGACGAGCGACCGGGCCTGTGCCACCTCGACGGGGGCGACGAGGTGTACGCCGCCCTGGTCCGGCTCCACACGACGACGGACCTGAGCCCTCAGGAGCTGCACGACATCGGCATGGCCGAGATCACCGAGACGCTGCCGGCCGAGTACGCCGAGATCGGCGGCCGGGCCTTCGGGCTCCACACCGCGGCCGAGGTGTTCGAGCGACTGCGGACGGACCCGAGCCTCAAGTACGCCACCGGCGAGGAGATCATGGCCGACGCGGCCGACGCCCTCGGCCGGGCCAAGGCCGCGATGGGCGACTGGTTCGGCCGCCTGCCCGAGGCCGACTGCGCCATCGTCGCGGTGCCCGACTACCTGGCCGCCGATGCCCCCGCGGCCTACTACTTCCCGCCCGCGGGCGACGGCAGCCGGCCCGGCACCTACTACGTCAACACCCACGCCCCGGAGGAGAAGTCCCGGACCGAGGCCGAGAGCATCGGCTACCACGAGGCCATCCCCGGCCACCACCTGCAGCTGGCCATCGCGGCCGAGCTGACCGACCTGCCCGACTTCCAGCGCTTCGGGTTCGGCAACACGGCCTACGTCGAGGGCTGGGCCCTCTACACCGAGCGCCTGGCCGAGGAGATGGGCCTCTACGGGGGTGACCTCGACCGCCTGGGCATGCTGACCGCGGACGCTTGGCGGGCCGGGCGCCTGGTCGTCGACACCGGGCTCCACGCCCTGGGCTGGACCCGGCGCCAGGCCATCGACTTCCTGCTCGAGAACACGCCGCTGGACGAGGGTGAGGTCACCGTCGAGATCGACCGCTACATCGGCATGCCCGGCCAGGCGTTGGCCTACAAGACCGGCCAGCGGGAGTTCTTCCGCCTGCGGGCCGGGGCCAAGGACCGCCTGGGCGACCGCTTCGACATCAAGGGGTTCCACGACGCCGTCCTGGCCCACGGCTCGGTGACCCTGCCCATCCTCGGCGACCTCGTCGAGGAGTGGGTGGCCTCGGTGGCCGCCTGAACCAGCCGTCGCATCCCGTTCTGGTTGCGCGCCCTTGTTCCCCAGGACGAGCCGGAGCAACCAGAATCGTGGATTCGTCGGGCCGTTGGCCACCGACCGACGCCGGACCGGTCGACCCAGGGGAGAGGGGCGGCCGCACGGCCCGGCGTCAGACCGGTGTCCACCCCGTCCTACGGCGCCGACCCCCGCCCTGGATGGGGCTGTCTCAGCCCAACGGCTCGCGGGGGACGTCGAAGTAGGTCTCGTAGCGCTGCATCCGGGCCCGGACCTCGTCCTCGTCGAGGCCGGTGGCGGCGAAGGAGTACGTGTGGGTGCCGTGCTCGTCGGCCGGGTGCGCGGCGAGGAAGGCCCGCATGCCCGCTTCGGCCTCGGCGGTGTAGGCCAGGCCCATCTCGTCGTACAGGGCAGCCAGCGCAGCGAACGGGTCGGCCATCAGGTCCTGGAACACGAAGTCGACGGCCTGGTCGGCCGGGACGGTGCCGTCCTCGCGGGCGGTGACCGACCGCTCGTTGCCCAGCTCCAGGTAGTCGACCCACTCCTCGGCCTGTTCGGGGATGGTCGTCTGGCCGGAGACCATGCGCTGGAGGTGCTCGGTGAGGGAGGCCACCGACGCCAGGACCTTCAGGGGGTCACGGTGGGTCTGGACGATCGTGGCGTCGGGGTACTCGGCGAAGAGGGCGCCCAGGCACCACGTGTGGGCGGGGGTCTTCAGCACCCAGCGCTCGCCGGGATGCCGCCACTGCAGGAGCTGGAGGAAGCGACGGTGGTAGCGGTAGGCCGGGGCCATGTCGGCCTCGCCGATGAGCCAGCGCATGTAGCTGGGGACCCGGAACACCGTGGGGAAGGTCATGCTGCGGAAGTCCCCGGAGGTGATGACCACGTCCTCCTGGCCCCGCAGGGCGCCGGAGGGGTGCACGGCCCGGAACCCCGGGTTGACCAGCTCGGTCATCTCGGCTGCGGCCTCGGACTCGGCGATCCTCGGGTCCGTGTCGTAGGTCGCCGTCTCCGGCGGCGGATGGGGGTTGGCCACCTCCCAGGTGAGCGGCGCCCGCAGCCGGGGGTCCTGGGCCAGGAGGTCGAACAGGATCGTGGTGCCGGTCCGGGGCTGGCCCAGCACGACCACCGGCGGGGGGACGGGCGCGGCACCGATCTCGGGGAACCGGGCGTGCCAATCGGTGACCCGCAGCCGGGAGGTGAGGTCGGTCACGAGCATCGCCGCCGCGATCTGCTCCCCCATCTCGGTCAGGCGGGCCTCGGTGTGGAGGGCATCGAGCAGGCGGTCGAGGCCCTCCTGCCAGGTGTCCTCGCCGAAGTCCTCGAGACCGGTGGCCGCCCGGGCCTGGTCGACCAGTGACGTGCTGTTCAGGACTTCATCGGACATCGGCTCGGCCCCCCCGGACGGTTCTGCAACAGTGTTCCAGAGAATCCGGGACCCACCCTCCGGACAGGAGACACCATGAACCTCGCGCCAGCCACCACCGCGGCCTTCGACGACCTGATCGCCGCCCTGACCGAGATCCGGGACGACTACGTCCTCTCCGCGGAGCGCTTCACCGACCCCCTCGACGTGGTCGAGGGGTACCGCTACGTGGGCCAGGTGCTCTCGGCCATGTCCGAGCTCTACCTCGAGGCCGACCCCGACCACCCCCGGTTGGCGGTCATCGCCTCGCCGGCCCGCAAGATCCAGGGCGACAACCCCGACGCCATCTACCACTACGCCCGCCTCCGAGGCGACCGGACCTACCGCATCTCCGGGGTGCGGGACGAGGAGTGCTACACGTCGTTCACCATCCACGGGCCCTCGCCCGACGGTGCCCTGGCCGGCCCGCTGCTGGGCGACGTCAACGACCGCGACTTCGACGTCGCCGCCGACGGCAGCTACTCGATCACCCTCGGCGCCGAAGCGGCCGAGGGCAACTGGCTGGAGCTGCACCCCGACGCCCACTGCGTCGTCGTCCGCACCTACTACCAGTTGGCGACCTCGGCCCAGAACGACCCGGCGATCCACGTGGACATCGACATCGAGGTCCTCGACGCCGACGGGCCGCCGCCGCCCCTCAGCGACGAGGCCCTGGCCGCCCGGCTGCGGGAGGGGGTGGCGATGCTGCGCCAGACCACCCTCGGTCAGGCGCTGCCGAACGTGGAGGTGGACATCCCCTTCGTCGCCAAGGAGCCCAACACCCTCCCGACGCCCTACAGCTTCCGGGACTCCGGCCTGCCCGTGCCGGGGGCGGCCGACATCCACTACGCGTTGGGTCGCTGGCAGTTGGCCCCCGACGAGGCCCTCGTCATCACCGGGACGCTCCCCCGCTGCGCCTTCGCCAACGTGATGCTGTGGAACGCCCACATGCAGACCCTCGAGTACCGGGCCCGGGGCTCCTCGCTCAACCAGGCGCAGTTGGCCCTCGAGGACGACGGCAGCTTCCGCATCGTGATCGCCCATGCCGATCCCGGCAGCCCCAACTGGCTGGACTGCGAGGGCCACGAGCACGGCACGATCTTCTGGCGCCTCCTCCTGCCCGAGGAGGACCCCGGCCCCCTGGACTGCCAGGTCGTCCCCCTGGCCGAAGCCGCCGGCTGACCCACCGATCCCGTTCTGGGCCCCACCACCCGTTGCGGGGAACAGAGGGGAGGGCCCAGAACCGAGGCTCCCCGTTCTGGGCCCCACCACCTGTTGCGGGGAACAGAGGGGAGGGCCCAGAACGCGGTGGGGGACTGCCGGTCAGAGGGCGCGGACGAGGGGGGCGGGCGGGCGCCAGGCCCGACCGGCGAGGACGGCCTGCACCACGCTGACGTGGCGCTCCAGGAAGGCCGCTTCGCAGTAGCGCAGGTAGAAGGACCAGAGGCGGGCGAAGGTCTCGTCCAGGCCCAGGGCCGGCAGCTCGTCGTCGATGAGCTCCAGGCGATGGTGCCAGCGGGCCAGGGTCTCGGCGTAGTGGAGGCCGAGGTCCTCCAGGTCGATGACGTCGAGGGGACCGTTCTCGGCCGCCGTGCGGGTGATGGTGCCCACCGACGGCAGGCAGCCGCCGGGGAAGACGTGGGCCTTGATGAAGTCGGTGGCCACCCGGGCCCGGTCATAGCGGTCGTCGCCGATGACGATGGCCTGCAAGCCGATCAGGCCGTCGTCGCCCACCAGCCGGTGGAGGGCGGCGAAGTAGCCGGGTAGGTCCCGCCAGTCGACGGCCTCGATCATCTCGATGGAGACGGCCTTGTCGTAGGTGCCCTCGAGGTGGCGGTAGTCCTGCAGGCGGACGTCCACCCGGTCGGCCAGGCCTGCGTCGCGCACCCGCTGCGTCGCCTCCTCGTGCTGGGCGGCCGAGATCGTCGTGGTCGTGACCCGGCAGCCATAGGCCCGAGCGGCATGGATGGCGAAGCCGCCCCAACCGGTGCCGATCTCCACCACGTGGTCCTCCGGTCCGAGGGCCAGCTTCCGGCACAGCCGGTCCAGCTTGGCCTCCTGGGCGCTCTGCAGGTCCTGGCCGGGGTGGTCGAAGACCGCCGACGAGTACGTCATGGTCGGATCGAGGAAGGCGGCGAAGAAGTCGTTGCCGAGGTCGTAGTGCATGCGCACGTTGGTGCGGTCCCGGTCGGGGTCGGGCCGGCGGAGGCGGCGCACCGGGTCGGCCACGGGGTTGGTCAGCCGGTACCAGCGGGCGGCGGCGGCCTCCAGCGGGTTGAGGTTGCGCACGATCACCTGCAACAGCGCGGTGAGGTCGTCGGTGTCCCACAGACCCTGGGCGTAGCTCTCCCCCACCCCCGCGCTGCCCGTCAGCCAGCGACGGTAGGTGGCGACGTCGTGGACCCGGATGGTGACCTCGGGCTCGGCCGGATCACCGAAGCGGTGCTCGCCACCGGCGTCCTTGACCAGGACGTGGCCGGTCCGGATGCGGCCCAGCAGGCCGAGGGCGGTGCGGCGGGCGAGGGTGTCGGTGAGGGGTGGGCATGTCAGCCTCCGGAGGGATGAGGGTCGCGGTCGGGGTGACGCTGGAAGGGGAGGCCCTTGCGCCAGAGGCGCAGGGCCTGGAGGTGGATGGCGAGGCTCACCCGCAGGGTCATCAGCGGGTAGCGCCAGAGGACGTGGCCCAGGCCGGCCCGGTCGGCGGGGCGGCGGGTGAGGTCGAGGTCGGCAGCGAAGACGACCTCGCCGTCCTCCTCGCTGCGGAGCGTGAGGCGCAGGTCCGGTCCCGGAGCAGTGGCGTCGAGGAGGTAGGTCTGGTCCATGCCCATGAAGGGCGAGACGTGCATCGCCTTGGGGAAGCGGCCGGTCCAGGCCGCCGGGCTCGGACGGGTGTCGATCACGTACTCGGTGCGCTCACCCCACGGGGTGTTGGTGACCGAGAGGACCTGCGCCACCACCTGGGTGCCGGTGGCGTCGTAGCAGTAGTAGGCGGCGAGGGGGTTGAAGCACCAGCCGAACGTGCGCAGGTGAGCCAGCAGGGCGACCGGGCCCTCGGGCCGGAACCCGAGGGCGTCCTCCACCACGTCCTTGATCGCCTCGGCCAGGTCCCGTTCCGGGTCGCCGAGGTAGTCCTCCCGCCGGAAGCGCACCGGCCGGCCGCGGCGACGGCTCCACAGGGGGTGGCGGCCCAGGACCTCATCGACCTCGTCGAGGCGGAGGAACGTCATGGCCAGGCGGTAGGTGAAGGCGTGGGGCACCGGCCGGAACCGGGCGTGGTGGACCTCGCCCGCGTAGACGGCGCTGCTGACCGTCCTGGCGCGGCCGGCCTTGGCGCGGCGCCGGAAGGGCGCGGTCACCGCCATCGGGACCCCAGCGGGCGACAGGCCTCGACCGCGCTGCGCACGCCGTCCTCGTGGAAGCCGTTGTGCCAGTAGGCGCCGACGTAGCTCGTGCGGTTGTGGCCGCTGATCTCGCCCCGGCGCCGGCGAGCGGCGTCCGAGGGCGGGTCGTAGACGGGGTGGGCGTAGTCGATCCGTTGGAGGACGGCCGTCGGGTCGATGTCGGTGTGGCGGTTCAGGGTCACACAGACCGGCTCGGGGGCGCCCAGGCGCTGGAGCCGGTTCATGTCGTAGGTGACCGCGACCTTCGCCCGCTCATCGACGAGGCGGTGGTAGTTCCACGCCGCCCAGGCCCGGGGCGAGCGGGGCAGCATCGCCCGGTCGCTGTGGAGGGTGGCCTCGTTGGCCACATAGCGGATGGCGCCCAGCACCTCGGTCTCGGCCGGCGTGGGGTCACCCAGGAGGGCCAGGGCCTGGTCGCTGTGCCCGGCCACCACGACGTGGTCGAAGACCTCGGTGCCGGACCGGCTCACCACCTCGACCTTGTCCTCGGAACGGGTCACCCGCTCCACAGGGCACCCGAGGCGGACCCGGTCCCCCAACTGGTCGGTGATCGCCCGGACGTAGGTGCGGGAACCACCGGTGACCGTCATCCACTGAGGACGGGTGCGCAGGTCGAGCAGGCCGTGGTGGTCGAGGAAGGACAGCAGCGGCCGAAGGGGGTACCGGTCGAACGCCGCGGGCTCGGCCGACCAGATCGAGGCGCCCAGGGGCACGAGGTAGAGGTCGACGAAGGACGCAGAGAACCGGTGCTCGGCGACGAAGTCGGCCAGGGTGCCGAGGTCCTCACCCTCGTCCGACGTGCGGAGACGGCGCTGGCCCAAGCGACCGAAGCGCAGGACATCGGCCAGCATCCGCAGGAAGCGGGGGCGCAGGGCGTTGACCCGTTGGGCGAACACCCCGTTCAGGTCCTTTCCCGCCCACTCGAGGCCGGTGCGCTCACAGGAGACGCTGAAGGTCATGTCGCTGGGCTGGGTGGCCACCGCCAGCTCGTCGAGCAGTCGCAGGAAGTTCGGGTAGGTCCGGTCGTTGCAGACGATGAACCCGGTGTCCACGGCGTAGTCCCCCGACGGGAGGTGCACGTCGACGGTGTTGGTGTGGCCCCCCGGTCGGCCGTCGGCCTCGAAGAGCACGACCTCGTGTTCGGGCGCGAGCAGCCACGCCGACACGAGGCCGGACACGCCGGAACCGGCGACTGCGATGCGCACAGGGCTCTCCTCCGTGATCGGGGGTCCTACCCCTTCTCCGGAGCCGAAGCCCGTTCCGGATGCCGAGATGTTCGGGTTCCGGCTTGGCTCCGAGTTCGGCGTCCCCCACCTCTTCGCCCCCGACCGTCGACCCCTGTTCTAACGGGCGAACCAGGTCGAGCTCGCCCTTGGCGGCGCTGCGGAGGAGCCAGGCCAGCGGCGGGGCGAAGAGGACCGTGCCGACGGCCAGCGACCAGACCATGGCCTGGAGGGTGGCCGGGGCCCCGGCGGCCTCCTCGATGGTGAGGTGGTCGACGAGGATCTCGGGGTACTGGCCCGCCGCCCAGCCCCACACGACCGCCCCGACCGCGGTGACCACCGCGACGCGGGCCAGCCGGTAGCGGCGGAGGACGAGCAACACGAGGGAGGCCACGCCGGCCACGGCGGAGAGGACCATCAGGGGCAGGCCCCGGTCGGTCAGGTTGTCGAACAGGTGGCGGGCGTCGGCGTGGAGGACCGCGACCCCGGCGAAGGTGGTGAGGCCGGTCAGCGCGCCGCTGACGAGGGCCCGGGCCCGGAACCACTCGACCAGGTCGGCCTCACCCGCCCGGTGGGCGTCGGCGGTGAGGAAGACGGCGGCAAGGTTGGCGCAGACCAGGACGGCCAGCACCCCGCCGAACAGCGAGGTGGGACCCGACCAGGCCCCGGTCACATCGATCTCCCCGTCGGTGTCGATGCGACCCGAGGCCACGGCGCCGGCGATGGCCCCGAGGAAGAAGGGGGTGATGATCGACGAGGCCGCGAACGCCGCCCCGAAGCCGCGGCGGGCGGGTACGCCCTGGAACTGCTTGCGGAAGACGAAGGCCGATCCCCGCAGGATGATCCCGATGGCCACGGCGGTCAGCGGCAGGTACAGGGTGGAGGCCACGGCGGCGAAGGCCGTCGGGAAGCCGGTCCACAGCACGACCAGCACGAAGATGAGCCAGACGTGGTTGGCCTCCCAGACCGGCCCGATGGAGTGCTCGATCCTCTCCCGTCGGTCGGCGCCCTCCTCCGGCCCGCCCGCCAGCAGGTCCCACACGCCGGCGCCGAAGTCGGCCCCGGCGAAGACCGCGTACATCGTCACCCCCACCCAGGTGATCGCCAGCAAGAGCTCGGGCAGGGTCACGGTGGAGCCACCGCCTCGGGCTCGAGGGCCGGCAGGGGCGAGCGGGCCAGGCGGCGGAGGACCACGATGACCGCCGCCGTCAGGACGGTGTAGACGACGAGGAGCACGCCGTAGCCGACCCACAGGCCGCCGGCGTCGGTGACGGCGTCCTCCACCCGCATCACCTCGTAGACGATCCAGGGCTGGCGGCCGACCTCGGTGACGATCCAGCCCGCCTCGAGGGCGATGGCGGCGAGGGGCCCGGCGACCACGGCGGCCCGCCAGAACCAACGGCTCTCCGGCAGGCGGTGCCGGCGCCACCGGCACCAGCCCCAGCAGACCCCGAGGGCCAGCAGGAAGAAGCCGATGGCGACCATCGTCTGGAAGGCGATGCGCACGACGTTCACAGGCGGGCGGTCCTCCGGCGGCACCTCCTGCAGGCCGGCGACCACGCCGTCGGGGTTGTGGTCGACCAGCAGCGACAGCCCACAGGGCACCCGGATCCCCCACCGGACCTCGTCCTCCACGTAGAGCCCGCCCAGGGTCAGCGGGGCACAGTCCCGGGTGTCGTAGAGCCCCTCGATGGCAGCCAGCTTCACGGGCTGGCGCTCGGCCAGGAACCGGGCCGCGGCGTCGCCCACACCGATCTGGATCGGGGTGACCAGCGCGGCGACGGCGAACGGGATGACGAAGCCGAGGCGGTGGTGGCGGTCCCGCCGGCCCTTGAGCCAGGCCACTGCGTAGACGGCGGCCACGCCGAAGCCGGCGACCATGATCGCGGCCAGGACCATGTGGGTGGTCTGCACCGGGGTGGCCGGGTTGAACATGGCCGTCCACGGGTCGACGTCGGTGACCTCGCCGGCGGCCAGGTAGTTCTCCACGTCGAAGCCCTGGGGCTGGTTCATCCAGGCGTTGGCGGTGACGACGAACCAGGCCGAGGCCACCCCCGCGACCGGGATGGGCAGGCCGACGAGCAGGTGGGCCCTTGGCGAGAAGCGATCCCAGCCGTAGAGGTAGAGGCCCAGGAAGATGGCCTCGAGGAAGAAGGCGATCCCCTCGATGGTGAAGGGCAGGCCCCACACGTCGCCGAAGTCGGCCATGAGGCCGGGCCAGAGGATGCCGAGCTCGAAGCTCAGGATGGTCCCCGACACCGCCCCGACGGCGAAGAGGACGGCCAAGGCCTGGGACCAGCGTCGGGCCAGCCGGCGGGCCACCGGGTCGTCGCGCCGGAGGCTCAGCCACTCGGCCAGCAGGACGAAGATGGGGAAGCCCACCCCGAAGCAGGCGATGACGATGTGCCAACCCAGGGACAGCGCCATCTGCTGGCGGGCGGCCATCAGGTCCACGGCGTCGGCGGCGAAGGGGATGCCCCGAGCATGCCCGCCATCGGGCGGCCAAGGACGACTGACCCCGTTCCGGGTGCGAAACCGCGCGCTGAGCCCCACGATCGCGCACCCAGAACGAGTCAGGTCACCAGGGCCTCGAGGGTGGGGAGGGTGAGCTCGGCGAGGGAGTCGACGACCAGGCGGGCGGCGGTGAAGTCCTGACCGGCCGTGACCCGGTTGGGGACGGCGACACACGCCAGGCCGGCGGCCTCGGCGGCGACGGTGCCGTGGTGGGAGTCCTCCAGGGCGACGGCGTGGGCGGGATCGACGCCGAGCCGCTCGACGGCGGTGGCGTAGAGAGCGGGATCGGGCTTGGTCCGGGCCACGTCCTCCCGGCACACGACGGCGTCGAACAGGTCGATGAGGCCCCTGCGCTCGAGGTGCCCGCCGACCCAGGCGTGCGGTGAGCTGGAGGCGACGGCGAGGCGCAGGCCGGCGACGCTCGCCGCGGTGACGAGGTCGACGGCCCCGGGCAGGAGCTCCATGGCCTCGACCTCGGCGTGGTGCTGAGCCTGACGGAGGGGGATGACGGTCTCCCGGTCGATGGGCCGGCCGAGGTCCGTCTCCAGCATCTCGCTCCAGTGGACGTGCTCGGCCGTGCCCACGATCCCCTGCCAGACGGCGAGGTCCAGCTCGATGCCGTGCTCCTCCCAGACCGCCGCCGCGGTCGAGAAGGCCGACCACTCGGTGTCGAGGATGAGGCCGTCGAAGTCGAAGACCAGCGCCTGCAGGCTCACCCGGCGTCGCCGACGTGGTCGATCAGGGCCTGGACCAGGCCGGGGATCGTGTGCTCGCCGGCCTCGACGGCCACGGTGAGACCGGCCTCCCGAGCGGTGGCCGCGGTGACCGGGCCGATGCAGGCCACCACGGGCGGCACCCGGTCGGCGCCGGCCACCGCCAGGTAACGGGTCACGGTGGACGACGAGGTGAAGGTGACGATGTCGGCCGCGGCCGCGGCGTCGAGGAGCGCCGGGGCCGGGCGGGCGGGCACGGTGCGGTAGGCCTCGACCACCTCGACGTCCCAGCCCGCGGCCCGGA
This sequence comes from uncultured Microthrixaceae bacterium, assembly GCA_963748285.1. GTDB lineage: Bacteria > Actinomycetota > Acidimicrobiia > Acidimicrobiales > DATDAH01 > DATDAH01. The sequence goes on from CAVVIF010000009.1 coordinate 1,366,335, forward strand.
GTCCGTCGGGCAGGGTGTCGCGGGCCACGGCGGCCCGGGCCAGCAGGACCCGACCACCGTCAGCCGGTGGGGCCGGAAAGGCCTCCAGCAGGCTCTCGGCGACGAAGCGATCGGGCACGAGGTCGGCCCGCACGTTGCCCTCGGCCAGTGCCGCAGCCGTGCCGGGGCCGATGGCGGCCACCGACACCCCGCCAAGGGCCCTCGCGTCGGGGAGGCCGCTCAGGACCCGCCGGGCCCCGTTGGCCGAGGTCACGACCAGCCAGTCGAACTGCTGGATCTCCGCCAGGGACTCGTCCAGCGCCACGCCGTGGTCTGCGGGGTCCTCGATCTCGATGACCGGCAGGACCAGCGGCTCGGCGCCCGCGGCGCGCAGCGCATCGGCGAGGGTGCCGGCCTGGCCTCTCCGGGCGGGTCACCACGACGGTCCGGCCGAACAGCGGGCGCTCGGTGAACCACGCCAGGTCCTCGGCCGCCACCTCGCCCACCACGATGGTCGACGGCGCGGCCAGGTCCTGGTCGGCCAGGGTGGCCAACGTCGCCCGGACGGTGCGCTGCTCGGGACGGGTGCCCCACTGGACCGCGGCCGCCGGGGTGTCGGGTGACCGGCCCCCGGCGATGAGGCGCTCGGCGATGGCCGCCATGCGGGCCACCCCCATCAGGATGATGATCGTGCCGCCGACCCGGGCCACGGCGTCCCAGTCCACCGAGCCCTCGACGCCGGCGACGGGGTCCTCGTGACCGGTGACCACCGTGAAGGACGTCGACGAGTGGCGCAGGGTCACCGGGATGCCGGCGTAGGCCGGAGCGGCGATGGCCGAGGTGATGCCGGGGACGACCTCGAAGGGGACGCCCGCATCGAGCAGGGCTCGGGCCTCCTCGCCGCCCCGGGCGAAGACGAAGGGGTCGCCGCCCTTGAGGCGGACGACCTCCAGGCCGGCCTCGCCGTGCTCGACGAGGAGCCTGTTGATCTCCTCCTGGCTGGTCGACGGCAGCCCGGGCTGTTTGGCCACGCTGATGCACATCGCGTGGTCCGGGGCCAGGTCGAGCAGGGCGGCGACCGAGAGTCGGTCGTAGACCACGACATCGGCCCGGGCCAGGAGCTCGGCCCCCCGCACGGTCAGCAGGCCCGGATCCCCCGGCCCCGCCCCCACCAGGTAGACGGTCATTGCTCCGCCCCCGTTCCGGTCACGGGTCGAGTATCGCCGCGCCACCGGCGTCGTCGAGGAGGAACCGGGCCACGGCGCGGCCGGCGGCCTCGGGGTCGGTGCCGGTCTCAGCATGACGGAGGACGACGTGGCCGTCGAGGGAGGCCACGACGCCCTCGACCCGGATCCCGTCCCCGTCGACCACCGCGAAGGCGCCGGCAGGGATGTCGCAGTCGCCGCCCAGCTCCTCCAGGAACGCCCGCTCGGCCCGCAGGGTGCGGTGGCTGGGCTCGTGGTCGATGGCGGCCAGGAGGGCCCGGGTGGCGTCGTCGTCGGACCGACACTCGACGGCGAGGGTCCCCTGCCCCGCCTGCGGGAGCACGATCGTGGGTTCCAGGACCTCGGCCACCTCGTCGGCCCGGCCCAGGCGCTGCAGGGCGGCGAGGGCCACGACCACGGCGCCGTGGTCGGCGGCCGCGGCGATGCGGGTGTCCATGTTCCCCCGGAGGCCGACGAAGGTCAGGTCCGGGCGGCGGTTGGCCAGCTGGGACCGGCGGCGGGCGGAGCCGGTGGCGATGCGGGCCCCGGGAGGCAGGTCGGCCAGCGCCCGTCCGACCAGCGCGTCACGGGGATCGGCCCGCTCGGGCACCGCGGTGATCACCAGGCCGTCCGGGGTGGTGGAGGGAAGGTCCTTGGCCGAGTGCACCGCCAGATCGGCCCGCCCGTCCAGGACGGCGGCCTGGACCTCCTTCACGAAGACGCCCTTGCCCCCGATCTCGGCCAGGGGCCGGTCCCGGTCCCGGTCGCCGGTGGTGCTGACCACCACGGCCTCGTGGTGCAGGCGGGCGTGGGCGGCGTCCAGCAGGGCGGCGACGTGGTCGGCCTGCCAGCGGGCGAGCGGGCTGCCCCGGGTCGCGGCGCGGAGCGGTGACGCGGTCACCGATCTCGTCCCCGTGGAGCCGTGCCGGGGCCCGGCGCGGCAGCGCTCGACCAGAAGGGGGGCATCGAGGGGGCCGTGGGCTGGCCGGCGCCGTCGGCCGAGCGGCTACAGGTCGTAGAGCTCGCGGAGGGCCTCGGCGAGGCGCTCACCCTTGGGGGTGCCCGCCGCAGCCTTGAGCGCGACGGTGGGCTCGTGGAGGAGCTTGGCCAGCGCGGCCCTGGTGGCCGCCTCGACGGCATCCTGCTGTTCCGGTGTCAGCGCGGCTCAGGCGGGCCTGCTGGCGCGCCAGTTCGGCGACACGGAGGTCCTCGGCCTTCTTGCGGAGGGCGGCCACCAGCGGCGCCACCTCGCGGGCGGTGGTCAGGGCCTGGAAGCGGGTGACCTCGTCCTCGACGATGGCCCGGACCGCGGCCACCTCGCGGCGACGCTCGGCCAGGCCGAGCTCGGCGTGGGCCCGCAGGTCGTCCATGTCCAGCAGGGTCACGCCCGGCAACGTCCCGGCGGCGGCGTCGACGTCGCGGGGAACGGCGATGTCCACGATCAGGAGGGGGGCGCCGGCGCGGGCGTCGACGACGGGCTCGATGTCGCCGTGCTCCACGATGATCGAGGTGGCGCCGGTGGAGGTGAGAAGCAGGTCGACGTCGCTCAGGGCCCGGGGCAGGTCGTCGAGGTGGATGGCGGTGGCCCCGACCCGCTCGGCCAGGTCCTTGGCCCGGTCCCAGGTGCGGTTGGCCACCTGGACGGGGTCGGCGCCGGCGTCGATCAGCGAGCGGACGAGGCCCTCGCCCATCTCGCCGGCCCCCACGACCAGGACGGAGCGGCCCTCCAGCCCCCCGAGGCGCTCGGAGGCCATGGTCACCGCGGCCTGGGAGACCGAGGTGGTCTTCTCGCCGATGGCGGTCTCGGTCCGGGCCCGCTTGCCCGCCTCGAGGGCGTGGCGGAAGAGCAGGTTCAGCGTGGAGCCGGCGGCCTCTTCGGTGCGGGCCCGCTCCCAGGCGTTGCGGACCTGGCCGAGGATCTCGCTCTCGCCGAGCACGGCGGAGTCGAGGCCGGCGGCGACCGAGAAGAGGTGCTGGGCCGCAGCCTCGTCGTAGTGGGCGTAGAGGTGGTCGCCGAAGGCCTCGGGCGGGAGGAAGGCGAGACCCGACAGGAACTCGCGGATGTCGGCGTAGGCGGCGTGGAAGCGTTCGACGGAGGCGTAGACCTCGGTGCGGTTGCAGGTCGACAGGACGACGGCCTCGGACACGTGGTCGCGACCGACCAGGTCGGCGAGGGCCTTGGGCAGGTTCGCCTCGTTGACCGTCATCCGCTCGAGCAGGTCGAGGGGGACGGTGCGGTGGTTCAGTCCGATGACGACGACAGACACGCCTGCAGGCGCTCCTTGGCTTCGGCAAGTCGGCCCTCGCGGACCAGTTCCAACATTCCTGAGTCTAGGGCCGCGTGCCAGTCGACACCCAGGGACGAACGACCCGAGGCCCGCAGCTCGTCCCGGGCCTCGGCCAGCAGGTCGAGGAGGGTGGCCCATTCGGGGCCGAACTCGGCCTCCAGCCGTTGGCGGGTCCAGGAGGCCAGGCCGGGACTGCGCCCGCCCGTGGACACGGTGAGCAGGAGGTCGCCGCGGCGCACCCGGGCCGGGAGGGTGAAGGTGCAGTTGGCGATGTCGTCGGCCGCGTTCACCCACACGCCGGAGGCCTCGGCGTCGGCGGCGACCTCGGCGTTCACGGCCGGATCGCTGGTGGCGACGACCACGAGGCGGTGGTCGGCGGCCTCGCCCGAGCGGTAGGGGCGTCGCTCGACGCGGACGCCGGGGCGGTCGACCAGCTCGGGGACGACCTCCGGGGCCACGACGGTCACCGCGGCCTCGGCGTCGAGCAGGCCGTCGACCTTCTCGAGGGCGACGGCGCCTCCGCCGACCACGAGGACCGAGCGCCCGGCGACCAGGAGGTTGACCGGATAGGGCCGACTCGGCAGGGGCACGAGGTCACCCGGTCAGGTCCGCCACGCCGCCGTCACGGCGCTGCTGGTAGAAGCTGAGGATCAGGAGCTCGGAGGCGAGGTCCACCTTGCGGATGGAGACCCCGTCGGGCACGGTGACCACGGCCGGGGCGAAGTTGAGGACCGAGCCGATGCCGGCGCTGACCATGCGGTCGGCCACCGCCTGCGCCGCACCCGACGGGGTGGCCAGCACACCGATGGCGACCTGGTGCTCCTCGACGAGGGCCTCGAGGTCGTCGAGGTGCCGGACGGGGGTCTCCCCCACGGTCTGGCCCACCTTGGACTCGTCGGTGTCGACCAGCGCCACGACGGGGAAGCCCCGGGAGGAGAAGCCGCCGTAGTTGGCGAGGGCGCGACCGAGGTTCCCCGCGCCGGCGATGACCACGGGCCAGTCGTGGGTCAGGCCGAGGGCCTGACTGACCTGGCGGAGCAGGAACTCGACGTCGTAGCCCACGCCCCGCGTCCCGTAGGAGCCGAGGTAGGACAGGTCCTTGCGCACCTTGGCGGCGTTGACCCCCGCGAGGTCGGCCAGGCGCTCGGAGGAGCAGGTCGGCTCCCGCTCGTCGGCCAGCGTGAGGAGGGACCGGAGGTACAGCGGGAGGCGGGCGACCGTGGCTTCAGGGATGTGACGAGGCTCGTCCGGCACTCCCTCCAAAGTACCCGGCTCGTGCATCCGTTCACAAAGTCTGCTGACGGGGCTCCGTCACCGTCGGGCGAGCACCTGCTCCCGCAGGATGTCGGCATGCCCGGCGTGTTGGGCGAGCTCGCGGAGCACTTGGAGCTGCAGCGCCCACACGGGACGGTCACCACGACCGTCCACCCGTGCGTCGAGCTCCAGCTCCGCCATCGTCCGGCGCGACGCTTCACACCGGCGGCGGTGGGCGTCCTGCACCGATGCGATGGTGTCGGACCGCCGCAGCGAGAAGGACCCGTCGACCGTGGAGGCGATGCCGATCTCGGCGTAGGAGCGACCACTGACCGCCTGATCGAACCAGACGCCTTCCACGAAGGTGACGTGCTTGACCAGGCCCAGCAACGTGGTCTTCGACGGCACGAGGCGCAGGCGCGCCTCGTCCTCGGTCAGGCCGTCCAGGCAGTTGTGGAGCGCCGACCGGTAACCGTCGATCAGCTCGTCCAGACGCTCACCGAGCTCGACCGTCCACAGGTCAGGGGTCGGATCCTCGGCCGGCATCCCCCGACGGGGTCAGCCGCGGAGGGAGCGGCGGAGGAGCTTGCCGCCGGGGCCGTGGGGGAGCTCGTCCACGATCTCGATCTCGGCGGGGCACTTGTAGCGCGACAGGTGGACGTGGGTGTGGTCCCGGAGGTCGTCGGGGCTGAGGCCCGTGGCGCCGTCCTCGAGGACGACGAAGGCCTTCACGGCCTCGCCGGTGCGGTCGCTGGGGATGCCGACCACGGCGGCCTCCCGCACGTCGGGGTGGCTGACCAGGACCTCCTCGACCTCGGCCGGGAAGACGTTGAAGCCGGACACGATCACCAGGTCCTTGGCCCGGTCGGACAGGAACAGGTGGCCGGACTCGTCGGCGAAGCCGATGTCGCCGGTGTGCAGCCAGCCGTCGTCGGTGAGCACGGCGGTGGTCGCCTCGGGGTCGTTCCAGTAGCCGACGAAGACGTTGTCGCCCCGGACGAGGATCTCGCCGGGGTCACCGATGTAGGTGTCCTGGCCGTCGAGGTCCACGATGCGGACCTCACGCCGGGCAACGGCCGGCCCACCGAGCCGACGGGGGCGTCCTGGCCGACACCGGTGGCCACGACGGGCGACGTCTCGGTCAGGCCGTAGCCCTCGGCCAGGGCGATGCCCAGGCGCTCGAGGACGTTCTTGCGGATCTCCGGGCCGAGGGCGGCGGCGCCGGAGGCGGCCCGCTCGACGGTGGCGACCGCGTCGGGGCTGGCCCCCTCGGCCGCCGCCAGGCCGGCCCACATGGTCGGGGGGCCGGTCAGGTCGGTGACCCCGTGCTCGACCACGGCCAGCAGGGTGGCCTCGGCGTCGAAGCGATCCATCAGGACCACGGTCGATCCGGCGACCAGGCCGCCGTCGAGGACCACGTTCAGGCCGAAGATGTGGAAGAGGGGCAGCACGGCCAGGGCGACGTCCTCGGGCCCCCGGCGACGCCCTTCGGAGGCCTGGACCTGCTCGAGGTTGGCCAGCAGGTTGCCGTGGGTGAGCATCGCGGCCCGGGGCGAGCCGGCGGTGCCGCTGGTGAACATGAGCACCGCCAGGTCGGTCGGCTCCCGGTCGACGGTCGGCGGCGGGCTCGTGGCCGGCCAGCTCGGCCAGGCGCTCGGGATCGATGACGTGCTCCAGCACCGGGACCTCGGCCCGGTCCAGCTCGGCGACCACGGCGAGCCCGGGGGGCCGCAGACCACGGCGCGGGCGCCGACGGCGGCCAGCTCGCTGACCAGCTCGGGCCCGGGGCTGCCCGGGTTGAGGGGCACGGCGACGAACCCGCCCCGGGCGGCGGCCAGCCAGCCCAGGACGAACTCGACGGTGTTGGGGGCGACGATGCCGATGCGGTCACCGACGTCGAGGCCGAGGTCGGCGAAGCCCGCCTGCACACCGGCGACCTCCCGCCGGAGCTCGCCGTAGGTGACGGTGCGGTCGCCGGCGATCAGCGCCACGGACTCGTCGGGATGGCCCTCGATGATGCCCGCCACGTTCACCCCGTCAGTCTGCCCTGCCGGTCGTCCTCAAGGGAACTGCGGTCTGCCTCCGATGGGACAGGGTGCTGCTGTCTCCTCCTGTCGACGCGCGGGTCGACACGGCCATCCGGGCGGACGGCCTGGCCAAGGCCTTCGGCGCCCAGCGGGCCGTCGACGACCTGACCCTCGACGTGGCCCCGGGCGAGGTGCTGGCCCTGCTCGGGCCCAACGGGGCGGGCAAGACCACGACCGTGCGCCTCCTCAACGGCGTCCTCGCCCCCGACGCCGGTCGGGCCACGGTCCTCGGGATGGATCCCGCGCTCGAGGGTGACGCCGTGCGCCGCCGGACCGGGGTCCTCACCGAGAACGCCGGCCTGGACGATCGGCTGACCGCCCGGGAGAACCTCGTCTACACCGCCCGCATCCGGGGCATGGCCCGCGACGAGGCCGAGCACCGGGCCACCGAGGTGCTCGAGCAGTTCACCATGACCGAACTGGCCGACGTGCGGGTCCACGGCTTCTCGACCGGCCAGCGCAAGCGGGTGGCCCTCGCCCGCTCCCTCCTCCACGACCCCGAGATCCTCTTCCTCGACGAGCCGACGTCCGGGCTCGACCCGACCGCCACCCGCGAGGTGATCGGCCTCATCGCCCGGCTCGCCTCCGAGGAGGGGCGCACCGTCGTGCTCTGCACCCACTTCCTGGGCGAGGCCGGCCGCCTGGCCGACCGCATGGCCGTGCTGCACCGGGGTCGCCTCGTCGTCTTCGGTCGCCCCGACGAGATCGCCGCCGGGCTGTGGCCTGGCCTCGACGTGGACGTGGACCTCGACGGCCCGGCCGACGCCGGCCTGGTCGACGCCGTCAAGGCCCTGTCCGGGGTCATCGACGCCCGGCCCTCGGACCCCGGTCTGCGGGTCGTGGTCGAGGACCGTCAGGCGGTGCCCCAGCTGGCCGCGGCCCTGGGCGAACGGGGGGTCGTGCTCTACGGGATCACGCCGCGGCCGCCCACCCTCGAGGACGTCTACTTCGCCATCGAGGCCCGGGTCGAGGGCACGCCGTGACCGCCACCACGATCGGCCGCCCGACCCGGGAGCCCATCGCCTGGGGCGCCATCCGGGCCATCGTGGCCCGGGACCTGACCGCAGTGCGCCGGGCCAAGGCGGTGTTCCTCCCGATGCTCTTCGTGCCCGCGATCCTCCTGGTCGTCCTCCCGCTGGGCATCGGCCTCGCCGCCCGCAGCGTGGGCTCGGTGGACGTCTCCCCGTTCCTGGACCGCCTGCCCGCCGACCTGGCCGCCCCGATCGCCACCCGGCCACCGTCCGAGCAGATGATCCTGCTCGTCAACGGCTACCTCCTGGCCCCGCTCTTCCTGATCGTGCCGCTGATGGTGTCGGCCGTCCTGGCCGCCGACGCGTTCGCCGGCGAGAAGGAGCGGCGGACCCTGGAGTCCCTGCTCCACCTGCCCGTGTCGGACCGGGACCTGTTCCTGGCCAAGCTGCTGGTCGCGTTCGTGCCCGCCCTGGCGGTGTCCTGGATCGGCTTCATCTGCTTCGCCATCGTCTCCAACGGCGTGGGCTGGCCGGTCGTGCACCGGATCTTCGTGCCCACCCGGCTGTGGATGGTCATGATCCTCTGGGTCGCCCCCGCGGTGGCCGCGCTCGGCCTCGGCGTGATGGTGCGGGTCTCGGCCCGGGCCCACACGGCCCAGGAGGCCAACCAGCTCGGCGGGGCGGTGATCCTGCCCCTCATCTTCCTGGCCATGGGCCAGGCCACCGGCCTGCTCCTGGTCGACCTGCCGATCGCCATCGGCATCGGGGCCTTCGTGTGGCTCATCGCCGTCTGGTTGATCGCCCGGGGCGCGCAGCGCTTCACCCGGGACCGGCTGAGCGTCTAGGGCTCGACCAGCACGACCAGGCCCTGCTCCTCGGCGGGGTCGTCCTCGCCCCGGTCGGCCAGGAAGAACAGCTGGACCACGGCGGCGAGGAAGATGGCGAGCAGGAGCGCGGCCAGGACGGCCAGGGTCGCCGGCCTCACCGCGGTCCCCGGTTGATGTCCACCGCCACCGGACCGACGCCGTTGGTCGGCTCGTCGCCGTCGCCCAGGGCCTCGATCTTGACCTCGTCACCGGCAGACAGGCCGAGGTCGGTCGACGCCGGGTGTCGGTCGAGGGACACGGCCAGCAGGCCGTAGGAGTCCAGGACGAGGCCGACGTCCGAGCCCAGCTCGGCGAAGGAGGTGGCCCGGCGGGCGATGCGGCTGCGCTCCGCCGATCACCAGGCGGAGCCGCTCACCGAGGTGCTCGACGTCGTCGGGGCCCACGTTGAGCTGGGCGTTGCCGAAGCGGTCGACCCACAGCACCTGAGCGGCCACCGCCTCGCCGTCGGTGAACGGCAGCGGGATCATCCCGGGCTGCAGGCCGGCGGGGTCGATCAGCGGGCCGAACTCCTCGAGGGCCACACCGGCACAGAGGTGGGCGGCGACGGGAGCGAAGACATCCCGGCCGGCGAACGTGGCCCCGGGCGAGGGCAGGTGGTGGTCGGGGTTGGTCAGCTCGACGACCCGATCGGCGCCACCGACCATGCCCACCGCGGCGGCCAGGAGGCCGTTGTCGGGCCCGACCAGGACGGACTCCCCGCTGCCCACCTCGACGGCCACGGCCCGACGGTCGGAGCCGACGCCGGGGTCGACCACCGCCAGCACCACACCGGGGACCAGGTACTGGGCCGCCCGGGCGAGGGCCAGGCTCCCCGCCCGGATGTCGTGGGGGGGATCTCGTGGGTGACGTCGATCACCGCGACCTCGGGCTCGATGGCCCGGATGACCGACTTCACCACCCCGACGAACTCGTCGCCCGTGCCGTAGTCGGACAGGAAGGAGACGGTGGAGTAGCGGTGCTTCATGGCGGTGACGACGGTAGGGCCGTCAGGGGCCGGGTCCGCCCGTCAGCCGGTCTCGGTGTAGCGGGCGCCGAGGAACCGGTCGAGGTCGTCCTCGTTGATGCGGAACGACTTGCCCACCCGCAGGGCGCGCAGGTCTCCCGCCTCGATGAGGCGGTACACCGTCATGCTCGACACCCGAAGGAGGTCGGCGACCTCAGCCACGGTCAAGAACCGGGCACGCCCCTCAGCCACGTTGTGCTTCCCCTAACTCCGCTGGGGCGGAGCCTAAACCAGGCGCGGATCAGCCGCCCAGCTCGCGGGACCGCTCGGTGGCGGCGACGACCGCGTCGAGGAAGGCGGCCCGCACCCCCGCCTGCTCCAGGGCGCGCAGGCCGGCGGCGGTCGTGCCCCCCGGCGAGGTGACCGCGGCCCGCAGGGCCTCGGGGCCGTCGTCGCCCTCGGCGAGGAGGCGGGCGGAGCCGAGAAGGGTCTGCACGGCCAGCTCGGCGGCCACTGGTCGGGGCAGGCCGACCAGCACCCCGGCCTCGACCAGGGCTTCGGCGACGAGGAACACATAGGCCGGCCCGGAGCCGGACAGGCCGGTGACGGCGTCGAGCAGGGGCTCGGCCACCCGGACGACCGTGCCGACGGCGGTCAGGATCTGCTCCGCCCAGTCGAGGTCCTCGTCTTCAGCGGCGGCACCGCCGGAGATGGCGGCTGCGCCGGCGCCGACCAGGGCCGGCGTGTTGGGCATGGCCCGCACCACCGGCGTGCCCGCGGGCAGGGCGGCCTCGAGGGCGGCGAGGCGGACCCCGGCGGCGATGGACAGCACCCGCCCGGCGTCGGGGCCGAGGGCGGCGCAGGCCGTCGGGATGTCGCCGGGCTTGGTGGCCAGCACCGTGCCCTCGGCGGGCCCGACGGTGTCGGTGACCTCGACGCCGGGGAAGCGCTCGCTCAGCTCCGCCCGGCGGGGGGCAAGGGCCTCGACGACCCGGATCTCGGCGGCGGGGGCCCACTCGGCGGCCAGCAGGCCGGCCACGAGGGCCTCACCCATCCGTCCCCCTCCGACCAGCTGCAGGCGCACGTTCGCCCTAGGGCAGGTAGGCCATCGGGTCGTAGGGCGTGCCGTTGATGCGGGTCTCGAAGTGCAGGTGGGGCCCCGTGCAGGAGCCGGTGCAGCCGACAGTGCCGATCTGCTGGCCCCGGGTCACCGAGCCACTGCTCACATAGATCGTGGTCTGGTGGGCGTACAGCGTGACCATGCCGTCGCCGTGGTCGATCATGATGCAGTTGCCGTAGCCGCCGCCGCAGCCCCCGATCACGGTGCCGTCGTTGGCGGCGTAGATGGCCTGGCCGGAGGGCGCACCGATGTCGATGCCGGCGTGCAGGCGGCCCCAGCGTCTGACCGAACGGCGAGGTCACCGGGCCGGCGGTGGGCCAGATCAGGCCGGAGGCGCTGGGCGGGGTGTCGATGGAGCCACCGGGGCCGGTGGGCGCCTGGGAGGCGCGGGCGAGGGCGGCCCGGATCTCGTCCTCTTCGGCGGCGAGGGCGTCGACCTCGGCCTGGACGTCGGCGATGCGGGCCTCCATGGCGCCTTCGATGCGCTGCTGCTCGGCCTGGGTGGCCCGGTACTCCTCGAGCTGGGCCTGGACCTCGGCCCGCTCCGTCTCGACCGCCTGGGCCGCGGTCACCGAGCGGGCTTCGGCGTCGACCAGGTCGACCTCCAGCCCACCGAGGCGGTCCAGGATGTCGCTGTGGCGGGAGGCGATGGTGGACAGCACGGCCTCGCGGCGGGTGGCCGTGGTCAGGTCACCGGCGTCCATCACCGCCAGGGTGGGGTCCGGGTTCATGTAGAGGTTGACGGCGTCCTCGGCGGCCTGGTCACTGAGCTCGGCGATCTCGGCCCGCATCTGGGTGACCGCGGCCTGGGCGGCCCGGACCTCGGCCCGGGCGACCTCGAGGCGCTGCTCGGCCTCCCGCTTGGCCGCTTCCTGCTGGCGGACCCGGGTGTTGGTGGCCTCGAGGGCCGCCTCCAGCTCCTCGTAGTCGGCCTGCAGGACGTCGAGCTCCTCGTTGAGCTCCTCCTGCTGGTCCTCGACCTCTTCCAGGTCGTCGGCGCTCTGGGCCCAGACCGGCGCGGCGGTGGCCAGCGCGACCATCGCGATGGCGATGGCGATCAGGCGATGGCGTCGTGGGGACATGGAACCTCGGGCAGCGGGAGTGTCAGGACGGGGGTGATCCGACCGGAGCCGAGGGTAGCCCGCAGGAGCTGCCGCGACGGGACACCGGAACGTGCCGAGACCGTAACAGAACCGTAATGAGGATCCAATGGAGCGCCCCGACCCGGTGTGCCGCACACGGCCACCCCCGCTTCCCCGACGGGACGACGTCGTCGGGCACACCGGGCCTGCCGGCCACCGTAGGACACAAGAACACCGAAAAGCAATGAAAGTTACTGAAACTTGCTGGAAAAGCCGATGCGCAGAGCGGGACGGAAGCACTGCTCCACGTAGGCCCACCCCGAGCCCAGGACCCGGTCCAGCTCGGCGGCCAGCCCGTCGTCGTCGGCCAGGGCCTCGACCCCCACCGACCCGGTCAGGTACACGGCCGACTCCTCGCCGATGGCGAAGCTCCAGCCTCGCAGGCCCAGGTTCCGCACCAGGAGGTGCCGGAAGAAGTCGGCGTGGTTCTCCTCCGGGGCGGGCATCACGTAGGTCTCGTAGCGCAGCGTCCGCTGGCCCAGCGTGAACCAGAGCGTGAAGGTGTCCTTCTGGTCCCCGAGCACCCGCACGTACCAGCGCCGGTCCGCGGGCTCGCCCCGCTCCACGGCGTCGATCATCGGGTTGTCCTCCGCCTCGTGGCGGAACCAGGCGTCGACCCGGGCCTCCAGGGCGTCGAGGTCCTCGGGCGACAGGACGGCGCCGGGGTCGCTGGGGCTCAGCAGGACACCGGGGCCCGGGTCGCCAGGTCGGCGTACAGCCGGCGGAGGCGGGCAGCGGTGGTCGACCAGGTGAACGTCCGGCCCCGGGCCGCCGCGGCCTGGCCCATGGCCTCGGCCAGGCGCGGGCGCGCCCAGGACCTCGTCCACGTAGGCGGCGAAGTAGGCCGGGTCGCCCCCCTCCACCAGGAACCCGGTGCGGCCATGCTCGACGATGGAGCGCAGCCCGCCCACCGCGGCGGCCACGACGGGGATGCCGCAGGCCGCGGCCTCGAGGGCCACCAGGCCGAAGGACTCCGAGCGACTGGGTACCAGGCAGACGTCCGCGGCCCGGTAGTAGGTCGACAGCAGGTGGTGGGGCACCGGCTCGACCCAGCAGGATCCGGTCGGCCACCCCCAGCGCCGCGGCCTGCTCCCGGACCCGGGTCAGCTCGGCCTCGCCCTGGGTCCCGGACGGACCCCCGACGACCACCAGCGTCGCGTCCTGGCGCTCGATGCGGGCCAGCACCTCGACGGCCACGCCCAGGCGCTTCAGCGGCTGGACCCGACCGACGAAGAGCAGCACGGGCTCGTCGCCGAGGCCCAGCGCCCCGCGGGCACCGCGCTGGTCGCCGGGCGAGAAGAAGGCGTGGTCGACGCCCGGCGGCACGATCTCGATGCGATCGGCCGGCGCGTCGTAGAGCACCGCCAGCTGGCTCTCCTCGGTGGTGCTGGAGGCACAGATCACGTCCGAGCAGCCGATGATCGAGCCCTCGGCCTCGGCCCGGCGCTCCGGCTCGGGGTCACCGTTCTCGGCCTTGACCCGGGCCAGCGTGTGGAAGGTCGACACCAGGGGCAGGTCCAGCCGGTGCTTCAGCTCGTGGCCGGCCAGGCCCGAGAGCCAGTAGTTGGCGTGGATGACGTCCACCGGCTCGTCCCGCAGCCACTTCTCGACGCCGTCGATGAACGCCGGGAGCGACCTCGGGCAGGTCCTCCTTGGGCAGATCGACGGGCCCGGCGTCGACGTGGACCACCCGGAAGCCGGGCTCTACGTCGACCACCTCGGGCACCTCGTGGTCGCTGCGCCGCACGAACACGCAGCACTCGACCCCGGCCTGGCTCAGGGCGGCGACCAGCTCCCGGACGTAGACGTTCATGCCTCCGCTGTCACCCGTGCCCGGCTGGGCGAGGGGTGAGGTGTGCAGCGAGAGCACGGCGGCACGGGTCACGGTGCTGGTCAACGTCACGGGCCGGTCCCGGATTCCCTACTCGGCGACCCCGCCGCCGAGGGCCCGGTCCTCGTCGTCGGTGCCGTTCTCGCGACGGAACGACTCGTAGATGTAGATGAGTGTCTTCTTCTGGTCCTCGGTCAGGTCCGGCTCCCGCCGGATCTCGCTGATCAGGTCGGGGTGCTCGGCGCGCTCGTCGAGGATCCCGGCCCGGACGTAGAGCTCCTCGGAGGAGATCTCCAGGGCCCGGGCGATCTGGCGGAGGATCTCCGCCGACGGTTGGCGCAGGCCCCGCTCGATCTGGCTCAGGTAGGGGTTCGACACCCCCGCCTGCTCGGAGAGCTTCCGCAGGGACAGCTGGCCCAGGTTGCGCTGCTCGCGGATGAACTCCCCGAGGTCCCGCCACCGGGACTCGATCTCCCCCTTGAGCTCGTCGGCCCCCGCCATCAATCCAGGAGACCGTCGACGGTCGCCTCACCGTCCCGGTAGCGGCGGACGATCTCGGCCTGCAGGGAGTCCAGAACGGCCTGCAGCACGATGGCGACGCTCGGACACCCGGTGCTCGAAGTCGACGACCCGGCCCACGGTGGCGCGCAGCGTCTCGTCGTCGACGGAGCGGAGGTCGGCCAGCGCGTCGACGTCGACGATCTGGTCGAGCTGGGCGGCCAGCTCGTCGGACACCGCCGCCACGTCGAGGGAGCGGGGGGAACGGGGCGCGGCGCCCGATGACCGCTGCGGGTCCGCCAGCAGGTCGGGCAGCTGGGCGATCAGGCCACTGAGGTCGCTGGGGTCCCCGCCCTCACGCCGCCGCTCCAACTCGGCCCCGACGATGTCGAGACGACCCTGGACCATGCGCCGGACGTAGGACAGGCCCCCTTCGACCTGCTGGGCGTCGTCGCGCAGGGCGCGGACGCGGTCCAGCGGCCAGCCGGTCAGGCCGTCGAGGAGTTCGGGATCGAGGAAGCCCTCGAGCGACGCGGACACGGGGCGAGCGTACGCCCCCGCTCGCCCTAGGAGGCGCCGATGATGAGCTCGTAGCCGATGACGAAGAGGATGAACCAGACCACGAAGCCGGCGATGATCGTGTCCCGGTGCTTGTCGAAGAGCTGCTTGGCCAGCGGGCTGTCGTAGCCGCCGATCTTGCCCAGCGCGGTCAGCTCGATCACCGCCAGGATCGCCAGGGACAGCACCAGCACGATGATGAACGAGCTGTCGTCGATCTCGCCGTAGCGGGACGAGTAGTGGCTGGTGAAGGCCATGAACCACAGCATCGGGATCGACATCAGCGTGTTGGCCCGGGAGGCACGGGCCGCGGGCTTGGCCCGGGCCGCCGCCGCGGGGTCGGCCTCGCCGCCCTCGGCCACCTTGCGGGCCGAACCGATGATGACCTGCTGGGCCGGCCAGATGACCAGCCAGACGTTGAGGAACATGGTGGTGGCGAACAGGGCCCCGATGGCGATGGACAGGCCGTAGGGCGTGGTCCAGAACTCGTCGAAGCGGTCACCCAACAGCTTCTGGGCCCCGAGGATCCAGATGCCGGACAGGAAGGTCAGCAGCGCGCCGAAGCGGAACCACCACAGGGCCCGCCAGGTGATGGTGCGCATCGCCTCGGACCGGGTGGCGTCGCTGACCTCGGCGAAGGCCGGGGTCTGGACGAAGTTGAAGTAGTAGAGCATCCCGATCCAGGTGATGCCGGCCAGGATGTGCACGTAGCGGCCGAGCATCTCGCCGCCGCCACTGGGGTCCATGAAATCGCTGAAGATCTCCATCGCCGCGGAGACTAGTTCAGATGATCTCGGTGTAGGACCAGACGGCCACGACCCACACCGGCCCGAGCACGAGCAGCGAGTCGAGGCGACGGACCGCTGACGCCTTGGCGTCGGAGCGGGGCAGGATGGCCGAGCCCATCAGCTGGCCGACCGGGCACAGGCCCGCGGCGAGGGCGCCGAAGGCCAGCAGGGAGTTCTCGCGGAACGGCACGAAGGTGACGACCCAGAGGGCGAACGCGAAGACCGCTATGGCGGTGAAGCCGGCGAGCGGGCCCTCCATGGCGTTCTTCGAGCCGGAGCCGACCAGGTAGTCGCCCATCTCGTAGACCGACACGAAGATGATGAGCGCCGCCGCGGCGCCGATGTCGACCCGGTAGGCCAGCGTGGGGGCGGCCGCGGCCAGGCCGACGAACAACCCGCACTGCAGGGTGAAGCCGATGGCGAAGAACGGGGTCCGCCGGGCCTCGGTGGAGCCGAAGCCGGCCGCCAGGGCGGCGACGACCGAGGCCAACACCGCGGCGCCGACCGCGGGGGCGCCGGCGAGGGCGGAGATGCCGATGCCGCCCCCGATGCCGGCCGCGATGTAGTGGTTGGCGGGCCGGCCCAGGGGCTGCCAGCACCGGGCGGCCTGGAACCCGGCGAGGGCCGCGGTCAGGGAGTAGACGACCGCCACCGCCCAGTCCCCGACGGCGAGCGCGCCGGCCAGGACCAGGAACCAGAGGAACCCCAGGCGGACGTGGGGGCCGTTGACGTCGTAGGTGACCGCGAAACGACGGGGGCGGCGCGACTGCACCTTGGCCAGGCGCTTGGCCTTGCCCCGGGGTTTGGGCGCCCCGGGCACCGATCGGTCGTCCCGCACCGGGGCGTCAACCACCTGACACCGGGGGCAGCACGGCCAGCTCGTCGGTCGTCGCTGACGGGGCTGTCACCGTCGACCGGCTCGCCGTTCACCCAGACCCGACACTGCTGCAGGCGGGCGGCGAAGTCCGGGCCGTAGCGCTCGACGGCGGCGGCGAGGACCTCGGCGACGGTCGCGCCCGGCACCTCGTCGTGGGACCTGCCCGCGGCCTCCCGCATGGACGCGAAGAGTCGCACCTGGGCCATCCGAGCAGGGTACGCAACCGACCGCCCGAGCAAGGAGTTGGGCAACGGCGGGCCTAGGTTCCGGGATCGTGCTCCGTGTCCTGATCGTCCGTCACGGCCAGTCCGAGTGGAACGCGCTCGGCCGCTGGCAGGGCCAGGCCGATCCGCCGCTGACCGAGCTCGGGCTGCACCAGGCGGCCCACGCCGCCCAGCACGTGGGCGCCGTCGACGCCGTCGTCGCCAGCGACCTCGAGCGGGCCCGGATCACCGCCGAGATCGTCGCCGAGCTGATCGGCATCGGGCCGGTGCTGATCGAACCCGGGTTCCGCGAGCGCGACGCCGGTGAGTGGCAGGGCCTGACGAAGGCGGAGATCGCCGAAGGCTGGCCCGGCTACCTCGAGGACCGCCGGCGACCCCCCGCCTTCGAGCCGGACGAGGCCTTCCAGGAGCGGATCTTCGCCGGCCTGGAGCGGATCCGGGAGCAGGTCCCCGACGGGGACGTGCTGGTGGTCGCCCACGCGGGCGTCATCTACCAGGTCGAGGCCGTGCTCGGCTCGGACTTCCAGCCCCTGTCCAACCTCGGTGGGCGGTGGGTCGACGCCGAGGGCGCCGGCCCGTGGCGCCTCGGCGAGCGCGTCGTCCTGGTCGACCCGGACGAGATCACCGTCCCGTCGGTCCAGTAGACCGGGTCCCGCGATGGCGTACGACACCCCGGACATCACCAGCCTCCTGGCCCTCGAGCCCCACGGCCCCGACACCTTCGTGGGCACCGGACCCGAGTACCCGTGGGGCAAGCGGGTCTACGGCGGCCAGGTGGTGGCCCAGGCCCTCCGCGCCGCGGCCCACACCGTCGAGGGCCCGTTCCGGGCCCACTCGCTCCACGCCTACTTCATCCGCGGGGGCGACGCCGACGAGCCCATCCGCTTCGAGGTGGACCGCCTGCGCAACGGCCGCAGCTTCACCACCCGCCAGGTCGTGGCCCGCCAGTCCGGCGGGGCCATCCTCAACCTGTCGGCGTCCTTCCAGGTCGACGAGGACCAGGCCGACGTCCAGGCCGGGGGCCTCCCCGACGACGTCGAGCTGCCGAACGAGGACGCGGCCGACGAGTCCTTCACGCCCCTGCTGGACCGTCGCTTCGCCGCTCGGCCGGGCCCGGGGGTGGCCCGCACCTGGCTCCGGGTCGAAGGTCCCGTCGAGGACGACCCGGTCGTGCACCAGTGCGCCCTCGCCTTCGCCTCCGACGACGCCCCGATGGAGGCCGCCCTCACCCACCACCCCGAGTGGCGGGGTGAGGAGAGCGACTGGGAACGCCTGATGACGGCCAGCCTCGACCACAGCATCTGGTTCCACCGGCCGGTGCGGGGCGACGAGTGGCTCCTCTACGACATGCACTCCGAGGGCATTCGAGGCGGCCGGGGCATGAGTCACGGCCGGGTGCTCACCACCGATGGCCTCCACGTCGCCAGCGTCGCCCAGGAGGTCCTGATCCGCGACGTGCACCCCGACCGCTGAGTCGGCCGCGCGGCCCCGCCGAGCGCTAAGCACCCGGCCCCTCCCGCCGACGGGACCTGAGCGAGGACCGCCGACCGGGAGCACAGCGGTGAGCACGACCGAGACCACCACGAACAGCACCCTGCCCGCGGCCTGGTACGGAGACCCGTCCGGGCGCCACGAGCGCCGCTGGTGGGACGGTGCGGCGTGGACCGACCGCGTCTTCGACGGTGACACCGAGTCCTCCGATCCGCCGGTGCGCTCGCGCCCGGCCGAGTCCCAGGAGATCACCGACGACGAGGGTCCGGCCGAGGACCCGATGGCCGGGTTCGTCGGGCACGGACGGGCCCGCGTGCCGATCGAGGACCGCCCCACGACGGCACCGACTGCCGGCCAGGGCCCGAGCCGGACCGGACTGATCGCCATGGTCGTCGCCGGCGCCGTCGTGATCGCCAGCGTCCTCTGGGGCCTGGCGAACCATCGCACGGCGAACGAATGGCGGGACCGGGGGGAGGCCCTCCAGGAAGAGCTGGTGACCAGGGCCGGCACCGCCGACGCCCTCGAGGACGCGGTGCACGATTCCGCCAGCCGCGCGGCGAGGGCCAACGACGGCCAGGAAGCCTTCGTCGAGCTCGAAGAGGCCGCCGTGGCCGCCGTCGACCAGCTGCGCCAGTGCGCCCAGGACCTCAACGCGGTGCTCGGCGCCCTGTCCGGTGGCGGCGACCCCACCAGCACCGTCGACGACGCCAACCTGAGCTGCAACGCGGCCGCGGTCGACGGTGAGGCCCTGATCGTCCTCCTCGACCAGATCAGCGGGCAATGAGCCGGGCGTTGCGTCGCACCGTCGGCTGGGCCGTCGGGGCGGCCCTGCTCCTCAGTGCCTGCGTACCGGGGCCGCCCGAGGAGATCGCCGGGGCCGCCGAGGCCGACACCCCGATCGAGCAGGCCGTCGACTCGGTCGTCCGCATCCGGTCCGTGGGCCCGTGCGGGAGCTCGGTCGGGTCCGGCTTCGTCACCGAGGGCGGCCATCTCGTGACCAACCGCCACGTGATCGACGGGGCCAGCCGCATCCAGGTCGAGACCTGGGACGGTCGCCCCATCCGGATCGGCGCCGCCCGCGTCGGCGTCGACACCGACCTCGGGATCATCGACCTGCCCCGGGCCACGGTCCGCCGCTTCGACGTCCTGCCCCTGGCCGACGAGCCCCTCGGCCCGGGGACCCGGCTGGCCGCGCTCGGCTACGCCCGCGCCGGGCCCGTGCGCACCACCCGGGGCCAGTTCCTCGGACGGGTCCCCGGGCGGCGGTTCGAGGAGCCGGGCGCGGTGCTGCGGATGAGCGCCAGCGTCCAGCCGGGCAACTCCGGCGGCCCGCTGATCGACGAGGACGGACAGGTGGTCGGCGTGGTGTACGCCTACGAGGTCGCCACCCTGCTCTCCCTGGCGGTCCCCCGGGAGCGCCTCCAGGACGCCCTCGCCGACCCGTCCCTCCTCGAGCCCGTCCGACCCTGCGGGGCGTGATCCCGTGCGGTGCCCCCGGTGGGATTCGAACCCACGATCTCCGGATTAAAAGTCCGTTGCCCTGACCAGGCTGGGCTACGGGGGCAGGGCGGTACTACTAGTGGTGCGTATCGGCCGCAAGGCGAGTTGGGCACCGGGTTCGCTCTGGTAACAGCAGGGCGCCGAACCCAGCGAGCAGTACGCCAACCCCCCGAGCGAAGCGTAGAGGTCAGGAGACGGTGAAGGTGGTGGTCGGCGACTGTGGCGAACCGCCACCCACCGAGCCGCTCTGGGAGTCGATGACTTCGCCCCCCACCGTGATGTCGAGGGTCTCGCTGGTCACCGGATCGCCGGTGAAGTTGACGACGAAGACCTGGTACTCCCCCGTCGGCGCGCCACCGGTGGGCCAGAAGATGTTCTCCACGCAGCTGACGCAGCCCGACTGGGCGTCGGTGTCCAGCTGGCCGCCGGAGGGCGAGGTGCGCGTCGAGTAGTTGATCTCGGAACCGGCCGGGTCGATCACGTGGAGGTCGAGGTCGACGCCGCCACCCCAGCGCAGCGTGACCTGCACGTCGCCGGTGCCCGACGGCACGGTGGTCGCCGGACACGTCTCGGTGAAGGGGTCCTCGCCCGGGAAGTCCACCGGCTCGAGGAAGATCTCGTCGGCGCCAGGCCTCGTCCTCGCTGAGGACGAGGAACCCGCCGATCAGCCCCAGGACGAGGAGGACGCCGACGACGGGCAGGAACCAGTTCTTGTTGTTCGAGAACCAGGACCCGCCACTACCCGGCGGCGGCTGGTAGTAGCCCCCCGGACCCGGTGGGGGGCCGGTGGGCGGGACGCCAGCGGATGGCCCGTCCACGGGCGGAGGCACCGACCCTCCCGGGCCTTGCGGCACCGTCGGAAACCCCACGGGCAGAGTCCGTCACATCGGTGCGCACGCTGCTGACCGGATCAGGACAGGGGCGTAGCCTCCAGCCATGACTGCGGTCGACCTCGGGATCGCCGGCCTGGGGCCGGGCACGCCCATCGGGCGCGGCGGCTTCGGGACGGTCTACAAGGCGGACCAACCCGCCTTCCGGCGCACGGTGGCCGTGAAGGTCCTGGACGGCAACCTGGACGAACGGGCCCAGCGCCGCTTCGAGCGGGAGTGCCAGGCCATGGGCTCCCTGTCGGACCACCCCGGCATCGTCACCATCTTCGACGCCGGCACCACGGGGACCGGGGCCCCCTACCTGATGATGGCGTTCCAACCCGGCGGCTCGGTCGCCGACAAGCTCGTCGCCGACGGCCGACTGCCCTGGGCCGAGGGCCTGCGCATCGGGGTCGAGGTGGCCGAGGCACTGGCCGCGGCCCACCGCATGAAGGTCCTGCACCGCGACGTGAAGCCGGCCAACATCCTGCTGTCGGGCTACGGGCACGCCCAGCTCGGTGACTTCGGCATCGCCCGGGTCACCGGCGCCACCCAGACCCGGGGCGACCAGGTCAGCGCCAGCCTGCTCTACGCCCCGCCCGAGATCCTCCAGGGCACGCTGCCCGGGCCGGCCAGTGACATCTACAGCCTCGGTGCCACCCTCTTCGAGGCCCTCGCCGGGCGGGCCGCCTTCGCCGGCGGGTCCGAGGACTCCATCGCCGCCCTCCTCGGGCGCATCGCGACCGTCCCCGTGCCCGACCTGCGCCCCGAGGGCGTTCCGGACAAGGTGGCCGCCGTGGTCGAGCGGTCCATGGCCAAGGACCCCGGCCAACGCCCCGAGTCCGCCGCCGCCCTCGCCCGTGAGCTGGCTGACGCCGCGGTGGCGAAGGGGATGGACCTGGGTGGGGCCGGCACGCCCGCGCCGGGCGCGCCCGAGGTGGCCCGGGCCCTGACGGTGGAGCAGTCGCCGACCACGGGCAGCGGGCTCCCACCCCCCGTGGTGGCGGGACCGGCGCTGACCCCCGGCGGCCGCTCGTTCTACGTCACCCACGTCGTCCCCCGGAAGGGCCTGCCCGCCTGGGCGACCCCCGACCCCACCTATCCCGCCGTGGCCCGCCTCGACCCCGGCCTCGGCATCCAGCTCGTCACCTGGTGGGGCGAGTGGGCCCACATCCGCTGCAGCAACGGCTGGGAAGCCTGGGTCAACGGCCGCTTGTTGAAGCCCGCCTGACGACCGGCACCGACACCGACGCGACCAAGGGGGCCCGGCCTGGCCCTGCCTCCCCTCGCTCCTCTGCGCCACCACGTGCGCGTCCGTTCCGAAATTGCGCCGATCTGTTGCGGAGGGCGCAACCAGATGGCGCCAGAACAGATGCACCCGTCCGGTCCGAGGAAATTGCGCTGGATTGTTGCGGCAGCCGCAACGAATCGACGCAAGAAAGGATCGGGCTCACCGGCCAGATGTCATCGAGGCAGCCGGGGTCAGGCCACCAGGGTGACGAAGGGGGTGCCGCGGGCGGACCACTCGACCGTTGCGGTGGCCAGGATCGACTCGACGACCCCAGCATCCGGACCGACCCCGGCCCACCCCACCATCACGATCAGGTAGCCGTCAGCGGGGCCGAGCCAGGACAGGTCGCCGAGGGCGTCCTGGAGGGCGTCCCAGTTGGCGCCGACCCAGTCCGGGAACCGGCCGGCGGCGGCGAAGGCCGCCAGCAGCCCGGCTTTGTCCGTCACGGTCGTCAGGTCGACGACGACGGGCACCCAGCCGTGGCCGGCGGCCATCTCCGCGAGGTCCTCGGGCGAGACCCCGTCGACCCGGTGCAGGCCCGGACCGGCGGATCCGCTGAACACAGCGTGGAGGTCAACCGAGGACAAGTTCCCGGAAGCTCTCGTAGTGGTCATCGGTGTAATAGACCTCGTCGCCCTCGCCGATCACGAGCCGGCGGGCACCGCGGTCGTCCTCGCCCGGCGTGACGACCGTGTACTCCAGGTAGTAGCCCTCGGCCTCGGGGGGCAGCAGGCCCTCCCGGTTCTGGAAGACGCTGCCGTCCTGGTCGTAGGGGAACGGCCCGCCCTGGGCGACGAGGTTCAGCGTGTCGATGGCTTCCCCCGGCAGCTCACCGAGCGCGATGGGGGGCAGGTCGCTGGCCTGGGTGACAGGCGGGGCGTCGATGACCTGGGAGGTCGCGTCCGAGCCGCTGGAGTTGGGGCCTGTCGTCGAGGCGAGCAGGCCGCCGACCAGGCTCAGGATCAGCACACCGGCCAGGGCGATGGCCACGATCCGGGCCCGGGTGCGACGGTTCACCGCGGGAAAGGTACCGGCAGGCTCAAGGCCGACCCCTTCGGCGCCGACGGGGGGACGATGCCTGAACACGACGACCCGACCGAGCTGAGCGTCGGGGGCCAGGCCCTGCTCGAGGGTGTGATGATGCGCGCCGGCGATCGCTGGGGTGCCGCCGCCCGTCAACCCGACGGCCAGATCGTGACCACGGGCGACGCCGTGCCCACCTGGGCCCGCGCCACCGACAACGTGCCGATCGTGCGGGGCGCCGTGGCGATGGTCGAGACGATCATGGTGGGCCTCAAGGCGCTGAAGTGGTCGGCCCGCGTGGCCGACCCCGACGAGGCCGAGGAGATCAGCGACCGCAAGCTGGCCCTGACCACTGCCGTCGCGCTGCTGATCTTCGCCGGCATCTTCGCGGTCGTGCCCGCCGCCGTGTCCCGGGCCGTTGGCTTCGATGGCTTCCAGTTCGCCTTGGCCGAGGCGTTCGTGCGCCTGGCCCTGTTCGGCGGCTACCTGTTCCTGATCGGGCGCTCGCCCGGGATCCAGCGGACCTTCGCCTACCACGGGGCCGAGCACAAGGTGATCGCCGCCTGCGAGCACGGCGTGCCCCTGACCGTCGAGGAGGTCCGCCCGTTCAGCGTGCGCCACGCCCGCTGCGGCACCGACTTCCTGCTCCTGGTCGTCGTCGTGGCCATCGTCGTGTTCAGCCTGGTGGGCGACGCCTCGTGGCCCGTGCTGATCGCCACCCGGGTCCTGGGCCTGCCCCTCGTCGCCGGCCTCGCCTACGAGGTGTTGAAGCTGGCCAAGCGTCGTCCCGAGAGCAAGGTCGTCGCCGTCCTCACCGCCCCGGGCCTCGCCCTGCAGGCGCTGACCACCCGACCCCCCGACGACGCCCAGATCGAGGTGGCCATCGCCGCCCTGATCGTGGTCCGCCCCACCTGGCCCAGCCGGAATCCGCGGTTCCGGAGCACTGATCGCCCGGCCATCGCCCACACTGTCCGGGTGGGCGACCGGGTGCTGGCCATCGACATCGGCGGGACCAAGCTGGCCTGCGGGCTGATCGACGACCGCGGCACCATCGAGGCCCGCTCGACCGTGCCGACCGGTGAGGGCACCGACGGTGACGCCATGTTCGCGACCCTCGCCGCGCTGATCGACGAGGTCCTCGCCACGGGGGGCCCGACCCCGGTGGCCTGCGGCGTCGGCACGGGCGGCCCGATGACCGGCGGCGGGGCCTCCGTCTCGCCCGTGAACATCGAGGCCTGGCGGGACTTCCCCCTGCTCGACCGACTGCGGGGCCACACCGGCATGGCCACCACGATCGACAACGACGCCAAGGCGTTGGCCCTGGGCGAGGGCTGGCTCGGGGCCGCCGTCGGGGTCCGGGACTACCTGGCCATGGTCGTGTCCACGGGGGTCGGCGGTGGGATCGTGCTCGACGGCCGCCTCCTCGACGGTGACGACGGCAACGCCGGCCACATCGGCCACGTCATCGTCGAGCCCGACGGTGCCGTGTGCGGCTGCGGTGCCCGGGGCTGCCTGGAGGCCGAGGCCTCGGGAACGGCCATCGCCAAGGCCACGGGCCGTCCACCCGCCGAGGCCGACGACCGAGGTTCGCCGCCGCACCGGTCGGCTCGTCGGCCGGGGCGTCGCCTCGGTGGCCAACCTCCTCGACCTGGACCTCGTGCTCGTGGCCGGATCGGTGGCCCTCGGCTTCGGCGAGCCGTTCTTCACCGCCGCCCAGGAGGAGATCGACCAGCGCTGCCGCATCGAGTTCAGCCGGGACACGACCATCCGTCCGGGCGGCCTCGGCAGCGACGGACCGCTCGATGGGTGCCGCGGCCCTCGCCTGGCGGGCGCTCGGCCACCTGCCCGGGCTCCCGCGCTGAGGCAATGACCGACTTCCCCGACCTGCTGCCGATGAAGGCCGTCAGCGGTGACCTGCCTCCGGATGACGACGACCGTTGGGCCTATGAGATCAAGTGGGACGGGATGCGCCTGCTGGCCTACGTCGACCCGGGCGGGCCGACCCCGCTGCGGATGCAGACCACCTGGGGCCACGACGCCGCCCCCCGCTGGCCCGAGCTGGCCGCCGTGGTCGATGCCGTGGGCCGGCCGGCGGTGCTCGACGGCGAGGTGGCCGCCCTCGACGACGCCGGCCGCTCCGACTTCGGCCGTCTCCAGACCCGCCAGTACCCGGTGACCTTCATCGTCTTCGACCTGCTCTGGTTCGACGGCAACGAGCTGGTCTCCCTCCCCTACCTCGACCGCCGCCGCTTCCTCACCGAGGTGGTCGACCCGGGCGACGAGACCACGCCATGGCGAGTCCCAGCGCACCACCTCGGCGAGGGCCGCACCCTCTTCGAGCACGCCAAGGCCGCGGGGCTCGAGGGCCTCATCGCCAAGCGCACCGACAGCCCGTACCTGCCGGGCAAGCGGTCGACGGCATGGCGCAAGGTGAAGGTCCGCCGGGGCCAGGAGATGGTGGTCGGCGGCTGGCTCCCGGGAGAGGGCAACCGCTCCGGTTCGCTGGGCGCACTGCTCGTCGGCCATTACGACGACACCGGCCTGCGCTACGGCGGACGGGTCGGGACCGGGTTCAATGCGGCCGAGCTGGCTCGCCTGCAGCCCCGGCTCGACGAGCGGGCCACCGACGAGTCACCCTTCGCCGACGAGCTCCCGGCCCCGGTCCGCAAGACGGCCCACTTCGTGCGGCCCGAGCTGGTCGTCCAGGTCCAGTTCGCCGAGTGGACCACCGAGGGCCGCCTCCGCCATCCCGCCTACGTCGCCGAGCGGGACGACAAGGACCCCCGCGACGTGGTCCGCGAGCCGTAAGGACGCCACACTGCGGCCATGGCTGACGCGGTCCGACTCCGGCTCCCCGCCGGCACCGCCTACGGCCGGGTGGCGCGGGTCACCACCGCCGCCATCGCCCGCCGCCACAAGTTCTCCTACCGGGAGGTCGAAGACCTCCGCCTCGCCATCGACGAGGCGATCATCGCCCTCATCGACGCCGCCGATCCCTCCGGCGCCGTCGATCTCCACTACGAGATCGACGACGGCGAGATCACCATCACCGTCGACGGCGCCCCCGGCCGCCCGCCCGAAGCCGTCAGCCGCTTCCACACCCTCGTCACCGCGTTGGTGGACCGCGCCGACCTCGACCTCGACGCCGGCCGGGTGCGCCTGGTGAAGCGCTCCGCCCCGTGACGCCGTAGGGCTGGAGGAACCGATGGCAACCACGGGGGCGTGGGGACGGGCTGCCGGCTCGTCGGGGTCGTTTCGAGCCCTCCCGGCGGGTCGAATGTCACCGGCCGTGACCGCTCCTCGTTCTGGCTCCTGATCCTCCGGTCATAGCCGGAGGATCAGGAGCCAGTTCGCCGAGCTCAGCCCGAGGACCCGGCCCCCGTGGTTGCCTCGGTTTCGGTCCGCCCCGCCACCGACTCCGAAGTCAGCCCGTGTGGCCCCAGCCGCCGGCGCCTCGGTGGGTCTCGTCGTGCTCGTCGACGGGCGTGAAGGCGGCCTGGTCGACCTTCATGATCACGAGTTGGGCGATGCGCTCGCCGCGCTGGACGAGGAAGGGCTCGCTCGGGTCGGTGTTGACCAGCAGGACCTGGAGCTCGCCGCGGTAGCCGCTGTCGATGAGGCCGGGGGTGTTCAGGCAGGTCACGCCGTGGCGGAGGGCCAGGCCGGAGCGGGGTAGGACGAAGCCGGCGTAGCCCGCGGGGATGGCCACGGACACGCCGGTGGACACGCGGGCCCGGCCGCCGCCGGGGGCCAGCTCCACCTCCTCGCTGGCCACCAGGTCGGCGCCCGCGTCGCCCTCACGGGCGTACGCGGGCACGGCCAGGTCGGGGTCGAGACGGACGATCGGGACCTCGAGCACGGCGGCGAGCGTACGGCCCCCGTACAGTCCGCCCCGTGCTGGTGTGGATGGACCTCGAGATGACCGGGCTGGATCACGACAAGGACGTCATCGTCGAGATCGCGACGATCGTCACCGATGACGACCTGTGCATCGTGGCCGAAGGCCCCGATCTGGTCGTCCACGCTGACGAAGACGCGCTGGCGGGCATGGGCGAGGTCGTGCGCAACATGCACACCTCCAGCGGCCTGCTGGAGAAGATCCGCTCCTCCACCGTCGACCTGGCCACCGCCGGCGACCAGACCCTGGCCTTCATCAAGGAGCACGTGCCCGAGCCCCGCACCGTGCCGCTGTGCGGCAACTCGATCGGCACCGACCGCCGCTTCCTGACCCGCTGGCTGCCCGAGATCGAGGAGTACCTGCACTACCGCAGCGTCGACGTGTCCTCGGTCAAGGAGCTGGCCAAGCGCTGGTACCCCGAGGCCGTGGCCAAGGCACCAGGCAAGCACGGGACGCACCGGGCGCTGGACGACATCCGGGAGTCCATCGCCGAGCTCCGCTATTACCGCGAGGCCGTTTTCCGCGATCCCGCCTAGGCCGTACGGACTTGACCGGGCGGTCAAGTAGCGTCGCCGGTTGATGCGCCAGGAGCAGGAGGACGCCGAGCCCGAGGTGACCGAGGTCGCCCCCGGGATCCTGCGGGCCCAGATCCCGATCCACTTCACCGGCCTGGGCCACGTCAACACCTACCTGCTGGAAGATGCCGACGGCTGGACGGCGATCGACCCCGGCCTGCCCGGCCCCGCCACCTGGAAGGCCCTGAAGGACCGGCTCCGCCAGGTCGGCGCCAAGGTGAAGGACGTCCACACCGTGGTCGTCACCCACTCCCACCCGGACCACTTCGGCAGCGCCGAGAAGCTCCGCCGGGAGGCCGACGCGTCGATGGTGGCGGCGACGGACTTCCGCACCTTCTTCGACCTCCTCGAACCCGACCTCGTCGAGTCGCCCGAGGCTCGCAAGCCGGGGGACGACGCGGCCGCCCTCGACCGCCTGCGGGACCGCTTCGACATGAAGACGCCGTGGGGTGGCGAGATGCCCCGGCCCCCGATGCCCGGCGGCGGGCCGGTCGGCTGGGCCAAGCGCCGCATCGCCCGCCGCTACTTCATGGCCCCCCGGCCCGACCGGCGGGTGGCCGACGACGAGCGCATCCGCCTCGGTCGCCGTGAGTTCGTGGCCGTCCACACCCCGGGCCACACCGCCGACCACCTGTGCCTCTTCGACCCCGAGGACGGCGTCCTCCTGTCGGGGGACCACGTCCTGCCCACCATCACCCCGCACATCTCCGGCCTCGGCTCGGTGTCCGACGACCCGCTGGCCGACTTCGTCGGCTCCCTGGACAAGGTCGCCCGCCTGGATGGCGTCGGCACCTGCCTGCCCGCCCACGGCCACCCGTTCACCAACCTGCAGGAGCGGGTGGACCACATCAAGGAACACCACGTCGAGCGCCTGGAGAAGCTGTCGGAGATCTCCCACGCCGAGGGCGAGGCCGACGTGGAGACCCTCATGCGGGGGCTGTTCAGCGAGCGGGCCTGGGGCAACATGGCCGAGGCCGAGACCTACGCCCACCTCGAGCACCTGCGCATCGCGGGCAAGGCCGAGTGCCGCTGGCAGGACGGGCTGCTGCGCTACACGGTCGACTGAGCGTCGATCCCCTGGACCCGGGCCGACGAACGGATCTGGCCGTCGACCGTCCAGAACTGCAGGAAGCCCCCGTCCACCTCGCCGGTCAGGACGGTGACCGCCTCACCCCGCACGACCCCTTCCCGGTACTCGATCTCGGCCCGCAGCGGGGCGACGAGGTCGGCGCGGGCCGCCAGGTCCTCCTCGGCGGGCACCCAGTAGGCGGCGTTGTTGACGTGGGCCAAGGCGTCGAAGTCACTGAAGCGCAGGGGCCAGGGCCGCTCGGTGCCGACGGGCTTGTCCGGGAGCCGGCGACGGGCCGTCACCGAGGTGTCGGTCACCCCCTTGCCCCACACCGCGAAGAACGACGGGCTCATCGGCGCGGGACGGCCCAGGTCCCGGTCGACGTGGATCCAGAGCGAACTGGTCTCGACCCGGCCGCCGTCGACCCCGACCAGCGAGGTGCGCCGGACGGCCCAGCGGCGGCCATAGCCCGAGCACCAGGTGCTGATCTCGAGGTCCTCGCGGTGGCGCGGCCAGGCCTCGACCTCGATCGCCGTGCTGCGCACGACCCAGCCCGCGTCCTCGCCGGGCGCACCGTCCAGGGCGTCGTCGGTGGCGACGTCCTGCATGAGCTTGGCGATGCCGTCCAGGCGGAGCCGACCCCGAGGGCTGACGTCGCCCAGACGGACCCGGGAGGGGACCGTGAACACCCGGCTCTCGGGGCTCGGCGACGGGAGGCTCACGACGCTGAACCTACGCTTACGGGAATCGTTGACGATAAATACGTTGACGGCCCCCGGACCATCGTGCTTCGATGGCCCGACCCAGAAGACCAGGCACAAGGACACCTCCCGATGAGCAACCACACGACGAACCAGGTGAGCAGCCTCGCTGCCACCGTCGGCGCGCGCTCGTCTGCGTCCGCGTCGACCTGGCAGCCGTGCCCCACCGTGACCCCGAACGCCACCAAGGCGATTCGTGTGCGGATGCACGACGGCTACGGCTTTCTCACCACCCGCCGGCTGAAGGAGCGTTCCTCCCCCTGACAGGGACAAGAGGATCGAGAACTCCAGAAGCCGTCGGGAAAATCCCGGCGGCTTTCTTGGTTTTTCGGACCCGGATCCCGCCCACCCGAACCAACGACCAGTCATCCACCCGACCAGACGAACATCACCAGAAGGGGACATTCCGATGCTCGCCGCACTTCCCGACATCTACGAGGAGCCCAAGGACTGGGAGGCCAAGGCCCGCTGCCGCGACGGCAGTGGCGCCCTGACCCACCTGTTCTTCTCCGAAGAGCTCCAGGACATCGCCCGGGCCAAGCGCATCTGCGCCGACTGCCCGGTCATCGAGCCCTGCCTCGCCGGCGCCCTCGAACGGCATGAGCCGTGGGGCGTCTGGGGTGGGCAGCTGATCCTCAACGGGCGGATCCTGGCCAACAAGCGGCGCCGGGGGCGTCCGCCCAAGGTCGCACGACCTGAGGACCAGCTCCCGGTGATCCCGATCCCCGAGCGCCTGCGGGAGACCGTCGGCGCGGCGATCGGGGCCGCCTGAATCACCAGAGGCGGACGGGGGTGACGTGGCCGTCGTGGGGATCCCCTCACCACGACGGACTGCGAACCCCCGTCTGCCCGGTGGACCAGGGTCGTTTAGGTTGACCCGCATGCACTCGATGTGGGGGAAGGGGGCGGCCCTGGCGGTCGCCCTCGTGGTCATCGGCTCCGCCTGCAGCTCCGACGACGGCGGCGAGGACGCCACCGAGGAGAGCGCTCCCGCCGAGGACACCACCACGACCACGGCGACCACAGAGGCCGCCTCGGGGGTCGACCCCGCCCGGGCCCAGGCCGTGGTCGAGCAGCTGGCCGACGACTCCCTCGAAGGTCGCGACAACCAGACCCCCGGCTCCGAGTCCGCCCAGAACTACCTCGTCGAGCAGCTGGCCGAGTTCACCGATCCGATCGACGGCGACAGCCTCGACGGCTACGGCCACACCTTCGGCGCCGGCACCAACCTCATCGGCCTGATCCCGGGTGGGGAACGGGCCGACGAGTACCTGGTCCTCGGTGGCCACTACGACCACCTCGGCACCGCCTGCGCCACCGACACGCCCGGTGACGTCGTGTGCAACGGCGCCGCCGACAACGCCGCCGGCGTGGCCTCCGTGCTGGAGATCGGCCGGGCCCTCGCCGCCGACCCGGACCCGTCGGCCCGGTCCGTCGTGGTCGCACTGTGGGACGCCGAAGAAGACGGCCTGCTCGGCGCCGAGGCGTACGTGGATGAGCCCGCCGTCCCGCTCGAGGACACCATCGCCTACCTCAACTGGGACCTCCAGGGGGCCAACCTCAGCCCGTCGCTGACCGACCTCACGGTCGTGGTCGGCGCCGAGACCGGCGGGCCCAACCTCATCGCCGCCTCCGAGGCCGCCGCGGCGACCGGGACCCTCGAGACGCTGGACCTCAGCCTGCTGTTCGGCCAGGGCCGGAGCGACCATGCCGTCTTCGCCGAGGCCGAGGTCCCCGTGGTCTTCTTCACCGACGCCAACAACGCCTGCTACCACACGTCCCAGGACGACCTCACCACGGTCGACTTCGACAAGCTGGCCCAGCAGATCCCACCGGGCGAGGTGCTGGCCCGCGACCTGGCGACCACCGACGCGGTTCCCGAGTTCGATGCCTCCGTCCCCGCGGCGAGCTTCCAGGACGCGGTGTCGATGCTGGCCGTCATGAGTGGGGCCCAGCCCGACCTCGCCCGGTTCCCACCCGAGACCCAACGCACCGCCGAGCAGTACCTCGCCGACCTGGAGGCGATGGTCGACGCCGGCGAGGCCGCCTTCGACGACGCCGCGGTGAGCACCCTCCTGGGCGGTGCCGTGGAGATCGTGGAGGCCCTCACCCTGGGCGAGTGCACGGGCTTCGTCGACTGAGTCGCGCCGCGAGTCGGCGGTCCACGACCACGGGTACCGTCCCCGCCCATGGCCGGATCGCGGGTGCGCAGCCCGTTCGGGGTGGCACTGGTCGCCACCGTCCTGGCCGGCCTCGTGACGGCGCTGGTCCTCAGCTTCGTGCTGGAGGACGAGGCCCCGTCTGAGGAGCCGGCCGTGCTGACCCTGGCGCCCGGTCCCGATGACGGCACCGTCCCGCAGTCCGACCTGCAGGGCGAGCCCGCCCCGGACTTCAGCTACGCCCGGCTCGACGATCCCGACGGCGACGAGGTCGACTTCGACGCCTTCCGGGACGGCCGGCCGGCGGTGGTCAACTTCTTCTACAAGGACTGCCCGCCCTGCGTGGTGGAGATGCCCGCCCTCCAGGAGGCCTACGAGGCCTACGGGGACCGGGTCGCCTTCCTCGGGCTCTCCTACCAGGAGAGCGTCGAGGACGGCCTGGAGCTGGTCGACCGCACGGGCGTGACCTACGAGGTCGGTCGGGATCCGGCGGGCGAGCTGATCACCGCCTTCGCCGCGGTCGGCCTCCCGACCACGGTGTTCATCGCGGCCGACGGGACGATCAACGCCACCCACACCGGCGACGTCCGCGCCGACCTGGAGGCCGAGCTGGAGGAGCTGGTGGCGTGATCGACGCCGACGCTCCGGAGATCGACGCGTGATCGACGCCCCGCTGGCGCTGGCGTTCACCGCGGGGATGGTGGCCACGGTGAACCCCTGCGGGTTCGCCATGCTCCCCGCCTACCTGACCTTCTTCCTCGGCATGGAGGGGGGAGCCGCCGACGAGGACCGACGGGCGAGCGTCGCCCGCGGCCTCGCGGTCGGCGCCGCGGTCACCCTCGGCTTCGTCGCCGTGTTCACCACCATCGGCGCGCTCATCTCCCACCTCTCGGTTGCCGTGGAGAAGTGGTTCCCGTGGATGACCATCGCCGTCGGCATCGGGGTCTTCGCCCTGGGCGTCGCCCTGCTCTTCGGCTTCGAGCTCCGCCTCGCCCTCCCCCGCCTCGACCGGGGCGGCCGCGAGCGGACCCTGCCGTCGATGTTCGTGTTCGGTGTGTCCTATGCCGTCGCCTCGCTGTCCTGCACGCTCCCCGTCTTCCTGACCGTGGTGGCGGGGACGTTCAGCCGGTCCAACGCCCTGTCCGGCATGGCCATGTACGTGTCCTTCGCCCTCGGCATGGGCCTCGTCCTCACCGTGCTCACCGTCACGCTGGCCATCGCGCGGCAGTCCCTCGTGCACGGGCTGCGCTCGTCGTTGCCGCTGATCAACCGCATCTCCGGCGCCCTGCTCGTCATCGCCGGGGCCTACTTCACCTGGTACGGGATCTACGAGCTGCGCATCCGGGACGACCCGCTGACCGAGGACGGCCCGGTCGGCACGGTCACCGGCTGGAGCGCCGACATCTCCAACTGGGTCCAGGACATCGGCGCCGAGCGCCTCGGGCTGGTGCTCGGCATCGTTGTCTGCGTCGCTCTGCTCTACGTGCTGCTGCGCCCCGCGTCCGACACGACCGACGACGCCGACGAGGCCGTGCGTGCTGGCTGAGCTGCTGGCCCACGACGGGGTCGTGGAGGAGCTGGCCATCCGGTCGACCGTCGGCTTCCTGGCCCTCCACGGGGGCTCCCTGGAACGGGAGACCGATCAGATCGCCCGGGAGGCGGCCGAGGCCGCCGGCGCCTCGCTCTACGCCCTCTGCCAGCCCGACGACCTGCGCTGGCACATCCCCTCCGTGCGGATGGATCCCGCGGACAGCCCCGCTCTCGGTCGGTTCCTCACCCACGTCGATGTGGTGCTGTCCGTCCACGGCTACGGCCGGGACGGGCTGTTCACCACCCTCCTGCTCGGCGGGGGCAACCGCACCGTGGCCGCGGAGGTGGCCGGCCACCTCCGGGACGCCCTCCCCGGCTATCGGGTCGAGGACGACCTCGGCGCCATCCCCCAACCCCTCCGGGGCCAGCACCCCGACAACCCCGTCAACCGCACCGAGCGCGGCGGCGTCCAGATCGAGCTCCCCCCTCGCATCCGCCTCCAAGGCCCGAACGCGGACCCCGCGGCCCGGGCCGCCCTGGTCGAGGGCCTGGTGACCGCCGCCCGCGCCCTCTGATCCCCACGCCCGCCTGCACCGACACTGCGGCAACCAGGGGGGCCTGGCCACTCCGCCCGGCCTCCACTTTGCCCGCCCGTCGTCGGGCTGGGGAAAGGGCGGCAACCACGAGGGGCCTGGTCATCGAGCTGGCGTCCACCGTGCCCTTCGGGTCGGCCGGCGCCGGAAACGGGCAGTCACGCCACCGCTGGGGTTTTCCACGTCACGGGATGTGAGGCCGTAGGAAAGTCACGCCGAAACGAGCGCAGCTGAGCGGCTGTGAGCAGCTCAACTGCGCTGACTTCGGCCGACTACGACGGCGAGCCCGAATTCAGCACCATCGGTGACGCTGGCCAAGACCCACGGTGGGCTTCTGCGTACTCACCCAAGCCGGAAGGGCACCGCGGATCCAAGCGGGCAGAGCTCGCCCCCATCCCTGCCATCGGTCTCTCCAGCCCCAACCACCCGCCGGCACCACCGAGCCCCAGCACCTCGACCCGGCGTCTTAGGGGGCCGGGGGCTTGCGGGCGACGAAGAGCGTCCGGGACGTCGTCGAACGGAAGACACCATCGCGCTCGATCTGCTCGTGGAGGTCCCGCAGTCGGGCGCGGTAGCGGTCCACCGTGAAGCCCGGCACCGTCCAGACGACCTTGCGCAGGAAGTAGACCATCGCGCCGACGTCGAAGAACTCCAGCAGCAACCGTTCGTTGCGGCACTGCACGACCTCGAGGCCTGACGCCCGGGCCTGGTCGGCCTCGACGTCGTGGTGCCGGGCGTCGCCGGGGTCGAGTGGCCCCAGGAAGAACTCGCTGATCTCGACGTTGGCGCCGCCACCGACGTGCTGCGCGAAGTAGGTGCCGCCGGAGGTGAGCACACGGGCGATCTCGGACCAGCGCACCGTGGCCGGGTGGCGGCTGGTCACCAGGTCGAAGGCGTCGTCGGCGAACGGAAGGGGCGAGTCCTCGCGCGCATCGACCAGGACGACACCCAACGGCTGCAGGAGCGCCGCGGCCTTCGCGACGTTGGGGGCCCAGCCCTCGGTCGCGACGAGCGTGGGCGGGAAGTTGTCGGCCCCGGCTCCAGCCAGCACCTCGCCGCCGCCCGTCTGGATGTCCAGCCCGGCCGTGGCCGCCGCGAGCTTGGGGCCGAGGAGCCGCTGGTAGCCCCACGACGGGCGCTGTTCGGTCGCGCGGCCAGCGAGCCAGGAGAAGTCCCAGCCCTCGAGAGAAACCGCCGCGGCCTCGTCCACGAGCTCGTCGAACGACCTCACGACGCCGCCACCGACAGGACTAGGGCCAGAGGCGGGTGATGGTCCACGCGCCTTGGCCGTCGGGCTCGTAGAGGAAGCGGTCGTGGAGTCGGTTCAGGCCGTGGTTCCAGAACTCCCAGCGTTCGGGGGCGAGCACGAAGCCGCCCCAGCCGTCGGGGCGAGGGACCTCCTTGCCCTCCCAGCGGGCGGCCTCCTCGGCGACGGCGGCCTGAACCTCGGCCCGGTCGGCCGCGGGACGGCTCTGGCGGGAGGCCCGCGAGGCGAGCTGGCTGGCCCGGGGGCGGGTGGCCCAGTAGGCGTCGGACTCAGCGGGATCGGCCCGGTGGACCGGGCCCTCCATGCGCACCTGTCGGCCGATCTCGATCCAGGCCAGTTCCAAGGCGCCCCAGGGGTTCGCGTCGAGCTGACGGGCCTTGGTGGACTCGTAGTTGGTGAAGAAGCGCAGGCCGTCGTGGTCCAGGCCCCGCAGGAGCACGAAGCGGACCGACGGGTGGCCGTTGGCGTCGGCGGTGGCCAACGCCACCGCCTCGGGCTGGTGGACCCCGACCTCGACGGCGTGGTCCCACCACCCCTGGCACTGGGCGACCGGGTCCGGATCGAGGTCGTCCCGATCCAGGCCCTCGGCCATGTGCTGCGCTCGCACCGCTTCCAGATCACCCACGCCCTGAGTCTCGCAGCCGCCGGTCAGACCCCGAAGTCGAGTTGCCGGGTGGGTGCGACCTTCACCGGGGCCGGCGCGGTGGGCTGGGCGCCTTTTCCGTAGAGGGAGCGGACCGGGGCCTTGGGCGGGGCGTCGTCGCCGAGGGCCTCCCGGAACCGGGCGGCCAGCTTCTTGCGCTGCGGGACGGGCAGGTAGGCCGTCCGGTAGGCGCTGCGGTACCGCTCGGCCAGGTCGGGGCGGTGCTCGTCGACCCAGGCCAGGACGTGCTCCTTCACGCCCGGCCGCAGGTGCAGCGGCACGGGGCCGGCGGGGCGCACGCCGATGGCCTTGCAGGCGTCGGCCACCTCGGCCAGTTGCGCGGGGGCGTCGGACAGGCCGGGCAGGACCGGCGCCATGAGCACGCCGCAGGGCACGCCGGCTTCCAGGAACTGCTCGACGGCCCGCAGGCGGCGCCGGGGATGCGGCGTGCCGGGCTCGGTGAGGCGCCAGACGTCCTCGTCCAACGTCCCGACCGAGAAGTCGACCCGGACCTCGGCCCGCTTGGCCGCCTCGGCGATCAGGGCCAGGTCCCGGACGGCCAGGGTCGACTTGGTGAGGATCGAGAAGGGGTTGGCGAACTCGGTGAGGACCTCGACGACCTGGCGGGTCAGGCGGAACTTGCCCTCGCAGCGCTGGTAGGGATCGGTGTTGGTCCCCATGGCGATGGCCTCACCGGCCCAGCGCCGGGGCGAGAGCTCGGCCCGCAGGACCTCGGCGGCGTTGATCTTGACCACGATGCGGGAGTCGAAGTCGGCCCCGATGTCGAGGCCCAGGTACTCGTGGGTCGGGCGGGCGAAGCAGTAGACGCAGGCGTGGCTGCAGCCCCGGTAGACGTTGATGCTGTGGGCGAAGGCCAGCCAGGGCACGTCCACCTTGTTGATGATCGACCGGGCCCGCACCAGGGAGAACTCCATCCCCCGGTACTCGCCCCGGCCGACCTGCCGCTCCACCAGGTCCCCGAACAGCGAGCCCTGCGGCCGGGGCGCGTCCTCCAGCTCCCACCGCAGCTGGGGCTCGGCCGTCGCCATACCGCCACCTTAGACGAACGTGTGTTCGTTGTGAACCCTGGGGGGTCGACTAGCGTCACACGGGCGGGAGGCAGAACCCGTGACCACTGCCATCGACCTGGGTTGCCCCATCGGCACCCCGATGACCCCGGACCAGCGAACGACCTTCGAGCAGGACGGCTACCTCGTCGTGCCCGGTGCCCTCGATCCGGAGGAGGTGGCCCGCCACTCGGCGGCCCTCGCCGGCCTGCACTCCGACAACCGGGCGCTGCACCGTCTCGGCGCCGTGTCGGCCTGTCCGACGATGGTGCCGCTCGTCGACCACCCGAGCCTGTTCGGCCTGGTCTGGTCGGTCCTCGGGTGGAACATCCACCTGTACCACTCGCACCTGGACGTCCACCCGCCGGTCCCCCTGAACCAGCCCGATCGGTTCGTCTGGCACCAGGACGGCGGGCCCCAGAACCGGGACCTGGAGACCGACCCCCGTCCCCGCCTGTCGGTGAAGGTGGCCTTCTGGCTCTCGGACCTGTCCGAGCCCGGCCGGGGCAACCTCGAGGTCCTCCCCGGCAGCCACCTCGACAACCACCTCAGCCGCCCGCCGACGCCCGAGGTGCCGTGGCCGCGCCCCGACGGCGCCGTGCCGATCCTGGCCCGCCCCGGCGACGCCGTCCTCCTCGACCGCCGCCTCTGGCACGCCCGCTCCACCAACCGCTCGACCCTGATCCGCCGCGCCGCCTTCTTCGCCTACACCTACCGGTGGATCGCCGCCCGCGAGCACCTCACCGTCGACCCGCCGGCGCTGACGCCCGTCCGTCGACAGCTCCTCGGCACCCTTCCTGCAGCAGACGGCGACCACGCCTGGGCCTACCAACCCGAGGATGTGCCGCTCTACGTCGCGTTGCGGGCGGCCGACGAGCTCGCCAACGCTCCGGTCCAATAGCCCAGCGAAACCGCAGCAACCACGGGGGCGAGCCCGTCGTGCCGGGCCCGGCGGTGCCCTCCCCGCCCGTTTCGCCACCCTCCGTGGCCGAATGCCCCGGTCCACCCCGACACCGGCGAACTGGCTCCTGATCTGCCGCCTATGGGCGGAGGATCAGGAGCCAGAACGAGAGCTCGTCACGCCGGGTGAGATTGCCGACGGCGGAGGGCTCGCACCGCCCCCAACGACTGCCGCCCGTCCCCACGCCCCCGTCGTTGCCTCGTTTTCGGTCGCCCAGAAGGTCGCTCAGGCGCGGCGGGCGACGCACCAGGTGCCGGTGCCGGCTTCGCTCGCCGTCCCGGTCCAGCCGGGGCCCATGGCCGCGACCACGTCGTCGGCCGGCAGGTGGATGGGGGTGCGGTCGCCGCTGGTGTTGACCCAGACGAGGACGCCGGAGGGGGCGAGGACGCGGGCCATCTCCCGGGGGAACAGGAGCATGTTGATGGCCAGGACCACCGTGAGGACGCCGTCGGGGAAGGGCAGGGACGAGCTGTCGAGCTGCACTCTCGGAGCGGCGTCGGCGGGGGCCAGGCGGAGCATCTCACCCGAGAGGTCGGCGGCGATGAGGCCACCGAAGCGATCGGCCAGCAGCGGCGTGGACAAACCGGTGCCCGAGCCCAGCTCGAGGGCCGGGCCGTCGACGGGGACACCGCCTCGGTCGAGCGCGTCCTCCAGGGCGTCGTAGCGGCCGGGGGCCTCGCGGGTGTGCCACTCGGGCGCCTGCTCGTCGAAGAGGGCCGCCACCTTCGCCTTGCGCTCGGGAGTCCAGCCGTCCGGCTCGAAGGCCACCTCACGGGTGACGACCCGCATCGGGTGGTCCGTCCCGAAGTTGGCGGCGCGCTCGAGGCGCACGGGGACGACCACGGGGAGGTGCTCGACCCCCATCAGCGCCTCAGCTCAGCTGGAGTACGTGATGATGACGAGGGTGCCGTAGGCGAACAGGATCCCCGTCACCGAGTACAGCAGCGCCTTCAGGGCGGCCCGGCGACCCGGCCTCGTCACGTAGTCGTCGATGCTCCACCGCACGCCGTTGACCCCGTGGGCCAGGGCCAGGGCCAGCAGCGCCCAGTCGAAGAGGCGCCACAGCGGGTTGTCCCAGCGGTTGGCCACGAACTCGGCGTCGGTCTCCACCACGTCGTTGACGATGTGGGTGATGGCGAAGTGGGTGAGGGCCAGGAAGAGCAGGATCAGGCCCGAGATCCGCATGAAGTACCAGGACCAGGTCTCGAAGTTGGACTTGGGCTTGCGGGTCAGGGCTCCCCGGGTCGAGGCCTTGGGCAGCTGGCCGGTCGTCGACGCCATCAGAGGATCCGTCCGTCGATGAAGGGCCAGAGGATTATCAGCGAGCCGGGGATGCCGGCCAGCAGGGTCAGGGCCACCACACCCGTGGTCAGGGCCTTCTCGTTGGCCACCGCCCGGGGGAAGAAGTCGACGATCACGATGCGCAGGCCGTTGAGCGAGTGGAAGAGCAGGGCCAGGAGCAGCCCGCACTCGAAGAGGCGCAGGAGGATGTTCCCGTAGAGGGCGTGGACCTCGTCGTAGAGCTCGACGTCGGCGTTGACCAGCGACACGTCGACGATGTGCAGCAGCAGGAACATGAACACCAGGAAGCCCGTGGTGCGGTGGGCCACGAAGGCCCACTGGCCGCTGCGGCCCTTGTAGATGGTTGCGGTGCCGGCCCTCATGCCTTGCCCTTCGGGTACCAGCGGTCGGCCCAGAAGGTGGTGCGGGCCACGAACAGGCTGAAGAGGGTGATCAGGAGGGCGACGGAGCCGAGGGCGATGCTGAAGATCACCTGCGCCGTCGTGATGGCGAACACGCTCGGACGATACCCGCGCCCGGATGAGCGCTCCTAAGCGGGGACGGGGATCTCCGTGGCGCCCCGGAGGTAGGGATGGAGGGGCTCGGGCAGGGCGACGGATCCGTCCTCGCGCCGGTGGACCTCCAGGAGCGCGGCCAGCACCCGGGGGACGGCCAGGCCCGAGCCGTTGAGGGTGTGCAGCAGCTCGGTGCCCTTGCCCTCGGTCGGCCGGTAGCGGAGGTTGGCCCGGCGGGCCTGGTAGTCGCTCAGCCAGGAGACCGACGAGGCCTCCAGCCAGTGGCCCACCCCGGGCGACCAGACCTCGAGGTCCCACGAGCGGTGGTGGGCGATGCCCATGTCACCGGTGCAGATGTCGATCACGCGGTGGCTCAGGCCCAGGTCGGCGACCAGGGCTTCGGCCCGTTCCATGATCTCGATCTGCAGGTCGGGGGCCTGGGCGGGGGTGGTCAGGGCCAGCAGCTCGACCTTGTCGAACTCGTGGACCCGCAGCAGGCCCCGGGTGTCCCGACCCGCCGAGCCCGCCTCCCGGCGGAAGCACGGCGTGTAGGCCATGAAGCGCATGGGCAGATCGGCCTCGTCCAGGACCTCGTCCCGGTAGAGCGAGGTCAGCGGGACCTCGGCGGTGGGGATGGCCCACAGGTCGTCGCGCTCGAGGTGGTAGGCGTCCTCGCTGAACTTCGGCAGCTGACCGGTGCCGACCATGATCTCGGTACGGACCAGGGACGGCGGCCGCACCTCCTCGTACAGGTCGGCGTTGCGGTCCAGGGCCAGCTGGCAGAGGGCCCGCAGCAGGGTCGCGCCCAGGCCCCGGAACGCCACGAACATCGACCCGGCCAGCTTCACGCCCCGCTCGACGTCCAGCACGCCGAGCGCCTCGCCCGTCTCCCAGTGCGGCACCCGCTGGTGCTCGGCGTATCCGTCGGGGTCGGGCCCACCGGTGCGCAGGACGGGGTTGTCGTCCTCGCTCGCCCCGTCGGGGGCGTCGGGCGACGGCAGGTTCGGGACGTGGAGCAGGATGCCGCGGACCTCCGCGCCGAGCGCCTCGGCCTCGTCGGCCAGGGTCGCCTCGCGCTCACCGAGGGCGCGGCTCTCGGCCTGGAGGGCCTCGGCCTCGTCGGCCTTGCCGTCCCGACGGAGGTCCCCGACCTCCTTGGACAGGGCCTTGATCCGGTTCCGGACGTCGTCCCGTTCCTGGGTCAGTTCCCGCTGTCGACGGTCCAGGTCGGCCACGCGCTCGATCGGCGCGAGGTCCTCGCCCCGGCGCCCCAGGGCGGCCTTGACCGCGTCGGGGTCGCTACGGATCAGCCGGACGTCGATCACCGCAGGGAAGGTACCGCCGCCCACCCCTCGAACCCGGACCATTCGCCCTTGGCCCGGCCGCGACGGCAGTCGGTAGCGTCGCCCCGTGAGCGATGACCCCGCCGTCCAGGTCGACGACCTGCGGATCACCTACGGGGACGTCGTCGCCGTCGACGGCGTGTCCTTCGTGGCCCACGCCGGCGAGGTCGTGGCCCTGCTGGGGCCCAACGGGGCCGGGAAGACCTCCACGATCGAGGCCCTGGAGGGCTACCGCCGGCCGGCGGCGGGTTCGGTGCGGGTGCTGGGCCACGACCCCCTGGCCGACCACGCCGCCGTCGTCGCGCGGATCGGCGTGATGCTCCAGGAAGGCGGCCTCTACCCCGGCATCCGCACCGCCGAGGTGCTCGACCTCTTCGCCGCCTACTACGACGACCCCACGGACCCGGCCGCCCTGCTGGAGCGGGTGGGCCTGGCCGACCAGGCCAAGGCCACCGCCCGGCGCCTCTCCGGGGGCCAGCAGCAGCGCCTCGCGCTGGCCCTCGCCCTCGTGGGGCGGCCCCGGGTGGCCTTCCTCGACGAACCCACCGCCGGCCTCGACGTCGACGGCCGCCTGCTCGTCCGGGAGGTCGTCCGGGAGCAACGGGACGCCGGGGTCTGCGTGCTCCTGGCCACCCACGACCTGGCCGAGGCCGAGAAGGTGGCCGACCGGGTCGTCATCGTGGACAA
This sequence comes from uncultured Microthrixaceae bacterium, assembly GCA_963748285.1. Lineage (GTDB taxonomy): Bacteria > Actinomycetota > Acidimicrobiia > Acidimicrobiales > DATDAH01 > DATDAH01. The sequence goes on from CAVVIF010000009.1 coordinate 1,407,510, forward strand.
GGGCCAGGTCGTGGCCGACGGCACTCCGGCGGCGCTGATGAGCGCCTCCGGGAGCGAGATCCGCTTCGCCGCCCCACCCGGCCTCGACGTCGACGCCCTGGGTGAGGCCCTCGGGGCCCCGGTGAGCGAGGCCACTGACGGCGAGTACCTGGTGGCCACCGAGCCCTCCCCTCGCACCGTCGCCGCCCTCACCGCCTGGCTGGCCGAGCGGGACCTGGCGCTGGGCGACCTCCGGGCCGGTCGCCAGCACCTGGAGGACGTCTTCGTCCGCCTGACCCGGGAGGAGGCGCCGTGAGCGGGGCCACCGCCCTGCGGGCCCAGGCCCGGGTGGAGACCACCCTCTCCCTGCGCCGGGGCGAGTCCCTCCTGCTCACCCTCGGCATCCCCGTCGGGCTCCTGGTCTTCTTCTCCACCGTCGACGTGCTCCCCATCGACGGCGACGACCCGGTGGACTTCCTGGCCCCCGGCGTGCTGGCCCTGGCCGTGATGTCGACGGCCATGGTCAACCTGGCCATCGCCACGGGCTTCGAGCGCCAGTACCTCGTGCTGAAGCGCCTCGGCGCCACGCCCCTGGGCCGGGGCCGGCTGTTGGGAGCCAAGACCATCGCCATCGGGTTGGTGCTCGCCGTCCAGGTCGTCATCCTGTCGGTGGTCGGCCTGCTGCTGGGCTGGGAGCCCGACGCCGCCGGCATCCCCCTGGCGCTGGCCGGAGCGATCCTGGCCACCGTGGCCTTCGCCGGGCTCGGGCTGCTGATGGCGGGGACACTCCGCGGGGAGATGACCCTGGCCCTGGCCAATGGCCTCTACCTGGTGCTGCTGCTCCTCGGAGGCATGGTCATCCCCCTCGACGAGCTGCCCTCCGCCGTACAGACGGTCGCCGAACTGCTTCCCGCCGCCGCCCTCGCCGACATCATGATCGGCGCCCTCACCCCTGGCGGCGACATCGCCGCCCAGTCATGGGTCGTCCTCGTCGTGTGGGCGATCGCCGCCCCGATCGCCGCCGTCCGTTGGTTCCGCTGGGAGTGAGCCCATGACCGAAGCGCCGACCCTGCCCGCCGTCCTCGTGGGCGACAACGATCCCGTGCCCTGCGTCGACGGGGTCGACCGGCCGTACCTGAACCTGGACGCCGGCGCCTCGACCTCGGCGCTGCCCGTCGTCGCCGAACGGGTCAACGAGTTCCTGCCCACCTACTCCAGCGTCCACCGCGGCGCGGGCTACCGCTCCCGGGAGTCCACCACGGCCTACGAGTTGGCCCGCCAGGCCGCGCTCACCTTCACCGGCCGGGATCCCGACGGCGACGACATCGCCATCCTCTGCCGCAACACCACCGAGGCCATCAACCACCTCGCCTACCGCCTCCGCCTCAGCACCGACGACGTCGTGGTGACCACGGTCGTGGAGCACCACGCCAACCTCCTGCCCTGGGCCCGGGCCTGCGAGCGGCGCTTCGTCGAGTGCGGGACCGATGGGACCTTCACCCCCGAGGCCGTGGCCGAGCAGCTCGACGCCGGGCCTCGCCCTGCGCTCCTGGCCCTGACCGCGGCGTCCAACGTGACGGGCTGGCGTCCCGACGTCGATGCCGTGATCGCCCTCGCCCATGAGCGGGACGTCCCCGTCCTCGTCGACGCCGCCCAGCTCGCCCCCCACGGCCCGATGCCCACCACCGCGGACTTCCTGGCCTGGAGCGGGCACAAGATGTACGCCCCCTTCGGGACCGGCGTCCTCGTGGGGCCCCGGGACGCCTTCGCCGACGGCGACCCGTTCCTCGCCGGCGGTGGGGCCGTGGACCTGGTGGATCTCGACGAGGTCATCTGGACCGAGCCCCCCGAACGGGAGGAGGCGGGCTCCCCCAACGTCGTCGGGGCCGTCGCCCTCCATGCTGCCGTCGACGAGCTCACCGCCATCGGCTGGCCGGCCGTCGAGGCCCACGACGACGAGATCGCCGCCCGCCTGCGCCCGGCCCTCGCCGCCGTGCCCGGCGTCCGCCTCCTCGGCCCGTCCCTCGAGGTCCCGACCCTGCCCATCGCCGCCTTCACCGTCGAGGGCGTCCCCCACGCCCTCGTCGCCGCCCGGCTCAGCGCCGAGTTCGGCATCGGGGTCCGCCACGGCTGCTTCTGTGCCCACCCGTACCTGCTGCGTCTGCTCGGCCTGGACAGCGACGAGGTCGCCGCCTACCGCGGCGCCGTCCTGCGGGGCGACCGGCGGGAGATCCCCGGCGCGGTACGGGCCAGCGGCGGCCTCTCGACCTCTCCCGACGACGTCGACCGCCTCGTCGACGCGGTGGCCCACATCGCGTCAGGCGCGCCGGCGCCGGTGACCTACGAACAGGACGCCCACACCGGCGACTTCTGGCCCCAGGGGGACCACCCGGGCTGGACGACGGCCGACCGCGGCTTCGGCGCCGCCTGCGCCCGCGGCTGAACGCAGGCGCAGGTCTCGGGGAGGGCGATGCGGCCCGGTCCGACCGGTTTTCGAGGCGCGGGTCAGCCTTTCAGCTCACCGGCGTTCACCATGAGGGACTGGCCGGTGATCATGCGGGCCCGATCCGAACACAGCCAGACCACCGCCTCGGCCACGTCCTCGTCCGCGGGGATCTCCGGGATCGACATGTTCGCGGTGATCTCCCCGATCACCTCTTCGGGCGGCACGCCCCGCTCGCCGGACTGCCAGTCCACGTACATCTGCACGGGCGGCCCCCACATCCAGGTGGGGATGACGGCGTTGACCCGGATGTGGTCCGGACCCAGCTCGTCGGCCAGGTGGTACATGGCCGAGAGCAGCGCGCCCTTCGACGCGGCGTAGGCGATCTGGGGCATGGCCGCCGGCGGCAGGAGCGCCGACTGCGAGCCGATCAGCACGACCGCCCCGCCCCCGGCCTCCCGCAGGGCAGGGGCCGCGGCCCGCACGAGGTTCATGGAGCCGACCACGTTGGTGTCGAAGCAGCGGCGCCAGTCCTCGTCATTGGAGGCGGCCAGATCGCCCAGCGCGGTGTCCACGGCGGCGACCTGGGCCACGCCGTGGAGGGCGCCGAAGCGCTCGACGGCGGCGGCCACCAGGGCCTCGCAGGCGGCCAGGTCCACGATGTCGGTGGGCACGGCCAGCACCCGGTCCCCCGACGGGTCCAGCTCCGCCGCGGCCGCGGCCAGCTTGTCGGCGGAACGGGCGGCGACCACGACGTTGGCGCCGTCCCGTACCGCGAGGCGGGCGACCTCGCCGCCCAGGCCCGGGCCGACGCCCGAGACGATGACGGTCTTGTCCTGCAGGATCACGGTGCTCTCCGGGTCGGCGTCGGGGTCAGTTCGAGGAGGGCTGCTCGACCGGAGCGTCGCCCGCCGCGGCGAACGCGGCCTCGACCTCGCCGTAGGTGAGCGAGCCGTCGGGGACCACACGGTCGTGGCGCGCCGTGCGGGTGGCCTCCATGCGGGCAGGATCACCGCTCTGCTGGCCGTAGGCCCAGCGGAAGAAGATCACGCCCATCACCGTCCAGAGGTAGAAGCCACCGGCCAGCTTCATGATCAGGCCGGCGGTCTGCTGGTCGGAGGTGACCGAGATGCCCCAGAGGCGGAAGGTGGTGTCATAGACGTCGTAGACCGAGCCCTCGGCGAAGATCAGCCACGAGGCGGGCACGGTCGGCAGCAGGGACATGGCGAAGAGGTAGGCCACGGCCGCCGGGCTCGCCATGCGCCATTCGGGGAAGGGCCCGAGCACCGGCATCCACATGAGCACGGCCGTGGACACGACCAGGATGTGGACCGCGTAGTGCATCGGACCGTTCGTCACGGCCTCGTTCACCAGTGCCGGCCAGTGGGTGAACACCACCATGGCGTTGAAGAGCAGGCCGGCCACGAGTGGGCGGGAGAAGCGGCGCAGCCAGCGGTACGCGGCCGAGCCGTCGGGCACGACCAGGCGGGCCAGCCACACCGGCGTGGCCAGCAGGAAGAACATCGGCATCAGGTAGCTCAGCAGCAGGTGCTGGGTCATGTGCAGCGAGAAGAGGTACTCCTCGCCGAGGTCGTGCAGGGGCCAGTCCGAGGCCAGCCAGAGGGTGAGGATGCCGGCGACGAGGTTGGCCTTCTGGAACCGGGTCAGGACGGGCTGGCCCTCCGGGACGACCTTGGGGCCGATCACCCGGGTCACATAGAGCGACAGGCCCACGACGCCCAGGACCAGGAACCAGACCTCCGGGTGCGGCTGCCAACGCCAGGCGTCGACGGCGGCCGCCACGGGCATCACGCCTGCCAGTACCGGAACGTCGTCACCATCGCGATGTAGACGGCCACGGCCAGGAGCAGGCCGGCGACGAAGACCCACGTCAACAGCCGGCTGTCGAAGCGGAGGTGCATGAAGAAGCCCACGACGAGGGCGAACTTCACGGACATCATGACGATCAGGGCCGGGATCAGGAAGTCCCCGACGTCCACCACGTAGGTGGCGACCTCGGCCGCGGTGATCAGGAAGAGGACGATGAAGACCTTGACGTAGAGCGCGTCCGACGCGTGGCCGTGCTCGCCGGTGTCATCGGGCTCGGTGAGGAACTGCGGGTCGGGCTCGAGGGTCTCAGTGCTCATCGTGGCCTCAGACGGTCAGGTAGACGACGGTGAAGATGATGATCCAGACGATGTCGACGAAGTGCCAGTAGAGGCCGATGATCTCGACCGTCTCGGCCTTGTCCTGACCCAGTTGGCCCCGCAGGGAAAGCCCGACGAGGGACAGCAGCATCAGGATGCCGACCGTCACGTGGACCCCGTGGAAACCGGTCAGCGTGTAGAAGGACGACCCGAAGATGTTCGTCGTGTAGCCGAGGCCCTCCCGGTAGAAGGTGGTGAACTCGTAGACCTGGCCACCGATGAAGATGGTCCCCAGCAGGGCGGTGGTGGTCAGCCAGAGGCGGGTGCGGGAGTGGTCGCCCCGGGTGATCGCCGACACGGCCAGCACCATGGTGAGCGAGCTCATCAGCAGCACGAAGGACGACACCGACGTGAACGGGATGTCGAAGACGTCCTTGGGGGTCGGCCCGCTCACCGACCGGTCGTGCAGGAGCAGGTAGGTCGAGATCAGGCCACCGAAGAGCAGGCACTCCGAGGACAGGAACACCCACATGCCGAGCTTCTCGTTCGAGAGCCCGGTGCTGGTGGAGAAGGCCTCGTGGCCGGTGCTGGGGTCGATGGTGACGGTCTCGGTCGTCCGCTCGTGGATGACGGTCTCGCTCATTCGCTCGTCTCCTCGGTGCCCGTGGTGGCACCCTGCGGCACGGCTTCACCGCTCGCCCGCTCGGCGGCGGCGTCGCCCTCCCCCAGGGCCTCCGGCTCGTGGCCGTGGTCGTGGTGGGGCGGGTTCTCGTCGTCGTCGGCCGGCTCCAGCGCCCAGCCGTAGATGCCGCCCAGCACGAGGATGGCGCCGGGGACGGCCCAGGCCAGGTTGAAGATGAGCCCGTAGCCCACCAGGGGCAGGCCCACCGACACGACCAGCGGCCAGTACGACGGGGACGGCAGGTGGATGCCGGTGGCGCTGCCGTCCTGGGTGACGTCCTCGGTCGCCGCGATGCGGACCGTGCGGCCGGCCTCGTCCTTGCCGTACTTGCGGTGCCAGAACTCGTCGAGCTGGGTGACCGTCGGGATCTCGTCGAAGTTGTGCTCGGGGGTGGGCGAGGCGACCATCCACTCGAGGCTGCGGGCGTCCCAGGGGTCCGGGCCGGGGGCGGGCTGGTGGGGGGCGGCCCGGCGGCTGCTGATCACGTTGCCGAGGAAGACCAGGATCGACACGGCGATGGTGAAGGCGCCGATGCTGGACACGAGGTTCCAGACGTCGAAGCCGAGGCCCTCCTCGTAGGTGTAGATCCGGCGGGACATGCCCTGGAGGCCGAGGATGTGCATCGGCCCGAAGGTCAGGTTGAAGCCGATCAGCATCAGCCAGAAGTGGACCTTGCCGGCCTTCTCGTTCAGGAAGTGGCCGAAGACCTTGGGCCACCAGAAGTAGAAGCCGGAGAAGAGGCCCATCATCGCCCCGCCGAAGAGGACGTAGTGGAAGTGGGCGACGATGTAGTACGTGTCGGTCTGCTGGGTGTCGGCCGGGGCGACGGCGTGGGTCACCCCGGACAGGCCACCGATGGTGAACATGCCCACCAGGCCGATGGCGAACAGCATGGCGGTGCTGAACTCGAGCTTCCCGCCCCACATGGTGGCCATCCAGTTGAGGATCTTCACCCCCGTGGGGACGGCGATGAACATGGTGGTCAGCGCGAACGCGGCCACCGAGATGGGGCCGAGGCCGGACACGAACATGTGGTGGGCCCACACGCCCCAGCCCATGAAGCCGATGGCGATGCCCGAGGCGACCATGAACGGGTAGCCGAAGATCGGCTTGCGGCTGAAGACCGGGATGACCTCGGACACGATGCCGAAGCTCGGCAGGATCAGGATGTAGACCTCGGGGTGGCCGAAGATCCAGAAGAGGTGCTGCCACAGGAGCGGGTCGGCGCCCTGGGACACGTTGAAGAAGTTGGCGTCGAAGAGCCGGTCGAGGCTCAGCAGCACCAGGGCCACCGTGATGACCGGCAGGGCCAGGACGAGCAGCACCTGGACCACGAAGATCATCCAGGTGAAGACCGGCATCTTCATCAGGTCCATGCCCGGCGCCCGCATGTTGAGGACCGTGACCGTCAGGTTGACGGCGCTGACCAGCGAGGCGATGCCCGTGATGATCAGGCCGAGCGGTGAAGAAGTCGAGGCCGTGGGACGGCGAGAAGGTCACGCCGGTGTTGGGGGCGTAGGCGAACCAGCCGCCGTCGGCGCCGCCGCCGAGGAACCAGCTGGTGTTCAGGAAGATCCCGCCGGCCAGGAAGCACCACAGGCTGAAGGCGTTCATCCGGGGGAAGGCGACGTCCCGGGCCCCGATCTGCAGGGGCAGGAGGTAGTTGGCGAAGGCGGCGGCCATCGGCATGATGACGAGGAACACCATCGTCACGCCGTGCATGGTGAAGACCTGGTTGTAGGTCTCCGCCGACAGCAGGTCGCTGCCCGGACGGGCCAGCTGGGCCCGGATCAGCAGGGCCTCGCTGCCTCCCACCAGGAAGAAGAAGAAGGCGGTGACGCCGTACATGACGCCGATCTTCTTGTGATCGATGGTGGTGACCCAGCTGCGCCACCCGGTGGTGGTGGTCGGCCGGCGGAAGACGCCGAGCGGCTGGAAGTCGTCGTCGGCGCCGGCCCCCGACGGCAGGGCGAGCGGGCGTTCTTCGGTGAGTGCCACGGGTGTGCCTCTAGTCCAGGGTCTGTAGGTAGGCGACGAGCTGGTCGATCTGCTCCTCGGTCAGCCCCAGGTCGGGCATGCCGCGGGGCAGGGCTCCGTCGAGCGTCTCGGTGTCGGCGTACATGGGCTTCTCGGCCGGCGGGTCACGCAGCCAGGCCTCGAGCTGGACCCGGTTGAACGTGCCCTCCTCGGCCAGGTGGTCATAGAAGGTGCTCAGGTCGTCGTCGTCGGCCTGGGCGTAGAGCCGGAAGAGCGAGCCGGCGAAGGTCGAGCGGGTCATCAGGTGGGTGAGCTCCGGCGCGGTGCCCGAGACGGTAGCCGCTCCCGTGAAGTCGTCGTTGAGGCCGCGGACCTGGTGACAGGAGGTGCAGGTCGAGGAGAAGAGCTCCTCGCCGGCCGCGGCGTCGCCGGTGGCGGCCTCGGCCGGCTCCATCTGGTTCTCCAACCAGGCGTCGTACTGGTCCTGGGGCAGGGCGATGACCCGCATGCGCATGTTGGCGTGGGAGAGGCCGCAGTACTCGGTGCACTGGCCCCAGTAGGTGCCGGGCTCGTCGGCCTCCAGTGACCAGTCGTGGTCCCGGCCGGGAACCGCGTCCCGCTTGCCGTTCAGCGCGGGGATCCAGAAGCTGTGGATCACGTCCCGGGAGGTGATGCTCAGGTCGATCGGCGTGCCGACGGGGATGACCATCTCGTTGGCCGTGCGGAAGTCGAGCTCGCCGTCGCCGTCGACGTCGTACTGGAAGTCCCACCACCACTGCTGGCCGACCACGTCGATCTCGAGGGCGTCCTCGGACTCCTCGTACAGGTCGAACAGGGTGGCCAGGGTGCCCACGGCCACGAAGGCGAGGATCACCGCGGGGAGGATGGTCCACCCCAGCTCGAGCACGAGGTTGCCGTGGGTCTGGGAGGGCAGCTCCTCGTTGTCGTCGTCCTTGCGGCGCCGGAAGCGGATGGCGAGGAAGACGATCCCCAGCTCCACGAAGAGGAACACGATCCCGGCGATGATCATCACCGGGTTCAGCAGGTTGTCGATGGAGCGGGCCGCCGGGCCCTGGGGCTCCAGGGTGTCCAGGGGGGCGTCGGAGGCACAGCCCGCCGCGACCAGGAGAACGAGGAGGCCGAGGGCCAGGGTGCGCAGGCGGGGGGACCTCACCGGGCGAGTGTGACCCAGCGGCTCAGGGGTGTCCAAGTCAGCCACCCGCCTCATCCTTCGCTCTCGTGGGCCGGCTCCTCGTGGTGGAACTCACGCTCCCCCGCGACCACGCCGGCGATGCCACCGGCGAGCACGCCGAGGGTCAGGAGCAGGAGCAGGGCCGTGGCCAGGCGCTTGGTCTGCTGGGGTCGGGTGAGCACCACGACGGCGCCCAGGACGATCAGGAAGGCGAGGAGCGTGCCGATGACCCAGGCCCCGGTGGAGGACACGGCGAGGAACACCCGGGAGAGGCCGAGGACCAGGAAGGCGATCACGATCACCGCCGCGATCGGCACCTCGACGGGGGCCATCATGCGGTTGCGGATGGCCTGGTTCACCTCGGGGTCGCCGGTGGCCCGGTCGGCCCAGACCTTGACCGCCCACTCGATGGTGGTGACGGCGAGGATGACGAGGCCGAAGATGAAGTAGCCGGAGCCGACGACGAGGCCCAGCGCGGTGACGACCATGCCCAGCGCCCCGACCATCGGCCACGGGCTGGTCGAGTTCGGCGCCGGGACCTCGGGGAGGGCCTCGACCCCGGCCAGGGCCGCGGTGGCGTCCGGATCGGCGTCACGGATCGCGACCGAAACCAGGCCGAGGCCCAGGGCGGTCACACCGAAGGCGGTGAGGAGCGCGTAGCTGAAGTGCTCGCCGACGCCCCCCTTGTAGCCCAGGGAGAGGACCCCGACGGGGTCCCCGCCGCTGGCCAGGCCGAACGCGGCGGCGCCGAGCAGGCCGATCGCGGCGAGAGCGAAGAACAGGCGAGAGCCGGTACCAACCATGAGCTCCTACTTGGTCACGTAGACGGCGAGCCAGGACACGAGGTAGACCGCGACGGCGGCGTCCCAGAAGACGGCGGCGGCGGCCACGCCCTCACTGTCCCGGCCGGAGTACTGGCCCCCCAGGGCACGGAACGCCATCAGGGCCACGAAGACCATCCCGATGGCCACGGTGGCGATGTGGAAGCCGCCGACGGCGTAGAGGAGGAACTCCGGCAGGCTGCGGGCGATGGCCGCACCCATCTGGGTGAACAGGTAGACCGCCGAGTTCACGAAGGCCAGGCCGAGCACCAGCGTGAGCCCGAGGGCGACGTACGCGTTCGGCCGGTCGTCGTTGCGGATCGAGTACTGGGCCCAGTGCAGGGTCACCACCGACATGAGGAGGGTGACCGCGGCCATGTTCGGCGCCGAGAGGGGGATGACCACGCCCTCGGGCAGCCACGGCGACCCGCTCGTCCCCCGGACCGACACATAGGCGCCGATGATCCCGGCGTAGGCCATGACCATCGCGGCGGAGGCCAGGACGGTGCCCACCAGCAGGACCCGCGGGCGGGCCGGCGGTGGTGGGTCGGCGAGAGCCGGGTACAAGCGTCTCGGTGGTGGCGGTGGCCGTCGACATCTACGCCCCTCCCTGGTCGGTGGTGACCAACGGGGTGGCCGAGGTCACCTCGGGCACGGGTTCGGTGAAGTTGCCGGCGGGGGGCGGGGACGGGGCCGACCACTCGAGGGTCTGGCCGCCCCAGGGGTCCTGGGCGTCCTCGGCGGTGTCGCGGCCGACCATGGTCCGCAGCAGGGCCAGCACCAGCACGACCGCACCGAGGGCGAGCAGCCCGGCGCCGACGGCGGCGACGATGTTGAAGGTCTCGACGCCGTCCCGGGGGTCGAAGCCGGAGAAGGAGAAGGCGGGCTGGTCGAGGATGCCGGCGACGCCTTCGGCGGCGGCCATCACGACCCCGCCACCGGCGATCAGCAGTCCGGCGCCATAGGCCAGCGCGGCCGGCAGGTGACGGCCCCAGAGCTTCGGCGCCCACCACGACAGGGCGGCGATGACGCCGACGAGAGAGGCGGTCAGCACGAGGTTGAGGTGGCCGACCTCCCAGCTGGTGCCGAGGAGGTGGAAGGGCTCGATCACCCCGGCGGCGCCGGCGCCGGCCGCGGCGAGGAGGACGAAGAGGGCGAGGACCGACAGGACGAACGCCGGCCGCAGCGCCGGGCGGTTCTTCCGGGCACTGTCGGCCACGCCGCCGAGCACGATCAGGAGGGCCGCGCCGATGGCGAACGCGAAGCCGACGTACACGGCCTCGGTGAGCAGGTCGCTGCGGTAGTAGGGCTGGGCCCAGGCGCCGAAGGCGAACGCACCGAAGCCACCGATGCCGATCCACAGCGGACCCCGGCCCCGCTGGACGGTGCCGGCGGAGACCGGGACGATCTCGGCGGCGACGCCCAGGACCGGGATGGCCATGGCGTACACCTGCGGCTGGGCGAAGACCCAGGCGAAGCGCTGGAACAGCTCGCCCTGCTGGGCGAAGAGCAGCTGGCCGTAGCGCAGGTCGAGGTAGGCGAGGACGAGGCCGGCCACGAGGACGGGCAACGACAGCAGCCAGATCACCCCGGCCACGACCATCGACCAGGCGAAGGGCGGCACCTGCAGCAGGGACATGCGCACCGGCCGCAGGGCGAACACCGTGGTGACCACGCAGACGCTGGCCATCAGGAGGCCGAGCACCACGAGGCCGAGCCCGAGGACGCCGAGGGCGATGGACTCGGGGTCCAGGTTCGGGGCAGCGACCGGGCCGCCGTCGATGGCGTAGCTGACCAGCAGCAGGACGGCGCCGCCCAGCCAGGTCCAGAGGGCGGCGCCCGCGGCCCGGGGGAAGGCGATGCTCGACGCCCCGACCTGCAGGGGCACGATCGCCGTGGCCAGGCCGAGGAAGAAGGGCAGCACCACGAGGAAGGTCAGGCCGACCCGGTAGAGCGAGAAGAACTGCAGGACGTGGTCGTTGCCCAGCACCTCGAGCTCGTCCACGGTGATGCGCTCGACGCCGAGCAGGACGCCGACGACGACGGTCAGCAGCAGGAAGAGCGCCGAGCCACCGATCCACATGCGTCCGATCGTCTTGTGGTCGCCGGAGCCGAGCACCGCAGGCAGGCCGCGCGCCTCGCGACGGGGTTCCTGGGTGGCCTCGGGGGGCGCGGAAGAGGGTGCCTCGATCACGGTCATGGCCGGTTCGGGACTTTACACAGGGGGTATCGGGCGGGGGGAATCCAGGCTGTCACGTGAGCAGCGGGTCCACCGCCATGACACCGAAGAGGAGGCTGATGTAGGTGATCGACCAGTGGAACAGCGCCATGGCCCGTTCCGGGGTGGGATCGCCCTTGAGCCGGACGCTCTGGTAGGTGAACACCGCACCGAGCACGAGGGCGGCGACCGTGTAGAGCCAGCCCATGTCGCCCACGGGCACGAAGACCAGGGTCAGGGCCCAGACGACGAGGGTGTAGAGGACGATCTGGGTGCCGACGGTGTCGTCGTCGGCCACCGAGGGCAGCATCGGCACCGAGGCCGCCGAGTAGTCCTCCCGGTACCGGATGGCCAGCGCCCAGAAGTGGGGCGGGGTCCAGAAGAAGATGACCCCGAAGAGCACAACCGGGGCCCAGGCCAGGCTGCCGGTCACCGCGGTCCATCCGATCAGCGTGGGCACGGCACCGGCCGCGCCCCCGATGACGATGTTCTGCTTCGAGGTCCGCTTGAGCCAGAGCGTGTAGACGAAGACGTAGAACAGGCAGGCCGACACCGCGAGGACGGCGCTGATCAGGTTCACCGTCGACCAGAGCAGGGCGAATGCGGCGACCTCGAGGCTCAGGGCGAAGACGAGGGCGGCCCGGGGGGTCAGCTCACCGGTGACCAGCGGGCGGTTCCGGGTGCGCTCCATCAGGGCGTCGATGTCGCGGTCCACCACCATGTTGATGGCGTTGGCCCCGCCGGCGGCCAGAGACCCGCCGAGCACCGTCGTCACCACGAGCCAGAGCGGCGGCACGCCCTGCTCGGCGACGAACATCACGGGGACCGTGGTCACCAGCAGCAGCTCGATGATCCGCGGCTTGGTGAGGGCGACGTAGGCCCCGATGCGGGACCGCGTGGTCGTGAGGGTCGTGACCGCCATGAGGGGCCTGAGCCTACGGGCCGACAGGCTCCCGTCCCCAATGGGGAACCGATGGTTGCCCATCCCTAGCCTGGGACCCCGTGACGCGGCTCGAGGTGACCCCTGAGCGGTACCGGAAGGTCACGGCCGTCGCGTTGATCGCCCTCGTCTTCATCGTCGTGACCGGTGCGGCCGTGCGCCTCACCGGCTCGGGCCTCGGTTGTCCCGACTGGCCCACCTGCGACGGCAGCCAGGTCGTCTCGGAGTTCCGGGACCCGCCGGAGATCATCGAGTTCGTCAACCGCATGATCACGGGTGTGGTGTCGGTCGCCGTGGCCGCTGCCGTCCTCGGGGCCCGCCGACGGACGCCCTACCGACGCGACCTCGTCCTGCTGGCCTGGGGCCTGGTCGCGGGGGTCGTGGCCCAGATCGTGCTCGGCGGGATCACCGTCCTGCTGGAGCTCACCCCGCCCGCGGTGATGGGCCACTTCCTGCTCTCGATGGCCCTGGTGGCCGATGCCGTCGTGCTCCACCGACGGGCCGGTGAGCCCGACGAAGGCCGACGTCGACCCGACGTCCCCGTGACCACGCGGCGCCTCAGCTGGGCCCTCGTCGGCCTGACCGGACTGGTCCTCCTGGTCGGGACCGCCGTCACCGGGACCGGGCCCCACGGCGGTGACCCGGACGTCGAACGCCTTCCCTTCGCCATCCGCGAGGTGGTCCGCGTCCACGCGGGGCTGGCCTGGGTGCTCACCGCCATCCTCCTGGTCGTCATGGTGCGCACCCGGCGGGGCGGCCTGGTGCTCGCCGCGGTCGCCGCCCAGATCACGATCGGCTACGTGCAGTACTTCAACGGCGTGCCCGAGCTCCTCGTCGGCCTCCACGTGCTCGGCGCCACCCTCGTGTGGATCGCGGTGCTGTGGCTGCACCTCTCGCTCTGGGTGGTCGAACCGGTGCCGGCCGACGAGGACGAGCCCGTACTGGCGGTCACGTGAGCTCGACGAGCCCGCTGGAGGTCGACGACCCGGAGGTCATCGACGTCACCGACCCGGACCGGCCGTGGATCGTCCTGGTCTGGAACGACCCCATCAACCTCATGTCGTATGTGACCTACGTGTTCCAGAAGCTCTTCGGCTACTCCCTGGAGAAGGCCACGGCCCTCATGCTCGACGTCCACGAGAAGGGACGGGCGGTCGTCTCGAACGGCAGCCGCGAGAAGGCCGAGCTGGACGTCATGCGCCTCCACGAGCACGGCCTGTGGGCGACCATGCAGCAGGAGGACGCTCCGTAGTGGCGTTCGGCTTCAGCGGTGGCCCGGTCCGTCGCGAGCGGGACGGGTCCTTCAGCATCCACCTGAGCGAGCAGGAGCAGGTGCTGCTCAAGTCCCTGCTGGCCCAGCTCCGCACCCTCCTCAAGCTGGAGGGCGGCGGCGAGATCACCGAGGACTCCGGTGTGCGCCGGCTGTTCCCCACCGCCTACCCGGGTCGCGACGACCTGGAGGCGGAGTACCAGGGCATGGTCCACGACGACCTCCTCCGCCAGCGGCTGGCCGCCATCGACCGGGTCGAGGACACCATCGTCCTGCCCTCGGTGGACGAGGAGCAGCTCGGCACCTGGCTGCGGACCTTCAACGACCTGCGCCTCGTGCTCGGCACCCGGCTCGACGTGTCCGAGGACGACACCGGCGCCATCGACCCCGACGACCCCGAGGCCCCCGCCCAGGCCGCCTACGAGTACCTCGGCTGGCTCCTCGAGAACACCGTCATCGCCCTCACCGACTCCCTCCCCCCACCCGAAGAGGACTGACCCAGGTCGTCGGGCCGGGGGACCGAAACCGCTGGCAGGGATGGGGGCCTGGCTCCCCGCGCCGGGCTCGTCGGCGCCGTTCGAGCGTCGTTTCCCCACCCTCCGTGGCGAATCGGGGTCGTTCACCTCGATCCTTCCGTTCTGGCGCCTGATTCGGGCGCTATGGCACCGAAATCAGGCGCCAGAACCAGAGATGACCACCACACGTGAGATCCGGGGTCGGTGGAGGCCTTGCGTGCCCCCGACAGCCCGGCCCGACCCCACGCCCCGTGGTTGCCGCGGTTTCGATCGCCCCAGCCCTACCGGTCCTCGGACCGGCGGCGGCGGAGGTGGACGAAGGCCTTGGCGGCGCCCCACTCGAGGCCGGGGTCCTTCAGCTCCGGGGCGACGTCCTCGAAGGTGGCGGGAGCCAGGCCGTAGACGTCCTCGGGGAAGGCCCGGACCGCGAACGGGTCGCGCTGGACGGGAATCGCCCCGAACTCGGCGAGCACGGCGGTGGCCGGGCCCACGGCCTCCCGCAGGAGAGTGAGGGGCGTGGTCTGCTGCTCGTCGATGTCGGCGGTCAGCAGGGCCCGGACCCGGGGCACGACGTCGGCCTTGGCCTGGTTCGCGGCCGACTCCGCGGCCGAGAGGAGGTCGTCGGCGCCCGGCAACCGTTGGGCGGCCGCCACCCGCCGCACCGCCCCGATGAGCCACGGGCCGACGGTCACCTCGATGGCGTCGGCAAGGGCATCGGCCTTCTCCGCCAGGGCGCGCTCGGGGTCGTCCTCCACCGGGTCATCCTGTCGGTCATGAGCGCGCGCCCCACCCGCATCGAACCCGGACCGGGTCAGGAGTCCGTGTGGGACTACCCCCGCCCGCCGCGGGTCGAGCCGACGGGGGCCCGGGTCCGGGTCGAGCTCGGCGGTGTCGTCATCGCCGACACCACCCGGGCGCTGCGGGTGCTGGAGACCAGCCAGCCGCCCGCGTTCTACCTGCCGCCGCACGACGTCCTCCTGGAGCACCTCGAACCGACGGCCCGGCACACCTTCTGTGAGTGGAAGGGCCACGCCGACTACTGGGACGTACGGGTCGACGAGCGGGTCGCACCCGCCGCGGCGTGGTCCTACCCCGCACCCACCCCGGGGTTCGTCGCCATCGCCCACCACCTGGCCTTCTACCCACGGATGATGGACGCCTGCTGGGTCGACGACGAGCGGGTGGCGACCAACGAAGGCGACTTCTACGGGGGCTGGATCACGTCGGCGGTGGTCGGCCCGTTCAAGGGTGCGCCGGGCACCGGGCACTGGTGAACCTGTCAGCCGGGCCCCACGGGGCCGGCTTCGCCCAGCACCCGGTTCACCACGGGCGGGAGCGCTTCGGTGACACAGGTCAGGGTGACCAGGTCATCGGCCACGACGACGTCGGGATCGCAGGGCAGGAAGCGGTTGAGGCGGAGGGGCACGACGACTCGGTCGAAGCTGTCACCGGTCAGGACCAGCTCGCGGCCCTCCATGGCGGCCTGCACGGTGGCCCCGCCGACGATGACGGTGCCGTCCTCGGTGATCTCGACGGGCAGGCCCACGACGTCGCTGATGGTGCTCTCGCTGAGGGAGATCGAGGTCGTCGCCTGGTCGAGGTCGGTGACCTGGACGTCGCCGTTGAAGGCCGACACCCGATCGAACACCAGGCCGTCGACGTCGAGGTCGAAGGCGTCGATGGTCACCCCACGCTCCTGGACGCCCTCGAGGTGCAGCGTGGCGCTGACCTCGCCGAAGGCGGCCATGCGGGCCACGAAGGGGAACGAGTCGACGGCGAAGTCGGCCTCCTCGACCTGGATCCGACCGCCGTTGCGGAACTCGTCCTCCACCCGGGCCTCGACGAAGCCCTTGGCCACGACGTCCAGCACGACGAGGACCAGCAGGAGGACCAGGAGCACGACCCCGGTGACCGCCAGCTTCCTCATGACCCCCCGGCGCCGAGGTCGAGCGCCCTGTTCAGGTTGCCCGAGCGCAGGCCCTCGAGGTCGAGGGTGACGTACCGGTAGCCGGCCGCCTGCACGACGGCCACGACCTCGGCCCGACGGGCCAGGACGGCGGCCAGGTCACCCACCGGCACCTCGATGCGGGCCAGGTCGTCGTAGTGGCGGACGCGCAGATCGGCCAGGCCCAGGGCCCGCAGCCCGGCCTCGGCCCGCTCCACCTGGCCCAGCACCCCGACGGACACCTCGGTGCCGTAGGGGACCCGCGAGGCCAGGCACGGGGCGGCGGGCTTGTCCCACACCACCAGGCCCAGCTCCCGGGCCGCGGTGCGGACGTCGTCCTTCGTCAACCCCGCTTCGACGAGCGGGAAGCGGGCGCCCCGCCGGCGGGCGGCGTCCTGGCCCGGGCGATGGTCACCCAGGTCGTCGACGTTGACCCCCAGCAGGACGGTGGCCTCGGCCTCGTCGGCCAGGGGGCTGAGCACGTCCATCAGGGCGTCCTTGCACCAGAAGCACCGATCGCCGTCGTTCACCCGGTAGGCGGCGCTCGCCATCTCCTCGGTGGCCACCTCCTGCCAGCGCAGGCCCCAGTCCGCCGCCAGGTCCCGGCAGGCGTCCCGCTCGTCGCCGGCCAGGGACGGCGACACCGCAGTGGCACACAGCACGCGGTCCGCGCCGAGGGTCTCGGTCGCGACGTAGGCGAGCAGCCCGGAGTCGACCCCGCCGGAGAAGGCCACGACCGCCCGGTCGTGGTCGCCCAGCGTCTGCCGCAGCCGCTCGAGGGTGTCAGTGCTCATGGCTCTTCGCCTGACGGCTCATCGCCTTGCGGGCCTCTTCGGCCCGCCGATCGGCTTCGCCGCTCAACCATCGGTCACCTCGAGGCGGATCCGCTTGTTGGCCTTGCCCTTCGACTCGGTCTTGACCACCCGCACGGCGCCGACCTCGGCCGTCGAGGCCACGTGGGTGCCGCCGTCGGCCTGCTTGTCCAGGCCCACGATGTCCACCACCCGGATCTCGGTCACCGACTCGGGGATCATGTTGACCTTGGTCCGGATCAGGTCCTCGTCGGCCACGGCGGTGTCCCTGGGCAGGAAGCCGACCTCGATGGGTCGGTCGGCGGCGATCTCGGCGTTGACCAGCTCCTCGACGCGGGCACCGAAGCCCTCGGGCAGCGGGTCGAACTCGAAGTCCATCCGGGCCGCCAGGGGCGTCATGTTCCCACCTGTCACCGCGGTGCCCCACTCGTTCCAGATCACCCCGCAGAGGATGTGGAGCGCGGTGTGGGTCCGCATGAGGCCATGGCGCCGTTCCCAGTCCACCGTCCCGGTGACGGTCGCGCCCACCGCGGGGACCGGGCCCTCGACGGTGTGCCACGCGTCGACACCCTGCTTGGTCACCTCGGTCACCTGGGTCTCGCCATGGTCGCCCGACAGGGTCCCGGTGTCGTGGGGTTGCCCACCCCCGGTCGGGTAGAAGGCCGTCCGGTCCAGGCGGACCCGATCACCGTCGACCTCCAGAACGGTGGCGGCGAAGGTCCGCCGATATGCGTCGTGCAGATACAGCAGTTCGGTGGTCACCCGGGCCGGCCTCCTCGTGTCTGCAGGATTGTGCCTCTGTTA
This sequence comes from uncultured Microthrixaceae bacterium, assembly GCA_963748285.1. Classification (GTDB taxonomy): domain Bacteria; phylum Actinomycetota; class Acidimicrobiia; order Acidimicrobiales; family DATDAH01; genus DATDAH01. The sequence continues at coordinate 1,425,255 of CAVVIF010000009.1, forward strand.
CATGTCGGTTGCGCGAAGGGACACGAGCCGGACCTTCGGCCTATGCTCCTCCGGTCCGTGGCGATGACGCCGCGGCATGCTGCTTTCCGAGGGGAGAGAAATGCGATTCAAGGGACGTCTGTGGCGTCTGCTGGCTCTGTTCTTCGCTTTCACGCTCGTTGCCGCCGCTTGCGGTGACGACAGCGGGGACGACGACACCGCCGGTGACGACACGACTGAAGACACAGCGACCGACGGCACCGAGGCACCCGAGGGCGGAAGCGCCGACGGGGTCCTGGCCTTCGGCGGCCTGCTGCCGCAGACGGGTGACCTGGCGTTCCTCGGGCCACCCGAGGAAGCGGGCGCCCAACTGGCCATTGAGGACATCAACGCCGCCGGCGGCGTGCTCGGTGCCGATGCCACGTTCGATCCGGGTGACTCCGGCGACACGAACACTGACATCGCCAACCAGACCACGGACCGCCACCTGGCGAACGGGGTCGACGCCATCATCGGCGCCGCCTCCTCGGGCGTGTCGTTCACGGTCATCGACAAGATCACCGGCGCCAACGTCATCCAGTTCTCCGGGGCCAACACCTCGCCGGACTTCACCGAGTACGACGACAACGGGCTGTACTTCCGTACCGCCCCGTCCGACGTGCTCCAGGGCCGAGTCCTCTCCGACCTGATCGTTGCCGACGGCAACGCCACGGTCGGGATCATGGCTCGCCAGGATCCCTACGGTGAGGGCCTCCTGCAGTACACCGCAGAGCCCCTGGCCGAGGCCGGTGCCGAAGTCCTCAACGACGGCGGGATCGTCTATGACCCCGCGGCCGAGAACTTCGACGCCGAGGTGGGCGAGATCGTCGCCGCCGACCCTGACGCCTTCGTCATGATCGGCTTCGAGGAGTCCGCGCAGATCCTGACCTCACTGTTCGAGGCCGGCTACACGCAGGGCGAGAAGAACATCTACCTCGTCGACGGCAACGTCGGGAACGCGCTCGCGGAGAACTTCACCGAGCCCGGCATCCTCGAGGGCATCCGGGGCACGCTGCCTTCGGCTGAGATCTCGGAGGACTTCAAGGATCGTCTCCTGGGGATCGATCCGGCGCTGGAGGACTTCTCCTACGGCCCCGAGGTCTACGACGCCCTCATCATCACCGCCCTGGCCGCTGAGGTGGCCGGGACCGACGAGCCGGTCGCGGTTGCGGCTGAGATCAACGGGGTGACCCGCGATGGCACCAAGTGCACCACCTTCGAGGAGTGCGTGGCGCTCATCGGCGACGGTGAGGACATCGACTACGACGGTGTGGGCGGTCCCTACGAGTTCGGTGATGCCGGTGAGCCCACGGAGGCGAGCTTCGCGATCCTCCAGTACGGCGCCGACAACAGCATCGATGACAGCCTGACCGAGTACCAGTTCGCGGCGATCGAGGGCTAGTCCCCTCGGTCCGAACGGACCAGCGATCGCATCGGGCCCACCCCTCCGGGGGTGGGCCCTTTGCGTTGCTGTTCTTTGCGCCTCGGGCGCGGCCCCTGACGGGACTGAGGGATCTCTTCAACAGCAGGCGCTCGGCTTGAAAAATGGCAGTCGGTCGTCGGGGTGCTAAACGAGGCCTGTGTCCGAATCTGTGATGCTCCAGCACACGACCTCCGATCTGGCCGCACTCGCCCGGAACGCCCTGGACCGCTGTGGGGTGGATCTGAGGGGTGGTGGCGGGCCCACCGTCATGGCGCGGACGCCGGTGACCGGCGAGGAGCTGTTCGCGGTCCCTGCGGTCGATGCGGCGGGGATGACCGCGGCCATCGAACGGGCGCAGGCCGCGTTCCTCGAGTGGCGGACCGTCCCCGCGCCGGTGCGGGGGGCGCTGGTCAAGCGGTACGGGGCGCTGCTGGCCGAGCAGCTCGACGACCTCGCCACGCTCGTCGCCGTGGAGGTGGGCAAGATCGGCTCGGAGGCGCGGGGCGAGGTCCAGGAGATGATCGACATCTGCGACTTCGCCGTCGGCCTGTCCCGTCAGCTGGACGGCCGGACGATGCCCTCGGAGCGACCCGGGCACCGGCTCATGGAGACCTGGCACCCCCTGGGCGTGGTCGCGGTCATCTCCGCCTTCAACTTCCCGGTCGCGGTCTGGTCCTGGAACACCGCCCTGGCCCTGGTCTGCGGGGACACCGTGGTCTGGAAGCCCTCGGAGAACACGCCGCTCACGGCGATGGCCTGCTCCGCGCTCCTGGCCCGGGCCGCCACGGAGGTCGGGGCCCCCGACGACCTGAACGTGCTGGCCGTCGGTGGTCCCGAGGCCGCCACTCCCCTGCTCGACGACGCCCGGGTCGCCCTCGTCAGCGCCACGGGGTCCGAGCGCATGGGCGCCCTCGTGGCGCCGCGGGTCGCGGCCCGCTTCGGCCGCTGTCTGCTCGAGCTCGGGGGCAACAACGCCGCGGTCGTCGCCTCGTCGGCCGACCTGGACCTCGCGGTGCGGGGCATCGTCTTCTCGGCCGCCGGCACCGCCGGCCAGCGCTGTACCACGTTGCGCCGGGTGATCGCCCACGAGTCGGTGGTCGAGGACCTGGTGGGTCGGCTGGCCGAGGTCTACGGGCGCCTGCCGGTGGGCGATCCCTTCGCCGAGGCCACCCTCGTCGGCCCGCTCATCGCGCCCCGTGCGGCCCGGGCCATGACCGAGGCCCTCGACCAGGCCGTGGCCGAGGGCGGCGTGGTCGTCGCGGGCGGTGACCAGGTGGCCGTCGACGGCCTGGCCGATGCCGCGTACGTGCGCCCCGCGCTGGTGCGGATGCCGACCATGACCGACGTCGTGCGACGGGAGACCTTCGCCCCGATCCTCTACGTCCTCCCGTATCGAGACCTCGCCGAGGCCGTCGCCCTGCACAACGACGTCCCCCAAGGCCTGTCGTCGGCCATCTTCACCACCGACCAGCGGGAGGCCGAGCGCTTCCTGGCCGCCGACGGCTCGGACTGCGGGATCGTCAACGTGAACATCGGCACCTCCGGCGCCGAGATCGGCGGGGCCTTCGGCGGCGAGAAGACCACCGGCGGGGGGCGGGAGTCCGGCTCCGACGCCTGGCGGGGCTACATGCGCCGGGCCACCAACACCGTCAACTACTCCGATGAGCTCCCCCTGGCCCAGGGCGTCCGCTTCGAGTGAGCCGTCCGCCGCTCCCCAGCCACGCCGAGGTGGTCATCGTCGGCGGAGGGGTCATGGGCACCTCGCTGGCCTTCCACCTGGCGGAGGCCGGTGTCCGCGACGTGCTCCTGCTCGAACGGGACGCGCTCGGGTCGGGGTCGACGTCGAAGGCCGCCGGCGGGGTGCGGGCCCAGTTCTCCGACGCCCTGAACATCGCCCTCGGGGCCCGGGGCCTCGAGGCCTTCGAGCGGTTCGGCGACCGGCCGGGGGGCGACATCGACCTGGCCCAGGTCGGCTACCTCTTCTGCCTGACGACCGGCGACGACGTGACCGCCTTCGAGGCCGCGGTCACCCTCCAGAACGACCTCGGGATCGCCAGCCGCATGATCAGCCCGGTGGAGGCCGGCGCCCTGTCCCCGGTCGTCGCCACCGAGGACCTCCTGGCGGCCACCTTCCACGCCCGGGACGGCACCTGCTCACCCGACGGCGTGGTCCAGGGCTACGCCGCCGGCGCCCGCCGCCTGGGGGCCGAGCTGCGGACGGGCATCACCGTCACGACCGTCGAGGCCGATGCCGGCGGTGTGCGGGCCGTGGTCACTGACGCCGGACGGGTGACGACGGGCTCGGTCGTCTGCGTGGCCGGGGCCTGGTCCCCCGCCATCGCGGCCACGGTGGGCGTCGACCTGCCGGTGATCCCCCTGCGCCGTCAGATCGTGGTCAGCGAACCGCTGGATGACCGGCGGCTCGATCTCGTGCCCCGTCACTGCCCGATGACCATCGACGCCGCGTCGACCTTCTACTTCCACCGCGAGGGGCCCGGGGTGCTCATGGGGATGTCCTGGCCGGGCGAGGCACCGGGCTTCCACCTCGGCACCGATGACGACTGGCTCCCCGATCTCGCCGCCGCCGTCGACCAGCGGGCACCGGCGCTGGCCGACCTCGGTCTCGCCCACCGTTGGGCGGGCCTGTACGAGGTGACGCCCGACCACAACGCCCTGCTGGGTGAGGCCCGCCATCGTCCCGGCTTCTTCTACGCCACCGGGTTCTCCGGGCACGGATTCCTCCAGGGTCCGGCCGTGGGCGAGGTGCTGCGCGACCTCTGGCTCGGCCGAGCGCCCTTCGTGGACGTGTCCCCCCTGTCCGCGGACCGCTTCACCACCGGCGCCCTGCGCCCGGAGCACCATGTCGTCTGACCCGAGGGCGGCCCCCGAACCCGCTGACCCGCTCGGCCTGGAACCCGAGGAGATGCGCCGCCTCGGCTACTGGGTCGTGGACCGGGTGGTCGAGCACCTCGAGGGCCGAGACGACCGACCGGCCCTCAGCACGGGCACCTCCGAGCGCCTGCGGGACGCCCTCGGCGGGCCCGTGCCGACCGGACCGGGTGATCCCGTCGAGGCGATGACCGCCTTGGTCGAGGTGGCCCTGGCCACGATGCAGCACACCGATCACGCCCGCTTCTTCGCGCGGGTGCCGGGGCCGTCGTCGTACCCGGCGGTCCTCGGGGAGTGGCTGGGCACCGGCTTCCAGGCCATCGCCGCCTCCTGGGGCGGCGGGGCCGGCCCCACGACCGTCGAGCTGGTCGTGCTCGAGTGGCTGCGGGACCTGCTGGGCCTGCCCGAGAGCACCGAGGGCGTGCTCCTCTCCGGTGGGTCGATGGCCAACCTCACCGGCCTGCTCGCCGCCCGCCATGCCGTCGGTGACGGGGTCGTGTACCTCTCGGACCAGACCCACTCCTCGATCGGGCGGGGCTTGGCCGCCACAGGCTTCGCCGACGTCCGGGTGCTGGCGACGGGCGACACCCTGGCGCTGACCGTCGAACAGGTGGCCGCCGCCGTCGCCGGGGACCGGGCCGCCCGGCGGACGCCCACGATCGTGGTCGCCACCGCAGGCACGACCAACACCGGCGCCGTCGACCCCCTGGTCGGCCTGGCCGACCTCTGCGCCGCCGAAGGCCTCTGGTTCCACGTCGACGGCGCGTACGGCGCGCCCGCCGCCCTGGCCCCGTCGGGACGACCCGTGCTGGTCGGCCTCGAGCGGGCCGACTCGCTGGTGCTCGACGGCCACAAGTGGCTCTTTCAGCCCTACGACCTCGGGGTACTGCTCGTCCGCCGACCCGGAGCGCTGGAGCGGGCGTTCTCCATGAACCCGGAGTACCTGGCCGACGTCACCGCCGGCGACGGCGAGGTCGACCTCCGCAACCGATCCCTCGAGCTCAGCCGCCGGGGGCGGGCCCTGAAGCTGTGGCTGACGTTCCGCACCTACGGCAGCGCCGCCCTGGCCGCCGCCATCGAGCAGGGCATCGTCCTCGCCGAGACGGCGCAGGGGCTGCTGGAGGCCGAGGACGGCTGGGAGGTCGTGACCCCGGCCCAGCTCGGCATCGTCACCTTCGCCAGGCTCGGCGCGACCGACGCCGACCACGTCCACGCCGCCGACGCCCTCACCGAGTCCGGCTACGCCGCCCTGTCCACCACCGTCCTCCGGGGCCGCACCGTCCTGCGCCTCTGCACCATCAACCCGCGGACGACGTCGGCTGATGTCGCGGAGACCCTGGCGCGGCTGGCTCGATCCTTCGGCTGACGGGGACCGAAAACGAGGCAGGGATGGGGCGTGGGGTCGCCCGCTGGGCCGTTCGGGGGCCTGAACCGACGCCGATCTCACCCCCCGTGACCGCTCCACCGAACTCGACGACATAGCTGTCGGAAAACGACAGCTATGTCGTCGAGTTCAGGGTCAGGGTCCCAGAATCGGCCCCGTCGAGGTGATTCGGTCACGCAGGGTGAGATCCGACGGCTCGTGTGCCCCCGAGAGGCCCGCAGCCTGACCCCACGCCCCCATCCCTGCCATCGTTCTCTCCGGCCCTACGGGTCGAACCCGGCTCAGGCCTTGGCCAGCGTCCCGAGGTAGAGCTCGATGACCTTGGGGTCGTGGAGGAGGGCGTCGCCGGAGTCGGTGTAGGCGTTCTGGCCCTGGTCGAGGACGTAGCCCCGGTCGCAGACCTGCAGGCAGCGGCGGGCGTTCTGCTCGACCATGATGATCGAGACGCCGGCCTCGTTGATCTGGTCGGCCCGCTCGAAGACCTCGCTCTGCAGGGCGGGGCTGAGGCCGGCCGAGGGCTCGTCGAGCAGCAGCACCGACGGCTCCATCATCAGGGCGCGGCCCATGGCCAGCATCTGGCGCTCGCCGCCGGACAGGAGCCCGGCGCGCTGGTCGGATCGCTCGGCCAGGCGGGGGAACATCCCGTACACCCGCTCCCGCTGGGCGGCGAAGGTCTTGGGCGCCTGGTAGACGCCCATCTCGAGGTTCTCGGCGATGGTGAGGCGGGGGAACACGTTCTCCCGCTGGGGCACGTAGCCGATGCCGGCCCGGACCAGCTCGTGGGCCTCCATGCCGGTGACCTCCTCACCGCGGAGCATCACCGTGCCCTCGCGGACCGGGAGGAGGCCGAACAGGGCCTTGATCAGCGTGGACTTCCCGGCGCCGTTGGGGCCGATGATGCCGACCAGCTCCCCCTCCCGCAGCTCGAGGTCACAGCCGTTGAGGATGTTGACCTCGGGCACGTAACCGGCCACCAGGCCGCGGGCCTCCAGCAGGAACTCGTCACTCATGGTTCGTCCCCTGCCGGTTCGGTCGGTGTGGTCGGTGTGGTCGGTGCGGCCGCTGCGGAGGGCTCGTCGAACAACGACTCGACCAGCTCCTCGCGGGCCTCGACGATGTCGCTCTCCTGGTGGGCGTGGGTGACGGGGCCCTCGACGGCCGACTCGCCGTGGTCGGTGCCCAGGTAGGCGTCGATCACGGCGGGATCGCCGGTGACGTCGTCGTGGGTGCCCTCGGCGATCACCGTGCCCTCGGCCATCACCACGACCCAGTCGCTGATGTCGCGCACCACGTCCATGTCGTGCTCGACGAAGATCACCGACATGCCCTCGTCCCGCAGGGCCTTCACGTGGCCGAGCAGGGACTGGGTCAGGGCCGGGTTCACCCCGGCCATGGGCTCGTCGAGCATGACCAGGGCGGGCTCGGTCATGAGCGCCCGGGCCATCTCCAGCAGCTTGCGCTGCCCACCGGAGAGGGTGCCCGCGTACTCGTTGGTCATGTGGGCCATGCCGAAGCGGTCGAGCAGGCCGATGGCCCGCTCCCGCAGGACCTCCTCCTGGCCCCGCCAGGAGCGGGGCACGAAGGCGGCGGTGAACTTCTCGCCCTTCTGGTCGATGCCCCCCAGCATCATGTTGTCCAGCACGGTCATCTTCGACAGCGCCTTGGTGAGCTGGAACGTGCGGACCATGCCGTGGCCCGACATCAGGTGGGCCACCGAGCCGCCCATGTCGACGCTGTTGAACTCCCAGGTGCCGCCGTCGGGGGTGTCGAAGCCGGTGAGCAGGTTGAACAGGGTGGTCTTGCCCGCGCCGTTGGGCCCGATGAGGCCGGTGATCACGCCGCGCTGGATCTCGAGGTGGTCGACGTCGACGGCCCTGAGGCCACCGAACCGGCGCTGCACCTTGTCGATCACGAGGATCGGGTCCGGCTTGGCCACGCCGGGTCGGCCGTCCACGTCGGCCAGGACGCCGGACTTCGCGATCGGGCGGTGGGCCCGGCTCACGGACAGGGCCGCCGTCATCTTCCGCTTCGGGCCGAGCAGGTAGAAGATCCCGGCGATGAACCCGAAGAAGGCGATGAGCAACAGCCACAGGTTGCGGGGCAGGGAGACCGCGTCCCAGGCCGACGGGGGCTGGGAGAACGCGTCGATGCCGGCGGTCACCCAGAAGGCGACCCCGATCGATCCCAGGATCAGCGCGATGGCGCCGATGGTGTCAGCCATGCCGCTCACAGCTCAAGGGCCATCTCCTGCTTGTTCCCGAACAGGCCTTGGGGCCGGAAGATCATGAGCAGGGCCAGGCCGGCCCCGACGAGCATGAACCGCACCTGGCCGACCTGGACGCCGTCCATGATGTTGTTGATCCCCAGGAAGCGGTTGTCCACGGCCTCCCGCAGGAAGTTGTCGGTGAGCGACAGCAGCATCCAGAAGATGATCGAGCCCACGATCGGGGTCCAGACCCGACCCAGCCCGCCGAGGATGAGCACCGTGTAGAGGAAGAAGGTGATCGGTGGCGAGTAGGCGTCGGGCTGCACCGTCTGGGAGCCGATCGAGAGCACCATGCCGGCGAGCCCGCCCATGACGCCGCCGATGATGAGGCTCTGGACCTTGTAGCCGTAGGCGTTCTTGCCCAGGGCCCTCGCCGCGTCCTCGTCCTCCCGGATCGAGCGCACGACCCGGCCCCAGGGCGCCCGCATGAGGGCGAAGGTGATCAGGGTGACGATGCCGACGATGGCCCAGCCGAGGAGGATGATCCACAGCTGGTTGCCGAAGAAGCGGAACGGCGCCACCCCGTACTCCTCCTGCGGCTCGAAGGGGTTGAAGTAGTAGAAGCCGCTGGCGAAGCCGTTGATGCCGTTGGATCCGCCCGAGAACTCGCGCAGGGACACCGAGCGGAAGACGGTTCGTATGATCTCGGACGCGGCGATCGTCACGATGGCCAGGTAGTCGGCGCGCAGGCGCAGGGCGGGCAGGCCGAGGAGCAGGGCCAGGATCACACAGCCCAGCACCCCGACGACGAAGGCGGTGGCGGGGTGCCACCCGTAATAGGTGATGCCGATGCCGACGCCGTAGGCACCGATGGCCATGAACCCGACCTGGCCGAAGTTGAGCAACCCGGTGAAGCCGAAGTGCACGTTCAGCCCCATGGCGGCGATGGCGAAGACCGCGGCCTCCCGGCTCACCCCCGCCCGCAGGGCGTTCTCGATGATGTTTCCCCAGTCCACGTGTCGCCCCTCAGCCGATCCGCTCGCGTTGCCCGAAGATGCCCTGGGGCCGGAGGATCAGGATCAGGATCAACAGGGTCAGGGCACTGACGTTCTTGAGCTCCGGGGAGATCCACAGGGTCGACACCTGGATGATTATCCCCACGATGAGGCTGCCGACGAAGGCGCCGAAAGCGGTGCCGAGGCCGCCGAGGGTGACGCCGGCGAACATGAGCAGCAGCAGCTTGAAGCCGAACTGCCAGTCGACCAGCTCGCTGCTGGCGAAGAGCACGCCGCCGAGGGTCGCCAGGGAGGCGCCGGCGCCCCACACCACGAGGATCACCCGGTCGACGTCGATGCCCGAGGAGCGGGCCAGGTCGGGGTTGTCGGCCACGGCCCGGATGGCCTTGCCGGTCCGGGTCCGGGTCAGGACCAGGCCGACCGCGGTGAGGACGATGACCGAGAGCCCGATCGACCAGAGGTCCTTGGGCACCACGGTGATCGGGCCCCAGTCGTAGGGCACCTGCACGGCGAAGTCGAGGAAGGCCTTCGGCCGGCCCCCGAAGATGTACAGCACCAGGTATCGGATGACGAGGGACACGCCGATGCTGACGACCAGCATCGAGATCAGGCTGGTGCCGCGGTGCCGCAGCGGCTGCCAGAGCAGCCGGTCGAACCCCGCGCCGGCGCCGAACATCACGATCAAGCCGATGAGGGTGGCGATCGGCAGCCAGACCCCGGCGTCGTTCAGGTACCAGACCAGGATCGTGCCGACCACGACCATCTCGCCGTGGGCGAAGTTGGTGAGGCCCGTCGTGCCGAAGATGAGCGACAGGCCGACGGCCATCATGGCGATGACCAGGCCGAACTTCACGCCCTCGACCATGAGCTGCAGGAACCGGTCGAGGTCGCCCTTCGCGTTGCTGGTGCTCTCGGCTCCCTCCTCCTGGAGGGCGAAGAGGACCCGCTGGGTCTCCTGCGGGCTGACCTCGACCGTGCGGCTCAGCGTGTCGGGGTCGACCAGCTCGACCCCGTCGGGGAGCGTCTCGGGGTCGATGGCGACGGTGTAGTCACCCGGTCCCGGCACCTCGAGGAGGAACAGGCCCTCGTCGTCGGTCTCGCCGGTCCCGACCTCCTCGCCGCCGGCCGTGACGGTGAACGTGACGCCGACCGCAGGGGTCTCGACCGCGTCATCGCCCTCGCCGACGTCGTAGCTGAGCGTGGCCGAGACGCTGGTGACCCGTTGGTCGCGTTCCTCGCCGGCGACCTGCGCGGACGCGGGTGGAGCCACGAGGCTGATTGCGCAGGCGACGAGGACCGCGGGGAGCACCACCGCCCGGATACGCAACGTCTCTGTCGACTCCCCTCACACCCACCCCTACGGTGGACGGCCGGAGTCTAGAGAACCCCGGACCGCGTGCAAGTCTCCGGAGGGTGAACGGTGCCCTTCAGGCCAGGTCGAGGTCGGTCACGAGGTCCTCGACCGCGGTGACGATGCCCGTGTAGAAGGGACCGAACTCGGCGTACACCGCCGAGGCCTCGTCGAAGCGCATCGTGTAGACGACCTCCTTGAGATCGTCGGGGTGCACGGCGAAGAGGGTCACGCCCCACTCGAAGTCGTCGAGGCCGGTGGAGCCGGTGACCACCTGCAGGACCCTCCCGGCGAACTTCCGGCCGGAGGTGCCGTGCTCGAGCATCAGCTCCTTGCGGCGGTCGTAGGGCTCGGTGAACCAGTTCTGCTCCGGCACCCGCTTCTTGGACATCGGGTAGAAGCACCACGCCGCCTTGCCCTCGGGCGGGAGCTGGGGGTGCAGGCGCGGGGTCTTCATCTCCTCGGGCATCCCCTGGGCGTACTCGCTGACCTCGGTGAGGGAGACATAGGAGTCCACGACCTCGAGGCCGGCGGCCTGCAGGTCGGTCTGGAAGCGGCGCTGGCGGCGGAGCTCGTCGCCGAGGACCATGAACGCGAGATCGGCCTTGTGGCCCAGGACGGCCACCGGGACGACCTGGTCGCCCGCGCCCTCCGCGGCCTTGACCGCGGCGATGACCGCCTGGGCGTCGGTGGTGGGGGTCGGCTTGCAGAAGAGGTGGAGGACACCCCACCCGACCTGGGGGGACAGCGGCTCGGCCATGGGCCTCACTGTACGGGCGGGCTGGCCCGCTGACCCGGCTGTGTGTAAAGGTTGCCTTACATGGCCCCGACCGTCCGTCTCCCGCAAGAGCACCGTGGTGCCTGGGTCGCCCTGGTCGGCCTGGCCAGCACGGCGGTCGCCGTCGTCGTCATCGCCAAAGGCGTGGACAGCGCAGCCGTGGCCGCCGCCTGGCACACCGCCCAGGACCGCCCCGTTCCCGTGGCCGTGGCCGTGGCCGCGCTGGCGTCGGCCTTCGTGGTGCGGGCATGGGCCTGGCACCGGGTCCTGCCCGGCCTCAGCCTGGGCCAGTCCCTGGCCGGAATCCACCTGGCCTACGGCGCCAACCACGTCCTGCCCCTCCGCCTGGGCGAGCCGCTGCGGATCCTCAGCGTCGTGCGGCGGGCCGGCATCGGCGTGGGCCCCGCCACGGCCTCCACGGTGACCCTCCGCGTGGCCGACCTGATGACCCTGGCCGCCATCGGGGCCGCGGCCGGCGGGGCTGTCCTCTGGTCCCTGGCCGGGCCGTGGTTCGCCGTGGCCCTCGGCCTGGCCGCCGCCGCCGGTGGCGCCGCCTGGTGGTGGCTGCGCCGGGCCGCCCGGGGCGGCGCCGACGTGCGGATGCCGACCGCCGCGGTCCTGGCCGCCACCGCCTCGGCCTGGCTCCTGGAGGCGGTGCTGGTCATGGAGGGCGCCCGCCTGGTCGGTATCGACCTCGGCTACCAGCAGGCGCTCCTCGTCACCGCCACGACCGTGTGCTCCCAGGTGGCGGCCGTCGCCCCCAGCGGCCTCGGCACCTTCGAGGCCGCGGGCACCGCCACCTTCGTCGCCCTCGGCTACGGCGCGGCCGAGGGCCTGGCGGCCACCCTCGTGATCCACGCCATCAGCACCGCGTACTCGTTCCTGGCCGGGGGCAGCGCCGTCTTCTGGCCCTCACCCGGCCTGGCCGGCCGCCTGCGTCTGCGGCCGGCGGTGCCGGACCGCCCGCCGGTGGCGCCGGGCGACGGCCCCGTCCTCCTCTTCCTGCCCGCCCACGACGAGGAGGCCACGGTGGGCGAGGTCGTGGCCCGCGTGCCCTCGAAGGTCCTCGGCCGACCGGTCGACTGCCTGGTCATCGACGACGGCTCCCGGGACGACACCGCGGTGGTCGCGCACGCCGCGGGGGCCGAGGTCATCCGCCAGGAGCGGAACCGGGGGCTGGGAGCGACGGTGCGAGCGGGCCTGGCCGAGGGGCGGCGCCGCGACGCCGCGGTCGTCGTCTTCTGCGACGCGGACGACGAGTACGACCCGGCCGACCTCGAGACGATGGTCGCCCCGATCCTGGCCGGCCAGGCCGACTACGTGGTGGGGAACCGCTTCGGCCACGGGCACCCCGACATGCGCCCTCACCGCTGGGTCGGCAACCGCCTGCTGACCCGCCTCACCTCGTTCGTGGCCCGGCGCCCCCTGGCCGACGCCCAGTCCGGCTATCGGGCCCTGTCCCCCGCGGCTGCCGCCGAGGCCGAGATCGTCCACGACTACAACTACGCGCAGGTCCTCACCCTGGACCTCCTGGCCAAGGGCTACCGGTACGCCGAGGTGTCGATCGCGTACCGCCACCGGCGCCGCGGCCGTTCCTTCATCAGGCCCGTCGGCTACCTCCGCAGGGTCGTCCCCGCCGTCTACCGGGAGCTCAACCGAGCCTGACCAGAACGATCAGGCGGTGGGGGTGGAGCGGTCGATGGTCACGGGACGGTGGCCGTTGGTGAGCTCGGGAAGGCGGGCGGCCACGGGGGCGTGGTCCCGGTGAGCGGCCATCGCCACCTCGTGGTAGCGCTCCAGGACCTCGGCGGCCGAGGCGTCGTGGTACACCCGTCCGTCGACCAGCGGGCCCTCGGTCCCCTCGATGGCGGCGACCACGTCCTCGCCCGACAGCGTCTTGTGCTGCTCGAGGGCATGGGCGACGGCCAGGACCTCGTGCCGGTTCCGGCGGACCAGCTCGACGGTCTCGTCGAGGATGCGGGCCAGGTTCTCCTCGATGCGCTGGCCCAGGGCCTCGTTCTTGATCAGGTCCCGCTCGTGGTCCTCGTCGCCGCCCGGTCGACCGCCCCCGACCCCGAACTGGTGGGTGACGCCGTGGCTGGCCACCGTCGAACCCATGCCCCAGAAGCCCTCCATCATGGTGGCCAGGGTGGTGGCCCCGGCGAGGTCGGAGGAGACCCCCGACGAGCTGTCCCCGCCGAAGAACTCCCGCTCCCCCGCCAGCGACGCCAGGGACACCTTGATGTCGGCCTCGTACTCGGAGCGCCAGCGGGTGAACTGGTCCTCGGGGCGGATCGAGCTCACCATGCCGAGGTAGCTCCCGCCCTTCTCGATGGTGGCCAGGTCGATGTGCAGGTGCTTGCGCTCGCGGTAGGCGATGACGGCGTGGCACCCCTCGTGCACGGCGATGGCGTGCCGCTCGCGCTCGATGTACTCCACGTCCTCGGGCGGGCCGAGGTCCTTCATCTGCTTGGCCTCGAGCACGTCGCGCCAGGTGATGCGGTCCCGCCCGCTCCGGATGGCGACGATCAGGGCCTCGTTGACCAGGTCCTTGATCGTGGCCCCCGTGGCGTAGGGGGTCATGGTCGACAGCTTCTCGAGCTGATCGTCGGTGAGCTCGTGGTCGACCTTGTCGAAGTAGCCCCGGTAGGTGCGCAGGCGCCCGTCCTTGGACGGATAGCCCACCTTGTAGATGCGGTCGAGGCGGCCCGGTCGGAGCATGGCCTCGTCGAGGGCCTGGGGCATGTTCGTGGCCATCATGACCAGGATCCGGTACTTCGGCGGCGGCTTGGGCCGCAGACCGAGCAGGCGGCGGCCGTAACGGTTGAGGAACCCCCGGGGCTTCTTCAGGCCCGACAGCTCGGTGAGGAGGGCCTGCAGGGTGCCCATGCCCCCGCCCCCACCCATCATCCCGCCCATCATGATCCCGTCCCGCTTGCCCCCGTCCTCGGCGCGCGGCCCGAGCGAGTGGGCCAGCACCGCGTCCCGACCGGCGGGCGAGAGCCAGCGGATGTGGTCGTCCCACGGCGCGGGGTCGGCCATGCCCTGGCCCCCCAGGGGGGTGGGCGACGCCATGCCGCGGTTGCCGAGGGAGTCGGCCTCGTCGAAGAACACGATGACCCCGCCGTAGCGCAGGGCCAGCTTGCGCAGCTTGCGGAACAGCCCCTTCACCTTCAGGACGCCGACGCCCATGAACATGTTGATGAAGGCGCCCGGGTCGACGAACACGAACGGCTTGCCCGTCTCCCCCGCCACGGCCTCGGCCATGAGCGTCTTGCCGGTCCCGGGCGGGCCCCACAGCAGGATGCCGCCGGGGACGTAGCCGCCCTTCTCCTCGATCTTCTCGGGCTCCTCGAGGAAGAGCATGTTCTCCCGGACCCGGGCCACCACCGCGTCCTGGCCCCACACGTCGTCCATCCGGGTCTCGATGTCGTCCGGGAAGTAGGTGTCGATGCCACCCCGGGACAGGAACCAGAACAGCCCGATGAACTGGAACATGACGAAGAAGAAGCCGAAGGCGAGCTGGAAGATGAAGGGCAGCGCGCCGTAGAGGCGGGCCGGCAGTTCGAAGAGGGCGGTGACCGGGGAGACGTCGAAGATCGCCCCGAGGACGATGCTGAGCAGGGCGACGAAGCCGACGACCTTGGCCACGCGGGCGAACCGGAACCGGTTCCAGTCGTCATAGCGAGCGGCCCGGCGCTCGAAGCGGCCGAACACGCCCTCGACCCAGAAGTGGTGGTAGCCGGGCCAGGACTCCGCCAGGAGGAAGTGGGCCTGGCGGATCGCCTCCAGCCCGATGAGGGCCAGGACCCACCACTTCGACTCGATGGTCCGGTTCAGGGCGTCCTCGAAGGGCAGGATCGGGTTGTCCGCCATGTCGGACCACACGAAGAACCAGAACAGGCCGGCCAGCAGGAGCAGGAACTTCACCCGGTCCCACAACGGCATCGGCTTGCGGGTCGCCCGTTCGGCGTCCCGGACCCGCGAAAGCACCCCCGGCTCGGGCAGACCGCGCTTGTGGACGGGCGGGGCCGGCGGGCCGGTGGGCCCCGGGGGGCCGGCGGGGATGTCCGGGCTCACGACCTCAGTCCTCCTGCTCGATGGTCCACGAGTCGACGATCTCGTCGATCTCGTCCTGGCGGTCCGCGTAGCAGTGGGCCTCGCACTTGATGACCAGACGGTAGACCTCTGTCGTCTCGGGGTCGACCAGCGCGGTCTGGTCGATGGTGACGATCTGGCCCGGCGCGACCTCGAGGTTGAACACGATGCGCTGGCCCCGGAAGCCACCTTCCAGGTTCACGTCGTACCCGTTGACGACCTCGACCGGCCCGTCGGGCTCCTGGTTGAGGGCGAGGGGGTCGGCGGGCTCGGTCCCCTCCTCCAGGTAGCCGGCCAAGGCGTAGGTCCGGAGCATCTCCAGGTCCAGCGCGTCCCGCTGGGCGGCGGTCTCGACCGGCTCGACGAACGCCGCGCCCACCGGCTCGGCGGGCACCGCCGAGATGAAGTTCGTGACGGTCGGCGAGGCCGAGCTGTCGACCACCCGGGCCCAGTCCAGCGGCACGCCGGGACGACCGAGCGTGCCGGGATCGGTGTCGACCTCGAACACCGACCAGTCGTCGGGCACCTTGAAGAAGATGCCCGCGGCGTCGTTGGAGACGTACTCGTAGCCCGAGCCACCACAGGACGTCACGAGGAGCGCCGCGGCGACCACGCCGGGCAGTAGGCACCTCCGCCGGTACATGGGGGTCCAGTGTGCCGGTTCCCGGCCCCGGGCGACAGTCGGCGGGCTCAGGACCGGGGCGCGGGGCCCTGGACGTACTGCCAGCCGAAGCGGCCCTTGATGCAGAGGTGGCCCTCGGTGACCTCGTGGTCCACGGGGCTGGTCACCTTGACGATGCGCTCGTCCTGGACGTGCAGCTCCAGGTTGCAGCCCACCCCGCAGTACGAGCAGACCGTGGTGGTCACCGTCTGCTCCTCGGGGCACCACTCCTCGGTCTCCCGCAGGTCGTACTCGGTCTTGAACTGCAGGGCGTTGGTCGGGCACACCCCGATGCAGTTGCCGCAGTAGACGCAGGCCGAGTCGGGCAGCGCCACGTCGAACTCGGTGGAGATGCGGGCGTCGAAGCCCCGGCCGCTGACGGCGATGGCGTAGGTGTGCTGGGCGTCGTCCCCGCACGCCTCGACGCACTTGAAGCAGAGGATGCACTTCTCGTAGTCCCGGATGTACAGGCCGTCCTGGACCTTCACCGGCTCCTGCACCCGCTCGACGGGGTGCTCGTCGGCGCCGTAGCGGTCCGGGTCGGCGCCGTAGTGCTCGATCCAGCGCCCGAGGTCGTCGGTCTGGGAGAGGTCGACGCCGGAGCCCAGGAACTCCAGCACGACCTTGCGGCTGTGGCGCACCCGCTCGGAGTCGGTGTGCACGACCATGCCGTCCTCGGCCGGCCGGGAGCAGGCGGGCACGAGCGCCCGGGAGCCCTCGACCTCGACCACACACACACGGCAGACGTTCACCGGGGTCAGGTTCGGCGCCCAGCAGAGGGTCGGCGTGTCGATGGCCGCCTCGGTGCAGGCGCCGAGGAGGGTCGTGCCCTCCTCGACCTCCAGCTCCCGACCGTCGACGGTGAGCCGGATCACGAACCCACCAGCCCGAGGTCGAGCGCCGAGCGGACGGCACCGACGGCCGTGTGGCCGAGGCCGCAGATGGAGGCGTCGGTCATGGCCGCCGCCATCTCGTCCAGCAGGGCCCGGCGCTCGTCGCCCAGGGACCCGCGCTCCCGCATCTGCACCATGGTCTCGTGGACGCGCACGGTACCGACCCGGCAGGGCACGCACTGGCCGCAGGACTCGGCCCGGAAGAACTCGGCGATGCGCACGACCACGTCGGTCAGGTCGTCGGTCGTGGCGAAGGCCATGACCACCCCGGAACCGAGCGTGGCGCCCGCGGCCCGCGTGTCCTCCAGGGTCAGCGGCAGGTCGAGGCGGTCGGGACCGACGAAGACGCCCGCGGCGCCGCCCAGCAGCACCGCGGCCAGTTCCCCCTCCACCCCACCGGCCCGGTCCAGGAGGTCGCCGAGCGTGATGCCGAACGGCGCCTCGTAGACCCCGGGCCGGCCCACCCGGCCCGACAGGCAGAAGAGCCGGGTCCCCGGTGACTGTTCGGTGCCCACCGACCGGTACGCCTCGGGCCCCTCCAGGAGGATGGGCAGCACGTTGAGCAGCGTCTCGGGGTTGTTGATGGCCGTGGGCTGGTCGAAGAGGCCGTTGGTCGTCGGGAACGGCGGCTTGTTGCGGGGCTCGCCCCGGAACCCCTCGACGGAGTTGAACAGGGCCGTCTCCTCGCCGCAGATGTAGGCGCCGCCGCCCCGACGGACCTCGATGCGCAGGCCGTCCTGCAGCCAGCCCGCCTCGCCGGCCAGGGCCACCGCGTCCTCGATGCGGCCCGCGGCCTCGGGGTACTCGCCCCGGATGTAGACCCAGGCCTCGCGGGCCCCGACGGCCTCCGCGGCGATCACGGTGGCCTCGACGACCGCGAAAGGATCCCGTTCCAGCAACGTGCGGTCCTTGAAGGTGCCCGGCTCGGACTCGTCGGCGTTGACCACGACGTGCTTGCGGTCACCGTCGGCGTCCCGCACGGCCCGCCACTTGACGCCGGTCGGGAAGGCGGCCCCACCCCGTCCGGACAGGCCGGCGTCGGTCAGCGCGGCGATGACGGCGTCGGGCCCGATCTCGCGGGACCGGGCCAGGGCCGTCCCTCCGTCGTGGGCCAGGTACGAGTCGAGGCTGGTGGGGTCGACCACACCGACCCGGCGCAGCAGGCGGAGGTCCGGGTCCCCGGCCTGGGGCAGGGTGAACGGGGCCGGGTCGGGCAGCGGCTCGACCGGGCCCCGACGCTGGACCCAGGCGGCGGGGGCCTGCTCGCAACGGCCGAGGCAGGGCGCGTCGTGGCGGACCGTGCCCTCGGGCACCGGCGCGGGTTCGCCGACGATGCGGCAGGCGGCGTCGACGCACACCCAGGTCGTGGGTCCGTCGTGGGTGGGCTCGGTGGTGCGCAGCAACTCGTAGAAGGTGGCCACGCCGTAGACCTCGGCGGGGGGCACCTGCAGCCGGTCGGCCACGTGGTTGAGGCCACCGGGGCTGATCCAGCCCACCTCCTCCTGGAGCGCGATCAGCGTGGGCAGGAGCAGGTGGCGCCGCTCCCGCTGGCGCGTACGACCGCTGAGCACGAGGCGTTCGGTCTCGACCTCGACCGCGGGGCCGGCGTCGCCCAAGGCGGCGTCGACGGTCCGGGCTTCGAGGTCCGTCGGCCGGTCCGGGCCGATGAACAGGTCACTCACGTCGATGATCTTGTCAACTCTGATGGATGCAGCCTTGAACTCGGCGGTTCCGGACCGGGGATCCCACGCGTCGTTGGTCAGCCGGTTCGTGTCGACCAGGTCGGGGAAGTGGAAGGTGGTGAAGGTCAGGCCCACCGGGATGTCGGGCTGGATCCGCACGGCCATCTCCACCGCGCCGCGGGGCGAGGTGACCAGCACCCGCTCGCCGTCGGCCACGCCCAGGCGCTCGGCGTCCACCGGGTTCACGTCGAGGGCCTCGCCGTAGCGGATGGGCGAGTCGAAGCCGGCGGACTGCACCCCGGTGTTGAACGAGTCGAGGGCCCGACCCGTGGTCAGGCGGAGGGGGAACTCCTCGCTCAGCTCCTCGACCGGGCCCGCGTGCTCGACCACGCTGAACGGCGCCGGGTCCCGGCCGCCCAGGTCGGGCTCCCACAGCCAGCCGTGCAGGAACGGGCTGCCGGGGTGGTCCTCGGTCGGGCAGGGCCACTGCAGGCCGCCCTCGGCCTCCAGGCGGGCGTAGGTCATGCCCTGGTGCAGCGGGGACAGGGAGCGGAGCTCGTCCCACAGGGCCTCGGGGGTGGGATCGCCCCAGTCGTAGCCCATGCGGCGGGCCAGCTCCCCGATGATCTCGTGGTCGTGACGGGCCTCGCCCGGCGGCGGGACGGCGGCCCGCACCCGCTGCACCCGGCGCTCGCTGGAGGTCACGGTCCCGTCGCACTCCGCCCAGGCCACCGACGCGGGCAGCACGACGTCGGCCAGCTCGGCCGTCCGGGTGAGGAAGATGTCCTGGACGACGAGGTGGTCGAGGCCGGACAGCAGCGCCCGGGCGTGCTCGACGTCGGCTTCGGAGTCCGCCGGGTTCTCACCGATCACGTAGAGGCCGGTCAGCTCACCCCGCCCCATGGCCTCGAACATGAGGGTCAGGTGGATGCCCGGCTCCGGGTTGAGGGTCACGCCCCAGACCGCCTCGAAGCGGGCGCGGGCCTCGGGGTCGGCCACGTCCTGGAACCCCGGGAGCTTGTTGGGCAGCGCACCCATGTCGCCGCCGCCCTGCACGTTGTTCTGGCCCCGGAGGGGCACCAGGCCCGAGCCCCAGCGCCCGACGTGGCCGGTGAGCAGGGCCAGGTTGCAGAGGGCGACGACGTTGTCGACGGCATTGTGGTGCTCGGTGATGCCCAGGGTCCAGAGGATCTGGGCCTTGTCCGCGGTGGCGTAGGACCGGGCCATCTCCCCGATGGCCTCGGCCGGCACCCCGGTCAGGGCCTCGGCCCGCTCCAGGGTGTAGGGCTCGACCGCCGCGGCGTACGCCTCGTAGCCCTGGGTCGAGTGGGCGATGAAGGCGTCGTCGGTCAGACCCGCGGCGATGATCTCCCGGCCCAGGGCGTTGGCCAGGGCGACGTCCGAGCCCACCTCGATGCCCAGCCAGACGTCGGCGAACTTGGCCGACGAGGTGCGCCGCGGGTCCACGCAGTAGAGGCGGGTCCCGTTCTCGATGCCCCGGAGCACGTGGTGGAAGTAGATGGGATGGGCTTCTCGGGCGTTGGAGCCCCACAGGAGGACGACGTCGGCCTCCTCCACCTCCTCGTACGAGCAGGTCCCACCACCAGCACCGAAGACTGTCGCCAGACCGACGACGGACGGCGCGTGTCAGGTTCTGTTGCAGGAGTCGATGTAGTTGGAGCCCAGCGTCGTGCGGGCGAACTTCTGGGCCGCGAAGTTCACCTCGTTGGTGGCCTTGGAGCAGCTGAACAGGCCGATGCCGGTCGGGCCCTTGGTGTCCAGCACCCGCCGGAAGCCCTCGGTGGCCCGGTCCAGGGCCTCCTCCCAGGTCGCCGGGCGCAACTGGCCGTCGTCCCGCACCAGCGGGTGCTCCAGGCGCGCGCCGGTGGCCCGACGGTCTCGGCGGTTGCGGCCCGGCATCGACGGCAGACTACGCGAGCAGTTCGGTGGCCAGCACGTCGGGGGCGTAGAGGTTCAGTTGCCCGTCGCGGGCGAAGCCGGCCAGCTGCAGACCGGCGGCCCGAGCGGTGTCCACCGCGAGCGCGGACGGGGCGCTGACCGCCACGACCGCGGCGAAACCCGCGGCCCAGGCCTTCTGCACGATCTCGAAGCTGGCCCGGCCGCTCACGAACAGACCGAGGCCCGTGGCCGGTAGGGCCCCGTCGAGGAACAGGTGCCCGACGACCTTGTCGACGGCGTTGTGGCGGCCGATGTCCTCCCGCACCAGCAGGGGGATGCCGTCCCGGTCGAAGGCCGCCGCGGCGTGCACGGCGCCGGTGGCGGCGAAGAGCTCCTGGTCCACCGCCGCCTTCGCCGCGGCCTCGAGCAGGACCTCCGGGGTGAACGGCTCGGTGACCGGCAGGGGCGCCAGCCGGTCGCTCAGCTCGTCGAGGGTCGTCGAGCCGCAGAGGCCACAACTGGAGGTCGTCGGGGTCAGACGGGGGGTCGGGGTCGGGGCCCGGCCCCCGGTCTCCACCGACACGGCGTTGAACTCGGTGTCGACCGCGGAGCCCGTGCCGCAGTAGCGGCACCGCAGCACGGGGGCGCCGGCGAGCAGGCCGTCGGTGAAGCACAGGCCCACCGCGAGCTCGAAGTCGTGGCCCGGGGTCCGCATCGTGGTGGCCACCAGCGTCCCGTCGAGGTCGACGGCCAGTGGCTCCTCGACGATGAGGTCGTCGGGCATCCGCCGCACCGCCCCGTCGCGGAAGCGGTGGGTCAGCGTCCGGACCGTGCGACCCCTCACCCCGTCGAGGCTACCGATACCCGTTCCGGCGGCGGCCCGGCACGAAGGCCCGCCCTTGCGGCCCGTGGACCTGTGCGGGAAAACCGCAGAGGGCCCGGCCTCACGGCCGGGCCCTCGTCGCGTACGGGTACTGCCTAGAAGTCCATGTCCCCGCCGCCGGGCATGCCGGCTTCCTCTTCGGGCTTGTCGGCGATGACCGCTTCGGTGGTCAGGAACAGGGCGGCGATGGACGCCGCGTTCTGCAGGGCCGATCGGGTCACCTTGGCGGCGTCGATGATGCCGAGCTTCATCAGATCGCCGTACTCGCCGGTGGCGGCGTTGAGGCCCTCGGTCGGGCTCGGGAGGTCCCGCACCTTCTCGACGACCACGCCACCCTCGAGTCCGGCGTTGACCGCGATCTGGCGGAGCGGCTCGGACATGGCCCGCTGGACCAGCCGGGCGCCGGTGGCCTCGTCGTGCTCGGACTTCTCGAGCTTCTTGATGACCTTCTCGACGGCCTCAGCGGCCCGCACCAGGGTCACGCCACCGCCGGTGACGACACCCTCCTCGATGGCCGCCTTCGTCGTGCTGACGGCGTCCTCGATGCGGTGCTTCTTCTCCTTGAGCTCGACCTCGGTGGCGGCGCCGACCTTCAGGACGGCCACGCCCCCCGACAGCTTGGCGAGACGCTCCTGGAGCTTCTCGCGGTCGTAGTCGGAGTCGGTGTTGTCGATCTCGTTCTTGATCTGCTGGATCCGACCCTGGATGTCGTTGTCGTCACCAGCACCCTCGACGATGGTGGTCTCGTCCTTGGTCACCACGATCTTGCGGGCCGAACCGAGCAGGTCCAGCGTGGTGTTGTCGAGCTTGAGCCCGACCTCCTCGGAGATGACCTGGCCACCGGTGAGGATGGCGAGGTCCTGCAGCATCGCCTTGCGGCGGTCACCGAAGCCGGGGGCCTTGATGGCCACGGACTTGAAGGTGCCCCGGATCTTGTTGACGACCAGCGTGGCCAGGGCCTCGCCCTCGACGTCCTCGGCGATGATGACCAGCGGCTTGCCGGCCTGCATGACCTTCTCGAGCACCGCCAGCATGTCCTTGACGGCCGAGATCTTGGAGGAGACCAGGAGGATGTAGGGATCCTCCAGTTCGGCCTCCATGCGATCGGGGTCGGTCACGAAGTAGGGGGAGATGTAGCCCTTGTCGAAGCGCATGCCCTCGACCAGCTCCATGTCCATGCCGAAGGTCTGGGACTCCTCGACGGTGATGACGCCGTCCTTGCCCACCTTGTCGATGGCGTCGGCGATCATCTTGCCGATCTCGTCGTCGGCGGCGGAGATCGAGGCGACCTGGGCGACCTGGCCCTTGTCGTCCACCTCGACCGAGAGGTCCTTGATGGTGGCGACCGCGGACTCGACGGCGGCCTCGATGCCCTTCTTGAGGCTCATCGGGTTGGCGCCGGCCGCGACGTTGCGGAGGCCCTCGCGGACCATGGCCCAGGCCAGGACGGTGGCCGTCGTCGTGCCGTCACCGGCGACGTCGTCGGTCTTCTTGGCGACCTCCTTGACCAGCTCGGCGCCGATGCGCTCGTAAGGGTCCTCGAGGTCGATCTCCTTGGCGATGGAGACGCCGTCGTTGGTGATCGTGGGGGCACCCCACTTCTTCTCCAACACGACGTTGCGGCCCTTGGGCCCCAGGGTGACGCGCACGGCGTCGGCCAGCTTGTTCATGCCGTCTTCGAGACCGCGGCGGGCCTCTTCGTCGAAGGCGATGGTCTTTGCCATTCGGGTGGTACTCCCTTTGAGGATGTTGCGTTAGCACTCTCGCATCGAGACTGCTAACAGCAAACCACGGGGAGACCCGGAATCGCAACACGGTCCGCCCGGAAATCTCCGCGGACGGACCTCAGAGCCCGACGTGCTCCCGGGCCAGGAGGACGTGGTCGACGGCGGCCAGCACGGTCTCGGCGTCCACCGGCTTCACCAGCTGGGCCTCGGCGTGCAGGAGCATGGCCTCGGCCGACGCCGCGGGGTCGTCCGCCGGGGCGAGGGCGACGATGGCCGGGTGGGGCCCCGGGACCTCGTCGCGCAGCGTGCGCAGGAGGGCGATGCCGTGGTAGCCGTCGCTGACGTCGAGGATCACGACGTCGGGGTGCCGGGAGCGCAGCATGGCGACGGCGTCACGGACCGAGCCGGCGTCGACCACGACGTGGCCGGCTGCCGCCAGGGACACCCCGAGTTGGGCCCGGAGACGCAGGTCGCCGTCCGCGACGAGGACCCGCCCGATTCCGCTCATGGTCTCGGTTTCGACCCCGCTCGGGCCCGGGTTGACCCAATTGAGCCGTACGGCCTACGACATTGCTCCGCCTCCGGCTCCGCCGGCGTCGCCGTCGTGGTACGACCGCCCCGCTGCTCCGCTCCGCTCTGCAGCCTTGCTGCCGGCCGGAGCCCTCGGAGCTACCCGCCTGCTACAGCTGGGACGATGCTGACGGTCTCGCCGTCGGGCACCGCGGTGGCCAGGCCGTCCAGGAAGCGGACGTCGTCGTCGGCCACGAACACGTTGACGAAGCGGCGCAGCTTGCCGTCCTCGTCCAGCAGGCGATCCTGGAAGCCCGGGTGAACCGCCTCGAGGGCGTCGAGCACCTCGACCAGGGTGGCCCCCTCGACGGCGACGGTGGACTCGCCCCCGGTCAGGGTGCGGAGGGTGGTGGGCACGCGGACCGTGACGCTCATCGCTGATGCCTCTTCGCCTGACGGCTCATCGGCGTGCGGACCTGTTCGGCCCGCCGATCGTCTGCGACGCTCATTGGATCTCCTCTTCCACGGCGTCCCGCAGGGCCGCCAACGACGGGTCGATCGTAACGGCGACCCCCGCGACGGCCACCGGGGCCGCCGGCCAGCGGGGCGGACCGCCCGTGAGGACCACCACCGTGCGGGCGGCCGGGTCGACCACCCCGGACGCGGCCGCGTCGCGGGCGGCGGCCACCGCCACCGCCGACGCCAGGTCGACCTCGAGGCCCGCGTGCTCGGCCACGAGGGCGGCGACCGGGTCGAGGTCGTCCTCGGCCACGGCCAGCACCGCGCCGCCCGAGTCCCGGGCTGCGGCCAGGACGTCGGGGCCGTCCGGCGGGTCCCCCATCGCCAGTACCTCGACGCGCGTGGCCGCGCGCACGGGCGCCACGTCGTCGGTCCCGGCCGCCCAGGCGGCGGCCACCGGCGCACAGCCGCTCGGCTGCCCCACCACGAGGCGGGGCCGGGCACCCTCGGTGGCGAAGACCCGCATGCACTGGTGGGCCAGCGCCCCCGATGCCATCGGCAGGACGACCTGGGCCGGGGCCACGCCCTGGTCGAGGATCTCCGTGGCGACCGTGCCCGCCCCCGCGCCGTACCAGGGTCGGAGGTTGCCGTTCACCCAGCCCCAGGAACCGAGGTCCTCGGAGCCCTCCGCGGCGACCCGGTTGGCGGCGTCGTAGTCGCCCCGCACCACCACCACCGTCGCCCCGTGGACGACCAGGGCCTCGCGCTCGTCGGCGGCCAACGCCTCGGGGACCACCACCACCGCGCGGAGGCCGGCGGCGGCCGCGCCGACCGTCAGCGCCCGGGCCAGGTTGCCGGTGGACGAGCAGGCCAGGACCGTGGCCCCGAGATCGAGGGCCCGGGCCGCGGCGGCGGCCACGACCCGGTCCTTGAACGACCCCGTCGGGTTGGCCGTCTCGTCCTTCAGCCAGAGGTCGCCGAGGCCGAGGGCGGCGCCGAGGCCCGGGGCCGCGACCAACGGCGTCGGCGGGCCCACGAGCGGGGGCGGCTCCCCCACGAGGTCGAGGGGCCCGAAGCAGCGGTCGCAGTACTGGACCCCGAGCGGCGCGGTCTCGTGGCCGCAGGCCCGGCAGGCCAGGAGGGGTCCGGGGTCCGCCACGCCCCCCATTCTCGGCGGGTTGGCCGTACCGTGCGACATCGATGGCTGCGGTGCGCACCTTCCACCACGCCCGCTTCGCCGCCGACGACCTGGTCGCAGCGAAGGGGAGCCGGCAGGTCTCGCTGTGCCTGCCCGCCCGGGACGAGGCCGAGACGGTGGGCGGGATCGTCGCCGCGGCGCACCGGGCCCTCGTCCTCGAGACCCCGCTGGTGGACGAGATCCTGGTCCTCGACGACCACTCCACCGACGCCACCGCGCGGGTGGCCGCCGACGCCGGGGCCCGGGTGGTCGCCGCGGCCGAGGTGGCCCCGGAGTTCGGCGACGAGCCGGGCAAGGGCCAAGCCCTCTGGAAGACGGTGCTGGCCAGCACGGGCGAGCTCATCGTCTGGTGCGACGCCGACCTGCGGGACTTCGACCCCGCCTTCGTCACCGGCCTGCTCGGTCCCCTCCTCACCGAGCCCGAGGTCCAGTTCGTGAAGGGCTACTACGAGCGGCCCGAAACCGGGGGCCAACCGGGCGGCGGGCGGGTCACCGAGCTCCTGGCCCGCCCGGCCCTGGCCCTCCTGCACCCCGCCCTGGCCGCCATGGTCCAGCCCCTCTCGGGCGAGTACGCGGCCCGGCGCTCCCTCGTCGAAGGCCTCCCGTTCGTGGAGGGCTACGGCGTGGACGTCGGCCTCCTGCTCGACGCCCTCGCGGCGGTCGGCGTCCGAGGACTGGCCCAGGTCGACCTCGGGGCCCGGCTCCACCGCAACCGCAGCCTGGCCGAGCTCTCGGTCCAGGCCACCGAGGTGCTCCACACCATCCTCGACCGGGCCGGCGTGGCCGACCTGCCCGATGCCGTCGTGCTCGACCGTCCCGCCGCCGGGCCGGCCCGGGTCCGCATCGGTGAGCGCCCGGCGCCCCGCTCCCTCGACACCTACCAGCGCCGCACCGCCTGAGCCGCCCCCTTCCGAAATTGCGTGCGTTGGTCACGCCCACCGTGACCAACTGACGCGATTTCGCTTAGAACGGGGCGATGAGCACCACGGACCTCTTCTCCCTCGAGGGCCGCACCGCCGTCGTCACCGGCGGCACCAGCGGCATCGGGCGGATGATCGCCGACGGCCTGATCGACGCCGGGGCCAAGGTCTACGTGGCCTCCCGCAAGGCCGACGCCTGTGCCCGGGTGGCCGCGGAGCTGTCCGAGCGCGGCACCTGTGTCGGCATCCCCGCCGACCTCTCGACCGAGACGGGGTGCCAGGACCTGGCCGCCGCCGTGGCCGAGCAGGAGGAGGCCGTCCACCTGCTGGTCAACAACGCCGGGGCCACGTGGGGGGCGCCCCTGGAGGAGTACCCCGACAGCGCCTTCGACAAGCTCTGGGCCGTCAACGTGAAGGGTGTCTTCCACCTGACCAAGGCCCTGCTCCCCCAGCTCCGGGCGTCGGCCACCGAGGAGGACCCCGCCCGCGTGGTCAACATCGGCTCGATCGACGGCATCCGCGTCCCGGTGACGGAGTCGTACGCCTACTCGGCCACCAAGGCTGCGGTGCACATGCTGACCCGGCACCTGGCCGCCAATCTCGCCCCCGACCACATCACCGTCAACGCCGTCGCCCCCGGGCCCTTCGACAGCAGGATGATGGCCTTCGTGCTCGACGACCCCGCCGGGCGCCAGGCCGTCTCCGGCTCGGTGCCGCTGGGCCGGGTCGGCCGCCCGGACGACATGGCCGGGACGGTCATCTTCCTGGCGTCACGGGCCGGGGCCTACCTGACCGGCGCGGTCATCCCCGTCGACGGGGGCACCTCGCGCTCGAGGGTCAGGCGGCGGTGATCGGCGGGGTCCGGTCCGCCCAGGGGGCGGCGTCCTCCAGCTGGGCCGCCACCTGCAGGAGCTGGTCCTCGCGCCCGAAGGCCGCCACCAGCTGGACCCCGACGGGGAGCCCGTCCTCGGTCCAGTGCATCGGCAGCGAGATGGCGGGCTGGCCCGAGATGTTGAACGGGGCGGTGTAGAGCACCACGGTCGTGGACATCGCCATCCCGGCCAGGGGGTTGTCGGGCGGGCTGTCGAACGCGCCGAGCGGGGTCGGCAACACCGGCATCGTCGGCAGCACCAGGACGTCGTGGTCCTCCCACCACGCGGCCAGCTTCCGGGTCCAGGTCTGAAGCCGGTCGAGGGCATCCAGGTACTGCACTGCGGTGACCGACTGACCGAGCGCGGCGAGCATCGCCGTCCCGGGCTCCACGTCGCCGTCCACCAGGGGCTCGCCGACGAGCGCCTCGAGCCCCAGCACCTCCTGGGCCGTCCAGGCGCCGAAGCAGGCGGTGAAGTTCCCGACCACCTCCTCGCTCTTCAGGCCGTCGGGCGTGGAGGCCTCGATGCGGTGACCGAGGCCCTCGAGCAGCCCGAGCGTGGACTCGACGGCGGCGGCGCAGGCGGGCTCGGTGGGCACGGCGCCACCAGGGTCGTCGATCAGCCAGCCCACCCGCAGCGCGCCGGGGTCGGCCCCGACCTCCTCGACGTAGGGGCGGACAGGGGGCGGCGCCTGGTACGGGTCACCCGGCGCAGGCCCGGCGATGGCGTCGAGGGCGCCCGCGGTGTCCCGCACCGACCGGCTGACGACGTTGCGGGCGACGAGGCCGGCCCAGGCCTCGTTCTCCGGGGCGTTGGTGTGCCGACCACGGCTGGGCTTCAGGCCGACCAGCCCGCACGCGCTGGCCGGGATGCGGATCGACCCGCCGCCGTCACCGGCATGGGCCATGGGCACCAGCCCGGCCGCGACGGCCGCCGCCGAGCCACCACTGGAGCCCCCGGGCGAGCGGGTGGGGTCCCACGGGTTGTGGGTGGGGCCGTGGACGGCGGGCTCGGTCGTCGGCTGGAGCCCGAACTCGGGGCAGTTGGTCCGCCCGGTGATGACCAGGCCGGCCGCCTTGTAGCGGCGGATCAGCTCGGAGTCGGCCTCGGGGCGGTAGTCGTGCTTCTGCAGGTACCGGGTACCGGCGTAGTAGGGCTGGCCCGCCTCCTGGCTGTTGTCCAGGTCCTTCACCAGGAAGGGGACCCCCCGGAAAGGCCCGTCGGCCAGCGCCCCCGCCGCCGCGGCCCGGGCGGCCTCGTACTGGCGGTGGACGACGGCGTTGAGCTGGGGATCGACCGCCTCGATGCGGGCGATGGCGGCCTCCACCAGCTCCGACGGCGACGCCTGACGGGAGCGCACGAGGTCGGCCTGGGCGGTGGCGTCGAGGCGGGCGAGCTCTGCGGGGGTACCGGTCACGGTCGGAGACCGTACTCTTGGCCCATGAGCGAACCCGGAGCCACGGAGCGGCCAGCGGAACGACGCCGGATGCCCTGGCCGACGCTCGTGATCCTGGGCCTCGCCCTGTTCGGGGCCATCAGCCTCTTCCAGTTCGTCATCGGCGCGGCCTTCACCCTGGCCAAGCTGCTGATCATCGTGGCCGTCGTCGCCGCGGTCGTCGTCTTCTTCCGGGGGCCACCCGAGAAGTAGCCGTCAGCAGCGTCGCAGGCGGTCGCTGACCACGTCCTCGATGCAGGCCAGGGTGTCGAGCCGGGAGCGCTCGCCGCCGAAGCGCTCGGTGAGGGAGACGGCCTCCAGGTCGGCCGGGATGTCCGCGATGACCTCCCCCGCCACCACCAGCACCGGTACGTCCAGCTCGACGGCCAGGGCCACCACCCCGCCCACCACCTTGCCCTCGAAGGACTGCTCGTCGAGGTAGCCCTCCCCGGTGACCACGAGGTCACAGACCTCCAGGCGCTCGTCGAGGTCGACGGCGTCGGCCACCAGGTCGAACCCCGGTTCCAGGCGGGCGCCGAGGGCGGCCAGGCCCCCCGCCAGGCCGCCCGCGGCCCCGGCCCCGGCGAGATCGGTGACATCGACGTCGTGCTCCTCCAGGTAGATCTGGGCCAACCGTTCGAGGCGACGGCGCAGCAGCTCGACCTGGGCGGGGCTGGCTCCCTTCTGGGGCCCGAACACCTCGGCCGCGGCCACGAACGGGATGCGGACGTCGCAGGCCACCCGGAGGTCGACCCCCCGCAGCCGTTGGGCCGGCTCCAGGGCCCGGAGTGCCCCCAGCCCGCCGTCGGTCGTGGCCGAGCCCCCGACGCCGACGATGACCTCCCGGGCTCCCCGCTCGACCGCGGCGGCGATCAGCTCGCCGGTGCCGTAGGACGACGCGGCCACGGCGTCGTTGCCCTCCGGGCCGCCCACCACGTCGAGGCCCGACGCCTGGGCCATCTCGATGACGGCACAGCGGCGGTCCAGCCGCCAGGCGGCCTCGACCGGGTCGCCGAGCGGGCCGGTCACGGTGGACACCTTGTTGGCGCCACCGAGGGCGTCGAGGGTCCCCTCGCCCCCGTCGGCCAGGGGCACCTCGTCGACCTCGGCACCGGCGGCCACCACGGCCCGGGCGACGGCCCCCGCCACCTCGGGCGCGGTCGCGGTCCCACGGAACTTGTCGGGCGCGGCCAGGACTCGCACGCTCCTATGGTGCCCCGCATGGCCGACCGACCCTCGGCGGGTTCCCCCGGGCGCCCGCTCGTCATGGTCTCCAACCGGGGCCCGGTGGCGTTCCGCCACGACGACGAGGGCCGGCTGGTCGCCCGGCGGGGCGCCGGCGGCCTGGTGTCGGGGATCGGGCCGTTGATGGCGGGCTCCGACGCCGTGTGGGTGGCGGCGGCCATGTCGGACGCAGACCGGGAAGCCGCGGGCGACGGGGTCGCCGACGTCGAGGGCTTCCGCTTCCGGGCCCTCGCCGTGGACCCCGACCGGTACCGGGCGTTCTACGACGTGATCGCCAACGCCGCCCTCTGGTTCGCCCACCACGGCCTCTACGACCGGGCCCGACGGCCCGTGATCGACCGCCACTGGTGGGCGGCGTGGGAGGCGTACGTGGCCGTCAACCGGACGTTCGCCGAGGGGGTGGCCGAGGTGGCCCCCGAGGGCGCGGTCGTGCTCGTCCAGGACCTCCACCTCTGCCTGCTCGCCGGCCCCCTGGCGAAGCGCCGCCCGGACCTGGACCTGGTCCACTTCAGCCACACGCCCTTCGCCGGCCCCGACGACCTGCGGGTCCTGCCCGAGGGCCCCCGCACCGCCCTCCTGGCCGGCCTGGCCGCCCACCGGGCCTGTGGGTTCCACACCGAGCGGTGGCGAGCCGGCTTCCTCGCCTCCTGCGCGGCCGATGGCGTCGGACCGCCGGCCACCTTCGTCGCCCCCCTCGGCCCCGACGGCGCCGACATCGCCGGGGTGGCCGAGGGCGCGGCCGCGGCCGCGGCCCTCGCCGACATCGAGGCCACCGTCGGCGACCGCCGCTTCCTCGTGCGGGTCGACCGCATCGAGCTGTCCAAGAACCTCGTCCGCGGCTTCCTGGCCTACGAGGACCTGCTCGAGCACCGCCCCGAGTGGCGGGAGCAGGTGGTCTTCGGGGCCTACGTGTACCCCTCCCGGGAGGGCCTACCGGAGTACCTCGCGTACCGCGTCGAGGTCGAGGGCGTCATCGCCCGGATCAACGAGCGCTTCGCCACCCCGGGCTGGACCCCGGTCCTCTACGACGCCTCCGACGACTTCCCCCGCTCGGTTGCCGCCCTGCGTCGGGCCGACGTCGTCCTGGTCAACCCGGTGCGCGACGGCCTCAACCTGGTGGCCAAGGAGGCCGCAGTGGTCAACCAGCGCGACGGCGTACTGGTCCTGTCCCCCGAGGCGGGGGCCTGGGACGAGTTGGCTGACGCCGTGGTCCCCTGTGACCCCTTCGACATCGCCGGCACCGCCGACGCCCTGCACCGTGCCCTGACCCTCGACGGCGAGGACCGCCGGCGGCTGTCCTCCCGCTGGCGGGAACGCGCCACCGCCCGCACCCCCGCCGACTGGCTGGCCGACAACCTCGCCGCCGCCAACCAGTAACACTGCTCCGCCTCCGGCTCCGCCGGCTACGCGGTTCGTGGAGCGCCCCGCGAGCTGCTGCGCTCCGCTCCGCAGCGTTGCCACCGCGAGCAGGAATTCGGCGGTGTTACAGCGTTTCGAGGAGGGCGATGAGGCCCTCGGGGCCGTCGACCACGAGGTCGGCGCGGTCCAGGAGGGCCAGCGGGGCTTCGGCGCTGTCGACGGCGATGCGCAGGGTGGCCCGGCCCCGCTCGTCCAGCTCGTCGAGCGCGTCGAAGCCGGGCAGGTCACCGACGTCGTCTCCGGCGAAGGCCACGGCCCGCAGGTCGCCGACCAGGTCGAGCACCGCGGTGCCCTTGTCGACCTCGATGGGCGGGTGCAACTCCCAGGACATCCGGGCCGGGCGGGCGACCAGGCCGGACCGATGGGCCTCCTCGAGCGCATAGGCCTCGGTCGCCGCCTCCTGGTCGGGGGCGGTCCGGTAGTGCAACGTCAGCGAGAGGCCCTTGCGCTCGACCACCATCCCGGCCGGGCCCCGGACCTCGGCCCGGCCCGCCACGTCGTCGACGACCTCGCGCCAGTTGCCCGCCTGGGGGTGGTCCCGGCGCTGACCGTCGACCACGAGCTCCAGGCCGTAGAGACCGGCCAGGACGAGGCCGGTCGGCAGCAGCGGCAGCAGGAAGTCGACGGGCCGGCCGGACACCACGGCGACCAGGCCGACCCGGTCCCGCAGGCGGGCCAGGAGCTCGGGGACCCCGGCTTGGGGCACCGCGTCGCCGGCCGTCTCCACGATGGGCGAGAGCGTGCCGTCGAAGTCCAGGATCAGGGCGGCGGCCCCGGGATCAGCGCGGATGAGCGACAGCCGCTCGTCGACGGCGGTCACCGGCATGGATGGACGGACACGCCGACCGGCGGTTCAGCCGGGGACGGTCGTGGCGGTGGCACCGGCGGCCGAGGTGGCCAGACCGCCCGGGCTGCTGCCCAGGACCACCAGGACGGCGGCCAGGCCGAGGTCCTCGGGCGCGACCGGCAGGGTCGCCGGCATCTCGAGCACCGACTCCGCGGGGAGGCCGAGGTCCTCGGCGACCTGGCGGGCCTGGGCCTCGAAGCTCTCCGGCACGGTGATGTAGTACACGGTGTCCAACGCCGTCTCACTGGTGGGCACGTTGGTGTCCGTCGGGGCGCCCGGGTTGTAGCCCGCGGCCACGAGCAACTCGGTCACCGCACCGGCGGCCCCGGACACGCCACTGCCGTTGGCCACCACGACCGGGATGTCGGTCGGGACGAAGTCGTCGGTCGCGGGGACCGTCTCGGTGGTGTCGGTGTCCCCCGTGTCGACGTTGCCGGCGTCGGCGTCGGCCGCGTCGGCGTTGATCGGCTCGGAGTCGTCGAGCCCACTGGACAGGAGGATGAGGCCGATGACCACGGCCACGGCGATGAGGATGAGCCCGCGGGGGGCACCGTCGTTCATGGTTGGCTCACCGACCCGCCCTCGAACCGGGCCCGGCGCCGTCGGTCACGGAGACGACGGAGGCGACGCACGACCAACGGGTCGTAGGCCGCGGCGTCGGGGGCATCGAGGAGGTCATTGAGGATCTGGTAGTAGCGGGTGGTCGAGAGGCCGAAGTGGGCACGGATCGCACGCTCCTTGGGTCCCGGCGTCTGCCACCAGGACCGCTCGAAGTCGAGGATAGACCGCTCCCGGTCCCCGAGGTCCATATGACCAGAGTCTGACCCGCCCGCCACCGTCGTCCGCGGATGGGCCGAACCGGACGGATCGGAGCCCGAGGTGGGACTCGAACCCACGACCCCCGCTTTACAAGAGCGGTGCTCTGGCCAACTGAGCTACTCGGGCGGCGAGGGGAGGCTACCGACCCCGGCCGACTGGCCCCGATGCCGTTCGGTGCGGGCCTCGATCACCAGCACCTGAGTCAGGTCCCCAGCAGCATCGCCACCGCCGCTGTCGCTGCGGCGAGGACGAAGGCCAGCAGGACGTACTGGGTGGTCAGGGCCGGGCGCGGCTCGTAGTCGGTGATCGCCAGGTCGTGGGCGACGAGCACGGCCCCCACCCCGCCGAAGGCGATGGCCCCGGCCTGGATCCAGGCGATCGCGGCGGTGCCCACGAGCGTGAAGTCGATGGTCCCGTCGGCGGTGCCGAACAGGTCCCACCCCTCGCCGTACGGGTCCGAGGCCAGGAACCAGAAGCCCTGGCCGTCGAGCACGAACAACCCCACGTAGTGGGCCACGGTGTAGGCGGCCAGGATCGGGACCAGGACCGGGGCGAACCGCTGGGCGACGGTGTCGCCGTCGCCGCCGACCAGCGACGAGACCACCCGGGTCGCGGCCAGGTACACCAGGCCCACGATCCCCACGGCCCACACGAGTCCGAGGGTGTTGACCGTCGTGTAGCCCCAGCCCACCCGTTCGAAGGTGAGGTCGGCCCAGAACGCCGTGCGGGTGAGGCCGTCGAAGACCGTCGCCCCGAGGGCCACGAACAGGAGGGGCAGGGTCCCCGGCCGCGCCGTCACCCGGGCCAGGCCACTCAGCGGCCACCGCAACCGCAGGCCGCCGTGGCCGTCGCCGGCGAGCGGGGCGAGGGCCGCGAGCATCGAGAACAGGGCCGCGAAGCCCTCACCCGTGCGGAGCCAGCCGCGACCCCGGCGGGCGGCGATTCCGAGGACGACGACGCCGTAGGCCAGGCCGAGGCCGCCCAGCGTCCTCGGCACCGTCGGCGCGTGGTACGCCAGCTCGAGCCAGGCGAAGCCGCCGATCACGAGCACCGCCGGCCAGTGGGTCGCGGCCTCGTCGACCCGGGCGGGTTCCAGGGGTCGCCCCCGCACCCGCGACCGGATCCACGCCCCGGCGAGGGCCAGCGTCCCGAACGGGCTGAGCACTCGCCAGAGGTCACCGAACACGATCGAGACGAACTGCAGGCCGACCCAGAACGTGATGAGGACGCCGATCGGGGCGATGTTGGCGGGCGGGAAGACGCTGCCGAACAGCCCGGCGGTGACGATCACCACGTAGGTCACCACCCCGATCACCCGCACCGGGACGGCGAGGACCCGGACCACCACGGCGCCGGGCACGGGCCGGCCGGCCGCCGCCGCCTCGAGCCGGGGACGACGCCAGAGCGTCCCGGCGGCGAAGAAGGCGATCACCACGACCGCGGCGATGGCCCAGGCGAACTGCCAGCGGGGCAGGGGGAGCTCGCCCAGGGCCCCGACCCCGTGGGCCGCGGCCGGGGAGGCTCCCGCCAGGAGCGCGGTCGCCGCCGCCCCGAGGGCCAGTCCGACTCGGCGGGAGCTCACGCCAGGCGAGGCTAGGCAGGAAGCGCGGCCGTGGGTTCAGGGTCCGTTCAGCCCGCGCCCGCCACGGTGGGATCAGCTGATCGACGAGGAGCTCCGCCATGCACCGGTTCCGCATCCCCACTCTGGCCGCCGCCCTGGCCGTCGCCCTCGGGGCGACGGGCTGCGGCGACGACGGGTCGACGGCCGACCCGCCGTCCTCGACCGAAGCGCCGGCCGCCGCAGCCGGCGGGCCGGTGATCGACCCCGGTGACGGCGGCGACTACGCCCCCGAGCTGGACCCCGCCGACTTCGTCGCCACCATCGACAACCCCTACCTGCCGTTCACCCCGGGCAGCCAGTGGACCTACGAGGAGACGAACGACGACGGCGAGACCGAACACATCGAGGTCGCGGTGCAGGACGAGACCCGCGTCATCGCCGGCATCACCGCGACCGTCGTCCGGGACACCGTCACCCTCGACCGGGTCCTCGTGGAGGACACCCGGGACTGGTTCGCCCAGGACGTCGAGGGCAACGTCTGGTACCTCGGCGAGGACGTCGACAACTACGACGAGGACGGCGAGCTGGTCGACCACGAGGGCTCCTTCGAGCACGGCGTCGACGGCGCCTTCGGCGGGATCGTCATGCTCGCCGACCCCCAGGTGGGCGATGCCTACCGCCAGGAGTTCTACCCCGGCGAGGCCGAGGACCTGGGTGAGGTGGTCCGCACGGGCGAGGAGGTCTCGGTGCCCTTCGGGGACTTCCAGGACGTCCTCGTCACCCGGGACTGGAACCCCCTGGAGCCCGAGGTGATCGAGGAGAAGTGGTACGCCCCCGGCGTCGGCCTCGTCCGCGAGGCCAAGGTCGCGGGCGAGACGGGCGAGGGCGTGCTCGTCGCCGCCGAGGTGGCGAGCGGCTGACCGGCCTCCGACGACGGGCAGGGTCGCGCGGCAACGGCGAGACTGGTGGCGTGCGGGTCCTGATCGTCGAGGACGAGGTGACCCTCGCCGACGGCATCCGCCGGGGTCTCGAAGCCGACGGCTTCACCGTCGACGTCGCCCACGACGGCCTGGACGGCCTCTGGCGGGCCCGGGAGCACACCTACGACGTGATCGTGCTCGACATCATGCTCCCGGGGTTGAACGGGTTCCGGGTGTGCCGCACCCTGCGGGACGAGGAGGACTGGACGCCGGTCCTGATGCTGACCGCCAAGGACGGGGACCTCGACGAGGCCGAGGCCCTCGACATCGGCGCCGACGACTACCTCACGAAGCCGTTCGCCCACGTCGTGCTCGTCGCCCACCTACGGGCCCTGGTCCGCCGGGGCCGCCCACCCCGCCCCAGCGTGCTCGCCGCCGGGGACCTGCGCCTCGACCCCGCCTCCCGCCGGGTGTGGCGGGGGGATGACGAGGTGGACCTCACCGCCCGGGAGACCGCCCTGCTCGAGTACCTGCTGGGCCTCGCCGGGACCGTCGTCTCGAAGCGGGAGATCCTCGACAACGTCTGGGACGACGACTTCGAGGGCGATCCCAACATCGTCGAGGTCTACATCCGGCATCTGCGGAACAAGCTGGACCGGCCCTTCGGGCGGGCGGCGATCGAGACGGTGCGGGGCTCGGGCTACCGCCTCGCCGAGGACGGCGGGTGAAGCCGACCTCGCTGCGGGCCCGGGCGGCGATCGGGGCCGTCGGCGTGGTCGGCGTCGCCCTCCTCGTCGGATCGGTGGCGATGGTGCTGCTCACCCGGTCGTCGTTGACGGGCAACGTCCGCGAGGCCGCCGAGCTGCGGGCCGAAGACGTGGCCACCGCCCTGGAGGCCGGCGGCGCCGAGCCCGCCGACCTCGCGGTCGAGGACGAGGAGGACGGCTTCATCCAGGTCGTCGACGCGACCGGGGCCGTCGTGGCCTCGAGCACGAACGTCGCCGGGCTCCCGGCGCTCGCCGAGCTCGGCGACGAGGCGTCGACCGTCCTCGACGACACGCCCGTGGGCGAGGACCGCTTCGTGGTCGTCGGCATCGACGCGGCGGACGGTGAGGCCACCGTGCTGGTGGGGCGGGCCCTGGACGAGGCCGACGAGGCCACCGGGGCCCTGCTGCGCTCCCTTGCCATCGGCGTCCCGCTGCTGCTCGCCCTGGTCGGCTTCGTCGCCTGGCGGCTGGTCGGCCGAGCCCTCGCGCCCGTCGCGGCGATGACCACGGCCGCGCGGGAGATCACCACCACCGACGTCGACCAGCGCCTACCGGAACCCGAGACCGGTGACGAGATCGCCGACCTGGCCCGCACGCTCAACGCGATGCTCGGCCGCCTGGCCGAGGCCAGGGACCGGCTGTCGGCGTTCGTGGCCGACGCCGCCCATGAGCTGCGGTCCCCGGTGAGCTCGTTGCGCCAACACGCCGAGGTCACCCTCGAGCACCCGGGTTCCACCGACGTCACCGGCCTCGCCACCGTGGTGCAGGGCGAGAGCCTCCGCCTCCAGCGCCTCGTCGAGGACCTGCTGCTCCTGGCCCGCTCGGAGGAGAGCGCGGCGCGGGTGTCCGTCGCCGTGGACCTCGACGACGTGGTCGGCGCCGCGGCCGACCGGTTGGCGCCGACGACGATCGACCTCGCGGGGGTGTCCGGCGGCCAGGTCCAGGGCGACCCCGTCGCCCTGGACCGGCTCGTGACCAATCTGCTCGACAACGCCGTCCGCCACGCCCGCACCCGCGTGGCCGTGTCGCTCCGCGAGGCCGATGACCGCACGGTGACCCTGACGGTGGACGACGACGGTCCCGGGGTCGCTCCCGCCGACCGGCGGCGGGTGTTCGAGCGTTTCGTCCGTCTGGACGAGGCCCGCTCCCGCGACGACGGGGGCGCCGGGCTCGGGTTGGCCATCGTGGCCGCCGTGGCCGACGCCCACCGCGGGGCGGTGGCCGTCGAGGAGAGCCCGTTGGGCGGCGCCCGGTTCCGGGTCACCTTCGCCGGGCCTGACCGACCGGCATGACGGCGCCGGGGCCGCCGTGGGGCAGGATGGTCGGGTGGATCTGACTCCGGGAACGAAGCTGGCCAGCACCGTCTGTGCCACCGAGGTGATCATCGTCCGGCCGCCGAGCGGCCCGGTCGACGTCGAGTGCGGGGGTGCCGCCATGGTGGCCGCCGACGAGGCGCCGGACGAGGGGGCCCGCGGGACCCTCGACGCCGGCCACGCCGACGGCACGATGCTGGGCAAGCGCTACCTGCACGAGGACAGCGGCCTCGAGCTGCTGTGCACCAAGCCGGGCGAGGGTTCCCTCGCCGTGGCGGGGGTGGCCCTGCCCCTCAAGGAGGCCAAGCCCCTCCCGAGCTCGGACTAGCCGATGTCGATCCTCGGGAACCGGGTCCAGCGCGTCGAGGACCCCGAGCTGCTCACCGGCGCCGGCGACTACGTCGACGACGTCACCCTGCCCGCCGGTGCGGCGCACGTGGTCTACGTCCGGTCGCCGCTGGCCTATGCCCGCATCGAGGCGATCGACACCACCGACGCCCTGGCCGCGCCAGGGGTCCTGGCGGTGGTCACCGCCGCCGACCTCGACCTGGCCGACCTCGAGCCCGAGATGATGATCCTCAACCCGGCCATGAAGCGGCCCCTCCTGGCCCGGGACGTGGTCCGGTTCGTGGGCGAGGCGGTCGCCGCCGTGGTGGCCGAGACCCGGGCCCAGGCCGTCGACGCGGCCGAGCAGGTCGTCGTGGACTACGACCCCCTGGATCCCGTCGTGGATCCCGAGCAGGCCCGCGAGCACGGCACCACGGTCTTCCCCGAGGCGGACTCGCCCCTGGCCATGGAGATCCCCGGCGACCTCGTGGCCGACTTCGACGACTGCGAGGTCGTGGTCGACCAGCGGATCGTGAACCAACGGGTGTCCGCCGCCCCCATCGAGGCCCGGGCCGCCGCCGGCTGGTGGGAGGACGGGCGGCTGATGATGTGGTCCAGCTGTCAGGGGGCCCACCCCGTCCGGGACAGGCTGGCCACCGTCTACGGCCTCGAGCCCGACCAGGTCCGGGTCGTCATCCCCCACGTGGGCGGCAGCTTCGGCGCCAAGAACGGCGAGCTCCCGGAAGAGCTGCTCATCGGTGAGCTGGCCCGCCGGGTCGATCGCCCCGTGCGCTGGGCCGAGACCCGCACCGAGTCCATGACCTCCTTCGTGCACGGCCGGGGCCAGACCCAGCAGGTGCGCATCGGCGGGAACCGGGACGGCCGCATCACCGCCTACTCGCTGTCGGTCATCCAGGACTCGGGCGCCTACCCCATGCTGGGCGCGGTCCTGCCCTTCATGACCCGGATGATGACCACGGGCGTCTACGCCATCACCAACGTGGGCTTCGACTCGGTCTCGGTCATCACCAACACCACCCCCATGCGGCCCTTCCGGGGGGCCGGTCGCCCGGAGGCCGCCGCGGCCATCGAGCGGGCCGTCGACCTGTTCGCGGCCGAGATCGGCATGGACCCGGCCGAGGTCCGACGGCGCAACCTGCTGGCCGACGACGTCTACCCGTACACCACGCCGGGTGGGGCCACGTACGACATCGGGGCCTACACCACCGCCCTCGACAGGGTGCTCGAGGCCTCGGGCTACGAGGAGCTACGGGCCGAGCAGGCCCGGCGCCGAGCGCGCGGTGACGCCCGCCAGCTCGGCATCGGCCTCAGCGTGTACGTCGAGATCACCGCCCTGGGCGGCGGCGGCGAGTTCGGCTCGGTCACCGCCCTGGACGACGGCACCGTCGAGGT
Organism: uncultured Microthrixaceae bacterium; assembly: GCA_963748285.1. GTDB lineage: Bacteria > Actinomycetota > Acidimicrobiia > Acidimicrobiales > DATDAH01 > DATDAH01. The sequence continues at coordinate 1,464,188 of CAVVIF010000009.1, forward strand.
CCGCACGGGGGCGACGCCGTTCGGCCAGGGCCACGACACCACGTGGGCCATGTTGGCCAGTGACAAGCTCGGCGTGCCCATGGACGCCGTGCGGGTGATCCACGGCGACACCGACGACCTGGAGTCCAGCTCCACCACGGGCGGGTCCCGCTCGGTCCAGATCGCGGGCTCGTCGATTCTCTCGGCCTCGGGCCACCTCATCGACCAGGCCCGGGAGCGGGCCGCCGAGCTGCTCGAGGCCGCGGTGGACGACGTCGTCCTGGACACGGCCAGCGGGCAGTTCCACGTCGCCGGGGTCCCGGCCGTGGGCGTGGGCTGGGCCGAGGTGGCCTCCCGCTCCGAGGACACCCTCATCGGGGTGTCGGACTTCGCCGCCGAGGGCCCGACCTTCCCGTTCGGCGCCCACCTCGCCGTGGTCGAGGTCGACACCGAGACCGGCTCGGTCCGCCTGGAGCGGATGGTCGCCGTCGACGACGCGGGGACGCTCATCAACCCGCTCATCGCCGACGGCCAGATCCACGGTGGCCTGGCCCAGGGGGCGGCCCAGGCCCTGTTCGAGGAGATGGCCTACGACGAGGACGGAAACCCCCAGACGGCCAACCTGGCCGACTACTCGGTCCCCGCGGCCAGCGAGGTGCCCAGCTTCGAGCGCATCGAGATGGTCACCCCCACCCCGCTGAACGACCTCGGGGCCAAGGGCATCGGCGAGTCGGGCAGCATCGGCTCGACACCGGCGGTGCAGAACGCGGTGGTCGACGCCGTGGCCCACCTCGGCGTCCGCCACATCGACATGCCCTGCACCCCCGAACGCGTCTGGCGCGCCATCCAGTCCGCCGAAGCCTGACCGAAACCGCGGCCACCACGGGGGCGTGGGGTCGGGCTGCCGGGCGTCGGGGGCAGAAACAGACGATGTCCCCACCCCGTGTGGCGGTCACTCTGCCGCAAGTTCGAACTTGCGGCAGATCCCGGGCATGAACCGATGATCTGCCGCAGGTCTCCGAACTTGCGGCGGCACCCCACGCCCCATCCCGCATCGTTTCGGTGTCTGCTCAGCCGCGGCGGAGGCGGGCGATCTCGTAGCAGGCGACGGCGGCCGCGGCACTGACGTTCAGGGAGCCGAGGTTGCCGGCCAGCGGCAGGGCGGCGACCACGTCGCAGCGGTCACGGGTGAGGCGGGCCAGGCCCGAGCCCTCGCTGCCGAGCACCAGTGCGACCGGCTCCTTGGCCACCGAGAGGTCCCAGAAGAGCTCGTCGGCGTCCTGGTCGAGGCCGACCACCCAGACCCCCTTGGCCTTCAGGTCGGCCAGGGCGGTGGGCACGCCGGGCACCACCGCCATCGGCAACCACTCGACCGCGCCCGCCGCCGTCTTGGTCACCGCGGGCGTGACCCGCACCGAGCGGTGGCGGGGCAGGACGATGCCCGTGACCCCGGCGGCCTCGGCCGTGCGCAGGATCGCCCCCAGGTTCTGGGGGTCGTGGATGCCGTCGAGCACCAGGAGGAACGGGCGCTCCACGGAGGCCAGCGCGTCCAGCTCCACCGGCTGGAGGGCGGCCACCGTCGCCAGCACCCCCTGCGGGGCCTCGGAGCGGGCCTGGGCCTCCAGGGTCGAGCGCTTGATCTCCCGGACCGCGACCCGCTGCTCCTGAGCCAGCTCGCGGATGTCGTCCAGGATCGGAGCGGGGTCGAGGTCGGCGGCGAGCAGGACCTCCCGCACCGAGCGTGGGCCCAGCAGGGCCTCCCGGACGGCCTGACGGCCTTCGACCTGGTCACCGCCGAGGCCCGGCGTGCCGCTGCTGCCCGACCGCTTCGGGCCGGCGTTGCGGCCCGGCGGGCCGGAGCGGGGCGGGCCCGAGCGACGGGCGCTCCCCCGGCTCGGCGGGCGGCCCCTGCCCCCGCCCCGGGGTGGACGGCGCGACGGCATCAGGGAGCCTCCAGGAGGGCGACGGCGAGACAGGCGATGCCCTCACCCCGGCCGAGGGCGCCGAGGCCCTCGTGGGTGGTGGCTTTCACGCACACGGGCGCCCCGACCACGGCGGAGAGCCGCTCGGCCATCCGGGGGCGGAGGGCACCGAGCTTCGGGCGCTCGGCTACCACGGTGGCGTCCACGTTGACCACGGACCAACCGGCGTCGGCCGCCAGCCGGACGACCTCGGCCAGGAGCGTGAGGCTGTCGGCCCCCGACCACCGGGGATCGGTGTCGGGGAAGTGGTCGCCGAGGTCGCCGAGGCCGGCCGCGCCGAGCACGGCGTCGGCACACGCATGGGCCAGCGCGTCCGCGTCGCTGTGGCCGATCAACCCGGGGGCGCCCTCGACGGTGACCCCACCCAGCACCAGCGGCCGATCGGGATCGTCGCTGAAGGCGTGGAGGTCATAGCCCTGCCCGATGCGGAGGCTCATCGGGTGGCCTCCGAGCCGAGGAGGGCGGCGGCGACCAGGAGGTCGTCGGGGGTGGTGATCTTGCGATTGTGGGCCTCGCCGTCCACCAGCACCACGGTGCCGCCGGCGGCGTCGATCAACGAGGCGTCGTCGGTGGCCTCGGGGTGGTCGGCGTGCACGGCCCGGAGGCGGTCGGCGGCGAAGGCCTGCGGGGTCTGCACCGCGACCAGCGTGTCCCGGTCGACCAGTCCCCCGCCCCGCCGACGGATCGTGTCGGTCAGGGCCACGCCCGGGACCGCCGCGTCCGCTCCCCGGCGGACAGCCGCGATGACCGCGGCGTAGAGCTCGACGGAGGCGGCCGGGCGGGCGGCGTCGTGGACCACGACGACCTCGGCGGCCGGGGGCACGGCGGCCAGGCCCGCCCGCACCGAGGCGGAGCGGGTCGCCCCGCCGACCACGGTGGTGTCGGCCCCGGGCTCGTCGGGCGCGCCCTCGGCCACGACGGCCACGACACCGTCAGCGGCCTCAGCGGCCGTGGCGAGCGACCAGTCCATGACCCGTCGGTCCCCGAGCTGCTCGTACTGCTTGGCCCCCCCGAAACGGGTGCCCGAGCCGGCGGCCACGACGATGACCCAGACCGCGCTCACGCCGAGCGTCCCGGCGGCGAGCGGTCGTCCATACCCGCGGGACGGTACCCGGGCGGGACGGGTCGGTGACCCATGTCACTAGCCTCTGCGCCATGGTCGACCCCGAGCTGCTCGCTGAGGTCCAGCTCTTCGCCGATTTCCCCGCCGAGGCCCTCGGCCGCGTGGCGGCCGCCGCCGAAGAGCGGGCCCTCGACCGCAACGACGTCCTCTTCAGCGAACAGGACGAGGCGGCCGAGCTCTTCGTCGTCCTCGACGGCCGCATCGCCATCGCCAACGTCGCCGTCGACGGTCGGGAGTCGGTGGTGGCGCTGATGGAGGGCGGCGACCTGTTCGGGGAGATGCCGCTCTTCGACGGGCACGGGCGCTCGGCCGCGGCCCGGGCCCTCGAGCCCTCGACGGTGGTCATCGTCCCCTACGCCGCGGTTCGCCGCGTCTTCGAGGACGATCCCGGCCTGCTCTGGCCGGTGGTGGCCCTCCTCGCCGGACGGATCCGGGTCACCGACGGCGCCTTGGCCGACGCCATGTTCCTCGACGTCACGGGGCGGACGGCCAAGCGCCTGCTCGATCTCGCCGGCGAGAGCGACGAGTTCGAGCTGCCCGTGACCCAGGAGGAGCTGGCCGGCATGGTCGGCGCCTCCCGCGAGCGGGTCAACAAGGCCATCTCGTCGTTCCTCCGCCTGGGTTGGCTGGAGCAGACCGACGGGGTCTACCGGATCACCAACCGTCAGCAGATGGAGATCCGGGCGTCCTGAACGCTCAGCCGTAGCGGTCGAGGATGCTGGTCTCGGCCAGGCGGTTCAGGCCCTCCTTGATGGCCCGGGCCCGGGCCTCGCCCACCCCGTCGACGTTGACCAGGTCGGCGATGGTGGCCCGCATGATCTTCTGGAGGCTGCCCATGTGGTCGACGATGGCGTCGACCACGGACTCGGGCAGGCGGGGCACCTTCGACAGGAGCCGGTGACCCCGGGGCTCCACGCTGGCGTCGAGGTCATCGGCGTCGAGGGGCAGGTGCAGGACGCCCGCCACGCTCTTGAAGTCGAGGAGGTGGTCGGTGTCCAGGGAGGCCAGGCCGCCCATGGCCTCCCTGAGGTGCCAGCCCGCGTCCTCGTGGAAGTAGTCCTGGAGGACGAGCCGGCGGTCGTCCTCGACCCCGGAGTAGAGCTCGTCGAGGTGGAGGCGGACCAGGCGGCCGTCGTCGCCGAGCTCGACGACGAAGCCCTCGACCTCCGCGGCGATGCGCCGCACCATCTCGGTGCGCTGGAGGACCTGGACGACGTCGCGGACGGTGACGAGGTCCTCGATCTCCAGTGCGGACAGGTTGCTGGAGACCTCGTCGAGGCGGCTCCGGTAGCGCTCGAGGGCACGGAGGGCCTGGTTGGCCCCGTCCAGCAGCCGCGGGATGGGGTCGAGGCGGTACTTCTGCTCGCCCACGTAGACCGCGATGGCGGTCATCCGCTCGGAGACGGAGATGACCGGGACGTCGATGGAACGGGCCACCCGCTCCGCCGTGCGGTGCCGGGTGCCGGTCTCGGATGTCGGCGTGTTCGGGTTGGGGACGAGGTGGACGTTGGCCCGCGCGATGCGACTGGCGTCGGGCGACAGGATGATGGCGCCGTCCATCTTGGCCAGCTCCGAGAGGCGCTGGGGGCTGAAGGCGCCGTCGAGCAGGAAGCCGCCCGAGCAGATGTTCAGGACCTGCGGGCCGTCCCCGATGACGATGAGGGCCCCCATGCCGCTGGACAGGATCCGGTCGAGGCCCTCACGCAGCGCCGTCCCGGGGGCGGTGGCTGCGAGGGCGGCGCGCATCGCGTCGCTGGCCGGTTCCACAGACCAATCCTATCCAAGCGAGCGGGTCCGACCCGGATGACCTCTGTTGGACCTGGGAGCTCGCCTCGCTGCGCTCGGCGAGTTCTCGATCTGTGCTTGCTGGGTCGCCTCGCGACTCGGCTCCATGACCCTTGTCGCGGCCCGGGACCTCGTCAGGCCGCCGCCGCACGGATCTCGGACTCGGTCAGCAGGCCGACGGCGGCGGCGGCCTCCAGGACGATGCCGACCTCGATCAGGCGGAGCCCGGCGACCGGCGGGGTGCCCCGCGGGACGATCGCGTAGCGGAAGCCGAGGCGGGCGGCCTCGGCCAGGCGGTGCTCGATGCGGCCGACCGGCCGGACCTCCCCGCCGAGGCCGACCTCGCCCACCGCCACGGCGTCCTCGGGCAGCGCGACGCCGTTCGACGCCGAGATCACGGCCAGGGCGATCCCGAGGTCGCCGGCGGGCTCCACCAGCCGGACTCCCCCGGCGGTGAGCGCGTAGACCTCGGACTTGGCCGTGCTGACCGACACCCGGGTCTCCAACACGGCGAGCAGGAGGGCCAGGCGACCGCTGTCGATGCCCTGGGCCGACCGGCGCGGCGGCACGTAGCCGACCTCCGAGCAGAGCGCCTGCACCTCGACCAGGATCGGCCGGTGGCCGTCCAGGGTGGGCACCACCACCGAGCCGGGGACACCCGGTCGGCGACCGGCCAGGAAGAGGCCGCTCGGGTCCGGCACCCCGACCAGGCCGCCCTCGGTCATCTCCAGCACGCCGAGGTCGTCGGTGGCGCCGTAGCGGTGCTTGACCGCCCGCAGGAGGCGCAGGGCGTGGTGCTTGTCGCCCTCGAAGGCCAGGACGGTGTCCACGATGTGCTCCAGCGCCTTGGGCCCGGCCAGGTGGCCGTCCTTGGTCACCTGGCCGACCAGCACCACCGCGCAGCTCCGGGCCCGGGCCTCGATCACGAGGCGCTGGGCCACGGCCCGGACCTGGTTGAGGGAACCGGGCGCCGACGCCGTCTCCGGGTCGAACGCCGTCTGCACGGAGTCGACCACGACGAGGTCGGGCCGGACCGCGTCCAGGGCGCCGACGAGGTCGTCGACGGAGGCCTCGGCGTGCAGCCAGAGGCGATCGGTCAGCGCCCCGAGCCGTTCGGCCCGGGCGCGGACCTGCACCCGGGACTCCTCACTGCTGGCGTAGAGGGCAGTGCGGCCCGAGGCGGCGACCGCCGCCGCCGCCTGCAACAGCAGGGTGGACTTGCCCATGCCCGGCGCCCCGCCGATGACCGTCACCGAGCCGGGGACGAGCCCCCCGCCCAGCACCCGGTCGAGCTCCTCCACCCCGGTGGCCACGGGCCGGCGCTCCTCGGTCGGCACCTCGGCGACGAGGAGGGCCGGCTCACCGGTGGAGGGGGCCGCCCCCGCCGGACGCCCGACGGACCGCACGGCCTCCTCCAGCAGGGTGTTCCATTCACCGCAGGTCGGGCACTGCCCCACCCACTGTGCCGCGGTCCCGCCGCAGGAGGAGCAGCGATGGATGGTCTTGGGCCGGCTCATGGCCGGACCCTACGGAGGGGGGGTGACAGGCTCACCCGACCATCCTAGAACAGGTGTTCGGTCCTTCTGGCCACCCCGGCCTGCACGCGACGGCGGGAACGGACCGGAGCCCGCTCCCGCCGTCGACGCACGTTCGTCAGGCCGGATCGACCCAGAGCTGGGGCAGGCCGATGGCCCCGCCGGACCCGATGCCCTGGACCAGGCCTTCGGTGCCGTCGGGCAGCACGAGGGGGGTCTGCACCCCGTGCACGTCGTTCTGGTAGCCGATGACCCAGAAGACCCAGTCGGCCCAGATGTTGTACACCTGCTCGCCGAAGCGACGGTTGATGTTCTCCGCCGCCTCCAGCTGCTCGGCCTCGTCCTGGCTCTCCCGCAGGACCTGCAGGTTCTCGTCGATCACGTCGTCCTGGAAGCGGCCGAAGTTCAGCGCGACCGCACCGATCGGGTCGGCGTTCTCGCTGTGCCACCAGACCCGCTCGGTCTCGGGTCCGCCGGCGCTGCCGTGGTTCCGCCAGGTGAACACCTCGAAGTTGCCGAGGACGGCCTCCTGGATGAACGAGCCCTGCTCGGTCTGGTCGATCTCCACCTCGATGCCGACCTCGGCCAGGTCCTGGGCGATGAGCTCGACGGTCAGGGCGTTGTCCGGATCCGCCGTGGTCCGGTAGCTGATGACGATCGGGCCGTTCTCGGCCTCGTACTCCTCGATGATGGCCGCGGCGGCCTCGGGATCGTGCGCCGGGAAGCCGGTGTCCTCGAGGTAGCCCGGGTAGCCGGGGGCGAACGGTCCGTTGGCCACCGTCATCACCCCGGCGGTGCGGGACTGGTTGCGGAACTCCTGGTCGATCGCCATGGCCATGGCCCGCCGGACCTCGACGTCCTGGACGGGTGAGCCCTCGGCGGCCACGTTGATCAGGGCGTAGCTCACCGACTGGCGGTCCATCATCTCGAAGAGCTGCAGGGTCCCGGCCTCGGCCTGGTCGCGCATCTCCACGATGTCGGGGCCGCGGTCGGTGTGGGTGATGTCGACCTCGCCGGACTGGAGGGCCCGGGCCCGGGTGGCGTCCTCCTCCTGCACGAGGAACTCGATCCGGTCGAGGTAGGGGTAGGGCTCGCCGTCGGGGGCGATCAGCCAGTAGTCCTCGTTGCGGGTCATCGAGAAGCTGTCGCCCGGCGTGTACGCCTCGAACACGAACGGGCCGGTGCCGACCGGTTCGGTGGCCGGCGCCGTCCCGGCGTCCACCGCCGCCAGCCACGTCGGCGAGGCGACGTAGCCGGGCTGGCCGGCGAAGTACACGGGGAAGTTGGCCCACGGCGTGTCCGTGGTGATGACGACCGACATGGCGTCGACCTTCTCCACGTTCGTGACCGCCTGGATGGCGTTGCCGACCAGGGTGCTGTCGCGCATGCGCTCGAAGTGGTCGACCAGGGCGTCGGCGTCGAACGGCGTGCCGTCGTGGAAGGTGATGCCCTCCCGGGCCGTGAAGGTCCACTCGTCGAAGGTGGCGTTGGGCTCGTAGGACTCGAGGAGGTACGGGTGGGGATCCCCGTTGTCGTCGGCGAAGGTCAAGGTGTCGAAGATCCCGCGGACGGCCTGGTGGCACGACGTGTCACAGATCATCTGGGCCGGCGTCCACGGGCTGGAGGTCTCGGCTTCGCGGGCGTAGACCAACGAGCCACCGCGCACCGGCTCGGTGCCCTCGTCGGGGTCACCGTCGGTGGCGGCCTCGTCGTCACCACCGCCGCTGCCACCGCCCCCGGTGTCATCGGAACCGCCACAGGCCACGGCCACCAGGCCGAGCGCCAACAGTGCGGCGAGGATGCGCAGCCAGCGGCGCGGGTTTCTTGCGGACATCATTTCCCCCTGGTCAGGTCACGGTGGGCCGTCGGCGCAGAAACGTAGTGCCTGGACCCGCGGGGGCGAGTGCGGGGTCCCGCCGACCTACTCCTTGCGGCTGGTGACCGCCCGGTCGATCAGCATCAGGACGATCGCACCGACGATGGAGCCGATGAGCCCGCTGGGCTTCAGCTCGAAGTCCTCACCGCCGATCAAGGTGCCCAGCGTCCCACCGACGAACGAGCCGAGCAGGCCGTAGAGGATCCGCTTGCCCCAGTCCTCGGTCCCGGTGATCCAGCCCGCGATGAACCCGACGATGATCCCGAAACCGAGGATGGCGAAGATGAGCATCGAAGGAGTCTGGCACGGTGCTCCCCCACCCAGGTGATCCGGTCAGCCTCGGTGGAACACCGGCCCCTTGTTGCGGCGGACGAGCCGCCAGAGCAGCACGATCACCAGCAGGACCACGGCCAGGGCGGCCCCGGCGGCCAGGCCGAGGGCCAGCAGGTTCCGGTCCTCGGTGCTCGCCTCCATGGCGACGGGGTCGTCGCCCAGCGCCGCCTCCCAGGTCGAGGTGACGGTGTCGTCCCCCTCCGGGAGCGTCACCTCGAAGGTGAACGACGTCAGCTCGCTCAGCGGGGCCCCCAGCTCGGCCTCGAGGGCCGCCTGGTCCTGGCCGATCGGGAACCCGTCCAGCAGCTCGGTCAGCTGACGGTCGCTGAAGGTGGCGATCCCCCGGGACAGGTCCAGGGTGCCGGTGAAGTCGTAGGTGGTCGTGGCGAAGGACCGTCCCCGTTCCAGGGTCGGGTCGACGATCGGGCCCCGGTTGCCCCCGATCTCGCCCAGGACGACGGCCAGCTGCTCGGGCTCGAAGAAGTCCTTGGTGGCGGTGATGACCACGCCGCCCCCTTCCACCGGCTCGGGATCGGTGACGACCCAGCCGGTGCGCCGCAGGTCCCGGACCCGGAGCTGTTGGGCCAGGTCGGGGATGCGGTCGGCCGCCTCCTGGTCGAGCACCACCTCCACGTGCACCGTGCCCGAGCCGTCGTCGTCGACGTCCACGCTGACGGTCGTGTCCACCCGGCAGCCGGCGAGGACCAGCACGGCCAGCGCGACCGCAACCGCCACCCGACGCGCCCTGGCGCCTGATCTGCCGGTCATGACCGGGAAATCAGGCGCCAGTTCGCCGTTCGTGCTGTCGGGATCGGGCTACTCGCCGGCCTCGTCGGTGGCGCCGACGGTCTCCAGCGTGGGGGGCTCGAAGCCCTCGCGGCTGTCGAAGACGATCACCTTCTCGTCGGTCTCCGGATCGAGCTGGGCGTCGACCAGCACGATCTGGCCGGCCCGGAACTCCTTCCAGAGGAGCTTCTCGGACAGCGGGTCCTCGACCAGGCGCTGGATGGCCCGCCGCAGCGGACGGGCCCCCAGGCTCGGGTCGTAGCCCTTCTCGGCCAGGTGGCGCTTGGCCGCCTCGGTGAGCTCGATGCCGAGACCCTGGCCCTGGAGCTGGGTCACGATGCGGCGCATCATCAGGTCCACGATCTGGAAGACCTCTTCCTGGGTCAGCTCGTGGAAGACGATGGTCTCGTCGATGCGGTTCAGGAACTCGGGCCGGAAGTGCTGCTTGAGCGCCTCCTCGGCCTTCGCCTTCATCTTGTCGTAGGTCAGCTGGGCGTCCGCCTTGCCGAAGCCCACGTTGGCCTTGCGCAGATCGGCGGTGCCGAGGTTCGAGGTCATGATCAGCACGCAGTTGCGGAAGTCGACCGTGCGGCCCTGGCTGTCGGTCAGGCGACCTTCCTCCAGGATCTGCAGCAGCGTGTTGAAGACGTCCGGGTGGGCCTTCTCGATCTCGTCGAAGAGGACCACGGAGAACGGCTTGCGGCGGACGGCCTCGGTGAGCTGGCCGCCCTCCTCGTAGCCGACGTAGCCCGGGGGCGAGCCCACCAGCCGGCTGACCGTGTGCTTCTCCATGTACTCGGACATGTCGAGGGAGATGAGGGAGTCCTCGTCCCCGAACAGGAACTCGGCCAGCGTCTTGGCCAACTCGGTCTTCCCGACGCCGGACGGCCCGAGGAAGATGAACGAGCCGCTGGGGCGCTTCGGGTCCTTCAGGCCGGCCCGCGTGCGGCGGATCGACTGGGAGACCGCCTTGATGGAGTCCTCCTGGCCGATGACCCGCTTGTGGAGCTCGTCCTCCATGCGCAGGAGCTTGGCCGTCTCCTCCTCGGTCAGCTTGTAGACGGGGATGCCCGTCCAGATGCTGAGGACCTCGGCGATGGCCTCCTCGTCGACCTCGTCGAACAGGTCGACACCGGCGGCCTTGATCTCGGTCTCCTTGTCGGCCTTGGCGTCGAGGAGCTCCTTCTCCTTGTCCCGCAGGGAGGAGGCGTCCTCGAAGTTCTGGGCCTCGACGGCCGCCTTCTTCTGGCGGACGACGTCGGCGATCTCGGCCTCGATCTCCTTGTAGTCGTCCGGCGTCTTCATGCGCTTCATGCGCAGGCGGGAGCCGGCCTCGTCGATGAGGTCGATGGCCTTGTCCGGCAGCTGCCGGTCCGAGATGTAGCGGTCCGCCAGGTTGGCGGCGGCCACCACGGCCTGGTCGGTGATCGTGACCCGGTGGTGCTCCTCGTAACGGTCCCGGAGGCCCTTGAGGATCTCGATGGTGTGGGCGACCGTGGGCTCCTCGACCTTGATGGGCTGGAAGCGCCGCTCCAGGGCGGCGTCCTTCTCGAGGTGCTTGCGGTACTCGTCCAGGGTCGTGGCCCCGATGGTCTGCAACTCGCCCCGGGCCAGCATCGGCTTGAGGATCGAGGCGGCGTCGATGGCGCCCTCGGCGGCCCCCGCACCCACCAGGGTGTGGAGCTCGTCGATGAACAGGATGATGTCGCCGCGGGTGCGGATCTCCTTCAGCACCTTCTTGAGCCGCTCCTCGAAGTCACCGCGGTAGCGGGAGCCCGCCACCAGGGCGCCGAGGTCGAGGGTGTAGAGCTGCTTGCCCACGATGGTCTCGGGCACGTCGCCCTCGGCGATCGACTGGGCCAGGCCCTCGACGATGGCCGTCTTGCCCACGCCGGGCTCGCCGACGAGGACCGGGTTGTTCTTGGTGCGGCGGGACAGGACCTGCATGACCCGTTCGGTCTCGCGCTCGCGCCCGATGACCGGGTCCAGCTTCTTCTCGGCGGCCAGCTGGGTCAGGTTGCGGCCGAACTGATCGAGGACCAGCGAGCCGGACTGGGCGCCCTGCTCGGAGCCCTGGCCGGTGGCGGCGCCGGCCTTCTCGCCCTGGCCGGAGCCGGAGTAGCCCGACAGGAGCTGGATCACCTGCTGGCGGACCCGCGACAGGTCGGCGCCCAACTTCACGAGGACCTGGGCCGCGACGCCCTCGCCCTCGCGGATCAGGCCCAGCAGGATGTGCTCGGTCCCGATGTAGTTGTGGCCGAGCTGGAGGGCCTCCCGGAGGGAGAGCTCCAGCACCTTCTTGGCGCGGGGCGTGAAGGGGATGTGCCCGGACGGCGACGAGCCGCCCTGGCCGATGATCTCCTCGACCTGGGAGCGAACCGCCTCCAGGCTGATGCCGAGGGACTCGAGGGCCTTGGCGGCGACGCCTTCGCCCTCGTGGATGAGGCCGAGCAGGATGTGCTCGGTCCCGATGTAGTTGTGGTTGAGGAGTCGCGCCTCTTCTTGGGCGAGGACGACGACTCGGCGAGCCCGGTCTGTGAACCGTTCGAACAAGGTGTTCCTCCCGAACTGAGGGCTCCTGGTTTGATGAGTCTACCGACGACCTGTTCCTACGCACGTCGGCCGGTGAGGGCGTCCTCCCAAGGGATTCGGACCCGTCGAGCTCTACAACCGGTACGGCCCGCCCCCTCTTCCCGGATCGGCGTGCCACCTGGCACCCCGGCTACCGGTTGCGCGGGGTTCCGGCCTATCGTCGCTGCGTGGCCGGGAACCCCCTCACCCACCTGCCCGGCATGACCGAGAACCTCGAGCGGGTCGAGGCGCGCCTGACCGAGTTCGTGCGGGCCGACGACGATTTCCTCACCGAGGTCGCCAGCCACCTGATCCGGGCCGGGGGCAAGCGGGTCCGTCCCATCCTGACCATCGCCGCCGCCCTGTCCGCGGAGCGCGAGCTCGGCGACGCCACCGAGGAGTCGGTCCTCGGCGGCGTGTCGGTCGAGCTGGTCCACCTGGGCTCGCTCTACCACGACGACGTCATGGACGACGCCACCACCCGCCGCACGGTCGAGAGCGTGAACGCCCGCTGGGGCAACCTCAAGGCGATCCTGGCCGGCGACTTCCTCCTGGCCCGGGCGTCGGAGATCGCCGCCGGCCTCGGCACCGAGGTCGCCGCCCTCCTCGCCGCCACCATTGCCCGGCTCTGCGAAGGCCAGGTCCGGGAGCTGCAGGACGCCTACAACGTGGACCGCACCGAGGCCGACTACCTCACCTCGATCGAGGGCAAGACCGCCGCCTTGTTCGCCTCCTCGTGCCGCATCGGCGGGATCGTCGCCGGCTTCGACCGGGAGCGCATCGACGGCCTGACCCGGTTCGGCCGGGCCTACGGCATGTCCTTCCAGGTCATCGACGACGTGCTCGACGTGGTGGCCAGCTCCGAGCAGCTGGGCAAGCCCGCCGGCCACGACCTGGTCGAGGGCGTCTACACCCTGCCCACCCTGCGGGCCCTGCAGGGCCCGGCCGGTGCGGATCTCGCCGCCCTCCTCGGCAAGCCCCTGGAGCCCGAGGAGGTCGACAAGGCCCTTGCGATCATCCGCGGCGAAGGGTTCGTCGCCGCCGCGCTGACCGAGGCCCGGGCCTACGTCGACGAGGGTCGGGCCGCGCTCGACGACCTGGGCTCGTCGCCGGTCGTGGACGCCATGGCCGAGGCCAGCGACGTCCTCGTCGCCCAGATCGACGACTTCGGCTACTGAGGGTCGGGCGGACCGACCTGGTCCCGTTCAGGTCGGCGTGCCTGTCGGTTCCGGCGTCGATCCGTTGCGCTGAACACAACCAATTGACGCACTATCGCACTCGCCCCCGTCTCTCGTGCCCCGACGGCCGGCGGCCCGACCCCACGCCCCATCCCTGCCATCGGTTCCCCCGGCCCGCCGACGTGGCGGCACCACTGGCCGGCTCGACGCCGACCCGCCCCATCCCTGCCATCGGTCCGCCGGCCCGAGGACCGGAGCCGTCCGTAGGCTTGGCGGCTTGACCAGCCTGCCGGACCGCCATGTCGGGTGCGCCATGACGTTCACGGTCGATCCCGGGACGGTCCTGGCCATGCAGATCGCCCCGGCGACCACCGCCGGCACGATGACGGCCGAGCAGCTCACGGTGACCCTCGACGGGCAGCCGGCCGACGTCATCGAGCTCTCCGGTGACCACGGCGGGCGGATCCACGTGATCCAGGCCGATGGCGGTCGCCTGCAGCTGGCCTACACGTCCACCGTCCGCCCGGTCCCGTCCGTCACCGGACAGGGCGGCCAGGTCGACATCGAGGCGATCACCTACCTGCGTCAGAGCCGTTATTGCCCCTCGGACGCCATGGTCGGCTTCGCCGGCGTCGAGCTGGGACCCGACGCGACCGCCGACACCATCGCCGAGTGGGTCTTCGAGCGCCTGGCCTACGTGCTGGGCATCAGCGGTCCGACGACCACGGCCCTGGAGACCCTGGCCGCGAACGCCGGTGCCTGCCGGGACTTCGCCCACCTCACCATCGCCCTCTGCCGGGCCTGCGGCATCCCCACCCGCCTGGCGGCGGTCTACGCCCCGGGCCTGACCCCGATGGACTTCCACGCCGTGGTCGAGGCCCGGGTGGACGGGAGCTGGCGGATCCTCGACCCGACCCGCCTCGCCCCCCGCTCCTCCCTGGTCCGCATCGCCACCGGTCGCGACGCCGCCGACACCGCCTTCGCCACGACCCTGGCCGGCGACGCCGAGCTCCTGACCTTCGACGCGACGGCGAGCACCGACGGCGACCTCCCCCTCGACGACCACGTCGCCCCCGTCACCCTTCCCTGAGGCCCGAGGGGCGATGATCGGGGGGATGGCCGTCGTCACCGACCGGTGGGACCCGGCGCTGGACCGGGGGCTGCAGTCGGGGTTGCTGGCGTTCCGGTGGATCGCCGGGGGGTGGATGGTCGCAATCCTGCTGGTCGACCGGGAGGCCCTGGGCCGGCCGGTCCTGGCCGTCGGCCTCGTCGGCGCGGCCATGGCGGTCACCGTCGCCTACAGCGTCTCGACCCGTTCGCGGAAGACCCGCCACCGGCGCTCGTTGTCATGCACCAAACCCGCCGAGTCGCTCAACAGATCCGCGGCCCGGTCCATCAACTCCACCGCCGAATGAACAAACCGAGGACTTGCTCGGGGTCCCTCGATGTCGGCCCGCAGCCCAGGAGGAGACAGGTCCAGCCGATCCAGAACATCGACCGCCCGGTTGAGAAGACGGCCAGCGAGCACGCTCATCGACGCCGCCTGCCAGTCGTTGACGATGATCCGATGCCGGTCGCCCACCAGGTCAGCCAACTCGGTGTACTCGATCAGTACAGCAGCGGTCTCCCATGTGGCCTCCATCGCCGACGCCAACCACTCACCGGTCTCCACGAAGTCGTCCGCCATGTTGCGTAGGTCCCGCTTCACCCGCGACAGCTCGACCGGCTCGGCAGCTCCCTCCATGAACAGGATCCCATCGAGCTGCAGCGCCTCCCCGACATTGAGATCCTCGGCCCCCTCGAACGGGTTGAGCGCATCGATCCGTTCCACCTCGACCCGAGACCATCGATCCGCCAGCGCCGACAGCGCACGCGAGTGTCGCTGCACCACCACCGCCTGCTCTCGTGGTGCCTGGGCGTAGAACTTCTCGTGCTCGCGGTGAAACCGCGACAGGTTCTCGACCGCAGCCAGAAACGCATCCGACATCCCGGCAACCCTACGGATCAACCTCCACCGCGACCAGCCCGAACGGCCCTACGACCCCGGTCTCGACCGTGGTGAGGTGCCGCGAGTACCGCTGAGCGTCCCCTACTCCCGGCGGAGCTGGTCGGCCACCTCGAGCCGGCCGGCCCGCCGGAGGGGGACGGCCGACGCGGCCACCCCCACGAGCAGGGCGACCGGGATGCAGGCGATAGCCACGAGCACCGGAACGGCCAGGTCACCGGCGACGTAGAGGCTCGCCGCCACGGCCCGCCAGGCCAGGTTCCCGGCCAGGATCCCGACCGGCACACCGATGGCGACGCCGATGCCGACGATCAGCACCGTCATCACGAGGACGGACTGGACCGTCTCACGCGGCCGGGCGCCCAGGGCCCGCATCAGGGCGAGGTCGTGGCCCCGGCGGCGGACGGTAACCGCGAGGGCGTGGCTCAGCAGGGCCACACCCAGGAGCGCGGCCGCCGCCGCGAAGATCAGGGGCAGGTTGCGGATCTGGGCGATGTCCCGGATCCGGGGTGGCGGCTGGACGCGCTCCACCTCGAGCTCGACGGCCAGGCTCTCGGCCTGGCTGTCGATGTCGACACCGTCCTCGTAGCGCAGCAGGGCTTCGCGGTAGCCGCCACCGGACGCCACGGACCGACGCACCTCGTCGGCGACCACCACGGAGTCCGCGTAGCGCGCTCCGGTGTCGGCCCGGGCCAGGACGATCCCCGTGACGGTGGCCGGCTGCTCGTCCTCCCCCATCCGGACCTCGTCGCCCACGCCGACGTCGAGTCGCTCGGCCAGCGCCGGGCCGAGCGCCAGCTCGGCCGGACCGGCGGGGGGTCGACCCTCGAGGTAGCTGAAGCCGATCGAGCCCTTGCGCACCTCAGAGCTCACGCCATCACGGAGGGCGCCCTCGACGAGCAGGTTGAAGCCCCACGACTCGAGGACGGCGTCGACCTCCGGATCGGCCACGGCGGCGTCGATCAGCTCGTCCTGGGCGTCGGTCACCAGCACGTCGCCAGGGGTGCCGTAGCGAGTGGGGGTGTCCACCACCCGCGCCAGGCTGGCCCCGAAGGCGGCAGCACCGACGACCGCCGCCACGGCGACCACGCCACCGGCCATGGCCGCCCGCACCGGCGCTGTGGACCCGGACCGGGTGCGGTCCAAGGCGAGGCCCGAACCCACGGCCACCGGGAAGGGCAGGCCGGCCCGGATCGACCAACCGAACCGGGACCCGCCCGCCGGCTGGCCCGGCGGGCGCCGCCGCACCCCACGGGCCGCCACCGCGGCGACCACCAGGAGCAGGAGCACGGCCATCAGCAGCGCCCCGGCGGCGACGACGATGACGTTCACCTCCACACCGGGGGCGGGCTCGAACCCTCGGGCCGACCCCACCGGGAGGAGCGGTGACAGGGCGACGGCACCGACCACGGTGACGGTGGCGGCGACCGGTGCGGCGACGATCGCGAAGGGACCCAACGCCGCGAGCACCCGCTGGCGCCGGTCCAGGCCGAGCGCGGCGAGCGCGGCGTCGGAGCCCACCCGCCGGGACTGGTGGCGGGCCACCGTCTGCACGATGCCGAGGAGCCCCACGACCAGACCGGCGAGGCTGGCCAGCAGGAGGCCTCGCGCGACCACCGTGGCCGACGACCGGCTGCGGTCCCGGGTCTCGGACGCCAACGTGAGGTCGTAGGCACCCAGCTCCACGGCCTCCTCGGGGAGGTCGAACGCCTCGGCGGCGGCGACCACGCCGGTGGCGAACCGCTCGTCGGCCCCCGGCTCGTCCACCAGTCGGACCATCGCCCCGTCGCCCCCACCGCCGTCACCCGCCAGCTCGTAGAACGCCGGTGAGCCGAGGATGCCGACCTGCTCGTTGTCGTCGTTCCCCGCCAGGGAGAACACGCCCACCGCCTCGAGTTCGACCCGGGGGCCGTCCGGATCGCCGAAGCCCTCGTCGAAGGACTCGAACTCCTCCTGGGTGAGCATTCCGAGGGTGACCTCGTCGCCCACCTCGATCCCGGTCTGCTCGGCCAGGCCTTCGGCGACGGCCACCTCCCCCGCGGCGTCGTCCGCCGGGAGGCGGCCCTCCACCATGAGCGGCTCGAAGAGACCGGCGGGACGGGGTGGGCCGGAGACGACGGCCAGGAAGGTCACATCGGGTTCGTCCACCGCCTCGCCGATGACCCCCCGCATGCGCCAGACCTCCTCGACCTCGGGCAGGGCGACGACCTCCTCGAGGAACCCGGGGTCGACGAAGCTGACGATCGAGGCGTCGGGTTGCCCGGTGCGCTCGGCCAGTCGGTCATAGGCCGTGTCGGTCCGGCGGGCGCCCGCCACCCCCGCCACGACGGTGGCCCCGATCAGCCCGACCAGCAACCCGATGAGCACGAGGGCGACACGGCGGCGGCGCAACTCGGCGCGGACGAGCAGACCGACGGCGGACACGGCGGGAAGTGGACCGCTTCGCGGCGACGACCACAACCCGGCAGGCCCACCAAAATCGGTGGTACCCACTCCCCTGGGCGGGTCAGGCGGCGGGCAGGCGGCGGACGACGCCGGAGGCTTCGGCGCTGACGGTGTCCAGGAAGCTGCGTACGGTCTCGTTGAAGACCTTGGCGTGTTCGAACATGAAACCGTGGGCCCCGCCCCGCACGACGGCGAGCAACGCGCCGGGGATGGCCTCGGCCACCTCCTCGGCGTCGGCCATGGGGGTGAGCACGTCCTGACTGCCGACGATGACCAGGGTCGGCACGGTGATCTGGGACAGCGAGTGGCGCAGGCTCTCGTCGGCCTGGAGGATGGCGTCGACCTGGGCCCCGAAGGCCTCCGGCTCGACGTTCAGGGCCAGGCCGCCGAACAGGTTGAGCACCGGCCAGAACCGGCGCACCGAGCGGGGACCGACGAGCCACTTGGCGTTGTCCTCGGCGAAGCCGCGCATGCCGCCCTCGATGGCCGTGGCCTTCCACCCCGCCAACAGCTCCCGCCGCCAGCTCTCGTGCCGGCAGGCCGTGCAGGCCAGGACCAGGGACCGCACCCGCTCGGGGTGCAGCACGCCGAGGATCTGGGCGATCACCCCACCCATGGAGGCACCCATCACGTGGGCCGAGCCCCACCCGGCGTGATCCATCACCGCGAGCACGTCGCCCGCCATCTCGGCGAGGTCGTAGGGCGGCGGTGGTCGGTCGGACTCGCCCACCCCGCGGTTGTCGACCAGCAGCAGTCGGTAGCGCTCACCGAGGCTTCCCCGCTGCCGGAGCCAACCCCGCCGGTCGGCGCTCAGGCCCTGGATGAGGACGAGCGGCTCACCGTCCTCCCGGCCGCACAGCTCGTAGGCGATGCGGGTCCCGTCACCAGCGATGGCATGCGGCACGCGGCCCAAACCCTACATCAGCGCGAACGCGCCATGAACAACCGCGAGCGGTTACATATCGAGTGGCTTCGCTGTGCTCAGCAACTCCGGCGCCGCCGATCCTGAGCGTCCGCGGAGCTGCTCCGCTCCGCTGCGCAGCGTCACTCGTCCCGTCAGGCCGCCGCCTCGCCGGGTCGGAGGTAGACGACCGGCGCCCAGTCATAGAGGCCCCGGACCACGTCCTCGGTGTGGCGCTCCGGCGTGACGCCGAGGACGGCGGCGGCCCGACCGCCGTCGGCCAGTCGCCCCCTGGTCAGCAGCTCGTGGAGGTGGGCAGGGATCGGCGTCCCCGCCATGCGGCCGAACAGGCGGGTCGGCACCCAACCCAGGGGCAGGATCGGCAACGGCACCCGGCCCCCCAGTCGGGCCGCGGCGTAGGGGGTGATGGTGCCCTCGGCCACGACGTTGACCGCGCCGTCCACCCGGCGTCGGAGCGCGGCCAGGAACGCGGCAGCGGCGTCCTCGACGTCGAGGAGGCTGAAGGCGGCGGGCTCCACCGGGGTGAGCGAGAGGGCGTTGACCGGGACCACGGGCTGGCGCAGCAGGCGCACGATCGGGCTGGGGTACTGCACCCCCACCGTCGGGGCGAACCGGAGGTGGGCCACGGGCACCTCGGCCATCCGGCCGGCCTCCCCCGCCTCCTGCTCGACGGCGTGCAACGTGCGGCCGTAGGGCGAGGTGGGCAGGACCGGGTCCTCCTCCGTCGGGCACCGGGGCGTGCCCGGGCCCCGGCCGTAGATCTCGATGCCGGACCGCACGAGGATGTGCTCGAGCTTGCCGGCGCCCACCGCGGCCCCCAGGGCGGCACGGGTCCCGGCCATCGTGCGTCGGTGGGCGACGGCGGGACCGGCCCGGGCGTCGGGTTCCCACACGCCGAGGTGGATCACCACGGTGGGCGCGAACTGCCGGACCGCGGCCGCGGTCCGGGCGGTGTCCCGGGGGTCGATGCGCAGGAACTCACTGCGGTGGAGCCGGCGGCGGGGCGGGTAGGCGTCGATGCCGAGCACGGCCTCGACCGCCGGGTCGGCCTCGACGAGGCCCGCGGTCTTGGCGCCGAAGTCGCCCCCCATACCGGTCAGCAGCACGCGGATCTCAGGACTCCTGTTCGGGGCGGAGGGTGGGGAAGGCGATCACGTCGCGGATGGCCGACGAGCCGGTCAGCAGCATGACGAGGCGGTCGACGCCTATGCCGAGACCACCGGTCGGGGGCAGGCCGTACTCCAGGGCCCGGAGGTAGTCCTCGTCCACCGCCATGGCCTCGTCGTCACCGGCCTCGCCCTGACGCGCCTGGTCCTCGAACCGGGCCCGCTGCTCGACCGGGTCGATGAGCTCGGAGAAGGCGTTGCACAGCTCGCGCCCGGCGACGATGGCCTCGAAGCGCTCGGCCATCTCCGGCAGCTCGCGGTGGTCCCGGGAGAGCGGCGAGACCTCCTTGGGGTAGTCCATGACGAACACGGGGTCCCACAGGCCGTGCTCCACGTGCTTCTCGTAGAGCTCGAGCAGGATCTTGCCGCTCCCCCACGCCGGCTCGGGCTCCAAGCCGTGCTCGAGGGCGATCTTCCGGACCTCCTCCACGGGCATGCGGACCTCGACCCGCACGCCGAGGGCCTCCTCGACCAGGTCGGTCAGCGACGCCCGGCGCCATGGTGTGGACAGATCCAGCGCGCGGCCGCCCACGTCGACGGTGGTGCCGCCCGTGACCTCGACCGCGCAGTAGGCCACGAGCTCCTCGGTCAGGGCCATGATGTCGCCGTAGTCGGCGTACGCCTGGTACAGCTCGAGCATCGTGAACTCCGGGTTGTGCCGGGGCGACAGGCCCTCGTTGCGGAACACCCGCCCGATCTCGAAGACGCGTTCGAAGCCGCCCACGACCAGGCGCTTGAGGTAGAGCTCGGGAGCGATGCGCAGGAAGAGCTCCTGGTCCAGCGCGTTGTGGTGGGTGGTGAACGGCTTGGCCAGCGCGCCGCCGGGGATGGGGTGGAAGATCGGGGTCTCGACCTCGATGAAGTCCCGCTCCTCCAGCCACCGGCGGCAGAGGGAGACGATCTTCGAACGGGCCAGCAGGGCGGCCCGGGCCTCGGGGGTGACCCAGGTGTCCACGTAGCGCTGCCGATAGCGGGTGTCGGGGTCGCTGAGGCCGTGCCACTTGTCGGGGAAGGGACGGACGGGGCGGGCCAGCACCTCCCAGTCGGCGACCTTCACCGACAGCTCGCCCTTCCGGGTCTTCACCACCTCGCCGGTGGCCCGCACCCAGGTGCCCAGGGGCAGGGCGATGAGCTCGGCGAAGTCGGCGGTGGACTTCTCCAGCGAGAACAGCTGCACGTCGCCGGTCAGGTCCCGCAGCACAGCGAAGGCCAGGCGCCCGTGGGGCCGCTGCAGCATGAGGCGACCGGCGACGGTGACGACCACGCCGGTCTCCTCGCCGTCGGCGATGTCGGCGTGCTCCTCGACGATCTCGGCGGCGTGGTGGGTGGGCTCGACCCGGTAGGGGACCCGCGAGGGATCGGTCATCCGGCGGTCACTCGACGTTCATGGCGTAGACGAGGCGGAGGCCGTGCAGGGTCAGCCAGGGCTCGACGTGCTGGATGGAATCGGCGAAGGGGGCGATCAGCGGCGACAGGCCGCCGGTGGCCACGACGCTGCACTCGCCCAGCTCGTCCTGGATGCGGGTGCAGAGGCCGTCGACCTGGGCGGCGAAGCCGTAGACGATGCCGGACTGGATCGACTCGACCGTCGTGCGCCCCAGCACCGAGCGGGGCTCGGCCAGCTCCACCTGCCGCAGGGCCGCGGCCCGGCCGACCAGGGCATCGAGGCTGATCTCCACGCCCGGGGCGATGGCCCCCCCGAGGTACTCGCCCTTGGCCGACACGGCGTCGCAGGTGGTGGCGGTGCCGAAGTCGACCATGATCGTGGGTCCCCCGAAGAGGTCGAACGCGGCCACCGCGTTGGCGATCCGGTCGGCGCCGACCTCGCGGGGGTGGTCGGTGCGGATGGGCACACCGGTGCGGGTGCCCGGCTCCAGCACCACCGCGGAATGCCCCAGGTAGCGCTCGGCCATGTTGCGGAGGTTGGCCATGACCCGGGGGACCCCCGAGGAGATGACGATGCCCTCGATGTCGTCCAGCCAGTTGCGGCGCTTCGCCGCCAGGAAGCCCTGGAACATGACCGCGTGCTCGTCCGCGGTGCGCTCGGCGTGGGTGGCGATGCGCCAGTGGTCGAGGAGTCCGTCGTCGGCCGTCTGGGGATCGGTCGCGGACAGGTCGAAGAGCCCGATCACGGTGTCGGTGTTGCCTGCGTCCACGGCCAGCAGCATCAGGCCCGGCCCTCCAGCTCGACGTCGAGGCCCAGGTCCAGGGCCTTGGCCGAATCGGTGAGGGCGCCGGCCGAGACGGCGTCGACGCCGGTGACCGCGTAGGCCGCGACGGTCTCGAGGGTGATGCCACCGGAGGCCTCGATCAGGCAGCGGCGGCCGGCGAGGGCCTCCCGGGCGGCCAGCACCGCCTTGGCGGCGTCGTCCGGGCCGAGGTTGTCGAGCAGGAGGGCGTCGGCGCCGGCCTCGGCCGCCGCCACGGCCCGCTCCACCGAGTCGCACTCGACATGGATGGTGCGACCGGGCCAGACCTCGCGGGCCCGGGCCACTGCCGTCGTGACGTCGAGCACGGCCAGGTGGTTGTCCTTGAGCATCACCCAGTCCGACAGGTTGCCGCGGTGGTTGGCCCCGCCACCGGCGCGCACCGCGGCCTTCTCGAGGGCCCGCAGGCCCGGGATCGTCTTGCGGGTGTCCCAGACGAGCACGTCGGGGCCGGCGGCTTCGACGAAGTGGCGGGTGAGGGTGGCCACGCCCGAGAGGTGACGGGCGAAGTTCAGGGCGGTGCGCTCGGCGGTCAGGATCGGCGCGAGCGGGCCCGACACGCGGGCGGCGACGGTGCCGGGGGCGAGGTCGGCGCCGTCCTCGACCAGCCACTCGACCACCACCGCCTCGTCCACCTGGGCGAACGCCTCGTCCACACAGGCCCGGCCGGCGAAGACCCCGGTGGCCCTCGACGCCAGGACCGCGCCGGCGCGGACCGCCGAGGGGACCAGCGCAGCACTCAGGTCCCCCAAGGGCGTGAGGTCCTCGGCCAGCGCGAGGGCGACCGCCGAACGCACCGCATGGCGCGGCGGGTCGACGGGCCGGGACGTCACCATGGCCTCAGCGTACTTGCCCGCCATTCACGCCCTCCCAGCCCGTTCTCCCGGGACAGCGCCCGTTTCGCCTCCTACCCTCGGTGGATGGCAGCCCCTGGACAGATCGACGAGGACGAGCTCCCCGGCATCGGTCGCCGGTACACCTTCGGCCTCCCGGACGACGGCCAGATCTGCGTCGTCATCCACCACACGGGTCGTCGCGACCTCTATGTCACCTCGGATGTCGACCACGACAGCGAGGTCATCTCCCTCGAGGACGACGTCGCCCGTCGCCTGGGAGCGGTCATCGCCGGCTCCTACTTCACGCCGGCCGCGGTGAAGCGGGTGGAGGCGGTCATCGGCGGGCTGCTGATCGACTGGGTGACCGTGCGCGAGGGCTCGGCCCTGGCCGGCATGTCGATCGCCGAAGCCGGCGTGCGGCAGGCCACCCGCATGACCGTGGCCGCCATCGTCCGGGGGGAGGAGTCGATCGTCTCTCCCGAACCCGACGAGGTCGTGGTGCCGGGCGACCAACTGGTCGTCATGGGCCGTCCCGAGGACCTCCAGGGGTTCCTCGACCAGTTCATCAACTGAGCGATGGGCCACACCCTGGTCGCGCTGGGGGGCGCGTTCCTCGCCGCAGCCGTCGTCGGTCGCCTGGGCCGCCGTCTCGGCCTGCCCACCATCCCCCTGTTCATGCTGGCCGGCATCGTGTGCGGGCCGAACACGCCCGGGTTCGAGCTGGTCAGCGACCCCGAGGAGTTCGCCCTGATCGCGGCCATCGGCCTGGTGCTGCTCCTCTTCTACCTCGGCCTGGAGTTCTCCCTCGGTGACCTGACCGGTGGCGGGACCCGGCTGCTGGGCAGCGGCGGCCTCTACATCCTGCTGAACGTCGGCGCCGGGCTCGGGCTGGGCCTGGCCATGGGGTGGGGCGGCGCCGAGACGCTGGTCATCGCCGGGGTCGTGGGCATCTCGTCCTCGGCGATCGTGACCAAGCTGCTGGTCGAGCTCAAGCGCCTGGCCAACCCCGAGACCAAGCTGATCCTCGGGGTGATCGTGGTGGAGGACGTCTTCCTCGCCCTCTACCTGGCCGCCCTGCAGCCCCTCCTGGACGACACGTCCGGGGCGGCGGCGCTCTGGAGCTTCACCAAGGCCGTGCTCTTCCTGCTGGCGCTCACCGCGTTCGCCCGCTGGGGTGGGGGCCTGGTCGGCCGCCTGCTCTCGCCCAGTGACGACGAGCTGCTGACCGTGGCCTTCCTCGGAATGGCGCTGCTGGCGGCGGGCCTGGCCGAGGAGGTCGGGGTCTCCGACGCAATCGGGGCCTTCATGATCGGCATGGTGATCGCCGCCAGCCCCGTGGCGCCCCGGGTCGAGCGCCTGGTGCTCCCGCTCCGGGATGCCTTCGCCGCGGTGTTCTTCTTCACGTTCGGCCTCACCGTGGACCCCGGCGACGTGGCCTCGGTGGCCGGACCGGTGGCCGCGGCCGTCGTCATGACCCTGGTGATGGCCGTGGTGGCCGGCTACGGCGTCGGCCGGCTCAACGACCTGCAGGCCAAGGGGGCGGCCAACCTCGCGCTGACCCTGGTGTCCCGGGGCGAGTTCGCCTTGATCCTCGTGGCCCTCGCCATCCCAGCCGGCCTGGATCCCCGACTGGCCCCCTTCGCGGCCGGCTACGTGCTGGTCCTGGCCCTCGGGGGTCCGCTGCTGGCCGCCAACCCCGACTGGCTGGCCGCCGTCTACCGCAGGGTGCCGCTCCGGGCCGCGAAGCAGGCCGCCTGACGGCGGCTACGGGACGGTCGTGCCGGTCGTGGCCTCGCCGCTGATGTCATCCACCGACTGGTAGACGACGCCATCGATGCCGTCGCCGGCCCAGACCCGGTCCTCCCAGAAGACGGGGCCTCTGAGCAGGGCGTTCTGCAGCGACACCTGCTCGGCGGCATCCGGCTGGAGCGGATCGGTCCCGACCCGCACCATCATCCCGCCGCTGCCGGTGATCACGAGCTGGTCCCCGGCCACGACGAGCCCGGACGGGCGGGTGCCACCGATCACGGTCGCGGCGATCTCGTCGCCCGTCTCTCTGTCGATGGCCACCACGGTGCCCTGCTCGATCTCGCCGTCGACGTCGGTCAGGACCCAGATGGTGTCCTCCCCGACGGCGTAGCCCCGGATGGCGCGCGCGCTCTGGACGACCTGGAGCTCCTCGCCGCTGTCGAGATCGAAGTTGGCCACGCCGTCGGAGCGGGCGACCCAGAGCGAGCCGTCCACGATCTGGGGTTGGAAGATGCTCTGCCCGATGTCGACGGTCTCGCCGATCTCGCCGGACTCGGCGTCGACCTGGACCAGCAACCCCGAGGCGCCGCCCGTGACCCAGATCCAGCCGCCGCCGGCCGCGAGGTCCTGCGCCGGGCCGTCCAGCGCCTCCCCGACGTCGATGCGCTCGGTGATCTCCTCGCTGACCGGATCGAGGAGGGCGAGGGTGCGCCCGTCATCGAGCAGCATCCACGCCCCGTCGTCGTCCGCTGAGATCGTCGGGCCCACCCCCTCACCGACGGGGGTGGTGAACATCACACCGACGTCGGTGGGGTCGACCAGGGTGATCGACTGCTCCCCGTGGTTGAGGACCCAGACGCCGTCGTCGGCGGCGGCCACGTCGAGGGGGCCCTCGCCGGTGTCGAGCTTGGGGAAGCCCTCGCGGGGGAACACCAGCCGCAGCCCGAAGAGCACGAGCACGGCGATGAACAGCCAGAACATGAGCGTGCGCGGCAGACGGCGGACGTAGTGGCGGGTCGGCATCATCGTCGGGGGTCCTTCGGAGGGAGGCTCAGTTGAAGCCGCGGTCGTCCTGCTTGAGGGCGACGTCCACGCACAGCGTGCTGGCGACGACCAACGAGCGCAGGGGCTCGTCCAGGGGGCGGTGGATCTGGACGACGAAGCTGTCGGCCGCGGTGAAGAGGGTCGTGGCCAGGCCCTCCCAGGTCTTGGTGATGCGAGCCACCTCGGTGCCCGCGTGGTCCTTGATGGAGAAGTTCCAAGCCCGCCAGTTCTCGGCGTTGATGCTGCCGAGGGTCTGGCCGCCGGACTCGAGGGCGAAGCGGATCTTGCCGATGGCGTTCTGCTGGACGACCTCCCCGAGCGGCCGGCCCTGGCCGTCGGCGATCAGGATCCTGGACTTGATCAGCTTCGCCGGCCGGGTGAGGGCCATCAGCACGTTGCCCTGGACGTCGACGATCTGGAACTTGTGGGTGAGGAACTGGTCGACGTTGGCGAGGAAGCGCACGGCCTTCTTGGCCGAGCTCTGCCCCACCTGGCGCACGGCCCCGATCTGGGTGCCCTGCTGGTCGTAGACGGCGAACTCGGTGTTCAGCTCGATCAGCTTGCGCTTCTGGTTCACCACCAGGACGGGCTCGGTGAACAGCGTGCCGCCGCCGGGACCGGTCGCCTGGATCCCGGCCTGCCGCTGCACCTGCTTCTGGACCTTCTCGGCGGAGTGGGCGGTGGTGGGCACATGGGTGGCGGTGAGGGGGTCGACCGACTGGCGGCCGTGGTCGGCGACGTTGTCGGTCCACTGCGAGCCGTCCCAGTAGCGGTGCTCGTGCTTGCCGCCGGGGTCGGGGTACCAGTCGGCAGCCGGCGTCTGGGCCTCGGTCATCGTTGCGAAAGGGTAACGGTCAGGCCCCGTGGAGGAACCGGGCCCGCAGCGCCGGGTCCGTGGCGGGGAAGTCCTCCCGGGTGTGGGCCCCCCGGGTCTCCTGACGGGCCGCGGCCGCGCGGACGATGGTGGCGGCCACGTCGGCGAGGTTGCGCACCTCGGCCCAGGCCACGCCTCCCCGGTCGGCGACGCTGGCGTGGGCCTCGGCCACGGCCAGGGCCGCCCGCCCCAGGGATTCGGTGTCCCGGCGCACACCGGCTCCGAAGGTCATGGCCCGCTGGAGGCTCGCCCGCCGGTCGGCAGCCGACTCGTCGCCGTTCGGTCCGGAGGGCACTCCGGGCGCCGGCCCGGGCGCGTCCGGCACGGCCAGGCCCGGGATGACCCCCGGGGCGTCGGTCCCGAGCACCGAGCGCATGGCGCCCGTTGAGGCCGGGCCGTCCTGGCCACGTTCGATGGCCTCGACGACGCGAGGGCCGAAGACCATGCCCTCCAGCAGCGAGTTGGACGCCAGTCGGTTCGCCCCGTGGACCCCGGTGCAGGTGACCTCCCCCGCCCCCCACAGGCCGGGGAGCGAGGAGGCGCCGTCGAGGTCGGTCACCATCCCGCCGCAGGTGTAGTGGGCCGCGGGCGCGATGGGCAGCCAGTCCGTCGCCGGATCGAGGCCGAGCTCGGCCAGCGAGGCGGCGATGGTGGGGAACCGCTCGTCGAAGTTCTCCAGGACCGTGGCGTCCAGCCACAGGTGCTCGACGTCCTGCTCGATCATCTTGGCCGTCATGGCCCGGGACACCTGATCCCGGGGCAGCAACTCGTCGACGAACTGGTTGCCGTCCTTGTCCCGGAGCAGCGCGCCGTGGCCCCGCAGGGCCTCGGAGAGCAGGGGTCGGGGCATCTGGGGGTGGTGCAGGGCGGTCGGGTGGAACTGGACGAACTCGGTGTCCGCCAACACGGCACCGGCGCGGAGCGCCATGGCGATGCCGTCGCCGGTGGCCTCCGTCGGGTTCGTGGTGACGGCGAAGACCTGACCGGCCCCGCCGGTGGCCAGCAGGGTGTGGCGGGCCCGGATCGTCACCGAGGAGCCGTCCGAGGTGATCGCCGTCACCCCCCGGCAACGGCCTCCTTCGACCAGCAGGTCGACGGCGAAGGTGTGCTCGTACACCTCGGCCGCGGTGGCCCGGGCCGCGGCGACGAGGGCCCGCTCGACCTCCACCCCGGTGGCCGCGCCGCCGGCATGGACGATGCGGGGCTCGGAGTGCCCACCCTCCCGGGCCAGGGCCAGCTCGCCCCGGGCGTCGAGGTCGAACACGGCGCCGAAGGCGATCAGCTCGTGGACCCGTCGCGGGCCCTCGTCGACCAGGACCCGCACTGCGGCCGAGTCACACAGGTCGGCCCCGGCCTCGAGGGTGTCGGAGATGTGCAGGTCGAGGGAGTCGGGATCCTCGTCCAGGACGGCGGCGACGCCCCCCTGGGCCCAGCGGGTGGTGGCCTGGTCGAGCACCCCCTTGGTGAGCAGCCCGACCCGCAGACCCATCGGGCCCGCGGCCCGCACGGCGGCCGACAGGCCCGCCACACCACTCCCGAGGACCAGGAGGTCCAGCTCGGCCGTCACCGTCCGAGGACGCTACGGCGCTTCAGCCGGGAACGGTCAGGGCGACGTTGTCGAGGAGCCGGGGGATGCCGAGGCGGGCGGCGGTCACCAGCCGGTAGGTCCCCGGCTCCAGCGCACCCGGTGGCGGCTCCAGCGTGGCGGGGTCGACGAGGGCGACGTAGTCCAGTGCGGCCAGGGGCTCGGCGGCGATGATCTGGCCGACCAGGTCGGTGACGGTGGCCGGGTCCCGCTCGCCGGCGAGGACCGCGGCGACCCCCGCCTTCAGCGCCCGCTGCAGGACCGGGGCGGCCTCCCGCTCATCGGAGGTCAGGTAGGCGTTGCGGCTCGACATGGCCAGGCCGTCGGGCTCCCGGACGATGGGACAGCCCACCACCTCGACCGGGAAGGTCAGGTCGGCGGCCATCCGGCGGATCACCGCGAGCTGCTGGAAGTCCTTCTCCCCGAAGTAGGCCCGGCAGGGACCGGCGATGGCGAAGAGCTTGGCCACGACCGTCGCCACCCCGGCGAAGTGGGTGGGGCGGGAGGCCCCCTCCATGGACTGGCTGAGCCCGCCGACCGACACCGTGGTGAGCACGGGCTCGGGGTACATCTCGTCGTGGTCGGGGCAGAAGAGCAGGTCCACCCCGGCACCCGCGGCCTTGGCCCGGTCCCCCTCGGGATCCCGCGGGTAGGACGCCAGGTCCTCGCCGGGGGCGAACTGCAGGGGGTTGACGAAGATGGTGGCGACCACGAGGTCGGTGTCGGCCCGGGCCGCCGCCATGAGCGACAGGTGCCCGTCGTGCAGGTAGCCCATCGTCGGGACCAGCCCGACGGTGCCCCCCTCCCGCCGGGCCTCGTCCAGCACCCACCGGGTCTCGGCGATGGTGGTGGCGACCTTCACGGCCGTGAGTGTGTCCCGAGGCGCAGCCGGGGCCAAACGCTGGCGGGTCCCGGCCGGGGTCGTCGGTGCCCCAGCGTCGTCGGGCTGGGGCCACCGACAACGACGCAGGGATGGGGGCGGGATGGCCTGCCAGGGTCGGCAGTGGCCTCGGATCGACCGCTGGGGGCCGGATTTCTCACTCGGCGTGACCGATCTGCCGGGTCGTCCGAACTCAGCGCAGTTAGCCGCCTGAGAGCAGCATGAATGCGCTGATTTCGGGATGAACCGGGATTCAGCGGTCGATGGCCCACCGACGACCACCCAACGTGACATCCGCGGTGCAGGGGCACCACCGAGCCCGGCAGCCCCACTGTCGCCCCCGTTTGTTGCCTTCGTTTTGACCAGGGGCGGGGATGCAGGGCACCGGGAAGCGCGGCCGACGAGCGGTGTCAGTCCACCAGCCGCCGGGCCTGGGCGACCATCGCCTCGTAGGCGGGGCGCTCGTCGTCGGGGAGGGCGGCGAGGTGGCGTTCGACGGTGGCCCAGTCGCCCCGGGCCACGGGGCCGGTGAGGGCGGCGGCGGGGCCGAGGGCGGCGACGTTGTCGACGGTGCCCCGCACCAGGGCGAGGAAGGCCTCGAGGGGGACACCGTCCGGGGCCACCCGTTCGACCTGGCCGAGGAGGGCGACCAGGTGGTTGGAGGCGATGACGGCGGCGGCGTGGTAGCGGGTCCGGTCGGCGTCGGCGACCGTGAAGGCCCGGCCGCCGAGGTCGGCCACCACCCGATCGACGACGGGATCACCCGCCACCGCGAACCAGGCCCCGTCGGCCAGGCGGGCGGCCCCGGTCTCGGCGTCGGGCAGGGCAACGAGCGGGTGCAGCGCGGCGGGACGGGGGTGGCCGGCGAGGACGTCCAGCCCGAGGGCGCCGGCCAGGTGGGCCACCACCGTGTCCGGATCGGGCTGGACGGATCCGGACACCCCGGCGATGGCCGGATCCGGCACCGCCAGCACCAGCAGGTCGACGTCGTGGGCCGCGCCGGAGAGGTCGTCCCCCCGTCCGAGCGCCGGCACGACCGTCCACCCCGCCCGTCCGAGGGCGAGTGCCAGCGCGCCCCCCGCCCGCCCCGCCCCGACGACCCGGAGTCTCACGTCCCGTGGGTCACGGGACGAGGACGGCCTTGCCGGTGAGCTCGCGGGCCACGAGGGCGGCGAGGACGGCGGGTGCCTCCGCCAACGGGTACGACGTCGGCGCGGTCGGGTTGAGGCGGCTCTCGCCGAGGAGGTCGAGGAGGCGGCGGATCAGGACGGCGTTCTCGTCGGGGTGGAACAGCGCCCAGCCGCCCCACTCCACGCCGACGACCGACCGGTTGCGCAGCAGGATCTGGTTGGTGGGGACCTTCGGGATCCCCCCGACGAAGCCGATCACCAGGTACCGGCCGAAGTCGCCGAGGGCCCGGATCGACGCCTCGGCCATGTCGCCGCCGATGGGGTCGTAGATCACGTCCACCCCGGTGCCGCCGGCCAGCTCCCGGGCCCGGGCCTTGAGGTCCTCGGTCGTGTAGTCGATGACCGCCTCGGCCCCCGCGGCCAGCGCCGCGTTCCGCTTGGCCTCCGAGGACGCCGCCGCGAAGACCCGGGCGCCGAGCGCCTTGCCCACGTCGACCGCGGCGAGGCCCACGCCCCCGCCGGCGCCCAGCACCAGCAGCGACTCGCCCGCTTTCAGGCCGGCCCGCATGTCCAGGGCGAAGAGGCCCGTCCCGTAGGCCTGGACAACCGTCGCGGCCGTGGCCGTGTCCAGCCCGTCGGGGATG
The DNA here is from genome assembly GCA_963748285.1 of uncultured Microthrixaceae bacterium. Classification (GTDB taxonomy): domain Bacteria; phylum Actinomycetota; class Acidimicrobiia; order Acidimicrobiales; family DATDAH01; genus DATDAH01. Next base: position 1,494,823 of record CAVVIF010000009.1, read on the forward strand.
GCGAGGGCCTGGTCGGCCTTCACCACCACGGCCTCGGCGAACCCGCCGAAGCCGCACGAGGCCAGCACGCGGTCGCCCACGGCCACCGTGTCGACCCCGTCCCCCACCGCGTCCACCGTGCCCGCCACCTCGGAGCCGGGCACGTACGGCAGGTGCGGGCTGAACTGGTAGCCGCCGCTGGCCATGATCGAGTCGACGTAGTTGACCCCGGCCGCCTCGACCCGGATCCGCACCTGCGCCGCCCCCGGCTCGGGCTCGGTCCGCTCCTGCACCGTCAACGACTCCGGCGGCCCGAACTCCTCCACGACGATCGCACGCATGGCCCCATCCTGCCCGCCCTGGCCTGGCCGAGCGTCAGCCGCCGGGGGTCGCCGGCGCCCTCCGGGTCCTCGGGCTGGGGAGGAACCGAGGCAGGGATGGGGGCCAGGTGGGTCCCGCCGGGCTCGGCGGCGCTCCTCGGGACGTCTCGCCACCCTCCGTGACCGCAACATCTCCAGCGGGGCACCGTCATCGAACTGGCTCCTGATCGAGAGATGGCCACCGCGGGTGAGATTTCGGGCTCGGCAGGGCCGGCGTGCCCCCGACGACCGGGAGCACGACCCCACGCCCCCCTCCCTGCCTCGTTGCTCCCAGCCCTACAGGGCTCCTACGGGGCGGACGTCGCCCTCGGCGGCCGCCACCTGCTCGGCCGACACGAGGTCGGGGGCGAGGTCCCGCAGGGGGGCCAAGACGAAGCGGCGCTCCCACATCCGTGGGTGGGGGACGACGAGATCGGGCTCGGCGACGATCTCGCCGTCGATCCAGAGGACGTCGGCGTCGAGGGTCCGAGGTCCCCAGCGCACCTCACGGACCCGGTCGGCCGCGGCCTCCAGACCCCCGCACAGCGCCAGCAGCCCCCGCGCCGAACGGGCCGTGTCCAGCTCCACGACCAGGTTGAGGAAGGCACCCTGCTCGGGACCGCCGACGGGGTCGGTCTCATAGAGCGGCGACACGGCGACGAGATCGGGCATGGCAGCGACGGCGGCGGCCAACAAGGCCCGACGCTCCCCCAGGTTCGACCCCAGGCCGAGGAAGGCGCGGGTCAAGCGAGCTGGGCGCGGGTGCGGGTGATTCGTACGCCGCTGGTGTCGAGCTGCTGGGGAACCGGCGGGCGCAGCTTCCGCACCGCCACCGTCACCGCCTCGACCCGCTCGTCGGCCATCACGGCCCCGGCCAGCCGTCGGGCCAGGGCCTCCAGCAGGTCGAAGCGCTCGGCGGCGACGATGCGCTCGACCAGGCTGCACAGCGCGCCGTAGTCGATGGTGTCGTCCACGTCGTCGCTCGCTCCCGGCTTGGCCAGGTCCGCCATCACGTCGAGGTCGATCTCCAACGGCTGCACGCGGACGTGCTCCTCGGGCAGCAGCCCGCAGAGGCCGAGGACCCGAAGGCCCCGCAGCTCGATCCGATCCGGTTCCCCCATGCGGGCCCCCTGGGTCGTGTCGGTCAGGTCGAGGCCCCGCGGCGGTCGCGCAGGGCGATGGCCAAGGTGACCAGGCCGCGCCCGGTCGGGCCCATCTGGCGGTCGACCATGCGCTCGACCACCGAGATGGTCTGGGGGCCGTTGTCCAGCAGCCCGGCCCACAGGACGTAGCCGGCCATGACGCCGACCAGTCGGTCGCTCAGCTCGTCCTGGTGCAGCAGCACCATCGTGCCCTCGGCCCGCAGGCGGTCCAGCTCGGGGTAGAGGTCGAGCAGGTAGGCGGCCTCGTCGTCCTCGGCGGTGAAGGGCCGGTGCTGCCAGGTCACGCCCAGCTCGTCGTAGTTGTGCAGGTTGTGCGGAGACGGGATGAGCGAGATGACGCAGCCGAAGCCGGACTCCCGCAGCCAGATGATCTCCTCCTGGCGCCGGACGCGACGGTGGTTCGACCCGTACCCGCCGGGCCGCTCGCACACCGCGAGCTGGTCCTTCACGATCCAGTGGAAGTTGCGCGGGACGATGCCCCGGGCCCACTTGCCCTTCGGCGTCATGATCCTCGACTCATTTCGTTATGTCTCCCTGCACGACACGTGCAGCCTGGGCCGTCGCCCGCACGTCGTGTGCACGGATCATGCCCGCTCCCCGGGCCATCGCGTACGTGGCGGTGGCAATAGAGGCCTCCAACCGGTCCTCCACGGGGGCCGGATCGGGGGTGCCGTCGCTCTCGCCCAACAGCCGACCGAAGCTGGACTTGCGGCTGGTGCCGACCAGGACGGGCCAGCCCGTGGCCACCAGGACGTCGAGGTGGGCCAGCAGGTCGAGGTTGTGCTCGACGGTCTTGCCGAAGCCGAACCCGGGGTCGATCCAGACCTCGGTGACCCCCGCGGCGGCCGCCGCTTCGGCCCGGGACACCAGGTGGTCCCGCACCTCGGTGACCACGTCGTCGTACCGGGGGTCGGCCTGCATCGTGCCGGGCTCGCCCTGCATGTGCATCGCCACCCAGGCCACGCCGAGCCGGGCCGCGGTCTCGTGCAGCGACGCGGACACGTCGTTGACCATCGTGGCGCCGGCGGCCACGGCGGCCTCGGCCACCGCCGCGTGACGGGTGTCGACCGACACCCGGACCGAGTCGGCGAGGGCGGCGATGACGGGCTCCACGCGACGGATCTCCTCGTCCACGCCCACCGGATCCGCGCCCGGCCGGGTGGACTCGCCGCCCACGTCGAGCAGGTCGGCCCCCTCGGCGACCAGTTGCCGGCCGTGGGCGACCGCGGCGTCGGGGTCCAGGTACCGGCCCCCGTCGGAGAACGAGTCGGGCGTGACGTTGACCACGCCCATGACCAGGGGCCGCACGCCGGGCAGGCTACCGACCGCTCAACCGCCCCCGGGGGCCGCCCGGGGTGGCCCCGTGATGGCGTGCATCAGCCCCGAGCGGGTCCCCACGAAGATCTGCCCCCGCCACACGGCGGGCGTCGACTCGATGCAGCCGCCGAGCTCGATCTGCCACAGCTCGGGCGGCTGCACCGCGGTGTCGGAGACGTCGTAGGCGTGCAGGAACCCGTTGCAGTCCCCCTGGATGAGCACGTCGTCCACGATGACCGGCGACTGCCACGTGGGTCCCGGCAAGGAGAGCTCCCAGCGCACCGCTCCGGTCCGCCGGTCGATCCCCTTGATGGCCCCACCGTTGGTGGCCACGATCACGATGTCCCGGTGGAGCGCGGGGGTGGCCCACACGCCGGCGACATCGGCCCCCTGGTCGTCGATGGCCCAGACCACGGGCCGGTTCGGGTGCCTGGGGTCCAACTTCAGGATCTGGCCCACGTCGGTGGCCCGGGCGTTGTGGCGCTCCCACTCCACCCCGACGTAGAGGAAACCCTGCTCGTCCACCACGACGCTGGCGTCCATGTCGTCGCCGGTCCAGAACCGGAAGGTGCGCCGTGGCGCCTGACCGTCCCGGAACCCGGTCAGGTCCCAGCCCTGGACCAGGCCGCCGCCGTTGCTGAAGTAGACGGTGTTGCCCGACACGGCCACCGAGTTCTCGATGGACACCTGGGTGTCGCCGATGTCGGCCAGCAGCTGGTCGTCCCAACCCGGTGTGTTGAAGACGAGCTCGGGCGACACCTGGGCCAGGCCCCCGTCGCCGTAGTGCCGGTTCAGCTCGACGATGTGGAACTGGCTGTTCTCGCCCCCCTCCAGGAGGTGGTCGCCGATGACCAGCGGGGAGCCGTCCCAGTCGTCGTTCCACATGGTCGGTGACACCGCATCGGCCGACAGCGACCACAGCTCGGTGGGCTGGGGCCGGTCGAAGGCGACCACCCGCAGGTAGTTGTCCCGGGAGCCGAAGTAGACGAGCGGGTAGCCCTCGGGGTCGATCGACACCGAGCCCTTGATCAGGTCCCCGGTCGGGAACGGCGGGATGATGTCCTGGCCGGTGTCCGCGTCCACGAAGTGCAGCGCCCGGTCATAGGCCCCGAAGACGACCCAGGTGCGGCCTTCCCGCTCGAACACCGCGGGTTCCCCCGTCCAGCCGGTCCCGCACCAGGTCCGCACCCCCTCGCCGTCGGAGGACTCCGAGCACATGGCCGAGCCCGGGTAGGTCCACTGCTGATCGGGCTGGCGGGGCACCGGGCCCTCGCCGTACCAGCTCCGGGTGGGGTTGCCCCGGAACGTGAGCAGGCCCTCGACGGTGGCATCGGGGAAGGGCTGGCCCGACGAGGCCGGGTCCACCCAGCCCCGGAACGGCGGGATGGTGGTGGTCGGCGGGGGCGGCGCGGTGGTCGACGCGGCCGGCACCGTGGTGCCGGTCGGGGTCGAGGCCTCCTCCGCCGGAGCGTCGTCGACCACCCGGGTCCACGCGTACGCGACGCCGGCGGCCACCAGGGCCGCCGCGCCCAGCGCCAGGGCCAGTCGCCGGGTCACGCCTCCAGGCCGCGCCGGTCAGTCACGACCGATGAAGCGCATGGCCTCCGTCCGGGTGGCCACGCTCTCCCGGAAGAGCCCGCGCACCGCGGAGGTCACCGTCGAGGACCCGGGCTTGCGCACGCCCCGCATGGACATGCACAGGTGCTCGGCCTCGATGACGACCAGGACGCCCTTGGGCTGCAGGGTGCGCTCGATCTCGTCGGCGATCTGGGTGGTCAATCGCTCCTGGACCTGGGGACGCTTGGCGTAGGCGTCGACCAGTCGGGCCAGCTTGGAGAGGCCGGTGATGCGGCCTTCGTCGTTGGGGATGTAGGCCACATGGGCCTTGCCCATGAAGGGGACGAGGTGGTGCTCGCAGGTCGAGACCAGGGCGATGTCGCGGACCATGACCATCTCGTCGTGGCCGGCGTCGAAGGTGACCTGGAGGTGGTGGTCCGGCATCTCCCGCAGGCCGGCGAAGATCTCCTCGTACATGCGGGCGACGCGAGCCGGCGTGTCCTGCAGGCCGTCCCGGTCCGGGTCCTCGCCGATGCCGGCCAGGATCTCGCGCACCGCGGCCTCGATGCGGGGCCGGTCCATCGGGGGGAGATCGCCGTTGACCACCTCATCGGCCATCGGTCAGAGCTCCTCGTTGTACGCGCAGATGTAGGGCAGGTTCCGGTACTTCTCCGCCACGTCGAGGCCGTAGCCGATCACGAAGTCGGGCGGGATCTCGAAGCCCACGTACTTCAGGCTGGCTCCGTCGGCCGCCCCCTCCCGCAACAACAGGGCACACACCTCGAGGCTGGCCGGGTTGCGGGACTCGAGGTTGCGCTTCAGGTAGCGCAGGGTCAGGCCGCTGTCGACGATGTCCTCGACCAGCAGGACGTCCCGGCCCTGCAGGTCGATGTCCAGGTCCTTGACGATGCGGACCACACCGGAGGTGCGGGTGGCGGCGCCGTAGGACGAGACCGCCATGAAGTCGAACTCGACGGGCAGGGCGATGTGGCGGGACAGGTCGCTCATGAACATGAACGCCCCCTTCAGCACCCCCACCAGGAGCGGGGGCCGACCCTGGTAGTCCTCGGTGATCTGGGCGCCCAGCTCGGCGACCCGGGCCGCCAGCACGTCGGCGGCCACCACCACCCGACCCAGGTGCGGATCCTCGACCCGTACCACCGATCCGTCGTCGTCTCCCTCGTCGCCCATGGTGCCCGGACCTTATCGGCGGTGCCGGGGGCGGGACCTAGCGCTCGAGCCGGAGGCGGCCGTCGGCCCGCATGACCCGCCAACCCGCCTGGACGTCGGCGCCGCGGGACTCGTGGCGGACCACGGCCAGCACCCGGTCGATGGCGGCGGCGTCCACGGGGTACTCGGCGCCCATGCCGCGCCACAGCCACGCCCGCAAGGCCCGCCGGGCCAAGGCCGGCTCGGCGGCCTGCAGCGCCCGGGTGTCGGTCGGGTCCAGTTCGGCCGCGAGGCGGTCCAGCAGCTCGGTCTCCTGGCCCAGGATCTCGGCCTGACGGGCCATCACGGGCACGACGTCACGACCCGCGACGTCGACGAGCAGCGGCAAGACCTCCTGCCGGACCCGGGTGCGGCGGTGCGTCGGGTCCACGTTCGTCGGGTCCTGCAGCGCGTCGAGCCCCTCGGCCACGCAGAGCGCCGCCGTCTCGGCCCGCCGCAGGGCCAGCAGGGGCCGGCGCTGGTCCCGGCGCATGCCGGCCAGGCCCGGACGGCCCGCGCCCCGCATGAGGTTGAGGAGCATCGTCTCGGCCTGGTCGTCGGCGGTGTGGCCGGTGAGCACATCGGCGGGCAGGACCTTGTAGCGGGCGGCCCGGGCCCGGGCCTGGAGGTTGGGGCCGGGCTGGACCGTGACCTGCTCCCGACGGAAACGGGCGCCGTAGCAGGCCGCGGCCGCCCCCACCCGCTCGGCCTCGGCCACCGAGCCCTGACGCAGGCCGTGGTCGACGTGGACGGCGGTCACCGAGCAACCGGCGGCGACCGCCAGCACCAGGAGGCTCAGCGAGTCGGCCCCGCCGGAGACGGCACAGGTCACCTCGGTGCCCGCGTCCGGGAAGAGGCAGCGGCCGAGCAGCTCCTCCCGGAGGCCCATGGCCGAGGGCCTACGCCGCAGCCAGGTCGACCCGCGCCAACCACCCGGTGGGATCGCGGATCTCGGCCAGGGTCGGGAGGCGGGCGGGGTCCTCCCACACGGTGTCGAGGGCGTCGGGGCCGCCGACGGACTCGATGGCGGCGATGAACTTCTCACCCTGCTCGTACTGCGCCAGCTTGGCCTCGAGCCCGAGCAGGCGCTGCAGGAGGCGGGCCAGGCCGTTGGCCTGCTGGCGCCGCTGGCGCAGGACCCGTCCGAAGCGGGCGGCGGACGGGATCTGGTCGGCGCCGGCCCGGTCCATGGTCACGTCGCCGTGGCCCTCCAGCAGGCTCATGAGGCCAGCGACCCGCTCGAGGGCGAGGCGCTGCTCGGGACCGGCCAGCACCGCGGCCAGCCCGCCGTCCTCGAGGGGCTTGCGCCCCTCCCGCAGGTCGTCGGCCACCCGGCCGATGGCGGCGATGAAGCGCTTGGGGTCCGGGTCCACGGCCCCGACCACCTCGTCCACGAGGCCCAGGTAGTGGGTGCGCAGCCAGGGGATGCCGGTGAACTGGGCCCGGTGGGTCACCTCGTGGAGGGCCAGCCACAGCCGGAACTCCCGGGGCGGGAAGGCGAACTTCTTCTCCAGGGCGAGGACGTTGGGGCCCACGTAGTAGACGATGTCCTGGTCCTCGGGGGACTCGTCCTCGGCCACCAGCAGGTCGTACTGGCCGAGGACCCGGGTCGACATCCAACCCAGCAGGGCACCGACCTCGGCGCCAGCGACCTTCTGGGTGATCGGGGCCAGCGGGCCGGGACCCATCCGCTCCCCCAGCTTCTCGGTGAGGGGGCGCAGCAGGCGCTGGAACGAAGCCAGGTTGGCGGCGACCCAGGCCGGCCGGTCCACGACCCGGGCGCGAGCGGGACCGGCGGCGGAGATCAGGCCGGTGGTCTCGGTCACCCGCTCCTCGGCGATGGCGGTGAGCTCGTCGAAGTCGGGGGCCAGCGCGGCGTAGTGGTACGAGTCCGCGAAGGGCTCGTGGCCCGAGAAGCGGACCGCGATCCGCTGGGCCAGGGCCCAGTCGATGGCGTCAGTCACGGGCGACGCGCATCGCGGTCAGTTCTTCGGGTAGCGGGGGGCGGAGACCTTGCGCAGGTAGCCGAAGATGGTCACCGCCAGGATGGCGAAGACGGTCAGGACCAGGATGGGTGCGAACCAGAAGTGCCAGACGACGCCGAGAACCATGGGCGCGGAGCATAACGGGTACGTTCTCGCACCCAGATGCGCCGGATCGGGGGGATCTCCGTTGTGCTGTTGGTGTTCGCCGGGGCGTGCGGTGGCGACGACTCGGATGTCGCCGTGAGTGACGACTCGGTGGCCGAGGTCACCTCGACGACGGCGGACCCGACGCAGTCGGAGCTGCCCACGTTCACCCTCGACCTGGTCGACACCTCGCGGCCGACCGACGCCGGCGCGGGCATGCCTCACCGGGACGAGCGCCCGCTGCCCACCGATGTCTACCTCCCCGCCGGGACCGGGCCGTTCCCGTTCGTGGCCTTCGCCCACGGGCTCGACGGCCACCCCAGCAAGTTCACCGAGCTGCTGTCGGCTTGGGCCGAGGCGGGTTACGTCGTGGCCGCCCCCACCTTCCCGCTCTCCAACAACCAGGTCCCCGGCGAGGCCACCTGGACCGACGTCGGCAACCAGCCCGGCGACATCAGCTTCGTCATCGACGAGCTGCTGGCGGCCAACGAGGACCCCACGTCACCCGTCTACGGCGCCATCGACCCCGAGCGCATCGGCGTGGCCGGCCTGTCCCTCGGCGGCGCCACCACCTACGGCGTCGCCTTCAACGACTGCTGCCTCGACGAGCGCCCGATCGCGGCGATGGTCCTCGACGGCGCCCGGCTCTCCGTCGGCGGCGAGTTCCACATGGACTCCGGCCTGCCGCTGCTGATCATGCACGCCGACGAGGACTGGACGCTGCCCTACGACGAAGCGGTGAACGCCTACACCTCGGCCATCGGGCCCAAGTACCTCGTGACCATCCACGAGGCCGCGCACGCCTCGCCCTACGAGAACGTCCCCGACCCGGCCGACGAGATGGTCACCGCGACGACCATCGCCTTCTGGGACCGCTGGCTGAAGGACGACCTCGACGCCGACGAACGGATGCGCCTCGCCGTCGCCGAGGATCCGTCACTGTCCGAGATGACCTGGGTCCAGGTCGAGGACACCGGCCCCAACGACGGCTGACGGGGCTCAGGGGGTGGGTGGGTCCTCGGAGCAGGCGGCGATGATGCGGGCGCGGAGGTCGTCGGGGACCTTGTCGACGCACTTGGAGGCGATGACCTTGCGGAGCTCGACCTCGAAGACGGCGATGTCACCACAGGGCGGGCAGTCGTCCAAGTGGACCCGGATCTTCTCCCGGACCTCGACCGTCAGCTCACCGTCGAGGTAGCTGTAGAGCTCGGTGAGCGTCTCGTCGCACTTGTCGGACATGGGGCTCACGTGGTGGTCGGGGTCGGTTCGTTCTCGCGGGGCACCAGGTTGCGCTGCTTGCCGTACTCGTACAACTGCTTCTGCATGGCCTTTCTTCCCCGGTGCAGGCGACTCATCACGGTGCCGATCGGGATGTCGAGGATCTCGGCGATCTCCTTGTAGGCGAAGCCCTCGACGTCGGCCAGCAGGACAGCCATGCGGAACTGCTCGGGCAGGGCCTCCAGGGCGTCCTTCACCTCGGAGTCGGTGATGTGGTCGAGCAGCTCCTCTTCGGCGCTGCGACCGGCGGTCGCCCCCTCCAGGCCACCGAGGCGGCGGTAGAGGTAGAGGTCCTCGACCTCGTCGAGGTCGGTCTCGTCCGGGCGGCGCTTCTTGGCCCGGTAGGTGTTGATGTAGGTGTTGGTGAGGATCCGGTACAGCCAGGCCTTGAGGTTGGTGCCCTCCTGGAAGCTGTGGAACGCCCGGTAGGCCTTGAGGTAGGTCTCCTGGACCAGGTCCTCGGCGTCGGCGGGGTTCCGCGTCATGCGCAGCGCGGCGCCGTAGAGGCCGTCCATCAGCGGCGACGCCTGCTCGACGAAGGTGGCCTGGTCCGCCATGGGTCCGACCCTACGGGACGAGGGTCGGCTGTGGCACGGTCGTGGCCGGTGCCGTCGTCGCGGGGACCGTCGTCGCCACGGTCGTCAGCGGCGGCAGGGTCGTCGGCGGGAGCGTGGTCGGCGGGGCAGTCGGGGGCTGGTGGAGGAAGGCGTCGGTGGCCTGCAGCCAGAACGCGATCTGGGCCCGATCGACGGTCCGCCCGGCCCGGAAACGACCGTCGATGCCCGTGACGATCCCCTCGGCGGCGGCCCACTTCAGGGCCGGGCGCAGTGACTGGGGCGCGTCGGCCCACGGGTGGTCACCGGGATAGCCGGTCGGTTTCCCGGCCGCCTTCCACAGCCAGGTGACGAGGCGGCCGCGGGTCACATCGTCCGCGGGTCGGAACATCCCGTCGGGATACCCGTCGAGGACAGCCCGGAACCGTCCCCAGCGCAGGGCCGGGGCCAACCACGACGGGACATCGCTCCAGCCATGGCCGTCGGCCACCGAGGGCTCGCCGCGGAGGCGCCAGACCATCTGGGCCGCCTGGCCCCGGGTCACCGTCGGCCGGAACTGGCCGATGACCGCCCGATAGCTCTCGTTGTCGTAGCCGTTGACCAGGCCTTCGGCCGCGGCCCAGTTGATGGCGTCGGCCGCCCAGAAGTCGTCCTGCACGTCCCAGAAGGGCCCGCTGGTCAGGTCCGGGTCACAGCCCCGGACCGCCGTGCCCACGAGCCGGGCCAGGCCCCGCTCCCCCGCCGAGGTCAGGTGCAGGTAGTCCGCGAGGAAGTAGGGCGAGGGGGCGGTGGCCAGCTGGGTCCACTGCGGCGTAGTGGACATAGGTCGCCTTGGGGTGCTCGTTGGCGACCCGGTGGACCACCTCGTTGAAGGCCACGGCCCGGTCGTTGATCATCGGGTAGGCCCGGTTGCCGGCCGGCTTCTGGTCGAGCCACAGCACACAGTCGACGTGCGGCGCGATCTGGGCGAGGAACCGGCGCATGCTCGTCTCGAACTGCTGGACGGTGTTGCTCCAGAACGCGTCCCCGGTGCCCAGCTCGGCCACGACGATGTCCGGCCCGTCCGGGGCCTCGACGATCGGCAGCAGCCGCGGCAGGTGGTAGTCGGTGTAGCCCGCTCCGATGGCGTGGTAGTAGGTGATCGGGTTGGTGGGGGTGACCTGGGCGGCGATCTCGGGCTCGGCGTCCCTGCCGATGGAGTCGCCCACGAAGGCCACTGAGTCCGGCGCCTCGGCGCCAGCCGGGCGCGGCGCACCGCCATCCGACCAGGTCGCCGTCACCGCCAAGGCGACCACCAGGAACGCTCCGAGCCTCCGCACGCTGCCCTCTCACTCGCCTCGCCTGCGCCAGCACCGCTACCGGTGGGCACCCCACGGCAGGGCAGTGCTACACCCGGAGCAGTGCAGACCGTCTACAGCGAGGCCCACCGCCTCCACCACGCCCGAGGGGAGCTGATCGACGGGGCCCTGCGGCCACCGTTCGAGAAGCCCGAGCGGGCCGACCTCGTCCTGGCCGCCGTGCGGGCGGCGGCCCTCGGGGCCGTGATCGAGCCGACCGCCGCACGGCATCGAGCCGCTGGCGCGGGTCCACGACGAGCGCTTCCTGGCCTTCCTGCAGGAGGCCTGGGCCCTCTGGCTCGAGGAGCACACCGACGAGACCGACGCCCTCCCGCTGGCCTGGCCCGTCCGGCGCATGGGCCAGAAGGAGCCCGAGGCCATCGACGGCCGACTCTCCTACTTCTCCTTCGACGCCGGCTCACCGATCATGGCCGGCACCGCCGAAGCCGTCCTGGCCTCCGCCGACGTGGCCCTCACCGGCGTCGACCTGCTGCTGAGCGGCGAGCGGGCCGCCTTCTCGCTCTGTCGGCCCCCGGGGCACCACGCCGCCCTCGACCTCTACGGCGGGTACTGCTTCGTCAACAACGCTTCGGCCGCGGCCCAGGCCCTGCTCGACCGCGGCATGGACCGGGTGGCGGTGGTCGATGTCGACTACCACCACGGCAACGGCACCCAGGACATCTTCTGGGACCGGGGCGACGTCCTGGTCACCAACCTGCACGGCGACCCCCGCCACGAGTACCCGTTCTTCACGGGCTACGCCGACGAGCGGGGCGACGGGGCCGGCATCGACGCCAACCGCAACCACCCCCTGCCGATGGGCACGAAGGCCCCGGCCTGGTTCGCCGCCCTCGACGACGCCCTCGGTCACGTCCGGAGATTCGCTCCCGACGCTGTCGTCGTCTCCCTCGGCGTCGACACCTACAAGGACGATCCCATCTCCTGCTTCGAGCTCGAGTCCTCGGACTACCCCGTCCTCGGCGCCCGGCTGGCCGATCTGGGCGTCCCCACCCTGTTCGTGATGGAGGGCGGCTACGCCGTCGAGGCCATCGGCACCAACGTCACCGGCGTCCTCACCGGCTTCGAATCCCCCGCCTGACTCCGTTCTGGGTGCCCTCCTCTGTTCTCCACGACAGAGGAGACCACCCAGAACGAAAGGGCCGCCGGTGGGTAGGTGGAGCCCATGGCGTCCGCCGCACACTTCGAGCCGTACCTCCACCTGGCGGGGCTGACCGCCGACGCCGCGCTCATCTCGTGGGGTGGGTTCTGGTTCCAGGAGGGGGACGAGGGGCGACTGCAGTTGGCGGACGACGACCAGATCGACAGCCTCGACCCCGGCCGGGTGGACAGCATCGGCGCCCGATCGATCCCCTACGGGGACGCGGTGGTCGAGGCCCTCGACGCCGATGGCCAGGTGGTGGCCCGGGCCGCGACCGACGAGGAGAACAACGCGTGGCTGCGGGGTCTCGAGGCCGACACCGAGTACCGCTACCGGGTCGTGGTCGACGGCGATCCCTGGGCCGAGGGCCCCCGGCGCGACTGGCGCGCCGACCGCACGCCCCCCGGCCTGGCCGAGCCCGACCGGGCCTATGACTGCCACTTCCGGACCCATCCCCACGCCGACGACGACGCGCCGGTCACGTTCCTCGTCATCGGCGACTTCGGCTACGGCGTCCGCGGTGACGATCCGGCGTCCAAGCGCCAGCGGGCGGTGGCCCGCGCCATGGACGTGGCCGCCGACACCCTCGACGTCCGGCTCGTGCTCACCGTGGGGGACAACATCTACCTCGGTGAGGACGAGGAGGAGGGCGACGAGCAGGCGGCGATGTCCGACGACACCGGCGCCGAGGACGACGACTGGTTCTTCAGCTTCTACCAGCCCTACCGGTACCTGCTGAGCCGGTTGCCCTGGTACCCCGTGATCGGCAACCACGACGGGGGGGAGACCGAGCAGAGCGACGACCGGGACCAGGTGACCGACAACTTCTTCCTCGACCACCGCTTCACCTCCGACGTCGAGGCCGGGCGCACGTCCGTCGAACCCGGCCTCTGCTACAGCTTCGACGTGGGCGGCCTCGTGGACTTCGTCGCCGTCGACACCACCGAGGCCTCCGACACCGACCACAAGCGGTTCTTCGCCCACCCGGACCACCGGCGCTTCCTCGAGAAGGAGTTCCCGGATCGGGGCGGACGCACCGACGGCCGGCCCGCCTGGCACCTTCCCTTCTCCCACCACCCGCCGTACTCCGCCGGGCCCTCCCACCACAACGACCAGGCCGTGATCGACCAGCTCCTGCCCCTCTACCGGCGGGCCGGGGTCCGCTGCGTGTTCGCCGGCCACGAGCACAACCTGCAGTGGAGCGTCGTGGACGACATGCACTTCCTCGTCGCCGGGGCCGGGGCCAAGTTGCGACCCGAAGCCCCGGACCGACTGGCCGAAGCCCACACCTGCGGTTGGGCGGCCGAGGGCCACTTCCTGGCCTGTGCCCTCGATGTCGACCGTCTGAGCATCACCCCCTACGCGGGCATGGAGGCGGGCGGCGCCCTCCAGGCGGTCGACCTCCGGGACCCGGCCGGGGCCCCGGTCCCCGTTCCGATCGTCGTCGACCGGCTCCCGTAGCCTCACCGGGTGCTGCCGGTCGAACGCCGTTTTAGTCCCAACGTCGCGCCCGGCCGGGACGGACACCGCCCCCTGGGGGTGGTGCTGCACACCACGGTCGGCACCATGGCGAGCACGCTCGGCTGGTTCGCCGACCCCGCCAGCCGGGTCAGCGCCCATTTCGTCGTCGGCCTCGACGGGCGGCTGGTCGAGGTCGTGTCCGAGGCGGACACCGCCCGCCACGCGGGACGACCGCGCGACGCCACGGCCGCGTTCCTGCCCGACGGCGTCGACCCCAACCGCGTCACCATCGGCATCGAGTTCGTGGATGACGGCGATCCCCAGCACGTGGCCCGGCCCGACGCCCAGTACGCCACGGGCGCCGAGTTGGTCTGGGCGCTCGGCCTGCGGTGGTCGATCCCCCTCGACCGTGACCACGTCGTCGGACACCGCCAGATCGACGGCTCCCAGTCCTGTCCCGGCAACCTCGACCTCGACCGCCTCCTGGCCGAGGCCCTCGCCCTCGATCGCGATCCGTGATCGTCGCCGTCCTGCTCCCCGTCCGCAACGGTGCGGCCGACCTCCCGGAATGGTTCGCCGCCGTGCGCCCGTGGGCCGACGTCGTCCTGGCCCTCGACGACGGCTCCACCGACGCCACCCTCGAGCTTCTGGAGGCCGAGCCCCTCGTCGACGTGCTCCTGGCCAACCCGTCCCGCCCGACCGCCGCGGGCTGGGACGACGGCGCGAACCGGCAGCGGCTGCTGGAGGCCGCCGAGGGCGTCGGGCCCTCGTGGATCGTCTGGCTGGACGCCGACGAGCGCCTCCCCCCGGAGGACGGCGCGGCCCTGGTCGACTTCCTCCGGACCGACGGCCTCCCCGGCGTGGCCTACGGCCTCACCCACTGCCGCATGTGGGGACCCGACGCCTACGACCCCGCCATCCGCTGGGTCTACCGGGCCTTCGCCTGGCAGCCGGACCTGCACCTGCCCCCGGGCCGTCTCCACGAGCCCCCCGTGCCGGTGGAGATCGGGCCGACGGCCTGGGTGCGCACGTCCATCCGGCTCCAGCACCTCGGTGCCGTCGACCAGCGCCGGATCGGGGACCGGCTGGCCAAGTACGCCCAGGCCGACCCGGAGGGGCGGTGGCCCACCGACTTCGGCGGCCTGGACACCGTCCCGGAGCGGACGGTGCCCTGGGCCCCCCGGAACCCCGATCAAGCCGTCCTCCTCGAGCCCGAGGGCCCGTTCGGGATCGGGCCACTGGCGGCCGAGGCGGGTCAGGGCGTCGAGGCCGACGACCCCGACCGGCCCGCCCTGGTGCTGCTCCTCCCCGTCCGCAACGGCGAGGGCGATCTCCCCGGCTGGCTCGCGTCGGTCCGCCCCTTCGCCGACGCCGTCGTAGCCCTCGACGACGGGTCGACCGACGGCACCCGGGCCATCCTCGAGGCCGAGCCCCTCGTCCGCCGGCTCCTCCACCGGCCGACCCGGCCCGACCACGCCGGATGGGACGACGCCGCCAACCGGTCGGCGCTCCTGGAGGCCGCCGCCACCCTCCGCCCCCGGTGGATCCTGTCCCTGGACGCCGACGAGCGCATCACGGCCGACGACGGGGCCGCGCTCCGGGCCTTCATCCAGAGCGACGAGGCGCTCCCCGGCTTCGCCTACACGCTGCGGGTCCACCGGATGGTGGGTGACCTGGAGCACTTCGACCGGGACGAGCTCCCGGTGGCCCGGCTCTTCGCCTGGGCCCCGGGGCAGCGCATCGACGGTGACCGCCTCCACCTCGTCCCCGTCCCCTCCTCGATCCCTCCCGCCCGGTGGCTGCCGACGACGCTGCGCATCCAGCACCTGGCCTCCCTCGACGAGGAACGCCGCCAGGCCCGGCGCCGCAAGTACCGGGAGGCCGACCCGTTCCTCGAGCACCAGGCCGACTACGGCCACCTCGTCGAGCCGCCGGGCCCGGTGCGGACCTGGGCTCCCCGACCAGATGGTCTCCCCGTCCTGGACGACCCCGCGGTCGCCCGGGAGGCGCCCGACGACGACGGGGCCTTCGACCCCGAGGCACCGGTGCTGTCCGCCGTCGTCATCGCCCGGGACGACGAGGCCCGCATCGAGCGCACCGTGCGCTCGGTCGTCGACCAGGAGGTCCCCGTCCCCTTCGAGGTGATCGTCGTGGTCAGCGGGACCGACCGCACCGCGGCGATCGTGCGCGAGCGCTTCGGGGACCGGCACGACCCGCCGGTGACCCTGATCGAGCTCGACGGCGTGGCCCTGCCCGGTCGGGCCCGCAATGCCGGGCTGGCCGTCGCCCGAGGCGACTACGTCTCGTTCCCCGGTTCCCACGTGGTGCTGCCGCCGGGGAGCCTGGCCGCCCGGGTCCGGGCCCACGAGCGGGGCTACCCCATGGTCACGGGGACGATCCGCAACCTGACCACGACCCCGGCGGGGTGGGCGTCCTACTTCCTCGACCACGGCACGGTGCTGCCCGGCCGCCCGTCCGAGGAGATGGGGGTGGCCCCGCCGCACTGCTCCTATGACCGTGAGCTGCTGCTGACCACCGGCGGCTTCCCGGAGGACCTCCGGGCGGGCGAGGACACCGTGGTCAACATGGCCCTGTTCCGCCGGGGCCTGAAGGCCTGGCGGGACCAGGAGGTCGAGCTGCTCCACGAGAGCCCCTGCCGCACGGTCCCGGTCCTGGTCCGCCACCACCTGCAACGGGGCCGCGGCTTCGGTCGGATCCTGCTGGACCGGGCCACCGGCGGGGGCCGCGTGCTCGGCGACGGGGCCGTGGGCCTCGGGTACGTGCGGCGACGCCTCGGGATCATCGACCGGCACGTGGCCCACCACGGCGATCCCGAGCTGCAGCGCACCTATCGGCGGGTGCGGCCCCTGGTCCGCCTCGGCGCCACGGCGGCCTGGGTGGGGGCCTGGGGGGAACTGGGTCGACCCGGACGCGGCCGGCTCCGGGCCCTGTTCGGCACGCCGGCGGTGCACGTGGTCCTCGCCGGCGTCGACCGCCGCGAGCGCTTCCCCGTGGGCCGGGCCGACGCCCTGCTCGTGCTGCGGGCCGAGCCGGTCCGCGGCCGCATGGCCCTCCTGCTGCCCCCCCGTGACCTGCTGGTGGGCGATCCCGATGACGAGCCCCTCCGCCTCAACGAGACGTACTTCGCGGCAGCCACCGCAGACGGCGGGGACGATCCGCGGGCCGGCTCCGCCGGGCTGCGGGCCGCGACGTCGGCGGCCCTCGGCCTGCCCATCGGGGTCGGGGCGGTGGTCGACATGGCCGGGTTCGCCGACCTCGTGGATGCCCTCGGCGGCGTCCGGGTGGACGTCCCACAGGCGATCGACGACGACTACGAGGAGGACGGCGAACGCTTCATCGCCCGCTTCGCCGCCGGTCCCCAGGTCCTCGACGGTGAGACGGCCCTGATCTACGCCCGGACCCGCATGGCCGACGGTGACCGCTGGCGCCGGGACCGCCACGCCCAGCTCGTCCGGGCGCTGGTGGCGGCCGGCCTGCGATCGCTCCGCTCCCCCCGCCGCTGGGGGGCGATCGTCCGATCGGTCCGGCGGGCGCTGACCGTGGAGGGATCGCGCCTGCACCTCGGGCTCGTCGCCCTCACCGGCGCCCGGAACCGGGGTCGCATGGACACCGTGCCCGTCGTCCCTCCCGCGGTGCGGTCAGTACGGCTGGAACGGGGCTGGTTCCACGTGGCCGACCCGGAAGCGTTGGCCGAGGTCGTCCAGCACCGCTTCGTCGCCGGGGAAGCCGACAGCGCCTGACGTCAGGTGACGTTGATGGCCCGCACGACCGACCAGTCACTGGTCTCGCCGTTCGAGGGTCGACGCACGCGGGCCCGGAACCGGAACATCCCGCGTCGGGCCGGGGTCATGACCCCGGACGTCCCGATCACGCCCCGCTTCCAGGCCGTCCAGTTGAGGGCCCCGGGGACCTTCCGGTCCACGTCGAACTTGAGCCCGACCGGCGCCCCGGCCACGGCCCACTTGAGGGTGAACTGGGTGCCCAGCGGCCCCGAGGTGGGGGTGGCGATGACGGGGACCCGGAGCTTCCCGCTCATCGGATGGAAGGCACACCGGAACGGGTACTGGCCTGCACCCGGCGGGGCCGGGGCACTGGCTGAGGCCTGGGGGACGATCGGACCGGTGTTGAAGAGTTGGAGCCCCGAGGTGTCCCGCGCCGAGTGGTTGACCAACCCGTGGTTGGCGAACTGGACTCCCTGGCCCTGGGCCAGGTTCGCAGGGTTCCCGTTGAAGAACGTGTTGTCGGTGATGACCAGGTAGAAGTAGTGGGCGGCGGCACCGCTCCCGCCGGGGCGGCCTCCAGCAGGCCGGCGTAGGAGATCGCCGCGGCTGCGGTCACGCCCGTGGCCACGAGGCGACGGATGAAGACCCGGCGGCTAGCTGACCGTCGAGGTAGCCCTGGACGAGTTCGACTCGCGACATCGCCGGACCCTAGTCGGCCCCGGGCGGACGCCTACGGCAGGGAGATGACGTCGTCCTCCCGCTCGGGCGGTGGGAAGAGGACCCGCCGGGCCTCCCGGGTCGCCGCCCACCTCCACGCGACCATCGTCACGACGACGGTCACACCGACCAGGTCACTGACCGAATCCATGGTCCACCTCCGAAGACACCGGGTGCAGCAGGACCTACCCGGGACAGGTGGCCCGTCACCCCCCGATGTCCCATCGGTCGGCAGGATCACCGATTGAGCGGACCGGCCACTCGCGCCGTGACGGCGACGGCCGGGTCAGGTGACCAGGACGGCCGCACCGCGCCGGGTCAGCCGGCGGTGATCGAGCCGACCAGGGCGTCCACGTCGAGCAGGCGAAGGCCGCCGCGGTGGGGTGCTCGACGAGTCCGTCGTCAACGAGTGCACGCAGGACGCGATCGACCGTCGGTCGAATCGCCCCGGTCAGCTGCGCCAGCTCCTCCTGGGTCAGCAGGATGGTGACCGGATCACGGGAGCCCGAGCCGTAGACGCCTGCGAGCTCCACCAATCGCCGGGTCACCCGCTCCGTGGCCGGCAGGTGGTAGGCCTCCGTCAGGCAGTGCGTCAGCCTGCGCACCTCCTGTACGAGCGCCTCGGTGACCATGGCATCCAGCTTCGGGCGCCGCTCCCGGAGGCGGTCGAAGGTGACCTGGTCGAGCGCCAGCACCGAGAGGTCGTCGAGCGCGTCGACGCCCGCCGTGCGGACACCCGGCGACAGGAGGGCGAGCTCGCCGAAGTGCTGTCCGGGGCCGAGCACCCGGATCATCGCCGTGTCACCGTCGGGGGTGACGACCCGGACCGCGGCGTGGCCCTCGTCGATCAGGTACAGGCACGCCGCCGAGGCACCCTCGTGCAGCACGGCATGCCCCCGCTGAAACGCCCGGGGCTGCATCTGGTCGAGGAGGGCGCGGGCCTCGCCGTCATCGAGGACAGCCAGGAGCGGCCACCGCTGAGGTGACACCGACTCGTTGTGCCCCTCCCCGGGCAGCCCCGATGACCCCATCGTCCTCCCCTCGCCCGCACTCATCGTGGCACAGGAGTGTGCGCCAGGAGACAGACGCCGGACCGGGGCCGTGCGCTACTGGGCGGACACCGACCGACTCGGAGGGAGTCATGCCCACCACCCCCGTTCGAACCCCCTCGCGGACGATCCTGTTCGCGGCCCTCGTGGCCGCGGCCCTCCTCGTGGCCGGGCTGGCTCTGGTTGACCCGACCGCCGCCCAAAGCGAACCGCCCACGACGACAATGCCCCCCGACGACGACAACGGCCCCACGACGACGATGACGGCCCCCACCCCTGCGGCCCCCACCACGGTGCCGCCGAGCACGCCCCCGCCACCGGGGACGTCCTGCTCGTGGGTGACTCGATCATGAAGTCGACCGACCGGCCCTCGCCCGCCAGCTCGGCGACCGCTACCGGGTCCACAACGGCGGGGTCAACGGATCGGGTCTTCTCACCTCGGACGCGTTCGATTGGCCGGCGCAACTCCCGTCGTCGCTGAACCGGTTCGATCCCGACGTCGTGGTCATGCTGTTCATCGGCAACTACACGAGTGACCCGGCCCAGATGTGGGTGGCCGCCGACGGTCGAACGGTTCCCGACGTGTACGCGCCGGTCTTCGCTTCGGGAGTGGGGACAACAGGCCGAGCGGTACGTGACGCAGATGATCAGTTCCGGAGCCGAGGTCGTCCTGGTGCTCCCCCCACCGATGATCACCGCCCGGGTCCAGCGGGTGACGGACCGCCTCCGGGCGGAGTACCAGGCGATCGCCGCCCGCCACCCCGAGGTCACGCTGGTCGACGCCGCCACGGCCGTGGGGGGGCCCGACGGTGAGTGGATCGCCACTCGGCAGACGGCCGCTGGGACTCCGGCGCCCGTCCGTGTCGCCGACACCGTCCACCTGGCCGACCTCGGTCAGGCGCTGGTCGCCCACGAGATCCACCTCGGCATCAGCCGCGCCGGCGGCAGGGGTTTGAGGACCGCTCAGTACGGGGCCGGTAGTCGACGTTCTCGGGCTGCGCGATGAGACGGCGGTCTACCGTTCCGGCATGGCGTTCCGGGGGTGGCCGGCAGAGGCGCTGGAGTTCTACGAGGGCCTCGAGGTCGACAACACCAAGGCGTACTGGACCGACCACAAGGCGGTGTACGAGGAGCAGGCCGGGGTCCGATGGAGGCGCTGCTGGCCGAGCTGGCGGCCGAGTTCGGCGAGGGGAGGATCTTCCGGCCCTACCGAGACGTGCGCTTCAGTGCCGACAAGTCCCCGTACAAGACGGCGATGGGGGCCACTGGCCGGCGGGGGCTACCTCCAGCTGTCCTCGGAGGGGCTGGCCGCCGGGCTCGGGACCTACGTGATGGCCAAGGACCAGCTCGAGCGGTTCCGCCAGACGGTGGCCGACGACCGTAGCGGGTGTCGAGCTCGAGGCGGTGGATCGAGCAGGTGCGCGGCGCGGGCATCGAGGTCACGGGCCGGGACGTGCTCAAGACCGCACCCCGCGGCTATCCCAAGGACCACCCTCGCATCGAGTGGCTCCGCCACAAGAGCTTGATCGCCTGGCGGGAGTGGACCGCCGGCGCCTGGCTGGGCACCGCGAAGGCGAAGTCCCGGATCGTCGACTTCCTGCACGAGGCCCGGCCGCTGCAGGACTGGCTCGACACCCACGTCGGCGACTCCGAGTCGAGGACGCCTGGGGCCGCTGACTCCCTCGAGGAATCACCTGACGTCGGCCGGGGGCGAGTTCAGGCGTAGACCTGCACCGGCACGCCACTCGGGGTGGTGGTGTTGTCGCCGAGTTGGGCGTTGCTGTTGAAGCCCCAACACAACAGGCGGCCCGTGCCGATGCGGGCGCAGGTGTGGTAGCCGCCGGCGGCGACGACGGTCCAGTCGGTGGCACGGCCGGCGACTTGGACGGGGATGACCTGGTTGGTGTTGGTGCCGCCGTCGCCGAGTTGGCCGTTGGCGTCGGATCCCCAGCAGTAGAGGCGCCCGGTGGCGCGGATGGCGCAGGTGTGGTCAATGCCGGCCGTGACGGTGGTCCAGTTGGTGGCGCTCCCGGCAACTGGGGTTGGGGTGGCCCGGTTCGCGTTGGGTCCGCCGTTGCCGAGCTGCCCGGACTCGTCGCTGCCCCAGCAGTAGAGGCGCCCAGTGGCGCGGTGCGCAAGTGTGGCCCTCGCCGGCCGTGACGGTGGTCCAGTTGGTGGCGCTACCGGCGACTGGGGTTGGGGTGGCCCGGTTCGCGTTGGGGCCGCTGGTCGCCGAGCTGCCCGGACTCGTCGCTGCCCCAGCAGTAGAGGCGCCCAGTGGCGCGGCGGGCGCAGGTGTGGTCGTCCCCGGTGGTGAGGGCGGTCCAGTTGGTGGCGCTACCGGCGACTGGGGCTGGGGTGGTCCGGTCGGCGTTGGGGCCGCTGGTGCCGAGCTGCCCGGACTCGTCGTGGCCCCAGCAGTAGAGGCGCCCAGTGGCGCGGCGGGCGCAAGTGTGGCTCAGGCCGGCCGTGACGGTGGTCCAGTTGGTGGCGCCGCCGGCGACGAGGGTGGGGGTGGTCTGGTCCGCGTTGGTGCCACCGTCGCCGAGTTGCCCGGCGAAGTCAGTGCCCCAGCAGTAGAGGCGTCCAGTGGTGCGGATGGCGCAGGTGTGATAGTCGCCCGTGTCGACGCGGATCCAGTTGGTGGCGCCGCCGGCGACCAGCGTGGGGCGTGGCCCGGTCGGTGTTGATGCCGCCGTCGCCGAGCTGCCCGGTGGTGTCATAGCCCCAGCAGTAGAGGCGGCCGGATGTGCGGATGCCACCCGTGTGGCTGCTAGCGGCCCGCACCTGCTGCCAGTCTTAGTTCCGACCTCAGCGCCGGTCGGCTGGTCGGCGGCCACCGGTTGGGCGACGGGCACGGCCACGAGGATCCCGACGACAACCGCTCGGCCGATCGGGCGACGACAGGTCGCTGGCGCCGGGAAAACCTACTGCGGCAGGCGGCCTGACATCAGGGGCCGACCTCCAGAATCCATGAGCTTAGGTTGGAGAGCGGGATCGAGGTGCTGGTGGCCGGCGCCGGGGCGCCGCCGGCGGGCCGGGAGCCCGACCTGCGCTCCGCCCTGGCCACCGCTGGCCTGCCGAATCCCGAGGCCCGGGTGGTGGCCGTAGCGGCAATCCCGCGGTCCCCGCTGGGCAAGCGCCTGCGCTTCGTCGCCCTTCGCTGACGACCCTACGATTGGCGGGATCAAGGGGGTCTGGACGGCGGGTACGCCCAGCGTCGTGGTCGTCGGTCGTTGGCAACCGGCCTCCACGACGGCCGGAGAACCAGAGCCCGAGAGGGGAATCGAACCCCTGACCTGCTCATTACGAGTGAGCCGCTCTGCCGACTGAGCTACCCGGGCGGGTGCAGACAGGCTAGAGGCCCAGGTCGGTCGGCCCTCGTGCGCTTTCTAGGCCCTGCTGGTGACGAACCTCACGACGTCCCGGAGAAGGCGGTGAGCGTGCGGGCCACCGAGGCATTGAGGGGGCGGTGTTACGGACGGTGACGACGATCTTGATCCGGTGGGTGGCCCCCGGGGCCAGGTCGGGGGTCTTGTAGGTCCCGTATCGGCCCCAGGACCGAGGCGGTCCTGCCTAGGCTCACGGCGAGGGAGGGCGATGAACTACTCCTTCGCCGACTTCGTGCTCGACACCCAGCGCTATGAGCTGCGCCACGGCGACGAGGTCGATCGCGGTCGAGCCGCAGGTGTTCGACCTGCTGGCGTACCTGATCGCCCACCGCGACCGGGTCGTCGACAAGCGGGAGCTGCTCGACGAGGTGTGGGGCACCCGCTTCGTCACCGAGTCCGCGTTGACGAGCCGGGTCAAGGCCGCGCGGCGGGCCGTGGGGGACAGCGGCCAGGAGCAGTGGGCGATCCGCACCACGCACGGGCGCGGCTACCGGTTCGTGGCCGACGTGGTCGAGCTGCCGGATCGCCCCGGCACCGTCCGGCGAGGCCGGCGGCGGCCCCGTCCGGCATCGGTCGATCGCGCGCAGGACGTGCGGTTCTGCCGCGACCGCCGACGGCGTCCGCATCGCCTACGCCTCGGCGGTGAGGGCCCGCCCTTCGTGAAGGCGGCCAACTGGCTCACCCACGTGCGCTACTCGTGGGAGAGCATCGTCTGGTGCCACTGGCTCCGCGACCTGTCGGCGCACCACCGCCTCCTCCACTACGACCAGCGCGGGGTGCGGCCTGTCGGACTGGGACCCGGCCGACGTGTCGTTCGAGAGCTGGGTGAGCGACCTCGAGGCGGTCGTGGACGCCGACGGGCCTCGATCGGTTCCCGCTGCTCGGCATCAGCCAGGGTGGCGCGGTGGCCACCGCGTACGCCGCCCGGCACCCTGAGCGGGTGAGCCACCTCGTCCTCTACGGCGCCTTTCCCCTCGGGCGCTCCAAGCGGGCGCGCACCGAAGCCGAGCTGCGGGACGCCGAGGTGATGCTCGAGCTGCTGCGCACCGGCTGGGCACGGGAGGACTCGCCGTTCGGGCGCATGTTCGCGTCGCAGTTCATGCCCGAGGGCTCGGTCGAGCAGTGGGCGGCGTTCGTGGAGCTGCAGCGGCGCACGACGTCGGCCGAGAACGCCCTCCGCCTGATGACGGTGTCGGCCGACATCGACGTCACCGACCTCGCCCCACGCGTCCAGGCGCCGACCCTCGTGCTCCACGCCGCCAACGACCATCGGGTGCCCCGTCGAGCAGGGCGAGCTGTTCGCCGCGCTGATCCCCGACGCCCGGTTCGTCCCGCTCGAGAGCGACAACCACATCCTCCTCGAGCACGAGCCGGCGTGGTCACAGTTCGTCGCCGAGGTCGAGGCCTTCGTCGCCGACTGACCTGTCGTCGCTGGGGTCCGTCGTGGTGAAGGTGCGGGTCGCGCGCTGTCGTCCACCTGCCAGCACGACATGCCCGTCCCGGCGACGGCGCCTGACCCGCTGCCCCCACCCGGCTCGGTCGTCGGCGAGCCCGGCTGAGCAGGGTCAGGTTTCGAGGGCGCCGAGGTCGTCGGGGACGTCGACGGCGTACTCCTGCAGGACCTCCAGCGGCACGACCTCGAGGGTGACCTCGTTGGTGGCGGCCAGGACCACGGGGGCGGCGGCGCCGTCCTGGTGGGCCCGGAGCCAGTTGGCCGCGGTGACGCACCAGCGGTCCCCCGGGTTCAGGCCCGGGAAGCCGTAGGCGAGCATCGGCGTGATCAGGTCGTTGCCGATCGAGCGCTGGTGCTCCAGGAACTCGGCGGTGACCGTGGCGCAGATGGTGTGGTAGCCGACGTCGTCGGGGCCCCAGTCACAGCAGCCGTTGCGGTAGAAGCCGGTGACCGGGTCGTTCCCGCAGGGCTCGAGGTCGCCGCCGAGGACGTTGCGCTGGGCCACACCCCGAGTATGGCCCGGTCAGGCGAGGACGGTGACCTCGTCGCCGACGCTGACCCGGCCCGGCGTGACGACGTCCAGGTAGACGCCCAGGTGGTTGGCGTGCAGGGCCTCCAGCGCGGCGTACATCGGCGCTTGGCGTTCGAGGCCGGGCTGGGCCCGCAGGGGCATGGCACAGCGCACGGTTGGCTGACGGACGCTCAGCTCGGCGGTGCCGATCCGCAGGGTGGACCCCACCCACTCGTCCTCGGCGAAGGGCTCGAGGTCACCGTCGACGACCAGGTTGGGCCGGAAGCGGCGCACGTCCCAGTCCAGGTCATCGTGACTGTCGGCGGCCTCCCGGAGGGTCGGCGCGAGGCCAGGTGGGCCGCGGTCAGGTCGAGGAAGCTGCCCGGGGTCGTGGGGATCTCGACGTACTCCGCCTCGTCATTGGGCGGCTCGAAGGTCATCTCGTAGCTGACCTCGGTGTCGGCCGTCGCCTCGGCGAGGTGGACCTCCCGACCCAGCCAGGCCGACAGGGCCTTATCCGCGTCGGGCGCACCCAACGGGACCCGCTCGCCGTCGGGCAGGGTGATCGCCTCGTCGTCGGCCGAGGCCATGAGCAGGGCCGACCACCGCTTGGCGCTCATCAGGCGGCCCGTCGCCCCGTCGATCAGCGCCCAGCGCCGGTCGCCCTCGAAGCCGTCGGCCACGAGGTCCAGCGCCGCCTCGGACAGGCCCTGCATCGACTTCACGGGATACCGGAACAGGTCGGTCACGGTGATCACGCCGACGACGGTAGCGCCCCGTGCTCCAGTTCAAGGGGCGGCTCAGGGGATGCCGGTGCGCGACCTCGCAACCGGTCTGGCGGTCGCCGCCCCCGGCCTGGCCCCGGCAGGTGTCCCGTTGGAGGCCGCCGTTGAGCACGTCGTTGTTGTTGCCCCCCTCGAGGACGTCGGCGCCGCTCGCCCCGTTGAGGGTGTCGTTGCCGTCCCCGCCGTAGGCCCGGTCGTTGCCGCCGGCCCCGTTCAGGGTGTCGAGCCCGGCGCCGCCGAAGAGCCGGTCCGCCCCGGTGGCCCCGTTCAGCGTGTCGCCGCCACCACCACCGCAGACGGTGTCGTTGCCGCCGAAGGCGTTGATCACCTCCGTGGCCGGGGTGCCGAGGATGACGTCCGGCCTCTGACGTCGCGGGGTCGCCGAAGGCGAGGTCGACGGTGACGTCCTGGCCGGCACAGCGTGGCCGGGCCACGGTGTAGGTGATCGTCTCGGTCGCCTCGTTTCCGGCGAAATCGGTCGCGGTGACCGTGAACTCGAATTCCCCGTAGCCCTCGACGGTGAGCTCGGCCTCGTCGTCATAGGTCCCGACGCAGGTGTCGACGCCGCTGCCGAACTCCTCGTCCAGACACTCGAAGTCGACGGTGGGCAGCGCGCCGCGCTGGTAGGTCGCGCCATCGGCCGGCGCCGTGATCGTGATGGTGGGATCCTCGCTGTCGACCTCCAGCCGACCGATGCCGGCGGCCTGGCGGTGAACCAGATGTCCCCGTCCGGGCCGGCCGTGATCCCCGAGGACGCAATGACCTCCCCCTCCGGGTCGGGCACGAGCACGAAGGTGTCGGTGCTGCTGTTGTAACGGGCCAGGTCGCCCGGCGAGATGTTGGTCGCCCAGAGGACGCCGCCCGGGCCGATGGTCAGCCCGACGGGTGTGGACAGGCCCGTCGTCGTCGTGCTCACGACGCCGGCACCATTGGCCGTCTGGGCGACGCCGAGGCGGTTGTTGCCACTCGAGAGGAAGACGAGGATGCCCGCGCCGTCGTGCACGAGGCCCGTCGGCTGGTCGAGGCCGGTGATCGGGAACTCGGTGACCACGCCCGCCGTGGTGATCGCCCCAGGCTGTCACCGTCGTAGTTGGTGAACCAGAGGTTGCCCCCGGCGGACACGATGTCGAACGGCCGCTGATGTTCGGGTCCGGGAAGGTGGTGATGTCCCCGGCCGGGGTGACCGGCCGATCCGGTTGCCGAGGTTGATCGTGAACCAGAGGTTGCCGTCGGGCCCGACCGTGATGTCCTGGGCCCGACGGCATTGGCGTCGGGGAACGTGGTGATCACTCCCCCGTGGTGATCCGGCCGATCCGGCCCCCGCCGAAGTCGGTGAACCACAGAGCCCCATCCGGGCCGACGACGATCCCGTTCGGCGAGACGAGCGCGGCGTCGGTGTAGGTCGTGATCGAGTCGTCTTCAGGGTCGATGCGCCCGATCCGAGCCGTCTGGAAGCTGGTGAACCAGAGGTTGCCGTCCGGGCCCGTCACGATGTTGCGGGCGTTGAGCACGTTCGTGTCCGGGTAGAGGGTGATGTCACCGGGGGCGGCGGCCGCGGGATCCGACGGCAGAGCGACCACGAGACCGGCGAGGAGGACGGCGGCGGCGACCAGTCGGGGAACGGCACATCGAGCCAGTTGACCACGGATGCGGTGTCCTGCAGGTCATTCGGTGGCCGTCGGGATCGGCTTCCCCCTGCCAGCGGCCACGACGGAGACCACAGCCACCGACGAGGAGGGCCGGGTCGTGGCCCACGCCCTGCAGACCTACCGCATCGCCTGAACCCGTCGGCGCCTGAACCGACGGACGCGGCGGCCAGACTGTCCCCGTGCTGCACCACATCGTCGCCATCCAGGTCCCCGACCCCCTGCAGGCCGAGGAGGTCGTCCGCCGGCTGCAGGCCCTGCCCGGCCTCATCGACGAGATCGTCACCTACGAGGTGGGCGTCGACGTCGTCGCCGGTCCGACCAGCTACCAGGTGGGCCTGCACTCGACCTTCGAGGACGTCGAGGCCCTCGAGGCCTACCGCGTCCACCACGCCCATCAGGCCGTGGTCCAGCTGATCGGGGAGGTCAGCACCCACCGCGTCGCCGTGGACTGGTTCGATTGAGCTTCTGGCTCCTGATCCTCCGGTCATGACCGGAGGATCAGGCGCCAGAACGATGGGTCAGCCGGCGACGCGGTCGTTGTAGGAGGCGATCGCGGCGTCGGCCTCCTCCTGGAGAGTGGCCGCGGTCTCGGCCGGGTCGGCCCCGTCGAGCACCAGGGCCTCGATGGCGTCCTCGACGGCGTTGCGGAACTCCACGTAGGCGCCGATCACCGGGCCGCCACCGCCCGGGGGCAGGTTGTCGTCCGCCAGCTGCTCGTAGGCCACCTGGTAGCCGGGGCGCTCGGCCCACAGCTCCTGGACGGCGGCGTCCTCACTGGCCTGGAAGCTGATGGGGATGTAGCCGGTGTTTACGTGCCAGCGGGCCTGCTGCTCGGGGGCGGCCAACCACTGCACGAAGTCCCAGCTGGCGGCGATCTGCTCGTCGCTGGACTCGTTGGCCACCAGCCAGAGCGCCGCACCACCCGCACTGGTCGGGCCACCGGCGACGGGGCCGGGCAGGGGGCCGATGCCGATGTCGACGTCGGTCTCCACCGTGCCGGAGTCGAGGGCGTCGTAGACCGAGCCGAGGGCGCCGGAGGTGCCGATGGTGAAGGCGGCGTCACCGCTGGCCAGGGCGAAGAAGTGGTCGGCGCCCGACGGGTTGCGGCCCACGTTGAAGATCAGGTCGTTGTCCACCATCTCCCGGACCCAGGTGAAGATGTCGACCATCGTGGCGTTGTCCAGGGTCGCCGTCTCGGCCCGCGCGTCACGGCCGTTGGTGTTGTCCACCAGCTCCTGGTCCGCCATGGAGGACCACTGCTCGGGGTACCAGGGCTGGACCTCGAGGGACATCGCCGTCTCGGCCGCCCCGGCGTCGACGATCGCCTGGCCCATCTCGAACATCTCGTCGAGGGTGGCGGGCGGGGCGTCGGGGTCGAGACCGGCCGCCGTGAAGTCGTTGCGGTCGTAGTAGAAGACCGGGTTCGACACGTTGAACGGCATCGGCCAGAGCGTGCCCTCGACCTCGAACTCGGCCAGGACGGCGGGGAGGATGTCGGAGGTGTCGTAGTCGGCGGCGGCCACGCACGCCGCCGCGGGGACGGTGCTCCCGCTGTCGATCATGGTCTGGAGGGTGGTCTCCTCCAGCTGGACGATCTGGGGCAGCTGACCGCTCCGGAGACCGTTCAGGTACCGGTCCAGGGTCTCGTCGTAGGACCCGGTGAAGACGGCGGTGACCTCGACGGCGTCCTGACTCGAGTTGTAGTCGGCCACCATCTCGTTGAGCGTCTCCTCGTTGGAGGCGGTCATGGCGTGCCAGAACTCGACCTCGACCGGCTCCGTCGCCGCCTCGAGGGCGGCGACCGGGCACAGGGACTCGTCGACCTCGGCGTCGCGGCCCTGGGCGCCTTCCCCACTGCCACCGCCTCCCCCGCCATCGTCGCCCCCACCGCACGCGGCGGCGACCAGGGCCAGCACGGCCAGCAGACAGAGGATCAGGGGGGTTCGCTTCATGGCGGTCATCCTTTCACCGCCCCGGCGGTGAGTCCGCGCACGAGGTGGCGCTGGAACACGACGAGGACCAGCGCGATGGGTAGGGCGGCGATGATGGTCCCCGCCATCACCAGGTTGAGCTCGTCCACGTTGGCCGAGTTGAGGCTCTTGAGACCGATCTGCACGGTCCGGACGCTGGGGTCGTCGGTGATCAACAGCGGCCAGAGGTACTGGTTCCAGGCGTAGAGGAAGCTGAAGACGCTCAGGCCGGCGATGGCGGGCCGGGCCAGCGGGATGGCGACGTGCCACATGAAGCCGCCGTGGCCGTAGCCGTCGAGGGCCGTCGCGTCCCGCATGTCCCGGGGGATCCCGAGGAACGCCTGGCGGATCATGAAGGTCCCGAAGGCCCACGCCGCGAACGGGGCGACGAGGCCCTGGAACGTGTTGAACCACCCGAGGTCCGACACCAGCTCGAACTGGGCGACCACCACGACCTCGGTCGGGATCATCAGCGTGGCCAGGAAGGCATAGAACACGAAGCGCTTGCCGGGGAAGCGCAGGAAGGCGAACGCATAGGCGGCCAGGACGGCCGTCCCGACCTGGAACACCATCGTCAGGGTCGACTGGATCATGCTGTTGCGCAGGTAGAGGCCCAGGTCGCCCTGGTTGAAGGCGTCCCTGAAGGCGGCGAACGAGACCTCGTTGGGGATGAGGATCCCGGGCCAGTCGAGGAGCGACGAGGCGGGCTGCACGGCGACCACCAGCGCGCTGTAGATGGGGAAGAGGACGATGATCGCCGCGAACGTCAGCCCGAGGTAGCGGGCGGCCGTCCGCCACCGGGCCCCCTTGACCGACGGCGGGATGGGCGGGGCGCCGCGGTCGGCGGAGAGGACCTCAGTCATCGGTGCCCCCGGCGTAGTGGACCCGCCGCTCGAAGAAGGAGAACTGGACCAGCGAGAGCACCAGCACGATCAGGAAGAGGACGACGGCCTGCGCCGAGGCCACACCGGCGTTCCGGTTCTGGAAGGCCTCCTGGTAGATCGAGTACACGATCACGTTCGTGGAGTCGCTGGGCCCGCCCTCGGTCAGCAGGTCGATCTGCCCGAAGGACTGGAACGCGTTGATCGTCAGGATGACCGTGGCGAACATCAGGGTGGGCGAGAGCATCGGGATCGTGATCTCGCGGAACTGCAGCCACCCGCTGGCCCCGTCGACCCGGGCGCTCTCGTAGAGGTCGTCGGGGATGCCCTGCAGCCCGGCGATGAGGATGATGAAGGTGATCCCCAGGTTCTGCCACACCGTCGTGGCCGACACCGCGTAGAGCGCCGTGCTGCTGTCCAGGAGCCACTGCACCGGCTCCTGGCCGATCGACTTGAGGAACTGGTTGACCACCCCGATCGACGGCTGGAAGAGCACCAGCCAGATCAGCGACGCCACGGCGACCGAGGTGGCGACGGTCGAGGAGAAGATGGTGCGGAAGACCGTGATCCCCTTCATGCGCTGGTGGGCCAGCACCGCGAGCACGAGGCCGAGGCCCAGGCCGAACACGACGGTGATGAGGGCGAAGACGAAGGTGACCCGGAGGCTGTTGTGGAACTCCGACGAGCCCAACACATCGGTGTACTGGTCCCAACCGGCGTAGACCCGGCCTCCGAAGGGGTCCTCCCGGTAGAAGCCCAACCAGACCGTCTTGGCCATGGGGTAGAAGAGGAAGGCCCCGAAGATCACCAGGGAGGGCACCAGCAGGAGGAGGGCCAAGGGGATCTCGCGGAACCGGCGCCGCCCGAGACCGGCGTCCGCTTCGGGGCGGATGCCCCCGACGCCCTGCATGGTCATCGGCCGGTCACCTCAGTCGATGCGGCCGGTCGTGACCGGGTCGAAGAGGTGTAGGTGGTCCTCGTCGGAGGTCAACGTCACCGTCGAGCCCTCGGCGGGGGCGACCTCGTCGGGATCGAGGCGGGCGATCAGCGACGACCCGTCCTCGACGTCGCAGACGAGGAGCTGCTCGGGGCCGAGGTGCTCGATCACCCGGAGCTTGACCGCGATCCCCGACTCGCCGGGGCCGGCGATGCGCAGGCGCTCGGGCCGGACGCCGACCACGATCTCCGACGGCAACGCCGCCGAACGGGTCGGCGCGGGGAGGGTGCCGCCGGCGACGGTGATCGTGCCATCGGCGGCGGTGCCCTCGAGGGTGTTCATCGGGGGGTTGCCGATGAAGCGGGCGACGAAGAGGTTGGCCGGCCTGTCGTAGACCTCCGTGGGCGGCCCCACCTGCTGGAGCACGCCCTCGTTCATCACCGCCACCCGCTTGGCCATGGTCATGGCCTCGACCTGGTCGTGGGTCACGTAGACGAACGTCGTGCCCAGCTCTCGCTGGAGCTCGACCAGCTCGGCCCGGGTCTGGGTCCGCAGCTTGGCGTCGAGGTTCGACAGCGGCTCGTCCATCAGGAAAGCGACCGGCCGGCGGACGATGGCCCGGGCCAGGGCCACCCGCTGGCGCTGGCCACCGGACAGCTGGCCGGGCTTGCGCTCGAGCAGGGGGGTGAGGCCCAGCTGCTCGGCGGCCTCCTCGGCCATCACCCGCCGCTCCTCCTTGGGCACCTTGCGGGGGCGCAGCGGGAACTCGATGTTCGCCCGCACGGTCTTGTGGGGATAGAGCGCGTAGCTCTGGAACACCATCGCGATGTCCCGGTCCTTGGGCTCGACGTTGTTCACCGCCTCCCCGGCGATCTCGATGACCCCCTCGGAGGGCTCCTCGAGGCCGGCCAACATCCGCAGCAGGGTGGACTTGCCGCAACCCGAGGGCCCGAGCAGGACGAGGAAGTCGCCGTCGTCGACGTGCAGGCTGAGATCGGACACGGCCTCGACGTCGCCGAAGCGCTTCGTGACCCGATCGAAGTCGATGTGCGCCATGGACCTCCCTCTCCGCCGCGGAACCTAGCCCGCACCAGGTGGCGGCGAGCCAACTGCCGGGTGGATCCGGACCGTCCGACGGGGTGACGTGCGGTAGACACGCCGCCATGCAGTTGCGCATCTTCACCGAGCCCCAGTTCGGGGCCAGTTACGGCGATCAGCTGGCCATGGCCCAGGCCGCGGAGGCGGCGGGCTTCGACGCCTACTTCCGCTCCGACCACTGGATGACCTTCGCCGGCGACGGCCTGCCCGGGCCCACGGACTCCTGGGTGACCCTCGGCGGTATCGCCCGGGAGACCGAACGGATCCGCCTCGGGACCCTCGTGACCTCGGCCACGTTCCGGCTGCCCGGGCCCCTGGCCATCGCCGTGGCCCAGGTCGACGACATGAGCGGCGGCCGGGTCGAGCTCGGCCTGGGGGCGGGCTGGTTCGACGGCGAGCACCACAAGTACGGCATCCCCTTCCCGGGGACGGGCGAGCGCTTCGACCGCTTGGAGGAGCAGCTGGCCGTGATCACCGGCCTGTGGGAGACCCCGGCAGGTGGGACCTTCTCGTTCGCCGGCGAGCACTACACCGTCACCGACTCCCCCGCACTCCCCAAGCCCGTGCAGTCGCCCCGGCCGCCGATCATCGTGGGCGGCCACGGCGCCAAGCGGACGCCGCGCCTCGCCGCCACCTACGCCGACGAGTTCAACCTGCCCTTCTCCCCGATGGCCGACTTCACCACCCAACGTGAACGGGTCACCGAGGCGTGCGAGGCCCAGGACCGCGACCCCGGCACCATGACCTGGTCCGTCGCCCTCACCACGGCCATGGGCGCCGACGAGGCCGAGTTCACCCGCCGGGCCGAGGCCATCGTCCACACCCCCGAACAGCTCCGCGGGCAGCAGCTCGGCGGCACGCCCGAGGAGGTCCGCGACCGCCTCGGCCAGTGGGCCGAGCTCGGCGTCGAGCGGGCGTACCTCCAGGTCCTCGACCTCGCCGACCTCGACCACATCGCCCTCCTGGGCGAGGAACTCGTCGGCCGCGTCTAGACCGACACCGACGCAACCACGGGGGCGTGGGGTCGAGCCACCCATCGTCGGGGGCACGCCGGCTGCTCAGCGGCTCACGACCGGTCGATCTCACGGTGCGCGGCGCCTTTCGGCCCGAGACGCCCGATTCGCCCCGCTTCTGACTCATGTCGCCCTCGTTGGAGGCAATGAGTAACGGCTTCCGTGACCTATTGCCTCCAATGGGCCGGGGACGGCCAGGAAGCGTGGGATTCCGGTGCCGAGGAGGATCCGCAGCCCGACCCACGCCCCATCTCTGCCTCGTTTTCCGGTCTAGATCGTCCCGGGTTTGCGGGTGTCGATGCCGAGGCTGACGGCGGCGCTCACCAGGCCGAGGGCGACCAGGGCCCACCAGAGGGGGTCGAAGTCGCTCACGGGGTCGCCGGCGACGACGCTGCCGACGAGCACGACCGCCAGCGCGATGCCGAGGGTGCCGGACAGGCGGACCACCGTCTGGATGGCGGCGGCGGCCACGCCGAAGCGGGCCTCGTCCACGCCGTGGACGGCGGCGCTCTGGAAGTTGGGGAACACGAGCCCGATCCCGATGCCGAGGAGCAGCACGCCGGGGAGCCACACCGTCCAGATCTCCGGCTCCTTGCCGATGCCCAGCGCCAGCCACATCCCGCCCAGGGCGAAGATCAGCGCCCCCGGGACCATGACGGCCCGGTGGCCGTACCGATCGGCCAGCCGCCCGCCCACGTAGGAGAACAGCGCCGCCGCCGCCGGGCCGGGGGTGACCAGGAGGCCGGACTCGCCCGTCGAGTAGCCCCAGCCCTCGGTCAGGAAGCGCACCAGGCCGAAGAACATGGCGAAGAAGGCGGCGCCGAAGAGCAGGGCGACGACGTTGGCCCGGCGGAACAGCGGGGCGGCGAACAGGTCGGGGGCGATGACGGGATCCGGGTGCCGGGCCGAGCGGCGCACGAGGAGGACCGCCGCCGCCGCCGACACGGCGAACGCCGTGAGGACCGCCGGCGAGGTCCAACCCCACGAGGGGCCCTCCACGATCCCGAGGGCCAGGGACCCCACGGCCACCATCACCAGGAACGAGCCGAGGAGGTCGGTGAGGCCGTCGACGTCGGGGTCCACCGACTCGACCAGGACCTTCCGCCCCCACACGAACACGATGGCGGCGAGGGGGACGCTCAACCAGAACGCCCAACGCCACCCGCCCAGGCCCACCACCAGCGCGCCCAGGGACGGGCCGGTGGCCGCGGCCACCCCACCCACGGCGCCCCAGGTGCCGATGGCCATGGCCCGACGATCAGGGGGGAACTCCCGCAGGACCAGGGCCATCGCCGCCGGGGTCATGAGGGCCCCGCCGCAGGCCTGGAAGGCCCGGGTGGCGATGAGGAACCCGGGACTCGGGGCCGCGCCACTGGCCAGCGCCCCCACCCCGAAGATCACCACACCGGTCAGGAAGACCCGGCGGCGGCCGTAGAGGTCGGCCAGCCGGCCACCCGGCACGAGCAGTGCGGCGATCACGATCCCGTAGATGGTGAGGACCCACGAGAGCAGCGCCGTCGAGGCCTCGGGAAACGCGTCCTCGATGTCCGGGAAGGCGACGAAGATGACGGAGAGGTCCAGCGCCCCGGCGAAGCCGGCCATGCACGCCAGCAGCAGGACGACCCACGCCCGCTTCGGGACCTCGGGCTCGGCCGGCGCCAGTTCGGCCTCGGTCACCGGAGGGGGGGCAGGGCCAGGAACAGCCCGAGGAGCAGCAACTCCTCGCCGGGGTTGCGGACGAGGTCCTCGGCCGCCGTCTGGATCGCCGCCAGCCCCTCCACGATCGGAGCCGGGTCCGGGCTCTCGGCCAGGGCGTCGCGGTAGCGGCCCGCCAGCGTGGCCAGGCCGAAGCGGATCTCCTGGCGCCGCAGCGTGCGGACCTGGCGCTTCTGGCGGGTCACCAGCTCGCCCGCCAGGCCCCGGCGCAGCCCGTAGCGCTCGATCTGCTCCTCCAAGCCCACGAGCTCGGCTGCGTGCCGGGTGTCGAGAGGGGCCTGCGCAGCGTCGATGCGGCCCCGCAGGTCGCCCACCAGGTCGACGACCCCCGCCCCCGTGCCGTCGAGGCGGTCGGGGACCCGGCGCCAGGCCTCCCGCCGGTCGGCCAGCTCGGGGTCGGTGGCCAGCAGGCGGGCGCGAGCGAGATCACCACCCGCCGCGTCGGCGGCCTCTCCCGCCGTCTGCTGGGAAACCCCTTCGGCCAGGAGCCGGTCCACGATGGCCTCGGCAGGGACCGGGCCGAACTCGACCCTGACACACCGGGATGCAGTGGTCACCAGCTCGGGAGGGATCTCATCAGCGACGACCACGATGATCGTGCGGGGCGGCGGCTCCTCGATCGTCTTCAGGAAGGCGCCGGCGAACTGCTCCATCGTATGGAACTGGCCGAGCACGACCAGCTTGTGGTCGGCCTCGACCGGCGCCCGGTTGGCCTCCTGCAGGATCGGGCCCAGGTCGTTGTCCGTCTTGTCCAGGTCCACGCGGAGGCGGACGCCCTCGGGCTCGAAGACGATGAGGTCCGGGTGCTTGCCCTCCAGGGCCAGCCGGGCGTGGCGCTCGGCGTCTGCCCCGTCGATGTCCCGCGAGAACAGCTCGGCGGCGAAGGCCCGGGCCGCGGCCATGCGACCGCTCCCGGGTGGGCCCACGAAGAGGTAGGCGTGGGACGGCGCCGGCACGGCCGCCTGCAGGTCCTCGATGGCGCGGGGCTGCCCGACCACGTCGGTCCAGAGATCCACGTCGACGGTCATCGACGGAAACGATGACATGGGCGGCACCGGGGGGAAACATGACCGCGCTCAGGCCAGGCAAACCGACGGCAGGGACGGGGCGGGGACTCGGGGCACACATCGTCGGGGGCACGAGAGGGGGTGCCCGCCGCAAAGTGATTCGGCGGCAGATCCCGGGCAGTATCCGGGAATCTGCCGCAAGAACGTCGGGCAGTGCGGGGCGCCACGAACTTGCGGCAGATGGCGGGCCATGCCGCGACATCTGCCGCCGGTTGAACCTGCGGCAGGCTCGGATGCCGCCGACGAGCCGCAGCCTCACCCCACGCCCCCGTGGTTGCGTCGGTGTCGGTCCTCACGGCAGGCGGCTCCGGACGGCGGCGAGGACCCGCGCGAAGACCTCGTCGACATCGCCGGACCCGTCGACCACCTCCCAGGTGGGGTCCTCGGTCGCCATGGTCCGGTAGCCCTCGGCCACCCGCTGGTGGAAGCCGTCCCCGACCGCCTCCAGGCGGTCGAGGTCGGTGCCCATGCGCTGGGCGGCGACGTCCTCGGGCACGTCGATCAGGATGGTCAGGTCCGGGCGGAGGCCGCCGGTGCCCCAGTCGTTGACCAGGGCGACCTCGGCCACGGGCAGGCCCCGGCCGTGGCCCTGGTAGGCCAGGGACGAGGCGATGAACCGGTCACAGACCACGTCCTGGCCCGCCGCCAACGCGGGGCGGATGACCTGGGCGACGTGGTCGGCCCGACTGGCGGCGTAGAGCAGGACCTCGGACCGGATGTCCAGCTCGCCGGTCGCGGGATCGAGCACGATGTCCCGTATCCGCTCGCCGGCGGACGTGCCGCCGGGCTCACGGGTCAGGCGGGCCCCCAGGGCCTCCGCCAACAACGGCGCCTGCGTGGACTTGCCGCAGCCGTCGCCGCCCTCCAGGGCGATGAACCGCCCCCGCACGGGTGTCAGTCGCTCGACTCGGCCGCAGCCGGCTTCTTCGCCGCCGGCTTCTTCTTCGCGGCCGGCTTCTTCTTGGCCGCCGGCTTCTTCTTGGCGGCGGGCTTCTTCTTGGGCGGGGCCTTCAGCCGACGTTCGGCCAGGAGCTCCGCGCCTCGTTCCGGCGTGATGTTCTCGATGGTGTCGCCCTTGCGCAGCGACGCGTTGCTCGTCCCGTCGGTGACGTAGGGGCCGAAGCGGCCGTCCTTGAGCACCATCGGCTCGCCGGTGGCCGGGTCGTCGCCCAGCTCCTTCAGCGGCGGCTTGGCCGCGGCCCGGCCCCGGGTCTTGGGCTGGGCCAGGAGGGCCAGGCACTGCTCGAGGGTGATGGTGAAGAGCTGGTCCTCGTCGGCCAGCGACCGGGTGTCCTTGTCCTTCTTCAGGTACGGGCCGTACCGGCCGTTCTGCACGGTGATCTCGACCCCATCGGCCGGGTCCGCCCCCACGCTGCGGGGCAGGGACAGCAGCTGCAGTGCCTCCTCGAGGGTGAGGGTGTTGATCGTCATGGTCTGGAAGAGGG
Source organism: uncultured Microthrixaceae bacterium (assembly GCA_963748285.1). Classification (GTDB taxonomy): domain Bacteria; phylum Actinomycetota; class Acidimicrobiia; order Acidimicrobiales; family DATDAH01; genus DATDAH01. The sequence goes on from CAVVIF010000009.1 coordinate 1,531,751, forward strand.
AGGCCGTCTTCGGCTTGCCCTCGACCTCACCGGTCTCCAGGTCACCGAGCTGGACGTAGGGCCCGAAGCGGCCGGCCTTGGCCAGCACGCTCAGGCCGGTCTCGGGGTCCTGGCCGACCACGCGGTCGTCGTTGGGCGCCTCGAGGATCTCGATGGCCTTGGCCGGGGTCAGCTCGTCGGGCGGCAGGTCCTCGGGGATCGATGCCGTGTCCTCGCCCCGCTGCAGGTACGGGCCGTAGCGACCCGGTCGGGCCACGATCTCGACCCCGTCGGCGTCGGCGCCGATGGGGATGGTGTTCACGGCGCGGGCGTCGATGTCACCGAGACGGTCCGAGACCATCTCCTGGAGGCCGACGCCGTCGCCGTCCTTGCCGCCCTCTCCGAAGTAGAAGCGGCTCAGCCACGGGATCTGCTCGGCGGTCCCGCTGGCGATCTCGTCCAGCTCGTCCTCCATGCGGGCGGTGAAGGCGTAGTCGACGAGGTCCGGGAAGTGGTCCTCCAGCAGCGTGATGACGGCGAAGGCGGTGAAGGACGGCACGAGGGCCGATCCCTTCTTCCACACGTAGCCCCGGTCCTGGATGGTGCCGATGATGGAGGCGTAGGTGGACGGGCGGCCGACGCCCAGCTCCTCCATGCGCCGCACCAGGGAGGCCTCGGTGAAGCGGGCCGGCGGCTGGGTCTCGTGGCCCTTGGCCTCGATGCTGCGCACCGCGACCACGTCGCCCTCGGCCATGTCGGGCAGGATCCGCTCCTGGTCCTCGAGGTCGCCCTCGGGGTCGTCGGAGCCCTCCACGTAGGCCCGCAGGAAGCCGGCGTGGTGGATGGTCTTGCCCGTGGCCGAGAACTCGGCGTCGCGTCCGTCGGTCGCCGTGGCCCCGAGGCGGACCTGGACGGACTGCCCGCGGGCGTCGGTCATCTGCGAGGCGACGGTCCGCCGCCAGACCAGCTCGTAGAGGCGGAGCTCGTCGGCCTGCAGCTCGCCCTGGACCTCCTCGGGGAGGCGGAAGCGGTCGCCCGCCGGGCGGATGGCCTCATGGGCCTCCTGGGCGTTCTTGACCTTGCGGGTGTACTGCCGCGGGGCGTCGGGCAGGTAGTCCTTCCCGTACTTCTCCAGGATCTGGGAGCGGGCGGCGGACACCGCGGTCTCCGACAGCGTCGTGCTGTCGGTCCGCATGTAGGTGATGTAGCCGTTCTCGTAGAGGCGCTGGGCCACCGCCATGGTCCGGGCCGAGCCGAAGCGCAGCTTGCGTCCCGCCTCCTGCTGGAGGGTCGAGGTCATGAACGGGGCGTAGGGCTTGCGGGTGTAGGGCTTGGACTCGACCGAGCGCACGGCGACCGGCGCGCCGTCGAGGGCGTCGGCCAGCCCTCGGGCCCCGGCTTCGTCCAGCAGCGCCACGTTGGCCTGGAGGGTGCCGTTCTCGTCGAAGTCCTTGCCCGTGGCCAGGCGGGCGCCGTCCACGGCGACGAGGGTGGCGCCGAAGTCCGTCTGCGGTGTGCCGCCGGCGAACACGCCGTCGAGGTCCCAGTAGGAGGCGACGGTGAAGCGCATCCGGGCCCGTTCGCGCTCGACCACGATGCGGGTGGCCACCGACTGCACCCGACCCGCGGACAGTCCGGACTGCACCTTCTTCCACAGGACGGGGCTGACCTCGTAGCCGTAGAGGCGGTCCAGGATGCGGCGGGCCTCCTGGGCATCGACCAGGCGGCGATCGATCTCGCGGGGCTCGTCGATGGCCCGCTGGATGGCTTCGGGGGTGATCTCGTGGAAGACCATCCGGCGCACGGGCATCCCCGACGGCGGGTTCAGGACCTCGAGCAGGTGCCAGGCGATGGCCTCCCCCTCGCGGTCCTCATCCGTCGCGAGGTAGAGCTCGCTGGCGGCCTTCATCTTCTTGCGCAGGTTGGCGACGACGTCCTTCTTGCCCTTGTTGACCACGTACAGGGGCTTGAAGTCGTTGTCGGTGTCCACGCCGAGGCGGGCCCACGACTCCCCCTTGTAGGCCGCAGGCACGTCGGCGGCGTTCTGGGGCAGGTCGCGGATGTGGCCGACCGACGAGTCGACGTCGTAGTCGGAGCCGAGATAGCCCGCGATGGTCTTGGCCTTCGCGGGGCTCTCGACGATCACCAGAGGGTTGGCCACGGCGCGGAGGGTAGGGGCAATGACGCGCTCTGTGTCAACCACCCAGCTCGGGGGTCAACGGGAATGGATGCCCCCGCCGTCCACCAGATGGGCCTGCCCACTGACCTGGCGGGCCTTGTCCGAGGCCAGCCAGACGACCGCCTCGGCGATGTCCTCGGGCTCGAGGAGGTCCCCCGTCGGGACGGCCGAGGCCATCATCCGGCGCAGGCCCTCGTCCTCACCGATGAAGCCCCGGATCATGGGCGTGTCGGTCGGGCCGGGCAGCACGGCGTTGACCCGGATGCCCGCCGAGGCGTACTCCGCGGCCGCCGTCCGGGTGAGCCCCAGCACCCCGTGCTTGGCCGCCACGTAGTGCGGCAGGCCGGCGAAGCCGACGACGCCCGCCCCCGACGAGGTGTTGACGATCGCCCCGCCCCCGCCCCGCTCGACCATGTGGGCCAGTTCGTGCTTCAGGCAGAGGAAGACGCTGGTCAGGTTGACCGCGATCATCCGGTCCCAGTCCTCCTTGGCGAGGTCGTGGAAGCTGGTCATGACCCCCGTGATGCCGGCGTTGTTGAAGGCGGTGTCCAGGCGCCCGTGCTCGGTCACCACCCCGCCGACCAGGTCGGCCACGGCTGCCTCGTCGGTCAGGTCCACGTCGACCCAGGACGCCTCGGCCCCGGCGGCCCGGACGGCAGCCACCGTCTCGCCGGCGTCCTTCACGTCTGCGATCACCACCGCCCGCGCCCCGTCCCGGGCGAACAGGCGGGCGGCCGCCGCGCCGATCCCCCCGGCCCCGCCCGTCACCAGCACCACCGCGTCCTCGACCATGGCCCGGGACCTTAGAAGGGGGCGAGGAGTAGGTTCGCCGGCGATGGACTTCGAACCCAGTGCCAAGTGCCGAGAGCTGTCCGAACGCCTCGAGGCCTTCATGGCCGAGAAGGTCGTGCCCGCCGAGCCCGTGTGGGCCGAGCAGATGGCCGCCTCCGGCGACGGCCACCACCACGCCCAGATCGTGGAGGACCTGAAGGCCGAGGCCCGGTCCCGGGGGCTGTGGAACCTCTTCCTGCCCCACGCCACCGAGTGGACCGAGGGCCTCTCCAACCTCGATTACGCCCCCCTGGCGGAGATCAGCGGCCGCAGCCACCTGGCCCCCGAGGCCCTGAACTGTGCCGCCCCCGACACCGGGAACATGGAGGTGCTGACCACGTTCGGCACCGACGAGCAGAAGGAGCAGTGGCTACGGCCACTGCTCGAGGGCGAGATCCGCTCCTGCTTCGCCATGACCGAGCCCGACGTGGCCAGCTCCGACGCCACCAACATCGCCCTCCGCATCGAAGCCGACGGCGACGACTACGTCCTCAACGGCCGGAAGTGGTGGATCTCCGGGGCCGCCCGGGAGCGGTGCAAGATCGCCATCGTCATGGGCAAGACCGACCCCGACGCCCCCCGCCACCTCCAGCAGAGCCAGGTGCTGGTCCCCCTCGACACCCCCGGGCTCACCGTGGTCCGGGACCTCACCGTGTTCGGCTACACCGACCAGGAGGGCCACTGCGAGCTCTCGTTCGAAGACGTGCGGGTGCCCCGGTCGAACCTGATCGGCGAGGAGGGGGGCGGCTTCGCGATCGCCCAGGCCCGCCTGGGCCCCGGCCGGATCCACCACTGCATGCGGGCCATCGGGGTGGCCGAACGGGCCCTGGAGGCCATGTGCCGCCGAGTCACCAGCCGCACCGCCTTCGGCAAGCCCCTCTCGGAGCAGGGTGTCATCCAGGAGTGGATCGCCGACTCCCGCATGGACATCGAGCAGGCCCGCCTCCTCGTGCTGAAGACGGCCTGGCTCATGGACACCGTGGGCAACAAGGGCGCCCGCATCGAGGTCTCGGCCATCAAGGTGGCGGTGCCCAACATGGCCCTGCGGGTGGTGGACCGGGCGATCCAGGCCCACGGCGCGGGAGGAGTCGGCCCCGACTTCGGCCTCTCCTCCATGTACGCCCACCTCCGCACCCTCCGGCTGGCCGACGGGCCCGACGAGGTCCACCGGATGCAGTTGGCCAAGCGGGAGATCCGGAAGTACGAGTCCGCCTGACCGACGCGCCGGCCCTCAGAGGCGACGACCCCGACCGATCACGCCGATGACGGCGAGGATGATCAGGATGACGAGGATGATCAGCAGGATGCGCATCGTCGCTCCTTACCCCGCCTGAGGGATCCTCACCCCGGCGTCCGGGTCAGGCGGCGGGGCGCGAGTGGAACAGGACGACGCGCACCGTGGTGCCGTCGTCCTTCACCAGGAACTGCACGTCGTCGGCCAGGCCCCGCACCAGGGGGATGCCGAGGCCTCGCTCGCGGTGCAGTCGCGACGGGTCGGTGGCCGCCGGCAGGGGATCGAGCTCACCGGGGTCGAAGCCGCCGCCGTGGTCCTCGATCTCGATCGTGACCCGGTCGTCGTCGAGGATGCAGCGGATGAGGAGGGGCTCCACCCGGTCCATGCGCCGCTGGGACTCGATGGCGTTGGCGCAGAGCTCGGAGACGGCCAGGCGGAGGTCGGCGATCCGGGCCGGAGGGAAGCCGGGATCGACCGACGCCGCGGCGCTGACCACCACCCGGGCCAGGTCGAGGTACTCCAGGGTGGGCGGAATCTCCAGCTCGACGACCTCGCCCACCGCGCTCACCCCGGGCTTCCGGCCAGGACATCGGCGACGCTGTCGCCGACGACGAAGGCTTGGTCGAGGCGGGTGATCGAGAGCACCTTGGCCACGTGGTCGCTCGCCCCGGCGAGGCGCAGGTCACCGTCATGGGCCCGGGCCCGCTTCAGGCCGCTGACCAAAGCGCCCAGTCCCATCGAGTCGATGAACGTCACGCCGCTGAGGTCCACCACCACCTGCGGAGGCCCCTCGGTGACGAGTTGGACGAGACGATCCCGCAGCCGGGGGGCGGTGGCGACGTCGACCTCACCGGCCAGTCGCAGCACGCGCCAGCCGTCGTGGTCCTCAACGGCCACCTCCTCGTAACGGCTCATGCACGGTCAAGGGTAGGACGGTTTTCGTCATGGTTCCGTAACGCTCGAAATGCCGCCGGCGTAACTACGGCCCTGTCACCTGTCAGCGCGCGGCCATAGGATCGCGCGATGGCGCTCGCGCCGGTGTCGCCGCTGGCCCCCCTTCCCTTGGCCGACCTCGTGGCGGGCCGCGGCCTGGTCCACCTCGAGCGCCTCCCGGCCCGACCGGCCCGCTATGGGGACCTGGCCCACCCGCTCCCCGACCCGGTGTGGGCCGCCCTCGGGGTCGACCGGCTCTGGGCCCACCAGGCCGCCGCCATCGACGAGGTGCGGGCCGGCCGGTCGGTCGTGCTGGCCACGGGGACGGCGTCGGGCAAGTCCCTCTGCTACCAGGCGCCCATCGCCGAGGCCGCGCTGGCCCCGCTCCGGCCCAGCACCGCCCTGTGCATCTTCCCGACCAAGGCCCTCGCCCAGGACCAGGCCAGAGCCCTCTTCGACCTCGACCTGCGGGGCCTGGTGCCCGCCACCTACGACGGCGACTGCTCCCCCGAGGAGCGGACGTGGGCCCGGGGCAACGCCACCGTGCTGCTGACCAACCCCGAGATGCTGCACTCGGCCCTGCTCCCCCACCACGCCAAGTGGTCCACCTACCTGGCCCGCCTGGAGCACGTCGTGGTCGACGAGCTGCACGTCCTGCGGGGCATCTTCGGCACCCACGTCTCCCACCTGCTGCGCCGGCTCCGCCGGGTCTGCAACCTCTACGGCTCCGACCCCACCTTCGTCTTCTGTTCGGCCACCATCGGCCGACCGGGCCGCCTCGCCACCGAGCTGTGCGGCCTGCCCGTCACCGAGATCACCGACGACGCCTCCCCCAAGGGGGAGCGCCTCGTCGCCCTCTGGAACCCGGCCGTCGAGGACGAGGATCCCGACGACACCGTCATCGACCTGACCGACCACGACGACGGGCGCGAGAAGGTCGGCCCCAAGCGCTCGACGAACAAGGAGACGGCCGACATCGTCGCCCGCCTCGTCCTCGAGGGGCACCGCACGATCGCCTTCTGCCGCAGCCGGCGGGGGGCCGAGGTGGTGGCCGGCGAGATCCAGCGCCGCCTCCCCCGCGAGCTGCGGGATGGCGTGCGGGCCTACCGGGGCGGCTACCTGGCGGCCGAACGGCGGGAGATCGAAGCCGAGCTGTTCTCGGGGCGGCTGCGGGCCGTCGTGGCCACCACGGCCCTGGAGCTGGGCATCGACGTGGGCGGCCTGGACGCCTGCGTGCTCAACGGCTTCCCCGGCACCATCGCCTCGCTCTGGCAGCAGGCCGGGCGGGCCGGGCGGGAGGGCCAGGAGTCCGTCGCCGTGCTGGTGGCGGGCAACGACCAGCTCGACCAGTGGCTCATGGCCAACCCCCGGGAGGTCTTCACCCGGCCCCCGGAGCCCGCCGTCATCAACCCGGCCAACCCCTACGTGCTGCTGCCCCACCTGGCCTGCGCGGCCTACGAGCACCCCTTGACCCCCGCCGACGAGCGCTGGTGGGGCGACCTGCTCGACGACGGCGTCCGCCGCCTCGTGATCGACGACCAGCTCCGCCTGCGCCCCCGCCGGGACCACGCCGCCGCCGTCTGGTGCGGCGGGGGCTGGCCCGCCCACGGGGTCGGCCTGCGCAGCGGCGTCGCCTCGGAGGTCCGCATCGTGACCCGCGCTCCGGACGGCGGCGACGACCTCATCGGCACCGTCGACCTCGGCCGGGCCCCCAGCCAGGTCCACCCCGGCGCCGTCTACCTGCATCAGGGCGTCCACTGGAAGGTGGCCGAGCTGGACCTGGACGCCCGCCGGGCGCTGGTCGAGCCCGACGACGGCGGCGAGTGGACCCAGCCCCGGACCGAGACCCTGGTCCGCATCGCCGAGGTCGAACAGGAGCGCACGGTCGGCCGCTCCCGCCTGGGCCTCGGTTCCATCGAGGTGAGCAGCCAGGTCACCGGCTACCGGCGGCGGGACGCGGCCACCGGCGAGACGCTCGGGCACGAGGAGCTGGACCTGCCCACCCAGCACCTGAGCACCCGGGCGGTCTGGTACACGATCGACCCCGTGGTGCTCGCGGCGGCGAGGATCGGGCCGGCCGAGGGACCGGGGACCCTGCACGCCATCGAGCACTGCGCCATCGGGATGCTGCCCCTGTTCACCATCTGCGACCGCTGGGACGTGGGTGGCGTGTCGACGATGCTCCAGGGCGACACCGGCCTGCCCACCATCGCCATCTACGACGGTTATGCCGGCGGCGCCGGCATCGCCGACCTCGGCTACGAGGCCGCCGACCGCCACCTCCACACCACCCTGGACGCCCTCCGCTCCTGTGGCTGCCGTGAGGGCTGCCCGTCCTGTGTGCAGTCGCCCAAGTGCGGCAACTTCAACGAGCCGCTCGACAAAGCGGGCGCCATCCGCCTCCTCGAGGTGATCCTGGCCGAGGCCTGATCAGGGCTGGACGCCGGCCGGGTCGAGGAGGGATGTCATTCGACCCGCATGGTCGCTTCAGCCACCAGGGTGCGGTCCCCGAGCAACGCACCGACCAGGGGCACGGCGGTCGGGGCGCGGTAGCGGACAGTCACCGTGAGGCGTCCGCCCGGCTCGGTGGACCCCGACAGCTCGACGCTGAGCCGGTCGGGGTCCAGCCGGGCCGCTCCCACCGCTCCTTCGCGGGCCACGGCGACCTGGGGGTCGACCGCCGCAGCCCGAGCGGCTTCACGGGCCGCGTGGGTGACCAGCACCTGGTCCCGCACGACGAGCCCCACCTGGACCACAGCGAGGAGCAGGAGGGCGAGCAACGGCAGCAGGAGGGCGACCTCGACCGTGGCCTGACCCCGCTCGACGCCACCCTCCTGCCACATCACGGGATCCGGTCGAGGATGCTGTCCAGCACCCCGTCGAGCAGGCGCCCGATCTTGTTGGTGTCCGACGCCCAGGCCACGACCAGCAAGGCGATGGCCGCCACCCCGACGAGGACCAGCGCGTACTCGGCGGTGGTCTGGCCCGCCTCACGGTCGGGCTCGGGTTCACGGCGCGGTGGGGACAGGGCCACCTGGGCGACGACGTACAGCTTCAGGAACACGGGACACCTCCGGGGAGGTCGGGAGATCAGGGGGGAAGGTCGGGCAGTGACCCCACGAGGAGGGGCACCACGGTGAGGAGCCCGAAGGCGGGCAGGACGCAGAGGACGAGCGGGAAGAGCAGGAGGACGGGGAGCCGACGGGCCCGTTCCTCGGCCCGGCGTCGGCGCTCCAGCCGGGCCTCGCGGGCCACCCGGTCCAGGCCCTCGCCGAGCGGGACCCCGTAGCGCTCGGACGCCAGCAGCACCCCGACGAGGGCCCGGCCCGGCGCCCCGAGCCCCGTGGCCAGGTCGTCGATGGCGTCGGCGGCAGGGCGACCCATGGCGATCTCGTCGGTGGCCCGGCGCAGGGCCTCGCCCACCGGGCCGGGCGTCCATCGACCGGCGGTGGCCAGCGCCGCGGTGACCGTCAGGCCGCCGGCCACGGCCAGGGCCAGGAGGTCCGCGGCCTCGGGCAGAGCATCCACCACCGCCAGGCGGTGGCCGGCCGCGGCCCGTCGCGCCACGATCCGCGGCCACGCCGAGGCCGCGCCCAGGACGAGCAGCCCGATCACGGGCGACACCGCGAGGGTGAGGGCAGCGGCGATGGCGAACGCCGGAAGTCGGCGATCCGTGGCCCGTCGTGCGTTCGAACCCGGGCCCGACCGCCGCGGGCCGGCGGTCCCGACCATCCGGTGGGGCCGACGGGGTCGGGTGGGCCAGGCCAGGAGCATCCCGCCGAGCAGGACGACGCCGACCCTCATGTCGGCCCCGTGGCGATCCGGTGCATCCAGACGGCGCCCACCCCGTCCAGCGCCAGGCCCACGACCAGGCAGGCGAGGCCCGCCGGCGACCCGAGGAGGAACCCCACCGTGGCCTCGTCGCCCAACGCGCCCAACGCCCCGAACCCGACGGGAGCGAGCGTCACGACGACCGCGGACGCCCGGGCCTGAGTGGCCAGCGACCGGGCCTCCCGCTCCACCTCGGCCCGCTCGCGGAGCGTGGCGGCCACGCCGTCCACGCCCCGAGCCGGGCTCCCTCCGGCCCCGAGGGCCACCGTGAGCGCGCCCACGACGAGCCGGACGGCGGGCCGGGGGCGGCGGTCGACCCAGCGGTCGAGGGCCTCGGCCAACCCCATGCCCCGGTCGCCGTCGGCCAACACCGCGCGGAGGTCCTCCGCCGCCGCCGACTCGCCCGAGGCCGCCTCCCGCAGCGCGACGGGCAGGGCCGCGCCGGACCGAAGGGCGCGGGCGACGGCCTCCAGAAGCGCGGGGAGCTCGGCCTCCAGTCGGGCCTCGCGACGGTCCCGGGCCAGTTGCAGCGCCCCCACCGCGCCGCCGGCGCCGAGCACCGCCACCACCGCGACGACGGGGCGGCCTGCCACGGCCACCACGCCGGCGACGACGGCCCCCACCTCGGCCCCTCGGGCGACGACGGCGGGCGGCCAGTCCAGGTCCGCCGCCCGCAGCGCGGCCCCAACCAGTGCGCCAGCCGGCCCGGGCGATCGACCGGTTGCCGCCGCCGTCCCCTGAGGCCCAGGCGCCGCCGGAGGACCCGGCCCCGCCACCGGCGGGCGGCCACCGGTCCCGCAAGCGCGGCCACGACCACCGCCACGGCCACACTCACCGGCTCGGCCCGCCGAGCACGCGTGGCGGACGGGCCGGTGCGGCGCGGACCCCGTCGGCATCGGCCAGCAGGCGGCCCGCGGGATCGTCGCCGGGCCGGGGCACCTCCCAGACCTCGACGACGGCCCGACGGCCCGACGGGTGGCGACCGACCTGCACGACGAGGTCGACCGCCGACCGGAACTGGTCCCGGACGGCGGCGAGGGGCAGCGGCGACGTCGGCCATGAGGGCGAGGGTGGCCAGGCGCTCGACGGCGTCGGACGGGCTGTTGGCGTGGCAGGTCGCCATGGAGCCGGCGTGGCCGGTGTTCATGGCCTGGACGAGGTCCAGGCTCTCGGCGCCCCGGACCTCGCCGACCACGAAGCGGTCGGGGCGCATGCGCAGGGCGTTGCGGACCAGGTCCCGGATGCCGACGGCGCCGACCTGCTTCGGCGTTGGCCGGCCGGGCCTCGAGGCGGACGACGTGGTCGCCGGGCAGGGCACAGCTCGGCGACGTCCTCGACCGTGACGATCCGCTCGACCGTCGGGGCATGTGGGCCGGCCGAGGGCGTTGAGCAGGGTGGTCTTGCCCGCGCCCGAGCCACCGGCCACGACGAGGTTGGCCCGGCCCGGCGACAGCCTCGACCAGGAGGGCTTCGACCTCGACCGGGGCAGACCTCGGCCAGGGTCGACCGTCCGGGCCCGGAAGCGGCGGATCGTGACGTAGGGGCCGTCCACGGCCAGCGGGGGCAGGGCCACGTTGACCCGGGAGCCGTCGGGCAGCCGGGCGTCGACCAGGGGCGCGGTCCGGTCGGCCCGGAGGCCCGAGGGGGGCGACGATCCGCTCCACGAGGTGCTCGATGGTCGGCCGGTCGACGCACCACCTCGGTGCGGGCCAGGCAGCCGTCACGCTCGACCCACACCGGCCCCGGGCCGTTGACCATGACCTCGGACACCGCCGGGATCGGCCAGGAGCGGCGCCAGCGGCCCGAGGCCCTGGATGCGGGCGACCACCCGGTCGGCCACGCCGGCCCGCTCGGCGCCGGTGAGCAGCGGCGCCTCCCGGCCGAGGCCCGCGCCACGCCGATCGGGTCCACGCCGGCCGCGGCATCACCGAGGAGGCGCTGGTGGACCCGCTCCTCGAGGCGGCGGCTCAGGCGGCACGGCGCAGGGCCCGCTCGAGGCCCCGGGGCAGGCGGCTGGCCAGCAGGCCGGCGTCGACGGCCCGGGCCACCGCCGGGATCCACCGCCACCTCGGCCCGGACCGGGGCGCCCGACGACCTGCTCGACATCGGTGCGGTCCAGCGCCCGCCCGGGCTCGGTGACCAGGACGACCCCGGAGGGACGCAGCGGCGGGTCCGCGGCCCGGCGCAGGGCGAGGTAGCAGGCCCGGGTGACGAGCAGGGAGTGGGTCGAGCGGGCGGCGACCACCGCCCGGTCGGGCTCGCGCGCGATCGAGGACGCCGCAGTCGACGACCACGGAGCGGCGGGGATCGAGGGCGGCCACCAGGGCCTCGACCCGGGCGGTGGGGGCCGAGCGGCCGCCCGACCCCGGGGCAGCACGGCCGAGGCCGGGGGCGGCCGCCAGCTCGATGCGCCCGAGGCCGTCGGCGGGCACGTCGGCGCCCGCCGCCAGCCAGTCGGTCAGGCCCGGGCCGTCGGGCTCGGGCAGGCCGAGGGTGGCGGGCAGGTCGCCGGCGAGGTCGACGAGCAGCACGTCGTGGCCGGCGCGGTTGAGGGTGAGGCCGAGGGCGGCGGTGACCACGGTGGTCCCCACGCCGCCCTTGAGGGCCCAGCAGGAAAGGAGCACAGGACATCCCCCGAAGCAGGTGACAGGCGGGGGAAGCGCCGGGGCGGTCGGCCGACGGGTGAACGCCGAGCCGACTCGCGACGACACCGACGTTAGGCGTGACGAGGTTCACGGACAACGGGCCGGATTCGCGTTCCTAGGGTGGGCCGTCATGGAGGCCGCCTTCTTCGACCTGGACAAGACGGTCATCGCCCGCGCCTCGATGGTGGCCTTCGGCAAGCCCCTCTACCGGGCCGGCCTGCTCTCCCGCTGGCTGCTCCTGCGGGCCCTCTACGGCCAGCTCGTCTACCTCTACCTGGGCGCCGACGAGGCCCGGATGGCCAAGATGCGGGAGGCCGCGCTCCGGGTCACCGCCGGCTGGTCCCAGGACCACATCCGCTCCCTGGTCCGCGAGACCCTCGAGGAGGTGATCGAGCCGATCATCTACGACGAGGCCCTCGACCTGATCCGCTTCCACCAGGCGAAGGGCCGCAAGGTGTTCATCGTCTCGGCCTCCCCCGAGGAGATCGTCGATCCCGCTGGCGGAGTACCTCGGCGTGGACGACGTCATCGCCACCCGGCCGAAGGTCGACGAGCACGGCCGCTACTCCGGCGAGGTCGACTTCTACTCCTACGGCCCGACCAAGGTCGTGGCCATGGAGGAGGCCGCCGAGCGGGACGGCATCGACCTGGCCGCCTCCTACGCCTACTCGGACTCCATCACCGACGAGCCGATGCTGTCCGCCGTCGGCCATCCCGTCGTGGTCAACCCCGACCGGGCGCTGGCCCGGGTCGCCGCGGCGCGGGACTGGGAGGTCCGGGTCTTCGAGCGTCCGGTGAAGATGCGGGAGCGGGTGTCCATGCCGACGCCGGGCCAGACGGCGGCCATCAGCGGAGGCCTGGCCGCGATCGTGGCCGGGGTGGTGGTGTTCTGGCTGCTGCGCCGCCGAGCCCGAGCCCACCCGGCCAGGAGCGGTGGCCGCGCGCGATCCGTGCCCGGACGCGACGAACGGCCCGACCCGGGGGTCGAGCCGTCCTACGCCGGCGTTGAGTTGATCAGGTTTCCTGGAGCTTCTTCGCGACGACCACGCCGAGAACCACCACGACCAGGAGCAACAGCAGCTTCTTCATGCGGCCCAGCCTAGGGCGGATGCCCGTACCGTGTCGGGCGGAGGTGTCCGAGCACCTGGTGGGCTCCCCCGCCTTCAAAGCGGGTGGGACGGGCGATCCCCGTCCGGCGGGTTCGATTCCCGTCCACCTCCGCCAGCGCTCGCCGAGGCGACCGACCTCAGACGCAGCGGTTCTGCAGGGCGCCGATCCCCTCGATGTGGGTGTCCAGCAGGTCGCCAGGGGCCAGGAATCGGCCGTCGGCCATGCCGACCCCGGAGGGCGTCCCCGTGAAGATCAGGTCACCCGGGAAGAGCGTCAGGATCCCCGACAGGTACTCGATCAGGGTCGGGACGTCGTAGATGAGCCCGGAGGTCCGGTCGTCCTGACGGACCTCCCCGTTGACCGAACACGACAGGGCCAGGTCGGCCGGGTCGGGGACCAGGTCGGTGGACACCACCGCGGGACCGATCGGCCCGTAGCCGTCCCGGGACTTGCCCAGGTCGAAGTGGGGCGGCGCCGAGGCGAACTGCAGCGCCCGGTCCGAGATGTCCTGACCGACGGTCAGGCCGGCCACGTGGCCCCAGGCGTCGGCCGCAGGGATGTCGCGACCGCCGGGGCCGATGACCACGACCAGTTCCACCTCGTAGTCGACGGTGTCGGCCCGCAGCTCGATGTCCCCTGTCGGGCCGACCAGGCAGCCCGCGAACTTGGTGAAGATCAGCGGTGTGGGCGGGGCGTCCATCCCCGACTCCTCGGCGTGGGACCGGTAGTTCAGGCCGACGGCGAAGACCTGCCGCGGCCGCGGCACAGGGGGGCCGAGCACCTCGGGGACCGCGGCGCCGCCGGAGGTGGCCGCCCCGAGGCCGCCGGCCGCCGCGTGCAGTGCCGCCGGATCGCCCAGGGCCACGAGCGGATCCGAGAACGCATCGTCCCCGCTGAGGGCGGCGAGGTCGTACCAGTCCCCGGCCTCGTCCACCAGGACGGCCCGGTCCGCCACGTTCGCCAGTCGGTACCCCATGGCCGCCCAGGCTCTCACACGCATCGGCGGCGGCACGGGTGAAGGTGGCGTGAACGGGGTCCGGCTTGCGCCTTTGCGACCTCGTCGTCGAGGAGATTCGACCGGCCATGGGCGCAATCCGGCGGTCAGGGCCAGGCCGCCTTCTTGGCCTTCCAGGCCACCGGGTCGTAGTCGGGTGGGGGGACGAACATGGTCGGTGGGCGCCGACGGACCTTGCGCCGCCACCAGTCATGGCCCCGCAGCACCCGGTTCAGCATCGTCCAGGTCTTGACCTCGCCGTCGTAGTAGGCCCGCGCCTCCTCGACGGTGATCGGCGGGTCGACCCGGCCGGCGGTGGCCGCGATGATCGGCTCGACCCAGTCGTCGAGGTCCAGCTTGTAGAGGTTGCCGACCAGGTCGACCAGGGCGTGGCGGGGCTCCAGCCAGCGCTTCATCGACACCGGGAGCTCCCGCCGGTAGATCGGCCGCATGACCGGCGGTCCGGCCCGGAGGAACACATCCAGGTCGACCTCGAGGTCGCCCTGCTCGTCGACCGAGAAGGGCGTGGTGACATCGATGTAGACGCACCTGTCCGTCGACCACGGCCCAGTTCCCGACCTGGGCGTCCACGCCCCGGCGGTCGGTGGTGGCCGCCAGCACGTGGTCGACGATCGCCACCACCAGCGGGTGGTCCGCCGACGGGTGAGCCGCCTTCAGGATCGCCTCGCCGAGGCACGCCGGCGGGCAGCAGGGGCTGGACCACGTAGCCGGCGAGGTGCCCGCCGTGCTCGACCAACCGGACCTCGGTGTCCACCACGGCCACCCCGGCCGCCCGCAGCTCGGCCACGTTCCGGTCGACGACCTCGCGGTAGGCGGCGAACGCCTCCCGGTCGGCGAACGGGGGCACCCGCTTGCACGCCACCCGGGGCGCACCGATGGGCGCGGCGAGCACCACGCTGGTGACGCCGAAGCCCCGGAGGTCCAGCGCCGAACGATCGCCGGTCCGAAGGGCGTCCTGGACGACGGCCTCGAGCGCGATGAGCTCGGCGTCGCTGATCAGCCCGTCCACGATGCCGCCCTCCTCAGCCGGAGGGGGACCTAGACGGCGAGGAGGTCCCGGGCGCCGGTGTCGCTGCTCGGGTGGCGCAGCTTGGACATGGCCCGGGCCTCGATCTGGCGGATGCGCTCCCGGGTGAGGTTGAAGTGCTCCCCCACCTCCTCGAGCGTCCGGGGCTCGCCCCGGTCGAGGCCGAAGCGCAGCTTGAGGATCTCGCGCTCCCGCTCGTCGAGGGGGGCGAGCAGGCGCTGGATCTCCTCGGGCAGCAGCGCGGTGGCCGCCACCTCGAAGGGGGACTCGGCGGAACGGTCCTCGACCACGTCGCCCAGCTCGGCGTCGCCGTCCTCCCGCAGGGGCTCGGACAGCGACAGGGGCTCGGCGGCGAAGCGCAGGGCCTCGGTGACCTTGTCCTCGGGCATCTCGACCTCGGCGGCCAGCTCGGACGAGCGTGGCCGGACGGCCGTACTTGAGCTCGAGGCGGGAGCGGGCCTTCTGCAGGCGGGCCAGGGTGTCGCCGGCGTGCACCGGCAGGCGGATGGTGCGGCCGGTGTTGGCGATGCCGCGGGTGATGGCCTGGCGGATCCACCACGTGGCGTAGGTGGAGAACTTGAAGCCCTTGCGCCAGTCGAACTTCTCGACGGCGTGCATCAGGCCGAGGTTGCCCTCCTGGATCAGGTCCAGCAGGGGCAGGCCCGAGGCCTGGTACTTCTTGGCGATGGAGACGACCAGGCGCAGGTTGGACTGGACGAAGGTGCGTTCGGCGTCCTCACCGAGGCGGAGGGCCTTGCGCAGCTCCCGCTTGCGGGCGGGCGTCAGCGTCGTGGCCGCGTCCATCTCCTCGCGGGCCGCGGTGCCGCCCTCGATCTGCTGCGCGAGGCGGACCTCGTCATCCTTGGTGAGCAGTGGGTACTGCCCGATGTCGGTGAGGTACAGGCGAACGAGGTCTTCTTCGTCCCGCTCGACTCGTTCCTTGGGCAACGACCATCTCCCTGCCGTTGGCAGTGGGAACTTCGATGGACGGTACCGGCGACCAGGATGGAATCCCGCGGCCGCCGGTGGGGCCTTGCCTACGATACCGATGCGGTCAAGAGGCCCAAACCGGCCTCGACCGCCGACCGGGGTGCCCGGACGCTCTCCGTGACCGGCCCGACCCCGACCGTCTTGAGGACCTGACCGTGCCCACCGAAGCCGACGAGGTCGAGCTCACCGTCGTGGTGCATGGCGTTCCAGGCCGCCGATCCCGAGCGCCTGCTCTCGGTCCTGGCCAAGTACGTCGTGCTCGCCCGGGGTCACCCCGGCTGTCGCAACATCGACCTGGTCGCCTCGGTCACCCATCCCGGCCGGCTCCTGGTCATCCAGAAGTGGGCCTCGCCCGAGGCCCAGCAGGCCCACTTCGACTCGCCCGACATGGTGGAGATGGCCGAGGCCTGCCGGGGCCTGCTGGCCGCAGCCCCCCGACATCGACCTCCTCGAGGCGATCAGCGCCCACGACCTGGCCTAGTCTCGCGTCGGTCTCGGCCGACGGGTGAGGTCTGGCCATGCCCAGGACATTCGTCACGCTCGTCACGCTCACCGTCCTGGCCACGGTGCTGGGCTAAGCGCCCTGCGGGCCGAGGTCATCCAAGGCAACCTGAACTGAGTGCGGGTCAGTGGGCGGCGTCGAGGTCCTGGGCCCGCTCGAAGGTGAGGACGTCGTCGAGGCCGCCCGCCACCGCCACCGGGGTGAGCAGGAGGCCGACGTGGTCGCCCAGGTCGAACCGCTCCAGGATCCGGCCGACGAACCACCCCGGGACGTCGTCGAGGACCGGCTGACCCTCGGGCCCCTCGTGCCAGGCGCAGCGGGCGAACTTGTCGATCTCGTCGCCGGTCTCCTCGCCGAACAGCCGGGCGAGCGTCGAGGTCGGGCTCGTCGGGGCAGGCGTGGACGGCGACGTGCTCGGCCCGCTCCACGAGGCCGAAGGTGTGGTTGGCCCGCGACACACAGGCCAGGAAGCGGGGCGGCTCGAGGCTGGCCTGGGTGGCGAAGCCCATCAGGCAGCCCGAACGCTCGCCGTCGGCCGCCACCGTCAGGATCCACATCGTCCGGTCGAGCTCGCCGAGCAGCTCGGCCAGCGCGTCCTCCGCCTCGGTCATCGCCGGTCCCTACCCCGGCGCGCGGACGGTCAGGCGGGGGTGGCGGCCAGCGCGGCCGCCGAGAGGGCCTGGACATCGGCCCAGGTGAGGTCGTCGGCGGACCAGAGGCGGTCGAAGGCGGCGTCGGCCTCGTCGCTGAAGCCGTGGCGGTTGCGGAAGTGGTAGAGCCAGCGCTGGAGCTGGGCCTGCTGGCCGGACCGGGCCAGGCGGCCGGCGGCGTAGACCTCCCAGGCGACCCGTCGGCGGGGGCCAGGTCGGCGTCGTCCGGGGCCTCGGCGAAGCCCTCGGTCAGCCGGTCGGCGACCCGGAAGAAGAGGCGACCCAGCACACCGGCCGCTCCGCCCTCGGAGAGCTGTCGCGGGTGCTTGGGGTCCTCGAACGCGCCGCTCTCCATGGAGACCAGCACCGGGTCCATCGCGTCGATGCTGTAGCGGCCGAGCGGCGAACTGTCGTCGAGCTCGACCAAGACCTCGAGGTCGGCGGGCAGGCCGGCGGCGTCGGCCATCTCCTCCGCGATGGCCAGGAGGCGGTCAGGGTCGAAGTCGACCATCGCCCAGCGGTCGGGCCGCAGGACCACGTTCGCCATGCGGGCGGCGCTCAGGCCGGGGCGAGGGCGGCGGCCGCCTCCTGGCGGGTGCGGGCCTCCTCGAGCGCCTGGCTGGCGAGGTCGGCGATCTCGTCGATCTCCTCGTCGTCGAAACCGGCCAGCTCGCGGAAGCGGCGGGCCAGCTTGACCGGGCTGTCGTCCTCGTCGCTGCGGAAGCCACCCAGGGAGAACAGCTTGTCCACGACCCTCTGGAACTCCAGGGCGTCCTTCCGGCGCTCGGGGTCGTCCGCGGTGAGGCGGCGGAGCCAGTCCGAGCCCATCTTCACGTGGGTGACCTCGTCGGCCAGCATCCAGTCCTCGCAGAACTCCAGGACCGGGTCGCCGGCGAGCTCGCCGAACTCCCGCATGGTGTTGAAGACGTCGATGGCCAGGCCCTCCAGCGCCCGGTTCACGCCGGTGAGGCGCAGGACCGGGTCGGGGTTGCACGCCGCGGCGTAGAGGAAGGCGCCCTCGGAGAACTCGCCGATCTCGGTGCCCATCCAGTCGCTGAGCTTCACCGAGATCTCGCAGTGGCGGGCCTCGTCCCAGCACTGGCGGGCCATGTCCAGCTTCAGGGCGAAGGGGGCCTCGTCCCGGCCGTCGCCGGTCTCGAAGTCCCAGCAGGTGCGGCCGGCGCCCTCGAGGGCCTGGATCTCGCCCACGAAGATGCCGTGCATGAGGGCCCGGGCGGCGTCGGCCGAGTCGGGACGCTCCGGGGTCAGCCGGGCCTGGGTCCGCATGCGGCTGTTCTTCACCGAGCGGGGATCACTGATGCGGTCCTGGATGTCGACCCGGACGAAGCGCTCGTCGCGGGCGAGGTCCTCGACCGGATGGGCCTTCCTCATGCCGTCACCTCCGTGGGCTGGGGTTCAGCGTAGGGGTCGCCGATGGTGCCGGGGCCGGCGATGCCGCCCGCGGCCAACATCAGCTTCTCCAGGTGGGCCACCCGATCGGCGGCCCGCTGCACCTCTTCTTCGGTCTCGATGAGCGACTGGATGAGCATCTCGCCGTCGCGCCAGTCCTCGAGCTCGTCCGCCAGGGCGAAGTCCAGCGACCGGATCGTGGGCGCGTCGGTGATCCGGCTGGTGTTGTTCCGGTGGTACGTGTACGCCGCGATCTTGTGCGGGATCAGGACCCGGTAGACGCCGACCAGCTTCTCGATGGTCAGCTCCGGCGCCTCGGGCTCGGTGAGGGCGTCGACGAAGGCGACCATCTCGTCGTTGGGCGGCAGGGTCAGCTTCTCGGGGTTCATCTCCCGGAGCTCCGGGCAGGCGCTTGTGCCAGAGCTCGCTGTGCCAGGCGTGGTGGTAGCAGTGCGTGCCCGAGGCGCAGCTTGACGTCGATCTCGGGCACGGTGGCCACCCAGCCGCCGAGCACCTCGAACAGGCGCATCTCGATCCACTTGTAGTTCCCGACCCGCTTGGCGGTCTCCTCGACCGAGAAGGACCCGGGCAGCTCCCGACGGTCCCACGGGGCGAACGCGGCCCGGGGGCGCTTCGGATCAGCCATGAGACAAAATGTAGCGCGTCTGCCTCAGCAGGAGTTGACCGAACGGTCAAGGGGTCAGGGCACCCCGGTGACCGTCTCGCACGTCGCCGCCGAGTCCAGGCCCATCCCGCCGTGGCAGGCGTCCGGGCCGGCGCCGCCCACCAGGACGTCGTCGTCGGCGTCACCGAAACCACGATCGCTGCCGTCACCGAGGGAGATGATGTCGTCGCCGGCGCCGCCGAGGACCCGGTCGTTGCCGCCCTCGGCCAAGGCGTCGTCGTCACCCGGTCCGAGCTCGACGATGTCAGAGCCGGGCCCGCCGTAGACGGCGTCCGGGCCCCCCTGTGCGCAGACCACGTCATTGCCCGCGCCGGCCCGGATGGTGTCGGCGGTGGGCCGCCCGAGGATGACGTCGGCCGCGGCGGTCGGTCGGCTGCCGAGGGCCAGGTCGACGGTGACCTCCCGCCCGGCACAGGTGCCCAGCTCCAGGCGGCCGACCGTGTCGATCGCCCTCGTGTACCAGAGGTTGCCGTCACCGCCCACCGCCAGGCCGATCGGGCCCTCCACGGTGTCGGTGGGGTCGCGGTAGGTGACGATCGTGCCCGTCGCGGGGTCCAACCGACCGAAGCGACCGCCGGCCCGGATCGTGAACCAGAGGTCGTTGCCCGGGCCGAGGATGATCTCGTTGGGCGAGATCAGCTCAGGGGCGAGGCCGAAGGATGCCGTGACACCGGTGGTGGGGTTGAGCCGGCCGACGCGATGATCGTCCTCGCCGGTGAAGTACAGGATGTTGCCCGGCCCGGTCGTGATGTCGGACGGGTCCTCGATGGTGCCCGTGGAGAAGGCGGTCTTCGTCCCCGCCTCGTTGATGCGGCCGATGCGGGGCACCAACGGCCCGGGACCGGGCGCTTCGTCACGGAACCACACGAACCACATCCCGTCGGTCGGGTGGGGGGTCATGCGCAGGACCTGCCCGTTGGCGGGATAGGTGAACAGGTCTTCGGGGCCGGGCTCGAAGCGGCCGATGCGCTGGTTGCCGACGGACGGGAAGCCGTTGAACCAGATGTCCCCGTCGGCGGCGACCTCGACGTCGTCGATCTGCTCCATGGCGGGGTAGGTCGTCACCAGCCCGCCGTCGATCTTGCCCAAGCGGCCGTTCTCGGTGCTCGTGAACCACACCACGCCATCCGGGGCGACGGTGACCGACCGTGGGCCGTTGATGTTGGGGTCGGTGAAGGACGTGATGACCTCGGTGATCGGGTCGATCCGGCCGATGCTGTTGTTGCCGTAGTTGGCGAACCAGAGCGAGCCGTCGGGAGCCTCGTCCATCCCCACGGGCTGGCTGATGGTGGCGTCGGTGTAGGTGGTGAACCCCGCCGAGGCGGGCGCCGCGCCGATCGCGACGAGGGCGCAGGTGGCGGAGGCCAGGAGGACGAGGAAGGCGGTGATCCGTCGGGCACGCATGCAACGAGACAATCACAGACGACGGCACCGAACGGGGTGATCCCCGGCCACCCCCGCCCTCATGGCCCATCGGCACCAGCCGGCGGCTCAGGGTCGGTCGAGCTCCCGACACAGCTCGGCCACGGCGGCGGCCGTGGCCGCGGCATCGGCGACGACGAGTCGGTTGACCCCGCGGGCCTGGGCCGCGGCGAGCACGTCGGGGGCGCCACTGACGACCAGCACCTCGTGGGGCGCCCACGGGGAGGGGTCGAGCGGGACGGCCACCGCCCGCACCTCGACGCCCGGATCCAGGTCGTCGAGGCCGACGTCGTCGACCACGCAGCGGATCACTACCCGCGGTACCGGTTGGTGATGGGGAGGCGGCGGTCCCGGCCGAAGGACTTCGTCGTCAGCTTGGGACCGGGCGGGGTGAGCCGGCGCTTGTACTCGGCCACGTCCACCAGGCGCACGATGCGCTCGACCGTCTCCCGGTCGTGGCCCGCGGCGACGATCTCGTCGATGGAGCGGTCATCCTCGACGTAGAGCTCGAGGATCGGGTCGAGCACCGGGTAGGGAGGGAGGCTCTGGTCGTCGCGCTGATCCGGGCGCAGCTCGGCCGACGGGGGCTTGGTCAGCACCGCCTCGGGGATGATCTCGTGGCCGGCCACGTCGTTGCGGTAGCGGCAGAGGTCGTACACCAGCAGCTTGGGCACGTCCTTGATGACCGCGAACCCACCCGCGGTGTCGCCGAAGAGGGTGGCGTAGCCGACTGCGCTCTCGCTCTTGTTCGAGGTGGTCAGGACGAGCCAGCCGAACTTGTTGCTCAGCGACATGAGGACCATGCCCCGGATCCGGGACTGGAGGTTCTCCTCGGTGAGGTCCGGCTCCCGGCCCTCGAACGACGGGGCCAGCATCTCGAGCATCCCGGCGTGGGCCGCCTCGATGGCGATCGTGCGATGGTCGATGCCCAGGGCGTCGACCAGGCGCTCGGCGTCGGTCACCGAGTGGTCACTGGAGTAGCGGGACGGCATGAGCACGCCGTGGACCTTGTCGGCGCCCACGGCATCGACGGCGATGGCGGCGACCAGCGACGAGTCGACACCGCCGGAGAGGCCGAGCACGACCCCGCCGAAGCCGTTCTTGGAGACGTAGTCCCGGGTGCCGAGGACGACGGCCTCCCAGACCTCGGCCTCGTGGGTCAGGTCGCGGGTCACAGGGGCTACGGGGAGCGGCGCGGCCGGCGTCACCGCCGCCGTGACGGGCACCACCGGCAGGGTGACCGGCCGGGTCGGACCGGGCTCGACGTCGACGACGAGGACCTGTTCGACGAAGGCCTCGGCCCGGGCCACGACGTCGCCCGCCGCGTCACACACGAAGGAGTCACCGTCGAAGACCAGCTCGTCCTGGCCGCCGATCAGGTTCAGGTAGACGATCGGGCAGTCCGCCGCGCCGGCCAGCGCGCCGATGAGGCGCTCCCGCACCTGCCCCTTGGCCGCGTAGTACGGCGAGCCGTTGATGTTGAGGATGACCCGGGCCCCACCGGCGCCCAGCTCGGGGATCGGCCCCCCGTTCTGCCACGCGTCCTCACAGACCGACACCGCGACCGGGAAGCCGGCGATCTCGAACAGCGGCAGCTCGGTGCCGGGCTCGAAGTAGCGCTGCTCGTCGAACACGGCGTAGTTGGGCAGGTGCTGCTTCCGGTAG
This sequence comes from uncultured Microthrixaceae bacterium, assembly GCA_963748285.1. Taxonomy (GTDB): domain Bacteria; phylum Actinomycetota; class Acidimicrobiia; order Acidimicrobiales; family DATDAH01; genus DATDAH01. Next base: position 1,553,859 of record CAVVIF010000009.1, read on the forward strand.
ACGCCGACGACCTCGCCGTGGGCACACACGGCGGCCGAGTTGTGGAGCACGTCGCCGTCGTCCTCGACGAAGCCCACGACGGCGACCGTCTCGCCGACGAGGGCTGCGAACCGTTCCACCGCGACGCGGTTGGCGTGGACGAAGCCCCGCTTCAGGACCAGGTCCTCGGGCGGATAGCCGGCCGCCCCGAGCTCGGGGAAGCAGGCCACGTGGGCATCGGCGGCCTCGGCCTCCTTCAGCGCGGTCGCCATCACCTCGACGTTCCCGTCGAGATCCCCGACCGTCAGGTTCACCTGGCACAGGGCCACCCGCAGCGCGTCCACCCCCTGACGCTACCGATCGTCCCGGTTACGTTGCCGATGTGAGCGACCTGCCCGCTGCGCTCGCCGAGGTCGTGGCCGTCGCGCGCCGTGCCGGCCCGGGCGGGCACGGCCGTGGGGCGCCTGCTCGGGACCCATCCCGACCTGGCCGACCGCCTCGACGGCGACGCCACCACGGCCCTGGTCGCAGTCGCCGGGGCCAGCCGCTCCCTGGCCCGGGTCCTGGAGGCCGACCCCGAGGCGCTCGACGTCCTGATCGACCTCGACCACCGGGCCGAGGAGGACGCCGCCGACGGCCCGGGGCTCCTCGCGTGGAAGCGCCGTGAGCTCCTCCGCATCGCCGCCCGCGACCTCACGGGGCGGGACGCCGTGGACGCCACCGCCGGGGCGCTCGCCCGGCTCGGCGACGATGTCCTGGCGGGCGCCGTGCGCCTGGCCGGCGCCGAGGGGCTGGCGGTCATCGGCATGGGCAAGCTCGGCGGCGGCGAGCTCAACTACGCCAGCGACATCGACCTGCTCTTCGTCGGCGAGGGCGATCCCGACGCGCTGGCCCGGGACGCCCGCCGGGTGCTGGAACTGGCCCGCCCCTGCTTCCGGATGGACGCCGACCTTCGTCCCGAGGGCCGCGACGGCCCGCTCGTCCGGTCGGTCGCCTCCTACGCGCGCCCACTGGCAGCGCTGGGCCCAGCCGTGGGAGCGCCAGGCCCTGCTGAAGGCCCGACCTGCCGCCGGCAACCGCGTGCTCGGGCGGGCCTGGGCCGAAGCTGCGTCCGAGGCGTTGTGGTCCCGGCCCGTGGACGCCGACGACATCCGGGCCGTCCGTGACATGAAGCGGCGGGCCGAGGCCGAGGTCGTGCGGCGGGGCCTCAGCGAGCGGGAGATCAAGCGGGGGCCGGGGGGCATCCGGGACATCGAGTTCGCCCTGCAGCTGCTCCAGCTCGTCCACGGGCGCCTCGATCCGGCCCTGCGCACGCCCACCACCCTCCGGGCCCTGGCCGAGCTCCAGGCCGCGGGGTACGTCGGCCTCGACGACGCCGACCAGCTCGGCGCGGCGTACCGCTTCCTGCGGCGGGTGGAGCACGCCCTGCAGCTCGAGGACGAGCACCAGGTGCACGTGGTGCCCGACGCGTCGCCGTCGCGGGCCCGGCTGGCCCGGATCCTCGGCTACCGCAGCGCCGTGGCGGCCGACGCCGTCGAGCAGTTCGACGCCGGTCTCTCCGCCCACCGGGCCGCCGCCCGCGCCATCCACGAGCGGCTCTGGTTCCGACCTCTCCTCGAGGCCTTCGCCGGCACCCGGCGCACGCTGTCGCCCGACGCCACGGCCGAGCGGCTGGCCGCCTTCGGCTTCGCGGACGTGGAGCGCACCCGCCAGGCCGTGGCCGACCTGACCCGGGGCCTGACCCGCTCGTCCCGGCTGATGCAGCAGCTCCTCCCCCTGGTCCTCGACTGGCTCTCGGAGAGCCCCGACCCCGACCTCGGCCTGCTCACCCTGCGTCGCCTGACCGAGCGGCCCGACCGGGCGACGCAGCTGGCGGCCACGTTCCGCGAGGCGCCCGACGTGGCCCGGGCCCTCTGCCTGGTGATCGGCACCAGCGAGCCCCTGGGCGACGTGCTCCGGCGCAACCCCGACCTGATCCCCCGCCTGTCGTCCCCCGGCGACCTCCGGACCCGGTCCGGTCCCGACCTCGTGGCCAGCGCCACGAGCGCGGTCGGCTGGCGACCCGATGCGGTCGAACGTCAGGAGGCCCTGCAGCGGTGGCAGCAGCGCCACCTGCTGGGCATCGCCGCCCGGGACCTCCTCGGCCACGCCGACCACCGCCCGGGTGGGCCGCGACCTGGCGACCCTCGCCGAGGCCACCCTGGAGGTGGCCCTCGCCACCCTCGAGCCCCGGCTCCCGTTCGCCGTCGTGGCCGTGGGGCGCTTCGGGGGCCAGGAGCTCTCCTACGCCTCCGACCTCGACGTCGTGTTCGTCTACGACGGGGCCGGACCCGAGGACGCCGAGGAGGCCGAGCGCCTGGCCTCCGGCCTCCGCCGCCTGCTCGACAGCTCGCCGGCCCACCGGATCTGGCCCCTCGACGCCGACCTGCGCCCCGAGGGTCGCCAGGGCCCGTTGGCCCGCAGCCTCGTGGGGTTCCACACCTACTTCTCCCGTTGGGCCCTCACCTGGGAGCGGCAGGCCATGACCCGCGCCCGACCCGTGGCCGGCGACCGGTCGTTGGGTCGGGGCCTGGTCGACCAACTGGCGCCGCTCGTGTGGCGGACGCCGGGCGACGACGACGTCCGCGACATCCGGCGCATGAAGGCCCGCATCGAGGCCGAGCGCCTCCCTGCGGGCGAGGACCCCGACTTCCACCTCAAGTTGGGCCGGGGCTCGCTCACCGACATCGAGTTCACCGTCCAGCTGCTGGCCCTGACCCACGACGTCCGCTCGCCGGCCACCGTCACCGCCCTGGACCGCCTGGAGGGCATCGGGGCCGTCGACGCGGCCGACGCCGAGGCCCTGCGGACGGCGTACGAGTTCTGCGAGCGGACCCGCAACCGGCTGTTCCTGCTGGGCGGCCGCGACGGGCGACGCCCTCCCCCAGGACCCCCTCGCCCTGACCCGGCTGGCCCGTTCCCTGGGCACCACCGCCACGGGTCTGCGCAACGACTACCGGCGGGTCACACGCCGCGCTCGGGCCGTGGTCGAGCGCCGTTTCTACGGCATGGAGGCTCTGTAGGATCCCGCCCCGTGCGCCGCCTCCTCGCCCTTCTCTTCGTCGCGTTCGCCCTGGCCGCACCGGTGGCCTGTGGGAGTGACGAGGCGGCCAGCTGTGAGAACTTGACCAGCGACGACGTCGAGAACCCGGCCCCGGAGGGCGTCGAGGCCTTCGACATCGACGAACAACTGCCACGTCGAGGGATCGGTCGACTACGAGCAGAGCCCGCCGGTGGGCGGCCCCCACAACCCGATCTGGGTCAACTGCGGCTTCTACAGCAGCCCGGTGCCCGACGAGAACGCCGTGCACGCCCTCGAGCACGGCGTGGTGTGGATCACCTACGACGGCGTCGAGGACGACACGCTCCAGGCGCTGGCCGCCATGGCCGACGGGAACGGCCGCCTGCTGGTCAGCGAGTACCCCGACCAGGGCTCGCCCCTCGTCCTCACCGCCTGGAACCGTCAGCTGCCGGTGGATCGACCTCGAGGACCCCAGGGTCCAGGAGTTCATCGACCCTACACCGGCGAGGACAGCGTCGCTCCCGAGCCGGGCGCGTCCTGTGAGGGCGGGGTGGGCTGAGCCGCGGCGACCAGTGACGCCAGGGCCACCGGCCCCCGGGGCTCGACGTAGAAGTAGCCCTGGGCCCAGGTGATGCCCACCGAGCGCACGACCTGGTGCTGCTCGTAGGTCTCGACCCCCTCGGCCACGACCAGCAGGTCGAGCGCCGCGCACAGCTCCACCACGGCCGCCATGAAGTCCGGGCCGGCCGTCGGCGACCGAGCGCCAGGAAGGCCCGGTCCAGCTTCACCAGGCCGATCGGTAGGCGGTGCAGGTGGGCCAGCGACGAGTAGCCGACGCCGAAGTCGTCGAGGGCGAGGCCGATGCCCCGGGCCCGGAGGCGTTCGAGGGTCGGGGTCACGTTGTCGACGTTGAGCAGCATGGCCCGCTCGGTCAGCTCCAGGCAGAGGTCGGTGCCCTGGCCGCCCGGGGACGCCAGGAACGCGTCGATGCGCTGCTCGAGCTCGGGGCCGATCTCGGCCACGGTGATGTTCACCGAAAGCGGGCAGGTCGATCAGGTCCGGCGCCTCGGTCCGCCAGCCGGTCGCGGTCGAGGGCCACCCGCTCCAGCACGCACCAGTCCAGGGTCGCGGCCAGGCCCATCTCCTCGGCCACGGCCAGGAAGTCGCCGGGCCGCAGCAGGCCGAGGTCGGGATGGCGCCACCGGGCGAGGGCCTCGATGCCGACGGCGCGGCCCGGTCGCGGTGTCCACCACCGGCTGGTAGTGGACCTCGACGGCGTCGGTGCTGGAAGCCCTGCTCGAGCTGCTCCCGGATCTCCAGGGAGGACGTCGCCCGCGAGCGCATCGAGGGGCGGAACGACCGCCACCGGCCCTTGCCCGCCTGCTTGGCGGCGTACATGGCGAGGTCGGCGTCGGCCACCAGCTCCTCCACGCCGCGGACGTCCTCGCGACCGGAGACCACCGGCGCGATGCCGACGCTGGCGCCGACCCGCAGCCGGCGACCCGCGACGGCGAACGGGGTCGTCGAAGAGCGCGACGATCTCGCCGGCCAGGTACTCGGCAACGGCGGCCGTGCCGGTCTCGTCGAGCAGGACGGCGAACTCGTCACCGCCGACCCGGGCCACGGTGTCGGTCGCCCGGAAGCGGTCGGTGAGGCGCTCGGCCACCCCCCGCAGGAGCTCGTCGCCCGCGGCGTGGCCGAGGGCGTCGTTGACCGTCTTGAAGTCGTCGAGGTCGACGAAGGCGATCGACAGGCCGGCGCCGTAGCGGTGGTGCCGGCGGTGGGCGAGGCTCACCCGGTCCGGCGAACAGGGCGCGGTTGGCCAGGCCCGTCAGCGGGTCGTGCAGGCTGCGGTGCTCGAGCTCGCGCTGGAGCTCCCGCTGGTCGGTGACGTCCCGGAGCTGGCCGAAGATGAGGCGCACGCCGTCGGGGTCCTCGACCATCGAGACGGTGAGCTCGCCCATGCGCACGGTCCCGTCGTCGTGCGGGGATGCGCTTGTCGGTCGTGAAGCTCGGCTGGTCGCCGCGGATCACCGCGACCAGGGCCTCCTGCTCCGCGGCCAGCTCCTCGGGGTCGGTCAGGCCCTGGTAGGTGTCCGCCAGGAGCTCGGCCTCGGTCCGGTCGACGAGGGCGCAGAAGGCGGGGTTCACCTTCACGAACCGGCCGTCGAGGGTGCAGAGCGTCATCCCGATCGGGTTGTGGGCGAAGGTGTGGTCCAGGACCCGCTCGGCCGAGGCCCGGCCCCGTTCGGCGGCCCGGCGGTCGGTGATGTCGCGGATCGACAGGATCAGCCCGCCGAACCGGTCGTCATCCAGCAGGTGGGTGGTGACCACCTCGATGTGGATCCACCGCCCGTCCGCGGCCCGGGCCCGGACCTCGAGCGGCGGCACCGGGCCCCTCGATGTTGGGCATCTCGGCCAGGGAACCGACGACGAGGGCCAGGTCGTCGGGGTGCGACGAGGTCGAAGATGTCGCGGCCCTGGCGATCGGCCAGCTGGTAGCCGAAGAGGGCCTCGGCGGCCGGGTTGGCGTAGCGCAGGACCGCGTCCGCGTCGAGGACGGCGATCGGCATCCGCCGTCGCCTCCACGATGATCGCGAGCCAGCGCTCGTCCGGTGACCAGGGAAGGATCCCCATACCGTCCCATCGGCAGGTGGAGGGCCGGGCGTAATGGTCCGTCGTCCCTCGCTCGCCGTGTCCGGATCCGGCCAGATCGGGCAAGCTGTCGGGGGGAGCATGGGGCCATGAGCACGTTGGAGTACACCGGGGTCCGCACGACGGGGATCTACTGCCGTCCCGGCTGCGGCGGACGCCCGAACGCCGAGAACACCACCGCCTACAGGTCGGCCGCCGCGGCCGAGGCGGCCGGGTTGCGGGCCTGCTTCCAGTGCCGCCCGTACCGGGTGTCGGACCTGGAGGACTGGGTCGACGGCCCCGAGCTGGTGTGCCGGGCGGTGCGCCTGGTCATCGACGGCTACCTGGACGCTGCGCACCGAGACCGAGCTGGCCGCCCACATCGGGGTGAGCGCCCGGCACCTGCGGCGGCTGTTCGCCGAGCAGGTCGGGGCCACCCCGGACCAGGTGGCCCGCTCCCGCCGGGCCCACTTCGCCCGCCGCCTGCTGGACGACACCGACCTGAGCCTCACCGACATCGCCTTCGCCGCCGGGTTCGGCAGCGTGCGCCAGTTCAACCGGACGATGCAGGACACGTTCCGGGCGTCGCCCCGGGAGCTGCGGGCCCGCCGCCGCAAGGCCGACCGGTTGGCCGCCGACGGCGGGCTGACGCTGCGCCTGCCCTTCGCCCCGCCGCTGGACTGGGCCGGCGCTGCTGGAGTGGTTCGGCGGCCGGGCCATCGACGGGGTCGAGGTGGTCGACGGCGACGACCTACCGGCGCACGATCGTGGTCGACGGCGAGCCGGGGGTCATCGAGGTCTCGCCCGGGCGGCGACGACCACCTGCTGCTGCAGGCCCACCTCCCCTACTGGGACGGCCTGATCCACGTCGTCCAGCAGGTCCGGCGGATGTTCGGCCTCGACCACGAGCCCACCGACGACGCGCTTCGCCGACGGACCCGATGCTGGCCGGGGCGGTGGCCGACGCGCCCGGGCTGCGGGTGCCCGGGAGCTGGGACGGCTTCGAGGTCGGGGTCCGGGCCATCCTCGGCCAGCAGGTCACGGTGACCGGGGCGCGGACGCTGGCCGGACGCCTGGTCCAGCGAGCTGGGGACGCCGGTGCCGGGCCTGGACGAGCTGGGCCTGACCCACACCTTCCCGTCCGCCGCGGTGGTGGCCGACGGCCGACCTCGACGGCGTGGGCCTGACCGGCGCCCGGATCACAGGCGCTGGGGGCGTTCGCTGCCGCCGTGCGGGACGGCGAGGTCCGGCTCGACGGCAGCGTGTCGTTGGACGAGTTCGTGGCATCGGTGGTGGCGCTGCCCGGCCTGGGCGACTGGACGGCGCAGTACCTGGCGCTTCGGCTGGGCGAGGCCGACGCCTTCCCGGCCGGCGACCTCGGCCTGCGCAAGGCCCTGGGCGAACGGGGCGGTGCCGACCGCCCGGGAGGTCGAACAGCGGGCCGAGGCCTGGCGCCCGTGGCGGGCCAACGCCGCCATCCACCTCTGGGCCCTGCGCCCCTGACCCCCACGAACTTGCGCTGGTCACACCACGGATCGGTGGTGTGACCAGCGCGGTCCCACCGGACCCGGCAGCGATCCGGTTCGCACCCACCGGCCGCGCGGATCACCATGGCGGGGACATGGACGAGACCCGGGTGGACCGGTGGGTGTGGGCGGTGCGGGTCTTCAAGACCCGGTCCGCGGCCACGACCGCCTGCCGGGGTGGGCACGTGAAGGTCAACGGGCGCACGGCCAAGCCGGCGACGGCGGTGCGGGTCGGGGACCGGGTCGAGGCCAAGGTCGGTCAACGACTCCGGGTCGCTCGAGGTGGCGCGGGTGATCGACGCCCGGGTCGGTGCACCCATCGCCGCCGAGTGCGTCGTCGACCACTCCCCGCCGGAGCCGGCCCGGGCCGCGCCGATCCCGGTGCCCACCCGGGAGCCCGGGAGCGGACGACCGACCAAGAAGGACCGGCGCCAGCCTCGACCGCAGCCGCGGTCGCCGGTGAGCGCCGACCGCCTCAGCGACCGGGCCCTGAACCGGGCCACCCTGGAGCGCCAGCTCCTGCTCGGCGGATCCCACTGGCCCCCGCCGAGGTCGTGCACCGACTGGTCGGGCTCCAGGCCCAGGAGCCGCCCGACCCGTACGTGGCGCTGTGGTCCCGGCTCGAGGGCTTCGACCCCGAGGTCGTCGGCGCCGGGCTGGAGGACCGGGAGCTGGTCCGCATCGTGGTGATGCGGGGGACGATCCACCTCGTCACCGCCGACGACGCCCTCGTCCTGCGGCCCGCTCGTGCAGCCGGTGCTCGACGGCGAGCTGGCCCGCCACAGCGAGTTCAAGGACGTGCTGGCCGCCCTCGACCTCGGCCCGATCATGGCCACGCCTGCGCCCGCTGGTCGTCGAGGCCGGCCCCGTCAGCGGCACCGAGCTGCGGGCCCTCATCGCGGCCGACCTTCCCGGACCTGGACGCCCGGGCCCTGGCCTACGCCTGCCGGAACCTGCTCGACATGGTCCAGGTCCCACCTCGGGGCCTCTGGCGCCGGAGCGGCCAGGTCCGCACGATCCCCCTCGACGCCTGGCTGGGCCGGCCGCTGGCCACGGCGCCGTCGCTCGACGACGTGGTCCTCCGCTACCTGGCCGCCTTCGGGCCCGCGTCGGTGGCCGACGTGACGGCGTGGAGCGGCTTGACCGGCATGCGGGAGGTCGTCGACCGCCTGCGCGACCGGCTCCGCCCGTTCCGCACCGAGGGAGGCCGGGAGCTCTGGGACCTGCCCGACGCCCCCCGGCCCGATCCCGACGTCCCGGCGCCGGTGCGCTTCCTGCCCGAGTACGACAACGTCCTGCTGTCCCATGCCGACCGCAGTCGGTTCCAGTGGCGGTGGCCTGGTCAGCGTCGAGCCCCCGGTCAAGGGCACGGTGCTGGTCGACGGCGGGGTGCGCGCCGTGTGGCACCCCGTCGTGAGGGACGACGCCGTGACCCTCGTGGTCCGCACCTTCGGGGCGCTGGCCGAAGCGCAGCCCGGACCGGATCGGGGCCGAGGGCCGCCGGCTCCTGCGCTTCACCCACCCCGACCACCAGGGCGAGGTGCAGGTGGTGAGCCCCGACTGATCAGCCGAGCGGCTGGTCGGGGTCCTCGGGCAGGCCGAAGAGGGGGAACAGCACGTCGGTGTCCAGGAACGAGTTGATGGCGGTCACCCCGCCGTCGGCCATCTCGATGACCTGCACGGCCCAGGGCTCCCAGGTGCCCCCGGGGGCGGGGCGGTACTGGCCGAAGGCGAAGCGTGCCGTTGGCCGCCACCGGGATGCAGCGGGAGCCCGCACAGTCGTGGCCCGGGCCTTCCATCCAGCCCCGGACGTTCTCGGGGCCCTGGAGCCAGAGGGCGTAGGGCGGCATGGACAGGGTGGCGTCCTCGTGCGAGGAGGGCGGTGAGGGCGTCCATGTCGTAGCGCTCGAAGGCGTCGAGGAACTTCGCCGCCAGCGCCTCGTCGGCTTCGGCGACGACCGGGCTCGGGATCGTCGGTGGACAGCCCCCGCTCGGCCATCGTGGCCCGGGCCCGCTGCAGAGCGCTGTTGACCGAGGCCACCGACGTGTCGAGGAGGTCGGCCACCTCGCTGGCCGGCCATGCGCAGGACCTCCCGGAGGATGAGCACCGCCCGCTGCCGGGGCGGCAGGTGCTGGAGGGCGGCGACGAAGGCCAGGCGGACGCTCTCCCGGGCCGCGGCCCGCTCGGCGGGGTCGCCGTCGGTGGGCACGACGCCGACCGTCGGGCACGGGCTGGAGCCAGAAGGCCTCGGGCTGGGCGTCGCCCAGCACGGCCTCCCCGATGGGTGAGGAGGGCCCGAGCTCGATGGGGCGGGCCCGACGCTGACGGCCCTCGAGCATGGTCAGGCAGACGTTGGTGGCGATGCGGTGCAGCCAGGTGCTGACCTGCGAGCGGCCCTCGAAGCGGTCATAGCTCCGCCAGGCCCGCACCATCGTCTCCTGGACGGCGTCGTCGGCCTCGAAGCCCGACCCCAACATCCGGTAGCAGTGGGCCGTGAGCTGCACCCGGTACCGGTCCAGCTCCGGCCCCAGCTCCTCGGCGGTCAGCGTGGCGGTGTCGGCCATGGACCCAGGGTAGGGGTGGACGGCCCGGGACCGTCCGGTCAGGCGCTCGTGGCGTCGAGGTGCTGCAGCAGGTCGTGCGCAGCCAGCTCGATCGTCCTTGTGGCGCCACTCCGACGCCCGGTAGACGCAGGCGATCAGGGCGGTGCGGTGGACCCGACGGAGGTCGCCGTGGACGAACGCGTAGCGAGCCTTGGTCTCGTCGGTGGCCCCGTCGCGTGAGGCCGAGGTGCCAGGCCGCGTAGTCGTCCCAGCCGTGGGACTCGAGGAACGCGTTCTCGTCCTCGGCGCTCGGCTGGACGTCACCCCAATCGCTGTCGAGGACGTACTGGCGGGCGTCGATGAGCGCCCGGGCGTGGGCCACCGCCTCGGGGTTGACGGCGTAGGAGGCCACGACCGGGACCTGCCCGCGATCGCCGCGGTCCAGTACGCCGTCGCCCGTCCGCTCTACCGGCTGATCGAGCGGTCGTAGGCCCGCACGGCCAGCGGGGCGCAGACGGCGACGATGGCCACGGCCCAGATCACGGTGTAGGCGACCGGGTGGTGGATCGACCACGGGTCATCGGGTGTGGCCGGCGGGTGGGGGTTGTCGAAGAGGACCCGGATCGACGTCCGACAGCGTGGTCACCGGGTTCCACTCGGCGACGGTCTGCAGCGCCGGCGGCATGGTGTCGACGGGCACGAAGGTGCTGGCCAGGAAGGTCAGCGGGAAGAGGGCCACGAAGCCGAGGCCGGTGACCCCTTCGGGCGTGCCCACCACGCTGCCGAGCAGCACGCCGACCCAGATCATGGCGAAGGCGAACAGCAGCATCAGGCCGTAGCCGGCGACGGCGTCGAGGAGGCCGCCGCTGATGCGCCAGCCCACCAGCAGGCCGCAGACCGACATGATCACGATCGGCAGCACCGTCTTGGCCAGGTTGGCCACGGCGTGGCCGCCCAGCACCGCACCGCGGGCGATCGGCAGGGAACGGAAGCGGTCCACGGCCTGGTTCTTGAAGTCGTTGGCGATCGCCATGGCCACGCCGAAGGCGGTGAAGACGATGGTCTGGGCGAAGATCCCGCCCATCAGGAACTCCCGGTAGTTCCCGCCGGGCACGGCGATGGCGCCGCCGAACACGAAGCCGAAGAGCAGCACGAACATGATCGGCTGGACCGTGGCGTCGCTCAGGGCCTCGGGCTGGCGCTTCATGTGCACCAGGCCGCGCTTGGCCACGACCCAGGTGTCGTGCAGCACGCCCCGGGGCTCGGGCAGCACCCGGTCGTGCGGGTCGGGCCGGGCTGCGTCGGGGCCACGGTGGTCGGCGGTCATGACGCGCACCTCCTCGTCGTCGTCTCGGGAGCGGACCCGGTGAGGTCCAGGAACACCTCGTCCAGCGTCGGCTGGCGCAGGCTCAGGTCGTCGACGGCGATGCCCGTCGGCGGCGAGGGCGTTGGCCGTCTCGACCAGCGCGTCGACGCCCTGGCTGATCGGGGCGTTGACGCAACGGGCGCCGACGTCGACCCGCGGCTCGAGGCCGGTGACGGCCGGCCACCAGGCGGGTGGCGTCGTCCAGCCGCGAGGCGTCGACGACGACGACCTGCAGGTGGTCACCACCGACCTCCCGCTTGAGCTTGCGGGCGTCGCCCCGGGCGATGATCCGGCCGTGGTCGATGACGATGATGTCGTCGGCCAGGCGTTCGGCCTCGTCGAGGTACTGGGTGGTCAGCAGCAGGGTCGTGCCCCGGTCCACCAGGTGGTCGAGCACGCGTCCACAGCTCCGGCGCGGGCCCGCGGGTCGAGGCCGGTCGTGGGCTCGTCGAGGAACAGGACCTCGGGATCAGACACCAGGGTGGCGGCGAGGTCGAGGCGGCGACGCATGCCGCCGGAGTAGCCCGACGTCCGGCGATCGGCGGCGTCGGCCAGCGAGAACTCCTCCAGCAGGGCGTCGGCCCGGAGGGCCGCCTCCTTGCGCCGGTACTGGTGGAGCTCGCCCAGCATGATCAGGTTCTCCCGGCCGGTGAGCAGCGGGTCCACCGTCGCGTCCTGGGCGGCGAGGCCGATCCGGCGGCGGACCTCCTTGGGGTCCGTCCGGACGTCGAAGCCCGCGACCACCGCCTCGCCCTCGTCGGCGTCGGCCAACGTGGTCAGGATCCGAACGGCGGTGGTCTTGCCCGCCCCGTTGGGGCCGAGCACGGCGGTGACGGTGCCGGTCGGCACCTCGAAGTCGATGCCGGCCAGGGCCGTGGTCTCGCCGTAGCGCTTCACCAGGCCGCGGGCGCGCACCGCGAGTGATGGGTTCGCTTCGGACATCGTCACAGTTCCTCAGGCTCTCGTCGGGTCGGGTACGTGGTTGTTGTGACCTGCCGCGGCGACCGAACTCATCGCGCCGGCGGGCCCTTCCCGATCACCAGGGACCGTATTGCGTTGAACCCGGGTCGAGGTCCAGCGATTTCGGCGTGGCATCGGTCACGCCTTGACGAGGCGCTCGATGGCCCGGGTCGCCTCGGTGACCATGGTCTCGAGGCGCTCGGGGTCGCCGTCGGCCACCGCATCCTTGACGCAGTGGCGCACGTGCTCGTCGAGCAGGCCCACGGCGACGGCCTGGAGGGCCTTGGTCGCCGCGCTCACCTGGGTGAGGACGTCGATGCAGTACGTGTCCTCCTCGATCATCCGCTCGATGCCGCGGACCTGGCCCTCGATGCGCCGCAGGCGCTTGGTGTAGTCGTCCTTGTTCATCGTGTAGCCACGCATGCCGGCGACCGTACCCTCCCGGGGTACCCCTGCCGAGCTCATCGGGCCTCGAACCGACGCAACCGGAGGCTGTTGGTCACGACGAAGACGCTGGAGAGGGCCATCGCCGCACCCGCCAGCATCGGGTTGAGCAGGCCGGCAGCCGCCAGCGGGATGGCCGCCACGTTGTAGGCGAAGGCCCAGAAGAGGTTGCCCTTGATCGTGGCCAGGGTCCGCCGGGACAGGGCCACCGCATCGGCGGCCGAGCGCAGGTCGCCCCGCACGAGGGTGATGTCGCTGGCCTCGATGGCCACGTCGGTGCCGGTGCCCATCGCCAGGCCGAGGTCGGCCTGGGCCAGCGCGGCGGCGTCGTTGACCCCGTCGCCGACCATGGCCACGACCCTGCCGTCGGCCTGCAGCCGGCGGACGACCTCGACCTTCTCCTCGGGGAGGACCTCGGCGATGACCTCGTCGATGCCGACCTCGGCGGCCACCGCCTCGGCGGCCCGCCGGTTGTCCCCGGTGAGCAGGACGGGACGGAGCCCGAGGTCCCGGAGGGCGGTCACCGCTTCGGCCGACGTCTCCTTCACCGTGTCGGCCACCACGAGCACCGCCCGGACCTGGCCGTCCCAGCCGACGAAGACCGGTGTGCGGCCCGCGGCCTCGGCCGTCGATCGGGCCGCTCGGAGCTCGTCGGGCAGGCGGAGCCCCCGGTCGGCGAGGAACCGCTCACGGCCGGCGACGACCGTCCGGCCGTCGACGACACCTTCGACACCGAGGCCTTGGGTGTTGGTGAACGACCCGACCGGGGTCAGGACGAGGTCCCGCGACCGTGCGCCCGCCGCGACCGCCCGGCCGACCGGGTGCTCACTGGCGTCCTCGAGGGAGCCGGCGACGCGGAGCGCGTCATCGGGCTCGATCCCGTCGGCGGCGACGACATCGACCAGCGCCATCTCGCCGGTGGTCACGGTGCCGGTCTTGTCGAGGACGACGGTGTCGATCCGGCGGGTGGACTCGAGGATCTCGGGGCCCTTGATGAGGATGCCCAGTTGGGCGCCCCGCCCGGTGCCGACCAGGAGGGCGGTGGGGGTGGCGAGCCCGAGGGCGCAGGGGCAGGCGATGATCAGCACGGCCACGGCCGCCGTGAAGGCCACGGTCGGGGCGTCGGTGGCGGCCGCGGCCAGCCAGAAGCCCAGGGTGGCCGAGGCCAGGGCGATGACGACGGGCACGAAGACCGCGGACACCCGGTCGGCGAGACGCTGGACCGGTGCCTTGCCGTTCTGGGCCGCCTGGACGAGCGCGGCGATCCGGGCCAGCGCCGTGTCGGCGCCGACCCGCGTGCACCCGGACGACCAGGCGCCCTCCAGCGTTGACCGTGGCGCCGGCCACGGGGTCACCCGGGCCGACCTCGACCGGCACGCTCTCGCCGGTGAGCAGGGAGGCGTCGATGGCTGACGTGCCGTCCTCGACGACCCCGTCGGTCGCCACCTTCTCCCCGGGCCGCACCACGAAGCGGTCGTCCACGGCCAGGTCCTCGATCGGGACCCGCACCTCCACGCCGTCCCGGAGCAGGGCCACGTCCTTGGCCCCGAGCTCGAGCAGGGCCCGCAGGGCGGCGCCGGAGCGGCGCTTCGCCTTGGCCTCCGCGTAGCGCCCGGCCAGGAGGAAGACGGTGACCCCGGCCGCGACCTCGAGGTAGATCTGGGCGTCCCCGTCGGTCGGCTCGGCCGTCCACGAGAAGCCGTGGGTCATGCCGATCTCTCCCGCCGTGCCCCAGAACAGGGCGTAGAGCGACCAGCCGAAGGCGGCCAGGATGCCGAGGGAGATCAGCGTGTCCATCGTGGCGGTCGCATGGCGCAGGTTCGCCCATGCGGCCCGGTGGAACGGCAGGGCCCCCCAGACCACGACCGGCGCCGCCAACGTGAGCGACAGCCACTGCCAGCCGTCGAACTGGGCCCGCGAGACCATGGCCAGGACCACCACGGGCACGGCGAGCACGGTGGACACGACGAGCCGGGCCCGCAGTGAGGCGAGTTCGGGGTCCTCGTCCGGGGACGGGCCCGGGGTCGCCTCCTCCGGCCCCACCCGGGGGGCCCGGGCGGTGTAGCCGACCGCCTCGACCTGCGCGATCAGGTCGTCCGGCCCGATCCCGTCGGGCACCGCGACGTGGGCGCGCTCCGTGGCGTAGTTGACCGTCGCCGTCACCCCGTCGAGCTGGTTCAGCTGCTTCTCGACCCGGGCTGCGCACGACGCGCAGGTCATGCCGCCGATCTGGAGATCGACCACCGAAGGGAGCGTCGGTGTGCTCATCGGTCGCTCTCCGTCGTCGGATCGCTCGGACCAGGGTCCTCGTGGTCGCCGTGGCCGGCCGGGACGAGGGTGGTCGTCGGTGCCGGGTGCTCGCCGCCATGGTCGGCGTCGATCTCATGGGCCGGCGCCGGGTCGGTGACCTCGATGGGGCCGGCCACCGAGCCGATGGCGGACCCGACACCGAAGGCCGCGCCGAGGACCAGGCCGAAGGCGGCCAGCTTCGTGGCCGGCCTCACACCTTGACCTCGTCCGTCCGGCTCCGCATCGGACCTTCATCATACCCCTGCCGGGTATCGACGGCTCCGGGCGCGAGGTCGACCCGCCGGAGCAGTTGGGCGTTGAGGGCCACGACGATCGTGGAGACGCTCATGAGGACGGCCCCGGCGGCCGGGGGAAGGTTGACCCCCGCCCAGGCCAAGGCCCCGGCGGCCAGCGGGATGGCGACGACGTTGTACCCCGCCGCCCACGCCAGGTTCTGCAGGCTCTTGCGGTACGCCGCCTTCGACAGCCGGATGGTGCTCACCACCGCCCGCGGATCCGAGGTGGCGAGGATGATCCCGGCGGATTCGATGGCCACGTCGGTACCGGCCCCGATGGCGATGCCCACGTCGGCCCGGGCGAGGGCGGGGGCGTCGTTCACCCCGTCACCGACCATGGCCACCGACAGGCCCCGGGCCTGCAGCTCGGCCACCTTGGCGTCCTTGTCCTCGGGCAGGACCTCGGCGAACACCTCGTCGAGGCCGAGGTCGTCGCCCACGGCCCGGGCGACCTGCTCGGCGTCGCCCGTGATCATGACGACCCGTCGGTCGAGGGCCTGCAGCGCGGCGACCGCCGCACGGGCCTCGGGCCGGATCTCGTCCTCGAGGGCGAGCGCCCCGAGGACGGCGTCGCCACGGGCCAGGTACAGGATTGCGGCACCCCGCGCCCGCCAGCCGTCGGCCCAGTCGGCCAGTTCGGCGGGCTCGGCGAGGGACCGCTCCCGCAGCAGCGCCGGTCCGCCGACGGCGTAGCGCTCGCCCTCGACGTCGGCCTCGACGCCGCGGCCGGTCAACGAGCGGAAGCCGGTGGCGGAGGCGATCCCACCCCGGTCCCGGGCGGCGGCCACGATGGCCCGGGCCAGGGGGTGCTCGCTGTCGGACTCGACGGCACCGGCGATCCGGAACAGCTCGTCCTCGCCGAACCCCGGGCCGGTGGCCGCCCCGGCGACGGTGTGCTCCCCCTTGGTCAATGTCCCCGTCTTGTCGAAGAGGAAGGCGTCGACGTCCCGGCTGGCCTCCAAGGCCAGACGGTCCTTGATGAGGATCCCGTTGCGGGCGGCCATCGCCGAGGACAGCGAGGTGACCAGCGGCGTGGCCAGACCCAGGGCGTGGGGGCAGGAGATGACCAGCACGGTCACGACGCGCACCACCGCCTCGTCGGTGTCGCCCAGGGCGGTCCAGGCGACGAAGGTCACCAGTGCGGCCGCGGTGGCGACGTAGAAGAGCAGCGCCGCGGCGCGATCGGCCAGGACCTGGGCCCGCGACCGGGACGCCTGGGCCTGGGCCACCAGCCGCTGGATGCCTGCCAGGGTGGTCTCGTCCCCCACGGCGTCGATCCGGAGGCGCACGGCCGAGTCGGTGGCGATGGTGCCGGCGACGACGCGATCACCGACGGCGCGGGCGACCGGGCGGGACTCGCCGGTGATCATCGACTCGTCGAACTCGGCGCTGCCGTCGACGACCTCGCCGTCCGCCGGGGCCTGCGCGCCGGATCGGACCAGCACCACGTCGCCCCGGCGCAGGTCGGCCACGGGCACCGTGCGGACCTCGCCGTCGTCATCGACCCGGTCCGCCTCGTCGGGGAGGAGGGCCGCGAGGGCGGCGAGGGCGTCCTGGGCCTGACCGAGCGCCTTCATCTCCTGCCAGTGGCCGAGGAGCATGATCGTGATCAGGGCGGCGAGCTCCCACCAGAAGTCCAGGTCGAACCATCCGAGGGTCGTGGCCGCCGACGCCGCGTAGGCCACCGAGATCGCCATGGCGATCAGCAGCATCATCCCCGGCTGTCGGGCCCGGATCTCCGCGGCCCCGCCGGTGAGGAAGGGCCACCCGCCCCCGATGAAGATGACGGTGCCGAGCACCGGCCCGACCCAGGTGATCCCCCGGAAGTCGAGGGAGTAGCCGAACCAGTCCATGACCATCTCGCTGGTCACGACCACCGGCACGGTCAGCAGCAGTGACCACCAGAACCGGCGACGGAACATCTCGACGTGATCGCCGTGCCCGTGCCCGTCGTGCCCGCCGGCGGGTGCGTGATCCGTCCGGTGCGTCTCGTGCTCGGCCTCGTGTTCCTGCGGGTCGACGTCGATCATCATGACCACCTCCGCGATATACCCTAGGGGGGTATGGTTCAGCCGTCAACCCCTGCTCGTCGTCTAGCGCTGGTTCGCCCGTTCCCCCTTCGCCGCCTTGGCCGCGATCTCCTCGATCCGCTTGGCCCGCGTCTCGGGCCGCTTGGCGTGCACGAGCCACTCCAGGAGGGCCCGACGCGGCGAGCGAGAGAAGTCGTCCCAGTGCTCCCGGGACCCCGGATGGCGGCCGAAGGCCTCCGCCAGGTCGTTGGGTACGACCAGGTCCTCGACGTCGTCGAGCAGGGTCCACGAGCCGTCGGCCTTCGCCGCGTCGATCAGGGCCCGACCGGCGTCGGTCATGCGCCCATCGGCTTCGAGGCGCTGGATCCGTTCCTTGTTGGGACGGGACCACCCGCTACCCCGCTTCCTCGGCGTGAACCACAGCATCGACCGCTCGTCGTCGAGGGTCAGGCCCTTGGAGTCGATCCACCCGAAGGCCAACGCCTCCTCGACCGAGGCCTCGTAGCCGATCGCCGGCCGGCCGGTCGGTCGCTTCCAGGAGACGAGCCAGACGCCGCTCGACCGCTCGTGGTTCTCGGCCAGCCAGGACCGCCAGTCTTCAACGGACTCGGCGTGGACCCGCGGGCCGTCCTTCACGGCCCCCAGTGTGCCGCTCAGGCGTCGGGCACGACCTCGCCGAAGGCCTCGCAGTCCGGGTTCTCGCAGACGAAGCGGACGTCGAGCACGTTCGCGGTGTCCCCCGGCAGGGCGGTCACGCCGCACGCCGGACAGATCGGGGCCCGGTCCTCTCGCCCCTCCCGCTCGTCGTCGTCCCAGCCGTTGGTCACCGCCTGAGGATGCCGCCTACGGGGCGAGGTGACGAGCCAGGTCCTCGCGGAGGCGGGCCACCCCGCGGGCACCGACCAGGCGGTCGACGACCAGGCCGTCGACGAGCACCAGGAGGGTCGGCATGCTCTGCACGCCGAAGCGATGGGCCAGGCCGGCCTCGGCGTCGACGTCGACCGACCCGGCGGCCATCCGGTCGGCCTGCTCGCCTGCCACCTGGGCCAGGGCCTCGGCCATCGGGGCGCAGGGCCCGCACCAGGTGGCCCAGAAGTCGACCACGACGGGGGTCTCGGCCGCACCGACGACCTCGTCGAAGGTGGCCTCGGTGAGGGGTCGGACGGTGGTGCGGGTGGTGCTCATCGGCGGACCGTACGGCCGGGACCATGGTCCAGGGTCAAGCTGTTCGTTCGCCCCGCAGCGCCGTGCACTCCTCGTCGTCCCCCTCGTCACAGACGGCCACCAGGCGGCGGAGGCGTTCGCTGGTCTCCGCCAGGTCGGCCTGCTGGGCCGCCAAGGCGTCGATCTTCGCCGCCGAGGCCGCCCGCACCGCGGCGGCCGCGTCACCGTTGCCCGCCGCGACGTGGTCGAGCAGCTCGGCGACCTCCCGCAGGGTGAAACCCAGCTCCTTGGCCCGCAGGATGAACCGCAGCCGCCAGATGTCCTCGTCGGAGTAGGACCGGTAGCCACTGGGCGTGCGTTCGGGCTCGGGCAGCAGGCCCCGCCGTTCGTAGAACCGCACCGTGTCGATGGACACCCCGGCCTCGTCCGCCAGCCGCCCGATCGTCAGCGTGCCCATCCCCCGCCACGCTACGGCCCGGACCACGGTCCAGGGTCAACCTCCTCCCACCGAGCGTAGGACGATGCCATCGGCCTGAAAAGGGCCGGACGGTGAACCTGCGGCCACCACCGGGCGAACCTCCGGGCGGCCGCCAGACTGGTCACCGATGCGCGAGCCGTCGCCACCGAGGACCGCGCCGGGCGGGCGCGACTGGATCCTGCACGTCGACCTCGACCAGTTCCTGGCCGCCGTCGAGGTGCTCCGGCGACCCGAGCTCGTCGGGCGTCCGGTCGTGGTGGGCGGCGACGGGGACCCGACTCGGCCCCGTCAGGTGGTGGCGACGGCGTCCTATGAGGCGCGGGCGTGCGGCGTGCGCTCAGGGATGCCGCTGCGGACCGCCGCCCGCCGGTGCCCGGACGCCGTGTTCCTCCCGTCGGACCGCCCCGCGTACGAGGCGGCCTCGGCCCACGTGATGGCGACGCTCCGGTCGCTCGACGTGCCCGTCGAGGAGTGGGGCTGGGACGAGGCATGCGTCGGCGTGCGCACCGATGACCCCGAGGCCTTCGCCCGCCACATCCAGGCGACGGTGTACGACAGGACGCAGCTGCACTGCGCCGTCGGGATCGGCGAGACCAAGCTCCAGGCCAAGACGGCCACGGGCTTCGCCAAGCCCGGCGGCGTCGCCCGTCTCACCCGACGCACCTGGCTGGAGGTGATGGGCGACCAGCCGGTGACCGCCATCTCCGGGATCGGCGCCCGGACCGCGGCCCGCCTCGCCGAGCACGGCGTCCGCACCGTGGCCGATCTCGCGGCCGCCGATCACCATGCGCTGGCCCGGACGTTCGGTCCCCGGATCGGGCCGTCCCTGCGGCTGCAGGGCATCGGGGGCGACGACGCACCCGTCGTCGACCAGACGCCGGTGCCCAAGGGCCGCAGCCGCGAGGTCACCTTCGAGCACGACCTCACCGACCCCGCCGAGGTCACCGACACCGTCGTCCGCCTCGCCGAGGAGGTCACGGCGTCGGTGGCAGACCTGGGGCGCCCCGTCACCCACGTGGCCGTCAAGCTCCGGACCGCGACGTTCTTCACCCGCACGCGGTCCGGCAAGCTCACCGAGCCGACGACCGACCCCGCGGTGGTCGTGGCCAAGGCGCTCGAGGTGCTCGCCCGCTTCGAGATCGGCGGTCCCATGCGCCTCGTCGGCGTCCGCCTCGCGCTGGCCGAGCCGCCGTCGACCGAGGTTCTTCAACCAGACGGTTGACAACATGCTGAACCCGGCGTACGGTTCTTGTCAACCCAATGGTTGAGAAAGGAACCACCTGTGGTCGATGACCAGCTGTCCCGAGTCTTCGCCGCCCTCGCCGATCCGACGAGGCGCGACATCGTGGCCCGCCTCACCGTGGGCGACGCCACCGTCGGCGAGCTGGCCGAGCCCTACGACGTCTCCCTGCAGGCGGTGTCCAAGCACATCAAGGTGCTGGCCGGTGCCGGCCTGGTGAGCCGGAGCCGGGACGCCCAGCGGCGACCGTGCCATCTCGAAGCGGAGGTCTTCGACCTGATGACGAAGTGGATCGAGCGGTACCGCCAACAGGCCCAGGAGCGCTACGAGCGCCTGGACGCCGTCCTCGCCGAACTGGGCGACGACGAAGAGACCATCCCCCATCCCCACGAACACCAAGGAGAAGCATCATGAGCACCACCAGCACGCACCAGGTCTCGATCGAGGCCGACCCCACGGTGCCCGTCATCCACATGACCCGGGACTTCGACGCCACCCCGGCCCAGGTCCTGCGGGCCCACACCGATCCCGCGCTGTTCGCCCGCTGGGTGGGACCCGACGGCACGGAGGTCGAGATCCTCGACTGGGACGCCACCACCGGCGGCCGCTGGCGCTTCGTCGGCTGGCGCGGCGGCGAGGAGTTCGGCTTCCACGGCTGCTTCCACGAGGTCGGCGAGGACCGGATCGTCCAGACCTTCACCTTCGACGGTGAGCCCGACGGTGTCGCCCTCGAGACGTTCCGCTTCGAGGACCTCGGCGACGGCCGCACCCGGATGCACGCCCAGTCCCTCGTCGACAGCTTCGAGAGCCGCGACCAGTGGCTGGCCAGCGGCATGGAGACCGGCGTCGAGGAGGGCTACGCCAAGCTCGACGCCCTCCTCACTGAGCTCTGAGCCGGTGGGAGGAGTCGGCGGCGCCCGGCGCGCCAGGCGCCGTGCGTCGTCGTACCCTCCCGCTCCCCACGACCAAGCGAGGCCTCCTGTGACGTACTGCCTGGCGCTCCGCCTCGACGAGGGGCTGGTGCTCCTCTCCGACACCCGGACCAACGCCGGGGTCGACAACGTCGGCACCTACCGCAAGATGCACGTGCTGCGTCCGGGCGACGACCGGGTCTTCGTCGTCCAGTCGGCCGGCTCGCTGGCCACCACCCACGAGGTGCTCGACCGCATCGACGCCGATCTCGCTGCTCCCGGTGACCACGAGAGCCTGGCCACCGTGACGTCCCTCCACGAGGCGGCGATCTACCTCGGCCGGCTCAGCCGGGAGATCACCCAGCGCCACCTCGAGGCGCTCGGGACCTCGGCGACCGCCACCTTCATCCTGGGCGGGCAGATCGCCGGCGAGCGCCCCGATCTCCTGCTCGTCTACCCCGAGGGCAACTACATCCACGTCTCCGACGACCGCCCGTTCCTGCAGATCGGCGAGAGCAAGTACGGCAAGTTCATGCTCGAGCTCGCGGCGAGGGCCAAGGTCGACATCGACACGGCCATCAAGGTCGCGCTGAGCTCGATGATCAGCACGGCCCACGCCAACCTGGCCGTCGGCCCGCCCTACGACCTCGGCGTCTACCGCAACGGTTCGCTGACGATCGAGGAGACCCGCTTCGAGGTCGACTCGCCCTTCCTCGCCTCGCTCCGCGAGGTGTGGATGACGCACTTCCTCGACGCCATCAACCAGCTGCCATCGCTCCCGACGGGCTGACGGACGGACCCGACAGCCCGCTTCCGCTCGACAACGAGAGGAGAACCGAGATGGGCCTGATCCTGAGCCACATGACGATGTCGCTGGACGGGTACATCGCCCAGCCCGACGACCAGCCCGCCGAATTGTTCGACTGGTACGAGGCCGGCGACGTGCTCGTGCCGAACCCCAGCGACGACGTCACCTTCCGGGTCGACGAGGAGAGCGCGAACGCCTTGCGCGACCTCACCGAGAACACGGGTGCGCTCATCTCCGGCCGGCACCTGTTCGACGTCGCCAACGGCTGGAACGACGAGCACCCGGTCGGCGCGCCCGTCGTCGTGGTGACCCACCACCCGCCCGAGGACGCCGCCGGGACGTGGCCGAACACGACGTTCGTCGTCGACGGCGTCGAAGCCGCGGTCGATCGGGCCAGGGAGATCGCCGGCGACCAGAACGTCGTCATCGCCAGCGCAAACATCACCCAGCAGGCACTCGACCTCGGCCTGGTCGACGAGATCTGCATCAGCCTGGTCCCGGTGCTGTTCGGCGAGGGCATCCCGCACTTCTCGAAGCTGAAGGACGGGCACCTCCTGCTGGAGGACCCGGTCGTCGTCCCGGGCCAACGAGCCCTCCACCTCCGCTACCCGGTCCGCCGCTAGGTCAGGCTTCCCCTTCGACGGCGGCGGGCTGTCACTGAGGCTGGGACGGCGGGATGTTGGCGTTGAAGCGGAAGAAGTTCGTCGGGTCGAACGTCGACTTGAGGTCGACCAGGCGGGCCCATTGGCCGGGCCCGTAGGCGCCGGTCCGGACGCGCTCGGGGGTGTCATCGCTCGTGAAGTTGACGTACACCCCCCTGCTGTGCGGCTCGAGGGCGGCGAAGAAGCTCCTGACCCATTCGATGTGACGATCGGGCTCGGGATCGTCCGGCATCCAGGCCGCCACGATGTTGAGATCGTGGCTGGCGTCGCGGTTCGGGAAGGCCGTCGACTCTTCGGGTACGCGCGCGATCGCGCCCCCGAGCGTGAAGATCGCCACCGTGGACAGTGGCGAGGTGATCTGCGCGGCTCGCTCCACGACGATGTCGATGATCTCGTCGGTGAGCGGACCCAGCTTGTGCGACTTCCAGTAGTAGTGGCGGCCGTGGGGCAGCGCCGGGTCGAACATCTTCTGATGCGCGGCGTACGGCTTGGGCACCAGTGCATCGATCGTCGGTGGCGTGAGCGAGCGCAGCGGGGCCAGGACCTGCACTCCTTCCGCCACCGGTCCCGCGTAGGTCGGCACCAGGGCCACGATGGGCTTGCCATGGAGTGCCTCGGGGACCGCCGGCAGCGGCGGCGCGAGGCGGAGGTTGGCCATGATCCCCACCTCGTCGGGTGCCTCGGCGGCGTAGGCGCGCAGGAAGGCCAGGACGTCGGGCGCCTCATCCATCGGCCAGGCGAGCATGCCCGCCAGCACCTCGGGACCGAGCGGGTAGAGCTGGAAGTCGAAGGAGGTGACGATCCCGAAATTGCCACCCCCGCCCCGCAGGCCCCAGAAGAGATCCGGGTGTTCCGTCTCGCTCGCCACCACGAACTCCCCGTCCGCCGTGACGACGTCGCATGAGCGCAGCGCATCGATGGACAGCCCGAACTTCCGCATCAGATGGCCGATCCCACCGCCGAGCGTCAGGCCCGCAACCCCGGTGTGACTGACGATGCCGCTCGTCGTCGCCAGCCCGAAGGCCTGGCTCTCCCGATCGAGGTGTTCGTTGAGGCATCCACCCTCGACGCGCATCCTCCTCGACAGCGGGTCGACTCGTGTCCCGGTCATCGCCGAGAGGTCGATCACGATGCCGTCGTCACACAGGGCGTGACCCGCGACGGCGTGACCGCCACCGCGCACCGACGCGGGCAGATCCCGCTCGCGTGCGAACCGCACCGCCCCGATCACGTCGGCGACCCCGCGGCAGCGGGCGATGAGGGCGGGCTGGCGGTCGATGTGGCCGTTCCAGACCTTGCGGGCGTCGTCGTAGCTCTCGGCTCCGCGGGCGATCAGTTCACCGCTGAAGTTCGACCCGAGGGTCTCGACGTCCTGCGGGTCGACCACGATCTCCATGGCTCCGGCTCCTGTGCGTCTCGAGGGCTGCTCAGGGCCAACGATGACGCAATCCAGGCCCGCTTCCCAGTGCAAGTTCTGAACTGGAGGACGACGGCCGCCAGCTGCCGGTCGACCACGGGCTGCACTGCTCGACAAGACCTTCGCCGACTGACCGAGGGTCGGCGCCCACGCCAACGGTGTCCCACATGGGGGTACCCGCCTCCTAGATGTCGTAGTAGAGGTGGAACTCCCAGGGGTGGGGGCGCAGGCGGAGGGCATCGACCTCGGCGGTGCGCTTGTAGGAGACCCAGGTGTCGATGAGGTCGTCGGTGAAGACGTCGCCGGCGCGCAGGAAGTCCCGGTCGGCCTCGAGGGCGTCGAGGGCGGCCTCCAGTGACGCCGGGACCTGGGGGACGTTGCGCAGCTCCTCGGGCGGCAGGTCGTAGAGGTCCCGGTCGACGGGGTCCGGGGGCTCGGTGCGGTTGGCGATGCCGTCGAGGCCGGCCAGCAACATCGCCGAGAAGGCCAGGTACGGGTTGGCCGACGGGTCGGGGCAGCGGAACTCGATGCGCTTGGCCTTCGGGCTCTTGGAGTAGAGCGGGATGCGGACCGACGCCGAGCGGTTGCGCTGGGAGTAGACGAGGTTGACCGGGGCCTCGTAGCCGGGGACCAGCCGCTTGTAGCTGTTGGTCGTGGGGTTGGCGAAGGCGCACACGGCCGGGGCGTGGGCCAGGAGGCCGCCGATGTACCAACGGGCCATGTCCGACAGCCCGGCGTAGCCCGCCTCGTCGAAGAAGAGGGGCTCGCCGTTCTTCCAGAGCGACTGGTGCACGTGCATGCCCGACCCGTTGTCCTCGAAGATCGGCTTGGGCATGAACGTGGCCGTCTTGCCCGCCTGGCGGGCCACGTTCTTGATCACGTACTTGAACAGCATCAGCTTGTCGGCCATGGCCGCCAGCGAGTCGAAGCGGATGTCGATCTCGGCCTGGCCGGCCGTGCCGACCTCGTGGTGCTGGACCTCGACGGGGATGTCCAGGGCCTCCAGCGCCATGGTCATCTCCGAGCGCAGGTCCTGGTAGTGGTCCATGGGCGGGACGGGGAAGTAGCCCTCCTTGTACCGGGGCTTGTAGCCGAGGTTGGGGCCCTCGTCCCGGCCGGTGTTCCACGACGCCTCGACCGAGTCGACCGAGTACATGGCCGAGTGCTGGGTCTGGCTGAAGCGGACGTCGTCGAAGACGAAGAACTCGGCCTCGGGGCCGACGTAACAGGTGTCGGCCACTCCGGTGGCCAGCAGGTGCTCCTCGGCCTTCTGGGCGATGAAGCGGGGATCCCGGCTGTAGTGCTCGCCGGTGATGGGATCGTGCACGAAGCAGTTCAGGTTCAGCGTGCGCCGGGCGGTGAACGGGTCCAGGTAGGCGGTGTTGGGATCGGGCCGGAGGATCATGTCCGACTCCTGGATCTCCTGGAACCCCCGCACCGAGGAACCGTCGAAGCCGTGGCCCTCCTCGAAGCTCTCCTCGGAGAACTCGTGCAGCGGCACCGAGAAGTGCTGCATCAGCCCCGGCAGGTCACAGAAGCGGAAGTCGACGATCTCCACGCCCTCCTCCCGGGCGTAGTCCACGACCTCTTTGGGGGTGCGCTCTTCCATGCCGTCGACCCTACGCGTCCTCCGGGACGGTCGCCGCGGCCGCGACGAGCGGCGCCGTGCGCAGCGCGACGGGGGTGCTGAGGGCGATGTGGGTCGAGGCCCGGTTGATGGACGGGCCGGCGAGAACGGTGGCGATCACGTCCTGGAGGTGGTCGTTGGAGTGGGCCACGATCCGGCACAGCAGGTCGCCCGGGCCGGTGATCGTGTGCACCTCCAGCACCTCCGGGATCGCCCCCAGGTGCGCCACCAGCTCGCCGACCGCCGACTGGTTGATCTCCAGGGTCGTGAAGGCGAGCACGGGGTAGCCGAGCTCGGCCGGATCGACCTCGGGCCCGAAGCTGCGCACCACCCCACGGGCGAGCAGGCGGTCGAGGCGGGCCTGGGCCGTGCCGCGGGCCACGCCGGCCCGGCGGGCCAGCTCCAGCACGCTCAGGCGGGGCTCGTCGTGGAGCAGGGCGAGCAGTCGCCCGTCGACGGCGTCGATCCCGGTCGTCATCAGCTCTCCTCCGACGGTGGGCAAGCTGCCCAACCCGACACCAGCCTAGACCCCGATTACTGGTCAGACTGATCACTTTTCAGCGCAGCTGTTGACGTATCCGCCCGACAGACGTCAAATGGATGAGGCACATTGGTCAACACGAGGGGAACCTGGCATGAGCACCGCCACCGTCGTCGGTCCGTCATCCGCCATCGCCACCGACATCGCCGCACCCGAGCTCCTCGGCTTCGACCACCTCGAATGGTGGGTGGGCAACGCCCGCCACGCCGCCCACTTCTGGGCCGCCGCGTTCGGGTTCGAGGTCGTCGCCTACGCCGGCCCGGAGACCGGGGTCACCGACCGTCAGTCCTACGTCGTCACCCAGGGCGATCTCTGCTTCGTCCTGACCTCCCCCCTCGACGACCGCTCCGAGGTGGCCCACCACGTCGCCACCCACGGCGACGGCGTCCGCGACGTCGCCTACCGCGTGGCCGACGTCGACACGGCCTTCGACCGCCTCGTGGCCCGGGGCGGCGTGCCCGTGCTCACCCCCACGACCCTGGCCGACGACCGCGGGTCATCGCGTCGGGCGTCCATCGCGGCCTACGGCCGCACCGTGCACTCACTGGTGGACCGGGGTCGTCACGCCGGCCCGTTCCTCCCCGGCTTCGAGCCCTGCTCACTGCCGATGGACAGCGGCCCCGCGGTCGGTCTCCGGACCTACGACCACGTCGTGGCCAACGTGGAGGAGGGCAGCCTCGACCACTGGGTCGACTGGTACCGCCGGCTGTTCGGCTTCGACGTCCTCCAGACCTTCGGGCGCGAGGCCATCTCCACGGAGTTCTCGGCCCTGCGCTCGACGGTGGTGTGGGACCACGGCGCCGTCGTCCAGCCGATCAACGAGCCCGCGCCCGGGCCGCCGCAAGAGCCAGATCGAGGAGTACCTCGACTACTACGGCTCCGCCGGCGTCCAGCACGTGGCCATGAGCACCGACGACATCGTGAGCACCGTCGACGCCCTGCGCCGCCGGGGCGTGCGCTTCATGCGGGTGCCCGACGCCTACTACGACGAGGCCCCGCAGCGCCTGGCCGAGCTGGGCGCCGACCTGCCCTGGGACCGCCTCGCCGAGCTCGGCATCCTGGTGGACCGCGACCACGGCGGTTACCTGCTGCAGATCTTCACCGAGCCGGTCGCCAGCCGCCCGACCTGCTTCATGGAGATCATCCAGCGCCAGGGGGCCCTGGGCTTCGGCGAGGGCAACTTCAAGGCGCTGTTCACCTCCATCGAGGCCGAGCAGGCCCGGCGCGGGAACCTGTGAGCCCGTGATCACCGCACCCGCTGGCTTCGCCCTCCCGGCCGAGCACCCCGGCTTCGGCGACCCCGCCTACCGCGAGCGCCGGGCCCACATCGCCGAGGTGGGGGCCCGGTACCAGCCGGGCCAGCCGATCCCCGACGTCCACTACACCGCCGAGGAGGACGCCGTCTGGGAGAACGTCTCCGCGGGAGCTGGGCGACAAGCACCGGCGCCTGGCCTGCCGTGAGGTCGTCGAGGCCGCCGAGCGCCTCGACCTGCCCACCACCGGGTGCCCCAGCTCCGCGAGGTCGACGAGCGCCTGCGCACGCTGAGCGACTTCCGCATCCGCCCCGTGCCCGGCCTGGTCCCCATCCGGGAGTTCTACGGGTCCCTGGCCGAGCGCACGTTCCTCGCCACGCAGTACATCCGCCACCACTCCGTGCCCTTCTACACCCCGGAGCCCGACGTCCTCCACGAGGTCATCGGCCACGCCACGATGCTGGCCGACCCGGCGCTGGCCGACCTCTACGAGGCCGCCGGCCACGCGGCCCGGCGCTGTCGGACCGACGAGGAGCTGGAGTGCTTCAGCCGGGTCTTCTGGTTCACGCTCGAGTTCGGCGTGCTGTGGCAGGACGGCGAGCTCCGGGCCTACGGCGCCGGGCTCCTGTCCTCCTACGCCGAGATCGAGGTCTTCGCCTCGGCGGAGATCCGCCCCTGGGACACCGACGCCATGGGCCGGACCGACTACGACATCACGCACTACCAGCCGGTGCTCTACGCCGCCGCGTCCTTCGACCGACTGACCGCCGACCTCGGGTCCTACTTCGAGACCTGGCCCGAGGCCTGAGCCCCGGCCCCGGGCGCGCAACAGCCCGGGGTCGCCTTCCGCCAGGCGAACCCCGGGCTGTGACGCTCTGGGGGGAGCTCGGCGGGGCCTAGACCAGCGCCTCGCAGACCGTGTTGGTCATGAGGGCGGCGACCACGTAGGGATCGGCGTTGGCGTTCGGCCGCCGGTCCTCGATGTAGCCCTTGCCCTCCTTGGCCACCTGCCACGGGATGCGGACCGAGGCACCCCGGTCCGACACGCCGTAGCTGAACTGGTCGTAGCGCTGGGTCTCGTGGGCGCCGGTGAGGCGGTCCTCGATGCCGACGCCGTAGCCGGTGAGGTGCTCCTCGGGCTTGCCGAGCGGAGCCGAGGGCCTCACAGGCGGCGATGATGGCGTCGTAGTCCTCGCGCATCTTGTTGGTCGAGAAGTTGGTGTGCATCCCGGCGCCGTTCCAGTCACCCTTCATCGGCTTGGCCTCGATCGAGATCTCGACGTTGTACTTCTCGCCCAGGCGGTAGAGCAGGTAGCGGGCGATCCACAGGTGGTCGCCCACGGTGACGGTGTCGACCGGGCCGATCTGGAACTCCCACTGGCCGGGCATGACCTCGGCGTTGGTGCCGGAGATGGCCAGGCCGGCCTCGATGCACAGGGTGGTGTGCTCCTCGACGATGTCGCGGCCGGCGATCTTCACCGCGCCGACGCCGCAGTAGTACGGGCCCTGGGGGCCGGGGAAGCCGTGCGCCGGGAAGCCGTAGGGCCAGCCCGAGGCCGGGTCGAGCATCGTGTACTCCTGCTCGAGGCCGAAGATCGGCTCCTGGTCGCCGTACTTCTCGAGCGCGGCCCGGGCGACGGCCCGGGTGTTGGTCGGGATGCGGCGAGAAGTCAGCGGTCAGCTGGGTCTCACACATCACCAGGATGTTGTCGCCGCCCCGGATGGGGTCCGGGCAGGTGAAGACCGGCTGGAGGACGACGTCGGAGTTGTCACCGGTGGCCTGGTTGGTGCTGGAGCCGTCGAAGCCCCAGATGCCCGACCTCGCCGCCGTCGGGGATGATCTTGGTCTTGGAGCGGATCTCGGCGGTCGGCTCCGTGCCGTCGATCCACAAGTACTCAGCCCTGTAGGTCACGCTCACCTCGGTTGTCTCGGGGGGCCGTGTCGGGAACGCCCATCGGCCACGGGTGGGGACAGGATCACCCGCAACCGATTTCGATGCGGTTGCACAAATGTGAACGCCATGTGAACGAGCCGCGGAACACGGCCACAGCGTCGGATCACCCGTCATCATGGCTCCATGGAGCGTCAGCAGGAATACGTGCTGCGCACGGTCGAAGAACGCGGCGTCCGACTCATCTGGCTCTGGTTCACCGACGTGCTGGGCCAACTCAAGAGCTTTGCCATCAGCCCCGCCGAGCTGGAGACCGCCTTCGCCGAGGGCATGCACTTCGACGGCTCGGCCATCAACGGCTTCTCCCGGCTGCAGGAGTCCGACGTCCTCGCCCGGCCCGACGCCAACACGTTCGAGCTGCTGCCGTGGTCGATGGCCGACGACAACTCGGCCCGGATGTTCTGCGACATCGAGGACCTGGAGGGCAACCCCTTCGAGGGCGACCCGCGGGGCATCCTGCGCCGGAACCTGGACCGGGCCCGCGAGCGGGGGTTCTCCTTCTACTGCGCCCCGGAGCTGGAGTTCTTCTACTTCGCCGACGGCGACCCGTCGACACCCCTGGTGCCCCTCGACAGCGGTTCGTACTTCGACCTGACCACCGCGGACGTCGCCTCGGACCTGCGCAAGCGGACCATCCACACCCTGGAGGCCATGAGCATCCCCGTGGAGTACAGCTTCCACGAGGACAGCCCCAGCCAGCACGAGATCGACCTGCGCTACGACGACGCCCTCTCGATGGCGGACAGCATCATGACGGCCCGCCTGGTCGTGCGGGAGATCGCCCTGGAGCGGGGCGTGTACGCCACGTTCATGCCCAAGCCGCTCGAGGGCGTGCAGGGCTCGGGCATGCACACCCACCTGTCGCTGTTCGAGGGTGACGTCAACGCCTTCCACGACGCGGGCGACGAGCTCGGCCTGTCCAAGGTCGGCCGCCACTTCATCGCCGGCCTGCTGCGCCACGCCCCGGAGATCACCGCGATCACCAACCAGCTGGTCAACTCCTACAAGCGCCTCGTGCAGGGCACGGGGACCGGCTCCCAGACCCTGTTCGAGGCCCCGGTGTTCGTCTCGTGGGGCCGCAACAACCAGTCGGCCCTCGTGCGGGTGCCCGTGGTCAAGCGGGGCAAGGAGTCCTCGACCAGGATCGAGTACCGGGCCCCCGATCCGGCCTGCAACCCGTACCTGGCGTACTCGGTCCTGCTGGCCGCCGGCATGAAGGGCGTCGAGGAGGGCTACGAGCTGCCCGACCCCCAGCAGGGCAACATCTTCGAGCTGACCCCCGAGGAGCGGGCCGCCGAGGGCCTGCACCCCCTCCCCCAGTCGCTCTCCGACGCCCTCGACGCCATGGAGCACTCCGACCTGGTGGCCGAGGCCCTGGGCGAGCACGTCCACGACTGGTTCCTGCGCAACAAGCGCAACGAGTGGGCCGCCTACAAGGCGCAGGTCACCCCCTTCGAGCTCGCCCGTTACCTGCCCGTCTGGTGAAGGTGGCACGCTGATGGGGATGAGCGCCGCGGAGACCGCTGCCACGACCGAGCCGGTCCTCGTCTTCCCCGACCCCGCGCCCGCCGACCTGGTCCAGACCCTGGACCTGTCCGGCTTCGCCTGGAAGGCCGTGGCGGACGAGGTGGGGGCCACCCGCCACGAGCCCGCCGGGGGCTGGGGCGGCGCGGTCATCTGTGCCGACACCGACCCCGAGGGGGCCTTCGCCCTCTGCCGGGCCCTGCGCCGGCGGGACACGCCCGTCTCCCCCGTCCTGCTCCTCCTGTCCGGGGCCCAGCTGGGCGAGCTGGAGCTGCGGGAGGACCTCTACGACGACTTCTGCCTCTCGCCCTTCCACCCCCGGGAGCTGGAGGCCCGCCTCCGCCACCAGTTCTGGCGTTCGGGCGGTGGCGTCCAGGCCGAGCTGGTGGAGTACGAGCCGCTGGTGCTCAACCTCGAGACCTACCAGGCCCTGATCGCGGGCCGGCCGCTCGACCTCACCTACATGGAGTACGAGCTGCTGAAGTTCCTGGCCCAGCACCCGGGCAAGGTCTTCACCCGCGAGACCCTGCTCAGCCGGGTCTGGGGCTACGAGTACTACGGCGGGGCCCGGACGGTGGACGTCCACGTCCGGCGCCTGCGGGCCAAGCTGGGCGAGGAGCACGCCAACCTGATCCAGACGGTCCGCTCCGTCGGCTACCGCTTCGGCCAGTCCCGCTGGGCGGGCTGAGCGGCGATCCGCCCCGTGAACGGGGGGCTGGACCTACCGGTTCAGGTCGAGCAGCTCCGAGCCCTCGTTGGCGGTGTCCACGTTGGTCTTGACCGACCAGCCCAGGATCGCCGACAGCACGGCCCCGCCCAGCATCATCAGCACGGGCAGCAGCAGCAGGGCGAGCACGATGAGCACGGGACCGACCATGGCCCGATCCTAGCTACGCGCCGGTGTAGGCCCAGGCCTCGATCTCGACGAGGGCGTGCAGGGGCAGCTCGCTGACGGCGACGGCGGCCCGGGCCGGGAGGGAGTCGCCGAAGTGCTCGAGCCAGACCTCGTTGAGGATGCCGTAGTCGCCCATGTGCCGCAGGTACACGGTGGTCTTGACCACGTCGGCCAGCGAGGCGCCCTCGCCCTCCAGCAGCCCCGCCAGGTTGTCGAGTGACTGGGCCACCTCGTCCCGGAAGCCACCACCGATGAGGTGCCCGTCCTTGAGGCCGATCTGGCCGGAGACGACCAGCCAGTCCCCCGCTCGCACGATCGGTCGGTAGGCACCCACGGGTTTGGTCATGGCGGCGAAGCTAGCCAATCAGCGGTAGCGGTGGCCGGTGGGCCACTCCGGCGGACAGCCCTGGTCCAGCCAGACCGCGGCCGCCACGGCGGCGAAGACGGCATCGGACCCGTTCACGGGGTCGGCCGTGGACGGCTCGATGGTGACGTCGACCTCGGGCATGTCGGCGGACCGCAGGATGCCGAACGAGCGCACGGTCAGGTCATGGACCTCGCCCTCGGCGTCGACGGCCAGCCCCTCTGCGCACACCCAGCTGAGGGCCATGTGGGCGGCCCCGATGGCGTAGGAGCGCAGGACGACCTCGTCCAACGGGTCGCCGGCGTCGACCCGGACCCGGATGCGGCCGTCGACGACGGCAGCCGTGGCCCGACCGCCGGCCGGGTCGGTCGATCCAGCCCACCTCGCCGCGGGCGCCGGCGGCGAGGACTGCGGCTTCGACCCACCCCGCACCGCGGATGGCCACCGAGGTGGGCGGGCCGGGCACGTCCACCTCCTCGACCTCGAACCCGGCCGTCGCGAGCGGTGGGGCGATGCCCGGGGTGCGCACCACCCGCACGGTGCCGGTCCCGTCGCGCCGGATCCCTGCCGCGATCGGCGGGCGCTTCGGACCGAGGCGCACGCTGTCCTCCCGGGCCCACAGGACCCGGACCGTCCGACCGTGCTCATCGGCGAGACGGCGGGCATCGGCGGCCACCGGTGAGTCGACCTTGCCCCCGAAGGCCCCGCCGTTGGCCAGCGCCGTCACCGGCTCACCGCCCGGCTCGCACCACGAGGCGTCGGTCTCCAGGTAGGCGGGCTCGACCCAGGTCGTCCGCAGGGTCAGGTCCCAGTCCCCCTCGGGGAGCTCCAGGGGCGGCTCGGGCTCGACCGTGGTCCGGCGGCCCTGCACCTTGCCCGCCGCCTGCCGGGCCTCGCTCAGCGTCTCACCGACGGCATAGTCCCCCCTGCCCGTCGGGCACGGCCACGAGGGCGTCGACGGGGGCCAGGTCGTCGGCGAAGCCACCGGCGCCCAGCGCCACCTCGGGACCCACCCGCTGCGGTCCCCCACCCTCGATCGCCGCCCGCCGGGCCGCGGCGTCGAGATCCCGTTCCGGGGCGGGCGCGCCGAGGGCGCGGGCCGCCTCGTGGATCGTGCGCCACCCGGTGCAGCGGCAGAGGTGGGCGGCCAGCGCCTTGTCCACCGTGGCGCTCGTCGGCCAGGTCGGCCCCCTTGCGGCGGGCCCCCTCCAGCCGCAGCACGATCCCGGGCGTGCAGAAGCCGCACTGGCTGGCCCCCGTGGCACAGAAGGCCTCGGCCCAGGCGCCCCGGTCGGCCGGCTCGAGGCCGTCGAGGGTCGTGATGCGCCGACCCGCGACCCGGCGGGCCGGGGTCACGCACGCCACCCGGGGTGCGCCGTCGACCAGCACCGTGCAGCAACCGCACTGGCCCTGGGGGCTGCAGCCGTCCTTGGCCGAGCGCAGGCCGAGCCGGTCCCGCAGCACCTCCAGCAGGGAGGCCCCGTCATCGGGGACCTCGACCTGGGTGCCATCCACCTCGAACTGGAGGAGGGGACGCGGCGTCTCAGGCTGCGTTGAGGGCTCTTCGCTGTCGTTCATCGCCTTACGGGCCTATTCGGCCCGTCGATCGGCTCCGCCGCTCATTGCCCGAGGATAGGTTCCGACCCCGATGACGGCTCCTGGCGTGTCCCGACGAACGGTGCTGGCCGGCGGTGCCGCCCTGGCCTTCCTGACGGCGTGCGGCGGCGGCGACGACGAGGACACGGCGTCGACGACCACCGACGACGGCGTGGCCTCCTCCAGCGACGAGCTGACCGGCACCCTGCTGGTCCTCCTGCCCCAGCAGGGCGTGCTCACCACCGGTGGCCCGCAGCGGGTCCCGGTGGCCATCGCCGACGCCGAGGGCGTCCCGGTCCGTGAGGGCCTCGAGCCCCGCGAGTTCCAGATCCGCGCCGAGGGCGGCGAGCCGGCGACGGTGACCGTCGAGCCCCACGGCGACGGCGTGCCCACGCCCTACTACCCGGTGCGCTTCATCCCGTCGGGGCCGGGCATCCACGAGATCACCTCGTCGGCGAGGGGTTCAACGCCGTCACCTTCGACATCGGTGAGACCACGGCCATCCCGACCGTCGGCCAGCGCCTGCCCGCGGCCGACACGCCGACCACGGCCGAACGCTCGTGGCGTCGACCCGATCTGCACCCGCACGCCGCGCCTGCGACCTGCACGAGGTCGACGCTGGCTGAGGCGCTCCGGACCGGCGGGCCCGTCGCGCTGTCCGATCGCCACGCCCGAGTTCTGCCAGACGGCCATCTGCGGCCCGGTCCTCGACCTGCTGATCGAGGCCCTGCCCGACTACCCGACGATCACCGGCATCCACGCCGAGGTCTACGCCGACCCCCGTGGGCGGCGACGACCCCACTGCCGGCGGCCTCGCGCCGATCACCGAGCGTACGCCCTCCCCTTCGAACCGACCCTCTACCTGGTCGACGCCACCGGCACCGTCGTCAGCCGCCTGGACAGCGTCTATGACCGCGTCGAACTACGGGAAGCGCTGGATCAGATCGCCTGAGCGAGCCCGAAGGCCTCGCCGGTGGTTACGAGAAGGACTGGCCGCAGCCGCAGGTGCGCTGGGCGTTGGGGTTGTCGATGGCGAACCCCGCCTGGTTCAGGCCGTCCTTGTAGTCGAGGGTGGCCCCCTCGAGGAGCATGGCGCTGGAGGCGTCCACGATGACCTCGACCTGGCCGAAGGTGGCCTTGGTGTCGTCGTCGGCGACGTCGCTGTCGAAGAACATCTCGTAGCTGAAGCCCGAGCAACCGCCCGGCCGGACCGCGACGCGCAGGGCGAGGTCGGCCTCGTCCTCCTGCTCGAGGAGCTCCTTCACCTTGGCTGCGGCACTGTCGGTGACGGTGATCACTGGCGGTCCTCCTGCACTTGTGTTCGCAATGAAATCTACCGGACGTCGACCTCGACCACATCGGTCTGGCACGGGCACCCGGTCCACCAGGGTCCGGAACGCGCCCATCTGGCCGGTGCCGAGGCCGTCGACGAAGCCCTCGACCATGCCCCGGTGCAGGCCGCACACGAGGTCGGGGTTGGCCTCGGCCAGCTCGCGGAACGGGCAGTGGGTGAAGGCGATGGTGACGCCGTCGGCGCCGCCGGTGGCCTCGGGGTCGAAGCCGAGGTACTCGAGCTGGGTCATCAGGGCCTCGATGCAGGGGCTGTGCTCGGGGTAGCCCTCGGCGTCCCGGGCCCCCTGATCCCGCCCGGCGGCCGTCGGCGTCGTTGCCGTCGAGGCCGGCCTCGGCCGCGACCGTGCAGCAGCATGCGGGCCAGCGCCGGCATGGCCGGCGGCTCCAGGCCCAGCGACGGGGCGTCGGGGGCGAGGGAGTAGAGGTGCTGGGGCCGGCCGACCCCGCCGTTGTTGTCGATGCGCTGGTCGAGCAGGCCGACCTCCCGCATGCGCTCCAGGTGGGGCCGGACCGTGTTGGCGTGCAGGTCCAGGGTGGCGGCGATCTCCGCCGTGGCCAGCGGCCGGGGCGAGCGGGCCAGCTCGAGGTAGATGGCGTACCGGGTGTTCTCCCCCAGCGCCTTGAGGATCTCGAGCCGCGACGGGGCAGGCGGTCTGCGGCTCGGCCATCGGACCAGATTACACGGGCTAGACCGGTAAAATCGCCGCATGGCCACCGACGACCCGCCCACCAGCGAGGACGTCATCGGCCTCCTGCGCGGCGTGATCGACCCCGAGCTGGGCAGCGACATCGTCGACCTCGGCATGGCCAAGGCGGTCGCGCGTCGGCCGACGACGGCCTGGTCACCGTCACCATCGCCCTGACCACGGCGGGCTGTCCCCTGCGGGCCCAGATCAAGAAGGACATCGTGGCCCGGGTCGAGTCCCTGCCCGGCGTGACGAAGGTGAAGCTGGACTGGACCGAGATGGACGCCGAGGAGAAGGCCAACGCCATGGCCCGGGCCCGCTGGAACGTCAAGGAGGCCGCCCCCGACACCGCGGTGCCCGACCACCACCCGGGTCATCGCCGTGGCCTCGGGCAAGGGCGGCGTGGGCAAGTCCTCGGTCACCGTCAACCTGGCCGCCGCCCTGGCCGCCCAGGGCTTCCGGGTCGGCGTGCTCGACGCCGACATCTGGGGCTTCTCGGTCCCCCGCATGCTGGGCCTGGAGGGCCGCCTCGAGGGCTCCACCGAGGACGAGAAGATCGTCCCCAACATCACCCCGATGGGCGACGGCTTCCTCGAGGTCGTCTCCATGGGCTTCCTGGTGGACAAGGAGGAGTCGGCCCTCATGTGGCGGGGCCTCATGCTCAACCGGGCCGTCCAGCACTTCCTGGAGGACGTGCGCTGGGGCGACCTCGACTACCTGCTCATCGACATGCCCCCCGGGCACCGGCGACGTGCAGATGGGCCTGGCCCGGATGCTGCCCCGCACCGAGATCCTCATCGTGACCACGCCGTCCCGCAGCGCCCAGAAGGTGGCCGTGCGGGCCGCCGACATGGCCCGCAAGTCCTACCTGCGCATCGCCGGGGTCATCGAGAACATGAGCGCCTTCGTCTGCGAGCACGGCGAGACCTACCCCCTGTTCGGCGAGGGCGGGCGGCGAGGACCTGGCCCACGAGGCCGGCGTGCCCCTGCTCGGCTCCATCCCGCTGGAGCCCGCCGTGGCCGCCGGCGGCGACGAGGGCCGGCCCATCGCCCTCGGGGACGGGCCGGCCGCCGAGGCCTTCCGGGCCCTGGCCACCCGCATCGTGGAGGAGGCCGTGCCCCCGATCGAGATGGCCGGCTGCAGCGCCCGGGTCCTCGAGGCCGCCGTGGCCGCCCTCGACGCCAAGGACGCGGTGGAGGCCGAGAACGAGGCCGCCGAGGTCCCCTGACGTCGGCCAGACTCGGGCCATGAGCGCGGACGGCGGATCGGTGGGGCGGCGGGACTTCAACCGCCACATCGCCGAGGACCAGCTCGCGGACCTCCGCCGGCGGCTCCTGGACCAGGGGGTGCCCGAAGCCCGGATCGAGGCCGAGGTCGACCTGTCCGGCCTCGCGGCCGAGGTCAACATCCGGGGGATCGAGCGGATGACCCCGGCGGAGGCCGCGGCCGAGGTCGGCCTCGACCCGCAGGAAGCCCGTCGGGTCTGGCTGACCGTGGGGGTGGCGGTGGGCGACGACGACGAGCCCGGCCTTCGCGCCCGACGAGGTCCAGGTCCTGCGCTTCTACGCCGCCGGCGCGGGAGCTGTTCGGCTCCGCCGCCGTGCTCCAGGCCCTGCGGGTCATCGGCAGCGCGTTCAACCGGATCGCCGAGGCCGAGGTGGCGGCGCTGCGCCTCAGCTTCGAGGTGCCGTTCCTCGAGGCGGGCGGCTCCGACCTCGACGTCATGGACGGCTACCAGCGACTCAGCCGCATGATGCTGCCGGAGGTCGAAGGCGGTGTTCGGGCCGCTGCACCGCCTCCACCTGGCCCGCACCTCACGGCGGGCCTGGGCGGTCGACGACGCCAGCCTGGCCACGCTGGCCTCGGTGGCGGTCGGCTTCGCCGACCTGGCCGAGTTCACCAGCCTGAGCGGCCGGGTCAGCGCCAGCGAGCTGGCGCGGCGATCGTGGACGCCTTCGACGAGCACGTGAGCGACCTGGTCCTGACCCACGGGGGCCAGGTGGTGAAGCTGATCGGCGACGAGGTGATGTTCGTCGCCGACGACCCCCGGCGACGGGCTCCGCATCGCCCATGCCCTGGCCGCCGGGCTGCCGGGAGCCGAGGACGCTGCCCGCCGTCCGGGTCGGCCTGCGCGTGCGGCGAGGTGCTCAACCGGGACGGCGACTACTACGGCTCGGTGGTGAACCTGGCCGCCCGCCTCGTGGCCCTGGCCGAGCCCGGCGAGGTCCTGCTGTCCGACGCCCGCCCGCCGCCGTGGCCGGCGCCGACGCCGTCGAGCCGCTGCCCGGGTCGAGGTCAAGGGATTCGCCGAACCCGTGACTGCCTTCCGACTGCGGTCCTGACCTTCTTCCTCGCCCAGGCCCCCTGCGGCCGGGAGCTCGATCCGGATGCCGAAGCGGGGTGGTTCTCGCCGGATCGAACACGTGCCGCCATTGCGTTCGGCGATCGTGGCCACGATCGCCAACCCCATGCCGGAGCCCGGCCGGTCGTCGGCGGCCACGGACCGGGTGAAGGGCTCGAACGCCGCAGCCTCGAAGGTCTCGGCCATCCCCGGACCGTGGTCCCAGACCACGACGCCGACGCGACCGGGAACGGTGTCCACCTCGATCTCGATCGGGGAGCTGCCGTAGACCTCCGCGTTCGTGACGATGTTGCCCAGCGAGCGACGTAGTGCGTCACGCTCGATCCTCGCCCAGGCCGGGCCCGGCAGCGTCACGGTTACACCCGGGGTGGCCGCGGCGACCTCCCGGGCGACCTCCGACACGTCGACGGGTGGCGGGACGGGCCGAGCGGGGGCTGCCTCGAGTCGAGTCAGGTCGAGGAGGCCGTCGGCCAGGGCGATGAGCTCCTCGGTGTCGGACGCGGCGTCAGCGATGGCGACCCGGAGCTCGTCGGGGCTCCGCTGGGGCCGTCCGGCCAGTTCGAGGTTGGTCCGCAACCGCGTCAGCGGCGTCCGCAGCTCGTGACTGGCGTGGGCCACGAACAGTCGGCGCCGCTCCGCCGACGCCTCGAGCTCGTCCAGGGTGTGGTTCAGCGTCTCGCCCAGTCGGCGGACCTCGTCGTCCGCCACCGGCAGTGGGAGGCGCACGCCGGGAGACGAGGCGCGGATCTCCTGGGCCCGTCGCCGCATCCGGTCAACGGGACGCAGGGCCGCGGCGGTCAGGGCGTAGGCGAGTGTCGCGGCCATCAGCCCACCGAGCAGCGTCCAGGCCAGGAGACGCCGCTGCAGGTCGGCCAGCGCCTCCGCGGTCGGCGCGAACGAGACCGCCGACACGAGGGTGTAGCCGGTCCCGTCGATGGTGGCGTCGAAGGCGAGCAGACGCACCCGGCCGATCCCCTCCACCTCCACGAACCCAGGCTCACCGGTCACGTCCTCCCGACCCTCGGCCAGGAGCTCCCGTCCGCGGCCGTTGGGCGTGGCGCCGAGGAGCCTCCGCCCGCGGTCGAAGGCCTGGAGCAACAGGACGCCACTGGTGTCGTCGTCGTGGACCAGTGGGGCGAGATCCGCCACCGGCCGACCGGTGGTGATCAGCGGGACCATCTCCCCCGCCTCCTCCCGCAACGAGTCGTCGAGGACCTGGACGAGGTGGTCCTCGGTACGTCGGTACACGGCCACGTCGACCAGCGCGAAGACCACGACGGCGATGGCACCCACGCCAAGGGCCAGGCGCCAACGCACCGGCAGCCGCTGGGCGATGACCCGGAGCTGCCCGAGGGCGGCCTTCACGGCGCGTCGGCGGGGAAGCGGTAGCCGAGTCCGCGGACCGTGGTGATGCCGGGCGCACCCACCCGCGCCAGCTCGCGCCGAAGCGCGGCCACATGGACGTCGACGACGTTCGAATGCAGGTCGAGGCGGCCGTCCCAGGCGGCCTCGGCGATGGCGGCCCGCCCCAGCACCTGGCCCCGATGACGCAGGAAGACCTCCAGCACGGCTGTCTGGCGGACCGTGAGGTGCAGATCGGTGGCACCGTGGCCGGCGCCCGCGGTCGTCGGGTCATACCAGGTCGCCCCGACCCGCAACACGCCGTCCGAGCTCGGGAACGGCCGCCGTTCGAACGCCCGGAGGCGCGCCAGGAGCTCGTCGAGGAAGAACGGCTTCGTGACGTAGTCGTCCGCCCCGGCGTCGAGGCCCCGGACCCGGTCCTCGACCTCGCCCCGGGCGGTGAGCATGAGCACCGGGGTCTGGATCGACGACGACCGGAGGCGCCGGCACGTCTCCATGCCGTCGATGCCGGGCAGCATCACGTCGAGGAGGATCGCCTCGTACGGGTGGGTGCCGGCCTGTTCGCACGCCGCCTCCCCCGTCCCCAGGATGTCGACCCGGTGCTTCGCCTCCCGCAGGCCCCGAGCCAGAAGTGCCGCCGTCCGCACGTCGTCCTCCACCACCAGCACCCACATGGCAACCCCTCGCCGTGAGCTTCATCGGCGCTTCATCTTGGCCCAGAACACTGTGACCCGCAGGCGGGCCAGGGGGGTCGGCCGGGGAGGAGGCCAGAAGATGCGTACGAAGGTGCTGGTCGTGGTCGCGGCCGGGGCGGTCTCGCTGCTGGCGGTCGCCTGCGGGGACGACGGCGACGACGCGACGGGTGGGCTCGAGGCGACGGCCACCGAGTTCTCGTTCGAGCCGAACGACTGGACGGTGGACGCCGGCGAGTTCGATCTCGAGTTCACCAACGACGGCTCGGTCGACCACGAGTGGGTGATCATGAACGAACCGATCGCCTCGGAGGAGGAGTTCACCGAGGAGGGCGTCCTCGACGAGGTCGAGACCGGCCCGGGCGAGACGGTCACCGCGACCTTCGAGGTCGACGAGGCCGGTGAGTACCAGGTCATCTGCGGCCTCGAGGGCCACTTCGACGCCGGCATGGAGGGCACCCTCACCGTCGAGTGAGCAGGCCCGCAGGGGCTATTGCTGCTGTTGTTCCTGCTGTTGGGCGAGGAGGCGCTGGGGGGTCTGGGCGACGGGGCGGCGCAGGAGGCCGCGGTCGGCGGCGGAGAGGATCGTGGGGCGGTCGTCCTCGCCGGAGCGGCGACGGATGTCCACGGAGCTGACCAGCGTGGGGTCGGCGCTGCCCGAGAAGCTGCCGTGGAAGGGCGTGACGTCGAAGTAGTCCCGGCCGTGGCCGATCTTCACGTGGCGCTCGCCGACGTCCCGGCCGTTGGTGGGGTCGAGGGGCTGCCAGCGGCCGGGGGCCACGGCGACCTCGACCCAGGCGTGGGTCTGGACCCGGACGGCGTCGGCCTCGTCGGTCTTGGGCTCGTGGGAGCCGTCGGCGTCGGCCCCCGAGCCGGCATCGTCCCGGCGGGCGAACAGGTAGCCGGACACGTAGCGGGCGGGCAGGCCGACGGCCCGGCAGAGGGCGACGGTCAGGTGGGCGAAGTCCTGGCAGACCCCGACCCGGCGCTCGACGACCTCGTCGACGGTGGTGTCCACCTTGGTGGCGCCCGGTGGTGTAGGTCGAGCGAGCGGCCGACCCACTCGGCGATGGTCCGTCCCGCCTCCTCGGCCGTCTCGGCCCCGTTCATCACCGTGCGGGCCGAGCTCGGTCAGGCCCTCGCCGCCACCGGTGTAGGCGGCTGGGGACGGTGTACTCGTGGAAGGCCTCGTGGGCCGACCAGGTCGGCGATCGGCGTCGGCGGGGCCGGCTCCTCGGCGGCGGGGTGGGTCTCGACGCTGATCTCGGCGATCACGTCGAGGCGGTCGTGGCGGGGGATGACCCCGAAGGCCTCGACCCGGGTGCCCCAGTAGTCGCGGAAGGACTGGACCGGGGTGGCCGGGTCGACCCGGAGGCGGAAGTCGAGGACCCGCTGGCGGGCGTCGTCGACCGGGCAGGCCCGCAGCTCGTTGTGGGACTCCCGCACCGGCGAGTCGTAGCGGAAGCGGGTCTCGTAGCGGATGTCGAGCCTCATCGGGGCCGCACCCTCGCGCCGACCTCGTCCTCGCTGGGCGGCGTCGCCGCCGCGCAGCTCGTGCAGGTACAGGCCGGCGGTCTCGCCCGGGCTGAAGAAGCGGTCGCCCAGCGCGTTGCCGACCGCGGGCAGGCGGCTGCGCACCCGGCCCAGGAGCTCGGTCAGCGTGGCCGGGGTCAGCTCGTGGCCGTCGAGGTACTCCAGCTCGGACCACACGCCCGCCCAGGAGGCGGCGGCAGACCGAGCGGCTCTCGTCGGACTCGAGCCGGGACAGCTGGTCCTCGGCGGACCGCAGGGAGCGCAGGACGCTGCGGGGGAAGGTCCGGGACAGCAGCAGGAAGGCGGTGACGTCGGTCAGCCGCGGGGCCGTGCCCCGCTGCCAGCGCACGAAGGCCTCCATCGCCGCACTGGACTCCAGCAGCTCGGCCCAGGAGGCCAGCGAGTCCGGCAGGGGGTCCTCGGCGTCGGCGGCCAGGTGCACGGCCAGCATGCGGCTCATGATCTCGGCCCGCTCCAGC
The DNA here is from genome assembly GCA_963748285.1 of uncultured Microthrixaceae bacterium. GTDB lineage: Bacteria > Actinomycetota > Acidimicrobiia > Acidimicrobiales > DATDAH01 > DATDAH01. The sequence goes on from CAVVIF010000009.1 coordinate 1,595,888, forward strand.
AGCATCCCCAGCATGAGGAAGCGCCACGGGTCGTCTCGGGGCATGGTCTCGGTGGCCACGCCCAGGATCGACTGGCAGCGCAGGCGCACCGAGGCGTAGAGCTCGGCGGGGGGCTCGCCGAGGCCGGTGCCCGGAGGCTCCGGCGCTGGGAGGCCCGCAGCTCCAGGTACGAGCGGTTGAAGGCCTCGAAGAGCTCCGAGGACAGCAGCTCGCGGACGCTGCGGGCGTTCTCCCGGGCCCGACGCACGGACTTGCCGATGGCCCCGGGGTGGGTGGCGTCGCCCATGAGGAAGGCGTTGACGGTGGCCACGTCCAGCTCCCGGCCGGACTCGGCGAACTCGCGGTCGAGGCCCAGCGAGCGCAGCAGGTTGGCCCAGGCCCGGGCGGCCTGCTCGGGGGCCAGGCCGGCGCTGTGGTGGTAGGTGGCGTCGAGCATCCGGGCCGTGTCCTGGGCCCGTTCGACGTAGCGACCGGCCCAGAACAGGTTCTCGGCGTGGCGGGCGAGCATCATCAGGCGCTCCCAGCACCCAGGTGTCCTTGGACCCGCCGCCCTGGGACGAGTTGACGATCAGCGAGCCCTTCTGCAGCGCCACCCGGGTCAGGCCGCCGGGGACGACCTCGATGCCGTCGGCGGAGGAGATGATGAACGGGCGCAGGTCGACGTGGCGACCGGCCAGGCCGTCCTCGGCCACGGTGGGGACCCGCGAGAGCTGGACCACCTCCTGGGAGATCCAGCCCCGGGGGTCGGCCTCGATCTCGGCTCGCAGGATGGCCAGCTCCTCGTCGCTGGCCTTGGGGCCGATGACCAGGCCGTAGCCGCCGGCCCCGTCCACCGGCTTGGTCACCAGCTCGTCGAGGCGGTCGAGGACCGCGGCCCGCTGGTCGGGGTCCCACAGGCAGTAGGTGCCGACGTTGGGCAGCAGGGGCTCCTCGTTGAGGTAGTAGCGGACCAGGTCGGGCACGAAGGGGTAGACGGCCTTGTCGTCGGCCACCCCGTTGCCCACCGCGTTGGCCATCGTGACCGTGCCCGCCCGGGCCGCGCGTGAGCAGGCCGGGCACGCCGATGTAGCTGCCGCTGCGGAAGCCCGACCGGGTCGAGGAAGCGGTCGTCGAGCCGGCGGTAGATGACATGGACCGGCCGGGGCCCCTCGGTGGTGCGCATGTAGACCCGCTGGCCGTCGACCAGCAGGTCGTTGCCCTCGACCAGCTCGACCCCCATCTGGTGGGCCAGGAAGGCGTGCTCGAAGTAGGCGGCGTTGTGGATGCCCGGGGTCATCACGACCACGCAGGGATCGGCCACCCCGGCGGGGGCGACGCTGCGCAGCGCCCGCAGGAGCAGCTCGCCGTAGTTGCCCACGGGCCGGACCCGGTGGGCCCGCACGATCGAGGGGAAGAGCCGGGTCATCAGGTCCCGGTTCTCCAACACGTAGGAGATCCCGCTGGGGTTGCGCAGGTTGTCCTCCAGGACCCGCAGCTGGCCGTCGGCCCCCCGCACCAGGTCCAGGCCGGCCACCAGGCAGCGCACGCCGGACGGGGCGGGCACGCCCACGGCCTCCCGCACGAAGCCGTCCGAGGAGGTGACCAGCCACCAGGGCACGATCCCGTCCCGGACCGCCGCCCGCTCACCGACGTAGAGGTCCTCCAGGAAGGCGTTGAGGGCCGACACCCGCTGGATGAGGCCGGCCTCCAGGTCCCGCCACGCCGCCCCGCCGATGACCCGGGGCAGCACGTCCATCGGCAGGGTCCGCTCGAGGTCCTCGTCGCCGTCCTCGGCATCGGGGTCGGCCGTGAGGGTGAAGGTGACGCCCCGCTTGCGCATGGTGTCGTCGCTCATGGCGGCGCGCCGGGCCAGCTCCTCGTGGGTCATGGCCCGCAGCCGATCGAAGAGGACCTCGTACTCCGGACGCAGCTCGCCGTCGTCGTCGACGGCCTCGTCGTAGAACCCGTCGGTGTCGTAGCCGGCCAGGAGCCCTGACGGCGCGGTGCGGTCGTCGGTCAGCGGTGCCATGGTCGGCGACACGCTGGCATCAGGTTGTGGCAACGGTGTTTCGGGCAGATGAAAGGTTCTACCCGGTCGGGCATTAGCTCGCTTTCCAGGTGCCGTCGAGGTCGTCGCCCTTGGCCGTGCCCTCGTCCCGCAGCTTGAGCAGGTGGGCGAAGACGCTGTGCCGGGCGATGGGGTGCCGCTCGGGGTCGACGTCGGTGTACACGGTGGCCACCAGCTCGTCGATGGTCGCCGAGCCCGCCTCGTTGAGGGCGGCGGCGATGGCCGCCTCCCGCTCGACGCGGTGCTGGAGGTACCAGTCGATCCGGGCCTTGGGGTCCTCGATGGGGTGACCGTGGGCCGGAGCCAGCATCGACAGGCGCATGGCCCGGATCTTCTCCAGGGAGGCCATGTAGGCGGCCATGTCGCCGTCCTGCGGCTTGATCACCACCGTCGAGCCGTCCATCACGTGGTCGCCGGTGAACAGGCACCGCTCCTCCTCCAGCATGAAGCAGAGGTGGTTCGAGGCGTGGCCCGGGCGTGTGCACGGCGGTGAGGCGCCACTCGGTGCCCTCGACCATGTCGCCGTCGGCCAGGGTGCCGTCGACCTCGATGCCGTCGCGGGACTCGAAGGCCAGGATCTCGGCCCCGGTGCGCTCCTTGAGGCCGATGGCGCCGGGACCGTGGTCGGGATGGGTGTGGGTGAGCAGGATCCAGCGGATCCGGTCGCCGCCACAGCCGGCCACGGCGTCGAGGTGGGCCTCGTCGGCCGGGCCGGGGTCGATGACGGCGATCTCGTCGACGCCGATGAGGTACGTGTTCGTGCCCGGGCCGGTCATGACCCCCGGGTTGTCGGCACAGATGCGGCGGACCAGCGGGGACAGGGCGCGGGGCACGTCCGGGATGATCGGGATCGGCTCGGGGGCTTCGTCGATGGTCACTAGGGATCTCCTGGGGGGCGGCGGTCGCGAGCTCCTCAGGGAGGGCGACCCGTCGACCACCGTGGTCGTCGGTCAGAGGAGGGTCGGTCGTCGAGGTGGGCCAGCACGGTGGCCACGTCGGCGAACCGGTCGAGGGCGCGGAGGCTGCGCTCGGTCGGCAGGATCAGGTCCCAGTCGCCGGCGGCGAAGCGGTCCAGGGCGACCCGGGGGCGGACCCACTCGCTGTCCACCGCCTCGCCGTCGTCGTGGCACGGGACCTGGCCCGCCGGGGCGGGGGCCACGAAGAAGCGGGTCGTGTACCGGCGGGGGCCGCCGGGCGGGGTGATCCAGTGGCCGAAGTAGCGCAGGTCGCCGAGGCGCAGGCGCAGGCCGAGGTCGTCGCAGACCGACGGCGAAGGACCGGTCGCCGCGGTCGACGGCCGCCCGATCGGGGCTCGGCGGCCGGCGACCGGCCCGTCGGCGAACAGCAGGCCGGACTCCTCGAAGGTCTCCCGGATCGGCGGCCACCCAGAAGGCCAGGCCGCCGGCGTCCAGGCCGAGGCGGTCCGACGCCTCGTCGGCCGCGGGCGCCCCCGGGGCGGTCGGGTGCGGCTCGTGGTCGGCGGCCTCGACGGCGCCGCCGGGGAAGACGTGGGCGCCGGGCACGAACACCGAGTGCGGTGCTGCGGCGCAGGAGCAGGACCTCGAGGCCGTCGTCGCCGTCGCGCAGGACCATGGTGGTGGCCGCGGGGCGGGGGGTGAGCACGGGCGTGGTCACGGGCCGAGCGGGATCGGGGCCGGGCGGCCGTCGTCCCGGTCCCGGCGGTCGTCACGGGCGTCGAGCGTCGACGTCCGACCGACCGGAGCCGAAGCCGAAGCCGGACGGCCCCGCGGCGCCGACGGTGGCCACCTTCAGGCGACCCCGGAGCACACGGGCGAGGAAGGTGCGGGCGATGGCCCGGGTCGGCGGGAGGAGGAGCAGGATCCCGACGATGTCGCCGAGGAAGCCCGGGGTGAGCAGGAGGGCGCCGGCGAGCAGGATCAGGGCGCCGTCCTGGAGGTCACGGGTCGGGATGCGGCCCTCGTTCAGGGCGGCCTGGATCCGGCCCAGCGTGGCGTACCCCTGGAGCTTGCACAGCCAGGCCCCGAACGAAGCTGATGACGCAGCAGGGCGACGATGGTCTCGAGCCCGCCGATGGCGTGTCCGACCTGCAGGATCACGTAGAGCTCGGCCGCCGGAATGGCGACGAAAAGCACCAGAAGGAGGCCGAACACGCCCTCCAGGCTAGGGGTGCGACCCCCGGGGCGCTCCCGGCCCACCCGACGGCCGTGCGACCCGGCCTATCCTCGCGGCGTGCGGCCGCCGTCTGTCGACGCCCTGGCCCGCAGCCTGGCCGACACGGGCCTGCCCCACCCCCTCCTCGTCGACGCCGCTCGAGCGGCCATCGGCCGGGGCGACCCCGACGGGGCCCGGGCCGAGGCCGAGGCCGTCGCCGCCGCCCTCCTGCGACCCGTGGTCAACGCCACCGGGGTGCTGCTCCACACCAACCTCGGGCGGGCGCCGCTCGCCCACGAGCAGGACGCCGATCTACACGAACCTCGAGCTGGACCTGACCACCGGCGAGCGGGGGTCCCGGGGCGCCCACGCCGCCGGACTGCTGGCCCGGGCCTGTGGCGCCGAGGCGGCGACGGTGGTCAACAACGGGGCGGCCGCCGTGCTCCTGGCCCTGGCCGCCCTGGCCCGCGACCGGGACGTGGTCGTCTCCCGGGGCGAGCTGGTGGAGATCGGCGGCGGCTTCCGGATCCCGGAGATCCTGGCCACCTCCGGCGCCCGCCTCGTCGAGGTGGGGACCACCAACCGGACCCGGCTGGCCGACTACGAGCGGGCCGTGGCCGAAGCCGACGACATCGGCCTGCTGCTGAAGGTCCACCAGTCCAACTACCGGATCACCGGCTTCACCGAGGCGGCCGACCGTCGAGCGCGCTGGCCGGCGCTCGGCCCGCCGGTGGCCGTCGACCTCGGGTCGGGCCTGCTCGACGCCGCCTGCCCGTGGCTCGACGACGGCCCGCCCGACGTGGCTGCGGGACGAGCCGGGGGTCCGTCAGACCCTCGAGGCCGGGGCCGGCCTGGTCATCTTCTCCGGCGACAAGCTGCTGGGCGGGCCCCAGGCCGGGATCATCGCCGGCCGGGCCGACCTCGTCGCCGCCTGCGCCCGCCATCCCCTGGCCCGGGCCCTGCGCCCCGGCGGCCTGGTCCTGGCCGCGCTGCAGGACACCGCCCTCGCCTACCTGGCCCGGCGGGGCGACGACATCCCCCTCTGGCGGCATGGCCACCCGGTCCGTGGGCGACCTGCGGGCCCGGGCCGAGGCCCTCGCCGTGGGCCGCGTCGTCGACACCGCTGGCCGTGGCCGGCGGCGGGCACCCTGCCCGGCACCGAGATCCCCTCGGTCGGCATCGCGCTGGACGGCGACCAGCGGGCCGGGCTGCGGGCTGCGCGCCGTGCCGGTCATCGCCCGGGTCGGTCGACGGACCGGACCGTGCTGGACCTGCGCACCGTCGAGCCCGACCAGGACCCGTTGCTCTCGGCCGCGGTCGCCGCCCTCACCGGCGGGGGGTGAGCGGCCCTGTACGTCGTCGCCACGGCCGGCCACGTCGACCACGGCAAGTCGACCCTGGTGGAGGCCCTCACCGGCACCGACCCCGACCGGTGGGCCGAGGAGAAGGCCCGCGGCCTGACCATCGACCTCGGCTTCGCCCACACCGAGATCGACGACCTGGTCGTCTCCTTCGTCGACGTGCCCGGTCACGTCCGCTTCCTGGCCAACATGCTGGCGGGGGTGGGCGGGGTGGTGGCCTGCCTGTTCGTGGTCGACGCCCTCGAGGGGTGGAAGCCCCAGTCCGAGGAGCACCTCCGGATCCTCGAGCTGGTCGGGGTCGACCACGGCGTGGTCGCGCTGACCAAGGTGGACCGGGCCGATCCCGACCTGGTCGGCCTGGCCCGCCTCGAGCTGGCCGACCGGCTGGCCGGCACCTTCCTGGCCGACGCCGAGGTCGTCGAGGTGGCCGCGCCCGACCGGCCTCGGCCTCGACGAGCTCCGGGCCGCCCTGGGCCGGCGTCCTGCGGTCCACGCCCGCCGTGGCCGACACCGGCCGGCCCCGCCTCTGGGTCGACCGGGCCTTCGCCGCCCGGGGCGCGGGCACGATCGTGACCGGGACGCTCCTGGGCGGGCGGTGGCCGTCGACGACCAGCTGGTCGTGCGTCCCCGACGGCCCCGACGGTGCGGGTCCGGGGCATCCAGGCCCACCACGCGTCGGTCGACCGCCTGCCCCCGGGAAGCCGCACGGCCCTGAACCTGGTCGGCGTCGAGCACGACGCCGCGGCGCCGGGGCCAGGTCCTGGTGCGGCCCGGGCAGTGGCACGAGACGGCCATGGTCGACGCCGACGCTGCAGGTCCTCGCCGCGCTGGGCCACCGGGTGTCCCGGCGCGGGCGCCTATCGTGGCCCACCTGGGCACGGCCGAGCAGACCGTCCGGCTCCGGGTGCTCGGCGCCGGACGCGCTCGAGCCCGGGGCGACCGGGCCGGTGCGCCTCCACCTCGCCACGGCTCTGCCCTGGTTGCCCGGCGACCGCTACGTCCTGCGGGAGTCGGGGCGGGGCGAGACGGTGGGCGGCGGCGAGATCCTGGACGTGGACCCCGTCCTGCCCGCCACCCGGGCCGCGCCCGACCGCTCGGTGGACCGGGTCGTGGCCGAGCGGGGCTGGGTCGATGTCGACGACCTGGAGCGCCTGACCGGTGCGAACGGCGGCCGCCCGACCGTCGGGGCCTGGGTGGTGGACCCCGAGGTCCTGGCCGCCGCCCGGGCGGCACTCGCCGAGCGGATCGACGGCGGCCGGTGAGCTGGGCCTCGACGTGGCCCGCCTCGACGACCGGGAGCGGGCCGTGCTCGACGCGCTGCCCGACGTCGTGGTCGAGGGCGGCCGGGCCCGAGCCGCCGACGCCGCCGACCCCCTGGCCGACCACCCGTATCTGGCCGCCCTGGCCGCCGCCCCCTTCGCCCCACCGCCGCCGGACGGCGTCGACCCGACCGAGCTCCGGGAGCTGGCCCGGCGGGGCCTGGTCGTCCAGGAGGACGGGATCTGGTTCGCCGAGCGTCAGCCGTCGACGAGGCGGCCGCGGTCGGCCGCCCGCCTGCTCGCTGACCCAGCCCGAGGGCTTCACGATGAGCGACCTCCGGGAGGCCCTGGGGACGAGCCGCAAGTACGCCGTCCCCCTGGCCACCCTGCTGGACGGCCGGGGCGTCACCCGCCGCCGGGACGACCTCCGCATCGCCGGCCCCCGCCTGCCGGAGGTTGAACCTGAGGCAGATCGGCGGCCATCGCCGAGATCGGCCGCAGGTTGAACTTCGTCGTGCCCCAATCCGACGACCAGCGGGCACCACCGGGCCCATGGCGGGACCTAGCCCGCCCTGCGTCGGAGTCGTCCCCCAGGCCGACGAGGCGCCGGGGTCAGCGGGTCAGCGGACCAGCAGCTCCTTGCGCTCCGCCTCGTTGCGGCCGCCCCAGATGCCGTGGGGCTCACGGATGCCGAGGGCGTACTGCAGGCACGGGCGCTTCACGGGGCAGCTGGCACAGATCTCCTTGGCCCGCCGCTCGCGTTCCTGCTTCTCGTCCTTGCGTTCGAACTGGGGTGGCGGGAAGAAGACGGCGGCCTGTGGTCCCCGGCATGCCGCCTTCATCTGCCACTCCGATGTCTGCGAGCATGTGCCGTCACGCTGGACCCCCTTCCAGGGACCGCGACCGTAGACCCGCCGATTTTGGCCGTAAAGGGGTCGGGCCGATTTCCTCAGATCAGTGAACCACGGTTCAGCGAACGACCGGCGGCTCAAGGCCTACTGGCCCGCCGGTGTTCCTTCGGGCGGCGCTCCGGGTCGGCCGACTCCACCTCCAGCACGAGGCCGTCGAGGCCCGCCACCACGACCGGCTCACCGGCCGCCAGGGGCGTGGCCCGGTTGGTGCGGGCCCGCCAGAGGGCGTCCTGCACCCGGACGGTGCCGTCGGGGGCGACCGCGGTGACCGCCTCCCCCGCCTCGCCGATCATCCACTCCCGCCCGATCGTGGGCGTCGAGAACCGGGTCCGCACCATGGCCGGCATGCCCGCCAGCACGGCGAACGCCAGGGCGACGAACACCCCGAGGAGCGTGATCCACGACAGGTTCGGGCCGTCGTAGAGGAAGAAGGTGCCGACGGCGAAGCTGACGAAGCCGACCCCGGTCCAGAAGCGGGGCACCCCGGTCTGGACGTCGACGCCGAAGGCGAGCCATGGCCACCACGAGCAGGCCGACGGCCCAGCCCCGGGCGGGCAGGACGGCCAGGCCGTAGCAGCCGAACACGAAGAGGCCGGCCGCCAGGACCCCCGCCACCCCGACCCCGGCGGTGTAGAGCTCGAAGAGGATCAGGCCCATGCCGAGCACGAAGAACAGGTAGGCGACCGCGGGGCTGGCGGCGGTGTGGAAGAGCTGCGAGCCGAGGGGCAGCTGGCGGAAGCGGGTCTCGGTGACCGGCTCGACGTCGCCCCCGTCCACGACCTCGGTCTCGAAGCCGTCGAGGTCGTTCACGAACAGGCCGACGGTCGGGGCGAGGCGGTCGGCGAAGCCCTCCTCGACCGCGACCTCGTCGTCCACCGTCCGGTCGTCCAGCGCACCGCCGAAGGCCTCGGGGAACTCGTCCTCGGGCAGACGGGGCTCGCCGACGTCGCCCAGGTCCGGGTGCCCGGCGCCATGCCGATCTCGTCGGCGACCGCGGCGATCTCCGCCGCGCCGCCGTAGGCCCGCGAGCCGCTCGGGCCCGATCCACACGGTGACCGGCACGGTCGGCCTCGTCGATCTGGTCGGCCAGCGCAGTCAGGTCCTCGTCGCTCACCACCGAGCCCGGGCTGTTGAGCTGGAGCACGACGGCCGACGGCGTCCTCGGCCTCGGCCTCGCTCGATGGAGGAGGAGATGAAGTCGACCAGGACGGGATCCAGGTAGCCGGCCATCTCCAGCACGTCGACCTGGCCCGCATCGGCCCCGTCCTGGGCCAGCGCGGCCGACGCGAGGCCGCCGAGCAGCAACACAGCGCCGAGAACCGTCATCGCTAGCCTGCGCAACCGAGCCTCCGGGAGGACTGGGGTTTGGATCCAGCCACGTTCTTCGCCGCTTCCCGCGTCGTCATCGTCGCGGGCAAGGGTGGCGTGGGCAAGACGACGGTAACGGCCGCGCTGGCGCGCGCCGCCGCCCGTCAGGGTCGCCGCGCCCTGATCGTCGAGGTCGAGGGCAAGTCCGGCCTGGCCAACATGTTCGGCGCCGACGACCTCGGCTACGACGAGATCATCCTGGCCGAGGCCGGCGACCCGCCGGGTCGGCCGACGTGCGGGCCCGGACGCTGACCTCCGACGAGGCCATGCTCGAGTACCTGGAGGACCACGGGATGAGCCGGGTGGCCAAGCGCCTGGTGTCCTCCGGCGCCATCGACACGCTGGCCACGGCGGCGCCGGGCATCAAGGACATCCTCGGTCCTGGGCAAGGTGAAGCAGCTCGAGCGCGACACCGATGTGGACCTGATCGTGCTCGACGCCCCCGCCGCGGGCCACGCCATCACCTTCCTGCGGGCCGCCCGGGGCCTGCTCGACGCCGTGCGGGTCGGGCCGATCCACAACCAGGCCGTCGAGGTCATGGAGCTGCTCACCGACGCCGAGCGGTGCCAGGTGGTGCTGGTCACCCTGCCCGAGGAGACCCCGGTCAACGAGCTGGTCGAGACGGCCTACAACCTCGAGGACCAGGTGGGCGTGGCCCTCGGCCCCGTGGTGGTCAACGGCCTCTACCCGGACCGGCCCGGGCTGGCGGTCGACCCGGTCACCGCCGCCGCGGAGGCGGGGGTGGGCCTGCGGGAGGGCGAGGCCGAGGCGCTGGCCGCCGCCGCCGACTTCCGCCGCCACCGTGTCGAGCTGCAGACCGAGCAGGTGGCCCGCCTCGCCGAGCAGCTCCCCCTGCCCCAGCTGCGCCTGCCGTTCCTGTTCGGCGCCGAGCTGGGCCCGGCCGAGCTCGACCTCCTGGCCGCCCGCCTCGTCGACCAGCTCGAGGCCGTGGTGGAGGCCCCGTGACCACGCCCCGCGAACTGATCGGCACCGCCGAGGTCGTCATCTGCACCGGATCGGGCGGCGTGGGCAAGACCACGGTGGCGGCCGTGCTGGCCATGGAGGGGGCCCGCCAGGGCCGGAAGACCGCGGTGGTCACCATCGATCCCGGCCAAGCGCCTGGCCGACGCCCTGGGCCTCGAGGGCCTGACCAACGAGCCCGGCCGCATCGAGGGCGACTGGCCCGGCGAGCTCTACGCCCTGATGCTCGACACCAAGTCCACCTTCGACGCCCTCGTGACCAAGTACGCCGAGCCGACGAGGCCAGGCCGAGCGGATCCTCGAGAACCGCTTCTACACGAACATCTCCTCGGCCCTCTCGGCCACCCAGGAGTTCATGGCGATGGAGAAGCTCTACGAGCTGCACGTCGAGTCCGACTTCGACCTCGTGGTCGTCGACACCCCGCCCACCCGCAACGCCCTCGACTTCCTCGACGCTCCCGGCACCCTCACCCGGTTCCTGGACCACCCGCTCTACAAGGTGGTCATGGCCCCGACCCGAGGGATCCTGAAGGTGGCCAGCGTGGCCACCCAGGCGTTCCTGCGGACCGTCGCCAAGGTCGTCGGCTCGGAGGTGATCGAGGACGCCATCGCCTTCTTCCAGGCCTTCCAGGGGATGGAGGAGGGCTTCCGCGACCGGGCCCACGTCGTCGACGAGCTCCTCAGTGCCGCCGAGACCCGCTTCGTGCTGGTGGCCTCGCCCCGGCGGGACACCCTCGAGGAGGCGGTGTTCTTCGCCGATGCCCTCGACGAGGCGGGCATCGAGATCAGCGCCCTCATCGTCAACCGGATGCACCCCCGCTTCGGCGCCGGGCTGGCCGAGGCGGCCCGGGAGCGGGCCGAGACCCTGGCGGGCACCGCCATCGGCGACCACTTCGCCAACCTGGCCGACTTCCAGCTCATCGCCGGTCGGGAGGAGGACCACCTCGACGGCCTGGTCGGCAAGGTGGGCGACGCCACGGTCGTCCGGGTCCCCTTCCTGCGCAGCGACGTCCACGACCTCGCCGGCCTCGAGGAGCTGGCGACCTACGTGGTGGACGCCTGACTCCGGTCGTCGGGCTGGGGGGACCGCCGTCGCCGAACTGCGCTGATTCGGTCGCCATGGCGCCTCGATCGGGCGCCAGAACGAGATCCGCCGCCGGGTGATAGTCGAGGCCCAGGGAACGTGACCGCCCCCGACGCCGGCGCCCTGCCACGCCCCGGTGGTTGCCGTCGTTGTCGGTAGGACTGGGCTCTGACCGGGTCGGAGGGGCCGGTGGCGTCGGCGAGGGCGGTGGCGGCCTCGGCGACGGTCTCGGTGACGGCGACGATGCGGTCGAAGCCGGTGGTGTGGAGCAGGCGGGTGAGGGTCGGGTCGACCGCAGGCCACGGCCACGTCGCCGCCGGCCTCCCGGGTCCGCCGGATCCCGCCGATGAGCGCGCCGAGGCCCGCCGAGTCCATGAACGGGACGTCGGACAGGTCGATGAGCAGGTGTTGGGTGTCGGTCAGCTCGGCAAGGGCCTCGCGGAAGGTCCCGACGGTGTAGGCGTCGAGCTCACCCTCCGGGCGGCAGAGCGTGTAGTCATCGCCCGCTTCGACGGTGATGGAGAGCAACGGTCCTCCGATAGTGGGCCGTGGGCAACGGCCGATGGTAGCCACGGCCACCGGTCGGCCAACCCGGCTTCGCCGCCGCCGCCGCCGCACCGGTACGCTCCGCGGCCGTGCCCGTCGTGCTCCTGGCCACCGATGCCGATCGTCTCCACGACGAGGTGGACGCCGCCCTGGGCGACGACACCACCAGCGTCCACCGGGTCCGGTCCGGTCGCGAGGTGATCCCGGCGGTGAAGCGAGCTCGATCCCGACCTCGTCGTGCTCGACCTCCAGATCGGGAACATGGGCGGAATGGCGACCTGTCTCTCCCTGCGTTCCGAGGAGGGGGCGGGACGCCTCCGGCGTCGGGCCGTCCTCATGCTGCTGGACCGCCACGCCGACGTGTTCCTGGCCCGACGGTCCGATGCCGACGGGTGGCTGGTCAAGCCCCTCGACGCCTTCCGCATCCGGCGGGCCGCCGGGGACCTGCTGGCCGGCGGCGAGTACCACGAGGGCACCGCGGTGGCCGAGTCGCCCGTCGACGAACCGCTGGTCGAGGACACGGACGAGACAGCGTCGGAGGAGACCGAGGCGACCACCGACGCCGACGACACGGTCGCCACCGATGCCGAGAACGCCGAGGCCGCGGAGGCCTGACCTCCGTCCCCGTGCCCATCGACCGGGACCACGCCCTCGGACTGGCGCGGGACCTGGCCGCCCGGGGCCGACCTGATCGGCGCGGCGCGGACCCCTGGGTCCGGCCCGAGCCACACCCACCGCGAGCCGGCGACCGGTCGACCCGTGGCCGACATCAGGTTGGCGGGGCCGACCGAGGTCGACGACGCGGTCGACCGCCGCTCGGGAGGCCCTGCCCGCCTGGCGGGCGATGGCCCCGCCCGACCGGGCCCGGCTCCTCGACCGGCTGGCCGACCTGCTGGAGGCCGACCGGGCCGACGCCGCCGCGCTCACCGCGGTGGACACCGGCACCCCCGTGTCGAGCCTGGACCCGGGCCGGTCCACCGCCCGTTGGGCCCGCTACTACGCCGGCCGCGGTCGACGGGCTGGAGGGCCGGGACCTCTCCGGCCCCGGTCTCGGGCTACGTGCGGCCCGAGCCCTATGGCGTCGTGGCCGCCGTGGTCCCCTGGAACGGCCCGATGATGGGCATGGGCCAGAAGGCCGCGCCCGCCTTGGCGGCGGGCAACACGGTCGTGGCCAAGCCGCCTGAGATCGCCCCGTTCGGGGCGGTCCGCTTCGGCGAGCTGGCCCTCGAGGCGGGGATCCCACCAGGCGTCGTGAACGTCGTCGTGGGCGGGGTCGACGCCGGCGCCGCCCTCGTCGGCCACGCCGGGGTGGACAAGATCAGCTTCACGGGTGGCGCGGCCGCGGCCCGGGAGGTCATGGTCGGCGCGGCCGGCGCCCTCACCCCGCTCGCCCTCGAGCTCGGTGGCAAGTCGGCCAACATCGTGTTCGCCGACGCGGACCTGGCGGCCGCGTCGACCATGGCCGGCCTCCTCGGCACCGTCCTCCTCAGCGGCCAGGGCTGTGCGCTGCCGACCCGGCTGTTCGTGCACGAGTCGGTGGCCGACGAGGTCGTCGACCGACTGGTCGCCACCGTCGAGGCCGCCGCCGTCGGCGACCCGCTCGACCCGGCGACGCTCATGGGCCCGTTGGCCACCGAGTCAGCCCGCGACCGGGTCCTGGGGGTCGTGGCCGAGGCCGTGGCCGCGGGCGCCACGGTGCGCACCGGCGGACGGGGGCTCGGGGTCGAGGACCTGGGTGACGAGCTCGGCGGGGGCTGGTTCCTGGCCCCCACCGTGCTGACCGATGTCACCGACGACCTCGAGGTCGCCCGCCACGAGGTGTTCGGCCCGGTGCTCAGCGTCCTCACCTTCACCGACGAGGACGAGGTCGTGGCCCGGGCCAACGCCCTCCCCTACGGCCTGGCCGCCTACGTCCACACCGCGGACCTGGACCGCGCCCGCCGCGTGGCCGACGCCCTCGAGGTGGGGACGGTCACGGTGAACGGCTTCCCGAGCAACCACCCGTCCATCCCCTTCGGCGGCGTCAAGCAGAGCGGCTTCGGACGAGAGGGTGGCCCCGAGGGTCTCGCCGAGTTCTGGCAGCCCAAGAGCATCCGCATCGTCGACTGACGCGGAACTGCGCCCATCCGTCACGGCCGGCGTGACGAAGGGACGCAGTCTCCCAGCGTCGGGAAGGCGGGATTTGAACCCGCGACCTCGTCGTCCCGAACGACGCGCGCTGCCAAGCTGCGCCACTTCCCGGTGGACCGACGAGCGTATCCGGACGTGGTCCCGGCCGTCACCCGGTTCCCCCGCCGACGGGCCGATCGGGGCTCACCCTTCTGCCGCCGGTCGCTCCCCGCTAGGCGCGGGCCTCCACCAGGCACTCGGCGATCTGCACGGCGTTCAGGGCGGCGCCCTTGCGCAGGTTGTCCCCACTCACGAAGAGGGCGAGGCCGTTCTCGACGGTGGGGTCGACCCGGATCCGGCCGACCATGGTGGGATCGGTGCCGGCCGCCGCCAGTGGGTTCGGGAGGTCGCTGAGCACCACGCCGGGCGCCGCGGCCAAGACCTCGGTGGCCCGCTCGGCGGACAGTGGCCGGGCGAACTCGGCGTTGATCGACAGGGAGTGGCCGGTGAACACCGGCACCCGGACGCAGGTGGCGAAAACGGCGAGGTCGGGCAGACCGAGGATCTTGCGGCTCTCGTTGCGCAACTTGCAGCTCCTCGACCGTCTCGCCCGAGCCGTCGTCGACCGCGTCGCCCGCCCGGGGGATGACGTTGAACGCGATGGTGGTCGGGAACACCGTGGCCGGCGGGAAGTCGATGGCGCTTCCGTCGGTGATGAGGGCGGCGGACCGGTCGGCGCCCTTGCGGATCTGGTCCTCGAGCTCGGCGGTCCCGGCCAGGCCCGCCCCACCCGCGGCCTGATAGGTGCTGATGACGAGGCGGCGGAGGCCGGCCTCGGCATCGAGGGCGGCCAGGGGCGCCATGGCCACCATGGTCGTGCAGTTGGGGTTGGCCACGATCCCCTTGGGCCGGTCGGCCAGGGCATGGGCGTTGACCTCCGGGACCACGAGCGGGACCTCCGGGTCCATGCGCCACGCCGAGGAGTTGTCGACCACGGTCACACCGGCTGCCGCGGCGTTCGGTGCCAGCGACCGGCTGGCGGTGGCCCCTGCGGAGAAGAGGGCCAGGTCCAGGCCCGCCCAGTCCGCGGTGGCGGCGTCCTCGACGGCCACGGCCTCGCCCCGCCAGTCCATCGTGCGGCCCACGGAGCGAGCCGAGGCGAACAGGCGCAGGCGATCGACGGGGAAGTCCCGTTCGGCCAGGATCCGGCGCATCACCTGTCCGACCTGACCCGTGGCTCCGACGATTCCGACGTCCATGGGGCCCAAGGGTACGAGAAGCGGTCGGCGCCAACGCCTGGATTCCCGCTCTGCTGGGTCAACGACGGCGACCCGAGGAACCAGGCGAAGATCGCCTGACCCGACCGGGGCTTCGGCCTTCCCGCTACGCGATGGCCAGGTCGAAGGCGGCGTGGAGGGCCACCACGGCGCGCTCCAGGTCGTCCTCGGGGACCACGCAGCTGATGCGGATGGCGGAGGTCGAGATCATCTCGATGTTGACCCCCTCACCGGCCAGCACCTCGAACATGGTGGCGGCCACCCCCGGGTTCGACTTCATGCCCGCCCCGACCAGGCTGACCCGGGCGATCTTGGTGTCCGGGACCACGCCCGTGGCCCCGATCTCGACCGCGATCGCCTCGGCGATCCGCTGGCCCTCGACCAGGTCCTCGCGGGGCAGGGTGAAGGAGATGTCGGTCACGCCGGCCTCGGAGACGTTCTGCACGATCATGTCGACGTTGATGTCGGCGTCGGCCAGCGTGCGGAAGAGCCGGGCGGCGATGCCGGGACGGTCCGGCACCCCGCTGACGGTCAGCTTGGCCTCGCTGTCGTCGTCGACGACGCCGGAGACGATGGCCTGTTCCATGGGGTCCTCCTCGGTGATCCAGGTGCCCGGCTCCCAGGTGAAGGCCGAGCGGACGTGCAGGCGCACCCCGTGGGTGCGGGCGAACTCGACCGAGCGCATGGCCGGCTTGGGACAGCCCGAGGCGCACATCTCGAGCATCTCGTCGAAGGTGATGTGGTCGATCCGGTGGGCACTGGCCACCAGACGGGGATCGGCGGTGAACACCCCGGACACGTCGGTGTAGAGCTCACAGGCGTCCGCACCGAGGGCCTGGGCCAGGGCCACGGCGGTGGTGTCGGACCCACCGCGACCCAGGAAGGTCACGTCGTGGTCGGTGGACACGCCCTGGGCGCCCCCGACGACGGGGACGACGTCGGCGTCCAGCGCCTTGCGGAGCCGGTCCGGCCGGATCTCCAGGATCTTGGCGTTGGTGTGGGTGGTGTCGGTGATGAACCCGGCCTGGCTGCCCGTGTAGGACTCGGCCGGCACCCCCTTCTCGTGCAGCGCGAGGCACATCAGGGCGGTTGCCTTGCGCTCACCGGCGGTGATGAGCATGTCCATCTCGCGGCCGGCCCGCGAGCCACTGCCGACCTCGGAGGCGAGGCGCAGGAGGTCGTCGGTCTCCTTGCCCATGGCGCTGACGACGAGGACGACCTGGTCGCCCCGCTTGCGGGTCAGGGCGACGTGGTCGGCCACCGCCCGCATGCGCTCGGCGTCGGCCACCGACGTGCCCCCGAACTTCTGCACGACGAGGCCCACGTCGTCAACGCTACCGAAGCGGCCGCTTCCAGTGACGGGCCTCCAGCGCGTAAGTTCGGCGCCCGCATGGCTACCGAGAAGCGCGCACGGCAGAAGGAAGGGCATCGCCTCCAGCGGGAGGAGCTCCGCAAGTGGGAGAAGCGCCGGGCCAACCGGCGCCGGATGATGCGCTACGGCGGCATCGCCGTCGTCGCCCTCGCGGGGCTGTTCGCCTACTCCCAGCTGACCGGCGACGACGAGGAGGCGGCCACCGACACCACCGCGGTCACGACCACGACCGTCGCGGGGCCGACCACGACCGCCCTGCCCGCGCCCACGAGTGCCCGCCCGCCGCCGGGGTGGACGAGCCCGTCCGGGCCTTCTCCGAGGCGCCGCCGACCTGCATCGACCCGACCACGGGCTACACGGCGGTGTTCGACACCACGCAGGGCGAGATCCGGGTCGCCCTCGACACCGAGAACACGCCCGACACGGTGAACAACTTCGTCGTCCTCGCCCGGTACGGCTACTACGACGGCACCCCGATCTTCCGCACCGACCCCTCGATCGGGATCATCCAGGGCGGGGGCCAGGACAACACCTCCAGCCCCGGCTACACGATCCCGGACGAGGGTGACGGCTACTCCTACGAGGCCGGCCAGCTGGTGATGGCCCGCACGCCGGAGCCGGACAGCGCCAGTGCCCAGTTCTTCTTCGTGGCCAACGACGCGGCCGAGAACCTGAACGCCGACGGCACCTACGTGGTGTTCGGAGACACCGACGCCGCCGGTCTCGACGTGGTGCGCGCCGTGCTCGACCTGGACGCGGGCGGGGCCCCGAGCGAGCCGGTGACCATCAACTCGGTGACCATCGAGGAGAGCTGACCCGGCGGGTCAGCTCGTCGGGAGGGCCTCCAGGCCGACCTCGTCGCGGGCCCGGAACACCGCGACCGCGCCTGCGCCTTCGACCCGCCAGGTGCCGTCCGGGTCGCGGATGAGCGCGGTGGCGTCGTCGATGCCCACGACCAGCAGTGTCGCCGGCGCCAGGAGCAGCGTGCGGTGGGCCTTGTCCTCGGACCAGTCGTTGTGGTGCGGGATGACCGCCAGGTCCTCTAGCAGGCCGAGGCCCACCGTGAACGCGCCGCCGCGGGGGTCGACCATCGGGTCACACAGGACCCGGGCCGCACCCGAGGCGGCGGCCACCACGGCACCGTCCTGCCAGGCGGCGACCAGGGCGTCCCACACCGGGCTGTCCTTGACCACCGAACGCAGGTGCATCGGCGAGCCGCCGGCGAGGTAGAGGAAGCGGGCGGCCCGGACCCGCTCGATCAGCTCCGGCTCGACCGCATCGCGACGGGTGAGCAGGTCCAGGCCGACGACCCGGCCGCCCCGCGCCGCGAAGTGGGTGGCGGCGGCCTCCACCTCCCGCTGGGGGTGCTCGTAGGCGGCGGCGGTCGGCACGACGAGGACCTCGTCGCCCCCACTGGCCGCCAGCAGCCCGGCGTCGAAGGTGCACCCCTCGGTGAAGGGCAGACCACCCACCAGCGCCAGCGGGCCGACCGTCGCCGTCACGGCGCCACCCGGTGGTGGGCGCGGCCCTCGACCAGCTCGGTCAGGGGCCAGAGGTGGCGGGGCATCGGGGTGCGGGCCAGTTCGCTCATGACCAGATGAGCGTCGCGCACCAGCGCCGGGACGTCGCGATCGGGGCGCCAGCCGGCCAAGCGGCCGAGCGCGGGAGCGACGAGGCGCTGGCCCCGCCCACCGAAGCCCGGGTCGGTCACGGGCTCCAGGAAGACCAGCGCGCCGTCGGGCGCGAGGCGCTCCCGCACCCGTTCCAACTCGGCGGCCGGGTCGCCCTGGCCCGTGAGGTGGAGGATGGACACGACGTGGTCGAAGAGGCCGTCGCCGTCGCCCGCGACCACCTCGGCGGAGGCCGGGTAGAGCGGGAGGTGGCCCGGGTCGCCCCCGAGGTCGAGCACCCGGCCCCCCACGTCCCGCAGGAGGCGGCGGCGGTGCTCCTTCACCACGGTGCGGGCCCGGGGCGGCAGCCTCCGGAGGTAGCCGGTCGGGAGAATCGAGTCCACCACACCCATTTCCCGCCCAAAGCTACCCGTCAGTAACATCGCCGCCCTTATGGAGATCACGCGTGTGGGTGTCATCGGGTCGGGGATCATGGGGGCGGGCATCGTCCAGGTGGCGGCCCAGGCGGGCTACGAGGTGGTGCTGCGGTCCCGTCAGCAGGCCACGGCCGACGCCACCCTGGCCTCGTTGGAGAAGGGCCTGAACCGCCTGGTCGAGAAGGGCCGGATGGAGGAGGCCGACCGGGACGCCACCCTGGGCCGCATCATCGCCACGTCGGTGCTCAAGGACCTGGCCGACTGCGACCTCGTGATCGAGTCGGTGGTGGAGGACCTGGCCACCAAGAAGGCCCTGTTCGTCGAGCTCAACCAGATCTGCCGCGACGACGCCATCCTGGCCACCAACACCTCGACCCTCGCCGTCATCGAGATGGCCGTCGAGGTCCACAACCCCGGCCGGGTGTGCGGCATCCACTTCTTCAACCCGGCGCCGGCGATGAAGCTGGTCGAGGTCATCCGGCCGCTGACCGCCGCCGACGAGACCATCGCCGCGGCCAAGGCGTTCGCCGAGGCCTGCGGCAAGGACCCGGTCGAGGTCAAGGACCAGGCCGGGTTCATCGTGAACGCCCTGCTGTTCCCGTACCTCAACAACGCCGTCCGCCTGCTGGAGAACGGCACCGCCACCCGGGAGGACATCGACACCGCCATGAAGGGCGGCTGCAACTTCCCGATGGGCCCCCTCGAGCTGCTCGACCTGGTCGGCCTCGACACCTCCGTGTCGATCCTCGACGCCCTCTACGACGAGTTCCGGGATCCCCACTACTCCGCCGTCCCCCTCCTCCGCCGCATGGTCGCCGCCGACCAGCTCGGCCGCAAGACCGGCCAGGGCTTCTACGAGTACAGCCGTTGACATCTGAGTGGCTTCGATCGCGGTTCTGTGGCGGCCCGCCCTCGAACTGATCCGAGCACTCCCGCCGAAACGTTCGGTCGCTCCCTCAGCAACTCGGGCGTCGCCCTCGTGGAGCGTCCGTCTGCTGCTCCGCTCCGCTGCGCAGCCTCACCGACCCGCACCGGTCGGCGCCAAGGATGCGGGTAGAACCCGGGCATGCCCGTCGAGCCGCCGCCGTCGCCGTGGGCAGCTGCCGTCACCGGAGACGGCGGACGAACGGGGCGTCGTCGGCATCGGTGCCGACCTGGAACCGGGGACCCTGCTGGCCGCGTACCGGTCGGGGCTGTTCCCGATGCCCGTCGACGGCGGGGTCGCTGGCGTGGTGGTCGCCTGACCCCCGGGGGGTCGTGCCCCTCGACGGGCTCCGCGTCTCCCGCTCGCTCCGGGCCTCGCCGGCGGCGCCTCACGGTCAGCATGGACCGGGACTTCCCGGGGGTGGTCGCAGGGTGCGCCGATCCCAGCCGGCCCCATGGCTGGATCAACGACGACATCCGGCGCGGCCTACAGCCGGCTGCACGAGCTCGGGCTGGGCCCACAGCGTGGAGGTCTGGGAGGACGGGGAGCTGGTCGGGGGCCTCTACGGGGTGGCCATCGGCGGCTTCTTCGCCGGCGAGTCGATGTTCCACCGGCGAACCGACGCGTCGAAGGTGGCGCTGGTCCACCTCGTCGACGTCCTCCGGGCGGGCGGGAGCACCCTGCTCGACGTCCAGTGGACCACCCCCCACCTGGTCAGCCTCGGGGCGGTGGACATACCCCGCCGCGAGTACCTCCGCCGATTGGGCGAGGCCCTGGACCGTCCCCTGCCCGAGGCCCTCCAGTCCTGAGCACCGCCTCCTCGGCGTGACACGGCGACGCCCGACGCGGGACGATGGATGGGTGACACCCGACGAGGCCCACCACGAGCGGGACCGGCCGTGGCTGATGCGGACCTACTCGGGCCACAGCTCGGCGACGGCGTCCAACGCGCTGTACCGCCAGAACCTGGCCAAGGGCCAGACCGGCCTGTCGGTGGCCTTCGACCTGCCCACCCAGACCGGCTACGACCCCGACCACCCACTGGCCCGGGGTGAGGTGGGCAAGGTCGGCGTGCCCGTGGCCCACCTCGGCCACATGCGCCAGCTCCTCGACGGCATCCCCGTGGGCGAGATGAACACCTCGATGACGATCAACGCCACGGCGGCGTGGCTCCTCGGCCTCTACGTCGCCCACGCCGAGGAGCACGGGGTCCCCAGCGAGTCCCTGCGGGGCACGACCCAGAACGACATCGTCAAGGAGTACCTGTCGCGGGGCACCTACATCTTCCCGCCGCTGCCCAGCCGGCGCCTGATCGTGGACACGGTGGCGTTCTGCGCCAACCACATCCCCAAGTGGAACCCCGATCAACGTCTGCTCGTACCACCTGCAGGAGGCCGGGGCCACGCCCGTGCAGGAGATCGCCTACGCGATGGCCACCGCCGTCGGCGTGCTCGACGCGGTGCGGGAGTCCGGCCAGGTGGCCGAGGACGACTTCGCCGCCGTGGTGGCCTCGATCAGCTTCTTCGTCAACGCCGGGATCCGCTTCGTCGAGGAGACCTGCAAGCTCCGGGCGATGACCGAGCTGTGGGACCGGCTCTGCCTCGAGCGCTACGGCGTCCAGGACGCCAAGGCCCGACGCTTCCGCTACGGCGTGCAGGTCAACTCCCTCGGCCTGACCGAGGCCCAGCCCGAGAACAACGTCCAGCGCATCGTGCTGGAGGCCCTCGGGGTGACCCTGTCCAAGAACGCCCGGGCCCGCTCCATCCAGCTCCCGGCCTGGAACGAGGCCCTCGGCCTGCCCCGCCCGTGGGACCAGCAGTGGTCGCTGCGCATCCAGCAGGTCCTGGCCTACGAGACCGACCTGCTGGAGTACGAGGACATCTTCGACGGCTCCCACGTCGTCGAGGCCCGCACCCAGGAGCTGTTGGACGAGGCCACCGCCGAGCTCGACGACGTCCTGTCCCTCGGTGGCGCCTTCGAGGCCATCGACGAGCTCAAGACCCGCCTGGTCGGCTCCCACGTCGAACGGATGCGTCGCATCGAGTCCGGCGACCTCACCGTGGTGGGGGTGAACGCCTTCACCGAGGCCGCCGAGTCGCCGCTGGGCGGGGCCGAGAGCATCCTGCGGGTCGACCCGGCCGTCCAGGACAACCAGGTCGCCGAGCTGGCCGAGTGGCGCAGCCGAACGCGACCAGGACGCGGTCAAGCGGGCCCTCGACGAGCTGGCCCGGGTGGCCGGCACCGACGAGAACATCATGGGCGCCACCATCGCCCTGGCCCACGCCGGGGGCACGACCGGCGAGTGGTCCGAGACCCTCCGGGAGGCCTTCGGCGAGTACCGGGCCCCCACCGGCGTGGCCGGCGCCCGCGGTGGGGCCACCGACGCCCTCCGGGCCATCGCCGACGAGCTCCAGGCCCGCCCGGGTGGCCCGCCTCGCCTCCTGGTGGCCAAGCCCGGTCTGGACGGGCACTCCAACGGCGCCGAACAGATCGCCGTGGCGGGCCGCGACGCCGGCTTCGAGGTCATCTACCAGGGCATCCGCCTGACCCCCGAGCAGATCGCCGCGGTGGCCCGGGACGAGGACGTCGACGTGATCGGCCTCTCCATCCTCTCGGGCAGCCACCTCGAGCTGGTGCCCGAGGTCCTGGGCCTGCTGCGGGAGGCCGGCGTGAGGCCCCGGTGGTCGTCGGCGGCATCATCCCGCCCGAAGACCAGGCCGTGCTGCTCGAAGCCGGAGTGGCCGCGGTGTACACGCCGAAGGACTTCGAGCTGGGCGCGCTCATGGCCGAACTGGCCGAGCTCGCCCTCACCGGCATCCGCGGCCTTGATTCCCGGATCATCCGGGCCGATGGAGGAACAGTTGATTCCGCGACAGAACAGGGTCAGGTGTCGATGAGCGTCATCGGGGCAGTGGCAGCAGTGGCGTCGGTCCTCGCCGTCGCGGCCGTGGTCGTGCTCGTCCGGCGCCTGCGCCAGGCCACGGCCAAGCTGGACGAGGTCGCGTCCGCGGCTGGACTCCCTGGAGGACGACGAGCGCCGGCCCGGTCCCGCCGGCCCCCCTGCCCGACGCGTCGTCGAACACGCTGACCGACCACTCCACCGGCCTGTTCAGCCAGGAGTACTTCGACGTCGCCCTCGACGCCCGCCTGTCGGCGGCCCGCCGGCACCTGCGCCCCGTCGCCGTCGTGCTCATCGAGGTGGTCGAGGGCCTGGCCGACGGCAGCCCCCGCGCCGCCGCCCCCCGCACGGTGGCCGACAGCATCAGCGCCACCATCCGCGACGCGGACACCGCCTGCCGCATGACCGACGGCCGCTTCGGCCTGGTGCTGGAGGACACGCCCGAGAACGGCGCCATCTGGACCGTCGAGCGCATCCGGCGCCACCTGGCGGGCGTGAGCAGCGGCCTCACCCTCTGGGCCGGCGTGGCCTGCTACCCGGCCCACGCCTTCGACGCCGGCGAGATCCTGACCCAGGCCGACGCCGCCCTCACCGCCGCCCGCGAGTGGCGCCAGGACCGCATCGAGGTCGCCACCACCCCGTAGGGGATACCGAAACCGCGGCAACCACGGGGGCGTGGGGTGCCGACGAGAGCCGTCGGGGGCCGAAACGCCGCCGATTCCCACTCACCGTGGCGCTCGCCCTGCCGCAAGTTCAACTTGCGGCAGGTCCCGGGCGTGAGCCGGCTATCTGCCGACAGAACAACTTGCGGCACAGGTCCGCCGATCACCCACGCCCCCATCCCTGCCTCGGTTTCGGTGTCAGTCCTCGTCCACCTCCAGTTCGGCCAGGACCTCGGCTTGGTCGGCGCCGAGGGGGCGGCCGGACCAGCGGATGTGGCCGGGGGTGGCGCTGAGCTTGGCGATGAGGCCCTGCATGGGGGTGCCGTCGACCTCGACGATGGTCTCGCGGGCGGCGATGTGGGGATCCACGGCCAGGTCCGCCATGTCGTAGACGGGGGCGCAGGCGGCGTGGGCCTCCTCGAAGGCGGCGATGACCTCGGCGCTGGTGCGCTCGGCGATCCACTCGGCCACCCAGCGGTCCAGCTCGACCCGGTGCTCGACCCGGCCCTGGAAGCTCCACAGCCGCTCGTCGTCGCCGTGGCCGATGAGGTCGAGCACCCGTCGGGCGACGGACTCGGCCGACGTGGACACGGCCACCCAGGTCCCGTCCGAGCAGCGGTAGGTGTTGCGGGGCACGGTGTAGGGCAGCTGGGCGCCCATGCGGGGCTGCAGCTCGCCGGCCACGGCCCAGAGCGACGGCAGCGGGCCCATGAGCTGGAACAGGGACTCCAGCAGGCTGACGTCGACCACCTGACCGACGCCCGAGTGGAGGGCGACCATCGTGGCGAAGGCGGCCACGATGCCGGTCACCTCGTCGGCGAGGGCGATCGGGGGCAGGAGGGGTGCCCCGTCGGGCTCGCCGTTGATCGCCGCCAGGCCGGACATGGCCTCGGCCAACGTGGCGAAGCCGGGTCGGGCGGCATAGGGGCCGTCCTGGCCGAAGCCGGTGACCCGGGTGATGACCAGATCGGGGTTGCGGGCCAGGAGCACGTCGGGGCCGAGGCCGAGCCGCTCGAGGGTGCCGGGCCGGAAGTTCTCGACGAGGACGTCGGCGCCGTCGAGCAGGGCCAGCATCGTCTCCCGCCCCTCGTCGGCCTTGAGGTCGAGGACGATGGTCCGCTTGCCGCGGCCGAGCAGCTTCCAGAAGAGGGTGACGCCGTCCCGGGGGTCCCGCCAGCCCAACGACCGGGTCGTGTCCCCCGTCTCCGGGCGCTCGACCTTGATCACGTCGGCGCCGAAGTCCGCCAGGTAGCGGGCACAGCCCGGACCGGCGAGCACGGTGGAGCAGTCGACGACCCGCAGGCCGTCGAGGGCCTGGCCCCCCGCGACCGGGCTCACGCCGCCACCGCCGGCGGCGACGCTCGCCCGGAGGACGGCCCCGTCCACGCCGAGCACGACGCACAGGGCCCGACGGTCACCCGCCGCCCAGGACGCCAGGGTCGGCACGACCTCGACGAAGGCCAGCTCGGTGCCCGGGCCCGCGGGCTCCCCGGTGTAGCCGGCGAAGCGCTGGGCACAGCTGGTGGCGGCCCGCTGGCGCAGGACCTCGACCCCGGGGAACCGGCGGCGCGGTCAGCTCCACGGCCCCGTAGACCTCGGCCTGGTGCGGGCGGCCACACGGCACCACCCGGATCCGCAGGTCCTGGTTGCGGCTCAGGCCGCTGAAGCAGTCCCCGGCTTCGAGGTCATACAGGCTCGCCTGTGGGCGCGCCGGCGCCGTCGACGGTGGGGACGACGGGGCCGGCGCCTCGGCGTCGTCGTCCGAGCAGGCGACGGCCGGCGAGCACCACGGCCAGGAGGAGGAGCGCGACAGCCGCCCTCACCCGCCGGGCGCCTCGCTGCCCCGGACCGATGCCCTCGAGGGGGCCTTCGGCCCGGGACACCGCGCAGGTCACGCCGCGCTCGCCCAGCTCCCAGGCCAGTGCGTCGGGCGGGTACGGGACGATGAGCAGGCCCGAGGAGTCCTGGGCGACGCCGACGTAGTCGGCGAAGCGCTCGTCACAACCGTTGCCCGCCTGGGTGGCCACGGCTGCGTTCCCGGGGAACGCGGCGGTCTCATCGGCATCCAGGGTGAAGGTGGCGAACACCTCCAGGTCGTGGGGCCGCCGGCACGGCACGGCCGGCACCGACTCGACGTCGGGGCTCTCCGGCCGGTCGAAGCAGTCGCCCACGGCCAGGTCGAGTCGGAACGGCTCGGCGCTCAGGCCGGTCGGCGCCCCACCGTCGTCACCCGTGCACGCCGTCGCCCAGAGGGCGACGACGCACAGGAGTGCTCCGATGCGCCGCCGGTCAGCGGTGCGCACCCCTGGAGGTCGCCAAGGACTACTCGTTGGTCCCCTCGGCGGAGCCCTCGAGCTCGGAGCCGTCGGTGGTGCCACCGATGACACAGATCACCGTGCGATCGCCGGCCTCCCAGCTGTCCTCGGAGGGGACGATGCCGTCGGCCAGGTAGATCGACTCGTCGTACGAGAGCCCGACGTAGTCCTCGAAGCGGTCACCCTGGCAGCCCTCGGCGCCCTCGGTCTGGATCTCCTCGGTGCCCGGGAAGTCGTCACCGTCGACGTCGAACTGGGCAGGCCTCCGCGGTGTGCACCTCGTCGCAGTCGACCGTCTCGATCTCACCGACCGATCCGGTCAGGTCGTCGTTGGTGCACTCCCCGGCCTCGAAGTCGTTGGCGGCGGTTTCGTCGCTACAGGCCGACAAGCCGGCCCCGAGCAGCACCGCTCCGGCCACGAACACCCAACGTCGAAGCTTCATCCTGCCCCTACTTCCGTCGATCCTGCGAACGCCCGACCCTACTCGGCACCGACCACCAGACAGCGGTCCTCGAGGGCGCCGAACGCGTACTCGACGTAGGCCCCGCCGAACATGGCCCGGGTCTTGTCGGCCCACGCCAAGGCCTCTGGCGCCGAGGCCCGGCGGTGGACCTGCAGGACCCCCCGCTCGAACACCCGGTACTCGGCCCAGGCGCCGGGGAAGTCCTTCACGCAGGCCACCTCCACCCACGGGCGGTCGCCGGTCGCGGTGATGTGGCGCACCCGGTTGCGGTGGGTGTGGCCGGCGAAGTAGCCGGCGATGGCGGGGCGGCGGGCCACCACCTCGACCAGGCGCTCGGAGTCGTCGGGGTTGATGCCGAAGTAGGTCTCGGGCCGGTGGTTGGAGTCCGGGCTCCACACGTGGTGGTGGCCGAAGACCAGGACCGGGCGGTCGGCGGTCGCGGCGAGGTCGTCCAGCCACTCGAGCTGGTCGGCGGTGACCCGGCCCGGGGTGTCGGTGGGGATGACGGTGTCGAGCACGGCCAGCGACGACACCGGGCAGCACGTGGGCCACCGGGGCGTCGGCGGCGAAGGTCTCGCCCGCGTAGCGCGTCGTGGTTGCCCCGCACGTGGAGCAGGCGGTCGCCGAAGGCGGCGCCGTAGTGGGCCAGGAAGGCGTCGTACTCCTCCTGGATGCCGTGGGTCGTCAGGTCCCCCTTGGCCACCACGGCATCCGGGCCGATGGCCTCGATGTCGGCGATCACCGACCGGTTCATGACCTCGGGGTACGGGTCGTCGCCCGGCTCGGTCGAGAACGTGGGCCCGCCGTCGTAGCTCTCGAGCACCCCGCAGATCGGTCTCGCCGAAGTGGACGTCGTTGACGGTGGCGAAGGTGGCCAGGCGCTCGCCCAGGTCGGGGAAGGTGCGGAACTCGTGGCCGTCGTAGGCGTAGTCGGTGTCGGGGGTCAGGTCGCCGTAGACCCGGGCGTCGCCGCCGACGTGGACGACCGCTTCGTCGTCGGCGACCGAGGTCAGCTCGCGGGAGCATCGCCGGGCTCAGGGCCGGGCGCGACCGGTGGGCACCGGCTTGGTCCACCAACGCCCCGAGAACCGCCACCGCGGCGCCGACCTCGGGCGCCCCACCCGCAACCGCCCGCGGCCACGACAGCTCCAACGCGGCCACGATGGCCGCCGCTTCCTCCTCCGTCGCGACGGGGTGGATCTCCAGCCCGGGCTCAGTCACGGCTCACCGGTCGGAACCTGGGAGTGCCCAGCCAGCAGTGAGGCTGCGGAGTCGGCAGCGAAGCGGCGCTTCCGACGCTCGCCGATAGCTGCCGTAGGCAGCAGGAGCCGCGCAGGCGGCGACGAGGGACATGGAGCAATGTCACAGCGGCACGTTGCCGTGCTTGCGCTTGGGGAGCTCTTCGCGCTTGGAGCGGAGCATCTCGAGGCCGGCGACCAGCTTGATGCGGGTCTCGGCCGGGTCGATGACGTCGTCCACGTAGCCCCGCTCGGCGGCCACGTAGGGGTTGGCGTAGCGCTCGACGTACTCGTCGACCAGCTCGGTGCGCCGGGCCGCGGGGTCGGCGGCGTCCTGCAGCTCGCGGCGGTAGACGATGTTGACCGCGCCCTCGGGGCCCATGACCGCCAGCTCGGCCGAGGGCCAGGCGAAGGCCAGGTCGGCGCCGATGGACTTGGAGTTCATGACCACGTAGGCGCCGCCGTAGGCCTTGCGGGTGATGATCTGGATGCGGGGCACGGTGGCCTCGCAGTAGGCGTAGAGCAGCTTGGCGCCGTGGCGGATGATGCCGCCGTACTCCTGGTCGACGCCGGGCAGGAAGCCGGGCACGTCGACGAAGGTGACGAGCGGGATGTTGAAGGCGTCGCAGGTCCGCACGAAGCGGGCGGCCTTCTCGGAGGACTCGATGTCGAGGATGCCGGCCAGCACCTGGGGCTGGTTGCCGACGATGCCGACCGGGTGGCCGTCGATGCGGGCGAAGCCGCAGGTGATGCTCTGGGCCCAGTGCGGGAAGTACTCGAAGTACTCGCCGTCGTCGACCACGGACTCGATGACCTGGTGCATGTCGTAGGGCATGTTCGAGCTGGCCGGGATGACGTCGTTCAGCTCGGGGCAGAGCCGATCGGGGTCGTCGGTCGGCTCGAAGTGCGGCGGCTCCTCCAGGTTGTTGGAGGGCAGGAACGACAGCAGGAAGCGGACGTTGTCCAGGCAGCGACTTCTCGTCGTTGGCCACGAAGGTGGCGACGCCGGACTTGGAGGCGTGGCTCTGGGCCCCGCCCAGCTCCTCGAGGGTGACCTCCTCGCCGGTCACCGTCTTCACCACGTCGGGGCCGGTGATGAACATGTGCGAGGTCTCGCGGACCATGAAGATGAAGTCGGTCATGGCCGGGCTGTAGACCGCGCCGCCGGCGCAGGGCCCGAGGACCACGCTGATCTGGGGGGTGACGCCCGACGCCTGGACGTTGCGCCAGAAGATGCCGCCGTAGGAGGCGAGGCTGACCACGCCCTCCTGGATGCGGGCGCCGGCGCCGTCGTTGAGGCCGATGACCGGTGCGCCCGACCGAGAGGGCCAGGTCCATGAGCTTGTGGATCTTCTCGGCGAAGACCTCGCCCAGGGCGCCGCCGTAGACGGTGAAGTCCTGGGAGAAGACGAAGACCTTGCGCCCGTCGACGGTCCCCCAGCCGGTGATGACGCCGTCGGTGTAGGGACGGTCCTCCAGGCCGGCCGCCGTGGAGCGGTGGCGGGCCAGCTGGTCCAGTTCGTGGAAGGAGCCGTCGTCGAGCAGGTACTCGACCCGCTCGCGGGCCAGGAGCTTGCCCTTGGCGTGCTGGCGCTCGACGGAGCGCTCGGAGCCGGCGTGGACGGCCGCTTCCCGGCGCTTGGCCAGCTCGTCGAGCCGCTCCCGCATCGGGTGTTCGGTCACGACAGCGAGCGTAGCAGCGCCGGCGGAGCCGTCGCCCTGGATGCGAGCCAACGCGGTCCGGGCGTCGTTGTTACCGTAAGCAGACACGTCGAGCGCCCGTTCTGATCCACCCAACGGGTCCCAGGCGTCGCAGTTCCGTCACCAGAACCGTCGAGGTCACCTGCCATCCGCTGACGGGTGCCGGGTCGTCGCCGTCCTAACGTCCTGGCGTGCTGGTCCCCGCCCTGGTCATCGTCGGCATCGCCGTCGGCGTGCCCCTGGGCATCTACGGCCGGTGGTCGGGCTGGGGGTTCGGGTAGTGAGTAAGCTGTTGGGGTATCAAAGTTGATGTGCGTGGCGATTGAAATCTATCAGCACTACCCTAGGCGTGTTCGGGCTGGGTCCTGGTGGGGCCGGCCGAGGCGCCCGGTCCGCGGTGGTCAGCGAGAACCCCCTGGCGGGAGCGGAGATGAAGGGTGGGGCCGAGTGGGCGGTCACCGAAGCGGCCCACAGGGTGGAGCTCGAGCTGGAGGTGCTGGCGCCAGAGGTCGAGCCCTACCGGGCGTCGACCATCACTTGGTCTCCTTCGAGCGGGTCGTGGTCCGGGCGGACGGTCGTGGCGAGGGTGAGCCGGACCCGGCCCCGGCGGGTCCACGTCCCCCGGGACGCCCCTGACGCTCCGGAAGCCGACGGCACGTACTGACCGGGAGCGCCTGGGGCCGACGCGTACACGGCGTGTCGAGCCGAGTCGTCGGGGGCGGAAACGCTGCAGAATCCCACGCCCTGTGGCCGGTCTTCCGAACTCGACGACATAGCTGTCGGAAAACGACAGGTATGTCGTCGAGTTCGCGGCAACCGGGCTGATCACGACGAGACCGCTGCCTCAGTTTCGGTCCCCGGACTAGGCGTCCTTCTCGTAGGGGAAGCCGAGGTCGGGGGCGGTGACCAGGGGGTGGAAGGGGATGCCGGCGGCGGCGGCCATGTCGCCGCAGGTGCCGCCCCGGTCGACCACGGGCAGGATCAGCACCGGCTCGGCGCCGAGCTCGCGGACCACCTCGGCGGCCTCCATGGGGGAGGTGCCCCGGGTGACGGCGTCCTCGGTGATGACCACCTTGTCGCCCGCCACCAGGGCCCCGGCCAGGCGGCCGGCGACGCCGTGGTCCTTGGCCTCCTTGCGGATGGTGAAGCTGCGCAGGTCCCGCCCGCGGGCGGCGGCGAGGGCGGCCACGCCGTAGGCGACGGGGTCGGCGCCGACCGTCAGGCCACCGATGGCCGTCACGTCCTCGGGGATCGCCTCGAGGGCCAGGTCGGCGACCAGCAGGATCCCCTCGGCCCGACAGCAGGTCTGCTTGGCGTCGAGGAACCAGTTGCTCTGCTTGCCGGACTTCAGGGTGAAGTCCCCCCGCCGCACCGAGTACTCCAACAGGTGCTCGATCAGGAGCGCCTTGGCGTCGCTCACGCCTTGGTCACCTCGCCGATGGCCCGGGCGGCGTGGCCCCGCTCGACCAGCAGGGCGACGGTGCGGTCGGCGTCCGCGGGCGCCACCACGAGGACCATGCCGATGCCCAGGTTGAAGACCTTGGCCATCTCCTCGTCGCTGACGTCGCCCAGCTCCTGGATGCGACCGAAGATCGGCGGCACGTCCCAGGTGGCGGGGTCCAGCCAGTAGCCGACGTCGTCGGGCAGGGCCCGCGGCAGGTTCCCGGGGATGCCCCCGCCGGTGATGTGGGCCACGCCCCGCACGTCGACCTCGGCCAGGGTGTCGACCACCGCCGAGGCGTAGATGACCGAGGGCAGCAGCAGGTCGTCGGCCACGTCGTCGAGGGACAGGCCGGCGACCTCGAGCAGGACCCGGCGGGCCAGCGAGTAGCCGTTGCTGCGCAGGCCGGGCGAGGGCAGGCCGATCAGCAGGTCGCCGGGGCGCGCCTGGTCGCCGGTGATGAGCCGGTCCCGCTCGACCACGCCGACGGCGAAGCCGGCCACGTCGATGCGGTCGGGGTCCATGGCGCCCGGGTGCTCGGCCATCTCGCCACCGATGAGGGCGCAACGGGCCTGGCGACAGCCCTCGGCGATGCCGCCCACCACCTGCTCCACGACGTCGGGGTCCAGGGCCCCGACGGCGAGGTAGTCGAGCAGGAACAGGGGCTCGGCCCCCTGGCAGACCAGGTCGTCGACGACCATGGCCACCAGGTCGATGCCGATGGTGTCGTAGCGGCCGGTGGCCTCGGCCACCAGGAGCTTGGTGCCGACGCCGTCGGTCGAGGAGACCAGGACCGGCTGGGTGAAGCGGGAGGTGTCGAGGGCGAAGGGGGCCCCGAAGCCGCCGACGTCGGTCAGGACCGACTCGGTGAAGGTGGAGCGGACGGCGGGCCCGATGCGACGGACCGCCTCCTCCCCGGCATCGATGTCGACCCCTGCGGCCGCGTAGCTCTCCCCCAAGAGGGACCTAGTCCTCGCGGGCGAGGTCGGCGGGGAGGCGGTGGTCCTCGTCGTCCAGCAGGCGGGGGGCGGCGACCCGGGTCTCGGTGACCTCGTCGCCGTGCTCGAGCACGCCCTTGTGGAGGTTCTCGGGGATGGCCACCGGGTACTCGCCGGTCAGGCAGGCGTTGCAGAAGCCCGCCCCGACGGTGCCGGTGGCGGCCACCAGGCGGTCCAGGTCGAGGTAGGCCAGGGTGTCGACGCCCAGGTACTCCTGGATCTCGGCCACGCTCAGGTTGGCGGCGAGGAGCTCGCCCCGGGTGCCGGTGTCCATGCCGTAGAAGCAGGGCCAGCGGTACGGCGGGGAGGACACCCGGAGGTGGACCTCGGTGGCCCCGGCCTCCCGCAGCATCTTGACCATGGCCCGGGTCGTGGTGCCCCGCACGATGGAGTCGTCGACCACCACGAGGCGCTTGCCGGCGATGGCGTCGCGCAGGGGGTTCAGCTTCATGCGCACGCCGAGCGCCCGCATCTCCTGGCTGGGGGCGATGAAGGTCCGGCCGATGTAGCGGTTCTTGACCAGGCCCTGGCCGTAGGGGATGCCGCTGTAGTGCGAGTAGCCCTCGGCGGCGGGCAGGCCGGACTCGGGCACGCCCATGACGAGGTCGGCCTCGACCGGGGCCTGGGCCGCGAGCTGCTCGCCCATCCGCACCCGGGCGGCGTGGACGCTCTGGCCGTAGAGGCGGGTGTCGGGCCGGGCGAAGTAGACGAACTCGAACAGGCAGAGCTTGGGGTTCAGCCGATCCTCGTCGAAGGGCTTCATCGACCGGACACCGGTGGCGTCGATGACGACCATCTCGCCGGGGTCCAGCTCGCGGACGAAGTGGGCCCCGACCACGTCGAGGGCGGGGGACTCCGAGGCCAGGACCCAGCCGGACTCGAGCCGGCCGAGGCACAGCGGCCGGAAGCCGTTGGGGTCACGGACCCCGATGATGTGGCCCTCGTCCATGGCGACCATCGAGAAGGCGCCCTCGAGGCGGGGCAGGACCTTCAGCAGCGCCCGCTCGAGGCCGCGGCCGTCGCTGCGCTCGTCGCTGGAGGCGGGCAGCTCGCGCTGGATCATCTCGGCCACCAGGTCGCTGTCGCTGGTGACCATCCCCGGGAGCATCCCGGCCTCGAGGGCGAGCTCCTCGGTGTTGACCAGGTTGCCGTTGTGGCCGAGGGCGAACTGCCCGGCGGGGGCGTCGCGGAAGACCGGCTGGGCGTTGCGCCAGCTCGAGGAGCCCGAGGTGGAGTAGCGGGTGTGGCCGATGCCGAGGTGGCCGTGGAGCGACTGCAGGGTCCGGTCGTCGAAGACCGTGGCCACCAGGCCCATGTCCTTGACGACCATGAGGTGGTCGCCGCTGCTGACCGCCATGCCGGCGGACTCCTGGCCCCGGTGCTGGAGCGCGTAGAGCCCGAGGTAGAGCAGGTGGGAGACCGGCTGGTTGGGGGCGTAGACCCCGAAGACCCCGCAGGCCTCCTTCTTGCCGTCGTCCTCGGATCCACCTCCGCCTCGTCGACGGTCATCGTCGGCGGGAGGCGTCACGCCGGGAAGCCTAGCGACGCGGGCCTCGACCTCCCGCGACCCTCTCCCGTCACGACGACACCTCTGTGGACGGCTCAGCGGGCGACGGCGTCGAGGGCGTCGGGGAGGCGGTCACGCCAGGTCGTGGTGGCCTCGGCCAGGGTCACGTCGACGAGACCTTCGACGACCAGGCGGTCGCCCCCGGCGGTGCCGAGCGAGCGCACGGGGACCCCGGCGGCCTCGGCGCGGGCTACGACCTCGGCCTCCCGGTCGGCGGCCACGCAGGCCACGACCCGGGAGGGGGCCTCAGAGAACAGGGCCCGGTGGTCGGCCACGCCCTCGACGGCGAAGCCGATCCCCGAGCCGACGGCCATCTCGGCCAGAGCCAGGCCGAGCCCACCGCTGGCCACGTCGTGCACGCCGCTCACGACCTCGTCGACGACCAGGCCGCGGACCACGTCGGCCACGGCCGAGTGGAGGCGGAGGTCCAGGGTCGGCAGGTCACCCTGGCGGGGCCGGCCGGTGGCCCGGGCCCACTCGGAGCCACCGAGGCCGTCCTGCTCCGGGCCGATCAACAGCAGTCGGTGGCCGTCGACCAGGCCGGCACCCGGGGGCACCACGGTCAGGTCGTCGATGAGGCCGAGCAGGCCGACCACCGGCGTCGGGTCGATGTCGGTGCCCTCGGACGCGTTGTAGAGGCTGACGTTGCCGCCGACCACCGGCACGCCGAACGCCCGGCAGGCCTCACTCATGCCGTCGACGGCATCGGACAACTGGCCCATGACCACGGGATGCTCGGGGTCTCCGAAGTTCAGGCAGTTGACCAGGGCCAGCGGCCGGGCGCCGACGCAGGCCAGGTTGAGGACGGACTCGGCCACGACCAGGGCCGTGCCCTGTCGGGCGTCGACGGCGCACCACCGGTGGTTGCCGTCGGTGGTGAGGGCCAGGCCCCGGCCGGTGTCCTCGCCCGTGGTGGGGTGCTTCAGGCGCAGCACGGTGGCGTCGTCGCCCGGTCCGACCACCGTGTTCAGGAAGAGCTGGTGGTCGTACTGCCGGTAGACCCAGGAGGCATCGGTCAGGAGGCCGAGGAGGTCGGCCCCGCAGTCGTCGGGCGCCGCGTCGACGTCGGCGTCGTGGTCCGCCGCTCGGGGCGGACGGTCCATCGGGCGGTCATAGAGCGGAGCGGCGTCGTGGAGGGACGAGGCCGGGACGTCGGCGAGGACCTCTCCGTCCCACCCATCGAGGATGCGCAACTGGCCACCCGTGGTGACCTTGCCCACGACGTCGGCCGCCACCTCCCAGCGGGCGCAGATGGCCAGCACCTCGTCGAGGTCGCCGGGCTCGACGATGGCCAACATCCGCTCCTGGGACTCCGAGGTCATGACCTCGAAGGGCTCCATGCCGGGCTCCCGGCGGCGCACCGCGCTCACGTCCACGTCCATCCCCATGCCCGCCCGGGACGCCGTCTCGCTGGTCGCGCAGGTCAGGCCGGCCCCGCCGAAGTCCTGGATGCCGACCACGAGGCCGGCGTCGAGCAGCGTGAGGCAGGCCTCGATGAGACGCTTCTCCTCGAACGGGTCCCCGACCTGCACCGACGGGCGCTTGTCGGCGTCGGTCTCCTCGCTGAAGCCCGACGAGGCCAGCACGCTCACCCCGCCGATGCCGTCCCGGCCCGTCGAGGAGCCGAGGAGCACGGCGAGGTTGCCCTCCCCCGAGGCCTGGCCCAGGACCAGTCGGTCCTTCGGCATCACCCCGAGGCAGAGCACGTTCACCAGCGGATTGCCCTTGTAGGTCTCGTCGAAGACGACCTCGCCGCCGACCGTGGGCACCCCCACCGAGTTGCCGTACCCCGAGATGCCGGCCACCACGCCCTCGGCGATCCAGCGGCTCCGGGCATCGTCGAGGGGACCGAACCGCAGCGGGTCCATCAGGGCGATGGGCCGGGCGCCCATGGTGAAGATGTCCCGCAGGATCCCGCCGGCGCCCGTGGCCGCGCCCTGGTAGGGCTCGATGGCCGACGGGTGGTTGTGGGACTCGATGCGGATCGCCACCGCGATGCCGTCCCCGACGTCGAGGACGCCGGCGTTCTCCCCCGGGCCGACGAGGACGGCTTCGCCCTCGGTGGGCAGCCGCTTGAGGTGGATCCGAGAGGACTTGTAGGAGCAGTGCTCGGACCACATGACCGCGTACATGGCCATTTCCAGGTGGTTCGGTGCCCGCCCCAGGATGGTCTCGATGTCCCCCGCCTCGTCGTCGGTCAGACCCAGTTCCCGGTGAAGTGCCGCCACGCGCGCCGACGGTAGCCGCCGCCCCCGCGAGCGCCGCGGACGCGCTCTGTGTTCCACTGCTGCCCCCTCCTGAACAAACGTTGGATTTACCTGCCGACGGCGGGTACTTGCCCTCGGTGTTGATGCAATTGCGTTCGATCACCTGCTTGGCAATTGGCTACAAATCTGGGCAGACTCTGTCGCAATGACACCTGACACCAAAGGCAGCATGTCTGCCGAACACAAGGCGGCCCTCGCCGAGGGTCGGACTCAGTCAAGGGCCGTTCGCAACTACTTGGAAGCGCTGGATGCCCACAAGCCGAAGCGAGGACGGAAGCGGACGCCCGACTCCATCAAGAAGCGGCTCGACGCCATAGAGACCCAGATCGACGGAGCTGATCCCCTCAAGCGCCTCCAGTTGGTGCAGGAGCGCATGGATCTCACCGCCGAACTGGCCAACATGGAGGACAAGCCGGACCTCAGCGCCCTCGAGAAGGGTTTCACCGACAGCGCCAAGGCCTATGGCACCCGCAAGGGCATCTCCTACGCCGCTTGGCGGGAGCTGGGCGTGGACGCCTCCACGCTGAAGGCCGCCGGGATCACCCGCGCCGGCTGAACCCTGACCGCGTCATCGAACCGATCCGGGCCGGCGGACGGGCCGGTCCGGGTCGGTGACGACGACGCGGTGGCTCAGGCGATGGCGCGGGTGGACGCCAGGACCGAGGCCAGGAGCGGAAGGCCGTCCTCGGAGCCGAGCAGGGCCGAACTGGCCCGCTCGGGATGGGGCATGAGGCCGACCACGTTGCCTGCGGCGTTGCTCACCCCGGCGATGTCGTCCATGGAACCGTTCGGGTTCTCGGTGTAACGCAGGACGATCTGGTCCTCGGCGACCAGGCGCTCCAGGGTCTCGGGGGAACACGTGTAGTTGCCCGAGAAGTGGTTGATCGGGATCTGCAGTTCCGTGCCGATTTCCACCTCCCGGGTCAGGACCGAAGCCTGCGATGCGACCCGCAAGGTGACGGTCTGACACAGGAAGCGCAGCCCGGCGTTCTTCTGCAAGACGCCGGGGAGCAGGCCCGCCTCACAAAGCACCTGGAAGCCGTTGCAGATGCCGACGACAGGACCGCCGGAAGCCGCGAAGTCGGCGACCGCCTCCATGACCGGCGAAAAGCGGGCAATGGCCCCGGGACGCAGGTAGTCCCCATGGGCGAAACCACCCGGGACGATGACGGCATCGGCCCCGCTCAGCGAGCGGTCGCCGTGCCAGATCAGCTCCACGTCGGCACCGAGGCCGGCAAAGGCCTCGAGCACGTCCTGTTCGCAGTTGGACCCCGGGAAGAGCAGGACCCCGACCTTCGGGGCCATCAGGCGCCCACCTCGGCCGACGCCGACTCGGTCACCTCGATCGTGGCGTCCTCGATGACCGGGTTGGTCAGGAAGCGGTCACAGAGCTCGGTGACCCGGGCCCGGGCCGTGGCCTCGTCGGGGGCATCCACGCTGAAGCGGATCGACTTGCCCACGTGCACCCCGCGCACCTCGTCGAAGCCCAGGGCGGGGAGGGAACGCTCGATGGTCGCCCCCTCCGGGTCGGCGATGCCGGGCCGCTGGGTCACCTCGACATGCACGGAGAAGGAGGCCATGCGCTCATCGTCGCGCATGCAGTGCTGCTCGTCGCGAACGCTCAGGTCCCGGCGCCGGGCCAGTCGGCGAAGCGGCGGCCGCTGATCCGCTCGTAGCCCTCGACGTAGCGGGCCGAGGTCGCGCCGACGACCTCGGCGGGCAGCGGCGGGGGCGGCGGGGCCTTGTCCCAGTCCAGGCCGTCGAGGTGGTCCCGTACCGGCTGCTTGTCGAAGGACGGAGGCGTCGAGCCCGGAGTCCACTGGTCGGCCGGCCAGAAGCGGGACGAGTCCGGCGTGAGCACCTCGTCGCACACGGTGAGGACGCCGTCGACCATCCCCAGCTCGAACTTGGTGTCGGCGATGAGGATCCCCCGTTCGGCCGCCCACTCCGCACCCCGGCGGTAGAGCTCCAGGCTCACGGCGCGGGCCGCCTCGGCGACCTCCGTGCCCACGAGGTCCACCGCGGCGGCGAAGGAGATGTTCTCGTCGTGGTCGCCCACCTCGGCCTTGGTCGACGGGGTGAACACGGGCTCGGGGAGCCGGGCCGACTCCAGGAGCCCGGCGGGCAGCTCGGTGCCGTGCATGGTGCCCGACGTCGCGGTACTCCTTCCAGGCCGACCCGGTCAGGTACCCCCGCACGATGCACTCGATGGGGAGCATCTCGGCCTTGTGGCACAGCATGACCCGGCCCTCCCACCCCGGCTCCCGCAGGTCCTCGGGCACAGCGGCCAGGTCGGTGGACACCAGGTGACTCGGCGCGACGGACGCCAGCTGCTCGGACCAGAAGGCGGTCATCGCCGTGAGGACCCGACCCTTGTCGGGGATCGGCTCGGCCATGACGACGTCGAAGGCCGAGATGCGGTCGGAGGTGACCATCAAGCAGCTGGTCGTCGCCGACGGCGTAGATGTCGCGGACCTTCCCGGAGTACAGCGGTGTGGGGCTCACGGACCCCGTTCTACAACAGCCGGTCCGGCTGGTACGAGGCCGCCTCGGGGTGCTCGGCCACGACCTTGCCCACCTGAGCCGCGAAGGCAGCCACCTGGCGGTGGGCGTCCCCCACGAACGCGAGGGGGTCGGCCATCAGGGCGTCGAGGGCGGCCCGGTCGAGCGGGATCCGTGGATCGCCGGCCAAGCGGTCGAGCAGGCCCTCGGCCGCGGCCCCCTCGTCGCGAGCGGCGAGGGCGGCGGCCACGGCGTGACCCTTGAGCAGCTCGTGGGCCTCCTCCCGACCGAGGCCCTGGCGGACGAGGGCCACGAGCATGGCGGTGGTCGACAGGTAGGGGAGGTACCGGTCCAGTTCGTCGGCCACCAGCCGCGGGAACACCCCGAACCCGGCCAGGACGTGCAGGGTCGTCTGGTGGACCCCGTCCGTCGCGTAGAAGGCGTCGGGCAACGCCACCCGCCGGACGACCGAGCAGCTCACGTCCCCCTCGTTCCACTGGTCGCCGGCCACCGACCCGACCATGGTCACGTGGCCCTCGAGGATCCGCTTCAGGCCGACGATGCGCTCACAGGAGCGGGCGTTCATCTTGTGGGGCATGGCCGACGAGCCGACCTGGCCGGCGACGAAGCCCTCGGTGACGAGGTCGAGGCCCGCCATCAGCCGCAGGGTCGTGGCCAGGCTGGCCGGGCCGGCGGCGGACTGGGCCAGCGCGGTGACGACCTCGAAGTCCAGGGAGCGCGGGTACACCTGACCGACGCTGGTGAGCGAGGTGGTGAAGCCGAGGTGGCCCCGGACGGCCTCCTCGAGCCGGTCCAGCGCGTCGACATCGCCCCCGAGCAGGTCGAGTTGGTCCTGGGCCGTGCCCATCGGGCCCTTGAGGCCCCGCAGCGGCAGGTCCCGGGCCAGCGTGTCGACCCTCCGGAAGGCGGCCAGGACCTCCTCGCCGGCGTTGGCGAACCGCTTGCCCAGCGTCGTGACCTGCGCGGGGACGTTGTGGCTGCGCCCGGTGAGGGCCAGCCCGTCGTGCTCGACGGCCCGCTCGGCCAGCCGGGCCAGGACCGTCACCAA
Source organism: uncultured Microthrixaceae bacterium (assembly GCA_963748285.1). Lineage (GTDB taxonomy): Bacteria > Actinomycetota > Acidimicrobiia > Acidimicrobiales > DATDAH01 > DATDAH01. The sequence continues at coordinate 1,634,431 of CAVVIF010000009.1, forward strand.
CCGGTCCCGGATCAGCTCGAGCCCGGCCCGGACCTGCAAGAGCTCCACGTTCTCGGTCAGGTCCCGCGACGTCATCGCCTTGTGGGCGTGCTCGTGACCGGCCAGTGCGGCGAACTCCTCGACCCGGGCCTTCACGTCGTGGCGGGTGACCAGCTCCCGGGCGGCGATCGCCCCCAGGTCGACGTCGTCGACCACGGCCCGGGAGGCGTCGATGGCCTCGGCGGGGATGTCCACGCCCAGCTCCCGCTGGGCCTCCATCACCGCGATCCAGAACCGGCGCTCGAGCCGGATCTTGTGCTCGGCGGAGAAGAGCTCGACCACGGGACCGCTGGCGTACCGGTCGGCGAGGACGTTGGAGGTCACGGGTCCATCGTACGGGAGGGCCAGCACTCAATCAGAGGGGTCTTCTGACCGACGTAGAGGAGGTGGCTCACATCTGCCAGGTCCACCCCTATGAGGTCGCGGAAGGTCTGTGCCGGAGTTGCGGTGGGCCCTTCTGCGCCGACTGCCTCGTGTACCCCTTCGGACCGGTCAAGCCGCCGTACTGCGTGCCCTGCGCGGTGACCGCCGCCGGCGTGCGCAAGAACGCCCGCAACCCCACCGTGGTCGTGCCCAAGGAGACCAAGCGCCGGCTGAAGGAGTGGCGCAAGGCCCGGAAGCGGGATCTGGACAGCCCGCCGCCGGACGGTGTCGCCACCTGGCAGAAGATGGACGAGGCCGCCGTGGCCGACGACGAGGACGCGGCCGCGACCCAGGTCACGGCCGAGCGCGAAGCCCTCCGCCTTCCGCCGCTCCAGCCGGAGACGCCGACACCCCCACCCGGGGTCAACCTCGCCCCGCCCGGGCCGCCGGGGAGCGACTGGCGGGATCAGATCGCCGTCTCGGCTTCCGCGGCCCACGGCCCGCCGGGCAGCACCACCAGGCCCGAGGCGGCACCCTCCCCCACGATCGCCGGGGAGAGCGCCCTCGGCGCGGGGTGGGCCGGTGGGGCCCCGGCGCCCTACACCGAACCCCGGCCCGACCCGGCGCGACCGGCCCCCCAGCCCCGGCCCTACACCGAGGCCGCCCCCTACGCCGGGCCGGCCACCGACCGAGCGCTCACCGAGCCCGCCCCTGACCCGCGGTCCGACCTCACCGGCGCCTTCGCCACCGGGTCCGATCCCCTGCCGCCTCGGCCTCGCGGCGATCGCCGTCGAGCGCGTCCGAGCCCGCCTTCACGCGGACCGTCGACGACCAGCCCGCGCCGTCCTTCGGTGGCACCTTCGAGCCCAGGCCGTTCGAGCCCGAGCCGGACACGACCCCGTTCACCGTCGAGTTCGACGACGACCCCCTGGCCGCCTTCGGTCTGGGTGGCGGCGCCGTCCAGGACCCGCTGCCGCCACCGCCACCGGCGGCCGAGGGCCTGGCGTTCGACCCGCTGCCCCCGCTCACACCGGGCGGCGCCGTCACCCCGGCGCCCCGCGCCGAGCTGATCGTGCCGCCCCCGCCCGCCCCAGTGGTCGCGCCCCACACGAGGACGACGGCGACGCCGGACCTGCCCCGCCTGGCGCCCCCACCGCCCCCGACACGTCACGTCGCGCCGGATGTCCCCCGATCGGCCATCCGTCCGGCGACGCCGACCCGGATCCCGGCCGCCGATCACGAGGGATCCAAGGCCGCCGATGCCAAGGCGATGCTGGCCCGCATCGCCGCCCTGCGGGACAAGGCGGACTGACCTCAGCCGGCGGCGATCTCCGCCCGGTGGTCGGCCAGCTTCGCGGCGAGGCCGGCGTCGGTGATCGCCAGCATCTCCACGACGAGCAGGGCGGCGTTCATCGAGCCGTCGATGGCCACCGTCGCCACCGGGATGCCCCGGGGCATCTGCACCGTGGCGTAGAGCGCGTCGACCCCGTTCAGGGCCCCACCCGACAGGGGGACCCCCACCACGGGCAGGGTCGTGTGCGCGGCCACCACCCCGGCGAGGTGGGCCGCCATCCCCGCGCCGCAGATGAACGCGGCGTAGCCCGCGTCGCGGGCCCCCGAGGCGAGCTCGGAGACCTCCGCGGGATTGCGGTGGGCCGAGAGCACCCGCACGTCGGCCTCCAGGCCGAACTGCTCGAGGGTCTCGGCGGCCGGAGCCATCTTGTCGCCATCACGTGGCGAGCCCATCAACACGGCGACCTTCACGGTGCCTCCTTCATCGTTTGTGGTTCGGATGCCGCCGCGGCGGCGATGTCGGTCCGGTACTGCACGCCGGCCCAGTGGATCTCGCCCGCCGCGGCGTAGGCCCGGTCGCGGGCGGCCGTGACGGTCGGCCCGGTCCCGGTCACGGCCAGGACCCGCCCTCCGGCGGTGACCAGGCGACCGGACTCGTCCTCGGCGACGCCGGCGGCGAACACGGTCACGCCAGGGTGGCCGGAGGCCGCGTCGAGTCCGGCGATCGGGTCACCGGAGCGAGGCGACTCGGGGTAGCCCTCCGCCGCGAGGACCACGGTGACGGCGGCGTCATCGGTGAACGACGGTCCGTCCCGGAGGTCACCGGCGGCCGCTCGGGCCAGCAGCTCGGTCAGGTCGGAGGTGAGGCGAGGCAGCACGACCTGGGACTCCGGGTCGCCGAAGCGGACGTTGTACTCGATGACCTTGGGCCCCTCGGGCGTCAGCATCAGGCCGGCGTAGAGCACCCCCCGGTAGTCGATGCCCTCGTCCCGCAGCGCGGCGAGCGTGGGCTCCACCGCCCGGTCCATCACCAGGTCGACCACGTCGGGGCCGGCCCCCGGCACCGGTGAGTAGGCCCCCATCCCGCCGGTGTTCGGTCCCTGGTCGCCGTCGCCGATGCGCTTGAAGTCCTGGGCCGGGGCCAGGGGGACCGCCCGGGTCCCGTCACAGATCACGAGCACGGAGAGCTCGGGACCGGTCAGGCCCTCCTCGATGACCACCCGTCGACCGGCGGCGCCGAAGCTCGCGCCCGACAGCTTGTCCTCGACATCGGCCTCGGCCTCAGTCAGGGAGTCGGTGACCAGCACGCCCTTGCCCGCGGCCAGGCCATCGGTCTTCACCACGTACGGCGGGGCGAGGGTCCCCAGGAACGCCTTGGCCGGCGACGCCTCGGTGAACGAGCCGTAGGCCGCGGTGGGCACACCCGCCCGGGCCAGCAGGTCCTTCATCCAGGCCTTCGAGCCCTCGAGCCGCGCCCCGTCCGCGCCCGGACCGAAGACCAGCTTGCCCTGGCCGCGGAGGCGGTCGGCCAGGCCGTCGACCAGCGGGGCCTCGGGCCCGATGACGAACAGGTCGGCCTCGATCTCCTCGGGCGGGGTCGGCACCGACCCGGGGATGGCCGGGTTGCCGGGACTGACCACGACCTCGGCGGTGCGGCCCAGCACGTGGGCCAGCGCATGCTCCCGCCCGCCGCCACCGACGACACAGACCCTCACCGGGCGACGGCTCCCGTCACGGGCGGCGTTGGACGAACTGCGTGCGGCCCGGGCCGACACCGACCAGTCGGATCGGCACCCCCACCTGCTCTTCGAGGAAGTCGAGGTAGTCGAGGGCCCGCTCGGGCAGGTGGTGACGCTCGGTCGCCTCGCTCAGGTCCTCCAGCCACCCGGGGAGCTCCTCGTACACCGGGCGGGCGTGGAACAGCTCGCTCTGGTGGTACGGCAGGTGCTCGTGCCGCACGCCCTCGACGTCGTAGGCCACGCAGACCTTCACCGTGTCCAAGGTGTCGAAGATGTCCATCTTGGTGAGGGCCAGCTCGGAGAGGGAGTTCAGCCGGACGGCGTGGCGCAGCATGACGGCGTCGAACCAGCCCGGTCGGCGCCGGCGACCGGTGTTGGTGCCGAACTCGTGGCCGGCCTCGACGAGGTGATCCCCCACGGGGTCGCCCTCGGGCAGCTCGGTGACGAACGGCCCGGCCCCCACGCGGGTGATGTAGGCCTTGGCGATCCCGATCACACGGTCGATGTGGCGAGGGCCCACCCCGGCGCCGGTGCACGCCCCGCCCGCCACGGGGTTGGAGGACGTGACGTAGGGATACGTGCCGTGGTCGAGGTCCAGGAACGTGGCCTGGGCCCCCTCCAGCAGCACGTGCTGGCCGGCGTCCAGGGCCTCGTGGACCAGGCCCACGGCGTCGCCGATGTGGGGCTCGAGCCGGGGCAGGCAGCGCTCCAGGTACTCCTCGGCGATGTCATCGGCCTCGAAGCCGAGCTGGTTGTAGACCTTGGCCAGCAGCGGGTTCTTCTCCCGCAGGGCACCGTCCAGCTTGGCCCGGAAGATCTTGGGGTCGAGCAGGTCCTGGACCCGGATGCCGATGCGAGCCGCCTTGTCGGCGTAGGCCGGCCCGATGCCCCGCTTGGTCGTGCCCAGCTTGTTCTTGCCCAGGAAGCGCTCGATCATCACGTCGATGGCCTGGTGGTAGGGCAGGATCAGGTGGGCGTTGCCGCTCACCACGAGGCGGCTGGTGTCCACCCCCCGGGACTCGAGCATGTCCAATTCGGTGATGAGGACCCGGGGGTCGACGACGACACCGTTGCCGATGATCGGCGTGATGTGGTCATAGAGGATCCCGGAGGGCACCAGCTGGAGGGCGAAGCTCTCGCCGTCGACCACGAGGGTGTGGCCCGCGTTGTGGCCGCCCTGGTAGCGAACGACCAGCTCCATCTCCTTGGCGACGAGGTCGGTGAACTTCCCCTTGCCCTCGTCGCCCCACTGGGTGCCGACGACGACGGTCGCGGGCACGGCCTCTCCCCTCGTCGGGTCCGTTGCGCCGAGAGCCTACCGACCCTCGGTGCCGCGCTACCGCGCTGCCGGCGGCACGGCCTGGATTGCATCTCGGCGTGCCGTCCTGTGGGTGATCGCCAACCCGTCCGCAGGAACCGTCGGCGCACCGGGACCCCTTCTCGAGGCTGAGGCCCGCCGCGATCAGTTCACGGTCAGCTCGTCGCCCTCGGCGTCGACGGTCACGGTGTCGCCGTCGGTGAAACGGCCCTCCAGCAGGGCGAGGGCGAGGCGGTCGCCGAGGTCCTTCTGGATGACCCGCTTGAGGGGTCGGGCCCCGAAGGCCGGGTCGAAGCCCCGCTCGGCCAGCAGCGCCATGGCGGCGTCGGTCACCTTCAGCTCGATGCGACGATCGGCCAGCCGACGCCGCAGGCCCTCGAGCTGGATGGCCACGATCCGGCCGAGGTCCTCCTGGGTGAGGGAACGGAAGCGGATGATGTCGTCGACCCGGTTCACGAACTCCGGCTTGAAGAAGTCCCGGGGGTCGCCCGGCAGGTTCGAGGTCATGACCAGCACGACGTTGGCGAAGTCGACCGTGCGCCCCTGGCCGTCGGTCAGGCGGCCGTCGTCCAGGAGCTGCAGCAGGACGTTGAAGACGTCGGGATGGGCCTTCTCGATCTCGTCCAGGAGGACCACGGCGTAGGGCCGACGGCGCACGGTCTCGGTGAGCTGGCCGCCCTCGTCGTAGCCCACATAGCCCGGGGGCGCGCCGATGAGGCGGGCCACGGTGTGCTTCTCCTGGTACTCGGACATGTCGATGCGGACCATGGCCCGCTCGTCGTCGAAGAGGTACTCGGCCAGGGCCCGGGCCAGCTCGGTCTTGCCGACGCCGGTCGGGCCCAGGAACAGGAAGCTGCCGATGGGGCGGTGGGGGTCCGACAGGCCGGCCCGGCTGCGGCGGATGGCGTTGGCCACCGCGGTGACGGCGTCCTCCTGGCCGACGACCCGCTGGTGCAGGTGGTCCTCGAGGTGGATCAACTTCTCGATCTCGCCCTCCATCAGGCGGGAGACGGGCACGCCGGTCCACCGGGAGACGACCTCGGCCACGTCCTCCTCGTCGACCTCCTCCTTCAGCATCTTCTGATCGACCTGGAGCTCGTCGAGGCGGTCGGTGGCGGCGTCGACCTGGCGCTCCAGGTCCGGCATCCGGCCGAAGCGGATCTCGGCGGCCACGTTCAGGTCGGCCTCCCGCTCGGCCTGCTCGCGGAGGCGCTCCAGCTCCTCCTTCAGCTCCCGGATGGTGTCGATGGCCTCCTTCTCGGACTGCCAGTGGGCCACCATCGAGGACTTGGTCTCGTTGAGCTCGGCCAGCTCCTTCTCGAGGGTGTCCAGGCGCTCCTTGGACAAGGCGTCGGTCTCCTTGCCCAGCGCCACCCGCTCGATCTCCAGCTGGCGGATCCGGCGCTCGACCACGTCGATCTCGGTGGGCATCGAGTCGATCTCGATGCGCAGCTTCGACGCGGCCTCGTCGACGAGGTCGATGGCCTTGTCGGGCAGGAAGCGCCCGGTGATGTAGCGGTCCGAGAGGACCGCGGCGCCGACCAGGGCCGCGTCCTGGATGCGCACGCCGTGGTGGACCTCGTAGCGCTCCTTGAGGCCGCGGAGGATGGCGATGGTGTCCTCGACGGAGGGCTGGCCGACGAAGACCTGCTGGAAGCGACGCTCCAGCGCGGCGTCCTTCTCGACGTGCTTGCGGTACTCGTCGAGGGTGGTGGCGCCGATCATGCGCAGCTGGCCCCGGGCGAGGAGGGGCTTGATCATGTTGCCGGCGTCCATGGCCCCTTCGGCCGCGCCGGCGCCGACGATCGTGTGGAGCTCGTCGATGAAGGTGATGACCTCGCCCTCGGCGTCGGTGATCTCCTTGAGGACGGCCTTCAGCCGCTCCTCGAACTCGCCGCGGTACTTGGCGCCGGCGACCATGCTGCCGAGGTCGAGGCTGATCAGGCGGCGGTTGCGGAGGCTCTCGGGCACGTCGCCCTCGACGATGCGCCGGGCCAGGCCCTCGATGATCGCGGTCTTGCCGACGCCGGGCTCGCCGATGAGGACCGGGTTGTTCTTCGTCCGCCGGGACAGGACCTGCACCACCCGACGGATCTCGTCGTCCCGGCCGATGACGGGGTCGAGCTTGCCCTGGCGGGCGTCCTCGGTGAGGTCCCGGCCGTACTTCTCGAGGGCCTGGAACTGGTCCTCGGGGCTCTGGCTGGTGACCCGGTGGCTGCCCCGGACCTCGACGAGCGCGGCCAGGAGCTCGTCCTCTGGCGACCTCCACCAGCTCGGCCAGGGCCAGCAGCAGGTGCTCGGTCGACAGGTACTCGTCGGTGAGCTGCTCGCGCTCGCGATCGGCCTGGTCGAGGACGGAGCGGAACTCGGCGCCGAACTGGGCGTCGGACCCGTAGCTGTGCGGCAGCCTGGCCAGCGCCTCCTGCACCCGGTTGCGCAGCTCCAGCGGCGGCCGTCCCACCTTCTGCAGGATCGGGAGCACGACCCCCTCGGCCTGGCCCAGCAGGGCGGCCAGGAGGTGGTCCGGGGTGACCTCGGGGTTGCTCTGGGCCTTGGCCGCCTCGACGGCCTGGGTCACGGCCTCCTGGGTCTTCAGCGTCCACCGGTTCGGGTCCATCGCCATGGCGCCAGTCTACGGACCCGACCCAAACTTGACAATGATGGACTCAAGTTTTCTGCGTCGATCATCTCGGGCATCCGACAACAGCACCTGACGTGCTGGGGCGCCAGCGAGCGCGTCGACAGACCAGCCGGGGAGGTTCGTACGGCTTTCCCTGAAGATTCAAGTCCGCGGTCCGATTGATCGATAGGTGACCCAGAGACCCTGGGTTGCCGCCGGCCCGCATTCCAGGGATGGGAAACATGACGCGACTGAAGATCCGCACGCGGCTGCTGCTGGCGCTCGCCATCCCGTTGCTCGCGCTCGGGGGGCTGGGCGTTCGGTACCTCACGACCATCGACGAGGTGAAGGTCGACGGCCGGCTCTATGACCAGGTGACCGGCCCGCGAGCCGTCGTCGCCGACGTGGCCCTCCTGGCGGAGAACCAGTCCCGGGCCCTGATCGACGCCCAGCAGCTGCTCGGCGAGACCGACCCCGCCCGGATCGACGGCCTGCTGGCCGACCTCGCCATCCGCGAGGAGAACTACCTGGCCGGGGTGGACGAGTGGAACAGCGGCCGAGCCGCCGACCAGCCCGAGCTCGAGTCGCTGCTCCGGGTGGCCTACGAGCCGTCGGTCGAGTTCTACCGCATCATCGACGAGGAGCTCGTCCCCGCGGTCGAGGACCGGGACGAGGAGGCCACTGTCTCCGCGGTCGCCGCCGTCGGCCGGGCCTTCGCCCGGGAACGGGCCGCGGCCGACCAGGTCATCCAGGCGGCGCTGCGTGAGGCGGAGTCGAGTGAGGCCGAAGCAGCCGCCTACCTCGATGACCGCCTCCGCCAGGACCAGATCATCGCCGGCGCCCTGGTGCTGATCGCGGTGGCCCTCGGCCTGATCGCGATCCGCTCGATCACCCGCCCGCTCCGCCGGCTGGAGGAGGACCTCCCGCAGGTGGCCGACGACCTCCGCACGATGGACCTCGCCGTCGAGCGGCCCGACGTCGAGCACCTCGCCGTGGACTCCCACGACGAGCTGGCCGAGGCCACCCGGGCGTTCGCCTCGGTGGTGGACGTCTCCGTGGACCTCGCCGTCGAGCAGGCCCGCGTCCGTCAGAACCAGGCCGAGACCCTTCAGCACCTCGGCCGCCGGAACCAGAACCTCCTCCGCCGGATGATGGCGATCATCACCGACCTCGAGAACGTCGAGCGGGACCCCGACGCCCTGGACGAGCTCTTCCGACTCGACCACATCGCCACCCGCATGCGCCGGAACGCCGAGAGCCTGCTCGTCCTCGCGGGCAGCGAGCAGACCGCGCCGCTGGAGCGAGCCGGTGCCGATCATCGACGTGCTCCGGTCGGCGGCGTCGGAGATCGAGGACTACAACCGGATCGACCTGACCAACCTCGAGCCCGTCGTCGTCCAGGGCTCGTCAGCGGCCGACATCTCCCACCTCCTGGCCGAGCTCCTCGAGAACGCCACGCTGTACTCGCCGCCGACCATGCGGGTGACCGTGACCGGCCGGAGGGTGCGGTCCGGTTACCAGATCGCCATCATCGACCACGGCCTCGGCCTCGACGAGCCGAGCCTGGCCCGGGCCAACGACCGGATCCTCGACGCGGCCGCGAGCATGGCCGACCTCACCGACTCCAAGCTGTTGGGGCTGCACGTGGTCGGTCGGCTGGCCGATCGTCACGCCACCCACGTGGCCCTGACCCCCAACCCCGCCGGAGGTCTCATCGCGGTGGTCACCCTGCCCCGAGCCATCGTGGCCCTGCCCCCGACCTCCGCCGGCGTCATCCCGCAGACCGGCGGCCCCCTGCCCGCCGCCGCCGCTCCTGGCCCCGCTCCGACCACCACGTCTCGGCCGGCGACGGGTCAGGCCGCGCCCTCGGCCCGCCCGGTCCCCCCGGCCCGCGCGGCCCCTGCGGTGCCCACGGTGCCGGGGCCTCCGGCCAACAACGGGTCCTCCGGTGCGCCGGCACCGAACAGAACGGCCACCCCGCTCGTGTCGATGTCCCCGGCCCCGCCGGCCGGCGGCCCCGCCGGCCCCGCCGAACACGTTCGCCCCGCTCGCGCCCGCGGCCCCCGCCGCTCCCGTCGCCCCGCCCGAGGCACCGGCCCCGTCGCTGCGCCGCCGGGTGCGGGTGGGCGAGGCGTCGACGCCCGCCGAGGCCCCCGCGGTCGTCCACGGCCCGAGCCGGGGCGCCGAGGACGTGCGGGAGAGCTGGAGCCGCCTGGCCCAGGGCGTCCGTCAGGCCCGCAACGAGAACCGCACCAACCACGAGGAGGCCACGCAATGACCAGCACCGGGTACGACCGGGACATCGGTGACGTCGGCTGGCTGGTGGCCAGCTTCGTCGAGGGCACCGCGGACGTCGCCGACGCCATCGTCGTGTCCTCCGACGGGCTGCTGCTCGCCATCTCCCCGCGCCTCGACCGCACGGCCGCCGACAAGCTGGCCGCCATCGTGTCCGGGCTGCGCAGCCTGTCCGAGGGGGTGTCGACCGTCACCGGTCGGGGCGGGTTCAGCCAGGCCATGATCGAGCTGGCCAACGGCTATCTGGTGGTGTCGGCCATCAGCGACGGCTCATCCATCGGCGTCGTCGCCGATCGGGACGCCGATCTCGGCGCCGTCGGGTACGGCACCACGCTCCTGGTGGACCGGGTCGGGGCCGCACTGACGCCCGCCCTCATCAACCAGCTCAAGCTCGGCCTGAACTCGTAACCGGGAGGAGGAGCCGTGGGGGACCGAGGAGCCGACGACGTGCGGGACGACCTCGGTGACGAACGCCCCGGGGCGCGTCCGTACCAGGCCGCCTGGCGCCCGTCCTCCCCGACGGGCGACCGTCCTGTCCGGGAGGACACGGGCGTGCGGCCCTACCTCCTCACCGGGGGACGGACCCGGTCCTCGAACGCCCTCGTGGGGTTCGAGACCATGGTGATCCTGACCGAGGTCGGGAACCACCGGCGGATGGCGGAGGCCAGCGAGCGGCGCGACATCCTCGACCGCTGCGGGCGACCGATCTCGGTGGTCGAGCTGTCGGCCCACCTGCGCCTGCCCCTCGGGGTGGCGCAGGTCCTGGCCGGTGATCTCGCGGACGAGGGGTGCCTGCAGGTGTACCGGGCGCCCGAGATGCCGTCCCGGGACCGTGACCTGCTCGAACGGCTGGCCGCCGCCGTCCAGCGGAAGCAGAAGGAGGTGGCGTGATGACCGACGCCCCCGACATGCTCCAGCTCCCGGTGAAGCTCATCGTCGCCGGGGGGTTCGGCGTCGGCAAGACGACCTTCGTCGGATCGGCCTCCGACATCGAGCCCCTCACCACCGAGGCGGCCATGACCACCGTCGCCGAGGACATCGACGACGTGGGCGAGGTGACCCAGAAGACCACGACGACCGTGGCCATGGACTTCGGGCGCCTCGGCCTGGAGGACGGGTTGAACCTGTTCCTGTTCGGCACCCCCGGCCAGGACCGGTTCGGCTTCATGTGGGACGACCTCTGTCGCGGCGCGGTCGGCGCGATCGTGCTCATCGACAGCCGCCGCTTCGAGGACTGCTGGCCGGCCGTGGAGTACTTCGAGCGGACGGGCATGCCCTTCGCCGCGGTCGTCAACCGCTTCGACGGGCGCCTGGCCCACGCCCTCGACGAGGTGCGCGAGGCGCTCGACGTCCCCGCCGTCGTGCCCATCCTCGACATCGACGCCCGCGACCGCTCCAGCGTCCTGGACTCGATCGTCGTCCTGCTCCACCACTGCATCGCCCGCGTCGAAGCCGGCGTCTGATCCGCTTCTGGCGCCTGAGCTTCCGGCCATGACCGGAGGATCAGGTGCCGGAACCGATGCCGGAGCGGGCAGGATCGGCGGCCGTGCTCGTGATCCTGCTGCCGCCGTCGGAGGGCAAGGCCCCCGGTGGGGCGGGACCGGCGTGGGCGGTCGAGCAGGGCGCTTTCGGCCCGGCGCTGGCCCCCGGGCGGACCCGGGTGGCGAACGCCCTCAAGCGGGCCCGAGGGGGCACGGCCAAGCAGTTGGGGGCGAAGGGTGACCTGCTGACCGCCGCCAAGGCCGCGAACCTCGTCGCCGTGGGCGGGCCCACGCGGCCCGCCCACGAACGCTTCACCGGCGTGGTGTGGGGCCACCTGGATCCACCGACCCTCCCGGTGACCGCCCGACGTCGGGCCGAGGCCGGCGTTCTGGTCGTCTCGGGCCTCACCGGGCTGACGGCGTGGGCCGACCCCGTGCCCGACTTCCGCCTGAAGCTGTCCGCGTCGGTCCCGCCGGTCGGCAACGTGGCCGCCTTCTGGCGGCCCCGCCTGTCGCCGGTCCTGAACGACCACCTCGACGGGCACACGGTGGTCGACCTGCTCCCGAACGAGCACCGCGCCGCGTGGATCCCGGAGCCCGACCGCTACGAGCTCCTCCGTCCCGCCCTGGTCCACCGAGACGGCAAGCCCGCCGGCCACGGCGGCAAGGCGGCCAAGGGCCTGCTGGCCCGCGCCCTGCTCGTCTCCGGCGACATCGACGCCACCCTGGCGAGCTTCGACCCCGCCGGCTCGGGCCTGGTCGGCGCCGACGACCTGGTGCTCACCACCGAGGCCGACGAGCTGGACGGCACCCAGGTCCAGGCCGAGGGCGGCGGCTGACGGGCCGCCGGTTCGTCGCTCAGCCGCGGCGGCGCTGGCCGCGGTAGAGGACCACCGACTGCTTCACCGGGACCAGGTCGCGGCGGTACTGCCGGTGGGTGTCCTCGACCTCCCGCTGGGCCTGCTGGCGCAGGGCGTCGATCTGGCCCTGCAGGGCCTCGATCTCGGCCTCGAGCTCGAGGATGCGCCGCACCCCCTCGAGGTTGTGCCCGTCGGCGGTGAGGTCCTGGATGCGTTGCAGCATCTCGATGTCCTCGTCGCTGTAGCGCCGGCTGCCCCCCTGGGTCCGGGCGGGCTCCAGGAGGCCCTTGCGCTCGTAGATGCGCAGCGTCTGGGGGTGCATGCCCGCCAGCTCCGCGGCGACCGAGATCACGTAGACGGCCCGTGTGGTGTCCCTGGCCATGCTCACACCCCCAGATGTGTTCGGGGCGACCCGGAGGTCGCCTCGTCCAGTGCCTCGACGGCCTTGCGCTCGGCCTCCGACAGGCTCTCGGGCACGGTCACCTCGACGGTGACCAGCAGGTCGCCCGTCCCCTGGTCGGTGACCGCCCCCTTGCCCTTCACCTTGAAGGTGCGGCCACTGCGGGTGCCGGCCGGGATCCGGATGGTGACCGGCTCGCCCGACAGGGTCGGGACCTTGACGTCGGCGCCGAGGGCGGCCTCGGCGAAGGTGATGGGGACCGGCAGCGTCAGGTTGCGGCCCTTGCGACCGAACAGCGCGTGCTGCCCGACGTGGACGACCACGTAGAGGTCGCCGGCGGGCCCGCCGCTGCGGCCCGGTCCGCCCCGGCCCTTGAGCTTGATGCGCTGGCGGTCGGTCACCCCGGCGGGGAGCTTGACCTTGACCGTGCGGGGCCGGCGCTCGATGCCCGACCCGCCGCAGGTGTGGCAGGGGTCGCTGACCACCATGCCCTGGCCCGCACAGCGGGGGCAGGGCTGGCTGAAGGAGAAGAGGCCCTGGTTCTCGTCGATGACGCCGCGGCCCGCGCACTGCGGGCAGACGACCACGTCGCTGCCGGGCTCGGCCCCGTTGCCGTGACAGGTGGAGCACACCGCGTCGCTGACCAGGTGCACCGAGGTGGTGATCCCGGCCAGGGCGTCCTCGAAGGACAGGTGCAGCTCGGTCTCGAGGTCGGCGCCCCGCTGGGGCTCGGCCGTACGGGGACCGCCACCCCGGCGCCCTCGGCCGAAGAGGCCCCCGAGGAGGTCGCCGAGGTCCACGCCCTCGGCCCCCCCGCCGAACCCGCCGAAGCCGCCCGGCCCGCCGGGACCCCGGCCGCCGAGGCCCCCGCCGACCGCGCCGAGGCGACGGACCTCGTCGTACTTGGTCCGCTTGTCGGCGTCGCCGACGACGTCGTAGGCCGCGGAGATCTCCTTGAAGCGCTCCTCGGCCGCGGCGTCGCCCTTGTTGGTGTCCGGGTGGTTCTCCCGGGCGAGCTTGCGGTAGGCCTTGGTGATGTCCTTCTGCGTCGCCTCGGAGGACACACCCAGCACGGCGTAGTAGTCCTTCTCGAACCACTCCCGCTGGGCGTCCACGGCGCTACCCCCGCACTCGCACCATGGCGGGGCGCAGGACGCGGCCCTTCCAGACGTAGCCGGGGCGCAGGACCTCGGTCACCACCGACTCGCCGTCGCCCGGCTCGTGGGCCACGGCCTCGTGGTGGGTCGGGTCGAAGGCCTCGCCCTCGGGGGCCAGCTTCACCAGACCCTGCTTCTCGAGCACGTCGATCAGCGCCTTGGCGATGGGCTCGGCGGCGTCGTCGCCGTGCTGGGCCGCCGCGTCACAGGCGTCGAGCACCGGCAGGAGGTCGGCGACCAGGCCCTCGGTGGCCCGCTCGGCCAGCTCGTCCTGCTGCTTGAGCACCCGCTTGCGGTAGTTCTCGAAGTCGGCCTGGAGCCGGCGGAGCTGGTCGAGGTAGTCGTCGCGCTCGGTGGCCAGGGCCGACAGGTCCGACTCGACGACCTCCGCCGCCTGGGTGACCTCGTCCTCCAGGGCCTCGAGCGTGTCGGCGGCCTCGTCGGCCGCCCCCTCGGGCTCGGCCTCCGGGGGCGGCGCGGGACGACGCCGCTTCCGGACGGGCGTCGACCACCCGTCCGGGGTCGTTGGTGTCATCCGGGCTCATGCCGACTGCGACTCGTTGCCCTCGTCGCCCTCGTCGACGATCTCGGCCTCGACGACCTCGTCGTCGTCGGGCCCGCTCGCCGCGTCCGGACCGGCTGCCCCCGCACCGCCGCCGGCGCCGGTGGCGTCCTGGGCCGCGGCGTCGTAGAGCCGCTGGGCGAAGGTCTGGCTGGCGGTCATGAGCGCCTCGGTGGCGTCCTTGATCGGCTCGAGGTCGGTGCCCTCGAGGGCGGTCTTCAGCTCGGCCAGCTTGGCCTCGACGGCGTCCTTCTCGTCACCGGTGATCTTGTCGCCCTGCTCCTTGAGCAGCTTCTCGGTCTGGTACACGAGGGTGTCGGCCGAGTTGCGGACCTCGGCCTCCTCCTTCTTGCGCCGGTCCTCCTCGGCGTGGGCCTCGGCGTCCTTGACCATCTGCTCGATGTCGTCCTTGGCCAGCGAGGACTGACCGGTGATGGTCATCGACTGCTCCTTGGAGGTGGCCCGGTCCTTGGCCGCGACGTGCACGATGCCGTTGGCGTCGATGTCGAAGGTGACCTCGATCTGGGGCACGCCGCGGGGGGCCGGCGGCAGGTCGACGAGCTGGAACTTGCCCAGGGTCTTGTTGAACTGGGCCATCTCCCGCTCGCCCTGCAGCACGTGGACCTCGACCGACGGCTGGTTGTCGTCCGCGGTCGTGAACACCTCGGTGCGCTTGGTGGGGATGGTCGTGTTGCGCTCGATGAGCTTGGTCATGACCCCGCCCTTGGTCTCGATGCCGAGGGACAGCGGGGTCACGTCGAGCAGGAGGATGTCCTTCACGTCGCCCTTGAGCACGCCGGCCTGGACCGAGGCGCCGATGGCGACGACCTCGTCGGGGTTGACGCCCTTGTGGGGCTCCTTGCCGGTGATGCTCTTGACCAGGTCGGCCACGGCGGGCATCCGGGTGGAGCCGCCGACCATGATGACGTGGTCGATGTCCTCGGTCTTGAGACCGGCGTCGGCGATGGCCTGCTCGAACGGGCCGCGGCAGCGCTCCAGCAGGTCGGCGGTGAGCTCCTGGAACTGGGCCCGGCTCAGCGTGTAGTCGAGGTGGAGCGGGCCGGAGTCGGTCGCGGTGATGAAGGGCAGGTTGATCTGGGCCTGCTGGGTGCTCGACAGCTCGATCTTGGCCTTCTCGGCGGCCTCCTTGAGGCGCTGCTCGGCCATCTTGTCCTTGCCCAGGTCGACCCCGTGGTCGCCCTTGAAGGACTCGACCAGCCAGTCGATGACCCGCTGGTCCCAGTCGTCGCCACCGAGGTTGGTGTCGCCGTGGGTGGCCTTGACCTCGAAGACGCCCTCACCGATGTCGAGGAGGGAGACGTCGAAGGTGCCGCCGCCGAGGTCGAACACCAGGATGGTCTGGTCCTCGCCCTCCTTGTCCATGCCGTAGGCCAGGGCGGCCGCGGTGGGCTCGTTGATGATGCGCAGGACCTCGAGGCCGGCGATCTGGCCCGCCTCCTGGGTGGCGGTGCGCTGGGCGTCGTCGAAGTAGGCGGGGACGGTGATGACGGCCTGGCTGACGGTGTCGCCGGTGTAGGCCTCGGCGTCGGCCTTCAGCTTCTGCAGCACGCGTGCCGCGATCTCCTGGGACTTGTAGGCCTTGCCGTCGATGTCGATCGACCAGGTCGTGCCCATGTGGCGCTTGACCGACCGCACCGTGCGGTCCGGGTTGGTGATGGCCTGGCGCTTGGCCACCTCACCGACGAGCACCTCGCCGTCCTTGGCGAAGGCGACGACCGACGGGGTCGTGCGGGACCCCTCGGCGTTGGGGATAACCGTGGCTTCGCCCGCCTCGAGGACGGCGACGACGGAGTTGGTGGTACCGAGATCGATTCCGACGGCCTTGGGCATGGGGGATACGCTCCTGAATGGCTGGGTGTGCAGGGTTTGCGACCAGTTGTCGACTGTCGAGTATAGAAACTTGAGTCACTTGTTATCAACTTCTCGCCTGATTCTCCTCCGGCACGGTCAGAGCACGTGGAACGAGGCCAACCTCTTCACCGGCTGGTACGACGCCGACCTCACCGACAAGGGCGTCGCCGAGGCCCGTCGGGGCGGCGAGCTGCTGGCCGAGGCCGACGTCCTGCCCGATGTCGTGCACACCTCCCTGCAGCGGCGGGCCATCCACACCGCCCAGCACGCCCTGGACACCATGGGCCGCGACTGGATCCCCGTGCGTCGCCACTGGCGCCTCAACGAGCGTCACTACGGCGACCTGCAGGGCAAGGACAAGAAGCAGGTCGGCGAGGAGCACGGCCCGGACCAGGTCAAGATCTGGCGCCGCTCCTACGACACCCCGCCCCCGCCGCTGGACTGGGACGACGAGCGCCACGCCCGCTTCGACCCCCGCTACGCCGGGCTCGCGCCCGAGCTGATCCCGGCATCGGAGTGCCTGAAGGACGTCGTCGAGCGGATGCTGCCCTACTGGTACGACGCCGTCGTCCCCGACCTGCGCGCCGGCCGCGTCGTGCTCCTGGCCGCCCACGGCAACTCGCTGCGGGCCCTGGTCAAGCACCTCGACGGCATCGCCGACGCCGACATCGCCGAGGTCAACATCCCCACCGGGATCCCCCTGGTCTACGAGCTCGACGCCGACCTGCAGCCCGTCGGCGACCTGGCCCTGGAGGACCGCTACCTCGGCGGCGCCGATGCCGCGAGGGCCGCCGCGGAGGCCGTCGCCAAACAAGCCGGCTGACCCCCCTGGGGTCGGGCCGGCGGACCGCAACCGAGGCAAGGAATGGGGCGTGGGGTCGGGCTGACCGTCGTCGGGGGCAGAAAACGCCGCCGAACCTCACCTTGCGTGGCCACCCGTGTGCCGCAAGTTCAACTTGCGGCAGATCCCGGGCGTGAGTCAGTCATCTGCCGACAGAACAACTTGCGGCACGGAACCGCCGATCAAACCCCACGGACAGTGAAAACCTCGACCCTGACATGGGGAGACGCTCCCGAGTGCCCCGACGACCTGCAGCGGCTCCCCACGCCCCCATCCCTGCCATCGGTATCGGTCCCCAGCCCGACGACGAGCCGGCAGCACCAACCCGACACAGGATCGGCCGGCCCCCATCCCTGCCGGCGGTGTCGGTCCCCAGCCCGACGACCCACCGGCATCACCGGACCCCAGAACCCACCCGCGCCATCCGTGTCGGTCCCCCAGCCCGACGACCCGAACGGCATCACCGGACCCCAGAACCCGACCCGCGCCCCCATCCCTGCCATCGGGTTTCGGTTCGGGAGGTCCGGGGGGTCAGTCGAGGGCGCCCATGGCGGCTTCGGCGGAGCTGAGGACGGGGTAGACCTCGAACTCGGTCAGGTCGGACCACTCGGCGAACCACTCGGCGAACAGAGCCGGGTCGTCGGCCTCCATGAGCTGGAAGCAGCGGTCCATCGCGACGTCGTCGACCACCCAGCTGTCGACGTAGCGCAGCCCGTCCGGCAGCATCCGGCCCTTCGCCTCGAGCCGGGAGTAGACCGGTTCGGGACCCCGCAGGTACCGCTCCACGACCATGTACAGCACGGGCTCAGCCTTTCAGGGCGGCGACGACCTCGGCGAAGTGCTGCGGGTCGGGCGCCCGGTTGTTGACGAGGCTCACCGAGTCCGAGATGCCGTCGAGGCGCTCCCGGATCAGCGGGCCGATCGTGTCCGGGCGGGCCGCAGACGGCGATGGCGTCGAGCAGGTCGTCCGGGATCAGGGCGGCCATGTCGTCCCAGCGGCCCTCCCGGGCGAGGCGGGCCAGCTCGGGGCGGAGGTCGCCGTGGCCGTGGAGGGCGAACACCGACTGGTAGGCGGGCGTGGTCCCGTAGAAGGCGAGCTGGCGGCGGACGGCCTCCCGGGAGCGGGTCATCTCCTCATCGGTGCGACCGGTGACCACGATGGTCACGCAGACCACTTCGAAGCCGTCCAGTGAGCGACCGGCACGGGCCGCGCCCTCGGCCAGGGCGGGGAGGGTCAGCTCCTGCAGCGAGCGGCGGCTGTTGACCGGGTGGACCAGGAAGCCGTCGGCCACCTCCCCCGCCACGGCAGTCATCCTCGGCCCCACCCCGGCGGCGAAGACCGGCGGCCGGCCGAACGGGTTCGGGCCCGGATCGAAGGCCGGGATCATCCGGGTGTGGGTGTAGAAGTCGCCGGCGAAGTCCAGGCGGTCACCCGTCTCCCACGCCGCCCAGATGGCCTTGATGGCCAGGACCATCTCCCGCATCCGGTCGACCGGCCGGGACCAGGGCATCGAGAACCGCTGGGTCACGTGCTGCTCGATCTGGCTGCCGAGGCCGAGGGTGAACCGTCCCCCGGTGAGGGTCTGGAGGTCCCAGGCCACGTTGGCCAGCGTCATCGGCGTCCGGGCGAAGGCGATGGCCACCGCCGTGCCCAGGCCGATCGTCTCGGTGTGCTCGGCCGCCACCGCCAGCGGCACGAACGGATCGTGCTTGGCCTCGAAGGAGAAGGCCCGGTCATAGCCCAGCCGCTCGAGCTCGGGGTACACCGACCGGACCAGGGTCAGGTCGTCGGTCGGCACCGTCATCGAGACCCGCATGGGGGCCGAGTCTGGCCGCTGGCGACGCGGCGTCAGGCGCTGAGGGGGATGTCTGCGTCGAAGCGCAGGGTGCAGATGCCCTCGACCTTGCCGACGCCGGGGAGGCGCTTGCGGCGGGGTGGGCCGACCCGGACCCAGTCCGGGGCGAGGGTGGCGGTGTTCTCGTCGGCCAGGACCTCGCCGGGACCGGCCAGGTCACACAGGCGGGAAGCCAGGTTCACCGAGTGGCCGATGTAGTCGTCGGCCTCGAAGAGCAGGCAGGAGCCGGTGGCCACCCCCGAGCGCAGGTCCATGCCGGTGGTCTTCATCCGGCTGGTCAGCTCGACGGTCGTGGCCAGGAGCGGGCCGGCCTCGACCGACACGAACATGACCCCGTCGCCCAGCCACTTGGCGATGCGCACGCCCCGGCGGGCGGCGATCTCGCGAGCCGAGTTGCGGAAGGTGGCCACCAGCCGGACCGCGGCGAGCGGGCCTTCCTGCTCCAGGTAGGCGGTGAACCCACAGATGTCCGCGAACCCGAAGGCGCGGTGGACCGGCGCGGGGTCGGCCGCGTCCACAGGCGGCAGATCGGTACCGGACACAGCCATCACGCTTACCCAAGGTAGCGGAACATGACTTTGAGCAAGCGGAAGGGTGATGAACACCCGGTGAACGTCGCGACGAGATCTGGGCACGCACCTGCCGGAGGCCAGTAGGTTCGCGACGCCGAGCTTCAAACCTTCGGAGGGTGCCCGGTGTCGAGCCTTCGAGTCCTCACCGCCGTGCTGGTGCTCGCCCTGGGCGCAACCGTCGCCCCACCCGGCACCGCCGACGCCCAGGCCGGCGAGGAGGCGGACCAGACCGGGATCCGCGGCAGCCTCGGCGACGGCACGGACGACTCCAGCGCCCTCCCCGCCGCGTCCAGTCCTGACCGGCCGTCGCGCCGAGGGGGTCAGCGCCCCGACGCCAGCCGGGCCAGGAGCTCCAGGACCCGGCGTTCCCGGGGCCGGAACGGCACCCCGCTGCGTCCCGCCAGGAGGACCCGATGGTCGGCCCCGATGGCGGCCCAGGCCACCTCGCCGTCGTCGTCGGCCGCCACGCCGGGCCCGCCGGCCGCCACCCCCGTGCCGAAGGCCGTCAGCCACGGCTCCTCGGGGCCGTCCCCGACGACGGCCTCCACGCCGTCGGGACCGATGACCGCCACCCAGCGGGCCCGCAGCTCGTGGTGCACCCGTTCGACCAGGGCGATCAGGCGGGCCGGGACGTCGCCGGCCTCGTTGAGGGCCACCGCGGTCTCGAGGGCGTCGATGCGGGGGTCGCGCTCGACGAAGTCGACCGCGCGCAGCTCCTCGACGTCCACGCCGTCGACGTCTTCGATCTCCCGCGCCAGCAGGTCGTCGGTGACCTCCTCGGGGACGGTGACCAGGAACTCGTCGACCGCCCGGCCGGCACCGTGGTCCACGACCTCGATCTCGTGCACGTCACCACCCACCCCACCGATCCGGCTGGCCACCGCGCCCAGCGCTCCCGGGCGGTCGGGCAGCCAGACCCGGACCACGAGGGAGCGCGTGCCGCCATCCATGGCTCAGCCCAGGCCGCCCATCGAGACGAGCTTGGTCTCGACGTACTCCTCGAAGCCCTCGGCCCCCGACTCGCTGCCGATGCCGCTCTGCTTCCAGCCCGTGAAGGGGCCCTCGGTGCCCTGGGGGAACCACTCGTTGACCCCGACCATCCCGAACTCCAGCCGCTCCGCGGCCCGCATCGCCGACCGCAGGTCGTTCGTCCAGACGTACGCGGCCAGGCCGTAGGGCGTGTCGTTGGCCAGCGCGATGGCCTCGTCGAGGTCGCCGAAGTCGACCACGGGCATCACCGGGCCGAACAGCTCCTCGCGGTAGACGGGGAAGTCCGGGGTGATGTCGGTGACCACCGTGGGCTCGAAGAAGTAGCCCGACGCCCGGCCCGCGGGGCGACCGCCACCCGTCGCCACGGTGGCGCCCTGGTCGGCGGCGGCCGAGACCAGGCCCTCGAGGCGCTCCCGCTGGCGGGCGTTGATCATCGGCCCCACCTCGGTCTCCGGGTCGTTGCCCGGCCCGAGGCGCAGCTTCTCGACGAGGGGCACCACCCGCTCGACGAACTCGTCGCGACGCTCGCCGCCGATGAGGAAGCGCTGGGGCGAGACACAGACCTGCCCGGCGTTGCGGTACTTGGCGACCACGGCGCCGGCGGCGACCGCCTCCATGTCGGCGTCGGGCAGCACGATGACCGGGGCGTTGCCCCCGAGCTCGAGGGAGAGGCGGGTGACCGTGGTCGAGGCCCCGTCCATGAGGAGCTTGCCGACCCGCACGCTCCCGGTGAAGTGGAGCTTGCGCAGCGCCGCGTGCTCGAGCATGGCCTGACCCATGCCCTCGGGGTCACCGTTGACGACGTTGAAGACCCCCGGCGGCAGGCCGGCCTCCTGGAGGATCCCGGCGAGGTCCATGCAGGTCATCGGCGTGAACTCCGACGGGCGGCTGACCACCGTGCACCCCGCGGCGAGGGCGGCGGCGACCGACCGCGCGACGTTGTAGGCCGGGAAGTTCCAGGCGGTGATCGTCCCCACCACGCCCACCGGCTGGTGCAGGACCAGCATCCGCTTGCCGGCCACCCGGCTGGGGATGGTGCGGCCGTAGCTGCGCTTGGCCTCCTCGCCGTACCACTCGAGCAGGTCGGCGGCCGCCACCCACTCGCCCTTGCCCTGCAGGATCGGCTTGCCGCTCTCCCGGGAGGTGACCGCGCCCAGGTCGTCGAGGCGCTCGCGGACCAGGTCCGACGCCTTTCGGAGCACGGCGGCCCGCTCGTAGGCGGTGGCCGTGGACCACGCGGGGAACGCGGCCGAGGCGGCGTCGATGGCCGCCGTGGCGTCGTCCCTCGTCCCGAAGGGGACGGTGGTGATGGTGGCCTCGGTGGAGGGGTCGATCAGGTCCCAGGTGCCGCCGCCGGCGGCGTCGACCCACTCACCGTCGATGAACTGCCGGTACTCCCCCATGCCGCTACCCCCCGTGGATGCGTCGTGCGCCGCGCGTGTGTCCGGCGCAGCGTACGGGGGCGCGAGGACGGCTGTCGGCACCCCGTGGACCGTAGGAGGGCCCTGTTTCGGGCGTGTTGACGGGCGGTGACAGCTTCCCGACAGCCGTCAGCGGCGCAGGAGGCACCTCTCCAGCAGCGGGGCGTGCTCGCGACGGGCGATCACCACGCACCCCCGTCGGGCGCCGGTCTCGACCGCCGAGGGGAGGGCCGGGTACCAGCAGTCGAACCCGTCGGGGACGTCCGCGCCGAGGTGGGCGGCATCGAGGACCTGACCGGGGCCGTAGTCGTCGTAGCCGTACCCGGGGTCGCCGCGGACGGCGAAGTCGTCGACCAGGACGACCGCGTCGGGGGCGTGGGCGAAGACGACGGCCAACTCCTCCCAGAGCGGCAGGCGCCCCCCCGTGGGCGTCGAGGTAGAAGAACGTTCGCCCCGCTTCGAACTGCGGGACCAGGTCCGCCAGGACCTCATCGGAGTCCCCCGCTCGGAGGTGGAGGCCCGGGCGGTGACCACCGTCTCCGCCGGTTCCCAGGCATGGGCCTCGAGGGCCCGCACGGCCGGCCCGCCGCGTTCCGCGGGCAGCAGCAGCGCGACACGGGGCACGGGGCCGGGATCGCTGAGGACGCCGGTGGCCAGGTGCCGGGCGAGCGGGCCAAGGAGGATGGCGTCGACCCCCGATGCGGCGAGGTCGCTGACCGCCTGGGCCGCCACCCTGGTCGCGGACGACCACGTGGCCGCCCACTCGGCCAGACACAGTTCCCGGACCAGATCCGAGGGGTCCGATGTCACACCGTGGTCGTTCCGCCAGGACTCATCCGCACCATCATCCCGCGAGTAGCTTCGGAACCGTCATGAAGCGGCTCACCCCACAGCAGCTCGTCATCGGCCTCGGCGTCGCCATCGCCCTCTTCACGATCGCGTCCGGCCTCGCCCCCGGCATCACCGGCTTCGAGGAGGAGTCCTCGATCCACCGGGAGGTGTTCGGCAACATCCCGGACCCCCTCAAGGTGGCCTTCTACACGGTGATCCCGGCCCTCCTGGTCTACGGCGCCGTCCTCTTCTCCTTCCGGGTGAAGAACTGGCAGCGGGGCGCGCCGGACGACCGGTCGACCAACGCCGGGAACATCAAGCGGCGGATGGGCGACTTCCGGGCCGGGGTCTACATGCAGACCCTGCTGCAGGGACCCCGTGGCCGGCCTCATGCACTCGCTGATCTACTTCGGCTTCCTGGTCCTGGTCGCGGTCACCGCGGTGCTGGAGATCGACCACCAGATGCCCGACGACGCCAAGTTCCTCCACGGCACCACCTACCAGGCCTACATCTTCGTGGGCGACGCCGCCGGCCTCGTCTTCCTGGCCGGGATCGTGATGGCCATCGTCCGCCGGTACATCGTCCGGCCCTACCGCATCCGCATCAAGTCCAAGCCCGAGCACGCGGTGATCCTCGGCGTGTTCTTCCTGATCGCCGTCTCCGGCTTCAAGGCCGAGGCGTTCCGCATCGCGGTCGACGGCCGCCCGGAGCACGAGCAGTGGGCCTTCATCGGCTACCCGCTGTCGGGCCTGGTCGACGGGATGGACAACCTGGCGGGCTGGCACCAGGCCATCTGGATCTTCCACGTGGTCTGCTTCATGGCCTTCCTGGTGATCCTGCCGGTGACGATGCTGCGCCACATGTTCACCTCGCCGCTGAACATGTACCTGCGGGACCGCGAGCGCCCCAAGGGCGCCATGAAGCCGCTGCCCAACCTGATGGAGACCGAGCTCGAGTCCTTCGGCGCCTCCACGGTCAGCGAGATGACCTGGAAGCAGCTGCTGGACACCGACGCCTGCACCATGTGCGGCCGCTGCACCTCGGTCTGCCCCGCCCACGCCACGGGCAAGCCGCTCGACCCGCGGGAGATCGTGCTGAAGACCGGCGAGGTCATGGCCGCCTCGGGCTCCCCGGTCGTCTCGCCCCCGATCGGCGTCGACGTCGAGATCACGGTGAAGTCCGACAGCCTGATGGAGCGCATCACCCCCGAGGAGCTCTGGGCCTGCACGTCGTGCAAGGCCTGTGACGAGATCTGCCCGGTCAACATCGAGATCCTCGACAAGATCCTCGACATGCGGCGCTACCTGTCGCTGATGGAGTCCAACTTCCCGACCGAGCTGGGCAACGCCTACCGGTCGATGGAGAACTCGTCGAACCCGTGGGGCATGTCCCAGGGCGAGCGGGCCGACTGGGCCAAGGGCCTCGAGGGCACCGACGCCGAGATCCCGGTCATCGACCCGGGCGACGCCTTCGACCACGAGTACCTCTACTGGGTCGGCTGCGCCGGGCAGCTTCGACGACAAGAACCGCAAGGTCAGCCAGGCCATGGCCAAGCTGATGACCCGGGCGGGCCTCGACTTCGCCATCCTCGGGCCCTCCGAGCTCTGCACGGGCGACCCGGCCCGCCGCTCCGGCAACGAGTACCTGTTCCAGATGCTGGCCACCCAGAACGTGGAAGCCCTCAACGGCATGGGGGTGCGCAAGATCATCACCCAGTGCCCCCACTGCTTCAACACGCTGGCCAACGAGTACCCCCAGCTGGGCGGGCACTACGACGTGGTGCACCACAGCCAGCTGCTGGAGACCCTGATCGAGTCCGGGAAGCTGGACATGAGCGACGCTCGGCTGGAGGAGCGCCTCGTGTACCACGACTCCTGCTACCTCGGCCGTCACAACGACGTGTACCTGGCGCCCCGGAAGGTCATCGGCAGCCTGGGCGGGGTCGAGGTCGTGGAGGCCCCCCGCAACGGCACGAAGGGCATGTGCTGCGGCGCCGGCGGCGCCCGCATGTGGATGGAGGAGCACACGGGCAAGCAGGTGAACGTCGAGCGCTCCCAGGAGCTGCTGGCCACCGGCGCCAGCCGCATCGCCACCGCCTGCCCGTTCTGCTACATCATGATCGACGACGGCGTGAAGGGTGAGGGTGTCGACGAGGAGCAGGTGAGGGTGGCGGACATCGCGATGCACGTGCTCGAGGCCGTCGAACGCGGCGAGGCCCTGGCCGACGAGCGACTGGGGGTCAGTTCCGGTGCTGAGACGGTCGCGGACTGACAAGGGCGAGCGGCGCCACGAGTGGGAGCCCCACGGTGAGGGCGTCCTGCTCGTGTGTGACGACCCCGACGCCGGTGAGCTGCTCAGCCGCCTGATCGCGGCCGACGGCCACGACATCCACCGGGTCGAGACCGCCGAGGGCGCCGTCCGCCACCTGCTGGCCACGCCCCGCCGCGCCACGGTCCTGTCGTTGTCGGGCCCGACGGCCAACCGCCAGCTGCTCGAGAAGATCCGCAGCCACCCGAACCCCCCGGTGAGCGAGGTGGCCGTGGTCCTCCTGGCCGACGACGTCGCGGCCGGGCCGGAGGCGTGGGACAAGGGGGCCGACGGCTTCCTGGCCCGGCCCTTCCACGCCGAGCAGCTCAGCACCGAGCTCCAGGGCGCCCTGGACCGCCCCTTCGCCGACCGGCCCGCTCACCGCGAGGCCGAGCGCGACGCCGGCTGACGGACCCGGCCCCCGGCCTGATCCGACCTCAGGCCGGCGCGAAGAGGATCTCGATGCGGCCCTTGGCCGGCTTGCGGCGGCGCTTCTCCTTGCCGGTGGCCGGGCCGAGCACGTAGGCGGGCTCCGGGTCCAGCTCGTCAGGGCCGGCCAGGGCGATCAGCGTCTCGGGCCGGACGGGCTTCTGCGGGTCGAGCGGTCCGAGCTCGTCGACATCGAGGTCCTCGCGGATCCGGGCGGCCGTGGCCGGATCGACCAGGCGGGCGACCACGTCGAGAGACATCTCCACGGCGGCGGCCGCGCCTTCGGCGGTGAGCACCTTGCCCGAGCGCACGATGCGTTCGGCTACCGCGTGCGCGCCCTGCTCCTCGAGGAGGTCGGTGGCCAGCCAGTGGGTCGTGGCGTCGCCGTGGAGGACACCGGCCGCCGCCAGGAGGACCGAGCCGGTGGACACCGCCGTGGTCCACTCGCTGGTCTCGTGGGCCGCGGCCACCCAGGCCACCGCGTGCTCGTCCTCGACCAGGCGACGGATCCCGATCCCACCGGGGACCACCACCACGTCCGGCCTCGGGTGGTCGTCCATCACGGCGTCGGCCAGGAGGGCGACGCTGGACCCGTGGGTCGACAGCCGGCCCACCGACTCGGCCACCAGGTGGACCCGGGCATCCGGCACCCGCCGGAACACGCCGTAGGGACCGAGGGCCTCGAAGGCCGTGACCCCCGGCGAGAGCAGGATGGCGATCTCCATCACACCGAACACCTCCAGTCGTCGTCTGCGGCCGCCGCGTCGTCGGCGTCCGGGGCAGGGAAGGGCTGGCGGAAGGTGAACGCGTGGTCCGTCGGGCCGTGCTCGGCCAGGTGGGCCAGGCGCTCCTTCGCCTCGTCGGTGGACGGGCGATGGCCGGCGGGCACCCACCACAGCACCGTGTAGACCTCGTCCAGCTTCTCGAACCACTGACGGCGCTGCGCCATCACGTCGCGATGGGCGGTGCGGTAGACGAAGTCGGCCAGCGCCTCGACCGAGGACCAGGTGCTCATGTTCACGAGCATGGTGTCGTCATCGTAGGGCCGGATGGCCGTGGCGTCCCCGTCCTCGGTCTGCAACCGCCAGACGAACCCGGGAGCGTCGTCGGCGATGGCATTGATCGGCTCCAACGCCTCCATGAACCCGGCGACGAGCGGATCGTCGGTGGGTGCCTTCAGCCGTCCGATGTTCAGCTGCGCCACTTCCCAGGACGAGGTGGAGGACATGGACGCGACCGTACCCCCGGCTACCCTGTCGGGTCCTGCGGGTGTAGTTCAGTGGCAGAACATCAGCTTCCCAAGCTGAGAACGCGAGTTCGACTCTCGTCACCCGCTCCACACGATCCCTCCGCTCGAGTGGCCTCGGACGGCACGGGCGTAGGCTCCCAGTTGGCACGAGCGACAGCAGAGACCACATCGGCGGCATGCCGGGTCGAGCCGGAAAGCAGACGAGATGATCGTCGAAGGCACCCTCGATTTGGACATGGTCGACGACGGTGACCCCGCCCGCAGGTTCGCCGGGAGCGCGTCGATGATGCCGGTCAACGACCTCGCGGCCATCGTCAGCGCCGCCGGCACGACCGTGGGGGCCGACTCCGCCCGCCTGTTCGTCGCCGACTACGCCATGCTGTCGCTCCACGAGCTGGCGGTCGCCGATCCGGCCTCCACCAGCACGCCGATCGCGGGCACCATCCCCGGCCGCGCCTTCAGCAGCGGCGAGATCATGACGTACGGGACGGCTCCGACCACGCTGTGGGCGCCGCTGACCCAGGACAGCGAGCGCATCGGCGTCCTGCACATGGAGTTCACCTCCTGGGATGCCGAGATGCTCCCCGCCGTGGCCGCGACGGTCGAGATGCTGGGCCTGGTGTTGGTCAGCAAGCGGCGCTACACCGACGTGCTGTTCCGGAGCCGACGATCCGAGCCGCTGTCGGTGGCCGCCGAGATCCAGTGGGACCTGCTGCCGCCGCTGTCGTGCGTGACCGACGAGGTCTCGATCTGCGGGATGCTCGAACCCGCGTACTCGATCGGCGGCGACTCCTTCGACTTCGCGTTGAACGCCGGCCACGCCGAGTTCGCCATCGTGGACGCGGTGGGTCATGGGATGCCCGCGGTGCTGAAGTCGGTGATCGCCGTCAACGCGCTGCGAAATGCCCGTCGCGAAGGTCACCGGCTCGAGACCGCGTACACGACCACCGACGAGGTCCTCGCATCGCAGTTCGACGATTCGAGCTTCGTCACCGGCCAGCTCGGCGACCTCGAGGTGGCCACCGGTCAGCTCACGTGGCTCAACGCCGGTCACCCGCTTCCCCTGCTCGTGCGCGACGGAGGCTTCGCGGGCGAGCTGCAGTGCCGACCCTCGCTCCCGATGGGACTCGGCGGTGACGTCCGGGAGGTCGCCACCGAACACCTCCAGAGCGGGGACCGGCTCCTCTTCTACACCGACGGGGTGACGGACACGCGGGCGGCCACCGGGGAGGCGTTCGGGCTGCCCCGGCTCGTCGACTACCTGGTACGGGCCACGCTCGACCGCGTCCACCCCACCGAGACGGTGCGGCACCTGTCCGCGTCGATCGTCGACTACAACGGCGCCGTCCTCAGCGACGACGCCACCCTTCTCCTCATCGAGTACCGAGGGAAGGACTCGGCCGTTGTGGCCCCGGGCCCCTGACCACTCGCTGCGCTGTGGGCCGCTCCTGAATCGGGCCGGTCACCGGCCAAGGGCGTCGGCGGTGACCTCCATGTGGCCGAGGTGTTGGAAGAGCTCCTCGAGGACGTGGAGGACGAGGGCGCCGTCGGTGCGGTCCTCGCCCGGCATGAAGTCCCGGAACGGGTGGTCGCCGACCGTGGGCCCGGCCAGGAACTCCTCGACCAGGTCGCAGGTCTCCTCGACGGCGGCGGCGATGCGCTCACGAAGCTCGTCGACGGTGGCGGTGGCGGCGAACTCGGCTTCACGATCCCGCGTGCTGTCGCGGCCGAGGCCGGGCATGGCGAACCAGGACGGGGCCAGCTCGCAGCAGTGGACGACCAGGCCGGTAACGGAGTTGGTCCCCCAGTCGGCGGGCTTCTGGTTGACCGTGTCGTCGTCCAGCCGGTCGAGCACCTCGGTCATGCCCGTGAAGGCGTGGCGGACGTACAGGTCGATGCTCGCGCCGGTCAGCTCCATGGCTGCGGAGTCTGACAGCCGACCTACGTCGCTGGCCGCCGGATCAGGTCTCCGGGGGCGGGTTCGGGTCCGGGCGCACGGGGTCGAACTGGCCGGCCTCGTACTCCTGCTTGGACCGGCCGATGCCCCGGGCCAGGGCGGGGAGCTTCGTGCTGCCCACCACCAGGAGGATCACGGCGAGGACGATGAGCAGCTCGACGACCATCGTCGGGACCTACCCCGGGGCCGGGGCTCAGAGCCGGGTTCCTGTCAGGGGGGTGTGGTATCGTACTGGTGTTCTTGACTTTCCGTATAGGAGGTGTTCAGGATGACCAGGGAGCTGGAGGACCTCGAGCATCTGCTGGACCTGGCCAACAAGGTCCTCTTCGCCGGGAAGCCCTCCCAGACCAAGTGCGAAGACCTGGTCGCCATGTGCCGGATCCGCAACAAGGTCGACGCCCTCGACGCCTCCGTACTCACCAGCTTCGAGGCCACGCAGGAACACGCCGCCCAGGGCCACAGCTCCCCGGTCGGCTGGGTCAAGCACAACTGCCGGGCCCGCGGCAAGGACATCGCCCGCCGCCGCCGGCTCGCCCGGGACCTGCGCTCCCTGCCCCTCACCAACCAGGCCCTCGTCGACGGCGAGGTCACCTTCGAACACGTCGACGTCCTCGCCCGAGCCCACCGGCTCCTGGGCGAGGAGATCTTCTCGGTCCTCGAACAGCCGCTGGTCGACATCGCCCGCCGCGAACCCTTCGTCGACTTCGCCCAGGCCGTCGAGTACGCCGTGGTCCGCACCATGCCCGCCTATGCCGAGGACCGGGCCCGCCATCAGGACGAAGATCAGTACGCCTCCTCCTCGGCCACCCTGGACGGGACGGGCAAGATCGATGCTGGTCTGGCCGGCGAGGGGTTCCTGGTCTGGCAGGCCGAACTGGACCGGCTGTGCCGCCAGCTGTTGGAGGAAGACCGGGCCGAGGCCCGGGGCCGGCTCGGTCGGCGACCGCTGCACACCGAGCTGCGCCGCGACAACCGCCAACGACGCGCGGCGGCCATGGTCCTGATGGCCCGACGCTCATCGCTCTATGACGGCCCCGACCTCGGGTCCGCCCCCTACACCCTCATCG
Source organism: uncultured Microthrixaceae bacterium (assembly GCA_963748285.1). Taxonomy (GTDB): domain Bacteria; phylum Actinomycetota; class Acidimicrobiia; order Acidimicrobiales; family DATDAH01; genus DATDAH01. The sequence goes on from CAVVIF010000009.1 coordinate 1,663,951, forward strand.
TCCACGCCGACAGCGGCACGGTCACCAAGATCCTCGATGCCCTCCGCCAGTGGATCGCCGACGACGAAGCAGGCCAGGACGTCGACCTGGATGACTACCTCGACCGCGTCGAGCTCGACGGCCACAGCCTGCACGAGACCGACGACGGCACCGTGATCACCCCCCACGTGATCCTCCTGGCGATCCTCACCGGCACCGTGCGCGGGATCCTCTATGACCCCGACGGCGAGATCCTCCGCTACGGCCACGAACGCCGCATCTTCTCCAAACCCCAGGGCGGCGCCACCCGCGCCAAGTACCGGCGCTGTGGGCACCCCTACGGCTGTGACCGGCCCCCGCCCGTACCCAGATCGACCACGTCCACGAACACCAGCACGGCGGCCTCACCGACATCGACAACGCCGGCCTCGAGTGCGACAGCCACAACCTCTGGAAGACCAACAACCACGACAGACCCCCGCCCTGGTCCGCCCGACCCCCCGATGAGAACCAACGAAGACGACCGCCCGACACCGGGCCACCTCCGCCAACCAGATGACCGGCCCACGTAGACGCCTTGCGCGCCACCGGCGTGCCGTCGAACCCCCGGGTGCCTCAGTCAGGTGACGTGCGGTGGTCAGGTCGCGAGCTCGCGGCGGCACCGATCGGTGAAGGCGGCGAAGCGTTGCTCGACGACGTCGAGGGTCAGCTCCTCCTGGCCGAACTCGACGTAGGAGGACCACCAGGAGTCGACGAAGCCGTGGGCCCGGACGGCGGCCATGAGGTCCCAGAACGGCCGGTCCGGGACATCCTCGCCCGTGATCCGGCGGTAGGTGGCCACGACGTCGTCGCCGACCTCGAGGCCGTGGACCAGCGAGAGGTCGAGGCGGAGGTAGCAGACGTCGGCGATGGCCTGGCCGATGCTGGCGATCGTCCAGTCCACGACGGCCGACACCCGGTCATCGACCCAGAGGACGTTGCCGGGGTGGTAGTCGGCGTGGACCAGGGTGACCGGTCGCCGGGTGACCGTCGGCCAGGCGTCGGCGACGACGGCCCAGAGCTCCTCGTCCACGGGGTGGCCGTAGCGGACGGGTCGGGCCAGGCCCACGTCCCGGTCCATCTCCCCGTCGTGGTCCCGCAGGCCGAGGTGGTGGGGCACCGGCACCCGGTGGATCGCCAGCAGGGTGGTGAGCAGCCCGTCCAGCCAGACATGCCGGTCGACCGGCTCGTGGACGGTGCGCCCGGGCACGTGGGTCATGACCAGGCACACCGCCCCGGACGCGGACCCGTCGCCGTCGACCGCCAGCAGCCGGGGCGCGGCCACGCCGTGCGCCTCCAGGTGCTCGAGCAGGCCGGCCTCTCGGAGGGCGAGGTCGGGCTCGACCGACAGCCAGACGTCGTTCACGTACCGACGGAGGACGACGAGCTCGCGGGTGCCGTCCCGCTCGATCTCCACGACGTCCATCCCCGCCGAGATCCCACCGGTCAGGCGCCGGCTCGACACCACCCGGCCACCGAGGGTCGAACCCACCCAGGCCAGCGTCGCCGCCGTCGGCCGCTCCGCCCGGCGGGCCGCCAAGGACGCCGCGTTCGGGCTCAGCTCGCTCATCGGTCCCTCCTCCGGCTCCCCGTGCCCGAAAGGATGCCCGAGATCAGGGGCGGCGGCCGCGGCGGAGCCGGCGCGGGAGCCAGATGAAGATCGCCACCAGGGCCGCGATGATGAGCACCTCGACGATCACGGTCGGAGGGTACCGACGGTCTTGGCATGCTCTCCCGCCATGGAGCCGACCGTGCGCAGCGTGGTGTTCGACATCGGCGGGGTCCTGCTCGACTGGGATCCCCGCCACCTGTACCGACACCTCATCGCCGACGAGGATGAGCGCGAGCGGTTCCTCGCCGAGATCTGCACGATGGACTGGAACCTGACCCTGGACGCGGGACGGCCGTTCGCCGAGGCGTGCGCCGAGTTGGCCGCGGTCCATCCCGAGCACGCCGACCACATCCATGCGTGGTCCCGTCAGGACGAGATGGTCGGCGGCAGCGTGCCCGGCACGGCAGACCTCGTCCACCGTCTGGCCGCCCGCGGCGTGCCGCTCCACCTGCTCACCAACATGCCGGCCGACGTCTTCCTCGCCCGCCGCGAGCGCTACCCCGTCCTGCAGGTGTTCGCCGGCGCCGTCGTGTCGGGCGAGGAGGGGGTGCTGAAGCCGTCCCCGGAGATCTTCGCCCGCTTGGTGGACCGCTTCGGCCGCGTCCCCGCCGAGACCCTGTTCGTCGACGACAGCCCGGTGAACGTCGACGGGGCGCGGGCCATCGGGCTCCGGGCCCACCTGTTCACCGGCGCCGACGCCTTGGAGGTCGAGCTCCAAGACCTCGGACTGCTCTGACCCCCGAGTCCATACCGACCTCAAGCACGGGCCCCCGCCTGCCGACGGGGAGCCGATGACGACAGCGTTGGCGGCGGGGTGGTACGGCGACCCCGCCGATTCGACCCAGTACCGGTACTGGACCGGCGACCAGTGGACCTCGCACGTGCGCGATCGGTCGTAGGTCGACCAGGCCGCCGGTGTCCGGGCCGAGCGCTCGGCCGGACCCAGCTGCAGGCCGGGCAGGTGGACCGCACCCTCAACTCGGTCACCTGCGTCTTCACCTACGAGATCGGTGCCGTGGCCGATGCCGAGATCTACTCGGTGCAGGTCGCCCGTCGGGCCGCCACCCGGATGTCCACCGCCCAGCTCGAGGCGTCGGGCTGGCGGGTCGACCTCCGCATCACCTGAGCCGGATCCCGCCCCGATCGGTCGGCAGCGGAACCCTGCCGTGGGCGGGGACGTTGACCTGACCGTGCGCACGTTCGTCGGCCGCCATCGCCTCGCCTGTGGAGCCGTCGCCGTCGGTGGGCTGGCGGTCGTCGCCTGGCTGGCGTTCGGCTGGTTCGGGGTCCAGGGGCTCTGGGTCGACGACGAGGTCGACGAGGCCGCCCCCGTGTTCGCCTCGGGAGCAACGACCGAACCTCCCGCCCCGTCGTCCCCCGACCCGGCCGGGGACACACCGACGACCACCGCACCCCCGCAACCGACCATCGTGAACCTGGGCACCGGTCGGTTCATCAGCCGCAGCCACACGACCGAGGGCGTGGTCACCGTGCTCGGCGACGGGTCCCCCCAACGCTTCCTGCGCCTGACCGAGTTCGCCACCGACAACGGCCCCGACGTCGACGTGTACCTGTCCACCGCGGCGCCCGACGCCGACGAGCAGACCCTCGACGACGACGTGGTCGTCCTCGGCGACCTCAAGGGCAACGTCGGGGACCAGAACTACGAGATCCCGGCCGGAGTGGACCTCGGCCGCTACCGCACCGTCGTCCTCTGGTGCGTCCGCTTCAGCGTCGCCTTCGGCGCCGCCCCTCTCGACCCCCCGACGTGACCCGGCGCGCTGGCTGACCGCTAGCCCAGGCCGAGGCGCTCGCACTGGTCGTCGGGCGCCTCGAGCTCGACCAGGGCCGTGCGCAGGAGGTCGACCAGCTCGGCCTCGACCGCCTCCCCGATCCGGTTCTCCGCTTCGTCGGGATCGACGTCGAGGTCATAGAGGTGGTGCTGGTCGGCCTGGCCCAGGCCGGCCCAGAAGGGCAGGCGGTCACCGGCGGTGTAGGGCTGGCGGATGACGGGGATGTCGGTCCCGGGCATGGTGTCGAGGACGGCCCGGCTGTCGGGGGGCGGCAGGCCCTCGAACCCGGCCATGTGCAGCGGCATGGTCGACCAGCGGTTCGACCACATCGAGAGCGGGAACGGGTCCCCCACCGGCGCCCGGGCGTACTTGCGGTGACCGTCGGTGACCTGGACCCAGTTGCCCCAGACGCCGCCGATGGCCCAATCCCGGACGGTGGTGGCCTCGCCGGTGAGGAGGGGCACCAGGGACCGCCCGTGGGTGCGGTGGCCTGCCGTCACGCCGAAGACGTCGGCCAGGGTGGCGTGGAGGTCGACGCTGGTGGTCAGGGCGTCGCAGGTGTCGCCGCCCTCGACCCCGGGCCAGTGCACGAGCAACGGCGTGTGGCCCAGCGGCTCGTACTGCGGCACGCCGGGCTTGCCCCACAGGTCATCGCCGCCCCGGACGTCACCCAGGTAGTGGCCGTGGTCGGTGCAGACGACCACGGCGGTCGAGTCCCACAGGCCCTGCTCGTCGAGGGCGGCCAGGACCCGGCCGAACCAGTGGTCGATCATCGAGACCTTGGCGCCGTAGTTGGCCCGGAGGTGACGGGCCTCGGCCTCGCTCAGCAGGCCCTTGCTCACCCCGCCGACGGCGTAGGGCGGCCAGATGAGGCGCTCGCCCGGCCAGGGCTCGTCCTCGTACATCCCCTCCCACGGTGCGGGGACGTCGAAGGGCTCGTGGGGGTCGAACTCGTCGACGAAGAGGAGCCAGCGGTCGTGGTGGGGCGTGGCCCGGCCCAGCCAGTCGGCCGCGGCGGCCATGACCCGGGGGCCGGGGAAGTCCTCCTCGGCCCGGAAGAAGGTGCGGGAACGGTCATAGCCCCGCTCGATGTCGACGGCCTGACCGATCTGGCGCTCGAAGAACCAGGAGGCGCCGACCGCGGGCGAGCCGACCCAGCTCGGGTCGGGGTGCGGTCCGCCAGGGGTCGCCCTCGTGGCCCCGCAGGTAGTCCCAGGCGAAGAAGTCGGTGTGGTAGTTCTCCCCGCCCGTCTCGAAGAGGTGCGGGTGGTCCGAGATGAGCATCGTCGGGATCCCCGCCTCCCGCAGGGCGGCGGTGACGGGGCGCTCCCACAGCTCGATGGAGCCCCACGGCTTCCACAGGAAGTCGAGCGCCCCGCAGAGGATGTCGTGGCGGGCCGGCATGCAGGGCAGGGAGCCGGTGACGTGGCGGGTGAAGCGGGTGGCCCGGTCGGCGGCGAAGCGGTCCAGGTGCGGGGTGGCGACCTCGGTGCCCGCCGTAGCAGCCGAGGTCGTGCCGGTTCAGCGAGTCGAGGAGGATCACGACCACGTTCTGCGGCATCGTCACGCCCGCCATGATTCCCAGACGCGGCGAGAGGGCCCGTCCGACGGGGACGGACCCTCTCGAGTCAGGGACGCGGCGTCGAGCGCTACGGCGTCACTGCTGGATGAGCTCGGCCTCGATCTCGAGGGTGACCTTCTTGCCGACGAGCACGCCGCCGGTCTCGAGGGCCTGGTTCCAGTTCAGGCCCCAGTCCTCACGGTCCAGCTCGCCCTTGGCGCTGAAGCCGAGGCGGGTGCCGCCCCAGGGGTCGCCGGCGGCGCCGAGGAACTCGACGTCGAGGCGCACCGGACGGGAGACGCCCTTGATGGTCAGGTCGCCGTCCAGGACCCAGTCGCCACCGTCGCGGCGGAGGCCGGTGCTGGCGTAGGTGATGGTCGGGAACTGCTCGGCGTCGAGGAAGTCCGCCGTGCGCAGGTGCTCGTCCCGACCGGCGTCCCGGGTGTCGATGGAGGCCGGGTCGATCTCGACCGCGACCGTCGAGGCGGTGACGTCCTCGGCCACGGTCACCGTGCCGGACACGCCGGTGAAGGCGCCCCGCACCTTGGACACCATCAGGTGGCGGACCACGAATCCGGCCTGGCTGTGGGAGGCGTCGAGGGCGTAGGTGCCGGCGACGGGGACGTCGACGCCGTCCACGGTCCGGGTGGTGGGGGTGCTCTCGGTGATGGTCATGGCGTGTTCTCCTGGGTTCGGTTGCCTCAGCAATAGTTGCTGTTGCAATTACTGTACCGGCAACAACTTGCGCGTGCAACCTTTTGTTCCCCGGTCTACGATCATGGGCATGGCCTGTCCCTCCCTCGACGATCCCCGCATCACCCTGGCGGGACTCCTCTTCGAGGTGCACGACGGCCTGACCAACCGCCTCGGCGCCAAGCGCGGCCCCACCAGCGAGGTGCTCATCCGCCTGGCCCGCAGCCCGGACCGGAGCCTGCGCATGAGCGACCTCGCCGCCCAGGTGACGATGTCGGCCAGCGGCCTGAGCCGGGCCATCGACCGCCTCGTAGCCACCGGTTCCATCGAGCGGGTGGCCTGTGACTACGACCGCCGGGTGGTGCACGCCCGCCTCACCGACCAGGGCCAAGCCGAGATCGAGGCCATGCTCCCCGACCACGTCCAGACCCTCGAGGACGCCTTCTCGGTGCTCACCCCCACCGAGCGCGATCGCTTCGAGGCCATCCTGCGCAAGCTGCGCTGCCAGGTGAACCCCGAGGCCGTCCAGGCCAGCGACCCCACCCCGATCCGGGCCGCGGCCTCCTAGCCCTCCCCGCCCACGACCCGTTCCAGGGTCTGGCGCCCGATGCGACCGAACGTGTCGCCCCCGTCGACCGCGGTGTCGAGCAGGACGGTCCCGAAGAACATCGCCCAGCCCCGGGCCCGGGCGAGGGTCGCCGCGGTGATCCCCCCGTAGGCCGTCCACAGGTCGTCATGCCCTGCCGGAGCGGAACAGCATCCACGCCGCGGCGAGGTCGAGGGCGGGATCGGCCACACCCAGATCACCCCAGTCGATCACCCCGGCGAGCCGACCGCCGTCACCGACCAGGTTCTTCGGGTGGAGGTCACTGTGGGTCCAGCCCACCTGGAGGTCGACGGGTGTGTCGACCACCTCGGCCCACGCCGCCCGCACGGCGTCGACCTCGACGGCCAGGCCGACGTCGAGGTCGTCCAGCCGGGCCCACCGGATGCCGAGCGAGTCCGCCTTCGCCCGCAGCGGGATGCCCCGGTACGGGTTGCGCGGGGCGTCGTCGGGAGCGGGGCCGTGCAGGTCCGCGAGGAAGCGCCCGAACGGTGCCGCCTCGCTCGGGTGCAGCGGCGCTTCGTCGACCGGCGTGCCGGGGATCCAGCGGACCACGGACCAGGGCCACGGGTAGCCCGCACCGGGCCGGCCGGGGCGAACGGGTTCGGGCACGGCCACGTCGACCCGTCGGGCGAGGACCGGCAGCCAGCGCTGCTCGCTCACGAAGAGCTCGGCCGCCACGGCCCGCCGGGGCAGGCGAACCGCGAGGTCCTCCCCCAGCCGGTAGGTGACGTTGTCCCACCCGTCGGTCACGTACTGCAGCTCGCGGTCGGCCAGGTCCGGGTGCTGGGCGGCCAGCAGGCGCCGGACCAGGTCCTCATCGATCTCGTGCTCGGCGGGCGGCGGCTGCCCGTCGGTGATCGTGGCGTCGATGTCCGCCGTCATCCGGTCATCCGTCGCATCGATCCCCCCTCGGGTCGTCGCCGGTTCTGACGACCGGGCGGCACCCCTGGTTCCGCCGGAGCGACCGTAGTGCCGGCCCTACGCTCGACGGGATGGCCTTCACCCATCCCGTCGAGGTCCGGTACCTCGAAGCGGACCAGCAGGGCGTGGTCTTCAACATGTGGTACCTCGCCTACTTCGACGACGCCTTCTCCGGCCTGCTGGCCCACGGCGGGTTGAGCTACCCCGACCTGATGGCCCAGGGCTGGGACGTCCAGCTGGTCCACACCGAGCTGGACTGGACCGGGCCCCTGCGGTGGGGCGAGGCCGCCGAGGTCGACGTGGCCCTCGCCCGGGTCGGCACCACGTCGTTCACCCTGCAGTTCGCGGCCCGCGTCGATGACCGCGTGGTCTGCACCGCCGAGACCGTCTACGTCGCCGTCGAGACCACGGGCTGGACCAAGGTCCCCGTCCCCGAGAGCCTCCTCGCTGCCCTCGGGCCGGTCAGCCCCCTGCGTTGACCGGGCGGATGACGCGGTCGGCGTAGGCCTCGAGGCTCGAGGCCGGTGTCGCCCAGGAAGAGGATGGACGGCACGATGGCGCGGTCGACGCCGAGCTCGGCCAGGCGGCCGGCCTCGTCCACCGCACCGGCGCCGACGAGGTCCTCGTTGCCGTAACTGACCTCGATGGCCTCGGGGTCCCGGCCGGCCTCGGCCGCGGTCTGGCGCACGATGTCGATCAGGTCGCCGATGTCGCCGGTGCCGGGGAAGAAGCCGTCGCCGATCCGGCCCGCCCGCTCGGCCGCGGCCCGGGAGTGGCCGCCGATGTGGATGGGCACCCGGCCGTGGGTCGGCTTGGGGTTGCTGCTGACGTCGTCGAAGGACAGGAACTCGCCGTCGTGGGAGGCGTGGTCGCCGTCCCACAGGGTCCGCAGGACCTCGATGTACTCGTCGGTGCGGGCGCCCCGCCGGGCGAAGGGCACGCCGAGGGCGTCGAACTCCTCCTCCAGCCAACCCACGCCGATGCCCAGGTCGACCCGGCCCCCGGAGAGGTGGTCGAGGGTGGCCACCTCCTTGGCCAGCACGAGGGGGTTGCGGATCGGGAGGATGAGGATGCCGGTCGCCAGCCGGAGGGTCTCGGTGGCCGCGGCGACGAAGGCCAGCCACAGGAGCGGGTCGGGCAGCGGTGTGGCGCTGCTCATGGCCATCTTCCCGCTCGGGTCGTAGGGGTAGGCCGACTCGTAGCCCTCGGGGTAGATGACGTGCTCGACGGTCCACAGCGACTCGAACCCGGCCGCTTCGGCACCCTGGGCCAGGTCGACCAGGCCGTCCCGGTCGGCGAAGGTGAGGATGTTGGCGAAGGCGATCCCGAACTTCATGGGCCGCAACCTAGGTCAGCCGGCGACCAGGCTGGCCAGGGCCCAGAGCGCGGCCACGCCGCCGACCACGGCCATCACCACCGAGCGGCCGACCGGGGCCCGCTCGAGGTCGCCCTCGGCCGCCTCGGCGGGCGGGCGGACGATGGCCAGCACGTTGCCCACGCACAGGGCGCCGCCGATGGCCAGCACGAGGTAGGCCAGAAGGTCCTCACCCAGGAACATCCCCCCATCCTGGGCCACCGTGGTCATCCGGGGAACTCGGTCCCGCCGTCCCGGGCGCCTCGGGGGTGACCGTGGCCTCGTCGACCCCGGGGGCGCCCAGCACGAGCAGGCCTCCCGGCCACCACCAGCAGGCCGCCGACGAGGGTACCCGAAGCCGAGGACCTCGTCGAGGACCAGCCAGCCGAGGAAGGTCGCCGAGGCGGGCTCCAGGTAGGCGAGCACGCCGGTGTGCAGGGCGGGGATCTTGCCGAGGCCATCGAGGAAGATGGCCAGGGCCAGCGCAGTGTGGACGAGGCCCAGCACCAGGAGCCAGACCAGGTCGTGCTCGGTCGGGCGGACGTCGCCGCCGATGAGCGCGATCGGGACCAGGACGACCGCGGCGACCGTCACCTGGGCCAGGGCCAGCCGCCGACCGCCGTAGAGGGGCGACAGGACCTTGGCGTTGATCAAGAGCACCGCCAGGAGGACGGCGGCGAGGACGGCGTAGACGATCCCGGCGGGCTCGACGCCCTCGGCCCCCAGGCCGACCAGCAGCACCGTGCCGATCAGAGCGAGCCCGAGGGCGGCGGCGACCCGTCGGGTGAGGTGCTCGCCCAGGGTGTAGGGCGCCACCGCGGCCATCAGGACGGGGGCGAGGAACACGATCAGGGTGACCAGGCCGACGGGCGCCCGCTGCAGGGCGGCGAAGAACAGGACCCAGTGCACCGCCAGCACGACGCCCTGGAGCAGGGTGCGGGTCGGCCGGTGGACGACGAAGCGACGGCCGACGGCGTCGGGCGCCAACACGAGCCAGAGGGCCAGCGCCACCGAGGCGATGCCCACGCGGTAGGCCACGATCGTCAGGGCGGGCAGGTCGATCTCCCGCACGACCAGCCCGATCGACCCCCAGAACGCCGCCACCCCCGCGACCTGCAGCTCCGGCCCCAGTCGCTCCCCCACCCCATCGACCTTATGGGCGACCCCGGCCCCTCCTGACGCTGCGGAGTCGGAGCGGAGCAGCTCTCCCAACCGGTCGCCGACAGCTGCCGTAGGCAGCAGGAGCCGCGCAGGCGGCGACGAGAGATGCCGTGCGAACGCGACGCTGGCGCCCCGCAAGGGGCGCCAGTGCCGAGAACCGGTGGGGTGGGCGAGAGCCACGGTAAGGCGCCAGCACCCTGGGAGAGAAGCGCTGGTGGCGATGCACTGGAGGGAGTCGTGACCCCCGCCCTGTACCCCGGTGTCAGTGGGGGCGATGGCCACTGACAGGAGTATCTACGGCATCGTGGGCCGACTCTTGAGCAGAAACCCCACCGAGCGCGTGTCAGGGTTCGCGCAGGGCGGTGTCGGGGTCGAGATCGGCGTCGGTCACCTCGGCCGACAGGTCCACGACCCGGGTCTCGTCGTCGGCCTCCACCCGTTCGACCTGGGTGAGGGTGGGCGCGCCGGTCTCGGGGTCGAAGCAGTAGCGGGACAGGGTTCCCAGCGGGGGGGCGACCAGGTCGGGCATCGTCAGGCGCAGCTCGAAGCAGTCCCCGACGACCGGCTCGGTGTCGCCGACGGTCACGGTGTAGAGCGGATCGTCGCCGGTCATGTAGTCCTCGAGGGTCTCGAGCTGTCGGGCCGCCTCCTCCTCCAGGGTGCGGCCGGCCTCGGCGTCCTCGCAGGCCAGGCGGCGGTCGCGGAAGACGCAGGCCAGGCGGCGGCCGTCGACCAGGCCGAGGGCCCCGTCCTGGTCGATGGTCAGGCGGTCCGGGGGGCGCTGGGCCACGACCACGCGGTCGGTGAGCTCGGCGTCGGTGGTGTTGGAGACGCGGCTGAACGTCGCTGACCGTGCGGAAGGTGGCGGCCCGGCTCCGGGCCCAGGCCTCGAGGAACGCCTCCGGTCCGCTCGTGGGGTCCTCGGCGTCGGGCTCGGCATCGTCGTCGACCACGGCGGCCAGCGCACTGAGGCCGACGAGCGCCACGAGCACGACCGCGGCCAGCCGCCAGGAGGGGCGCCGAGCCATGGCGTGGACGGTATCCCCCGGGGTCGGGGTGACCGGGTCATGCCGCGCGTGCGATCCTGGCGGGATGGGCTACCACCACGTCGCCATCGCCACCCGGGACATCGACGCCACGCACCGCTTCTACGCCGACGCCATGGGCTTCGAGCTCGTGCGGGTCGAGGCCGCCCCGACCGACGAGCCCGGGGGCTGGGCCAAGCACCTCTTCTACGACACGGGCGGCAACGGGATGTTCGCCGTGTGGGACCTGCACGACCCCCGGGTGGGCGAGTTCGACCCGGCCATCTCCACCGGCCTCGGGCTCCCGGTCTGGGCCAACCACGTGGCCTTCGACGCCCCGGACCTGACGGCCCTCGAAGCGGCCAAGGACCAGTGGCTCGACCACGGCTACGACGTGATGGAGATCGACCACGAGTGGTGCCGATCGGTGTACACGCTGGATCCGACCGGCACGATGGTCGAGTGGTGCACCACGACCCGGACCTTCACCGACGAGGACCGGCTCGCGGCCGCCCGCGACCTGGTCGATCCGGCACCCACGCTGAAGGACCCCCCCGAGCCGGTCTTCCACCGCGCCCAGGACCGGGTCACGGCCGCCCCCTGAGTCGACTCCCCTCCCCCCAGCGGCGACATCGGGTGTGACCGATCCCCCGCGGCCCGCGCTGGGCGACTGGCCCGACCCGGCCGACGCGCCCCGCCAGGGCGCGGTGACCCTGGCGGCCCCGGACGGGGCCGAGGTGCAGGGCATCCTCTGGACCCCTGCGTCGGGTCACTGGCGCACCGCCGTCGCCCTCACCCACCCGCCGGGCGACCTCAGCGTGCGGGACGCCTGTCCCCCGCTGGCCGCCGCCGGCGTCGCGGTGCTCGCCTTCACCCCCCGCGACGTCAACAACGACGCCGGCCGCCGGGCGGACATCGATGCCGCCACGGCCCACCTCCGCGGCCTCGGGGCCGAGGCCGTGGTCCTCCTCGAGGTCCCCGTTCCCACCCCCGCGACCGCTCCCGTTCTGGCCGCGAACGATGCGCAGGGAGCGCAACATCCCGCGGCCAGAACCGAAGAACGCGGGGGTCGGGGGCGGGTGCTGGCCGGGGCCACGGCGGCGGGGCTGGCCGTCGGGGTCGGGCTGGCCGTGACCACCGGGGTCCTCGTCTGGCCCGTCGTGGGGGCGGTGGCCGGGGTCGGAGTCGGTGACCTGCTCGCCGGTGGGCGAAGATGACCTCCGTGAGCGGGTCCGAGGCACCCGAGGACGACCTCGGCGGTGGGGACGGTCGGCGGCGGCCTGACCGGGCCACCGGCGCCGCAACGGCGCTACTGGTCGCCTTGGCGGGTCCTGTTCCTGATGGCCACTGCCGCCACGCTCTATCTGTTGCTGCCCAAGCTGCTGGACGTGCTCGAGAGCTGGGCCGAGCTGCAGACCATCTCCTGGCCGTGGTTCGTGGTCATGCTCGGCTTCGAGATCGGCAGCTTCGTCTGCATGTGGTGGCTGATCCGGGTCGCCCTCCCGCAGGCCGACTGGTTCACGGCCGGCACCTCCCAGATGGCGGGGGCCGCCGTGGCCAAGGCCGTGCCCGGGTGGGGCCGCAATCGGCGCCGCGCTCCAGTTCCGGATGCTGGCGGCCAGCGGCGTGCGAATGGCGACGGCCGGCTCGACGATGGCGGCGACCTCGATCGTGTCGACCGCGACGCTGTTCGCGCTGCCCGTCCTGGCCCTGATCCTGGCCTTCTTCGGTGCCCCCATCCCCAAGGGGCCTGGTCCTGGTGGCCTGGGCCGGCGGGATCCTCTTCCTGCTCCTGGTCAGCCTCGGGGTCGTCGCGGTCAACACCGACCGACCCCTCGAGGTCGTCGGGCGGTGGATCGAGCGGACGGCCGCGTTCGTCGCCCGCAAGCCGGGGCGGACCAGCACCTTCTCGGTGGCCCGCCTCCTGGCCGAGCGGGACCGGGTCAAGTCCGCCCTCGGCGAGCGCTGGGGCCAGGCCCTCGTGGCCTCGGCTCGGGCAACTGGCTGCTCGACTACCTGGCGCTGGTCGCCGCCCTGCAGGCCCTCGACGCCCGGCCCCGGATGAGCGTCGTGCTGCTGGCCTACGGGGCGGCCGCGGTGCTGGGCATGATCCCCATCACCCCGGGCGGGCTCGGCTTCGTCGAAGCCGGCCTGGTCGGTGCGCTGACCCTGGCCGGCGTGCCCGCCCAGGACGCCCTGCTGGCCACGCTGGCCTACCGCCTCGTGTCCTACTGGCTGCCGCTGCCCGCCGGCCTCGGCGCCTACATCGCCTTCCGGGTCCGCTACGGCAGCCTCGGTGAAGAGGCCCCGGAGGACGTCCCGCCGATGCCCCGCTCCAGCCACTGATCATTCGGTCTGGACTTATATAAGCTCGCTTCGATAGAGTGGCAGCGGTGCACGCGTTCGACGTCCTGGGCGACCCGGTCCGGCGCCGGATCCTCGAGCTCCTGGCCGACGGCGAGCGTCCGCCGGCGGGGTGACCGAGACCAGTCCGCGCCGAGTTCGGCATCTCCCAGCCCGCGCGTCTCCCAACACCTGCGGGTGCTGCGGGAGCACGGGTTCGCCACGGTGCGCCCCGAGGGCACCCGCCGGCTGTACGCCGTGCGCCCCGCGGCCCTGCAGGAGGTCGACGAGTGGGTCGACCGGTTCCGGCGGCAGTGGGCCCCACCCCTCGACGCCCTGGCCACCGAGCTGGCCCGGGGCCGCCGTCGGACCCGCCAGACCCGCCAGACCACCAGGAGCAAGCCATGATCGACGTCGTCCACCAGATCAACGCCGTGACCCGCCAGGTCGGCGACCGCACCCTCGAGGAGGGCGAGGCCCGGACCGTGACGGTCAGCCAGACCTACCCGGCAACCGTCGAGGAGCTCTGGGACGCCTGCACCAACCCGGAGCGCATCCCCCGCTGGTTCCTCCCGGTGTCCGGCGACCTCGAGCTCGGGGGTCGGTACCAGTTGGAGGGCAACGCCGGCGGCACGATCACCGAGTGCGAGCCGCCCCAGCGCTTCGCCGCCACCTGGGAGTTCGGCGACGCCGTCACCTGGATCGAGGTGCGGGTGTCCGATGCCGGCGACGGCCAGGCCCGCTTCGAGCTCGAGCACCTCGCCGTCATCGACGCCCACTGGGACGAGTTCGGTCCTGGCGCCGTCGGCATCGGCTGGGACCTCACCTTGATGGGCCTGGCCCTGCACCTCGCCGCGCCGGACGGCGTCGGTCGACGGCCGCCGTCGAGGCCTGGACCACGTCCGCGGACGGCCTGCGGTTCATGAGCCTCGAGCAACGAAGGCGTGGCGGGACGCCGACATCGCCTGCGGCACCGATCCCGAGGTCGCCGGCCCCGCCGCCGACCGCACGCTGGCGGCCTACACCGGCCAACCGACGCCGCCGTCAGAGGTTCTTGGCGCCGTCCTCGAACTTGGCGAAGCGGGGCAGGAAGGTGAGGTGCACGGTGCCGATCGGGCCCGTTGCGGTGCTTGGCCACGATCAGCTCGGTGTCCCCGTCGTCGGCCTTCTCCCGGTCGTAGAGCGCATCCCGGTAGATGAACATGACGACGTCCGAGTCCTGCTCGATCGATCCGCGACTCGCGGAGGTCGGCCAGGGTGGGGCGCTTGTCCTGGCGGGCCTCGACGCCGCGGCTCAGCTGGCTGAGGGCGATGACCGGGGTCTCCAGCTCGCGGGCGAGGATCTTGAGGCCGCGGCTGATCTCGGCCACCTCGACCTGGCGGTTCTCGGCGTAGGCCCGGCCGCTCATCAGCTGCAGGTAGTCGACGACGATCAGGCCGAGGTCGCCCAGCTGGCTCTTGAGCCGGCGGGCCTTGGCCCGCAGCTCCATGATCGTGAGGTTGGGGTTGTCGTCGATCCAGAGCTCGGCGTCGCCGAGGCGACCGACGGCCCGGCTGATGCGCTTCCAGTCGTCGTCGGTGAGCTGGCCGGTGCGGATGCGGCGGGAGTCGACCCGGGCCTCCGAGCAGAGGAGGCGCTGGGTGAGCTCGACGTGGCTCATCTCCAGGGAGAACATGAGCACCGACTTCTTGGCCTGCATGGCGGCGCCGGCGACCATGGCCAGGGCGAGGCTGGTCTTGCCGGTGGCGGGGCGGGCCCCGATGATCACCAGCGAGCTGGGCTGGAAGCCGCCGAGCATGTTGTCGAGGTCGCTGAAGCCGGTGTGCAGGCCGGTGATCTCGCCCTTGTTCTCGTAGAGCTGCTCGAGCCGGTCGAGGCCGAGGTCCATCAGCTGGTGGATCGGCATCATCGTGTCGGTGATCCGACGCTCGGCGATGCGGAACACCAGCGACTCGGCGGTGTCCACCGCCTTGTCCACGTCGTCGGGGATGTCGTAGCCGAGCTGGGCCACCTCGCCGCCGACGCCGATGAGCTTCCGCATCATCGCCCGCTCTTCGATGATCTTGGCGTAGTAGGCGGCGTTGGACGTGGCCGGGGTCTGGGACTCGAGGTCGACCAGGGCGCCCGGCGCCGCCGACCGACTCCAGCAGGCCGGCCCGCTTCAGCTCCTCGGCGACCGTGATGGGGTCGGCGGGCTCGCCCTGGGCGTAGAGCGAGGTGATGGCGTCGAAGACGTGGGCGTGGGCCGGCTTGTAGAAGTCGTCGACGGTGACGATCTGGATGGCGGCCGAGATGGCGTCGCTCGACAGGAGCATGGCCCCGAGCAGCGAGGCCTCGGCGTCCAGGTTGTGGGGCGGCACCCGGCCCGCCCGCTGGGGCGCGGCTCGTCGTACTCCGCCGGATGCGGACGCGCCGTCACTCATCGACGGCCTCCCGGATCCCCACGCCGCTCACTCTGGCCCAGACCGGGCCGGATTCCAGGGGACACCGCTGTGGATCTCCGGGGGATTTCGCGGCAGTTGCCCACAGGGCCATCGTCCCCAGGGGGTGTGACAGCCGAACACGGACACCGCCCGATCGCGGTGCCGGCGCGGGGCCGGACCGGGTCGGGCGGGACGGATCAGGCGGGGGTGACCTCGACGATGAGGGGGATCTGGACCTCGGGGTGCGGGCGGAGCACGACCTCGTGGGTGCCGAGCTCCTTGATGGCGGTCTCCAGCTCCAGGTCGTGGCGATCGATCTCGATGCGAGGCCTGGGCGGCCACGGCGTCGGCCACGTCGGCGGCGGTCACCGAGCCGAAGAGCTTGCCCTCGTCACCGGCGCGCATGGCGATGGTGATGGTGCGGCCCGCCAGCTGGGTGGCGACGCCCTCGGCGGCCTCGCGCTCGGCGGCGTCCTGGACGGCCCGGGCCTTGGCCATGCGACTCGGCCTGCTCGACGGGCGCCCGGCGGTGACCTTCATGGCCAGGCCCTTGGGCAGCAGGTAGTTGCGGCCGTAGCCGTCGGCCACGTCGACGATGTCGCCCCGGTGGCCGAGGCCGGACACGTCGGACCGAAGGATGAGCTCCATCAGCCCTCCTCGCCGGCACCGACGCCTCGACCTCGGCGGCTGCGGCCTCCGCCTCGGGGGCGGCCTCGAAGGTCGCGTCGACACCGTCGAGCTCGGCCGTCGGGTCGAAGTCCTCGTCGCGGCGCCGCCCGTGGGCGGCGGGGTGGCCGGCGTGGGCATCGGCATCGGGGCGTCGGCGCGGGGACCGCGCTCGCCGCGGTCCCGCGACGTGCGCTGGGTGGTCACCCGGCTGGTGTAGGGCAGCAGCGCCATCTCGCGGGCGTTCTTGATCGCCATGGCGATCTCGCTCTGCTGCTGCTGGGTGTTGCCGGTCACGCGGCGGGCGCGGATCTTGGCCCGGTCGCTCATGAACCGGCGGAGGAGGTTGACGTCCTTCCAGTCCACGTAGGGCACCTGCTCCTGGAGCAGGATGCTGACCTTCTTCTTGCCCCGCCGGGCGTTGTCCTTGTTCTTGGTCCGTCGGACCTGCTGCTTGGCCATCTAGAAGGGCTCCTCGTCCGGGTCGTAACCGCCACCGCCACCGCCGCCGCCGCCGCTGCTGGCCGCCGCGGGCTGGTTGCTGGGCCGGCCGACCGCCGCCGCCGCCACCACCGCCGCCGCCGTAGCCGCCGCCGTCGCGCGCCTTCGCGGCGCTCGTTCTTCACGACCTGCGCGGTGGCCCACCGCAGGCTGGGGCCGATCTCGTCGGCGACGATCTCCACCTTGGAGCGCTTGTCGCCCTCCTGGGTCTCCCAGGACCGCTGGTCCAGGCGACCGGTCACCACGACCCGAGCCCCCTTGGGGATCGACTCGGCGACGTTCTCGGCCATCTGGGCCCAGCAGGTCACGTCGAAGAAGGAGGTCGACTCCTCCCACTCGTTGTTCCGGTTCTGCCACCGGCGGTTGACGGCCAGGCCGAAGCTGGCCACGGCCTGCCCGCTGGAGGTGAACCGCAGTTCGGGGTCGCGGGTCACGTTGCCCACGACGGTCACGGTGTTGCCGTTTGCCATTGTCGTTGCTCCTTCGATCAGCCGGCGGGCGCCGGCTCCGCCGCGTCCCCGAGCAGGCCACGGCGAGTGGCCTCGTGGTCGGGGAGACGGAAGGTCTTGTGGCGGACGGTCTCGTCCGCGAGTCGGAGGAAGCGGTCGACCTCGTGGAGGTCGGTGGCCTCGGTCACGATCTCGAGGACGACGTAGTAGCCCTCGTCCTTGTGATCGATCTCGTAGGCGAACTTGCGCAGGCCCCACTTGTCGGTGGTGGCCACCTTGCCCCCGGCGTCCTCGATCATCGTGGTCACCTGGTTGAGGATCCCGTCGATGGTGGACTCGTCGACCTCGCGGTCGAAGATCACCATGAGTTCATACACACGCGTCATGCGTGCATCACTTCCCTTCGGTTCCGGCGCCGATGCACCTGGAGCCCCTGGCGCGGGGCAGGGTCGGTGTCCCCCGAGGGGGACCTTGTCGGCCCCCGAGGCTAACGGCGGCGCGCTCCGATTCCTTCACGCCCCCAGTGTCCCCGCGGGGTGTGACAGCGTCAGGGGGGAGCGCAGGCCCCGGTCGGGACGAGGCGGGCGTCGGGGCCGTCGAGGCCGAGGGCCGCGAGGCCGCCCTGGGCGACCTCGACGGTGTCGTTGTAGGGGCCCTCGGGCGGATAGCCCGGGCACTGGTCGCCGTGGTCGAGGCAGGGGTCCATGTCGGCGGTGGAGACGATGGCGCCCTCGGCGTCGAGGTAGGCGATCGACAGCGGCATCGGCGTGTCCCGCATCCAGAAGCCGCCGTCGGTGTCCTCCGGGAAGTCGAAGAGCATCCCGGCGTAGTCGCCCAGGTCGACGACGTTCATCAGGCCCTGCGTGTACTGCTCGGCGGCGGCCGCCAGCAGCAGGCACGACTCGACGACCTCGCCGGCCTCGTTGGTCACCTCGACGGCGATCTCGTCGAAGCCGGGGATGGTCACCCGGCCCGACGTCCGACGTCGGCCCGTCGGCCGACAGGTCGATGCCGTCGGGGACGGAGGCGGCCGTGACCGCCGGGCTGCGGTCGCCGAGCGACTCGCCCGTCGTCGCCACAGCCCGCGACGAAGACGAGGACGACCAGCGCTCGAGCCGATCACGGGGCCACCGCATGGGTGGCCCAGTCTGGCGGCTTGCGCCGGCGCGCTACTCCGCGCGGCCGTAGAGGCCGAGGGTCTCGGCGACCTCGTCGGTGAGGTGGTAGCTCTCGGCGTCGGCGGGGAAGGGCCCGCCGCGGACGTCGGCGGCGAAGTGGGCCATGGCAGCCACCATCTCGTCCTTCATCGAGCGCGTAGCGGCGCACGAACTTGGGCGAGATGCGGTCCTCGATGCCCAGCAGGTCGTGGGCCACGAGCACCTGGCCGTCGCAGCCGGGGCCGGCGCCGATGCCGATGGTGGGCACGTCGACGGCGTCGGTGACCATGGCCGGCCACCTCGGCGGGCACGCCCTCGAGCACGATCGGCGAAGCACCCGGCGTGGGCCAGGGCCTTGGCGTCGGCCACGAGGTCCAGCGCCGCCTGGTGGGCCTTGGCCTGGACCTTGAAGCCGCCCATGGCCTTGATCGACTGCGGGCGTCAGGCCGAGGTGGCCCATGACGGGCATCTCGGCGTCGAGGATGGCCTCGATCATGCGGCAGGCGCTTGCGCCCGCCCTCGAGCTTGACCGAGCCGGCGCCGGCCCGGATGAGCTGGGCCGCGTTCTGCACGGTCTCCTGGGGCGACACGTGGTAGCTCATCCACGGCAGGTCGCCCGACGATCAGCGGACGGGGCTTGGCCCGGGCCACCGCCGCGGTGTGGTGGGCCAGGTCGTCGACGGTGACCTGGAGGGTGTCCTCGTAGCCGAGGACGACCATGGCGACCGAGTCGCCGACCAGGATCAGGTCGACGCCGGCCTCATCGGCGATGCGGGCCCCGGGCGCGTCGTAGGCGGTGACCATGACCAGGGGATCGTGCCCGTCCCGGACCTTGTGGGTCCGGATGTCGGGCGCGGTGACGGGCTTGCTCATCGAAGCCATCTCCTTCTCGTCCAGCGCACATTCGGCTGCCGGCGATGCCGGCAGCTTACCCTGGGTCACCCATGGCGGACCAGACCGACGAGCGGCGAAGCCGATTGGCAGGCCGGAATGAGGCCGGCAAGGCGCTGAGCGGCAGCGAGGAACCCTCAGCCCGGTGACCAACGGCACCTGTGACTCCTGCGGGCGGGACGACGAGGACGTGACCGAGGTGGTCCGGGTCTACGTCGTGCCCGAGGCCTGGGACCAGGAGCGCGCAGGTGACCGAGGCCGAGGGCACCGAACGGTGGTGCTTCCCGTGCCTCACCCACTACCCCCACCGTGTGGTGGGCGACGACGGCGACGACGGCGAGGCTCAGGCCCCCACATAGGGGCAGTGCCGACAGAGCGACTGTCGCAGCAGGTCCCCCGCTCCGCCAGGTAGCCGGCGGTCATCACCCACAGGCCGCTCACCGGGTCGATGTAGCCGGGCGCCCCCGAGGCCAGCGCGGCGCGGTGCGCGGCCAGCACCGCCGCTCGGGCGGGGTGGTCCGGGGTCAGCCGGTCCGGGTGGGGCTCCTCGAGCGGCCGCTCGGCGAGTCGGTCCGTCACCCTGGTGAGGCTACGGATCGCCCTGCTCGCCTGCGGGCGTCACTCCCGGCGGTTCGCCACCGGGGGGACCGCGGCGCCGGGGCCGGGGGCCGGCGGCAGCGTGGTGGGCGGCACCGTCGTCGGGGGGACCGTCGTCGGGGGCACCGTCGTCGCCGGAGGCTCGGTGGTGGTCGGCGTGGGGCCGCCGTCGTCGTCGTCGCACCGGGGCGCAGGAGTCCGACGACGCCGTCGCCGTCGGTGTCCAGCGGCGTGTAGCCCGCGGGGCAGGTCGGCTGGCTGCTCGGGTCTGTCGACCTCGAGGTCCTCGAACTCGGTGCGGCCGGGGAAGTCGGTGACGTCGGCCAGGTCGCAGTCGTTCTCGCACCAGGCCGTCGTCGTTCAGGCGCTTCATGAACTCGTGCCACACCGGCGCGGCGAGCGTGCCGCCCTCGCCGGGCAGCGGCTCGATCGCCTGGCCGGGGCCGCCGACGTTGCCGACCCACACCGCGGTGGTGACCTTGCACGTGTAGCCGACGAACCAGGCGTCCTTGTTGTTCTGGGTGGTACCGGTCTTGCCGGCCACCTCCCAGCCCGACAGCTGGGCCGCGGTGCCCGTGCCGCCCGAGACCACGCCCCGCAGGGCGGTGGTGACCGTGTCGGCCACCTCGGGGGAGATGACCTGCTGGGGCGGGCTCGTCGGCGCTCGTAGAGGACGTTGCCCCGGGAGTCCTCGACCCGCTCGATCATCACCGGCTCGTGGTGCAGGCCGTGGTCCCGGAAGCTCGTGTAGGCGCTGGCCATGTCCAGCACCGACACCTCGCCGGAGCCGAGGACGATCGAGGGGACCATCGGGCAGCTCGGACTCGACGCCCAGGCGTGTGGGCCATCTCGATCACGTTCTCGGGCCCGAGCTCGAGCATGAGCTGGGCGAAGACGACGTTGGACGAGGCCTGGATGCGCGCTGAGCAGGGTGTGGCCGCCGCCGGACCCGCCGCCGCAGACGTCCCAGTTCGCCGTGCCGGGATGTCCAGGGAGACACAGCTCGGCGCGGGCAGGCGGGCCTCGGCCGAGTAGCCCTGGGCGAAGGCCTCGGCCAGGGCGAAGGGCTTGAAGGACGACCCGGGCTGGCGGCCCGAGCCGCCGCCCTTGGCCCCCATGGCCAGGTTCAGCTCGGAGACGTTGAAGTCGCGGCCGCCCATCATCGCCCGCACCCGGCCGTCGGCCCCGATGGCCACGATCGACGCGCTCGGGGCCCCCGACGGATAGTTGTTGACCACGGTCTCGTAGGCCTGGCGCTGCCAGTCGCTGGTCCAGCGTCGTGTACACCCGCAGCCCGCCGCCGTAGACCCGGTCCTCGCCGAACAGCTCGACCAGCTGCTGGCGGACCGTCTCGTAGAAGTACTCGGTGCCGATGTCGTGGCCCTGCACGTGGGAGAAGAGGTCGGCCTGGGTCCGGGGCAGGACGTTGCCCGGCGGGCACTCCCGCTGGCAGCAGGCCGTAGGGGTTGACGGCCCACTCCGACGGCGATCGGCGCTGTCGTACTGCTCGCTCGGTGATGTAGCCCAGCTCCAGCATGTTGACCAGGGTCGTGTCCCGGCGCCGGTAGGCCTCCTCGGGGTGCCGGCTCGGCGTCCGCGGACTCCGGGGCCCGGATGAGGCCGGCGAGGTAGGCGGCGTCGGTCAGCGACAGGTCCTCGACGTCCTCGAAGAAGTAGGCCTGCGACGCGGCCTGCACGCCGTAGGCGCCACGGCCGAAGTACACGGTGTTCAGGTAGCGCTCGAGGATCTCCTGCTTGGAGAGCTCCCGCTCGAGCTCGAGGGCGTAGATGGCCTCCCGGATCTTGCGGGCCACGGTGCGCTCGTTGGTCAGGAAGACGGTCTTCACGTACTGCTGGGTGATCGTCGACCCGCCCTGCTGGGACACGCTGCTCGCCGGAGAGCTGGGCCCACCCGGCCCGGGCGATGCCGGCGGGGTCCACGCCGTTGTGGTCCCAGAAGTTCTGGTCCTCGGCGGCGATGACGGCGTCGATCAGGACCCGCGGGATCCGCCGGTACGGGACGACGACCCGGTTCTCCTCGCCGCTGAGCTGGGCCGCGGCGTTGTCGGGGCCGCAGCGCTCGGCGACCTCGCGGGTGCAGATGAACGAGGTCTCGGTCAGCGCGGTGCTCTGCGGGCGGCAGCTCGACGTTGGACAGGACCAGCCCGACGCCGGCCAGCGCGGCGACGACCACGAGCATGGCCAGGAAGAGCAGCCGGCGCCAGCGCCAGAAGATGCTGCGGCGACGGAAGCGGCGGCGGCGGTAGCGGCCCCAGAGGCCGAGGCGCTCGTCGGGTCGACGTCAGGGGCGTCGTTGGTGGCGGTGTCCGAAGGCATGCAGGAGAGGATCCGGCCCGGAGGGGTCGGGCCGACCGCGCAAGGTTACCGTTCGATTACGGAACCGTCCGGGTCAGGGTCGGTCAGAGGTCGAAGACGCGGCTGAGGTGGTTCCAGCCGCAGCCGGGGCAGACCTCGACGACGTAGCAGCGGTAGGTGCCCTTGCGCCGGGTGACCTTGGCCAGCTCGGCCCGGTCCCGCACGCAGCGGCCGGCCGGGCCCAGGTAGGACCCGAAGACGTAGGAGACGAGCTTGAGCTTCTCCTCCTCGCACACCGGGCAGTCGAGCTGGGTCGACTCCTCGATGTAGTCGCGGGCCACCCGCAGCAGCTCGGGGTGGGCGTCGCACACCTCGTGGCGGGCGAGGCGGCCCTTGCGGTACTCGGCCAGGACGCCTTGGCGCGCCAAGCGGTAGTCGACCGTGCCGCCGTGCTCGGCGCCCTCTGATCGCCTCCACCCGGAAGCTCATGGCCGACGGAGGCTAGGTCGTCACGCCACCGCCTGCAGGGTCCGAGGCGCTAGAAACCCCTCGCGTGAGTGAGCGACGACATCCGGCTCGCCTGGCGTCGCAGCGGTCGATGGCCGCGGTCGAGGCGGGCGACCGTGAGGCCTGGCTGGCCCTCTTCACCGACGACGCCGTGGTCGAGGACCCGATCGGGCCCTCGCCCCTCGACCCCGGCGGGCGAGGGCCGCCGGGGCAAGGCGGCCATCGCCGGCTTCTGGGACGAGATCATCTCCATGGGCCAGGTCCGCTTCACACTCCGCGAGTCCTACGCCTGCGGCGACGAGTGCGCCAACGTCGGTCGCATCAGCACCACGCTGCCCGACGGCACGACCGTCGGTCGTCGAGGGCGTCTACACCTACCGGGTCGACGGCGACGGGCGCCTCGTCGCCCTCCGGGCCTTCTGGGAGTTCGACGCCATGACCTTCGAGCCACGGAGACCACGTGAGCATCGCCGAGTTCGAGTACGGCCCGGACATCCCCGGCGAGACCGAGCTGCGCCTCCTGGGCCCGGTCGCCGGCAAGCGCATCCTGGTCCTCGGCTGCCGGCGGACCGACGCCATCCTCTCGCTGGCCCGCAACGACGCCAAGGTCATCGTGGTGGACCAGGTGCCCCGCCGGGTCGACCAGGCCCGCGAGGCCTGCGAGAAGGCCGACGTCCGGGTCGAGTTCCACCGCACCGACCTGGCCGACCTCGCCTTCCTCCGGGGCGACTCGATCGACGCCACCCTCTCGGTGTCCGCCCTGGCCGAGGTCGAGGACCTGAACCGGGTGTTCCGCCAGGTCCACCGGGTCCTCGGGCGCCAACGCCCCGCTCGCCCTCTCGCTCCCCCACCCCGCCTTCGCCACCCTGGACCCCGACGGCGGCGAGCCGCCCCGCCTGGCCCGGCGCTACGCCGACGCCGAGCCCCTGCCCGGCCGGGCCGAGGGCGCCGAGGCCGAGTACGCCCACACCATCGGCGGCCTCTTCACCAGCCTCACCCGGGCGAAGTTCCGGGTCGACACGTTCCTCGAGCCCGAGCCGCTGGCCGGCGCCACCCGCAGCACCCACTGGGCGCCGGCCATGGCCTGGATGCCCGCCACCCTCATCCTCCGGGCCCGCAAAGAGGGCTCGTAGCACGTGGACCGGTGCGACGAGTGCGGGTTCGACTACTACGGCTTCGCCCGCACCGAGATCCCCGACCGCCTCGCGGCGCTGGCCGCGGCGACCACGTCGAGCGCCTGACCGAGACCCCCGCCGCCTTCCTCCGGGAGCGGCCCCGTGCCCGGCTGGTCCGCCCTCGAGTACGGCTGCCACGTCCGGGACGTGCTCCTCGTGCCAGGCCGGCCGCATCGATCAGGCCCAGCGGGAGGACTCGCCCGAGTTCGTGCCCATGGGCCGCGACGAGCGGGCGGTCGAACGACCGCTACAACGACCAGGACCCGACGGTGGTCGCCGGTCGGCTCGTCGGCGGCCGCCGACGCCCTGGCCGGGCTGCTGGCCGTCGCTGGACGAGGCCGGCTGGGCCCGCACCGGCGTCTACGCCTACCCCGAGCGCTCCCTGCGGGACGTCGACTGGATCGCCCGCCACACCGTCCACGAGCTGCCACCACCACCTGGCCGACGTCGACCGCGTCCTGCTCAGCACCCTCGAGAGCTGACCGGGCACTGCTCTGGCCCGCGATGCCCCTCAGTCCACCTGCCAGGGCAAACCGACGGCAGGGATGGGGGCGTGGGGTCGGGCGGGCCGTCGTCGGGGGCACGCGAGGGCCTGCCGCAAGTTCGACTTGCGGCAGATTCGGGCCCCAACACCCGAGATCTGCCGCAGATCCAATGTGCGGCAAGGTTTCAGCAGGCTGAGGACCCGCGTGCCCCCGAGCAGACTTCAGCCCCGACCCCACGCCCCCGTGGTCGCCTCGGTTCGCCCGGCCCGTCGATGCGAAATGAGCCGGATGGCCCATGAACTCCGCCGCCCCGACTGCCATAGTGGCGTCACGACGCACCGCAGCTCGAAGAGTGATCGGCAAGGCGAAGCCGGTACTTGAGGGAAGGGCTGCGGTGCGGAGATCGACGGTGGTGATGCCCGTTGAACAGGGTCCCGAGAGGGGCCCTGTTCTGGTTTTCCGAGGTCGCGCACCGAGCGCGTACAGGTCGGCAGTCGGAGCGGCCCACCACTGGTCGAGGCGGCGGAAGGCCTCCTCCTCGCCGAGCGGGCCCTCGTCGAGGCGGAGCTCCAGGAGCATGTCGAGGGCCTCGCCGACCTCGCGGCCCGGCTGGAGGCCGAGGTGGTCCATGACCTGGCGGCCGTCGAGGTCGGGGCGGATGGACTTCAGCTCCTCGGCCGCCTCCAGCTCGGCGATGCGCCCGACGAGGTCGTCCATGCGCCGGGCCAGCATCTCGGCCTTGCGCTTGTTGCGGGTCGTGCAGTCACAGCGGGTCAGCTCGATGAGTCGGTCCAGCTGGTCGCCGGCGTCCCGCACGAAGCGGCGCACGGCGGCGTCGGTCCAGCCGGTGCCGGTGCCGTAGCCGTGGAAGCGCAGGTGCAGGCGCACCAGCCGGGTGACGATCTCGACGTCCTCGTTCGGGTAGCGCAGCGCCGTCATCCGGTCCTTGGTCATCCGGGCCCCGACCACCTCGTGGTGGTGGAACATCACGCCGTTGGCGCCCGAAGGAGCGGGTCTTGGGCTTGCCGACGTCGTGGAACAGCGCGGCCAGGCGCACCAGCCGGTCCGGCGAGGTGTTGGCCACCACCGCGATCGTGTGGGCCAGCACGTCCTTGTGGTGGTGGATGGGGTCCTGCTCCAGGCGCATCTGCGAGCAGCTCGGGCAGGAACTCGTCGGCCAGGCCGGTCTCGACCAGGAACCACAGGCCGTCGGACGGGTCGTCGACGACCATGAGCTTGTCCAGCTCGTCCCGGACCCGCTCGGCGGAGACGATGGCCAGGCGGTCGCCCATGTCGGCCACGGCCCGGACCAGCTCGTCGGACGGGCCCAGGCGGTAGCCGGCCAGGAAGCGGGCGGCCCGCAGCATGCGCAGCGGGTCGTCGCTGAAGGACTCCTGCGGCTCCAGCGGGGTGCGCAGGCGGCCGGCCGCCAGGTCGGCCGCCCCGTCGTAGGGGTCGATGAGCTGCCAGCTCGGGCAGGGCCAGCGCCATGGCGTTCACGGTGAAGTCGCGGCGGGAGAGGTCCGACTCGACCTCGGTCGGAGAACTGGACCTCGGGCTTGCGGGACTCCGGCAGGTAGACGTCGGCCCGGTGGGTGGTGATCTCCACGGTCCACTCGGCGCCGTCGGCGGTGACCTTGGCCCCGATCGTCCCGAAGCGCTCGCCCTGGGTCCAGACGGCGTCGACGTGGCCGGCCAGCAGCGTCCTTGATCTGCTCGGGCCGGGCGTCGGTGGTCAGGTCGATGTCGCGGTCGGCCAGGTCCCGGCCGACGAGCAGGTCCCGGACCACGCCGCCGACCAGGTAGAGGCGGCGGTCGGCCTCGGCGAAGCGCTCGGCCAGGGGCGCGACCACGTCGAGCACCGGCTGGAGCGCCACGCGGAGGCGCTCGGGGATCACGCGGCCCTCGCTCGGCCGCGGCCTGGGCCGCGGCCACCGCCCCGAGGACCTCCCGACCCGGGCCGGCGGCGGTCGGGGCCTCGGTCGGCACGGCCTCGCCCACCAGGGCCCCGACGGTGGCGGCCGCGCACTCGGCCAGCGCGGTCAGGTCGTAGCCCCCCTCCAGGAACACGACGCGGCGGCCCGGCGGGGGCGAAGGCCAGCAGGTCGGCGGTCACGTCGGCATAGTCGCCCGCGGTCAGGCCGAGGTCGGTGATGGGGTCGCGGCGGTGGGCGTCGAAGCCGGAGGAGAGCAGCAGCCACGTCGGGGCGAAGGCCGCGACGTGCGGGGCGAGCACCGTCCTCGATGCCGGCCCGGTACACGTCGCCGGTGGCCCCCGGCGGCAGGGGGAAGTTGACCGTCGGTGCCCGCCGCGCCCCGG
Organism: uncultured Microthrixaceae bacterium; assembly: GCA_963748285.1. GTDB lineage: Bacteria > Actinomycetota > Acidimicrobiia > Acidimicrobiales > DATDAH01 > DATDAH01. The sequence continues at coordinate 1,690,527 of CAVVIF010000009.1, forward strand.
CCCCCGACGTCCTGGACCGCGCCCGTGCCGGGGTAGAGCGGGTGCTGGTGGAAGGAGACGTAGAGGACGCGGGGGTCGTGCCAGAAGATGTCCTGGGTGCCGTTGCCGTGGTGGGCGTCGATGTCGACGACCAGCACCCGCTCGCCCCGGTCGGCCAGGTGGGCGGCGGTGACGGCCACGTTGTTCACCAGGCAGAAGCCCATCGCCCGGTCGGCGGTGGCGTGGTGGCCCGGGCGGTCGCACCGCGCAGAAGGCGGCGTCGGCCTCGCCCCGCTCCAGGCGCTCGACGGCGTCGATGCCCGCCCCCGCGGCGAGGAGGGCGACCGCCCAGGACTCGGCGCAGACCCGGGTGTCGGCGTCGACGTGCCCGCCGCCCGAGCGGCAGAGGGCCTCGAGGCGGTCCAGGTGGGCGGCGGGGTGCACCGCCTCGAGCTCGGCCCGGGTGGCGGGGCGGGGGTCGACCCGCACCAGCGCCTCGTCGAGACCGGCGGCGGCCAGGCCGTCGAGGACCGCGCCGAGCCGGGCCGGTCGTTCGGGGTGGCCCGGCCCGGTGTCGTGGTCAGCCGAAGCGCGGATGGGTGGCGAGGAGGACGGCGGCCACGGCGTCGAACGCTAGCGGCGCCTCCGCCGCCCCCTTCAGCCGGTTGGGCTCCGGCGGCCGGCCGCCCCCGAGCCGGGGGGGCCGTTCCCGTATCCTCGGCCGCGATGACCACCGCCTCGCCGCACCGCGCCCTGCGGGTGCGGCCCTGGCCGGTCGACCCGACCACCGCCCACCTGGTGCCCTACGCCGCCCGGCGCCTCAGCGCCGACGCCGCTCCGCCGGGTCCTGGCCGAGCTGGCCGAGGCCGGCTACCAGCGCGTGCGCACCGCCGCCCTCAGCCCCGACGAGCAGGTGCCCTTCCTGGCCGCCGGCTTCGAGGTCGACGAGCACCTCCACCTCCTGGCCCACGACCTGACCGGTCTGTGCCCCCCGGTCCGCCCCTCACCGCTGCGCCGGGCCCGGCGCCGAGACCGCCGCTGCGGTCCTGGCGGTCGACGGCGCCGCCTTCTCACCGCCCTGGCGCCTCGACGCCGCCGGCCTCCGGGAGGCCCTGGTGGCCACCCCCTCGGTCCGCTTCCGGGTGGCCCTGGTCGACGATCGGGTCGTGGGCTACGCCGTCGCCGGCGCGCGGCCGCGAGCGGGGCTACCTCCAGCGGGTGGCCGTGCACCCCGACCACGGCGGGCCACGGCCTCGGTCGGGCCCTGGTCAGCGACGCCCTCGACTGGCTGCGCCGGCCGCGGCGCGCGCCGGGCCGTGGTCAACACCCAGGAGGGCAACGCCGCCGCGCTGCACCTGTACGAGGCGCTGGGCTTCCGGCCCGAGCCCGCCGGCCTCGACGTGCTCGGGGCCCCGCTCCTTGACCCGCCGCGCCCGCCCCTCGGCCTGCTCCTCGCCGCCACCCTCCTCGTCCTCGCCGCTCGGCGGGCCGGCGCCCGTCACGGCCCAGGCAGCCCGGAGTCGGCCCGGCCCCGCCTCGTCGGCCAGACCCCCTGGGTGGCCGAGGACCAGCCCTTCGACCTGGCCTTCGCCCACGACGGCGGCCTGCCCGAGGGCGGCACCGTCGAGCTGACCCTCTACGGCGCGCTCACCTCCCGGGAGACGCTCATGCGGGGGACGGTCGACCCGACGCTGCTGGGCGACGTCCGTGACGTCCTGTCGATCCCCACCGCCCTGGTCCCCGCGCGGGCCGGGACGGTGCGTTCCGCCTGCTGCCTGGCCACCGACGGCTCGACCGCCGGCCTGCCCGTCGGCCGACCCTGGCGTCTACCCCCTGGCCATCGCCGTGGCCGGCCCCGACGGCGACGCCCGGCCCGCCGATGGTGACCTTCGTCGTGCGCACCGCCGAGGACGCCGCCGAGCGACCCCCCTGCGCACCGCCGTGGTGCTCCCCCTGCACGCGCCGCCCGCCTTCGGCCCCGACGGCGTGCCCGTGCGTCACCGAGCGGGCCCGGCGCGCTGCTCGAGGTTCGGGCCCGGCTGCTCGACAAGTACGAGGACGTGCCCCTGACCGTCGCCCCGACCCCCGAGACCCTCGACGCCGTGGCCCGCGACGGACCCGGCGCTGCTCGGCGAGCGTCCGGCCGACGCGCTGGCCGACCGCCACGTCGTCGGCGGGCCCTACGTCCGCCTCGACCTCGCCGCCTTCGCCGGCGTCGCCCGATCTGGCCGGACCCCTGGAGGACCAGTTCGAGGCCGGCGACCCGGACCCTGCGCCGGGTCCTGCGCCGGCCCGTCGACCAGCGCACCTGGGTCGGCGCCGGCAACCCGACCACCGGCGCGCTCGACGCCCTGACCGGCGCCGGGATCGACCGGGCCCTGTTCCGCGCAGGAGTCGGTCACCGGCGCCAGCGCTCCCGATCGACGAGCCGGTCGTGGTCGTCGGCGCGACCGGCCAGGCCATCGACGCCGTCCTGGCCGACCCGATCCTGCGGGCCCACGTCAACGGCACCGGCGGACCCCGTCCTGATGGCCCACCGGGCCCTGGCCGACCTGGCCCTGCTCGCGGCGCCGCCGGAGCGACGGCGGCGTCGGCCACCGACGACGGCGGCGGCGGGCGTGGTCATCGAGCTGCCCGCCAACCGGCCCTGCCCGCCGCCTACCTCGACACCCTGCTCGCGGGGCCTCCGGGCCGGCGGCCCGCTGCGCCCGGTCAACCTGGCCGAGCTGCTCGACGCCGATCCCGCACGGCGACGTCGGCGCCCGGAGCCCGGGCCGGCCGTCGAGGGCATCCCCCTCGCCGGCCAGGACCTCACGCGCCTACGGCCGCAACCTGGCCGCCACCCGACCAGATCGTCAGCGGCTACACGCAGCTTCGCCGGCCGGGCCGATCCCCTCGCCGAGGACCTCCGGCGCCGCCTCCTGGTCTCCGGCTCCGATCGACCTGACCGAGACCGAGCGGGGCGCCTACCTGCGCTCGGTGAGCCTCGCCATCTCGGCCCAGACCGCGCCGTGGTCCGCATCACCGACGACGAGACGGTCACGCTGACCTCCCGCGAGGGCGACATCCCGGTCACCGATCCGCAACGACACCGGCGGCCCGGTCGAGGTCCGGCTGGCCTTCGACAGCGACAACAAGCTGGAGTTCCCCGACGGCGCCACCCAGCGCCTGCGCCTCGACGAGGGCCCCAACCGGGTCGAGGTGCCGGTGGTGGCCCGGGCCAGCGGCGCCTTCCCGCTGCGCATCACCGTCACCTCCCCCGACGGCGTCCTGACCGTCGCCCGGGCCCGGGTCACGGTGCGCTCGACGGCCGTGTCCGGCGTGGGCGTCGTCCTGTCCGTCGGCGCCCTGCTCGTCCTGGTGGTGTGGTGGGCCAGCCACTGGCGCATCGGCCCGCCGCAACCGTCGGCTCGATCGACCCCGACGACCGGCGCCCGGTAACCCGTCGAGCCGGCCCCGGTCTGAGCCTCGCGGGCCGGCACTACGCTCCGCCCGGCCGCACCCGATCGGCGACGCCCGCACCACCCGAAGACCCGAGGAACCATGGCCGTCCGCATCGTCACCGACAGCGCCTGTGACCTGGCTCAGGCGCTGGTCGACCAGCACGGCATCGAGGTGGTGCCGCTCTCCATCCGCTTCGGCGACGAGGAGTTCGTCGACCGGGTCGAGCTGAGCGTCGACGAGTTCTACGCCCGGATGGCCGCAGACCGACACCCTGCCCGAGACGGCCGCGCCCTCCCCCGGCGCCTTCGAGCAGGCCTTCCGCAAGGTGGGCGGAGGCGGCGACGAGGTGGTCTGCATCAACCTCTCGGCCGCACTGTCGGCCACCATGCAGTCGGCCGCCACCGCGGCCAAGTCCCTCGAGGGCGAGGTCACGGTGACGGTCGTGGACTCCAAGGCCCTCACCCTCGGCCTGGGCAACATCGTGGTCGCCGCCGCCGAGGCCGCCGAGCGCGGCGCCGGCCCCGCCGAGATCGTGGCCCTGGTCGAGAGACCTCTCGGACCGCACCCGGATGTGGGGGCTGCTCGAACACCCTCGACAACCTCCTGAAGGGCGGCCGCATCGGCAAGGCCCAGCAGCTGATGGGCAGCGTGCTGTCGATCAAGCCCATCCTGGACATGAGCACCGGCGAGGTCCACGAGGCGGCCAAGCCCCGGACCAAGAAGAAGGGCCTGCTGTGGCTGCGGGACAAGGTCGCTCGAGTTCGGCGACGACATCGAGAACCTCTGGGTGATGGCCGGTGATCCCGACGACGCCGGCGAGCTGATCGACCTGCTCGCGCGCCGACTACGACGGCGAGATCCGACCAGGGCCGCATCGGCCCGGTCATCGGCACCCACGGCGGGCCCGGCGTCATGGGCGTCAGCTTCTGGGTCGAAGCCGTAGCGCCGACCCACGCGGGCGCCCTGACGGGGTCGCCCGTCGGCCTCACCGCCTGGGATCAGCGCATCGGGACTCGATGCTGCGCGCGGCGCTCGCAGCCGGTCTGGAGCGTCGTCGCCGCCCGCGGCCGTTGCAGGTGTCGGCCTGGGGCCCGGCGTAGAGCTTGTCGGCGCCGGCGCCGCCGTCGAGGGTGTCGCCGCCGGTGCCGCCGTAGAGCTGGTCGTTGTGGTCGCCGGCGAACAGGCGGTCGTTGCCGCCCCCGCCCTCGAGCCGGTCGACACCCGTGCGGCCGTAGAGGACGTCGTTGCCCGCCCCGCCGATGGCCCGGTCGTTGCCCGGCGCCGAGGTCGATGGTGTCGTCGCCGCCGCCGCCGCAGACGATGTCCGCCCCGCCGCCGCGTGGTGATCGTCGTCCGGCCCCGGGCGTGCCGAGGATCACGTCGGCGCCGGCCGGTCGGGACCTGGCCCTCGGCCAGGTCGACGGTGACGGCCCGGCCCGCGCAGGCGACCGGCCGGCGGGCCGTAGAGGCGACTGGATCCCGGCGATGTCGTCCTGGGCGAGCGTGCGGTCGACGCCCGACGATCGTGCCGCACATGATCGGCCGGTTGGGGCTGGCCTGGAGCGGGCACTGGGCCGCCGTGGCGTGGGTCAGGCCGAGGGAGTGGCCGAGCTCGTGCAGGGCGACGCTCTCGAGGTCGACGCCGCTGCCGCTCGTGGTCCAGCGCTCCGCGTCGTCGAGGTGGAGGTCGCCCGCCGCCGACGAGCCGTTCGGGGGCGGGTAGAAGGCGTGGGCCGCCGTGCCGCCCGGGCCGTCGAAGTCGGGGTCGTCGGGGCCGCCGCCGTGGTCGCCGGTGCCGAAGCTGATGCGGATGTCGGGGGTCTGGCAGTCCGGCGGCGTCGAAGGCCAGGCCGCAGTCGGCGACCTGGGTGAAGGTGAGGGGGGTGACCGAGGACCAGGTGGCCAGGGCCGCGGCCACCGCCGCCTCCTGGGCGGCGACGCGACAGGTCGGCGGTGTGGTTGACGAAGCCGTAGGTGAGGTCCTGTCGGTCCACCGGGTGCCGAGAGGTGCGTGAACTCGGTCGGCGCCCGACGGCGTCGGCGCCGACCCGGTGGCCACCGCCGTCGGGCTGTCACCGGGACGTCGACGGCCGTCGACCGCGAGCGGGTGCGGCCTCGGTCGTGCGGCCCTCGGCGCGGGGTCGGCGGCAGGGTGCGACGACGGCCATCGCCCCCACGACGGCCAGGGTCACCGCGGCCGCGGTCGTCCAACGGACATTCGCCTTCACGGGTAGGTCTACGACGCGCCGGCGACCGCTGCCTTGATGGGCCATTCGTCCGGGCTCGGGACCCGCCCGGCGCCGTGCCCGGCCCGGGCCGCCGGCCGGCGGTAGCGTGGCACCCGCCGTGGCCGACCCGCCGACCTCCCCGCCACGGAGCGGTCCGACCGGTCCGGGACCCTGCTCGCCGGTCGTTACCGCTTCGAGCGCCGCATCGCCGTCGGCGGCATGGCCGAGGTCTGGGAGGCCGTCGACCAGGTCCTCGACCGGCCGGTCGCCATCAAGGTCCTCCACCCGCACCTGGCCGGGGACCAGACCTTCGTCGAGCGCTTCCGGCGCGAGGCCATCGCCGCCGCCCGCCTGACCCACCCGTCGATCGTCGCCATCTACGACACCCACAGCAGCGACGGCGACGAGGCCATCGTCATGGAGCTGGTGCGGGGGGTCTCCCTGCGCAAGCACCTCGACGACAACGGCGCCCTGCCCGCCGGCCGAGGCCGTCGCACATCGGGGCCCGGGTGGCCGAGGCGCTGGAGACCGCGCACCGGGCCGGCCTGGTCCACCGGGACATCAAGCCGGCCAACATCCTGCTCTGCGAGGACGAGCGGGTGATGGTCGCCGACTTCGGCATCGCCAAGCTGACCGACGCCGACCACACGACCGAGGGCACCGTCCTCGGCACCGCCAAGTACCTCGCCCCCGAGCAGGTGTCGGGCACCGCGGTCGACGCCCGCACCGACCTCTACTCCCTGGGCATCGTGCTCTACGAGATGGTGTGCGGCCGGGTGCCGTTCAGCGGCGACACCGACACCGCCACCGTGCTGGCCCGCCTCCACCAGGACCCGACCCCACCCCGCCAGGTCCGGCCCGAGATCCCCCCGGCCCTCGAGGCCGTCATCCTCCACGCCCTGCGGCGGGACGCCGACGAACGCCCGGCGTCGGCGGCCGCCCTGCGCAGCGAGCTGCTGGCCGTGGGCAGTCGGCGGGGCCCGCTCCGCGCCGGTCGCCGCCGACGGACGCGACCTTCCTCGAGTCCACCGCGCCCGCCGACGGCACCTCGGTCGACGTCCCACCACCTCCGACGATCCCGCCCGCCGCCCCGGGTGCCGCCCCCGCCCACGGGCCGCCGCCCGACGCCCACCGCCCACGCCGACGCCCGCCCCGCCGCCGCCCCGGAACTGGACGGGCCCGGCGCTGCTCATCGGCCTGGTGCTGGTGGCCCTCGCCGTGGCCGGGATCCTCCTCGGCAGCGTCGTCGGCGACGACCTCTTCGGCGACGACGAGCCCGAGCGTCCCCGGGGTCGACAGCGACGGCGGAGGGGGCGACGGCGGCGAGGCCCTGGCCCTGACCGCCACCGCCTTCGACCCCGAGGGCGACGGCGCCGAGCACGACGACGAGGCCCCGCTCGCCGTCGACGGCGACCTGGCGACGGCCTGGACCTCCGAGGAGTACGACAGCCGCGAGGACTTCCAGGGCATCAAGCCCGGGGTGGGCCTCGTCCTCACCCTCGAGCAGGCCGGCGACCTCGGTGAGCTGGTCGTCGACACCGGCCCGGAGTTCACCGGCTGGAGCGCGGAGGTCTACGTCGCCGCCTCTCCGGCCGCCGACCTCGCTGGCTGGGGAACCCCGGTGACCGGCCAGGAGGGCGTGGAGGGCACCGCCTCCTTCGACCTCTCCGGCCAACAAGGCGGGGCGGTGCTGGTCTGGTTCACCGACCTCGGCACCGGCACCCCCACCCAAGCCGTCGTCAACGAGATCGGCCTCTCCCCCGGCTCCTGACCCGGTCGGGCTGGAGGACCGACACCGACGCAACGATGGGGCGGCTGATGATGCCGGCGGTTTGTGGTGCCGTTCGGGCCGTCGGCCCGGAGGAACGACACCGACGCAACGACGGGGCGGCTGATGAAGCCGGCGCGTTGTGGTGCCCTTCAGGCCGTCGGCCCGGAGGAACGACACCGACGCAACGATGGGGTGTGGGGTCGAGCCGCCGGTCGTCGGGGACGAGCACGCTGGACGGCCTGGTCGAACGTGCGTCATCTGGTTGCGGTAGCCGCAACAGATCGACGCCAGAGGCCCACGGCCCCGGCCCTCACCGAAAGTGCGCCAGCTGGTTGCGGCAGCCGCAACAGATCGACGCCAGAAGGTCCCGGCCGCGCGCCCTCACGACATTGCGTTCATCTGGGTCATAGAGCAACCACAACCAACGCAAGTACCGCCTTCCCGCCCTGACCGGACGACATTGCGTTCGTCCAGGTCGTAGAGCGACCACAAGTCACGCAATTTCGTCAGGGGGTCGAGCGCTCACCTGCCCCCGACGATGAGCGGCCCGACCTCACGCCCCCCTCCCTGCAGTCGGTGTCAGTCCTCCGGCCCGAGGACCCGAACGGCACCACCGACCCGCCCCCGCACGACTCGGCCCCATCCCTGCATCGGTGTCGGTCCCCAAGCCGACGACCCGCACTACCGTCGGGCCATCGTCCCCGCCCTTCCCGACGAGGCGCTGGTCGCCGCCGCCCTCGACGGTGACGACAAGGCCCTCGACGCCCTCCTGCGCCGGCACCACGACCGGATCCACGCGCTCTGCCGGCGGCTGGCGGGCAACGACGCCGACGGGGCCGACGCCACCCAGGAGGCGCTGATCACGGTGGTCCGCCGCTTGGATCGCTACGACGGGCGGGCGAAGTTCACGACCTGGCTCTACCGGGTGGTCACCAACGCCGTCCTCGACGAGCTCCGGCGCCGCAAGCGCCGGCCGGTTCCCGTCGACGACGAGGCCTTCGCCCTCGACCGGGACACCGGCGGGCCGAGCATGGACAGAGCCGTGGCCGACCGCATCGACATCGACCGGGCCCTGGCCCAGCTGGCGCCCGACTTCCGGGCCCCGGTCGTCCTGCGGGACCTCTGCGGGCTGGACTACGCCGAGATCGCCGAGGTCCTCGACCTCGCCCCCGGCACCGTCCGCTCCCGGATCTCCCGCGGCCGGGGCGCCCTGGCCCACGTCATGGCGGGGAACCCGACCCCCGCCCCCGAGCGTCCTACGGGGGGAACATGCCTGAGCCCTTCCGCACCGACGACGAGCTCGTCAGCGCCGTCCTCGACGGCGAGGCGACCGCGGACGAGCGCGCCCGGGTGGCCGCCGACCCCGAGTTGTCGGCCCGCCTGGCCGAGTTCACCGCCGTCGCCGAGGCCGTGGCCGCCCCGGTGACGCCGCCGTCGGCCGGCTGCCCGCGACGCCGCCATCGCCGCAGCCGTGGCCGAGGCGCGTCGCTCCGAGAAGGTCGTCGTGGCCCTGGAGCCCCGACGGTCGACCGGGTCCTTCCTGGCCGTTGCCGCCGCCGTGCTCGCGGTGCTCCTCTTCGCCGGCTTCCTGATCGGTCAGGTCGGCGACACGGGCACCAATGACTCGGCCAGCAGCGACGACAGCGCCGGCGGAGCCGAGTCGGGCGGCCAGGTCGGTGGCCGACGAGGAGTCGGGCGACGCCGCCGCGGAGGCCGAGAGCGCCGACAGCGCCGCCTTCGAGGACAGCGCCGCCCGTCGAGCTCGGCGCGGTCGCCGACGAGACCGAGCTGCGGGCCGCCCTGGTCGCCAGCGGCGAGCTCGACGGGGTCGCCGCCAGCCCCACGACGCGCTCGACCATCCCCGCCGCCACCACGCCCACGGACCTCGACGCCGTGCGACGGCGACAGCGAGGACTGCCGCGATCCGCCTCGAGGAGTCCGACCCGGCGCTCGCCGGCAGCCTCGCTGACCGGCCTCGGCCACCTACGCGGGCACCCCGGCCGTCGTCTACGTCTTCGCCACCGTCGACGGGGACACGCGGGTGGAGGTCGTCACCGCGGACACCTGCCGGTCCCTGGTCTCCTTCCCCCTCTGACCCCCGGGGACCCCGGCCGTTAGAGTCGCGGTCCATGGCCGCGCCGACCCGACCGACCGACCCGTCCTCGACCCCCTCCGCCGCGGACGACGGTGACTGGGCCGACCAGGCCGCCGACACCGTCGTCCGGGTCGTCGACACCGTCCGGGAGAAGACCACCGGCCAGGTCCTCACCGTCGCCCGGGCGATCGTCTACGGGATCATCGGCGCCTTCGCCGCCATCGTCGCCCTCGTCGTGCTGGTGATCCTGCTCTGGTCCGGATGCTCGACGTCTACCTGCCCGGCGAGGTCTGGTCGGCTTACCTGCTCCTCGGCGTGGTCTTCGCCGGATCGGGCTCTTCGTGTGGACGAAGCGCTACGCCCCCGAGGTCCCCTGAGCGGGAATGCCCGTGGGCCCGGCACCGTTGCCGTGGCCGAAGCCGACCAAAGAGAGCACCAGAACTTTGAGCCCGGACATCCGCGACGTCATCATCATCGGCTCCGGCCCCGCCGGCCTGACGGCCGCCGTCTACGCGGCCCGGGCCAACCTGCACCCGCTGGTCCTCGAGGGCGAGCCGTCCTCCACCAGCGACCAGCCCGGGGGCCAGCTCATGCTGACCACCGACGTCGAGAACTTCCCCGGCTTCCCCGAGGGCGTCATGGGCCCCGAGCTCATGATGCGCTTCCGGGAGCAGGCCGCCCGCTTCGAGGCCGACATCCGCACCGAGAAGGTGACCAAGGTCGACCTCGGCGAGCGCCCCTTCAAGGTGTGGGTCGGCGACCCCGACGCCGCCGAGCCCACCTACCTCGGCGACTCGATCATCGTGTCGACCGGGGCCCAGTCCAAGATGCTGGGCCTCGGCGAGGAGCGCCTGATCGGCCACGGCGTGTCGACCTGTGCGACCTGCGACGGCTTCTTCTTCCGGGACCACCACATCGTGGTCGTCGGCGGCGGGGACTCCGCGGTCGAGGAGGCCATGTTCCTGTCCAAGTTCGCCGACACCGTGACCCTGGTCCACCGCCGCGACGAGCTGCGGGCCTCCAAGATCATGCAGGACCGGGTGCTGGCCAACCCCAAGGTGCGCTTCCAGTGGAACTCGGCGGTGGAGGAGGTCGTGGGCGACACCACGGTCGAGGCCGTGGTCGTCAAGGACGTGAACACCGGCGAGCTGACCCGGCTCGACGTCACCGGCCTGTTCGTGGCCATCGGCCACACGCCCAACACCTGGCTGTTCGACGGCCAGCTGGACATGGAGGACTCGGGCTACCTGATCACCGGGCCCGGCACGGCCACCAACATCGAGGGCGTGTTCGCCTGCGGCGACGTCCAGGACCACACCTACCGGCAGGCCATCACCGCCGCCGGGTCCGGGTGCATGGCCGCCATCGACGCCGAACGTTGGCTCGAGGCCCAGGACCACTGAGCCCCCGCCCATCCGGGAATGTCACTCCCCCGTCAGTAGGTTGGACGGGGTCGAACCAAGGAGAACTTCCGACATGGCAGAAGGCATCAGCGACCTCACCGACGCCACCTTCGACGAGGAGATCGGCGGGGCGAGCGGCCCCGTGCTCGTCGACTTCTGGGCGGAGTGGTGCGGTCCCTGCAAGATGATCGCCCCCGTCCTCGAGGAGATCGCCGCGGAGCACGACTCGCTGCGCATCGCCAAGCTCAACGTGGACGACAACCCCGACGCCGCCCGCCGCTACGGCGTGATGAGCATCCCGACGATGATCGTGTTCAAGGACGGTCAGGAGGCCAAGCGCCTCATCGGGGCCAAGGGCAAGGGCCAGATGGTCCAGGAGCTCTCCGAGTTCCTGGCCTGATCGGGCAGCGCCCCCGTCCGGTGCCGCCGGGCCGGGGGCGCTGACGCGTTCGGGGTGCCGGTGGTGATCGCGGCCGCCGGTTGGTAGGAACCCTGCGTGATCGACCCCGCCGAGGACACGCCTGCCCCTGGGCAAGGGCGCCCGGGGCGAGGCCGTCCGCGACGTCCAACGTCGGCTCGAGCGCGCTGGGCCACGCCGTCGGCGACGACGCCGGCCGGCGAGTTCGGCCCGGCCACCGCGCCGCCACCCGGGCCTTCCAGGAGCGAGCGGGGCCTGCCCGCCGACGGGATCTGCGGGCCCGTCACCTGGGCGGCCCTGGTCGAGGCCGGCTGGCGACTGGGCGACCGCTTCCTCTACCACCGCACCCCCATGCAGCGGGGCGACGACGTGGCCGAGCTCCAGTCCAGCCTCGGCGCGCTGGGCTTCGACGCCGGCCGGGTCGACGGGATCTGCGGGCCGGACACCGCCCGCGCCCTCGAGGAGTTCCAGCGCAACAGCGGCCTGACCCCCGACGGGATCTGCGGGCCGGACTCCGTGGCCGCCCTGCAGCGCCTGGCCGGGCGCCGGGCAGGGCCCACCAGCGTGGCCCAGGCCCGGGAGGCCCTGGCCCTGCGGGATGCGCCCCGGCACCTGGCCGAGCGCCGGATCGTGCTCGGGGCCCCCGGCGCCCTCGACGCCCTCGCCGATCGGGTCTGCCGGCTGCTGACCGACGCCGGCGCCGACGTGACCGTGCTGCACGCCCCCGACGGGTCGGCCCAGGCCCGGGAGGCCAACGACCTCGGCGCCGAGCTCTACGTCGGGCTCCGCCTGGTCGCCGAACCGGCCTGCCGGGTGTCGTTCTACGCCACCGAGGGCTTCGAGTCCGTGGGCGGTCGCCGGTTGGCCGAGCTGACGCGCCGCAGAACTGGGAACGGTTCTCGATACGGCGCCGATCGCACGGGGCATGCGCCTGCCGGTGCTGCGGGAGACCAAGATGCCGGCAGTGCTCTGCGAGCTCGGGCCGGTCGACGAGGTCGTGGTGCAGGCCGCCGACCTGGCCGCCGGCGCTCACGCGGTGCGTGGCCACCTGGGTCGAGCACCGGCTGGACTCCGCCCGCCTGAGGACCGATCGCGGCGCCCTGCGCGCGGAGCGTGGGTGGGTGGGTGGACACTGCGTCGAACCCTCGACCTGAACCTCTACTGGGGGGGTTATCCACAAGCTGTGGCTAAACCTGTGGTCAACGGCCGTTCGCCCCGGAATACCGGGGGTTTCGGCCCCGGTCAGTCCCCGGCGATGATGATCCGGTAGATGCCGTTCGAGGTCGTCGAGGTCGGCGAACTCGATGACGATCTTGCCCCGCTTGGCCCCGGTCTGGACCGCCACCCGGGTGTCGAGGTGGCCGGACAGCAGCTCCTCGAGCTCCAGGAGGGCCGCGGGTCGGGTGGTTCCCGGTTCGGGGGGCTCGTCGGGCGCCTCGGGCGGCGTCGGGGCGCCGGCCCGGTCCTTCACGGCCTGTTCCACCTGGCGTACCGACCAACCCTCGGCCACGGCCTGTTCGGCCAGGCGCTGCTGGTCGGCCCGGTCCTCGACCGGGAGCAGGGCCCGGGCGTGGGCGGCGGCCAGGCGGCCGTCGATGAGCAGGCCCTGGATGGCCGGCGGCAGGTTGAGCAGGCGCAGGGTGTTGGCCACCGACGGCCGGCTCTTGCCCACCCGTTGGGCCAGTTGCTCCTGGGTGAAGCCGAAGTCGTCGATCAGCTGCTGGTAGGCGGCGGCCTCCTCCAGGGCGTTGAGGTCCTGGCGGTGGAGGTTCTCGATGACCGCCTGCTCGAGGGCCGAGACGTCCCGGACCTCCTCGACGATGGCCGGGATCGACGGTCAGGCCGGCCTGCATGGACGCCCGCCAGCGCCGCTCCCCGGCGATCAGCTGGTAGCCGCCGTCCGCGGCGGGGCGCACCAGGATCGGCTGCAGCACGCCGACCTGCTCGATCGAGTCGGCCAGGGAGGCGATGCCGCCCTCGTCGAACTCCTCCCGGGGCTGGAAGGGGTTGGGGACGATGCGTGTCGACGGCCAGCTCCTGGTAGCTGGCGCCGAGGTCGTGCTCGGCTGTCCTCGGGGATCAGGGCACCGAGGCCCCGCCCCAGTCCGCTACGCCGCGCCACGGATGGCCACCTCCTCGGCCAGGCGCCGGTAGGCCCAGGCGCCCCTCGGACTTCGGGTCGAAGGTGGTGATGGGCTGGCCGTAGGAGGGGGCCTCGGACAGGCGCACGGTGCGGGGGATCACGGTCTGGGTGACCTTCTCGCCCAGGTGCTCGGCGCACGTCGGTGGCCACGTCCTCGGCCAGCGTGGTGCGGGCGTCGTACATGACCAGGACCACGGTGCTGACCTCCAGGTCGGGGTTCAGGGCCTTCTGGACCAGCTCCACGTTGTGCAGGAGCTGGCCCGAGGCCCTCGAGGGCGTAGTACTCGCACTGGATCGGGACCAGCACCTCCCCCACCGCCGCGAAGGCGTTCAGGGTGAGCAGGCCCAGGGACGGCGGGCAGTCGATGAGGATGTAGTCGTAGTCGTCCTTGACCGGCGCCAGGGCGGTGCGCAGCCGCATCTCCCGGGACATGGCGGCCACCAGCTCGATCTCGGCCCCGGCCAGGTCCAGGCTGGCCGGGGCCACGAAGAGGTTCCGGACCTCGCTGGGCTCGATGCAGTCCTCGATGGGGACGTCGTCCAGCAGGACGTCGTACATCGTGGCCTCCAGCTCCCGGATGTTGAGGCCCAGGCCCGTCTGGCGTTGCCCTGGGGGTCCAGGTCCACGACCAGGACCCGCAGGCCCCGCTCCGCCAAGCCCGGCGCCCAGGTTCACGGCGGTGGTGGTCTTGCCCACGCCACCCTTCTGGTTGGCCACCGCGATGACCCGGGGCTGGGCCGGCTTGGGCAGCGGGATCGTCAGGTCCGGCTTGGGCTCCTTGGCCGGCTCCCGCTCATCGTCCTCGGCACGCGCGCGGTCACGACCCCGGGTTCTCGCCATCAGGCGCCCATCCTGCCCGTTCCGTGCCCGAGTTACAAGGACCCTCGGCTCATGCGAGATAGCGAGGTGCGCCTTGACCGTCATCATGCGGCCGTACACGTGCGGGCAGTAGTCCTGGAGGCCGAATGCCTCGAGCTCCTTGATGAGCTGGACGAGCGCCGGGCCACGCCAGTGCACGATGTACTGATCCTGTCGGTTGCCGCACACGGGTACGGCCCGTACCGCGCAGGTCCAGCTGCCCGATCGGGGATCACCGGTGAAGGATCCCTCCCCAACTTAGGCCGGCCAGGGGAGGCGACTTGGACGTCGGGCATCGCTGTGAACCCTAGGCGAGGCCGCGGGCATGCGGCCACGCCAGGGAGGTGTGACACCCTCCGAAGGCGTTTCCCGTTAAACAGCCTTTTCCGACTCGGAATAGGTTGTTTCATGGGAAACGCCTCAGAAGAGCGGGGACTTCGCCGGGATTCCGGCCCGGCGGGGATAGCTCCGGCGGACACAGACGCCGCCTGGACGGCCTCGGCGAACCCGAAGCCGTCGGCCTCCCGAGGCTCGGCGGGGGAGAGGCCGAGCAGCGCCAGGCCGTCGGCCGGCCAGCGGTCGTCGGCGTCCGGGGGCTCGCTCACCAGGAGGCGGCCGCCGACCCGCAGCAGGGGAGCGGCGCACTCGGCCACGACCGCCGGGGGGCCGAAGGAGCGGGCCGTGACCACATCGGCGGTGCCCCGACGCGCCGGATCCCGGCCGAGGTCCTCGGCCCGGCCGTGCACCACCTCCACCCGGTCCGTCAGCCCCAAGCGGCGGCAGGCCGACACCAGGTGGTCGACCCGGCGCAGCTGGCGACTCCACCAGGACCCAGGACCACGCCGGAGCCGCCAGGGCACAGGGGAGCGCGGGCAGCCCGCCTCCGGAACCGAGGTCGAAAACGACACCGGGGCCTTCACCCAGCAACTGGGTGAAGGCCCCGGCATGACGGAGCTGGTCCTCGAGGGGACCCTGGCCGATCCAGCCGAGGCGCTGGGCCTCGGCCAGAACGGCGGTCAGGGCCTCACTCAGGAACGATCACGACCCGCCGGCGGGGATCCTCGCCCTCGGAGCGGGTCACGACGCCGTCGATGTCGTTGACCGTGTCGTGCACGACCTTGCGGTCGGCGGCGCCCATGGGCTCCAGGGCCCGGGCCTGGCCCGACTCGAGCACGGCGGCCGCCGCATCCTGCGTGAAGCGCTCCAGCGCAGCCTTGCGCCGCTCCCGGTAGCCGGCCACGTCCACCCGGATCCGGGTGGAGAGCCCGCCGCCCTGCTGGCGCTGGACGACGGTCTTGGTCAGCTCCTGGATGGCCCACAGCGTGCGGCCCTTGGGCCCGATGAGCAGCCCGAGGTCGTCGCCGTCGATGCGGACCTCGACGGCCTCGTCGACCTCCTCGGAGCTCACGGTGGCCGTCAGCCCGAAGGCCTCGACCAGGCCGGAGAGGAACTCCTCTGCGGCGGTCGCCTGCTCCTGGACACTGGCTTCGGTCATGGGTTCCCCTTTGTCTTCCTTGGGTCGATCATTCGAACGGGAGCGCGCTCGGGGGCGCTCGTCACGGTTGCGGTCACGGCCACCGTTGCCGCCGGAACGGCCGCCGCCCCGGCCCCCGCTGCTGCGGGAGCTGTCACGGTCACCCGAGGACTCGTCCCGGGAGGGCTCGGAGCGCTCCTCGCCGGACTCGGCCGGCGTGCGATCACGGTCATCGGAACGGCCACTGCCGCCACCCGAACGGGACCGGCCACCGCCCCCGCCGCTACCGGAGCGGTTGCGGTCACGGCCGCCGTTGCCGGAGCGGTTGCGGTCACGGCCGCCGCCACCGGAGCGGCGCCGGCCTCGCTCCTGCTTGGGGCGGGGCGCGGTCGGCTTGACCCGCGCCCGGACCCTGGCCTCGGCCCGGGTGAAGCCGAAGAGCCCGCTGCGGGGCTCCTCGAGCACCTCGAACTCGGCATCACGGTCGTCGACACCGAGTTCGTCGAGCGCCCTTTCCTTGGCTTCGTCGACGGTCTTGCCGGTGGTCTGTACCCACTCCACGGATCTACCTCTTCTTCTTGCGGGGACGGGGCTGGGGCAGCGACGGGGTGGTGCCGCCACGCCCCGAGGACGTGCGCTTGTTGTTGCCCTTGGCCTTGCCGGTGCCGGCGGCAGGGGCGTTGCGGGGCGGCGTCGGCTTTCCCTTCGTACCGCTGTCCTTGGTGCCGGTCCCCTTGCCGTTCTCGGACGGGCTGTGGCCTTCTTGGCCTTGTCCGGCTTGTCGGCCTTCTCCTCCGCCGACGTGTCGATGACGCCGGCCGCCAGGGCCTCGTCGGAGTAGATGGTGCGGGTGATGACCCACTGCTGGCCGACCCGGAACAGGTTCGAGGTCACGAAGTACAGGACCAGGGCCCCGGGCAGGGTGAAGGAGATCACGCCGATGAACGCCGGCAGGATCTTCATGATCATCTGCTGCTGGGGGTTCTGGCTGGCCTGGTTCTGGCTCCGGCCCTGGATCTGGGCCTGCTGCACGTAGCCCGAGACCAGGACGACGACGATCATCATCCCGTAGGGCAGGAAGGTGACGAAGCTGTCGCTCAGGGCGTCTGACGGGCTGATGGCCAGGTCGATCCCCAGCCAGTCCATCGTGGTGTGCGAGGCCAGGCTCTGGTAGAGCTCCGAGCTCTCGTTCAGGTACTTCGGGTCGAAGCAGCCACCGTCCGGGCACAGGGCTGTCGTGATACCGGGGTCCTGGCCGGCCGTGAGGCCGCTGAGGACCTGGTAGAGGATGATGAACACCGGCATCTGGATGAGCAGCGGCAGACACGAGGAGAGCGGGTTGATCCCGTTCTCCTTGTAGAAGGCCATCAGCTCCTCGTTCTGGCGCTGGCGGTCGTCCTTGAACTCCTTCTGGATCCGCTTCATCTCGGGCTGCAGCTGCTGCATGCGCAGCATGGACTTGGTGCCGCGCAGGGTGAGCGGAGTGAGAACGAGCATCACTGTCAGGGTGAGCAGGATGATCATCCCGCCGTAGGAGGGCCAGATCTCATAGAACCAGGCCATGAGGTTGGCGAGGGGTTCGAACATCTAGACCACTTTCTGCTCAGGGGAGGGGGAGGTGCGGGGCTCGGGCACGAGGTCGATGCCGTGGGCGCCCCAGGGATGGCAGCGGCACAGGCGCCGGGCGGCGAGGGCGTGCCCCGGAGGGCACCGTGGACCTCGACCGCCTCGAGGGCGTAGGCCGAGCAGGTCGGGAAGAAGCGACACGGGCTCGGGCGACCGGCCCGGGCCTGCTGGTAGAGGCGGATCAGGGCGGTGAGGGCCCGGCCCGGCAGGCTCATGCCGCCGCCTCCAGGCGGGCCAGGGCCGCCTCCAGGCGGCCGCCGAGCTGCGGCGTAGGTGAGCGCCGCGGCGCCGGGGGCGACCAGGATCAGGTAGTCGCCGTTCCGGCGGCGTGGCCTCGCGCCACAGGGCCCGGAGGCGCCGGCGCAGCCGGTTGCGGACGACCGCGGGCCCGACCTTCCGGCCGACGGCGAAGGCCACCCGGGGTGCGGTGTCATCAGCCCGGTGGATCACGGTCAACGGGCCTTCGCGGACCCGGCGGCCATGGCGCGACAGGGCCGCGAACGACTTCCGGCCACGGACCACGAGGAGCTTCGGGCACGACACGGGTCGAGCCGGTCCGCAAGGGACCCGGGCTCAGGCGGAGAGGCGAGCGCGGCCCCGCTGGCGGCGGGCCCGCAGGATCGCCCGGCCTCCCCGGGTCGACATCCGGTGGCGGAAGCCGTGCTTCCGCGCCCGCCGGCGGCGGTTGGGCTGGTACGTGCGCTTCATCTGGTCCTCCAAGGGCCGGCCCGGCCGGGGTTGATGCCGAGCGGCGGGAGCGGTTGCGCGGGACCCACCCGGATCACCCGAGACGCCGGGAGATCACACGGAGAACCCGCCCGACCATCTGAAGATGCTGACGGCCGGTACCGTCGACCGGTCGACCCGGCAGACGATCATCGCCACGCTAGACCGCGCGGCCCCCAGCGGCAACCAGGGCCGCGGCGCCGGGGTCGCGGGCGACCCGTCCCGGCCGGCGGCCGGGACGACCCGACCGGCCCCTGCCTGTGGACAGATGCGCCCCCCGGATCGCGGAATCACCCGCTGACCAGGGAGAACGTGGTCTTCTCGCAGGGCCCTGAGTGCGGTGCTAGGTTCCCCGCCCTGCGTCGACAGGAGACGTGACCGCGTCGGGCCCGACCCGTCGGACCGGCCGGTGACATCGAGAACGGCAGTGGTGGCCAGGACGAATCGGTCAGCGACGATCGACCCTGCTCGCTGTTTTCCACAGGGGCGTCCACAAGCTTGTGGACGCCCTTTCACATCATGAACAACCGGGATTTGGCTGGGGAGCTGTTGTCTGGTGACCGACGAACACGCACATGACCTCTGGGAACGCTGCCGAGACGAGCTGGAGCAACAGGTCTCCGGCGGCGTCTTCCTCATGTACTTCGAGCCCACGGAGGCCCTGGAGGTCGAGGGGACGACCCTCGTGCTCGGGGTGCCGAGCGTCATGGCCCGTGAGCGCCTCGACATGCGGTACCGCCCGCTGATCGACGACGCGCTGGCCGAGCACGCCCCGGAGATCACCGACCTGCGCTTCGTCGTGGTCGACACGGACCCGATCGAGGCCGACCTGCTCGACCTCCCGCATCCCTCCCGCCTCGACGACCAGAACGCGGACCCCTTCGACGAGCTCCCGCTGCTCGACGAGCTCCCGGTCCCCCCCGACGGCCTCGACGGCGAGCTGACCGTGTCCGCCGGCCCCGCCGACGTGCGGCCCGAGCAGACCTTCGAGACCTTCGTCATCGGCAGCTCCAACCAGTTCGCCAACGCCGCCGCGCTGCGGGTGGCCGAGACCCCGGCCCGCTCCTACAACCCGCTGACCATCTACGGGCCCAGCGGGCTGGGCAAGACCCACCTGCTCCACGCCATCGGCAACTACATCAAGCAGAACTACCCGACCTTCGTGGTCCGCTACGTCCGCACCGAGCTGTTCCTGTACCAGTACGTCGACGCCATCCGGAACAACACCACCACCGAGTTCAAGCGCCGCTACCGCGAGATCGACGTGCTGCTCGTCGACGACATCCACTTCCTCGAGGGCAAGGAGGGGCTCCAGGAGGAGTTCTTCCACACGTTCAACGCCCTCCACGAGGCCAACCGCCAGATCGTGCTGACCTCCGACCGGCCGCCGGACGCCATCGCCACCCTCCAGGACCGGCTCCGCAGCCGGTTCGTCATGGGCCTGGTCACCGACATCCAGCCGCCCGGACCTCGAGACCCGGCTCGCCATCCTCCGGATGAAGGCCCTCCGCACCGAGGTCGACGTCCCCGAGCCGATCCTCGAGTTCATCGCCACCAACGTGAAGACCAACATCCGCGAGCTGGAGGGCGCGCTGCACCGCCTCACCGCCTACTGCCGGCTCAACGACCTGCCGTGCACGATGACCCTGGCCCAGGACGTGCTCGCCCCGATCCTCGGCGACACCGGGCCGAAGCCGATCACCATCGACCACATCCTGGCCACGACCTCGGCCAAGTTCGGGATCCCCGTCGACGAGATCATCGGGCCCAACCGCCGGCGCCAGCTGGTCACCGCCCGCCAGGTGGCGATGTACGCCGCCCGCGACCTCACCGACCTCAGCTACCCGGCCATCGCCGAGGAGTTCGGCGGGCGGGACCACACCACGATCATCCACGCCGTGCGCAAGGTCTCGGACCTCATGGCCGAGCGGGGCCAGCTCTACGAGCAGGTCACCGACCTGATCGACACCCTCCGCCAGCCGGCATGAACCTGGGGACGACACCAGGGACGACCGGTGGACAACCGGCCTACGCGATCGCCGGACGCCGTGGGGACAACTCGACGGTTCTCCCCAGGCCCCCGCACGCCTCCCCCGGTCGCCCGTGGACGGGTGGGAATCGAGTGGGGACAGAAAACCTGCCCCCTGACCAGCGGAAACGCATGATCATCCCCAATCCACAGGACTTAGTAGTTTCCCTGGAACCAAGAGATCTCCATGAACGAAAGCAGGAATGACTGCATGAAGTTCCGTTGCGAGCGGGACGTGCTCGCTGAAGCCCTGGGCACCGCCGGCCGCGCCGTGGCCAACCGGGGCGGCGCACTGCCGGTCCTGTCCGGGGTCCACCTGGAGCTGGCGGGCGGGCAACTCGTCAGGTCACCGGCAGCGACCTGGACCTGACCATCTCGGTGACCATCGAGGTCAGCGGGGCAGGAGGACGGCGTCGTGGTCCTGCCCGGCGCGCCTGGCCTCCGACGTGGTGCGCTCGGTCGAGGAGGGCGCGGTCAGCTTCGAGACCGACGACGAGCAGGCCCGGGTGACCGGTGGCTCCGCCGAGTTCGAGATCCGGCTCATCCCCGCCGACGAGTTCCCCCGGCTGGCCCAGCCCGAGGGCGACGCGGTCACCCTGTCGGCCGAGGCCTTCGGGGCCGCCCTCAAGCAGGTCATCCCGGCCGCCAGCTCCGACGACTCCCGCCCGATCCTCACCGGGGTGCTCCTCAGCGCGGAGGAGGACGGGCTCAAGCTGGTGGCCACCGACTCGTACCGCCTGGCCGTCCGCTCGATGCCGGGGACCACCGTCCTGGCCGAGGGCCAGAAGGTGCTGGTCCCGTCGCGGGCCCTGGCCGAGCTCGCCCGGGTCCTGCCCGACGACGGCGAGGTGACCCTCCTGCTCGGCGACCGCGACGCCGCGTTCGAGATCGCGGGCACCCGCCTGGTCACCCGCCTCATCGAGGGGGAGTTCCCCAACTACCAGGGCCTGATCCCCAGCGGGCAGGCCAACGTGCTGTCCGTCGGCCGGGCCCCGTTGCTGGAGGCCCTGCGCCGGGTGAAGCTCCTGGCCCGCGAGGCCACGCCGGTCCGCCTGGTCATGAAGCCCGAGGGTGACCTCGAGCTGCTGGCGGTGACCCAGGACGTGGGCCAGGCCCACGACGCGGTGGAGGCCAGCTTCGAGGGGACCGAGCTCACCGTGGCCTTCAACCCCGACTACCTCCTGCAGGGCCTGGAGGTCTGCCCGGGTGACGAACTGCGCATCGAGACCCTCGACGCGCTCAAGCCGGCACTGATCAAGGCGGTCGAGGGCACCGAGTTCCTCTACCTGCTGATGCCCGTCCGGGTGACCTGACGGACGGACGCCGAGGGTGAGACTCCGGCGGCTCTGGCTGACGGACTTCCGCAACCACGAGCACGACGAGCTGGAGCTCCCGCCGGGGCTGACCGCGGTCACCGGCCCCAACGGCGCGGGCAAGACGGCACTGCTCGAGGCCATCGGCTTCCTGTCGACCCTCAGCTCGTTCCGGGGCGCGGCCGGCGACATGCTGGTGCGGGCCGGCGCCACCTCGGCGGTGGTGCGGGGCGAGGTCGAACGCGACGGACGGGAGCTGTTGATCGAGTGTGAGATCAGCGGCGGGCGCACCGTCGCGCAGCTCAACCGCCAGCGCGGCGCCCGCCGTCGGGACCTCCTCGACGCCCTGCGGGTCAGCGTGTTCACCCCCGACGACCTCGTCCTGGTGAAGGGGGGCCCGGGGGAGCGGCGCCGGTTCCTCGATGACGCGATGGTCCAGCTCCGGCCTCGGGACGACGCGCTGCGCCTGGAGCTCGAGCGGGTGCTGCGCCAACGGAACACCCTCCTCAAGCAGGCCTTCGGTCGCCTGACCGAGGAGGTCGGCCTGACCCTGGACGTGTGGGACCAGAAGCTGGCCGCGGTGGGGGAGGAGATCGGCGCCCGCCGGGCCGAGATCGCGACCGCTCTCGCGCCCCTCGTCACCGAGGCCTACGGCCGGCTGGCCGGCGTGCCGGTCGAGGTCGTGGTCACCCACCGTCCGTCGTGGGCCGGCGCCCCTGACCTGGCGACGGCACTGGCCGCGGCGCGCGACGAGGACCTCAAGCGCCGGGTCTCCACCGTCGGCCCCCACCGCGACGACATCGAGCTGCTCCTCGGGAACCTCCCGGCCCGGACCCAGGCCTCCCAGGGCGAGCAGCGGTCGCTGGCCCTGGCCCTGCGCCTCGGGGTCCACCGCTTGGTGGCCGACCGGGTCGGCGTGCCGCCCGTCCTGTTGCTCGACGACGTCTTCTCCGAGCTCGACGCCGGCCACAGCCGGGCCCTCGTCGAGCTCCTGCCCGAGGGCCAGGCACTGCTCACCACCGCGGGCGAGCTGCCGGCCGGCGTCGAACCGGAGCGGCGGCTGTCACTGGCGGGTGGGAGGATCCTCCCGTGAACGAGCCGCGGCGGACGACACCCCGACCCATGCGACGCTCCCTGGAGCGGCTCCTGGACGACCTCGGCTCCGCGCCGGTGAAGGAGACGAACTCCCTGCTGGCCCGCTGGGCCGAGGTGGTGGGCCGCGACCTGGCGGCCCACACCCAGCCCGTCGGGGTCCGCCACGGGATCCTCGTGGTCCAGGCCGACGACCCGGCCTACGGCGAGAACCTGGCGTGGCGGGAGCGCGAGCTGGTGCAGCGCCTCGCCGTCGTCCTCGGCGAGGGCGTGGTCACGGGCCTCCAGGTCCGCATCCGCCCGGGACTGACCGGTCCTCGCCCTGCTCGTGTCGGGCATCCACCCGGCGATCCGGTCGTCGGGCTCCCGCGCCGACTAGCTTCACAGCGTCCTGGATCCCACCGGGCCCCCGATCGAAGGCGCCGACCACCATGTCCTCCCGCACCACCCGCCGCTCGCTGGCCGCCGCCGGCGTCACCGGTCTCGGCGCCGCCGCGCTGCTGACGCTCTCCGGCCCCGTCGCCGACGCCGCACCGGTCACGGAGTCCTACGAGTTCACCGCCACGGTCGAGACGTTCGTCGTACCTCCCGGCGTCTGCCGGTGACGATCGAGGCCTCGGTGCGCAGGGCGGCGAGGGAGACACCGGCAATGCCGGTGGCCTCGGTGGTCAGGCCGTGGGCACCATCGAGGTGACCCCGGGCGAGACGCTGGAGGTCCGCGTCGGGGGTCAGGGTGACCCGGGCCAGGGCGACAACAAGGGCTCGCCGTCCGTGGCCGAGGGTGGCACGATCGAGGGCGGCGGCGGCATCGGCGGCGGCGGCGGCTACAACGGCGGCGGTGACGGCGCCGGCAACGGCGACGACCTCCAGGACGGCGGCGGCGGCGGCGGCGGGGCCTCCGATGTGCGCCAGAGCGGCTCGGGCCTGGGCAACCGGGTGATCGTGGCCGGCGGCGGTGGTGGAGGCGGCGGCGACGGGGACGGCGCGGACACCGCGGGCAACGGCGGCGAGGGCGGCGGCGAGCAGGGCACGGCCGGGCAGACCAGCGACGGCGGGTCGTCCGGCGGTGGGGGTGGCACCCAGAGCGGAGGCGGCGCCGGCGGGGCCGAAGACGCGACCGCGGGTGACGGCACGGCCGGCAACGGCGGGGTCGGCGGCATCGGCACCCACGAGAACGACGGTGGTGGCGGTGGTGGCGGCGGCTGGTTCGGCGGTGGCGGTGGTGCCGGGGACACGGGAACCCAGAACTCGCCACCTCCGGCGGGGGCGATCCCGAGGGAGGCATCGCCACCGATGACGGCGGCGGCGGCGGTGGTGGCTCGGCCTTCGGTCCCGAGGGCGCGACCTTCGGCACCGGCGTGCAGCCCGGCGATGGTGCCCTGTCGATCACCTATGACCCGGCTGCCGGTGGCTGTGAGCCCGATCCCCTGCCCGACGACGACCTCCCGGCCGTGATCGAGGCCACGCCGCCCTTCACCGGCTGATCGTCACCGGGACTACTCGAGGCCGCCTCATCCTGCTCAAGCGGCGGCTGGACGAGCGCGAGGCACCCGTGCGCATCGAGAAGACCGGGCGGGGCCGCTTCCGGCTGGTGGTCGAGGGCCGTCTGCGGCTCGACGAGGGCTCGGGCTGACCGGTTCCGCCTCGCTCCTCGGGCCGTAGCCTCAGCGAGAGGTCACCAGAGGGAGGTCGTCACATGCTCGGATGGGTCGCGGACGTCGAGAAGGTCACGCTGGACAACACCAACTTCCGCACGGTGCTGTTCACCGGGACCCACACCCAGCTCACGGTCATGGCCCTCCAGCCGGGAGAGGAGATCGGCTGGGAGGCCCACCCCGAGATCGACCAGTTCCTCCGCATCGAGCAGGGGAGCGGTCGGGCCGAGTTCGGGGCCACCGAGGCCTCCGTCGACGAGACCCACGCGGTCGCCGACGACTGGGCGATCATCGTCCCCGCCGGGGTCTGGCACAACGTGACCAACACGGGCGACGAGGTCCTGAAGCTGTACTCCCTCTACAGCCCGCCCGAGCACCCCGACGGCACGGTCCACGTCACCAAGGCGGAGGCCGACGCCGCCGAAGCCGAGCACGGCCACTGATCGACGCCCTCGTCCTGGCGCCCGACTCGGTTCCCACAAGAGCCGGATCAGGCGTCAGAAACGGGGGCGGTGCACCCCTCACACCAGGACCTCGAGCTCCTCGCCGAGGACGGCGCCGGGGGACAGCTCGAGGCGGTCGCCGCGACCAGAAGCGTGCCGGGGTCGTACCAGTTGAGCGGGCGCTCGGACCCGAGCAGGCCCATGCGCTGGTAGGTGAGGGCGGCCAGCTCGGCGCAGAAGACGTCCTCCAGGGGGACGCTGCGGCGGATGCGGCCCGAGAGCCAGCGCCGGACGAGGCGGCCCGGTGCGGGGGAAGCGGTGGCCGTCGTACTCGTTGACCACCCGGAGGAACTGGTCCTCCATCTCGGTGGTGACGACCGTGTCGAGCTGGCGGAAGTAGGGGCGCTGGCCGTACTTGTCGACCCAGGTGTGCACGGCCTCGGTCAGCCGGTGGAGCTGGGCGCCGCGCTGGGGCTCGCCGGCCCAGACGTCCTCGGTGGACATGCCCAGCTCCGCGTGCCAGAGCAGCGGGGGGAGGTCGTCGAGGGTGAGGGCCACGGCGACGTGGTTGACGGGCGAGTTGGTGAACAGGCGGATGGCCCGGTCCGCCGGGCTCTTGCCCCGGAAGAGCCACAGGTCGCCCGTGGAGGTCAGCTCGGCGGCCTCGGCCAGGGGGATCGCCGTCGGGGTCCGGGGGGCCATGGGTGGGTACCTTACGGAGCATGAAGCTCTGGAAGATCCTCGGCCTGGCCGGCCTCGCGGGCGTGGCCGCCACCGGTTTCGTGGTCGTGCGCCGTCGCCGCGCGTACCGCGAGGTGGACACCGCCGAGCTCCGTTCGCGCCTGCACGCCCGCCTCGCGGAGGCCGACGGCCGCGCCGCCTGAGCCCGGTGCGGGCGACCACCGAACAGTTGCCCGAACACGGATGCACTTCCATGTCCTTTCAGTGTATTCAGGAGTCGGAAAAGTCACCCCCCGCCGGTAGGCTGGCGACCGCTTCTCCCTCCCTCTCGACGCCGAAAGAATCGTGGCAGCGTGGCCAAGGCAGCATCGTCCTACTCCGCCAAGGACATCACCGTCCTGGAAGGCCTCGAGGCCGTCCGCAAGCGGCCCGGGATGTACATCGGCAGTCCACCGGTCCCAGCGGGCTGCACCACCTCGTCTACGAGGTCGTCGACAACGCGGTGGACGAGGCGATGGCGGGCTACTGCACCCGCATCGACGTCACCCTCCTGGCCGACGGCGGCTGCGAGGTCCGCGACGACGGCCGCGGGCATCCCCGTCGACAACGATGGCCAAGGGGCAAGTCGGCGGCCGAGGTCGTGCTGACGGTGCTGCACGCCGGCGGCAAGTTCGGCGGCGAGGGCTACAAGGTCTCCGGCGGGCTCCACGGCGTGGGCGTCTCGGTCGTCAACGCCCTGTCCGAGCGCTGCGAGGTCGAGATCGACCGCGACGGCAAGCGCCACTTCATGGACTTCGCCAAGGGCGGCAAGGTCCAGACCAAGCTCCAGGTCACCGGCAAGGCCCCGCGGGACCGCACCGGCACCACGGTCCGCTTCTGGCCCGACCCCACCATCTTCGACGAGGTCGACTTCCGGGCCCAGACCCTGGTCGAGCGCCTCCAGATGATGGCCTTCCTCAACAAGGGCCTCGAGATCCGCCTGAAGGACGAGCGGGACCCCGAGGCCGAGACCGATCGTCTTCCGCTACGCCGGCGGCATCGTCGACTTCGTCAAGCACGTCAACGCCTCCAAGGAGGCCCTCTTCAGCCGGGTCGGCTACTTCGAGCAGGTCGAGGACGACCATGGAGGTGGAGCTCGCGTTCCAGTGGAACACGGGCTACAACGCCGACGGCCTGCACTCCTTCGCCAACGGCATCAACACCATCGAGGGCGGCATGCACGAGGAGGGCTTCAAGAAGGGCCTCACCAACGCGGTCAACAAGTACGCCCGGGCCAAGGGCCTGCTGAAGGAGAAGGACGCCAACCTCCTGGGCGAGGACATCCGCGAGGGCCTCACCGCCATCATCTCGGTCCGCCTGCGGGACCCCCAGTTCGAGGGCCAGACCAAGGGCAAGCTCGGCAACGTCCCCATGCGCTCGCTGGTCGAGCGGGCCACCAACGAGAAGCTGGGCGACTTCCTCGAGGAGCACCCCACCGAGGCCAACAAGATCGTCAAGAAGTCGATCGCCGCGGCCACCGCCCGCACCGCGGCCCGGGACGCCCGCAACGCCACCCGCCGCAAGTCCGCCCTCGAGGGGGCGGGCATGCCCGACAAGCTGCGGGACTGCCAGTCCCGCAACAGCCACGAGACCGAGCTGTTCATCGTCGAGGGCGACTCCGCCGGCGGCCCGGCCACCCAGGCCCGCGACCCCCGCATCCAGGCCGTGCTGCCCATCCGGGGCAAGATCCTCAACGTCGAGCGGGCCCGCATCGACAAGATGCTCAAGAACAACGAGATCCAGGCCCTGATCTCCGCCATCGGCGCCGGCCTGGGCGAGGAGTTCGACGCCGAGAAGATCCGCTACGGCAAGGTCATCATCCTCTGTGACGCCGACGTCGACGGCAGCCACATCCGCACGCTGCTGCTGACCTTCTTCTTCCGCCAGATGCAGGCCGCTGGTCGAGCTGGGCCACGTCTACATCGCCCAGCCGCCGCTGTTCTCCACGATCGTGGGCAAGGACAAGATCTACCTGAAGGACGACGCGGCCAAGGCCGCCTTCCTGGCGGAGAACCCCAACCACAAGAAGGAGTTCCAGCGCCTGAAGGGCCTGGGCGAGATGGACTGGGAAGAGCTCCAGGAGACCACCATCGACCCCACCAAGCGCACGCTGCTGAAGGTGTCGGTCGAGCAGGCGGCCATCGCCGACGAGGTGCTCTCGGTCCTCATGGGCGACGACGTCGAGAGCCGCAAGCACTTCATCCAGACCAACGCCAAGGACGTGAGGTTCCTGGACATATGACGCCGTCACCACCCCCCGACGGCCGGGACGAGACCCTCTTCGAGGAGGAGTTCGAGCCCATCGAGATCCAGGAGGAGATGGAACGCTCCTTCCTCGACTACTCGATGTCGGTCATCGTCGTCCCGGGCCCTGCCCGACGCCCGCGACGGCCTCAAGCCGGTCCACCGCCGGATCCTCTGGGGCATGCACGACCTCGGCGCCCGCCCCGACCGGCCCACCATCAAGTGCGCCCGGGTCACCGGCGACGTCATGGGCAAGTACCACCCCCACGGCGACTCGGCCATCTACGACGCCCTCGTGCGCATGGGCCAGAACTTCTCCCTGCGCCACCCGCTGATCCACCCCAAGGGCAACTTCGGCACCCCCGACGACCCGCCGGCCGCGGCCCGCTACACGGAGTGCCGCCTGGCCGAGATCGCCATGGCGATGCTCGACGGCATCGACGAGGACACCGTCGACTTCGTCGACAACTACTCCGGCGAGTTCCAGGAGCCCTCGCTGCTCCCGGCCCGCTTCCCCAACCTGCTGGTCAACGGCAGCCAGGGCATCGCCGTGGGCATGGCCACCAACATCCCGCCCCACAACCTGGGCGAGGTCATCGACGCCACCAACCACCTGATCGACCACCCCGACGCCACGCCCGACGACCTGATGCAGTTCATCAAGGGCCCGGACTTCCCCACCGGCGCGCTGATGATGGGCCGCCAGGGGATCCTCGACGCCTACCGCACCGGGCCGGGGCTCGATCCGCCTGCGGGCCGTGGCCGAGATCGAGGAGGGCAAGCGCAACGACATGATCGTGGTGTCCAAGCTGCCCTACCAGGTCAGCCCCAGCCACGGTCCTGGTGAAGATCAAGGAGCTGGTCGACTCGGGCGAGCTGACCGGCATCGCCGACATCAACAACGCGTCGGCGGGCGAGGACATCCGCCTCGAGATCAAGCTCAAGAAGGACGCGCCCGCCCTCGTCATCCTGAACAACCTCTACAAGCGCACGCCGCTGCAGACGAACTTCGCGGTGAACACGGTGGCGCTGATCGACGGCGTGCCCCGCACGCTGAACCTGGTCCAGGCCCTGCAGGCCTACATCGACCACCAGGTCAACGTCATCCGGCGCCGCTCCGAGTTCCGCCTGGCCAAGGCCAAGGCCCGGGAGCACATCGTCGAGGGCCTGCTCAAGGCCATCGACATGATCGACGCCATCATCGCCCTCATCCGGGCGTCGGCAGACCGCGCCGACGGCCCGCGAGGGCCTGATGGGCGAGGGCTTCGAGTTCAGCGAGATCCAGGCCAACCACATCCTGGACATGCAGCTGGCGCGCCTGACCCGCCTGGGCCGCACCGAACCTCGAGGAGGAGCTGGCCGAGCTGCGCGCAGACCATCGCCGAGCTGGAGGCCATCCTCAACGACGAGGGCAAGCTCCGCTCGGTCATCAAGGACGAGCTGGGCGAGGTCCGCGACAAGCACGCCACGCGACCGCCTCACCGAGCTCACCCACGACCCGGGCGAGATGAACCTCGAGGACCTCATCGACGACGAGGAGCTGGTCGTCACCTACAGCGCCGCGGGCTACATCAAGACCGTCCAGGCCGACGCCTTCCGCACCCAGGGCCGCGGCGGCCGAGGGGTGGCCGGCGCCAAGCTGCGGGACGACGACTACGTCACCGAGGTCATCTCGACCACGGCGCACGCCTACCTGCTGTTCTTCTCGAACCGGGGGAAGGTGTACCGGCTCAAGGCCCACGAGATCCCCATGAAGGACCGCACGGCCCGGGGCACCGCCATGGTCAACCTGCTGGCCCTGCAGCCGGACGAGAAGATCCAGGCCATCATCGACACCCGGGACTACGAGACCAGCCGGTTCCTGTTCTTCGCCACCGAAGAACGGCCAGGTCAAGAAGACCAAGTTCACCGAGTACGACTCGTCCCGGCGCGACGGCCTCATCGCCATCAACCTCAAGGACGGCGACGAGCTGGTCCGGGTCATCCAGACCGGCGGGCGACACCGACATCTTCCTGGTGGCCCGCAGCGGCCAGACCGTCCGCTTCAGCGAGGACCTGGTCCGGCCCATGGGCCGCACCGCCGCCGGCGTGCGGGGCCTGAAGCTGCGGGAGGGCGACGCGGTCGTGTCCTGCGCGGTCAGCGAGCCGGGCGCCGACCTGCTCTGCATCACCGAGGGCGGCTACGGCAAGCGGACCAAGATCGACAAGTACCCGCGCAAGGGCCGCGGGACCATGGGCGTCAAGGGCTTCAAGATGACCCCGCAGAAGGGCCCGGTCGTCACCGGCCGGATGGTCAAGATCGACGACGAGGTCATCCTCGTGTCGTCCAAGGGCACCCTGATCCGCACCGCGGTGCAAGGACATCTCGTCCCAGGGCCGGGACGCGTCCGGCGTCCGGGTCATGCGCCTCGAGACGGACGAGACCGTGGTCGCCGTGGCCCCGGTCTTCACCGAGACCGAGGACGTCCCCAAGGCCGCCTCGCCCCCCACCCTCCCCGTCGACGAGGCCCCCGAGCCCGACTGATCCC
Source organism: uncultured Microthrixaceae bacterium (assembly GCA_963748285.1). Lineage (GTDB taxonomy): Bacteria > Actinomycetota > Acidimicrobiia > Acidimicrobiales > DATDAH01 > DATDAH01. The sequence goes on from CAVVIF010000009.1 coordinate 1,720,717, forward strand.
GCCTGAAGCAGTGGTTTCGTCGCTTCCCCCGTGACCGGAGCGAACGGAGGAGGCGCGCGTGCGCCGAGGACGACGATCGGGGCCAGGCCCTGCCCCTGGTGCTGGTGATCATGGCCGCGGCGTGGGCGCCGCCCTGCTGCTCGGGGAGCTGGGCAGCCGGGCCGTGGCGGGGTGCCCGGGCCCAGACCGCGGCCGATGCCGCGGCGCTGGCCGGGGCGGCGGAGGGCCCGGAGGCCGCAGCGGAGCTGGCCCGAAGTGAACGGATCGGCGGCGACCGACGTCGAAGGCACCGTGGGGGATGCCACGGTCACGGTGCGGGTGGGTGAGGCCGATGCCGTCGCCCGCGCCCAGGCCCCGCCCCCTGCCGGTGACGGCACCGAGGGCCTGACCCCCGCGATGGCCGCCGCCGTCGCCCGGGCCGGGGCCCTCCTGGGCTCAGCCGGTCCCGATCAGCTCGGGCTGGCGCAGCCCGGCCCAGCAGGCCGCCCTCTGGGCGAACCGCCACCGAACCCGTACCCGGTGGCCCGCCCCGGGACCTCGATGCACGAGCGGGGCCTCGCCATCGACGTGCCCCGGTCCTTCGTGGCCACGCTCCGCACCGTGGCGGCGGCTGTCGGGCCTGTGCCAACCCCTGCCCGTCAGCGACCCCGTACACTTCGAACTGTGCCGGCGGACACTGGTCCAGACGGGGGCGACGTGACGACCCTCCAGGACGACGACGACCTCACCGACGACGCCCGAGGGCGATGCCGATCGAACACGACCCCAACGACACGCTGGTCGACGTCCCCGACGCCGAGATCGTGGGGGACGCCGCCGAGACGGACGGCAACCGAGGACGTCGACCTGCTGACCGACGGTCCCTACGGGCCCGACGAGGGTCCCGACGCGGCGGCCGACGGGCTGGTCGTCCCCCCGGTGACCAAGCAGCCGTCGCGCCGTGAGCACCGGGCCGAGATGAAGGCCTCCGCCCGGCGGGTCCGCCGGGTGGTCCGCCACATCGACACCTGGTCGGTGTTCAAGGTGGCCACCATCTTCGTGGCCTGCATCTGGGGCGTGGTCGTCCTGGCCTCGCTGCTGGTCTGGCGGGCGGCGGTGACCTCGGGCTCGGTGGAGAACACCGAGGACTTCATCATCGATCTCGGCTTCGAGGACTTCAACTTCAACCCGGAGCAGATGTTCGAGGCCCTGCTGTCGGCCGGAGCGGTCATCGCCATCGCCGCCATCTTCTTCATCTGGCTGCTGACGGTCCTGTTCAACCTGATCTGTGACATCACCGGCGGCCTGCGCATCACCATGATCGAACAGGACCTGGCCGACGCCCGCAAGCGGCGGAAGAAGAAGGCGGCGACGACCGCCTAGATCGCCTCGGCGGCCACCAGGTCCCGCAGGCGGTCCTGTTCGACCGGGCTGATGTGCGGGTCGAGCAGGGTCAGCTCGGCCGCGTAGGCCAGACCGGCTCGGGCCTCGTCCCGGCCTGCGGTGTCCACGCAAGCCCGCGACGAGGCGCCCGGCGGACCCGTCCCAGGGCCAGCTTGATGCATGCCGCCGACGTCGGTGTCGGCGCAGGCGGTCAGGGCCCAGGCCCGGGCGACGTCGCACCCCCGGCTCACCGACGCAGGCGTTGGTCCAGTCGATGACGACCGGGCCGGTGGGGGACAGGATCACGTTCAGGGGGTGCAGGTCGAAGTGGAGGAGCCGGTCGCCCTCCGGGAGCCGGGGCAGCCAGTCCGGGCCCGGGAGCTCGTGGAGCCGGTTGTGCAGCTCACCGAGCTGGCGTCCTACGGCCCGGGCCGTCCACGGCCGGCGCTCGAGGGCCTGGACCATCGTGGGGCCCTCCACCTTCTCCATGATGAGGTCCCGGCCGTCGTCGGCCAGCTCCTGGACCTTCGGGACCGGGTAGCCCGCCCCGGCGACGTGGGCCAGGACCCGGGCCTCGGGGGTCTGGTCGTAGGCCTGGCGGGATCGGCGCAGCACGGTCCCGTCCCCCCGGTCGAAGACGTCACAGTCCCGGCCCTGGGCCAGCAGCTCCATGCGGCGGAGTCTGGCAGCAACCGGCAACGAGGGTGATTCTCCCGCTACTGCCTCGTTACCGTGTCCGGTCCCGGGGGCGGTAGCTCGGTCGGGCAGAGCGCGCCTCTGATAAGGCTTCCGGCGGCAACGAGGGTGATTCTCCCGCTACCGCCTCGTTACAGTGTCCGGTCCCGGGGCTATAGCTCAGTCGGTTAGAGCGCGCCTCTGATAAGGGCGAGGTCGTTGGTTCGATTCCAACTAGCCCCACCACCTCCCGGGCCGCCCGCATCGCGTCAGCGGCGATCGGCGAGTACCGTCCGGAGCCTCATGCAACGACTTCGCCGTGTGTTCCTCGCCGTCGGCGTCGCCGGGCTCTTCGCCGCCGCCTTCCGGGTCCGGGGCAAGGGCGGCACCCCGCCGAGCGACGGCGGCTGGCGCCAGCTCGACGGCCCCGAGCTTCGTTGACCCCGGTCACGCCATGAGGATCGCCGTCGTGGGCGTCGGCGCCACCGGGGCCCGGGCCGCCCGCCAGCTGGCCGTCCACCGATGCGGTCGACACCGTGGTGGTGGCCGACGTCGACAGCGCCACCCGCCGCAAGGTCGCCGATCTCCTCGGCTCGCGGGCCGAGGCCTCCGACGCCGAGGTGCCCGAGGCCGACGTCGTCCTGCTGGCCACCCCGGCCGGCACCCAGGCCGCCCTCGGCACCCTGGCCCTGCGCCAGGGCAGCCTCGGTGGTCGCCACCTCCGACGACGTGGGCGACGTCCGGGCCCTGCTCGACCTCGACCCCGAAGCCGTGGAGCGGTCGGCCACCGTCGTGGTCGGGGCCGGCTTCGCGCCGGGCCTGAGCTGCCTCCTGGCCCGTCACGCCGCCGGCACCCTGGACGCAGATCGACGAGGTCCACGTGGCCAAGGTCGGCACCGGTGGGCCGGCCTGCGCCGCGCAGCACCACCGGGCCCTGGGCTCGGACGGCCTGGACTGGCGCGACGGCGGCTGGATGGCCCGCTCGGGTGGCTCCGGCCGCGAGCTGTGCTGGTTCCCCGAGCCCGTCGGTGGGCGGGACTGCTACCGGGCCGCGGTGCCCGACCCGCTCCTTCTGGTCGACGCCTTCGGGACGCTGGACCGGGTCACCGCCCGGCTGGCCGCCAACCGGCGGGACCGCCTGACCGCTCGCCTGCCCATGATGCGCCGCCCCCACCCCGAGGGCGGCCCGGGCGCCATCCGGGTCGAGGTCCGGGGGTCCCGGGCCGGCGGGCGCGACGTCGTGGTCTACGGCGCGATGGACCGGCCCGCGGTGGCCGCCGGCGCGGTGGCCGCGGTGACGGCCCGGGCGGTGGGCGACGGCACCATCGGCCGCGTCGGGGCCTTCGGCCTCGCCGCCCTGGAGGACCCCCTCCCGCTCCTCGCCGACCTGGCCGAACGGGGCATCCGGGCCGCCGCGTTCGAGGGCTGGCGCCGGTCTCTGATCCGGGTCGCCGCGCAGAAATCCGGGGAAATCCCGAAGAAAGCCCTAAAGCTTCCAGCCGGTACGCGCCGTAACCCCGATGGCTACGACAACCCAGGAGGGCGATATCTCTGATGGGCGATGCCATCGATGCCAAAGTGATCGAAGAACACCTGCCACTCGTGCGGCACATCGTGTTCCAAGTGGCGGTGCACTTCCCCCGCCACGTGGACCGCGAGGAGCTGGCTCGGGCCGGCGCTCTCGGACTGGTCGAGGCGGCTCGCCGCTACGACGCCAGCCGAGGCGTGCCGTTCGACCGCTTCGCCGCGCAGCGCATCCGGGGAGCGATCCTCGATGCCGTGCGGGCTGCGGACTGGGCGCCCCGCTCGGTGCGCAACCTGGCCCGCAAGATGGAGCAGACCGAGCAGCGCCTGGCCACCGAGCTGGGCCGGGTCCCGAACATGACCGAGATGGCCCAGGAGCTGGGCATGACCATCGACGAGCTCAACCGGCTCCAGGACCGCATGTTCCGGTCCGTCGTCCTGGCCCTCGAGCACGAGGTCACCGAGGACACCGAGGAGGACCTGACCCTGGTCGACGTCCTCTGCGACCGCACCCAGCTCGAGCCCCTCGAGGAGCTCGAGACCCGGGAGCTCCACGCCTACCTGCGGGACGCCGTGGACCTGCTGCCCGAGCGGCAGCGCCTGGTCATCATCGGCTACTTCCTGGAGGGCCGGACCAGCCTCGAGCTGGCCGAGTTCCTCGGGGTGACCGAGTCCCGCATCAGCCAGCTGCGCTCCGAGGCGCTGGAGATGCTGAAGGAGGGCATCGAGGCCCAGTACGAGGGCAACGAGGCCCCCACCCCCGCCCGGGACGGAGTCGGCCGGGTCGCCAAGCGCAAGGCCAACTACGCCGCCGCCATCGGCGAGCGCAGCGACTGGCAGGACCGCCTGGACCACCTCGACCTCGACGAGGTCGCCGCCATCCACAAGCAGGGCCACGCCAACGTCGTCGAAGCTCTCTCCTAGCGCCTCTCGGCGCTGCCCCTGACGGGGACGAGGGTCCTCCGCCACGGAGGGCGCTCGGTTCGAAAACGCAGCGACTTGTCGGTGGTCACCTCCGGCAACCGCGACCAGACCCTCCGTGCCCCAGCCCTACGGCCGGGGCACGGTCGCGTTCGGGCTCAGAACCGGGTGGCGGCTCTGCCAGCGGTCGAGGACCGTCTCGTCGCCGAGGACCTCGACCGCCTCGGTGCCCAGGCGGCCCCAGAGGACCAGCAGGAGGTCGGAGGTCGACGCCGCGGACGGCGACGTCGGCCTTGGTGTGGCTTCGCTCCCAGATCAGACCGTCGCCGGTGGGGTCGATGAACCACTCGCCGTCACCGTCGGTGGCGTGCAGGTGGAGGGTGCCGCCCACCGCCGTCAGGTCGGCGGCGGGGGTGAACGCCGAGAGCAGCTCGTCGATGCCGTCCTCGGCCACCTCGGTGGCGACGGGCTCGGGGGCGCCGGCTGCGGCCTGGGCATCCCAGCGGTGCACGGACAGCTCGTGGGTCATCCGGCGCCAGAGCCAGGACGGGCGGCTTCAGGCCGGCCCAGGTCTTGATCTCGGCGTCGGGGGCGGCCGCCGCCAGCTGCTCGCAGATGGTGGCGGTGCCCTGGCGGAGCCAGTCCGACGGGGTGGTCCCCTCCGGCCGCTCGGTGTCGTAGAAGTCCCCGCCGCCGGCCTTGCGGACCCGGCCCGACCAGTACCAGGTCAGGCGCCCGACGTGGTCGAGCAGGTCGGCCAGCGTCCAGTCGGTGCCCGGCACCACCGCCGTCCCGTCGGCCCGCTCCCCGGCGGCGGCCAAGGCCTCCGCCTCGTCCCGGATGATCCCCGCGTGGTCGAGCATCCCCGCAGTCTGGCCCCTCCCCCTCCTCGTTCCGGCACCGGATTCCCGCCCTCCAGCGTGGGAATCCGGGGCCAGAACGGGTGTCAGCGCGTGGAGGGTTCGTCGCGGAAGGCGGCCAGCAGCCGTTCGCGGGTGCCGGGGTCGACCGTGTCGACGGCCTCGTCGCCCAGGCGGCCGGCCAGTGCGATCACCGTCCGCCACTGGACGAGGACCCGGGCGCAGTCGGCGCAGGCCTCGAGGTGCTGGTCGATGCGCGGCCCGCTCGTCGGCGTCCATGGCGTCGTCGAGGTAGTCGGTGACCCGCTCGACGAAGTCGATGCAGTCGACCTTCTCGCGGCGCGGCCGGGCGGGGACCAGGCCGGGGTGGCCGAGGGGCCGCCGCTCGGGGCGGCCGGCGGGCGTGGGCGGTCCGCTCACGGCGCCGCCGCCTGGTAGCGGTCCTCGAGGGCTTGGCGGACCCGGGCCCGGGCCCGGTGCAGGAGCACCCGTTGGTTGCCCTCGGACAGGTCCAGCAGGTCGCAGACCTCGGCCGAGGTCCAGCCGTCGACGTCCCGGAGGCTGATGACCGCCCGTTGCCGGTCGGGGAGCTCGGCGATGGCCTGTCGCACCGCCACCAGGGTCTCGATGGCCGCCAGGCGCTCGGCGGGCTGCTCGTCCCACGGGGCGGGACCGGCGCCGACCCGCCAGTGCCCGGGGGCGAGGCTCAGCCGCCCGCGGAAGCGCTCGGGGGCGAACGACGGCGCGTCGTCGTCGGTATCGGGCCCGAGCTCGGTGAAGGGCACGGTGCGGCGCTCCCGGACGCCCCGGCTGCGGGCCACGTTCATGCAGGATCCGGAAGACCCAGGTCTTGACCGTGGACCGCTCCTCGAAGCGGTCGATGCCGGCGATGACCGCCAGCCAGGTCTCCTGGACGACCTCCTCCGCGCTGGCCGCCGGCTCGCACGAACGTCGCCGCCACCCGCCGCAGCGAGGCGTCGTGATGCTCGAGCAGCCAGGCGAAGGCGGCGTCGTCCCGCTGCCGCAGCGCGGCCACGAGCTGCCGCTCGTCGGTGAAGTCCACGGACGCGGCGGCCACGAGGAGGCATCGTGGCCCACGGCGGCCGACGGGTCCACCATCCCGGTCATGGGCAACCGTCTCGGGAGAACGCCGGAGCGTTACACGCGTAACGTCTCCGCCACCCGAGAGACGGAGGACCCTTGCTCGATCCCGAGACCCTGGCCGACACCCGCCGGTCGCTGCACGCGGTGGGCGAGCACGTCCTGGGCGCCGCGCTCTTCGCGGGGCGCCGCCGCATCGGCCTCCGGCAGTTCACCGGGGGCTTCGCCACCCAGAACTTCCTCCACATCCGCGACGGCGCGGCGGTGGAGCGGCGGGCCATGGTCGTCGGGACCGAGGTCGTCGTGCGCGACGACGACCTGGCGGGAGGGACCATCGAGGAGCGGGCCCCGATCACCACCCTGGCCGCGGCCGGTGAACTGGTGGATGTGGTTCCGGGGATGCCTGCCGAGCTCTACACGCCCGAGCCGATGCCCGCCGTCGACGAGGTCCTGGCGGTCGACGCCGACGCCGCGGCGTTCCTCGCCGAGGTCACCGCCGTGGGCTACGCCGCGCTGGTGATCCTCTGCGCCCACTACGTCCACGAAGCGCCCGACGAGATCCAGTTGTGGCCTGAGCACTTCGACCTGGCCACCAGCTTCGCCGAGGTCAACTACGGCTTCTCACCGGGTGATGCCGGCCATCCCTGGCCCTACTTCTACGTCGGCCCGTGGTCACCACCACCAGGAGGCGGCTTCTGGAACGAGCCCTTCGGCGCCAGCCTCACCGCCGAGGAGGTCCCGACGGTCGACGCCGTCCTCGACTTCCTCGGGCAGGGCCACGCCGTCGCCAGGGGGGGCTGAGGGTCGGTTCGGATCAGAGCACCTGGACGGGGGTGGGCGTGTTCTGGGGCGGCAGACCGTCGCCGAGCTGGCCGGAGTTGTCGTTCCCCCAGCAATAGAGGCGCTTGTCGGTGCGCCGGGCGCAGGTGTGGTTGCTGCCGGCATCGGGCGCCGTCCACGTCGTCACCCCGCCGTTCACCTGCGTGGGGCTGGACCGGTTGGTCACCGTCTGGTTGTCGCCGAGGGCCCCGTAGGCCGCCCGACCCCAGCAGTAGGCACGGCCGCTCTGGCGTCGACCGCAGGTGTGGTCTTCACCGGCGGCCACCGAGGTCCAGTCGGTCAAGACGCCGACCGCTACCGGGGTGGGCCGGTTTCCCGTCGCCGCGCCGTTGCCCAGCTGGCCGTTGCTGTCGAAGCCCCAACAGAAGAGGCGGCCCGTGGTGCGGCGGGCACACGTGTGGTTCCCCCCGGCACTGACCGAGGCCCAGTCCGTCCGGCTCCCGGCCACCTGCACGGGGGTGGGCCGGCTGACGAAAGCGGTGTCGTTGCCCAACTGACCGAACGGGTCGTCGGCGCCCCAGCAGTACAGGCGACGGGTCGAACGGAGGGCGCAGGTGTGGAAGTCACCCGCCGACACCGCCGTCCAGGTCGTCACGCCGCCGGCGACCTGCTGGGGCGTGTCGTGTTCGTCGGGCAGGCCGCCGTTGCCGACCTGACCGTTGCCGTCGTTGCCCCAGCAGTACAGGCGGCCCGTGGTGCGCCGGGCGCAGGTGTGGGACTCACCGGCTGACACCGTCGCCCAGTTCGTGAACGCACCCGTGACCTCGACCGGCGCCGGCTGGCTCTCGTTGAACCCATCGTCGCCCAGCTGGCCGTGGCTGTCGTATCCCCAGCAGTAGAGGCGACCGCTGCTGCGCTGGGCGCAGGTGTGGTTGCCCCCGGCGCTCACCCGGGTCCAGTCGGTGTGCGCCCCGACGACCTCCACCGGGCTGTTGGCGCCGGCCCCCGGGCCGTTGCCGAGCTGACCGAGGACGTCGTCGCCCCAGCAGTACAGGCGACCGGAGGTACGGATGCCGCAGGTGTGGTGGCGTCCCGCGCTGACCGAGCGCCAGTCCGGCGTCCCTCCTTCGGCGTCGGTCGCGGCGCTCTCACCGACCGGGGACCCGACCACCCCGATCAACCCGAGCACGAGGATCGCCACAGCCGTTCGTCGGAAGGCCATGGGCCCGAAAGATAGTGAGCGGACGCCGACAGGACCAGGAGTGTGTAACGCCGGGCCGGTTCGGGGGACAGCAGCCCCATGACCGCGGCTGAGACCACCGACGTCGACTACTCCGACCTGCGGGCGCTGTTCGTCAACTGCACCCTGAAGCGCTCGCCGGAGGTGTCCAACACCGAAGGCCTGGCGAAGATCTCGATGGGCATCCTCGAGGCGAACGGCGTCGAGGTGGAGATGATCCGGGCGCTCGACCACGACATCGCCACCGGGGTCTGGCCCGACATGACCGAGCACGGTTGGGCCGCGGATGACTGGCCGGGGATCTTCGAGAAGGTCATGGCCGCCGACATCCTCGTGCTCTGCACGCCGATCTGGCTCGGGGAGAAGTCCTCGGTGTGCACCCAGGTCATCGAGCGCCTCTACGGGAACTCCCACCTGCTCAACGAGGCCGGCCAGTACGCCTACTACGGCCGCGTCGGGGGATGCCTGGTCACGGGCAACGAGGACGGGGTGAAGCACTGCGCCATGAACGTCCTCTACTCCCTGCAGCACCTGGGCTACACGATCCCGCCCCAGGCCGATGCGGGCTGGATCGGGGAGGCGGGCCCCGGTCCGTCCTACCTGGACGAGGGCAGCGGTGGCCCCGAGAACGACTTCACGAACCGGAACACCACCTTCATGACCTGGAACCTCATGCACCTGGCCCGCATGCTGAAGGACCAGGGCGGGATCCCCGTCCACGGCAACCAGCGCTCCGAGTGGGACGCCGGCTGTCGCTTCGACTCCCCCAACCCGGAGCACCGCTAGAGCACGAAGACCTCCACGGGGGGCTAGGTCAGTGCTCGTCCAGGCGCAGGCCTGGGATCCAGTGGCGGGCGACCCGCCACAGCAGGTCGAAGGCGACGACCAGCGCGATCCCGATGACCCAGCCCTCGACGGGCGGCAGCTCGAGGGCGAAGAACTCCCGGCCCGCCGGCAGGAGGAGGACCAGCGCGAAGGCGCCGATCATGGAGAGGACGAGGGCGGCCCGCCAGGCGGAGAAGGGCTGGGCCAGGCGGACGAGGACGACGAGGCCGGCGCCGGTGAGGATGAGCGCGGCCATCGTCCGGGACTGGTCCACGCTGAGTTCGAGCGGCCCCCGGGCCAGCGCGTAGCCGGTGAAGGTCACGAGGGCCGCGAGGGACCCGGCGGGTACGGCGAAGTGCAGCACCCGGGAGACGAAGCCGGGCACGGCCAGGCGGTCGTTGGGGGCGAGGGCCAGGAAGAACGAGGGGATGCCGATGGTCAGGCTGCCCACCAGGGTCAGGTGACGGGGCAGGAACGGGAAGGGCACGTGGACCACGCCCACCGCCAGCGCCAGGAGCATCGAGTAGGTGGACTTGACGAGGAACAGGTTGGCCACCCGCTCGATGTTGTTGATGACCCGGCGCCCCTCGGCCACGACGTGGGGGAGGGTGGCGAAGGACCCGTCGAGGAGGACGAGCTGGGCCGCGGCGCGGGAGGCCGAGGAGCCCGAGCCCATGGCGATGCCCATGTCGGCGTCCTTCAGCGCGAGCACGTCGTTGACGCCGTCACCGGTCATGGCCACGGTGTGCCCCGCGGCCTGCAGGGCCCGCACCATCTGGCGCTTCTGGTCGGGTTGGACCCGGCCGAACACGGCGTGGGTCTCCAGGGCCTCGCGCAGCCCGGCCTCGTCGGTGGGCAGGTCCCGGGCGTCCATGGCGGTGTCGGCCCCGGGCAGGCCGGCTTCGCGGGCCACCGCGGCGACGGTCACGGGGTTGTCACCGGAGATGACCTTGAGGGTCACGCCCTGGGCGGTGAAGTACGCCAGCGTCTCGGCCGCGTCGGCCCGCGTCCTGTCGGCGAGGACGACCAGAGCCGCGGGCTCGATGCCGTCGGGCAGGGTGTCCTCGGCCAGGGCCGACGAGGAGCGGGCGAGCAGGACCACCCGCCGACCGCACTCGGCGTGCCCCGCCGCGCCCGCGGCCACGGCCGTGTCGTCGGTCAGCACCTCGGGCGCGCCCAGGAGCCAGGTGGTGCCCTCCGCTGTGGTGACACCGCTCCACTTCCGGGCCGAGGAGAAGGGCACGACGACGGCGCACGGTGGCTGCTCGGTGGCGGTGACCTCGACCACCGCGGCCACGGCCCGCAGCGTGGCGTTGGGGTTGGCCTCGGCCCCGGCCAGGAGGACGAGGGCGGCGTGCACCTCGGCCTCGGTCAACGCGCCGACGGGTTCGACGCCGACCAGGCTGATGTCACCCTCGGTGATCGTGCCCGTCTTGTCCAGGCACAGGACGTCGACCCGGGCCAGGGTCTCCACGGCGGGCAGCTCCTGGACCAGGGCCTGACGGCGTCCGAGGCGCACGACCCCGGCGGCGAAGGCCATGCTCGTCAACAGCACGAGGCCCTCCGGGACCATCGCCACGACCCCGGCCACGGTGCCCGCGGCCGCCTCCCGCCAGTCCTCGTGGGCGCTGAGCTGGCTCCACAGCAGGAGCGCCGCGGTCGGCACCATGGCGTAGCTGATCAGGCGGATGATGTCGTCGATGCCGGTGCGCAGCTCGCTGGTCGCCAGGGTGAAGCGCTTGGCGTCCGCCGCCAGCTTGACCGCGTAGGCGTCGGCCCCGACCCGGGTCGCCCGGACGTAGCCCCCGCCGGCGGCCACGAAGCTGCCGGACAGGACCTCGTCACCCTCCCGCTTGAGGATCGGGTCGGACTCGCCGGTGAGGAGGGCCTCGTCCACCTCCAGGCCCGAGGCCTCGACCACCTCGGCGTCGACCACGACCTGGTCGCCGGGCTGCAGCTCCAGGAGGTCGTCGAGCACCACTTCGTTCACCGGGATCTCGGTCTCGGCGCCGTCCCGGCGGACACGGGCCTTCGGGGCCGAGAGGATCGACAGGCGGTCGAGGGTCTGCTTGGCCCGGACCTCCTGGGTGATGCCGATCAGGGCGTTGGCGATCAGCACCCCGCCGAACAGGGCGTCGTTGAGCGGCCCGACGACGAGGATGACCGCGAGCAGGCCGCCCAGCAGCAGGTTGAACCGGGTGAGCAGGTTGGCCCGGAGGATCTGGCCGAAGGTCCGGGTGTTGGTGGCCGGGAGGTCGTTGCCGAGGCCCCGGGCGCGGCGGTCGGCGACCTCGGCCGCGCTCAGGCCCGGGGGTGTCCTGCCGCTCACATCACCCCGGGGCGAGCAGGGCGAGGAAGTCGTCGTGCAGCCGGCCGTTGGTGGCCAGGCCGCTCCCCCGGTGACCGTCTCGGCGCCGGTGAGGTCGGTGAAGCGGCCGCCCGCCTCGCCGAGGATCACCGGCATCGGTGCGACGTCCCACACCGCGGCCTGGTGGTCGACCATGGCCTCGACGCGGCCGGTGGCCACGAGGGCATAGCCGTAGGCATCGCCCCAGGTGCGGACGATGGCGCCGGCGCCATGGGTGGCGTCGAGGGCGCCCTCCGGCCAGTTGCGGAGGGCGGAGGCGGTGACATAAGCGCCCTCGACGGTGCCGTGCTCACTGACCTGGCAGCGCTGCCCGTCGAGGAAGCAGCCCGTGCCGCGGCCGGCCCACACGGTCTCGGGGAGCGCGGGCAGGCAGATGACCCCCAACAGGGGTCCGTGCTCGTCGGCCGCGGCGAGCAGCGTGCTGTAGAGGGGGACGCCATGGGTGAAGGCCTTCGTCCCGTCGATGGGGTCCACGACCCAGGTCCGGCCCGAGGTCCCCTCTGTGGGGCCCTCCTCCTCGCCGATGACGGCGTCGTCGGGGAAGGCCTCGGCCAGCAGCTCCCGCACGAGGCGCTCGGCGCCCCGGTCGGCCTCGGTGACCGGGGTGTCGTCGTGCTTCTGCTCGACCTCCAGGTCCAGGGAGCGGAAGTACGGCAGGGTGGACTCGCCGGCCTGGCGGGCGATGGCCACGGCCTGGTCGAGCAGGGCAGGGTCACAGGGGGGTGCATCGGCCACCAGCGGATCGTAGGGCGGGTGTGTCGGCCGACCGCCGAACTCGGGACGTTCGACCCTGCCGACGCCGCCCGGCCACGGGTAGGCAGGGCTGGTGGCAACCGTCGAACAGGCCCGACCGGGTGCCGTCTCCCGCTCGAGCCTGCGCGCCGTCGCCCTGCCGAGCGAACACGGCGGCTGGGGCCTGACCGCCGAGCCCGGGCTGCTCGGGCTGCTCGTGGCCCCCTCCGCGGCCGGCTTGGCGCTGGCCCTCGCCGCCCTGGTCGCGTTCATGGCCCGGACCCCGCTGAAGCTCGCCCTCGTCGACCAGCGGCGAGGGCGGAGCCTGCCGCGCACGGTCCTCGCCCGACGGGTGGCCGCGGCGGAGCTGGTGGTGCTGATCGGACTGGTCGTCACCGCGGTCGTCATCGCCGACTCGCCGTTCTGGGCGCCGCTCCTCCTCGCCGCGCCGCTGATCCTGGTCGAGGCGTGGTTCGACGTGCGCTCCCGCAGCCGACGACTCCTCCCCGAGGTCGCCGGCGCGGTCGCCGTGTGCTCCGTGACGCCGATGATCGTCCTGGCCGATGGCGGGTCGGCCTCCCTGGCCGCAGGCCTCTGGCTCGTCCTCGCCGCCCGCGTCGTCACGTCGATCCCCCATGTGCGGGACCGCATCGCCGAGCTCCACGGCCGCGACGTGGACCCCCGCATCGCCGCCGTGGCCGACGGGCTCTCGCTCGCCCTGGCCGCCCTCGCCGTCGGGCTGGACCCTCAGCTCGTGGCCGGCGCGTTGGCGGTGCTCGCCGTCCTGCTCCTGCAGCGACTGAGCACCCGCCGGCTCACCGACCGGGCCGTCGTGCTCGGTGTGCGGCAGATGGCCCTGGGGTTCGGACTGGTCGTCGTCACTGCCCTCGGCGTGATCCTCACGTCGAGTTGAGGAGAGGAGCCACCAGACCACGTCTGAGGCCGGTGGCGGACCGCGCCGTGACCTCCGTCGACGGCGACCCCCTGCCGTCCTAGGGTGAGGCGGGAGCAGGTCGGGGGGACCTTGGACACACCACATCCGCTGGATCGCCGTGGCGTGGCGTGGGGGCTCGTGGCCGTCGGCGTCGTCGTGGCCCTCACGTTCCTCGGCAGCGGGCGCCTGACCTGGTTCGACCCCGCCCTGGTCGGGTACCTCTTCGGGACGGTCTTCGCCGTGTTCGGTGTGGTCTACCGGTACACCGTCTGGCTGCGCCGACCCCCCACCGCGATGCTCAACCGTCGGGGCTGGGAAGCGTTCCGTTCCGGTACCGGCCGCAACCTGGCCGCGCTGCCGGCGCTGGTCACCTCCCAGCTCCTGACCCAGGGCTTCATCCGACACCGGTCGCGGTCCCGGTGGCTGGCCCACCAGTTCGTCTTCTGGGGCTGTCTGCTCGCCGCCGCCGTGACCTTCCCCCTCACGCTGGGTCTCCTGCACTTCGAGAGCGTCGGTCAGCAGGCCGATCGCTACCAGGTGTACGTCGCCACCGCGGGGACGATGGAGTTCGATGCGGAGAGCGTCGTGGGGTGGCTGTTCTTCCACGCGCTCGACATCGCCGCGGTGCTGGTGCTCGCCGGGGTGTTCATCTTCCTCCGGCGCCGGCTGCACGACCCGGGCGCGCTGGCGGTGGAGCGCAGCGGGGACTTCCTGGCGCTGGCCGGGCTCTTCGCCGTCTCGGTCACCGGGCTGTTCCTGACGGTCTCCAGCCTCTGGCTCGAGGGCCAGTACTACTCGGCCCTCAACACCATCCACGCCCTGACGGTCGTGCTGGGACTGGCCTACATCCCGTTCGGCAAGCTCTTCCACATCTTCCAGCGCCCCGCCAACCTCGGGGTGGCGTACTACAAGCGGGCCAACGCGGAGGGGCCGCCGGCGCTGTGCCGTCGCTGCGGGGCCCCGTTCGCCGGAGCCCAGCAGGTCGCGGACCTGCAGGCGATGCTGCCCGAGCTCGGCTTCGACTACGGGATCGCCGGCGGGGACGACTACCAGCACACCTGCCCGGCCTGCCGCCGGGCGGGCGTCACCCTGGCCCAGTCGGCTCGGGTCGGGGGGTTCGGCTGATGGCGCGCCCCCCGCTGACCGAAGGCGAGCTGATCGCCGCGTACGGGCCCCACCTCAACCGGACCCCGCCCGGCGGGTGGGACGCAGGCCTGGAGGTCGACCGGGTCGTCGACACCCACTGCTGCTTCTGCGGCCAGCAGTGCGGGATCAAGCTGAAGGTCAAGGACAACGAGGTGATCGGCTTCGAGCCCCGCTACGACTCGCCGTTCAACGAGGGCAAGCTCTGTCCCAAGGGGGTGAAGCGCTACCTGCAGGGCAGCCATCCCGACCGGCTCCTGACGCCGATGGAGCGCGACCCCTCGGCGCCGGGTGGCTTCCGACCGGTGAGCTGGGACGCCGCCCTCGACCGCGTGGTGGCCGAGGTCCGCCGCATCCAGGCCGCGCACGGCGACGACGCCTTCGCCATGCTCTCCGGGGTCTCGCTGACCAACGAGAAGAGCTACCTGATCGGCAAGTTCGCCCGCCTCGCGCTGCACACGGCGAACCTGGACTACAACGGTCGCTACTGCATGGTGGCCGCGGGGACGGGCAACAAGAAGGCCCTCGGCATGGACCGCAACCCCAACCCCTGGAGCGACATCCCGCTCGCGGACGTGGTCTGGGTGGCGGGCTCCAACGTGGCGGAGACCTTCCCCATCACGACCAGCTACATCTGGCGGGCCCGGGACCGGGGTGCCCGCCTGATCGTCCAGGATCCCCGGGTCGTGCCGCTGGCCCGCACCGCGGACCTGTTCCTGCCCGTGCGGCCCGGCAGCGACTCGGCCCTCTTCGGCGCGGTGCTGCACGAGCTGATCCGCAACGACTGGCTCGACCACGAGTTCATCGAGGCCCACACGGTCGACTTCGACGCCGCCGCGGCGGCCGCCGCCGACATGACCCCGCGGTGGGCGGCGGAGATCACCGGGGTGCCCGCGGCCCGCATCGAGGAGGCCGCGGAGTGGTGGGGCACCTCGGCCACCGGGATGATGCTGCACGCCCGCGGCATCGAGCAGCAGAGCAAGGGCAGCGAGAACGTGATGGCCGCCATCAACCTCGGCCTCGCCACCGGGAAGTTCGGCAAGCCCGGGTGTGGGGTGTCGACCATCACCGGCCAGGGCAACGGCCAGGGGGGGCGGGAGCACGGTCACAAGTGCGACCAGCTGCCCGGCAACCGGGACATCACCAACCCGGAGCACCGGGCCCACGTCGCCTCGGTCTGGGGCTGCGACGAGTCCGAGATCCCGGGCAAGGGCCTGCCCGCCCAGGCGCTCCTCGAGGCCATCCACGACGGCACCGTCAAGGGGCTCCTGTCGATCTGCTTCAACCCGGCCGTGTCGGCGCCCGACGCCAACTTCACGGCCGAGGCGCTGGACAACCTCGAGTTCTATGCGGTGATCGACTTCTTCCTGTCCGAGTCGGCCCAGCACGCCGACATCGTCCTGCCCGGGTCGCTGCACGAGGAGGATGAGGGCACCGCGACCAGCGGGGAGGGGCGGATCAACAAGATCAACGCGGCCGTGACCCCGCCCGGAGAGGCCCGCCGGGACTGGGAGATCCTCCTCGATCTCGCCGAGCGCCTGGGCCGGGGACAGTACTTCCGCTACGCGAGCACCGAGGAGATGTTCGAGGAGCTCGGGCGGGCCTCCGCCGGTGGCACCGCCGACTACTCCGGGGCGACGTGGGACCGGATCGTGGCCGAACAGGGACTGTTCTGGCCGGTGCCGGAGCCGGGGCACCCGGGCACGCCCCGCCTCTATGAGGGTGGTCGCTTCGCCCACCCCGACGGACGGGCCCGGTTCCACGCCGTGCCCTTCCGCGAGTCCGCCGAGGTGGTGGATGAGGACTACCCCGTCTGGCTCACGACCGGACGGGTCGTCAGCCAGTACCTGTCGGGGACCCAGACCCGGCGCATCGCCGCGCTGGTCGACCAGTACCCCGAGCCTCTCTGTGAGATCCACCCGACGCTGGCCAGCGAGGTCGGGGTGGCCGACGGCGACCTGGTCACCGTCACGTCCCGGCGGGGCGAGATGACCCTGCCGGCCGACGTGGTCAACACCATCCGGCCCGACACGGTGTTCATTCCGTACCACTGGCCCGGGGCCAAGGCCGCCAACCAGCTGACCAACCGGGCCGTGGACCCGCTCTCCAACATGCCGGAGTTCAAGGTGGCCGCGGTGCGGGTGCGCCCCGCAGGGGGACAGGCCGTCACCATCGACCGGCGCGACCTGGGCCTGCACGAGGCGGCCGAGTGAGGCCCACCCGCTACGGCGTCGACGACAGCGCCGGTCTTCGTGATCGACCAGAGCCGGTGCATCGGCTGTGAGGCCTGTGTCCAGGCCTGCGAGGAGTGCGGCACCCACCGCGGGCAGTCGCTCATCCACCTCGAGCGGATCGACCGGTCGACCTCGACCCAGACCGCCCCGATGGTGTGCATGCACTGCGAGGACCCGACCTGCGCCCACGTGTGCCCCGCGGACGCCATCAAGCAGACCGAGGGCGGCATCGTGCAGTCGGCCCTGAAGCCCCGGTGCATCGGCTGCTCGAACTGCGTGCTGGCCTGTCCGTTCGGCGTCCCGAAGTACGTCGCCGAGTTCGACCAGATGATGAAGTGCGACATGTGCACCGACCGCACGTCGGAGGGCTACGCGCCGATGTGCGCCTCGGTTTGCCCGAGCGAAGCCCTCTGGTACGGCACGGCCGAGGAGTTCCACCGGACCCGCCAGGGAGCGCTCGTCGACAACTGGCTCTTCGGCCGCCAGAGCGTGCGCACGAAGGTGCTGACGGTCGTCGACGACGCCGCGGGCGGCCCGCTCGACGTGCTCACCGACGAACGGCGCACCTGGTTGGACGATCCCTTCGGGCTGGAGGAGGACCCGTGAGCGACGAGGACCGACCCGGGCCGCAGTCCACCTGGCGTCGGGACTTCCCCTACGAGGCGGCCGCCGAGGAGGAGGTCACCCGACGGGAGTTCGCCCGCTACCTGGTTGCGGGCGCGGGGGTGATGGCGGCCGGCAACGTGGGCCTCGCGCTGTGGACTCAGCTCCGGGCGATCAACACCGGCGAGCCCCGGCCGATCGTGGCCCTCGAGGACGTGGGCGTGGGCGAGTCGCACCTGTTCCGGTATCCCACCGACGACGATCCGGCCGTCCTGGTGCGCCTGGCCGACCGGGAGGTCGTGGCCTTCAGCCAGAAGTGCACCCACCTCGGCTGCGTCGTCTTCTACGAGGCCGAGGAGAGCCGGTGGCACTGCCCCTGCCACGAGGGCAACTTCGAGGTCCGAACCGGCGCGGTCATCTCCGGGCCCCCCACCCGCCCGCTCGGGCGGATCGACCTCGAGGTCCGCGACGACGGCGTCGTCTGGGCGCTGGCCTACGACCCGTGAGGGTGTCCGAGCGGACCCGGCGGGCCTCCTCGGCGCTCGCCCTCTACGTCATCATCCTGGTGGCGTTCCAGGTCTTCCTCCTGACCGTCGCCGTCGAGGCGTTCCAGACCGACGAGGAGGGGTTGGCCTGGGCCACCGCCGCGGTCTCGGTCGTCCTGGCCGTGGGCTGCGCCGGCCTGTACCGCTACCTCCGACCGTGACGGCCGAGCCACCGTCCCCGCCGAGGTCGGCGGTGGCGACCCTGTTCCCTGGCTACTTCGCGCTGGTGATGGCCACCGGCATCATCGCCGTGGCCGCCGCCCAACAGGACCTGTCCTGGTTGTCAGAGACGTTGTACGCGCTCGCGGCGGTGGCCTATGTGGTCCTGGTCATCCTGAGCGTCCTGCGGCTCGTCCGGTGTCCCCGGCTGCTCGTCGCCGACCTGACGAGCCATGCCAAGGGCTTCGCCTTCCTCACCGCCGTCGCCGCCACCAACGTGCTCGCCGCGGCCTCGGTGATCGTGCACGGGTGGTGGGACCTGGCGTGGGTGCTGTGGTGGGTCGGGCTCGGCCTCTGGGTGGTCCTGCTCTACTCGACCCTGATCGCCGTGGTGATCATCGGTCCGAAGCCCGGCTTCGGGGCCGGGCTCAACGGCACCTGGTTCCTGCTCACGGTGTCGACGGAGTCGATCGCGGCCACAGGGGCGATCCTGCTCGTCCGGCACACGGGGGACGCGCTCGCCTTCGTCTGTCTGGCGGCCTTCCTCCTCGGGATCACGCTCTACCTGATCGTGATGACGATGGTCTTCCTGCGCTGGACGTTCCAGGAGCTCGAGCCCACCGAGGCCGACCCGCCCGTCTGGATCGCCGCCGGGGCCGTCGCGATCACCGTCCTGGCGGGCTCGAACCTCCTCGGATCCGCCACCGCGTCGGCACGGATCGAGCGACTGGCGCCGTTCCTCGAGGGCATGGTCATCCTGGCCTGGGCCACGGCCACCTTCTGGTTCCCGCTGATGATCGCCATCGGGGTCTGGCGTCACATCGTGCGGCGCGTCCCGCTGCGCTACCACCCGTCGTACTGGGCCATGGTGTTCCCCCTCGGCATGTACAGCGCAGCCACCTTCGCGATGCAGGCGGCGATCGACGTCGACGCCTTGGAGTGGCTGCCCCGGGTCAGCCTGGCCGCGGCCCTGCTGGCCTGGACGGCGACGGCCGTCGGACTCGCCCACGCCGGCGTCACCGGGCTCAGGGGCAGGATCAGCACCCCGCGCCCGTGACCGCGGTCGTCCCCGGCCTGGCCGGACGCTCGGGCGGCGGACGGATCCGTCTCGCAGTCGGTGAACCGGGGATCTACCGTTCCGGAGGTGACCGAGGCCCCCGACGCTGCGGAGTCGGCAGCGGAGCAGCTCGACCGAAGTTCGTCGATGGCTGCCGTAGGCAGCAGGAGCCGCGCAGGCGGCGACGAGGGATATGTCTTCAACCCGCTCGACCCGGCGTACCTGGCTGACCCCTACCCGCACCTCACCCAGCTGCGGGAGCAGGACCCGGTCCACGAGAGCCCGTTGGGGATCTGGGTGCTCACCCGCTACGAGGACGTGTTCGCCCTGCTGCGCAACCCGGCCACCTCGGTGGAGGACGCCAACATCCAGGGCGGCCTCAACGAGATGCGGGAGGCGATGTTCGCCGATCTGCTCCAGGAGTTCGGCGGCGAGGAGCGGGACCGGGGCGACCGGGCCATCCTCAACCTGGACCCGCCGGACCACACCCGGATCCGGAAGCTCGTGTCCAAGGCGTTCACCATCCGCCGGGTCGAGCAGCTCCGGCCCAGCATCCAGGCCCAGGTCGACGCCGCCCTGGACCGGGTCGAGGGCGGCGGGCCCTGGGACGTGGTCGAGGAGCTGGCCTTCCCGCTGCCGTTCCAGGTGATCAGTGAGCTGCTCGGCATGCCGGAGGGCGACCGGGCGGCGATCCGGGACTGGTCCCATGCCATCACCAAGACGCTGGACCCGATCGTCAGTCGAGGAGGACATGCGGGCCGCCTTCGAGGCCAGCGACGCGATGACCGACTACCTCGACGAGGTCGTGCCCTGGAAGCGGGACCACCCGGCCGACGACGTGCTCACCGGCCTGGTCCAGGCCGAGGAGGACGGCGACGTCCTGTCGGCCGCCGAGCTGCGGGACCAGATCGTCCTGCTCTTCATCGCCGGCCACGAGACGACGGTCAACCTGATCGGCAACGGGATGCAGGCCCTGCTCGCCCACCCGGACCAGATGCAGCGCTGGCGGGAGGACCCGGCCCTCGACGCCACCGCGGTCGACGAGCTGCTGCGCTACGACGCCCCCGTGCAGCTCTCCCGCCGCATCACGCATGGGCGAGCTGGAGATCGGCGGTCGCACCATCGCCCCGGGCACGCTGGTCATGACCCATCTGGCAGGGGCCAACCGGGACCCGGCCAAGTGGGGGCCGACGGTGGATCAGGTCGACGTCGGTCGGGCCGACGCCTCCCAGCACGTGTCCTTCGGCTCGGGGATCCACTTCTGCCTCGGTGCCGCCCTGGCCCGCCTCGAGGCCCAGGTGGCCATGGGCTCGATCCTCCGCCGCTTCCCCGGACCTCGAGCAGGTCGGCCCCCGCCGTCCCCAACGGCCGCATCACCCTCCGCGGCCTGGACTCCCTCCTCGTCCAGCGGCTCCGATCAGGCGGCCAGCAGGGTCCTCCAGCTCGGCCAGGCGGGGGCGTAGTCGTCCTCGACGAGGATGGCGTGGATGCCGAGGCTCCGGGCCGCGGCGATGTTGCCGGGGGCGTCGTCGAGGAAGACCGACCGTTCCGGGGCGATGCCGCCGAGCTGGTCCAGGGCCAGGCGGAAGATGGCGGGATCGGGCTTGCGCAGGCCGACGGCGGAGGAGTCGATGATCACGTCGGCCATCGGCGTCGAGGTCGCCGAAGAGGCCCCGCCAGCCCTGGGCGAACTCCGCGATGTTGTTGGTGATGATCGCGGCTGCGACGCCCACTCGGCCTTGGCCGCCACCGCGGCCGCCACGACGTCCTCGCGGACGATCGTCGCCCCGTCGCCCCCCATGCGCATCAGCACGGCCATCGGATCGATGTCATGGCCTGGCCGCGGCGGCGACGGAGATGAGCTCGGCGTTGCAGCATCGAAGGTCATCTGCCCCCGCTCGAGGCGGTGCCAGGGGTGGTCGGTGTCCTCGTGGTACGGCCCGAAGACCAGCTCGAGCAGCTCCTCGCCGTCCATGCCGAGCTCGGCGCCGTACGCCCGGATGTGGCTGAACGGCGACGGCAGGAAGACCCCACCCACGTCCCACAGCACCGCTTCGACGGTTTGGCTCATCGGGCAATCCTGGTGCGCGAGGCTGCCGCCGTGAAGATGACGACGTTGGGGACGGGGTGGCCACTGCCGTCCGCGGACCGGGCGGGGGCCGAGCACTTCGCCGGGACGATCGTCCTGGCGGAGGACCTGACCGCCTTGGAGGCCCTCGCGCGGGTGACTACTGTCACCCGGAGTGACGAGTGGACGGGTCGTCTGGCGGGGCACCCAAGCCGCACTCGCCCTGGCGCTGGTCGTGCTGGGCCTGACCTGGCTCAACCTCGTCGCGTCGTCGGTCGTGTCGGTCGGCGGGTCCTGCAGCAGTGGCGGGCCCTACGTCTCGGCCCCGGCCTGCCCGGGCGGGGCCTGGATGGCGCCGGTCGGGATCTTCGTGGCGCTGGCCGGCATCGGCCTGTACCTGCTCTGGCGCCCGGCGGGCAGCCCGCAGCTCGCGGTCTTCGCCTGGCCCGCCCTGTTCGGCTCCCTGGGGGTCCAGTTCCTGCGGGCCGCGGCGGCTGAGACCGGGGCCTACGGCTGGTGGCTCTGCGGGTTCGTCTTCCTCCTGATGGCCGCCGCTCCGCTGGCCGTCGTCGTGGTGGGGGACCGGGCCGCGCTCCGGCGGGCGGTGCTGGGTGACGGCCTGGCCGAGCGCGAGGTCAGCGAGGAGAGCGACGTGCCCCGGATCGCCCGGTCCGGCGTCGACGGCTCGCTCGGCCGCTTCTCGCCGCTCGGCCCGGTCAACGGCAACGGGAACGGGAACGGCGAAGGTGCATCCACGGCCGGCGACGACCTGGCCGAGAGCCTGTCCCGCCTGTCCCGGCTCCATCGTGACGGCGACCTGTCCGACGCCGAGTTCGCCGAGGCCAAGCAGAAGGTGCTGGACGGGGCCTGATGGTCGAGGACGACGGCGGGCGGCGGCCCTACCCGACCTGGGTGCGGGTGCTCCTGGTCGGCCTCCAGGTGGTGGGCATCGTCGGTGGCCTGGTACTGGGCGTCCTGACCTACGAGGCCTGGTCCCAGCCCGACGACGACGGCGCCGCCCCCACGACCACCGTGGTCACCCCGGAGACCGTCGTCCCCCCCGACACCCCCGGCTGAGTCCATGGGGGTGATGACCGCCATCCTGGCGGTCTTCGGTTAGGTCACGCCGAGGAGCACGGCGGTGCTCGTCAGCAGGACCGCGCCGACGAAGTCGACCGATGAGGTGACGATGGGGATCCCGACGGTGTCAGGGTCCAGGCGCAGGCGGACCGACGCGACGCCGCTGGCGTCGGCCACGGCGAACGCGAAGGCCACCGCCCCGGCGCCGGCGATGAGGGTGACGCCCACGACCGACCCGACGCTCGGGGCCGCGGGCCCGATCAGGCCGGCCACGGCCCACGCCCCCACGGCGTTGTAGAGCATCACCGGTACGGCCAGGCCGCCGAGGGCGGTGACGTCGCCCCGGGTGCTGCGGTCGGGCCAGAAGGTGGCTCGCCGGGTGCCCAGGTGCAGGCCGGTGGCGACGCGAGCCGAGAGCACGCCGCCGAAGGCCCCGGCGCTGCTGACGAACGCGGGCACCAGGACCAGCAGAGCGGGAGCGGCCTGGAAGGCGCTCAGCCGGTGCTCGATGACGAGACCGGCGAGGAGGCTCAGCCCGCCGGCGCCGACCAGGACGGGCCACGACTGGCGGCACACCGTGCGCAGGAGAGCGTGGCGGCTGGCCACGCCGTAGACGCTGACCGACGGCGGCTCCGGCGACCACGACCCACCCGATCACGGTCGAGGCCGCACCGTGGTCGACGAGGTGGGTGGCCAGCCAGAGGGCGGGCAGGGTGAGGACGTCGCCGAGGGTGGCGACCACGGGGGCGACCAGGTTGTCGAGGTCCCAGCCCCGGCGAGCGGCGAGGACGGCGAGACCCACGGTGACCCCGAGGACGACGGTCGAGGCCAGCAGCCCGCCCACGATCGAGATCACGGCGAGGTCCACCAGGGGGACGGGCGTCGCCGCGAGCGCCACACTCGCCAGGACCCAGGCCCCGGCGGCGAGCGCGAGGGACAGGCCAGTGGTCAGCACCAGCGCGCCGATGACGTTCTCGGCCAGCACGGTGTCCCGCCTCCGGGAGAGGGAGAAGGTGCCCGCGTGCACCGCGGTGCTCAGCCGGCTGCCGAGGGCGGAGAAGACGTTGCCCCGCAGGCCGATGGCGGCGGGGACCAGGACCAGGAGGCCGGGGAGCCGGTCGAACGTGCCGGTCAGGGCCCCGAGGGTCAGAGCCGGCGACCAGGCTGGTGGTGCTGTTGACGGCCAGGGCCGTCAGCGTCTGGGCGCGGTCAGTCGAGCGTGTGGCGGCGCGGGCGCGCAGAAGGAACGGGGTGGCCGTCGCATGACGACTCGGGGGTTCCTGACGCATCAGCACGTGCTCATCCTGCCCGCGCCGCGCCGGCGACGCCACCCGGGTTCGGGGCCGGGGGGCAGGACGCGGCGAGACTTCCGCCGTGAGCAAGCAGATCCCCTTCGTCGACTACCTGGCCCTGGAGCCGGAGCCCCACCTCGTCGCCAACGAGTGCACGTCCTGCGGCGCCCGGTTCTTCGACCGCCGCAACGCCTGCGCCTCGTGCTTCGGCACCGAGTTCCGCAAGGCCGACGTCGCCACGGAGGGCGAGCTGCGGTCGTTCACGATCGTGGCCTTCGCCGCTCCGGGCGTCGACGTGCCGTTCGTCGCCGGGATCATCGACTGCGACGGGACCACGGTGCGGGGCAACGTCATCAACATCGAGCCGGACGCCGAGCACGTCCAGCTCGGGATGAAGCTCAAGCTCACGACGGTTCCTGTCGGTGAGGACACCGCCGGGACCACTGCGGTGAACTTCGCGTTCGAGCCCCTGGAAGGAGCAGCCTGATGGCCAGCGACGACATCTGGATCCTCGGGATCCACATGACCAAGTTCGGCAAGCGCCCCGATGACGACGTCATCGACCTGGCCGCCGAGGCCGCCATGGCCGCCCTGAAGGACGGCGGGGTGACGATGGCCGACATGGGCGTCCTCGCTGCCGGCAACCTCATGGGAGCCAGCGCGCCGACCGGCCAGATGCTGCAGAAGCAGATCGGCCAGACCGGCATCCCCGTCTTCAACGTCGCCAACGCCTGTGCCACGGGCGCCACCGCCCTGCGGACGGCGATCATGGCCATCAAGGCCGGCGAGTGCGACATGGGCCTGGCCGTCGGGGTCGAGAAGCTCTCCGGGGCCGGCCTCCTGTCCGGCGGCTCCCGCAAGGCCGATGCCGACGAGTGGACCCCATCGGGTCGCTACGGCGCCGTGGCCGGTGTCGACGGTCGCATCGGGACCGAGATCATGCCGGGCGTCTTCGCCCAGGTCGGCATGGAGTACAGCCACAAGTACGGCGGCGCCGACTTCGAGCTGTTCGCCCGCATCAGCGAGAAGAACCACAGCCACTCGACGCTGAACCCGCTGGCCGCCTACACGAAGAAGATGACCCTCGAGGAGATCATGGGCGACATCATGATCGCCTACCCGAACACCCGGCCGATGTGCTCGGCCAACTGCGACGGGGCCGCCGCGGCGGTCGTCGTCTCCGACGCCAAGCTCAAGACCCTCGACCCCGACCAGCAGCGCCGGGCCGTCAAGGTCTCGGCCTCGGTGCTCACCTCGGACCCGTGGGAGGAGGCGTGCCAGATCCTCCCCGACGTCAACACCCTGACCCGGCGGGCCGCCACCCAGGCCTACGAGCAGGCCGGCGTGTCCCCCGAGGACCTCGACCTGGTCGAGCTCCACGACTGCTTCGCCACCGCCGAGCTGGTCCACTACGACAACCTCATGCTCTGCAAGGAGGGTGAGGCGGTCCCGTTCTTCGAGTCCGGCGCCACCTGGCGGGACGGCACGACGCCGGTCAACGTGTCCGGCGGCCTCGAGTCCAAGGGCCATCCCATCGCCGCCACCGGCATCGCCAACATCTGGGAGGTCTGCCACCACCTCCGCGGCGAGGCCGGCGACCGCCAGATCGAAGGCGCCAAGGTCGGCCTGGCCCACGTCATCGGCCTCGGCTCCGCCTGCGGCGTCCACATCCTGGAGAAGGCCGCCTAGCCCGACGACCTCCTGCTGACCGCGGTGCGGGTCGTCATGGAGCGTGCCGCACATTCAACCGGCGGAAGATCCGGCCCTGGGAGGGACCGATCTGCCGCCGGTTCATGGCCACGGCTGCTCGGGCGACCGGCCGAGCCGGCTGGCGATCACGCAATGACCTCCGCCAAACGACGGGGGTCGGCGAGGACGTCGATGGCGACGATCACGCCCTGCGTCACCGTGAAGGCCATGACGGAGACCGGTTGGCCGTTGATCTCGATGATGACGCCCGCCTGGCCATTGACGAGGACGGGGCGCTCGGTGCGGTCAGGGGTGGCGAACATCATGGCGTTGGACGCGACCTGCTCGGCGCCTCTGCGCACGACGCTGCCTTCGGCGCCGTGGTCGGCTCGGAGCATGACGTCGGGGTCCAAGACGGCGACCAGGCCTTCCATGTCGCCGCCTCTCGCCGCTCGGAAGAAGGCGTCGACGACCCTCCGCTGAGCCGACACGTCCGGATCGGGGACCTGGGCGCCTTGGACTCGACGCCGGGCCCGGCTCGCCAGCTGGCGGGCGGCTTCGGGGGAGCGGTCGACGATCTCGGCGATCTCGTCGAAGGGGACGGCGAAGAGGTCGTGGAGGACGAAGGCCAAGCGCTCGGCCGGGGGGAGGACCTCCAGGACGACCAGGAGGGCCAAGCCCACCGAGTCCGCCAGCTCCACCTCGTCTGAGGGGTCGCCCTCTTCGGTGATGATCGGGTCGGGGAGGTGGCCGTCCCATTCCTCTTCCCGGCGGGTCGCCCGGCTCCGCAGCATGTTCAGGCAGATGCGGGCCGTGACCGTGGTCAGCCAGCCGGGCAGGTTCTCGATCGCAGAAGAGTCAGAGCGGTTCAGACGCAGCCAGGCCTCCTGGAGGGCGTCGTCGGCCTCGGCCGTCGAGCCGAGCATCCGGTAGGCGACCCGGGTCAGGTGGGCCCGGTTCGCCTCGAACTGGTCGGCCAACTGGTTCTTCTCATCCATCCGTCACATCTCCGGGGGCTGGCGGGTCATGTGATTGAACCCATCAGACAGCGCCGGTGTGACCGGCAGAGGAGGACAGCACCATGAGCACCCCCGAGAGGATCGCCGTTGTCGGGGCCACCGGGCGACTCGGATCGCAGCTGGTCGATGTGCTCGAGGCCCGCGGCCACGACGTCGTCAAGGCCTCCCGTACCCACGGCGTGGACGTCATCAGCAAGGAGGGCCTGGCCGACGCCCTCGCCGGCACCGACGTGATCGTCGACGCCGCCACGCAGCCGACGCCGGACATGGCCGCGGCCGCCGACTTCTTCACGACGTCGACCGCGAACCTGCACGAGGCCGGCCACGCCGCGGGTGTGGAGCGCATGATCACCCTGTCCATCATCGGGGCCGACCAGTTCGACACCGGCTTCATCGGCAGCGAGACCGCCCACGAGGCGGCCGCGCTGGCCGGGCCGGTCCCGACCGACATCGTCCGGGCGTCGCAGTTCCACGAGTTCGTCACCCAGCTCCTGGACTGGTGCACGCAGGGCGACGTGGCCTACGTGCCCAAGATGCGCACGCAGCCGGTCGCCTGCCGGGCCCTCTCAGAGGCGATCGCCGACCTGGTCGACGAGTCGGCGGAGGGCGGGCAGATGTTCGAGGTCGCCGGGCCCCAGGAGGAGCTGCTGCCCGACCTCATCCGCCTCCTCATCGAGGCCGAGGGGCGGCCGATCGAGGTCGAGACCGTGGTCGACCCCGTCGACGGCGAGCGTCACGAGCAGGGCGCCCTCCTCCCCGGGCCGGCGGCCCGCCTGGTCGGCCCGACCTACGCCGACTGGCTCGCGGCGGGGTGACCCTGCGGCAGGTCGGGCCTCTAGGAGGGCCTGATCTGCCGCCGGTTCGCTCGGGTGTCACAAACGAGCGCTCGCCGGTGTCTCCATGGGCGACCAACCACGAACGGGAGTTGACATGACGAGCACGGAGCGTGTGCCCCAGGCCGAGATCACCGGGTTCCTCGGGGCGATGGCGAAGCGGTTCAGCAAGAAGAAGCTCGGCCAGGTGCCGGAGCCGCTCGGGGTGATGTGGAACAACCGGCCCGTCCTCATGGGCCTCATGGGGCTCGGCCGGAAGGCCGAGAAGTGGGATGCCTGCGACCACCAACTGAAGTCGTTGGCCCACATGGCGGTGGCGTCGATGGTGGGCTGCAGCTTCTGCCTGGATCTCGGCTACTTCCAGGCCCACGACACCCACCTCGATGTGGAGAAGGCGCGCCAGGTGCCGCGGTGGCGCGAGTCCGACGCCTTCACGCCGTTGGAGCGCGACGTGCTGGAGTACGCGGAGGCGATGACCGAGACGCCACCGGCCGTGACCGACGAGATGTCGCAGCACCTGCTGGACCAGCTCGGGGCGCCGGCTCTGGTCGAGCTGACGGCGTTCATCGGGGCCGCGAACCTGACGGGCCGGAACAACGTGGCGCTCGGCATCGAGGCCCAGGGGTTCGCGGCGGCATGTGGACTGGAGCCGCTCGCCGTACCTTCGATGGCATGACCGACGACCCCTTCGTCGAGCATCGCAGCCTGCTCTTCACCGTCGCCTACGAGATGCTCGGCTCCGCCGTCGATGCCGAGGATGTCGTCCAGGAGACGTGGCTTCGCTGGGTCGACGTCGACCCTGGCTCCGTCGACTTCCCGCGGGCCTATCTGGTGCAGATCGTCACCCGGCAGGCGCTCAACCGGCTCCGGTCGGCGTCCCGCCGCCGGGAGGACTATGTCGGCGAGTGGCTGCCCGAGCCGTTGCTGACCGATCCCGACGCGGCCGAGGACGTCTGCCTCGCCGAGAGCGTCTCCATCGCCATGCTCACCGTGCTGGAGACGCTCGCGCCGGCCGAGCGTGCCGTGTTCGTGCTCCGCGAGGTGTTCGAGACGCCCTACGACGAGATCGCCGAGGCGGTGGGCAAGACGCCGGCCGCGGTCCGGCAGATCGCGCACCGCGCCCGTGAGCACGTCGCGGCGCGGCGACCGCGGATGCAGGTGGACCGAGCCGAGCAGTTGGCCGTCGTCGAGCGGTTCCTGGCGGCCGTCTCGACGGGAGACATGGATGGTTTGATGGACGTGCTCGCGCCGGACGTCGTGGCGATCGCCGACGGCGGCGGGGTCGTGCGGGCGTTCCGGAAGCCGGTCATCGGCGCCGAGAGGTTGGCGGGGTTGCTGGCCGGCGCGGCGAAGGACCCGGCGTTCGTGGCGACCACCGCCTGGATCAACGGGATGCCCGGCGTCCGCCTCGACATCGGTGGTGCAGCCGCGGCCGTGAGCCTGGTGGTCGAAGACGGCCGGATCACCCACGTCTTCGCCATCAACAACCCGGACAAGCTGGGGCGTCTGGAGGAGGTGGCGGAACTGCAGCGGTGACGGGTTCCCCGGCGAGCACCGTTGCCCGATCGTCGAAGCGCCGTCGCGAGGGTGGCGGTGCCAACATGGCCCGCGATGGACGTCCCGAGCCTCCCGCACGCACCCGACTGGTTCCGGGACGCCCTCGCGGTGCCGTACACCGACGAGACGGTCGAGGTCGACGACGTCGCCATCCACTCGATGGCCTGGGGCCGGCCGGGCGCCCGCGGGCTGGTGTTCGTCCACGGCGGCGGCGCGAACGCCCACTGGTGGACCCATGTCGCCGCCCGCTTCGCCCGGGACTTCCGGGTCGTCGCCATCGACCTCTCCGGCCACGGGGACAGCGGGCACCGTGAGACCTACGCGCTGGACACCTGGACCGACGAGGTCGTGGCCGTCGCCGAGGCGGGCGGGATCGACGGCCCTCCGGTCGTGATCGGCCACTCCATGGGCGGCTTCGTCAGCATCGCCACCGCCGCCCGCCATCCCGACCGGTGTGCGGGGGTCGTGGTCTGTGACTCACCGGTCACCGAGCCCGACCCGGAGATCGCCTCGTTCCGCTTGGGCGACGCGTTCGGCCGGCCCCGGACCTACGAGACGGTCGAGGACGCGCTGGCCCGCTACCGCACGGTCCCGCCCCAGGACCACTACCTGGACTTCGTGATGGACCACGTCGGCCGGCAGTCGCTCAAGGTGGTCGAGGGCGGCTACCAGTGGAAGTTCGACCGCCGCATCTTCGAGCAGTTCGCCCAGGGGATGCGCTCCATCGCCCTGCCCTACCTCACCGACGTGCGCTGCCGCCTGGCTCTGCTGCGCTCCGAGAACGGCCTGGTCACCGAGGACATCGGCGCGTTCATGTACGAGAAGCTCGGCCGGGTCGCGCCGGTCATCGAGATCCCCGAAGCCGGCCACCACGCCATGCTCGACCAGCCCCTCATCCTCCTCACCGCGCTCCGCGCCTTCCTCGCGGACTGGGACCACTCCGAACCGCTCCGTCGCTGAGGGCCTTGGTCGCCGTCGCACCCACCCGGTGACGCGGATGCGGCGGGAGGACTGCGCCGCCCGTGAGGGACGCCGACGCCTGTTGAGGGGACAGGACGGCCGCCGAGGGCGATCAGCCCTGGAGCCGGTGTTCGGCCCAGTCCCGCCAGTCGGCGGGCAGCGACGGGACGGCGAGCATCGTGCGCAGGGCCTCGGGGGTGGGGTCCTCGGTGGTGCGGAGGAGGTCGAGGATCGTGCGGCCGTGGGTTGGGCGGTCGATGACCTCGATGGTGTCCCCGGCGCCGACGTCGCCGCCCTCGACGATGCGCAGGTACGCGCCGGGGCGCTCG
The DNA here is from genome assembly GCA_963748285.1 of uncultured Microthrixaceae bacterium. GTDB lineage: Bacteria > Actinomycetota > Acidimicrobiia > Acidimicrobiales > DATDAH01 > DATDAH01. The sequence goes on from CAVVIF010000009.1 coordinate 1,750,607, forward strand.
GCGGCGGCGAAGCGGTCCTTGAAGGCGGCGTCGCCCATGCGGATGCCGAGCTTGAAGCAGGGCTGGCGGGGCTGGGCCACCTCGAGCACGGCCGTGCCCACCCGCCAGTGCTCACCCAGCAGGGCGTCGCCCAGGTCCAGGCCCTCGGTGGTCAGGTTCTCGCCGAAGGTGCCCGGCCCGACGGCGTCGCCCTGCTCGGCCCACCACGCGTGGTCCTCGGTGGCGTACGCGTAGACCGCCTTGTCCGGCCCCCCGTGTACCCGCCGGTCGGCCTGGTCGTCGCCGTCCAGGTTGACGCCCCGCACCGCCACCCGACCCTCCACCGGCGCCTTCCAGATTGCGGTGCGCACGGTGCGCCCGAACCACTCGACGTCCCGCTGCGGACCGACGTTCACTGAGACGAGAAGGGCCATGGTCGGACCAACCCCAAGAGGCCGGGGCCCCTTCCCGGACGAAGAGCCGATCCGCTGCCCCGTCCCTTGAGGTCGCGGCGCGGTGGGTGTGACCGCAAACCCCCCGCGGGTAGGGGTGAAGGGACGCAGGAGAGGGCAGGTCAGTCGCCACCAAGGGACTGAGGAGCTGTCATGACCGACACCACCGACCACATCCACCCCACCACCGAAGACCGAGCAGGCCAAGGAGAAGGCGGCTGAGGTCGCCACCTCCGCCGGTCAGTCCGCCTCGGAGGTGGCCGACCAGGCCAAGAACCAGGCGGCCGGGGTCGCCGTCACGGCGGCGGACCAGCTGAGCCCGCGTGGTGGGCACCGCCCGCGACGAGTTGCGGGAGCGGGCCTCGGCGGAGGCCACCAACCTCGGTGACCGTCTCGGCCAGGTGGCCGAGGAGCTGCGGGCCATGAGCCGGGCCTCCTCGGAGCACAGCGGTGTGGCCACCAACCTCGTCTCCGGGGTCGCCGATCAGGTCGACCGGGGCGCCCAGCGTCTCGCCGCCGGCGACCTGGAGAGCGCGCTGGAGGACGTCAAGCGGGTGGCTCGCAACCGGCCCGGCACCTTCCTGATCGGTGCCGTCGGCATGGGCTTCCTGGTCGGGCGCCTGCTGCGACACGCCGACCTCAAGGAGATCGGCCAGGCGGCGAAGCCTTCCCCGGCTGACACCGGCACCAGCAACGGGCTGGGCAACGGCTACACCGCCGAGCTCCAGCCGTCGCCCGCTCCCGATCCGCAGGCAACACCGCCGGCTGCCACACCGCCGACTGCCGACCCGCTGGCCGCCCCGCCGACGCGGCTCACGGGGGAGGCGTACTGATGACCGACGTCCACGTCCCGCCGACCGCAACGGAGCCGATGGACCCGGACAGGTCGATGTCGGAGCTGCTCACGCAGCTGACCTCCGACTTCAGCGGATTGGTGACCACCCACATCGAGCTGGCCAAGGTCGAGATCAAGGAAGAGGTGACCAAGGCCGGCAAGGGGGCCGGGATGCTGGGCGGGGGAGCGTTCGCCGCCGCCATGGCCGTCCTGCTCCTCTCCTTCGCCGCCGCCTGGGGCCTCTCCGAGATCGTCCCCGAGGGCGTGGCCTTCCTGATCGTCGGCCTCGTGTGGGCCGCGGTCGCGGCCGTGCTCGCCATCACGGGGAAGCAGAAGCTGGCTGAGGCCCGCATGCCCCAACAGACCGTGCAAGAAGTCAAGGAGGATGCCCAATGGGTACGTCAACAGACGAGCTGAGCGCAGCACAGCTCCGGGAGCAACTCGACCAACAGCGCAGCGAGATCGGTCAGGACCTGGTCGCCATCGGTGACCGGGTCAGCCCGAAGCGGGTGACCGAGCGCAAGACCGCCGCGGTGCGTCAGCGCCTCAGTGGTGTCCGGGACTCCGTCATGGGCGCCAAGGACAGCGTGACCGACAAGGCCGGGGATGCCGGTTCGACCATCACCGACAAGGCCTCCGGGGCCGTCGACCAGGTCCGCCAGGGCCCGGAGATGGCTCGGCGGGGGGCCCAGGGCAACCCGCTGGCCGCGGGCCTGATCGCCTTCGGTGGCGGTCTCCTACTGGCCAGCGTCCTGCCCAGCAGCAACCGCGAGCAGCAGCTCGTGGATGAGCGCATCCAGCCCCAACTGGACCAGGCCGCGGGCCAGGTCGGGGCCGCCGCCCAGGAGACCGTCGCCGCGGTCAAGCCTGCGGTACAGGACGCCGTGGCCGAGGTGAAGGACGACGCCCAGCAGGCTGTGGCCGAGGTGAAGGAAGCGGCCACATCCTCGGGGGCGGAGCTCGCCGACGAGGCCAAGGCCGCCGCCGCCGAGGTGCGCTCTGACTGAAGCGGTCCTCGGCTCCCGAGAGGGAGCCGAGGACCACGGTCGGCGTGCTGCCACGCCGACCGAGCTGACCGCCAAGGGCTGGAAGGACGTCCTGTTCCGGGTCAGAGCGGAGGCGAAGGACGATCAACTGCCCTTCCTGGCGGGAGGGGTGGCCTTCTTCGGGTTGATCGCGATCGTGCCGGCGCTGGTGGCGCTGGTGTCCCTCTTCGGCCTGTTGGCCGAGCCGGGCGAGGTCCAGCGCCAGGTGGCCGACAACCTGGCCGCCGCACCCCGTGAGGTGCGACAACTGGTCGTGGACCAGCTCGAGGGCGTGACCACGGCGTCGTCGACCGGTCTCGGGATCGGCCTGGTCGTCGGGGTGGCGTTGGCCCTCTGGTCGGCGTCGAGCGGGATGAAGAGCCTGCTGGGGGCGATCAACACCGTGTACGACGAGAAGGAGTCCCGGTCCTTCGTCCCCCTACGGGGCCTGGCCCTGCTCCTGACGCTCGGTGCCATCGCCTTCCTGGTCGGTGCCTTCCTGGTCCTGACCGTCGTCCCCGCCGCGTTGGAGGACAGCGCGTTGGGTGACGTCAGCCGGTGGGCGATCGTCGTCCTGCGGTGGCCGGCCCTGGCGTTGGCGTGGATGGCCGGCTTGGCCGTGCTCTACCGGCTGGGCCCCGATCGCCAGGACGCGAGGTGGCAATGGGTGACACCGGGCGCGGGGTTGGCGACCGTCCTGTGGCTGGCCGGGTCCGCCCTCTTCTCCCTCTACACGTCGAGCTTCGCGTCCTACAACGAGACCTACGGGGCGCTCGGCGCGGTCGTCATCACCATGCTCTGGCTGCAACTGACGGCCTTCGCCATCCTCCTCGGCGCCGAGCTGAACGCCGAGCTCGAGCACCAGACACTGGAGGACACGACGACCGGTGAGGAGCGCCCCCTGGGTCGGCGGGGCGCCGTGATGGCGGACACGATCGGGGCCACGGCCGAGGAGACCAAGGCCCGATCGGGCTGATCCAGGGTTCGCCCCTTCGGAGAACGGGTAGGGCCACCCCCATGGCGATCACGCAGCGCTCGCTGCCCCACCCTCCCGACCGGGTCTTCGCCGCGCTGAAGACCCCTGAGACCTATCCCCTGTGGCTGGTCGGTTGCCAGCACATCCGCGACGTGGAGGACGGCTGGCCCGCCCCGGGCACCCGCTTCCACCACCGGGTCGGGCTCCTGTGGGCCCTGACCGTGGCCGACAGCACCAAGGTGCTCGAGGTCGAGGAGCCCATTCGCCTCGTCCTCGAGGTCCGGGCCCGCCCTCTTGGCCGCGGCCGGGTCACCTTCACGATCGAGGCCACCAGCGACGGCACCACCGTCCTGACCGTGGACGAGGTCCCCATCGGGACGCTCGCCCCGCTCCGTCCCCTCATCGACCCGTTGACGGCGCGCCGCAACGAGCGCTCGCTCGCGGGCCTGGCCGACTACCTCGACGCCGACCGGGCGATGCTGAAGGGGTGAGCCGCGGGCGGGCGCGGATCGGCTGTTCAGGCTGGTCGTACGCCGATTGGCGGGGCGTGGTCTATCCCGCCGATGCCCCCGCTCGTTCCTGGTTCTCCCACTACACCGGTTGGTTCGACACCGTCGAGCTCAACGCCACCTTCTACCGGCTGCCCACGACGGCCATCGCCGAGGCGTGGGCCGAACAGGCGCCACCCGGCTTCTGTTACGCGGTCAAGGTCGGTCAGTTCGGGTCCCACCGCCGCAAGCTCCGGGAGCCCGAGGTCTGGCTGCCCAACCACCTGGACCGTGTCGCTCCGGCTGGGTCCCCACTCGGCCCCAACCTGGTGCAGCTCCCGCCGCGATGGAAGCGCGATGTGCCCCGCCTGGAGGACTTCCTGGAGGAGGCGCCGCCGTCACCTCCGGTGGGCCGTCGAGCTGCGGGACCCCTCGTGGCTCCACGACGACGTCTTCGCCGCGCTGGCCCGCCACGGGGCTGCCCTCTGCATCCACGACCTGCTGGTCCACCACCCATGGGAGCGGACGACGGACTGGGCCTATCTGCGGTTCCACGGCCCGCGAGCCCTCGATGAGCCCTACCACGGCCGTTACACCGGTCGTCGGCTGTGGCGCGTGGCTGACCGGCTGGCGGAATGGCTCGACACCGGTGACGACGTGTACGCCTACTTCAACAACGACTGGTACGGCAACGCCGTGGCCGACGCCCGGTGGCTCCAGAACCGGCTGCAGCCCGGGGCCTGACCCGGCGCGCTCGGGTGCCTAGATGTCGACCTGGCGGCCGAGCTCGATGGTGCGCTCGGGGGGAAGGCTGAAGAAGCTGGCCGCCCCGGTGGCGTTGCGGTGCATGATCGCGAAGAGCCGTTCCCGCCACACCGCCATGCCGTCGCCCGGGCTCGGTCGGATCGACTCCTTGCCCAGGAAGTAGCTGGTGTGCAGCGGGTCGAAGCTGACCTTGGAGCTGAGCACGTGACCCAGGGCGGCGGGCACGTCGGGCTCCTCCATGAAGCCGAAGCGCAGGCGCACGGAGAAGAACCCCTCGCCGTGGTCGATGAGCTCCTCGCGATCGGCGGGCGGCACCCGGGGCACATCCATGGTGCGCACCGACAGGATCACCACGTTGGTGTGCAGGATCCGGTTGTGGAAGAGGTTGGCCAGGAGGGCCGGCGGCGTGGAGCCGGGCCGGCTGTACATGAAGACGGCGGTGCCCGGCACCCGGGTGACCCGCTGCTTGCCGAGGCTCTTGATGAAGGTGGCCAGCGGCAGCTCGCCCTGGCGGAGGCGCTTGCCCACCAGCACCCGGCCGGTGCGCCAGGTGGTCATGAGGCCGAAGATCCCCGCCCCCACGACCAGCGGCAGCCAGCCGCCGTCGGGGATCTTGATGAGGTTGGCGCCGAGGAAGGCCAGATCGATGGCCAGGAACGGCGCGCAGACCGTGAGCGCCTTGCGCTTGCGCCAGGCCCATCGGTCCCGGACCACGACGTAGAAGAGGATCGTGGTGATGAACATGGTCATCGTCACGGCCACGCCGTAGGCCGCGGCGAGGTTGGTCGAGCTGCGGAAGCCGAGGACGAGGGCGATGCAGCTGATCATGAGGGCCCAGTTGACGGTGGGCAGGTAGATCTGGCCCATCTGGTCCTCGGAGGTGTGGTTGATCTTCATCCGGGGCGTGTAGTCGAGCTGGATGGCCTGCATCGTGAGGGAGTACGCCCCCGAGATCAGGGCCTGGGAGGCGATGACCGTGGCCAGGGTGGCGAGCGCGGTCAGGGGGAGCACGAACCAGTCCGGGGCCATCTCGAAGAACGGGTTCTCGACGGCCGCGGGGTCGTTCAGGAGCAGGGCGCCCTGGCCGTAGTAGGTGACCAGCAGGGCGGGCAGCACCATCGTGAACCAGCCGAGGCGGATGGGGCGCCGTCCGAAGTGGCCCATGTCGGCGTAGAGGGCTTCGCCGCCGGTCACGACCAGGAAGACCGAGCCCAGGACGAGGTAGGCCTCCCAGCCCCCGTTCACGAAGAAGTCCACGGCGTGGGTCGGGTTGACGGCCTCGATGACGCGCGGGGCGTCGAGGATGTGGGTCATGCCGAGGATGGCCAGCACCCCGAACCACACCAGCATCACCGGGCCGAAGAGCTTGCCCACGGTCCCGGTGCCCTTGCTCTGGAACGAGAAGACCCCGATGAGGATCACGACCGCGATCGGGATGACCAGGTTGCCGATGCCGGGCTGAGCCACCTCGAGGCCCTCGACGGCGGAGAGCACCGAGATGGCGGGGGTGATGATCCCGTCGCCGTAGAGGAGGGCGGTGCCGAACAGGCCGACCAGGATCAGCGCCCAGCGCCGTGAGGTGGGGTTTCCCTTCGGGGTGGCCAGCGAGGTCAGGGCCAGGATCCCGCCCTCGCCGTCGTTGTCCGCCCGCATGACGAAGAGCAGGTACTTGATGGTGATGACGATGATGAGCGACCAGGTGATCAGCGAGAGGAGGCCGAGGACGTTGGCCTCCGTGGCGGCCACGTCGTGGGCCTCGCCGAAGGACTCCCGGACGGCGTAGAGGGGGCTGGTACCGATGTCGCCGTAGACCACGCCGAGGGCGCCGAGGGTCAGGAGGCCGAGCCCGCTCTTGGGAGCATGGCCCCCGCCGTGGTTGTCCCCCGAGCGGGGCTTGTGCTCGCCGGCCATGAGGTCGCGTTTCTACCGCCTCACGGGGTGGCTCGCGGCATCGGCCGTGGGTCTTCGGCCGCTTCGCGTCAACGGGGGTGGTGCGTCAGTCCGGGAGGCGGGCGTGCGCGTGCTGGAGCAGGTCGGCTCCTGCTTCGATGCAGAGAACGGCTCCAACGGTGCGGGTCGCCTCCGGCGCGTACACGAGACCGAGGCAGAAGCCGGTTGCAATCCAGTGCCCGAGGCAGAACGGACAGGTCAGGAGCTCGCCCACCGCCCTGCGGATCCCGGACCCCTCCACCTCTTCGATCACTTCGGCCGGGCCGGCGGGCTCGGCCTCGCCCGTGAAGGGCGCCCGCAGCGGGCTGGCGACGGCGCTCCGGGTGATGAGGCGGCTGAGCTTGAACGTGGCCACGGCACCCAGCGCCAGGTCCGCAACCGCAATCCGCCGGGGTAGCCGACGCTGGCGAACGGCGACGGCCAGTGCGCCCCCGACGAGGACCGTGTGGACGACCATCAGGGCCGAGTACGAGTGGAGCGGACGGTCGTCCTCGGGCTGCGGTCGGTCGGATTCGCCGGGTCGCCGGGGGTTCGGTCGGTGGTCATGCGGTGCAGGCCCAGGGCCCGGATGTCGTCAGTACGCGTCCCCTACCCGCTCGAGCCGGGTCGCGCCCGTGTCGGCCGGTCCAGTGGGACCGGACTGGCCTTGCCGGGGTGGGGGTAGGACCGCGTGGTCCTTCGGCAAGCAGGGACATGGCGAAAGGTGCGGGACGGCAGATGGCTGTGGACCCTGCAGAGTGGGTGACCGTGTTCGAGGTGCTCGAGCAGACGGGAATGCCTTTGCCCGACATCCTTCGGCTGGCCGACGAGGGTGTCCTGAGCACTCGCCGATCGGGAAGCGTCGTGCTCTTCCGGAGGGACGACGTGAGCCGGCTCGTCGCCACCGGTCAGGCGCTCGTGCTCACGGCGGCCGGGATCGAGGCCCGACGAGGTCCACCCCCTCGGCGGCGCCGAGTGGGTCGAAGCGGCGACCGCTCCTAGGCCATCGCCGGAAGCAGTGGGGATGCGGGCCGAGCTCACGGAGTCGGGTCCCGATTCGAGTCGACCGGCGGGGGCTGACCCCCTCTAGGTGGGAGCCAGGTCGTCCACGGCGGGACCCTGGAGCATCGACCCCCGGGCATCGAAGCGGGAGCCGTGGAGCGGGCAGTCCCAGCTCTCCTCGGCGGGGTTCCAGCCCACGACCCCACCGAGGTGGGGACAGATCCCGCTGACCGAGCACTAGCGCGCCCTGCGACCGCGCCTCCGCGACGAGCCGGAGCCCGCGGCGGACCACTCGACCCTCACCGTCGGCCAATGGCTCGTCGGTGGCGGGTCGGCGGACCCGGTCCCTGGCGAAGCGTCCCGCCACCTCGCCGTTGATCTTGACCAGCCTGGGCAGCGAGCGGGCGGGGCCGAGCCGGCCGGCGTCGAACGCTCCGGCCCAGTCGACCGAGCGCCCGAGCACGTTGGCGGCCAGCAGTCGCCCGGCGGCGGTGCCGCTGGCCATGCCCCACTTGGCGAAGCCGGTGGCCACCTGGACACGGTCCGGAAGCGACCAGGTCGAGCCCACGTAGGCCAGCCCGTCCTGGGAGACGTAGTCCTGGGTGGACCAGCCAGCGGCCACTGGATCCCGGCCGAGGACCGATCGGGACCACGACGCCAGCTCCGCGTGCGCCCCATCGGTGTCGGGCCGCCGACCCACGGTGTGACCGGCCCCGCCCACCAGCAGCACCTCGCGGCCGTCGTGATCCCGGGCCGTGCGCAGGGACCGGGTGGGCTCATCCGCGGAGATGGACATGGACCGGGGCGTTCCGTCGCCCGCGGCGACGGGAACCACATAGGACCGCTTCGGCTCCAACCGGGCGAAGAAGAGGCCACGGTCCACGAACGGGATGCCGGTGCAGACCAGCACGTGGTCGGCCCGGACCGTGGCGACAGACGTGTGCACGGTGAGCGCCCGGCCCGCCTCGCCGCCGCCGACGCCGCGCACCCGCGAGTGCTCGTGGATGAGGCCTCCGACGGCATCGATGAGCCGGGCCAGGCCGTCCAGGTACGCGATCGGATCGAACTGGGCCTGGTCGGCCAGTTCGATCCCACCCGCCACGGGAAAGGGGAGATCGGTGTCGGTCACCATTCGGATGGGGAGACCGACGGCCTGCCCGGCCTCCGCCTCCGCTTCCAGGGTGGGGAGGGTGGCGTCGTCGTGGGCCCAGGTCAGGGCCGGCCGGGCCTCGTACTCGCAGGTCACGCCGTCGCCGTCGATCCGGTCGGCGATCCACCGGGCCCCTTCCTGGTTGGCCTCCACGTAGGCCCGCACCACCTCCGGGCCGTGCTCCTCGGCGATGCTGCTGAGGCGGGTCCCCTGCAGGAGCGAGATCTTCGCCGTGGTGAACCCGGTTGCGCCGGAGCCCAGCCGCCGGTTCTCGAGCACCATCACCTGGCAGCCGGCCCGAGCCAGCTCGAGCGCGGCGGTCAGCCCGGTGATGCCCGCGCCGACGACCGCGACGTCGACGTCCGTGGGGTCCACGAGCGACGCCGTTGCGGCCCGCCGTTCCTCGGTCCACAACGACGGCCTCATCGAACGTCTCCCGCTGCAGGATCCATGGAGCGCGCTCTTCCCGCCTCCGGGGTGACCCAGAACCCGAGGTCGGGTGTCGAACGGGTGAGGAAGGGGTAGGGACGGGTCGACATGCAGGACGACCCGGCGGATGTGGCCGAGTCCGCCGGGCTGGTCTACGTCGCCGATGACGAGGATCCGGGCTACGAGCGGCGACGGCGGGGACAGGGCTGGTCGTACGTCGCGCCGGACGGGACCACCGCCGGTGGCGCCGAGCGCGTCCGCATCGAGGCACTCGCCATCCCTCCGGCCTGGACCGAGGTGTGGATCGCCCTCGAGCCCGATGCCCACATCCAGGCCACCGGCCGGGATGACGCCGGGCGCAAGCAGTACCGGTACCACGACCGCTGGCGCGCGGTCCGCGACGGGCTCAAGTTCGACCGCTTGGCCGAGTTCGGCCTCCGCCTCCCTGCCGTGCGGGAGGATGTCGAGGGCCACCTGAAGGGACGCCGGCTCTCCCGCAACCGGGTGCTGGCCGCGGTCACCCGGCTCCTCGACACCAGCCTGATCCGGGTCGGCAACGAGGCCTACGTGGCCGACAACGACACCTACGGGGCCACGACCCTGCTGCCCGAGCACGTGGTCGACCGTGACGGCGAGATGGTCCTCGAGTTCACGGGCAAGGGGGGCGTCGACCATGCCCTCGTGGTGCGGGATCCCGGGGTGCGCCGGGTCATCGGTCAGAGCCTCGACGCCACTCCCGCGGACCTCTTCGGGTATGAGGTCAAGGGCGTCTGGCACGACGTGACCTCCGACGACGTCAACGAGTACCTCCGGGGTCTGGCCGGAGAGGGGGTCTCGGCCAAGGACTTCCGCACCTGGGGCGGCACCGCCCACGTCACCGGGCACCTGGGGCCCGTTTCCGTCGGGGAGGACATCGATGACCTCGACCGCCTCGAGCTCGCGGCCATCGACCTCGCGGCCGAGGTGCTGGGCAACACCCGGGCCGTGGCCCGGGCGGCCTACGTGGCGCCCCAGGTGCCGGCGTCATGGCGGGCGGGCGTGCTCGCCGAGGTCTGGCGTTCCAGTCGGGGCAGCGCACGCCTGGCGCGGGCGGAACGGGCCGCCGGCAAGGTCCTCAGCGACTTCGACCTGGCCGACGACGACTGAGGGAGTCAGCCGGCGGCGTCGAGGAAGGCCCGGCCCCGGGGCGACAGCTCGTAGCCCACCTCCAGGCTGAGGGTGAGGCCGAGCGCCTTGAGCTTGCGGATGTCGGACTTGAGTGCGAGCCGCTCCCGGCCGAGGGACTCGGCCAGCGCCGTGGAGACCACCCCCGGCTGGTCGGCGGCCAGTCCCGGCACGGCGTCCTGGGTGAACATCACGGCGATCAGTCCAGCGGGCGGCGGCGCAGGATCAGGATGATGACGACGGCGACGAGGGCGGCACCGGCGAGCACGGCCCCGACGATCAGGCCGGCCGGCGGGCCGTCGTCGATGTCGGCGCCGGTGCTGACCGGCGTGGGCTCGACATCCGGGACGGTGGTCGTGGTGGGGGCGCGTGGTGGGAGCCGCCGTGGTGGCCGGCGATGGGCCGGCCGGGACCTGGTAGGTCACCTCGATCTCGGCCGCGGGCTCGATGGCGGCGAAGGCCACGGTCCAGCGTCCGGGACCGGGGAAGGTCACGGGTCCGGCGTACCCACCCTCGCCGATCGACGCGAGGGCGATCGGATCCTGGGGGCCGGCGCCGGGCTGGCGCACGGTCGCCGAGACGACGGCGCCGTCGACGGGGTCACCGTCGTTCGCGTAGGTCAGCTCGAGGGTGTAGGTGACCTCGTTCCCGGCGGCGGTGGGCACGGCGTCGATGACCTCGAGGGTGCCGTCCTCCCCGTGGGCCAGGGCCGGCGCGACCCCGAGGAGGGCGACCGCGCCGAGGACCAGGAGGACGAGCAGGCGACGCACGGGACCCATTGTGGCGGGGTCAGTCCCCCGCGGGGTCGAGGCCCGGGAGATCCCGGCAGCTGAGGACGCAGAACTCGTTGCCTTCGGGGTCGGCGAGGACGACCCAGGTCTCCTCGCCGGTCTGGCCGACGTCGACCTCGGTGGCGCCCAGGGCGACCAGGCGGGCCACCTCGGCGGCGTGGTCGGCGTCCTTCGGCGGCGCGACGTCGAGGTGGAGGCGGTTCTTGACGGCGTGGCCCTCGGGCACCGGGAAGATGTCGAGGGTGGGGCGTCGGCCCGTCGGCGAGGCGAGGATCGAGCCCTCGTCGTCCTGGTCGACGATGGTCCAGCCCGACGCCTCGACCCAGAAGGCGGCCAGCGCCCGGTGGTCGCCGGCGTCCAGGCAGACCGCCGACAGCGGTCCGCCGTCACCGCCGCCCTGCAGCACGCAGAACTCGTTGCCCTCGGGGTCGGCGAGGACGACCCAGGACTCCTCGCCGGTCTGGCCGACGTCGGCCGGGGTGGCACCGGCGGCGACGAGGCGGGCGACGATCGGCGTCGCGGTCGGCGGCGTCCTCGGACGCCAGGTCGAGGTGGACCCGGTTCTTGGCCGCCTTCGCGTCGGGCACCGACACGAAGACGAGGGCGGGGACGCGGTCCTCGAGCTCGGGGCCGAGCGGCTCGACGACGACCTCGTCGTCCTCCTCGAAGCTGATCGGCCAAACGAGGGCCTCGGACCACCACCGGGCCTGGGCCGCGGGGTCGGCGGCGTCGATCACGACGGACACGAGGTGGGTGCTCACGGGACCTCCGTGGTGGTGGGGGCGACGGTGGTGGTCGACGAGACCGTGGTGGTCGTCGCGGGGATGGTCGTCACCGGGATCGTCGATGTCGATGTCGTCGATGTCGTCGGCGTCGAGGTCGTGGTGGGCGCCGGCGGGGAAGGTGGGGCGAGCGGGAGCCCGGCGAAGGCGAAGAGCAGCTTGGCCATCTTGGCCCGGTTCAGCGCCGCGGTGGGGCGGAGCTCGCCGTTGGCGTAGCCGGTCAGCAGGCCGGTGGCCGCGGCCCACCGGTACGCGGGACCGGTGACGTCGACCCAGGGGTCGTCGGTGGGGTCGTCGGGCCGGCCGGCCAGCCGCCAGAGGAGGTTGAGGGCCTGGCCCCGGGTGATGGTGCGGAGCGGTCGCCAGCTGCCGTCGGCCAGGCCGGGAAGCAGCCTGCCGTCCGCGATCCAGTCCAGCGCGGGGTCGATGGTCGGGCCTCCGTCGCTCCAGGGGTGGTCGTCGAACCCGGTCGGACGGCCCGCCAGCTTCCAGGCCATCCCGGCGAAGGCGCCCCGGGTGGCGTACTGCACCCACGGCCCGACCTCGGCCCGGTAGGTGTCGTTGGGGTAGCCCCCGAACAGGCCCTGCGCGCCGACCCAGGCGATGGCCTCGGCGGCGGGGTGGTCGTCGGGGACGTCCCAGAACGGGCCCGAGGTGAGCGCCGGGTCACAGCTGCCGGCCATGGCCTGCATCAGCCGCCCGAGGGCGAGCGCGCCCCGCCGGTTGTGGTGGAGGATGTCGGGTCGTTCGAACTCCGGCCCGGCGATGTCGGCCCACGTCTCGTAGTGGTACCACTCGGCGTTGCCGTAGTGCCCCGTGACGGCACGGGTGATGCGGTTGTAGGCGCCGGCCTGCCGGTCGTGGAGCGCGTAGAAGCCGGTGTCCTCGTCGTCGATCTCGAACACCCGGATGCAGTCGACCCGAGGGCTGACGAGGTCGAGGAGCCGGCGCAGTTCGGCCCGCCAGATCTCCGGGGGGTCGGTGTTGGACTGGTGGGTCCCGATGAACACCAGGAAGATGTCCGGCGGGTGGTCCCCGTACATCGCCTCTCGGGTGCGGGGGAGGACGTGGCGGATCTCCAGGCCCAGCCCGGCCTCGCTGAACGCGATCTTCCGGTCGGACCCGAGGGTGTCGTTCAGGTCGAAGAGGGCCTGGAACGGGACCGAGTCGCCGACCAGGCCGACGGTCGGGGCGGAGTCGGCGGGCGAGGGAGCCTCCTGGGCCACGGCGGGTGCCGTCGCCGCGGCGCCGTCGAGGCCCACGAGCGCTATGGCCAGGGCGAGCACGATGACCGGGCGCAGCGACCACACGCGGGGGCAGGTTAGGGGTGCGAGCCGCCGCCGAAGGCGCGAACCTGGAGCCATGTTCGACCTCGACACCTTCATCACGGACTGCCTGGCGGCCAACCGGGAGGCCCAGCCCCGACTGGCGGTGAAGGAGGTCCTGGACCGGGCCGTGTCGACTCCGGGCGAGGTGGCCGCCGCGTTGCCCCCCGACCGGGCCGAGCTGGTCCGGCTGCACGTGTCCGACGAGCTGACCATCCTCAAGGTGGTGTGGGCCCCGGGCATGTCCATCCGGCCGCACGACCACCGGACCTGGGCCACCATCGGCATCTACTCCGGCGGTGAGGACAACGCCTTCTTCCGCCGGGACCAGGGTGGCCTGACCGAGACCGGAGGCAAGGAGCTGCGCCCGTCGGACGCCTGCCTGCTCGGCGATGACACGATCCACAAGGTCACCAACCCCACCCGCGAGCACGCCGGGGCCATCCACATCTACGGCGGCGACTTCTTCACCATCGAGCGCAGCGAGTGGGACGAGGACACCCTCGTCGAGGAGCCTTACGACGTCGAGCGCACCCTCCGGAACTTCGAAGCCGCCAACGCGGGCCGCTGATCGTCGACTACGGACGGTCTTCGACGGTCAGGGCCCAGCGTTCGTGGTCACGCCAGTCGCCGTCGATGAAGAGGTAGCGGGGGGAGTAGCCCTCCAGCAGGAAGCCACAGCGTTCGGCCAGGTGCAGCGACGGCCCGTTGGTCGGCTGGATGTTGGCCTCCAGGCGGTGGAGGCCGAGGCGGTCGAAGGCGTGGGCCACCACCCACGCGGTGCCCTCGCGCAGCAGGCCCTGGCCCTCGTGGCCGGCGAAGGCGTAGTAGCTGAGGTGGGCCGAGCGAAAGCTGCCCTGGATGATGTCGCTCACGTTGACGATCCCGACCACGGTGCCGTCGGCCTTGGCCCGGAGCAGGAAGCCGTGATGGCGGGTCGACCGGATCCGGCGCAGGTAACCGACCCACGCCTCGGCGTCGGTCGGCGCGATCAGCCAGGGATGGTGCAGGTCCTGGCTGGCCCGTCCGGCGGCGACGACCTCGGCCCGGTCCCGGGCGGACGGCCGGTGGATGTCCAGTCGCTCCGTCGATCCGAGTCGGGCGCCCATGCCGTCATGGTCGCGCCTCGGGCCATGGCTCCACGACGAGCCGGGGCCAGAGGGCCCGCCACCGGGCCGCCTTCGTCTCGTGACGCCACGTGGCGCGACCACGGGGCTCGGCCGGAGGACGAACCCGAAAGGTCGTCCTCGCCCGGGGTCATGAGAGGAGGAGGTCCTCGTAGGCCCGGTGGATGTCGTCATTGAAGGCGACGAAGGTGACCTGTTCGACCGCGCTCGGGGCCGACCGCACCGTGGACACCGCGATCTCGGTGGCGGCGGCGATGGGGTAGCCGTAGACGCCGGTGGAGATGGCGGGAAAGGCCACGGTCCTGGCCTCGACCTCGTCGGCCCGGGCCAGGGACTCGAGGTAGCAGGAGGCCAGGAGATCGGCCTCGCCGTAGTCGCCGCCCCGCCAGACCGGCCCGACCGTGTGGATGATCCAGCGGGCCGGGAGGGCGAAGCCGGGCGTGATCTTCGCCCCACCGGTCGGGCAGCCCCCCAGGGTGCGGCAGTGCTCGAGCAGCTCCGGGCCAGCGGCGTCGTGAATGGCGCCGTCCACCCCACCGCCGCCCAGGAGGGACTCGTTGGCCGCGTTCACGATCGCGTCGACCTCGAGCTCGGTGATGTCACCGGTGACGAGATGGAGCACCACGGATCAGGCGGGCGCGGGCTCGGCGGCGGCGGCGGTGACCCGGCGGCGGTGCGAGAGGGCCCAGAGCACGAGCGCATGCTGCCACGTCCCGGGTGGTGGCGTATCTGTCCCTGAACGCCGAGACGGGTCTTGGGCTGGCATCCTGAACGGCGGATTCCCCCAGCGAAAGAGCTCCCGTGCGCCGTTTCCCCCTGATCGCCTGTGTCCTGCTGCCCCTGCTGCTGCTCCTGGCGGCCTGCGGGGATGACGGCGGCGAGCCCGTCGAGGCCGATGCCGACGACTCCGCCGAGGCGGGCGTCGACACCACCGCCGTGGTCGGTGAGGCCGCGGAGGACGATCCCTCCCTCGACGCCATCACGGTGACCGGGGAGTTCGACGAGTCGGCCGTCATCGAGGTCGATGATCCCTTCAGCACCGAGACCACCTACCGGCGGGTCCTCGAGGAGGGCGACGGCGACCCGGTCGAGGCCGGGCAGAACGTGTCCTTCCAGAACGTGGCCGTGAACGGCCGGGACGGTGTCGAGTTCGACAACTCCTATGAGGCGACCGGCGAGGGCGGGACCCCGTCGATCGTCATGGACGAGACCCAGATCATCCCGGGCCTCGTCCGGGGCCTGATCGGCGTGCCCGTCGGCAGCCGGGTGCTCATCGCCGTCGCCCCCCAGGACGGGTTCCAGGCGCAGGGGGGGATCCCCGACGCCGGCATCGAGGCCGACGACACGATCCTCTTCTCCGTCGACGTGCTCGAGGCCAGCACGCCCGAGCCGCCCCTGGAGCGGGCCGAGGGCACGGCGGTGGAGCCCGAGGAGGGCCTGCCCACCGTGGAGCTGGACGACACCGGCAAGCCGACCATCACCGTCCCGGAGGGCGACCCGCCGACCGACCTGGTCACCCAGGTCCTCATCGAGGGAGACGGCCCCGTGGTCGAGTCCGGCCAGGACCTGACCGTCCACTACACCGGGGTCATCTGGGCCAGCGGCGAGCAGTTCGACTCGTCCTGGGACCGGGGTGAGCCGGCGTCCTTCCCCATCGGGGTCGGCGGCGTGATCGCGGGCTGGGACGAGGGCCTCGTCGGCCAGACGGTCGGCAGCCAGGTCCTGCTGGTCATCCCGCCGGAGCAGGGCTACGGCCCCGACGGCAACCCCGACGCCGGCATCTCGGGCACCGACACCCTGGTGTTCGTGGTCGACATCCTCGCCGCCGCCTGACCCCCGGGCCCCGCGGCGGGCATAGACGGGGGCCCGCCCCGGTTGGTAGTTGCACACGCAACTACATGAGCAACCGTGCGAGGAGCATCCGATGCCCGCTGTCACCGTCGAGAACCCCTTGGTCCTGCCCCGCCTGGCCGCCGATCCGGAGGCCGTCGCCCGGCCCGTGGCCCAGGTCGTCCCCGCTCACCACGCCATCGAGGGGGCGGGCTTCGAGGTGTGGCGCCCCTTCCCGGGCGGGGTCGACGCCCATGTGGCCGACCCCTTCTTCCTGCTCGACCAGCTGGGTCCGGTCGACTACGCCCCCAACGAGCCCGTCGGGGCCCCGTGGCACCCCCATCGGGGCTTCGAGACCGTGACGTACATCCTCGACGGCGTCGTGGAGCACCATGACTCCAACGGCGGCGGCGGGATCATCGGCGAGGGTGACACCCAGTGGATGACGGCGGGCGCCGGGATCCTGCACGACGAGGTCCCCACCGAGGTCTTCAAGCGCAACGGTGGCCGCTCCCACGGCGTCCAGCTCTGGGTGAACCTGCCGGCCGCGCTGAAGTTCACCGAGCCGCGGTACCAGGCCATCACCAGCCACGACCTGACCCTGCTGTCCTCCGCCGACGGCGGGGCCCTGCTCCGGCTCATCGCCGGCGACCTCGGGGGCCACGCCGGCCCCGGGGCCACCCACACGCCGATCACCTACGCCCACGCCAGCATCCGGCCCGGCGCCCAGGTGGCCGTGCCCTGGAGCCCGGAGTTCAGCGCCCTGGCCTACGTGCTCACCGGGCGGGGGTACGCGGGGGAGGAGCGCCGACCGGTCGACGAGCACCAACTGGTCGTGTTCGGCCCGGGCGACAGCGTCGTGGTCGGTGCCGCCGACGAGCAGCCCGAGCACTCACCGGACCTCGAGGTCCTCCTCCTCGGTGGCCTGCCCATCCGGGAGCCGATCGCCCACTACGGCCCCTTCCTGATGAACACCCGGGACGAGCTGCGGCAGGCGGTCGAGGACTTCAACGCCGGCCGCATGGGTCAGGTCCCGGCGACCGTCCTCTAGCCCCGCCTCAGGGGCGGGCGACCTCGGCCACGGCGGCATCGAGCACCGTGACCAGGTCGCCGGGGGCCACCTCGATCTCGAGGCCTCGGCGGCCCCCGCTCACGTAGATCGTGGCGAAGGCCTCGGCGGAGGCATCGAGCACGGTGGGCAGGCGCTTGCGTTGGCCGAAGGGGCTGATGCCGCCGTGAACGTACCCGGTGGTGCGCTCGGCCCGCGTCACGTCCGCCAACGTCGCCCGCTTGGCCCCCAGGGCCCCGGCGGCGGCCCGCAGGTCGACCTCGCCTGTCGCGGGGGCCACCACCACGCCGAGCCGGGTCGGGTCCTTGTCCAGCTCCAGCACCAGGGTCTTGAACACCCGGGCCGTGTCCAGGCCCAGCTGTTGGGCGGCGTCCAGGCCGAAGCCGACGTCGGCTCCGCCCGAGGCGTCGTAGTCGTGCAGCGTGTGCTCGACGCCGGCCGTCGCCAGCACCGTCACCGCCGGTGTCACCTTCCCCGCCATCCCCGGATTCTGGCACCGGATTTCGGGGTCAGCGCACCAAGATCCGGTGCCAGAACGGGGGCGGTACCGTGCGCCGCGTGGGTGAACCGTCGGGACCGAGCGCGGGGCGGCTTCGTCGCCTGACCGAGGAGCTGAACGACGAGGGCCTCCTCGGCGAGGGTCGCGAGTGGCCCGACGCCCTGCTGGTCGAGCTGGACCACGCCCTCCGGCCCCCGACCTTCGAGAAGCGCATCCCGCTCTTCGGCGCCATCTTCGAGCCCCGGATCGATCCCCAGGCGTGGCGGGAGCAGACCGCGCTCACGGTGTCCCGCCGCTGGGTCGACGAGTTCCACGAGGCCGACGCCCGCCGTTACGCCGACGGCCTTTCCAGCTGGATGGTCCGCCACGCCGACGGCCGGGTGGAGGTCATCGTCTTCGACCGGCCCACGGGCTCCGAGCGCGACCTGGTCGTCCTGGCCGAGGCGACCAAGGGCACGCTGGTGCAGCGCCACCCGTCGGGGGTGGTGCGCCTGGTCGGTGAGTTCGGGGTGCTGCGCTGGGACGGGGTGGGCTGGCACCACGAGCCCCCCGTGAAGGCCTGGGCCCGCAGCCTGATCGGCGACGGGTTCGAGGGCGACGAGAAGACCCTGGCCCGTCTCCTGGCCTTCGCCGTCTACGACCTCGGCGCCACCGGCGTCGGCGCCCTGCTGGTGTACCGGCCGGACGGCGACTGTCCCGCGGGCTACGAGCTCCGCCTGCCCACACCGCCTCCCTACGAGATCGGCCGGCCCGAGGACCTGGGACCACTGCGCCACGTGCTGGCCCTCGTCGACGGGGCCGCGGTGTTCGACGGCACCGGCACGTTGCACCACCTGGGGGTCCGCCTGGTGCCCAGCGCGGAGGCCGAAGCCGACGTCGCGGGCTTCGGGGGCATGCGCCACACGTCGGCCCGCCGCTACAGCTTCGACGACCCCTCGGCCACCCTCATCGTGGTCAGTGAGGACGGACCGGTCTCGGTCATCCGCAACGGCGAGGTCCTCTACCGGCCGGTCGAGAAGCGCCCGCCGGTCTGACGCGCTCAGCCCGCGGCGACGACCACGGGCTCGTGGTGGACGGGGAAGTTCACCGAACGGGCGATGAAGCAGAGGGCGGGCACGCCGTGGTGCAGGGCGGTGGCCCGTTCGACCATGGCCTCCTCGGTCACGGTGACCTGCGGTCGCAGGGTGACCGATTCGAACTGGCCGCTGTGGTCCGGGTTCAGCGCCATCTCGCCGTGGGCCTCGTCGACGTAGCCGGTGACCACGACGTCGTTCAGGGCGCACAGGTGCAGGTAGGTCAGCAGGTGGCACTGGGACAGGGCGGCGACCAGGAGCTGTTCGGGGTTCCAGCGGGTGACGTCGCCCCGGAAGGTGGGGTCGGCGGAGCCGGCCAGGTCCGGTGGGCCCCCGGCGGTGACCACGTTGTCCCGGCGGTAGCTGCGGTAGGTGGCGGTGCCCTCGCCGTCGTCGCCGGTCCAGGTCACCGTCACGTCGTAGGTGTGCACCCTCGGAGTCTCCTTCAGTGGGCGAGCCCGTCCTCGGCCAACACGACCTTGGCCAGGGTCTTGGGGGCCACGAGCGTGTAGGAGATCCGCACCCACTCCCGGATCTGCTCCCAGCGGTCCTCGTCGGCGTCGTCGCCGATGGTCACCGAGACCCAACCGTGGCGGCCCAGGCCGTACCCGGTCGGCTCCGCCCGCTCGTCGGTGGCCACGACCGCTTCGGCCTCCTCGACGGGGAGCTTCACCGACAGTCCGGTCGCCTCGGTGTCGGAGAACACGAAGTTCTTCTTGCGCACCCGGAAGGTCGGCTCGCCCTCCCACGCCTCGATGTCGACCCGCACCGCCTCGGGCAACTCCAGGCAGATCCCCTGCAGACGCTCCATGTTCGCGGTCTCGCCCATCCCCCGAGTCTCCCAGCCCCCGGGTCAGTCGCGGAAGGTGAAGAAGAAGACCTGGGTGGCGTAGGCCACGAGGCGGGGCTCGTCGCGCTGGTCCGGGCCGTAGTCCCACAGGGCCATGTCGGCCGAGGCGTAGCCGTCGCCCGCGTGCCGGGCCCGGTTGTGGCCGAGCAGGGTGCCGGAGCGGGCGTCCTCGAAGAGGTGGACCGTGAGGTCCACGCTGGGGGCGAACCACATGCGGTCCTGGGGGCCGAGCTTCTCGCCCACGGCACCCGGCATGACGTCGGCGGCCACGATCAGGGCCAGGGGATCGAGGCGGCCGTCGTCGAGCATCGGCGGCTCGTCGAAGCGGTACCAGCAGCCCCGCTCGGCCCGCTCCGGCTCGTACTCCTCCCACGGTGGGTGGCCCAGGAACGGTCGGCCCTCGAGGATCTGGTCCCAGAAGGGCATGGGCCCGAAGTCCTCGTCCTCCAGCTCGGGCGGGGGAGGGTCCCGGAACGACGGGCAGTCGTCGGGGTGGGGCGGGTCGACCGGCGGCTCCAGGTCGGTGAAGGTGAAGCCGTCGCGCGGGGCGCCGAAGATGCCGGTCGTCAGGTGGCCGCGCGCCGCCCCCGGATTGCGGACCTCGGCCCGCAGGTGCGACATCGACCGGCCCCGGCGCAGCAGCTCGACGTCGATGTCGACCGGGCCGTCGGCGACCTGGGCGGCGAAGGACGTGTGGAGCGTCCGGAGGCGCTGGGTCGGGTCGTCCAGCTCGGCGGCCATCGCCCGCAGCGCGATGGCGGAGACCAACCCGCCCTGGGGGAGGGGCACCAGGTTCCAGATCTCGTCGATGTGACCGCGATAGGCGCCGTCGCCCACGGCGTCGACCGCCGTGCTGTCCAGGAAGGCGTTGCCCACGGGCGCACGCTCGTCGCCCGGCGCCCCGGCGTCAACCGGATTCCGTCGGGAGCCGTCGCCCGCGGAGCCAGCTGTCATCCTTCAGCCGTGAGCTTGTCGGCGTGGGAGGCGGTGCTGGTGGTGCTCGCCGGCATGGGCGCGGGCGGCGTCAACGCGGTGATCGGCTCCGGCAGCCTCATCACCTTCCCGACGCTGCTGGCGGTGGGCTACTCGCCGGTCGTGGCGAACGTGTCCAACAACATCGGCCTGGTGCCCGGCTCGGTCGCGGGCGTCTACGGCTTCCGGCGGGAGCTCGAGGGCCAGGGGCCGCGGGCCCGCACGATGGCGGTCGCTTCGGGCCTCGGCGGCCTCACCGGGGCGACCCTGCTCCTGACCCTCCCGTCCGACGTCTTCGACGCGGTGGTGCCCGTGCTCGTGCTGATGGCCTGCGGCCTCATGCTGGCCCAGCCCCGGCTCTCGGTGTGGGTGGCCGCCCGTCGCCCGGAGGGTGCCCGGGACGTCGGTCCCGCGGCGTTGGCGCTCGCCTACCTGGCGGGGATCTACGGCGGCTACTTCGGTGCCGCGCAGGGGGTGATCCTCCTGGCCGTGCTCGCCGTGTTCGTCCCCGACGAGATGAAGCGGTCGAATGCCCTGAAGAACGTGCTGGCGGGCACGGTCAACGCCGTGGCCGCCGTGGTGTTCATCCTCTTCGCCGATGTCGCTTGGGAGGCCGTCGTCCTCGTGGCGCTGGGCGCGACCGTCGGCGGATCGCTCGGCGCCGGCATCGGGCGTCGGGTCCCACCGAACGTCCTGCGGATGATGGTGGTCGTCCTCGGCGTGATCGTGGCGGTGAAGCTGATCCTCGACTCCTGAGCGCTCAGCCCCGCGCTGCGCTCAGGTCCTCGACGACCTCGAACCACACGCAGACCACCGGGGTGTCGTCGTCCACGGCGACACCGGCCTCTGTCCAGAAGCCCCGGTGGCCGTCCCGCCAGTCGTCGATCGAGGTGAAGCCCTCCCCCTCGGCGTCGGCGAACTCCCAGGTCACGTCGGCGAAGCGCACCTGCTCCACGCGGGTGACCTCGAGGATGGCCAGGGCCTTGCCCGCAGCGTCGACCAATGCCTGGCGCTCGCCGACCTCGTCCAGCGCCTCGCCCTCGCCGACGTAGTCCTCGTTCCAGAGCCCGGCGGTCGCCCGCTTCTCGCCGGCCAGGACGAGGGAGTTCAACCGCTCCTGCATCTCGCCGGGAGCGCCCAGCTCGAATCCCCGGAGATCACCTACTCGTGGCCACATGCCGCCACCCTGACAGACCAGGCCCCGTCGGGCCCACCCGTCGCCTACGTTGCCCCGATGGCTGACCTGGACCTGCCCGGCTTCGAGCGGGGCACCTTCACCCATGACGGCACCACCCGCGATGTGTTCCGCAAGGGCGCCGGGCCGGCGGTCCTCGTCATCGCTGAGATGCCGGGGATCACCCCGAAGGTCCTGGCGTTCGCCGGCCGGGTCGTCGCCGCGGGCTTCAGCGTGACCCTGCCCCACCTGTTCGGCGTGCCCGGACGCGACACCTCGGCGAAGGGCGCCGCCGTGAAGGCCGTCCTCACCTCGATGGTCCCGGCCTGTGTGAGCAAGGAGTTCGTCGTCTTCGCCACGGGGAAGACCTCGCCGGTGGTCGGCTGGCTGCGGGCGCTGGCCAGCGCCGAGCACGAGCGTTGCGGTGGGCCCGGCGTGGGGGCGGTGGGCATGTGCTTCACCGGGGGCTACGCGCTGGCCATGTCCACGGAGCCGGCCCTGTTGGCCCCGGTGCTCTCCCAGCCGTCGCTGCCCATCGGCAAGAAGGGCGCCCGCGGGATCGACATCTCCCCGGAGGACCTCGAGGTGGTGAAGGGGCGCTGTGCCAACGAGGACCTCCAGGTCCTGGGCCTGCGCTTCAAGAGCGACCGGTTCGTGCCCGCCGCGAGGTTCCAGTTCCTGCGCGACGAGCTGGGCGACGCCTTCACCTGCGTCGAGTTGGAGGACGCGGACGCCAACCCCGACGCCCTCATCAAGCCCCACTCGGTGCTGACCGAGCACTTCGTCGACGAGCCGGGCTCGGCCACCCACGATGCGCTCGACCAGGTCCTGGACCTCTTCCGCCGCAAGCTCCTGGCCTGACTTCCGCGAGACTCGGGGGATGCGCACCAAGGCCACCGAGCTCGTCGGCATCGATCTGCCGATCTTCGCCTTCAGCCACTGCCGGGACGTCGTCGCCGCCGTCACCAACGCCGGGGGCATGGGGGTCCTGGGAGCCGTGGCCCACAGCCCCGAGCAGCTGGCGATCGACCTCGACTGGATCGAGGACGAGGTCAAGGGCAAGCCCTACGGCGTCGACCTGCTCGTGCCCGAGAAGTACACCGGGGCCGACGAGGGGGGCCTCACCCCCAGCCAGCTGAGCGACCTCCTCCCCGAGGAGCACAAGGCCTACGTCGACGACATCCTCGAGCGCTACGACGTGCCCCCCATGCCCGAGGGCCTGGAGGTCCGCCGGGGCATCGGCGGGATGCGCATCGACCCCAAGAGCATGGCCCCGCTGCTCGACGTCCTCTTCGACCACCGTCCGTCCCTGGTGGCCTCGGCCCTCGGCCCCCCGCCGTCGCACTTCCTCGAGCGGGCCCACAGCCACGACATCCCGGTGGCCGCCTTGGCCGGGAACCTCGAGCACGCCCGCCGCCACGGCGAGGCCGGCGCCGACATGATCGTGGCCCAGGGCACCGAGGCCGGTGGCCACACGGGCCTCGTGGCCACCATGGTCCTCGTCCCCGAGGTGGTCGACGCCGTCGCCCCCCTGCCCGTCCTGGCCGCCGGCGGGATCGCCCGGGGCCGCCAGCTCGCCGCCGGCCTGGCCCTCGGCGCCGACGGCGTGTGGTGCGGCTCGGTCTGGCTGACGACCGAGGAGGCCGAGACCCCGCCGTCGGTGAAGAGCAAGTTCCTGGCCGCGGGCTCGGCCGACACCGTGCGCTCCCGGTCGATGACCGGCAAGCCCGCTCGGATGCTGCGCACCGCCTGGACCGACGAGTGGGAGAACCCCGAGGGCCCCGGACCCCTGCCCATGCCCATGCAGCCGATCCTGGTCGGGCCCGCCCTCCAGCGCATGGCCCGGGTCGCCGACACCGAAGGCAGTGGTGGCCAGAAGCTGGTCACCTACTTCGTGGGTCAGGTCGTCGGCGCCATGAACACGGTCATGCCCACCCGTCGGGTCGTCCTGGAGATGGTCGAGGAGTTCATCGACGCCGTCGAGCGCCTCGACGGCCTCGTCCAGTCCGACTGACCTCGTCGCCGCCCCCGCCGCCCGAGGAGGACGCCGACCCCCACCACTGACCGGTTCTGGGCCCTCCCCTCTGTCGTGGACAACAGAGGAGAGGGCCCAGAACGGGTGGTCAGGCGGTCTGGACGGCGACGGGGAGGTCCTCGCTGGGGCCGCCGCCATTGCCGAGCTGGCCGTTGAGGTTGCTGCCCCAGCAGAGGACGCCGCTGTCGGACATGCGGGTGCAGGTGTGGCTCCCGCCGGTGGCGACCTGGGCCACTCCCATCAGAGGGCCGGCGCCGGTCTGATTGCTCACGACCATCGGGATGTCCGACTGCGAGCCGGCGGTCAGGTCGCCGAGCTGGCCGTTGGCGTTGGAGCCGGTGCAGAGCAGTTGCTGGTTGGTCATGCGGAAGCACGAATGTCCACCGCCGGCGCTCACCTGGGCGACCCCCGTGAGAGCCGGGGCGATGCCGTCCACCGGAGGGCCACCGTCGACGACCGACGGACGGAGGGCCTCGGCGGGGTCGCCCACCCCGGAGCCGTCGCCGCGTTCGCCGTGGTCGTCAGTGCCCCAGCAGCGGGCCTGGCCATTGGTCAGGCGGGCGCACATGTGGTCGTTGGTGCCCGCGATCTGGGCCACGCCGGTCAGGGCCCCGACGCCGTCGACGTCGATGACGGTGCGGGGCAGGGAGCTGTCGGTGGTGGTGCCGTCGCCCAGCTGGGCGTCGCCGTTCTCCCCCCAGCAGCGGACCTGGCCGTTGGTGCGACGGGCGCAGCTGTGGCGCTCACCGGTGGTGATCTGGGCGGCCGAGGTCAGCGCCGCGTCGCCGCTGACGGACCGGACGGTCTTCGGCAGGGCGCTGCCCGTCGTGTTCCCGGTCCCGAGCTGGCCGAAGGAGTTCATGCCCCAGCAGCGGACCTGGCCGTTGTTCAGGCGGGCACAGGTGTGGTTGGCCCCGACGCTGATCTGGGCGACGTTCTCCATCGGCCCGCTGTTGACGGCGTTGCGCACCAGGACCGCT
Organism: uncultured Microthrixaceae bacterium; assembly: GCA_963748285.1. Classification (GTDB taxonomy): domain Bacteria; phylum Actinomycetota; class Acidimicrobiia; order Acidimicrobiales; family DATDAH01; genus DATDAH01. Next base: position 1,775,308 of record CAVVIF010000009.1, read on the forward strand.
CGGGTCCGCTGGGCGTTCGTGGCGTCGCCGAGCTGGCCGAGGGTGTTGGCCCCCCAGCAGCGGACACGCCCGTTGTTCAGTCGGGCGCAGGCGTGGACCCGGCCGACGCTGACCTGCGCCACGCCCGTCAGGGCCGAGCCGGTCGTGCTGTTGATCACCGTCACGGGGTTGGCCGAGTGGTCCACGACCGCGCCGTGGCCGAGCTGGCCCCGGTCGCCTTCGCCCCAACAACGGGCTTGGCCGTTGGTGAGGGCCACGCAGGTGAGCTGGGACCGGGCGGCCAGGCCCTTGGCCCCCTCCAGGGGCGCGGCCGAGGCCGTCGAGGGCAGAGCACCCATGACCGCGATCACGAGGAGGGCGGCGGGCAGGACCCGGCGCAGGAGGGTTGACATTGGACGTTCCTTCCAGAGGTTCTGTGTGCTGTACCAACGCCCTGACGAGCGGGAGCCGGCGGCCTTTACACCCCCCGACCCCCCCCGTGAACGGTATTAGTCGAGGACCGGCCGCGCTGGCGGCGCCGTCAGCGCGAAGTCGGCGGGGTCGGGGCGCTTGGTCCAGGTCCAGTAGTCGACGAGGCGCCACGGGCTGAGGACGTGGATGTCGCCGTCGGGGTTCTTGAACCACGAGTGGCGGATCGAGGGGTGGGACCAGACCAGCCCCTTCAGCTCCTGCTGGGTGCGCGCGTAGTAGTCGGCGTGGACCTCGGGCCTCGGTTCCATCGCCGTCGCCCCGGAGGACAGCAGCAGGTCCAGGCAGCCGGTGATGTACCGCATCTGGCACTCGCTGTGGAAGATGAGAGAACCGCCGTGGGCCAGGTTGGTGCCCGGCCCGTACATGCAGAACAAGTTCGGGAAGCCGGGCACGGTGATGCCGAGGTAGGCCGACGGCCGGTCGCCCCACCGCTCGGCCAGGATCTCGCCGTCCCGGCCGATCACCTCGATCGGGAAGAGGAAACGGTTGGCCTGGAAGCCCGTGGCGAACACGATGACGTCGACCTCGTGGCGGACGCCGTCCTCGGTGACCACGGCGTCGACCTCGATGCGGTCGATGCCGGTCCGCACCAGGTCCACGTCGGGCCGGGTCAGGGTCTGCAGCCAGCTCCCGTTGTCCTGCAGGGTGCGCTTGCCGGTCGCGGGGTAGTCGGGGACCACCTTGGCCAGCAGGTCGGGGTGGTCCTCGCCGATCTGGCTGGTGATCCAGTCGGTGAACATCTGGCGGGTGAACTCGTTGGTCTCGCTCACCGCCCGGCCGTCACTGCTGTCGTAGGCGGGGTCGACCCGGGCCGCCGCCAGGCCGCCGTCGCACGCCGGCCAGAACAACAGGAAGCGGTACCAGCGCCCGTAGAAGGGGAGGTGCCGCAGGGCCCACTGGACGCCCGGGCCGACGACCTCGTGGTAGTTCGGGTTCGGGAACATCCACTGGGCCGTGCGCTGGAACACGGTGAGGTGCTCGACCGGCTCGGCGATGGCCGGCGCGATCTGGAACCCACTGGCCCCGGCGCCCACCAACGCCACCCGCTTCCCGGTGAGGTCGACCGAGTGGTCCCACTGCGCCGAGTGGAAGGAGGGACCCGCGAAGTCGTCCCGTCCGGGGATGTCGGGGAGGTTGGGCCGGTTGAGCTGGCCCACCGCCGAGATGACGGCCCGGGCGGTCAGCGTGTCGTCGGCCCCGTCGGCGGCCCGCACCCGCACCGTCCAGGACCCGGCGCCGTCGTCCCAGACCGCCGAGGTCACCTCGGTCTCCCAGCGGACGTGGCGGTCGACGCCGTGGCGGCGCATCACGTCGTCGAAGTAGCGGGCCAGCTCGGGCTGCTCGGCGAAGTACTGGCTCCAGTGGTCCGAGGGCTCGAAGGAGTAGCAGTAGAAGTGGTTGCCCACGTCGACCCGGCACCCGGGATAGGTGTTCTCGTACCAGGTGCCGCCCACCCCGGCGTTCTTCTCGATGATCGTGTACGGGATGCCCGCCTCCTCGAGGCGGATCCCGGCCAGCAGGCCCGACTGCCCGCAGCCGACGACAACGACGGGGAACGCCGCTCGCTCGTCGGCCCCGACCGAGAGGTCGACCTCGCGGGCGTCGACGCCGTCCAGCTCCATCTCCTCGAGGAGCATGGGGACGTACTCCTCGGGCACGTCCTCGCAGACCAGGAAGCTCATCATCTCCCGGATCAGCTCGGGTCTCGGCGGGTCGGCGGGCGCCGAGCCTGCATCCCGGTAGGCCCGGATCACGTCGAGGGCGAGGCGCCGGACCTCGGCCTTGTCCTCCTCACTCATGTAGCCCTGCACCTCGTTGAGGAAGAGGCCCTGGGGCTTCAGCGGCCCGCGGATGATCGACGGGTCGCCGGTCATGTGGATCATCGAGAGCATCAGGGTCGGGACGCTCACGTCCTCAAGAGCGGCGGCGATGGTGGCGTCGTCGTCGGTGATCGGGAGGCCGGCATGGGGATTACGGTCCGGGGTCACGGTGGGTCACCATCCCACGTCGGGACGCCACGAGAGGAACGCCGATGGGCACCAACGAGCGCAGCAAGATCACGATGACCGACGACGAGGTCACCGCCTACATCGAGCGGAGCCGCACCTGCACCATGGCGACCGTCGGTCCCGACGGCCAGCCCCACCTCGTGGCCATGTGGTACGCCGTGGTCGACGGCCAGGTCTGGTTCGAGACCAAGGCCAAGTCCCAGAAGGTCCAGAACCTCCGGCGCAACGACCGCATCACCGTCTCCATCGAGGACGGCCTCACCTATGACACCCTGCGGGGGGTGAGCCTCGAAGGCCGGGCGACCGTCGTGGACGACCCCGACGCCCTCTGGGCGGTCGGGGTCAGCGTGTGGGAGCGCTACAACGGCCCGTACTCCGAGGAGGTCAAGCCCTTCGTGGAGTTCATGCTCAACAAGCGGGTCGCCGTACGGGTCGACGTGGACCGCGTGCGCTCCTGGGACCACCGGAAGCTCGGCATGGACGCGACGCCGGTCGGAGGCTCGACCGCCGAGTTCCTGTGAGGCGCCTCCTGGTGTCCTCAGCGCTGGCGGCAACCGGGTTGGCCGCCGCCGTCGTGCTCGCCGGATCGGCCGGGGCGCAGCCCGCCCCCACCGAGGGGGCGGGATCACGGCGTCCTTCGCCAGCAGTGTGCTGACGGTCCAGGGGACCGCCTTGGACGACACGATCATCGTCGGCCGCGACGCGGGCGGGACGCTTCGCGTCAACGACGGCGCGGTGACGGTGGCGGGTGGACCGGCAACAGTCGCCAACACCTCCGAGGTCCACGTGCTCGGACTCGCGGGCGACGACGACGTGACCTTCGACCAGTCCAGCGGCGCCCTGCCAGCCGGCGACCTTCGGGGCGGCGGGGGCGCGGACGCTCTGGTGTCGGGGATCGGAGCGGACCGTCTCCTCGGCGGTCCGGGTCCCGATGTCCTCGACGGGAACCAGGGCATCGATGACCTGGTGGGTGGCGACGGGCCGGATCGGTTCACGTGGGACCCCGGTGAGGGCAACGACGAGGTGAACGGCGGCCCCGGGGCCGACCGCGTCGCCTTCCGCACCAACGCCCTCGGTGGTCAACGTCCTGCTCGCGGCCAGTGGCGGCGGCGGTGACGGAGCGGTCGACGTGGTCGAGGTGTCGGGTACCGCCACCGCCGACGCGGTGACCCTCGGTGCGGACGGTGCCGGCGTGCGCGTGACGGGCCTCCGGGCCCGAGTCGTGGTCCGGGACAGCGAGCTGGCCAACGATCGTCTCGACGTGCTCGGCTTCAACGGAGCCGACGATCTCGACGGCAGCCTGCTGCCGGTCTTGAAGCTCGTCCTCCGGCTCTTCGGCGGCGGTGGGCCCGACGTGCTCACCGGTTCATCGGGCAACGACTACTTCGACGGTGGCACGGGGATCGACACCATCATCGGGGGCGCCGGGACCGACACCGCCGTGAACGGCGAGGACGTGACCGGCGTGCCGTAGGCCCGAGCCGTAGGCGACCGGCGGCGCCACGTTCCGCCGCCGCCGTCGTACTTTGGGGGATGCTGGTGGGCGTGACCACCGTGCCCGACGCGCTCCGTCCGCGGCCGGTGGCGGCCTCGGTCGACGAGCTCCTGGAGGGCGCCGAGCGCCTCGGTGTCGTCGACTCCGGTGACGTGCGCTCCGCAGCCGGCCTCGAGCGGGTTCGGATCGACGGGGAGGCCTGCGTCGTCAAGTACGTCCACCCCGATCTGGACTTCACCATGCGGGTGTCGGGGGACCTCGGCTGTCGACCGCGGCGGGTGTGGGCCGCCGGGCTCATGGACCTCGCCCCCGACCTGATCGACCACGCCCACCTCGGCGTGGCGCCGTGGGGTCGCAACGGCTGGGGTGCGGCGCTGCTCATGCGGGACGTGAGCCAGGAGCTGGTCCCGGCCGGCGACGACCCCGTGCCCGAGGACTGGCATCTGGGGTTCCTCGCCTCGTCCACGGGCCTGGCGGCGCGCACGTGGGGCTGGGAGGACGATCACGGCCTCCTGGCCCCCCACCTGCGCTGGGCGTGGTTCGGCGAGGTGCAGCTGGCGGGGGAGGCCGATCTCGGGTTCCCCGAGGCCGTGCCCCGCATCGCGTTCGACGGCTGGGCCCGGTTCGAGCAAAGGGCCCCGGCGGACGTGGCCGCCGTGGTGGCGGAGCTCCGGCGGGACACAAGACCCCTCGCCGACGCGGTGCGGACCACGCCGCAGTGCCTCCTGCACGGCGACATCAAGTTCGGCAACCTGGGGCGATCCGCCGACGGGCGCACGGTGTTGATCGACTGGACCTTCCCGGGCGAGGGCCCGATCTGCCACGAGCTGGCCTGGTACCTGTCCCTCAACCGGGCCCGGCTCCCGATCGGGCACACCAAGGCCTCGACCATCGAGGCCTTCCGGTCGTCCCTCGAAGGTCACGGCGTGCCCACCGACGACTGGTGGGAGCGACAGCTGGGCCTCTGCCTCCTCGGGGCCCTCGTCCAGTTCGGCTGGGAGAAGGCACTCGGCGACGGTCCCGACGAAGCGGCCGAGCTCGCCTGGTGGGTCGACGCGGCCCGCGAAGGCGCCCGGCTCCTGTGAGCGTCACCGACGCGTACTCGGTCATCACGGCCGGTGGTCCATGGGGCTGATCAAGCCCGGGCTGCCAGACCTGGACCTGGACGACTGGGCGGCGCGGCCGGAGGGCGAGCGGGTCCGGCTCATGTGCGAGTCGTGGGCCGTGCAGGGCTTCGGGGCGCCGGCGATCGCCTACGCCTTCTACCTCTTCAAGATCGCGGTCTACATCGCCTTGTGGGTGCTCTTCGTCAGCCGGGCCCCTGATGTAGCGGGCCTGAGCGACATCGGGGACTGGTGGGCCACGCCGGTCGCCTTCGAGAAGGCGATCCTCTGGACGATGCTGTTCGAGGTCCTCGGCCTGGGCTGCGGCAGCGGCCCGCTCACGGGGCGCTACGTCCCGCCGGTGGTCGCCTTCACCCACTTCCTGCGTCCGGGCACCATCCGCCTCGCGCCGTGGCCCGATCGGGTGCCCCTGACGGCTGGCCACCGACGCACGGTGCTCGACGTCCTCCTCTATGCCGCGCTGGTGGCCCTGTGCCTCCGAGCGCTGCTCTCGTCGGACTCGCCGCTCGGGTCCGACGACCTCTGGCCCATCGTCGGGGTGCTCGCCGTCCTCGGACTGCGGGACAAGACGGTGTTCCTGGCCGCTCGCGCCGAGCACTACTGGACGATGCTGATCGTCTTCGTCCTGGCCGCCGGCGACATGACCGTCCTGCTCGCCGGAGCGATGGTCGTGCAGTTGGCCATCTGGTGGGGGGCGGCCACCTCGAAGCTGAATCACCACTTCCCCAACGTGGTCACGATCATGGTCAGCAACAGCCCGGTGCTGCCGGTGCCCGCCCTGAAGCGGGCCATGTACCGCCGGTACCCCGTTGACCTCCGTCCGTCGGGCCTGGCCGCGGTGTTGGCCCACGGGGGCACGGTGATCGAGTTCGTCTTCCCGTTCGTACTGGCCGTCTCCGCGGGCGGCACGCCCACCACCATCGCCCTAGCCGTGATGTTGTCGTTCCACCTCTTCATCACGTCCTGCTTCCCGATGGGCGTGCCCATCGAGTGGAACGTTCTGTTCGTGTACTCGATGTTCGTCCTGTTCGGTCACCACGCAGACCTCAGCCCCCTCGACGTGCTCGACGAGCCTCTGCTCGCCGTCCTGCTGGTGATCGGTCTTCTGGTCGGCCCTGTCCTGGGCAACCTGCGGCCGGACAAGGTCTCGTTCCTCCCCGGCATGCGGTACTACGCGGGGAACTGGGCCGCCAGCCTGTGGCTCTTCCGCAAGGACGCCGACGGCGGCGACTGCTCGGCGCGGCTCGACGAGCGGCTGACCAAGACCGCTGCCACGATCAACCGCCAGCTCGAGGTCCTCTACGACGAGGACACGATCCGGGCCGTGAACGGCAAGCTGCGGGCCTTCCGCTCCATGCACCTCCACGGCCGGGCCCTCAACGCGCTGCTCCCGATGGTGGTGGAGGACCTCGAGGACTACGCCGTCAACGAGGGGGAGGCGACCGCGGGGGTGGTCCTGGGCTGGAACTTCGGTGACGGCCATCTCCACCACGAGCAGCTCCTCGCCGCGGTCCAGGCCGAGTGCGGTTTCGCGCCGGGTGACCTGCGGGTGCTGGCCCTGGAGTCCCAGCCCGCCGGGGAGCCGTGGATGCACTGGCGGGTGGTGGACGCCGCGGATGGCATGCTGGCCGAGGGCCGGGTCGCGGTGGCGGACCTGCTCGGACACCAACCCTGGCCCGAGGACGGCGCCATCGACCTCCACCTGGAGCCTGTGTGAGCGATGAGCGGCGGAGCCGATCGGCAGGCCGAAGAGGCCTGCAAGGCGATGAGCCGTCAGGCGAAGAGGCATGAACGATGAGCTGATCGTCTTCCTGATCGTCGCGGTCCGGTTGCTCCTGCCCCTGCTGATCCCGATCTTCCCGCTCCCGACGATCCTGTCGCTCCTGGTCATCGACGCCGCCGACCAGTCGATCCTCCAGCAGCACACCGACCTCTCGCTGGACAACTACCAGGGCTACGACAAGGCCTTGGACATCTGGTACCTGTCGGTGGCCTACCTGGCCACGATCCGGACCTGGACCGACGACCGGGCCCAGCACGTCGCCGCCTTCCTCTGGTACTACCGCCTCGTCGGCGTGGTCGCCTTCGAGCTGCTCGGCTACCGGTGGCTCCTGATGGTGTTCCCGAACACCTTCGAGTACTTCTTCATCGCCTACGAGGCGATCCGGTTGAAGTGGGACCCGAGCCGCCTGTCGCGCCGCGGGATCATCGGGCTGGCCGCCTTCATCTGGATCTTCATCAAGCTGCCCCAGGAGTGGTGGATCCATGTGGCCCAGCTCGACTTCACCGACGTCATGAAGCAGGACGTGTTCGGCGTGCCCGCCGACACCCCGTGGGGCGAGGCCATCGCCGAGAACCTCTGGTTCGTCGGCCTCCTGGTCGTCGTGGCCGCCGCCGCCGTGCTCGTGTGGCGGAGCCAGCGGGCGAAGGTGCCGCTGCCGGACTGGCGGACGACCGTCCGGGTCGCCGATCACCTCCAACCGGTGCCGCCGGGCACGCCCGGCGTGCGGGACGGGATCCTGTCCCTGCCGACGGGGGAGAAGGTGGCCCTCATCGGCCTCATCTGCGTGATCTTCGCGTCGGTCCTGCCCGACATCGACCGGGGCCCGCTGCAGACCGCGTTCGGCGTCGGCCTCCTGGTCGTGGCCAACGCCGCGGTCAGCCACTGGCTGTCGGGCCGGGGCATCCGCTGGCGCACGACGGGGATGCAGTTCCTCAGCATGCTCGCCGTCAACGCCGGCCTCCTCTCGGTGTTCGGGATCCTGGGCCGCGGCCCCGAGGAGGACCTGAACGCCGGCGCCCTGGTCTTCTTCACCCTGATCATCAGCCTGCTGGTGACCCTGTACGACCGGTTCGAGGCCGAGCGCGAGGCCCGGACCCTGTCGTTCAACCGCTGAGGTCGCCGCGAGGCGGTCCTAGCGCTCGGGGCCGGGTCCCGTGCCCCGCGCCCGGAGGTCGAGCAGGGTCCGCCGGAGCAGGCGGGACAGGTAGGACTGGCTGACGCCGATCCGTTCGGCGATCTCCTCCTGGCTGAGGTTCTCGTAGAACCGGAGGCGCAGGATCTCCTGCTCCCGCTCGGGCAGGCTGGCCAGCAGGTCCTCCACGAGCAGTCGCCCCTCGGTGCGCTCGTAGCCCGGGTCCCCGTCGCCGAGCTGGTCCGACGCGGTCCGTGTGCTCTCGTCCAACGGTGCGTCGAGGCTGGCGGCGTGGTGGGCGACCCCGGCCTCCATGGCCTCGAGGACCTCTTCCTGGTCGACGTCGAGGTGCTCGGCCAGCTCGGCCAGACGCGGCTTCCGCCCGAGCTCCTGGGTGAGCTCCTCGTCGGCGCGCCGGAGGTCGAGGTGGAGCTCTTGGAGCGCCCGGGGTGGCCGTACCGACCACGAGTGGTCGCGGAATTGCCGCTTGAGCTCGCCGTCGATGGAACGGCTGGCGAAGGTGGCGAACGCGAAGCCCCGATCGGGGTCGAAGCGCTCGGCCGCCCGGACGAGGGCCAGCCGCGCGGTCTGCTCCAGGTCGTCTCGGCTCAGGCCCCGGCCGGAGTACCGCCGGGCGAAGTGGGACGCCAGCCGCAGATGCTCCTCGACGAGCTGGTCGCGGGTGGCGCGATCGTCGCTCGCCGGCGTCACTCCGGTCCTGTGGCTCCCTCTCCCGAGCCCGGGGTCGGGCCCTTGCGGAGAGAGAAGCTCCAGTGGCCGTCCACTGCCTCGAGCGTGTGGTGATCGGTGATGACAGCCAGGAGCTCCCGGGCGATCGGGTCCAGTTGCGGAGCCGGGCCGGTCGCCCGGTCCCGGCGGCCGTCGAGCTCGACGTCGCCGGCGTCGACCCGCAGGCGGAGCTCGATGCGACCGACCTCGTCGTGGTCTGCCTCCGCCGCGCCGAGCAGCACCCCGCACAGCTCGGTCACTGCGACCCGCAGGTCCTCGATGTCCTCGAGCCCGAAGCCGGCGTCGGCCGCCACGCTGGACACGGTGAGGCGCGCGATGCGGAGGTTGGTGCGCCAGGCCGGGAAGGCCAGGAGGATCTCGTCGGTGGCGGCGTGGTCGTCGTCGGCGCTCACGAAGTCGACTCGATGCTGAAGCGCTGGTCCAGCCCCGTCACCTCGAGCAGGCGGAGGAACGTCGGGGACACACCGGCCAGTCGCAGGGACCCGGGTTCGCTGCCGAGTGTCCGGTGGGCCTCGACCAGCACCCGAAGGCCGGACGAGTCGATGAACTCGAGGCGGGTGACGTCCAGACGAACGGACTCGGCCCCGGCTTCGATGCGCTCGCTCAGGGCCGTGGCCAAGAGCGGAGCCGTGTGCGGATCCAGCTCGCCGAGCAGGGCGAGGGTGGCCTGCTCGTCGGCCACCGGCTCGATCTGCAGGCGGGCCCCGAGGGACTCGCCGGCTGAGGAGATCTCCGGGCTCATGGGGTCACCACCGGGCAGACGTACATGGTAGAGGTTCTACCCGAACGGGGGAGGCTCAGACGTCGCCGCATCGTGCCCGTCGGCCGCGGTGGGTCAGCGGCGGCTCGCGGGGGTAGAACCCGGGCGATGACACCGCGGGTACCCCAGGGGGGCGAGTCGATCTTCGATCGACGCGTCTTCCCGTCCCGGTCGGCGTCGGTGAGCAGTGCGCGGCACTGGGTCGGCGACCGGCTGGCTGGTGCCGGCCCGGAGGTCCGGGAGACCGTGAGCCTGCTCGTGTCCGAACTGGCGGCCAACGCCGTGCAGCACGGGGGGACTCCCTTCGCCGTCGGGTTCGGCCAGACCGACGACGGCGTGCGGGTCGAGGTCACCGACGACGGCGGTGGTCAGCCGCGCGTGACCCCCCGTGACCCCTGGTCGCCGTCGGGTCGCGGGCTCCTGCTGGTGGACGCCCTGGCGTCGGCGTGGGGCGTGCGGGCGGGCGAGCCTCCGACCAAGACGGTGTGGTTCACCGTGCGCCCCGAGCCCTGAGCCCCGGTCCGCCCGCTCAGTCGGCGTCGGGGGCGAGGATGCCTTCGCGGAAGGCATGGGCGACCGCGGCGCTGCGGTCCCTCACCCCCAGCTTCTGGTAGAGCGACTTGAGGTGGCTGCGGACGGTCTCCTCGCCCACGAAGAGGCTCTCGGCGACCTGACGGGTGGACTGGCCGTGGCTGAGGCCCTCGAGCACCTCGCTCTCCCGGCGGGTCAGGCCGCGGGTCACCCCTGGCCAGAAGCTGTCGTCGGCGAGCCGGGCGCCGCTGAGGGCCACCCGGCTGGCCAGGGACGCGGCCACGACGGCCTCGCCGGCGGCGATCCGCGGCAGAGCGGCCGCCACCTCGGCGGTGGGGGTGGTGTGGAGCAGGAACCCCAGGTAGCCCGAGCGGAGGCAGCGCAGCACGAAGGGCTCGTCCTTCCGGTGGGTGAGGGCGACGTGGTGGCACCCGCTCAGCCGGTTCGGCAGCCCGGCCGGCTCGCGGGTCGGGTCGGACACGACCAGATCGCCCACGGCCGGGTTCCGCTTCGCCCCGAGCATGCAGACGCGGTGACCGCCCTGGCTCGCGATGGTCGCCAGCCCGGTGAAGCCGACGGTTGGTTCGGGTTCGGACAACCACACATCGGGAAGCGCCATGGGAGGCGCTCTACCCCGAACGGAGGGTTGCCAGACGGCCGCCCCGCGGCCTACCCGGCGGTGTAGGGCCGTGACGCGAACAGGTTGAGGCCGAGATCCTCGGACAGCCGGCGGGTGATCGCCTGGCCCCGCACGCTGTTGCCGGCCTCGTCGAGCGGCGGTGACCAGGTCCCGAGTCCGCCTTTGCCCGGGGCGATGGTGACGATCCCCCCGCTCACCCCGCTCTTGCCGGGGAGCCCGGTGTCCCAGAGCCACGCACCGGAGCGCTCATACAGCCCGGCCGTGGCCAGGACGGCCAGGACCCGGGTGCAATGCTCCTCGTCGATCACCCGGACACCGGTCAGTGGGTTCACCCCGCCGTCGGCCAGGGTCGCGCCCATGACGGCCAGGTCCCGGGCGTTGACCGACACCGAGCACTGCATCGTGTACACGTCGGTGGCGACGTCAGGGTCGAAGTAGAGGCGGCCGTAGCTCTCGAGCAGGTGGGCGATGCCCTGGTTCCGCAGGTTGTTGGCACTCTCCGACGCGTAGACCTCCCGGTCCATGGTGAGGTCGCGACCGGCGAAGGTGGACAGGCCCTCGAGGACGAACTGCCACTTCTCCAGGCCGGAGGCGCCGGGGACCAGGCTCGTCGTGGCGATGGCGCCGGCGTTCACCATCGGGTTCATCGTCCGGTCCTCGCCGAGCTCGATGGCCATGACCGAGTTGAACGGCAGCCCCGTGCTGTTGACCCCGAGCTTCTCCCGCGCCGCCTCCTCACCGACCGTCTGCAGCACGAGGGCGAAGACGAACGGCTTGGACACGCTCTGGATGGAGAACTCGGTCGTGGTGTCGCCCACCTCGTACAGCCGTCCGGGCACCCCGGCGATGCAGGCGCCGAACGCGTCAGCGGGGGCCGAGGCCAGCGCCGGGATGTAGTCGGCCACCGCGCCGTCGTCGAGGTCGCGGCAGGCGGCATGGGCCGCGTCGAGCACGGCCTGGACCTGGCTGGGATCCGGGAGCTGCCCGGTGGAGACGATCGGGCCACCTGACCCGTCGGCGCTCACGACTCGACGCTCAGCTCCAGGACGTCGTCGCCCGCGGAGAGCGTGAGCACCTCGCCGTCGAGGGACACGTCCGGGTCGGCCTCGAGCAGCCCCGCCACCCACTGGTCCTGGGCCATGAGCGCGTCCTCGCAGCCCATCATCGTGCTGGCCACCTCGGAGGTGAGCTGCAGCTTCCCGTCGGCCAGCTCGACGCCGGCGTTCTGGCTGTTGCAGCCGGCGTGGGCCGAGACGGTCTCGTCGGCGAAGCTCAGGCTGATGGTGGAGTCGGCCACGATCTCGTGACCCTCGGCGCTGGTGGCGACGAAGGTCTTGCCGTCGATGTCGGCGTAGGTGACCTCGGGGGCATCGCCGCCGTCGGTCGAGACGTCGTCCCCGCCGTCATCGCCACACGCGGCGAGGACGAGGGCGAGGAGGAGCACGGTGGGAGCGAGCCGACGCATGACCGCCGAAGCTAGTTCGACCGGGGAACGACACCGACGCAACCACCGGGGCGTGGGGACAGGCCGCCGTCGGTCGGGGGCTCGCGAGTCAGCCCGCCCGAACGAAATTGCGTGACTTGTGGCCGCAGAGTGACCGAAACGAACGCAATGTCAGCGGCGATAGGGGTCAGCGCCGGGAGACGCGCCAGCTGGCGAGGCTGACCCCGGCCAGCAGCAGCGCGGTGACCAGGGAGGCGAGGCGGAGGCCGTCGGTGAAGGCCACGTTGGCCGCCGCGCTGAGCGCGTCGCCGGCCGCGCCGCCGAGGTCCGTGGCCACCTGGTGGGCTGCACCCAGCGTCTCCTGGGCCGCCGCCGGCGCATCGGCCAGCTGGCCTCGGTAGACGGCGGTGAGGATGCTGCCGAGGACGGCGGTGCCCAAGGCCACGCCGAGCTCGTTGGCGGTCTCGGAGACCGACGCCCCCGCGCCGGCCTTCTCGGGCGGGACCGAGGTCATGATCCCGTCGATCGACACGGTGATCGCTGCGCAGAGCCCGGCCTCGATGAGGACCAGGGCGGCGGTCACCTGGAGCAGGGAGCTGTCCACGGTGAGGCCCGAGAGGACGAGGAAGCCGACGGCGCCGATGGCCAGCCCGCTGGTGATGACGGTGAACGTCCCGACCCGTCGCGTCATGGCCGGGGCGGCCATGGTCGAGATGACCCCGGCCGCGGCCCCGGGCAGGAGCTGGAGCGCGGCTCGGGTGGGGGAGAGCCCGAGCACCAGCTGCAGGTACTGGGTCAGGAAGAAGGCCGAGCCGGCGAAGCCGAAGCAGGTCAGCAGGTTGGCGGTGATGGCCACCCGGAACTTCGGCACCGCGAACAGGTCGATGTCGATCATGGGCACCGGCAGCCGGCGCTGGCGGCGGACGAAGGCCCAGCCGGCGACGAGGCCCACGAGGACCGGCGGGACCACCGAGGAGGCCCACCCCCGCTCGGCCACCGTCTTCATGCCGTAGACGAGGGGGAGGACGGCGGCCATCGACAGGGCCGAGCTGGGGACGTCGAAGGGGGCGGGATCGGGGTCCCGCGACTCGGGGATCACGAGCGGCCCGACCACGAGGAGGGCGACGGTCACCGGCACGCCGACGAGGAACACCGAGCCCCACCAGAAGTGCTCGAGCAGGAGGCCGCCGATGATGGGCCCGAGGACGGCGCCCACCGAGAACATGGTCGCCCAGACGGCCACGGCGAACTGGCGCCGTCGCTCGTCCATGAAGATGTTCCGGATCAGCGAGAGGGTCGAGGGCATCAGCGTCGCCCCGGCCACGCCCATGCCGGCCCGGGCCAGGATGAGGGCGGGCGTCGTGGGGGCGAAGGCGGCGGCGACCGAGGCCGCGCTGAACCCGGCCGCGCCGTAGAGGAGCAGGCGGCGGCGGCCGATCCTGTCGCCCACGTTGCCCATGGTGATGAGCAGGCCGCTGAGGACGAACGAGTAGACGTCGATGATCCACAGCAGCTCGGCGCTGGAGGGCTGCAGGTCCTCGCTCAGCCGGGGGACGGCGAAGCCGAGGATGGTGGCGTCCATGGAGATCAACAGGACGGGGAGGGTGAGGGCGACCAGGGCCCGGTTCTCCTGGGCGCGGGTGAGGAGGAAGGGGCCGTCGCCGGTGATCGCCCCGCCGGTCACTCTGGTCATCTCCCCCCGTACACTGGCCGTGCGCTGAAGGGGAGTATCCCCGGCGCCGGTGCTGCTCGTGCAACGGCGTCACGTTCGTTTCGTCACCACGGTCCCCGGACCCGGGCGAACGGCCCGTCGACCCGACGGGTGGGAGAGACCTTCGGTAGACGGCCCACGTCTGACCGAGGAGTCACCCCAACCCATGACCGCATTCCTGACCCCGCTGCTGGCCAGCGCCGAGAGCACGGCCGAGAACTTCGCCAGCTTCGACGTCCCCCTGTGGTCCTGGGTCGCCCTCATCGCGGCGATCACCGCGATGCTGGTGATCGACCTGCTGCTCGTCCACAAGACGGCGCACGTCATCACCATCAAGGAAGCGGCCATCGAGTCGGCCATCTGGATCTCGATCGGCCTCGCGTTCGGCCTGGTCATGATCGCCTGGCACGGGAGCCAGGCCGGCGCCGAGTACTACGCCGGCTTCCTGATCGAGAAGAGCCTCTCGGTCGACAACGTCTTCGTCTGGGCCGTCATCTTCTCCTTCTTCGCCGTCCCGAGGCAGTTCCAGTTCCGGGTCCTGTTCTGGGGCATCTTCGGTGCCCTGGTCCTGCGCGGCATCTTCATCTTCGCCGGGGTCGCACTGATCCAGCAGTTCGAGTGGATCCTCTACGTCTTCGGCGTCTTCCTGCTCTACACCGCGTGGAAGATCGCCACCCACGACGAGAACGAGGCGGTCGACTACAACAAGAACATCGCCATGCGGGCGGTCCGCCGCTTGGTGCCGACCACCGACAGGTACGACGGCCAGAAGCTGTTCACCATCGAGAACGCCAAGCGGGTGGCCACCCCGCTGTTCGCCGTGCTGGTCCTGATCGAGGCCACCGACGTGGTCTTCGCCGTGGACTCGGTGCCGGCCATCCTGGCCGTGAGTCGGGAGCCGTTCATCGTGTTCGCCTCGAACGCCTTCGCCATCCTCGGCCTGCGCTCGCTCTACTTCCTGCTCGGCGGGATGCAGGGCAAGTTCCGGTACCTCAACATCGGCCTCGGGGTGATCCTGGCCTTCGTGGGCATCAAGATGCTGCTCATCGGCCGCCCGGTCGAGTACCACATGCCGATCCCCCTGTCCCTGGGGGTCATCTTCGGCGTGCTCACCATCTCGATCATCGCCTCACTGCGGGCCGACCGGCGGGACGTCGCCGCCGGGATCCTGCCCGAGCCGGGCGAGCCGATCGACGCCGACAGCCTGGACGACGCGGGCGGGGTCGACCCCGAGCGCCAGCCCGGGGGCTAGGCCCGGCCGTTCTTCACCGATTCTCAACCGGCTCTGCCGCCATCCTTCGGCCGGGTGGGTCTCCTGTCTGCATGCCAGGGCTACGAGCAGAGTGTGGGCAACCTGGCCGGCACCTCCCTCGGGTCCGACATGGTGTTCAGCGACGGTGTCGACCTCCAGCTGGCGACCCTCACCGGCACGGTCGGACGGGAGCCTTCTGGCGCCTGATTCGGTTCCCATGACCGCCGAATCAGGCGCCAGAACCGGACGTGGCCACAGGGTGTGGGGTTCGGCGGCATTTCCGCCCTCGACGAGCTTCGTTCCGATGGCTCAGGCCGTGAGGCGCCGCTTCGCCTGGAGGGCGCCCAGCACGCCGACAGCGATGCCGACGGCGGCCCCGCCGAGGCCGCGGAGCTTCTGGTCGCGGCTCATCTGCTCGTGGTGGCCGAGGCCGCCGATCAGGTCGGCCAGGTCGGCGCCGCCGCTGGCCAGGAACCATCCCGGGGTGGACGGGGAGCCGGTGAGGCCCGCCCGCAGCAGCATCCCGCCGACCAGGGCGTCGCGGTAGCCCATCGAGCGGAGCAGGAGCTGGGCCGTGGGCGTCTCGTCGGCCTCCCCACCCCAGAGCCGGTTGGCGGCCTGCGGGGAGATGAGGAACGACACCCCGGACGCCCCCCGGATGGCGCCGGCCCCGATGGCCAGCCAGTCACGCCGTCCGTTCATGGCGAGTGACGGCGAAGCCGTCGGCGGGCCGAACAGGCCTGCAATGCGATGAGCCGTCGGCGAAGAGCCATGGGCACAGTCTGGCCGACCGCCGGAGGCGGGTCGGACGGCGGGCGTTCCGAGGGGGAGCCGCCCGCCGTCAGGGCTCAGGCAACGAGGGCGATCTCGTTGCGCAGCGGGCGGTCCGACTCGGTGTGGAAGTCGTGGACCACGGCGTGGCCCTTGGGGCACCCGACGACGGCCTCGGGGCCGTGATCGGTGTTGCGGAACGACACGATGGCGGAGGTCCCGACGAGGTAGCGCTTCTGGCAGTGGTCACAGTGGATGGCGAACATGGATCCACCGTCGCGCCGCCGACCCATTAGGACAAGCGACGATTAGTGACGTGTTCCGTCAAGTGCTGCTGATGGATGATCCAGCGCTCTCCAGCTCCGGCTCGAGGGCCAGGCGGTGGTCGGCGATGGCCTGCAGCTCCTCGTGGACGGGGTCGTCGATGCGTCGCGCCCACTCCGGGTGGCCCAGGCGCCGGCGGAGATCCCGCGTGAGTTGCTTCACGGCACCAATCGTATGGGCCCCGGCGCCGGCGACCCGCCGATGGAGGAGCGGGACCGACTCCTCGCCCACGGCGAGGTCCGGCTGCAGAACCTGGACCCGGCCGGGGCTGATCCCCTCTACTCTGGGCCGGTCGACGAGCTCCGCCGAGGTCCCCCGACAGGAGCCCCCTGATGACCCTCGCTCCTCCTGGCCCGCCGTCGTCGTCGCCGGGCGCGCCGAGCCAGTCGTTGCTGCGGACCGAGGCGCTGACGCTGACCTATCCCGGTGGGACCACAGCCCTCCACGACCTGGCGATGGACGTGCCCCGGGGCTCGGTCGGCCTGGTCGGGGCCAACGGCGCCGGCAAGACCACCCTCTTCCGCCTCATGCTGGGCCAGCTGCACCCGACGGCCGGGCGCCTGGAGGTGGTCGGGCGGCCGGTGGCCGATGACCCCGTCGGCATCCGGGCCCGACTGGGCTACATGCCCGAGCACGACTGCCTCCCCAACGACCAGACCGCCGCCGACCTGGTCGCCACCTTCGGCGAGCTGGCCGGTCTGCCCCCCGAGGCCGCCCGTCAGCGGGCGTCGGACATGCTCGATCTCGTGGGCCTCGACGAGGCCCGCTTCCGTCCGGTCGGGGGCTTCTCGACCGGCATGCGCCAGCGCACCAAACTGGCCCAGGCCCTGGTGGCCGACCCGGAGCTGGTCCTGCTGGACGAGCCGACCGCCGGCCTGGACCCGATGGGGCGGGAGGAGATGCTGGACCTGGTCGGCCGCCTGGCCACCTTCGGCGTCTCGGTGCTGTTCGCCACCCACCTGCTCGACGACGTCCAGCGGGTCTGTGACCACGTGGTGATGATCGACGCCGGACGGCTGGTCGTCGCCGGCCCGATCGAGGACCTCGTGGCCCGGACCGGGATGCTGCGGGTCGAGGTGGGAGGCCGCCCGGACGCCGTCGAGGTGTTCACGGGGGCGCTGGCCGCCGCCGGCCTGCGGACGACGACGGTCGATGCCCAGGTCATCGACATCGACACGGCGGATCACGGCGACGAGATCTTCGACACCGTCCGCGACCTCGTGGCGGCCGAGGGCTTGCGGCTCTACGCGCTCTCCAGCCGGCACCACTCCCTCGACGAGCTCTTCGTCCAGGAGGCCCAGCGATGAGCGTCGTGCCGACGCCGGCCCTCGGCGGGGCGGTCTACGACCGGGGCTACCGGCCCTACGAGGGCGACCGCGGTGGGCTGTCGGCGGGCCGTTGGGCCCTGTGGCGGCTGACCGTGCGGCGGGCCCTGGGCCTTCGTCGGTCGTGGCGTCAGAAGGTCCTGCCCTGGAGCCTGCTCGCCCTGGTGATGATCCCGGCGGCGGTCGACCTCGGCGTCCGGTACACCACCCGGAACCTCCCCTTGAACGAGATCGGCTTCGAGTTCCTGACCTTCCGGGAGTACGTGGGCGTCTCCACCAGCCTCCTGCTGTTCGTCGCGGTGAGCGCGCCGGATGTCATCTGCCCTGATCGGCACGACCGCGTCCTGCCGTTGATCTTCGCCCGTCCGTTGACCGGGGACGACTACGTCCTGGCCAAGGTGGGCGGGATCTTCTTCCTGGTCTTCGGCTTCTCGTTCCTGCCCCAGGTGCTGCTCTACGTCGGCCAGATGCTGGTGGCCGAGGACGGCGCCCTGGACTACGTGGGCGAGCACCTCGACGTCCTTTGGCAGGTGCCTGCGGCCTGTGCGGTCCTGGCCCTCTTCTACGCGTCGATCGCCGTCGCGGTCGCGTCCCTGACCGATCGCCGGATCGTGGGTGGGTTGGCCTTCCTCGGCACGATGTTCATCCCGTCGATCATCGCCGGCGGGATCGTCGAGGCCGCCGAGCCCGACGGGACGGTGCTGGGGGTGCTGAACCTGCTGGCCCTCCCCCTGATCCTGCGGGACATCGTCTTCGAGGGCCGGGTCGACATCGACCAGGACGCCGGCCTCGCGGGGGTGGCCGGGGCCGGCGTGGCCGCGGTGATCCTCTACGCCGTGCTCGTGGCCGCCGCGCTCTATGTCCTGCACCGTCGCTACGACGAGGGCCGCCAATGAGCGACGCCATCCCACCGCCGCCGATCATCCCACCGCCGCCCACGACACCACCGCCGCCGACCATCCCGCCGCCGCCCACGACACCCCCACCGCCCGCCGACCCCGCGTTCGTGGCCGAGCCCACCGTGGTCTGCAACGGCGTGTCGGTCTGGTTCGGCCCCAAGGTCGCCGTCACCGAGTTGTCGTGCTCCTTCGGGCCGGGGGTCACCGGCCTGCTCGGCCCCAACGGGGCGGGCAAGACCACCCTCATGCGGGCCGTCTGCGGGATCCTGCCGACCAACCGGGGCGAGGTCCGGGTCCTCGGCCTGGACCCCCGCACGGAGCGGGACGTCCAACGGCGGCTGTCCCTCGTACCCGAGGACGACGCCGTGCCCGGGGCCATGACCGCCCGCCAGCTCGTCCGCTACGCCGCGGCCCTGCACTCGGTGCAGGACCCGGCCGCGCCCGAGGCCTGCCTGGCGACCGTCGGCCTGCTCGACGTGGCCGACCGCCGGGTGGCGGGGTTCAGCAAGGGCATGCGCCAGCGGGCGAAGATCGCCGCCTCGCTGGTGACCGACCCCCAGGTGATGGTGCTCGACGAGCCCCTCAACGGGGCCGATCCCGTCCAGCGGACGGCGCTCATCGGGCTCTTCCACGCCCTCGGGGACCAGGGCCGGACCGTGATCATCAGCTCCCACGTCCTGCACGAGGTGGAGCGCCTGGCGGCCCGGCAGCTGGTCATCATCCGCGGCCGCCTCGCGGCGGCCGGTGGGCACCGGGCGATCCGCGACGCCCTGGCCGACCGGCCCCGGGCGGTGCTGGTGCGCACCAGCGAGTCCCGCCGCCTGGCCGGGGCGCTGCTCGACAGCGAGGCCGTGCAGGGGGTGACCGTGGACGGCGACACCCTGGTCGTCTCCTCGACCCACGCCGGCGAGTTGGCGGCCCTCCTGCCGGTCGCCGCCCGCGACGCCGGAGCCCGCCTGCGTGAGGTCCGTCCCCTCGACGACTCCCTCGAGAGCGTGTTCCGGGAGCTCCTCCGATGACCGACGCCGGGCCGCCCGTGGTCGACAGCCCGCCGCCGACCGAGCCGTCGGGTGCGCCCCTGCCCGGGCCGTTCGTGGCCGTCGTCGGCTACACCCTGCGAGCCTGCCTGCCCGTCCGGCGGTGGTTCGGCGTCCTGCTGCCCTGCGTCGGGGCGCTGCTCTTCGGGTGGTTGACCCGACTGGACACCGGCTCCGACGCCACCGCGTTCGCCGACGTGGCCGAAGGCGGGCTGTTCCGCCTGATCCTGCCCCTCACCTGCCTGATCATCGGTGACGCCGTGCTCGGCGCCGACGTGCGGGCCGGCACCTTCCCGCTGACCTGGCTGTCGCCGGTCCCGTTCCGGGTGATCGTCGCCGGCCGCTGGCTCGGCGGGTGGCTGGTCGCCCTCGTCACCCTCGTGCCCGCCATGGCCCTCTCAACCGTCGTGGCCGGGGTGCCCGGCGCCGCCTGGCCCATGGCCGTGGCCGCCGCCAGCGGTGCGTCGGCCTACATCGCCCTGTTCCTGATGATCGGCGTGCTCGTGCGCCGCTCGGCCCTCTGGTCCCTGGCCATCGTCCTCCTCGGCGAATGGCTCCTGGGCACCCCGCTGACCGGCATCGCCCTCGTCTCCCCCCTCTGGGAGGCCCAACAGGTCTTCGCCGGCCTCTGGGAGGAGGGTGGTCTCCTGATCGAACGCAGCGGGATGCCCTCGGGCTGGGGTGCGGTCGTCCGCCTGGTCGATCCTCACCCTGATCGCCCTGGCCGTCGCCACCTGGCGCGTCGCCCACATGCGCCCCATCGCCGGCGACGACTGATCGTTCTGGTCACGAAAGATGTTGCTGGGCGCGCATCGTATCGTCACCAGAACGAGGATTGTGTAGTGAACGTGCGGGCTTGTCGGGGCTATCGTGAAGCTGACGTAATGCATCGCGAGGGGGTCCCGGCATGGAGATGAGCCTGCAGCAGCTGCGCATGCTGCGTGAGGTGGCCAACCGCCAGACGATCGCCGCCGCCGCCGACTCGCTGGGCTACACCGCCTCGGCCGTGTCCCAGCAGCTGAGTGGCCTCGAGAAGGCGACGGGGGTGGCCGTGCTCGAGCGGGTGGGCCGCAACGTCCGCCTGACCGATGCCGGCCGGGAACTGGTGCGCCACGCCGACGACCTGCTGGCGGGCATGGAGGCCGCCCAGGTCGCCATCGAGCAGCTGAGCTGCGAGGTGAAGGGGACCCTGGCCATCACGATCTTCGAGTCGGTGGCCGCCACCATGCTGGTGCCCCTGCTCGACCGCCTGGCGGCCCGCCACCCCGACCTCCACCTCCGCACCCAGCAGATGGACCCGGACCTGGCCATGGACGCGCTCGCCTCCGGCGAACTCGACCTCGCGTTCACCATCGACTACCCCCACGCCCCCGCGCCGCTCCGGGACGACATCACCCGCTGCTCGCTGATCGACGACATCCTCTACCTCGTCGTGCGGGAGGACGACCCGCTGGCCGCCCAGGGTCGGGTCCGTATCGCCGACCTCGCCCCCCGGCCGTTCATCGCCTCGCCCTCGGGCATGAGCTGCAGTCGCTGCGTCATCGTGGCCTGTCGGGACGCGGGCTTCGAGCCCGACATCGTGCACGAGGTGGACGACCACCCGACCACCCTCCACCTGGTCGGGGCCGGCCAGGGCGTGTCCCTGATGCCCGCCCTCGGCCTCATCGACCTGCCCTCCCACCTGCGGGCCCTCGAGGTCGACCCGCCGGTGTCCCGGCTGGTCCAGCTCGCCTACCGGACCGCGAGCGCGGACCGCCCGGCCATCGTCGCCGTGCGGGAGGCGCTGGTCGAGATCGTCGACGAGCTCGGCCTCGGCCGGACCGTCGAAGGCGGCCTGACCCGTGCTCGAGATGCGCCCGGTGTGCGAGCGCTGCGAGGCCGCCCTGCCCGAGGACAGCCCCGACGCCCGCATCTGCAGCTTCGAGTGCACCTTCTGCGCGACCTGCGCCGACGGCGACCTCGCCGGCGTCTGCCCCAACTGCGGCGGCGAGCTCCTGCCCCGCCCCCGCCGGGCCGCCGCGGGCTGACTCCGACCTGTCCAACGAGAACGAGGCAGGGATGGGGGCGTGGGGTCGGGCCCCACGACGTCGGGGGCACGCAGGCGCTCGTCCGATCTGAAATTGCGTTCACATCGGTTCGCTCTACGACCGCAACCGACGCAAGAACGTCCGCCAGCTCGGCCGCTGACGACATTGCGTTCCTTTCGGTCGCCCTACGACCAGAGGTCACGCAATTTCCTGTGGCTGCCGACCGACCGGCGTGCCCCCGACGGTCGGAGGCCCGACCCACGCCCCCGTGGTTGCCGTCGTTCCCCGGCGCCGTAGTTCCGTAGGTTGCGTTAGGTACATAGCCAGCGCTATACAACTGGCATGGCCAGCCAGGGGGAACGGCGGGCGCGCACCCGCCAGGCGCTGCTCGACGCCGCCGCGGACGCTGTTCGCCGAGCGGGGGGTGGAGGGGGCGTCGGTGGATGCCGTCGCCGAGGCCGCCGACCGCACGTCGGGTGCCGTCTATGACCACTTCGGCAGCAAGGACGGCCTCCTGTTCGCCCTGCTCGAAGGCTGGGTGGACGACGTGGCCGCCGTCACCGGGGCCGAGCTGAGCACGGCGACCAGCCTCGAGGAGCGCATGGGGATCATGTGGCGCAACGTGGCCGACCCGGTGGTCGGCGACGGCCGCTGGATCGCCCTCGAGCACGAGCTCTGGAGCTACGCCACCCGCAACGAAGAGGCCCGCCAGTACCTCGCCCGCCGCTACCGGGCGGTCTGGGACTCGGTGAACGAGGGCGTGGCCGAGTGGATCGACGGTGCGGACGACGTGGGCCCGGCCCTCATCGGCCTGCTCCTCGGCCTGGAGATGATGCGACGCGTCGATCCCGACGCGGTGACCGACGAGATGGCCATCGCCGCCCTCTGTGGCGTGGTCGCCGGATCCGACCGAAAGGCAACGACGTGACCGTGACCGTGACCGAGATCGAGGGCATCGACCTCCTGGCCGCCACCTGGGGCCGGGGGGTGCCCCACGACCAGTTCGACCGGCTCCGGGCCGAGGCCCCCGTGGCCTGGCACCCCGAGCCCGACGACACCGGCTTCTGGGCCATCACCAAGCACGCCGACGTCGTCGCCGTCAGCCGGGACTCGGCCACCTACTCCTCCGAGCTCGGCGGGGTCTTCATCCCCACCCAGGACGAGGAGGCCCTGTCCTCCCTCCGCCTGACGATCCTGATGATGGATCCGCCCAGGCACCACCGCTACCGCCGCCTGGTGTCCCGGGGGTTCACCCCGCGGATGATCCAGAAGCTGGTCGACGAGATCGACCGGCGGGCCGCCCGGGTCATCGACGAGGTCTGCGAGAAGGGCGAGGTGGAGTTCGTCGAGGAGATCGCCGCCCAGGTCCCGGTCCAGATGATCTGCGAGATGATCGGCCTGGAGAAGGAGCAGTGGCCCCGGATGTTCGAGCTGAGCAACCAGCTCATCGGGTCCCGCGACGATCCCGACTACCAGGGCGAGGACCCGACCATCGCGTCGATGGAGGTCTACGCCCTCTGTGACGCCGTGGCCGCCGACCGCCGGGTCAACCCCCGCGACGACCTCATGACCGCCCTCGTGGAGGCCGACGTCGACGGCGAGCGGCTGTCCGACGCCGAGCTCAACCTCTTCTTCATCACCCTGATCGTGGCCGGCAACGAGACCACCCGGAACCTCATCAACCACGCCATGCTGGCCCTCATCGACCACCCCGACCAGGCCCAGCGCCTCCGGGACGACCCGTCGCTGTGGGACAGCGCGGTGGACGAGATGCTCCGCTGGGGCAGCTCCATCCACAACTTCCGCCGGACGGCCACCCGGGACACCGAGCTGCGGGGGGTGCCGATCAAGGAGGGCGACAAGGTCGTCATCTACTACGCGTCGGCCAACCGGGACGAGGACGTCTTCGCCGACCCACACACCTTCGACGTCGGCCGCACGCCCAACGAACACGTCACCTTCGGCGGGGGCGGTGAGCACTTCTGCCTCGGCGCCAGCCTGGCCCGGGCCGAGATCAAGGCCACCATGCGCCAGATCGTCGAGCGCCTGCCCGACCTCGAGCTGGCCGGTCCCTACCACCGCCTGCACTCCGACTTCGTCAACGGCATCAAGACGATGCCCGTCCGCTTCACCCCCACGCACCCGCCTGTCCCCGGAGGACTGACCCATGCGCACCCCACTCTGTGACGAGCTCGGCATCGAGTTCCCGATCTTCGCCTTCACCCACTGCCGTGACGTGGTGGCCGCCGTCTCCAAGGCCGGCGGCTTCGGCGTCCTCGGCGCCGTGGGCTTCAGCCCCGAGCAGCTCGAGGTCGAGCTCCAGTGGATCGACGAACACGTCGGTGACGCCCCCTACGGCGTCGACATCGTCATCCCCGGAAAGTACGAGGGCATGGGCGCCGACCTCGATCCCGAGGACCTGGCCGAGGAGCTGCGCAAGCTGGTCCCCCAGGGCCACCTGGACTTCGCCAAGAAGGTCCTGGCCGACCGGGACGTGCCCGAGCTGCCCGAGGAGGAGGGCAACTCCATGCGCCTCCTGGGCTGGACCGAGGCCACGGCCACGCCCCAGATCGAGGTGGCGCTGGCCCACCCCAAGGTGAAGCTCATCGCCAACGCCCTCGGCACGCCGCCGGCCGACGTCATCGACCACATCCACGAGGCCGGCCTCAAGGTGGCCGCCCTCTGCGGCTCGCCCTACCAGGCCCTGAAGCACAAGGAGGCCGGCGTCGACATCGTCATCGGCCAGGGCGGCGAGGGCGGTGGCCACACCGGCGACGTCGGCTCTGTCGTGCTGTGGCCCCAGATCGCCAAGGCCATCGCCCCCACCCCGCTGCTGGCGGCGGGCGGCATCGGGTCGGGCGAGCAGATCGCCGCCGCGCTGGCCATGGGCGCCCAGGGCGTCTGGGCCGGCTCCCTCTGGCTCACGGTCGAGGAGGCCGATCTCCCGCCGGCCCAGAAGCAGCAGCTGCTGGACGCCACCTCCCGGGACACGGTGCGCAGCCGGAGCTTCACCGGCAAGCCCTGCCGCATGATCCGCACGGAGTGGACCGACGCGTGGGAGGCCGAGGACGCCCCGGACCCGCTGCCGATGCCCCTGCAGTACATGGTCTCGGGCGACTGTGTGGCCCGCAGCCACCGCTACGCCGACAAGGCCCTCTCGGTCATGTTCAACCCGGCGGGCCAGGTCGTCGGCCAGCTCGACAAGGTCGAGAAGACCAGCGCCGTCATCCAGCGCCTCGTCGAGGAGTACCTCGAGGCCGTCGACCGCCTGACCCGCCTCAACGAGGCCGCCGGCGTCTGACTCGCCCTGGGAGGACCGGCCGCGGGGCGTCGCTGCGCAACGGAGTGGAGCAGCCCGGTCGACGTGAGAGACTCCCTAAGGAGCGCGGGCCACCACCAGGGTGTCGATGGCGGTGCGCTCGCCGTCTTCGATGGCCACCGGGCGCTCGACGTGCTCGGCCCGGAGCACCTCGGCTCCCGCCGCCACCAGGTCGGCAGCCACCTCGTCGGGTTCCAGCAGGATGGTCGGCTCCTGTGGGCCGCCGTAGCCCCCGTCGAGGTTGACCCGGGCGTGGCCGACCACGACGACCTGACCACCGGGCCGGCAGGCGCCCACGGCATGGCCGACCGCCGCCGCCCGCTCGTCGGCCGGGAGGTGCAGGTACGCGAGGAGCACGAGGTCCTGGTCGGCGGGTGGTGTCCAAGTGGCCGCGTCGGCCTGGACAGGGTCAGCGCCACGCCCCGGGCCCCGGCGAGGGCCGCGGCCTTGGCCAGCGCCTCGCCGGAGAAGTCGGCCGCCGTCATCGTCCAGCCCTGCTCGGCCAGCCACACGGCGTTGCGCCCCTCGCCGCAGGCCAGGTCGACACCCCGCCCGGGAGTCGCCGCCTCGAGCACCTCGACCACGAACCGGTTCGGCTCGGCCGTCCAGATCAGCTCGCTCGTCCGGTACCGGGCGTCCCAGTCCTCTGCGTCCATCCCGACAGCCTCGCAGGCCGGCCGGCCTCACCAGCGGGAGCGGGACTCCTCGGCGAGAGCCCACCAGCCGTCGACGGCCACGGTCCCACCGTGGCCGTCGGCCACGATCCCCCGCCACCCGGCGACGCCGTCGAGCAGGCTTTCGGCGCGTCGGGCGCCGCGGCGAAGGACGACGCCGTCCGCGAGGACGTCAAGGAGGTCGGCGCGGTGCGCGGGGCCCTCGACGGCACGTTCGCCGAGCTGGGTGAACGCTTCCGGTCGGTGGTCAAGCCCCACTGACGGGCGCCCCTCCCCGGGCTACGGTCCGCGGCATGGAGGACACCCGGACCGCGATCGTCACGGATGGGCTGGTCGTCGTGGTCAAGCGCGACTGCCCGACCTGTGTCCTGGTCGGCCTGTCGTGGCCGACCTGGCCCGCCGCACCACATCACGGTCCTCACCCAGGACGACCCCACCTTCCCCGAGGGCGTCCACAGGGTGGTCGACGACACCGACCTCGACTTCTCCTGGCACCACGGCC
Organism: uncultured Microthrixaceae bacterium; assembly: GCA_963748285.1. Taxonomy (GTDB): domain Bacteria; phylum Actinomycetota; class Acidimicrobiia; order Acidimicrobiales; family DATDAH01; genus DATDAH01. The sequence goes on from CAVVIF010000009.1 coordinate 1,801,288, forward strand.
TGGAGACCGTGCCCACGCTGCTGCGCTCGAGGCCGGCGAGGAGACCGAGCGGATCGTCGGCTGGGACCGAGGCCAGTGGGAGGCCTTCACCGGCGTGACGACCTCGGGACCGGCCTGCCCGACTGGCGACCGGGGTGCGGGTCGCTCAGCGTCGACCCGAACCTCGCCGACGAGCTGGCCGTGCGCTTCGGCGGCGGCGTCCTGCGCAGCCGACGCGTCGAGCTGGCCGCCCTGGAGGACGAGTTCGAGGCCCTCTTCGAGCGGGGCTGGACCGACGGCTTGCCCGTCGTGCCGCCCACCGAGGCCCGGGTGCTGCGGATGCTCGAGGGCACGAGCCGGGACGCCCGACGAGGTCGTGACCGTCGTGCCGCCCGACCTCGTCGAGTGCACCGTGGAGAAGGTGGCGGTCAACGCCGTGCATGGCCGGCTGCCGGCCCGAGTACCTGCCGGTCGTGCTGGCCGCGGTCGAGGCGGCCTGCACCGACGAGTTCAACATGCACGGCCTGCTCGCCACCACCTACTTCTCGGGGCCGATGATCGTGGTCAACGGCCCGATCGCCGAGCGCATCGGCATGAACAGCGGCGGCAACGTCCTCGGTCAGGGCAACCGGGCCAACCTCACCATCGGCCGGGCGCTGCAGCTGGTCATCCGCAACGTCGGCGGCGGGCAGCCCGGCGGGGTGGACCGGGCCACCCTCGGCAACCCCGGCAAGCTCAGCTTCTGCTTCGCCGAAGACGAGGCCGGGTCGCCGTGGGAGCCGCTGTCGGTGCAGCGCGGCCTGCGCGCCCGGCGTCGACGCCGTGACGCTCTTCGCCGGCGAGGGCCCGCGGGGCGTCGTCGACCAGCTCTCCCGTGACGCCGACTCGCTGGCCCGGTCGCTGGCCGCCTGCCTGCGCACCACCGCCCACCCCAAGCTGGTCCTGGGCTTCGACGCCATCCTCGTCGTGTCCCCCGAGCACGCCCGGGTGTTCCGCGAGGCGGGCTGGGACCGGCAGCGTCTGCTCGACGAGCTGACCACGCTGCTGACCTCGACGGCGCGGAGCTGGTCCGGGGGGCGGGCGACATCGCCGAGGGCCTGCCCGAGGCCTTCGCCGAGATGACCCTGCCCAAGTTCCGAGCCGGCGGCCTGCTCATCGTCCACGCCGGGGGCGGGGCCGGCCTGTTCTCTGCCATCATCGGCGGCTGGGTGAGCGGCCGAGGGGGAGCCAGCCCGTGATCAAGGAGATCGCCCGTGACGACCGTCCTCGACCCCACCGCCGAGGCCGCCCCGGCCGAGCGGATCCTGCTCGACCGACCCGCCTCGATCGAGGGGTTGACGGTGGCGCTGCTCGACATCTCCAAGCCCCGGGGCGACGTGTTCCTCGACCAGCTCGAGACGCACCTGACCGCGCGGGGGGCCACGGTCGAGCGGTTCACCAAGCCGACCTTCACCAAGCCCGCCCCCACCGACCTCCGCTACGAGATCGCCCAGCGCTGCCACGTCGTGATCGAGGCCCTCGCCGATTGAGGCTCGTGCACGTCGTGCAGTGTGCACGACATCACGGATCTGGAGCGCCGGGGCCTGCCCGGCGTCTTCGTGGCGTCGACCGAGTTCATCGAGGCCGCGGAGGCGCAGGCCGAGGCCCTGGGCTTCCCCGCGGCGCGGGTCTTCGTGGCCCACCCCATCCAGGACCGCACCGACGAGGAGATGCGGGCCCTGGCCGACGCCGCAGTGGACGAGGTCCTGGCCGCGATCACCCGTCCGGGCTGACCGGGCCGCGGCGGGCGCTCAGACGGGCGTCTGCTGGTGCAACACCAGCTTCCAATCACCGTCCTGGCGGACGTAGGTGCTGTTGAACAACGCGGTGTAGGGCTCGTCGTCGCGGGTGGCGGTCGCCCGGTAGCCGACGATGGCGGAGTCGGCACCCAACGGCACCACCCGCTCGTCGGAGAGCTCGTAGGACTGCCAAGCCGCACCACTCATGGAGTCGACGACGGTGGACCGGTCATCGATCACCATCCCCCCGGGCAGCAGCATCAGCACGTCGTCGGCCAGCACGTCGTCGTAGAACGCGCTCGCCGCCGCCCCGCCGGTCGACAGGGCGTCCCAGGCCGCCCGCTCGAGGTCCAGCAACTCGGTGGTCGTGGTCATGATCAACCTCGCTTCGTGGGGTCCTGCCGGTCTCAGTGGTTCCGCAGGGCGGAGATGAGCTCGTCCTTGGTCATGTCGGACCGGCCCTCGATGTCGATCTCGGCGGCCCGCTCGCGCAGCTCCTCGACGGTGCGATCCTCGTAGTCCTCGGCCTGGCCGCCCCTGCGGCCGACCGAACTGCGGCCCTCCTGAGCGGACTGGTTGGCGATGCGAGCCGCCTTCTCCTTGCTCATCCCCTCGTCCCGCAGGGCCTCGTACTGCTCGTCGTCCTTGATGGACGGACCGTGGTCGGTGGGCATCGCGACCTCCTTCGAAGTGGGTCCGGACCCCGTCGACCTACCCCGGCGAACGGGTCGTTGACCGGGGTTCTCAACTGCCCCGGACGGGGGAAGGTCACTTCGCGTGGCCGACCGTTCCGCTCTGCCCACCGCGCCCCGCGAGCACGACCACGAACGTCAGGGCCGGGGTCGGCGCCTGCGCATCGCCTTCGGAGTGAGCCTCGGCCTGTTCGTGGCGGTTGCCGCGGCAGGGGCCTTCGGAGAGCACGACCGCACGACCATGACGCGCGACAACGGCTACGAGCTGGTCGTCCGTTACCCGCAGGTCACCCGTCCCGGCCTCTCGTCGTCGATCGAGTTCGTCATCCGCCGCCTCGACGGCAGGGCCCTGCCCGACACCCTCGCCCTGGAAACGGATGCCGCGTACCTCCGGCTCTATGACGACCACGCCGTCGAGCCGACCCCCGATGAGGTCCGGGGCGACGGCGAGGAGTTGGTCTGGGCCCTTGTCCCCGAGGGCGACGCCACCGAGCTGCGGGTCTTCATGGACGGCCGAATCGACCCGGGCACGGCGCCCGGTCGCCATCCGGGGACCACGACCCTGAGCGCCGGCGCCGACCGGCTCGTCACCGTGTCGTACCGCACGTGGGTGTGGCCCTGATGGAGCTCGTTCTACGGGCCACCGCCGTCTACTGGCTGCTCTGGCTCGTCGTGCGCGGCGTGGGCAAGCGCAGCCTGGCGGAGATCTCACCGCTCCAGCTGATCCTCCTCGTCGTCCTCGGCGACATCGTGCAGCAGGGCGTGACCCAGGAGGACATGTCGGTGACCGGAGCGGCCATCGTGGTGGGAACGATGACGGCGTGGGCCGTCGGCGGTGCCTTCGTGGCCCAGCGGGTCGCCCCGGTGGGCCGGGTGCTCAGCGGGGTGCCGGTCGTGGTCGTCCTCGACGGCGAGCCGCTGGAGGACTCGCTGAGGGCCGAGGCCATCGATCTCGACGACGTGAAGGAGGCGGCCCACGAGAAGGGCATCGCCGACCTCCGCGACGTCGAGGTGGCCATCCTCAACCCGGACGGCAAGCTCGCCTTCATCGAGCGCCGCTGATCAGACGGTCCCTTCGGGCGCGAGGTCGAGGCCCGTGGCCTCGAGGCAGCGACGGAACCCGTCGTCGAGGATGCGGTCGTGGCCCCGGACGAGGACGGGCCGGGCGACGACCCCGAGCGCCCGCAGGAGCCGACGCTCGGGCGCCAGGGACCAGGCCAGGGTGACCCGCGAGCCCTCGTCGGCGGGCGAGACCGTCACCGTGGACCGTCCCGTCACGTCGCCCGCCACGTCGATGACCGCTCGCTCGGGCGTCACCACCTCGGCGAGGGTCAGGTCCAGGCGGAGGCGGTAGCCGGCGGGGGCTTGCACCACGGCCCGGGTCGCGGGCGCCCGTCTCGAGCGGCGGTGGCTCGAACTCGGTGAGCCACGGCCACCAGCCCCGGTAGGCGTGGAAGTCGAGCACGGTGGCCCAGACATCGGGCGCCGGCCGTTGTGAGCGCCAGGTGCGCTCGGCCCGGAGCGGTCGGGCGGTCAGGACCTGGGCTCGAGCAGGACGACCGGGATCTCCCGGTCGGTCTTCGTCTGGTAGCCCGCGTAGTTGTCGTGGTCCTCGGTGATGAGCGGCCACAGCCGGGCCCGCTCCTCGGCGTCCGCGATCCGCGCCGTCATGGGCTTGGCCTCCCCTCCGGGGTACCGGATCTCGACCTCCGGGTTGTCCCGCAGGTTGAGGTACCACGCCGGATGCTCGTCGTTGCCGCCCTTGGAGGCCACGATGGCCACGGTCTCGCCCTCCTCGTACGGGGAGGTCAACATGACCGAGCGGGGCTGGCCGCTCTTGCGGCCCGTGGTGGTCAGCTCGAAGGCGGGCATCCCGAGCAGGTTCCCGCCGATCTTGCCGAAGCTCACCTTGAGCACGACCTTGTGGACGGCGTTCATCACCTTGAGCTGCACATCGGAGGGCATGGGCGGGGACGCGACCACCCCCGGCTCCCGGCGTCAAGTGCAGCGCCCCGGTCGGGAGCACGCCGCCTCAGCGGGGGGAGGCCTCGTGCGTCCGGATGCCGACAGCCAGGTCGGCACCCCAACACCGCGCCCGATCCTCCTCACCGTCCAGGAGCGGCCCCTCCATGCCGTCGACCCAGAACGTGGTGGCCGGGTCCACGGCCCGGTAGCCGTGCTGACGCAGGTGCTTGCGGGCGGCGCGGGCCGCGGAGCCGGGGACCCGCGGGTGACGGACCCGGGTGTCGAAGGTGGCCACCGCCACCCGGGCGGTCGGCTGGACCGGTTCGAGGGCGTCGATCCATTCCCGTAGCCCGATGACCCGGGAGATCACCGGCTCGTGGCCCTTGGTGGCCGCGTCCTCCCGGGTCGAGGCCCGGCTCATGCCGAAGGCGTGGGTCGGCCCTCCGGCCACGACCAGATCGAGCTCGCCCAAGGCCGTCGGCGCCTCACTGACCTCACAGGTCGTGACCTCGACGTCGGCCTCGGCCAGGCCGGCGGCGATGGCCTCGGCGACCGCCTGGGTGTTGCCGTACATGGACTCGTAGATGACCAGTGCTCGCACGGAGGTCCTCCTCGCTCGCTGTCGCGTCCCATGAGACCGCAATCGGGGCCGGTCGTCCAGGGCCCGGAGGTCCTGCGGTCAGGCGGCGTGGGTGAAGAGGGTGGCGGCCGGCTGGTCTGGGGTGCCGGGGTCGGTGGCGGCCGCCGGAGGCGGCTGGGCTGGTCGTTGCCGGTCGGGCCAGCGGCGCCATTGGGTGCCGTCGGGGGCGCGGGTGATGGTGGAGCCGTCGGGGAGCTTGTCGAAGGACGAGTCGGGGTGGTGGGCAAGGTGGTGGCAGTGCCCGCAGACGGGGGTGAGCTCGTCGATGTTGGTGAGGCCGTGGCCGCCGTCGGCGTTGAAGGGGCGGACGTGGTGGATCTGGGTCCAGGCGAAGTGGGCGCGCGCAGTCGGCGAAGGAGCAGGTCGACCAGGACGTGCCGAGGGCGAGGCGCTGGTGGGGGCTGGAGATCCGGGCGCTGCGGCCGAGGTCGAGGGGGACCGAGTCGCCGCCGAGGACGAGGGGGATGATCCCCGGCCTCGCAGGCCATCTGGCGGGCCACCGAGGCGGGGACGGGGGTGCCGTCGTTCATGGTCGGGCCCGGGTCCGTCGTGGTCCTGGCCGAAGAGGTCTTGGAGGGTGAGGGTGACCACGACCCGGTCATGGCTGGTGGTGGGGTGGGCCTGGTGCTCGGCGCGCCGGCAGGCCTCCACCAACGCTTCGGCCAGGCGGGCCTCGTTGTCGCGTTCGGTGAAGGGGATGGCCTGGTCTTCGGGGTGGTCGTGGTGGTCGCGGCGGTAGAGCTCGTCGTGGATGCCGCCCAGGACCCCGGCGGACCACGGCTTTGGGGGTGCCGGGCGGGAGTTGGCCGTGGAGCTGGAGCATGCCGTCCTTGTCGTCCCACATCCGCAGGCGGGCCTGGGCCTGCTTGCGGTCCCACTCCGAGCGGCCGTCGTCGGCGCTGTGGGCCTTGACGAACCGGGCGAGGCGCTGTTTGAAGTCCCACGGCGACTCGAGGGCGCCGAGGGCCAACAGGTCGGCTTCGTGCTCATCGAGCGCGGCCCGGGCCTGGGCGTCGGCGGTGGACCGGGCATGCGCCATGGCGTCGGCGTGGCCGTCGGTGATGGTCCCGTTCTCGAGCGCGTCCTGGGTCTCGGGCAGGTCACCGAGTGCCTTGGCGGTGTCGGTGCGGGTCTTGGCCTTGGCTCGGCTGGTCTTCTGCTTGCGGGCGAGGCGGTCGGCGTCGTCCTTGGCCGGATCCACGGGGTCGGGTGGGACCTCGGCGCGGAGCCAGCGGGCTTCGCGGGCGGTGATCCAGGAGCGGGCGGCCTCGGTGATCTGGAGGATCTCGTCGAGCTCGGCGCGGGTCGGCTGGTCGGGGTCTCGAGCCAGGAGATCGACGGCGCCATGAGCATCGAACATCAGTACTGAATCTAGCAGTGCTATCGATGAGTAGCAAGCCATTCCAAGAAGTTTCCGTGATGGCCAACAACCTGCCCTGGGCATGGCCAAGCTCCAGGAACTGCCCCGGTACGCCGGCTGACCGCGGGCCGAGGTCCTCCACGAGGTCCTTCCCGGGCTGGAGGTCATCAACGTCACCCGTCGGGACCGGGTAGCCCAAGCGGTGTCCTGGGCCCGCGCCGCCCAGGACGGCGTCTGGCTGGTGTCCGAGGACGAGCCGGCGACGCCGACCGGCCCGGCGCATTACGACGGAGAGCTCATCGGGAACCTGCTGAGCCTGATCGAGCAGGGTGAGCGAGCTTGGCGGGAGCTCTACGACGAGCTGGGCGTCGTGCCGTGCGAGGTCGTCTACGAGGACCTGGTTGCGGACGGCGGCTGGGAGCCGGCGATCCGCAGGGTCCTGGCCCACCGAGCACTGGATCTCGGCGACCGCGCCGTCTCGCCGCCTCGAGCGATTCGCCAGGCCAACGACCTCAACACCGAGTGGGCCGATCGGTACCGGCGGGAGGCTCGCTGACCGACCGCCCGAGCGAGTCCTACAGGGCGTAGCCGGCGAGGAAGAGGCGGACGCCTTCGTCGGCGTAGTGCTCGAGCTCGTCCGCTTCGAACACGGTGTCGCTGCCCTGGAACATGCGCCTGGTTCAGCGGGATGGCCAGGACCAGCCAGTTGAAGTGCTGCGCGGCCAGGAGCGGGTCGCGGCACGTGCAGCAGGCCCGCGAGCCCAGCTCGCCGAACTGCTCGGCAAGCGCGGCGTGACCCCGCTCCGGGCCCGTTGGCGCACCAGGTCCGCGCCAGGTCGGGGAACTGGTCGGCCTCGGCGATGACGATCCGCCGGAGGCGGAGCAGGTGCGGCTGGGTGACGTCGACGACGTGCTGTCGGGCGAACGCGACGGAGGTCGGCCTCGAGGTCCGTGCTCTGACCGAGGGCGGCGACCATCTCGTGGGTCAGCGTCTCGGTGATGTCGATCTCGCCCGGTGACGACCGCCGCGAAGAGCTGCTTCTTGTTCTCGAAGTGCTTGTAGACGGTCTGCTTCGACACCGCGGCCGAGCGCGGCGACCTCGTCCATGGTCGTGCCGCCGTACCCTTGGCGGAGGAAGACCGCCTGGGCGGCCTCGAGGATCGCCCGGTGCTTGCGGGCCGAGCGGCCTCGGGCGACGGCCGCGGCGGATGGCATCGGTGCGAGGTGACGCCATGCGCCACGGGCGGCAAGAGTACTTGACGGTCCAGTACTCGCAGACGGGTACTGTACCGTCCAGTTCCAACCGAGCAGGGAGGAGCCCCATGTTCGAGCCACGTGACGTCGGCGGACGGGACCACGGATCGCCTTCGACCGCCTCGGCGCGGGGCCGCCGGTCGTCGATCGTGAGCGGGATGTTCTGTGATCGGCAACGCACCCGCCCGCTGGCCGAGGCGCTGGCCCGGCACGGGCGGGTGGTGAACTACGACCGTCGGGGCCGGGGCGAGAGCGGCGACACGGCGCCCTACGCCGTCGAGCGTGAGGTCGAGGACCTCGCTGCGCTGATCGCCGTCGTCGGCGGGGAGGCGGCGGTCTACGGCCACTCGTCGGGTGCCGGTCTGGCCCTGCGGCCGCGGCGCGCGGCCTGCCGATCACCCGCCTGGTCCTGCACGAGCCGCCCTACGGCCCCGACGACGAGGCGAGCCCGGGCGGCGCCCGGGCCCTCGCCGTCGGGGTCGGGGCCGCCATCGCCGAGGGTCGACGGGCCGACGCCATCGCCCTCTTCATGGCCGACTCGGGCCTGCCCGCCGAGCTGGTCGACGCCATGAGCCGAGGACCCGACGATGCAGGCCCTCGCGCCCGACGATGCCCTACGACCTCGCCGTCATGGACGACCACGGTGGCGGCACCATCCCCGAGGATCTCGTCCGGGCCGTCAGCGTGCCCACCCTGGTCATCGCCGGCGGCGCCAGCCCCGACTTCTTCCGGGACACCGCCGACCGCATCGCCGCCCTCCTGCGGGACGGTCACGCACATCGTCCTCGACGACCACGACCACGACGCCCCGGCCGAGCGTCGTCGCCCCGGTCGTGGCCGGGTTCCTCGTCGGCTCGGACGTCTGACGGAGCCCGGTCAGCTCTCTCCGGCGGCGTCGACCTCGTCCCAGAAGGCCTGGACGAGGGTGTTGAAGGCCTCCGGTGACTCCTGGAACGGCTGGTGGGCCTCGCCGGGGAGCACCTCGAAGCGGGCCCCCGGGATCTGGTCGGCCACGATGCGCCCGAGGCGGGGCGGGGTGATGATGTCCTCGTCGCCGGCGACCACGAGCGTCGGCGCGGCGATGGTCGGGAGCCGGTCGTGGGTGTCGTGGCCGCTCCAGGCCCGCAGCTGGGCGATGAAGGCCTCCGGTGGCTGGGGGAACGGGAACGCGAGCGCCTCCTCGATGATCTGGTCCACGATGCCGGCCTCGTGGGCGCGGGCGGTGTAGATCCAGGTGAAGAACGCCTCCAGCATCGACCGCTCGTCCGGTGCGACCTCGGGCAGCCAGAGCCACGAGGTCATCATCGACCGCATGAGGGCGTCGGCCCGGGACCAGGTGCTGATCAGCGTGAGGCTGCGGACGACGTCCGGGTGCCGCAGGGCCAGCTCCTGGGCGTTGCAGCTCCCGCCGGAGAACCCGGCGACGTGGGCGGATTCGATGCCGAGGGCGGACAGCACCCCCGCGGCCACCTCCGCCATGGCCTCCACGGTGAGGCCGCCCTCGGGGAGGGCGGTGCGCCCGGCCCCGGGGTTGTCGAACGCCGTCACCCGGAAGTGACCCGACAAGCCCCCGAGTTGCGCCTCCCACGCCTCGGCCGGGTCACTCAGCCCCGCGATGAGCAGGACGTCGGGACCCTCGCCCCGCTGCTCGACCCAGACGTCGAGCCCGCCCACGGGGACGTGCTCCTGGGTGGTGGTCTCGGTCATGGTCATGTGCTCCTCCTGGTTCGGCCGCCGCGGTGCGGCGGTTCACCAGGAACGCGTGAGACCGGTCGTCACGCCGTGAGACGGCGCGTCACGCCGGCTCGGCCGCCGCCCGGGGGGACCGGAGCCGCTCCGGCCCGGCGACAGGGCCGTCAGCGGGTCAGCGGACCCGGATGACGTAGTCGCCGCTGTAGTCGCTGAAGCCGGCCACCACGATCTCGTAGGTCTCGCCGGCGTCGAGGACGATCTCGAGGCGGGAGTCACGGGACCGCTGGCCGCCGTCGTCGTCGGACCCGATCTCGGTACCCGTGCTGTCTCGGACCGCGACGGTCGGGTCGAGTCCGCCCTGCTCGAACGTGCCGAGGATGCGGATGACGACGGTGCCGCCGGTGCCGTCGATCTCGTAGACGTCCGCGCCGTTGGGCTCGATGAAGCCGGTGGCGTTGTCGCCCACGGCGATCGAGCCGATGAACTCCTCGGCGCCGACGTCGTCGGAGAAGTCGTCCGAGAGGTCATCGGAGAAGTCGTCGCTGAAGTCGTCGGAGAAGTCGTCGCTGAAGTCCGACGTGGCGTCGTCGGAGAAGTCATCCGAGGAGTCGTCGCTGAAGTCGTCGGAGAAGTCCGAGGTCAGGTCGTCGGAACCGAGGCTGTCGGTCAGGAACTCGTCGTACGCCTCCTGATCACACAGGAGCTCGGCGGCGACGAACACGTCGTCGGGGTCGTCGCCCCAGAAGTCCTCGTCGCAGAGGAAATCGAGGTGCGGTCCATAGGCCTCGAAGTACGCCAGCTCGTCGATGGTCTCGTCGGCCTCGAACGCCTCGAAGGAGTCGTCGGGGCCCGACACCTCGATGTTGCCCTCGAAGTCCCCGGTGCTGCCCCGGCCGCTGACGATGATCGAGTAGGTCCCGCCGAGCGGGGCCACGAAGACCGTGCCCTCGGGATCGCCCTCACCGTTGAGGTCCTCGGTGTCGGTGGGGATGCCGGCCTCGGCCAGGACGGGAAGCGCATCGGACAGGCTGTCCTGGAGCTCGCCGAACTCCGACAGGTCGGCCAGGTCCTCGCTCAGGTCGGACGGGATCCCGTCGGTGAGCAGGTCGCTGTAGCCCGACAGCAGCTCGTTGTAGTAGTCGCTGTTCTCGTCGTCGAGGGCGTCCTCCAGCTCGTCCTCGTCGACGGTCGCCGAGGCCCACAGCCGGGTGGCGACGACGTCCGGCGGGACGCCGAGGGTGACCAGCGGGTCGAAGTCGCCCTGGGGGGTGACCACGGCCCGGAGGGCCTGTCCGGCTTCCATGTCGAAGGTGCGCACGACGAAGGGCTCGTCGTCACTGATGGTGCCGGAGAACTCGCCGGTGCCGCCGCCCTCGTCGTCGTCCCCGCCGAGCACGAAGATGAACAGTCCGGCCACCACCGCGGCCACCGCGACGCCGATCAGGGCCAGGAGGCCGACCGGAACGGAGCGCTTCCCGCCACCGTCCGCCGGGGGTGGGCCGGTGACGAACGGGTCACCCGTCGGGGGCGCGGCCGGCGCGGCCGAGGTCACCGGGGTGGCGACGCTCGGCGGCCCACCCGGGGGATCGGTGCCCACGACGCCACCGTCGGAGACCTGGTCGGACCACGCGGAGCCGTCCCAGTACCGGTACTCGTGCCGCCCGAAGGGGTCGGGCTGCCAGCCGGCCTCCGAAGGTCCGCCCTGGTCACTCATGTCGTCTCCTCCGGGTCCGCTGCTCCGATGGTTCGGTTCGGCCAGGAGAGTAGCCCCGGCCTCAGCGGACGAAGGGCAGGGGGTGGTCGGGCTCAGACGGGGACGCGGTTGCGGACCATCGCGAAGCGAGGATCCCTGCGGGCGGCGGCGAGATCCGGGTCGCCGTCCAGCAGCGCGAGGTCCCGGAAGCCGAGGGTGATCGCCGTCTCGAGCCAGGTGATGGCGGCGTCCACGTGGCCGGACCGGGCGTGGGAGCAGGCCACGTTGTAGGCCACGGTGGGGTGCCTCTCGCCCGCCGCGACGATCCGCTCCCCCAGCCGGGCCGACTCGTCGAACCGGCCACCGACGAACAGCGCGTGCTGGAACGCCAGCCGGGCCGCGGGGGCGCCTTCGGCCCGTGAGGCCAGGAGGCGCTCGGCTACCACGTCGACCAGCCCGGCCTCGGCCAGGCGGCACGTGTAGATCGCCGGCGGGACGTACCGGTGGGCGAGCCAGGCGTCCACGGTGGCGTTCACCCGTTCGGCGGGGTCGGTCTCGGTGAGCAGCGCCCGGAGGTGGCCGCTCGGGCTGACGTCCGGCGGGCAGGCCGCCAACGCCGCCTTGGCCGCCGGGGGTCGCCGTCGCCCAGATGGGCCCAGGCCATCAACTCGAGGCCCATCGCCTTGGCCCGGGTGTCCTTGGCCGAGTCGACGACCCCTCGGGCCAGGGTGAGCGTCGTGGCCGTCGAGCCCGTGGCCAGTGCATCGGCCGCCGGCCGCAGGTCCGCCGCGACATCGCGTTCCCGCTGTCCGCGGATCGCCTGCAGGTTGTCGAACACGAAGAAGCCGGCGAACACCGCGCCGAACAGGAACCCGTTGGTGATCGCCCAGGCCCCGGCGGCGGCGGCGGTGACGACCGACAGCCAGCGGGCCGGGAGCTCGCCTCGGCCTCGGGTGCCGGCGTCGAGGAGCTCATGGGCGACGTGGCCGCCGTCGAGTGGGAGCACGGGCAGGAGGTTGACCAGGGCCCAGCCCAGGTTGACCCAGACCACGAGGACGAGGATGTCGTCCCACGGCTCGGGCGCGGGCCAGGCCCGGTCGATGAGCACCGCGGGCAGGCCCAACAGGGCGATCCCTGCGGCGGGCCCCGCCAGGGAGACCGCTATGCGGCTCCAGCGGGTGGCGAGGGCGGCCTCGTGGGTCGTCACCCCACCCATGACGTGCAGCGTGATCCGGGACGGGACGCCCCAGCCCCGCAGGGCGAGGGCATGGCCCAGCTCGTGGATCAGGATCGACACGGTCACGATCACCAGCCAGGCCACGACCAGGGCCGGCTCACCGAGGGTGGACCCGATCAGGACCGTCCACACCAGGAAGGTCCACTCGAGGAGGACCGGGGTGCCCGCCACCCGCAGCCGCAGGCCACCGCCGCCCTGCCCGGCCTCGAGCAGGTTCACGACGCGCCCGGTGGGTGGCGAGCGCTCAGCGCCGGGAGAGCAGGCTCAAGACGTACCAGAACAGCAGCATGACCGAGGCGAAGAGCTGGACCGCCGCCCCCACGTGGGCGGTGTCGGGGTAGCTCCGCAGGATGGCCTGGGTCTGGTAGAGGATCGCGGCGCCGGCGAGGCCGATCATGCCGACCGAGAACCAGACGCCGAGCTCGAAGCCGAAGAGCAGCGCGGCGACGATCAGCACCAGCGAGAGCATCGCCGCCCAGAGCAGCAGGGGGCGGAGGAAGGAGAGGTCCTTGCGGGTGAAGAGCCCGACGGCGGTGAGGCCCGCGAAGCCGATGATCGTGATCACCGCGGCGCTGGCCACCGTGGCGCTCCCCCCGGCGCCCTCCACGTTGAACACGTAGTAGAGGAACGGGGCGAAGATCAGGGCCTCGGCGCCGGCCAGGCCGAACAGGCCCCCGTACTGGCGGGCCGGGTTGTGGATGTCGTGGGCGGCCGCGGTCGCCATCCAGTTGACCACCATGAAGGCCCCGAGGACGAGGAGCCAGGCCCCACCGCTGCCCGACACGAAGTCGTAGATGGCCTCGGCGGTGCCGGTGAAGAACAGCAGCGACTCGAAGACGATGAAGGCGCCGACGGCCAGCGCGAGGTGCTGGTAGACGCGGCCGAGGAAGGCGGCCCGGGTTTCCGGGTCGAGGTCGGCAACCGGGGCCGAAACAGGGTTCGCCATGGACATCGTGGTGCTCCAGGGGGTTGCGGTCAGTCAATGGTACCGAGCGGTCCCCGAACGTCAGGGGCGGGGCGGGGTGTCCCGGTTGACGAAGGTCATGTCCACGGCCCGGTCGCCCGCGGCCTCGAGGCCGTCCAGCCGAGCGAGGTCGTCCGCGGTCAGCTGCCACCGACAGGGCCCCGACGTTGTCCTCCAGATAGGTGCGGCGCTTGGTGCCGGGGATGGGCACCACGTCGTCGCCCTGGGCCGACAGCCACGCCAGCGCCACCTGGCCCGGGGTGCAACCGTGGGCCTCTGCCACCTCCTTCACCACCTCGACCAGGGCCAGGTTGTGGTCGAAGTTCCCCTCGTCGAAGCGGGGGTTGGTGCGCCGGAAGTCGTTGTCGGTCAGGGCGTCCCGGTCGGTGAGGGCGCCGGTCAGCATCCCCCGGCCCAGGGGGCTGAACGGCACGAGGCCGATGCCGAGCTCACGGCAGGCGGGGACGATCTCGCGCTCCAGGTCCCGGGTGAACAGGGACCACTCGCTCTGCAGGGCGGCGATGGGGTGCTCGGCCGCACCCCGGCGCACGGTGTCGACCGACGCCTCCGACAGGCCGAGGTGGCGGACCTTGCCGGCGGCCACCAGCTCGCCCATGGCGCCGACGGTGTCCTCGATGGGGACCGTCAGGTCGGGGCGGTGCAGGTAGTAGAGGTCGATGTGGTCCACGCCGAGGCGGGCCAGTGAGGCGTCGCAGGCCTCGTGGACGTAGGCGGGGGAGCCGTCCACGCCCCGTTCGCCGTCCCGGAACACGTTGCCGAACTTCGTGGCCAGGATGACCTCGTCCCGGCGGGGGGCGATCGTGCGCCCGACCAACTTCTCGTTCTCGGTGAGGCCGTAGACGTCGGCGGTGTCGAGGAAGGTGACGCCCAGGTCGAGCGCCCGGTTCAGGGTCGCCACCGCCTCGTCCTCGTCGGCGGGGCCGTAGGCGAAGTCGGTCATCGTCATGCAACCCAGTCCCTGGGCCGGGACCTCGAGGGGGCCGAGTGAACGGGTGGGCAGGTGCGCAGCCATGGTTCGACGGTAGGGGGTCGGCGCGCCGGCGCCCCGCGATCGGTGGGCCCGGCTCCGACGCGAGGTCGTGTCCGGCACCAGCGGGTAGAGACCGGGCATGGTCATTCCTCGGAGCTCCTCTGGTTCCTGATGAGCGCGGCCAGCGCCGCCTTGGCGGGGATGGTGACCCGGCAGGTCGTCAGTGGGGTGTGGCGGGTCACGACCGGCTCGGAGCTCCCGCCGAGGACGACGATCGCTCCTCGTGGATCGGTCAGGCGCTGGCCTGGGCTGCCGGCGTCGGCGCGGCCGCCGGCGTCGCCCGTGTCGTGTCCCGCCGATCCGCCGCGTTGGTGTGGAGAAGACGACGGGCGAAGCCCCTCCAGGCGACGAGGCCAAGCTCTGAGCCCTGGCGGGGTCGCAGCCACCGGCGGCGGCCGGACCGGTACGGTCGGCGGGTGTCCTCGACCGTCACCTGGGTCGGCCACGCCTCGGTCCTGATCGAGGTCGACGGCCACCGGATCCTCACCGATCCCGCCCTGACGGCCCGCCTCGCCCACCTGCGCCGCCGCGTGCCGGTCCCGGACGTCGGTCCGGTGGACACGGTCCTGATCTCCCACCTCCACGTGGACCACCTGCACCTGCCGTCGTTGCGGCGGCTCGGGCCGGTGCCGCGGCTGGGCGTGCCCACCGGCGCCGGCGCGTTGGTGCGCGCCCTGCCGGCCGACGAGGTCCTCGAGGTGCGACCCGGCGACGAGGTCGACCTGGGCGCCGTGACGGTGCGGGCCGTCCCGGAGGACCACTCGTGCCGTCGGGCCCCATTCCCGGGCCATGGCCGACCCGGTCGGGTACGTGGTCACGGCGAGAGGAGGCTCGGTGTACTTCGCGGGCGACACCGACCTGTTCACCCGCATGCGCGATCTGGGTGCGATCGACCTGGCCCTGCTGCCGATCTGGGCTTGGGGGCCGACCCTCGGCGAACGTCACCTGGACCCGGACCGGGCCGCCACGGCCACCGAGTGGATCGACCCGGGCGTGGTGGTGCCGATCCACTGGGGCACCTACAGCCCCGTCCGGGCCCGTCCCGGGTCCCCGGCCTGGCTGGACCACCCGCTGGCGGCGTTCCGCACCGCCCTGGCCGAGCGGGACCTGGCCGACCGCCTCCGGTCCGTGGCCCCGGGCGGTTCGGTCGAGGTCGTCCCGACCGGCTGATCACCTCCCGGCTCCTTCCCGCCTCGACATCACCATCCGTCGGACCTGAGGGCCCCGCGGGTCACCGACCCGGGCGCTTAGGGGGTGCTCGGCCAGCCAGGCGTCGGTGGCGGCGAACTCGCTGCCTCTCGTCTCTCCGCCCATCGCGACTCCCGCACCTTACTCATTCCGTACTTCGGCCCGACCCTCCCCGCCCCCACCCCCCCCCCCTCCCTCCCGGCCCCTGGGTCCTCTTCCACTCTCTGGGTCTCTTCTCTGGACCCCCGGGCGCCCCAGTCCCTCGACCACCCGCCCTCCCCCCTCCCTCCCCCTGGACCTCTCCCCCTCCCTCTCCCCTCCCTCTCCCCCTCTCCCCTCCTCTCCCCCTCGGCACTCGAACTGACCGGACGGTAGCCGTCAGCCGGGAGCGTCGGCTAGGGCGCGGGGCCGCGCAGCGCCAGGATGCAGGCGTCGTCTTCCCGGACGTCCGCCCCGCGGGCAATCGCGTGGTCACAGAGCTCCTGAGCGCTGCGGTCGCCCGCCGCGTCGAGCAGCCGGGCGAGGCGGGTGATCCCCTCGTCCAGGGAGTGGTCCCGGGACTCGACGAGTCCATCGGTGAACAGCACCAACGTCTCACCCTCGCCCAACTGGGCCGGCAACGAGTGGAACTCGGCGTCGGCGAACGCCCCCAGCGGCGGGGCCACCCGGTCCTGGACGACGGGGGACCATACGCCGTTCGAGCAGTGGAGGGGGAGGGGGTGGCCGGCGCTGGCCACGTCCACCCGACCGGTCGCCGGGACGAGGACGACCACGGCACAGGTGGCGAAGGAGGGGGGGTCCCACGTGCTCACCAGCTGGCCGTTGACGTGGGCGAACAGGCCGGTGGTCGAGGCTTCGGTCGCCGCCCGGGCGAAGAGCAGGGTGCGGGCCTGGACCATCCGCAGGGCGGACTCTTGGCCATGGCCCGCCACGTCGCCGATCACCACCACGAGTCGGTCATCGGGAAGCAGGAACGCGTCGTACCAGTCGCCCCCGACCGGCGCTTCACGGGTCGCCGGCAGGTAGCCGGCACCCAGCTCGTAGCCGGGGAGGACGGGGAGGCGGACGGGGAGGGCCACCAGTTGGAGGAGCCGGACGGCGGCCTGTTCGCGTCGGCGACCTCCCGGAGTACGCGGGCGTGTCCGCGCCTGGGCGTCGACCAGAGCCCGCTCGGCGGTGCGGGCGTCGGCGATGACGCGCTCCGGCGAGCCACCAGGTAGAGCGTCACCGCCACCGACGTGATGAACAGTGCCAGTTCCACCACGCCGCCGAACGACTCGAGGCGCCAGCTACCCGACGGCGGGATCGATTCGTGCCAGAACACCACGACCGCCATGACGGCGCTCACCAGGCGATGCGGAGACCGAAGAACACCGCCAGCGTGACACGAGGGCGAGAAGGCCGGCACCGAGCCGTTCGGCGTCCAAGCGTTCCGTCGTCCACTGGATGGCCACGGGGCCGGCCAACGCGAGCAGCCAGCCGATCGTCTGCCGGACGCCGCTGACGGTCACGGGCGGTGGGGCCTCATCGCCGCACAGTAGGTCCGGCAGAGCAGGGTGCAGTCCTAATGAGCAACCCCCTACTCTGACGGGCGCAGTCGTGCGTTGTGTCTCGGAACCAACGTGGAGGGGACACGGGATGGAGGCGGCTATCGGGGCCCTGGGGCCGGACGACCGCGTGGTCATCCGACTGGTCGAGGTCGACTGTGCCAACTGCGATCAGTTGGAAGCCCAGATCAGACAGGTGTCGGATGGTGCCGACCGGCGGGTGGTGGTCGATCTGGCTGCCGTGACGTTCCTCGACTCCAGCGGGATGCGGGTGCTGGTGGTGATCGATCGTGAGTTGCGCACCGCGGCGGCGAGCTGGTGCTGGCCAACCTTAACCGGGCGGTGCGGATCGCCCTCGGTGCAGGCGGCCTGCTCGTCCACTTCGAGGTCGAACCCGACGGGTGACCTCGCCGGGGGGGGGGGGGGGGGGGGGGGGGGGGGGGGGGGGGGGGGGGGGGGGGGGGGGGGGGCGCACCAACCCGACGTTCGCCGAGGTCGTCGACCAACGGGTGTCGCGGCGAACCGTGCCTGGCACGTCGGCGGCGCTCGCCGCGGTGGGCGTCGCCGCCGGCGCCGGCGTCGGCTCCCATCCTCACCGCACCGTCGGCCGCAGCCCGCGGGCACGACCGAGGTCGCCGGCGAGCCACTGCTCGGCTTCGACGGCATCCCGGTGTCGAGCGCCGACAAGGTCGTCGTCCCGGACGGCTACGCGGCCCGGGTGCTCATCGCGTGGGGCGACCCGGTGTCGAACGGCCCTGCCTTCATCCAGGACGCCAGCAACACGCGCCGACGACCAGGCCCAGCAGTGGGGCATGCACAACGACGGCATCGTCTACTTCCCGATCAACGGGTCGAGCACGGGCCTCATCGTGCAGAACCACGAGTACACCGACGACGGGCTGCTGTTCCCCGACGGCGTCGCCAACTGGAACGCGGAGAAGACCGCCAAGTCGCAGAACGCCCACGGCGTCGTCGATCATCGAGGTCACAAGCGCCGCGGCGGGCAGTGGGAGGTCGTGCGGCCGTCGACGTACGCCCGCCGGATCACCGCGCGGACGCCGATCGAGATCGGCGGTCCGGCCGCGGGCCACGCGCTGCTGAAGACGAGCGCCGACCCGGCCGGCCGACGGTGCTCGGCACGATCAACAACTGCGCGATGGGCTTCACGCCGTGGGGCACGTACCTCGCCTGCGAGGAGAACTTCAACGGGTACTTCGGCAAGACCGATCGCGCAACCGGGAACCTGCTGGAGCTCCGCTACGGCATCGCGCCGTCCTCCACCGGGCACCGCTGGCACACCACCGACACCCGGTTCAACGCCGACATCGACCCGAACGAACCGAACCGGTTCGGCTGGGTCATGGAGATCAACCCGTTCGATCCGAGCTCGACGCCCGTGAAGCGAACCGCGCTCGGGCGCCTCAAGCACGAGGGGGCATGGGTGCAGGAGGCCCGCGACGGCGCATCGTCGTGTACATGGGCGACGACGAGCAGTTCGAGTACATCTACCGCTACGTGTCCAACCAGCCGTGGCGCGAGATGCCTGCGCCGGGCATCAACCCGCTCGACGACGGGATCCTCTACGTCGCGCAGTTCGACGCCAACGGCACCGGCGAATGGCTGCCGCTGACGCCGGACAACCCGGCGCTCGAGGGCTGGACGCTCAACGACATCCTCGTCAACACCCGGACCGCGGCCGACCTCGTCGGCGCGACGAAGATGGACCGGCCGGAGTGGATCGACACCTACCCCGACGAGCTCGCCGGCATCGTCACCCTGACGAACAACAGCGACCGCGGCGTCGCCGGCACGAACCCCCGCACCGGCCAGCCCAACCCGGGCGTCGACGCCGCCAACCCCCGGTCGACCAACGTCTACGGCCACATCGTCCGCTGGGGGTACGACAACGACTTCACGGAGGCCGACGTTCTGGTGGGACATCTTCGCCCTCGCCGGCGACCCCGACCGATCCCGCGCACGGGTCGACGATCAACGGCGACAAGTACGGGTCACCCGACGGGCTCTACGTGGCGCCCAGCGGCCGGATGTGGATCCAGACCGACGTGTCGGCCAGCACGATCAACGCCGGCGCCTACGCCGGCTTCGGCAACAACCAGATGCTCTGCGCCGACCCGACGACCGAGGGACCCGGCGCTTCCTCGTCGGGTCCCAACGCTGCGAGATCACCGGCATGCTTCGTCGACCCCCGACGAGCGGACGATGTTCGTCGGCATCCAGCACCCCGGCGAGGCGCCGAGCGGCGACGAACAATCCGGCCAACCCGAAGGAGTACAGCTCGTGGCCCGATGGGGCCGGCGGCGGCCGGCCGCGATCGGCCTGCGTCGTGATCACCAAGGACGACGGCGGCCAGATCGGCAGCTAGCCGTCACCGCCCGGTGCTTCAGGCGATCCGGTAGTCCGCGGGGTCGAGGTGGCGGGTGAGCCGCCAGTACTCGTCCATCGCCCAGGGGGACAGCGTGTAGACGCGGCCCGAGGGGTTCTTGTAGTGGCTGTGGGTGATGGCCGGATGGGCCCACACCAGCTCGCTGATCTCGCGCTGGTGCCGGTCGGCATAGGCGTCGTGCGCCGTCGGCTCGACCTCGATGCTGCGGGCGCCCTGGGCGAGCACGGCATGGATGGCGTCGAGCGCGTGGCTGGTCTGGTACTCGGCGTGGAAGAAGAGGCTGGCACTGTGGGCGAGGTTGGTCCCGGGGCCGTAGAGGCAGAACAGGTTCGGGAAGTTCGGCACGGTGATGCCCAGGTAGGCCGTCGGTTCGTCGCCCCATTGCTCCCGCAGGTCGACGCCGTCGCGACCCGTGACGGTCATGGAGGCCAGGAAGTCGTTGTGTCGGAACCCCGTGGCGAAGCAGAGCACGTCGGCCTCGCGGAGCTCGCCGTCGACGGTCACGACCCCCTCGGGGACGATCCGGTCGATCTCGGTGCGGACCAGCTCGACGTCGGGCCGGCACAGGTTGCGCAGCCAGAAGCCGTCGTCCTGGAGGATCCGCTTGCCCATGGCGGGGTAGTCGGGGAGTGACTTCTCGATCAGGTCCTCGCGGCCGTCGAGCTGGGAGCGGATCCAGCCCGCCAGCAGCTCGCCCCGCGTGGCGTTGCCCTCGTTCACGCCATAGCCGTCGGGGTGGGTGTAGTCGGGGTCGATGCGGTACGGCTCGGTCCCGTTGGCGATGCCGGTGTAGCCCATGATGAAGCGGAACCAGCGGGCGTAGAAGGGGAGGTGGCGCAGGGCCCACCGCTCGCCGGGCGGCACCGTCGTGCGGTAGACGAAGTTGGGGAACATCCACTGGGCGGTGCGCTGGTAGATGGTCAGCGAGCCCACGTCCTCGGCGATCGTCGGGGCGATCTGGAACCCGCTGGCACCGGCGCCGAGCAGGGCGAACCGGGTGCCCGTGATGTCGAGGTCGTCGGGCCAGCATGACGAGTGGAACGACGGGCCGGCGAAGGTGTCCATGCCCTCGATGTCGGGGAGCCGGGGGATGTTCAGGGAGCCCACGGCGCTGATGACGAAGCGGGCCCGCTGCTCCTCCTCGCCGCCCGCCGCGTCGCGGAGGCCGACGACCCAGGAGCCGTCGTCCTCGTCCCACACCAGGCGGGTCACGGTGGTGCCGAACCGGCAGTGCGGACCGAGGCCGTGCTCGGCGAGGACCTCGGCGAAGTACGCCCGCAGCTCGGGCTGGCGGCAGTAGTACTCGCTCCAGTGGTCCGCCGGCCGGAACGGGTAGCAGTACTGGTGGCTGCCCACGTCGACCCGGGCGCCGGGGTAGCGGTTCTCCCACCAGGTCCCGCCGGGGCCGTCGTTCTTGTCGACGATGGTGAACGGCAGCCCCGCCTGGGCGAGGCGGATGCCGGCGAGGATGCCCGCCTGGCCGCAGCCGATCACGATCACGGGCGACGCGGCCTTGACCTCCTCGGCGATCTCGTCGCCCCAGGCGATGGCGCGGGGGTCGATCCCGTCGAACTGCAGGTCCTCGAAGAGCATCGGGGCGAGCCGATCGGGGACGGTCTCGCCGGCGAGGAAGGACATCAGCTCGCGGAGGAGCTCCGGGGCGAGGTCCTGGGGCTCGCACCCGGCATCCCGGTACTCGGCGATGGCCGGGAGTGCGCGCCCGGAACACCTCGGCCCGCTCCTCCTCGGTGAGCCCGCACTGGAACTGCGTCGAGGTCGCGGGCTGGGGCAGGGTCCGGTCACGGATCCACGAGGGGTCGCCGGTCATGTGCACCAGCGAGCACAGCAGCGCCGGCGCGCTGAGGTCCTCGAGCATCGCCGCGATCACGGCATCCTCGTCGGTGAACGGCACCCCGGCGTGCGGATTTCGGGTCCCGTCCACGGCCGCGGACCGTAGTGCGGTCCCGACCCCGGCCGATGCCCTCAGGGTCGGACGAGGAAGTCGATCTCCACGCGGGCCGGGCCGTCGAGGACGAGGTGGTGGGGAAGGGCCGGTGGGATGGGCTGGCGGTTGCCGGCGACGAGGCGGGCGCGGATCGGCGGTGCGGTCGCCATCGCGAAGGTCACCGAGCCGGCGAGGACGTGCAGGACGCCCCAGGTGTGCTCGGCGACCCGGTGGTCGTGCTGGAGCCCGGTGGGAAGCGTCGACTCGTCCCAGGGGCCGGCCGTACGGACGACCTCGAGTCCGTCAGGGAGCTCAGCCCGATCGCACAGGGGGCAGTCGAGCGACGTCCCGATGTGATCGGCCCGCCCGGTGTCGGTCACGACCCACGGTCGCTCGCGGAACGGGGGCTGGTGACGGACGTGCTGTCCGTGGAGGCACGACAGCTCGGCCACCCAGTCGCCGGCGTCGTCGGCGTGGAAACCCTCGATGGTCCGGAGCACCGCCTCGAGGTCTAGCCGGTCTCAGGTGATGCCGACGACGGCAAGGGTCCGCCGGATCGTTGAAGCACCGCAAGACCGCGAGCGGAGCTCTGGGTGACTGGGATTCACGGCGGGCGACACGTATTCTCTGCGCCCGTGACGGCGGCTGTCCCCTCTCCCAAGGTCCTTGCGCGCGCCATGCTGACCGGCGCACTCCTGATGGCGGTGCTGGTCGCGGTGCCGACTGGGGCCGATGGGGCGGTGCTCACCTGTGCGGGCGCCCGGGTCACCCTCCGCGGCACCAGCGGGCCCAACCGCCTGGTCGGCACCGCCGGCCGTGACGTCATCGCCGGGCTCGGGGGCAACGACACCATCTTCGGTCAGGGCGGCAACGACACGATCTGTGGCGGTGCCGGCAACGACACGATCCGGGGCGGACCCGGGGGCGACCGGGTCGACGGCGGCGCGGGGGACGACACGATCACCGGTGACGCCGGCGTCGACCGCCTGTTCGGTCAGGCCGGCAACGACCGGCTCAACGACACCTCACCGGGGGCGGACATCCTCACCGGCGGCGCCGACAACGGGATCGACATCTGCACGCCGACGGCCGGCGACGTCGTGGACTGTGACTACAGCACCACCGACCCCCTCATCGTGGCGCCCTTCCAGGCCCCGCCGTCCCCGGCGTCCCTCCGCGTCGCCTCGGACAGCGACCTGGGCGCGGTCGACCTCTACACGATCGTCGACCGCTCCGGCTCGATGGAGGCGGAGGCCAACGCCATCAGGGACAATCTGGGGGCGGTCGTGGACGACCTGCAGTGTGCCCCCTGGGGGACCGGCCTTCCCGGCGACTGCATCGAGGACCTGTGGGCCGGCGTCGGCTCCGTCGGTTACGCCGACAGCGGCGCCGATGCGTTCAGGAACCTCCTGGACATCCAGGAGAACCCGAACGTCGCCACGCTCTCTTCGCTGAGCCCTCCACAGTGACCGGCGCCGAGCCGCTGACGTTCGCGGTGCACGCGGCCATCACCGGGTCAGGGCGGCGACGCCCAGGGCATGTCCGGCGTCCTGCCCCGGACCAACTGCCCCGCCGGGCGCTACGGCCACCCCTGCTTCCGGGGGGAGGCCCTGCCGATCGTCGTCCTCGCCACGGACGAGCCGCCGATCACCGGGCCGGGCACGGTCCAGAACCCGCCGTGGAACCCGACGGTGAGGGACGACATGAACAACCAAGGCGCCCGCTTCCTCGGGGTGCTCGGCAGCGGTGCGATCGCCGGTACCCAGACGGACCTGGAGACCATGGCCACCGACACGAACTCGGTCGACGCCGACAACGGCAACGCCCCTCTCGTGGTCGAAGGTCGACGCGAACGCTGACAAGGCGATCGCCACCGGCGTGCGGACGTTGGTGGAGGGCATCCGCGTCAAGGCCACCGTGATTCCGGTCGACGATCCGGTCGATTCAGTCGACGCGGTGGCTGACTTCATCGACCACATAGAGGTCCAGCCCACGGCCCCGACTGCACGAGCGGGCTGACAACGACGGACACCAACAGCGACAGCCACGCCGACACCTACCAGGACACGGTGCCCGGGACCCCGCTCTGCTGGCGATCGTCGCCAAGCCGAACACCACGGTGAACGAGACCACCGAACCGCAGCTCTTCCAGGTGACCATGACGACCCTCGTGGAGGGCCGCCCCAGCGAGAGCCAGGACGTGTTCTTCGCCGTCCCCGCCGCCTGAGCCGCGCTGCCTCCGGCCGGCTCAGCGTCGGCGACCGCGAAGCGGACGTTGTAGCTACGTGGTCTGGGGCTCAGCCCGTAGCTCGCTCTGGCCATCGGTGGCGGATCGCGCCAGTGGCCTGGAGACGGTCTCGCCGGAGCGGCGGACGCCCCCGTCGCTATGCGTCTCCGTTCGGGCCGTAGAGCCGGGCGACATCGGGAGAGTCGAGCCACTTGGAGTAGGTGGGCGACTGCGGCCAACCGTCGGGTGAGTCCTGCCATTCCTCCTGGCGGCCCCACGGCAGGATGTCGATCAACGCGAAGGTGTAGCTGAGCTGTTCGGTGCCGCGGCCGTCGGTGTGCCAGGTGCGGTACACCTTGTCGCCGTCGCGGAGGAACACGTTCACCGCGAAGCCCGCGCCGGGCGGCGCGCCGACGTCGGCGCCGAACGAGCTCTCCGACGACGAGTACCAGTCCATCTCGTTGCCGACTTTGGCCTTGTAGGCCAGCGCCTCTTCGATGGGCCCGTTGGTGACGATGACGAAGCGGGCGTCGTAGTTGTCGAGGGCGCCCAGCCGGACGTACTGCGACGTCAACTGTGTGCAGCCGCCGCACTGCCACTCCGCGCCATCGGACCACATGTGGTTGTAGACGATGAGCTGGGAGCGATCGTCGAACACGTCGACCAGCCGGATGGGGCCGTCCGGACCGATCAGCGTGTAGTCCGGGAGCTCGACCATCGGCAGTCGGCGGCGTTGTGCCGCGATGGCGTCGAGCTCACGGGTGGCGGCCTTCTCCCGCACGCGCAGCTCGTCGAGTGCGGCCTGCCAGGTCTGCCGGTCGACGACCGGCGGTAGGGCGGCGGCGGTCTGCTCAGTCACGGTTCCTCCCGGGCTCGGATGGATCTGCTCTGATGTTCGACCGGGGACAGCCGCGGAAATCATCGCGCGGCGAGCGCCGTCACGAGGACCACGAGGGCACCGCCGAGCGCTGCGTCAGTGAAGGGGAGTGGCGCTGCACCATCGGCCGTGGTCCGGCCGTGGGCGCCGACGGGGACCCCCGGTGTCGACCCGGGGTCGGCCTAGCGCGGTGGACGGGCCGCGGCGCTACCGGGCGGCGTCGTGCACAGGTGGTCCTGGCCCCGGACAGCTGTGCCGTCCCGGGTGGTGCCGGTCAGCTCGGCGTCGGTCTTGCCGGCGAGGACCGACGGGGGACCGATGTGCACCAGGAGGTCGAGATCGCCGTCGCCGTCGACGTCCTTCAGCGTGCCCACGCGGCCACTGTGACCTCGGGGGCGGGCGGGCGCACCCTCGAGGGCGACCGTGCCGGCATCCAGCGTGCGGGCGTCGAAACCGTTCTCGCTGAGCACGGCGACGGGGACGACGCCGGCGGCCCGGGGGTTGACACAGTTCCGGGCGTTCCCGGGCTTGATGTCCACGGCCACCTCGGCCACCACGGCCACCGGGGGCGTGCGGGCGACGGCGATGCCGGTGATCCCGGTGTTCTGGAGCGCGCCGCCCGTGGTGTCGATGGAGACGGACCGGATGCCCTCCGGCGCGGTCAGGCCCACGAACTCCAACGAGTTGGGCGCCGTCCCGAGGGCGGCGTCCTCGAAGACCGTCGTCGAGCCGTCGGGGGCGGTCACCGTGATGCGTTCCCGGGCTGCGAAGTTGGTCAGGAGCCCGAGCCCGAGGGCGTTGACCGGCTCGGCGAAGGTCAGCGCGAAGTCGTCCTCGCCCGACGCGATGATGGTCGGGGCGGTCGGCCGGGGCGAGATGTTCGCGGCCGGGGCGTTCCAGTCCTCGTCCACATAGCAGAGCCACTGACCGGCAGCGGGGGCGGCCACGGTCACCTCGACGAGATCGATCCCGGCGGCGGCGTCGGTGCAGCTGTGGCCGACCAGGCCCGCGAAGGGCCGGACGGCGAAGGCCGTGTCGGCGTCGTCGGCGAAGGGCACCGCCGCGACGTCGCCGGTCGCCTGGAACTGGGCCTGGTCCTGGACGACCTGGGGGAGGGCGCCGACGGCCGGGGCTCCCAGGAGGGCAGCGGCCAGTCCAGCCGAGACGGCCGCAACGCGGCTCAACCGTGATCGTGCTCGACCTGTCGACATGGCGCGTGCCTCCCTTCGGGCCGACGTCGCGCCGGCGCGGATGACAGCCGGTTCATCGGCACCCCGGCCCGGGGGCTGAAGCGGCGAACCGGAACCGCCGCCGCCGGCGCAGGCGATCCGGGGGCCTTTCCTGGCCATTCGGAAGGCAAGGTCGAGACGGACGGCACCGCAATGGCCCGCCCGTCCCCGGTGGACAACCCGATCATCAATGGCGGAACAAACCACAATCAGGAAGGAGAGTGCACGGGCCGTCCCGCGCTCGAACCGGGACCGCACACCAGCGCGCCCACGGTGCCGAGATGTCGCGCTCGCCCTCGCCTTGTGCCGCTCCGATCGGTTGACCCGGCAGTGCCCTGACACTTAGCTTCGCCTTTGAACGCACGTCCGATTCTCAGCGGGCGGGGTCGTCGGGGAGGGGAAGCTGATGTCCCGAGCAGGAACGTGCATCGTCGTGGCAGCCTTGGCCGCAGCGCTCTGTGGGCCGGTGGCCCCTGCCGCGGGGAGCGGCGGACCTGCTCATGCGGAGGTTTGCCGGGTGAGCGACCTTCCCGACCCGGCCTTTCACGACGCAGACTGTGACGGCATCGATGGCCAGATCAACGCTGCTCGGTTCGTCTCGCCGGCGGGTAACGACGCGAACCAGTGCAGTCGCCTCCGGCCCTGTCGCACCGTCCGGCGTGCGATCAGCCGTGCCGCGGCGCTCGGGAAGAGGGACGTCTACGTGGCAGGAGGCAGCTACCGGGGCTTCCGGGTCGCCAGCGGTGTCAACGTGTTCGGCGGCTTCGGACGCAACTTCCAGCGCGCCCCGAACCGGGCGACGGGATCCCGGACGGTGACGGTCGCCGGGGCACTGGCACTGGGTGACGGGCCGAAGGTCACCGTCCTCGCCGACCAGGTGACCCGACAAGCGACCCTGGCCGATCTCACGGTGAAGGGGGCCGACGCCGTCGTCCCCGGCGGCAGCAGCTACGTCATCGCGGGCCACGGCAGCACCCTCCGGCTCACACGGCTCCACCTCATCGCCGGCGACGGGGCGAGCGGGGCCGATGGATCGGATGGCGCCGACGCGACGTCTCTTCTTGCGCCGCCGCCTGCGATCACCGGCGGACCCAGCGTCCAGTCGAATGACTGTGACGGCTCGACCCATGGGGCGGGCGGATCCGGCGCGATCAACGCATTGGTGTCCAGCGGGCGGGACACGACCGGCGGGGCCGGCGGCGCCGGGGGCGAGATGGACACTGACTGCCCCTTCGATCTCGACGCCACGGCGGGCGACGCAGGCAGCCCCGCCGTGTTCGATCCCGCAGGCCTACCTGGTGACGGCGGCGGTGGGGGCGTGGGGGGTGACGACTGCGATCCCGGCATCACCGGCCAACCGGGCGCCGTGGCGAACGGACCCGCGGGACAGGCGGCTCGCATCGGGCCGCGGCCAGGTGACCGACGGCTATTGGGTACCGCGGCTCGGGATTTCCGGCACTGCGGGCGAGAACGGTGGTGGTGGTGGCGGTGGGGGCGGCAGCGGAGGCTGTGACAGCGGAACTGACTCATGGGGAGCGGGCGGCGGCGGAGGCGGGGCCGGCGGGGTCGCGGCCCTCGGCGGCGGCGGAGCCGGCAACGGTGGTGGTGGCTCGTTCGGGGTGTTCCTCGTCGACTCGGTCGTGAACGTCTCGAGGACCCGGATCGACCGAGGGGAAGGTGGCGTTGGCGGCGATGGCGGCGATGGCGGCCGCGGTCAGCCCGGCGGGCCCGGAGGGCCAGGGGGGCTTGGCGTCGGCACGGGCGTTGGCGGCGATGGCGGCGCCGGTGCCCATGGCGGCCACGGTGGCGGAGGAGCCGGTGGCGCGGGCGGCGCCTCGGTCGCCATCCTCGCCGTCGATTCGACGGTGACGGCGGGCAACACCGTCACGTTCCTGGGCGGGGTTGCCGGGAGCGGCGGTGCTGGTGGTGTCAGCGCCCCGACCGCCGAGGGGGCCGAGGACGACGGCAACGACGGCGTCACCGGGCCCGTCGGCCTGCTCGGTTCCGTCGAGATCTGCGCCGACGTGTCGGCCTGCTGACCTGACCAGGTGAAACCCCGAGCGCGCTCGGAGGGATCGAGGTCGTCCATGGGGATCCTCACGGCACGAGGGTCAGGACGACGACTCCGGACTCGAACCGAGTCAGATCGACGAGGTCGAGGTGCATGGTCTCGATGTCATCGAGGAGGCGCTGGCCACTCCCGACCATGACCGGTAGCACCCACAAGTGGAGTTCGTCGATCACGCCCTGAGCAAGGAGCGCTCGATCGAGCTCGCCCGTGCCGAACTTCAGCAGATCGTCACCCGGCCCGTCCTTCAATGCGGCCACCGCAGCAGCGGCGTCGCCTTCGAGCACCGTGGCGTTCCAGTCGGCGCGGTCCAGCGTGCGCGATGCCACGTGCTTCGGCATCGCGTTCAACTTGTCGGCATACGGATCGCCCGACTGTGCAGGCCAATACGACGCGAACACCTCGAAGGTCGCACGGCCCAGCACGAGGGCATCCGCACGGTCGAGGAGCTTCTGGGAGTGGGCCAGGTGCTCCTCATCCCAGTAGGGCGCACTCCAGTCCTGCGGGTTTTCGATCACCCCGTCGAGCGTGACGAACGTCGACTCGATCAGCTTTCTCGGCATCTCGTTGTCCTCCTCGGTCGGCCAGGCGTTCCGGCCTTCATGTCCTCTACGAACGAGTCGGGTCCGGATCGACAGGTCCGGCGCCCGGCGCGCCGACCGAGGCGCAGGCGACAACCGCCATGGTGAGGACGACCAGCGGGCCGACGAAACTCCGCCTCCTCGTTCTCCTGGCCGCCAGCCGTGCGTCGCTGGAACCGTTGCGACGCCGAACGGGCCACAACCCCGAGCCCGTCGGGCTCGGGGTTGTGGATGCGCTGTGTTGAACGCATGGCGATGAGGGTCAGCCGATCTGGATGGAGCTGAGCATCTCGTCGATGTCGGCCCGGTCCTGGGCCGAGGTGTCCGGGAACCACATGGCGCCGATCACCACGCGGGTGCCGTCGACGTCGAGGATCCGCATTTGGTGATGTTGGTTCGGGCCTTGGGCCCAGTAGCCGTCGCCTGGGGTGTCGACGCCCTCGACCAGCATGAAATGGCCGCCGTCGGCGCAGTCGTCCTCGTTCTCGCCGGTCGTCGTAGTCGGGGACGGTGAACTCGACCTGCTTGCCGTGCGAACCCGTCGACGGTGATGTCGGTCGGGGCGGTGGCGTTCAAGTCGGGCAGGTCGGCCCACGCCGAGGCGAGGTCGTCGACGGTCGGTCCGACCGGCGGGTCGAGCGCGACCGACGGGCAGGAGGAGTCGGTGAAGGTGTTGCCGACCTCCATGAAGACCAGCCCGTAGATCGGGTCCCCCTTGATCACCGCCCAGTCCGATGTTGTCCCAGCCGTCCGGCTGGGTGAACGTCACCGGAATGTCACCGAACGGACCCGGTGCCCGTCCCGGGTTCGCTCGTGACGTTCGGTCGCGTCGGCCGGGGTCGTGGTGGGTGGCGGCGTGGTCGATCCGGTCGGCTCCTGGGTGCTGGCGGCCGCTCGGCTCGTCGGTGCTGTCTGAGGAACAGGCGGCGATCGTGATGGCGGCGACGGTGGCCAGGGCCACGGCCCGGATGGCGTGCCTGGCCGGCCGGCCTGGGCGCACGGATGGGGTCGGGTCGACGGTCATGATGGGTCCTCCTCGTGAACCGACGAGACGGGCTGCCTCATCGGGTGACCGCATCGTGAACGGTGTCGTCCCGAGGGTCGTCGGAGTCGTCGCGACGCGTTGGGCGGTGGTTCCGACGATCTTCCGATCGGTTCTCGACCGGTGGTCAGGACCGCGTCCCGGCCGTCAGCCGATCTGGATGGAGTCGAGCATCTCGTCGATGTCGGCCCGGTCCTGGGCCGAGGTGTCCGGGAACCAGATGGCGCCGATCACCACGCGGGTGCCGTCGACGTCGAGGATCCGCAGTTGGTGATGTTGGTTCGGGCCTTGGGCCCAGTAGCCGTCGCCTGGGGTGTCGACGCCCTCCAACACCATGAAATGGCCGCCGTCGGCGCAGTCGTCCGCGTTCTCGCCGGTCGCGTAGTCGGGGACCGTGAACTCGACCTGCTTGCCGTCGAACCCGTCGACGGTGATGTCGGTCGGGACGGTGGCGTTCAAGGCGGGCAGGTCGGCCCACGCCGAGGCGAGGTCGTCAACGGTCGGTCCGACCGGCGGGTCGAGCGCGACCGACGGGCAGGAGTCGTTGTAGGTGTTGCCGACCTCCATGAAGACCAGCCCGTAGATCGGGTCCCCCTTGATCACCGCCCAGTCGATGTTGCCCCAGCCGTCCGGCTGGGTGAACCTCACCGGAATGTCACCGAGCGACCCTGTGCCCGTCCCGGGTCCGAGCAGGGCTTCCGGCTCGGTGCGCGGTCCGGTCGGGGTCCGGGGCGGTCGGATGTCGCCCGAGGCGATCTGCCCGATGGCTCGGTCCACGTTGGCGCGGGCGTCGGTGCTCAAGGCATCGCCGTGCGCGACGTAGGAGATCATCCCGTCGGCAACGGTGAGTCGGTGCGACCCGGCCTCGAGGCTGCCGGCGAGATGGTCTTCGATGATTCCGTACATCTGGAGGTCGAACCGGTTGACGATCGACATCAGGATGTGCGGCTGCTGCCGTGTGGTCGCTGCCGGCCAGAGGTCCGCCCCCACGCCGATCGCCCAGCGCTCGGTGGTGCTGAGGCCCGAGGCGGCGTCGAGGACGCCGACTCCGGAGCGGCCGGCGACGTGGAAGATCACGTCGGCTCCCGCCTCGTACAGCCGACCGGCCACCTCTCGCGCCCCTGCCGGTGCGTCGACTGGTTGCAGGTACCCGAAGTCCGTGAGGTACACGGCGAGGATCTCGAGGTCGGGGTCGATGGACTCGACGCCGGCCTCGAACCCGGCCCGGTACTCCTCCTGGCCGCCGTCGTGCGGAGCGGCACCGAGAAAGCCGACGGTGCCGGTTTCCGTGGTCGTGGCGGCGGCGACACCGGCGAGGAACCCGGCCTGCTCCCGCGCCCACTGCTGGCTGGTGACGTTGGGGAGCCCGTCGAACTTGGTGCCTTCGTAGTCCGTGAGCACGTAGCGAGTGCTCGGATCGAGGTCATCGGGCGCGGTCGTGCTGCGCCGCGTCGGCGTCGAGGATCACGAGATCGTTGTCACTCGCCGCGAGGTCGCTGACGACGGTCCCGGTCGCACGACGCTGTCGCTCGACGTCCAGGTCGAAGTCTCGCTCGGCCCGGACCAAGCCTTGCTCGTACAGCGTGGCCGGCTCGCCAGCGGCGGAGTCGTTCGAGGTGACGACGGCGATCCGCGCCGTTCTCTCCGTCCCCGCCGCCGCCA
Source organism: uncultured Microthrixaceae bacterium (assembly GCA_963748285.1). Classification (GTDB taxonomy): domain Bacteria; phylum Actinomycetota; class Acidimicrobiia; order Acidimicrobiales; family DATDAH01; genus DATDAH01. The sequence goes on from CAVVIF010000009.1 coordinate 1,832,364, forward strand.
TCACCGCGACGATCGCGCCCGCCGCGATCGCCGCCACCGCGGCGCCGAGCGCGAACGCCCGGCTGCGGGCCCGGCGACGCAACCGCGCCTGCTCGGCGACGCGCTCGATCTCGGCGGCGTCGGCTTCGTCGCGACGCCGGAGCGCGTCATCGAGGAACTCGTGCTCGGACGCCGTGAGCCGCATGGTCGTCGTCGCCCGCCAGTGCTCGAACTGCTCGAGACGGCCCCCCGTGAGCAGGTACTCGTGATCACGACCGGCGGTCAGCCAGTCGTCGACGGCGAGGGTGTAGGCGGCGTGCTGACGAAGGTCGTCGCGCCCGTCGTCGATCCACCGCGCGCAGGCGCTCCCACTCACTGAGCAGCGCCTCGTGGGCGACCTCCAACGTGAGTGCACCAGACAGCGCGTCGCGATCGCGAACCAGCAACCGATTCGTAACGAACGCTTCGACCGCCCCGTGCATGGTGACGATGTCGACGTCGAGGGTGATCAGTTCCGATGCCGCCACGACGCGGCGGGTGTCGGAGTCGCGGCCCACGGTGACCAGCCGCAGGAACAACTGGCACGTCGCTTCTCGCTGCTCGTCATCCAGGCCCTCGTAGATCGCTTCGGCCCGACTGGCCACGGCCCCCCGGATGCCGCCCAGCTCCGCGTAGGCCGCCCTGGTGAGCGTCGAGTCCTCTCGGTGGTCGAACAGCTCGGTGAGGGTGTACTGGAACAGTGGCAGGGCGTTGGGTTGACCGCTGACCTCGTCGATCAACGCCGCCAGCAGCCCCCGCTCGAAGGAGACCCCGACCCGCGATGCCGGCCCCAGCGCGGCCGACTCGAGCTCTTCGGCGGCCAGCGGCATGACGTTGACGACGTGGCCCGTCATCAGCCGGCCGAACGCCGGGTGCAGCAAGGGACGGTCGTAGAAGTCGGCTCGCAGCGTCACCAGCACCCGGCTGCGACCTCGCGGATCGGTCGCCAGCGCGATGAGGCTGCGCAGGAAACGGTCGCGCTCCACGTCGTCGACCAGCGCGAACAGCTCTTCGAACTGATCGATCACCAGCAGGAGCCGCGACCCGTCGTCGGGGAGGATGCCCAAGACGGCGCGCAACACGTCCGACTCGTGGCTCCACAGGTTCATCGCGAGCGGCGGCTCGTCGACGGCTCGCCCCAGCGCCGCTTCGAGTTCGGTGAACGGGTAGGCGCCGGGCCGCATGATCGCGATCACCCAGTCCGAGTCGGAGCGGTCGCGGAGCGCGGGGATCAGGCCCGCCTGCACCAGGCTCGACTTGCCCGATCCGCTCGGCCCGACCACCGCCGTCAACCCGGCGTCGCCCTCCACGACGCTCGACAGGTTCGCAATGAGGTCGTCGCGGCCGTAGAAGATGTCGGCATCGGCCTCGGTGAACGCACGCAGCCCCTTGTACGGGTTGTCGACCAGCCGACGGGGGCCTGACGAATCTCCGTTCGCCTCCGAAGGCAAGTCGAGCGCCGGATCCTGCACCAGGATCTGCTCCTCCAGCTGCCGCAGCGACGGCGACGGCTCGATCCCGAGCTCCTCGACGAGCACCTCTCGCGTCCATTGGAACGCCCGCAACGCCTCGGCCTGACGGCCCGAGCGGTACAACGCCAGCATGTGCTGGGCCCGCAACCCCTCGCGATAGGGGTGCTCGCGACTCAGCGCATCGAGCTCGGCGGCGATCTCGCGGTGGCGACCCAGCGCCAGATCTGCGGTGGCCTGATCCTCCAGCGCCAACAGCTGGAGCTCCTCGAGTCGAGTCCGCTCCGCCAGCAACACCCCCGTGTCCTCGAGGGCGGTGAACGGCGGGCCCCGCCACAACTGCAGAGCGGCACGGAGCACGCCGGCTGCGGCGCCGGGATCGTCGGCCAGCTGCGATCGGCCACGCTCGAGGAGCGACTCGAACTCGAACGAGTCCAGCGACGACTCGTCGACGCGCACCACGTAGCCCGTTCCCTCCCGCTCGATGACCGGGCCGAGCAGCTTGCGCAGCTCCGAGACGTAGCCCTGCACGGTGTGGCGGGCGGTGCTGGGCGGCGAGTCGCCCCACAACCCATCGACCAGGGTGTCGGTCGAGACGACGGTGTTCGCTTCAGCCAGCAGCATCGCCAGCACCAGCTGCTGACGCGCTCCGCCGAGGCGCAGTCCTGCACCCTCGCCGCCCGACCGGTCGTCCCCATCGATCGCGCCGCAGGCGGCCGAGGACCTCGAAGCGCACACGGCCATAGTACGAACCGCCTTCCAACGGCGCGGCGACATCGCTCGCGGCCACGAAGCGGGAAGGCCGCCGAGCAACGGACACGGCCACCAGCCTCTCACCGGGCGATCGGAAGTCCGTCGGACCTGCTGAGCACGGCCCTGGCCCGCACCCTCGTCTACGGAGCGGTCATCGCCGCGGTCGACCCGCCACCGGGAACGATCGCACCAGAGCGCGATGACTTCCGCAGCCGTCTCCGGTCCAGACGATCGATGAGCACATCCATCGCAGTCCGGGAGGAACCGTGACCGAGCAACGCAGCCGCGACGGCACGAACAGCGCCGCTACGCCTGCTCATCGCGACCCGGCGGCTGCAGATGGTCAGTGACCGCGACCCACCGCCTGAAGGTAATTGTCGGCCGCGTAGTTGGCCACCTTCACGCCGAGCAGCTGGCCCTGTACGTCTGCATGGCGATAGTGCAGGCCCGCCCAGATGCGAGCGTCGATGAGCTCGGCGAGTGGTTGTGAGAACGTGTCGAACGTGCGCACCTTCGGCTCAGCGGGCGCGAGGAGGGTGGATGCGCTGGTGATCTGGAAGCCACCTTCGATCACGTCGCCAAAGAACATGCGCAGGATGGTCACGTGTGCGGTATCGAGGCAGTTGTGCCCCGACGGATGGTCGGGGTACGGCGCGGTGATGAGGGCTGTCCAGCCCGGCTCGGCAGCTGTCGCGGGGTTGTCGTCCTCACCCGCCCGAGGGATCGTGTTCCACGGCCGCCAGAAGTCGTAGTGGTACTTGTCGTTCCAGCAGTTGATCGCCGCATCCGCCCCACTCAGGTTCTGCAGCGCCAAGAGCCTCGCGCTGTCGGCGGCGTTGAGGTCGTTCCGTGCGATGAGCTGTCGGGCGACTTCGTTCCAGCTCAGGATGGGCGCGCTCTGCCACCACTTGGCGACGTATGTCTCGTCATCCGTCCGGGTAGACCCCGTGGCTCGGCCTAGATCCATGACCTCGTTGAGCTCCTCCGCGTAGGCGGCGCTGTCGAGCGCGAGTGGTGGCGCTGTGCGGAACTGCGAGGAACTCTCAATGAGGAACGGCTCGACCCCGCCCACCCATGGGGTTGGGTCGAGGATTGGCTGCCCAGCCGGATTGAGGAGCGGCCACCAGTGTCCCGCCGCTGTGTTGGGCACCCACTGGGACGGCCCGAACCGTCCGTCGTTCGCCCTCGCCTCGAGCATGGCGTCGGCGGCTGCGTGCCCTGCGATGATGCCCTGCCGCTTGGAGGGGCCATCGGCGATCGCACCGAGCGATGTTGCGTATTCGGAGGAGAGCGTCTGCAGGAGTGCCGCGTGGCCCGGGAACGGCGCTGTCTCCGGTGCGGTCGAGACGAGCTCCGAGAGCACGTCGTAGGCGGCTGTCGCCACGGCCGCGTCCGTCGACGCCCTCGCCCCGAAGCGCCGCTGGAGGAGATAGGGCCGATGGTCCTGGGGCCCGATCGCATTGACCGCGTCGTAGACAGCGCCCTGGGTCATGCCCATGTTGATCTGGAACGCAGGTGGCGCACCACCATTCGGACCTGGAACGGCAGCGAGCGTAGACGCCGCCACCTGGTTCCAGTGGATGACGGCACCGGCGTCCGCCACAACGGGCGGTGCGGCCGATGCGCCATAGACATGGAGCGCGGCGGAAGCGACGAACACGACCGCCACGACGCCGATCGATCGACGACGGGTCATGATGCCCCCTACCTGGTCGTCATCCGAGGCCCGGCCCCGGTTCGTCCGCACCCTAGCCCCACCGACGGCGCACGTGCCCGGGGGCCAGCGCCCGCGGCAACGGAGCCCTTGTATCGCTTGCATTGGAAGTGGACGGGAAGCTGACCAGGGACGGCCGGTAGACACCCACCCCGTCGATCTCACCGTCGCCGGACGCTTTGGCTACCTCGACATTGCCCAGAGCCGAGGGGTGCCTGATTGGCGGAAGGCGCGTCGATCCGGGGTACCCCGCCGAAGGTGCCACGCAGATGTGGTCCGGGGCCCGCCTCATGTACGCGATCATGCCGACGCCCGGCATGGACCCGCGTCGTGCTTGCACTTCATCACCGTTGGGCTGCTCAGCCAATCAACTATTAGCTGCATACGCGGATTCGGGCAGTGGGTACGTCGGTCGCCTTCGTCGGGGACCGCGTGACGGCGAATCCTCGAAGCTGGCCTCTGGTGAGCCGCCGGCCGTGCTGGTCGTGGACGACTCAGGCGGGCGGTACGTCTGGCGGGACGGGGCCTACTGGTGGACGGCGGGCTAGTGCCGGCTCAGGCAACGTTTGGCCCGTTCGCGGTGATTGCGTGCTCAGGAGACCGGCGCTTGATTGGCGCCGTAGACGCGCTCGCCCGAAACCCAGGTCTCCGCGACGCGCAGAGTCGATGGGTCCGAGAGCGTGCCATCGAGGACGACGAAGTCCGCCTGGAGGCCGGGTCGCAGCCGCCCTCGTTCGTCGGTCTGCCCGCCGGCGTCGGCGCTGCCCGCCGTGTACATCTCCAGCCAGCGCTCGAGTGGGAGCGACTGCTCCGGCACGAGATCGACACCACCATTGGAACGGCGAGTCACGCCGAACGAGGATTCGAGCAGCGGAGCCGAGATCGAACACGGCGAGTCCGATGAGGCGGCCATGAGCACGCCAGCGTCGTCGAGGTCACGGAACGGCATCCACGTTTCGTCATCGAAGTCGAGACGGGCGGCCACCGGCGCGACCACGTCGACGAAGGCCGGCTGCACCACAGCCGTCGCGCCGATGCGCTTGAGATCGCCACCTCGTTCGGGCCTGCGAGGGTCGCATGCTCGATGCGCAGCGGCGGCGTCGAGGCAGTCGCCGCCTCCTGCCACGCCGCGATCGTGTTCCGCAGCGCCAGGTTGCCCATCGCGTGCACCGCAACGGCGAAGCCACGCTCGAAGGCGCGGTGCATGGTCTCCCTCATCTGCGGAAACAGGATCCCGGCTTCGATGCGCTGGCCGTGAATGCACGCGTCGATCGCGAAGTCGGGAGCGCCGTCCGCGAACAGTTTGATCGGACCGGTGCGGTATCGCTCGTTGCCTTCGCCGGTGGGACCGAGCTCCCAGGCGGCATCGTCCATGCCGGTGAGGATCTCCTCGGCATGCGGGAAGCCGAGCACCGAGATCGGCAGGCGTCTCGACGACGCGAGGGACGCGTAGACGGCAGCCGCCGAAGCCGACACGGTCGTGTCGTGCACCGCGGTGATGCCATGGTGCAGCAGCTCGCGACACCGGTCGACGATCAGGTCGCCCCAGCGTTCGGGCTCCCCGAACGAACGGATGGTCGCGGCATGGGCTAGTCCCCACGCGGCCTCGCGCAGGAAGCCGTTCGGCACACCCGCGGCGTCGCGGCCGAACCTTCCGCCCGGCGGATCTTCGGTGTGTGCCCCGAGGCCGAGCGTGTCGATGCCCGCCGAGGACACGAGCCCGCGGTGAAACGACCCACAGGCGACGAGGATCGGGCGATCAGTGCCAACCGCGTCGAGGTCGTCGCGACTGAGCCGCACCGCGAGCGAGTTCCACTGGCAGCCTCGGATCCACCCGGTACCCGGTGACTCAGCGGCGCGGCGCAACCGATCGACGATCGTCTCCGCGTCGGTCGCGCCAGTCAGATCCACCCAGATCGGATGCAGCGCTTCAACGGAGAGGTGATGGTGCGCGTCGACGAACCCGGGCAGGACGAGCCGGCCGCCGACGTCGACGACGTCGCTGTTCGTGTACTTGGCGGCGATCTCGGCTGGACCCACCTCGAGAACGACACCGCCGTCGATCGCGACGGCCTGCGCCGTCGGGACCCGGGAGTCCATCGTGCGCACATCGGCGTTGACGATCAGCAGCGACGCTCGCACGAATCCGAATCGTACGGAGTCCCCCGCGGGGGTTGATGTTGCTCGGGTTGCCGCATTTGGCAGCAACCCGACTCCGTGTCCCATGACGCCGGCCGAGTTAGGGCGTCGTAGCTGAGTGCGTCCCACACAGCAACGCGGTTGATGCCCAGAGACTCGGCGAGGTGGGCGACGGGGACGACTATGCGCCGGCGAAGGCGGATGCACTTGAGGTCAGCCACCGGTCGAGCAGCTCACCGAAGGTGATCGGCGCGGCGGCGTGCCGTCCCTCGTCGACCTCGACAAGACGCCGACTCATCTCCCGCTCGGCCTCCCGCCGCGTCCCCCGCACGGTCCGCTCGACGTAACGGCGCACCCCGCCGGCGTCACGGCCGACGAAGACCTTGACGCTGCCAACTCGCCTTCCCTCGCTGCTGGATGTGGCCTCGCATGGCAATCCTCCTCGAACACGTAGGCCCGTCGGATTGCCAGGTCGGGGAAGAACTCGCCCGCAGCTCAGTCCACAGGGCTGTGACCTGGGACCCCAGCGTGCTCGGAGGGACTCGAACCCCAACCTTCTGATCCGTGGTCAGAGGCTGGCCACGGCCGCCGCCGTCGTGCGAGCCATCGCAGGCGGGGCCCGAGGTGGCAACCTGACAAGGAGCGATCGACGCAGGATCCCTAAGGAGGCGGCCGGACCGCCGTGGCCGATCACACGTTCCTCTTCACCGACCTGGAGGGTTCAACCGCGCTCTGGGACGAGCACCCCCGCGCGATGCAGGACGCGCTCGCCCATCATGACGCGCTGCTCCGGGCGGCGGTGGCGGACGCCGGAGGACGCGTGGTCAAGGAGACGGGCGACGGCCTGTACGCGGTCCTGCCGTCACCGACCGCCGCGGTCGCCGCCGCGGTCGCCGCACTCCGGGCGCTGGCCTCGGAGGGATGGGGCGCCACCGGACCGCTTCGGGCTCGCCTGGGCATCGGCGTGGGGGAGGCCGAAGCCCGCGACGACGATTGGTTCGGCCCGGCGCTGAACCTGACCAGCCGCATCATGTCGGCCGCCCATGGCGGGCAGGCCCTGCTGTCGGCCACCGCGGCGACCGCCGTCGAAGGGCACCTCCCCGCCGGTGTCGGGCTCGTCGACCTGGGCGAGCACCGACTGCGTGGCGTCGGCGCTCCGGAGCGCGTCCACCAGCTCACCGTCGAGGGCCTTCCCTCCTCGTTCCCTCCGCTGCGCTCGGTCGACGCCTTCCCTGCGGCGGTCGCGCTCCCGAGCCCGCTGCCCGGCCGACGGGAGGGCGCCATGGCGGGCCGCGACGCCGAGTTGGGGCGGTTGACGGACGCGTGGTCCCGTGCGGCCGGGGGCGCGCTGCAGGTCGGTCTGTTGTCGGGGGAGCCCGGCATGGGCAAGACCCGCTTGGCGGAGGAGCTCGCGGCGCGGGTGGACGACGAGGGCGGACTCGTCCTCTACGGGGGCTGCGACGAGGAGACGGTGACCGCCTACCAGCCCTTCGTCGAGGCCCTCCGGCACTACGTGCGGGCGGTGCCCGCGGTCACGCTGCGCGAACGCCTCCACGGCCTGGAGCTCGACCTCGCCAGGCTGTTCCCCGACCTCCCGGGGGAGGGCGGGGCCGCCGATCCCCTCGTCCCAGAGGACGCGGCCACCGCCCGATACCGCCTGTTCGAGGCGGTCACCGGCGTCCTCACCGGCGCGGCCGCGAGCCGCCCGTGCCTGCTCATACTCGACGACCTCCATTGGATCGAGAAGCCCACCGTGCTGTTGCTGCGCCACGTGCTGCGGGCGGCCGTCGGTGCCCCGTTGCTCGTTCTGGTCGTCTACCGCGATGTCGAGGTGGTCGAGGCCCACCCGCTGAGAGGCCTGCTGACCGAGCTGCGAAGAGAGTCCCACACGACGTCCGTCGAGCTCGAGGGACTGACGGCCGACGCCAGCACCGAGCTGATCCGGACAATCGCGGGTGAGGGGGGAGCCGGTCGGGCCCCCGATCTGCACCAGCAGACCGGGGGCAACCCCCTCTTCCTCGGGGAGCTCGTCCGCCATCTGTCCGACCCGACGCGCCCCCGCGGCGACCGGGAGGCCCTGCCTTTGGGGGTGCGCGAGGTCATTGCTCGTCGGGTGGAGCGCCTCTCCGAGGAGGACGTCCGCCTGCTGCGCCTGGCTGCGACCTGTGGGGCCCAGTTCGACGTCGACCTGGTCGCCCGTGCGGCCGGTCGGCCGGTCGTGGAGGCGCTCGACGGCCTCGAACGGATGAGCGCGGCCAGGCTCGTCGTCGAGGACGCCGAACGGGTGGGCCGGTTCCGGTTCCACCACGACCTCGTGCGCCAAGTCGTGTACGGCGAGCTGGGGCCCGCCGGCCGGGCGAGGGCGCACCTCGCGGTGGGCACGGCCATGGAGGAGCGAGGCGGGCCGGGACGAGCGGCGGCGCTCGCCCACCACTTCACCCGGGCGACGCCCCTGGACGGCGTAGCGCGGGCCATCCGCTATACGACCGAGGCGGCTCGGGACGCGGTGGCCCGGCTGGCCTACGAGGACGCCGCCGCGCTCCTGGAGCAGGCGCTCCGGCTGGCCGACCAGGACGCCGACGGGGACGAGCGGGCCCGCGTCGAGCTCCTCACCGAGCTGGCGGAGGCACTCGTCTACGTCGACGACACGCGGGGCACCGAGGTCGCCCGCGAGGCCGTGCAGCGGGCCCGCTCGGCGGGCCTGGTCGTCGACTTGGGTCGGGCCGTCGCCGCCTTCGCCGATCAACCACAGGCGCTGTTGGACCATCCCGGCGAGGTCGCCGCCCTCTTCGACGAGGCTCGCGTTGCCCTGGGCGAGGACCATCCTGAGCTCCGTGCCCGGCTGTTGGCCTTCGAGGCGTTCGCGTACGCGACCTACCAGCTCCAGGGACGCGACTCCCTGCAGCTGGCCGACGACGCTCTCGCTCTGGCCCGGCGAGCCGACGATCCGAGCACCCTCGGCGAGGCCCTGTTCGGCGCGGCGGCGGCCCGCTCGGGCACGGCCCCCGTCGACGAGCGGGTCCCCCTCGGGGAGGAGCTGGTGGTCCTCGGCCGGACGGCGACCACCGCTCGGGCGGCCATCCCCGCCGCCTACGGGTTGCGGGTGATGGCCGCCGTCCAGCTCGAGCGGGGCGCCTCCGATGCCCTCGCGGCCACGGTCGAGGAGATGGCCCGCTTCGGCCAGGATCAGCGCTGGCTCCCCGCGCTGGCCTTCGCCGAGCAGTGGGAGGCGACCCGGGCGCTCACGGAGGGCCGATTCGACGACGTCAGGGACCGCTGGGAGCGCATGGGCCGCTACCAGGACTCCTACAGCCCTCTGCTCGGCATGCAGATGATGCAGTCGATCCTGCTCGCACGCGAGGAGGGCGACCTGGCTCCGCTCGCCGGCCCGCTCCGTGACCAGGCACCCGAGAACCACATCCTCGCTCAGGCGCTGCGGGCGCTGGCCCACGTCGAGGCGGGGGAGCAGGATGCGGCGAGCGAGGTCCTCGACCGGTTCGCCGCGGTCGACTTCAACGCCGAGTGCCGTCAGAACGGCTGGTCGGCTGTTCTCGGCGTGTTCGCCGAGGTGGCCGTCCGCTGTGACGCGACTGCGCACGCCCCCCGGCTCTTCGACCTGCTCACGCCGTTCGCCGGCACCCTCCTCACCGCCCTCCTGGGCCTGGGGGTGGTCGGCGCGGCCGACCGGCACCTGGGGATGCTCTGCCCGCTGATCGGGCGGAGCTCGGAGGCGGCGGCCCACTTCGACGCGGCGCTGGTGCTCGAGGAGGGGGCGTCGGCCACTCCCCTGGCCGTCCGCACCCGCTACTGGAGGGCCTGCTCGTGCGAGCTGGCCCCCGCCGAGCGAGCGGCGCAGCTGGAGCAGGTTGCCGACGCCGCCACCGACCTGGGCATGTGGGCCCTCGCCGCCAACGCCCGGATCGGGCCGACGGGCTGAGCCGGCTCGACCCGTCCGTCTCGGCGCGTCTCGGCGCGCCTTCTCAGTCGGGTCTGGCCGTCCGAACCGCTGGCCCGGAGCCGCACGATGGGCGTGTCCCCCTCCTCGACCACCTCGTGCTCGCTGGTGTCGTGCGCCCGGATCACGACGCTGCGGGACGCCGCCCGTCGGGAGCCGTAGCGGCGATGCAGCGGCAGGTACCAGAGCACCAGGACGTGGCCCCGCCCCTCGCAGACGTGGATCTCGAACTCGGGGCTCACCCCCGTGGCCCAGAACGTCTCGATCGGGACCGGTCCGCCCTCGCGCCGGGCCATGGCCACCGCCTCGCGGTAGGCGGCCCGGATGACCCTGTCGACCTCGTGGCCGCCCAGCGGGCTGTCGTCGGCGAGCCATTTGTCCCGGAAGCCCTCGGCGTCCTCCGCGGCGAGGGCCGGGCCCTCACCTGCCTCGACGTGGCGGTGGGTGACCTCCCACAATGGGACGTCGTCCTCCATCAACGCCAGGGCGTCGTCGAACGCCCGCTCCAGCTCCTCGGGTGTCCCGCTGTAGAACTCGTCGAGGGCCTCGATCGCTGTGCTCTTGTACACGGATCGTGAAGGCATGACGCTCGCTCCTGGTCGCTTGGTGATCAACCCTACGCGTGCACCGGATGCGGTGTCGGGTGGCGAGCCTGACTGGTCATCCCCTGTACATCGGTTTCGGACGTCGATGGCGAACAGAACGCTTGGCCCGGCAGGACCGGGTGCCGCAGGGGCGGCGCGCACTACTGTCTCACCTCGTGCGCCGCCTCCTCCTCCTCATCGCCGCCCTGCCAGTCGCCGTCGTCGCCGTAGGCGGGGGCAATGCGCAGGGCGGCGACAACGGCTCCGACACGCTCATCGTCTCCACCGAGGACCTGAACGACGTCACCGTCCCCCGGTTCGCGTTCGAGGTGAACGGCGAGCCGTGCCTCTCCGACACCGTCGTCGAGGTGCCCGGGGCGGGCCAGGTCGACCTCGACCTCACCGACCCCAACCATGGCACCTTCACCCTCCCGCAGGCGTCGTTCGGGGAGTACGAGGTGGTGGTGACCTGCACGACCGACAGCGGCACGGAGCACGGGACCGGCTTCATCGACTTCGGCTTCGTCCTCATCGAGAAGGTCGTCACCGGCGACGTACCCGAAACGGCCCAGTTCGTGATCGACGTCGCCTGCGACAGCGACATCTTCACGTCCCCGGCCGCGGAGGCGTACGGCGGGGAGAGCGGCGAGGGCTTCGGCCCCGACGCCATCCAGGCCACCCTGACCTATGGGCCCTCCGGCGGCACGGACGTCCTCGTCCACTACCGGGGCCAGACCTGCACGATCGAGGAGACGGAGACCGGCGGCGCCCAGACGGTGACCGTCGAGACCGAGGACTGCGGCGCGGTGATCCCGGTGTCGCCGCCCGGCGAGGCGACCACGGGCAGCTTCGAGATCAACGAGCCGGTCTCCTGCCTCCAGACGGTGACCAACGACTTCGCTCCCGCGGTCGTCGATCCGGACGACGAAGAGCCGGACGTGGTCGCCGCCACCCCGCCCTTTACCGGGTAGGGAGGCTCAGGCGGTCCCTTCGATCCGGACCGTCACCAGGACTACCGCCGGAGGGGCACGTGGGTCAACGGCCCTCTCTGACCGGGTGAAATAACCAGCGCGCTCGGAGGGACTCGAACCCCCAACCTTCTGATCCGTAGGCGGAAGTGGAGCACATGCGGACTCAAGACATGGTCGCCTGTCCCGTGACCGCCCTGGTGACAGTGACGCCTTGATCCCATGGCAGGACAGTGCCGAATTGCACGAGTTCGCCGTAGTACGCGGGATCGAATTGATCGGAGAGGGCGAGTTCGACGGGCCAGGTCGCGGCAGTTCGCGGCGTTTGCGCGCTGCTCATGTCTGGGAACCACGGTCGTGACGCCTCGGTGTCGATCAGCCCCGGGCACAGGGCGACCAGCAGAGTGCCGTGTCGCAGGTCTTCGCTTCGACGGGTTCGACCCATCGCCCGAACGGCTGCAACTTGAGCGACCTTGGAGGGAATGTTCAGCCACGAGCCGAAGCCTTCCCGAACGGCTCGGCCCGCCTTGACGGAGTGCCGCCATTCATCGACAAGCCGGTCGACGGCGTCCAGGTCAGCCGCGGCTGCCTCGGCAAACCGGGGGCGCACCGAAGCTGGCAGCTTGTCGAGGGTGCCGAGCGCGCTCGCCACGATGATGAGTCGGCCCCCGTCGCGGAGTCGGGGTGCGAACTCGCGAAGCATCATGGTCGTCGCTGTGTTGTTGGTGTCGGCGACGACGTCGACCGCGTCCGCCGGCTCGTCGTCGGGACTCATCCGTGCGGCGGCGTTCGAGAACACGATGTCGACCTCACCGACGTCAGCGGCAAGGCTTCGGATGGCGTGCGGATCACGCACATCGAGCACGCGTGGCTCGATGACGGCTCCGTCGGGGATCTGTGAGCTCAGCTCGCGGGCGGCAGTCCCGACGCGGGCGGGGTCGCGACCGGTGAGCAGCACACGATCGGTGGGCGTCATTCGCGCAGCCAGACCGGCTACGAGCGCACGACCCAAGTTCTGGTTTGCGCCAGTCACGAGCGCGATGCGTGACCGCGGGCTTCGGGTGGTCATGGCACGAGCAGCCAGCGTCCGCGGGAGCCCGACTCGGACGAACCGCGCTGATACACGGTGGCTGCCTCCAGCAGCGGAGCGCGGCCCGCGATGCGGACCGTAACGGCGCCGGCCGCGGCGAGCGGCAGCAGCGCTCCGAGGGCCTCGCCGTCGGCGAGTACCTGGACTGTCTCGACGGTGATTCCGCGTTCGGATGTCTGTTGTTGGTTGGGTTTGAAACCCACGTAGCGCCCGCCGTTGCGCACCGCCGCTACGGCTGATTCATGCAGTGCAGCGGTGTCGAGCACAGCGTCGTAGGACCCGGTCATTTCGGTGATGACCGCTGTACCCCCGGCGAGGTTCTCGGTGCCCGGCTTGACGAGTGCAGTGACGTGCCAGCCCTCGCGGATCGCCAGTTCGATCAGCCACCGGCCGACCGCGCCAGCAGCGCCGGTCACCAGCAGGCTCCCGCGGTCGGGCCCGAGTAGGTCGAGCGCCTGGCGTGCCGCCAGCGCGCTCAGCGGGATCGCGGCGGCAACGTCGAGGCCAAGCTCGTCGGGAACGACTGCGAGCGCGCTGGCCCTGATCACCAGCTCTTCGGTGTGGGCACGAATCGGGGCGGTGATGTCGACATGCAGCCCGGCCACTCGATCACCAACGGCGAGCCTGTTCACGTCTCTGCCGACTTCGGTGACGGTGCCGCTGAAATCGAACCCCAGCCCGACCTGTTCGGGCAGGCCGAGGGCCTCCTGGTGGGCGGCGACGAACGCGTCGAAGTACGTGAACGCGGCGAACGCGACGGCGACCCGAACGTCACCTGCATCGACCTGCTGACGGGCGGCGAGTTCGACGACCGCCGGCTGATCCGATCCGCGGCGGGCAATGAGCGACTTCATGTGCGTTCTCCTGGGTGCGAGTCTTGACGTGCACCAGTGTCGGAGAGTTACTCTCTTTTGGGAAGACGGCACTTTGAAGTCGGTAGCGCACCCGGAGGTAACCCCGTGACGACCAACTTGGCGAACCATCCGTTTGACGCGTTCGACCCACACTGCCCCAGTCGCCGGTTGCTCGACACCATCGGTGACAAGTGGGCGAGCCTCGTCATCGTCGCGCTGGGTGTACACGGGTCACTGCGCTACAGCGAACTGTCCAACCGGATCGCCGGGATCAGTCAGAAGATGCTCACCCAGACCGTGCGCAACCTTGAACGCGACGGTCTGCTCACCCGCACGGTCACGCCGTCGGTTCCCGTGCGCACCGACTACGAGCTCACGCCGCTCGGTCATTCGTTGCTCGAGACGCTCCGCCAACTCAAAGAGTGGGCCGAGGACCACATGCCCGAGGTGGACGACGCGCGGGCGAGCTACGACGCGCGCAACGGCGAGTGACCGCACGAGTCCGGCGACGCCTGATCGACGCAAGACACTCCGTGGAGCAGCTGTCATCCGGCCGCTGGCTCACCGGCCGGCTCGTTGCTACGCGTTGGTGAAGGGCCGGAGATGGTCGCCGACGGGCGAGGTCTCCAGCACCAACCCTGCCCGGTCACGGGCGGGCCGACACCCACCGCTGTCGTAGCAAGTGGCGGAAGGAATCCCGCCGAGGTCAGCCCGCAGGCCTGGGACCTGGGACTTCTGCGCGCTCGGAGGGACTCGAACCCCCAACCTTCTGATCCGTAGTCAGACGCTCTATCCAAATTGAGCTACGAGCGCAGGAATCGGTGAGTTTACCGGCCCGGCGAGCGAGGCGGCCGGGGGTTCGGCTCAGGCGGCCAGGATCGGTACGTCGTAGGCCCGCAGCGCCGGGTCCCGGGTGACCAGGGTGAGGTCCTCGAGCTGGGCCTGGGCCACGAGCATGCGGTCGAAGGGGTCGGCGTGGTGGCGCGGGAGGCGGCCGGCGCCGACGGCGTGCTGGTGGCTGATCGGCAGCGGTGCGAATCCCGCCGCCTCGCCGGCCTCCACGATGTCGGCGTCCACCCGGAGCTTGCCGAGGCCGCGCTTGATCTCGACCTCCCAGACGCTGGCGGTGCTCAGCTGGACATCGGTGTCGGGGTCGGCGAGACGCGCGACGAGGTCCTCGGCGAGCTCGTGGACACCGTCACCCAGCAGCCAGAGGGCGACGTGAGTGTCCAACAGGACCCTCATGACTCGAAGGCCTCGATGAGCCACTCCGGTGTCTCGTCGAAGTCGTCGGCGATCCAGATCTTGCCCGCCAGGCGGCCGAACTGGCGCGGCTCCCGGCGGGGCTCGTAGGCCACCAGCTTCGCCATCGGGTGACCGGCCTTGGCGATCACGATCTCCTCGCCCGCGGCCGCCCGGACGAGCAGGCGCGACAGGTGGGTCTTGGCCTCGTGGATGTTGACGGTCGTCGGCACTGGACTAAGTCTAGTCCAGTCTGGTCTACGGCTCAGGCATGCAGCCGTCGTCGATGTTGCTGCTGACCGGGATGAAGCCGCTGGTGCAGGTCAGTTCGAGGACCCCGCTGACCGGGTTGCAGTCGACCTGTCCGTTGTCCACGGAGTAGCTGAGGCCCTCGTCGGCCTGCCCGTCACCGTCGTCGTCGAGGCTGTTGCAGACCTCCTCGGAGTACTGGACCTCGCAGCCGTCGCCGGGGAGGCCGTTGACGTTGCCGAAGCCCGGTTCACAGGTGATCACCCAGTTGCCGCTGAACGGGTCGCACTGGACGCCCGCGATGTGGTTGCCCGTCGGCGGCGCGGCGGCGCACTCGAGTGGTGTCTGGACACAGGTGAGACCGATGTCCTCGATCCCCGGAGCGGCGTCGGTCGAGGTGACGGTCACGGTCCCCGGGTTGGCCCCCACACTGCAGGCGAGGCCGTCGAGGTCATCGAGGTGGTCCACGGCGCCCGCCGTGAGCGTGTTGCGGGCCCCGTTGCTGAGATCCCCGAGCGCGATGCCGCCGTTCTTGATGTCGATGGACTGCACGCCGTTGGTGGCGATGTCGACGCTCTTCACGGCGCCGTCGACGATGTCGGTGCTGCGGACGGTGTTCGCCGCGTACGCCACACCGCTGCTGGCCATGACCAGGGCCAGGGTGGCGGCCACGTTGGCGTAGGTCAGGTGCCGCCGCAGGCGACTCACGGTTCGCGCAACAAGGCTGGTGCTGGTCATGGGACCTCCCCGCTCAGGTATCGACCGGTCTGATGATGACATGGTCCAGGGCGTCGACCGTGAGCTCACGCAACCCTGGCGGTCAGGGCTCCCCCAGCGATGTCGAGAAGAGGAGGTCGTGGGCAAGGGCCCACGGGGGGCGGAGGAAACCGAGGGCCCGGACGTCCTCCAGCCAGTGGCTGAAGGGGGAGCGCTGGGAGAAGGTGCCCCCGCCGAGGACCCGGCCCAAGCGGAGGAGGGTCTGTTCGGCCAGCTCGGCGATGGACTGCTTCGCCCGGAGGGCGGCGTGGGTGGCGGCCACCGCATCGCCGGACTCGATGGCCCGCAGGGCGCCCTCGTGGGCCTGGACGGCCAGCCAGTGGTCCTGCTCGGCCTTGGTCCACTCGACCTGCTCGTAGGGGCGGAGCGTGTCGGCCCGGTCCCGGATCTGGGCCCGGGCGGTGGCCACGGCCTCGTCCAGCACCCCGAGCACGACGGCGACGAACCACGCCTCGATGGGTGGCAACGCCGGGCCGGTGATCTCCTCCAGCGGTCGGCTGGTGGCGAGGCGCACGGCCGGGGCGTCCCGCAGGTGCAGGGCGTGGCTCTGGGTGGCCCGCATCCCCATCCCGTCCCACTCGCCGACCATCTCGAAGTGCGGGCTCCCCGGGCCGGCGGAGCTGTCGAGCACGAAGACCGACGGCTTGTCCTCACCCTCCGCCACGGCGGTGGTGATCATCCGGTCGGCGATGCCCGAGCCGCTGCCGAAGTGCTTGGCGCCGGTGACCCGGTGGGGCGCACCTTCCACGAACGGGTCCAGGTCGGCATCGGGCACCGCGACGGCCTTCGTCTTGGCGATGTCGCCGCCACTCCCGGGCTCGGAGGTGATGGTGCCCCACTGCCGACCCTCGGCGGCCGAGGCGAACACCGCGGACCGTTGGGCCTGCCAGACCGGGTCCGAGGGGTCGGGCGTGGCCAGCCAGTAGCTCAGGACGGCGGGGTGCATGGCGGACACCAGCGCCACCGAAGGGTCGCCGCCGGCCAGGGCCCGGAGGGCTTGGGCGACGGGTCGTGTGCTGGTGGCCAGGTCGACCCAGGTGCCGCCGTGGGCGACCGGTACGGCCATCATCGGCAGGCCGCGGGTCCGCAGCGCGGCGAAGTCGGCGGGATCGAGGTGACGGCGGAGCTGGCGGTCGGCGCGCTGGGACCGCCAGTCGTCGGCCAGATCGACCACCGCGGTGCAGATGTCCTCAGCGCTCCGGCTCATGGCGCCGACCCTACGACCACCGGCTCAGTAGCGGGAGGGGACGAAGGTCTGCTCGTTCAACGGGGGCCGGACGTAGTCGTCCTCCTGGCGGGGCGGGAGCACGAGGGGGGCGTCGGTCAGGTCCTCGTAGGGCACCTGTTCGAGCAGGTGGGCGATGCAGTTCAGCCGGGCCCGGCGCTTGTCGTTGGCGTCGACCACCCACCACGGCGACTGCCGGGTGTCGGTGTAGCGGAAGGTCGCGTCCTTGGCCCGCGAGTAGTCGGCCCACCGGGCCCGGGACTCCAGGTCCATCGGGCTCAGCTTCCAGCGCTTGTCGGGGTGCTCGATGCGGGCCTTGAAGCGCCGCTCCTGTTCCTCGTCACTCACCGAGAACCAGTACTTGACCAGCACGATCCCGGAGCGGATCAGCATCTGCTCGAACTCCGGGCAGGCCCGGAGGAACTCGGTGTGCTCCTCCTCGGTGCAGAAGCCCATCACCCGTTCGACGCCGCTGCGGTTGTACCAACTGCGGTCGAACAGCACGATCTCGCCGGCCGAGGGCAACTCGGCGACGTACCGCTGGAAGTACCACTGCGTCCGTTCCTTCTCGGTCGGCTTGGCCAGGGCGACGACCCGCACGATGCGGGGGTTGCAGCGCTCTGCGATGCGCTTGATCGTCCCGCCCTTGCCTGCTGCGTCCCGGCCCTCGAAGAGCACGCACACCTTCAGCCCGTGCTGGCGGACCCACTCCTGCAGCTTCACCAGCTCGCGCTGGAGGCGCTCCAACTCGGATTCATAGACCGCCCGGGGCAGCTTCTCTCCGTTGCTCACGACGGCAGTCGACCCGTTCCCGGCCCGCGACGCAAGGCCGTCGGCCCCAGCGAGCTGCTGGAGCCGCCTGAGCCGGTGGGCTCAGCCGGTGACCTGGCGGCTGCAGGTGGGCCAGGGGCTGCTGCCCGACTCGGCCCACAGGGCCCGGGCCATGGCGTCCTGCCACCAGGTGTCGGCGCGGGCCGGGTCCTGGCCCTCGAGCCACGGGTACCACCGGCGGGCCACGCCGTCCCAGGTCGACCGGCGGAACTGGTAGGCGCCCCGGTACAGGCCCCCGCCGCCGATGGCCCGGTAGTCGTCGCCGGACTCACACATCCGGAGCTGCTTCAGCTGCTCCCAGGACAGCACGTCGTGGTGCTGCTCGGTGACGTCCATGTAGGCCTGGATCTCCTCGGGTGTGCAGGCGGCCAGGCCGGCCACCGCGAGCACCGCCACCAGGCCACTCACCGCTGTCCGTCGAACACGTCCCGCCACGGCCGGACTCCCATCAGTATTGCCGATTCATGTCATCTGTAATGAAATTGCAACACTAATGGGCAGCGGGGTCCGGAGGTCAAGGAGGTCGGGTGCAGGTGGACCGGAAGTCGAGGTCACCCATGTACTGGTCCCACTCCTCGGGGCGGAGATCCCGGCCGGCCACGGCGCAGGCCACCTCGAGCCAGTGCTCGGGGTCGAGGTCCCACTCGGCCACGGTGCCGTCGAAGGAGCCGATGGCGACGGAGTGGCCGTCGGGGGCGAAGGCGGGCCTGCTGCCCTGGTACTGGGTGAGCTCGAAGCTCGAGTAGGTGAAGGGGATCCGCCCGCCGATGAGCTCCTCACCGAGGGGCGAGCCGGTGTCGGCCTGCCACAGGCGGCTCCGGCTGAAGCCGAGCGTCGTCGCGGCGAGGAGGGCGCCGTCCGAGCTGTAGGCGACCCCGCCCACCGGCCCCGTGTGGTCCTCCAGCGCGGGGCCCACCGGGTCGTGGGTCGCGGTCGACCACTGCTGGACGACGCCGGCGGTGTTGCCCGTCGCCAGCCGGGTGCCGTCAGGGGCGAAGGCGACGGCGAGGAAGGGGGCATCGACGCTCTCGATGGGCTCACCGATCTCGGCGTGCTCACCGCCGGCATCGACGAGGTGCACCAGGTTGTTCTCGGCGACGACGGCGAGCTGCTCGCCGTCGGGGCTCCACGCCACGCCGAGCGCCAAGCTCCCGGTCGGGAACCGGGGTCCGATCTCGCGGTCGGCCTCCGGGTCCCACACGACGGCGAAGTCCGTGCTCACCGCTTCCGGCGAGTGGTCCTCGACGCCGGCGGCCAGGGCCCCCGAGGTGGGGTCGAAGGCCACCTGGTAGATCCGGGCCTCGCCCAGATCGAGCTGGGGCCCGGGCTCGCCGGTGCGCAGGTCGTAGAGGACCACGCGCCCTGTCGTTCCGGCGGCGGCCACCCAGGTGTCGGTTGGGTCGATGGCGAGGGTCAGCACCTGGCCCCCCGTCTCGATCGTCCGGGTCGAGCCGTCGTCGAGGTCGCGGATGGCCACGATCCCGTCGGTCCCGCCGCTGACCAGGTACCGACCGTCGCCGGTGTACGCCATCTCGGTCACGGCTTCCTCGTGGCCGGGCAGGCTCTCGGCAATGACCCGGCTGCCGTCGAGGCGCCAGATCGCGCCGGTGCGGTCTGTGCTCCCCGTCACCATGCGCAGGCCGTCCGGGCTGAAGGAGATGTCATTGACCTCCGCCGCCGACGCGGCGAGGGCCGGACCCAGCTCGAGGCCCGACCCCACGTCGAAGAGCTGGGTGCGGCCGTCGGTGTTGCCCACGGCGAGGATCGAACCGTCCGGGCTGAACGCAACGGCGGATGGCCCGCCGTCGGGGAGCTGCATCGTCGGCTGCTCGGTGCCCGACTCGGGGTCGACGAGCACGACCCGGCTGGCGTCCCCCGCGATGGCGAGGGTGCCGTCCGGTGCGAAGGCCAGCGCAGTGGGCGGGCCGACGTCGGGGCGGAGCCGTGGCCCGAGCGGACGACGGCCCTCGACCGTCCACGCCTGGACGGCCTCGTCGACGGTGATGGTGGCGATCCGTTCCCCGTCGGGGCTCACGGCGAGGAGACCATCGTCCAGGTAGGGCTCGTCCAGGACCCAGGGGTCACCGATCGGGGCCCAGGAGGCCGTGTCCCAGAGGACGGCGTCGGTGCGGTCGGTGCCGTCCATGCGGGGCCCGCCCTGGGTCACGAGGCGCTGCCCGTCGCGGCTGAAGGCCACGGTCGTGAGCAGCCCCGCGGGGCTGGGGATGACCTGGTCGAGGGTGTGGGTCGAGAGGTCCCACAGCTGGAGGCGTGACTCGAAGCCGGCCTCGGACTCCGCCACCCCCGCGACGACCAGCCACCGCCCGTCCGGGCTGACGTCGGCATCGAGGGCGATGTCCTCCTCGTGGGCCAGGACGTCGATCTGCTGGTTCGTGGCCGCATCCCAGACGATCGTCCCCGTGCCGTCGGAGGTCGGCGTGTAGAGGCGTTCACCGTCAGGGGAGAACACGGTGGCCTCCAGCCCCGACTGGTTCCCGTGGAGCAGGCCGGCGAGCAGGGGATGGGTCTCCAGGGTGGTGAGCAGGGTGCTCCGGGTCTCGCGGTCGTCGTGACGCCGGTAGGCCTCCGCGGCCAGGAGGAGGCCGACGTCGGGCTGGCGCTCGGTGAGCGAGCGCGAGACCGCGGCGATCCGGGAGACCTCGGCCCGGTCGCGGGCGGTGTCGGCGTCCCGGCCCTGCATCACCGCGGCGGCGACCGCGATGAGGGCCAGCACCAGCGCCACGCCGGTCAGCGTGAGCCGGCGGCGCAGCCGGCGGTTGGTGCGGGCCTGGTGGTGGGCGGCCCGCTCCTCGACGGCGGTGCTCTCGTCGAGGAACCGGCGCTCCAGGGCGGATATCGGCGGGTCCGTCCCGAGCCAGTCCACGGCCGTCGCCAGGCGAGCCCCCCTGTAGAGCTCGCTCGGGTCCTCGCCGAGCTGGCTCCAGGCCGTTGCCGCCGCGGTGACGTGACGCTGGATGCGGAGCCCGTCGCGGTCCTCGTCCAGCCACGCCTGCACGCGCGGCCACTCCCGGATGAGGGCCTCGTGGGCCAGTTCCACCCCGGTGTCGTCCATCGTGACGAGCCGGGCGCCGGCCACGGCGCCGAGCACGGTGCTCATCCGGTCCTCGTCGTCGTCCGCGGGCAGCAGCTCGCTCAGCAGTGCTCGTCGACGGGTGTCGGCGGTGCCGTCGCCCGGCTCGACGAGGCGCACGAACAGGTGGCGGGCGAGGGCCTGGTCCTCGGGGTCGAGGGCATCGACCACGCCGTCCGCCGTTGCCGCGATGGCGCCTTCGACGCCTCCGGTCGACCGGTAGCCGTCGAGGGTCAGGGTCCGTCCGTCGCGCGCCTCCCAGGTCGAGCGCAGCGCATGGGACAGCAGTGGAAGGGCCCCCGGCTCACCGGCGATCTTGGCGACCAGCAGGTCGACGAGGCCCGGCTCGATGCGCAGGCGGGCCTGCGTGGCCGGCTCGGTGATCGCCCGCCGCAGCTCGTCGTTGCTCATGGGCCCGAGCAGGACCTGGTGGCGGGCCACGGCGATGGCGAGGCCGCTGTGCTCGGCACAGGCCCCGTAGAAGTCCGCCCGGAGGCCGATGACGACGGGGTCGGGCCAGGCCAAGAGCCGGTCGAGGAAGGCGTCGCGCTCGTCGTCGTCAGCTCCGAGGGTGAAGAGCTCCTCGAACTGGTCGACCACGATCGGGCCGCTCGCCCCCTCCAGGGCCTGGAGGGGCTGGGCCCCCGGCGTCACGACCTCGGCGATGTCGAGGAGTGGGGCCACCCCGGCGCGGAGCACCGAGGACTTCCCGCTCCCCGAGGCGCCGACCACCGCCAGGAACGGATGCACCTGCACTCGAGCGGCGATGTCGGCGACGACCTCCTCCCGCCCGAAGAAGTGCTCGGCGTCGGCCGCGGTGAAGGCCAGCAGCCCGGGATACGGGCAGGCCCCCGGCGGTGGCGGCGTGCGCACCCCCGCGGCGGCGATGGCGAACACCTCCTCGGGCTCGTGCCGGCCCCGGAGTCGGTGGGGGCCGAGCCCGACGAGCCCGACCCCGTCGGGGAGGTGGTTCTCGACCAGCCGCGCCGTCAGGTGGGACACGAGGATCTCGCCGGCGTCACCCAGGCCTCGGAGGCGGGCCGCCAGGTTGAGGGTGGCCCCGACGTAGTCGCCCCGCCGTCGGTCCGTCTCCCCGGTGTGGATGCCGACCCGGATCTCCAGCGGCAGGTCGCCGGGCCACGTCGCGTCGGCCAGGTCGTTGACGACGTCGACCGCGGCCCGGACCGCGGCCAGGGGCGAGGTGTACATCGTGACGGTCGAGTCGCCCTCGCCCTGGGCCTCCAGGAAGCGGCCGCCGTACCTCTCGGCGGCGTCGGCGACGAGGTCGTCGTGGACGGCCAGGGAGCGGGCCATGTCGCCCGGCCGGGACTCCCACTTCGGCGTCGAACCGACGATGTCGGTCAGGCAGAACGTGAGCACGCCGGTCGGCAGGGACTCCTGCCAGCCGACCCGGAGCCGTTCGACCAGCTCGCCCGCTGACTCCGGACGCTTGGCCGGATCGGTGCTGAGGCCGGAGCGGATGGCGGTCTCGAGTTGGACGGCCTGTTCGGGGTCGATGCCCTCCCAGCTGGGCCGCACCCCGGTCGGCGCATCGCCGGTGAGCAGGGCGAAGGCCGTGGCGGCGAGGGAGTACACGTCGCTGGCGCGACTGGGCTCACCGGTCGCCACGAGCTCCGGGGCGGCGAAGCCGTTCGTCCCCATGCGCCGCCGTTTGGAGGTGCGGGACGAGGAGAGCCCGAAGTCGACGAGCACGACCTGCCCGTGCTGGGTGAGCACGAGGTTGGCCGGCTTCACGTCGCCGTGTACCACCGGCGGGTGCTGGCCGTGGAGGTGGGTGAGGGCCGCCGCCGCGTCGGCCAGCCAGCGGAGCACGACCGACGGGCCGAGTCCCGGACGACCCCGGGCGTGCAGGAGGCGGTCGAGGTCCGTGCCCTCCACCCAGTCCATGGCGATGACGTACTGGTCGTCGTCGAAGAAGTCGTCCCGGACGAGCGGCACGTGCGGGTCGGGCGGAATGGCGAGCAGCACCCGGGCCTCGGAGAGGAGGGCGTCACGCTCGGTCTCGGAGCGGACCGAGCGGATCTTCAGGGCGACGAAGCGATCGTGCTGGTGGTCGAGCGCCTTGACCACGCGGCCCTCGCCCCCCTCACCGAGGACCTCCAGGAGCTCGTAGCGGCCCCGCAGCAGCTCAGTCACCGCGGTCCTCCCGGCGTCCTACGCTCGCGAGGTGAGCGCTGAGGTCGAGGTCTGGTCGGTGGGTGGACGCCGCCAGGTCGAGCTGTCGGCCGATCGGGTGACGGTCGGCAAGGGCGAGGAGAACGACGTCGTGGTCGACGCCGACCCGACCGTCAGCCGTCTCCACGCCGTCCTCGAGCGGTTCCCCGCCGGCTGGTGCCTCAACGACCTGGGTTCGTCGAACGGGACCTTCCTGAACGGCGAGCGGATCTGGGACCGACAGCGCCTCCGCCACGGCGACGAGATCCGGATCGGTCGCACCCGCCTCCTGTTCCGGAACTCGTCCGACGTCGGTCGCACGGTGACCGCCTCGGAGGCCGAGGCCCCGACGCTCACCCCCCGGGAGCACGACGTGCTGGCCGTGCTCTGCCGGCCCCTGCTGGACCGCGACCTCTTCACCGAGCCGTCCTCGATCCGGGAGATCGCGTCGGACCTCGTCGTGAGCGAGGCGGCGATCAAACAGCACCTGGCCAACCTCTACGGGAAGTTCGACATCGGTGACGGGGTCGGCAACCGCCGGTCCCGCCTGGCCAACGAGGCCCTCCGCCGGGGGGCGGTGACCCTCGCTGATCTCAAGCGGGACCAGGACGGTTAGCCGAGGCCGCACACCTGCTCCTCGTAGGCCAGCGTCACGGCGTACTCCTCGCGGATCTCCGGTGCGGTGTACTGGAGGTCCTCCCGGTCCTCCTGGGGGCCGTCGACGAGGGCGGCGGCCAGATCCCAGTCGTGGCGCTCGAGGACGTCCCGCTGGGGACCGGCCTGCCAGGCCCGGAGGGCGACCACCTCGTCGGCGATGACCTCGGGCGCCGCGGCTTCGATCTCGGCCGAGGACTCGATCAGCGCGGTGGCGACCTCCTCGAGGGCGGCTGGGTCGGCGTCGCCGTAGAGCACCGACGCGATCTGCTCGTTCTCGGCTGCCACGAGGTCACAGTAGGGACCGGGCTCCTCGCCTTCGAACGAGACGTCGGCGGGTGGCGGCTGCAACGCGGCACAGACGTCGACCTCGTAGGCATGGATCGTGTCGATGGCGGCGTCCACCTCCGGGGGTGAGTCCAGGGTCGCCTGCTCCTCGGGGGTGCCGGTGGTGACGATCGCCTCGATGTCGTAGTCGTAGGCCTCGAAGACCGGGTTGACGGTGGCGTTCTCGGTGTCGATCCGCAGCGTCCACTCATCCTGCAGCTCGTCGGGGGCCGCGGCAAGCGCCTCCTGCTCGGCGGCCATGAAGTCCTCCCAGTACGCCCGGAAGGCCATCGGGTCGGTGTCGTCGACCGGGTCGAGTGCCCGGATCGACCACGCGCGGGCCAGGTCGCAATAGGTGCTCTCGGCGGGGTCCTCCGCCGGTGCCGCTGCCGGCGCGGCGGCCTCGGCGCTCCCGCCGCTGTCGTCGCCACAGGCGACGGCCACGAGGCTGATCACGGCCACGAGGCCCCAGGGGATGGTCTTTCGCATCAGGTTGGTTCGCATGTCCCGAGTGTCCTGATCGGCCGCTGCCAGGACCATGGGCGCCGGGACCACACGCCCGTCCCTCCGGAGCAAGGCCGAACTTGCCTCGGGGCAACCCTCGGGGTCACCCGATGCCGGTCAGCACGTCCAGGTCGTCCGCCCGGTCGGTCACCCCATCTCCTCCGGTGAGAGGATCGACGACGCGTTGGGCCAGCAGCCCCACAAGGAGGGAACGACCGATGACGTTCGAGGACATAGACGCCTACATCGCCGCGGCGGCGCCGGACGCGCGCCCCCACCTCGAAGGCCTCCGAGAGATCGTGCGGACCACGGTGCCGAGGACCGAGGAGCGGATCTGGTACCGCGTGCCGTTCTTCTTCTACGAGGACCACGAGCTCGTCGGCTTCAGCGCCTTGTCCAAGCACGTCAGCCTCGGCTTCGGCAAGGCCCTCCTTGGCGATGACGACCGCCGGGCACTGGAGGCCAAGGGCTACAAGCTCGGCAAGGAGACCCTGCAGATCGGGTTCGACCAGAAGATCCCGGTCACCGCGGTCCGGCAGATCATCCGGACGAAGGCGAAGCGGATCCGGACCGAGAAGCGAGACTGACCGGGCGCTACTGACCGAGAGCGTGGGACAAGGCGCCGACCATCCAGGACCCCACGACCGCCGTTCAGGCGATCGACCGATTGCACGACATCCTCCGACAGTGGTGCACGTAGATGACCAAGGCGGCGATGCTCACGAGCACGAGGAGATACGCCGTCGCCACGGCGATTCCGGGGACTCGTCCGGTTCCATCACCCCGGTCCACGACTTCGCGGATCGTCAGCACGGCATGAACGAACGTCGCGACGAAGAGCCCGATCGCGAGCTGGCTGGGCTTGTCGCGAAGGATTCGCTGCACGATCCGGGGCGAGAACTGCCCCATCGCCAGCTGGACGACGACCATCGTGATGGTGAGCACGAGCGCGGCGAGGCTCACCATCGAGACCGCGATCGTGTTGAGGGCCCCCGTCGCCGACGTCGGCCGGCCGACGAGGGCCTGCGGGATTGCGTGAGAGTCGAAGGCCCGGTCGAGAGCGAGCGTGCCGAACGAGATCGCCGCGCCCGCGATCACACACAGGACCGGCACGAACCAGAGGCTCGAGCCCACATTGACGGAGATCTTGCGCAACAGCACGAGCCGGGAGCTACCCCGCTCTCGGACCCTCACGCGGAGCGTGACGATGCTCGCGCCGACGACGTCGTTTCTACAACGGAGCGGAGAGGGTGGGACAGGTCGCGCACCGCCCGCTGTGGTGTCGGTTGGTCAGCCCGCTGTGGTGTCGGTTGGTCAGGCTCCTGACTGAGGTCGAGGATTGGTCGATCTAGAGGTCGAGGTCGCCCGCGAAGGCGGTGAGCCCGGCGAGTCCGGGCTCGACGACGTCAGCCAGGCGGCCGGCGGCGGCGAGCACGCCGGGTTCGTCGCGTTGGGACGGCTCCATGCGAGCGGGGTTGAGGGCACAGCCGTTGGCCCAGTCGGCGATGTCCGGTTCGGCCATGTACGCGCGCATGGCGAGGGTCCCCCGGAGCTGCATCTCCGCCCATCGGGCGGCGCTGTCGGCGTAGGTGTTCGGCGGGCACAGCCGATTTCGCTCCCGATCGTCGTCGCGGGTCGCCTCCACGTAGCCGGCGAGCGCGGCGCAGAAGCACGGGAAGGCGACGCGGGTCGTCTGGATCCGGATCTTGTCCAGGCCCCAGAGCGGGACCAGCGGCGGGTACTGCAGCCCGGAGGCAGCGCAGTGCACCACCAACGAGCCGGGCGGCAGGGGAACGACCCCCTGGTCGAGGACGATCTCGTCTGCGGCAACGTGCTTGACGTGACCGAGGCGGACGACGTGCTCGATGGTGCGTAGCAGCTCCAGTTCCCAGGTGGCGAGCGTCGGTGTCTTGGCCATCGTGGGCATCACGCCCGTGTCGACCCGGAGCATCACGCCGGCGGCTTCGAGGCGGAGGAACAGGTCGTCGAGCGACTCGGCCTCGGCGGCCGCACCCATGATGTCCGCGGCCAGACCCATCGCCACCGCCGGGTGGGGCTGGACGAGGGCGCGGTTCAGCATCCAGGGGTCGCGGGGCACCACCCACATGACCCGGTCGGGCGGGACGCCGTTGGTGAGCAACCACACGATCCCGTCGGTCGCCGTCTTCCCGGCCCCGACGATCACGAAACAGGTCGGCGCCTCGGCGAGCCCCACCAGCTGGTTGATGGGCACGACGTGCGCGCCGTCGGCCACACCGAACGGCGGGGGTGTGGTCAGCGGGATCGTGGGTGCGAGGTAGGTCGCGTCGACGACCCGCCGCCGGACGTCGACAGTTGTGGTCTCACCCGTCACCCGCGACGTGACGAGGTGGGACGTGCCGTCGGCGTGGTACTCGCTGTTGCTGAGGAAGCTGACGCGACCCGAGCCCACGAAGCGGCGATGGAGGATGTCGTCGAAGTAGCTCTGGATCTCCGAGGGGCGGGCGCGGTCCTGGAGACCCGCTTCGGGACCCCGTTGCTGCACGGCTGCCGCTGCCGAGCAACGTGGACGCGACGCCGTAGAACATCGACGCCTGGTGGAGCCGGACGAACGGATAGGCGTCCTGCCAGTGGCCGCCGGGCCCATGCCGACGGTCGACGAGCGTGACGTGCACGTCGGCGTGGTCGATCAGGGCGTCGGTGAAGGCCATCCCCATCGCGCCCGCACCCACGACGAGGTAGTCGGTCTCCGACGTGCGACGCGCCATGGTGCGAGGACCCCAGTCCGCGGACGAGCTGACGACCAGACAGTACGAGGCGGGAAGTGCCTCGGCTCGGGTGGAGCAGCGGCGGGTCCACGACCTGGCACAACGGAGCGGAGAGGGTGGGATTTGAACCCACGAGCAACCTTGCGGTCACTAACGCCTTAGCAGGGCGCCCCGATCAGCCAGACTCCGGCACCTCTCCTGAACGTGGGGATGCTAGCGACGGGAGGCTCAGGCGGGCACCGAGATGCCGACGCCCCCTCGGGTCTCGGCGCCGTAGCGCTGCTTCTCGGCCTCGATGTCCAGGGGGCCGATTCGGGCCCGGGCGTCGAGGGTCTGATCGTCGATGAGGTCGGCGGGCACCAGCCAGGACACCTCGAACTCCAGGCCGTCGGGGTCGTGGGCATAGAGGGCCTTGGTCGTGCCGTGGTCGCTGGAGCCGACGAGGGCACCCCGCTCGGACAGGAGGCCGGCCAGTCGCTCCAGCTCGGCCAGTGTGTCGACCTCCCAGGCCAGGTGGTAGAGCCCGACGCTCTGGCGACCGGCGCCGGAGGGGCCGGCGGCCTCGCCGATGGTGAACAGGCCCAGATCGTGGTCGTTCGTGGAGCCGGGGGCCTGCATGAACACCGCCTTGTCGAAGCCCTCGACCATGGTGATCGGGCGGAAGCCGAGGACCTCCTCGTAGAACGCCGCGGACCGCTGGGCGTCCCGTACGTAGAGCACGGCGTGGTTCAGGCGGGTGACGGGCATGCCTGGGAGAACGGCCCCCGACCAGGGCCTATTCCTGGCTCCCACTCAGTCGTGGGCCAAGGCCCGCACGGTCTCCTCGCAGAACGCCTTCAGGTCGTCGGGCTTGCGGCTGGTGATCAGCACGTTGGGGCCGGAGTCGTCGATCACGACCTCCTCGTCGGCCCAGGAGGCCCCGGCGTTGCGGAGGTCGGTCTCGAGGCTCGGCCAGCTGGTCACCTTCCGACCGCGGACCACGTCGGCCTCGACGAGGGTCCAGGGTGCGTGGCAGATGGCCGCGACCGGCTTACCGGCATCGAAGAACGCCTTGGCGAACGCGACGGCGGCGGTGTCGGTCCGGAGCTGGTCGGGGTTGGCCACCCCTCCGGGCAGGACGAGTCCGGCGAAGTCAGCGGCGTCGGCGTCGGCCACTGTCACGTCGACGGGGAAGGTGTCCCCCTTGTCGAGGTGGTTGAAGGCCTGGATCCGACCACTCTCCAGGGCGATCAGGACCGGCGTGCCGCCGGCCGCTTCCACGGCCGCCCAGGGCTCGGTCAGCTCGACCTGCTCGGTTCCCTCGTTGCTGACGAGGAAGGCGATTCGCTGCTCGGTCAACTCGTTGCTCATGCGGGGGACCTACCCGCCCGCGGGAGGGGGATGACACCAGACGCAAGCGGGTGTAGGACGGAACCGTGAAACGCGTACTCGTCCTCGTCGCCCTCGTGCTCGGCCTGCTCCTCCTGCCCGCGGTCCCCGGCTCGGCCGCCACGGAGGCGTCCTGTGCGGTGACGTGGGGGAGCGGGGTCAAGAGGGCGGGGCCGTCCACGAGCCCGTTCTCGGAGATCCTGAACGTCCGCACCGGGCGCCATGCCTGTTTCGACCGCCTCGTCGTCGATCAGGACGGCCCGGCTTCCGGCTACGTCGTCCGGTACGTGGACGTGTTCCGGGCGGACGGGTCCGGTCAGATCATCGCGCTGCCGGGTGGGGCGAAGATCGAGATCGTCGTGCGGGCGCCGGCTCACGACATCAACGGGAACGTGACCTACCCAGCGGTGGTGGGCCGGCACCTGCCCGGTGTCTCGGTCGCCGGCTACCAGACCTTCCGGTCGACCCGGTACGGCGGTTCCTTCGAGGGTCAGACCACGCTCGGGCTCGGCGTGCGGGCCCGCCTGCCCTTCAGGGTCATGAAGCTCGGCAACAGGGTCGTCATCGACGTCGCCCACCACTGGTAGACCACATCGTCAGTGGGGCACTGGGCGGGACGTTCACCGAACATCGCCTGGCGACCCTCCCAACAGCACCTGCTCGAGCTGGCCGCCAAGATCGACGACGAGCGCTGGCACCTCTGCGCCCCGCCCGGGGCGGGCAAGACCCTCATCGGCCTGGAGCTGGCTCGGCGCCTCGACCGGCCGACGCTCGTCCTGGCGCCCACCACCGCGATCCGGGACCAGTGGCGGCAGCAGACCGCGCTCTTCGGAGCGGACCCGGGGACCTTCACCACCGACGACCCGACGACCGCCGCCGCGCTCGTGTCGGTCACCTACCAGCTCCTGGGCAACCCCGGCGAGGCCGCGGCCGAGTTGCGGGCCGCGGCGAGTCGCCTCCGCCGTGAGCGGCTCGTCGCCGAACTGGGACCCGAGGCGGCCGACGCCCGCGTGGCCGCGGCCGAGAAGGGCGACCCGGCTCGCGCGGCTCGCGAGGTCGCCCGCTACGAGCGGGAGCTGCGGCGCAGCCTCGGCACGGGGGCCGACGTGGGCGTGCCCCGCGAGAGCCTGCTCGGGGCCCGCACCGTCTCCCTGATCGACGGGCTGGCCGGGGCCGGCATCGGTTGCGTCGTCCTCGACGAGTGCCACCACCTCCTGGACTGGTGGGCCCTGGTCGTGACTGCCCTCGTCGAACGCCTGGCCGCGCAGCGACCGGTCGCCCTCATCGGCCTGACCGCCACCCCGCCCGAGCCGGCGTCGGCTCGGGAGGCCGACAACTACACCGGGCTGCTGGGGGAGGTCGACGCCGAGCTCCACCTCGCCGCCCTGGTGGCCGAGGGCGCGGTGGCCCCCTGGCGGGACGGGGTGCGGATCGCCACCCTCCAACCGGCCGAGGCCGCCTTTGTCGACGACTGGACGGCGGCCTTCGTGGTCGAGCTGGACGAGCGCCTGCTGTCCGAGGGGTTCCTCGGGTGGGCCGTCGCCCAGGTCGGCACACCCGCGGTCGACGGAGATCCGGTGGCCTGGGAAGCCTTCTGGGACCGGGACCCACTCGCCGCACTGGCGCTCTGTCGCTGGTGGGGCCTCCGGTCGATGGCCCTCCCCTCGGCCTTCACCGTCCCGGCCGGCGCCACGGAGCCCCTGGACCTGACGGACCGCCTGTTGCTGTGCGACGCCTGGCTCCACGACCCGGCGGTCGACGTGGACGGTGTGGACCGCGACGGACTCACCGCCCTCGCCGAGCGCTACGGCGTGACCTTCACGACCGGCGGTGTGCGCTGGGGGCGGTCGGTGGCCGACCTGGTCTGTGCGCGATCGTCGAGCAAGGGCGACGCCGCGGCTGAGGTCCTCAGCCTGGAGGCCGCACGGCGCGGCGACCGCCTGCGGGCCCTCGTCGCGGTGGAGCGCGACTCGGCGACCAGCGCCCCGGCGGCGGCCCGGGCCGTCCTGGGGGAGGACGCGGGGACCGCGGCCCGGATCATGGCGGCCCTCTGTGGCCGGGCCGAGGTCCTGGACCTGGGGATCTTGACCGTCACGGGCCGGGGGGCCTGGTGCGACGCGGTGAACGCCGACCGGATCGTGGCCGCGATGGGCCTGGTCGACCCGACGGGCGAGCGCTGGGTCTCGACCGAGGGAGCCGAGATCCGGGGCGCGGTGCACCTCGTCGGTCACGGCCCCGGGTGGAGCCCCGTGCGCTGGTTGGCGGCGGCCGAGGCCGCGATGGACGACGGTGCGGCCCGGGTCCTCGTCGCCACCCGCGGCCTGGTCGGCGAGGGCTGGGACCACCCGCCCCTCAACGTGCTGGTCGACCTGTCCGAGGCGGCCACGGCGACGAGCACGACCCAGCTCCGGGGGCGGACCCTCCGCCTCGACCCCGACCATCCCGCCAAGCTGGTGTCCCTCTGGGACGTGGCCGTGGCCCATCCCGGGGCGCCGGGGGACTGGCAGCGCCTGCGTCGCCGCCACGCCCGCTGGTGGGGGCCGGACGCCGCCGGCGCCGTGGTCACCGGTCCCGGCAAGCTCGACCCGCGGACCGACCGGCCCGAGCCCCCGGACGGGCCCGAGATCGTGGCCGTGAACGCCGCCAGCGCCGCGGCGGTGGCCGACGAGGCCGCCACCCGAGCGGCCTGGGCCGCCGTCGATCCCGGCGGGGTCGGCACCACGGTGATCCACGTCCGGTCCCATCGACGCCGGCGGGTCAGGGTGCGGGGCCGCCGATGGCGGGAGGGGTCCGCGGCCGCGATCGCGCTGGGTGGGGCGGGCGCGATCGCCCTCGTCGCGGCGCAGTGGCCGGTCGCGCTCGTGCTCGGTGTCGTGGCCGCGGGGACCGCGCTGTGGGCGCGAGGCCGCCGTCGGGACGAGCCGTCGACCGTGCTCGCCCTCGCCGAGGGGGTGACCGCCGGCCTGGTCGCCGCCGGTGGGGCGGAGTTGCGGTCGGCCACCGTGACCGTGACCACTGACCCCGCGGGGGGCGTGGTGGCCCAAGTCAGTGGTGTCGATGACGAGGTCGCCTCGCGTTGGGCCGACGCCCTGGCCGAGGTGCTGGGCCCGCTCGGGACGCCCCGCTGGATGCTGGACACCCCGGACCGGGCCTACCGGGTCCCGACGGCGGTGGGCGCCACCCGGGAGGGGGCCGAGGTCTACGCCGCGGCGGTCCGGCGGCGGCTGCCGGAGGCGTCGCTCGTGCGGGCCGGCACCCCGGAGGCCACCGTGCTCGTGCTGGCGGCGGCCCGCCAGCGCCCCGACGAGCTGGAGCGGTCCTTGCACTGGGCGTAGCGGGAGGACCGGCCCCACGAACGGTGGGCCCTCACGTCACGGGACGAGCTCGAATCGGCCGAGGCCGCGGGCAGTGGCGAACCAAAGGTGCCCGTCCGGTCCCAGGGCGAGCCCACCCGTGACCGCGGCGCCGGGATCAGTGATCGTCAGGTCGCCTGTGGTGGTCACCCGGGCCAAGCGCTCGTTGCCCGTGCTGGTGAACCACAGATCGTCGTCGGGCCCGGCGATCATCGTCGGCTCGCCGTTGAAGTACAGGCCGCCCCGGAAGAAGGTGATCGAGCCGGTGGGGGTCACCCGTCCGACGCGTGGGTTGGTCGTGGTCAGGAACCAGACGTTGCCGTCGGGCCCCGCCGTCAGCGCGGTCGCCGACTGCAGGCCCGGGTCGGTGAAGGTCCGGATGCGCCCGGCCGGGGTGATGCGCCCGACCCGCTCCCGAGAGGAGAACCAGACGTTGCCGTCGGGCCCGGCGACCAGGTCGGTGACGCGGGTGACCAGTGCCGACCCGAACGTCGTCACCACCCCGGCGGGGGTGATGCGGCCCAGGCGATCGCGACCGGCGGCGAACCAGACGTTGCCGTCGGCCCCGGTGACCACATCGCCGGTCCGGGACACCCCCGGCACCGTGAAGGCCCGGAGCCGCCCGCTGTCAGTGCGCACGCGGTACAGACGGCCGACCGCCGGGCCACGGTCCTGGCCGGTGACCCAGATGTGGCCGTCGGCCCCCACCGTCAGGCCGGAGAACTCCGCCCCGGGCCGGGTCCACGCGCTCACCTGCCCGTCGGGCGTCACCCGACCGATCTGGTTCTCGGTGTCCAGGAACCAGAGGTTCCCGTCCAGGTCCTCGGTGAGGTGGCGACCACCCCAATGGCGGGAGCAGGGGCTCACGGTGCGGCAGGCGGGCTGACCGCCGAAGGCCTCGGCCTGCCCGTCGGTGGCCATCCGCCCGATGGCCTGATGGCTGAGGCTGTCGCGCTGGGCGGAGAACCAGAGGCCCCCGTGGGTTCCGGCGATGACCTCGTCGGGCCAGACGATGTGCACCGTCGCCTCGTGGGCGGTGATGTCGCCCGTCATCGTGATCGAGGCCAGGCTGGACGCGGACCCGGCGAACCAGAGGTCGGTGCCGGGGCCCGGCGTCAGGCCGGTGACGCTCTCGACCCCGGACCCACCGAAGGTATGGATGACCCCGGTGTCGCGGACGCGACCCACGGTGTCGCCGTCGCCGAACCAGATGTTCCCGTCGGCGCCGAGCAGTAGGTCGCGGGCGGTGGCCGCGCTGGTGTGGGGGAAGAGGGCGAGGGCCCCCGCCGGGCTGATCCGTCCGATTCGGCTGGACCCGTTGGCCGCGAACCAGACGTTTCCGTCGCCGCCCACGACGAGGTCCCGGACGCCGGTCAGGTAGTCGTTCGGGAAGCGGGTCTCGACCCCCGCAGGGGTCATGCGCCCGATCGCCCGGGTATCGGCGAACCACAGGTTGCCGTCTGCCCCCACCTCGACGCTGACGGGCCGCCGGCTCTCCAGGGCGAAGGTCGTCTGGACGCCGGCCGGGGTGGTCCGCACGAGACGGCCCGGCGCGCTCATCGGGACCGCCCATGCCGTGGTCCAGAGGTTTCCGTCGGTGTCGAAGGTCAGGGGCTCGTCGAGGCCGGGCGTGGTCCCGAGGTCGAAGCGGGTGACCGTGCCGTCCGAGGCGACCTTCCCGAGCCCACCTTCCTGGTCGGCGAACCACACGTTGCCGTCGGGCCCGGGGGTGAGAACGACGGGCAGGGCGGTGAGGCCACTGGTGAAGGTCGTGACCGCTTCGGTGTCGGGGTCGAGACGCCCGAGCACCGGCACCAGGTTGCCGCCCGTGGCGTCGAACGCGCTGAACCAGATGTTGCCGTCGTCGCCGCTGGTGATGGCGTCCGCGGTGGTGACACCGGCGGGACGGAAGGGCGTCACGTCGCCCGACGGGGTCATGCGCCCGAGCGGGACGTCGCTGGTGCCGGAGCCGTTGGTGAACCAGATGTTCCCGTCGTCGCCGAGCACGAGGTTCCGGGGGCTGTCGACGGGCGAGGTGGTCGGGAAGACGGTGACATCGCCGGGAGCGGCGGCGGCCGGGGAGGCGAGACCACCGCCGGCCACGACGAGGGTGATCAGCAGGGTCGCTGCCGCGGCGATGGTGCGCGGACGGGAGGAATGGCCCATGACGCCATTGTCCTCGGTCCGGGGCCCGTTGCCCCGGGCCGAAGGTCCCGCGGTCCTAGGACCATGAGCCGATGGTGCTCAGGACCGGATCGGGCCGAAGGTGGTCCCCGTACCCCCCCACAAGGACGGAAACCATGAAGAAGCTCACCCTTTCCCTGCTGACCGCGGCCCTGCTCTGCGGTGCGACGCCTCGTCGGCGGCGTCGCCCCGGCCGGTGCCGACGGCGCCGAGACCAGCGTGTTCAGCGCCCTGGGCGTGGGGGACCGGGTGCAGGCTGCGCTCTGGGTCGAGCGGCACCGGGCCGAGCTCGAGGCCGCGGACGAGGGTTCCGGCCCACCCCACCCAGGGGACGGCGGGCCTGGGTGAGGTGGGCTCGGAGTCGGGTCGGGCCTTCCGGGGGAAGGGTTCCGGTCGGCCCGACCGCGAGCTGGTGCTCAGGCGCGCAGGGTCCACCCCGAGGTGGTGGGGCGCCGAACGTCGTCGTCCATTGCTGTTCCAGACCGGCCCGGGCGCGACCCATGACGCCGCTTCGGGAAATCCCGTGGTCGGTCCGCCACGCCGGGTGACGCCCGGTCAGCGGGAGCGGAGGGAGCGGGATTCGAACCCGCGGGACCCCGGAGGGCCCAGCAGCTTTCAAGGCTGCCGCAATCGTCCGCTCTGCCATCCCTCCGGCGCCGAGGGTAGCGGTGGCCCCCCGGGCGAGGACTGACCCTTCTGGCTCCTGATCCTCCGGCTATGACCGGAGGATCGGGAGCCAGAACGGGGGGGTCAGGGGCGGATCTGGTCCTTGAGGGACTGGATCCAGGCCTCGGCTTCGGCCCAGGAGGCGTCGGCCTCGCGGCGGACGCGCTCGCCGGTCTCGCCGGCGGCGGGGTAGGAGCCGAGGAACTTGATGCGGCCGTGCTTGGAGTGGATGTCCCGGAGGCAGTCGGCCACGAGGGCGTCGTCGACGTGGCCCTCGAGGTCCATGATGAAGCAGTAACTGCCGAGGCCCTCCTTGGTGGGCCGGGACTCCAGCTTGGTCAGGTTGATGGCCCGGGCGGCGAACTCCTGGAGGATGGCCAGCAGCGAGCCGGGGCGGTTGGCGTGCTGGAAGACGACCACGGTCGTCTTGTCGTGGCCGGTCGGCGCCGGGATGCCGGCGGGGGCCACCATGACGAACTTGGTCTCGTTGTCGTCGTGGTCCTCGATGTCGGGGACCAGGGTCTCGAGGGCGTGCAGCTCGCCCGCCCGGGCGTTGGCGATGGCGGCGATCGTCGGGTCGCCGGTCTCGGCCACGATCTGCGCGGCCTGGGCGGTGGAGGCGGACACCTCGGTGGTGACCCCGGGCAGGTTGTCGGACAGGAAGCGGCGGCACTGGGCGGTGGCCACGGGGATGGAGAGGACGGTCTTGATCTCCTCCAACGTGGACCCGGGCAGCACGAGCAGGTGCATCTGGACCGGGATGACGATCTCCCGCTGGATGAGCAGCTCGTGCTCGAAGGCCAGCATGTCCATGGTCACGTTGACCGTGCCCTCGATGGCGTTCTCGATGGGGACCAGGCCCTGATCGACCCGGCGGCTGGTGGTGGCCACGAGCACGTCGGGGATGGCGTCGAGGGGCAGCAGTTCGGCGTTGACCAGGTCGCCCTGGGTCAAGAGGGCCTGCTCGCTGAAGGTGCCCCGGGGGCCGAGGAACCCGACCCGGGGGTGCCCCGCGCCCTCCGTCGATGGTGCGGAGCTGGTCACGACGGGCAGGATAGTGAGGTGCAGGAAGCCGACCTCCGGGAGTTGTTGGACGGAGTGCGGAGCGGCGCGGTCGCTCCGGACGACGCCTTGCGTCGTCTGCGGCGCCTCCCGTACACCGATCTCGGCTTCGCCCGGGTCGATCACCACCGGGCGCTGCGCCAGGGCATGGCCGAGGCGGTGTACGCCCCGGGCAAGTCCCCCGAGGAGTGCGCGGCCATCGTCACGACCTGCGGGCGGACGGTGGGGCGGGGCCCATCGTGCTGACCCGGGCCGAGCCCGACCAGGTCGCCGCCTGCCTCGCCGCCCAACCTGACGGGGTGAGTCACCGCGGTCAGCCGGCCACCGTCGTCTGGGACCCGGCGGCTCCGCGTCCCGAGCGGGTGGCCCTCGTCACCGCGGGCACGGCCGACGGCCCGGTCGCCCGGGAGTGCGCCGCCGTCCTCTCCGCCCACGGCCTCACCCCCGTCGAGGTGACCGACGTCGGCGTGTCGGGCCTGCACCGGCTCCTGGCCTCGGTCGACGACCTGGCCGACGCCGACGCCCTGGTCGTCGTGGCCGGCATGGAGGGCGCGCTCCCCAGCGTCGTCGCCGGCCTGACCGCGGCCCCCGTCGTCGCCGTGCCCACCAGCGTGGGCTACGGCGCCGGCCTGGAGGGGGTCACCGCCCTCTTGGCGATGCTCTCGTCGTGCGCGCCGGGCGTGGCCGTGGTCGGCATCGACAACGGCTATGGCGCCGCCTGCTCGATCGTCCGCCTCCTCGGCGTCGGCGCCCGCCGGTGACCGCCACAGCGGGGACGGGCTCGCTGGCCTGGTTCCACTGCTTCTCCGGCATCGCCGGCGACATGGCCCTCGGCGCCCTGGTCGACGCCGGCGCCGACCTGGACGAGGTCCGCAACATCTGTGAGCTGCTGCCGGTCGGGGGTTGGGCCATCGAGGCCGAGCCCGTCCTCCGGTGCGGCATCGCGGCCACGAAGGTCCACGTGCACGCCGAGGAGACCACCGTCGTCCGCACGGCGGCCCACATCACGGGGCTGATCGTGGAGGCCCGGTTCCCGGACCGCGTCCGGGACCTGGCCCTCGCCACCTTCGACGGGCTGGCCGAAGCCGAGGGCAAGCTCCACCGCCGCCCGCCCAGCCAGGTCCACTTCCACGAGGTCGGCAGCCTCGACGCCATCATCGACATCGTCGGGACCTGCGCCGCCCTCTACGTGCTGGGCGTCGAGCAGGTGCACGCCAGCTCGGTGGCCACGGGCACCGGCATGCACCGCGCCGCCCACGGACTCCTGCCGTCGCCCGCCCCCGCAGTCATCGAGCTCCTCAAGGGGGCGCCCAGCCACGGCATCGACGTCCCCTTCGAGACGACGACCCCCACCGGTGCCGCCCTCCTCGCCGCCACCGTCGTCGGCTGGGGTGACCTGCCGCCGATGGTCGTACGGGCCAGCGGCTTCGGCGCCGGGAGCCGCGAGCTGGACGACCGGCCCAACGTGACCCAGGTGGTGCTCGGCGATCCGGTCGAGGGCCGGGCCTCGGGCCAGCCCGTCGTCCTGCTGGAGACCAACGTCGACGACGCGACCGGCGAGATCGTGGCCGACGCGGTCGCCGCCCTGTTGGACGCCGGCGCCCACGACGCCTGGGTGACCAACATCCTCATGAAGAAGGGTCGGCCCGCCCACCAGGTGAGCGCGCTGGTCGACCCGTCCCTGGTCCGCCAGGTGACCGACGCCATGACCCTGTCGACCGGCAGCCTCGGCGTGCGGGGGACGACCCTCGAACGCTGGCCCCAGGTCCGGGAGCAGAGCGAGGTCGAGGTGGCCGGCCATCCCGTCCGGGTGAAGGTCAGCGCGGGCCGGGTCAAGGTCGAGCACGACGACGCCTCCCGCGCCGCCCAGCGGGTGGGGCTGCCCGTGCGCGAGGTCATCTCCCTGGCCGAGGAGGCCTGGCGCCGTCGCGAGGTCCCCGAGTCCTCCGGGCCCATCGACGACCCGCCTCCCACCGCGGGCTGACCAACGGACATCCGGCCCGTCGGGCTGCAGGGAACGACACCGACGCGAGAACGGGGCGTGGGGTCGAGCCGCCGGCCGTCGGGGGCGTGCGAACCCTCGAATCCCACGCTCCGTGACCGAATCGGCCGTCGACCTTCTGCTTTCTCGAACTGGCGCCTGATTTCGGTCCCAGGGCACCGAAATCAGGCGCCAGAACGAGAGGTGGTCACGGCGGGTGACATTCAGTCCCGGCAGCGCCCCGTGGCCGGGACGGCCCGGTCGGGCCCGACCCGACGTCCTGGGTCCTCTCCGCTGGCAGCCGGTGGCGTGGGCCGAGTACCAGGGCGGCACGTCGTCCTACCTCGTGACCCCGTCGGGGGCGCGCACGCTCGTGGCCCTGGCGGAGGCCCGGGGCATGGTCACCGCCGTCGACGAGTTCTTACACTGGTCCGCCGACGAGCTGACGGTGCTCGAGCTGTACCCCCACCTCTTCACGGCGCCGACCGTCGCCCCCGGCCTCGCCGTCGACTCCGAGATCCAGTCCGACACCACCCCCGTCCCTGACTGACCCCGTTCTGGCGCCCGTTTCGGTCGCCAGGGCCGCCGAATCAGGCGCCAGAAGGGGTGGGGGTGGCGGGCTCCCGGGTCGAGAGGGCCTTCCAGAGGGTGCGGTAGTTGGGGTACTCGAGGTCGGGGACGATCCAGCCGGCGGCGACCAGCTCGTCGTGGAGCTGGGGCAGGTGCTGGAACGGCACGCCCATGTCGACGTGGTGGGCCAGGTGCCAGCCGGTGTTGAAGGGCACGATCCAGAAGCGGGGCAGCCAGGACTGCCGGACGTGGTGGGTCGTCTCCCGCCGGTCCTTGGACCGGATCATCCCGCCGTGCTCGGCGATGGCCCGTAGCCGGTTGATGACCCGCCAGCCCGTCATCCACGGGATCAGCCAGAGGAAGAGGTAGAGCTCGGGCCGTCCGAAGGCGGTGAAGCCGGCCAGGATCGCGGCCTGCACGCCCAGGATGCGTAGGGCCACGCCCCGGGTGCGGTCGTACTGCAGTCCTCGCAACAGCCCCTTCAGGCTCTTCCACCCGGAGTTGCCGAACGCGTCCCGTCGCAGCTTGCGGCCCATCGAGTCCCGGGTGATGGGGTACTTCGCGTACAGGTTGACGTCGGGCTCCTCGGGGCCCATCTCGTCGCGGTGGTGGGCGAAGTGGCTCCGCCGGTAGACGTCGAAGGGGACGAAGCCCGGGTACGACAGGCCCCAGCGACCGATGCCGTCATTGGCCCAGCGCTTGGAGAACAGCAGCCGGTGGGCCGCCTCGTGGCCGAGGATCCCGTAGAGGGCGAAGGCCCGCCCCATCAGCACGAAGGTCGCCACCCACATGACTGGGTGGCTGATCCAGGCGGCGAGGGCGATGAGGCCGAAGGACTGGGCCCACACCGACAGCACGTTGCCCACGTTGCGCAGGTTCGGGATGCGCCGCAGCTCGGCCCGGATCTCCGGCACCGGTTTGCCCGACACCAGCAGGCGCTCGGTGGGCAGGGTCTGGGGCAGCAGCTCGGCGGGCGGCACCATCGTCTGGTGCTCACGCACGTGATCGACCAGCACGGTCATGGCCTTACGTTACACTTTCTCGACACGCGATGGAACTCCGTGATGACACCCGACCTCTGACGGCCCGTTCCGTCGTGGCCTCGACGCTCCTCGGCGTCCGGCCCCCCGTCCTGCCCGCCCGGTCGCTCGTGGCCTCGGCCGATCTGTTCGGCATCGCCGAGGGCACGGTGCGCACGGCCCTGTCCCGCATGGTCGCGGCGGGGGAGCTGACCGTCGACGACGGCCGCTACGCCCTGGCCGGACCGTTCCTGTCCCGTCGCGAACGCCAGGACGAGAGCCGGGCTGGAGTTTCCGGCGGCTGGTCGGGGGAGTGGGAGCTGGCCGTGGTCGAGGTGACGCGCCGAACCGCCGTCGACCGCACGGCCCTGCGGGCGGCGATGCGGGACCTCCGCCTGGCCGAGCTGCGCGAAGGGGTGTGGCTGCGACCGGCCAACCTCGACCCCGACCGCCTGCCCGAGGCCCGGGCCGTGATCGCGGCGCAGTGCGTCCGACTGGTCGGCCGACCGGAGGGCGACCTCGCCGCCAGCCTCTGGGACCTGGAGGCCTGGGCCGGCACCGCGCGGGCCCAGCAGCGTGCCCTGGACGAGCTGACGCCCCGACTCGGCGCCGACCCGGACGTGCTCCGCCCCGCCTTCCTCACCCTCGCCGGCACCCTCCGCCACCTCCAGGCCGACCCGCTGTTGCCCGAGGCCCTCCTGCCTCCCGCCTGGCCCGGGACCGACCTCCGCCTCGCCCACGACCGCGCCGACGCGGCCTTCAAAGCGGCCTGGACCACCCACCTCCGCACCGCCTGATCCCGTTCTGGGCCCCGCGACCTGTTCCCACGCGCGGGTGGGAGGGCCCAGAACGGGATGAACCCCGCACATGGCCCGGCCGCTCGCGCTGGGGAAACCGATGGCAACCACGGGGGCCGGGTCCCGCGCGCCGGGATCGGCGGTGCCCTCACGCCCGTCTTCGCCACCCTCCGTGACGGTCCGCCCCGACTCTGGCCAGCTTCGCCTTTCTGGCACCGGATTCCGTTGTCATAGCGCCGGAATCCGGTGCCAGAACGAGGGGCGACCACGACCCGTGAGATGTAGCCCCTCGCAGGGGTCACTTCCGCCCCCGACGGCCGGCAGCCCGACCCGCCGCCCCCGTGGTTGCGTCGGTTTCGGTGTCGGTCAGGGTCGACAGCCGGCCGTAGCCTGAGCGGATGGCCGACGATCGCCTCTACTTCCGCCAGTTGCTCGCCGGGCGGGACTTCGCCACGACCGACCCGTTGGCCCGCCAGATGGTCAACTTCGTCTACCTGATCGGCGACCGGGAGACCGGTGAGGCCGTGGTCGTGGACCCCGCCTACGGCATCAAGGACCTGCTGGGCATCCTC
Source organism: uncultured Microthrixaceae bacterium (assembly GCA_963748285.1). GTDB lineage: Bacteria > Actinomycetota > Acidimicrobiia > Acidimicrobiales > DATDAH01 > DATDAH01. The sequence goes on from CAVVIF010000009.1 coordinate 1,873,302, forward strand.
GACGAGGACGAGATGACCCTGACCGGTGCCCTCGCCACCCACTACCACCAGGACCACGTGGGCGGGGAGATGGCGGGCTACTCCATCGCCGGCGTGGCCGAGCTGCTCCGCCTCCGCCCGGTCCCCATCCACGTCCAGGCCGACGAGGCCGAGTGGGTGAAGCGGGTCACCGGCGCCGACGACAGTGACCTCGTCACCCACAGCAGCGGCGACGTCGTCCAGGCCGGCCAGATCCCCATCGAGCTGATCCACACCCCCGGCCACACCCCCGGCAGCCAGTGCTTCCTGGTCGACAACCGCCTGATCGCCGGCGACACCCTGTTCCTCGAGGGGTGCGGCCGCACCGACCTCCCTGGCGGCGACCCGAGCGCCCTCTACGACAGCCTCACCCAGAAGCTGGCCAAGGTCCCCGACGACGCCACCCTCTTCCCCGGTCACCTCTACTCCGCGGCGCCCTCCCAGTCCATGGGCGAGACCCGGCAGTACAACTTCGTGTTCAAGCCGAAGACGGAGGAGCAGTGGCTCGCCATGTTCGGCGCCGGCTAGCGACCGTCCTCGTCGCAGTTCCGGGCCGACATCGTGCTTCTGGCGCCCGATTCGGCGGTCAGAGCGACCGAATCGGGCGCCAGAACGGGGATCGATCAGCGGGGGGCTCGCACCAATGCGTTGTAGAGGACCTCGGCGTACTCGGTGACGGCGGTGGTGTCGCGGGCGCTGACCTGCTCCTCGAGGATGAAGTAGAGGAGGGCCGAGCGCTTCACGACGGCCATCTCGCGGACCATCTGCTCACCGTCGACCAGGAGCCCGATGGTCTCGGCCTCCACCGGCTGGGTCATGACGGTGCCGCCCTCGGCGAAGCCGGAGTCGGTCTCCAGGACGTCGTTGAGGTGGGCCGCACCGTCGGCCGCGGTGGTCGGGGCCAGGTAGTGCAGGGTGAGGGCCGGGTCCTCGATCGACGGCCACGAGCACTGGCCGGTCACCAGCGCGGGCACCCCGTCCTCCGGCTCCCGCTCATCGGCCGGCGGGGCCTCGCCGACGCCGGCGTCCTCGACGACCCGGTCCAGGTCGGCCTCCCGCAGGAGGGAGCACACGTCGACCTCGGTCACGGCCCGGGGCGGGATGGTGGTCGTGGTGCTCGACTGCGGCAGGGTGGTCGTCGGCGCCGTGGTCGACGACGCGGCGTCGTCCTCGCCCGCCGCGCACCCGGCGAACAGCCCCAGGGCCAGAAGGACGGCCGCGAGCGGTCCGAGGACGGAGGTGCGGACCGCGGGCATGGCGGGGCGAGGCTACCGAGGCTCGGTCCCGGCCCCCAGGGCGGCCCGCAGCTCGTCGGTCGTCCAGCAGCCCGCCATCCCGGGCCGGGAGGCGAGGTAGGCCACCGCCTCGTCGACGGTCAGGCCGTGGGCCTCGGCCAGGCCGGACGTGATGGCCTCGAGGTAGCGGCGATCGGGCCGGGTGCACGCCGCCAGGTCGAGGGGCTCGGGACGGGTGAAGGTGGCGACCGGCACCCCGTCGTGCCGACCGAGGCCGATCAGCGCGTCGTACCGGCCCGCACCGACCACCCGGACCTCGCCCTCGGCCAGGCTCGCCGGATCGGTCCCCGGGCCGTGGTCCTCCCCGGACTCCCGGGCGTGCAGGTCGTCCCACTGGGACCGGGTCAGGAGCCACGCCCGGGCCGGGGTGGCCGGCGGGACGACCGGCGTGTGGTCGAGGTAGGCCCGCCCCCCGGTCCAGACCAGGGACTCGCCGGCGAAGAAGACGGGGTGGCCGATGGTCAGCGCCCGGTCGGCCTGTGGCGGTGACGGGTCGCGGCCCCGGTCCAGGTAGGCCTGCAGCCGGGTGCGGCTCAGGTTCGAGCCGTAGGCCACGTACCAGACGAGTTCGCCCACGCCCCGTGTGGTAGCACGCTGACCGATGGCTGACCTGTTGGCGCTCTCCGAGCGGGTGATCGACCACGGCGAGTACGAGGGCCAGCAGACGGTCAACCGGATCACCACGGAGCTGTCCGAGGTGGCGGAGGGCATCGCTGTGGTCGAGTCCTTCTCCCACGTGGTCGCCTTCCGGACCGGCGAGGGCCTCGTCCTCTTCGACACCAGCCTCGACGCGCTGGCGCCGGCCTGCCTCGAGTCCCTCCGCCACTGGTCCGAGGACCCCGTGCGGGCCATCGTCTACACCCACGGCCACCGCGACCACGCCGCCGGGACCCGCACCTACCTGGACGAGGCCGACGCCCGAGGCGACACCCGTCCGGAGATCGTCGGCCACGAGAACGTGGCCGCCCGCTTCGACCGCTACGAGCTGACCGACGGCTACAACGCGGTGATCAACGCCCGGCAGTTCGGCCGCGGCGGCACCCGGTTCTTCGACGACTGGATCCGCCCCGACCGCTCCTACCGCCTCGAGGACACCGTCACCTACGGCGACAGCACCTTCGACCTCCACCACGGCAAGGGCGAGACCGACGACCACACTTGGACCTGGGTGCCCGAGCACCGGGCGATCGTGGCCGGCGACTTCTTCATCTGGGTCTTCCCCAACGCCGGCAACCCCCAGAAGGCCCAGCGCTACCCCCGGGAGTGGGCCGAGGCCCTTCGGGCGATGGCGGCCACCGGGGCCGAGCTCTTCCTCCCCGCCCACGGCCTCCCGATCGGCGGCCAGGACCGCATCCAGCGGGTCCTGCTCGGCGTGGCCGACACCCTCGACCAGCTGGTGGCCGACGTGCTGGCCCGCATGAACGCCGGGGAGGCCCTCGACACGATCGTCCAGGAGGTCCGGGTGCCCCAGGCCGTGCTGGACCGACCCTGGATGCAGCCGGTCTACGACGAGCCGGAGTTCGTGATCCGCAACATCTGGCGCCTCTACGGCGGGTGGTACGACGGCAACCCGGCCCGCCTCAAGCCGCCCGCCGACGGGGCCCTCGCCGCCGAAGTGGCCGCCCTCGCCGGTGGGGTCGACGCCCTCGTGACCCGGGCCGCCGACCTGGCGGCCACGGGCGACCTGCGCCTCGCCGCCCAGCTGGCCGAGTGGGCCGTGGGCGCGGCCCCCGACGATCCCCGCGCTCACGGGGTGCGGGCCGACGTCTACGCCGCCCGCCGCCGCGCGGAGTCCAGCCTCATGGCCAAGGGCGTTTTCGGTGCCGCGGCCCGGGAGAGCCGGACCGAGGGCTGATCGCGGCGCGCACGCTTCTGCTCAAGTCCTCCCGGGAGGTGCCGACCCTTGCGGTAGGTCATCCGGCCTATTGCAGGAGACACGCACCATGTCTGAAGCCATCGCCCCCGTCCCGATCAGCGACGAGACCACTCGCCGGCTGTTCGGCGAGCCCAGCTTCCGGGTCGCCAAGCGCGGCGGCTATGACCCCGGCGACGTCGCCGAGTTCCTCGGTGGACTGGGCAGCCAGATGGTCACCCTCATCAGTCGGCTGCGCAAGGCCGAGTCCGACGTCGACGTCCTGACGACCGAGCTCGGTCACTGGCAGGCCCGCACCCGCGACGCCGAGGCCACCCGAGAGACCTTCGAGCGCACCCTGGCCCTGGCCGAGGACACCGCCAACGCCGCCGTCGCCGACGCCCGCCACCGGGCCGCCGGCATCACGACCAAGGCCGAGGCCAACGCCGACGAGCTGATCGGCCAGGCCCGCCACCAGGCGTTCCACATGGTCGAGCAGGCCCGGGAAGAGGCCCAGCGCTGCTACGCCGACGAGCGCTTCAAGGTGCGCGAGGAGTGGCAGCGGGTCCAGGACGAGTCTGCCCAGCTCGAGACCCTCCGCCTGGCAGTGGCCGCGGAGACGATGGCCCTCGAGGAGGTCCGCAACCAGCTCCGGACCCGCATCCGCATGGCCGCCACCGAGATGCTCAAGGTGGCCGAGAGCCCCGACTGCCTGGGTCAGCCCGTGGCCCGGGGCATGCCGGAGAGGCCCCGCCAGGTGGCGCCGCCGACCCCCGCGGTCGAGGCCCCCACCAAGGTCGTCGCCAACGAGCTGGCCGAGACGGCCCTCGAAGCGGTCTCCCTGCCCACCGAGGCGGCCGAGTTCACCCCGCCGGCCATCGAGCCCATCGGGGTGGGCGAGGGCTTCGGCAACCCCGCGGCGGACGCCGCCTTCGAGCGCTTCATGTCCGATGACATCGAAGACGAGCCCAGCCGGGACTGGATCCTCGCCGGCTAGTTCGACAGCCGCGAGATCTGGGTGAGGACCTCGCCGTAGGCGGGGTGCTGGATGTCGATGAGCTGGAAGTGACCAGCGTTCGGGACCGTCACGATCGCGGCGGCGTCCCCGGCCGCCTGGGCCAGGGCGGTGTAGTCCTGGGACTGGCGCACCGGGACGACGTCGTCGTCGATGCCGTGGACCAGGCTCTGGCGGTGACCGGTCGGCAGGCGGGCCGCCGGTGAGGCCTCCCGGTACCGGTCCGGCACCTCGGCGGGCGTGCCCCCGAGCACGTTCGAGCAGGCCCCGGCCAGCAGGCCCTCCTCGACACAGGCCTCGAGGTCGGTGAAGCCGGCGAGGGACAGGAACCCGCTGGGCTGCACCGCCCCGTCCCGCCCCGCGGCCCAGAGCGCGAGCGTCCCGCCGGCCGAGTGGCCGACGACCACGACCCGGCCGAGGTCCACGGGGTGGTCCTCGGCCACGACCTCGAGGTGGTCGATCGCGGCGCCGATGTCGTCGAAGGTCCCCGGCCAGCCCCCTCCGGGCTGACCGACCCGTCGGTACTCGAGGTTCCAGACCATGTACCCCTCGCGTCGGAGGTCCTGGGCGACCGGCTTGACGATGTCCAGGTCCTCGTCGGCCTCCCACGCCCCACCGTGGATGAGCACGATCGTGGCCCGCGGGTCACCACTGGGGACGTAGAGATCGCCGAACTGGGAGCCGGCGTCGCCGTAGTCGAGGCGTTCGGGGCCGTTCTCGTCGTCCAGCAACCCGCAGGCGGCGGCGGTGCCGACGACGCCCGCGGCCACGCCCACGCGAAGGAAGTCGCGGCGAGAGAAGGTCACGGTTGGGGAACTACCCGGTCACGAGGAGTCGGCGAACCTCGGCCAACCGCTCGATCGACGCGACGGCGTCGGCCTGGTCAGGGGCGAGCTGGCGGACCACGATCTCGTCGAAGCCCGCCGCGCCGAGGGCGAGGAAGCGCTCCGCCACCTGCTCGGCGGTGCCGGTGACCACGGCGGCGAGGTCGAAGCCCCGGTAGCCGTGCTGGTCCAGGGGCGCCCGCACCCGGGCCACGTCGGCCTCGTCGGCCCCCACGTAGATGTCACGACGCAGGGGCCGGCACGGGGGGTCGGCCCCGTGGTCCAGGTACTGGGCCAGCTTGGCCGTTGCGTCGGCGTCGGTCAGCTCGGGCCCGGCGTACCAGGTGTCGCCGAGCCGAGCGGCGCGGGCCAGCGCCTTGGGGCCGGCGCCGCCGATCCAGATCTCGACGGGCTCCGGCGGGGTCGGGCTGATGCGGGCGTCCCGGAGACCCCAGGGGCCGTCGGGGTCGTCCACCACCTCACCGGCCAGGAGGGCCTTCACCGCGGCGAGACCGGCCTCGAAGCGGGCGCCGCGCCCGGCCAGGGGCACACCCATCGGATCGAACTGGTCCTCACCGCCCCCGATGGCGCACTGGAAGACGAAGGTCCCGGAGCCGAGGGCGGCCAGGGTGCCGACCTGCTCCGCCACGACCAGCGGGTGCCAGAGCGGCAGGAGCCAGAGGGCGCCGAAGCGACGGTCGGGCCACTCGGCGGCGATGCGGCCCAGGATCGGGGCGTTCTGGTAGTAGGGCACCGGCGTGGCGTGGTGGTCCCCCACATAGAGGCCCTCGAGGCCCGCGTCGTGCGCGGCCCGCGCCCGCTCGAGCATCCGGTCGGCACCGACGCGGACGTCGTCCACCAGATACGTGCTCGAGAGCGACGTCGACACCCGCATGGGGCCAGTATGGACCCGGTCCCCTCCGCGGGGATGGCAGGACCACGACCGAGAGCCGCGACCTGCTCCGCGGGCGTGGGAGCGGATCGACGCTCAGACGGGGTCGGTGGCCCGGTCGCTACCGCGGGTGACGTGCTCGGTCCAGAGCGCGCCGTCCCAGTACCGGAGGTCGAAGCGCCCGGTCGGATCGGGGTGCCATGCCGGTGGTGAGACCCGGCCCGCCCAGGGGGAGCCACCGGCCCCGAGGACCGAGACGGCGGTCTCCTGGCGGCGACTGAGGTTGACGACCATCGCCGCCCCGAGCGCCGCGGCCAGGACCAGCGCGACCTGGCCGGCCACGAACAGGCTGATGCCCAGCTGCACGTCGGGGAGGTGGTCCAGCAGGTCGGCCACCAGGACCTCACCCTGGGGGTCGTCGGTCTGGCCGAGGAGGCTGAACCCACCGAAGGTGAGGAGCTGGCCGACCACGTAGGCCACCCACCAGATCCAGATCTGGGGGTTGGCCCGGACCTGGCGCCAGGCCGGGTCGCCCCGGGCGACCGAGCTCTCGGCCCCCTTCCAGACCTGCTGGACCTGGAGGCCGGGCAGGACGAGGCTGCCGACGGGGATGAACCAGGCGCCGATGGCCCAGCCCGGCCCCAGGGCCCCGGGTCGTCCGAGGTGCTGGTTGTTGCGAGCCGCCCGCCAGAGCCAGACGACGAACAGCCCGCCGATGCCGACGGTCAGGAGGAACACGACGCTGGCGCCGCCCAGGAACGCGTCGACGGCCTGCTGGGCGCTGTCGGCGTCCTCCCGACCGGCGTCGACGCCGTCGAGGGCCGCCCGCATCCGGACCGCGAGGTAGGCCAGCGCCGTGGCCAGCACCGCGGCGACCACGAAGAGCACCCGGAGCGCGTTGGCCAGTCCCCCGAGGGGATGCGACGGGCTGTCGGCAGCCGGTCCGGCCGGGCTGGACCAGTCGCTCACCGGGCCGACGGTACCGCCGACCGGCCGCTCGACCGGTCCGCCCTTGACCGCAGGGCGCGCGATGGTGTGGACTCTGCGTGGGGAAGTGGGATGAAAGCAGGTGTGGCCCATGGCCGCGACCATGACCGACTCCCGTCCGAGTACGGCATCGCAGCTCCACGTGACGCGCCACGGCTACGACCCGGCGGACGTCCACGCCCTGCTGGCCTCCGCCCGCGCCCGCCTGGTGGGCCTGGCCGACCGCATCCGTCGGGCCGAAGCGGCCAACGTGGCGCTCGTGGCCGAGGTCAAGCAATGGCGGGACCGGGCCCGCGCCGCGGAGTCCGACCGTCGTCGCCTGGAGGACGCCCTGGCCGCGGCCGAGGCCACGGTGGCCACCTCCATCGCCGAGGTCCAGATCCGGGCCGACCACATCGTGGAGCGGGCCCGCTGCGAGGCCGAGCACCTGACCCTGCGGGCCGAGGAAGCGGCCCGGCGGGTGCGCGAGGAGCTCGAGCTGGAACGGGTGGCCCACGAGGCCACCTCGTTGGTGGTCGAGGATGGCCTCGACCTCGATCTCGAGGTCGAGCTCGCCGAAGCCGACGTCTTCTCCCGCTTCATGTCCGACGAGATCGCCGACGAGCCCTCGAGGGAGTGGGTGATCGGCCACCTCTAGTCCCCGGCCGTGACGGCCACCGACGTCGACCCCATCGCCTCTCCGACCCCGCGACTGCGAGCACCGGGAGTCCCAGGTCGTCCACGGGGACGAGGTGGCCACGGGCCCGGCTACGGTCCGGGCGATGAGCGGCTCCGGCAACGCCAAGCGCAAGCAGGCCCAGCAGGCGCAGGCCCGCAAGCGGGCGGACAAGAGCCACGCCCGGGATCGCGAGCAGACCCACACCCACCTGCCCAAGGTCGGCACCAAGGCCGACCAGGAGCACCTGCACACTCAGCGCCAGAAGGACCTCGTCGGCTTCGGCCGGTGGAACGTCAGCCGCGGCATGAGCCTCGCCTTCGTGGTCATCGCGCTCGGGGCTCTGGTGGGCGTGCTCGCCCTGCTCGTCTTCACCGACTGAGGGTCAATCGCCCTTGGTCGTCGGGCCCGACCAGGGGCAGGAGGTACCAGAGGGCGATCCCGGTCGCGGCCGTGGTCCCGCCGAACAGCACGCCCACCGCCGTGTCGTCGAAGATCAGGCGCCCGACGACGAAGGTCACCAGGGTCATCGAGGCCAGGAGCAGGGACATCCCGGCGATCTGCAGCTTCGTGCTCGCCCGCAGGCGGGCGCCCCGGGTGCCCGGGTCCGAGATGCGGTGGAACGCCGTCGGGGCCATCAGCGTGATCGCGGCGACGGCGGCGAGCAGCAACGCGGCGGCGTAGGCCCGCTTCGCCAGCAGGTCGAGGTCCTTGAAGCTCGTGCTGAACGCGGCGGTGAGCAGGAACGCGAACAGCACCTGGGTGCCGGGCATGACCGTCCGGGTCTCCTCCAGGAGCTCGCGATACCGGTCTCTCTGCTCGTCGGCGTCGCCGCCGTCTCCATCGTCCAACCGCTCGTCGTCGCTCATGGCGCCCTTCCTCGTCGTTCGCTTCGGCATACCCCGGACGGGCACCGCGCAGTACCCAGGTGGGTCAGCCGACGGCCACCACCCGTCCGTCGTCGACCCGCAGCGTGCGGGTGACGGTGACCGCCTCGAGCAGGCGCCGGTCGTGGGACACGAGCAGGACGGTGCCCGCGAAGGTCGCCAGCGCGGCCTCGACCTGTTCGAGGGCCGGCAGGTCGAGGTGGTTGGTGGGCTCGTCGAGCACGAGGCAGTTGACGCCCCGGCCGGCCAGCACGGCCAGGCCGGCCCGGGTGCGCTCACCGGGGGAAAGGGTCCCGGCGGGGCGCAGCACGTGCTCGGCCCCGAGGCCGAACTTGGCCAGGAGGGTCCGGGCCTCGCCCATCGACGCCATCTCGGCCGCCTCGAGGAAGGTGTCGATCAGGGGTCCGTCGCCCTCCAGCCGCAGTCGACGCTGGTCCACCTCGCCGACCACCACGCCCGGTCCGAGGCGCTGATGCCCGGCGGACAGCTCGATGCGGCCGAGCAGGGCGTCGAGCAGGGTGGACTTGCCCGCGCCGTTGGGCCCGACGATGGCGATGCGGTCGGCCCACCGGACCTCGAGGTCGACGGGGCCGAGGGTGAAGTCCCCCCGCTCCACCACGGCGGCCTCCAGAGCGGCCACGACCTGTCCGCTCCGGGCCGCCTCGGCGATCTCGAAGCGCAGCTCCCAGCTGGATCGGGGCTTCTCGGGCGCATCGGCGTCGAGGCGCTGGATGGCCTTCTCGGACTGCCGCACCTTGCCCGCCTGCTTCTCGGTCCTGTCGTTGAGGAAGTTCCGCAGGAACTTGTCGTTGTCCCGGCGGGGCTTCTTGTTGCGTTGGACGACGCCCTGGTCGGACCACTGCCGTTGGCGATGCGCCCGTTCGGTCAGGGTCCGGCGGCTGGTGTCGTAGAGGTCATAGGCGTCCTCGGCGTGGCGGCGGGCCACCGCCCGCTCCTCCAGGTAGGCCAGCCAGCCCCCCTCGTAGCGGGTCGCCTCCCGCGAGTGCTCGTCGAGCTCGACCACGCCGGTGATCGTCTGCTCCAGGAACGCCCGGTCGTGGCTGACCAGGAGGACGGGGGCCTCCCGCGTGCGCACGAACTGCTCGAGCTTCGCGAGCGCGGCGAAGTCGAGGTCGTTGGTGGGCTCGTCGAGGAGGAGGACGTCGTGGCGGGACAGGAGGACCGCCGCCAGTGAGGCCCGGGCGGCCTCGCCCCCGGACAGCGTGGCCGTGGCCTGGTCCAGGAGGCGGTCGGGGAGGCCGAGCTCGGACCAGGTCTCCCCGATGCGGGCGTCGAGGTCCGCCCCGCCGAGCGCCAGCCAGCGGTCGAGGGCCAGCGAGTACCGGTCGGCGGCCGCCTCGGGCTCGGTGGCCAGCGCGGCGGTCGCGGCCTCGTACTCCTCCGAGGCTGCTGTCACGCCCGTCCTGCGGGCGATGGCCGCTCTCGTGGTCTCGTCCGCCCGACGCTCCGGCTCCTGGGCCAGGAGACCGACGGTGGCCGTGGGGGGCGTGAGCTCGACCCGTCCGGTGTCGGGGCCCAGCAGGCCGGCGAGGACCCGCAGGAGCGTGGACTTCCCCGTGCCGTTCGGGGCCACCAAGCCGAGGCGGTCTCCGGGGCCGACGGTGAGTGAGACGGCGTCGAGCACGGTGACCGCGCCGAAGGACACGGAGACATCACGGGCGATGAGGGTGGTCGTGGGGGCGTGGGCCATGGGGGCTCCTCGGAGGTTCGGACAGGGTCACGGATCCGAGGTCTCAGCGCACGCTCGGACGTTAGGCCGACCGGGCCGCCCGTGAAGGAGATTTCCTCCAGCCCGGCCCCGAAGAGGCCGATTGGAGGGCATGACCGAAACCGTCGTGCCCGCCGCCGACACCGACGACGCCGTGGCGGCGATGCAGGACCGCCTCCGGGCCATGCACGTCACCCTGCTCTTCATCGCCGTGCTCCTCTGCGTCATGCTCGGCCTGAACATGGTGATCCTCGCCGCCGACTGACCCGCGGCTCCGATCGCGGCCGAGGGGGAGGCGAAGCGCATCCTCGAGCTCGGCCATAACGGCATCGCACCGAACCCCCTGATCCCCGACGCGCCGTACGCCGCCAGGCCGACCGGCCGGATCAGTCGGCGGGGACGACCTCGATCGTGCCCTGCATGCCGTAGGCGACGTGACCGGGGAGGTGGCAGGCGTAGACCACGGTCCCGGACTCGTCGAACTCGTAGAAGGTCAGGGCCCGGTCGAGCGGGGCGACGCTCACCTCGCCCGGCACGGGCGGGTGCCGTCGTTCGGTGCCCCCGGCATGGCGCCGGTGGACGTCCTCGTCACCGACCACCAGCTCGTGGTCGATGGGGTCGTCGTTCTGCACGACGAACTCCACGAGGGTGCCCTCCTGAACCCGCAACGGCTCGAGCTCGAAGCGGCTGTTCTCGATGCCGACCTCGACCCGCACCACGCCCGGTCCGAGCACGTCTTGGTCCGAGCCGGAGGCGGCGACGGCGTAGCCCACCGTGGCCACCAGCGCGCCCCCGCCGACGGCCAGGCCGACCCGAGCGAGCCGGCTCATGCCGGCGCCCCGGTCGAGCGACGGCCGTTGCCGTGGAGGACGACCACGAGGCCGAGGGCGACGACCGAGCCGGCGACGATCGGCCAGACCGGGAGCCCGGCGTCGGAACCGGAGATCGGACGGGCCTCGGGGGCCGACACACCGGTGTCGGCCAGGGTCGGCAGGGTGGCGTCGTCGGCCGACACGGCGAGGTCGTAGTCGAGCTCCTGGGCCTCCGCGTCCACCGCCAGGTACGTGAACCACATCTCCTCGGGGACCCACTCCATGCCGACGTCGGAGCGCAGGTCGTCGAGCAGCGAGGAGCTGGCCTCCTCGCTGCGCTCGAGGGTGAGGCCGGGCCCGCCGGCCAGCAGGTCGGGTTCGTCGTCGGTGAGGAGGAACACGTCCGCCTCGACCAACTCGGATCCGTCGAGGCCGAGGCTCAGGATCCGCAGCGGCACCCAGGGGGCGTCGGTGGGGATGGTGAGCATGATCGGCGTGCCGTCGCCGGCGGTCTGGCCAAGCTCGGCGGCCCGGGAGGCATCGAAGCGGGCGGCCATGAAGATCTCGCTGCGGTGGCCGTAGAAGTCGAGCATCTCGGGGGCATCGGGCGTGAGGAGGAACCCGTTGTCCCGGGCCCATGTCCCCACCTCGTCACCGCCGCCGCGCAGGACCGTGATGTCGAGGGCGTCGATCTGGGTCTCGAGGATGACCTCCGCGCTCTCGGCGGTGGCGAGGGCGAACCCGTCAGCCGCCGCGTCCTCGTCGGCCGGAGGCGCGACCTCCTGGGCCAGGCGCTGGAGCGTCCAGTCCCCGCCCCGGATCACCTCGTCGGGGATGCCGGGCAGCGGGATGATCGACCCGACCGACTCGCCGGTGCCGGTGAACTCGAACGAGGTCACGTACCGCTCCACCCCGTCGTGATAGGCGGCGAGCGTCGACGTGCGGGTGAGCTGGATGGTGCCGTTCTCGCCCACGAGCCCACCACAGGCTCCGGCGGGACCGGCGGTCACAGCGACGATCGCGGCGGCAGCCACGACGGCTGCGGCCAGTCGGCGAGTACGCAAGGTGGGCATGGCAAGGCTCCTCGGCTAGCTGACCCCTGTAGGACGACCGGGGCGCGCCACCTGGTTCCCCGCACCTGAGCTGTTCTGCGTCCGGCGATTTCGCGCGACGATTTCGTACTGCCCCGTTCGTTGAACGGGGTGTGAGAGCCGGGGGCGCGGTGTCCGAACAGGCGGCGATGTCGTCGGAGGAGTTCCGGGCGTTCTACCGGGAGCACCTGCCGTCGGTGTACGGCTACCTGCTGCGCCTCTGTGCCGGCGACAAAGCCATGACCGAGGACCTCACCCAGGACGTCTGGCTGCGCTTGGTGGACGAGCTGCGCCGGGGGCATCACGAGCGGGCCGACATCCGGTGGCTGATCACGGTGGCCCGGTCGAGGTTCATCGACGACGCCCGCCGACAGCAGCTCGGGGTGAGGAAGCTCGCCCTCCTCCGAAGGGTCGATGACGACCAAGGCGAAGCCTCGAGCACCGAGGTGCTCGACCACCTCGCTGACCTCCGCCCGCTGCACCGGGCCGTCCTGGTGCTGCGCTACGTGGACGATCTCCCGGTTCCCGAGGTCGCGGCCGCCATCGGCCGTGACGTGACCGCGACCAACTCGCTCCTCGCCCGTGCGAGGGCCGAGCTTCGACGAGCTCACCGGAGCCCTTCCCATGACTGACGACCTCCACCCCTACCGGACCGAGCCGGACCCCGCCTTTGCCGACCGACTGGAACGAGACCTCCTCGTCCGGCTCGCCGCCCCGACGAACAGCAACGATCCCGACCTGTCGGAGGACCTTCAGCTCCTCCCGCTGGCCGACGCCGACCGTCGCCTGGTTACCGGTGAGCTGTACGCGCCGCCTGCGCCGCCTCGGTCGCACACCGGCCGGTGGCTGGCTGCCGCCGCCGTCCTCGTATTGGTCGTGGCCGCCGTCGCGCTCCTACGTAACGCCGGCGACGACCTCGACGGTCCCGTCGACGGGGTCCCCACGACCACCACGGTGCCGCCATGGACCGACACGCCGTCGACCGGCAGCATCGTCACGGCCGAGGGTCAGGGGTGGCCGGAGGGCGCGGCGGCGCCGCCGCGGCCGGAATCTGTCGGCCCGCCCGAAGATGCCTACTCGTGGAGCGACTTCGACCCCGCCACGGGATCGTTCCTGTACACCGACTACTTCTTCAGCTCGCAGGTCTGGGTCCTCGGTGCGGACGGGGAGGTGCAGGCAGACTTCGGCTGCCCGTCCTCGGGCGGACGTGACTGCGGCGGGGCCGTCTTCGGCCCCGGGCCCGACGAGGTGACGACCCCGCCGCCCAACGAAACCTGTTCGGCTACCGATTGCGTCCCCTACCCGGTCGTTCCCGTACGACTGCAGATCATCTCGTGGGACGGCACGGTCCGCGACACGGTGGACATCTCGGCCGCCTTCACCCGCGACGCCGACGGGACGGCCGAGCGGACCCTCGCCGCCTTGGCGTGGTCGCCGGACGGGAGTCACCTCGCGGTCGGCACCCAAGGGGGGGAGCCCTGCAACCCCTACGAGGTCGTGCAGGGGCGGCTGGTCGAGGTGTCCCCGCGCCCGGCGGTCGGTGCCGAGTGCGGCGCCGAGGTGTGGCTCTTCGACCGGGACGGCGACGACCCGCAGCTGGTGCACACCGCCACCCCCGCTGACCCGACGGATGGAGAGCAACGTCAGCCGCCCGTGCTCGCGGGCCTGGGCTGGTCCCCCGATGGCCGAAGCCTCACCGTGAGCATCGCCACCCCTCCACTCGGCCGCCCGACGTGGCCACAGCTCATCGCGCTCCGGATCGAGTCCGGCGAACCGGTTCGGGCGGACGTGCTGCACGTCTACGACGACGTCGTGGCCGCGGGCACCCAGCTCGTCTACGAGGAGGACTACACCCGATTCACCTTCGCCTGGTCGCCGGACGGGACCCGGATCGCGGTCACCGGCTCAGGCAGCGTCGTCGAGATCTCCGCCGACGACGGCCGTGTCCTGGCGCGGCATCCCGGCTCGGTCGGCAACGGCGTGGCCGGCGACGGCATGGCCTGGCTCCCGGAGCGCTGACGGTGAGGGCCGGGAAGGGGGTGTCAGGGTGAGGGGGCAGCCCCCGCCTCGGCCTGCACGGCGGCCGATCCAGGGGCGACGTTGACCGCGGGGAGCTGCCGGCTGAGGGTCGGGATGATGATGGCCGCCGCGAGGAGGTGGGCCCCCACGAGCACGGCCGTGGTGGCGGTGTCGTCGGGAGCTGCGATCGCCGGGATGAGCGACAGGCCGACGGCGACTGTGGTGACGACGACGAACCGCCGGCGCTCGCGAAGGAGTCGGGCCAAGACCACGCCCAGAGCGGCCCCGATGATGGTCCACCACGCGAACGCGGGGATCGGAATGGCCGTGGCGTCGATGTCGAGGCTGACATCGGCAGCGCGCGCGATGGCCGCCACGACGGTCGTGCAGACGGCCGCGATCGCGCCGGCGAGCGCACCGCGTCGGACCAGGCGGCGAGTGCTCGGTCGGCGTGGGCGGCGCGCTCGGTTCGAGCGGGGTGGTGGTCGTCGGGGTTCCCATCGCTAGGCCGCCTCGTTGAGGTGCATGGCGAGGTTGTCGAGCATCGGGACCACGCCGGCGATCATCTCGGCGAAGAACTCGTTCTCCCAGTCCGCTCCGCTTCCGTACGCACTGGTGACCACACGGATCACGCAACTGCCGCCGGACGCTGATTGGATGAGGAACTCCGTCGCGATCGGGGTGAGCGACGACAGGTCGTGGTCAGCGGTCGGCATGTGGTCCGCGATCGGCCACGGTTCTGCGTACGCGAAGCGCTTCGTGGGCGTGTAGTCGGTGACGATGCCGTGCGACCAGAAGCCGACGTCGAACGACACGGCGCCGCCGACCTGCGGGTCGAGCCGGGTCGGCACCATCCAGGCCCCGATCCCTTCGGCGGTTGCGATCGCGTCCCACACCTGTTCGGGAGTGGCGGCCACCTCATAGGTGCGCTCCATCCGATGTTCGACACGGTCGGGCTGGTCGGGAGTGGTCACGAGGGCTCCTCGGGTCGGGGATAGGACGAGACGGTCAGACGGTGCGGTCGCCCGTCGTCGTGGTGGTATCGGGCGACCAGCGCGGCGACCGCCGACTGCAGGTCGGTCGCGAACGCGGCGCGGTCTTCGGGCGACCTGAACCCGATCACCGTGTCGACGGTCAGGGTCGGCAGACGCGTTCCCGTCGCCGCGCTGCCGGCGATCGCGCCGACCTCGGACACCGTCCGAGCGTTCACGGCGATCAGATACGCAGCCGAGAGACGATCGGCGACCTCGTTCGGATCGAGCCCAGCGCTCTGCAACACGTCGGGCGCAACCACGAGATGGCGCGCTGAACGACGGAAGAACCGTTCGGTGATGCCGCCCCACACGCGTTCCTCGGCCAACTCGACCAGCCCATGGGCCTCCAACGCCTTCAGGTGATAGTTCACCTTCTGGCGGGTCGACCCGACCGCCGCCGCAACCGTGGCCGCCGACCCCGGTTCCGTCAACGCGTCGAGGATCGAGGCCCGGATCGGATCGAGCGCCACCTCCACGGCGGCAGCGTCAGCGAACACTCGAACATCGTCCACGAGCCCCAAGGTACGCCTTGACAATAAAAATTGTCAAGACGCAGCGCTTCCAAGGCGGACCCAGCCCCAGGTGCCGTGGCTCCCGCCGTTCGTCGCGACGAGTCAGGGATCCGCACATTGCTACGGTCGTCCAGTGAGACTCGTCGCGATTGCCGGATTGCTCGCCGTCCTCGTCTCGGCGTGTGGCGGCGGTGACGACTCCGATGGGCAAGCTGCCGACGCAACCACAACAACGTCCGAAGCAACCACTACGACGTCCGCTCCACCACCAGTCGAGGTTCCCATTCGCCTGGTCACGTCCAGCGAGCTCGTCGCCCCGAGCGTCGATGATGTGAGTTGCACTTGGGACAATGTTCGCCTTGTCTTCTGGGACGCCGACTCCGGCGAGGTGGTCGACGTCGTTGAAATGGGTGGCTCCGGAGAAGTGACTTCCCCACCGCCGAACTACGAGTGCGAACTGGAATCCACCGTCGGGGTAGCACCGGCCGACTCCTACGACGTGACTCTGGAAGGGTCGCCAGAGACGACCGAGTCCCGGACTGTCGAAGAGAGCATCAGTCAGCGAGGAGATCGAGCGGGGCATCGTCGTCACTGTCGGCGGCTAGTCGAGGCGGCCCCGACAACTGCGACCGGACACAGGCTCGAGCGGGCCGGCGCGGTCGAGCCCAGCGGACCGCGGGGGCCAGTCGTCCAAGGCACGGGTGGTGGCCGAGGGGGACTTGAACTCTGATCCGAGGCGACTTCCTCGATGCTGGATCGTGCCGGAATTTGGCGCTGACCAGGCCTTGTGCTGATTGGGGCGTGCTTGACGATGCCGACCAGATCTACCCGATCTCAATGCCCAGGATCTCCAACCGGGCGCGCTGCGGCGCCGGTGGGCCCGTCGAGCGAGACCGGGTCGCAGCCGTGGTCATCGCTCACCGGAGGGTTCGCCCCCGGCCGTTGACAGCGCGAGAACCAGATCCTCGACGGTGGGCGCAGCATCTAACCCCGACACCGTGGGAAAGAGCCGACACGACACGGAGGCCGCGATCCCGGCCGCCGTGAACGGGTCGTGCCCGTCGATCAACACCGTCGGGGACCCGTGCGACCCGGCCGCCGCGGCGAGCAGCGGGTCATCGATGACCCGCTCGGTCACGACCACCCGTGACGCTCCGACCCGGTCCAACCGCGTGAGTACGCGGGCCAACGCCATCTCGCGGTGCGGGCAATCCGTCACCGCCCGGCGCCACGCCCACGCCGGAGCCGGTGATGAACGAGAGCTGACGATCGCGGTTCAGGACACCACGTTCGTGGAGTTGACTTCCTCGAAGTACCTGAGCACGTAGTCGACGTCGTAGAGCTGCTCCTTATAGGGGTCGCCCCCGCGATTCGCTGCGCTCCGTGGCGAAGAAGTCGCCTCCGTAGATGTGGATCGAACCGGTGAACTCGGTGGTCGGGTTCTCCACGACGAGCGGCCGACCGCTGGCCTGGTCCGCACCACGCAGCAACCGACCCGTGACATCCGTAGGAGCGTCGATCGTGGCGCTTCCACCGGCAGAGGACACGACGGGTTCATTAGCCTCCCTGCTCGTGGCGCACGCCCTTGATCTCGACGGAGTTGGCCAGGCTGACGCGGTGCAAATGGGCGACATCAGCCCGAGAGAGCTCGTGGACGAGAGCATCGCCCGCATAGAGGCCTTGAACCCCAAGCTGAACGCGGTGATCCACGATCACTTTGAACGGGCCCGAGCTCTGGCGTCGAGCCAGGACCTGCTGCCGGGGCCGTTCCATGGCGTGCCCATCCTGTTGAAGGACTCGGCCATGGCTGCTGGTGATCCGCTCTGCCTGGGGATGCGCACGTTGCGCGACGCCGACTGCCGCGCACCGTTCGACATCGAGTTCGTGGCGAGGCTTCGGCGGGCGGGGTTCGTGCTCCTGGGCCCGGGCCGAGACACGCCCGAGCTGCTCAACCAGGCCACCACAGGAGCCGATGGCCTCTGGGCCGACCTCGAACCTTGGGACACGAGCCGAATTCGCCGGGGGGATCCGCCGGCGGCTCGGCAGCAGCCGTTCCGCCGGCATGGTCCTGTCCGCACGCAACGTCGGCGGCCGAGCCCATCCGCATCCCGGCCAGCGCCTGTGGGCTCGTGGGCCTGAAGCCGACCCATGGGAGAGTGACTTCTGCGCCGCTGCCCGAGGCGTTCGATGCCGACGGGTGCGAGTTCGCCGTCACCCGCACGGTCCCGCGAGCTGGCGCCGCGGTGCTCGATGTCATGGCGGGGCCGATGCCCGGTGACCCGCATCCCCTGTTGCTGCCGGGCGAGGGGTTTGCCGCCACCATCGATCACCCCCCAGGCCCACTCCTGTCGCGGTGCTGGGCGGACCTGCCCGAGGTGACCTCGAGACGCACCCCGCCGTCGAGGCGGCCATCGAGGCCACCACCGCGGCGCTCGAGTCGCTGGGTACACCATCGTCGACGAACAGCCCCGGCTCGCCACGCTGCGATAGGATGCTCGCACGCCCGATCGACCAGTGGGCTGTCGGAACGGCGTTCCTCGTCAACAGCATCGAGCGCGCTGATCGGCCGCGAGATCACCCCTCGAGGAGCTCGAGCCCAGCGACGCCAGCCTGGCGTCAACGGGCGGAGCCAGGTGACGGCCGCAGACCATGTCGCAGCGTAGGGTGGTGGGCATCGATCGCCCGTTCCGTCGGCGAGTGGTGGGCTGAGGGTCACGACCTCCTACTCACGCCCACCGTTGGCACCCCAACCCCCGGCTCGGTGAGCTGATCCCGTCGAGCAGCGACCCGATGACTGCGTGGATGGAGCAGTGGCAGTGGATCCCATTCACTCCGCTGTGGAACGACCTCGGCAACCGGCGGTCTCCCCTCCCGCTACATGAGGACGAGGGCGGTCTGCATCGGTGTACAGCTTGTCGCCCGCACGGTCGTGAGGACCTGCTCCTCCAAGTCGCCGCCAACTCGAAGAAGCGCACCCGTGGCACACCGTACCGGTATGACCTATGAGCGCCAGCGGCCAAAAGACCAGTAGCTCCGAAGCGAGAGCGGGCATGACTGCCGATCTGCTAGGGCATCTCGGGCAGGATGTACTGCGGGGCCTGGAGAAAGCTCGTTGGGACGGCGGTCGATTCGCTCAACAGCACCATCGACTACCTCGACGGGATGCAGCGCGGACGTCGCTACATCGCGTCAGGACATCAGGGCAGAGTTGACGTCTGGCGACCCAAGGGGGCGGATGTGGCCGTACGAGTGTTCAACCCGGAGGGGGTCGCCGAGGTTCCGGGAGTCAGCCTTGTGGCCGTCGGAACGGGCACACGGTTGGTCGCTGTGGCCGGCCAGGTCGGCCGTGATCTCGCTGGGGACTTTGCCCAGGGTCTATCCGCTCAGTTCGCGAAAGCTCTGTCGAACCTCGACATCGCACTCGCCTCCGCAGGTGCTTCCACCGCTGACGTGTTGAAGATGACCGTTTATGTCGTGGGATGGCGTGAGGAGCTGGGCGGCGAGCTGCTCGAGGGCGCTTTGGCCTTTGCCGAGGCGGGCGGCGCGGTCGACCCCCCACGGGCGTGGACCTTGGTCGGCGTGGAGGCGCTCTACGACCATCGCTGTCTCGTGGAGATCGAAGCGCTCGCCGTTTTGGACTGATGGCCTGGCGGCGTCACCGCGGCGCTGAGCACGTGTCCCATGACTGCCGCTCTGCCGCGGCATCTCGGGCAGCGTGGGACACCAGCGGGCAGGCGCAAGCTGAATGTCGACTCATTAGGGTCCGCGCCGTGAGCAAAACGGTCCTCATCACGGGTGGAAGCAGTGGGCTGGGCTTGGCCGCCGCACGTCGGCTTGCCGCGGCTGGTCACCAAGTCTTCTCGGCATCGAGAAACCCCGCACGCAACCTATGCCGAGGGTGTCACGCCACTGGTCTGTGACGTCGTCTCGATGCGGCGCTTAGGATCCGTCCGGTAATGGCGGATTCGAGGCGGAGGGCGACTCCGGCTACGAGGCCGCCAACGGGATGAAGGGCGAGACGGTTGGCTCGGAGAACCGAGCCGGCCCCAGCCTCGTATCACGGTGCGGGTGCGCGGGTGAGCCGCTGCCTGGCCGCATCAGCCGCATGTCGCAGCCGGCAGTCCTCTGGATGCAGGGGGTGGGATGAACGGTGAGGCAGACAAGTACGAGGCCGCTCCCGAGGGTGCGATCCGCGTGCTCCTGATCTCGGGAGCCTCCGCGACTCGGTCGACGAACGCCGCGGTGCTCCGGACGGCTGGAGGTGTCGGCTCCGGAGGGGATGGACGGGTTGCGTGTTAACGGGCTGGCCGACCTCCCGCACTTCAACCCGGACGACGACGTCATGCAGCACAACCCGGCTGTGGCGAAGCTGCGGAACGAGATCAGGGTGTCCGATGCACTGCTGTTCTCGACCCCGGAGTACGCCGGAGCCCTGCCCGGTTCGTTCAAGAACCTGCTGGACTGGACCATCGGCGACGACGACGTCCGGTCGATCTCCGAGAAGCCCGTGGCGTGGATCAACGCCCGCTCCGTCGTGCACGGCCCGCGCCCACGAGTCGCTCGAAGCGGTCCTCGGGTTTGCCAACGCGGTCGTCGTCGGCACGGCGTGCGCCCAGGTCCCGGTGACGGGCGACATGGTCGGCGATGACGACCTCATCTCCGACCTCCGAGGTCCGCAGTCAGATCTGCACCGCCCTCGCGAAGCCGCGTGTGGCGGCGCGGCATGCGGCGGCCTGGCACGTGGCCAGACCTTGGGGCCCGCGTCGATGGTGACCAAACCGTGGCGGTAAGCGTCAACCGCTTTGTGCGCCCCGCTCGCTGCGATCAGGGGACAGCGTGGGCGCATCCGGGCGGTGCCGCTCATAGTGGGCCGCCGCCTTGACCCGGTTGCCGCAGACAGCCATGGTGCACCACCGGCGCGTGCCATTTTCGACGTGTCGAAGAACAGCAGCACACACCCTTGGCGCCCGCAAGTCCGCACTCGTGACCGGTCGAGGCGGGTGGCGTCGAGCACCGCCAGCGCCAAGGCAAGACGGATCCGATCGTGAGGCGCCGCGGCCGCGATGGGCGTGTTGCTGCCACGTGCTCCCACGTGTGCGAGTCGCACGGGCACCTCCGCGACGATCGCATCGAGGCCCCGATCGTCGGCGGCGCGCGCGACCTCGCGAACAACGACCCGACGGCCGGCATCGCGCAACCGGCGCGTCCATAGCAACAGTTGCGGCCGCTGGCGTGCCGGAACGGTGCGCAGGTCACCGGGTCGACGAGCTGGGCTTCTCCGAGCCAGCTGCCAACGCGTCGAACCCATCGAGCAACTCGACCGGGTCCCCGTTGTCGTCCGCCGCGGCGGTGTTGAACAGGTCGAGGCCGGGATGGTTGGCGACCCAGAAGAACTCGGACACGTCGCCATGCTAACCGGTGAACAGACAATAGGTGGTTGACAAGAGGACCGACCTGCCCTAACCTGCGCTTACCGTTTGACTGGTTAGTGAGATGGCTGACTCGACCCGAGAGGACTTGCCGTGCCCACTGCCATCGTCGTTCTGTCCGACCCCACTTCGTCGTCCGACGAAGCCTTCGGTCGTGTCTTCAACGCCCTCGCCACCGCATACGAGTACCGGCAAGCAGGCGACGAGGTCGTGATGCTGTTCCAAGGAGCCGGCACCCGCTGGGTCGGGGAACTGGAGCAACCCGACCATCCGGCGCACGCGCTGTTCGAAGCCGTGCGCGACACCGTCGCCGGCGTCTCGAGCGCCTGTGCCAACGTCTTCGGCGCCACGGACGCGGCGCTGAGCGCTGACGTGCCACTCCTCGACGACAATCCCGTTCCGGGTACGAGTGGGTTGCCTAGCCTGCGCAAGCTCATCGGCACGGGCCACACCGTGCTCACCTTCTGAGGTCGACGTGAGGACACAACCGTCGCCGTTTCACGTCGGTGAGCTCGCGTTGCAGTCGGCCACGGGAGTGACGGCCGAGGCCGCCAGCATCGGTCGCGCCATCGCGACGCAGATCGCTCCCAACGCGTTCGACTTCATCGGCCGGCAGCAGGTGGCGATCCTTGCCACGCTCGACGCCTCAGCGCGGGTCGTGTGCTCCGTGCTCGTGGGTGAACCCGGCTCGTTCGAGGTCATCGATCCGATCACGCTCAGCGTCGACTCCCGCGCCGGCATCGTGGGCGACGAATTCTCCAAGCGCACGAGGGTTGGCGCCCCGATCGGCATCCTGTTCCTGGAGGTCGCGACGCGTCGCCGCTACCGCGTCAACGGGACCGTGATCGGCACGGACGACGGGCGGATCCTCGTACGGGCGGCCGAGGCCTATCCGAACTGTCCGAAGTACATCCAACGCCGCGCGCTGCACCTCACAGACGACCAAACCGCGTTCGCCGACATCCGTGAAGGAGTCGACCTCGACCCTGAACAGCAGGAGCTCATCACGTCCGCGGACACGTTCTTCATCGCGTCGGCCGGACCCGACCGGAACCTCGACGCATCGCATCGAGGCGGACGGCCCGGCTTCGTGAGGGTCGACGGTGACCGCCTCTGGATTCCGGACTACGCCGGCAACAACATGTACAACACCCTCGGCAACCTCTCGTTGAACCCGACCACGAGTCTGCTGTTCATCGACTTCGAGACCGGCGACACGCTCCAGCTGTCGGGTCCGCGGACATCGACCTCGAAGCTGCGGACGCAGAGACTGGTGGCACCAACCGCGCGTGGACGTTCGCGACGACCTCGTGGACCCGCTCGCGGCTGGCCGCACGGCTGCAGGGCGAGTTGCTCGAGATGTCACCGCACAATCCCTGAGCCCACCGCGCGGCGGCCGGGAGAGCACGGTCTCCTTCGAGGCCATGGGTGCCGGAGTTGGTCGCATCTGAGAGCGCCGAGTCGACCACGGCGTTGGGTGACTGGTTCGCCAATGCCCTGTTCTGGCGTCCGCAGGTGGCGCTGCTGGTGAACGAGCGCACGTTGCTGCCGGTGTTCGTCGCTCTGGCGCCGGCAGCCACGCTGCTCGATCGGGTGCCGGGCGCCATCGAGTCGGTCTTGCGGCTGCATGGCGCCAGCGAGGAGTTCCTGGCGGCGGAGCGGGAGGCGATGCGCGAGGTGCGGGTGGCACCCACGAACAACCGCAGCGTCGTGGGCGTCATGAACGAACTCGCCTACCACGGCGGCGTCCGACCTCCGTCGGAACAGCTCGCCCTGGATGCGTTGTCGGTGAGCCTCTCCCGGATCATCCTCGGCCCGCTCGACCACGGCACGCCCCGCGACGAGCTGGCGGCTCTCCTGGGGCCGGCCGAGCCGCTGGCTGAGGTCATCGCCTTCCCCGGCCAGTACGACCATGCCGAGCCCCGGGCGCTCGCCGCCCGCCCGGCGATGGTGTACCAGCTCAAGGTCACCCTTCTTGACACCAAGCCACCGATCTGGCGGCGTGTCCCGGTCGACGGGGCCAGCACCCTCGACGACCTCCACGAGGTCATCCAGGCCGCGTTCGGTTGGTTCGGCTACCACCTGCACGACTTCGAGGTCGGCCGCACCCGCTACGGGGTCCCTGACCCCGAATGGGACTGGGGCCCGCCGACCCGCGACGAGCGCCGAACCCGCCTCGACGCAATCGCAGAGAAGGGCTCCTCGTTCGGCTACACCTACGACTTCGGCGACAGTTGGCGGCACAAGGTCGCGGTCGAGAAGGTGCTGGCCCCGAACGCCGACCTCGCCGTCCCGGCGTGCATCGACGGACGACGAGCTGGCCCACCTGAGGACTGTGGCGGTACGTGGGCCTACCGGGAGCTCATCGACATCCTCGCCGACCCGGCGCATCCCGAGCATGACGAGCGAAGAGAGTGGCTCGGTAGCGATCTCGATCCCGAGTCGTTCGATCCGAGCGACTTCGAGGACAACCTTCGCAACGGCAGGCTCGTCCGCTTCGAGGACGGGCCGTAGGGCACCAGCGCCGTCGTCCCGAGAACGGCGCCGCATGGGCGGTCGACCCCAAGACCGAGGAGTGGCTCACCTGGGCAGCCAAGCACGCCAACTCGATGGATCCCCTGCTGTGGGGTGCGCAGGCCGGAGGTGCGCCCCAGAGCCGGTGTTTGGTGCTACCCGCCGCGCTAGGCCTCGCCGCGCGTTCTCGGATGGTCAGCGCCGGCGGTCCCCAGAGATGTCGGTGTCGGCCGGAGGGAGCGTCCCGTGGCAACCGCCAAGACGAGCGACACGACCACGAGCGCTGCGACTCCTACCGCGAGGTGAATCACCCAGGCGCCGACGAGGGTCGGGCCACCCCATGACTGCTCCAGGTTGTCCGCACCGATAGCGGGATAGAGCACTCCGCGGAGGAGAATCAGAAGCCAGAACGGCGCGGTGACGATCAAGGCAACCGTCGGTGCGGGCTCCGCCCGGCGTTGAGTTGTCGCTCCAACATCGCCGCGCTTTCCGACGCCCGCGACAAGCCCGAGCAGAGCAGCCGGCAGCGCGGTGGCCATGACGGCTGTTCGTCGGGCGACGGATCGCATGTGCTCGACAGTACGTCCAGAGCGAGCCGGCCCTCGCCCCCGAAGTGCCGTTGGTGGAAGCCGAACCGGTAGAGGTCGCGGTTCGGGCCTCCATCTCACCGTCACCGCGAAGGGCCCTGGTTCTCAGGTGGCGATGCCGACCACCTCGGCCAGGAGCGCTCGAGTTCGGGTGCGGAGCCGGGACCGACGTGTCCAGCAAGGCCGCGAGCGTGTACCAGCTCAAGGTCACCTTGCTCGACACGAAACCGCTGATCTGGCGTCGGGTCCTCGTCGACGGCGGCATCACGCTCGACCACCTCCACGAGGTGATCCAGGCAGCCCTCGTCGCCGGGCGGGCTGGCGAGAGCACGCTCGAGGCCGGTGAAGAGGCCCAGGACGTCAGTCGCCTCCTCGATCAGCCTTTTCTTCCTGGGCGTCTCACTCACCAGGAGTCCTCGCACCTCTCGATCGTGACCGGCATCAGGGCTGTGCTCGGCGGATGAACTGGTCGAACATCGGCACGGTGTAGTCAAGGAAGCCGTGCCGGGGGGCGTAGAGCAGGCCTCGTTTGATGAGGCTGTCACGGACCGGGCCGGTCTGGGTGGTCCTCTTGCCGAGCGCGGCCGACACGTCACCGGACCTGAAGGGGCCGGGACCTTCCAAGCCCGCCATCGCCCGCAGGTAGTCCCTTTCCGCGTCGGTCGTCTTGTCGATTCGGGCGCGGAAGAACCCATGGTCGAGCTCATCGAGGGCGAGCACCGTCGATCCGTTGACGTCGGCCTCGGTGATCGCCGGTCCGTCGGCGACGTTCCAGGCCTGCTTGCCGAACTCCTGGAGGAAGTACGGGTAGCCCTCGGTGCGGTCGATCACCTGGTCGACCGCCGCCGGTTCCCACGCGGCCCCCTCGACCTCGACCGGCTCCACCAGCGCCCGGTGGGCGTCGTCATGGCTCAGTGAGTCGACCTCGACGTAGCTGAAGAGGCGCTCGGCGTAGGACCTTGCTTCGCCGGCCAGGCCCGGCAGCGACGGCAGGCCGGCGCCAGCGACGAGGAGCGGCAGGCCGAGCTGGGACACCCGGTGGAGCCCCACGATCAGCGCGCCGAGCTCACCCTTGCTCAGGTACTGCAGTTCGTCGATGGTGAACAGGACGCCGGTCTCCGCAGCGGCGGCGGTCTCCCCGACCTCGCGCAGCACTCCGCCGAGGTCGCCATCGAGGTCTCCCGAGTCGGCCAGCCCCGGGCGGGGCTCGAAGTCGATGGTGAGGGCGCCGCCGTCACCGGTGGCCACGTGGACCTTGACAAAGCTGCGCACCGCGCCCAGCGCCGACCGGGCCCGGTCCTTGACCCGTTCCTTGAGGCTCAGCTCCAGCAGGACCCGTCGAGCGAGGGTTGCGACGGCGCTGGCGACCCGCGTGTCGTCGGTGGCTTCGAGGTGCTCGTGGACCCAGCCGTGGTCGTGGGCGATGCGGCCGAACTCGTTGAGTAGGACCGTCTTGCCGACACCGCGGAGCCCGGTGAGCAAGAGGCTGCGCTCGAAGCGACCGATGTCCATGCGCTGCACGGCCACCGACATGGCGTCGAGCTGGCCGTCTCGGCCGACCAGCAGGGGCGGACGGCTGCCCGCGCCGGGGGTGAAGGGATTCCTGACCCGATCCACCTCGACGAGTGTAGCTGTCTGCGGGATTTATAACGGCAAGTGCTATAAGCGGTGCAGAACCCTAGGAATTGCCCTCCTGCGACGAGAGGCGTCGATTCGCCCTGCCCCCGAACGCCGGGAGCATGCCTGTTCACTCGACGATCACGACCACTCCCGCTTCCCGTGCAGCGGCACCCGCTTCTCCACCTCGAGTAGACGGACGAGTCAGCGCTGCACTGTCCACGTGGCGCCGAAAGAGCGAAGGTGATCGGCGGTGCTGGATGACATGCGTCGCGCGGTGATGCGTCGGTCGGCGCCGAGATATCTCCGCCGGCCGTGTCGAGAATTGGATGCTTGCTCCGTCCCAGTGTGAATGCGGCCAGTGGGGCCGCCGTCATACAAGGAGAACACCATGGCCGAGTTGTGCCTACCCGAAGCGTCTACCTGCTCATGAGTGAGATCCTCGAGCGCTACGAGCGCATCACCAGCCAGTTCACGGACCGCGTCGGCGGGGTCCCCGCGGGTGCGTGGGACAACCCGTCGCCCTGTGAGGGCTGGACCGCCCGTGACGTCGTCCGTCACCTGACCGAGTGGATCCCCGGGTTCTTCGGCGCCCAGGGGGTGGCGTTCCCAGCCGTGCCCTCCGTCGAGGACGACCCCGTCGCCGCCTGGGACACGGTGCAGCGCACGGTGGCGAACGCACTCGCCGATCCGGCGCTGGCTGCGAAGCCGGTCGAGACGCCGTTCAGCACGCAGTCCCTTGCTGACACGGTCGACATGATCGTCACCGGCGACGTGTTCACCCACACGTGGGATCTCGCCCGGGCAACGGGTCAGGACGAGACGCTCGACCCGGACCAGCTCCAACGCATGATCGTCAGCATGGGGGAGATGCCGGAGGAGGCCCTGCGCGCCGACGGCATGTTCGGGCCGGCGATCGACGTTCCCGCCGACGCCGACGATCAGTCCAAGTTCCTCGCCTACGTCGGCCGGCGGGCATAGCCGGTTAACACAACGACAGCCAGTTGGGGGACTGCCGGCCCACGTGTCTGGAGGCGTTACGCCGGGCCGTCGTTCGGTGGATCGCCTCTCAGCCGTCGAGGTCGTCCTCGTCGGACTCGTCGTCGGGATGTTGGGACGGATGCGAGACGACGGGTGACGCGCGCTACTGCGTGATCGCCCGAGCGCTCGACCCGATAGCGAAGCTGTTCGACGAGGCGGAGGAGTACGGCGGCGTCGCGACGGACTTCACCGAGATCGACCTCGAGCTGCGGACACGCCTCCCCGGCATCCTTGAGGAGCCCGACGCTGAAGCGGCATCTTCGCTCGCTCGGTCACTCCGCGAGGAGATCTGGCGACTGCTCATCACCGATCCGTGAACAGCCGGCGACTGGGGGTCCCGGTTGGAGCCGCTGTCGGTCCTCGGACCTATCTCTGGGGGTCCTTGCGCGCGCACCGCTTAGAGATCCGGTAGAGATCGGCCATCCCGCCACCCTGGAACTGCCCGCTGACCAGGGACAACGTGGTGGGCGAGGGGGGACTTGAACCCCCACGTCCTTTCGGACACAGGAACCTGAATCCTGCGCGTCTGCCAAATTCCGCCACTCGCCCGAGTGGAGCCGAGAGCCTACCCGGCTGCCTCCTGCGCGCCCTACGGAGCGTCGATCTCGCCGGTGGTGTAGGTCCGGGCGATGGTCAGGACGTCGGCCACGTACTCCTCGGAGCGGTTGTAGGCGAAGATCGCCGCCTGCAGTGTCGCCGGGTCCTCGCCGCCATTGGCGCAGAGCAGGCGGACGGCGCCGGCGATGGCGTCCTCCTCGTCGTCGATGTCGGCGTCGCCGTCGCCGTCACCGTCCGCGCCGTACATCTCCCAGGTCGCGGGCAGGAACTGCATCGGTCCCTGGGCGCCGGCCGAGGAGGTGCCCGGCGCCCGGTTGTGATCGGTCTCGACCTTCCCGATGGCGGCCACCACCGGCCAGGGGAAGCCCGGGCAGTTGACCGACGCCTCCTGGTAGGTGCGGAGCAGGTCGGCCGGGACGTCGTCCTCGGCGGCGGCACTGGTCGGCCAATCCCCGACCGGGGCGTCGTCGGCGCCGTCGTCGCCGCTCCGGGAGCCCTCGATCCAGAGCACGGCGAGCAGCGCCAGGCTGGCCAGTCCCGCCAGGAGGGCCCGTCGTCGGTCGATCGCCGTCCACGCCCGTCCCGGGCCGTCGGGGTCGTCGATCTCATCACTCACAGAGGGGCCTCCCCGGGGAACCGGGGACGGTAGCGCCTATGTTCTTCGGGTGGCTCTGCGAGGTTTCGAGCGCCGTCTGGAGAACATGGTCGAGGGGACCTTCTCCCGGCTGTTCCGCAGCGGCCTGCGCCCTGTCGAGGTCGGCCGCCGCCTGACCCGGGAGATGGACGCCAGCCGCTCGGTCGACGTGAGCGGTCGAGTGGTGGTCCCCAACGACTTCACCATCTGGCTCAGCCCCGGCGACCACGAGCGCTTCGTGCAGATGGAACAGGCCCTGGTCCTCGAGCTGTGTGAGGCCGCCCGGGAGCACGCCCGGGACGAGGCCTATGGCTTCGTCGGCCCGGTCCGGGTGGAGCTGTCGCCGTGGGAGAAGCTGCGCACCGGCACCTTCCAGATCGAGGCCAAGATGGCCGAGGGCAGTGGTGGGGTCGGGGCGGGCTCGTTGCTGCTGCCCACCAACCAGCGCATCGGCCTGGGCGAGCAGCCCGTGGTCATCGGCCGGGCCCCGGAGTGCAACATCCAGCTCGGTGACACCAACGTGAGCCGGCGCCACGCCGAGATCCGGCCCCGGGGCACGGGGTACGCCCTCGTCGACCTCGGCTCCACCAACGGGGTGCGGGTCAACGGCCTCCGGGTGGCCGAGCAGGTGCTGATCGACGGCGACGAGATCCTCATCGGGAACACCCGGATGATCTTCGAGGCCTCGTAGATGTCAGAACAGCTGCTCACGATCCTCAAGTTCGCGCTCCTGGCGCTGCTCTACCTCTTCTTCCTCCGCGTCCTGCGGGCCGTCTGGGCCGAGATCCGGGGCCCTCGGGTCTCGACCCGCCGCCAGCAGGCCGCGGCGGTCAGCCAGGTGGCGCCGTCCCGCAAGGCCCGCAAGAGCGGCGAGCCCCACCTGCTCGTGGTCGAGCCCGCGGCACAACGGGGCCGCACGTTCCCGCTGGGCCAGGAACTGACCGTCGGCCGGGCCGCGGGGTGCCAGGTGACCCTGGACGACACCTATGTGTCCCAACTCCATGCCAGGGTGTTCGCCCGTGACGGCCAGTATCTGGTGGAAGACCTCGGGTCGACCAACGGCACCTATCTCAACCGTGCCCGCGTGACCGGCTCCATCGTGATGAAGCGCGGCGACCGACTACAGGTGGGCAACACCGTGATGGAGCTGGCATGACGGACTTCCGGGTCGGCTCGGCCACCGACGTGGGTCGGGTGCGATCCAACAACCAGGACAGCTTCCTGGTGCGCGAGGGCGACCTCTTCGCGGTGGCCGACGGCATGGGCGGCCACCAGGGAGGCGAGGTCGCCTCGGCCCTGGCCCTCCAGATCCTGGGCCAGGCCCACGACGAGCCCACCACCGCGACCCTGGTGCAGGCCGTGCTCTCGGCCAACCAGGCCGTCTTCGACAAGGCCGGCTCGGACCCCGACCTCAAGGGGATGGGCACCACCCTCACCGCACTGGCCGACGTGGAGACCCGCGAGGGACGCCGCCTCGGCATCGTCAACGTCGGCGACTCTCGGCTCTACCGGGTGCGCAACGACCGCATCGAGCAGCTCACCGAGGACCACAGCCTGGTGGCCAGCCTCGTGCGCCAGGGCCGGATCACCGCCGAGGAGGCCGAGAGCCACCCGCAGCGCAACATCCTGACCCGGGCCCTCGGCATCGACGAGGCCGTGGCCGTGGACTCCTGGGAGGTCGAGCCCGTCGCCGGCGACCGCTTCCTGATCTGCAGCGACGGCCTGTTCAACGAGGTCGACGAGAGCCGCCTGGTGGCCACCCTTCGCCGGTTCGACGACCCCGACGACGCCGCCCGGGAGCTGGTGCGCCTGGCCAACGAGGGCGGTGGTCGGGACAACATCACCGCCGTCGTGGTCGACATCATGTCGGCGACCGACGCCGTCCCGGCGGTCGCCGAGGACGAGGACGGCACCATCCTCCAGCCCGGCCTCAGCCAGGAGATCCCGGTGCCCCGGGACCCGACGGCCGAGGTCCCTGTGATCGAGGAGGACGCCGCGGCCGACCAGCCGCGGTCCCGGCGCCTGACCTGGCGGGTCGCGGCGTTCGCCGTGGCCCTGCTCCTGTTGGTCGCCCTGGTGGTCGGGGCGCTGGGCTGGTACGCCCGCAAGACCTACTTCGTCACCATCGAGGACGAGCAGGTGACGATCTTCAAGGGGCGTCCCGGCGGGTTCCTGTGGTTCGACCCCACCGTCGAGCAGGTCACCGAGATCTCGGTGGAGGACGTCCCCGAGGCGGAGCTGAGCGACCTGGAGGACGGGGTGGACCAGGCCACGCTGGCCGACGCCGAGAACTACGTCGAGAACCTGCAGGGCCAGATCGACCAGTTGGCCGACGAGGAGGAGCCGACGACCACCACGACGACCACCTCCACGACGACGACCACTACGGAGGCCACCACCACCGGCGGTGGCGCCAACGGGGGCAGCGGGACGAAGCCGGCCGGGAACGGCTGATCCGTGGCCGCCCCCCGGCGCCGGACCGAGCTCGGCCTGATCCTCCTGGCGGTGGTGGCCGTCGGGGCTACCTACGCCCTGGCCGCCTTCGGCCAGAACGCCACCATCCCGGCCAACATCGGGCCGTTCCTCGGCGTCATCCTCGCCCTCATCCTCGCCGCCCACCTGGCCGCCCGGCGCTGGGCCCCGGACGCGGACGCCACCCTGCTGCCGATCGCGGCCCTGCTCAACGGGCTCGGGTACGTCTTCATCGCCCGCCTCAACGAGGACCTGGCCGGTCTGCAGGCCACCTGGACCGCGGTCGGGATCGGCGCCTTCATCGCAACCCTCGTGGTGGTGCGGCGGGTACGGGACCTCGACCGCTACCGCTACACCTTCATGGCCCTCGGGGTCGGCCTGCTGCTCCTGCCGTTGCTCCCCCTCGTGGGCAACGAGGTCAACGGCTCCCGGATCTTCGTCTCCTTCGGGCCCGTCAACTTCCAGCCGGGCGAGTTCGCCAAGGTCATCCTGGCCCTCTTCTTCGCTTCGTACCTGGTCGAGAAGCGGGAGCTGCTGAGCATCGCCACCTGGGGGGTCGGGCCCTTCAAGCTGCCGGAGCCGAAGCACCTGGCCCCCGTGCTGATGGCGTGGGGCTTCTCGCTGCTCGTCCTCTTCTTCCAGAAGGACCTCGGCAGCTCGCTGCTCTTCTTCACGGTCTTCGTGGTGATGCTGTGGATCGCCACCCAACGGGCCAGCTACCTCGTGGTCGGCTTCACGCTGTTCGCCAGCGGGGCCTTCTTCGCGTGGAAGACCTTCACCCACGTCCAGCAGCGGGTCGACATCTGGCTCGACCCCTGGGACCTCTGCTTCGCGGAGGGCCAGCAGATCTGCCGCAGCCAGTTCGGCCTCGCCCTGGGTGGGGTGACCGGCACGGGACCCGGTCTGGGCCGCTTCGACCGCTTCCCGGCGGTGGAGACCGACTTCATCTTCACGGTGATCGGCGAGGAGCTGGGCCTGCTGGGCGGGACCCTGATCCTGGTCGCCTTCCTGCTCCTGGTCGGCACCGGCCTGCGCATCGCGGTCGCCGCCGAGCACGAGTTCGACAAGCTGCTGGCCGCCGGGCTGACCGCGCTCCTCGGGTTCCAGGCCTTCATCATCCTGGCCGGGGTCACCCGCCTCCTGCCCCTGACCGGCATCACCCTGCCGTTCGTGTCCTACGGCGGGTCGTCGCTGATCGCCAACTACGTGATCCTGGCCCTGCTCATGCGCATCTCCGACGACACGACGCGGCGCCAGGCCGAACGGGAGAGCCGGCGCAACCGCGCACCGGCTGACGCGGCGTGAACGAACGGATCCGCCGGCTCGGCATCGCCCTCTGCCTCTGTTACATCGCGGTCTTCGTGATGCTCAACCGCATCCAGGTGTTCAGCGCCGAGGCCCTGAGCGAGCGGCCGGAGAACGTCGACCGGATCCGGATCGACTTCGCCCGCAACCGGGGGACCATCACCACCGCGGACGGCGTGGTCATCGCCGAGTCCGTCCCGGTCGACGACGAGTTCGAGTACCAGCGCCGCTACCCGACCAACGACCTGTTCGCCCCGGTGACCGGCTACTACTCCTTCGAGTTCGGCACCGCGGGCCTCGAGCGGACCTACCAGGACGAGCTGATCGGCGACAC
This sequence comes from uncultured Microthrixaceae bacterium, assembly GCA_963748285.1. GTDB lineage: Bacteria > Actinomycetota > Acidimicrobiia > Acidimicrobiales > DATDAH01 > DATDAH01. Next base: position 1,905,415 of record CAVVIF010000009.1, read on the forward strand.
GGCCGAGCAGCAGCTCAGGGGCTTCGCCGACCTCTTCGTCGCCGAGGACCAGGTCGGCGACCTGCAGACGACCCTCCGCAACGACCTCCAGACGGTGGCCCGCGAGCAGCTCGGTCAGCGCCGGGGGGCCGTGGTGGCCATCGACCCCCAGACCGGGGCGATCCTGGCCCTGTGGGACTACCCGTCCTATGACCCCAATGCCCTGTCGACCCACGACCTCGCCCTGGCGAGGGATGCACGGCAGTTCCTCCAGCCCGACAACCCCGACAGCCCGCTCATCGCCACCAGCTACCAGGACCGGTACTTCCCCGGTTCGACCTTCAAGGTCGTCGTCGGCTCCAGCGGTCTGAAGTTCGGCGTGGTGACCCCCGAGGCGCCCGTCTACCCGACCGAGGCGTCCTGGGTCCCCCCGCAGACGACCCGCCCCCTCACCAACTCCCACACCTGCGGAGGGGCGCTGTTCGAGATCCTGGCCGAGTCCTGCAACACGTCCTTCGCCCGCATGGCGGTCGAGACGCTCGGCGCGGACCGCACCATCGAGGGGGCGGAGTCCTTCGGCTTCAACGACACGCCCCCGATCGACCTGCCCGACCCGGTCGAGTCCAACTTCCCGACCGACTTCACCGACAACACGCCGGCCCTCGCCCAGTCCGCCATCGGGCAGTTCGAGGTCGCGGCCTCACCCCTGCAGATGGCCCTGGCCGCCGCCGCGATCGCCAACGACGGCGTGATGATGGCGCCCCACACCGTCGACGAGTTGCGGGACGGCGACGGCGACGTCATCGAGACCTACGACGAGGAGGTCTGGCAGCAGCCGATCAGCGGCTCGGACGCGGCCACCATGCGGGATGCCATGCGCGGTGTGGTCGACAACGGCACGGCCACCAGCCTCGCCGGCCTGCCCTACGACGTCGGGGCCAAGACGGGCACGGCCCAGCTCGGCACCGACCCGCCGTCGTCGCACGCCTGGATGATCGCCTGGGCCGGCCCCGAGGGGGGCGAGCCGGAGATCGCCGTCGCGGTGCTGGTCGAGGGCATCCCCGGCGAGGGCAGTGAAGCCACGGGCAACGACCTCGCCGGTCCCATCGCCGCGGCGATGATCGAGGCCGCCCTGGGCGGAGCCTGATCGGGCCCAGGATCGGTGCGGGCGGCCGACCGGTCGCTCACTACCCTGTGGCGCCGTGACCGGCCCGGAGGAACCCGTCGTCTACCGCGGCCGATATGCCCTGCAGCAGTCGATCGGCAAGGGCGGCATGGCCGAGGTGTTCCTGGCTCAGGACCAGCTGCTCGACCGGCCCGTGGCCGTCAAGCGCCTAGCGGCCGAGCATGCGGTCGAGGCCTCCTTCGTCGAGCGCTTCCGCCGTGAGGCCCAGGCCGCGGCCAAGCTCACCCACCCCAACATCGTGGGGGTCTACGACTACTTCGAGGAGGGCGGCGAGTACTTCATCGTCCAGGAGTACATCGACGGCCGGTCGCTGGCCGAGGTGCTGCGGGCCGAGGGTCGTCTCCACCCCGACCGGGCGGCCGACATCGCGGCCGACATCGCGGCCGGCCTCGGGGCGGCGCACCGCGAGGGCATGGTCCACCGCGACATCAAGGCGGGCAACGTCCTGGTGGCCAAGGACGGCCAGGTCAAAGTCGCCGACTTCGGCATCGCCCGCGTGTTCGCCGGCGGTGACAGCGAGCTGACCCAGGCGGGCACCGTCATGGGGACCGCCACCTATTTCTCCCCCGAGCAGGCCCAGGGCAAGCCCGTCGACCCCCGGAGCGACCTCTACAGCCTCGGCGTGGTCCTCTACGAGATGCTGGTCGGCCGACCCCCGTTCTCCGGCGACGAGCCCGTCGCCATCGCCTACGCCCACGTCCACGAGGCGCCCGAGGACCTGCGGGAGGTCGACCCCGAGCTGCCCGTGGAGATCGACGCCATCACCATGAAGCTGCTGTCCAAGGACCCCGGCCGTCGGTATCCGTCAGCAGGCGACCTGCGGGCCGACCTGCGGCGCTTCCGTCAGGGGGCCAGGATCGCCCCGGCCCCCGTGGCGCCCGTGGTGGCCCCGGCGCCGGCCCCGCCGCCCCGGGAGGTCGACTTCGGCTCCTACGAGGACGGCCGCTACGTCGAACCACCTCGGCGTACCGGCTTCTTCCTGCTCTTCATGATCCTCATCTTCGGCGCCCTCGCCGCCGGACTCTGGTACCTGGCCGAGCGGCTCGACGAGGAGCGGGACACGGTCACCGTCGAGGTCCCGAACGTGGTCGGGCAGAACAAGGACCGGGCCCGACGGGAGTTGACCGAGCTGGGCTTCCAGGTCGAGGTGCAGCGGGAGGCGAGCGCGGACGTGGAGGTCGACGTCGTCATCCGCCAGAGCCCCGATCCCGCGACCGAAGCCGACGAGGGCGCGGCGGTCACGATCGTGATCAGCGCCGGCAACGAGACGATCGAGGTGCCCCCGGTGCTCGGCCAGGACGTGTTCTCGGCGACCGCGGCCCTGCAGAACGCAGGCTTCGTGGTCCAGCAGGAACAGGCCGAGGACCCCTCGGGGCAGTACGACGATGGTCAGGTGTGGCAGCAGAGCCCGGCGCCGGGCACCACGGCCGCAGTCGGTTCGATCGTGATCATCCGGATCGTGCCGGTACCGCCCGCCACGACGACCCCCCAGACGCTGCCGCCGGTGGCCGACGTGGCCCCCACGCTGCCGCCGGCCACCAGCCCTCCGGCGCCCTGAAAACGGACACCGCGCCGACGCGGCTCGGCCGCTGATCAACCGACGGCGGCGCCGGTGCGGGCCAGGAAGGTCCGCAGGAGCTCGTGGCCGTGCTCGGTCAGGATCGACTCGGGGTGGAACTGGACGCCCTCGACGTCGAGCGTCCGGTGGCGGAGGCCCATGACCACGCCGTCCTCGGTGCGGGCGGTGACCTCGAGCACGTCGGGCACCGAGTCGGCGTCGACCACCAACGAGTGGTACCGGGTTGCCTCCAGCGGGGAGGGCAGGCCGGCGAAGACGCCGCCACCCTCGTGATGGATCTCGGAGGTCTTGCCGTGCATGATCGCCGGTGCCCGCACGACGTCGCCCCCGTAGATCTGGCCGAGGCACTGGTGACCGAGGCAGACCCCGAGGACGGGGACCCGCCCGGCGAAGGTGGTGATCACCTCATTGGAGAGGCCGGCGTCCTCGGGGCGGCCGGGGCCGGGGCTGATGAGCACGGCGTCGGGGGCCAGGGCCTCGATGTCGTCCAGGGTGAAGGCGTCGCTGCGGTACACGACGGGCTCAGCTCCGAGCTCCCCCAGGTACTGGACGAGGTTGTAGACGAACGAGTCGTAGTTGTCGACGACGAGCACCCGGGGAGCCACGGCCCCACGGTACGGCTCCCCGTTCGGCCCCCGGCCCCGCTTTTGTCTAGGTTCAGGGGCGATGGCCAACAAGAAGCCCGCGAAGCGACGCGTCCCCGCCGGTCGGGTGACGCCCAAGGGCACCCGACCCTCCGCTGAGGTCGCCGGGGCCAGCAGCCGTTACACGCCGCCGGTCCCCCGTGACGTCAAGGTCAGCCCCCTGTGGGTGCCGGTGCTGATGTTCACGTTCCTCGGCGCCGGGGCCGTGGTGATCTTCCTCAACTACCTCGGCCTCATGCCGGGCGACACCAACAACTGGTACCTGCTGGTGGGGCTGGCTCTGATCCTGATCGGGATCATCGTGGCCACGCAATATCACTGAGCGACCACGCAGCGTGAGTTCTGGGTGACATCGAGGTGACCCACGAGTTACACCGTTGTGACCCTCCCCAGCCTTACCCACACCCTGTGGACAGGATCTCGCTGATCGTGACCACGAGGTCACGCTGCGTCAGAGATCGTCGACCGGGGTGACCAGGGTCATGTCCTCCATGCAGTGCCGCGGGGGCTCGGGGTCCTGGTCGAGAGCGGCGGTCATCCGCACCTCGGTGCCACAGAGCTCACAGCGGTAGGCCAGCTTCACCCTCCGCAGCTCACCCGGCGGGGGCGGCTCGGCCACGGGCTGGGCGAACATCCGCAGGACCGCCAGGCCCAGGCGCAGGAGGGCGTAGGCGAAGACGATGGCGATCAGGACCCTGACGGCGGTGCCCATGGCAGCGTCGATCCTACGACGCCGGCTGCCGTCTCGGCCCGTCGCTACTCGCTGTCCGGGTAGCCCGCGATCCCGTCGCCGTCGAGGTCGGCACAGGTCGCGGGATCGGGGCGGACCGAGATGCAGTCGCCGCCGTCGATCAGGTACACGTAGGTGCCGTCGCCCTCGGGATCGATGCAGTCCGGGAGGCCCTCCTCGGGCGAGCAGGGGTCACCGGGCTGGATCGGCGGGAGGGTCGTGGGCGGCGTCGTGGTCGTGGTGGTCGTCGTCGTGGTGGTCGTGGTCGTCGACGTCGTGGTGGTCGTCGTGGTGGTGGTGGGCGCCGTCGTCGAGGTGGTCGTGGAGGTCGTGGTCGTGTCGGGCTCGTCGTCGTCGTCGTCACCCAGGAGGAAGAAGCCGAGCAGGACCACCAGCACCACGACGACGGCCAGCATCGCGAGGACCGCCGGGTTCTGGTACCAGGCCTTCGGCTCGTCGTCGTCGGGTCCGTCGCCCGGCGGGGGGCCGCCGACGGGTGGTCCACCCGCGGGCGGTCCACCGGGCGCGACCGGCGGCTGGGCCGGCACCACGACGGTGGGTTCGCCGGCCGGCTCGGCGGGTTGGCCGAAGACGGAGGCGTTGGGGTCCTCGGGCGGGGGAGGGGGCTGATCGGTCATGGGTGCTCCAAGGTCGTCGTCGGGCTCCGCCACGCGAGTCCCTGAAGCGTAGGTTCCGCATCACGCCGAAGGGGGCACCCCTGCGCTCGTGCGCCCGTTCGTGGGCTACAGGCGCTCGATGATGGTGGCGTTGGCCAGGCCGCCGCCCTCGCACATGGTCTGGAGGCCGTAGCGGCCGCCGGTGCGCTCCAGTTCGTGCAGGAGCGTCGTCATGAGGCGGGCGCCGGAGCAGCCGAGGGGGTGGCCGAGGGCGATGGCCCCGCCGTTGACGTTCACCTTGTCCATGTCCGGGTGCAGTTCCTTCTCCCAGGCCAGGATCACAGAGGCGAAGGCCTCGTTGATCTCGACCAGGTCGATGTCGTCCATGCTCAGGCCGGAGCGCTCGAGGACCTTGTGCGTGGCCGGGATGGGGCCGGTCAGCATGAAGATCGGGTCCACGCCGGCGAGGGAGAAGGAGTGGAAGCGGGCCCGGGGGGTCAGCCCCAGTTCGTTGGCCTTGTCCTCGCTCATGATGAGCACGGCCGAGGCGCCGTCGGTGATCTGGGACGAGTTGCCCGCCGTCACCACGCCGTCGGCCTTGAAGGCGGGCTTCAGGTTGGCGAGGGTCTCCACCGTGGTGTCGGGGCGGATGCCTTCGTCCTGGGAGAAGAGCTCGTCGGTCTCGATGAGCTTGCCGGTCTCCTTGTCGATCGGCATGGCCTTGACCGGGACGATCTCCCGCTCGAAGCGGCCCTCCTCACGGGCCCTGGCCGCGAACTGCTGGCTGCGGGCGCCGTAGGCGTCGAGGTCCTCACGGGACAGGTTCCACTTCTCGGCGATCATCTCCGCCGAGGTGCCCTGGGGGACCAGCCCACCGCGGTCGGCGTAGCGCAGGCCCATGCCGGGGCCGAAGGGCACGCCCGTGTTGGGGGTCATGAACGACGAGCCCATGGGCACCATCGACATGACCTCGACGCCGGCGGCGACCACGATGTCGTAGGCGCCGGCCATGACGCCCTGGGCCGCGAAGTGGGCCGACTGCTGGGACGAGCCGCACTGGCGGTCGACGGTGGTGGCCGGCACCGACTCGGGCCAGCCCGAGGCCAGCACGGCGTTGCGGCCGATGTTGCCCGCCTGGGCGCCGACCTGCATGACACAGCCCATGATCACGTCGTCGACCAGGGCGGGGTCGAGGTCGTTGCGCTCGCTGAGGGCCTTCAGCACCTCACCGGCCAGGTCGGCCGGATGGAAGCCCGAGAGCTTGCCGTTGCGCTTGCCCATCGGCGTACGGATGGCATCGACGATCACGGCCTCGGCCATGGCGGGTCCCCTTGTTTCGATCGAAAACTTGACTGACCGGTCAAGTCTCGCTCCCACCCCGCCCTTTCCGCAACCGCACCCCCACACGCAGCGCAGCTGGACGGCTGTGAGCAGCTCATCTGCGCTCGTTTGGCGGTGCCGTTCAGGACCTCGAGCCCAACGACAACGACGCAACCAAATGGGGGCGGGTTCTTCGCGCCTTCGTCCGGGGTGCCGCTCCGTCCCTTGAACTCAGCGCAGCTGGATGGCGGTGAGCAGCCCAGCTGCGCTCGTTTCGAGTCGCTCGAGGGGTCAACGTGAACTCAGCGCAGGTACACGGCTGTGAGCAGCCCAGCTGCGCTCGTTTCGGGGCACACCGAGCCGCACGGCAGGCGAGGACAACCCGACGGAAGACCCGGTTGCCGTTGACAGGTGCGCACGGGGATTCCTGTCACACCCGCTGACCAGCATGAGGCGATGTACACCGACGCTGATCGACGAATCGCCGGGCTCGCTGTCCGCCAGCACCACGTGTTCACTCGCGACCAAGCTTTCGGAGCCGGCTTCAGCCGCAACCAGATAGGGGACCGCCTCGCGTCCGGCGCGTGGCAGCGCGTGGCCCGATGCGCCTATGCCCCTGCGGGGGTCGAGGTGACGACGAGAGGTCGCGTGCACGCCGCTACGTTGGTGATCCCCGGGACGGTGGCGTCGCACGAGGCGGCGGGTGAGCTCAACGCCTTCCCGCTCGTTCCTCCGGGACTCGTCGTCGTGAGTCGCCCCGACTCACGACCGAACCGTTCGGACCTGGCAGAGGTGCGGCGGTTGGTGGACTTCCGGCCCGAGGACCACATCGTCGTGGACGGCATCCCGACGACCTCGCCACTGCGAACCGCCGCAGACCTGGCGGCGGTCTTTGGCGCCAAGCGGTACCAGCAGATGATCGACGAGCTGATCGTCCGGGGGGACATCACGGCGAAGGACCTCGCCGACTTCGCCGTCCGGTGGTGTCGCCGGGGGCGCCGGGGATCGAGCCTGCTCTGGAAGACCGTGGACGCGAGGGGGCCGGGCTACGTCGCCCCGGAGAGCAGGCTCGAGGCGAAGGGCTTCGCGGTGCTGGATGCGGGTGGCTTCCCCGAGCCCGAGCGGCAGCTGGACCTGCCCTGGAGATCAGACCAACCCGGCCGGATCGACTGCGGCTATCCCGAGCTCCGGGTCCTCATCGAGTGGGACAGCCGCAAGCACCATCTCATCGAGGCCCAGTTCGAGGAGGACCGCCATCGAGACGACGACGCGGTGGCGCACGGCTGGCGTCCGCTTCGGTTCACCTGGAAGATGCTTCACCACGAAGTCGACTGGGTGTGGGCGAAGGTCGCCGGGGCCCGACACCACGCGCAACTCGGCCGAGCGCGGGTGGCCTGACCACCCGGTCGCCGGGTCAGGTGACGACGATGCGGGGGCGGTCGCGGTCGGTGTTGGGGGTTCCGTCGCCGAGCTGACCGTCGTCGTTGTGGCCCCAGTAGCGAAGCTGACCGTTGGTCAGCACGGCGCAGGTGTGCAGGGCGCCGGTGCGGATCTGACGGACGTTGAGCAGGGGGCCCGTTGGCTTGGGCATTGACCACGATCCTCGGCAGGAGGTTGCCCGAGAGGGCGTCCCAACCGAGTTGCCCCTTGTCGCCTCGTCCCCAGCAGGGCCTGGCCGTTCGCCAAGCGGGCGTCGATCGACCGCCGGGCATGGTCGATCAGCTGTGACGGCGGTCACGTCCTAGGGTGGGCGGTCCGCCGCCAGGCGACAGAGGGGGAACCAGCGATGGCGACGAGTGCCGAGATCCAGGCCGTGGTCGAGGGCCAGACGATCCCGTCCATGTTCGTGAAGACCTCAGGCGAGCTGGGTGACCAGGTCGCGCTGCGATGGCGGAACGAGGACGACTCCTGGGGGGAGTGGACCTTCAGCGAATACGCCCAACGGGTCGCCGCCGCGGCCGGAGGGCTCAAGGCCCGCGGGGTCGGGCGGGGGACCCGGGTCGTGCTCATGCTGCGCAACATCGCCGAGTTCCACGTGCTGGACATGGCCACCTACTTCTGCGGTGGCACGGCGATCTCCATCTACAACTCGTCGTCGCCGGACCAGATCGCCTATCTGGTGGGCCACTGCGAGGCCCATCTGGGTGTCGTCGAGGACATCGCCTTCCTCGAGTCCTTCCTCAAGGTCCGTGACGAGCTCCCCGCGCTTCAAGCACCTGGGCGTCCTGCGAGACCCCGACGGCCTGCGGCCCGACGACGCCTTCACCTACGACGACCTGCTGGGGGCCGACCCGGTCGACCTCGCGGAGGCGGCCACGATCGCCCAGCCCGAGGACCTGGCCACGCTCATCTACACGTCGGGCACCACCGGCCCGCCCAAGGGCGTGATGATCACCCACCAGAACGTCGCCTGGACGGTCGAGAGCCTCAAGCAGTGCATCGACTTCGACACCTACGCGGGCAAGCGCCTCGTGTCGTACCTGCCCATGGCCCACATCGCCGAGCGCATGACCAGCCACTACCAGCAGGCGTTCCTGGGCTACGAGGTGACGTGCTGCCCCAACCCGGGCGAGATCGCCGCCTACGCCCGTGAGGTCAAGCCCCAGCTCATGTTCGGGGTGCCCCGGGTGTGGGAGAAGTTCTACGGCGGGGTCATGGGCTCGCTGGGGGCCGATCCCGAGAAGGCCGCGCGGTTCAACGGCGCGGTCGATGCGGCCCGCCCGCTGGTCGACGCCATTGACTGGGGCACGGCCACCGAGGAGCAGATCGCCGCCTACGAGGCCATGGACGCCGCGGCCTTCGCCAACGTCCGGGCCATGCTCGGCCTCGACCAGGTCGAGGTGGCCATCACCGGCGCGGCGCCGATCCCGGCGGAGCTCCTGAGCTGGTTCCGGGCCATCCGCGTGCCGCTGTCGGAGATCTACGGCATGTCGGAGTCGAGCGGCCCGATGACCTGGACCGCCCGGCGGATCAAGGCCGGCTCCGTCGGCCCGGCCATCCCGGGCTGCGAGGTGAAGCTGGCCGAGGAGGACAACGAGATCATCTGCCGGGGTGGCAACGTCTTCCAGGGCTACTTGAACGATCCGGAGAAGACGGCGGACACCCTCGACGAGGAGGGGTGGCTGCACTCCGGGGACATCGGCGAGGTGGACGAGGACGGCTACTTCTCGATCGTCGACCGCAAGAAGGAGCTGATCATCACCGCCGGGGGCAAGAACCTGAGCCCGGCGAACCTCGAGGCCAACCTCAAGCTGATCCCGTTGGTCGGCCAGGCCTGCGCCATCGGCGACAACCGTCCCTTCGTGTCCGCACTGGTCGTGCTCGACCCGGAGGTGGCCACGGCCTGGGCCGGCAACCAGGGCATCGAGTTCACCGACCTGAACGACCTGGCCCAGAAGCCCGAGGTGCGGGCCGAGATCGAGAAGGGCCTGACCGAGGTGATGGCGTCGTTCAACAACGCCGAGCGGGTCAAGAAGGTGGTGATCCTCGGTGACGAGTGGCTGCCCGACAGCGAGGAGCTGACGCCTACCTCCAAGCTCAAGCGGCGCGGCGTCCACGCCAAGTACGTCGAGGAGATCGAGTCGATCTACGCCTAGCGCTCTCCCAGAACGGGGAGCGGCTCAGGTCTGGGCGACGTCGAGGGCCTTGGCGGGAATGCCGTTGGCCGACGCCAGCTTCGGCGCGAGCTCCTCGGGGGAGATCGGCCGGGCGAAGAGGAAGCCCTGGCCGAGGACACAGCCGAGGGACCGCAGGAGCTGCCACTCGGTCTTGGTCTCGATGCCTTCGGCCACGACGTCCACGTCGAGACGGGAGGCCAGGTCGACGATGGCCCGCACGATCTCGAGGTCGCGCTCGCGGGAGGCCCCCTCGCCGAGGGCCTGCACGAACGCCCGGTCGATCTTGAGGCGGTCGAACGGGTAGCGACGGAGGTAGCTGAGGGACGAGTAGCCCGTGCCGAAGTCGTCGACGGCGAGGGAGACACCAACCGTGTGGATGTCGCGGAGGCGCTCCATCGTGAACTCGGTCTCGTCGATCAGCAGGCTCTCGGTGACCTCGATGCAGAGGCGGTCGGGGCTGAGCTCGTGGTCGCGGAGCGAGCCGACGATGTCGGAGATGAGCTCGGGGTCGCCCAGCTGGCGGGCCGAGAGGTTGACGCTCATCTTGGGGGAGGCGAGGCCGGCGGCGTCCCAGGCGGCCATCTGGCGGCACGCCTCGCGCAGGACCCAGCGCCCGAGGGGGACGATCAGGCCGGTCTGCTCGGCGAGCTCGATGAACATGCCCGGCCCGAGGGTGCCCCGGGTCGGGTGCTCCCAGCGGACGAGGGCCTCGACGCCGACGATGGCCTCGGTCTCGAGGTTGACGATGGGTTGGTAGTGCAGGAAGAGCTCGTCGGTCTCGATGGCCGAGCGGAGGTCCGTGGACAGCTCCAGGCGGTCCATGGCGGTCTCCTGGAGGCAGGACTCGAAGAGCTCGGCCCGGTTCTTGCCGTCCTTCTTCGCCTTGTACATGGCGGCGTCGGCGTCGCGGAGCATCGTGGTCGGGCTGGGCCGGTCGCCCCAGGCCACGCTGATGCCGATGCTGGCGGTGATGTGCAGCTCGCGGTCGGCCAGGTCGACGGGCTCGCAGATGGCGGCGAGCACGCGGTCGGCGAGCGCCGTGACGTCGTCGTCGGAGTAGCACTCGGTGAGGAGGACGGCGAACTCGTCGCCCCCGAGGCGGGCGGCCGTGTCCCGCAGGCGCAGGACGCCCCGTAGCCGGGAGGCCACCAGGTTCAGGACCTCGTCGCCCACGGCGTGGCCGAGGCCGTCGTTGATGGTCTTGAAGTCGTCGAGGTCGATGAACAGGAGGGCGATGCCGGCGATCGTGTCGTCCTGGCGGGTCTCCTCGATCTTCTTCATGAGGAGCAGGCGGTTGGCCAGGCCCGTGAGGCGAGTCGTGATAGGCGGCGAAGCGGAGGTCGGACTCCAGCTTGTGGCTGACCGTGATGTCCCGGGCGTTGATGACCACCCCGCCGACCGCCGGGTCGTGGCTGAGGTCGGTGATCGTGGCGTCCAGGATCAGCGGGTGGCCGTCGGCGGACACGGCGTGCAGCTCCATGTGCTGCGGGCACTCCCACGCCCTCCACCTCGCTCAGGATCCGCACGGTCACGGCGTTGCGCTGCTCGGGAGCGATGTAGTCGATCGCCGGCTGCCCGATCAGCGACTCGGAGTCCACCCCCAACAGCCCCAGCGACGACGGGCTCACGTAGATGAACCGCCCCACCTCGTCCAACACCGCCACGAGGTCCGACGAATGCTGCACCAACGCCTTGAACCTCGCCTCGTTCTGCCGCAGCGCCTCGTCGGCGGTCCTCCGCTCGCTGATGTCTCGGGCGTTGATGGCGATACCGCCGATGTCTGCATCTTCTCGACGATCAGCGATGTGGACGTCGAACCACTTGGGCAGCCCGGAAGAGTCCAGGAGCTCTAGTTCGCCCGTGATCTCGTCGTGTCGACCAGTGGTAATCGCTTCGATCGATTCGGCCAGCTTTTGCTGAGAGGACCTGGCCACGAGAACGCCGAACTCATCGTCGAACACTGATCGGGGATCAAGGCCGAGCGCCGGGCGCACGGCAGGGCTTACGTAGGTGACCCGCATGGCTTGGTCCAGAACCGCAACGATGTCCGATGAGTTCTCGACGAGAGCCTCATAACGCCGCTGGGCTCGCTGCTCGATCAGCCTCACGCCGCGGTGGGCGAAGCCCACCTCTCGAGCGAGAGCAAGGAGCGACTGGCGATCGTGTCGATCCAACAGCTCGCAGGTTCTGACGACGAGGAGCGTCAGGGGCTGCTCCTGGACTGCGGCGACCGCATAGCGCGTTCCCTCGAGCGTCTGCATCTGGACCGTTGTGGATCCGCTGCCGTCGCTCTGAGCCGCGGCAGCCCACCGGCCGATCTCCCGGAGCATCACCGACCAGCCAGGTCCGGCCGCCGCCATGAGGTGCATCCGGGCGTCCCGCTGCTCGACGATCGCGGCTCCGGCGATCTTGCCGGTGTCACAGACCGTGCGAACGCCAGTGACACCGATCGCGTAGATCTCGGACAGGTCTGCCTCACCTGACAGTCGTTCAGCGATGTCCCTGAGCGCTTCACCCCGGTCAAGGAGCGAGTCACGGCTTCTGATGAGGAGCGTCAGTCGAGCGAGGACAAGTGCCGTCATGATGAACGCGGCGGCGACCAGGAAGGTTCGCGACGGGCCGCCGACCTTGGTCACCTGCAGTGCCAGGAAGACAGGCGGGATCAACTGTGCGACACCGAGGAGGACAAACCGGCCGACACCGAGTCGCGGTTCGTGGTCCGGTGGAGTGTCGGTCAGCGACTCCATAGTTGGGTGGTAAAGAGTGGCTAGGAAGAATGTCCAAATTGGAATGGTGAGAATGATCCCAAATCCCAGTTCAACTCCAGTGATGTACTCGGTCGTCGTGAGTAGATCTGAGACGACGAATAGCACCATGGACACGCCGATGAAGTAGTACGACGCAGGCCTGTTACCAGGGGCGTGCACTAGCCGGGCGCTAACCGCGAGCAGTGTGAGGGCCAGTGCGCTGTAGCCGAGGTTGACCAGCTCTCTCGCCGAGGGCGATCGAGTCGTCCAGGGCGTATGCCTCGAGTCCCGCTGCCCAGGCACAGATGCCGAGCGCTCCGACGACGATCAGTGCGTCGAGCCAGGCGTCGATGTCCTTGGCCGCGTCCGACCGTCGCCGGAGGAGTTCGAGTGCTCCGAGGATGAACGCGACGTAGCCCGCGTAGTAGAGAACATCGGCCGGGGAGGGCAGCGGCCGGTCGACGTGGGCCACGGTCGCGTGCACGACGCGGACGGCCCCACCGATGAACATCAGGGTGCCCCCGGCGGCGAAGTACTGCCATGCACGCTTGTGGGGGGGCTGCATCTGGCGGATCCGGGTCCAAGAGATGACCAGCCCGACGAGGATCAGGGGCTGCGCGATGGCGTGACGGGTCGTGGGATCGACGAGAACTAGGATCAGCGACGCGGCAGAGCCCGCGAGGAGGATCCGTTTCCATGCAGCGAGTCCCACGGTCTGAACGTCGGCCGCTCCGCCAGAGGTGTTAGGTGGTCACGACCGACTCGCTGGAGGAGGATGGCGTCCCGGTCGGCTGGTTCGGCCGTGCGTGGATCGTCGGTGTCTTCGCCTTTCTCGGTTGCTCGGGCGTTGGTGGCGTGGCCGACGCTCTCGCAGTACGGCGTTAACCCCTGGGTGTTCTTGGCCATCGACGTGGTCACCGCGTTTCCGTACGCCCTCGGGCAGGTGAAGGTGGTGAACGGGTTCCGCTACCGGCAATACGGCGCAGTACAGTTCTGGGCGCTTGTGGTGGGCGGCCACCTTCCTAGCGCCGTACATCTACATCGTCGTCGCCGGCCAGGAGCGCATCCCGGCGCTTGTCTATGTAGTCATAGCAATCCTGGCGACGGTCTTCGGAGCGGCGTCAATTCTGCGAATGAGAAATCAGTACCGCTCTGCGATTCCTTCCGGCTAACTCAGGTCAAGTCGATTGGAAAGTCGTTGGCGACGACTTCATCAAGTGTGAAGACCTTGAAGAGCCAGCGATACATGTCCATGTCGAGTCGAAAGATTGACTCGGCAATGTCCTTGTAGGTCGTGGCAATGGGAATGCACTCCGCGCCCATATACACACGACCCTCGCCCACCTGGACGAACGGGAACCCGTAGCCGTCTCGTAGGAGTCGGAGCAGTGGGGTCTCCACGACGGCTACGACCGACAAGGCCCCACCCTTGACGCCGATCTCAAGGGCCGATCGGTGGAGGTAGGAGGTTGCCTGGAGCTTCCTGACACCCGGGGCGACGACGAACTCACCGAACTCACAGCAGAGGTCAGGCGGCCAGACGGACGTTCGTGGATACTGACTGCCTATTGGCAGGTCGGCGAACGGAGCAATCACGGTTCGCAGCGTGCCGACGATCCCGGTATCCGCATCGTTGATGATGTGGTAGGTGCTGATGTCGGCCCACGGCTCGTGCTCAGGTACCTGACGGCTCGCTGACGCTTGGCACCACCCCCGTCGACGGTACTCGTCATACACGAAGGCGGCCCCCGCTTCCCACCACGGATCGCCGGGCTTTGCGACCACGTGCATCAGGTTCGCCGGGAGTTCTCGTGGTGGTCCGAACCGGAGCTTGGAGGGCGGTGCGACCGCGAGCGGAGGCGGTATGGGCTCTACGGAGGACATGACCCGCCCACGCTACTACTCAAACGTGGTCGGGCTGCCGAGCAGGGACACACGGTGACGAAAGCACTTCGGGTGGCCGTAGCCCCACAGTTGGTGACGACAGATGCGGTTCGTTCGGTGATCCAATGACCGATCTGGCGCGGACGTGGTGGAGACGATGGGACTCGAACCCACGACCCCCTGCTTGCAAAGCAGGTGCTCTAGCCAGCTGAGCTACGTCCCCGAGGGATGCCTGACGATACCGCTGGTGGGTCAGCTGACCCCGGGGAGTTCGCTGTGGCCGCCGAACTGCTTGCGTTGGGCGGAGAGGACGCGGCTGGCGAAGTCGTCCCGGTCCCGGGAGCTGAAGCGCTCGAACAGGGCGGAGGTCAGCACGGGGGCCGGGACGCCGATCTCGATGGCGGCCTCGCAGGTCCACCGGCCCTCGCCGGAGTCCGACACCCGGCCCTCGAAGCCCTCCAGGGTGGGGTCGGCCACGAGGGCGTTCGCCGTCAGGTCGACCAGCCAGGAACGGATGACGGTGCCCCGTCGCCAGACCTCGACCACCTCGGCCAGGTCGAACTGGTACTGGTACTCCTCGGGGTTGCGCATGGGCGCCGTCTCGGCGTTGTGCTCCTGGTCGTCGGCCAGGCCGATGCCAGCCGAGGCGAGGATGTTCAGCCCCTCGGCGTAGGCCGCCATGAGGCCGTACTCGATCCCGTTGTGCACCATCTTCACGAAGTGGCCGGCGCCGGCGGGGCCGCAGTGCAGGAACCCCTCCTCGGCGGTGGTGGGCGGCCCCTCCCGGCCATCGGTGCGGCCGATCACGTTGCCCGTGCCCGGGGCCAGCGAGCGGAACACGGGCTCGAGCCGGCCGACCGGCTCGTCCTCGCCACCGATCATCAGGGCGTAGCCGTTCTCCAGGCCCCACACCCCGCCGCTCACCCCGACGTCGACGTAGTGCAGGCCGGCCTCGGTCAGCTCGGCGGCCCGGCGGATGTCGTCCTTGTGGTTGGAGTTGCCGCCGTCGATGACCGTGTCCCCCGCGGTCGAGGTGCTCGATCACGTCCCCGATGACCCGGTCGACCAGGCCCGCGGGCACCATCAGCCACACCGACCGGGGGCCGTCGAGGGCCGGCGGCGAGGTCGGCCAGCGAGCTCACCCCGGTGATCCCGTCGTGCTCCGCCGCCACCGCGGCGACGGTGTCGGGGTCGACGTCGTAGACCACGCACTGGTGCCCGTCCCGCACCAGCCGCCGGACCATGTTGGCGCCCATCCGACCCAGCCCGATCATCCCGAGTTGCATCCGGCCACCGTACGCCCACCGGGTCACCCGGTCGCAGGGCTTCGGGCACGGGATCGCCCGGCCCCGCCCGGCGCCACAGGTGGCGGAACCGAGCGGCGCGTAGCCTCCGACCATGACCCTGCCGATCGACCAGACCCCGGCGTGGGGCGACCTGGCGGCACACCGGGTCGAGCTGGCCGACCGCACCCTCCGGGACCTCTTCGCCGATGACCCGACCCGGGGCGAGGAGTTCGTCATCGAGGTCGGTGACCTCTACATCGACTACTCGAAGCACCGCATCACCCGGCACACCCTCGAGCTCCTCGCCGCGCTGGTCCACGCACGGCAACGTCGAGGCCCTGCGGGACGGCATGTTCGGCGGCGAGCACATCAACCTCACCGAGGACCGGGCCGTCCTCCACACCGCGCTGCGGGTCCCGGCGGGCACCGTCATCGAGGACGACGGCCACGACGTCGTGGCCGAGGTCCACGACGTCCTGGACCGGATGGGCCGCTTCGCCGACAGCGTGCGGGCGGCCGACCGACGCGGGGCCACCGGCGAGCGGCTCACCAGCATCGTCAACATCGGCATCGGCGGGTCCGACCTCGGTCCGGCGATGGCCGCGGTCGCCCTCGACGCCTTCGTGGACCGGGACCTGGACCTCCGCTTCGTGTCCAACGTGGACGGCGCCGACCTCGACCGGAACCTGCGCGGCCTCGACCCCGCCCGCACCCTCGTCATCGTCGCCTCCAAGACCTTCACCACCCTCGAGACCATGACCAACGCCCGCTCCGCGCCGGGCCTGGCTGGTGGACGCCCTGGGTGAGGACGCGGTCCAGCACCACTTCGTCGCCCTGTCGACGAACCTCGAGGAGGTGACCGCCTTCGGCATCGACGCCGACAACGTCTTCGGCTTCTGGGACTGGGTCGGCGGGCGCTACTCGGTCGACTCCGCCATCGGCCTGTCCCTCATGCTCGGCATCGGCCCCGCCGCCTTCGCCGACCTCCTCGCCGGCTTCCACCTCGTCGACGAGCACTTCCGGACCGCCCCGGTCGAGGCCAACGCCCCGATGGTCCTGGGCCTCCTCGGCGTCTGGTACTCGAACTTCTGGGGTGCCGAGACCCATGCCGTCCTGCCCTACAGCCAGGAGCTGGCCCGCTTCCCGGCCTACCTCCAGCAGCTCGACATGGAGAGCAACGGGAAGTCGGTCACCCGCCACGGCCAGCCGGTGGCCTGGGACACCGGACCGATCATCTGGGGCGAGCCGGGCACCAACGGCCAGCACGCCTTCTTCCAGCTCCTGCACCAGGGCACCCGCCTGGTCCCCGCCGACCTCATCGGCTTCGTCCGACCGAACCACCCCCACACCGACCACCACGACCTGCTCATGGCCAACCTCTTCGCCCAGGCCGAGGCCCTGGCCTTCGGGCGCTCGGCCGACGAGGTCCGCTTCGCCGGCGTCGACGAGGACCTGGTGCCGCACCGCACCTTCGCCGGCAACCGACCGACCACCACGATCCTGGCCGACCGGCTCACCCCCTCGGTCCTGGGCCAGCTCATCGCCCTCTACGAGCACAAGGTGTTCACCCAGGGGGCCATCTGGGACGTGAACTCCTTCGACCAGTGGGGCGTCGAGCTGGGCAAGTCGCTGGCCCAGGCGATCATCCCCGAGGTCACCGCCGGCGCCGAGCCCGAACTGAGCCACGACACCAGCACCAACGCGTTGATCCGCCGCTATCGCAGCCGTCGCTGACCCCGGCGGGGGTCCCAGCGACGCCGGTCGAGCGGTCGCCAGTCGACCGGTCGCCGGTCAGCCGGGCGAGCGGATCAGAGGGACTGGCCGAGGACCTCGATGGTGCCGTCGGGGTCGGCGACGACCACGGTGGACACGAGATCGGCCAGGAAGATCCCGTGCCCGACCACCCCGGGGATGGCCGACAGCTCGGCGGCCAGGCCCGCGGGGTCGGGGATCTCGCCGAAGCGGGCGTCGAGGAGGACGCCGCCGTTGTCGCTCAGGCCGTCCCGTCGGTCGACGGCCGTGGCGCCGAGCGCCCGCAGCCGTTCGCCGACGACGCCGGGGGCGAACGGCAGCACCTCGATCGGGGTGCCGAAGGGCCCGAGGCGGGCCACGACCTTCGAGCGGTCGGCCACCACGACGAAGCGGTCGGCCATCGCCGCCACCACCTTCTCCCGGGTGAGGGCCCCGCCCCCGCCCTTGGTCAGGTTCAAGCGGTCGTCGACCTCGTCGGCGCCGTCGATGGTGACGTCCAGGTGCAGCGCCTCGTCCGGGGCGACCAGTCGCAGCCCGACCCTGTCCGGCCAGCTCCTCGGTCGCGGACGACGTGGCGACGCACGTCAGGTCGAACCCGGTCTCGCCCAGCGCCTCGATGGCGTAGCGGACCGTCGACCCCGTCCCGAGGCCGACCTTCATCCCGTCGGCGACCACGGCCGCCGCCGCCCGTCCAGCAACCTGTTTGGCCCGCTCCTGTGCCTCCACGGCGCCCACCTTGCCAGCCCGGAACGGTCCCAACCGGTTCTGGCGTCGATGCGTTGCGTCAGCCGCAACAGATCGACGCAATCTCGGATCGTTCGAGGTGGGGGTCAGCCCTCGGCGAGCATGCGGTCGAGGGTGAGCTCGGGCTGCTCGCGCTCGACGCGGTCGAGCCAGTAGGGGCTCTCGAAGAGGGCGTACCTCGTCCCGTCGGCCCGCCGCAGGACCGTCACCCCGGACATGGCCCGCAGCACCGACTCGCTCTCCTCGTCGGTCAGCCGGGCCACCCGGTAGGCGGTGGAGTTGAACTCGACCGGTGCCCCGAACTCGTTCTCGAGGCGGTGCTTGGCCACGTCGAACTGCATCGGGCCGACGGCGGCCAGCACGGGCGCCACGTCGCCGAGGTCGGGGTCCCGCAGGACCTGCACCACGCCCTCCTCGTCCAGCTGGCTGATGCCCCGCCGGAACTGCTTGTACCGGCCGGTGTCGGTGGTGCGGGCGGTGACGAAGTGGTTGGGGGCGAAGCTGGGGATGTCCCCGAAGCTGATCGGCAGCTCGTCGAAGAGGGCGTCGCCCACTCGCAGATCCGAGGCGTTGACCAGGCCGACCACGTCGCCCGGATAGGCCTCCTCCAGCGTCTCCCGCTCCCGGCCGAATGCCGTGTGGGCGTACTTGGTGGCGAAGGGCTTGCCCGTCTTGTCGTGGGTGACGGTCATGCCCCGCTCGAAGCGGCCCGAGCAGACCCGGAAGAAGGCGATGCGGTCGCGGTGGGAGGGGTCCATGTTGGCCTGGACCTTGAAGACGAAGCCGGCGAAGGGGGCGTCCAGCGGCCGGGGGACGCCGTCCTCGCCGGTGCGGGGCGTCGGCGACGGCACGAGGTCGACCACGGCGTCCAGCAACATGCCGACACCGAAGTTGGTGAGCGCGGAGCCGAAGAAGACCGGGGTGGCCTCGGCGGCCAGGAACGCCTTGGGATCCAGCTCGGGGACGATGGCGTCGAGCAGGTCGAGCTCCTCCTGGGCGGTCACCCAGGCCTCGCCCTCCTCGTCGGCGGCCCGTTCGGCCGGCACGTGCTCCTCGGGCGCCATGGTCGAGCCGTGGCTGGTGCGGGTGAAGCGGGTGAAGCCGCCGTCGCCGGCCCGGTGGGCCACGCCACGGAAGTCCCCGGACAGCCCGACGGGCCAGGTCACCGGAGCGGGTGTCAGGCCGATCTGCTTCTCGATCTCGTCGATCAGCTCGATGGCGTCCCGGCCGGGCCGGTCCCACTTGTTGATGAAGCTGAGCAGGGGCAGGCCCCGGTCCCGGCAGACCTCGAAGAGCTTGAGGGTCTGGGGCTCGATGCCCTTGGCCGCGTCGAGGACCATGATCGCGGCGTCGGCGGCGGCGAGCACCCGGTAGGTGTCCTCGGAGAAGTCCCGGTGACCGGGGGTGTCGAGCAGGTTGAGGACGTGGTCCCGGTGGGGGAACTGCAGCACGGTCGAGGTGATGGAGATGCCCCGCTTCTGCTCCATCTCCATCCAGTCCGAGGTGGCCGCCCGCTGGCCGCCGCGGCCCCGCACGGCGCCCGCCGTCCCACCGCTGAGCGCCCCGCCGTAGAGCAGGAACTTCTCGGTCAGCGTGGTCTTGCCCGCGTCGGGGTGGCTGATGATGGCGAACGTGCGCCGGCGCCCGGCTTCCTCGACGACGTCGCTCATGGTCACAGGATGCCGGGCGGGGGGCGGCTCAGCGCGCCAGTTCGATCCAGACCGCCTCGGACCAGGCGATGGGCTCGCCGTCGACGTCGTAGAGCGCCGATGAAGCGAACCGCTTGCGGCCGTCGATCCGGTCCAGCCGACCCACGACGACGACCGGCTCACCCGGTTCCAGGGGTCGGCGGAGGTGGCCCGTGAGGGTGCCCAGCACGGCCGCGGTGCCGTCGCGCATGACGGCCAGGCCCGACGGGCAGTCGAGGGCGGCCCACGCCAGGCGCTCGACGTCGAGGTCGGCTCGCCCGGGGTCCGGCACCCATGTGGTGGCCACGACGGCCGGGTCGGCCAGCGGTCCGGGCGTGATGTGGAGCCCGTCCGCCGCGGACGGTCCGCAGACGAAGCACTGGGGGAAGGCGTGCTCGGCGGCGGTCGGCCCGACGGTCGCCTCCGCCTGGGCGCGGGGCACCGCGGCCGGGGGAGCCGGGGGTGGGTCCGCCGCGTGGGCGACGGCGACCCGAGCCTCCGCGGAGCGCAACGCGACCCCGTCGCCGTCGGCCGCGAGGTGCAGCTCGGTGTCCAGGGGCACCGCGGCTTCGAGGCGCACCGTCGCCGTCGGCCCGATGGCCGCCGCGAGCAGACCGGCCACGCAGCCACCGTTCGCCGTGCCCGGTGGCCCCTGGTAGCGGGTCGGGATGGTGACCGTGGACGCCATGGCCCCAGTGTGGTGCCCTCGGGGCCCGGTGGCATGCTGGCCGCGTGAGCGGGGAGCCGGCGGTGACCTACCCCGGCGCCCGACGGCCGGACCGTCGGTACAAGGTCGACTCGGCCGGGGTCGGCATCGCCGTCGGCGAGTGGGGTGATCCCGACGCCCCGCCGCTCCTGCTCGCCCACGGGGGCTTCGACTTCGTCGGCACCTACGACGGGTTCGCCCCCCTGCTGGCGGAGGGCGGCCGGCGGGTCGTGGCCTGGGACCAGCGGGGCCACGGCGACTCCGATCGGGCCGCGCTCTACAGCTGGGCCGCCGACCTGCGGGACACCCTGGCCGTGCTCGACTCGCTGGGCGACGACGTCGGCCCGGTGCCCCTGGTGGGCCACTCGAAGGGCGGCGGGATGCTGCTGGAGGTGGCCGAGGCCCTGCCCCACCGGGTCAGCCACATGGTCAACCTCGACGGCCTGCCCTCGAGCAAGGCCCAGCCCGACCGGCCGGACCACGAGCGCACCCGCATGCTCTCCGGTGAGCTGGCGGGGTGGCTGGACCACCGGCGGGCCTCGGCGGGCAAGCAGCGGCGTCCGGGCACGATCGACGAGCTGGCCCGGCGCCGGGGGCGCATGAACCCCCGCCTGCCCGACGGCGTGGCTCCGCTACCTGGTGACGGTCGGCGGGTACGAGGACGAGGACGGCTGGCGCTGGAAGATCGACCCCGGCCTGCGCATGGGCGGCTTCGGCCCCTGGCGGCCGGAGTGGTCCCTCATCCGCCTGCCCGGCCTGCGCATGCCGTTCTTCGGGATCCTGGCCGCCCAGCCCGAGGTCATGGGTTGGGGCACCCGCCCCGAGGACCTCGAGCCCTACCTGCCCGAGGGGCCGAGTCATCGAGTCGTGGGAGGACGCCGGCCACTTCGTGCACATCGAGTTCCCCGAGCGCGCCGCCGAACGGGTCCTCGGGTTCCTGGCGGACCACCCGTGACCCCGACCCTCCTCGACCACGGCCGGGTCCGCCTCGCGCTCCACGCCCTGCAGGACGGCGACGGCCCGACGCTGCTCGCTGCTGCACCCCCTGGCCGAGCGCTCGCCCGCCGCGGTCCCCGACGACGCCGCGGCCTGGCCGGGCCCGGTCCACGCCCTGGACTTCACCGGCCACGGCGAGTCGACCGTCCCCGTCGGCGGCGGCTACACGGCCGAGGTCCTCATGGGTGACGCCGACATCGCCCTGGCCCACCTCGGCCCGAGCACGGTGCTGGGCCGGGGCCTCGGCGCCTACATCGCCCTGATGATCGCCGGCGCCCGCCCGGACCTCGTGCGCGGGGCGGTCCTCGACGACGGGGCCGGCCTGGCGGGCGGGGGTGAGAGCCCCGGCTCGGTCTACATCCCGCCGCCGATGACCACCGACGGCAGCGACCCCCGACCCCTGGGCCCTGACCGACCTGAGCCGGGACCTGCGCCCCGCCGACTACGCCACCGCCTACGTCCGGCTGGCCCTGCAGTTCTCCGGCCTGGACACCCCCGTCAGCGTCGCCGCCCGCTTCCGCCCCCCGTGGGTCGCCGCCGTCGCCGCCGAACCCGGCGTCCGCGCTGTGCCGGTCGACCGAGGCCCTGGCGGCCTACGCGGAGGTCTGAGGCCCGGCCGGTTGCGTGCGGGTCCGTGGTGCCCCCGCACCGTCGGACCGGAGGGAAACGAGGCAAGGACGGGGGCGTGGGGACGGGCGGCGGGCCGTCGGGGGCACGCCTGTCCTCCCTCCCGACATGCGTCGATTGGTTGCGCCAGCCGCAACGAACCGACGCCAGAACCCCGTGCTGGCCGAACGATCCCCGGCGTGCCGGCCTCGATCACCCGTCGTGGTCGGCCGGCCCAGGTTGACCGTTCTTTGCACTGGCAAGCCGCCATGATCGGTTTCCCAGTGCAGAGAACGCCTGAGGGCACGCAGAACGGTCGTTCGAGGTCCAGGCCCCCGTGGTTGCCGTCGGTTTGCGTGGCTCGACGGCGAGTGGGCACCGAGGACCCGAGCAGGTGCGGCCGGCCGGGCCGGGTCAGGCGGCGCCGGCGCCGGGGTGGCCGTGGGGAGCGGCGCGGCGGCCGGGGGTGGCCTGGCCGGCCAGGAAGGCGGTCTGGGTGGGGCCGGCGGCGGGGCGGCCGAGGAGGTAGCCCTGGGCCCGCTCGCAGCCCGAGGTCCCGCAGGGTGTTGACCTGGTCGACGGACTCCACACCCTCGGCGACCGCGGTCAGGCCGAGGCGGTGGGCCAGGTCGATGACGCCCCGGACGATGGCGGCGTCGCCGTTCCCCTCGTTGACCCCGGCCACGAAGGAGCGGTCCACCTTGAGCAGGTCGACCGGAAAGCGCCGCAGGTAGGCCAGCGACGAGTAGCCGGTGCCGAAGTCGTCGATCACGATCTTCACGCCGAGGTCCCGCAGGGCGGCGATCTGGCTGACGGCCACGTCCTCGTCGTCGAGCAGGACGTGCTCGGTGACCTCGACCTGCACGCAGGCGGGGTCGATGCCCGTGTCGTCGATGACCAGGGCGACGTCCTGGACCACCGTCTCGTGCCGGAGTTGGGCGGCGGAGAAGTTCACGTAGACGCCGAGGTCGTCGCTCCCCGGGCCCTGCTGCCAGGCCATGGTCTGCCGGCAGGCCTCAGCGAACACATGGCGGCCCAGGGGGACGATCAGCCCGGTCTCCTCGGCCACGTCCATGAACTCCGCGGGGGCGAGCAGGCCCCGTTCGGGGTGCTCCCAGCGCATGAGGGCCTCGAAGCCCGACACCCGGTCGTCGCGCAGGTCGATCACGGGCTGGTAGTGCACGATCAGCCGCCCCTCGTCGACGGCCCGGCGCAGGCCGGACTCGGTGTCCAGGCGCTCCATGGCCCGGTGCCGGAGGGCGTCGTCGAAGACCTCGGCCCGGTCCCGCCCGCTCGACTTGGCCCGGTACATGGCCGCGTCGGCGTCCCGCACCAGCGCCTCCGGACGGCTGAGGCCGAGCTCGTCGTAGGCGATGCCGATGCTCAGGGTCACGACCAGCTCGTTGTCGCCCACGGTGATGGGGGCCCGGACCGCCGCCTGCACCCGCTCGGAGAGCACGACGGCGTCCCGGGGCGAGGCCAGGTCGGAGCAGAGGAGCACGAACTCGTCGCTGCCGAAGCGGGCCACGGTGTCGCCCGGGCCGGACGCTGTCGGCCAGGCGCTCGGCGACCTGGACGAGCACCCGGTCGGCGTCGATCGGCGCCGAGGCCCTCGTTGACGACCTTGAAGCGGTCGAGGTCACAGCACAGCACCGCCACCCCGGTGGCCAGGCGGGGGCTGCGGGCGAGGGCCACACCCAGCCGGTCCATGAGCATCGTGCGGTTGGGCAGGCCCGTCAGCTCGTCGTGGGTGAAGTGGTGCTGGAGGCTGGCCTCCCGGCGCCGGCTCTCGGACAGGTCGCGGGTGATGGCCGAGACCCGGTCGATGCGCCCCTCGGCGCCCCGGTGGGCGACCAGGACGCAGGCCACGGGGAGCTCGTCGCCGCGGCGGGTCAGGGCCAGCTCACCCTCCCACCGGCCCTGTGCCCGCAGGGCGGGCTGGATCTCCTTCTGATAGCGCTCCACCGCCCAGCGGGGCGGCGGGCCCCACACCTCGGTGGCCGTGTCGCTGCCGATCCCGAAGAAGCTGGTCGCCGCGGGGTTGGCGTAGATCAGCCGGCCGGCCCGGTCGACAGTGGTCACGAGGTCGGTGGCCACCGCCAGGATCGCCTCGAGGTGGTGCTGGTCCGGCGCGGCGTCGGCCACCGGCGGTGGTCGGTTGTGGCGCGGGGCGTGGCGACGGAACACGGACATGGTCGGTCGCGAGACTAGGAGTGGACCCTCAGCCGGTTCGGGGATACCCCGGCCGGCTCCGGACGGAGATCAGCGCGCCGGGGCACCGATCCGGTGGCCGGCGCGGTCGAGCAGCTCGCCGATGGCGTGGCCGGGCTGGGGCCGGCCGAGCAGGAAGCCCTGGGCCAGGTCGCAGCCGAGCGAGCGGAGGGCGTCGAGGTGCTCGGTGCGCTCGACGCCCTCGCCGACGGCCCGGAGGCCGAGGTTGTGGGCCAGGGTGATGACCGCCCGGACGATGGCGGTGTCGGTCGGGTCGAAGCCGAGGCCCCGCACGAAGGACCGGTCGACCTTGAGCAGGTCGACCGGGAAGCGCGACAGGTACGACAGCGACGAGTACCCCGTGCCGAAGTCGTCGACGATCAGGCAGACGCCCAGGTCGTGGAGCTGGTGGAGCCGCTCGCCAGCCCGCTCCACGTCGTCCATCAGGA
This sequence comes from uncultured Microthrixaceae bacterium, assembly GCA_963748285.1. Lineage (GTDB taxonomy): Bacteria > Actinomycetota > Acidimicrobiia > Acidimicrobiales > DATDAH01 > DATDAH01. The sequence goes on from CAVVIF010000009.1 coordinate 1,930,156, forward strand.
CGCTCTCGGTGATCTCGAAGTGGAGGCGGGCCGGATCGACGCCGGTGTCGTCGAGGACGGCGGTCACCTCGGCGACCAGGGCCCGGCTCCCGAGCTGGCGGGCCGACAGGTTGACGCTGACGAAGAGGTCGTCGGCGGCCACGGGGAACTCGGCCTGCCAGCGGGTCAGCTGGCGGCAGGCCTGCTCGACGACCCAGCGGCCGATCGGGACGATGAGGCCCGTCTCCTCGGTCACCCGGATGAACTCGTCGGGCCCGAGCAGGCCCCGCTGCGGGTGCTCCCAGCGCAGGAGGGCCTCGACCCCCACGATCGAGCCGGTGGTCAGGTCGATCTCGGGCTGGTAGTGGACCCGCAGCTCGTGGCGGTCGAGGGCGCGGTGCAGGGCGTTCTCGGTGGCCATGCGGTGCACCGCGGCCTCTCGCATCCGCTGGTCGAACATGACCGCCCGGGCCCGGCCGCCGCCCTTGGCCTGGTACATGGCGGCGTCGGCGTCCCGGATCAGGTCCTCGGGGGTGGCGTCGGGGTCCTCGGTGTAGGCGATCCCGGTGCTCACCGTCATGAAGATCTCGGCGTCCTCGATGTCGTAGCGACGGTCGACCAGGGAGCGCACCCGTTCGGCCACCAGCTCGGCGTCGGCCTGGTCCTTGAGCCCCTCGCACAGCACCACGAACTCGTCGCCGCCGAAGCGGGCGACGGTGTCCCCGGGGCGGAGGGCCTCGACGAGCCGGGCGGCCGTGTCGACCAGGAGCCGGTCACCGGCGCCGTGGCCGAGGCTGTCGTTGACCACCTTGAAGTGGTCGAGGTCACAGAACAGCACGGCCACGCCTGCGCTGGTGCGCCGACTGCGGGACAGGGCCATCCGCAGGCGGTCGACCAGGAGCGTCCGGTTGGGCAGGCCGGTCAGCGGGTCGTGGGTGGCCTGCTCCTGGAGCCGGCTCTCGAACCGCTTCCGCTCGGTGATGTCGCGGGCGACCATCGACAGCCAGGTGACCTCGCCGTCGGCGCCCCGGTGGGCCAGGCACTGGACCCCGACGGGGATCTCGATGCCGTGGCGCAGGAGCGCCAGCTCACCGGTCCAGATGCCCTTGGCCAGGAGGGTGCCGAACACCTCCCGCTCGTACTTGGCCACCACCCACGGGGGCAGGCGGGCCACGATGTCCTCGGTCCTGACCTCGACGTCGACCAACCCGTAGAACTCCTGGGCCGCCCGGTTGAGGTAGAGGGGGCCGCCGTGGGGATCGGTGACCACCACGAGGTCGCTGGTCGCCTCGATGATCCCCGACAACCGGTCGTTGTGGGCGACCATGTCGCGGTAGCGGTCCTCGGCGGCGCGGAACTCGGTGGTGTCGAGGGCGTGCACCCACAGGCAGGGGTCATCGACGTCGTCGAGGTGGTTCTCGAGGTCCATGCGAGCCCAGCGGGGGTTGCCGTCGGCGTCACACAGGCAGATCTCCACCCGGTCGGTGGCCCCGGGCTGGGCCACCAGCTCGTGCCAGCGGCGGACGAGGTCGTCGTCCAGCTCGATCAGGCGCTCGAGGTTGGTCAGGGTGGCGGGGTCGTCGCCCGCCACGCCCGGGTAGCCGAAGTAGGAGAGCAAGCCGGGATCGACGTAGGCGATCCGCATGGCGTCGTCGATGCAGGCGATGAGCTCGCCGGTGTGTCGGGACCTGAGCGCGTAGGGGGCCACGCCCGCCCGGGAGCCGTCCTCAGGTGGGTCACGCAGGATCACGCAGCACGCACTGTAGTCGACTGACCGCAGCGCGTGGCAAATTGTCCCTAGTCTCCGTCGGCGCCGTCCAGATCGGTGACGACGTCCTCGACGGCGAGGCGGGCGCCGGCGATGCGTTCGCGGCAGAGCGTCACGAGGTGGCTGGCCCGCTGGACCTTCTCGGCCAGGGCGTCCACGTCCAGACGGTCGTCGTCGAGCTCGACGAGGATGGCCTCGAGCTCGGCCAGGGCATCGGCGTAACCGGGCTCGCCGGTCGATCCGGCGTCGGGGGGCTGGGTCATGGTGGGTCCTCAGGGGTCTCGGACCGACTGGCCACCTCACCCTCGGCGAGGGTGGTGACCAGCACGGTGCCGGGGGGTGCGTCGGCGGGGGAGCGGACGAGGTGGCCGGAGGCGGTCCGCGTGATGGACCACCCGCGGGCGAGGGTGCGGGCCGGGTCGTAGGCATTGACCTGGGCGGCCCAGTGGACCAGGCGCTGGTCGGCCCGGTCCAGGGTGCGGGGGGCGCGACGACGGATCTCGTCGGCCAGGTCCCGGTGGTGCTGGTCGGCCCGGTCCAGGCCCCGGCGGCTGGATACGACGGCCCGGCGGGCGGCCCGGTGGACCCGGGCGTCGGCCCCGTCGAGGTGGGTCAGCGCCCGGTCGGCGATGCCGGCCCACGTGTCGTCGAGCGCGCCGAGCCAGTCCCGGACCCGGTCGACCAGCCAGGCGGCGCACGCGGTGGGCGTCTTCAGGCTGGTGTGGGCCACCTCGTCGGCCACGGCCCGGTCGATCTCGTGGCCGAGCCCGGTGATGAGCGGCACCGGGGCGGCGGCGATGGCTCGGGCGACGCCCTCGGCGTCGAAGGCGGCCAGGTCGGTCCGGGCCCCGCCGCCCCGGACGAGGGCCACGACGTCGCAGGCGCCGGCGTCCACGGTGGCGAGGGCGGCCACGATCGTGGGCTCGGCGTCGCGGCCCTGGACCCGGACGTCGACCAGGGTGACCTCGAAGCCCAGGCCACTGGCGCCCAGCTCGTGGAGGAAGTCCTCGGCCGCCGCGCTGCCCCGGCTGGTGAGCACGGTCACACGGAGGGGCGGCCCCACCAGGGGGCGCCGGCCGTTGGCCGCGAGCAGGCCCTCCTTGGCCAGGGCCTCCATCACCCGGTCCCGCTCGGCGGCCAGCAGGCCGATGGTGTGGTTGGGGTCGATGGCGGTCATGCGCAGCTGCACCTGGCCGGTGCGCTCGTAGGCGGTGACCGAGCCACGGATGCGGACCTGCAGGCCGTCGTCCATGCGCAGCTTGCCGCCCGCCCGGCGCAGGAGGGCGTTGACCCCCCGCCGGTTCTGCTCGAACAGGACCACCGGGAGCCGGACGCTGGGCCGACCGTCCTCCCGGCCTTCGACCAGGTCGAAGTAGACGTGGGTGTCGGTGCGCCGCAGGGCCTGGATCTCACCCTCCACCCACGTCTCGTCGCCGAAGGCCCGTTCGATGACCACCCGCGCCCGACTCAGCACCTCGCTCACCGACAGGGTCGGCGTGGGGTCGAACAGGCGGTCCTCCATGCGCCGCCGAAGCTAGCCCTGGGGTGTGACAGCCACCTCCCCGGAGGCCCGCACCCGGTCCCGGCGAGCACGAGCTGAGGGCCGGCCCGGCCCACCTCGCCGGCCCGAAGGTCGGGCGCGGGCCCGGCGGGCGTGCCAAGGTTCCGCCATGGCGAAGGTGATCGCCGACGGCGTCCACGAGATCGACACGCTCCTCGGGGGCTGGGAACGGGTCACCTCCGGGTACCTGGTCGACGGCGCCGAGCCGGTCCTGGTCGAGACCGGCAGCCAGTCCTCGGTGCCCGCCCTGCTCGCCGCTCTGGACGACCTCGGCATCGCGGCCGACGACCTGGCCCACGTCGTGGTCACCCACATCCACCTCGATCACGCCGGCGGCGTGGGCGACGTGGCCCGGGCGTTCCCGCAGGCCACCGTCCACGTCCACGAGAAGGGCGCCCGACACCTCATCGACCCGACCCGACTCGTCGACTCCGCGGCCATGGTCTACGGCGACCTGCTCGACTCCCTCTACGGGCGGCTGACCCCCACCGAGGCGTCCCGGGTCCACGTGCTGGAGGACGGCGACGAACTCGTCGTCGGCCCCGGCCGGGTCCTCACGACGATCGACTCCCCGGGCCACGCCAAGCACCACCTCGGCCTGCACGACTCGCTCAGTGGCCTGCTCTTCGTCGGCGACGCCGTCGGGGTCCGCCTGCCCGACGCCGGCATCCTGCGCCCGGCCACCCCGCCGCCGGACTTCGACCTCGACCAGGCCCTCGACTCCATCGGCAAGTTCTCCGCCCGCCGCCCCACCGGCATCGCCCTCGCCCACTACGGGTTGGTCCCCGAGGCCGAGGCGGTGCTGGACGAGGCCACCGAGATCCTGACCCGCTGGGCCGAGGTCGCCGAAGCGGCCTGGCGCCAAGGCGAGGACATCGCCGAGGCCCTCGACGCCGCGTTCGGCGGGGACCTGGACGACGTCGACCCCGCCCACAAGGAGAAGCTGGAGACCCTGAACGGCATCCACTCCAACGCCGCCGGTTTCCGCCGCTGGCTCGACAAGCGCGCCGACGCCCCCGGCCACTCCCAGCCCCACGGTTCTGGGCACTCCCATTCGTCGCCCGTCACGAGTACGAGTACCCAGAACGAGTCGGGCGAGGCGGAGACTTGACCCTGCGGCTGGAGCTGGTTGGTCACGAGGTCCACGGGACGGGGACCGAGGGGCTGGTCGTGGACGTCGACCAGGCGGGGGAGCGGGTCACCTGGTCGGTGGCCAACACCGGCGACCACCCCGCCGCGGTCGACCAGATCGCTCTCGTCTTCGCCGTCCCCGAGGTCCGCTTCCCGCTCCGCCTGTTCCGCAACGGCTATCAGTCGTGGTCGGTCACCGACGCCGCCGCGTTCGGCCTCGACGTCGACCCCTCGGTCGCCGACACCCTGCCCTTCCTGCGGGACATGCACCACGCCGACCGGGAGCCCGCGGCCGGGGGTGACCTGCGCTCCGAGCAGGTGACGGTCCTACGGGACCACGACGGCAAGCTCGCCCTCGTCGGCTTCATCGGGGGCCGCCACCACGACGGCACCGTGCGCCTGCGCAGCGCCGCCGACGGGCTCCAGGTGCGAGCCGAGGCGACCCTCGGTGGGGCCCTGCTCGAGCCCGGCATCCGTCGGACGCTCCACCCGGTCGTCGTGCGCCCGGGGGACGACCCTTCCGCCCTGCTCGCCCGCTGGGCGGCCGAGGTCGGGGCCGCCGAGCAGGCCCGCACCGCCGCGCCGTACCAGGTGGGCTGGTGCTCCTGGTACCACTACTTCGACGGGGTCACCGAGGACGACATCACCGCGAACCTGGCCCGGGCGGGCGACTGGCCCTTCGACGTCTTCCAGCTCGACGACGGCTACCAGCCCGAGATCGGGGACTGGCTGGCGACCAACGAGAAGTTCCCGTCGGGCGTGGACGGTGTCGCCTCGGCCATCGCCGCTGCCGGCTTCACCCCCGGCATCTGGATCGCCCCGTTCATCGTCGCCCCCGGGTCCGAGGTGGCCATGGCCCATCCCGAGTGGATGGCCCGGGAGGCCGACGACACGACCCAGCCGATGATCGGGATGTTCAACGACATCTGGGGCGGGTTCATGTACGGCCTCGACGTCACCCGCCCCGACGTCCTCGACCACCTCGCGGCCACCGCGGCGGACCTGGTCGACGCGGGCTACGACTACCTCAAACTGGACTTCACCTTCAGCGCCAAGCAGCGGGCTCTCTACGCCGATCCCACCCTCACCCCGGCCGAGCGGGTCCGGGGGGCCTACGACGCGGTGCGCCGTGGCGCGGGGGAGGACACCTTCCTCCTCGGCTGTGGTGCGCCCCTGGGCTCCCTCGTCGGCGTCGTCGACGGCATGCGCATCGGCCCCGACGTCGGCCCGCACTGGCGGACCGACCCCCTCACCGCCCCGCTCCCCGGCTACCGGGAGACCCAGCCCTCGACCCGGGGCGCCTGGCGCTCGACGCTCGCCCGGGCCTTCCTGCACCGGCAGCTCTGGCTCAACGACCCGGACTGCCTGATGCTGCGCACCAGCGAGACCCACCTCGCGCCCGAGCAGGTCCGGGCCTGGGCGCTGGCCGTCGGCGTGTCCGGCGGGATGGCTCTGGTGTCCGACGACCTCGCCCTGCTCGGCGCCGACGAGCGGGCCCTCCTCGACGAGGTCCTCGCGCTGGGCCGCGAGGTCGACGCCGCCGCTGCCGCCGGCGACCCCCCGAGCTGCCCCGACCTCCTCCAGGCCGACATCCCCACCACCCTCCGGGGCGCCGGCCACACCCTCGTCGGCGACCCCGAGTCCGGCACCGCCACCCTCACCTGACCGCACCGCGACACGTTCTGGACGAGATGTGTTGCTCCACGCGGCATATTTCGTGACCAGAACGGTGGGTCGTGGGTGAGACTCGGGGATGGCTGCGCCGGAGAACCGATGGCCCGATGTCGACCACGCGCTGGCCTACCTGGCCAAGGCCGACGGCATCCCGCACCGGGCGGAGGGCGCGGCCGAGCTCGTCGCCCATTTGCCCGAGCGGGTCGGGCGGGTCCTGGACCTCGGCACGGGGGACGGTCGCCTGCTCGACCTCGTCCTCACGGCGTGCCCGGGCTCGACGGGGGTCGGCCTGGACCTCAACGTCGAGATGCTGGCGCGGGCCGGTGAGCGGTTCGCCGGTGACGACCGGGTCGAGATCGCCGAGCACGACCTGGACGAGCCGCTCCCCGGCGATGACCGTTACGACGTCATCGTGTCGAGCTTCGCCATCCACCACGTCCCCGACGACCGCAAGCAGACGCTCTACCAGGAGTGCTTCGACCGCCTGGCCCCGGGCGGCGCCTTCCTGAACCTGGAGCACGTGGCCAGCCCGACTGAGGCCCTGCACGTCGCCTTCCTGGCCACCCTCGACGTCGATCCCGCCGACGACGACCCGTCCAACCTCCTGGCCCCGGTCGAGGACCAGCTCCAGTGGCTGCGGGTCGCCGGCTTCACCGACGTCGACTGCCACTGGAAGTGGCGCGAGCTGGCCCTCCTCGCCGGGCGTCGCCCCGCCTGAGCGACGGCGGTGTCCCACGAGCCACCTGTCGGCGGACGAGGGGATCGGTAGGGTCGAGCCATGCTGATCGGAGGCCATGTCGGACCGGACGACCCGCTGGGGACCGCGGTGGCGGAGGGCGCGGACTGCGTCCAGATCTTCCTCGGTGACCCCCAGGGGTGGAAGAAGCCCCCGCCCCGGGAGGACGCCGAGGCGCTGAAGGCCTCGGACACCACGATCTACGTCCACGCCCCCTACATCGTGAACGTGGCGTCGGCGAACAACCGGATCCGCATCCCCTCCCGCAAGATCCTCCAGCAGACCGTCGACGGCGCCGCGGAGATCGGCGCCGCGGGCGTCATCGTCCACGGCGGCCACGTCACCGCCGACGACTCGGAGGCGGAGGGCTTCCTGCGCTGGGTCAAGGCCATGGACGCCCTGGACATGAAGGTGCCGGTCCTGTTGGAGAACACCGCCGGTGGTGACCACGCCATGGCCCGCCACTTCGACACCATCGCCGGGCTCTGGGACCACATCGGCGACAGCGGCATCGGCTTCTGCCTCGACACCTGCCACGCCCACGCCGCGGGCGAGGAGCTCATCTCCGCCGCCGAGCGCATCCTGGCCATCACCGGCCGCATCGACCTGGTCCACTGCAACGACTCCAAGGACGGCCACGGCTCGGGGCGGGACCGACACGAGCACCTGGGTCAGGGCAACTGTGACCCCCAGGCCCTCGTCGAGACGGTGAAGGTGGCCGGCGCCCCGGTCATCTGCGAGACCGGCGAGGACGGCCGCAAGGACGACATCGCCTGGCTCCGAGAGCAGCTCTGACCCGGAAGGCGAAAGGCTCAGTCGTCGTCCCCGGCATCGCCGTCGTCGTCGGTGCCGTCGTTCTCCTGGCTCACGACCTCGAACGACTGGTCGAGCTGGACGTCGACCTGGGAGCCGTCGGCGAGGGTGACCTCGACCTCGTAGTAGGACTCCTCGTCGCCCACCTCGGTCTCGGTGACCTCGCCCCCGCCGGTTGCCTCGAGGGCGGCCGCGGAGGCCCGGTCGAGATCGGCGGCGGGGATCGGGTCCTCGCTGTCGTCGCCACCGCCCGCGGCGGCGACGCTCACGCCGGCGACCGCCAGCCCGGCCACCGCCAGACCGGCGATCAGGATCTTGGTCTTCCTGGTGATGTCCATGCGGGAAACCTACGAAAAGCTCTCTGAGCGCCGCCTGAACGAACCTGAACGCGCCGGGACACGAGCAAGCGTCAGGACGCGGGCAGCCCGACGTCCTCGGCCTCGCCCCGGACCAGGGTCCGGTAGAGGTCGGCGTAGAGGCCGCCCTTGGCCAGGAGGCTGACGTGGGTGCCGCGCTCGACGAACTGGCCCTCGTCCAGCACCAGGATCTGGTCGGCGGCCACGATGGTCGAGAGGCGGTGGGCGATGACGACCGACGTCCGGCCCCGCAGCGCCTCGTCGAGCGCGGCCTGGACGGCGGCCTCGTTCTCGGAGTCCAGATGGCTCGTGGCCTCGTCGAGGATGACGATGCAGGGGTCCTTGAGCAGCATGCGGGCGATGGCCAGGCGCTGCTTCTCGCCCCCGGACAGGCGGTAGCCCCGCTCGCCGACCAACGTGTCGAGGCCGTTGGGCAGGGCGGTGATCACGTCCCAGATCCGGGCCGCCCGGCACGCCTCCTCCAGCTCGGCGTCGGTGGCGTCGGGGCGGGCATAGCGCAGGTTGGACCGCACGGTCTCGTGGAACAGGTGCGGGTCCTGGGTCACCACGCCGATGGCCAGGCGCAGGGAGTGCTGGGTCAGGTCCCGGACGTCCTGGCCGTCGATGCGCACCGCCCCGTTGGTGACCTCGTAGAGCCGGGGGATCAGGGAGGACAGCGTGGACTTGCCCGAGCCCGACGGCCCGACCAGCGCGGTCATCGAGCCCGCCTCCATCGTGGCGGTGAGGCCCTTCAGCACGGGTGACCCGTCGGCGTTCTCGGGCAGCGCCCCGGGGGTCTCGAGGGAGGCCACCTGGGCCTCGCTGCCGGTCGGGTAGGTGAACCAGACCTCGTCCAGCTCGATGGATCCCGCCGGGTCGACCAGGTCGACGGCCCCGGGGCGGTCCTTGATCGGGTTCGGGGTGTCGAGCACCTCGAAGACGCGGTCGAAGGAGACGAAGGCCGTCATCAGGTCGACCCGGGCGTTGGTCAGGCTGGTCAGGGGCGTGTAGATCCGGGTGACGTAGGTGCCGAGGGCGACCAGGGTGCCGATGGTGAGCGCCCCCGAGATGACCAGCTCACCGCCCACCCAGTAGATGAGGGCGGTGCCGATGGCGGCCACGAGGCCGAGGGCGATGAAGAACGTGCGGCTGTAGAGGGCGGTCTTGACCCCGATGTCCCGGACCCGACCGGCCCGGTTGCCGAACTCGTCGACCTCCTGGTCCTGGCGACCGAAGAGCTTGACGAGCATGGCCCCAGCCACCCCGAAGCGCTCGGTCATCGTGGTGTTCATGGACGCGTTCAGGTCCATCTGCTCCCGGGTCAGGTCCTGGAGCCGGCGCCCGACCCGCTTGGCCGGGATCACGAACACGGGGAGCACCACGAGGGACAGGAGGGTCAATCGCCACTCGAGGTAGAGCATGGCCACGATCGTGGTGGCCACCACGATGACGTTGGAGACCACCGCGCCCAGCGTGCCGGTGATCGCCCGCTGGGCGCCGATCACGTCGTTGTTCATGCGGCTGACCAAGGCCCCGGTCTGGGTGCGGGTGAAGAAGCCGAGGGGCATCCGCTGCACATGGTCGAACAGGGCCACGCGGAGGTCGTAGATCAGGCCCTCGCCGATCTTGGAGGACCAGAGCCGCTCGAAGATGGAGAGGAAGGCCTCGGCCACGGCCACGGCCACCATCAGGCCGGCCAGCAGGGCCACGGCGCCCCGGTCCTCGTCGGGGAGGGCGTGGTCGATGATCTGGCGGATCAGCAGGGGCGGCACCAGGTTGATGAGGGCGGCGAGGACGATGGTGGCCAGGAACCCGGCCAGCATGAGCCGGTAGGAGCGGGCGAAGCGCCAGACCCGCCTCACCAGGCCCTTCTGCACCCGGGCGCCGGCGATGGCCGACGGGTCCGACCCGAGGGCCATGTGAGGTCCCATCCGCATGCCCCGGAGGCTACGGGCGGCCCGCCACGCCCCCGCAGGCCCGATCCGGCCCGCTACCCGAGGTCTTCTTCGTCGTAGTCCTGGCCGAGGTGGGTGATGACGGGCTCGTCCATCATCCAACGCAGCGTGTTCTTGAGCTTCGTCAGCTGGATGAACAGGTCGTGCTCGGGATAGAGGCCCGGCGCCACCTGCGGTGACTTGTAGTAGAAGCTGAGCCACTCCTGGATGCCGCCCATGCCGGCCCGCTGGGCCAGGTCCATGAACAGGCAGAGGTCCAGGGCGAGGGGGGCGGCCAGGATCGAGTCCCGGCAGAGGAAGTCGACCTTGAGCTGCATCTCGTAGCCGAGCCAGCCGAACAGGTCGATGTTGTCCCACCCCTCCTTGTTGTCGCCGCGCGGGGGGTAGTAGTTGATCCGGACCTTGTGGTAGGCGTCGCCGTAGAGCTCGGGGAAGCGCGAGGGCTCCAGCACGTCCTCCAGGACCCCCAGCTTCGACACCTCCTTGGTCTTGAAGTTCTCCGGGTCGTCGAGGACCTCGCCGTCCCGGTTGCCCAGGATGTTGGTCGAGAACCAGCCGTTGAGGCCGAGCATGCGGGCCTTGAGCATGGGGGCCAGGACGGTCTTGATCAGGGTCTGGCCCGTCTTGAAGTCCTTGCCCGAGATCGGGATGCCGTTCTGCTCGGCGTAGGTGCGCAGGGCGGGGGTGTCCACGGCCAGGTTGGGGGCGCCGTTGGCGAAGGGGACGCCTTCCTGCAGGGCGGCGTAGGCGTAGAGCATCGACGGGGCGATGGTCGGGTCCTCGGCGTCGATCGCCGCCTCGAAGGCGTCGAGGTCGGCGTGGGCGGCGCCCTGCTCGATGAAGATCTCCGTGGACCCGCACCAGATCATGACCATCCGCTCGACCAGGTGCTCGTCCTTGAACGCCTGGATGTCGGCCCGGATCTGGTCGAGCATCGCCCGCTTCGAGGTGTCGGCCATGATGTTGGTGCCCTCGAGGCGCTTCACGTAGTTCGGGTCGAAGGCCGCCGGCATCGGGCGGATGGCCCGCAGGGCGTCCGAGATGCCCTCGAGGTGACGACCGGCATCCAGCACGCCGGCCCGCATGGCCGCGGCGTAGGCGTCGTCGGGGTACGGGTCCCAGGCCCCGAACACGATCTGATCGAGGGAGGCCAGCGGCACGAAGTCCTGGATGCGGGGGACGGTGCCGTCGGTGCGCTTGCCGATGCGGATGGTCCCCATCTGGGTGAGGGAGCCGACGGGGTCGGCCTCGCCCCGCTTGGCCAGCTCGACGCCGGCGATGAGGGTGGTGGTGACGGCGCCGAGGCCGACGCAGAGGATGCCGAGCTTGCCCTCGGCGGGCGCAACGGTCGGGGACGGAGGCGTGGCGGTCATGGGCTGACCCTAAGCGATCATGGATGATCTGGAGTGCTGATGAAGAAAGACTGAAGGGTTAGGGTCGGGGCGTGAACGGTCCGGTCCTGCCCAACCTCACGGTCCAGCAACTGGAGTACCTGGTGGCCGCCTCCCGGGAGCCCACCTTCGCCCGGGCCGCCGACGCCGTGGGCGTCTCGCCCTCGGCCCTCTCCCAGGGCCTGGCCGAGCTGGAGCGCCGCGTCGGGGTGCCGCTGTTCGAGGCGGCCGGCCGGGGTCGGGTGCTGGCGCCCGCCGCCGAGCAGGTCGTGCGCTACGCGGAGCGGGTGTTGGCCGACACCGAGGACCTGGCCCGCTGGGTGGAGGGCCGTCGCTCCGGCCGGGCCGGGCCGTTGCGGGTCGGCCTCGATCGACGTGGCCGCCGTCGACCACTTCTCCGAGCCTCTCCGGGCCTTCCGTCGGGAACGGCCCGACGTCGAGCTGCGGCTCACGGTGGCCCCGTCGGGCGAGGTGCTCGACCTGCTGACCCGGGGCGCGCTGGACCTGGCCGTCTGTGTGGCCCCGGCGCCGGACCCCGGCCTCGCCGTCCGACCGCTTCGGGACGAGCCCCTGGCCGTCTACGCCCCCGAAGGGGTCCGGCCGGGACCGCCCGCGGGCTGGGGCCCGTGGGTCACCTTCCCCGCCGGCTCCCGGACCCGAGCCATCGTGGCCGACGCCCTGCGGGAGCGGGGCGCGCCGTTCGACGTCGTGGCCGAGTCGCACCAGCCCGAGGTCCTGGCCGAGATGGTCCGCCTCGGCGTCGGCTGGACCGTCCTGCCCGTCATCCAGGCCGAGCGGGGCCCGGACCCGTTGGTCCGGGCAGTGCGGGCGGTCCTCACCACGAGGACCCTGGCCGCCGTCCAGCGCGCCGATCGCGCCCCCACCCCCGCCGCCGACGCGCTCGTCGCCCTCCTCGCCGCTTCTGGCGGCTGATCCCGTCGCCAGGGCAACGGAACCGACCGCCAGTACGAGGCTCAGCGGCGGCGGTGGGTTGAGCCACCCCGGTCCGATCGGTCAGAGACGGGAGGAGAAGACGGCCTCGAAGGCGGCTTCGTCGCCCTGGTAGGGCGGAGTGGCGCGGGGCCAGTGGACGACGTAGTCGGTGACGCCGAGGGCCTCGTAGCGGCCGAGGGTGTCCTCGAACTGGTCGGCCGACCCGGCGCCGCTGTCGAGGTTGAGGCCGGTGAGGACCATGCGGTCGAGCGTGGCAGGGTCCCGACCGGCCTCGGCGCAGGCCTCGTCCAGGGCGTCGAGTTGGGCGGCGACAGTGGCCACGCCCTCCTCGACGGGCGCGGCACCGTCCTCGCGGTCCCGGGTGCCGACGGTGACCCACGCCTGGCCGTGCTCGGCGGCGATGCGCATGCCGCGGGGGCCGCCGGCGGCGATCACGAACGGGAGGCGCGGGCCTTGGACGCAGCCGGGCGCGGAGCGAGCCTCGAAGGCGGAGTAGTAGCGGCCCTCGTAGGTGGTGACCGGCTGGCGCAGGAGCAGATCGGAGAGCACCACGAACTCCTCGAAGCGGTCGGCCCGCTCCTTGGCGTCCCAGGGGACCCGGCCCAGCGTCGTGGCGTCCCAGCCGACACCGCCGGCGCCGATGCCGAACGTGACGCGCCCGGCCGAGAGGTCGTCCAAGGTGATCAGCTCGCGGGCCGTCGGGACGGGGTGCCGGAAGTTGGGCGAGGCCACCAGCGTCCCCAGGCGCATGCGCTCGGTCACCACCGCGGCGGCCGCGAGGGTCGGCACTGCGCCGTGCCATGGGTCGTCCCGCAGCGAGCGCCAGCTCAGGTGGTCGTAGGTCCAGGCGTGGTCGAAGCCCAGGGCCTCGGCCCGTTGCCAGAGCTCCTTGGCCCGGGGCCACGGGTGCTCCGGGAGGATGACCACACCGACCCGCACGCCTTGGACGGTACCCCTCCTCCTTCTGGGCCCTCTCCTCTGTTGTGGGCAACGGGTGGCGGGGCCCAGAACGGGTCAGGCGCCCCGGCGGAACTCGCGGAGGACGCGGCCGGGGCGGGCGCCCGTGTGCTCACCCTGTTCGGTCACGATCTCCCCGTTGACGATGGTGGCGGCGTAGCCCTCGGCCCGGACGCAGAGGCGGCCCGCCCCGCCGGGGAAGTCGTTGACGTAGGTGGGGTAGCCGAACCGCAGGCCGTCGGGGTCGAAGACGTTCACATCTGCGTAGGCCCCGACCGCCAGGGTGCCCCGATCCACCAGGCCGATGGTGGCGGCCGCCTTCCCGGTCAGGCGGTGGACGGCTTCGGCCAGCGGGAGCAGCCCCCGGTCGCGGGACCAGTAGGCCAGGAAGTGGGTGGCGACGTCCGCGTCACAGATCTGACCGGCGTGGGCGCCGGCGTCGCCCGCCCCCGGGTACACCCCGTCGAGGGCCAGCAGGGGGCCGATGGCGGCCCGGTTGCGGTGGAAGAACCAGAGGTTGAACAGCTCCCGGCCCTCGCTCTCCAACAAGCGGTCGATGACCAGCTCGACGGGGTCGACCCCGGCGGCGGCGGCGAGGTCGGCGACCGAGGTCCCGCCCTCGACGTCGTACTCGGGGTGCTCGCCCTGGCCGAGGGGGTGGATGTGGCGCGGGTCGTAGATGAGGCCCTTGCGGCGGCCCTCCTCGACCAGCGCGGCCCGGGTGGCGTCGTCGCGCAGCGCGGCCAATCGCTCCTCGAGGGTGGGCAGGGTCATCACCTCGCGCCAGCGTCGCGCCCTTGACCGGCGGGACCTGGGCGAGGCCCATCAGGCTCCCGGAGGGACGGGACATCGTGTAGCCCGTCACCCGGCCGGCCTCGGCCCGGGTGTCGGTGAGGAAACCGTCCCAGAGGTCGACCACCCCGAGCCCGCCGGACTCGTCGTTGCCCGGGCCGACGGTGAAGAGCACGTCACCGGCCCGTTCGGCCATGGCCCGCACCAGTTGGAACTCGTTGCCGGCCCGGGTCTCGAAGTCGAGCACGGCCTGGAAGACGCCGCCCCCGGCGTCGTTCATGCCGTCCGCCAGCGCCAGGTGCTCGTCGTTGGTGGCGTAGGTCCCGGGCACGGCCCGACCGTCGGGCACCCGGTGCACCAGGATGCGCGAGGTCGAGTAGCCCACCGCCCCGCCGGCGATGGACTCGGCCACGATCTCCCGCATCCGGGCCAGCTCGTCGGGCGTGGGCTCCTCGCCCTCGTCGAGTGACCGCTCGCCCATGACCTGGTAGCGGACGGCGCAGTGGCCGACGAGGCCGACCACGTTGAGAGCCGGCGACAGCTGCTGGATCGAGTCGAGGTACTGGGGGTGGGTCGTCCAGTCCCAGGGGATCCCTCCGAGGATGGCGTCGCGGGGGATGTCCTCGACGCTCTCCATCATCTCGGCCAGGTAGGCCTCGCTGCCGGGGTCCACGGGGGCGAACGACATCCCGCAGTTGCCGACCAGGGCCGTGGTCACGCCGTGCCACGAGCTCGAGGTCATGAAGGGGTCCCATCCGATCTGGGCGTCGAAGTGGGTGTGGAGGTCGACGAAGCCGGGGGAGACGGTGAGGCCGGCGGCGTCGATCTCGCGGTCGGACTCGGTCCGGGTGAGGTCACCGATGGCCGTGATGCGGTCACCGTCGACGGCCACGTCGGCGCGGACGGCCTCCGCTCCCGAGCCGTCGAGGACCGCGCCACCGCGGATGATCAGGTCATGGGCCATCCCGCCAGTATCCCCCGCCCATCCCGTTCCGGCAGAGCGATGCCGCGGCCCAGCGCGGCATTGCTCTGCCAGAACGGGTCGGGTCAGGCCGGACGACCGTGCCCCGCCCGTTGGTGGCGCCGGTTCTACGCCCGGCCGAGGGGGTCGTGCCGTGCTACTTCAGGTCGAAGCGATCGAGCTCCATGACCTTGGTCCAGGCGGCGACGAAGTCCTTGACGAACTTCTCCTCGGCGTCGGACGAGGCGTACACCTCGGCCAGGGCCCGCAGCTGCGAGTTGGAGCCGAAGACGAGGTCTGCTGCGGTCGCGGTGCGGCCACCCGACTCGTAGACGTGCTCGCTCGACGTCGACGTCTGCCACTCGACACCGGGCTCGAGCAGGTTGACGAAGAAGTCGTTGGTGAGCACGCCGGGCCGATCGGTGAGGACACCGTGCGTCGTGCCGGCGTGGTTGGCACCGAGGGCGCGGAGGCCGCCGACGAGGACGGTCATCTCCGGCGCGGTCAGCGCGAGCAGGTTCGCTCGATCGAGAAGCCGCTGCTCGGGCGGCAGCTTGTCGCCGGCCCGGATGTAGTTGCGGAACCCGTCGCCCTCCGGCTCGAGCACGGCCATCGCCTCGGCGTCGGTCATCTCCTGCGTGGCGTCGGTGCGGCCGGGGGAGAAGGGCACCGTGACCTCGAACCCACCGTCGGCGGCGGCCTTCTCCACTGCGGCGCCGCCGGCCAGCACGATGAGGTCGGCCAGCGAGACGGTGTTGCCACCGGCGTTGAAGTCGGCCTGGATCTCCTCCAGCTTGCTGACGACCTCGGCGGTGCCGGCGTTCACCTCCCAGTCCTTCTGCGGCGCCAGGCGCAGGCGGGCGCCGTTGGCGCCGCCCCGCTTGTCGGTGTCGCGGTAGCTCGCAGCCGCGGCCCACGCCGTCGAGACCAGCTGCTGGACCGAGAGGCCCGAGTCGAGGACCTTGGCCTTCAGCGCTGCGATCTCGGCGTCACCGATCAGCTCGTGGTCGACCTCGGGCACCGGGTCCTGCCACAGCTGGGGCTCGGGGACCCACGGCCCCAGCATCCGGGTCACCGGGCCCATGTCGCGGTGGAGCAGCTTGTACCAGGCCCGCCCGAAGGCGTCGGCGAAGGCCGCGGGGTCGTCCCGGAACCGCTCGGAGATCTTGCGGTACTCGGGGTCGGCGAGCAGCGCCAAGTCGGTCGTGGCCATCGTCGGCTGGTGCGACACGTCGGGCCGGTGGGCGTCGGGGACGCTGCCGGCGCCTCCGTCGTCCTTGGGCCGCCACTGCTTGGCGCCGGCCGGGCTCTGGGTGAGCTCCCACTCGTAGGCGAACAGGGTGTCCCAGAAGCTGTTGTCCCACTGGGTGGGCGTCGGCGTCCAGGCGCCCTCGAGGCCGCTGGTGATCGTGTCCGCGCCCTTGCCGGTGCCGAACTCGTTCTTCCACCCGATGCCCATGGCGTGGACCGGGCAACCCTCGGGCTCGTCGCCCACCAGGTCGGGGTCGCCGGCGCCGTGCATCTTGCCGAAGGTGTGGCCCCCGGCGATGAGGGCGACGGTCTCCTCGTCGTCCATCGCCATCAGGCCGAACGTCAGCCGGATGTCGTGGGCGGCGGCGTCGATGTCGCCACTCCCGCGGGGACCCTCCGGGTTCACATAGATGAGGCCCATCGTGACGGCGCCGAACGGCGAGCCCTCGAGGTCGAGCGGCGTCTCGCCGGCGTAGCGCTCGTCGCCGAGCCACGTGTCCTCGGGCCCCCAGAAGACCTCCTCGGGCTCCCAGATGTCCTCGCGGCCGAAGGCGAAGCCGAACGTCTCGAAGCCCATGTCCTCGAGGGCGACGTTGCCGGCGAGCACGAGCAGGTCGGCCCACGAGATCTTCTGGCCGTACTTCTGCTTGATCGGCCACAGGAGCCGGCGGGCCTTGTCGAGGTTGCCGTTGTCGGGCCAGCTGTTGAGGGGGGCGAAGCGCTGGCCGCCGTCACCACCACCGCCGCGCCCGTCGACGGTGCGGTAGGTGCCGGCCTGGTGCCAGGTCAGGCGGATCATCAGCGGGCCGTAGTGCCCGTAGTCGGCCGGCCACCACTCCTGGGAGGTGCGGAGCACCTCGACGAGGTCGGCGCGGAGGGCGTCGAGGTCGAGCTGCTCGAACTCCGTGCGGTAGTCGAAGCCCTCGCCCAGCGGGTTGCCCTTCTCGGAGTGCTGGTGCAGCACGCTGAGGTCGAGCTGGTTCGGCCACCAGTCCTGGTTGCTGCGGGGACGGTGCCCCGTCGGCGTCGGTGCGTCGAGGGCGGGGTTCTCGCTCTCGCTGTTGCTGGCGGTGTCGTCGGTGCTCACGGCTTCGGTCCCCTCGGGTTGGTGGCGTGTGGTGAGTCTCGCCCGGACCTCAGCCCCGGGCCAGGACAAGTCCGCTCTCTGGTCAATAGGCTTGACCTATGGGCACGCCGACGGTTCAACAGCTTCGCTATGCCGTGGCCGTGGCCGACGAGCGGCACTTCGGCCGGGCCGCGACGGCCACCCACGTCAGCCAGCCCTCGCTCAGCGCCCAGGTCCGCGAGCTGGAGGGACGGCTCGGCGTCACGCTCTTCGAGCGCACCACTCGGGGCGTGCTCCTGACCCCGGCGGGCGAGGACCTCGTCGCCCGGGCGAGGCGCGTACTGACCGAGGTCGACGACCTGGTCGCGGCCGCCGAGCGTCTCGCCGAGCCGGGTGTCGGACCGCTGCACCTCGGCGTGATCCCGACCGTGGCCCCCTACCTGGTGCCGGGCCTCGTGAGCCGGCTGCGGCGGGAGCTGCCCGGCATCGAGCTGCACCTCCACGAGGAGCAGACCGACCGCCTGCTGGGCCAGTTGGCCGATGGCCGCATCGACGCCGGGATCCTGGCGCTGCCGGTCGACCGTCCCGGACTGGAGGCGCGAGAGCTCTACACCGAGGCCTTCGTGCTGGCCGCGCCCGAGGGCCACCGCCTGGTCCAGCGGGGCTCGTGCGGCCCCGAGGACCTCGCCACCGAGCCGCTGGTGCTGCTGGAGGAGGGCCACTGCCTGCGGGACCAGGCGCTGGACGTCTGCAACCTGGCCGGCCGGGGCGGCGGCACCGAGATCCAGGGCACCAGCCTCGGCACGGTGGTGCAGATGGTTGCCGCCGGCCTCGGCGTCACCCTGCTGCCGGCCTCGGCGGTCCCCGTCGAGGTGAAGGGCGACACCCCGGTCGCCGTTGCCCAGTTCGCCAGGCCCCGCCCCAGCCGCACGATCGGGATCGTCTGGCGGTCCTCGTCCCCCCGTGCCGAGGCGATCCACCAAGTCGCCGACCTCATCGATCCGCCGAACGTTGAGGTAACCCTTGGCCGCAGTCGCGGAGCAGGCGCTGGACTGGGTAGGTCGGTGACCGCTCCGCAGCGCGTCCCTCGCCAGCATCGACGAGCCGGCGCCGACGTTCCGGCGGCTCGACCTCGTGACCGACCCGGCCGACTGGGCGCCAGGCCACGAACCTCGACCGCTTCGACCTCCGCTGACCCGCCGCCCCCGTTCTGGGTACTCGTATTCGTGATGCATCACGAACCCGGGTACCCGGAACGGGCTGGCGTCGGGGCGAGCGGGCAGTCTGAGGGGTGTGGGAACCGACCGGGTCACCGCGTCCACGACGATCGAGGCCGCCCCGGAGGTGGTGTTCGCGGTGCTGGCCGACCCGTCGACCCACGCCGACGTCGACGGCACCGGCCGGGTGCGGGCGTCCCTGCAGGGGGATCGCATCACCGCCGTCGGCCAGGTGTTCCGGATGGCGATGTACCACGAGGACCACCCGGACGGGGACTACGAGATCGCCAACCTGGTCGAGGTGTTCGACGAGCCGCGGGCGATCGCCTGGAAGCCCGGCACCGAGTCGCCCGAGACCGGTGAGCTCAGCTTCGGCGGCTGGACCTGGCGCTACGACCTCGAGGCGACGGGCCCGTCGCGGACGACGGTGACGCTGACCTATGACTGGTCAGCGGTCGGGCCCGACGTGCGCGAGTACCTCGCGTTCCCGCCGTTCCCGCGGGACCACTTCGACAAGTCGCTGCAGCACCTGTCCGACCTCGTCGAGCAGCGCTGAACGGGTGGCGGAGGGTGAGGGATTCGAACCCTCGGTGACCCGGAGGCCACAACGGCTTTCGAGGCCGCCCCATTCGTCCGCTCTGGCAACCCTCCGCCGGCGAGGGTAGCGGTGAGCTACCGGCGCTCGGCGAAGAAACCCTGCAGGAGGGCGGCCGATTCCGCGGCCCGGATCCCGTGGGTCACCTGCACCTCGTGGTTGAGGCGGGGGTCGGCGCAGAGGTTGTAGAGCGAGCCGGTGGCGCCGGCCTTGGGGTCCGGGGCGCCGTAGACGAGGTGGTCGATCCGGGCCGCCCAGAGGGCCCCGGCGCACATCGGGCAGGGCTCCAGGGTCACGACCAGCGTGACGCCGTGGAGGCGCCAGTGGCCCTTCGCCGCCGCGGCGTCCCGCAGGCAGAGCATCTCGGCGTGGGCGGTCGGGTCGCCGGTCAGCTCCCGCTCGTTGTGGCGGCGGGCCACGACCTCGCCGTCGACCAGGGCCACGGCGCCGATGGGCACGTCGCCGTGGACCACGGCGGCCGCGGCCTCCTCGAGGGCCAGGCCCATCGCGCGTGTCCAGGTCCATGGCCGCCGCCTAGGCGATGACCTGGACGGGCACGCCCAGGCCGGTGGTGACCGCGGGCGAGTCCGACTGGGGCCCGGAGGCCTCGGGCAGCAGGCCGGCGAGGCGGACCACGTTGCCGTCCTCGAGGCGGATGCACCCGTTGCTGACGTCGGTGCCGATGGTGCTCGGGTCGCTGGTGCCGTGGATCCCGATGTCGCCGGGGCCGCCGTTGAACGTCTCATGGACCTCCGAGAACCCCGACAGGCCGAAGGCGTAGGTGCCGTAGGCGGGGTCGGTGGACGCGATCAGGGACCGGATGTAGAACGCGCCGCCGGGCGTAGGCGTGTTGGTGGTCCCCACGCCGATGGGCGCCTCCATGACCCGCTCGTCGCCGTCGAACACGCGGATCTGGTGGGCGCCGAGACGGACCTCGATGTGGAACCGGTTGGCGGTGAGGGTCACGTCGGAGCGGCGCACCCAGCCGTCGCTCCCGTTCGGACGGACCGGGAGCAGCACGTTGACCCAGTCGGCGTCGGGGTCGACGGGGCCGTTGGCCAGGAAGACGACGGGGCCGACGTTGAGGCCCTCGGCGGACTTCGGGTTCTCGATGGTCGTGACCGGCTGGGGTGCGTCCGGCTCGGCGAAGACGTCGACGGTCCCGCCGCCCCCACCGCTCGGGTCGACCTCGGTGTCGTTGCCCATGGCCACGACGTTCACCTGCTCGACCTGGACCTCGTCGGCCCGCACCCAGCCGGTCGTGCCGTCGGCCAAGGCGATCTCGTGGAACCCGGGCCGGGCCTCGTAGGGGGCCTGGATGATGAAGCCGTCGATGGCCAGGCCGCCGGTCGGCGTCTCGGCCGTCGGCGGGGCGACAGCTTCCCGGGGCTCGGCGGCGGCGGGCTCGGCGTAGACGTCGACCGGGGTGTCGGACCGGGCGACGTAGGTGAGCTCGGGGTCCAGGTGCCGGATGGTCAGCTCGCCCTGCTCCTCGGTGGGCGCGTCCCCCATCTCCGGGCGCTCGCCCCCGGCACAGCCGGCGAGCAGGAGGACGCCGAGCACGGCGGCGGTCGCGCGGAGGCGGGGGTGGCTCACGGCGGGCAGGGTAGCGACGCCACCGGCCGGGGGAAGGTCGCCCCCGACGAGTCCTATGGGCCATCCGGCCCTATCTGTCGGGGAGCGCTACAGCCCGCCCGACGAGAGGACGACGGGAACACCAGTGACAGGTTTCCTCGCGCCTGCGGAGTCGCTCAGCCCGAGCGACGTCCGGGCGGCTCACGCCGTGGAGATGCGGGCCGCGACGCGCACGACGGGCCTGGCCGGCGGCGTGATGATCCTGATCGCCATGCCCCTGTGGAGCGTCTATGACCGGATCGTCGTGCCCGACCTGGCCGACCGGTTCTTCGTCCTGCGCATCGCGGTCCTGTTGCCGGTCCTGCTCGGCTGGTTGCTGCTGCTGAAGCGCCCCTTCGGGAACCTGCTACGCCGAGCCGCTGGTCGTCGTCATCTGCGTCCTCCCGCAGGTGGCCGTCGCCTGGCTGCTGCCCCAGGTGGACCAGGGCTTCGAGGGCTACCTGCTCGGCTTCTCCCTGGTGATCTACGGCTGCGCCTTCCTCCTGGTCGGCCGCCTGTGGATCACCGTCGCCCTCGTCGCGTCCTCTTGGGTGGCCATGCTGGTGTCCTTCGGCCTCCAGCCCGAGACGGCGAATGAGGTCGAGGTGGCCACGATCGCCTTCTACCTGGGCACGGCGTCGATCCTCGCTGCCGTCGGTCGCTACTACCGGATGCGGCTCGAGCGGAACGAGCTGGCGTCCGCGTCTCGCCCTGGAGAGGGAGCAGGAACGGACCCTGGTCCTGGTGGGCGAGCTCGAAAGGCTGAGCCGGGAGGATTCCCTGACCGGTGTGGCCAACCGGCGGGCGTGGGACGAGGCCTTGATCCGGGCCTCGGCCGAGGCCGAGCGCACGGGACGACCGCTCTCGGTCCTCCTGCTCGACATCGACCGCTTCAAGCACATCAACGACGAGTTCGGCCACCGCCGGGGGGACGAGGTCCTGCAGGAGGTGGCGGGTTGTCTGGCGAAGCGGATACGCGAGGCAGACCTGCTGGCCCGGGTCGGCGGCGACGAGTTCGCCGTCCTCTGCCCCGACACCGGGCCCGAGGAATCCCGGCACCTGGCCCACTACCTGGTCGACCTCGTGGCCGCGATGCCGGGCGACCTGAGCGTGTCGGTCGGCTCCGCCGTGCTGTGGAACGGCGCCGAGATCGACGCCGTCATGGGCCTCGCCGACCACCGGCTGTACGAGAACAAGCACCGGCGCAGCCACCCCGAAGGCGCCCACGCCGGCTAGTCGGTAGCGTCGCGGCCATGTGCCGCAACATCACCACGCTCAGGGGCCTGGAGCCCATGGCCACCGACGAGGAGATCGAGGCCGCCGCCCGGCAGTACGTCCGCAAGATCAGTGGCGTGCAGAAGACCTCCGCGGCCACCGAAGCGGCCTTCGAGACGGCGGTGAAGAAGATCACTGCCGCCTCCCACGAGGTCCTCGACGCCCTTCCGCCCCGCAAGAACCCGCCGCCGACCCTTCCCCCGCTCCGGCGGCTGGCCGCGGCGAAGGCGGGCTGAAAGGGTCGGCGGTCGATCGACTCAGTTCGGGGGCGAGACCTCGCCCCGCCAAGCGCCGGTCTCGGCGCCTCGGTCCTCGATGAAGCACTTGAACCGCTCGAGGTCGCCGACGGCCCGGCGCTTCACGAAGCCGAGCTTGTCGCCGGCCTGCTCGACGATCCCCTCGGGCTCGAAGTCCATCTGGAGCATGACCCGGGTCGTGGTGTCATCCAGCCGGTGGAAGGTCACGGCGCCCGCGTGGGTGGCCCCCTCGGTGGAGTGCCAGGCGACCCGCTGGTCGGGGGCCTGCTCGGAGATCTCGGCCTCCCACTCGCGCTCCACCCCGGCGATCTCGGCCTTCCAGCGCAGGTGCGTGTCGTCGAGCTGGACGACGGACTCGACCCCCTCCATGAACTGGGGGAACTCCTCGAACTGGGTCCACTGGTCGTACGCGGTACGGACCGGGACGTTCACGTCGATCGATTGTTCGACGGTCGTGCTCATGGCGCTGCTCCTCGTTGTCGTCGAGGGCGCGCTACCCGACCGGGGCCGGGACCAGACGCCACCGAGCCGGCGGCGCGGGTGATCCTCAACCACCCGAGAGCGGAGGGGGTGGGATTCGAACCCACGGTGGGTTGCCCCACACACGCTTTCCAAGCGTGCCGATTCGGCCGCTCTCGCACCCCTCCTGGGGACACGGTCCCGTGGGGTCCGTGCGGCCGGTCAGGGTATCGTGGCCGTTCGCTCGCCTTGGAGTGTGGCGGTCGGGTCCTGTGCGACGGAGGCCCGTGAACCGAGTCAGGGCCGGAAGGCAGCAGCTCTCAGCGGAGCCCTCCGGGTGCCGCAGATCGCCTGGCCGCCACTCTCGAAGGCGAAGCGTGTCTTCGAAACCGCGAAGCCCGGACCGAGCGTGGGGCCTGACCCGGCACTGACGTGGCGCTTGTAGTCTCCGAGCGATGGCCTTTCAGTCGCTCTACCGGCGGTATCGGCCGCAGAAGTTCTCCGAGATCGTGGGCCAGGACCACGTCGTCGCCGCCCTCCGCAACGCCGCCGCGGAGGACCGCCTCGGCCACGCCTACCTCTTCTCCGGGCCCCGCGGGACGGGCAAGACCTCGACCGCCCGGATCCTGGCCAAGGTCCTCAACTGCGAGAACCCGGTCGACGGCGAGCCCTGCGGTGTCTGTCCCCCGTGCAAGTCGATCGAGGCGGGCAACTCCTTCGACGTCACCGAGCTGGACGCCGCCTCCCACACCGGCGTCGACAACATGCGGGACCTCATCGCCAGCACCGCGCTGGCCAGCCCGGGGCGGACCCGCCTCTACATCCTGGACGAGGTCCACATGCTCTCGAAGGGGGCGTCCGCCGCCCTCCTGAAGACGCTGGAGGAGCCGCCGGACCACGTCGTGTTCATCCTGGCCACGACCGATCCCGAGAAGGTCCTGCCCACCATCCGCAGCCGGACCCAGCACCTCGACTTCCGGCTCCTGCCCGCGGCCGAGCTGGAGGCCCACGTCCGCTGGATCATCGGGGACGCCGGACTGCAGGTCGAGGAGGCCGGCATCGCCCAGGCCCTGCGGGAGGGCGGCGGCTCGGCCCGCGACACCCTCTCGGTGCTGGACCGGATCGTGGCCGCGGGTGGGGTGGCCCGCGACGATGACTCGGTCGACGACCTGCTCGAGGCGCTCTGCGAGGTCGACACCGCCCGGGCCCTCACCGCCCTCGCCGATGCCACCGTCCAGGGCCGAGACCCCCGGGGCGTCGGCGAGCAGGTGCTCGACCGGCTGCGCAACGCCTTCCTCTCCGCCATGCGGGTCGACCTCTCACACCTGACCGAGGCCGACCGGGCCGCGGCGGCCGACCACGCGGAGCGCCTGCGGCCCGCCGCCATCACCCGGGCCCTCGAGGTGCTGGGCACCGCCCTCATCGACATGCGCCAGGCCCCGGACCCGCGGATCCCCCTCGAGGTCGCCCTGGTCCGCATCACCCGCCAGGAGAGCGACACCTCCACCGACGCCCTACTGGCCCGCATCGAACGCCTGGAGCAGGCCGTCCGCGACGGCTCCGGCCGTGAGCTGCCGGCCGCCCCCTCGCCGGCGGCCGACGCTCCGGCGTCCGGCGGCTCGCCGGCGGCCGAGGCCCGTAGCCGCCTGGCCGGCGTGCGCAAGCCGGAGCCCGACGAGGCGCCCGCGCCACCCGAAGGCGAACCCGCGCCGCCGACAATCGCCGCGGTCCCCGACCCGGAGCCGGAACCCGAGCCGGAACCGGCGCCCGAGCCCACGCCTGTCGTGGCCCTGGTCCCCGACCCGGAGCCGGAGCCGGAACCCGAGCCCGAGCCGGCACCGGCGCCGGAGGTCGAGACCCCGGCCGGGGACCTGCCCAGTCGGGACGAGCTCACCATCGCCTGGGGCGACCGCGTGCTGACCGGCCTGCGGCCCAAGGTCAAGATGCTGTTCGCCGCCGGTCGCTTCCTGGAGAACCGGGACGACGCGGCGGCCTTCGCCCTGCCCAACGCCACCCACGTGACCCGCTGCGAGCCCCTCAAGGCCGACGTCGAGGCCGCCCTGGCCGCCGAGTTCGGCCGGGCCGTTCCGCTGGTGCTGGTGGTGGACGGTGGCTCCGACGTCCCCGAGCCCCCTGCGTCGACCACCGACGACAGCCCGCCGGCCGGTGCCGACGAGGGTGGCGCCACCCCGGCCCCGCGCTCGGAGATGGCCGACGAGCTGGCCGACATCGGGCCGGTCGAGGACCTGGAGGACGCGGGCACGGCGTCGACGGGCCTGGACCAGGTGACCGACATCTTCGGCAAGGTGGAGCTGCTCGAGGAGGACCCCGAATGACGGATCTGGAGCCGATGGGCGACGACGAGGGCGGCGACGAGGCCGATGGCGGGCTCGGCGGGCTCGACCTCGGCGCCCTGCTGGGTCAGGCCCAGGCCATGCAGCAGCAGATCCTCGACGCCCAAGCGGAGGTCGCGGCCCAAGTGGTCGAGGGCCAGAGCGGCGGCGGGGTGGTCAAGATCCAGGTCACCGGCGGCTGGGACTTCCGCTCGGTCACCGTCGACCCCTCGGTGGGCGACGACCCCGAGCTGATCGCCGACCTGGTGCTCGCCGCCCTACGCGACGCCACCGCCAAGGTCGAGGCGCTGCACCAGGGCTCGGTCGGCGATGTGGATCTCGGCGACCTCGGCGGCCTCCTCGGCGGCGCCGGGTGACCTCGCCGACCCCATTCGTTCTGGTTGCGCTCCTGTGCTCTGGAGAACAAGGGCGCGCAACCAGAACCGGTGATCTGCGGTGAGCTCGGTCTACGCGGGCGCGGTCCAGGACCTGATCGACGAGCTCGGGCGCCTGCCGGGGATCGGTCCCAAGTCGGCCCAGCGCATCGCCTTCCACCTGCTCAAGCAGGAGAAGGTCGACGCCCTCCGCCTGGCCACCGCCATCGCCGAGGCCAAGGACCGGGTCACCTTCTGCCAGCGCTGCTTCAACATCTCCGAGGGAGCCGAGTGCGGCATCTGCGCCGATCCCCAGCGCGAGGACGGGGTCCTCTGCGTCGTCGAGGAGCCCCGGGACGTCGTGGCCGTCGAGAAGACCGAGCAGTACCGGGGGCGGTACCACGTGCTGCAGGGCGCGCTCAGCCCGATCGACGGCGTCGGTCCCGAGAACCTCCGGGTGCGGGAACTGCTCACCAGGGTGCGCGAGGAGCACGTCGACGAGCTCATCCTCTGCACCAACCCCAACATCGAGGGCGAGACCACGGCGCTGTACCTGGCCAAGCTGCTCAAGGACACCGAGGTGAAGGTCACCCGGATCGCCAGTGGCCTGCCGGTCGGCGGTGACCTCGAGTACGCCGACGAGATGACGCTCGGCCGGGCCCTGACCGGCCGCACCATCCTTGGGTAATTCAGATCACCGGATCGGGTGGGGAATTGACTTGTCACTCCAACGTAACTGTTGTAACGTAACCGCAACATCGGAGTCGAGGTAGGTCGAACGGGTCACTGACTCGTTCAGCCCCTCCCGCCCCCTCGATTCCGGTGGAGTGCCGCCACTGGCGGGCCGGCCATCCCGCCCGCGCCCGGCCCGCCAGAGGCGGCACACACTCTCCCGCACGCCGCGCTCACTCGCGCCTCTCAGCGGACCCCTGACGAGGACACGGTCTCGCTGTCGACGCACGTCGGTGGTCTGCGAAATGGCGGACCGCTGGTCGTGATGTGCGGCCCCTTGCCGGCTGGGCCCTTGCCGCGGGCTGGGGAGGTTCCGGCGTTCTGACTTCAGTCAGGTGCGGCCTCTTGCTGGAGCGCCCTTGCCGCGGGCTGGGAGGGCTCAGGCGTTCTGACTTCAGTCAGGTGCGGCCTCTTGCTGGAGCGCCCTTGCCGCGGGCTGGGAGGGCTCAGGCGTTCTGACTTCAGTCAGCTTCGGCCCCTTGCTGGAGCGCCCGGGGCCCTTGCCGCGATCTGGGGGCCCGAATCGGTGGGGCTCGGCAGGGCCGGTAGCTTTGGGCGCCATGACGACGGTCTCGACCACCCTCGGACAGGTCCGCGGTGCTGTGCACGGCAGTGGCCTTCGCTTCGCCGGGGTCCCGTTCGCGGGGTCCGCGGCGGGAGATGGGCGCTGGCGACCGCCCGTCGCGGCGGAGCCTTGGGACGGGGTCCGGGACGCGACGGGGTTCGGGGCGATCGCCGCGCAGAACCCGGACATGATGCTGGCGTTCCTGGGGATGGAGCCGGAGGCGATGGGGGAGGAGTGCCTCCACCTGAACGTCTTCACCCCGGCGGTGGACGACGCGGCGCGGCCGGTCATGGTGTGGATCCACGGGGGCGCCTTCTTCATGGGATCGGGGTCGAGCCCCATGTACGACGGCGTGTCGCTCGTGGAGCGGGGCGATGTCGTCCTGGTCACCATCAACTACCGGTTGGGCGCCTTCGGCTTCATGGAGCTGGGCTGGCTGGACGAGGAGCTGGCCGGCTCGGCCAACTGCGGCCTGCTGGACCAGGTCGCGGCCCTCGAGTGGGTGCGGGACAACATCGCCGCCTTCGGTGGGGACCCGGGAAACGTGACGATCTTCGGCGAGTCGGCCGGTTCGATGTCGGTCACCGCGCTCCTGGCCATGGACTCCGCCAAGGGGCTCTTCCACAAGGCCATCGCCCAGTCGGGGGCCGCCCAGACCAACGCCACGCCGGCCCAGGCTGAGCGCTCCGGCCGGGCGTTCGTCGAGGCCTGTGGGGTCACCACGGCCGACGAGCTGCGGGCCCTGCCCATGGAGCGGATCCTCGAGGTCCAGAGCCAGGTCGTCACGACGGCCATGACCAACGTCGAGCCCCTGCTGGAGCAGGGCATGTCCGCCGGCCTGCCGTTCCGGCCCTGTGAGGACGGCCAGGCGCTGCCCACCTCGGTCCTGGCCGCCATCCGGGCGGGGAGTGCCGCCGGGATCCCGGTCATCACCGGGACGACCCGGGAGGAATGGCGCCTCTTCGCGCTGATGGACTTCGAGCCGGTCGACGCCGACGTCCTCCACCACCGCCTGGACGCCCTCACCGGCGACGGCGACAAGGCACTGGCCGTCTACGCGGAGGTCACCGCCGGCCTGGAGCCCAAGGACGCCTTCACGGTGATCGCCACCGACATGGTCTTCCGCCATCCCGCCGTCCAGCTGGGCGAGGCGCTGCTGACCCAGGGCGCCGACGTGTGGGAGTACCAGTTCTCCTGGGCCACCCCCGCCGTCTTCGGCATGCTCGGCTCCTGCCACGCACTCGAGCTCCCGTTCGTGTTCGGGATCACCCGCAGCCCGCAGATGCTCGGCTTCCTCGGCGAGGCCCCACCCCACGAGCTGGCCGATGCCATCCAGGACGCCTGGGTGAGCTTCGCCCACACCGGCGACCCCGGCGCCGACTGGCCCCGCTATGACCTCGACCGCCGAGCCGTACGCGACTTCGACGCCGACCTGGGTGTGCTCGAGGACCCCGGCGCCCCCCAACGCGAGTTCTGGGACACCGTCGCCCCCTGACCGTCCCGTGCTGGCAACCGATTACGGCGCCAGGACGCCAGTCCCCGTCCGCTGACAATGCGTGACTCGTGGTCGCTCTGCAGACATGACCAACGCCAGATCGTTCACCGGTCCCCGTCCGCTGACAATGCGTGACTTGTGGTCGCTCTGCAGCCATAACCAACGCCAGATCGTCAGAGAGCCGGTCATGCTGATCGGGTGGACCTCGACGAGCAGCTCGAGCTGGCCCAGTGGGCGCTCTGGCCGAGGTCGCCGGCCGTCTCCAGGCCGACGTGTGCGACAACTGGCGGGACTGGCCGGTGTGTCCCGCCCACAACCGGGGCCTCCATCCCACGGTCGTGGACGATTTCGCCCGTCTGGCTGTGCCGCGCCGGGCCCCACGAGATCGCCCGCATCGGCCACCTCGACCCCTGACCAGCCTCCGGGCGCCGACCAGCCGTCGGGCTGTCATCAACCGACGCACGTAGGCGGTGCCGGGCAGGCCGGTCGTCCAACGCACGCCCTCGGCGCGCCTGTCGGCCACCGACCGTGGCCGGATCCTGCGCTTCGACCAGCGTCCGGCTGACCTCGAGGCACTACCTGTCGGAAACCGACACCTCATGCCTCGAGTCCGGCTGCCGGGTCACGCATGGTGGGATCGGATGGCGCCGCCGGCGTCGCATCGCGACCTCGACGAGATACCTGTCGGAAACCGACAGCCATGTCGTCGAGAACGGCCACCTTGCGCCGAGCCGGCCCCCCACGGCCACGCACCGTGGAGTTGGGCGCCCCGTCCCCTCGCCCCCGTTGTTGCGTCGGTTCGTCTGGCCGTTGGAGCTGCGCGTTCCGACGACTGGCCGCTCGTCGGAAGACGCGGACTGGCGCCTGATCCTGGGGCTAGAGGCCCAGGATCAGGCGCCAGAACGGAACCGAGCGGGGGTCAGACCTGGAGGAGGATGGCGTCGCCCTGGCCGCCACCGCCGCAGAGGGCGGCGGCGCCGAGGCCGCCACCGCGGCGGCCCAGCTCCAGGAGCATGGTGAGGGCCACCCGGGTGCCGGACATGCCGACGGGGTGGCCGAGGGCGATGGCGCCCCCGTTCACGTTGACGATGTCGTCGCTGATGCCGAGGTCCTGCATCGACGCCAGGCCGACGGCGGCGAAGGCCTCGTTCAGCTCGAACAGGTCGATGTCGCCGACGGCGACGCCGGAGTCCTCGGCCGCGGCCTTGATGGCCCGGGCGGGCTGGGTCAGCAGGGACGGGTCGGGGCCGGCCACCTGGCCGTAGCCGACGATCTCGCCCAGCGGGGTGGCGCCCAGCGCCTCGGCCTTGGCCTTGGAGACCACGATCACCGCCGCGCCACCGTCGGAGATCTGCGAGGCGTTACCGGCGGTGATGTTGCCCGCCTTGTCGAACGCGGGGCGGAGGCCGCCGAGGCTCTCGGCGGTGGTGCCGGGGCGCACGCCCTCGTCGACCTCGACCAGGACGGGGTCACCCTTGCGCTGCGGGACCTCGACGGGGACGATCTCGTCATCGAAGAGGCCGTCCTTCTGGGCCTTGGCCGCCCGCTCGTGGGAAGCGGCGGAGAGCTCGTCCTGGGGAAGGCGCTCGAGGCCGGCGGAGGCCGCGTACTTCTCGGTGCCGGCGCCCATGGCGACCTGGTCGAAGGCGCAGAAGAGGCCGTCGTACATCATCGAGTCGACGACGGACTTGTCGCCCAGCCGGTAGCCGGCCCGGGCCTCGGGGAGCAGGTAGGGGGCCTGGGTCATGGACTCCATGCCCCCGGCGACCACGACGTCGGCCTGGCCGGTCTGGATCATCAGGTCGGCGAGGTAGATCGAGTTGAGGCCCGACAGGCACACCTTGTTGATGGTGGTGGCGGGGACCGTCATCGGGATGCCGGCGTTGGCCGCCGCCTGGCGGGCGGTGATCTGACCGGTGCCGGCCTGCAGCACCTGGCCCATGAATACGTAGTCGACCTGGTCGGGGCTCACCCCGGCCCGCTCGAGGGCCGCCTTGATGGCGAAGCCGCCCAGGTCGGTGGCGGCGAAGCTCGCCAGGCCGCCGGAGAGCTTGCCGATGGGTGTGCGCGCACCGCCGATGATCACGGAGCCAGACATGTGTGGGACCTCCCCCAGAGGGTGTTTCGCTGGTCGTGGGGAGTGTACGGAGGGACCCCTCGTGGCGACCAGCCCGCCCTCGCCCGCCGGGTCAGGCCGGGGCGCCCCCGGGGTCCTCGCCGTCGCCCTTGCGTCGCCGCAGCACGTTCTCCACCGCGTTCTTGACCATCTGGGAGAGGGCGTCGTCGTCGCTGTCGACCTCGTTCGTCGCGCTGGCCGGCGGCCCGGCCGCCGCTCCGCCGCCGTCATCGGGATCGGACCGGACGGGGGGCACCGCACCGAGGCCGTCGTCGTCGGCACCGTCCTCGTCGGTCAGGTCGACGACGATTGCTCGTCCTCGTCCTCGTCCTCGTCCTCGTCATCGGACTCGGCGGCGTAGGGCAGGTCCGTGGGGGCGATGGGCGTCGTGCGGCCCGCGGGCGGGGGGCCAGGAGGCGCTGGGGGACCCTGGCCCGGGGGCGGCACCGAGCCGTCGCCGTCGTCCTCGCCGGCCACGGCCAGGGCGGCGTCGGTGAGGTCGATGGTGGCGAAGAGGTCGGTGTCCTCCTCGATGAGGTGGTCGAGGGCCTGGTCCGATGCGGTCCCTGGCGTCCTCGAGGCGGCCGCGCACGTTGCGCTGCACGATCACCGCACCCCGGGCCTCGGCCCGCGCCGCTTCGATGACCTCGCGAGTGGCCTCCCGGGCCATCGCCGTCACAGCGCCGGCGGCGCCGTCGGCCCGACGCTGCACGTCGCCCAGGATGCGGTCCGACTCGCCGCGGGCGGCCTCCAGCTCGATGGCGGCGGCCTGGCGGTCGGCGTCGGCGCGGCGGGTGAGCTCGTCGGCCTCCCGCTGCGCATTCTGTCGGATCAGGGCGGCGTCGGCCTCGGCCCGGTGGCGGAGCTCCTCCACCGACTCGTGGGCCTGGCGGAGGATGGCTGCGACCTCCTCGCCCAGTTGGTTGTAGCCGTCGGGCTGCACTGGGGCCGGCGCCTCCGGCGCGGGCGCTTCGGCCACCGGCGGGGTGGCCAGGCCGCCCTGGGCCTGGGAGAGGGTGTCGGCGACCTCCTTGAGGAAGTCGTCCACCGCCATCGGGTCATAGCCCCGGCGCACCAGGGGGAACACATTGGTCTCGATCTCGTCTGGAGTGATGGCCATCGCCGTCATCGCCTTCCCCGCCTCGCCCAGCGGTCCCGCTCGCTTCGAATGACCACAGAAAGTAGCGCAGAGCATCACACTGTGTGAAGTCC
Organism: uncultured Microthrixaceae bacterium; assembly: GCA_963748285.1. Taxonomy (GTDB): domain Bacteria; phylum Actinomycetota; class Acidimicrobiia; order Acidimicrobiales; family DATDAH01; genus DATDAH01. The sequence continues at coordinate 1,961,745 of CAVVIF010000009.1, forward strand.
GGGCCGGTGCGGCGTTGGAGCCACCGTGGGTCGGAGGGCTAGCGTCCCCCGCCATGCAGGAGATCCTCGACGCCATCCAGGGGGGCGCGTCCGGCGACGCCATCGCCGCGCTGGCCATCCCCGAGTCCTACCGAGCGGCCTTCGTGCGCCGGGAGGACGCCGGGATGTTCGAGGGCGTCGAGTCCTGGGACAAGGACCCCCGGAAGTCGCTCCACGTGGACGACGTGGCCACGCCCGAGCTGGCGCCCGACGAGGCCTACGTGGCCGTGATGGCCAGCTCCATCAACTTCAACACGGTCTGGACCTCGATCTTCGAGCCGCTGCCGACCTTCGGGTTCCTCGACCGCCTGGGCAAGGAGAGCGCGTGGGGCGCCCGCCACGCCCTGCCGTACCACGTGGTCGGCTCCGACGCCTCGGGCGTCGTGCTGCAGACGGGCTCGGCGGTGCGCAACTGGAAGCCGGGGGACCGGGTGACGGTCCACTGCAACCACGTCGATGACCAGGACCCCAGCGCCCACGACGACTCGATGCTCGGTTCCAACCAGCGGATCTGGGGCTTCGAGACCAACTTCGGTGGTCTGGCCGACCTCACCGTGGTCAAGGCCAACCAGCTGATGCCCAAGCCCGCCCACCTCACCTGGGAGGAGGCCGCGGTCAACGCCCTCTGCAACTCCACCAGCTACCGGATGCTCTGCAGCCCGAACTCGGTGCAGATGCGCCAGGGCGACACCGTCCTGGTCTGGGGGGCGACCGGTGGCCTCGGCGGCTACGCCTGCCAGTACGTCCTCAACGGCGGGGGCACCCCGATCGGCGTGGTGTCCTCGGCCGACAAGGTCGACCTGCTCCATGAGCTCGGGGTCGAGGCCGTCATCGACCGCAAGGCGGCCGGCTACCAGTTCTGGGCCGACGAGCACACCCAGGACGAAAAGGAGTGGCGTCGGCTGGGCAAGGACATCCGGGGCCTCGTCGGGCGGGACCCCGAGATCGTCTTCGAGCACCCGGGCCGGCAGACCTTCGGGGCGTCGGTGTTCGTGACCGCCCGCGGCGGCACGATCGTCACCTGTGCCGCCACCTCCGGCTACATGATCGAGTACGACAACCGCCACCTCTGGATGAAGCTGAAGCGGATCGTCTCCTCCCACTTCGCCAACTACCGCGAGGCCTCGGAGGCCAACCGGATGGTCGCGGAGGGTCGCATCCAGCCCTGCCTGTCGGCGGTCTTCCCGCTGACCGAGGTCGGCGACGCCGCGCTCCAGGTGCACCACAACCGGCACGAGGGCAAGATCGGGGTGCTGTGCCTGGCCCCCGAGGAGGGCTTGGGCGTCGACGACCCCGAGTTCCGCGAGAAGGTCGGCGAGGACAAGATCACCCTTTTCCGCCGTCACGGCGCCAAGGCCTGAGGAGGCTTCCATGCTGCTGACCGAGATCGACCACGTCGCCATCGCCGTCGAGGACCTCGAGGCGGCCATCGCCTGGTACGAGGCCGCCTTCGGGGCGACCGTCGAGCACCGTGAGGTCGTGGAGAGCGACGGCGTCGAGGAGGCCCTGCTCAACGTGGCCGAGTCCTATGTCCAGCTCGTGACCGCGACCCGGGACGACTCCCCCGTGGCCAAGTTCCTGGAGAAGAAGGGCGAGGGCCTGCACCACATCGGCTACCGGGTCGATGACTGTGCCGAGGCCCTCGAGTCCCTGCGGGCCCAGGGCGCCCGGCTCCTCGACGAGGTCCCCCGACCGGGCTCCCGGGGCACGACGGTGGCCTTCGTCCACCCCAAGGCGAGCTTCGGCACCCTGATCGAGCTGGTCCAGGAATGATGCCGCGGCTGGAGCCGGTCGAGGATCCCAGCTCCGAGCAGGCCGCGCTGCTCGCGCCCTACCGGACGTTCTCCGGCGGCGAGCCGTTCAACATCTTCCGGACCCTCGCCCGCCACCCCAAGCTGTTCAAACGCTCGATGGTCCTGGCCACCGGTCTGCTGGTGAAGGGCAACCTGCCGCCTCGGGTGCGTGAGGTCGTGATCCTGCGGGTGGCGTGGCGCACCAGCTCGGCCTACGAGTGGGGCCAGCACGTCCGCATCGGCCTGGACTCGGGCCTCGACGAGGCCGAGATCGGCGCCCTGGCCACCGAGCCGGCCGACTCGAGGTGGTCCGACGCCGATCGCCTGGCAATCACGGTCACCGACGAGCTCTGCGCCGACGACGACCTGACCGATGCGACCTGGGACGCCGCCCTGGCGACCTGGGGCGAGCAGGACCTGATGGAGCTGATCTTCCTCGTCGGCAACTACCGGATGCTCGCCGGCTTCCTCAACGCGGCACGCGTCGAGCTGGACGACGGCCTCGACGGCTTCCCGCCGACCTGACCCTCAAGCCCTGACGGCGACCTTGATCATGTCCCGGCGGTCCGGGTTCGTGACCGACGAGGCCATCAGGTAGACGTCGATGCGGGCATTGCGGGGCGCCGCGGGACGCGCGGCCACCACGATGCGCAGCGGATGCCGACCGCCGGGGGGCAGGGGTGGCAGGCGGTAGGTCGCCGCCCGCACGGCCGCGGTGACGTCCCGCGACCCGTCGAAGTAGCGGACCGTGAACTCGTCGTCGGGGTCACTGCCCTCGATCAAGAGGGCGTCGGGCTCAGCCCCGTCGTTCTCGGCGCCGACCGAGAACCCCACGCGCCCGGTCGGGCCCATGGCCGCGGCGAGGGTCTGGTCGTCACCGAAGTAGCTGTAGACGTCGTCGCCCACGAACCAGCCGGTAGGGGTTCGACCCACGGACAGGTCAGGTTGGTTGGCGGCGACCTCATAGGTGCGAACGGCCTGCGTGGTGTTCCCGGCCCCGTCGGTGGCGTCGACGGTGATCCGGTGGCGGCCCGGGGTCGACGTGTCGAGCAACGCCCCCGACGCCACCGAGCCGTCGCAGGTGGAGAGGGACGAACCCCCCTCGTCGAAGCAGCGGTACCCGGCCCGCACCTCCTGGCCCTGGAGGAACGACGCGCCCGAGACCGGCGTGGTGAAGGCGACCCGGGGACGGATGTGGTCCGGGAACGGCGCCCGGTGGGCCCGGTAGCTCAGGGCGTTGGGGCCTCCCTCGGTCACCCGGGGGCGGGTCTGGAAGAGGACCTCACCGGCCTCGTCCACCTCGGAGATGAAGCCCGAGGTCCCCCACCCGATGAGGGTGTTCCCGTTCGCCATCCGCTGCACCGAGCCGGTGGCGAACCCGTAGATGCCCTGGGTGTGGCTCCAGACCAGCTCGGCGGTCATGTTCTCCTCGTCCACGGCGTACTCCGCCGCCCGGCTCACGCCGCGGTCGGTGGCGTCCGGGGCGCAGTCGGCGCCGTTGTCGAAGAGGAGGATGTTGCCGTTCTCCAGCCGCTGGGCGTGGTGTTGGCCGCAGAACCCGCCGAGGGGGTCGTCCATCTCGAAGTCACTCGACCGTCCGCCCAAGGTCCACATCAGGCGGCCGGTGCGCCGGTTGATCTTGACCAGGGCGCTCACCCCCCGGAGTGAGCCGATCAGGTTGTTGTCGTCGTCGACCCAGACCGAGTTGATGTGGGCGTACTCGACGAGGTTGCCCGACAAGTTGTCGGACAGGGGGACGTCGCCCCAGCTGCTCCACTCCAGGACCACCTCGCCGTTGCGCACCTCCTGGATGACGGAGTCCTCGCGCACGACCCCGTCGTGGACGACGGGCTCGTAGGACAGCAGGATGCGCCGGCCGCCCGGCAGGAGCAGGACGTCGTGGTTGTCGGTGTTGGTGAGTGGGGGCAGCGTCCGGCGCCGGCCGATGACCTCCATCGCCGGGTTCAGGATGACGGCGTCGAACACGGTCCGTCCGGTCGACGTCTCGTCCTCGGTGAACTGCAGGAACGTGTAACGCCCGTTGGGTTGACGCTTGAAGTCGTAGGTGGCGGCCCGCTCGCGGTTCACGTAGACGGGGACGCCGAAGTTGTCGACGACCACGTTGAACGGCGGCCCACTGAAGAACCCGAGGTAGAGGTAGCCCGGCGAGATGCCCGGCTGGCGGGTCGTCACGGGGATCACCGGGAAGTCGGGTGGCAGGTGGACGAGGTCATAGGTGCGCTCGCCGAACGCGTTGCTGACCCGGACCGTGACCGCTTCGCCGGGCCGGAGCCCCCGGACCGTCCGCCCGCTGCCGCTGGTGGCGCCCTGCCCCCCGATCGTGAGGACGTCGCCGGGATCCGCGGTGATTGCGGTGATCGTCAGCCCGTCGGTCGCCTCCGCCGTGCGCACCGCGAAGCGGGCCCGGGTGGGCCCGAAGGAGGGGTAGGTGGTGACCCCGGTCCCGGTGACGGTGAGGTCCGCCAGCACCGGCGGGGCGCCCCCCTCCTGGGCGGCGACCTCCGGGGGCGCCGTCGGCGCGATGAGCACGCCCGCGATCGTCGCCAAGGTCACGGCGACTGCAATTCGACGAAGAATCATCCCGCCCCCCGGTGGTCGCCGAGAGGCTAGGTCACTGCGGCCCCGGGCGCCGAGGGGTCAGCCCGGGAGCTTCTTGGTGGCCTTGTCGATCTGCTTCTGGGCCTTCTTGCGGATCTTCTTGGCCTTGCGGTCGGTGTGGCGCCGCATCTTGGCGATCTTCTGCTCGGCCTTGTCGGCGATGTCGTCGATGTGGCGACGCGCCTTCTTGGTCTTGCGCTTCGACTTGCCGAGGATCTCCTCGGCCCCGTCGACCACGGCGTAGGCCCCGGACCGCAGCCCCGTCACCGTGTCGTCAGCCAGCCCCTCGGCCTTCGCCTTCGCCCGGTCCGCTCGCTTGCCCATGTCCGCTCCTCTTCGCTACCGATCCCCTTCAGTCTGCCCGGATGCGGGCCCCATAGAACGCCCCGCCCCCTGGCGGTCACACTTGGGGCGTACCGGTACGGCTCGCGAACGAGAGGAACCGACATGACCTCGCCCCGATCGGAACGGCCGGCGATGAGCGACTACGGGGTGCCTGACGACCTCGACGGGGTGCTGCCGTGGTCCTGGGCCGAGGAGCGCCTGGTGGCGAGCCGGAACCTCTGGGTGGTCTCGGCGTCGGCCGACGGCCGCCCCCACGCCATGCCGGTGTGGGGGGTGTGGGTGCCGGACACGTCGACCTTCGTGTTCTCGTGCTCCCCGAACGCCCGCAAGGTCCGCAACTTCACCGAGAACCCCCAGGTGACGGTGGCGGTCGACAGCACGGTCGAGGTGGTGGTGGTCGAGGGCACGGTGCGCTCGGTCGCCGCGGCGGAGGTCGACGCGGCGCTCGACCGCTACGTCGACAAGTACTGGGAGACCGAGCAGGAGAAGGTCGACGGCAAGGGCTTCGTGAGCAGCCACGACGTGTGGGAGCTCACCCCCGAGCGGGCCTTCGGCGTGATCGAGACCGAGGAGGACTTCGCCCGCCGGGCCACCAAGTGGGTCTGGTGAGGTGTGACAGGGTGAGGTGATGCAGGCCCACCTCGTCGACGGGACCTACGAGCTCTTCCGCTACTACTACGCCCTGCCCGAGCACATCGCCGGGGACGGGATGGACGTGGCCGCGGCCCGAGGCGTGGTCGGCACCTGCCTGACGCTCCTCGAGGAGGGGGCCACCCACATCGGGGTCGCCACCGACCACGTGATCGAGTCCTTCCGCAACGACCTGTGGGCGGGCTACAAGGACGGCTCCGGCGTCGACCCGGTGCTCTTCGCCCAGTTCCCCCTGGTGGAGGAGGCGCTGGAGGCCGCCGGGTTCCTCGTCTGGGCCATGGTCGACTGCGAGGCCGACGACGCCCTGGGCGCGGCTGCGGCGCAGCTCAAGGACGACGCGCGGATCGAGCGGGTGATCATCTGCACCCCGGACAAGGACATGGGCCAGTGCGTCACCGACGACGGCCGGGTCGTCCAGCTGGACCGGCGCAAGGGTGCGCTCTATGACCGGGCCGGGGTCATCGAGAAGTTCGGTGTACCGCCGGAGTCCATCCCCGACTGGCTGGCCCTCGTCGGCGACGCCGCGGACGGCTTCCCGGGCCTGGCCGGCTGGGGCGCCAAGTCCGCCGCCGCCGTCCTGGCCCACTATGGCCACATCGAGGCCATTCCCCCGATGGCCGACGACTGGGCGGTCGGCGTCCGCTCCGCCGGCCGGTTGGCCGCCACCCTGCGGGACGACCTGGAGAACGCCCTGCTCTTCAGGCGCATCGCCACCCTCGAGCTGGACTCGATCACCACCACCCTCGACGACCTCGAGTGGACCGGTCCCACCGAGGCCCTGGTCGCCATGAGCGACCGCCTCGACGCGCCCGGCCTCCTCGAGCGAGCGGTGAAGCTGGCCGAGGCGCGGTGAGCCCGCCGTCCCGGACGGCCCTGGTCACGGGTGCCGGGGGGACGCTGGGCGCGGCCATCGCCACCCACCTCGCCGCCGCGGGCCACCCGGTCGGCCTGACCGATGTCGATGCCGACGCCCTCGAGCGCACCCGGGCCGCCGTCGCGGGACCGGCCGTCGCGGTCGTGGCCGATGCCGGGCAGCCCGACGACGTGGACCGGGCGGTGCGTGCGGTCGCCGACGGCCTGGGCCCCGTCGGCGTGCTGGTCAACGCCCACGGCGTCTACGGCCCGCGGGTGCCCTTCGTGGCGGCCGACGGCGACGCCTGGTGGCGGGTGCTCGAGGTGAACCTGCGGGGCCCGGCCCTGTTCATGGCCCGTGTCCTCCCGGCGATGGTCCAGGCCGGCGAGGGCCACGTCGTGAACCTCAGCAGCCGGGCGGCCACGTGGGACGACCCCGGGGCCTCGAGCGTCGCCTACAGCACCTCGAAGGCGGCCCTGACCCGGCTCACCGGTGCCGTGGCGACGGAGCTGGCCGGGACCGGCGTCGTCGTGGTCGGCCTCAGCCCCGGCATGGTCCGGTCGGGGATGACCGCGGATCGTCCGGACATCGCCACCCTGCCCGACGACGTCTTCTTCCCGCCCGCCCGCACCGCCGAGATGGTGGTGGCCCTGGTGTCGGGTGGCCACGACGACCTCCACGGCCGGTTCGTCCACGTCCGGGACGAACTCGACGACCTCGGTCCGCGCCTCGCCCGGAACCCGTCGGCCCGCACGCTCCAGCTGGCCCCGACCGACGCCGACGACCCCCTGGCCTGAGGCGGGGTGGGGGTTAGCGTGGCGCCGCTGTGACCTTCCGCCTGCCCGTCGAGCACGTCGGCCCCGGAACGCCGGTGGGCGAGGTCCTGCGTCGTCACTGGCAGCCGGTGGCGGTGGCCGGCGAGCTGCGGGCCGGGACCGCACAGGCCGTTCGCATCCTGGGGGAGGACCTGACGCTCTACCGGGGCGCCGGGGGCGAGGCCCACGTCGTCGCCGCCCGCTGCCCCCACCGGGGGACGTTCCTCCACACCGGCTGGGTCGAGGACGACTGCCTGCGCTGCTCGTACCACGGGTGGGCGTTCGATCCCTCCGGCCAGTGCGTGGACCAGCCCGCCGAGCCCCCCGACCGCGCCGCGTCGGTGCGCATCGGTCGGTGGCCCGTCGAGGAGTACGCCGACCTGGTCTGGGTCTACCTCGGCGCCGGGGAGCCACCCCCGTTGCCCCACTACCCGGAGCTGGACGACCCCGGCGTCGTCGCCTTGGGCAGCGTCCGGCCGCCGGGCCCCTGGCCGATCAACTTCTTCCAGGCGATCGAGAACCACGTCGACCCGGTCCACACCGCCTTCGTGCACCGGGCCACCGAGCCCTACGCCCGCGAGGTGCCCGAGGTCAGCGTCGAGCCCACCGACGGCGGCCTCGCCGTGACCGCGGTGCGCTCGGGGGTGCCCCGCCGGACCTGGTACCGGTTCCCGTGCCTGATCCAGATCCCGATGAGGCACATCGTGGACGACCAGACCGAGCTCCACTTCTTCAACTGGGCGGTGCCGGTCGACGACCGGCAGACGATGTTCCTGGCGGCCACCGCCGTGCCCGTGGACCTGGTCGACCGGGTGCGATCGGACCAGGCCGGCCGCTCGATGGACCCTGACGCCGGACCGGACCTGCTGGCGGGGCGGCGCCGGCCGGCCAGCGTCACCGAGGAGGACTACGTCGCCCTGTGCGGCCAGGGCCCGGTCGCCGATCGGGACCACGAGCGCCTCGGACGCTCCGACGTGGGGGTCATCGCGCTCCGCCACCTGTGGCAGGAAGCGGCAGGCGGCGGCTCAGGCCTGGGGGACGGTCCGGTCGACGACGAGTGATGCCTTGCCGCCCGGCCCGCGGGCCAGCGTGTCGACCACCTCGACCAGGACCGGCGGCGGGGCGGTGAGCACCTCGGCCAGCGACCGGGTGACGGCATCGGCCAGCGCGCCGGCGGTGAAGGTGGGTTCGGGACCGCTGACCACGACGCGGATGCGGTCCTCCTCGCGCACCACCTGCCAGGCGGCGACCCGCTGGGTGTCCATGACCCGCGTGAAGGCGATCGGGTGCACGGCCTCAGGCCCCGCCGGTCCGTCGAACCGGAGCACGTCCCGGGCCCGTCCGCCGATGACGATGCGCGGGGACGTCCGGCCGCAGGGGCAGGGCTCGGGGTCCAGGCGGACCCGGTCGGGGACCTCGTAGCGGATCAGGGGCATCGTCCGGCTGGCCAGGGCGGTGACGAGGACACGAGATCCCTCCTCGCCCGCCGGCACCGGCGCGAAGTCGTCCCCGACGACCTCCAGCACGACGTGGTCGTCCATCACGTGGAGGCCGTCGTGTGCGGGGCACTCGACGGCGACGAAGCCGGCCTCGCCGATGGCGTACTGGTCGAAGACCTCGACTCCCCACGCCGTCCTGCACCTTCCGTCGGACGTCGGGGGTGAGCGGCTCGGCGCCGGCGAGGACCTGGCGGGGAGCGATGGCGAGGCGTCCGGCCTGCTGCTCGACCGCGAGGAGGCCGAGCAGGGACGGGTACGCGGTGAGCGACGTCGGGCTGCCAACGGTCCAGCTCGGTGGCGAGGTCGGGGACGGGCGTGGCCGCGGAGAGGCGCAGGACCGGGGCGCGGGGATCGGCGATGGTGGCGCCGACCTGCGCCGACAGGTGCCAGTCCGAGCGAGGAGCCGATCTTCGCCGGGCGGGTGCGGGTCCGCGGCGGGGGACCGACGCCCGGGGCGCGGGTGACCTCCCGGCTCGTCGCCGCGTTGGCGATGAGCGCGACCCACTCTTCGCGGTCGAACACGAAGAGGCCGGGCCGGGCCGAGCTGCCACTGGTGACCCCGATCCGGTACCGGCCGAGGAACGGCGTCCCCGGCTCGGTCTCCCGCAGGTGGCGGTCCACGTCGGCCAGCCGGACCTCGCGGTCGGTGACCACCTCGTCGAAGGCGTCCATCAGCTGTGCCTTGGTGACGGGTGGCAGCTCGGCGAGGGCCGACCCCTCCAGGCCGGCGTGGAGCCGACGGTAGAAGGCCGAGCGTTCCACGGCGTGTCGGCGCAACGCCTCCACCCGGGCGGCGACCGGGGTGTCGTCCCGTCGCAGGCGTCGCACCCGGGCCGCGAGGCGGACCGACCCGACCAGGCCGGTCATCGTCGTTCGTAGCGGCGGACGTCGACGCCGTCGAACGCGAGCTCCTCCACCAGCCGGTACTCCTCCTCGAGCGCCAGCTCGAAGATCTCGCGGTCGTTCGCGACGGAGGACTCGCGTCGGCGGCTGAGGACCCAGACCTGGTCGCCGGTGAGCTCGCCGAGGTCGCCCGGCGACCGGAGGGCCTCCTCGGGGACCGTCGAGGGATCGGCGTAGTACCGGACGGCGTGGACCGCACGGCCGGGGACGGTGACGACGACGTCGCCGGGCTCGGCCCCGTCCGCCACGAGAGCCACCGCGTGCCGCCAGTCCTCGAACGGGGCGACGGTCGACGGTGTCGCGCACGCCGAGGAGGGAGACGATGAGCAGCCCGCCCAAGGCCACGATGGCGACACCCCGGGGTGCGTGGTCGACGAGGTGGACCACGCCGATGGCCGCCACCAGGACGAGACCGGGCACGACGACGAGGAGGAAGCGCGAGACCAGAAGGGGCTTCACCGTGGCGCTGGCCAGCACCGTGACCCCGAGCGGCAGGACCACCCACAGCACGGGGAGGAGGATGCGCCAGGCACCGGACCACCCCCGGCTCCGGACGGCATGGAGCGCGGCGACCAGGCCGAGCGCGCCGGCCACGCCGTACGCCAGCAGCTGGACCCGGCCGCCGCCGCTCAGGTCGGCCAGCGTGTCGATCAGCTGGCCGCCGGACGGGTCCTCCACCCAGTAGATGGGATCGCCCTCCTGCGTGAGGAGGAAGAGGGCGAGGGGGGCGAGGGCCACGGCGAGGGTCGCGCCGGCGACGACGAAGGGTCGCCGGTCAGGGCCGCGGGGGCGGACGAGCGCCACGGTGACGACGTGCACCCCGATCACCAGCAGGGCGAAGAACTGCGTGTAGGCCGCCAGGGCGGCCACGAGGCCGTAGGCCAGCGCCCGTCGGGTGGTGGGCGCCTCGAGCAGCCGGACCAGGAGCAGGGTGGCCAGGGTCACGAGGCAGGTCACGAGGGCGTAGCCCCGGAGCTGCTGGGCCCACTCCAGCGTGAAGCCGTGGAGGGCGAACAGGACGGCCGCCACGCGCGCCGACCCGTGGATCGACCAGGCGGCGACCGAGGAGGAAGAGCAGCGGGACGGTCCCGACCCAGGCGGCGACGGAGAGCAGGCGCAGGAAGGCCTCACTGTCGCCGAGGCGGATCCAGCCCGCGACCAGCAGGTAGAAGGGGGACTGGTTGACCTCCCAGTGGGTGATCCGCCACAGGGCGTCGCCGAAGGGCCGGTCGACCGTCCCGACGGTCTGCAGCTCGTCGTACCAGAAGCTCAACCGGCCGAGGCGGTGGAGCCCGAGGACGAGGGCGGCCAGCGTGGCGGCGGCGGTGACGAGCACCGGGCCCCGGGAAGCGGGCGCAGCCGACGCCGGCCCGGTCTCCTGGTCCCCCTCGGTGATGTCGACCACGTGGGCTCGCTTCGCTGGTGGAGGCGGCAAGCCTAGTGACCGCCGCTCAGTAGCCTCCGGGCGGTGTCCGACCCCCCCGATGTCGCCTACTGGGACTCGGTGGCGGCCCAGGACGACGCCCTGCCGGCCGGGTGGCGCCATCATGCCCGCCGCGCCCACCTGGACCTGATCGACCGCTGGATCGGGCGTCCGGAGGGGCGGTGGCTCAAGACCGACCTCTACGAGGAGCGGTCGCCGGACCGGTCGCTCCTCGGGGACCTGCCCTCGGCGACGTGGACCGGGGTGGACGTGTCGCCGGCCACGGCCGCACCAGGCCAGGGCGACCGTCGGCGGGGCTGTGGCCGTGACGGACCTGCGCCGGGCCGGCATGGCGTCCGCGAGCCTTCGACGGGGTGTTGTCCACCTCGACCCTCGACCACTTCGACGACCCCGACGACCTCCGGCGGTCGCTGAGCGAGATCCACCGGCTCCTCGCCCCCGGCGGCCGGCTCGTGCTGACCCTCGACAACCCCGGCAATCCCCTCATCCGGGTCCGCAACGCCCTGCCCCACCGGCTGGGCCCGCCGCACGGGCCTCGTCCCCTTCGCCGTCGGCCACACCGTGGGCGAGTCGGAGGGCGCCCGCCTCCTGGCCGAGGTCGGCTTCCGGGTCGAGCGGACCGAGCACCTGCTCCACGCCCCGCATCTGATCGGCACCCGTCCGGCCCGGTGGCGTTGGTACGAGCAGCGGGTGCTGCCCCGAACGGACCGCCTCGCCCGCACGCGGCTGGCGCCGTTCACCGGCCACTTCGTGGCCTTCCTCGCCGCCCGCTAGGGGTTGGTGGTCAGACGTCCTTGGCCAGGTCGACGGCCAGGCGCCGGAACAGGGCGAGGCCGCCGACGAAGATGACGGTGCACACGGCCAGCGTGGCGACGTAGGCCCAACCGCGGCCCACCTCGCCGTCGTAGAGCACGTCGCGGAACTGGTCGATGATCCAGCGCATGGGGTCGAGGGCGGTCAGCCACTGGACCTGGTCGCTGACCATCCGGCGGTGGTACACGATCGGCACGAGGAAGAACCACACCGTGAGCAGGTTGTTCAGCAGGTAGCGCAGGTCCCGGTTGAACACGTCGATGAGCGCCAGGAACATGGCCACCGTCGCCACCAGCAGGAGCGACGACGTGATCGGCACGAGCAGCAGGGGCAGGAGCTCGAGCTGGATCGGCCGGTCACTGACCAGGGTCACGTAGCCCACGAAGACGACCAGCAGGACCGCGAACGGGATGATCATCACCGCCACCCGGGCGAGCGGCAGGAACTGGTACGGCAGCGGGGCCCGGCGGACCAGGTCCGGCTCGAAGGAGATGCTCTGCAGCGAGTCGTTCACCGACTGGACCAGGAACGTCCAGGGCAGCAGGCCGGCGAAGAGGTAGACGCCGTAGTCGTCGACCGGGACCTCGAAGACCGAGCTGAACACGAAGGAGTAGAGGACCAGCAGGAAGAGCGGGGAGATCAGGGGCCAGAGGACGCCCATGAGCGAGCGCTTCGACCGGAGCCGGAGCTGGCGCTCGACCAGGGTCCAGAACAGCTCCCGGTGCCGGATGAAGTCCCGGAACCCGATCCCGGACGGACGGTCCGCCGCCGTGGTCGTCGTGGTGGCGGTCATCGGACGCCCCGGCGGCGCTTGGCCGCCCCGAGGTTGCGCGAGGGGTCGTACAGCTGCCGGTCCGCGGCGCTGGGCTCGATCGCGGTCCGCTTCCGGTCGAGGTGATAGGCGGTGGCCTCCGCGGGCGCGCCCACCATCGCCAGCTCGCCCCGTTCCAGGACGGCGACCTCGTCGCAGTGCGCCCGGACCAGGTCCATGTCGTGGGACACGAGGACCACGGCGCAGCCCGCCGACCGCAGCTCGTCGACCCGGGCGACGCACTGGGCCTGGAAGGCGTCGTCGCCGACCGCCAGCACCTCGTCGACCAGCAGCACGTCGGGATCGGAGTGGACCACGAGGGCGAAGCCGAGGCGCAGGCCCATGCCCGCCGAGTACGAGGACAGCGGCCAGTCGAGGGCTTCGGCGGGCAGGCCGCTGAAGGCCACGACCTCGTCGCGCCGGGCCCGGACGTCGGCCCGGCTGAGACCGAGCAGGACCCCGCCGATCAGGAGGTTCTCGTTGCCGGTCAGGTCGCGGTGGAACCCGGCCGAGAGGTCGACCAGCGAGGCCACGTCGCCGGTCACGGTGACGCTCCCGGCCGTGGGGTGGATCACGCCCGCGACGACCTGGAGCAGGGTCGTCTTGCCCGATCCGTTGCCGCCGATAACGCCGAGGGCGCCGCCGCGGGGGACGGTCAGGTCGATGCCCTGCAGGGCCCTCGTGGCCACGCCCCGGCGCCGCCAACCCAGTCGGCTGCGGCGTCGGTACGAGACGTCGAGCCCGGAGGTGACGACCGCGGGGGCGGTCACCTGGAGGTCACGGTTGCCGTTTCGGTGGGCTCGTCGGTGGTCCACTCGAGCACGTCCGGCGCCTCGGGTGATCCACGACCGCCCACCAGACCCCGGACGACGCCGGCGCCGTACATCACGTGCAGGACCACGATGAGCAGCGCCGCGAGGGGCAGCGTCGTCGGCTGGCGCAGCGTCTTGGCCACCCACGCCGCCGCGGCCAGGACGGCGGCGCCGTACACCGCCAACGGGGCCAGCGCCGACCGGGTGGACCACGACCGCGGCCACGACCGCGGCGACCGGCGTAGGCCAGCAGGAGGGTGGGGGCCAGGTAGGCCGGGCGCAGCGTCCGCAGGTCGCGGACCGCCAACTGGCCGCGGCCGTGGCCGTACTTGAACATCTGGCGGGCGAAGCCGCCGAAGGTCGCCCGGCGCTCGTGATAGGCGACCAGGTCCGGGTCGTAGTGCATGCCGCACGCCGTCCCGGCTCATCTCGCTGAGCACGGCGTTCTCCTCGGCGCACACCAGGTCGAGGGCGAAGGGGACCATGGCCCGGCGTCGGACGGCGAGGTTGCAGAGGATGAAGAACCGCTCGTCGGCCGGGCCGGCGGGGTGGGCGCCGTAGCGCCGCCGCACCGGGCCCGAGCCCACCATGGAGGCCAGCACCGCCCCCTGGACGACCTGGAACCGCGAGCTCTCCGGTGGGGTGTCGTTGGGCCCGCCGAACACGTCGGCCTCGGGGTGGGCGTCGGCCAGGTCCGCCAGGAGGGCGAGGGCGTGGGGCTCGACGGAAGGCGTCGTCGTCGAGGAAGTAGAGGAGATCGCCCTTCGCCTGCTCCACGAGCAGGTTGCGGGCGGCCCCCGGCAGGGCCGTCTCGACCAGGCACACCTGGGCGTCGGGCAGGCGGCGGTGGACGGCGGCCGCGACCTCGCGATCGCCGTCGGAGCAGACCAGCACCTCGTAGGGCGGCGCACCGACCTGGGCCTGGATGCTGGCGAGGCAGGCGTCGAGGAGCGCGAGCCGTCGCCCGGTGACGATGCAGATGCTGATCCTCGTCGGCTCACCCATGCGGGCCACATGATGCCAAACCCGGTTGCGGGCGACGCAGCCGACCGCCTCTACGCTCTGCCGCCGAGTCCGCCAGAGGAGGTGTGGGTGAGCACGATCCAGATGGTCCGTCGGGGCACCCGCTCGGTGCGCGGGCTGCGGGGCCTGGTCCGGCACCCGGTGACGGCGGCGGACGCCGAGCGCCTCGTCGCCGGAGAGGTGGCCGCTCGCGGGCCCCGGTTCCTCGCCTCGCTCGACCGCCTGGTCTGGCCGTACCCCGCCAGCCCCACCCGCCGGCTGCTGGAGGCCGCGGGGCTCGAGGCGGGCGACGTCCGGGCCCTGGTCGACGACCTCGGGCTCACCGGTGCGCTCGGCGCGCTGCGTGACGCCGGGGTGTACGTCAGCTACGAGGAGCACCAGGGCGAGGTGGAGGTCCGGCGCGGCAGCACGCGCTTCACCGTGGGACCGCGGGACTTCTTCAACCCGGTCACCGTGGCCGACTACCTGGCCACGACCGGGGGGTCGCGGAGCGCCGGCACACCGGTCGAGGTCTCCTTCGCCTGGCAGCGCCGGCAGGGGGCCCAGCGGGCGATCCAGCACCAGATGACCGGCCTCGGGTCGCGACCCTTGGCCGTCTGGCTGCCGCTCTTCCCGTCGGCGGCCGGCTTCGGTGCGGTGATGAAGAACGCCGCCGGGGGCAACACGCCGGCCCGGTGGTTCTCCCAGACGGAGGGGAACCTCGCCGGGGTGGCCCGCCACAAGCGGCTGGCCAACCGGGTGCTGCCCACCGTGACCACCCTGGCCCGGACCGGGTTCCCCCGCCCGACGCACGTCCCCACCGCCGACCCCGAGCCCGTCGTGCGGTGGCTGCGGTCGATGGTCGACGAGCACGGGGCGGCGGGCATCACGGGCTACGCCAGCTCGGTCACGGCGGCGGCTCGGTGGGCGGTCGACCACGGCGTCGACCTGACGGGCGTGGTCACCTACCCGAGCAGCGAGCCGGTGACACCGGGCAAGTTGGCGGCCATGCGGGCGGCGGGCATGGTCCCCAACCCGACCTACGCCTTCATGCCGGAGGGCACGATGGCCATCGCCTGTGACGAGTGCGAGGACGAGGAGTACCACCTCTGGGAGCACGAGCTGGCCGTGGTCACCCGGACCCGGTCCCGAGACGACGACACCGAGGTGGACGCGTTCTGCTGGACGAGCCTGGCCATCGAGGCCCCCCGGGTGATGGTCAACGTCGAGAACGACGACTACGGCGTCGTCCGGGAGGACGTCGACTGCTCCTGTCCCCTCGCCCCGTTGGGCCTCCGCACGCGGCTCCAGGACATCCGGGGCATCTCCAAGGTGGTGGCGGCCGGGGTCAGCCTGGACGGCGACACCTTCGACCGCCTGGCCGAGGTCGTGCTCCCCGAGCGACTCGGCGGAGGCCCCGGGGACTACCAGTTCGTCGAGGCCGGCGCCGAGGGTCAGACCCGTGTGGTGCTGCGGGTGCACCCCCGGGTGGGCGCCGTCGACGAGGCCGAGGCCCGCTCCCTGGTTCGGTCCGTGGTGATGGGTGATGAGTATGGTGTCCTCGCCGATTCGGTGTGGGGGCGGGAGAACCTCACTGTCCACCGATCGGCTCCCAGCGTGACCAAGGCCGGCAAGACGCTCTCCTACGAGCGGGCCGGACTCCGCGCGGCACGATCCGAGATCACGGCGGCGAACAGCGAGACGACATGAGCATGGACCTCACTCGACGGAAGTTCCTCCAGGCCTCGTTGGCCTCGACCTTCGCGCTCAGCGCGTCCGGGCTGCTGGTGGCCTGCGGCGACGATGACGAAGGCGGCGGAGGTGAGTCCGGCGGGTCCGACGACCTGACGCCGCTCGACGGTGATGATGCCGTTCCCCATCATCATGAACTTCATCGGCGACTGCGCCGGCGTGTCCTGCGGGTTCTTCGAGGACGCCGGTCTCGACGTCGACCTGCAGTTCGCCCGTACCGCCCCCCAGGCCATGCAGCAGCTCTTCGGCGGGCAACGCGGACGTGATCCGGACCGCCCCCATCGCCATCGCCGGTGCCTGCGGCCAACGAGCGGGCGCCGATCATCTCCATCGGCATGCCGGTGCAGGAGATCGTCTACGTGCTGGTCTCGTCCCCGGACGACCCCTACGAGTCGCTGGCGCCCTCGAGGGCGAGACCGTGGGCCTGCCCCAGCTCGCCAGCAACGCCGAGGACACCTTCGACCTGGTCCTGCGACCGCGGCCGGGTGGATCCCGAGTCGGTCGATCGCGAGGCGGTCGGCATGGAGTCCACGGCCTACGCCCTGATCGAGGAGGGTCGGGTCGACGCCATCTTCGCCACGAAGGAGGCGGCGGCGGCGATGGAGGTGGCCGGCCTGGATCCGGTCATCACCGACATCAGCGAGCGACAACCCGCTGCTCGGCGTCGCGCTGGCCGACGACGCACGAGACGCTGGAGGCCAAGAGCGACGGCCTCACCGCTATCTCGAGGGCCTCGCCGCCTCGTTCCGGGCCCTGAACGACCCGGACACCTTCATCGAGCTGGCGCCGGCGATCCGAGCCGACTGGGACCTGCCCGCGCTGGACGACCCCGAGGCCGTGGCCCCGGTCGTCGAGGTCATCGCCGGGCATGTGGTTCAGCGAGGGCGACGAGAACCTGCTGCGCAACATCCCCGAGGAGTGGGAGGGCGGGCGTGGCCACCTTCGAGCGCCTGAGGATCGTCCCCGAGGGCACCGACCCCACGACCCTCTACACCAACGACCTCTGGGAGGAGGCGCTCGGCTGACGCCGGGCGGACCATGCCCCGGATCAGCTTCGACGGCGTCGACAAGCAGTTCGGGGAGGGCGACGGAGCGGTCCGCGCCCTGACCGGCATCGACCTCGTCGTCGAGGACGGCGAGCTCGTGGCGTTGGTCGGCCCGTCGGGCTGCGGCAAGACCACGCTCTTGCGCATCGTGGCCGGCCTGACCCCGCCCAGCCTCGGGCGAGGTCGAGATCGGCGGCCGGGCCGGTCTGGACGGACGGCCGGTCGGATCCCGAAGCGGTCGGCGGGCTGGCGGTGGTCTTCCAGGAGGCGAACCTGCTGCCGTGGCTGACGCGTGGTGGAGAACATCGCCCTGCCCGCTGCGGGTGCGGGGCGTGGCCAAGGCCGACCGACGGGCGCGGGCCGAGGCGATGTGCACCCTGGTGGGGATCGAAGGCTTCGGGGCCACCGACCCTCGGAGCTGTCGATCGGGATGGCCCAGCGCGCCGCGATCGGCCGGGCGCTCATCGCCGACCCCGACGTGCTCCTGCTGGACGAGCCCTTCGGCGCCCTCGACGCCATCACCCGCGACACCATGAACCTCGAGCTGCAGGACGTGTGGCTGCGTCACCCGAGCACCTGCCTGCTGGTGACCCACTCGATCGCCGAGGCGGTCTTCCTGGCGGATCGGGTCGTGTGCCTCTCCGCCCGCCCCGGCCGGGTGGCGGGGGAGACCGTCGTCCCCTTCGAGCGGCCCCGGGCGATCGACCTCCAGCACACCCACGAAGTTCCAGGACGTGGTCCGGTCGATCCGCTCGATGCTGGCGGACGGCGTCCTGATGCGCACCCGGGACCTGTCCTGGGGGCTGAGCCTGCTCGTGTTCGTCGTGCTGATCGCCGGGTGGAAGGTCTACGTCGAGGTCAACGACGTCTCCCGCTTCGTGCTGCCCCCGCCCGACGACGTGCTGGCCGGGATCGGCGAGGTCCTGAGCGACCCCGCCACGTGGTCCCACCTCTGGGTGACCCTCCAGGAGATCCTCATCGGGTTCGCCCTGGCGCTGGCCTTCGGGCTGGTGACCGGGGCCCTGCTGGGCGAGTTCGAGGTCCTCGACCGGGCCCTGACGCCGTACCTGGTGTTCCTCCAGGTCCTGCCGAAGGTGGCGATCGTGCCCCTGCTCATCGTGTGGCTGGGCTTCGGCCTGTCGTCCAAGATCGTCATCGCCGCGGTGTTCGCCTTCTTCCCGATCACCGTCGGGACCACGGGCCGGCCTCCAGTCGGTCGAGCCGGGTCACCGGGACCTGGCCCGGACGCTGCAGGCGACCCGTCGCCAGCAGTTCGGGCTGGTGGAGTGGCCCAGCGCGCTGCCGTCGATCCTCACCGGCATGGAGGTGGGGATCGTCCTGGCCACGATCGGCGCCGTGGTCGCCGAGTTCCTGGCCGGCAGCGAGGGCCTCGGCTGGCTGTCGGTGGCCTACCTGAACCAGCTCCAGGTGGACCGCCTCTTCGGGGTGATCGTCCTGCTGTCGGTCCTCGGGTTCGTGCTCTACGCCATGGTGGCGGGCCTGCGCCGGCTGCTCGTGCCGTGGCACCAGTCCGTCGGCCCGGTGACCGCCGGCCACTGAGCGGCCGCGACTCCCTCTCAGTCGTCGGTGAAGACCTGCGGCCAGCTCGGCGGGCGGGGTGATGGCGAACTGGTCGAAGGTGCACTCGGGCGGGGTCTTGTCGGGGCGCCAGCGCACCGAGTGGGAGGTGTGGCGGAAGCGGCCGGACTGCAGGCCGTCGTAGGTCACCTCGGCCGACCAGCTCCAGGCGCAGCGGGGTCCAGGACTGGTCCTTGGAGCCGGTCCAGCGGTTCTGGACGCCGGGCTTGCGGCCGCCCTCCTCGTGGGCCATCACGTCGGCCCACTGCCGCCAGGGGTGGTCGGCCGAGGGCGCCCTTCTCGTAGGGCGCCAGCTCGGCGATCAGCTCCTTGCGGCTTGGTCGGCGGAGAAGGAGGCGGCCACGCCGAGGTGGTGCAGCTCGCCCTCGTCGTCGTAGACGCCCATGAGGAGCGAGCCGATGCCCTCGCCGTCCTTGTGGGTCCGGTAGCCGGCGACCACGCAGTCGGCGGTGCGCTTGTGCTTGACCTTGAGCTGGCTGCGCTTGTTCTCCTGGTAGAGGCCCTCGGGGTCCTTGGCCATGACCCCGTCGAAGCCGGCGCCCTCGAAGCGGTCGAACCAGTCCTCGGCCACGGCCCGGTCCGTCGTGTTGGGGGTGAGGTGGACCGGGGGCTTGGCCTTGCCAGGACGGCCTCGAGCCGGGCTTCCGGCGCTCGGCGAACGGGAGGTCGCGGAGGTCCTCGTCGCCGACGGCCAGCAGGTCGAAGGCGACGAAGCTGGCGGGGGTCTTCTCGGCCAGCATGTTGACCCGGGACTCGGCGGGGTGGATGCGCTGCTGGAGGGCCTCGAAGTCGAGCTTGGCGCCGATGGCGACGACGACCTCGCCGTCGACCACGCACTTGTCGGGCAGGGCGGCCCGCAGGACGGGTGGCAGGTCGGGGAAGTAGCGGGTGAGGGGCCGGTCGTTGCGGCTGCCCAGCTCCACCTCGTCGCCGTCGCGGAACACGATGCAGCGGAACCCGTCCCACTTGGGCTCGAAGAGCAGGCCCTCGGCCTCGGGCATCTCGTGGACGGCCTTGGCCAGCATCGGCCGGACGGGGGGCATGACGGGTAGATCCATGCAGATTGCGAGGTTAGGGAAGTCGCGTACCGTTCCCGGGCGATGGCAACGACGCCCGATCCCCTGGACACCCGCACCGCCACAGCCGCCTTCTCCATGCGCCTGCGGGTGCTGCTGGACAACGTCCCCGGCTCCCTGGGGCGGCTGGCGACCACCATCGGGGAGGCCGGCGCCAACATCCGGGGCCTCGAGGGCTTCGAGGTGAAGGGCGCGGTGCTGGACGACGAGGTCGTCGTCGACTGCGTCGACGAGGCCCACCAGCAGGAGGTCCTCGACGCCATCACGCGGCCTGGACGGCGTCGAGCTGGTCGAGTGGGAGGACCGCACCTTCGCCCTCCACGACGGCGGCAAGATCGAGGTGCTGTCCCTCGGCAAGGTCGGCGACCGGGACGACCTGTCGATGGCCTACACGCCGGGTGTGGCCCGGGTCTGCCTGGCCATCGAGCGGGAGCCGGCCCGGGTCCACGACCTGACGATCAAGCGCAACACCGTGGCCATCGTCACCGACGGGACCGCCGTGCTCGGGCTGGGGGACATCGGCCCGGAGGCGTCGCTGCCCGGTCATGGAGGGCAAGGCCCTGCTCTTCAAGGAGTTCGCCGGGGTCGACGCCTTCCCGATCTGCCTCGAACGTGAGCAGCACCGAGGAGATCATCGAGACCGTCGAGCGCATCGCCCCGGTGTTCGGCGGGATCAACCTCGAGGACATCGCCGCCCCGGCCTGCTTCGAGGTCGAGGAGCGCCTGCGGGAGAGCCTGGACATCCCGGTGTTCCACGACGACCAGCACGGCACCGCGGTGGTCACGCTGGCCGCGCTGGAGAACGCCCTGAAGATCGTGGACAAGAGGATGGCGGACCTGTCGGTCGTCATCGCCGGGGCCGGTGCCGCCGGGGTGGCCATCGCCAAGATCCTGAAGAACGCCGGCGTGCAGAACATCATCGGCGCCGACCGGCAGGGCGCCATCCACAACGGCCGGACCGACCTCAACGAGGCCAAGCGCCGGCTGGCCGACGAGACCAACCCCGAGCAGCGGACCGGGACCCTCGCCGGAGATCATGCCCGGCACCGACGTCTTCGTCGGCGTGAGCGGGCCCGGGATCATCACCCCGGCCGACGTCGAGTCCATGGCGGCCGACCCGATCGTGTTCGCCATGGCCAACCCCGATCCCGAGATCCGGCCCGAGGCGATCCAGGACCTCGCCGCGGTCATCGCCACCGGGCGCAGCGACTTCCCGAACCAGATCAACAACGTGCTGGCCTTCCCCGGGCATCTTCCGGGGGGCGCTGGACGCGCAGGCCACGACCGTGACCGAGGGCATGAAGGTGGCCGCGGCCGACGCCATCGCCCGGGCGGTGTCCTCCGACGAGCTCCGGCCCGACCACGTCGTGCCGTCCGTGTTCGACAAGACCGTTGTCCAGCTCGTCGCCGCGGCCGTGGCCGCCGAGGCCGAGAAGGAAGGTGTCGTCCGGTGATCCGGGCGGTCACCTTCGACTACTGGAACACCCTGGTCGTCGCCTATGACGAGGCCATGTTCGCCAAGCGGGGCCGGCACGTGACCGAGGTCCTGGCCGAGCGCGGGCTACGTCGTGACCCCCGAGGACGTGGACCGGGCGTTCGAGGGTTCCTGGAAGACGTTCCAGGAGGCCTGGAAGGCCAACCGCCAGCACCAGACGGCGGATGGGGTGGCCCGGGTCCTGGAGCTGCTCGAGGTCCCCGGCGACGACGAGGTGGTCGCCACCGAGCTGCTCACCCACTTCGAGTCCGGGGCCCTCGAGTCCGAACTGGCCCTCGCCCCCAACGTGGCCGACACGCTGCGGACGCTGAAGGCCGCGGGTGTGCGGCTGGGGATCATCTGCGACGTGGGCATGACGCCGAGTACGGCCCTGCGCAAGGTGCTCGACGGGTTCGGCGTGCTGGACCTGTTCGACCACCACTCCTTCTCCGACGACGTGGGCATCTACAAGCCCGACCCGTCGATCTTCGCCCATGCCCTCGAGGGGCTCGGGGTGACCGCCACGGAGGCGGCCCACGTCGGCGACCTCCGTCGGACCGATGTCGCCGGCGCGAACCGGGCCGGGTGGACCTCGGTGCGCTACGCCGGCCTCTTCGACGACGACGGTGGGGAGCACGCCGACGCTGACGGCGTGGCCGACCATGTCATCCGTGACCACGCCGAGCTCCCCGCCGCCCTCGGCCTGACCTGAGCCGTCGTGTCGCCGGCGTCGGCGCCCGGCCTCGGGCGGGGTGACTGATGGCACGGATGGAGGTGTGGCGTCGGGTGGCTAGCCCCCACGCCCCATGGTTGCGGCCGGACTCCTCTCGGGCGGCTAGCCCGCTGTGCCGGCGCTGAAGACCGGGTCACCGGTCAGGGCGACGCTCCACCATTCCGAGGCGTGCTCGATGCGGTAGGTCCCGAGCACGACGCGGCCCTCCTGGTCGACGTCGACCGGGATGAGCTGGGGCCAGAACTGGCCGCCCTCCTGGTCCTCGACGTAGTCCACGAGCTGGTCGACGTTCTCCTCGGCATCGTCCTCCTCCTCGTGCCAGAGGGCGAGGAAGAGGAGCGGATCACCGTCGTCGTCGACCCCGCCCGCCACGGCGACGGCCTCGTAGGGGGCGAACCCGTCGGGCGCGCCGTCGGCCTCGTCGGCCGAGAGGACGGCGCTCACCGCGCCGGCGTCCTCGATGGCCGCTGCCAGCTCGGGGAGGTCGTCACGGTCGCCGAGCGTCTCGTCGGGATCGATGACGGCCTCGATGGCCTCGTCGTTGCGGGCCCAGGCCAGGAGGTCGTCGTCGAGCACGGCCAGCCGCGCCGACTCGCCGATCGGTCGCGTCTCGCTGACGTGCTCGATCGACACCTCGCCGTCGTCCAACCAGGAGTAGACGGTGACCCCGTCGATCTCGCCCTCCTCGAGGGCGTCGTTCCAGATGGGGTCGGCTTCCACGGCCGCCTCGATCCGGTCGGGGTCGAAGTCGCCCATGACCAGCTGGAGCTGCTCGGGAGGCAGCCCGGCCACGGCATCGGCCTCCACGTCACCGAAGTTGAAGCCCAGCTCGGACTCCACGGCGGCCTGGTCGATCGTCAGGCCGCCGGCGATGGGCGACACGCGAGGGACGACGCCCTCGGCGCGGACCGTCAGCGCGGCGAGAGCGTCGGCCACCTCGTCGCCGGAGTCGTCCTCGTCGGGGGGGTCGAGGTCGTTGGCCTCGAAGGCCGCGGTGAGGTCGTTCAGGACCACGAAGCCGGCCAGGTCCCCGTCGTCGGGGATCGCACCGAGGAGGTCGGCAAAGACGCTGCCGCCGTCGTCCTCGTCGTCCTCCTGGCCCTCGTCCTCGTCCTCGTCCTCGTCCGGCGCCGAGGCGGACGCCTCGTCGCTCGAGTCGTCGCTGCCCCCGCACGCGGCGAGGACCAGCAGAAGGGAGACCAGGACGACCCCACCCGCTCGTCGCATGGTGGTCGGGACCGGCGTCGATCCGGTGACCTCGCGCTTTTCAGGCGCGCGCTCTGCCAACTGAGCTACCCGACCGTGTTGTCAAAGCCGCCCAGGGGGCGGAGCGGTCCCGACGGGATTTGAACCCGCGACCTCCGGCTTGACAGGCCGGCGTGCACTCCAAACTGCACCACGGGACCTCTACACCCGCGAACGGGCGAAGTGGCAGGGTAGCCCCCGTGGACGACATCTTCGCCATCCAGATCCTGAAGGCCCGCTACTTCCGAGCCATCGACACCAAGGACTGGGACCTGCTGGCCTCGGTGATGGTCGAGGACGTCGAGATCGACGTGACCGACGACGTCGAGGACGGCGAGCCCTACAGGCCGGGCGACCTTCGTGGAGGGGTGCGCCCGGATCCTCCGCCACGCCGTCACCGTCCACCACGGCCACATGCCCGAGATCACCCTCACCGGATCCGACACGGCCACCGGCATCTGGGCCATGGAGGACTACGTCGACTGGGGCCGGGGCAAGGCCTTCCGCGGCTACGGCCACTACCACGAGCACTATGCCAAGGACCCCGACGCCGGCTGGCAGATCACCAACCTGAAGCTCACGAGACTCCGCCGCACCTGGCTCTGACCAAACCCCCAATCCGTTCTGGGCCCCGCGACCTGTTGGTGGGCGCGGGTGGTGGGGCCCAGAACAGCGAATCGGTCGTTCTGGGCCCCGCGACCTGTTGGTGGGCGCGGGTGGTGGGGCCCAGAACAGCGGGGTCGGGATGACTGTCACTGGGCGTGACCAGGCTGGTGGGCATGGATTGGGAAGCGAGGTTCTTCGATCGGTCGAGTCGCCAAGAAGGCCTGCTCGCCAAACACCAGGTCGCCGGGATCGGGTGCACGAACGACCACTGGTGGAGTGCCAGGCGCAGCAAACACTGGGTCGACGTGAGTCCCCGTGTCATCGCCCCGCGTGGAGCGCCCGACAGTGATGCCCGTCGGGCTCTGGCGGCGACCCTCGATGCGGGTCCCGCGGCCGTGCTCCATCATCAGAGTGCTCTGGCGTGGCTCGGAGTGCCCGGGTTCAACCTCGCCGAACTACGGGTGGTTCGTGTTCGCGGCGGAGCGAACTGGAGGCCGAGTCTTGCCCACCTCCACCGCCTGCGGGACGTCCGCGCTCATGACCTGCTCGTCGTTCGCGGTGTGCCGACCGAGTCGGCGCTCCGGGCGATCTGGTGCGAGGCGGCGCGGTATGCGTCACCGGCACGATTCGACATCGGCATGAAGCGGATCGGCCGCCTGCTCGACGAGGCCAATCGACGAAAGCTGGTGACGTGGGCGGGCCTTCACGAGATGGTCGAGGACCTTCACCAGAGGGGGCGGGGCGGGACGGTGCTCATGCGGGCACTGGCCGAGGAGCGGCAGCCCGGGTCCAGCGTGACCGAGAGCCGCAACGAAACGCAGCTCGAGGACCTGCTGGCAGCGCGTGGGGCCCGGCCGCTAAGTCGTCAGATCGTCGTCGGCGGCCACGAACCTGTGGGTCGATGTGACCACCGCGATGACGAACTACCGCTCGTGGTCGAGACCAACAGCCTGGAACACCACACCTCGCCGTCGGATCGGGCGGCGGACGAACGGCGCTATGAGCAGCTGATGGACGCTCGGTTCACGATCGGTGTGATCTGGGAGGACGATCTCTGGAAGAACCCCCGAGGGGCGACGGACACCGTGGCCCTGGCTCGCCGATACGCAGCTGCCGGTCGGCCCGCCGTGATCCACTCACCTGGCTGCCCCTGGCCCCGCCCGCACTTCGGTGCCCCCGGTCCGGACCGCCTTGCGGCCTGACCCTTCACGAAACAGCACTTCTGGGCCCCGCGACCTGTTGTAGAGCGCGGGTGGTGGGGCCCAGAACGGGGGGTTTTGGTTCTGGGCCCCGCGACCTGTTGTAGAGCGCGGGTGGTGGGGCCCAGAACGGGTCGTTGGGAGGGGTCAGCCGGTGAAGGCGACCATGGAGTCGAGGATGGAGGCGAGGTCGTCGACGGTGGTCTTGGGGTTGACGACGCACCAGCGCATGACGGTCTCGCCGGCGTGGGAGCTGGGGAGGCAGAAGGCGAAGCCCGACGCGAGGGCGGCGTCGGACCAGGCCGTCGTAGTCGGCGGGGGACCAGCCCTCCTTGCGGAAGACCACGATGGACAGCTCGGGCTCGGTGACCAGGTAGAACCCGTCCCGCTCCCGGACGAGGTCGGCGCCGGCATGGGCCACCTCGAGCGTGGTCTCGATGGCCTCGCGGTAGGCCTCGGTGCCGTGCATGGCCAGGGAGAACCAGAACGGCAGGCCCCGGGCCCGGCGGCTCAGGTGCACGGCGTAGTCCGACGGGTTCCACTCGTCCCGGTCGGTGATGGCGTCCAGGTAGGAGGCGTGCTGGGTGTGGGCCTGGCGGGCCGGCTCCGGGTCCCGGTACACCAGCGCGCAGCAGTCGAAGGTGGAGAACAGCCACTTGTGCGGGTCGACGATGAAGGAGTCGGCCTGCTCGACCCCGGCGAAGAGGTGCCGGTAGCCGGGCGCGGCGAGCGCGGCGCCCCCGTAGGCGCCGTCGACGTGGAACCACAGCCCGTGGGCTGCGGCCACGTCGGCCACGCCGTCCAGGTCGTCGACGATGCCCAGGTTGGTCACGCCGGCAGTGGCGGCGATGGCGAAGTAGCCGTCGTCGGGCTGCGCCTCGAGGACGGCGGCGACGTGCTCGCCGGTGAGGCGGCCCCGCTCGTCGACGGGCACCCGCACGATCTCGAAGTCCATGACCCGGCTGACGTGGTCGATGGAGCTGTGGGCCCCGGCGCTGGCCAGCAGCTTCCAGCGGGCCGGCCGCTCCCGGCCCCGCGCGGCCTGGTGGCGGGCGGTGACCAGGGCGCTCAGGTTGCCGGCCGTCCCACCGGAGACGAACGCCCCGCCGGCGCCCTCGGGGAAGCCGGCCAGGTCCGCGACCCAGCGCAGGGCCTCGTTCTCGGCGTGACCGCGCCGGAGGCCTCCATCCAGGAGCCGCCGTACATGGAGGATGCCCCGACGATGAGGTCGAACAGGGCCGCGGCCTCCGTCGGCGCGCCGGGCACGAACGACAGGTACCGCGGGTGGTCGATGGAGATGGTCGCCGGGGCGATGTGCTCGACGAAGCGCCGGAACGCCTCGTGGCCGCCGATGCCCTCAGGGGTGACCGTCGGGCCGATGGCCTTGCGGAGCTCGTCCGGGGTGCGGGGCTTGTCCAGGGGCGGCGGGTCCATCCGGATCCGGTCCAGCGAATAGCTGACGATCTCCGCCGCCAGGTCGTCGGTCGACTCGTCGTAGGTGTGCAAGGCCCGCATTCTCGCGTCCCCCACCCTGTTCCGGCAGAACCCCCCGACCGGCCTCAGTCGTCCAGGGCCTCGTTGGCGACGGTCGCCAGGTCCCGGTCGTCGTCGTCGAGTGCGCTGCCGGCCAGCACCAGCGCCCGGCAGGCCCGGCCCCAGCGGGTCCATCCGTCGCCGTCGGGGCCGAGGTCCTCGGGCCCGAGGTCGTGGCGGACGACGAGGCCGTCGAGCAGCGCGCTCATGCCGAGGACGAAGAGATCGGTGCTCAGCGGGTCCCGCCAGTGGCGACCGAACCGGTCGAGCAGGGTCTCGGTGGCCGTGTGCCAGGTCTGGCGGAGGTCGGCGTTCCAGGCTGACAGGCGGGACGCGATGTAGGGGTCGTCCAGCGTGTAGAACGCGAACTGGACCCGGTTGTCGGGGTGGCCGATGGTGATGGACCAGTACCAGGACGTGGTGTCCCGGATGGCGAGGTCGAGATCGTCGGCCCCGGCGATGGCCAGGTCCTGGTCGGCGATGCCGTCCGGTTCGAGGTACCGCTCGGCGGCGAACAGGGCGTCGACGAGGTCGTCGCGGTAGTCCTCCTGGCTGTCCCAGTAGTGGTAGAACGCGCCGATGGTCAGGCCGACCCGCCGGGCCACGTCGTCGGCCCGGATGTGGTCGAAGGCGTTCCCGGTGGGCCGGGCCCGGGCGGCCGCCACCCCGAGGTCCACGAGGCGTCGGCGTCGCGGGTTGTCCTCGGGCGTCGGGACGGGACGGGGCGCGCCGGTCGCCGGCGACTCGGGACCGGCGCCGTCCTCGGTGGCGCCGACGAGGAGGAGGAGGGCCAGCAGGCCCGGCGTGCTCCACGACCGGGACCGGTGGTCCAGCCGATCGGCGACCGCGTCGGGGTCGATGAGGTGCTGGGAGCGCAGGCCGTCGCTGAGGGTCACGGTCGCCGTCGCCAGCGCCGCGAGGTCCCAGCCCGGCGCGGGCCGACGGGTGGCGCGCCGGAGGCAGGCGGCCAGGACCTCGGCCGCGGTGCGCTCGGCCGTGGCGGCCCGCTCGCGGATGCGCCCGAGGGCCTGCGTGTCCTGATGGGCCCAGAGGGCCAGCTCGAGGCGGTGATCGGGGTCACCGAGGAGATCCCCGTGGACCCGGCGGGCGAGGTCGTCGATCCGTCGGGACGGTGCCTCCGAGCCGTCCGGCGCGGTGAAGAGGTCGGGATCGGCGTCGGCCCGTTCGCCGGCCAGCAGGGCCTCGACGACCTCGGCCCGGTACGCGTCCTGGCCGTCCCAGTAGTGGTAGAACGCGCCCGATGTCAGGCCCGCGTCCCGGGCCAGGTCGTTGATGCGCAGGTGGCCCAGGGTCTCGCCCAAGGACTGCTCCCGGGCCAGCGCCAGGCCCGCGGCGAGCAGGTGGGCCCGGGCCGCCTCCGGGTCTCGGCGCGTCCGTGGGGTCCCGCGGCGCCGCGCTGCGGGTCGTCCCTCCTCGGGCGTCCTGCCGCTCACGTCCCGACAGTACCTGGGACCTACTAGGTGATCATGTATGGCGTCCGCCGTCGGTCCCGCCGTCCCCCGCCGCCTTTCGCCCCGTTTTCGCGGCCGACCCGTAGCTTCGGCGGTGGATCGGGCGGCCGTCGACGACGGCCGCCGTCCCCCGACCGCTCGTCGGGGCGGGTCCGGGCCGGACGCTACGCTCCGGTCCCTTCCGAGAGCACGAGGAGTGTCGGTGCGCAGGTTCTTGGCCTTGTTGATGGTGCTGGCGTTGGTCGCGGTGGCGACCGGCTGCGGTGGTGACGACGGCAGCTCGGAGAGCGCCGACGGCGGTGACAACGCCGCCAACAGCAGTGACGACAGCGACGACGACGACGGTGACTCCGGGTCCTCGGGCCCCTTCGACCTCGACTTCGGCGGCGAGGACGACGAGGAGCTGAGCAACCGCGACCTCATCGAGGTCATCCAGGAGTTCTGGGAGGACCGGGCCGAGGACTTCAACTCCGACTACGAGACCGTTCCCGACGAACGCATCGGCGCCGTGCCCGGCGAGCAGACGCTGGTCTGCCAGGGCTTCGACGATCCAGCCCTCCGACGTGGCCATGAACGCGCTTCGCCGCACCCTGCCCCGAGGGCCTCACCGTGGCCTGGGACCCCGAGCTCATCGACGGCACCCTGACCGACCTCTTCGGCGGAGCCGGTCCGGCCGTGGTCTTCGCCCACGAGTGGGGCCACATCATGCAGTTCCAGTCCGGGGTCCTCGACATCACCGGCCAGGGCCTCGACGAGCCCCCCAGCGTCTTCACCGAGAACCAGGCCGACTGCCTGTCCGGCGCCTGGGTGGCCGAGCAGGTCGACGAGGGCTTCGGGCCCTTCTCGGACCCCTCCGCCCTGGACAACTCGATCGGGGCCATGCTCTACGTCCGCGACCAGCCGGGCAGCGACCCGAACGCCGCCCTGGCCCACGGCAGTGGCTTCGACCGGGTGCGGGCCTTCCAGGACGGCTACGAGGGGGGCGTGGAGTACTGCTACGGCTACCTCGAGGACCCGCCGTTCATCGACGAGTCGCTCTTCGAGCGACCGCGACCTCGCCACCGGCGGCAACCTGCCCTTCGACGAGGTGACCGAGCTGGTGGTGCAGGACCTCGAGGACTTCTTCTCGGAGAACGTGGACGACTTCGACGGCCCCGGGGATCCCTTCGACACCGTGCCCCAGGAGGACTTGGAGGAACTGCACGCCGAGGTCGGTGACGGCGCCGTCGCCACGGTCTTCGGCATGCTCTGGGCCGAGCGGGCCCAGGCCGCCGCCGGCGAGGACCTCGACGGGGAGGGACCCCTCCTGCAGCGGGCCTGCCTCGTGGGCTCCTGGCTCGGTGACATCCTCCGGGACCAGCGGGACGGCGACGTCGAGCGGGAGAGCGGCGTGCAACTCTCGCCCGGTGACCTCGACGAGACCATCGTCACCTTCCTCAAGCTGACCGAGGACGCCATGGCCGGGTCCGGCGTCGCCTTCGAGGCCCTCGCCGACATGCGCCTCGGCGTGTTCGGCGGCATCGAGGACTGCCGCCTGGGCTGAGTGGCCCGCCGGCGGCCGGGGCCCCACTGTCGATCGGCTGATCGCTCGCCGGGTCCCGGCCGAACGCCGGGATCAGGCGACGATCACCGGTGTGCCCAAGGGCAGGAGCTCGGCGAGACGGGCGACGACGTCGTTGGGGACCCGGACGCAGCCGTGGGACACGGCCTGGCCGATGCTGGAGGGATCGTCGGTGCCGTGGATGCCGATCTGGCCGTCGCCGCCCGCGAACTCCGAGAAGGTGTCGGAGTGGGCCGACAGGCCGAGGGCGAAGGGCCCGTAGGGGCTGGCCGGGTCGGGCGACTGCAGGCGGTCGATGACCGCGAACGTGCCGGTCGGGGTGGGGGCGTCGGGGGCGCCGACCGCCACGGGGGTCTCCAGGACGACGGCGTCGCCCACGGACAGCTTCGACGCCCAGGCGGTCCGGTTGGCCGACCGCCACGCCGCCACCTGTACGGACTGCAGCCGCCGCCGGGAGACGCGGCTCGATCCCTCGAAGCTCTTCGCGGCGGTTCCCGTGGCGATCGCCCCGGCGCTGCTCAAGGCGAAGGCCGCCGCGGCCCTCGAGGCGGCCGGCGTGCCCATGGGCGGTGCCGGTGGCGGCTCAGGTGGTCCGACCGACGGATCGGGTCACGTCGTCGACGGCTCGGGCAACGACTACGTCGATCCGGCCCGAGGTCGTAACCGGCGTCGTGTGTCGCGCCGGGCCCTCGCCTTCGCGGCGGCGGCCGTGGCCGTCGTGGCCGCAGTCGTCACGTTGGCCGTCGAGCAGTTGGACGACGGTGGGGAGCTGGCGAGCGTCGAGGCCCCGATCACCACCGCCACGGCGACGACCGACCCGGTCGAGTCGACCACGACGACCGGGGCCGAGAGTGGGTTGACGGTCGTGTTGACCACCGCCCCACCCGGCGAGCCACGGGCCGGAGAGCCCCAGGACACCGAACCCGGTGCCGCCGTGCCCGACCCGGCCCCCAATCCCGATCCCAACCTCAACCCCCCGCCCCCGCCACTCCCGCCACCGGCGGCGCCGACGGCCTCGATCAGCGCGTCGCCGTCCACGGTCCCGCCAACCCCCGGGGCCCCGCCGGTGACCGTCTCCTGGTCGAGCAGCGGAGGCACGGCCACGGTGAGCGGCCCCGGGCTCTCGTCATCCTCGCCGTCGGGTAGCCAGGTCGTCTGCCCCAACCCGGGCTGGTGCTTCGGTGGGAGTGGGTCCTACACCTACACGATCACCGTCACCGGTCCCGGTGGCACCGCCCAGGACACCGTCACCGTCACCGTCGGCTAGCGCTACCGGGGGATCACCGTGATCAGCCCTCGACCGGGGCGACGATCGGGAGGTGCTCCTCGAGCCCCGTGAGCCGCAGCATCCGCACGAGGATCGGCGAGGGGGCGCGGAGGTGCAGGGCCCGGTCGGCGGCGTGCAGGACGACGGCCGTCCGGACCAGCAGGTTGACGCCACTGACGTCGATGAACACGAGGTCTTCGAGGTCGATGATGACGTCGCGCTCGGCCCGGGCGATCACGGGGGTCAGCTCCGCATCCACCACCCCGACCTCGGCGAGGTCCAGCTCGCCCTGCAGGCGGACCACGGCGGGGGCGTCGGCATCGTCAGGGAGGAGGACGTCCACCCGCACCCCGGTGGCGTGGCCGATGGCGTCCCGCGGCGGTTCCACGGGCCACGGGTGCGGCGTGGGTGGATCGGTCAAGGGACGGACCGTACCACCGATGTCGGCGGCTGTCGAAGTTTTGCATAAGGCACGTCAAAGTCCTGTAGAAGTTCTGTGGGAGACAATCGCGGGGAACTGTGGCATGCTGGGCGACCAGGATCCCGGTTGATAGGCGGCCCTTCGTGGCCTTTCCCATAGAGCGGCAGTTCGCGTTTCACGTCGGCGAGCGTCGCCGCGGCCCGTGCCTTCGTGGCCGAGGCCGTCATCGGGCTGGACCTGGACGTCGACCTGCTGGTCCTGTTGACGTCGGAGTTGGCGAGCAACGCCATCCGCCACGCCGGCACCGACTTCGTCGTGAACGTCGACCGGACACCCGATGGCGTGCGGGTCGCCGTCGCCGACCACGCGCCGACCGCGGCGGTCCTGCCCCAGGAACCCGGGGGCGGGTTCGGCCTCGGCATCGTGGCCGCGCTGGCCGAGCGGTGGGGCAGCGCAGGGGAGGCGTCGGGCAAGACCGTCTGGTTCGAGCTGCCGGCCACGGTGAGCATGGTCGCCACCGCGCCGCCCGACGCGCCGGGCGACGAGCGGGCCTCAGCCGAGCCGACCTACAGCATCGGTGGGGTGAGTGGTCTCGTCGGGGTCGAGACGTCGACCCTGCGGGCGTGGGAGCAGCGGTACGGCACGGTGGCGCCCCTGCGCAGCCCCAGTGGGCACCGCATCTACTCCCGTGACCAGGTCGATCACCTCCGGTTCGTGGTCGCGCAGATCGCGGCCGGGATGAGCGCCGCGGACGCCCATCGCCTCCTGGAGCAGCGGATTGACGCCGTCAGCTTCGTGCCGGCGGCGGCGCGGTCGTCGATGCTCGTGCTGCTCGCCGAGCGGGACCAGTTCGCGGCCGACCTCTTCGAGTACTTCCTCCGGACCGAGGGCTTCGAGGTGTGTGTGGCGCTCGATGCCGAGGAGGCCGCCCGGCTCCAGCAGCAACAACGCCCCGACCTCCTGATCCTCGAGCTGCTGCTCCCCGGCGGGTCGGCCATCGACCTGTGCAAAGCAGCCGTGGCCGACGGCATCCCGGTGGTGATCGTTTCCTCCATCGCCCTCCAGGACGCCGCCCTGGAGGCGGGCGCCAGTGCGTTCCTCACCAAGCCGATCGAGCTCCCTCCGACTGGTGTCGACCGTCCGGGACCTGCTTCGGCACCAGCGCCCTGACGGGGTCCGTGACACCGCGCGAGCTCGATGACGCCACGCATACCCAGCGGTAGCCCGGGCCTCGACGGCATCCTGGGCGGCGGGCTCGCCGCCGACTCCATCACCCTGGTCTGTGGCCCTCCGGGGTCGGGCAAGACGATCCTGGCCGAGCAGTACGTGTTCGAGAACGCGACCGCCGACCGCCCGGCCGTCTACATGTCCACGGTCTCGGAGCCGTACGAGAAGATCATCCGCTACGGCCAGACCCTCGACTTCTTCGATGCGAGCCGGGTGGGTCGGGAGGTCTTCTACGAGGACCTGGGCACCCCGGTCGTCACCGGCGGGCTGCCCGCCGTGGTCACCGCCATCGATGCGATCCTCAAGGACCGCCGCCCAGGCATCCTGGTCATCGACAGCTTCAAGGCCCTGGCCGCGTTCGCCACCTCCGAGGCCGACTACCGACGGTTCCTGCACGAGGTCGCCGGGCGCCTGAGCGCGACGGCGGTGTTGGCCATCTGGATCGGGGAGTACGACCGGGCGGACTCGATCCACTGCCCCGAGTTCGCAGTGGCCGACGGCGTCCTCTACCTGAGCACGCGCTCCG
The DNA here is from genome assembly GCA_963748285.1 of uncultured Microthrixaceae bacterium. Lineage (GTDB taxonomy): Bacteria > Actinomycetota > Acidimicrobiia > Acidimicrobiales > DATDAH01 > DATDAH01. Next base: position 1,994,881 of record CAVVIF010000009.1, read on the forward strand.
GCCTGGAGCGTGAGATGCGGGTCCTCTCCGTGTTGAAGCAGCGGGGCAGCGACTACAGCGGCGGTCAGCACGCCTATCGCATCACGTCCGGCGGCCTCCGGGTGTTCCCCCGGCTCGCCGACCCCCAGGACCTGTCGGCGTACACGATGAGCGACCAGCGGGCGTCGACGGGGATACCGGCCCTCGACGAGATCCTGAGCGACGGCTACTGGCCGGGCTCGTCGACCCTGATGGCTGGACCGTCGGGGGCCGGCAAGACGCTCATGGGGCTGCACTTCCTCTTCGCCGGCGCCGAGGCGGGCGAGAACGGTGTGCTGGCCTCGCTGCAGGAGAGCCCCGTCCAGCTGGCCCGGATCGTGGCGGGCTTCGGCTGGTCCCTCGATGTCCCCAACGTCGAGCTGATGAGTCGGTCCCCCGTCGACGTCTACCTCGACGAGTGGGTGCAGGACCTCCTGGAGACGGTCGAGCGCACGGGCGCGACCCGGGTCGTCATCGACAGCCTCGGCGACCTCCTCCTCGCCTCCACCGACGAGCTCCGGTTCCGGGAGTACATGTACTCCCTCCTGCAACGGTTCTCCCGGGAGGGTGTCGCCTGCCTCATGGCCCTCGAGCTGCCCGAGCTGTTCCGCACGACGAAGATCGGCGAGCACGGGATGTCCCACCTCTCCGACAACGTGGTGCTGCTCCAGCACGTCCTCGACGGCAGTGAGGTCAAGCGGGGCCTCGCGGTACTCAAGACGAGGGCCAGTGTGCACGACGCCCGGATCCGGGAGTTCCACATCACGCCGCAGGGGATCCTCCTCGGCGAGGCGTTCGAGCACCAGCCATTCATGTCCTGATTGGTCAGCCCAGTCGGCCCGGGTGGTCAGTCGGCGGGTTGGAACAGCTCGATCAGGTTGCCAGCGGGGTCCACGAGCAGGACCTGAGCGCCACCGGGGCCGGTGACGATGTCGTTGCGGATGGGGACGCCTGCTTCGCGATGGCGGGCGACCTCGGCCTCGATGTCCTCGACGTGCAGGTGGATGCGGTTCCAACCGCCGGGCTGCGGCGTCTCCCCGTCGGTCATGGGTCGCCCGGCTGAGCTCAGGGGACCACTGAGCAGCAGTCGCAAGCTCCCGCAGGTGACGTCGGCGAAGGCCGGGGCGGCGTTCATGTTGACCTCGAAGCCGAGGTGCTCGGTGTAGAAGGCGACGGCGGCCTCGACGTCGTCGACCAGGTAGCGGACGTTCACCATGTCTTCGAGGTTCGTCATGTCGTTGTCTCCTGTCTCAGTGCGCCGTGACGGCGCGGGTCGGGGTCAGCTGGTCGAACCCGGCGAGCAGGAACCCGATGCGGGTCTCGAGCTCGGCCGCGGTCTGCTGGAACGCGGGGTAGCCGGCGTCCTCGTCCAGGGCCGGGTCGGGAATGCTCCAGTGGATGGCCTCGGGCTGTCCGGGGAACTCCGGGCAGACCTCACGGACCTTGTCGCACAAGGTGATGACCCGGTCGAAACGCTCGCCGACGAACTCGTCGAGCTGCTTCGGGCGTTGGGTCGAGATGTCGATGCCCTGCTCTCGCATCGCCCGGATGGCGTCCGGGTGCAGGGGCTTCGGGTGGCTACCGGCGCTGCGGGCGTCGATCGCCCCCGCCCCCCAGGTGCGGGCCAGGGCTTCGGCCATCTGCGAGCGGGTGCTGTTACCGGTGCAGAGGAACAGCAGCCGGACAGGGGTGCGGAGTGTGGGGGGCTCCGGGTCGGGTGGGGGGACGAGCACCAGGCCCGGGTGCAGCGCCGTGCCGGTGTCGGCCACCTGCGTCCGCACTCGGCCCAGATCGACCGTGTAGTAGGTGTCCCGCCCGTCCGCCGAGCTGCGGCGCGCCCGCACGAGCCCGCCGGTCCGCAGCTTGCCGAGGTGGTACGAGACGAGGTTCTGGCGCTCGGCCACCAGGCCGGTCAGCTCCCGTACCGTCCGGTCGCTGCGGGCGAGCTCGGACAACAGCCCCCACCGCAACGGATGCCCCGCCAGCCGTAGGAACTCCGGCGACGACAGCGCCCTCTCGACGATCGATGTGACCACGTCGACCAGTATACATCAAATCAGTTTGATGTGTTTCGCGGCGGGCGGGGGAGCAGAGCTGCCCGGCACGCGGTTGGCGCCCCGCGGTGAGCCGCAACTGAGCGTCCATCGTCTCTCAGTCACAACCCACCCCTGACCAGGGAAACCGCGGAGCACCCCCAACCAGCTGGTGAGTGTGGGTCAGTGTGACGGGGCCGTCCTCGCCGAGTCGGCCTCGACCACCGCCTGCAGGCGCTCGAGGGTCTTTTCCATGCCGGCCCGGAGGTCGCGGCGGCGATCCTTGCGGGCGAACAGCGTTCCGATGATGAACCAGCCCACCCTGCCCATGGGCTCGGTGACCTCGTAGGACTCGGTGACCAGCGTGCCGTCGCCGTCGGGTTCGAAGCGGTAGCGCCATTCCACGGTGCCGCCGAACGGTTCGGTGCGGGCGAAGGCGAACGCCGTGCCTGGGTCCACGACCGTGACCTCCGGCTTGTTGCTCCACGCCGGCCGGTTGGGCACCTTGTTGCGGGCCTTGAACCGGGCTCCCACCGCCGGGCCGATGGCTCCGTCCAGCCAGGTGCACTCGAGGATCTCCGGGCTGAACTCCGGTGTGCGGGTGACATCGGCAACGACGGTGTACACGGCTTCGGGCGGTGCCTCCATTCGCAGGCTGACCTGGTCGTGGTCGAGGTTCTGGATCATCTTGTGCTCCTTCGGTTCGCATCGTCGAGATGCAGGTCGATCAATCGGTCGAGGTGGCGGACCCACCGGTCGCCGCCGGGGTCGTTGCTGGTTTGGGCGTCGATCAGGCCGCCGACGACGGCCACGATGCAGTCGACGTCGCCCGGGTCGTCCACGCCGGCGGCGGCCATCAGCTCGACCGCGCGGCCCAGCACCCGCTCCGCGTCGGGATACGCCTCGGGGCCGGGCTCGTACCCGGGGATCGGGCGCTGGAAGAGGAGGGCGTGACGGGCATCGTCCTCGAGGGCGAAGTCCGCCAGGGTCCGCATGAAGGACTTGAGCGCCCGGCGAGGGTCCTGGTCGGGCGGGAGGGCTTCGAGCCGCTCGAGAAGTTGCCGGTTGCCGTCAGCGAACATGGCGTCGTAGAGGGCGTGCTTCGAGTCGAAGTACTCGTAGAGCGACGGCTGGCGCATCCCGACCTCGCGGGCCAGGGCGCGAAGGCTCACGGCGCCGATGCCGTTCGTTCGGGCCAGCCCCCAGGCCGCGGCCACGATCGTCGCCACCTTCGCCTGCCGCCGATCGGCCACCTTCCCTATCATCGATAGGGAGAATACCTATCAGCGATAGGGATGTCAAGGCTCCACGATGCTCGGGAGCAGGTCGGCCCCGTGCCCGAGCCTCTCGATCGGTTCGGTGGGCAGGGCTACCGTCCGCAGCGCGGCGTAGAGGGCGGCCTCCGGGTCGAGCTCATCGAGTACGCGCCGGGCGTCCTCGACAGCCGCGCATCGACGACCTGGAGAGAACATGAGTCAGGAGCTGTTCGACGCCACCAAGCGGTGGGGCCGGTGGGGCGAGGACGACGACCGCGGCGCCCTCAACCTGCTCACGCCCGAGCGCGTCGCCAGGGCCGCGACGCTCGTGCGGGACGGCCTCACCGTCCCCTGCGGCCGACCGCTCGCCACGGCACCCGCCGTCGACAACCCCACCCCGGCGCTGCACCACATGATCCACGCCGGTGACATGGCCGCCGGATCGAAGGGCTTCCAGTGGTCGGCCGACTTCGTCGGGGTCGCCTTCCACGGCAACAGCGTCAGCCACATCGACGCGCTGTGCCACGTGTTCGTCGACGGCCAGATGTACAACGGCACGCCGGCCACCGAGGTCACCAGCGTCGGCGCCGAGCGCAGCTCGATCGAGGTCGCCAACGCCGGCATCGTCGGCCGCGGCGTGCTGCTCGACATCCCCCGGGTCCGAGGCGTCGACTGGCTCGAGCCCGGCGACGTCATCACCCCCGACGAGCTCGACGCCACGGGCGTCACCGTCGAGCAGGGCGACATCGTCCTCGTCCACATCGGCCGCGACCGCAGGCGGGATGCCCTGGGTCCTTGGAACACCTACGCCGGACTCGCCGGGCTGGCGCCCGAGTGCGCCCGGTGGCTCTACGACAAGGACCCGTCCGTGCTCGGCTGCGACGGCGTCTCGGACGTGAACCCCGGACCGGGCGGCGAGTGGCCCATCCCCATCCACATGTGCGCCCTCGTGGGGATGGGCATCCACCTGCTCGACAACCTGCGCCTCGACCTGCTGTCCGACGCCTGCGCCGAGCGCGGCCGCTGGGAGTTCCTGTTCGTCGTGGCCCCGCTACAGATCGGCGGCGGCACCGGCTCGCCCATCAACCCGATCGCCATCCTGTGACCTTCGTGTTGCCAGCCTGAAAGGCTAATCCGGGTCGAAATGGGCGGATTCGGGTGGACCTCGATGGACGATGGCGGACGGAAATCCGTGCGAACTCCATGGCGAGCTGTTCCGGCGCGAAGGCACCGGCGATGCCGCCTCCGAGGGGAGGGCGGCGTCGCCGGTGCGACCTGCGGGTGACCTTGCCGTCAGGACGAGGCGGCGTGGTCGACCGCGGTGGGGCTGCCCTGCTCGACGAGCTGCGGGTGGTTCCCGGTCACTGCGCCACCAGTACCGGCGGCGTGGTCGACCGCGGTGGGGCTGCCCTGCTCGACGAGCTGCGGGTGGCTCCCGGTCACTGCGCCACCAGTACCGGCGGCGTGGTCGACGGCGGTGGGGCTGCCCTGCTCGATGAGCTGCGGGTGGCTCCCGGTCACCACGACTCCGGCCTGGGCGGCGTGGTCGACCGCGGTGGGGCTGCCCCGCTCGATGACCTCCTGGTGGTTGCGGACCGCGACCTGGGCGGCGTGGTCGACGGCGGTGGGGCTGCCCCGCTCGATGACCTCCTGGTGGTTGCGGACCGCGACCTGGGCGGCGTGGTCGACGGCGGTGGGGCTGCCCTGCTCGATGACCTGCTGGTGGCTCCCGGTCACGCCGACGTCGCTGTCGGGCCGGAAGGCGAGGACGGCGAGCACGAGCGGCCACGGCGCCGACCAGGACCAGGAGCCACAGCGGGCTCCAGCCCCGGTTCGCCTCCGGCGGGAGGGACGTGGGCTCGGTGGCCTCGGTGGCCTCGCGGGGCTCCTGGACCTCGATGCGCTCTTCGGTGAGGGTCATGACCGGCTCCTTCGTGTCGGGCTGCGGTGTGCAGCCGCCCGCCCAGTAACACACGGCCCCGATCCGGCGTCTGTCTCCTGGCGCACACTCCTGCTGTCGAACACGACGGTGGAGGATGGCGGTGGCGGCGGCACCCGTGTCGCAGGGCGTGGCAGCCGGGATCAGGCGGCCGGGCACCCGTCCTGTTTAAGGAACTGGCGGCACTCCTCGTCGGTGAACGAGCGGGTGAGGCGCCGCTCGGCGATGGAGATCAGGTCGTCGAGCTCGAGGGCCCAGACACGGACCAGGCCGTCATTCCCGACCGACGCCACTCATGATCCAATCGAACTCTCAACGCGGTCGATCTCCATTGGGCCAGAGGTACGCGACGTTGAAAATGGTTTGGCCCTCGTTGGTACAGCCATCCTGTCGATTGGGTTCAACGAAGGCGAGAACACGGCACCGAGATCGGCGTTGGTTGAGGAACTCCACTCGCAGTCGCCGAGATTCGAACTCAGAGGCGTTGAGGTCGTACGAAGACCACCCACCCCTGACCAGGGAATCGCAGAGCACCCCCAACGGGATTCGAACCCGTGTTACCAGCTTGAAAGGCTGGCGTCCTAAGAACCCCGGAAACCCGGGGTTCTCCGCTTCGCGGTGACCACTAGCAGCGGCCATCGCCGTCGACCTCTGACACGGTGACGAGGGCTGACTTACTCGTGTCATCCGCTGTTGACACGAGTAAGTACTACTCGTACGGTTGCTCCCGATTACCAACGCTCAGCCGCCGGTGCCACCCAGGATCGGCAGGGGGAATCCATTGCGCGCTCTTCGGTCCGGTCTCATCGTCATGTCGGCACTCGTACTCCTCGCCGCCTGCACCGACGGCTCCAGCACGACGTCTGAGGACACGGGGCAGTCGACGCCCGGCGCGACGGCGGCGCCGAGCCAGGGGGTGACCGATTCCGAGGTCTCGATCGGCGTGGCCTGGATCGATGCACAGGAGATCCTCGACCGGTTCGGCGTCGACATCGGCGTCTATCCGGTGGAGGACCTGTTCCAGGCGATGGCCGATGGGGCCAACGCCCGGGGCGGGGTGGCCGACCGCAACCTCCGCGTCGCGGCCAGCACCTTCGTCCCCACCGAGACCGAGGACAGCGACCGGGTCTGTGCCGAGCTGCTGCAGGACGAAGAGGTCTTCGTCGTGGCCGGCACGCTGCTCGCCGACGCGCCCCTGTGCGTCACCGAGCTCCACGGCCAGCCCTACGTCGGTGCGTTCGGGGAGACCCCGGAGATCCAGGAGCGTTCGCAGGGTCGGTTCTTCGCCGTCGAGATCGACTTCGCCCGCTACACGCTGGCCGCCGTGCAGGAGATGATCGACGCCGGTGACCTCGACGACCGCGAGGTGGGCCTCTACTCGGACGCCAACGACCTCGAGCGAGGCGTCGTCGAGGACATCCGGGCCGCTCTCGACGACGCCGGGATCTCCGTGGTGTCCCAGGTCGAAGGGCCGGAGCTGACCGACGACCCCGTCGCGGCCGATGCCGCGGTCGACACGGCGATCGAGCGCATGCGGGCCGACGGCGCCGACCTCGTCCTGACGCCGTCGACGCCGATCGCCATCCTGCGGGGCGTCGAGCGCACCGGCTGGGAGGTCGACGTGGCCCTCACGAACGGCCAGCTCACCGGCTTCGGGGAGAGCGACGTGGCGGTGGCCCCGGAGGTGTTGGAGCGCACGATCGCCGTGTCCGTCGACTCGCCCACGGCGGAGGAGGCGCGGGCCGACGAGGGCGTGCAGGCGTGCGTGGCCGACTACGACGCCGCCTTCCCCGACGCCCCGCTGGACCTCGACAACGACGACGTTGCGGTCGGCGTGGCGACGGCGTGCCGCACCTGGGACCTCACCCTCCAGATCCTCGAGGCCGCCGGGCCCGAACTGGACGTCGCGTCGTTCGTCGCCGCCGCCGAGGGCCTGGGCACCTTCGACCTTCCCGTCGGCCCGGGTGCGTCGCTCGGCCCGGACAAGCACTCGGCGACCTCGACGATCCGCCGGTATATGTACGACCCCGACGTCGGGCACTGGGTACGAGACGGGGACCCGATTCCCGTCCAGCCCTGAGCTCGTGATCGGATGTCGGGATGGTTGAGATCGGCCCGACCGCCCATCGGGTGACCAGCCAGGACGTCGCCGAGCGAGCAAGGGTCTCCAGGGCCACCGTCAGCTACGTCCTCAACGACGCCAACCAACCGATCTCGGCCACGACCCGGGCCCGGGTGCGAGCCGCGGCCGAGGAGCTCGGGTACACGCCCCACGCCGCCGCCCGCCAGTTGCGGAGGGGGGTGAGCGACCTCGTCCTCATGGCCCTGCCTCCCTGGCCGCTCAGCCACTCGCTCAACCTGTGCGTCGCCACGGTCACCCGGCGGCTGGGCGAACACGGCTATACCGCGCTCGTCGACGCGGCAACCGACGACGTGGCCGCCCTCGAGCACACCCTCGACCGCGTGCAGCCCGTTGCGTTGACGGCCAGTGCGGAGCACCTCTCGGCGCCGTTCGTGGCCCGGTTGCGGTCCGCCGGCACCCGAGCCGTGCTCGGCTTCAGCGATCGGCCGCTGGGCTTCGCCTCCGCCGTGGTGATCGACCAGAGCGCGCTCACCCGGGTCGCCATGGCCCACCTCGCCGGCCGCGGCCGCCGTGCGGTCACCGCGCTCATGCCGTCCGACCCCGAGTACCGGTGGTTCCGGGAAGGCCGCCAGGTCGGCGCCCAGGAAGCGGCCGACGAGCTCGGCATGGCGCTGACGATCGCCGAGTGCCCGCTCGATCACGACCGCGTCGCCGAGGTCGTCGGGACCGCCCTCGCCGGCCCCGAGCCCCCGGACGCCGTCCTCGCCTACAACGACGACTACGCCCTGCTCGCCCTACGCGCCCTCATCGACGCGGGTGTCCGCGTGCCCGACGACGTCGCCGTGATCGGCTGCGACAACCTGCCCGTGGCCGAACTGTTCGCGCCCGGCTCACCACCATCCACGTCGACATGGTCGAGCTGGGCACACGAATCGCCGACGCCATCCACCAGATCATCGCCACCGACGGAGGTCCCACCATCGTGACCATGCCCACCCCCGTCGTCATCGAGCGCGACACCGTCTGATGGCCGGCGACCTCGAGGCCGACGCCTGGGAGCAAGGAGACGTCGTCGTCGACGGCATACGGATCCACTACACGCGGACCGGAGGGTCGAAGCCACCCGTCGTCCTCGCCCACGGGGCCCTGGACGACGGGCTCTGCTGGACCCGCGTCGCCCGCGCCCTGGAGGCCGACTTCGACGTGGTCATGCCCGACTCGCGTGGCCATGGGCGCAGCGACACCGGGGAAGGGGACTACTCGTCAGAGGCGCGCGCCAGGGACCTCAGTGGCGTGATCCGCTCGCTGGGACTCGATCGTCCCGTCGTCGGCGGGCACTCGATGGGCGCCGACGCCGCCCTCCACCTCGCCGCCGGCCACCCGGACCTGATCCGCGGCGTTTTCCTCGAGGATCCCCCGCTGCCTGCAGAGGGGGAGCCGATGTTCGGCGGCAAGGTCGGCGAGCGCATGGGCGACTCCTCCAAGGTGCTGATCTGGGGGCAACAGCTGTTCGCCGTGCTGCCTCGATTCGTCGTCCGCCCCATCGCCCGCAAGATCATGCCGCGGGTCGGGCCCGAGGAGCACGAACCGTGGATCGAATCCAAGCGGCGGGTGAGCAAGGACTTCACCACCGCGCTGGCGGGCGGACTCGACGTGTTCAGTGATCCGTACACCGCGTTGGCCAAGGTCCAGGCGCCGACGCTCTTGATCCGCGGTGACCGCGAGCTGGGGGCGATCGTCGGCGATGCTGCCGAGGCGAGGGCTCGGGAGGTGCTGCCGCGCATCGAGGTCGCCCACATCGACGGGGCCAGCCACGACGTGCGCCGCTCCGACTATGCCGCCTACATGACCGCGGTGACCGGGTTCCTGGACCGCACCGTCGTCGACAGCTCGTGACCCCAGAGCACCCCCAACGGGATTCGAACCCGTGTTACCAGCTTGAAAGGCTGGCGTCCTAGGCCACTGGACGATGGGGGCCAGACCCCGGAGGGCCGGGCGCCGAGGCTACCGGCGCTCGTCGGGGGAGTCGGCCTCGGCGGTGGCGCCGTTGTCGACAGGGGAGCGGTGGGCGGCCGGAAGTAGCGTCCGGGGGATGGGCGAGCGGCTGGTCGTGATCGGCGGGGACGCCGGAGGGATGACCGCCGCCACGCACGCCCGGCGCCTGGACGGCGACCTCGACATCGTGGCCCTGGAGAAGGGGGCCTGGGTCAGCTACTCGGCCTGCGGCATCCCCTACCTGGTCGCCGGGGACCTGGAGCGGCCCGAGGAGCTCGTGGCCCGGACGCCCCAGGAGTTCCGGGACAACCACCGGATCGACGTGCGCCTGCGGCACGAGGCGATGGCCATCGACACCGACGCCGGCCAGGTCGAGGTCCGGGACCACGAGCACGGCCGCACGGTGCGCATCCCCTACGACCAGCTGGTCGTGGCCACCGGCGCCAGCCCGTTCCGGCCCGACATGCCCGGCATCAACGGCGAGACGGTGCTCGGCGTCCAGACCCTCGACCGACGCCCAGCGCCTGCTGGACCGGAACCGCCGCGGGCCTTCCCCGGGACGTCGTCGTCGTCGGTGGCGGCTACATCGGCTTGGAGATGGCCGAGACCTACGTGCGGCTGGGGGCGACGGTCACCGTCGTCGACCAGGCGCCGGAGATCATGGGCACGCTCGACCCCGACATGGCGGCCCTGGTGCGCACGGCCATGATCCGGCACGGCGTCGCCGTCCGGTGCGGCAACGCGGTCGGCGTCCTTCGAGCCGGGGGCGGTCCACCTGGCCAACGGCGACACCCTGACTGCGGACCTCGTCGTGCTCGGCATGGGGGTGGACCCCAACAGCGAGCTCGCCGCCGAAGCCGGCGTCGAGACGGGCGTCAAGGGCGCCATCCGGGTCAACCAGCGCCAGCAGACCGGCTGCGACGGCATCTGGGCCGCGGGGGACTGCGCCGAGTCCTACCACCTGGTGTCCCGGCTCCCGGTGCACATCCCCCTGGGCACCGTGGCGAACCGGCAGGCCCGGGTGGCCGGCATCAACCTGGGGGGCGGGTACGCCACGTTCCCGGGCGTGGTCGGCACCGCGGTGACCAAGCTGTGCGCGACCGAGGTGGCCCGATCCGGGCTCTCCGAGCGGGAGGCGTCCGCCGCCGGCCTGGAGTACGTCGTCGGCCAGATCAAGGCCACCACCCGGGCCGGTTACCTGCCCGAGGCCCGGCCGATCGTGGTCAAGATGCTGGCGGAGCGGGGCACGGGCCGGATGCTCGGCGCCCAGATCGTCGGCGAGGAGGGCGCGGGCAAGCGCATCGACGCCGTGGCCGTCGCCCTCACCGCCGGGTTCACCGTCGAGGACCTGCTCAACGCCGACCTGGCGTACGCCCCGCCGTTCTCCCCGCTGTGGGACCCGATCCAGGTGGCGGCCCGCAAGGCGCTCGCCGCTGCTCTGACGGTGACCGACGGGACGACGCCGGTCCTCGACCGCGAACGCCCTCCTGGCCGACACCTCGATCGTCGGCCGGGACTTCTGTGTGGCCTACACGGCCGCGGTCGACGACTGGCTGCGGGCCCTCTTCGACGGGGCGGTGGCCGAGGACGAGGGCCTCGCGCTCGGTGGCCGTCGGGGGCTACGGCCGGGGCGAGCTGGCTCCCGGCAGCGACCTCGACCTCCTCCTGCTCCACGCCCCCCGCCGCCTACCCGGCGGCGCCGCGCCAGGCCGCTCTGGTACCCGATCTGGGACGCCGGCCTGAAGCTGGGCCACGCCGTGCGCACGGTGAAGGAGGCCCTCACCCTGGCGGCCGAGGACCTGGACACGGCCACGTCCCTCCTGTCCTGTCGCCACCTGGCCGGCGACCGCACCCTCACCGACGACCTGGCGGAGAAGGCGCTGGCCCTCTGGCGCAAGCGGTCGAAGCGCTGGCTGGCCGAGGTGGGCCAGTCGGTGCGACGAGCGCCACCGTCAGCACGGCGAGGTGGCCTTCCTGCTCGAGCCCGACCTGAAGGAGGGTCGGGGCGGCCTGCGGGACGTCCACGCCCTCGGCTGGTCCGAAGCCGCCCGACCGCAGCTGGGCATGGGCGATCCCGAGGCCCTGGCCGCCGCCGGCGACCTCCTCCTCGCGGTGCGGGTCGAGCTCCACCGGCGCACGGGCCGCCCCAGCGACCGCCTCGTCCTGCAGGAGCAGGACGGCGTGGCCGAGGCGCTCGGCTACGACGAGCGCCGACGCCGCTGATGGCCGACGTGGCCCGGGCGGCCCGCACCGTGGCCTGGATCGCGGACGAGGCCTGGGGCCGCACCGCAGTCCGCCCTGGCCGGCCCGACCGGGCGCCTGGCCCGCTCGGACCGCCAGCTCGGCCCCGGTGTCGTCCTCCGGGACGGCGAGGTCCACCTCGAGGCCGACGCCGAGCCCGCCCTGGTCCCGGCGCTCGTCCTCCGGGTGGCGGTGGCCGCGGCGCAGCACGACACCCGCATCGACCGGCTCTCCCTCGACCGGCTGGCCGCCGAGATCGCCGCCGTTCTCGGACCCCTGGCCCGAGGGGGCCCGTGGCCTGCTGGCCGACCTCCTGCTGGCCGGTCGGCCGGCCATCCGGGTCCTGGAGGCCCTCGACCAGCGGGACCTGCTGGTGCGGATCCTGCCCGAGTGGGAGCCGGTGCGCAGCCGCCCGCAGCGCAACGCCTACCACCAGTTCACCGTCGACCGGCACCTCTGGGAGGCCGCGGTCGAACGCCGCCGCCCTGGCCGACAGCGTGCACCGCCACGACCTGCTGGTCATCGGGGCGCTGCTCCACGACATCGGCAAGGGCTATCCGGGGGACCACACCGAGGTCGGCATCGAGCTGATGGGCCGCATCGGTCCCCGCATGGGCTTCCCGCCCGACGACGTCGCCGCGCTGGCCGGCATGGTCCGCCACCACCTGCTCCTGCCCGACGTCGCCACCCGGCGCGACCTCCTCGATCCGCGACACCATCGCCGCCGTGGCCGAGGCCGCCGGGTCGCTTGGCGACCCTCGAGCTGCTGGCCGCGCTGACCGAGGCCGACTCGCTGGCGACGGGCCCTGCGGCGTGGGGGACGTGGAAGGCCGGCCTGGTGGCCGAGCTGTCGGCCGGGACGGCCGAGGCCCTGGGCGGTCCCGCCGGTCCGGAGACCCGTCGGCCCGCTGCTCAGCGACGAGCACCGGGCCCTGATGGCGGACGGCGGGACCCATGTGCTGGGCGAGGGCCGCACCCTGACCGTCATCAGCCGGGACCGCCCCGGGACGTTCAGCCGGGTGGCCGGCGCCCTGGCCGTCGGCCGGCCTCGACGTGCTGGAGGCCGTCGCCCACTCCGAGTCGGCCTCCGCCCTCAGCCGCTTCACCGTCGCCCCCAGCCACGGCGACACCATCGACTGGGAGAAGGTCACCGACCTGGTGCGGCAGGCCCTGGCCGGCGAGGTCGCCCTCGACGACCGGGTGGCGGAGCGGGAGCGGGCCTACGCCCGCACCGGGGTCGTCCCCGAGGCCGACGCCGCCCCACCCGAGGTGCGGGTGGACAACGAGGCGTCCGGCACGTCGACGGTCATCGAGGTCTACGCCCCCGACGCCATCGGGATCCTCTACCGCCTGACGAAGGCGCTGACCGGCCTCGCCCTCGACATCCGCACGGCCAAGGTCCAGACCCTCGGCCACCGGGTCGTCGACTCGTTCTACGTGCGTACGGCCAAGGGCGAGAAGGTCACCGATCCCGCCGCCCTGGCGACGATCGAGGCCGCCATCCTCGACGCCCTGGCCTAGCCCGGTCCGGACGCGGCCGGTCCCGACCCGGGGCCCGCGACGGGCGTGCGATCATCGGGCGATGCGCTTCTCCCTCTGGGCCTCGCTCAGCAACCCCTGGGCCGACGTGCTCGAGGGGGCCCGGCACGCCGAGCGACCGGGTGGGACGGGGTCTACGTCGCCGACCACTTCATGGCCGACGCCCCGGCCCCTTCCCGCCCGACACCCCGAACCTCGAGGCCACCGCCGCCGTGTCGGCCCTCGCCACCGCCACCGAGCGGGTCCGGCTGGCCACCCTGGTCTTCGGCATCACCTACCGCCACCCCGCGGTGCTGGCCAAGTGGGCGGCCACCACCGACCACATCAGCGGCGGGCCGGCTGCTGCTGGGCCTCGGCGCCGGGTGGCAGGAGAACGAGCACGAGCAGTACGGCATCCGCGCTCGGCCCGCCCGGGCGAGCGGGTCGAGCGCTTCGAGGAGGCGCTGCAGGTCGTCCGGGGCCTGCTCGACGAAGCAGACGACCACTGTCGACGGTGAGCACTACACGGTCACCGACGCCATCGCCTGGCCCAAGCCGGTGCAGGACGCGGCTGCCGATCCTCATCGGGGCCAAGGGCCACCGGATGCTGGGCCTCGTGGCCCGCCACGCGGACGAGTGGAACATGTGGTCCTCACCGCCGAGCTGCTGGCCGAGCGCCGGGCGGTGCTGGACCAGAAGTGCGAGGCGCATCGGCCGGGACCCGGGCGAGATCGCCACCTCGACCCAGGCCCTGGTCTTCGTCCTCGACGACGACGCCAAGGCCGAGGAGCTGGAGGCGGCGATGAGGGAGCCGACCCTGTGTGGCCGGGACCCCGGGCCGCATCGCCGAGCGGGTGGCCGCGTGGCGGGACGTCGGCGTCGACGAGCTGATCATCCCCGACTTCACCCTCGGCACCGGCAGCCAACGGGCCGACGCCCTGGACACCATCATCGAGCACGTGGCCCCGGAGTTCCGATGACGACGACGACCCCGGAGCACGGGCCGCCGACCGAGATCGACCTCGTCCGGTGGAGCGAGGCCCTGTCGGCCATCGCCAAGACCGGGCTGGGCTTCAGCGACAACCTCTACGAGCGGGAGCGCTTCGAGGAGGTGCTGGCCGTCGCCGCCGACATCCGGGTGGCCTCGGGCCGGGCCTTCGACACCGACACCCAGGTCATCGAGTGGATGAAGCAGGTGGGCGACGGCGTCGCCGGCTACGTCACGCCCGAAGGTCGCCGTGGGCGCCGTGGTCGGCGACGAGGACGGCCGGATCCTGCTCGTGCAGCGGTCCGACTCCGGCATCTGGCTCTACCCGACCGGCTGGTGCGACGTCGGCTACTCGGCCTCGGAGGTCGTGCTCAAGGAGGTGTTCGAGGAGACCGGCATCGAGGCCGAGGTCGTCGCCCCCATCGCCATCTTCGACGGGCTGCGCCTGGGGTTCACGGGCATCCCGCTCTACTCGATCGTCTTCGCCTGCCGCCCGATCGGGGGTGAGCTGAAGCCCCATCCGCTGGAGTGCCGGGACGTCGGCTGGTTCGCCGAGGACGAGCTGCCCGAGCCGCTGGCCGGCGCCGACCTCTGGCGGACCCATGCCTTCCGGGCCATCAAGGGCGAGCAGGTCCCGGTCTGGTTCGACCCGCCCCGCCGCTTCCCCTGGCGTCAGCACGAGGAGTAGCGCGATGACCGACCCCACCGCCATCGAGATCGCCGAGTCCGTCCGGTCAGGCGAGCGCTCGGCCCGGGAGGTGCTGGACACCTACCTGGCCCGCATCGAGGCCGGGCAACGAGGCCCTCAACGCCTTCGTCCACCTCGACGCCGACCTGGCCGGCGAGGCGGCGGCCCGGGTCGACGAGCAGGTCGCCGCGGGCGAGGACCCCGGGCCCTTCGCCGGGGTGCCCTTCGGGGTGAAGGACCTCGAGGACTGCGCGGGCATGCCCACCTCCCACGGGTCGCTGCCCTTCATGGGCCGGGGACCGGTGGCCGCGGACTCGGTCCACGTGGCCCGGCTGCGGGCGGCGGGCGGGCGTACCGGTCGGCAAGACGGCGGCGCCGGAGTTCGGCACCCTCAACTTCACCAAGACCAAGGCCTGGGGCGTGACCCGCAGCCCGTGGGGCCAGGACCGCACGCCGGGCGGCTCCAGCGGCGGGTCGGCCGCCGCGGTGGCCGCCGGCCTCGTGCCCGATGGCCACGGCCAGCGACGGTGGCGGGTCGACCCGGATCCCGGCCGCCGTTCACCGGCCTCGTGGGCATGAAGCCCAGCCACGGCCGGATCGCCCACCCCGGGCCCCAGGACAGCCAGACCTCGGTCTTCGGCCTGTTGACCACGACGGTGGCCGAGTCCGCCCGCCACCTCGACGTGGCCGCCGGGCCCCGACGAGCGGGACCGCCTGTCGCTGCCGGCCCCGACGGTCGGCTACGAGGCCGCCATCGAGGCCCTCGACGTCGCCGGCCTGCGGGCCCGCTGGTCGCCCGACCTCGACTTCGCCACCGTGGACCGCGAGGTCCTCGACATCGCCGGCGGCGCGGCCCAGGAGCTGGCCACGGCCGCCGGCCTGGCCCTCGACGACGGCTCCGGTGCACCTGCCCGACGCGGTGAAGGTCTGGCTCTCGGCCGGCGCCATGGACATGTGGCTCGACCTGGAGCCCGGCATGTGGCCCGGGGTGGCCGACGACCTGACCGCCTACTCCCGCCAGAGCCTGGACGACGACCGAGGACTGGGTCATCTCCCGCTTCGCCAACGTGAAGCGCCGCCGGGAGGCCCTCACCGCTGCAGGCCGCGGCCCTCTTCGAGGAGATCGACGTCCTGCTGACGCCCGACGACGGCCATCCCCGCCTTCGCCGCCGGAGGCCCGCCGCTGGGGGTCGTCGACGGCCAGGAGGTGGTCGGGGCCATGACCACGCCGTTCACCATGCTGGCCAACCTCTGCTGGAACCCGGCCATCTCGGTCCCGGCGGGGCTCACCGCCGACGGCCTGCCGGTCGGCCTGCAGATCGTCGCCCGGCGCCACTGCGACGAGGTCCCCCTGCGGCTGGCCCGGATCCTCGAGCAGGTCCGCCCCTGGCCGCGCCTCGCGCCGGGTGTGCCGGGGCCTGACCCTGACCCGCATCCTCGAGGTCGCGCCCGAAGGCACCCAGGCCTGCGCCGAGCCGTCCTCCGGGACGGGCGTGACGACGCCGTCGTGGTCCTCGAGGGCGACGACGAGTGGGACACGTTCCACCTCGCCGCCGTCGATGACGACCGGACCACGGTGGGCGTGGTCACCTTCCTGGAGCGGGAGTGCCCGGCCCGTCCCGGCCTCCACCCCGCCCGGCAGCTCCGGGGCATGGCGGTGGCCCCGGACCGGCGGGGCACCGGGCGTCGGCGCGGCGCTGCTGCGGGCCGGCCTCGAGCGCTGTCGGGCCGAGGGCGTGGCCGTGGTCTGGGCCCACGCCCGGGAGACGGCGGTGTCCTGGTACGAGGCCCACGGCATGCCCGCCGAGGGCGAGGTCTACATCTTCGGTGATGTCCACCTGCCCCACCGCCTGGTGGTGACCGAGCTGTAGGCCACGACCGCGACACGTCGATGGGATCGGGGCCGTCGCGGTTCACCTCGGGCGTCTCCCGACGTACGCTGTACTTCGACCACTCGCACCGACGGCACGACGTAGGGGGAACCAGCGATGGCCACGATCCACGCACCGTCCTACGGCGGGGCCCGATCGACGACGGACCAGCCGGAGTTCAGCCTCAGCATCCGTTCCCTGCTGGCCGGTCTCTCGGTCGCCGCGGGCGCCATCCACCTCGTGATGGTGGGCTCCCACGCCGAGGCGTCGACCCTGGACGGGCTGCAGTTCGCGCTCGCCGGTTGGTTCCAGATCGTTCTCGCCTTCTGGCTGTTCACCAAGCCCGCCAAGCTCCCCCTGGTCCTCAACCTGGTGGTCAACCTCGGCCTGATCGGGGCCTGGGCCGTCAGCCGCACCGTCGGCCTGCCCTGGGGTGCCCATTCCGGCGTGGCCGAGGAGGTCGGACGGGTCGACCTGCTCTGTGTCGGCGCCGAGGTCGCCCTGGTCGTGTTGACCGCGGCCCTCCTCCTGCGCCCCCAACTGGCCTTCACCGCCCGCGGCCCGCTCGTCGGGGTCATGGCGGCCGTGCCTCTCATCGCCGTCATGGGCCTGACCACCGCAGCCCTGGCCAGCGGGGAGGCGGCCGAGCACGGTGGTCCGGGGCACGCACACGGCGAGGAGGCGGCGGGGGGCCACGACGACGGCCACGCCCACGGCGCCGCGCCGGCGGGTGGCGAGTCGGCGTTCGCCGCCCTGGCCGCCGCCGACGTCTGTGACGGCGACACCAATGTGGCCTCGTACTACACCGAGCTGTCGGCGCTCGGCGGCGACCACCACGCCGACGGCGCGTCCACGGGTGGCCACTCCCACGGTGGTGGCGGCGGCGAGGCCGAGACCCAGCCGCTCTTGGAGTTCGCGGCCGAGAACGACATCGCCCTCGACGAGGAGACGGTGGACGAGCTGACCTCGGTGCTCGGCTCCGAGCCGTCGCTCGTGCTCACCTCGGGCGAGCACGGCGCCGGCGGGCCCTTCGTCGGCCTGGACGGCCATGGCGCCCCCCAGCACTGGACGCCCCTCACCGACCCGGCCGAGTGCGAGGCGCTGCGGTCCGAGCTGGACGCCGCCCTGGCCGTGGGTGAGGCCCATCCGACGGTGCAGGACGCCCTCGACGCCGGCTACATCAAGGCCACCGGCTACATCGAGGGCATCGCCGCCCACTACATCAAGCTCAGCGAGCTGATGGACCCGGGCTTCGACGCCGCCAACCCCGAGATGCTGCTCTACGACGGTGACCAGCCAACGTCCCGCATGATCGGCATCTCCTACGCCACCTTCTCCGACGAGGTCATCGACCCCGCCGATCACGGCTTCACCGGCCCCAACGACTACCCCCACAACCACGACGGCCTGTGCACCCGCGGCGGCCTCGTGGTCGGCTCCTCGTCCATCTCCGACGAGGAGTGCGCCCGGCGGGGTGGGTCCAAGATCGGCGCCGCCCTGCAGATGATCCACGCCTGGGTCGTCCCCGGCTGCGAGAGCCCCTACGGGATGTTCAGTGCCGAGAACCCGGTGCTGGACCGGGCCCTGGGCCAGCACAGCACCGAGCCGGGGTCGGCCAACTGCGCATTCTCCGACTACGACCTCGACAGCACCCCCGGCATGCCCCCGGAGCTCCTCGACACGTAGCCCCTTGGGCTGGGCGACCGAAACCCAGGCAACCACGGGGGCGGGGGGACGGGCTGCGGGCCGTCGGCGGCAGGCGACCGTCCCACTGGCGGCCCGAATCTCACCGGTGGTGACCCTCTCTCGTTCTGGCGGCTGAATCGGTTGTCATAGCGACGGAATCAGCCGCCAGAACCAGAGGTCGGTGCCGGACCGCGCCGTTTGGCCACGGAGGGTGGCGAAACGGTGGAAGGGCACCGCCGTCGATCGGCGCGCTCGAGCCAGGCCCCCGTGGTTGCCTTCGGTTCTGTCCGGCTGGTGGGTCGTAGGGTCGGGGGATGGGTGAGGGTCACGACCACGACCTGGACGTGGCCGGCCTCCGGGACCGGCAACGACGCGTCCTGTGGTGGGTCCTGGCCGCCAACGGGGCCTTCCTCGTCGTCGAGGTGGTCGGGGGGATCGCCTTCTCGTCGCTGGCCCTGCTGGCCGACGCCGCCCACATGGCGACCGACGTCAGCGGCCTGGCCATCGCCCTGGTGGCCCAGACCCTGCTCGGTCGGCCGTCGTCACGCCGCCACTCCTACGGCCTGCAGCGGGCCGAGGTGCTGGGCGCGATGGCCAACGGGATCCTCCTGGTCGCCACCGCCGGCTGGATCATCTTCGAGGCGGTGCAGCGCTTCGGCGACGAGGTCGAGGTCGAGGGCGGTGGCCTGCTGGTGGTCGCCACCGTCGGCCTCCTGGTCAACGTCGTCAGTGCCGTGCTGCTGGCGCGGGTCCGGGGCCGGAGCCTCAACCTGCACGGGGCGTTCGTGCACATGGTCGCCGATGCCGCCGGCTCGGTGGCGGCCATCGGCGCCGGTGTGGCCGTGGTCCTGGCCGAGGCCTACTGGGTGGACGCCGCGGCCTCGATCCTCATCGCCCTCCTGGTGCTCTGGTCCTCGTGGGGCCTGCTGCGGGACACCGTCCACGTGCTGCTGGAGGGCAGCCCGTCGGAGGTCGACGCCGAGCGGGTCATCGCCACGATCCGGGCCACCGGTGTCGTGGACGACGTCCACCACCTCCACGTCTGGAGCCTGGCGTCCGATGCCCCCGCGCTGTCGGCCCACCTGGTGGTCGACGGGTCGATCACCATGCACGAGGCCCAGGAGCGGGGCGCCGTCGTCCGGCGGGCCCTCGAGGCGGAGTTCGGCGAGATCCACAGCACCCTCGAGCTCGAGTGCCACCCGTGCCGCGAGGACGAGCACCTCTGAACTCGACGACATAGCTGTCGGAATCCGACAGCCATCCCGTCGAGTTTCGTCAGGCGTGGGCGCGGACCAACCAGACGCGACCGGGAAGGTCGATGCTGCCGTGGGCGTCGGCTCGGGCCGAGAAGGCCGACCGCACCCGGTCGAGCGCTTCGGCCCGCTGCTCGGGCGTCGCCGGCTCGAGCGCCGCCTTCGCGTAGTCCATCTGCTGGACGAAGGCGACGGCCTCCTCGGCCGAGTCGCCGAGGTGCACGGTCCGCCTGGTGTCGGTCAGCTCGATCCCGGACCAGCCGGCGTCGTCGAGGATCGACCGGACGCGGTCGGGGTCCCGGAAGGCGAAGCCGTCCGGGGGGCCGCCCGGCACGGGTGGGGCCAGGGTCACGACCTGGGCGAGGGCCTCGGCGGGCACGGTGGTCCACTCGTTGTCCTCGCGGGGCTGCCAGCACACGAACGCCAGCCGACCCTCGGGCCGGACGGCGGTGCGCAGGTGGGTGAAGGCGGCGACGGGGTCGGCGAAGAACATGACGCCGAACCGGCTGATCAGGACGTCGGCCGGCTGGGGGCCGAGGTCGCCGGTCGAGGCGTCGGCCTCGCGGAACTCGACGTTGTCCAGGCCCTCGCTGGGCGGCCCGGACCCGGGCCACGTCCAGCTCGTCGGCGGAGAGGTCGACACCGAGGACCGAGCCGGTCGGACCGACGGCCTCGGCGGCGGCCATCGACAGGTCACCGCCGCCGCAGCCCACGTCGAGCACCCGCTCGCCCGGGGCCAGGGCCGCGCCCTCGACCACCGGTGCCACGAAGTCGGCCAGCAGCCCGCTGAACCAGTCGGCGTGCTCGGCCCAGAACCGGCCCTTCTCGCCCGCCCACTCGGCGGCCGGCGTCGGCCGTCAACGGTCGCGGCAGGAAGCGCTCGACCTCGTCGACCAGGTCGCTGCCGTCTCCGTGCAGGGCCTGCTCGTCGAAGACCCGCTCCAGCTCGGCGACGTAGGTGTAGGACTCCTCGTCCTCCTGGACCAGCTCGTCGAGCTGGCGCTCGTACTCGGTGGTGGCGATCTCGAGGGCCGTCACGGGCACCGTGGTCTCCAGGAGCTGGCCGAGGCGTTCGACCAGGGCCAGGGCCGCCTTGGGCGACGTGCTGCCCGGCACGTAGGAGGGCACCGAGCCCCAGAGGGAGATGGAGTCGAGGCCGGCGATCCGGCACGACTCGTGGAGGGCGCCGACGATGCCGGTGGGGCCCTCGTAGCCGGAGGAGCGAAGGTCGAGGCGGGTCACCAGCTCGGCGTCGTCGGTGGTGCCGATGACCGAGGTGGGACGGGTGTGGGGGATGTCGGTGAGCAGGGCGCCGAGGGTCACGACCATGCCGACGCCCAGTTCATTGGCCACGCCGGTGACCTGCTCGCCGAAGGTGCGCCAGCGCAGGTTCGGCTCGATGCCCTCCAGCACGAGCACGTCGCGCTCCTGACCCGGGATCTGGCCGGCCCAGAACTGGTTGGCCGGCCACTCGATGCGGCGCAGGCCGCCGTCGTCGAAGGTGACCAGCGGCCGGGTGTCGGTGAAGCTGTAGAACTCCTCGGGGTCCAGCTCGGCCACCAGGTCCAGCTCCCACACGTCCCGCAGGTGGCGGGTGGCGGTGGTGGCGGCGTCGCCGGCGTCGTTCCAGCCCTCGAAGGCCGCGATCAGCAGCGGGTCCCGCAGCGGCTGCCGCCGGTACCAGGTCACGTGGTCGAGAGGAGCCATCGCCTCTGAACGCTACCGGCGCGGCGGCGGGCCTTCCCCGCGATGTCAGCGCCGGACGACCGAGGCCAGGGATGACGGGTCGACCGGGTAGCCCTTGGCCTCGACCACGGCCTTCGCCCACGGCCGGGTCAGGTCCAGCAGCTCGTCGCAGGTCCTCGCCGAGGGCGGCCAGCACGGCCTCGTCGCCCCGGTCGGTGGCCGCCTCGATGGCCTCCCGGGTGGTCCGGCCCGCATCGGTCAGCGTCTCGCCGTCGAGGAGCCCGCGGTCCTGCAGCCGGGCGATGGCGGCGGCCCGCTCGTCGTCGGTCCAGCCCCGGGTGGCGGCGTAGGAGTTCAGCGGGATGCCCCACCAGACCTCGGTGAGGAGGGTGATCTCGATGGCGTCGACGCCTCCGGCGACCCAGGCCGCGTTGTGGGTGTCGCCCCGGTGCTCCCGGAGCAGGTCCGCGGCCCGCCAGAGGTCCCCGACCGGGTCGCCGGGCCAGCCCTGGGACCGCAGGCCGGCGTGGATGGGGTGGCCGTTGGCGGCGGTGGCCTCGCCGCCTTGGCGGAGCAGCTCGGTGGCCCGCTCGATGCCGTCGGGCAGGGCACCCCCGTTGGCCTCGCTGAGGATGCGGGTGAGGCTCTCGGTGGCGCCGGCCTGGCGGGCCTCGAGGAGGGTCTCGGGGTCCGTCGCCGCCCAGCCGCGGTCGACCGACGGGGACGACGACGTCGGGGTTGAACACGCCGAAGACGGCGGCCACGGCCTCGCCCGTGAGCCGGCCCATGCAGGCCGAGCGGGAGCAGAAGTAGCCGGCGAAGTAGTCCAGGCCCAGGGCCTGGTAGCGGTCGCAGGGCCTCCGGGGCGAAGTAGACATTGGCCGCCAGCGGCTCCAGGACGTTGCGCAGTTGGCGGGCGGGCTCGGTCGGCATGGCCAGAACCTAGGCGGGACAGCGGTCCGGGGCCGCCCGGTAGGATCGCGATCGCCGGGATCGCGACGAAGGGGATCGGATGGCCGAGGGCGCCGTAGTACGGACGGTCGGGGAGCTCATGAGCGCTCCGGTCGTCACCGCGGAACCGGCCGACACCGTGGCCGAGGCCTCGAGTCCGGATGCGCGATGCCGGGGTCGGCTCGGTCGTCGTGGTCGACAGCACCCGTCGCGCCATCGGCATCCTCACCGAGCGGGACCTGATCCGCTTCGCGGCCGCGGGCGACGAGGCCCGGGCCACCAAGGTCTCGGAGTGGATGACGCCGGACCCGGCGACCGTCGGGCCCGACGAGCCGGTCGGCCAGGCCTTCGCCTGGCTCTCCGAGAACGGCTACCGCCACATCCCCGTGGTCGACGGCGAGGACGGGCTCGTCGGCATCGTCTCGTTGCGGGACCTGCTCAAGATCGCCGCCATCGAGCCCGTGACCCACCCCGGGCACATGGAGGCCCCCAAGGGCCTGGCCGGGGTGATCGTGGCCGAGACCTCGGTGGGCGACGTCCGGGGCCAGGAGGGCTTCTACCACTACCGCCAGTACTCGGCGACGGACCTGGCCGAGAAGCGGTCGCTGGAGGACGTCTGGCACCTCATGTTCGAGGGCGAGCTGCCCACCGCCGCCCAGCGCGAGGCCTTCCTGGCCGAGATCGCCGCCAACCGGGTCCTGCCCCCGACGGTCGCCGCGCAGCTGCCGGCCATCGCCGCGGCCTCCGAGCGCTTCCTGCCCCTCGACGGCCTGCGCACGGTGATCTCGCTGGTCGGCTCCGCGCTCGAGTTCGACCCGTCGCTGGACATCACCGCCGAGGAGCTGCGCCGCAACGCCATGCAGGTGTGCGCCGTCGTGCCCACGACGCTGGCCGCGCTCTACCGCCTGCACCACGGCGAGCAGCCCATCGACCCCCATCCCGACCTGGGGTACGCCGCCAACTACCTCTACATGATCACCGGCGAGGTCCCCGACCCCGACCTGGCCCGGGGGATCGAGCAGTACCAGATCACCACGGTGGACCACGGCTTCAACGCGTCGACGTTCACCTCCCGGGTCATCACCTCGACCGGGGCCGACCTGGCGGCCGCGGTCGTCGGCGGCATCGGGGCCCTGTCCGGCCCGCTGCACGGCGGGGCGCCCAGCCGGGCGCTGGACATGCTCGACGCCATCGGCACGCCGGACAAGACCGACGCCTGGGTGCGCGACGCGGTCGAGAACGGCGACCGGATCATGGGGTTCGGCCACCGCGTCTACAAGACCGAGGACCCCCGATCCCGCCTCCTGAAGGGCGTGGCCCAGCGCCTGGGTGGCGAGATGGCCGACTTCGCCGAGAAGGTCGAGCGGACGGTCGTGGACACGCTGGCCGAGCTGAAGCCGGGCCGGGAGCTCTACGCCAACGTCGAGTTCTACGCCGGCGTGGTGATGGACCGGTGCGGCCTGCCCCGGGTCATGTTCACCCCCACCTTCGCCTCCAGCCGGGTGATCGGCTGGTGCGCCAACATCCTCGAGCAGGCCGCCGACAACCGGGTCATCCGGCCCAGCGCCCGCTACGTCGGCCCGCCGCCGCCCCAGCCCGTCCCCGACGCCGAGTGACCGTCGCGGTCACCGCGGCCGAGGTCGTCGACGACGAGCTGGTCGAGGCCTTCGTCCGGCTGACGCCCCAGCTGTCGTCGTCGAACCCGCCCCCCTCGCGGGAGGCGCTGGCCGAGATCGTGGCCTCGCCGGCAACGGTCCTGTTCGTCGCCCGGGAAGGCGACGGCCCCGATCCTGGGCTCGCTGACCCTGGCCCTGTTCCGGATCCCCACCGGCCTGCGGGCCTGGATCGAGGACGTCGTCGTCGACGAGGCGGCTCGGGGCAAGGGCGTGGGCGCCGCGCTCAACGAGGCCGCGCTGGACCACGCCCGGTCGGTCGGCGCCCGCACGGTCGACCTGACCAGCCGCCCGTCCCGGGAGGCGGCCAACCGCCTCTACCAGCGCCTCGGCTTCGTCGAGCGCGAGACGAACGTCTACCGCTTCGATCTCGACGCATAGCGGGCGCCCTACGCCGGAGCGAACGGCGGCGGGCCGAGGATCGTCGTCGCCTCGGTTTCGAGCGCGACCTCGGGAGCCGGTCGCGCAACAGCGCACGATGCTGCGCCTCTCGCTCGAGCCTGAACGGGCCGGGAGCGATGAGCTGCTCCTCCGGCAGGGGCGGGTCCTGGCGGTGGCTCTGGAGGAGGCGCTCGCCCCCCTGGCCGACGAGATCGGTGACGCGGCGGTCCATGGCCTGGCCGTCGCCATCCGCAGTGCCATCGGGATCGAGGCCTACGTCTGGCTCCTCGACGTCGCCCACCTCACGCCGACGAGGCCACGGCCGTGACGCGCTGGACGCGCCGCAGCGCGCAGCTCGACGCCGCCCGCCGGGGTTCGCTCCCGCCCACGGACCGTGCCGACGCGACCTGACCGCCTCGAGGTGCGTTTAGGCGTTCAGAACGGCCAGGACCCGCCCCCGGAGGGCCTCGTAGCGCTCCGGTTCCCGGGTCGGCCGGCCGGGGGGTCGGGTGATCCGCTCCGGGGGCTGGACGACCTCGCCCCCCCGGAACTGCTCGAGGGTGAGGTCCACCTCGAACCCGTCGCCGAACACGTTCCAGGTGTGCCACCCCTGCAGGTGCTGTCGGGGAAGAGGACCTTGGCCGACATCAGGTCGCCGCCCAGCAGGTCGTTGAGCACCAGCGCGGTCACCCCGCACTGGCCCTTGGCCGGGTTGTCCGTCGACCACGGCAGGTCGACGGGGTCACACGTGTCCGCCGCCCAACCGGCGCGCACGGCCGCCTCGATGTCCCCCAGTGTCCAGGATCTCATCGGGCCGAGGGTAGGGACCGAGGTCGTCCACACTGGTGTGATGAGCAACGAGTTCCGGACCGTGGCGCCGGTGTTCCCCGTGGCCGACGTGGGTCGGGCGATGGAGCACTACCGGCGGCTGGGCTTCGAGGTCACCAGCCACGACGACGGCGAGGGGTACGCCTTCGCCAACCGGGACGAGGTCTGGCTCCACCTGACCCGAGTCGACGGTCTCGACCCGCTGACCACGACCTCGGCCGCCTATCTCTACGTCGAGGACGCTGATGCGCTGGCGGCCGAGTGGTCTGCGTCTGGCGCAGAGGGTCGGTTCATCGACCCCGTCGACACCGACTACGGCCTCCGCGAAGGTGCCCACATCGATCCCGACGGCAACCTGCTCCGCTACGGCTCCTTCCTGGCCGACTGAGGCGCTGGATCAGTCGCCGGCCTGACCGTGGTCGGCGAAGGAATGGTGCTCATGGGCGACGACCCAACGGCTGTCCTCCCGCCGGAGGCCGACGGTCAGGCGCAGCCGGTGGTCGGGGTGCTCGGCGAGGTGTTCCGCCGTCGAGCACCGCAGGAGGGCCCAGGCGTAGGCGACGTCCTCGCCCGCGGTGACGTCCAGTTCGACGATCTCGAAGCGGCCCTCGGTGCGCTGCCACTCGAAGAACGGCGGCCACGTGTCGCGGTAGGCGCCGATGCCGCGGACGCCGTCCTCCGGCGGGGGCACGTCGAACATGACGATGTCCTCGGCGTGGTCGGCCAGGACGGTGTCCATGTCGCCGGCGTGGACGGCGTCGGCCCACGCTTCGATCAGCGTCCGGATCGTGGTCTCGTGGTCATGGCTCATCGCTGGACCTCATGTCGTCTCCTCGGTGAGGGTCCAGGGATCAGACCCGCCCTACCCCCCGAACTCATCGGCCTACGGTCGGGCGGTGACCTTCGAGCCTGTTCACTACCGCTCCTCGGATGAGGACAGCGGGCGGTGGGTGGGGTTCCCGTTCCGGGACAGGGACATCGTCATCAGCACGCGGTCGAAACACGGGACGACGTGGGTGCAGATGATCTGCGCCCTGCTGGTGTTCCGGGAGGCGGACCTGCCGGCGCCGCTGTCGGACCTGTCGCCGTGGCTGGACTGGGTGGGGGAGCCGCGGGACGAGGTCGTGGCGAGGCTCGAGGTCCAGGGCCACCGGCGGTTCGTCAAGACCCACACACCGCTGGACGGGCTGCCGCTCGACCCGCGGGCCACCTACGTCGTGGTCGCCCGACACCCGCTGGACGCCGCGGTGTCTCTGTACCACCAAGGGGCCAACCTCGACCGGGCCCGGATCGCCGAGCTGACGGGGGAACCCGAGCGCATCGGCGGAGCGCCTGTCGCTCGACGAGTGGTGCGACGGCTGGATCGCCGCCGACCCCGACCCGCGGGATGGGCTCGACTCGCTGCCCGGGGTGATGCACCACCTGGCCGACGCCTGGGCCCGGCGGGACGAGCCGAACGTCGTGCTGGTCCACTACGACGACCTGGTCACCGACCTCGACGGCGAGATGGCGCGGCTGGCGTCGGACGTCGGGCTGGCGCCGCCGACGCCCGACCTCGTGGCCGCCGCCCGCTTCGACGCCATGCGGGCCCGGGCCGACGAGCTGGCCCCCGACGTCGGCGGCGTCCTCGAGGACCGGCAGGCGTTCTTCCGCCAGGGCGGCTCGAGCCGTGACGACCTCCCCGCCGAGCTCGTCGCCCGTTACGAGGCCCGGGCTGCTGCTCTCGCCCCGCCCGACCTCCTCACCTGGCTCCACCGCCCCGCCTGATTCTCGTTCTGGCGCCTGATTGCGGCGCGCTGGCGCCTCGATCGGGCGCCAGAAGACGGGTGGGAGCCCATCGGCTACAACGTCGGGATGGCCGGCAGGGTGGAGGCGGCGCTGGCGAAGGTGCGGGAGGCGTGCCTGGCCCTGCCCGAGGTCAACGAGCGGCTGAGCCACGGGTCGCCCACGTTCTTCATCCGGGACAAGAAGACCTTCGTGATGTTCCTCGCCGACCACCACGGCGACGGCCGCCTGGCCCTGTGGGTGCGCCGCGGCCCCGGGCGTGCAGGCCGAGATGGTCGACGAGGAGCCGGACCGGTTCTTCGTCCCGCCCTACGTCGGCCACCGCGGCTGGCTCGGCGTCCGCCTCGACCGCAAGCCGGACTGGGCCGAGGTGGCCGGCATCTGCGAGGACGCCTACCGCCAGGTCGCCCCCAAGACCCTCGTCGCCCAGCTGGACGCCGACTGACCTCTCGTTCTGGTGACGAAGATGCTGCTGGAGCGGCACATCTCGTGTACCCAGAACGGGTCGGTGTACGCTCCGGGACGTAGGGCGGGGTTACGTCCGGGGCGGGATGCCGTGGGCGGGGAACGCTCGTAACGTCGCGAGGGTGAATGTCCGGGCCGTGCTGCATCGCGTCGCGGTCCAGGACGCCCTGATCTCCCTCGTCTTCACCGTCTCGACGGTCGATGGTCACCATCGGCATCGACTCGGCGGAGGGCGGGCCGGCGCTCGACGTCGTCGGCTACCTCAGCATGCTCGTCGTCGGCGGCGCTCTGGCCTTCCGGCGCCGGTACCCGGTGCCCGTCCTCTACACCACCCTGGCCGGGCTCGTCGTCTACCTGATCGGGGGGTACTCGGGAGGCCCCGTCTTCCTGGGGGTCTTCATCGCCATCGGGACCGTGGCCAGCGTCATGGCGACCCGCCAGGCGGTGCCCCACGTCCTCACCGTCGTCGCGGCCCTGGCCCTGGCGGCCGTGATCCGCGGGTCGACGGGGAGCGGCGACCCCACCGACGACAACGTCTGGGCCCACCTCGTCTACCTGAGCTGGTCCGTCGTCGCCTTCTTCGTCGGCAAGGCCATCCGGGACCGGCGGGAGCTGGTGGCGGGCCTCCGGGAGCGCAACCGGCACCTCGAGGAGACCCGGGAGGAGGAGGCCCTGCGACGGGTGGCCGAGGAGCGGGTCCGCATCGCCCGGGACCTGCACGACATCGTGGCCCACAACATCGCGGGCATCAGCCTGCAGGCGGCCACCGGGGCCCACGTCGCCGCCGCCCACCCCGAGCAGGCCGCGAGGCCCTTCTCGCCATCCGGGAGGCCAGCCGGCAGACCCTCGACGAGCTGCGCTCCACCCTGCACCTCCTGCGGGAGGGCGAGGACACCGCGCCGCTCGCCCCCACGCCGGGGCTCGACGCCCTGCCTGGCCTGGTCGAGCTCGGTCGAAGCCGCCGGCATCCCCGTCGACCTGGAGGTCGTCGGCGACGTGTCCGATGTGCCCGACGCCGTCGCCGGGGCCACCTACCGCATCGTACAGGAATCGCTCACCAACGTGATGCGCCACGCCGGGCCGGCGTCGGGCGACCGTCCGGCTGGTCGTCGTCGGTCGAGGGCATCGACCTGCGGGTGGAGGACGACGGCCGGGGCGCCTCGGCCGCAGTGGACGAGCCGCGGCGGCCACGGCCTGGCGGGCATGCGGGAGCGGGCCCTCGCCCTGGGCGGGACCGTCGACGCCGGGCCCCGGCCCGGCGGCGGGTACGCCGTGCACGCCTGGCTGCCGGTCCACCACGATCCCGAACGCGAACCCGAGCCGCCGGCCCCCGAGACCGGGCCTCACGGCAACCCCCACCCCGAGGGTGCCCGGGGGGTGCGGGCGTGATCCGGGTCGTGATCGCCGACGACCAGGCCCTGGTCCGGGCCGGCCTGCGGGTCCTCATCGACGCCGAGGAGGGCGTCGAGGTGGTCGGCGAGGCCGAGGACGGGGAAGGCGCGGTCGCGCTGGTGGCCGAGACCCGACCCGACGTCGTGCTCATGGACATCCGCATGCCGGAGCTGGACGGCCTGGCCGCCACCCGGCGGATCGTCTCGGACCCGGCGCTCGACGGCGTGCGGGTCCTGATCCTGACCACCTTCGAGCTGGACGAGTACGTCTTCGAGGCGCTGCGTTCCGGCGCCAGCGGGTTCCTGGTGAAGGACACCGAGCCCGTCGAGCTGCTGCGGGCCATCCGGGTCGTGGCCGACGGCGAGTCCCTCCTGTCGCCGGGGGTCACCCGGCGCCTCATCGGCGAGTTCGTGGCCCGCCCCCAGGGTCGGACCTTCGCCGCCGACGCCCTGGAGCCGCTGACGGACCGGGAACGGGAGGTGGTGGCCCTGGTGGCCGCCGGCCTCAGCAACGACGAGATCGCCACGGAGCCTGGTCATCAGCCCGGCCACCGCCCGCACCCACGTCAGCCGGGCGATGGTCAAGCTCCACGCCCGGGACCGGGCCCAGCTCGTCGTCCTCGCCTACGAGTCCGGCCTCGTCGCCCCCGGCCAGACCCGCAACCCCTGACCCCCGGGGGTGTGACGGGCGGCCTACGTCGTCTGGACGTAGGGCCTACGGCCGACGCGCGCAGCGCGAAGACGCTCCTGACGGCGGACGACGGGGAGGCCGTCGACCCCCACGATGGGGACCATGCAGAGCGCCACCCTCCCCCCTCCCGTCCAGACCGCCGTCGGCGTCGCCGCCCGGACCGTGCACGCCAGCAAGGTCTACGGCTAGGGCTCCACCGAGGTCCGGGCCCTGGACGACGTCACCGTCGACCTCCCCGCGGGCCGCTTCACGGCGATCATGGGCCCGTCGGGCTCGGGCAAGTCGACCCTGCTGCACGTGCTGGCCGGGCTGGACACCGTCACCGACGGGCAGGTGTTCGTCGGTGACACCGACCTGGCGACCCTGAACGACCGCAAGCTCACCGAGCTGCGGCGGGACCGCCTCGGCTTCGTGTTCCAGGCCTTCAACCTGGTGCCGACCCTGTCCGCCCTGGAGAACATGACCCTGCCGTCGTCCCTCGGCGGCCGGGACGTCGACGCCGACTGGCTCGACGAGGTCGTGCGCACGGTCGGCCTGCACGACCGCCTCGACCACCGGCCCGCCGAGCTCTCCGGCGGCCAGCAGCAGCGGGTCGCCGTGGCCCGGGCCCTGGTCAGCCGCCCCGACCTGGTGATGGCCGACGAGCCCACCGGCAACCTCGACTCCCGCAGCGGGACCGAGATCCTCGAGTTCCTGCGCCGGGCCGTGAAGGAGCTGGGCCAGACCGTGGTCATGGTCACCCACGACCCGGTCGCCGCGGGCTACGCCGACCAGGTCCTCTTCCTGGCCGACGGCCAGATCGTCGATCGCATCGAGTCCCCCACCCCCGAGTCGGTCCTCGACCGCCTCAAGTCCCTCGGAAGCTGAGACCATGATCAAGCTCACCCTCCGCAACCTGGCCGCCCACAAGCGGCGGCTGATCGGCACCTCGCTGGCCGTCTGCCTCGGCGTGGCCTTCCTGGCCGGCACGTTCGTGCTCGGCGACACGATGGCGGCCAACTTCGACCGCCTGTTCACCTCGTCCATCGGCGAGACCGACGCCGTCGTCCGCAACGACAACCGGGTGGGCGGGGACGTCGAGACCGCCCAGGCCCTCGTCCCCCAGGCCACGGTCGACCGCAGGTCGCCACCGTCGACGGCGTGGCCGCCTCCACCGCCCAGATCGAGGGCTTCGGACAGCTCAACGGCTCCGACGGCGAGAAGATCGGTGGCTTCGGGCCCCCGACCCTCGCCGGCAACTGGATCGAGGACGCCGACCTGAACCCCTACCGCCTGGTCGAGGGCCGGGCGCCGGAGGGCCACGACGAGGTCATCATCAACCGGGGCGCCGCCGACGACGGCGAACTCCAGGTGGGTGACCACACGACGGTCGAGACCCCCAGCCCCGTCGACGTCGAGATCGTCGGCATCGCCACCTTCGGCGACGAGGACGGACTCGGCACGGTGACCTTCACCGGCTTCAGCCTGGACGGCGCCCGGGAGCACATCCTGGGCGGCCGTGACGGCGCCACCAGCGTCCTGGTCGAAGCGGCCGAGGGCGTCTCCGCCGACGAGCTGGCCGCGAACCTGTCCGTCGGAGCTCGGGGACGAGGTCGACGTCGCTCACCGGCGAGCAGTTCGTCGACGAGCAGAACGAGTCGATCAACAGCGACTTCCTCGGCTTCCTGCGCACGTTCCTGGGCGCCTTCGGCGGGATCGCCCTGCTGGTCGCCGCCTTCAGCATCAACAACACCTTCTCGATCATCGTGGCCCAGCGGAACCGGGACTCGGCCCTGCTGCGGGCGGTGGGTGCGTCCCGCCGACAGGTGCTCGGTTCGATGGTGCTGGAGACCGCCCTGGTCGGCGTCATCGCCTCGGCCCTGGGCGTGGTGGCCGGCGTCGGCATCGCCATCGGCCTCAAGGCCATGTTCGACGCCTTCGGCTTCGCCCTGCCCGCCGGTGGCCTGACCCTGACGGCCTCGCTCGATGATCATCGCCCCGCTCGTGGGTCTGACCATCACCCTGCTGGCCGGCATCGGCCCGGCCGTCCGGGGCAGCCGGGTGCCGCCGCTGGCCGCCCTGCGGGACGTCGCCGTGGACCGCACCGATGCCTCCCGGCCCCGGCTGGTCGGTCGGGGCCATGCTCACCGCCATCGGCATGGTCGTCGTCGTGGTCGCCGCCGCTGTCCGGCAGCGGCGGCCTGCGCCGGGCCGGGCTCGGTGCCCTCCTGGTCGTCGCCGGGGCGGTGACCCTCGGCCCGGTCGTGGCCCCGCCGATCAGCAGCGTCCTCGGCCGACCGGTGGCCCGCACCCGGGGCATCCCGGGCTCGCTGGCCCGCCGCAACGCCATGCGCAACCCTCGCCGGACGTCGTCCACCGCCGCCGCCCTGCTGGTCGGCGTCGGCGTCGTCAGCCTGTTCACCGTGTTCGCCGCGTCGCTCAAGGCGTCGATCGACGACAGCGTGTCCCGGGCCTTCGGTGGTGACCTGGTCATCGCCGCCAGCGGCTTCGGCGGCGGCGGGCTCAGCCCGGAGCTGGCCAGCGCCGTCGACGAGCTCCCCGAGGTCGACCGGGCCGTGGGCATGGTCCAGCGGCGAGATCCGCATCGGCGACAGCAACCAGTGGCGTCACCGTGGCCGACCTGGAGGGTCTCGACGGGGTGCTCGACCTCGGCGACGGTGGACGGCACCTCGCCGACGTCGAGCGGCGAGGAGGTCGCTCTCGAGGCCGAGTACGCCGAGAGACCAGGGCTGGGCCGTCGGCGACACCATCACGGCCACCTTCCAGGACGGCGAGGAGGTCGACCTGACCGTCGGGGCCACCTACGAGGACCCCGAGCTGGTCGGCGAGTGGGTGGTGCCGACCGACCTGTGGGCCGAGCACTCCATCCAGGTCATCGACTCCGTCGTCCTGGTGGCCCTGGCCGACGGCGTGTCGGTCGCCGACGGTGAGGTGGCGGTCCAGGCCGTCGCCGACGACTTCGGCAAGCCCGAGGTCCAGGACCGTCAGGAGTACATCGACACGGCCACGGCCGGCGTCGACGGGATGCTGACCCTGATCTACGTGATGCTGGCCCTGGCCATCCTCATCGCCCTCATGGGCATCGCCAACGCCCTGTCCCTGGCCATCCACGAGCGGACCCGGGAGCTGGGGCTGCTGCGGGCGGTGGGCACGACCCGGACGCCAGATGCGGTCCATGGTGCGCTGGGAGTCGGTCCTGGTCGCCACCTTCGGAGCGGTCGGCGGCATCGTCGTCGGCAGCTTCCTGGGCTGGGCCCTGGTCAAGGCCGCCGATGCCGAAGGGCTTCATCAGCGTCTTCACCGTCCCCGTGGGCTCCCTGGCGATCGTCCTCCTGGTCGGCGCCCTCGCCGGCGCCCTGGCCGCCATCCGCCCCGCTCGCCGGGCGGCGAAGCTCGACATCCTCGACGCCATCGCCACCAGCTAGATCCCCCCACCCCGGCTTCTGGCTCCTGATCCTCCGCCCCCAACCGGAGGATCGGGAGCCAGAACCGCGTGGGGCCGACGGGCTGGATCAGGCCGGAGCGAGCGAGGCGGTGGCGGGGTCGAGGAGGAAGCGGTCCGGGCCGCAGGTCGCGGCGCTGGCGCCCGGCCCGAGGACCATCGAGCACACCTCGACCAGGCCGTCGTCAGCTACAGAGATCGGGCTGAAGGCGTCGTCGGTGCGACCGTCGGTGTCGACCTGTTCGACGGTCCGGTCGGCGAGGTCGACGACGGCCAGGCCCTCGAAGTCACCTCGGATGCTGCTGCCGAAGGCGACGAGGACGTCCTCGGAGACCCACGCCACCTCGCTCACGTCGCCAAGGTCGGCGATCGGGGTCCGGTGGGCGGCCTCGACGAGGAGCATCTCCCCCTGGCTGCGGACGGCGAAGCG
This sequence comes from uncultured Microthrixaceae bacterium, assembly GCA_963748285.1. GTDB lineage: Bacteria > Actinomycetota > Acidimicrobiia > Acidimicrobiales > DATDAH01 > DATDAH01. The sequence goes on from CAVVIF010000009.1 coordinate 2,028,173, forward strand.
GCTGCCGTCCGGGCTCGCGGTCCGGCCGGTCCCAATGGGCTGTCCCGGCGGGGTCGCCGGCTCCCAGTCGGCGGCGATGTCGTGGCGGCCCTGCCAGAGGTCGCGGACGTAGGCGAAGGTGAACCAGGCGATCGTGATGCCGATGACGGCCAGGGCCGCCAGCGAGATGGTCAGGAGCCGCCGGCTGCGGGCGTCCTCCCGCAGGTCCCGGACCGCGGCGGTCACGCGGCGGCGAGCTGCTTGCCGGCGGTGCCCATGAGGTCGAGGAAGTTGTCGCAGTAGAAGGCCTGCCGCACGCCCTCGTCCGCGTCGCCGAGCGAGGACTCGAAGCGCTCCAGGGGCTTCCGGCCGCCCTCGACGTGGGGGTAGTCGGACGAGAAGAGGCAGACCTCGGGGCCGCTGTTGGCGATGATCCAGCCCACGTCCTCGGTGGGGTAGGGCGTGAAGCGGACCTGGCGGCGGACGTAGTCGGTGGGGCGCAGGCTCAGGGCCTGCAGGCGCTCCTCGTGGCGGTGGAAGGCGTCGTAGGCCGACTCCATCTGCCGCAGCCACGACGGCACCCAGATGGCGCCCTGCTCGATGACCCCGATGCGCAGGTCGGGGAACCGCTCGAGCACGCCGTCGAAGATCAGGGTGGCCAGCGTCTGCATGGGCGGGCCGGGGATGCCCATGTAGTCGACGGAGCGGAAGTTCTCCTCGCCGCCGTGGAAGTCGGGCGGGATGGGCAGGCCGTTCTGGAAGTACGCGGGGTCGATCAGGTCGCCGGTGCCGCCGACGTGGAAGACGATCGGGATGCCCGCCTCCTGGGCCTTGGCCCACACCGGGTCGAGGCCGACGTGGCTGGGGGAGTGAGCCGGGCGGGCAGCCCGAGGCGATCAGCAGCGCGGCGGCGCCCATGGCCAGGGCTTCGTCGACCAGGCCGGGGGCGGCGTCGATGTCGAACAGCGGCACGTAGCAGGAGGGCAGCAGCCGGTCGTCGACCGAGCAGAACTCGACCATGCCGCGGTTGTGGGCCCGGGCGGCACCGATGGCCAAGTCGGCGTCCTGGCCGTGCTCCCAGTTGCGCAGCCGCCGGTTGTGGAACGTGTTGAAGACGAGCTGGCTGGAGAAGCCGAGCAGGTCGAGGGCCCGGGGCCGGTCCTCGGCGACGAACGAGCCGGTGGCCGCGAAGTTCTTGCGGGCCATGATCTCCTCGGCCTCGGTCGGCCCGGTACGCCTCCGAGGCGTGCTTGGCCGCCAGCCGGTCGAAGGCGGCGTTGAGGTCCCGGAGCTGCTCCTCGGGGTCACCGGTCTGGCGCAGCTCGTTGCCGCTGCTCAGGTCGAGGGGGGCGATGCGGTCCCTCAGGCCGGGATCGGCGTGGTCCCGCAGCCACGTCGGCGTCTCCATGATGTGGGCATCGGCGTCGTGGATGGTCCGACCCGAGGCGTAGGGCATGTCAGGCGACCCCGGCGGTGGCCGGATGGGGATCCGGCTGGGTCGGGTCGGCGTTCATCTCGGCCCGCCGGGCGTAGGCCCAGCCCGGGCCCCGGACCACGAAGGACAGGCGGTCGGCCCAGTTGTCGCTGTCGGCCACGTCCCGCAGGATGTCCTTGTACTCGTGGGTGGCGATGACGACCGGGTTGTCGGTGTGGATGTTCTTGGTCAGGCCGTAGACGACCGGCTCGTCGTCTTCCTCCCGCTGGAAGGTGCCGAACAGGCGGTCCCAGAGGATGAGGATCGAGCCGTGGTTCCGGTCGATGTAGCGCCGGTTGCGGCCGTGGTGGACCCGGTGGTGCGACGGCGTGTTGAACCCCGCCTCGAACTTCCCGAGCTTCGGGATGATGTCGGTGTGGATCCAGAACTGGTACAGCAGGTTGACGCCCCGGGCCTGCTCGATGAGTGAAGGCCGGATCCCGGCCAGGCAGAGCGCGCCGTAGGGGACGAAGGTGCCCAGCGAGTCGGCTACCGGCTGGCGGAGGGCGGTCGAGAGGTTGTAGCGCTCGCTGCTGTGGTGCACGACGTGGATGGCCCACAGGTAGCGGGCCTCGTGCATGAACCGGTGGTTCCAGTAGTAGATGAAGTCCCAGGCGGCGATGGCGGCGACGCCGGCGAGGACGCCGGTGCCCAGGTCCCGCTTCGAGCGGCGGCTCGCCCAGAGCCGCTTCGGCTTGGTGGCCGACCCGATGGCGCTGGTGATGGCGATGCCGCCGGCGACGATGGCCGTCGGCCCGCCGTAGCGGGCGACCAGGCGGGCCCGTTCCAGCACCGGGTCCGGTGCCTCGGGACGGGTGTCGTGACCGTTCGCCCCCGATCCGTGGCCGTTGGTGGAGACCATCGGCCCCCCGGTCGTCACCTCCCAGGACGCGGTGGGCGTCCCGACGGGGGCGCGGCGGCCACGGCGCTTGCGGATGACCCGGTCGGCCACGGTGGTGGCGACCGCGGCGGTGGCGGCCACCGCGACGAGGCCCTTGCCGGTCTTCGACCGCTGGGGGGCGATCCGGTCGAAGAGGGCGTGGGTCGCCATCGGGATGAACAGGCTGGCCGTCCCCATGGCGAGGTTGGCCAGGGTGTCACCCCGCTCGTAGTCCGCGGCGGTCGGGCCGATGCGCTCGGCCCGTCGCTTCAGCAGGGCGTTCTCGATGCCCATCGAGGCGAAGTAGCCGGGCGTGGCGACAGCGGTCAGGTCCACGGTGCGATTCTCGCAGGTTCAGCCCCGGATGCGCCCGGCGGCCGTGGGCCCTCGGGTTCAGGCGGCGTCGGCCGCGTCCTGGAGGGCGGCGATGTCGAGCTTGACCATCCCGTACATGGCGGTCATCACCCGGTTGACCTTCTCGGGGTCGGGGTCCGTGAGGATCTTCTCCCAGCCCGCCGGGACCACCTGCCACGAGAGGCCGAAGCGGTCCTTCAACCAGCCGCACTGGCTCTCCTCGCCGCCGTCGGTGAGCTTCTCCCAGTAGTAGTCGATCTCCTCCTGGTCGGCGGCCTCGATGAGGAGGGACACGGCCTCGGAGAAGGTGAACGCCGGCCCGCCGTTGATCCCGGTGATCTTCTGGCCGTCCAGCTCGAAGTCGACGGTCAGGACCTCGCCGGCGGGGCCGGGGCCGACGTCGGTGTAGCGGGTCACGGTGGTGACCTCGGAGTTGGGGAACACCGACACGTAGAACTCGGCGGCCTCCAGGGCCTCGGTGTCGAACCACAGGTTGGGGACGATGCGGGGCATGGCGGGGCTCCTGTCGTGGACGTTCGTTCCTCCACCACTTTGACCGTTCCACGTTCGGGAAGTCATCGCTCCGGCCCTGGTGGCGGGGGCCCGGCAGACTGGGTCGGTGCGCCGTTCGGTGGATGACCTGCTGGCCGAGGCCCGGGCCCGGATCGGGCACCGGCCGTCGCCGGCCGAGGCCGCGGCCGCTCAGGCCGCCGGCGCGCTGCTCGTGGACATCCGCCCCGGCGAGCAGCGGGTGCGGGACGGCGAGATCCCCGGGGCCGTCTTCATCGAGCGCAACGTGCTGGAGTGGCGCCTCGACCCGACCTCGCACTGGCGCCATCCGGAGGTGACGACCCCCGATCAGCCGCTGGTGGTGGTCTGCAACGAGGGCTACCAGTCGAGCCTGGCGGCCGCCGTCGCCCTGGACCTGGGCTGGAAGTCGGCCACCGACCTGGACGGCGGGTTCCAGGCCTGGCGCTCCGCCGGCCTCCCGGTGGTCCAGGCCACCCCCGACGTCATCGGCCTGACCGAGGAGATGCAGGCCATCGGCCGGGCCGGGTTGCACTTCAGCGTCGACCCCTTCGACCAGGAGCGCTACCAGCGCCTGGTCGACCTCGCCGCCCAGGCCTATGCGCAGATGAGCCCGGTCGACAACCCGACCCTCATGGCCCGTTTCGCCCAGGAGGTGGGCTGCATCACGCCGAAGGTCGGCGCCGATGCCGCCATCGTCGACGACGCCGGCCGCCTGCTGCTGGTCGAGCGGGCCGACGATCACTGCTGGGGGCTGGTCAGCGGCTGGGTCGAGCCCAACGAGCACCCGGCCGACACCGTCGTGCGGGAGGCGAAGGAGGAGGTCGGCCTCGACATCGCCCTCGGCGACCTCGTCGGCGTCTTCGCCCGCCCCGCCTCGACCGCCACCGGCCCGCACTCGGTCGTCTCCGTCGTCTACCGGGCCACGGTCGTCGGTGGCGAGCTGACCACCCAGCCCCACGAGGTCCTCAGCGCCCAGTGGTGGGACGTCGACCAGGTCCCCCGCTGGCACCTCGACCACGAACGCATGGCCCGCGCCGCCCTCGCCTGAGCCGACGCTGTCACCCCTCGTCCGTAGAGTTCGTCGCAGCAGTCCTGTTCCTTCCCCCCCCATCCGAAATTGCGTTTGTTTCGGTCGCTCTACGACCGGAAGGAACGCAATGTCAGTGAAAGGGGGATCGATGGACTCCGTCGACGCCCGTATCGCAGCCATTGCCCGTCGCCAACACGCACTCGTCACCAGTTCACAGGCCCTGGGCTGCGGCGCCACGCCCGCGTTCGTCAAGCATCGTTTGGCCACGGGTCGGTGGCTTCGGCTCTACCGGGGCGTGTACCTCATCGCGGGCGCCGAGATCACGTGGGAGACCAAGGTCCACGCCGCAGTACTCGCTGCCGGCCCCGGGTCCTTGGCATCGCACCGGACCGCGGCGGTGCTCGCAGACCTCGACGACTTCAGGCCAGGGCCCGTCGAGCTGACGGTGCCCCGTCACCGGCGCCCGGTTCGCCTGCCGGTTCGGGTACACGAGTCGACCGACTTCGACCTGGCCCAGCCCGTGCTTCGGCGCGGCATCCCGACGACCGGCCTCCTGCGCACCCTGCTCGACCTCGGTTGCCTCGTTCCCTTCGACACCCTCGAAGCGGCGGTCGAGCAGGTGCTGCGGGAGACCCGGAGCGATTGGCCCGACCTGTATGAGGTCCTCGTGCTCCACGCCCGCCGAGGACGCAACGGCTGTGGGCCCTTCCGGGCGATCCTCGATGAGCGCTTCGGTGACGAGGTGGTCACGGACAGCAAGTTCGAGCGGCTGGTCCGGCGGCTGCTGGCGGATGCCGGGGTCGACGAACCGGTGTCACAGCATCCGATCTACGACGGGACGCGGTTCATCTGTGAGGTTGACCTGGCCTGGCCCGACCGGAAGGTGGCCGCCGAGCTCCAGAGCAAGAAGCACCACCTGCACACCAAGGGGTTCGAGCGGGACAAGGAGCGCCTGAACGACGCTCGCCTGCACGGCTGGAACGTGCTCGAGTACACCTTCAAGGCCTACCGGACGAAGCCCGACCGCCTCGTCCGGGAGGTCCAGACCGCCCTCGCCCAGCGTTCATGCGTGAGTTGAGGTCGTCCAGCGACCAGAACGAACGCAATTTCGGATGCCGGACGGAAGGTGAGGCTTCTGGCGTGAGTTGAGGTCGCACAGCGACCGGAAGAAACGCAATTTCGGAAGGGTCAGGTGGGGGTGAGCTTGAGGATGGCGCCGGACTGGGTGAGGACGTAGACCTCGCCGGTGGGGTCCTGGGCGAAGGAGACGGGGGACTCGACGGGGCCGGCGATGGTGGCGTCATCGACGACCACGCCGTCGACCACGGCCAGGGCCCGCACCTCGCCGGCGCAGTAGTCGGCGTAGAGGTAGGCGCCGAACAGGTCGCTCAGGGTGGGGCCCTGGTAGACGTAGCCGCCGGTCACCGAGCACCCGCCGTCGGCGTGGCGGTAGGTGAAGACCGGCGGGGTGTGGTCGTCGGGCTCGATGCCGTCCTCGAAGGGCTGGTCCCCCTCCATGGCGTTCCAGCCGAGGTTGGCGCCCCGGCCCGCGCCCAGCCCGTCGGGGTCGGCGGGCAGGCGGTCGATCTCCTCGACCTCGTTCTGGCCGACGTCGCCGATCCAGAGGTCCCCCGTCGCCCGGTCGAAGGAGAAGCGCCACGGGTTGCGCACCCCCTTCAGCCAGACCTCGGGACGGGCCCCGTCGACGTCCACGAAGGGGTTGTCGTCGGGGATGCCGTAGGCACTCCCGTCCTCGCCGTCGGGGTCGATGCGCAGGATCGAGCCCAGGAGCTGCTCAGGGTCCTGGCCCGCCCGCAGCGGGTCACCGTCCGAGCCACCGTCGCCCAGGCCGATGTAGAGCAGCCCGTCGGGGCCGAAGGCGATGTGGCCACCGTTGTGGTTCGGGAACGGCTGGTCCAGGGCGAAGACGCTCCGCCGGCTGTCCTCGTCGATCGAACCGTCCTCGCCGACCTCGTACTCGTCGATGCGGGTGTCGCCGTCGCGGTTGGTGGAGCTGACGTAGAGGTGGGTGCCGTCGGCGTCGAGCACCAGCCCGAGCAGGCCCCGCTCCGAGTCCGTCGTCGTCTCGTCGGTGATGTCCAGGACGGCCGTGGCGTCGCCCGTGGTCAGGTCGACGTCGAGGACGACCCCGGCCCGCTCGCCCACGTACGCCCGGTCGGTCACACCCGGTGGGAAGACGAGGGCGGTGGGCTCCTCGAACTCGCCGACCTCCTCGAGGCCGACCGTCACGCCCGTGACCGTCTCGACGTAGCCGCGGCCCTGGACCGTGGTCGACGGGACGATGCTGGGATCGGTCGCCTCGACGATGGGCGCCCGCGTGTCGCTGGGCAGGCTCTCGTCCTCGCCGTCACCGCACGCTCCCGCCAGCAGGAGGAGGGCGATCGGCAGGGCCGACCGGCACCTCATCGCACCGGCCGGATCAGTCCCTCCTGCACGACGGACACGGCCAGCTCACCTCCGTGGGTGTAGATCGAGCCGCGGGCCATGCCCCGGCCACCGCTGGTCGACGGCGTGTCCTGCACGTAGAGCAGCCACTCGTCGGCCCGGAACGGCCGGTGGAACCACATGGCGTGGTCCAGGCTGGCCATCATGATCTGCTCGTCCGCGGCCTCGGACCCGTGGGGCAGCAGGGTCGTGTCCAGCAGCGTCATGTCGGAGGCGTACGTCAGGACACAGGCGTGCAGCACCGGGTCGTCGGGCAGGGTGCCGTCGGCCCGCAGCCACACCCGCTGGTGGGGCGGCAGCGGGTCCCGGCGCTGGTCCCAGCTCCAGTCCACGTTGCGGGTGTCGATCGGCCGGGGCCGGTCGAGATAGGCCCCGAAGCGCTCGGCGAAGGGGGCCATCCGGGTCCGCCAGTCGGGCAGGGTCTCGGGCTCGGGAGGGAGGTTCCCGTCCCACATGGCCTCGGCCAGGCTGACCTCGTGGTCCAGGCCGTCCTCGATGGACGTGGAACGACGCCTGGAGGTTGAAGATGGCCTTGCCGTGCTGGACGGCGACCACTCGCCGGGTGGTGAACGAGCGCCCGTCCCGGATGCGGTCCACCTCGTAGAGGATGGGCACGGCGGGATCGCCGGGACGGAGGAAGTAGGCGTGCAGCGAGTGGACCGACCGGTCCTCGTCGACGGTCCGGGTGGCGGCCACCAGGGCCTGGCCGGCGACCTGACCCCCGAAGACCCGTTGCCGTTCCTCGTCCGGACTGCTCCCCCGGAAGATGTTGACCTCGATCGCCTCGAGGTCGAGCAGCGCGCAGAGGGCGTCGACGGCGGACTGGGACATCAACGGCGACGCTACCGGTGCCGATAAGGGGGGCCATGGCCTTGGTCGATAGCCCCGCCCCCACCGCTACGATGACCCGCATGGCGAGGTCCCGCGCGGAGGTACTCACGCGCATCCGCGAGGCGGACTACCGCAAGATGCTGAAGTACTCCGCCGTCTCGGCGGTGGCCTTCCCGTTCACGCAGGTCCTGCTGCTGGTGTTCACCATCGGGCTGGACTGGTCCTTCGTCAAGGCCAACCTGGTCGCCGTCACGATCATGGCGTTCCCCGCCTACGTCATGAACCGCTACTGGGTCTGGGGCAAGAAGGACAAGAACCGGTTCATGACCGAGGTCCTGCCCTTCTGGGTCATCACCCTCATCGGCCTCGTGCTGTCGACGATCTGCGCCCACTACGCCGAGCAGTGGTTCGCCGGCTCGGACCTCGCCGTGAACGTGGCCAACGCCGTCGGCTTCGGCCTCGTCTGGGTCTTCAAGTACCTGTTCCTCGACCGGATCATGTTCGGCAGCCACCAGCACTTCCCGGTGGACGAGGACCTCGACGCCGAGCTGAACTCCGCGCCGGCGACCTAGGTCGCCGTGGATCCCCGCCTCCAGGCCGCCGCCGAGGCTGCCCGGGGCTTCATGCCCCCCGACGAGGGCCTGGCCCTCTACGAGGCAGCGGCCGCCTCACCCGGCCCGTTCCTCGAGGTCGGCACCTACTGCGGCAAGTCGGCGGTCTACCTCGGCACCGCGGCGAGCGAGATCGGCACGGTGCTCTTCACCGTGGACCACCACCGCGGCTCCGAGGAGAACCAGGCGGGCTGGGAGCACCACGAAGCCGACCTGGTCGACCCCGACATCGGCCTGATGGACACCCTGCCCCACTTCCGGCGCACCATCTTCGGTGCCGACCTCGAGGACGCCGTGGTCGCGGTCGTGGGCCAGTCCGCCACGGTCGCCGCCCACTGGTCGACGCCGCTCGGCTTCCTCTTCATCGACGGTGGCCACGGGCCGGTGCCTGCCCACCAGGACTACGAGCGCTGGGTCCCCCACGTCATGGTCGGCGGCACGTTGGCCATCCACGACGTCTTCCCCGACCCGGCCGACGGCGGCCGGCCGCCGTTCGAGCTCTACTGCCGGGCGCTCGAGTCCCTGGCGTTCGAGGAGACCGGGGCCACCGGGTCACTCCGGGTCCTGCGTCGCGTGGCCGAGGGGATCTAGTCGATGTCGTCGGGCAAGGCAGCGGACGCCGCTAGAAGGGCGCACGCCCGGGTCGCCGCTGCCAGACCGAACCAGCACGGCCGAGACGGATCAAGTGCAGTTCGTTCGGATCCGGCAAGACCCTCAGAGACCGACACCGTCCGACGGGCCGCGGCTTGCCGAAACCGTACAGTGACGGTGATGTCACATCGCCCCCGCACCACACCCCGAATCGCTGCGGGCGATCGTGGCCAGGCCGGCAAAGGCGTGAACCCGTTCCACCACGGAGAACCTTCGAGGACGCTGAGGGTCCATGGTGGCCTGTGCTTGATCGGCTCCGACGTTTGACTCGCCCGAGAGCATTGGGTGCACTGATCGCGCTCGGCGGCACACTCGCTGTACTTCTCGGGCCCTCTACATCGGCGCCCGCGAGCCAAGAACCTCGACCCAACTTTCTGGTCTTCTACACCGACGACCAAACGCTCGAATCGATGCGGTTCCTCAGTCGAACTCAAGCCTTGATCGGAGATCGGGGCCTCACGTTCACTGACGCGATCGTCAGCTACCCGCTCTGTTGTCCTAGCCGGGCAAGTTTCCTCACGGGGCAGTACATGCAGAACACAGGGGTGTTCACGAATTTCGCCGCGAGCAACGACACTGCACCCCGACCTCAGGAGAACTCAGACCTCATCGACAGCCAGGGAGAGGAGCTGGCACCGTCTACACCCGTGCCGTTTCCCGGCGAACCCCCGCCTACGGCGCCCGCTGAGGCCTGGGCTGCCTTCGCGGCCGACGCCGAGACACGATCCCTCGCCGTGGCGCTCGATGATGGTGGGTATTGGACCGGCTATGTCGGCAAGTATCTCAACGAGTACGGAAACGCGACCCAAACGGGTGGAGCGACAAGGGTTCCTCCTGGATGGGACGACTGGAGAGCAGGCGTTTCGCCGTGGATCGCCGACTATCGACGAACCCGGCTCAATGTCAATGGCGAGGTTGTTGACTTCGCCGGTCAGTACCAGACCGACCTACTGGCAGATCAAGCCATTGAAATGCTTGATGTCGCACCGGACGGGGAACCGTTCTACCTTCAGGTCGCCTTCTTTGCTCCACACACCGGAGTAGACACGGCATCCGGTGCCAACCTGGTCGCTCCGGAGGTCGCCCCGCGCCATGCAAATCTATTGGCCGAGGAGGTCGCGCCGCGCAGCCCGGCTTTTGATGAAATCGACCTGAGCGACAAGCCGAGATGGCTGCGAGAAGGGCGTAAGCCCCTGAACGTCAATGACGAGGCAGCAATCGACTGGCGGTACCGGGAGGTTGCCCGTTCCTTGCTTGCAGTCGATGAGGCGGTGGCGGCGGTGGTTGAACACCTTGAAGCGCTCGGAGAACTCGACGACACGGTGCTCATCTTTACGTCCGATAACGGGTACTTCAACGGCGAGCACCGGATACGCGGGGGGAAGTACATTCCTTACGAGGAGGCTCTCCGGGTTCCATTCCTCATTGCGGGCGCAGGCGTCACCGGCGAGTCAGCGGGAACCGAGGTCGATGCTCCCGTGGCCAACATCGACGTGACGCCCACCATCCTCGATTTGGCGGATGTGGAACCAGCCGGTCCGGTCGACGGTCGTTCGCTCCGCCCCCTGCTCGATGGATCCGAGCCGACGGACGCCCCACCGTGGTCGAACCGCCCGATCTTGGTGACAGGAGTCAATGGCCGGCCGGGACACCCCACCTACAGCGGTGTGCGCACGGGAAACGGATGGCTCTACTTGCGCTATGAGCTGCCTGGCCGGCCTGCGGAGCTCTATGACCTCGGGATTGATCCTCATCAGCTGGAGAATCGGGCCGGCGACGTGGCGTTCGCCGCGGTGGAGGAACGGCTCGAGCGTCAGCGTCAGCTGCTGATCCGCTGCGCCTCTACTTCTTGTGACGTGCCGCCTCGCGGATTCCTCGACCTGGCCTCCGGCTTCGAACGCGATGGCCGTCGCCGGAGCACCTCGTTGGACGCCGCCCTGTGGGCGGCGCAGCGGGTCAACGCGGGCTACGCCGACGGCACGTTCGGCGCGTTGGGAAGGGTCAGCCGTGGTCAGCTCGTGCGGTGGTTGTGGACGTACGCTTCGTCTCCGGCTGTCAGTCAAGATCACGGGCTTCGTGACGTGCCCCGATGGATAGATGCGGGCGTGCGCTGGGCCGTGGCCTACGCCGGTGTCACGGGATACAGCGACGGGACGTTCAGAGCCGACGGCGCAGTCACTAGAGGGCAGTCGGCTGTCTGGATCTGGGAGATGGCGGGCAGGCCAGCCCCTGCGGGACCCGTCGCCGACTGGACCGATGTGCCGGTCGGTGCCCGGTCTCGGCCCGCGATCGATTGGCTGACCGCCGATCCCGACGGCAACGGGCCGGCGATCGCAGGCGGGTATGACGACGGCACCTTCCGCCCTGGGGAACCGATCACCAGGGGCCAGGCGGCCCGCTGGCTCCACGCCTACGACCTGACCGCAGCCTGACCAACGCAGCCAGGACCTTGGCGTCGCCGCGACCGTTGCGGACCCGCCCGGGCGGCCGACCCCGAACGGGGGACAGGGCCACCTCAGTCCAGCGAGGGCTGGTCCTCGTGGGTCTCGTCGAGGGCCGCCTCCGGCAGGAAGGTGTGGTCGACGAACAGCGGCGCGCCGGCGGAGGCCCCGGACAGGGCGTCGGCGGCGAGGATCACCGCGGCGGCGGTGTAGGTCGAGCGCTCGTCACCCGGGAAGTGGACCTGCTCGGGGTAGACGATGCCCGTCCAGTAGTAGCCCTCCTCGGAGCGGAGGGTCTGGGCCTGGCGGAACAGCTCCAGGGCGAAGTCGGTCCGGCCGACGGACAGGTAGGCCAGCAGGCACTCGCAGGTCTCGGCCGCGGTGATCCACGGGCGGTCCGACACGCAGCGGATGCCGCGGCCCTCGAGGTAGAAGGTGTCGAGCCGGTCGTCGAGGTGGGCCTGCACCCTCGTCGCCGCTGAAGACGCCGGCGAGGACCGGGTAGTACCAGTCCATGGCCCAGCGGTGCTTGGGGGCGAAGGCGTCGGGCTCGTGGCGCAGCGTGTGGACCAGGCGGCCGGCGGACACCTCCCAGTCGGGCCGCTCGTGGCCCAGCGCCTCGGCGATGGCGATGGCGCAGCGCAGGCTGTGGGAGATGCTCGACGACCCGGTCAGCAGGGCGAAGGACCAGGGCGTGCCGTCGGCGTGGCGGGCCCAGAGGATCTCGCCCCGGGGGGTCTGCAGGTCGAGCACGAAGTCGATGGCCCGCTCGACCATGCCCCAGGTGGCCTCGAGGAAACCCCGGTCCTGGGTGAGCAGGTAGTGGTGCCAGACGCCGGCGGCCACGTAGGCCACGGTGTTGGCGTCGAGCTTCTCCTGCTCGACCCGGTCGGCCAGGTAGTACTGGTGCCAGGCGCCGTCGTCGCGCTGGGTGTCGGCCAGCCAGTGGAAGGCCCGGTCGACCTCGTGGTGGCGGCCGCAGACGTCCAGGGCCATGGTGGCCTCGACGTGGTTCCAGACGTCGGCGTGGCCGCCGGGGAACCAGGGGATCATCCCGGTGGGCAGCTGCCATTCGGCGATGGACTCGGCGGTCTCGGCCACGTCGCGCGGCGGTGAGGATGCCGGGGACCTCGGGCAGCCCGCGGGGATCAGGCGACACGGGCATGACCCTCCATGCTGGCCGACGGACGCGGCGATTCCACCACGGGCGGCGGTCGGCTTGCGGGCGTAGAGCACGAGGCTCTTGCCCAGGACGGGCTGCAGCAGCCGCTCGGCCACCCGGGTGACGAGCTGGGCTGTCGACCATGTCCCACACCAGCAGGCGGTGGTACGCCTTGGTCAGCGGGTTGGCCTCGATGTCCTTCTGGGGGCCGACGGCGCAGCGCAGCCACCAGTACGGGGTGTGGAGGGCGTGGACCTGGTGGGAGCCGCCGGGCTCGAGGCCGGTGGCCGCCAGCTTCTGCCGCAGCTCCCGCTCGGTGTAGATGCGGACGTGGCCGCCCTCGACCTTGGGGGCGTGGTACTCGTCGGAGAGCTTCCAGCAGACGACCTCGGGCAGCCAGGCCGGGACGGTGATGGCGATGGTCCCGCCGGGCTTGAGCACCCGGGCCAGCTCGGCGGCGGCCCGCTCGTCGTCGGGGATGTGCTCCATGACCTCGGCGGCGATGATCCGGTCGAAGGTGGCGTCGGGGAACGGCAGCTGCTGGCCGTCGGCCACGGCCGCCGCGGCCAGGCCGCCGGCCGGGGCCTCGCCCACCGCCTCCATGGCCGCGCACATCGTGCGGCACTCGACCATGTCGGCGCGGTTGAAGTCGGCGGCCACGACCCGCACGCCCGCGTCGGAAGGCCTCGTAGGCGTGGCGACCGTTGCCCGCGCCGAGGTCGAGCAGGAGCTCGCCGGGGCGCACGCCGAGACGGTCGTAGTCGACGGTGAGCACCCGGTCAGCCCTGCTTGAGGCGGATGCGGTACTGCTCGACGGTCTTCTCGGCCGTGTGCCGCCAGGTCCAGTTGTCGACGACCCGCTGGCGGCCGGCCGGCGCCGACCTTGGCGGCCAGCTCGGGGTTGTCCATGGCGTAGGTGATGCGGGCGGCCAGGGCCGCGGCGTCGCCCGGCGGGCAGGTGAAGGCGGTCTCGCCGTCGGGGCCGACGACCTCCTTGCAGGGCGCCGCCGGTGGTGGCCACCAGGGGCACGCCGGAGCACTGGGCCTCGATGGCGGGCAGCGAGAAGCCCTCGTAGAGCGAGGGGACCACGGCCAGCTCGGCCTCGGCGTAGAGCTCGACGATGCGCTCGTCGGACACGCCGTAGACCCACTGGACGGCGTCGGTCAGCCCGTACTGCTCGAGGGTGCGCATGGCGCGCCCCTCCTCCTTGGGCTTGCCGATGATGACCAGGTCACAGGGCCGCTCGGTGCGGATCTTGGCCACGGCCTCCAGCAGGTAGGCGAGGCCCTTCATGGCCACGTCGGCCGACGCGGTGGTGATCAGGCGACCGGGGACCCGGGCGATGTGGGGCAGCGGCTTGAACTGCTCCTGGTCCACGCCCACGGGGACGATGGCCATGTTCTGCAGGGGGACGAGGTGGTCCCGGTGGATGTCGTCCCGGGAGTTCTCCGACACCGTGATGACCCGCTTCATGCGGCTGGCCACCCGGGTCTGCATCTTGGTGAAGGCGTACCAGCGGCCCTTGTTCCAGCGCTGCCAGCCGTTCTCGGCGTGCTCCATCTCCAGGCGGCGGTCGACGGTGATGGGGTGGTGGATGGTGGCCACGACGGGGAGCCCGTCCCGCTCGATGGCCAGCAGGCCGTAGCCCGAGGCGACTGGTTGTCGTGGACGAGGTCGAACTCGCCCCTGCGGGTGCGCAGGTGCTGCCAGGCCCGGACGCTGAAGGCCAGCGGCTCGGGGAAGGTGCCGAGCGAGAAGCTGGTGACCTCGACGAAGTCGGCGAAGTGCTTCAGCTCGCCGATCCACGGCATCCGCATCGGGAAGTGCTCGTTGTAGATGTCGAGGCTGGGCAGCTCCACCAGCGGGACCCGCTCGTCCAGGCGGGGGTAGGGCTGGCCGCCGAGGACCTCGACGGTGTGGCCGAGGTCCACGAGGGCCTTGGAGAGGTGACGGGTGTAGACGCCTTGGCCCCCGACGTGGGGCTTGCCCCGGTAGCTGAGGTAGGCGATGCGCAGCGGCGCGTCGGCAGACATGCGAGAGAAAGGCTTTCTGGTCCGTTGACTGAGCGGTCAAGTGTGCCCGGAACCGGTGGACTTTCGGGCCAGGATGGGTCTCGTGCGGGGTCTGGTGCAGCGGGTGACGAGGCCCGGGTTCGGGTCGGGGACGAGACCGTCGGCGAGATCGGCGCCGGCCTGTGCGTGCTGGTGGGCGTGCACCGGGACGACACCGAGGCCCAGGCCGCAAGCTGGCCGACAAGGTCTGGGGCCTGCGGGTCATGGCCGACGAGGACGGGCGTGATGAACCGCGTCGGTGGCCGACACCACCGGCGAGGTGCTGGTGGTCAGCCAGTTCACCCTCTACGGCAACACCGACAAGGGCCGCCGCCCGTCCTGGCTCGAGGCCGCCGCCGCCGGAGCAGGCCGAGCCGCTGGTCGACCTCGTCGTGGCCGACGCCTGCGGGAGCTGGGCGCCACCGTCGCCACCGGCCGCTTCCGCACCGACATGCACGTCGAGCTCGTGAACGACGGCCCCACGACGGTGCTGCTCGAGGTCTGAGGTGGGGTCCGGCCGTCGTCGGTTGGTGTCGGTCCCTGTAGCCCGACGACGGAACGCGAGCCAGGCGCCGGCCACCAGGCCGAGGGCCAGGAGGACCATGGGCCAGTCGCCGACGGCGGGTGTAGATCGTCAGGCCCTCGCGGGTCTCGACGGTGCCCTGGACGACGGCCCGTTCGCTGACGGCGGTGCGGTCGATGACCTCGCCGTCGGGGGTGATGATGGCGGTGAGGCCGGTCGGCGCGGCCTGGAGCACCCAGCGGCCGGTCTCCATGGCCCGGAGGCGGGACGAGGCGATCTGCTGGGTCTGGACGATGGTCAGCCAGTAGCGAGGAGCCGTTGGTCGGGTTGAGCAGGACCTCGCCGCCGTTGCTGATGGCGTCCCGGGCCCGGTTGGCGAAGAAGACCTCCCAGGAGATGACCACGCCGAGCGTGCCCACGTCGGTCTCGACCGTCGCCGGGCCCTCGCCCTCGATGGCGTCCCGGGCGGGCAGGGCGTCGCCGGCGAAGCGGCTGAGCAGCGACCGGAACGGGACGTACTCGCCGAAGGGGACCCGGCGGACCTTCTCGAAGCGGTCGGTGAACTCGCCTTCGGCGTCGACGACCAGGGCCGCGTTGTGGAACCCGTCGCCGTCGCCCTCGACCGCGCCGACGACGAGGGGGGCGTCCAGCTCCCGGGCGAGGGCCGACAGCTCCTCGCCCTCGCGCTGGTCCTCGACCGGGCCCTCGACGTTGATGACGTTCTCGGGCCAGACGACCAGGTCGACGGGGGTCTCGACGTCCTCGCTGGCGGCGAGGTGGCGCTCGAAGACCTCCCGCTCGTCGGTGTCGGCGGCCCGGGTGCGCTGGGGCCCGCCCCCCTGCACGAGGGCGACGTCGAGCGGTGCCGGTCGGGTGGCCGTCGGGGGCGACGCCGGCGAGGAGGACGACGGCGAGCACGCCGACCAGGAGCGCCGGCGCCGATCCGGCGGGAGCCCGAGCACCAGGGCGTCGAGCGCGACGCCGACGACGACCACCAGGGCGACCAGCAGCAGGGGCCCGAGCAGGCGGACCGTCGGGCCCGAGCGGCGGAGTCGACCTGGGTCATGGCCACGGTGGCCAGGGGCTGGCCGCCGAAGGGCCACGACCAGCGGAGCATCTCGGCCAGGACGGCGGCGCCGACGAGGCCGACCCAACGCCAGCGCCCTGGTGGGCAGAGCGAGGGCGGCCAGGGCCCAGAACCCGGACCACAGAGCGACGGCGACGCCGTAGCCCGGGCAGCGTGAAGTCGAGCATCCAGAAGACCGACGGGCACGAACCAGCCCACGGCGAAGACGGCCCCGCGCGCGGCCCGGGCCCGGCGGCGCGGGCTCGTCGAGCTGGCGGCTGAACAGGGCGAAGGCGACGAAGGCCAGCGGCCACCAGCCCCAGGGGGGCATGGCCAGGGCGAGCAGGGCGCCGGCCAGGAGGCTGACGAGCAGGCCGCCCCGCCGCCGGGGCTGCCGTGCCGGGGTGTCGGTCGGGGCGGGCGAGGTCTCGTCGTCGGGGTCAGCCACGGGCGTCGAGCAGGCGCCGGGCGGCCTCGCGACCGTCGTGGATGCACGCCGGCAGGCCCACGCCGCCGTAGGCGGCGCCGGCCAGCGCGAGGCCGCGGCGTGCTCGGCGGCCAACGTCGCCTCGATGTCGGCGACCCGGTCGAGGTGGCCGACCCGGTACTGGGGCAGCGAGTGCTCCCAGCGGCTGACCCGGACCTCGGTCGGGCCGGCCCGTCGAGGCCCATGGTCGTGCGCCAGGTCGGCGAGGAGGTGCGTCGACCAGCTCGTCGTCGTCGAGGTGGTCGATCCGGTCGTCGCCGGCCGAGCCGGCCGATGCCCGGAGGACGACGGTGTCGCCGTCGCCGAGGTGGGCCCACTTGCGTCGAGCTCCAGGAGCACGCGGTGAGCAGCAGGCCCTCGGGGTGGGGCACGAGGAACCCGGAGGCGTCGAGCGGTCCGTGGAAGGGCCTCGCGGGGGACGGCGAGGGTCACCAGCACGACGCGAGGCGTAGCCGATGGTGTTGAGCAGGCCGGACGGCGCCCGGGCGGCGTCCGCCAACAGGTCCGCCGCCGACGAAGGCGGGCACGGCGAGGACCAGACCGTCGGCCTCGACGTGGCCCAGGGCGTGGACGATGCTCGCCGAGGCGCAGCGTCGACGCCCCGGTCGTGCGAGGGCGCTCGACCAGTCGGTCGACCAGGCGCTGGGTGCCGCCCGCGAAGCCGCCGAAGACCGGGGCGGCCGGGTCGGCCGCGGCCTGCTGGTCCCGCAGGCCGGCGAGGAGGCCCTCGGGGTGGCGGCCGGCGGCCAGCAGCTGGGGGGTGAGGGCGGCGGCGCTCATGTCGTCCACCCGGCCGGCGTTGATGCCGCCGAGCAGCGGGGCCACGATCCGGTCCAGGACCGGCCGACCCACCGCCTTGCCGACCAGGTCGGCGACCGAGAGGTCCTTCGCCGTCACCGGCCGTCCCGGGGCGGCGTAGGCCGGCGCGGGTCTCGGCCAGCTCGGCGTCGTCGAGCAGGCCGGTGGCAGCCAGGTCGTCCAGGTCGAGGGGAACCCCGAGGACGTGCTCGGGCCGGCATCGGTCGCAGCGCGCCACGGCTCCAGATGTACGCGCGTGCGCTCCGCCGGGTGGACGACCTCGTCCTCCAGCCCCAGCTCGCGGACGAGGTCCAGGGCCCAGGGGACCCGGAGCAGGAAGGCGTCGGCTCCCTCGTCGACGGCGCGGCCGGCGAAGGGCGAGGTGTGGACCTTGCCGCCCCAGCGGTCCGCTCGTCTCGTGGACGGTGACCTCGACGCCGTCGACCGCCGACAGCTCCCAGGCCGCGGCCAGCCCCGCGATCCCGCCGCCGACGACGTGGAGCTGCGTGCTCATGCCATCCGCTCGCGGCGGCTGGGCCGCCGGCCGGTCACCAGTCCATCGCCCCCGCGATGGCCGCCACGTCGGCGCGGAGGACGGCGCTACCGACGACGGCCTCGTAGCGGCCGTGGCGGAGCGCGAACCAGTGGATCATCCGGGTGTCGCCGTCGACGACGGCCACCTCGTCGACCCGGTGGTCAGCGAAGAAGGGGAACTTGGCGTAGGTCTCGTCACCGGGCGAGAGCACCTCGATGACCAGGGCCGCGGTCGACAGGTACATCCCGTCCGGGCGGCCGCGGTGGTAACCCCGGTCCGGGACCCGGTAGTCGTCAGGACCGCCGAGGTTGAACGTCGGTGGTCGCGGTCAGGCCTGCGGTCCGTGCGCTGTCGCGCACGGCGTCGGCGACCTGCTCGTCGAGGATGCCGTGTCGGCTGTGGGGACCCGGGACCATGTGGTACTCGCCTTGCCAGACTTCGTCGAGGCGGTCCTGGCCGAGGCGTCGCCGTTCGGCGAGCATCACTTCGTCTTCGGGGGTGCAGGACGCGAGCACCGTGGTCTTCACGGCAGCGAGCCTACCGATGGCTGATGACGGGCTGAATGGCGGGATGTCCGGTGGAGGCGGCCGATACCGTCCGTGACCCCCGTGTTCACCGATCCCCTCGCCGAAGCCACCTTCGTCCCGGCGGACCTCCCGCGGGACGGGGTCCTCGCGCTGTGGTCGTCGGCCGGGACGATCGACGGGGCCGACGCCGAGCTGGAGGTGGTCCTCCCCAGCCCCGTCCGGCCCCTGCGCCGGACGGTGCCCGCCCGCCTCGTGCCCTTGGGGGACGTGCTGGACGCTCTCGTCGAACTGCCGGCGAGCCAGGCGGTCCGCCCGTCGGTCCGGGCGTGGGTCGGCGGTGGCCCGCATCGCCGTGGAGCTCGTCGCCCGCGGCCGCCTGGTCCCGGGGATCACCCCGGCCGGCGGGGACGCCTGGCGGCTGGGCCCGCTCGACCCCGAGGACCTGGTGCTCCGTCGGCAGCTGGTCTCGGCCCTGCCGCCCGAGGCCCACGCCCGGCTGGTCGGCCTGCGTCCGCTCCGGGTGGCCTCACCGGACCGGGCCGTCGCCGACCTCTCCGACGCCGTCGCCGACCTGCTGCCGCGGGTGGCCGGCGCCCCGGCCGTGGTCGGGCACGAGGCGTTCGCCGCGAGGCGAGCCGACCGACCTCCAGGGCACCGAGGCCTGGTTCCGGGCCCTCGGTGGGGCGGAGGACGAGGCCGTGGTGGCCATGCGCCTGGAGCCCCCGACCGAGGAGGACGGCCGCTTCGCCGGGGTGATCCAGCTCCAGAGCCGCCGGGACCCCAGCCTGGTGGTCGACGCCTTCGACCTGTGGTCGGCCCCCGAGGTGGTCCTCCAGCGCTTCGGCGACGCCGAGTCGGCCCTCCTGCTCGCCCTGCGACGGGCGGCCAGGGTGTGGCCGCCGATCGGGCGGCTGCTCGACCAGCCCCGGCCCACGTGGCTGGGCCTGCGGGACGAGGACGTCGACGAGCTGATGGGCCCGGTCGTCGAGGACCTGGCCGCGGCGGGGGTGCACGTGCTGTGGCCCGCCTCGCTCATGGAGACCCTGGAGCTGAAGCCGGTCGTGTCCTCGGCGCCGGCCGCGGTGACGTCGTCGGGCCTGTCGTTGGAGACCCTCGTCGAGCTGCGCTGGGAGGCGACCGTCGGCGACGAGCAGCTGACCGAACAGGAGCTGCACGCGCTGGCCGAGGCCCGGCGCCCGATGGTCCGCCTGCGGGGCCGGTGGGTGCGGGCCGACCCCAAGGCGCTTGGCCCGGGTCCTGGAACGCCGCCGGGTGGAGCCCGGGCGAGGCGCTGGCCGCCGCCCTCGGCGGGACCCTGACCGTCGGCGGCGAGGCCATCGAGGTCGAGCTCGAGGGCCCGCTCGGCGACCTGGCCGACCGGCTGGCGGCCATGGACCCCGATCGGGAGCCAGCGGCCACCCGGCCGAGCTCGACGCCGTGCTCCGGCCCTACCAGCAGCGGGGCCTGGCCTGGCTGACCGAGATGGCCGACCTGGGCTGGGTGGCGTGCTGGCCGACGACATGGGCCTGGGCAAGACCATCCAGATCCTGGCCCTGCACCTCGCCCGCCGGGCCCGACGGCCGCCCGACCCTGGTCGTCTGCCCGGCGTCGGTCCTCGCCAACTGGGAGCGGGAGGCGGCCCGCTTCGCCCCGGGCGTGCCGACCCGCCGCTTCCACGGCCCCGGCCGGGACCTCGACGGCCTGGCGCCCGACGAGATCGTGGTCGCCACCTACGGCGTCGTGCGCCGCGACGCCGAGGCCCTGGCCGCCGTCGGGTGGGGCCTGGTGGTCGCCGACGAGGCCCAGGCGGTGAAGAACCCGCAATGCCCGCACCGCCCGGGCCCTGCGGCGCATCCGGGGCGACGCCCGGTTCGCCCTCACCGGCACCCCCGTGGAGAACCGCCTCACCGAGCTGTGGGCGATCCTCGACTGGACCACGCCCGGGCTGCTCGGGCCGCTCGAGCGCTTCCGCACCGACGTGGCCCTGCCCATCGAGCGCGACCAGGACGAGGAGGTGGCCGAGACCGCTGCGCCGGGTCGTCCGCCCCTTCCTGCTCCGGCGCAAGAAGAGCGACCCGACCATCGCCCCCGACCTGCCGCCGAAGACCGAGACCGACCGGATCGTGCCCCTCACCGTCGAGCAGGCGACCCTCTACCGGGCCGTCACCGACGAGGTGCTGGCCCAGATCGAGGCGGCCGCAGGGCATGGCCCGCCGGGGACTGGTCCTCAAGCTGCTGACCGCCCTCAAGCAGATCTGCAACCACCCGGCGCAGTACCTCGCACCAGGCCGGGCCGCTCGCCGGCCGGTCGGGCAAGCTCGACGGCGCCGCCGAGCTGCTGGAGATCGTCACCGCCGAGGACGAGGCCGCCCTGGTCTTCACCCAGTACGTGGCCATGGGGCGGCTGCTGGAGGCCCACCTCACCGAGCGCGGCCTGCGCACGTTCTTCCTCCACGGCTCGCTGTCCATCGCGGCCCGGGAGGACCTGGTGGCCCGCTTCCAGGCCGGCGAGGCCGACGCCTTCGTGATCTCGCTCGAGGCCGGCGGGACGGGCATCAACCTCACCCGGGCCACCCACGTCGTGCACTACGACCGCTGGTGGAACCCGGCGGTGGAGGACCAGGCCAGCGACCGGGCGTGGCGCATCGGCCAGACCCGCCCGGTCCAGGTCCACCGCCTGATCTGCGAGGGCACGGTGGAGGACCGCATCGCCACGCTGCTCGACCACCAAGCGGGACCTGGCCGATGCCGTCGTCGGGGCGGGCGAGGCCTGGATCTCCGAGCTGGACGACGCGGCCCTGGCCGAGCTCGTGGAGCTGCTCGGTGGGTGGGCCCTGATGGCCACCCGGCGGGTGTTCGGCACCACCTGGTGGGGGAAGGCGTGGACCGACGCGCTCGAGCGCCGGGCCCGCCTCGACGCGAACCGCCTGCCCCGGGCCCGCACCTACGCCCGTCACGACCGGGTGCAGGACATCGAGCTGACCCCGGGCGAGATCAACGCCCGGGTGCAGGGCAGCCGCCTCGAGCCCTACACCGTGCGCATCCACATCCGCCCGTTCACCGACGACGAGTGGAACGTGGTCCTCGACGCGGTCACCGCCCGCGCCGCCCACACCGCCGCGCTGCTGGACGGCGAGCTGGACCCCGGGATCGTGGAGGACGCCCGGGCCGTCGGCGTCGAGCTGCTGCCCACGGCCGGCGAGATCGTGCCCCGCTGCTCCTGTCCGGACCGGGCCATCCCCTGCAAGCACTCGGCCGCCGTCTGCTACCTGGTCGCCGACGAGCTCGACGCCGACCCCTTCGCCCTCCTGCGGCTGCGCGGCCGGACCCGCGAGGAGGTCCTGGCCGAGCTGCGCCGCCGCCGGGCCGCGGGGTCCTCCCGATCGCCCGACCGGGTGCGGGTCGACCGCCCCGGTGGCCCCGACCCGGGTCTCCCGGCGACCACGGCCTGGCGTCGGGTCGTCGCCCGCCCGCCCCGTCCGCCCAGCCCCCGTTCGGGCCCCGGTCATCCCGCCCCGTGGCTCGAGGAGCCGCCCCCCGGCGCCCCGTTCACCGGCGAGGGCCTCCGGCTGCTCGCCGCCGCCGCAGCCGAGCGAGCCTGGCGCATGACGAGAGGCGAAGGCCGCTCCGGCCTGACCGACGACGACGCCGAGCCCTAGAGCCGGACGAACAGGGGAGGGATGGGGCGTGGGGTCGTCCGGATTCGGGTCGTCGGGCCGGGGGAACGACACGGCGGCAGGGATGGGGCGTGGGGTCGGGCTGCGGGCCCTCCTCGGCACCGGAATCCCACCCTCGGTGGCCACCCGTCTGCCGCAGATTCAACCTGCGGCAGATCTCGTGCCTACGCCGGGGATCTGCCGCAGGTTCAACATGCGGCAGGGATTCGCAAGCCCGACAGCCACCCCGCGTGAGATCCGGGGACCCAGGTGCCCCCGATCGACGGGCGGCCCGTCGCCACGCCCCCGTGGTTGCGTCGGTGTCGTTCGTCGATCGAGCGGAGGCCTCGAGTGCCCCCGATCGACCGGCGGCCCGACCCCACGCCCCCGTGGTTGCGTCGGTGTCGGTGTCCATCGAGCGGAGGGCTCGAATGCCCCCGACGACCAGCGGCCCGACCCCACGCCCCCGTGGTTGCCCCGGTGTCGTTTCCTCGGTCAGGCGAGGTCGAGCACCCGCTGGGCCAGACCGGCCATGACGGCGGGGTCGTCGTTGACCGACCGGGTGCGGGCGAAGGCGATGCCGCGGCCTTCGGCCCGGGTCCGGGCCTCGATGTCGAGGTCGTAGAGGATCTCGAGGTGGTCGGAGGTGAAGCCCTGGGCGCACACCAGCAGGCCGGGGGCGTCCAGGCCGTCGATGACCTCGAGGATGTCGGGCCCCCGCCAGGGCTCGGGGGTCCGTCCGGCGCTCTGCCAGGCCAGGTCCCACGCGGTCGAGACCGGCCCGCTCGGCGATGGTCGCCGCCGATGCCGCCAGGCGCTCCGGGTAGCCGATCGCCCTCCAGCAGCCCGCTCCGGGAGGCTGTGGGCCGTGAAGAGGACGGTGGTGCCCGCCGGCAGGCCCTCGAGCTGTTCGGTGACGGCTGCCGCCTGGAAGTCGAGCCAGGGCTCGAGGTCGGACCAGTCGTCGACGGGGCGGTAGTCGACCCCCCGCTCGGCGGCGGCGGCCGCGGCCCGCTCGTGGTACTGGCCCACGCTGAAGGTCGAGAAGTGCGGGGCGAGGACGAGACCCGACGACGACGTCGGCCCCCTCGTCGGCCAGCGCGGCCAAGCCGTCCTCGACGAACGGGGCGGCGTGCTTCTGGCCGAGGCGCACCGGCGTGCCGGCCGGGCAGCGCGGCCTCGATGGCGGCCCGCTGGGCCTCGGTCCGCTCGGCCAGGGGGGACACGCCGCCGAGGGCCTCGTAGCGGGCGGTCAGCTCGGCCAGCAGCTCCGGGGTCGGCGGCCGACCCCGGCGGATGTGGGTGTAGTACGGCTCGATGTCGGCGGGCGTGGCCGGGCGTCCCGTAGGCCATGACGAGGACGCCGAGGGTCATGCCGCGGTCCGCTCGTGGACCAGCTCGACGATCCGGGTCAGCACGGTCGGGTCGGTCTCGGGGAGCACGCCGTGGCCCAGGTTGAAGATGTGGCCGGGGCGACCGCCGACCTTGTCCAGCACGCCGAGCACCTCGGCGCTCGACCGCAGGCCACGGCGCCAGGCAGGCGGCGGGGTCGAGGTTGCCCTGCACGCCCTTGTCGAAGCCCGATGCGCTCCCAGCCGGCGTCGATGGGCACCCGCCAGTCGACGCCCGACCACGTCGGCTCCCGGCCTCGGCGAAGAGGCCGAGCAGCTCGCCGGTCCCCACACCGAAGTGGACCCGGGGCACGCCCAGGTCGGCGAGGCCGGCGAACACCTTCTGGCTGGCGGGCAGGACGTGGGCCGCGTACTGCTCGGGGGTCAGGGCGCCCGGCCCAGGAGTCGAAGAGCTGGACGGCGGAGGCCCCGGCCTCGACCTGGGCCCGGATGAACCCGAGGGCCAGGTCGGCCAGGCGGTCGATCAGGGCGGCCCAGAGCTCGGGCTCGCCCAGCATCATCGCCTTGGTCTTCGCGTAGGTGCGGGAGGGGCGGCCCTCGATCAGGTAGGAGGCCACGGTGAACGGGGCGCCGGCGAAGCCGATGAGGGGCACCTCCAGCTCGGCCACCAGGTTGCGGACGGTCTCGATGACGTAGGGGATGTCCGCCTCGGGCTCCAGCGGTCGCAGGCGGGCCAGGTCGGCGGCCCCGGCGAACGGCTCCTCGACCACCGGCCCCGTGCCGGGGACGACGTCGACGCCGAAGCCCACGGCCTGGATGGGCACGACGATGTCGGAGAAGAGGACCGCGGCGTCGACCCCGTGGCGCCGCACCGGCTGGAGGGTGATCTCGGTGGCCAGGTCCGGCGTGTGGATGGCGTCGAGGATGCTCCCGGTGCCCCGCAGCTCCCGGTATTCGGGCAGCGAACGCCCGGCCTGGCGCATGAACCACACCGGCGTGTGCGGCACCGGCTCCCGCCGGCAGGCACGGAGGAAGGGGCAGTCCTGCAGGTCCGGCACGGCCCGTCACGGTACTGATCGGGCCGACAGCTCGCGGGGCGATGCGCCGTTCGATCGACGACTACCCCGCCACCGATGCCGACCTCCCGCCTGACGCCGAGGAGTACGACATCACCAAGGTGTCGTGGGCGGTGGCGATCAGCGACGACTACGAGGACGCCGAGCCCCGCGTGGTGCTGACGGTCGAGGAGGTCGGTGCCGCGGGCACCGGCCTGGTCGCCCACCTCAGCCCGACGGTGGCCCGGCGCCTCCGCCTCGCCCTCCGCGACGCCCTCCGCGAGGTGGGCGAGGACGACGGCGCCTGAGCCGATCAGGACCAGCGGACGGCCGCCCCCTTGGCGGCGGGCGGACTCGGCCACATCCTTCTCGGTGCCGGGGCGCATGGCGTCCTCGCCCATGAGGGCCAGCGTCGCGGCGTCGGGCTCGACGACGCACGACCTCGGTCCCCGCGGCCCGCACGGCCGCGGCCTCCCGGTGCAGCAGGCGGGTGTGGTACGTCCGCGCCCGCTGGCGCCAGTCCGATGCGCCCGACATCGGGCGAGGAGACCAGGACCCGGTCGAAGCCGAGCCCGGCCACCTGGTCGAGGTTCGTGGGCGAGTGCACGGCGCCGTCGACGTGCTCGGCCCCGTCGATGGTGACCGGGGCGAGCAGGCCCGGGACCGCCGACGACGCCGCCACGGCGACCCCGACCGTCGCCTCGGACTCGTCCCGCCCGAACACGCGGAGCCGGCCGTCCCGCACCCGGACGGAGCAGATCCACAGCGGGGCCTCCGGCCAGGGCACGCCCTCGTGGATCCCGTCGATGCGGGCCGCGATCTGCAGCGTGTCCATGCGGCCCCGGGGCTGCAGGCCACCGAACAGGAGGCCGAGGCGGGGTTGGCCCCGCCGCAGGAAGGCCCGGCTCCCGAAGGCGAGGTCGAGCGGGAGGCGGTTGGCGGGGGCCAACGGCTCGCTGAAGTCGAGCCGGGGCGGCAGGTCCCGACGCCGGGCCTCGGTCTCGGCCGACACCGGCTGGCCGGTCTGGTCGGCGTAGTGGTCCGTGACGGGGATGCCCGCCCGCAGGGTGGCCCCGGTCGACGACCCGGCCGAGGTGCCGACGATGAGGTCGGCGTCGGCGGCGTCCCACCCCTCGTCGAGCAGGCCCTGGAGGACGCCGGCGTGGAAGGCCCCTCCGGTCAGGCCGCCGGCCCCGAGCACGAGTGCGGTGGACACCGGGATCAGTAGCGGAGGTCGGTGACGACGCCGAAGTGGTCGGAGGGCCAGACGCCGTCGACCGGCGTGTCGCCCAACAGCGCCACGGTGGTGGCGTGGCCCCGCCCGCCCGCCTCGGGCCAGGCCACGAAGACGTAGTCGATGCGGGACGGGGTCTCGGCTTCGACCGCGGCGAAGGGGTTGTCGTTGGACCACGTGAGGCCAGGGCCCTCGCCGGGGACCAGCTCCCACGCGTCCCGGAAGACCAGGGGTGGGGCGGGGACGGCGGCCTTGCCGGTGAGCATCCGGATCTCGTCGCTGTCGGGGGCGGCGTTGAAGTCGCCGCAGAGCACGGCGGGGAACCCGTCCACCGCGGTGTCCCGGATGTAGGTGCACAGGGCCCGCACCTGCTCCTGGCGGACGTCACCGTGGTGGAGGCGGTAGTGGAGGTGGGTGGCGTAGACCGAGAACGGGCCGTGGGGCCCGGCGACGTCAGCCCGCAGGACCAGCCGACCCTCGTCCTCGTCTTCGGGCGTGGGCAGGTACTCGTGGCCCTGGTCGGTGATCGGCCAGCGGGACAGCACGGCGTTGCCGAAGTGGACACCGTCGAACTCGTACTTCGCGGCATAGGCGTGGTGGTAGCCCCCGAGGGCGTCGGCCAGTTCGGCGGCCTGGTTGCGCCCGTCTGCGGCCCAGACCTCCTGGAGGGCGATCACGTCGGCGTCGGCCGCCCGCAGGGTGACCAGGATGGGCTCGGCCCGCTGCTCCCAGGGCCCGAACCGCCACCACAGGTTCCAGCTGGCAATCCGGACCTTCGTGTCGACCAGCGGGCCCAGGGTGCCTTCGTGCGCATTGGTCACTCCCGGGATCGTGACAGATCGGGCGCACCGTCGGCAGCCGGAGAGGCCTGTAGGATCGTCTGTTCCCCATGCCCAGCGATGCCGATCTGGAAGCCGAACAGGCGCACCTCGATCGGGCCTATGAGCGCCCTCGAGGCAAGTCGTCGATCTGCGTCGCGCCTGGCGGGGATGGTCGAGGTCGGCCGGGGGGGCACCAACCAGGCCCGCTTCGAGCGTGAGGTCATCCACGAGAGCATCGTGAGCCGCCTGACCCAGCTCCACATCGGCGACGCCTCGCTGGTGTTCGGTCGCATCGACCGGGACGAGGAGCACGGGGGCGAGCGGTTCCACATCGGTCGCATCGCCGTCTCCGACGAGGACTACAACCCCCTGGTCATCGACTGGCGGGCCCCGGTGGCCGAGCCCTTCTACCGGGCCACCGGGTCGTCGAGCCCATGGGCCTCTACCGCCGCCGGCACTTCGCCACCCGGGGCCGCAAGCTCCTGGCCATGGAGGACGAGGTCTTCGACGGCGAGGCCCTGCTGGCCGAGGGCGCCGGGCTCGGACCTGGTCGGCAAGGCCGCCCTGCTGGCCTCCCTGGAGGAGGCCCGCACCGGGAAGCTCGGCGACATCGTGGCCACGATCCAGGCCGAGCAGGACGCCATCATCCGCTCCGAGCTGCCCGGCGTCCTGGTCGTCCAGGGCGGCCCGGGGACGGGCAAGACCGTCGTGGCCCTGCACCGGGCGGCCTACCTGCTCTACACGCACCGCTTCCCGCTGGAGGGCCAGGGCGTCCTGGTCGTCGGCCCCAACCGCCTGTTCCTGGGCTACATCGAGCACGTCCTGCCCTCGCTGGGCGAGGTCGGCGTCGAGCTGGCGGTCACCGCCGACCTGGTCGTCGGGGATGAGGGTCGAGGGTCGGGACGCCCCGGACGTGGCCCGGGTGAAGGGCGACGCCCGCATGGGCACCGTCCTGTCCCGGGCCATCGACGACCGGGAGCGGCCCCTGCGTTGGGACCTGGTCGTGCCCTACGGGCGCAGCCGCCTGCGCATGACCCGCGAGCAGTCCCGGAGCATCGTGCGCAGCGCCCGGCGCCGGTTCCGGGGCCACAACGCCGGTCGCCGCTACGTCGAGCAGCAGGTCTTCGCCGCCCTGGCCGCCAGCACCAGCCGGGAGCTGGAGCCGGGCGAGGTCCGGGCCGCGCTGCGCTGGACGCCCGAGGTCCGCGAGGCGCTCGAGTGGATGTGGCCCCGGCTCACGCCCGAGCACCTGCTCCACGACCTGTTCGGCTCACGGGCCCTGCTGCGCCACGCCGCCCGGGACACGTTCGGCGAAGCCGCCGCCGACTCGCTCCACCGGCCCCGGTCCTCCCACGTCGTCCGAGGTGCGTGTGGACGGTCGACGACGTGCCGCTGCTCGACGAGGCCCACGCCTACCTCGGCCCGGTGCGGGGGCGGGACGAGATCCGCACGTTCGGCCACATCGTCGTGGACGAGGCCCAGGACCGGTCGCCCATGGAGCTGCGCATGCTGGCCCGGCGGTCCCTGTCGGGCTCGATGACCATCGTGGGCGACATCGGCCAGGCCACCGGGCCCGTGGGGGGCCGAGAGCTGGGAGGACGTGCTCGAGCACCTGCCCAGCCGTCGGGACCCCCGCCACATCGAGCTGACCGTCGGCTACCGCATCCCGGCCTCGCTCATGGGCCCGGCCGTGGCCGTGCTCGGGGCCAGCGCCCCGTGGCTGACCCCGCCGGTCGCCGTGCGCCCCGGCGAGGACCCGCCGGAGTTCGTGCGGGTGCCGGAGCCGTCGGGGCTGGGGGCCGAGGTGGCGGCCGCCGCCGTCCGGGCCCGGGACCTGGTCGAGCCCGGCAACGTGGCCGTCATCGTCCCCCGCTCGCTGGTGGAGGAGGTCGCCGCCGGCCTGGAGCGCCGCCGGGGTCGAGTACGGCCGGGCCACCCGCCGCGGCCTGGACCGCCGGGTCACCCTCGTGCCCGTCGACCTGGCCAAGGGCCTCGAGCTGGACGCGGCCGTGGTGGTCGAGCCCGCCGCCATCGTCGCCGAGGAGTCCGCCGGCCTGCGCTCCCTCTACGTCGCCCTCACCCGGGCCACCCGCCGCCTGTCGGTCGTCCACGCCCGCGCCCTCCCCGACCCCATGCGCGAGCCCACCACCGCCGCCGCCTGACGCTCGCTCCGGCGGGTGAAACGAGGCACCAATGGGGGCGTGGGACGGGCTGCCGGTCGTCGGGGGCACGTCCGTCCGCTCTTCCCCGAAATTGCGTTCGCATTGGTCGTACTGCGACCGAAAGTCACGCAAAGTCGCCAGTGCCAACGGGCCAGCAGGTTCTTGCGCTGGTTGTGGTCGCAGGATGACGGTAAGTCACGCAATTTCGGTCAGGAGCTCGACGCAGCTCGAATCCACGCCCCCATCCCTGCGTCGGTTTCGGTGGCGTTGGCGGTCAGCCCGCCGTCGGGCGGGAGCGGGGCCACCACCAGCGGCGGGTGACCAGGGCGCCGATCAGCAGGAACGGCAGCCAGGGCAGGAGGGCGCCGACCACCGCGGACAGGCCGACGGCGAAGGTGCGGAGCGCCCTGGCGCCGCCCCGGAGGCCGTCGACGAAGCCGGTCTGGGCCTCCTCCACCGGCTCGGGGGGCGGGGGAGAGGTGCGCTCGGCGCGGAGGGTGACGTCGATGGTGGCCAGGGCGACCTGGCCCTCGATCGTGCGGAGCTGGCCCCGCAGGGTCTCCAGGTCGGTCTCCGCTGGTCAGGAGCTGGCTCTCGATCGTGGTGATGTCCCGGATCCGCTCGGCCCGGGCCAGCAGGAGGCGGAGCCGGTCGACGCTGGTCTCGGAGGTGGCGATCCGGCTGTCGAGGTCGACCACCTGCTCGGTCACGTCGTCGGTCGACACGCTCTGGGTCTGCACCTCGCCCAGGTCGGCCAGGGCCGTGAGCGCCGCCCGGAACTCGGCCGGGGGGACCTTGAGCGTGATGCGGGTCAGGGCGCCATCGCGGAGGTCGGTCTCCTCGGCGAAGACCAGGCCGCCGACGTCATCCACCAGGACCTGGATCTCCTCCATGGCGACGTCGAGGTCGTCCACCCGCACGTTGATGGCGCCCCGCGAGATGACCTGCCGGTTCTCGGCGGCGACCTGGAAGTCGACCGATCCGGCCTGATCGGCGGCGAGCCCCCGCCGGCCTCGTCCGCGGAGGCGGACTCACCCGAGGGCGCCGCTTCGTCGGTCATGACCTCCGCGCCGCCGGCCGAGTCCGAGGAGCTCTCCGAGTCGCCCCCGTCGACTCCGGAGCACGCGGTCAGGAACAGGAGCAGACCGACGGCCAACCCGGCCAGCCGGCGTGATGTCATGGTCATGTCCCGTTGGACGACCCGCCGGCCCTCGTCGGTTCCCGAAGGTCCCGTCCCAGCCGCACCGGGGAGAGTGAGGCGGCGGGACGGGCTTCGGGGTGTCCCGGCACCATTGTGGATCGCGGCGACGGGCCGCGCCTGAGTAGGTCCTACTCAGATCCGCCCGGGACGCCCCGGTACCCTCCGCGGCGTGGCCCTGCAGGACGCTGCGCCGTTGGAGGCGATCGACGTCACCAAGACCTTCGTGGTCGACCCGGTGCTCCGCGGGGTCTCGCTGCGGGTCGAGGCGGGCCGCATGGTCGCCCTGCTCGGACCCTCGGGCTGTGGCAAGACGACCCTCCTGCGCATCCTGGCCGGGCTGGAGACCCCCGACGCCGGCGAGGTCCGCCTCGGTGACGAGCTGATGACCGGCGGGGGCAAGGACGTCCCGCCCGAGCGACGGCGCATCGGCATGGTGTTCCAGGACTGGGCGCTCTTCCCGCACATGAGCGTGGCCCGCAACGTGGCCTACGGCCTGCCCCGCGGCCCGGATCGCGACCGCCAGGTCGAGGACGCGCTGGCCATGGTCGGCCTGACCGGGCTCGGTGACCGGCCCCCCGCGACCCTGTCCGGCGGCCAGCAGCAGCGGGTCGCCCTCGCCCGGGCCCTCGCCCCTCGGCCCGCCGCCCTCCTCCTCGACGAGCCGTTCTCGAACCTGGACACCTCGCTGCGGGTCCAGGTCCGCACCGAGGTGCACCACCTGCTGGCTGAGGTGGGGGTGACGACGGTCTTCGTGACCCACGACCAGGACGAGGCCTTCGTGCTCGGCGACGAGGTGGCGGTGATGTCCGAGGGCGAGATCGTCCAGCAGGCCGCGCCGGCCGATCTCTACGACGCCCCCGCCACGCCGTGGGTGGCCGGTTTCGTCGGCGACGCCAACCTCCTGGTCGGGGTCGCCTCGGGCGACGCGGCCACGACGCCGGTGGGTGGCGTGGCCCTCCGAGACCGCGGAGCGGCGAGGTGCAGGTCCTGATGCGCCCCGAGCACCTGCAGGTGAGCGGGGGCGACGCCGGGGTGGTCGACCTCGTCGAGTTCTACGGCCACGACACCGTCTACGCCGTCCGCCTCGACGAGGGTGTCGCACTGACCGTCCGGGCGGCCCAGGCGCCCACCCACGCCCGCGGCGATCGCGTCGCGGTCACCTACGCCGGCCCGCCCGCCGTCGCCTTCCCCGTTGCCTGACCACCCGTTCTCGTCACCAGAACGATGAGCTCGCATGACGTGGCGGTGGTCGGGGCGGGGCCGGCCGGGCTGATGGCGGCCCTCCGGCTGGCGCGAGCCGGCCGGTCGGTGGTCGTGCACGAGGCGGCGCCGCGGGTCGGCGGCATGGCGGGGAGCCGTGAGGTGGACGGCGTGCGGGTGGACTTCGGCAGCCACCGGCTCCACCCGTCGACCCCGCCGGAGCTGCTCGCCGAGATCCGGGATCTGCTGGGCGACGACCTCCAGGTCCGGCCCCGCAACGGCCGCATCCGGCTCGCGGGCCGTTGGCTCCGGTTCCCCCTCCAGGCCCAGGAGCTGCTCACGAAGCTGCCCCCGCGGCTGGCCGCCGGTGCGGCCCGGGACACCGTGGTCGCCCCTTTCCGCCGACCCCGGGAGGACACCTTCGCCGAGGTGGTGCGGGCCGGTCTCGGGCCGACGATGGCCGACGCCTTCTATGCGCCCTACGTGGAGAAGCTGTGGGGGGTGCCGCCCGACCAGCTCGCGGGCGAGCTGGCCCGCCGCCGGGTCAGTGCCGACGGGCCCGTGGCCATCGCGCGACGGCTGCTGAAGGCCCGCCGGGGCGGGGCCACGTTCCTCTACCCGCGCCGGGGCTTCGGTCAGATCAGCGAGGCCTTGGCGGACGCCGCCGCCGCCGCGGGGGCCGACATCCGCCTGTCGTCCCCCGTCGAGGACCTGGACGGCCTCGACGCCGGCCTCGTCTTCAGCACGCTGCCCGTGACGGCGCTGGCGGCCATGGCCGGCGGGCCGAGCACGTCGCTCACCCATCGGGGCATGGCCCTCGTGTACCTCACGCTCGACCGGCGGCCCTACACGCCCTTCGACGCCCACTACTTCCCCGAGCCGGATGTCGTCTTCAGCCGGCTGTCCGAGCCCGCCAACTACCGGGAGTCGGCGGCCGATCCGGCCGACCGGACGGTCCTCTGTGCCGAGGTCCCGTGCACGGCGGGTGACGAGACCTGGTCGAGCAGTGACACCGACCTGGGTGAGCAGGTGGCGGACGGACTGGCGCGGGTGGGGCTGGCCCGTGGCCCGGCCGCACCGGGTGCAGGTCGAGCGACTGCCCCGGGTGTACCCGCTCTACCGGGTCGGCTTCGAACGGGAGTTGGCCGACGTCCTCGACTGGGCCGGCGGGCTCGAGCGGGTGGTGGTCTTCGGTCGCCAGGGGCTCTTCGTCCCCGACAACACCCATCACGCCCTGGCCATGGGGGCCGAGGCCGCGGCGGCCGTTCGACCGGACGGCAGCTTCGACCGGTCCCGCTGGGACGCCGCTCTCGAACGGTTCCGGGGCCACGTGGTCGAGGACTGAGGAGCGGTTGGTGCCTGCTGGTAGGTCGTCCTAACCTCTGGCCATGGTCAAGCGGGTCGTCGTCGGGTTGCTCATGAGCTGCCTGCTGGTGGCGCTGGTCGCGGGCTGTGGTGACGACGACGGTGCCGACGTCCGGGCGTCGGGGGAGGCCAGCGGAAGTGGCTCGGGTGCCTCCGGCTCGTCCGGGAGCGGCTCGGGGTCGGGGACCGGCGAGGGCGGCTGCGTGCCGGTCGGTGGCGACCTGGCCGACGAGGCCGACCAGACCGTCGACATCGAGTTGCTCGACTACGCCTTCAACCCACCCGAGATCGAAGTGGCCGAGGGCGTCGTGACCTTCATCGCCACCAACGCCGGCGAGGAGACCCACGAGCTCGCCGTCCTGCCGGGCGGGGGCGACGTGCCCTTCGTCGAGCCGGGGGTCCCCGACGAGGACGCACTGGCCGACGCCGGTGCCTTCGAGCTCGAGGGGTTCCCGGCCGGCACGTCCTGTGACGCCACCTGGGAACTGGACGCCGGGGACTACACGCTGTTCTGCATCGTGGCGGCCGAGGACGGCGAGACGCACTACGAGAAGGGCATGCGGGGGACGCTCACCGTCACCTGATCATCAGCCGACTTGCAGTTCTGCGTTAGGGCTACCTAACTTCTGGCGATGCGCAGGCCGATCGTCCTCCTCCTCTCCACGCTCTTCGTCCTCACCGGGGTCCTCGCGGCCTGCGGCGACGACGACGGCGCCGACGTCCGGTCCTCCGGCGAGGCCAGCGGGTCCGGGTCCGGATCCGGGTCCGGCTCGGGTTCGGGGAGCGGCTCCGGCAGCGGGCTCTCCGAGGAGGACGCCGCGGCGACCACCGACAACGAGCTCGTGGCCGAGGCCCTCGTCGAGTACAAGGCCTATGTCCTCGAGCAGGTCGAGGCCACCATCGCGGCCACGACCGAGTTCACCGACGCGGTGCGGGCCGGCGACCTCGAGGCGGCCAAGGAGCTCTACGCCCCGTCCCGGCAGGGCTGGGAGGCCATCGAGCCCGTGGCCGCCCTCGTGGAGGAGATCGACGGTGCCGTGGACGCCCGGGTCGATGACTTCGAGGGCGTGGACGACCCGGCCTTCACGGGCTGGCACCGCATCGAGTACATCCTCTGGGAGCTGGGCACCACCGACGGTGCCGAGGAGTTCGCGGACGGCCTCGACGAGGACCTGCAGGTCCTGCCAGACCGAGATCGAGGGCATGGACATCCCGCCCGCCGCCCTGGTCGTCGGTGCCTCCGAGCTCATCGAGGAGGTCTCCACCGGCAAGATCACCGGCGAGGAGGACCGCTACTCCCACACCGACCTCTGGGACTTCGCCGCCAACGTCGAGGGCTCCGAGGCCGGCATCGACCTGCTGGCCCCCGCCCTCGAGGAGGCCGATCCCGAGCTCCTGGCCGACATCGAGGCCGGCTTCGCCGAGCTGGACGAGCAGCTGGCCGAGTACGAGGACGGCGAGGGCGGTTACGTCTCCTACGAGGAGCTGACCGAGGAGGACAAGACGGCCATGCAGGCCACCCTCGGCGAGCTGTCCGAGAACCTCTCCCTGATGGCAGGGGTCCTCGGTCTCGAATGACCGACGCCTGTCCGGGAGCGGTCTCCCGGCGGAGATTCCTTCAGGGGACCGGTGGTGCCGCATTGGTGGGCGGCGCCACCGGTCTTTTTGGCGCCTGCTCGGCTGACGGGCAGGCGGACGGCGCGGGTGCGCTCGAGCACCGGTACCTGGACTTCCACGGGCGTCACCAGTCGGGGGTGACCGCCCTGCACCAGGCCAGCAGCCTGATGGCCAGCTTCACCGTCACGGCCTCGGACCGCGGTGAGCTCCAGGACCTGTTCCGGACCCTGACCGAGGAGTCCGAGCGCCTCATGTCCGGCACGCCGTACGAGGACCGGGACCCGGCCTATCCCGCCACCTACACCGGCCACGTCGGCAACCCGCCGCCGCCGGCCGACCTGAGCATCATCGTGTCGGTCGGGGCCTCGCTCTTCGACGACCGCTACGGGCTGGCGGACCGCAAGCCGGTCGAGCTGGAGCGGATGCCGTTCCTGGCCAACGACCGCCTGGATCCCGAGCAGACCCACGGCGACCTGCTCATCTCCATCGCCAGTGCCAACACCGACGTCGACCTCTTCGCCCTGCGCCAGCTCATGCGGGTCACGCGGGGCGAGCTCGTCCTGAAGTGGATGCTCGACGGCTACACCCGGCGGGTCGAGGCCGAGCCCGGCGAGGCCGGGGTCCGCAACCTCATGGGCTTCGTGGACGGGACGGCGAACCTCCACCCCGATGACCAGGCCAGCATGGACCGCTTCGTCTGGATCGCCGACGGTGACGGGGAGCCGGCGTGGGCCGTCGGCGGCTCGTACCACGTCGTCCGGGTGATCCGGATGTTCGTGGAGTTCTGGGACCGGACCCGGCTGAGCGAGCAGGAGGCCCTCATCGGACGGCGGCGCTCGGACGGCGCGCCCCTCGACGGCGAGGCCGAGACCGACATCCCCGACTACGCCGCCGACCCCGACGGCGACATCACGCCGCTGGACGCCCACATCCGGCTGGCCAACCCCCGCACCGCCGAGACCGAGGACCAGCTCATCCTGCGCAAGGGCTTCAACTTCTCCCGGGGCTTCGACGGCAACGGCCAGCTCGACCAGGGCCTGGCCTTCGTGTCCTACCAGCGCAGCCTCGAGCGTCAGTTCCTCCCCGTGCAGGCCCGCCTGGCCGGCGAGCCCCTGGAGGAGTACATCCTCCCCGTCGGCGGTGGCTTCTTCTTCGCCCTCCCCGGCGTCCCCGAAGGCGGCTACCTCGCCGAGCCCCTCTTCACCTGACCCCCGGTCCTGTACTGGTTGCGCTCCCTTGTCTTGGGGCACAAACCCGCGCAACCAGAACGGGTCGGTGGCGGGTTCAGCCGGCGGGGGGTTGGCTGGTGGTGAGGGGGGCGGACTCCCGGGTGGCGTGCATCCGGCGGCGGTTCTCGGCTGCGGCGTCCGGGTCCGGCGGGGGGAGGCTGAAGCCCGTGTAGAGGACCCGGCGCTCGCGCTCGGTCGGCGGCTCGGCCATGTGCAGCGTGCAGCTGAGGTGGAGGGTGACGTCGCCGGTCTCGGTGGCCAGCGGCACCTCGGGCAGGTCGAGGCGCCCGGCATCCAGCAGGGAAGGCCACACCAGCGCCCGGTGGGAGCCGGCGACGACCCGGAGCTGGCCCGAACCCGGCCCGGCTCCGGTGACCGAGATGCCGATGGTCAGGCTGCAGCACTCGTAGCTGTGCCGGCCG
Organism: uncultured Microthrixaceae bacterium; assembly: GCA_963748285.1. Lineage (GTDB taxonomy): Bacteria > Actinomycetota > Acidimicrobiia > Acidimicrobiales > DATDAH01 > DATDAH01. Next base: position 2,063,885 of record CAVVIF010000009.1, read on the forward strand.
AGGCTGCAGTCCTTGTGCCACGGGACGTCGGAGATCCCCTGGCGCACGCCCAGCGGCTTGAACAGGGCCTCGATCCGGTTGACCCGCCCGGTCCGCGGGTGCTCGTGGCCCAGACCGGGGACGGCGCCGAGGGCGATGAACCGGTCGTCCTCGAGCAGGGCTCCTGCGGTGGGGGAGTGGTCCTCGAAGCGCTGCATGCGCACGACCCGCTCGGTGCCGTCGGCCAGCGTGGCCCACCAGCTGCGGCCGTCGCCCGGCGGTGTGGGTCGGTTCGGCGACGTCCATGTCGGCGCTGATGCGTTGCATCTCGTCGGGCGTGAAGACACCCCGGACGTGCAGGAAGCCGGCCTCCTCCAGGAAGGCCCGCAGCTCGGCCGGGTCGTCGTCGAGGGTGAAGCTGCGGCTGAGGTCGGCGTCGACGGTGATCGCCCCGGGGACGTGCACCGGCCGCTCGTCGATCAGGCTGCGCAGCACCAGCCACCAGTCCATGACCGTGCCGCATGTCCCGGTCGAGCGTCCACTCGCCGGCGGTCATCAGCCCGACGGGCGTGACCTGGTCGGTGACGAGGTCCGCCAGCCGCTCGGCGGTGACCGCGAGGGTGGCGTCGGCGGTCCCAGGGGTGACCCGGATCCCGTCGCCGTCCGGCTCCAGCCGCCACGACTGCCCGTCGACGTCGATGGCGAGCGGCCGCAGGGCGAGGTGCTCGACGGCGAGGGCGACGAGGTCGGACCGTCGCGTCGGCCATCTCCGGCAGGTCCACCCCGAAGAACCGCTCCGCCTCCACGACGGGGATGTCCGCATCCGTCCGGGTCCGCAGGTCGACGCTCACCCCCGAAACCGTACGCCCCGGACCGTGGCGCCGTCGACGAAACCGTCCTAGCGTCGCCCCGTGATCGACGGCGCCCATGTGATCCTGAACAGCACCGACCCCGACGCGGACCGGGCCGCCCTCCGGGACGTGCTCGGCCTCCCGAACGTCGACGTGGGCGGCGGCTGGCTGATCTTCGGCCTGCCCCCGGCGGAGGTGGCGGTGCACCCCACCGACGGCCCGCCCAGCCATGACCTCTACTTCATGTGCGACGACGTCGAGGCCACGATCGCCGACTTCGACGGCACCGGCGTCGAGGTGATCGAGCCGGTGACCGACGAGGGCTGGGGCCTCCTCACCCGCCTGCGGCTCCCCGGCGGCAGCGAGGTCGGCCTCTACCAGCCCCGCCACGAGCGCCCACCCCAAGCCTGACCCTCGGCTGGGGAAACGAGGCAGGGATGGGGGCGTGGGGACGGGCCGACCGTCGTCGGGGGCGTCCCGGCGCTCGGATCTCACCCTGCGTGGCGAATCGTCTGGGCTGAGTAACTTCTGGCCCCCGATCCCGAACTCGACGACTTAGCTGTCGGAAAACGACAGGTATGTCGTCGAGTTCAGTGGGGTGGTCACGGTTGGTGGGGTTCATGCCCCCGGACGGCCCTCGGCTCGACCCCAACGCCCCCATCCCTGCATCGGTTTCGGTCCTAGGTGGGCTCCAGGAGGTACCAGCCGTCCCGGCCGGCGGCGGCGAGGTGGCGGCCGTCGTGCATGGCGCGGCCCATGGTCTCGCGGAGGGCGATGCGCCAGCGGCCGGCGATCTCCGGGTGGGTGACCCGGAGGGACTCGATGTCGGGGGCGACCTGGGCGAGGGCCGGGCCGGCGTCGGGGGGATCGCCCGACGACCGGGCCGCCGTCGTCGCCGACCGACACGAGGACCGGGGCGCCGGCGGCCCGCAGCGCGTCCACGTCGGCGGCCACCAGGTCGCCGGCGGCGGCGGCCACGACCCGGGCGTCGTCGAGGTCCCAGCGCACCAGGAAGCGGTCGCTCTCGTCGCCCCGCTCGATGGCGGTGGTCATGCGGCCGTAGAAGTCGACCACGTACTCGACCCCTCGGGCGCCGAGCTTGGTCAGGTTGAACCAGCCGTTGCGGGCGACGAGCGGGTCGTAGGTCCACTCGATGCGCCGGATGCCGCGGTCGAGGGCCCACCGCCGTTGGTGCCACTTCAGGGCCGGTCCGATGCCCCGGCTGCCGAGGCCCGGGGCCGTGCAGGTGGCGTGGGAGTGCAGCAGGACCTCCCCGTCGAGCCAGCCCACGAACGCCATCGAGGCGCCGACCAGCCGCTCGCCCTCCCAGGCGCCGGTGAGGTAGCCGCCGGCGTGCTGGGTGGCCCGGCAGATGCCGGGGTCCAGGAAGGACTCGCCCCAGACCTCGGCCATGAGCGCGGTCAGGGCCCGGATCTCCTCCATCCCGTCGGCCTCGCGGATGACCGTCGCCATGGTCAGGCGGGCGTCAGGTGGTCCTGGGCCACGGTGAAGCGGGCCAGCGCATCGAGGTCGACCTCGACGCCGAGGCCCGGGCCGGTGGGCACCCGGAGGCGACCGTCGTCCAGGACGAACGGCTCGGTCAGGTCGGTGGCGTAGTAGCGGTCCGAGGCCGACGAGTCGCCGGGCAGCGTGAAGCCGGGGAGCGACGACAGGGCCACCAGTGAGGCCCGCCCGATCCCGGTCTCCAGCATCCCGCCGCACCAGACGGGGATGTCCGCGGCGACGCAGCGGTCGTGGATGCGCCGGGCCTCGAGCAGGCCGCCGACCCGGCCGGGCTTGATGTTGACGATGCCGCAGGCCCCCAGGGCCAGGGCCGTCTCGACGTGGGCGACCGACTCGATCGACTCGTCCAGGCAGATCGGGCGTGGTCAGCCGTCGGGCGAGGGTCGGCGTGGCCGACGAAGTCGTCCTCGGGCAGGGGCTGCTCGACGAGGAGCAGGTCGAACTCGTCGAGCCGGGCCAGGTGCTCGGCATCGGTCACCCGGTAGGCCGTGTTGGCGTCGACCTGCAGCGGGAAGCCGTCGCCGGTCAGCTCCCGGATGGCGGCCACCCGCTCGATGTCGGCGCCCGGCTCGATCTTCAGCTTGATGCGCCGGTAGCCCTCGTCCAGGTACTCGGCCACCCAGCCCGCCAGCACACCGGGGTCGTCGGTGATGCCCACCGACACGCCCACGTCGACCGCGTCCCGGACCCCGCCCAGGTGCTCGGCCAGCGAGACGCCGGCGGCCCGCAGCTCGGCGTCGAGCACGGCCACCTCGAGGGCCTCCTTGGCCATCCGGTGGCCCTTGACCGGCTCGAGGATCTCGGCCACGGCCGCTCCGGACAGGTCGTCGCCCGCGGCGAACAGGAGGGGCACCAGGTGGTCGACCAGGGCCAGGCGGGCGCTGTCGTTGAACTCGGGGGAGTAGTGGGGGTCGACGTCGGCGGCGCACTCGCCCCACCCGACCCCGACGTCGGTCTCGGCCCGGAGGACGAGCACGTCCCGCACGGTCTGCTCGCCGAAGCTGGTGCGGAAGGGTCGCACCAGCGGCAGGCGGACGCGGTGGAGGTCGACGGCGAGGAGGCGCACGGCGGGATCATCGCACCCCGCGCCCCTGCCATCACCCTCGACGGCCCGATCCCCCGGTCGGGGATGGGTCATGCGTCGAACGCGGTGGGCGGCTCTGGTGCTGGTGACCGTCCTCGTCCCCGACGGCTGATCCGCGCTGCGGGCTCAGCCCTCGGCTTCGCGCAGGAGGGGGACGAGGCGCTCGTCGGGGGTGAAGAGGCGCCGGCCGGCCCCGAGGGTGATGACGGTGCTGACGGTGGCCACCCCTCCGAGGATCAGCAGCATGAGGGCGAGCTGGACGAGGACCGCGTCGAGCGGGTCGACGCCGGCGAGGACGAGGCCGGTCATGGCCCCGGGCAGGAACACCAGGCCGACGGCCTTGGTGCTCTCGATCTGGGGGGTCATGGCGGTGCGCAGGACCACCCGGAGGTAGGGGCGGGCGGCGTCGTGCGAGGCGCAGCCCAGGGCGAGGCGGGCCTCCAGCTCGTCCCGCTTGTCGGTGAACTCCTCGACCAGGCGGCGGGCGGCCAGGACGGCCGAGCTGAGGGCGTTGCCGAGGATCATGCCCGACACCGGTACGAGGGTCCGGGCCTCCAGCGGGAAGATCGAGAGGCCGAAGATCACGCCCAGGCTGACCGCGGCGGTGAGGACCTGGGCCATCACCGCCACGCGGAACAGGCCGGGGATGGCGGGGGCCCGCCGTTGCACGGTCACGGCGGCGAACACGATGATCCCGGCGACCCACAGCCAGGACCAGATCAGCGGGGCGTCGTCGGCCAGGACCAGGCCGAGGCCGAGGCCGACGAGCAGGAGCTGGCCGGTGGCCCGGGCGACCGCGACCAGGATCGATCCCTCCAGGCCCAGCCGCTGCCACCGCGAGATCCCGACGGCGATCGCGATGAGGATGAGGGAGGCGAGCAGCCCGAAGCCGTTGACGTCGCCGTTCACGACAGCACCTCGACCCGGCCCGCGGTCACCCGCACCGCGTGGTCGGCGATGCGGTCGATCTGCTCGGGCTCCTGGGTGACCCAGACCACGGGGATGCCGACGTCCCGCAGGGCGAGGGCCAGGGCCTCGAGGCGACGGGTGGCTTCCGGGTCGAGCGACGACGTCGCCTCGTCGGCCAGGAGCACCTCGGGCATCGTGGCGAGGGTCCGGGCCAGGCACATGCGTTGGGCCTCGCCGCCGGACAGGCGGTCGGCCGGACGGTCGAGGAAGCCGTGGTCGAGGCCGACGCGTTCGAGGAGGGCCCCGGCGTCGGTGTCCGACAGCCCGTCCCGGGCGACGAGGAGGTTCTGGCGCACGGTGCCCGCGAACGGCGTCGGCCGCTGGAAGAGCATCCCGACCCGGCGGCGGTGCGCGCGCACGTCCACAGTCGCCAGGTCCTCGCCCCGGAACCGGACGGTGCCCTCGGTCGGTACCTCCAGCCGGTTGAGCATCCGCAGCAGGGTCGACTTGCCCGAGCCCGAGGGGCCCACGACGACGGTGACGGCCCGGTCCGCGCACGGCCAGGTCGACCTCGACGAGCCGGGGCCGGCCGTCGGTCACCAGGCCCACACCGTCAAAGGTGAAGAGGGGGCGTGCGGTCGCCACAGCCTGCAGTCTGGTCCCGACGCCGGTGGCCAAGTTGTTAGGTCAGCTTTACATCTCGTACCCTTGCCGACCGTGGTCCGACGCCTTCTCCTCGCCATCCCCGTCCTCCTCGCACTGGCCGGCGGCCTCGTCGCCTGCAGCAGCGACGAGGACCGGCTGACCATCTACTCCGGGCGCAACAGCGAGCTCCTGGGCCCGTTGCTGGAGCAGTTCTCCGACGAGACCGGCATCGCCATCGACGTCCGCTACGGCCAGTCCGCCGATCTCGCCCTGCTCATCGGCGAGGAGGGCGACCGTTCCCCGGCCGACGTGTTCATCTCCCAGAGCCCCGGCGCCGAGGGCTACCTGGACGAGCAGGGCCTGCTGTCCGAGCTCCCGGCTTCGGTCCTCGACCTCGTGCCGGACGAGAGCCGCGCCGCCGACGGCAGCTGGGTCGGCCTCTCGGCTCGCTTCCGCACCCTCGTCTACGACAGCGACACCGTGGACGAGGTCGACCTGCCCGAGTCGGTGCTCGACCTGGTCGACCCCCAGTACGAGGGCGAGGTCGCCATCGCCCCGGAGAACGGGTCCTTCCAGGACTTCGTGACCTCGATGCGGACCGAGATCGGTGACGACGAGACCGAGGCCTGGCTCACCGGCATGGCCGAGAACAACTCGCCGGTGTACGCCGACAACCTGTCGATCGTGGACGCCGTGGCCCGCGGGGTCGTGCCGTTCGGGCTGGTGAACCACTACTACAACTACCGGATCCTGGAGGAGGACCCCGACGCCTCCAGTCGGAACCACTTCTTCGCCGCAGACGACCTGGGGTCGCTGCGCCTGGTCACCGGGGCCAGCATCCTCGAGTCGGCCGACCTGCCCGACGAGGCCGTGGAGCTGATCGAGTTCCTGCTCGGCGAGGAGGCGCAGACCTTCTTCACCGACGAGACCTTCGAGTACCCGCTGGTCGACGGGGTGGAGCCCACGGATGTGCTGCCGGAGCCGCCGCCGGTCCGCGCCGTCGACATCAACGAGTTGTCCGGTGGCCTCGAGCGCACCCAGGAGCTGATCGAGGAATCCGGCATCACGTCGTGACATTGCTCCGCATGCGCTCCGCCGGCGTCGCCGTCGTGGAGCGTCCGCGGTGCTGCTCCGCTCCGCTGCGCAGCGTCGCCGACGGAATTCGAGCGGCGGTGTGCACGTGGCATCTTCTCGGCGATGAAGAAGGCAGGGCCGGGCCTCGGCCTGACGGTGGCCGCGGTGGTCGTGGCCCTGCTGTTCTTCGGGCCACTCGGGTATGTCGTCTGGCGCAACATCAGCACCGGCGCCGACCTCTTCGCCGAGCTCCGCCAGGGTCAGGCCCTCGCCTCGTTGGGTCGAACCGTGTTCCTCGCCGTGACGGTCTCGGCCGGCGCGGCCCTGCTGGGCACGTCGCTGGCCTGGCTCACCATCCGCACCGACCTGCCCGGCCGCCGGGCCTGGCGGGTGCTGGTCCCCCTGCCCCTCGTGTTCCCGTCGTTCGTGGGGGCCCTCGCCTTCATCAACGCCTTCGCCAAGGGTGGCCTGGTCGACGAGTGGCTCGGCGTCTCGGAGGTGATCGAGCTCCACGGCTGGTTCGGCTCGTGGCTGGTGCTGGTCCTCTTCACCCAGCCCTACGTGTACCTACCGGTGGCGGCCCGGCTGGCGGCGCTGCCCCCCTCACTGGAGGAGAGCGCGCGGCTGCTGGGCCGGGGCCCCCGCTCGGTCTTCCGGACGGTGGTGCTGCCCCAGACGAGCGGGGCCGTCTGGGCCGGGACCCTGCTGGTGTTCCTCTACACGGTGAGCGAGTTCGGGGCGGTCCAGCTCATGGGCTACCGGACCCTCACCGTCGAGATCTTCGCCAACCGCCTCTTCGATCAGGAGCGGGCCTTCGCCCTCGCCCTGGTGCTGGGGATCCTGGCGCTGACGGTGGCCACTGCGGAGCGCGTCGTCGGCCGGCGCCGGGCCCGGACCGAGGTGAGTGGCGGTCGCCGTCCCCTGCAGATCGACTTAGGCCGCTGGCGCTGGCCCTCGCTGGCCGCGGTCACGGGGGTGGTGACCGTCGGCCTGTTCGCGCCGGTCGGGGTCCTGGGCTACTGGGCGATCCGGGGGCTGCAGGGTGAGCGGGTCGGCCGGGAGCTGGCCGGCAGCGTCAGTGACCTCGCCGTGCCCACCGTCAACACGGCGGCGGTGAGCCTTGTGGCCGCGCTCGTGGCTGCCCTGCTGGTCCTTCCGGTGGCGTACCTGACGACCCGGCACCGGACCCGCGTCGGCGGGGTGACCAACGCCGTGGTCGTGAGTGGGTTCGCGCTACCCGGCCTGGTGGTCGCCCTCTCCCTGGTCTTCTGGACGTTGAACGCCCCCGGCGCCGCCGCGCTGTACCAGACCATCCCCGTCCTGGTCTTCGCCTACGTCGTGCACTTCGGCGCCCAGTCGATGCGGGCCGCCCAGGTCTCGGTCGGCGGGATCCCCCGCCGCATGGAGGACGCGGCCCGGACGCTGGGAGCCGGGCGGACCCGCCGCTTCGTCACCATCGACGTGCCCCTGATGCTCCCGGGCCTGCTGGCCGGTGCCGGCCTGGTCCTCTTGTCGGTGATGAAGGAGCTCCCCGCCACGCTGCTCCTGCGGCCCACGAGCTTCGAGACGCTGGCCGTGCGCATCTGGGACGCCCAGGAGGGTGGGTTCCTCGGTGAGGTGGGACTGGCGTCGACCGTCCTGGTGATGGGCAGCGCGCTGCTGACCTGGCTCCTGGTCGTCCGCCGCACCCACCACCTGGCCTGATGCGCCGCCTGCTCCTCGTCGTGGGGCTGGTCGTGGCGGCATGGGCGATGGTGGCGCTGCCGGTCCGGGCCACCTACGGCGCCCGGGTCACCGCGGACGAGCCGCAGTACCTGCTGTCGGCGCTGAGCCTCGGCGAGGACCTGGACCTCGACATCAGCGACGAGATCCGGGACCGGGCCTACGGGCCGTTCCACGAGGTGACCATCGACCCCCAGACCGAGGCGAACGAGGACGGTCGGGAGTTCAGCCCGCACGACCCGCTGCTCCCGGTCCTGCTGGCGGTCCCGATGGCCCTCGGGGGCTGGGTGGCGGCGAAGGCGACGCTGGCCGTGCTGGCCGGTGCGCTCGCCGCCCTCCTGCTGTGGGTGGCCGTCGAGCGGTTCGGCGTGGGCCGTCGACCGGCGACGGTGGTCGTGCTGGCGTTCGCCCTCAGCGCCCCGCTGACCAGCTACGGGACGCAGGTCTACCCCGAGCTCCCGGCGGCGCTGGCGACGACGGTGGCCGTCGCCGCCCTGACCGGCCCCCTCGGCCGCGGGGGCCGCTGGGCCCTGCTCGCCGCGGTGGTCGCCCTGCCCTGGCTGAGCGTGAAGTACGCGCCCGGTCGCCGTGGCCCTCGTCGCCGTCGGGGCCTGGACGCTGTGGCGCCGGGGCGACCGGAAGGCCGTGCTCGGGGGCGCGGCGGTCCTGGTCGGCGCCGGGGTCGCTCTACCTCCTGGTGCACCAGCTGGTCTAGGGCGGCTGGACCGTCTACGCCGCGGGTGACCACTTCCAGGAGGCGGGCGAGTTCAGCGTCACGGGCCGGTCGCCGGACTACCTCAGCCCGGACCCAGCGCCTGGTCGGCCTCCTGGTCGACCGGGGCTTCGGCCTGGTCGCCTGGGCGCCGGTCTACCTGGCCGCCGTGCCCGCCCTCGGAGCCCTCGCCCGCCGCCGTCCGCCCCAGTGGCCGGCCCTCGTCCTGCCCCTGGCCGCCGGATGGGCGAACGCCACCTGGATCGCCCTGACCATGCACGGCTGGTGGTGGCCGGGCCGCCAGACCGTCGTCGTCCTCCCGTGCGTCGTCCTCGCCACCTGCTGGTGGGTCGGCACGCTGCCACATTCGAGTGGCTTCGCTGCGCTCAGCAACTCCGGCGCCGCCGATCGTGGGCCGTCCCGCTGGCTGCTCCGGCTGGCGCCTGCGCAGCGCCACGCGCCCTCACAAGTGGTCGTGCTGTGGGGGATCGCGGGGCTGGGGGTCGCTCGGGGTGGTGCTCTGGGGGTGGCTGGTGGTCGAGGTGCTGCCAGGAGCGGCTGCGGCTGATCATCGACTTCGAGGCGACCCGCAACCCGCTCTACCGGGCGTGGCGCCTCGTGCTGCCGGACCTGCGCAACGAGACGTCGCTCTCCCCGGTGCTGCTCGCGCTCTGGACTCGTCGTCCTGGGTGCCCTCGGCGTGGTGGGGCTGGCGGACGGCGGGGGGCTCAGCCGGCGGTGACGAGGATGCGGGCGCTGGCGAAGGAGCCGATGCCCACGGGCCGCCCGTCGATGTCGAGCGTGAGGGTGCCGTCGGGTGAGGCCGCGGTGATCGTGCCCGACTGACCGGGGACGACGGCCGCCTCCTCCAGGAACTTCAGCAGGCCGGGCGCGAACTCCAGCTCCTCGGGGATGCGGGAGACGGTGAAGCTGGTGCCGGGCGCGAGGCCGTCGAGCGCGACCGCGGCGGGGGCGGCGTAGTCCGACCCCGGGATGGGGTTGCCGTGCGGGCAGGTGGTGGGATCGCCGAGGACCCGCATCATGGCGACCTCGACGGGCTCGGAGATGACGTGCTCCCACTTGCCGGCCTCGGTGTGGGCGTCGGCCCAGGACAGCCCGAGGATGTCGGTCAGGAAGCGCTCGGCCAGGCGGTGGCGGCGCACCACCTTCTCGGCCAGCGTGTTGCCCGACACGGTGAGCTTGATGGCGCCGTCGATGGTGACCAGCCCGGCCGCCTCGAGCCGGCGGATCATCTCCGACACGGCGGGGCGGGAGATCTCCAGCCGCTCGGCGATGCGGGCCTGGATGACCTCGACGTCGTCCTCCCGCAGCTCGTAGATGGCTTCGCAGTACTCCTCGAACGCCGGATGGAACTCAGGGGTCTGGTACTCGGCCACGCACGTCATCCTAGGTGCACCCGACGTCCGGCCGACCGCGGCCTGGATCGGCGCCGTTCTGGCGATCCGGAGCGTCGACGTGCCGGACGTGCCGAGTGCCGGCGTCACACCGTCGGGCGGTACCGTCGGTTCGTGGCGCTGGACCGCTTCTCGGAACCGGTCCGGACCTGGTTCGAGACGACCTTCGCGCCCCGACGGCCGCCCAGGAGCAGGGGTGGCCGGCGATCGCCGCCGGGGACCACACGCTGATCCTGGCCCCGACCGGCTCGGGCAAGACCCTCACCGCCTTCCTGTGGGGGATCGACCGGCTGATGAACACGCCGCCGCCGGAGACGCCGGGGCCGCGGGTCCTCTACATCTCGCCGCTGCGGGCGCTGGCCGTCGACGTCGAGAAGAACCTGCGGGCGCCGCTGCAGGGCATCTCCCTGGCGGGGGAGCGCCTCGGCCACCCGGTCCGGGTGCCGACGGTGGGCATGCGCACGGGCGACACGCCCGCCGACGAGCGGCGCAAGCTGGTCCGCAACCCGCCCGACCTGCTCATCACCACCCCCGAGTCGCTCTACCTGATGCTCACCTCGGCGGCCCGGGAGACCCTGGCCGGCGTCGAGACGGTGATCATCGACGAGATCCACGCCCTCGCCGCCACCAAGCGGGGCGTCGCACCTGGCGCTCACCCTGGAGCGGCTGGAGGAGCGGTGCGAGCGTCCGCCGCAGCGCATCGGCCTGTCCGCCACCCAGCGCCCGCTGGACGAGATCGCCCGCTTCCTGGGCGGCCAGCGCGACGGCGTCGCCCCGCCCGGTCACCGTGGTCGACGCCGGCGTGCGCAAGACGATGGAGATCGAGGTCGTGGTCCCGGTCGAGGACATGGGCCGCCTGGGCGAGATCATCGACGAGCCGGTCGAGGGCCCGGCCGCCGCCGGGCCCGGTGCGCCGCTCCATCTGGCCCTCGATGCACCCCCGCCTGCTGGAGCTGATCCTCGAGCACAACTCGACCATCGTCTTCGTCAACGCCCGGCGCCTGGCCGAGCGCCTGGCCACCCGCCTCAACGAGCTGCACCTCGAGGGCGAGTCCCGGGCCGCCGAGGCCGAGGGCCGGCCGCCGCCCCCGGGCCACGAGCTGGTGAAGGCCCACCACGGCTCCCTCAGCCGGGAGCGCCGGCTCGACATCGAGGACGAGCTGAAGCGGGGCGAGCTCAAGGCCCTGGTCGCCACCAGCAGCCTGGAGCTGGGCATCGACATGGGCGCCGTCGACCTCGTCATCCAGGTCGAGTCGCCGGGCTCGGTGGCCAGCGGCCTGCAGCGCATCGGCCGGGCCGGCCACCAGGTCGGTCAGCCCAGCCGGGGCCGCATCTTCCCCAAGCACCGGGCCGACCTGCTCGAGACCGCGGTCGTCGTCGAGCGCATGCACGCCGGCGCCATCGAGTCGACCCGCTACCTGCGCAACCCCCTCGACGTCCTGGCCCAGCAGATCGTGGCCATGGTCGCCCTCGACGAGTGGGCGGTCGACGACCTGGCCGCGGTCATCCGCCGCAGCGCGCCCTACGCCGACCTGTCCGACGAGGTGCTGCACAACGTCCTCGACCTCCTGGCCGGCCGCTACCCCTCCGAGGAGTTCAGCGAGCTCCGGCCCCGCATCGTGTGGGACCGGGTCAACGGCGTCGATCCGGGGCCGGGCCGGGCGCCCAGCGCCTGGCCGTCACCAGCGGCGGCACCATCCCCGACCGTGGTCTGTACGGCGTGTTCCTGCCCGACGGCACCCGGGTGGGCGAGCTCGACGAGGAGATGGTCTACGAGAGCCGGCCGGGCGAGACCTTCCTGCTCGGCGCCTCCACCTGGCGCATCGAGGAGATCACCCCCGAGCGGGTCATCGTCACCCCGGCGCCGGGCCAGCCGGGGAAGATGCCGTTCTGGCACGGCGACGGCCCGGGCCGTCCCCTGGAGCTGGGCCGGGCCATCGGCGCGTTCACCCGGGAGATCCGGGAGGAGAAGGGTGACGCCGCCGTCACCCGCCTGACCGAGCGCCACGGCCTCGATCCCCTGGCGGCCGACAACCTGCTGCGCTACCTCGACGAGCAGATCGAGGCCACCGGCGCCCTGCCCGACGACCGCACGATCGTGGTCGAGCGCTTCCGGGACGAGATCGGCGACTGGCGGGTCTGCATCCTGTCGCCCTTCGGCGCCCGGGTCCACGCCCCGTGGGCCATGGCCCTGCAGGGCCGGCTGGCCGACGAGTGGGGCCTCGAGGTCGAGCTCATGTGGAGCGACGACGGCATCGCCATGCGCCTGCCCGAGGCCGTCGACGACCTGCCGATCGAGCAGCTGCTGGTCGATCCCGAGGACATCGACGAGCTGGTCATGGCCCAGCTCCCCAACACGGCCATGTTCGCCTCCCGCTTCCGGGAGGCGTCGGCCCGGGCGCTGCTCCTGCCCCGCCGCCGTCCCGACCGCCGCACGCCGCTGTGGATGCAGCGCCAGCGGGCCGCCGACCTCCTGCAGGTGGCCGCCCGCTACCCGGACTTCCCGCTCCTGCTGGAGACCACCCGGGAGTGCCTCAACGACGCCTTCGACGTGCCCGCCCTGCGGGAGGTCCTCGGCGGCCTGCGCTCCCGGGACATCCGGGTGGTCACCGTCGAGACCCGCCAGGCCTCGCCCTTCGCCCAGTCGCTGCTGTTCGGCTGGATCGCCGTCTACATGTACGAGGGCGACGCCCCGCTGGCCGAGCGGCGGGCCGCCGCCCTCGCCCTCGACCGGGACCTGCTGCGGGACCTCCTCGGCGCCGAGGAGCTGCGGGAGCTGATCGACCCCGGGGTCCTGGCCGACCTCGAGCTGGAGCTGCAGCGCCTGGCCGACGGCCGCCGGGCCCGGGACCCCGACGAGCTGACCGACGTCCTGCGGGGCCTCGGGCCACTCACCCGGGAGGAGGCCGACGCCCGCAGCGACGGTCCCGCCGCCGAGTGGCTGGACGAGCTGGTGGCGGCCACCCGGGTCATCAAGGGGTCGGTGGCGGGCGAGGAGCGCTACGCCGCCGCCGAGGACGCCTCCCGGGTGCGGGACGCCCTCGGCTTGGCCCTGCCCCCGGGCCTGCCCCAGGCCTTCACCGACTCCGTCGAGCGACCGCTGGTCGACCTCGTGGCCCGGTACGCCCGCACCCACGGCCCGTTCCTGACCCAGCACGTGGCCCGCCGCCTCGGGGTCCGGGTCGAGCCCGTCCAGCTGGCGCTGGAGGCGCTGGAGGGCGAGGGCCGGGTCGTCCGCGGCGAGTTCCGGCCCGACGGCATCGAGCGGGAGTGGTGCGACGAGGAGGTGCTGCGCCTGCTGCGCCGCCGCTCCCTGGCCGTGCTGCGCAAGGAGGTCGAGCCGGTCGACGGCCTGGCCCTGGCCCGCTTCCTGCCCGCCTGGCAGGGGGTCGGGCGTGCCTCGCCGGGGCCCCGAGGGCCTGGTCGAGGTGCTCAACGCCCTGCAGGGCGCGGCCCTGCCCGCCTCGATCGTGGAGACCGACGTCCTGCCGGCCCGCATGGCGGCCTACCGCCAGTCGGACCTCGACGCCCTGTGCACGGCGGGCGAGGTGGTCTGGGTCGGCGCCGGGGCCCTCGGGGCCACCGACGGGCGGGTCCGCCTCGTCTACCGGGACCGCCTCGGCCTCCTCGTTCCCGCGGCCGACGAGCCGCCGGAGGGCCCGGTCCACGCCGCCCTCCTGACCCACCTCGACCAGCGGGGGGCCTCGTTCTGGCCCGACCTGGTCGCCGCCTCGGCCGAGGACGGGCGTGCCCTACGACGAGCCCACCGTCCTGACCGCCCTGTGGGACCTGGTCTGGGCGGGCCTGGTCACCAACGACTCGCTGGCCCCGCTGCGCTCGTTCCTGGCCGGCAAGCCCCGCCGAGCGGCGAAGCGCCGCCCGTCGCCCGGTCGGCTGACCCGCCTCGGCCCGCCGCAGGCCGCCGGCCGCTGGTCGCTGGTCGACCCCCTGCGCCGGCCCGGTCCCCACCGAGACCGAGGCCGCCCACGCCCGGGCCCAGCAGCTGCTCGAGCGCTACGGCGTGCTGACCCGCGAGGCGGCGCTGGGCGAGGGGGCCGAGGGCGGCTTCGCCGGCGTCTACCCGGTGCTGAAGGCCCTGGAGGACCGGGGCCAGGTCCGCCGGGGCTACTTCGTGGCCGGGCTCGGTGGCGCCCAGTTCGCCCTGCCCGGCGCGGTCGACCGCCTGCGGGCCGGTCGGGACGGCGACGGGGCGGTCACTGCTGGCGGCCGCCGATCCCGCCCAGCCGTACGGCGCCGCGCTGCCGTGGCCCGAGACCACCGGCCGCCCCAGCCGTAGCGCGGGGGCCTATGTCGTGCTCGTCGACGGCGAGCTGGCCGTGTTCTGCGAGCGGGGCGGCAAGAGCCTGGTCACCTTCCCCCGGCACGCTCGAGCTGGATCACTGGCCCGAGGCCCTGCAGTCGTTGGCCAAGGACGGCAAGGTCCGGTCCCTGGAGATCGCCCGGGTCGACGGTGACCCGGTGGGGGAGGCCGCCGAGGTCGCCCAGCGCCTGAAGGACGCGGGCTTCACCGACGGCTACAAGGGCCTGACCTTCCGGGCGTGACCCGGGGGTGCCGCATTCCGGGCCTCCGGGCCACCCCGCCGATCCCCCTCGGCACCCACGCCCCCACCTGGCCCTGAACTCCTCCGTTCTGGTCACGAAACATGTCGCTCCACGCGCACATCTCGTAACCAGAACGGTCAGGTCGGCAGGTCGGCCCACACCGGACCCGGGCGGACGACGCCGACCACCGCGCCGCGCCGGGACCGTACGGCGGGCCGGAGGAACGGCTCGAGGTCGAGGTCGGGGAGGAGGCGCTGGAGGACGGCGGCCATCACGACCTCACACGCTCGGGTTGCACCGTCCTCCACCTTGAGCGCGACGCCGAGGCCGAGCTCGGGCACGGCGGCGGTGAAGACCCCCTCGGCCCCGAACTTCACGAACGCCCGCGGCCCGGTGAGGGCCATGATCTCGGTGCAGAAGCGGCCCGTCCCGGCGACGAACCAGGGCTCGGCGGCGACCGCCACCCGGAGGCGCTCGGCGGCGGTGGCGAGGTCGGCGGGCAGCCCGGCCCCGGTGCCGAACCGGGCGAAGCCGCGGGCCAGGTCCCGGAGCGGCATCGGCCAGGTGGGCGCCGAGCAGCCGTCGACGACCGGCTCGGCCGGGACCGCCCCCGAGGCCGCCTCGATGGCCGTCCGCACGGCGATCTGGACCGGGTGGCCGGGTTCGGTGTAGCCGTCCGGCCGGGCCCCGAGGGCGCGGGCGAGGACGAGGAACCCGGCGTGCTTGCCCGAGCACGTGTTGTGCAGCGGGGTGGGGGGCCGCCCCGAGCGGGCGAGGTCGCGGGCCGCGGCCTCCCCCAGGGGCCAGGACGGACCGCAGGCCAGGTCGTCGACGCCCAGGCCGACGGTGGCGAGCATGTCGGCCACCAGCGCGAGGTGGTCGGCCTCGCCGCTGTGCGAGGCGCAGGCGAGGGCCAGCGCCCGGTCGTCCAGGCCCACGGCGTCGGCCGCGCCCGACGCGACCAGGGGCAGGGCCTGCAACGCCTTCACCGCCGATCGCGGGGGCACGGGCAGGTCGGCCGGCCCGAGGCTCAGGTGCACGCCTCCGTCGATGTCGACCACCGCCACCGAACCCCGGTGACGGCTCTCCACCCCGTCCCCCCGGGTCACCTCCACCAGGACCGGCGACACCGAGTCGTCGCGGGCTCCCATGGCTGGACGTTAGGCCGGTCCTCGGATGCACCTCCCGGAAGATCGGCGGTGCGGAGCGGGTTGACTCGCCTGTGGTGGATGTCATCTCTTCGACCCGACGGGTCTCGCCCATCGGTGTGGAGTGCGTCGTCTACCTCGCCTTCGGGATGCCCGTCGCCATGCTCGGGGTGGCGTGGCCCACGTTGCGGGACGAGCTGGGCCGAGCCGACGGTGACCTCGGGGTCCTCGTGCTGGCCTACGGGCTCGGTCGCCTGGTCACCTCCGCGTCGAGCGGGCCGATCCTCGCCCAGCTGCGCTTCGGGCTGGCGTCGGCGCTGACCCTGGTCGTCCTTGCGCTCAGCGGCGCGTGGGTGGCGAGCGCCCCGGCCTGGGGGGTCCTCGTCGTGGCCTTTGCGGTCATCGGGATCCTCTCCGGCGTGCTCGACTCGCTCGGCGCCCGCTTCCTCGCCGTCTCGGGGAGCGTCCGTCGGGCCGGGCTGGCGGCCGGCAGCTACGGCGTGGGGGCCACAGTGGGGCCGATCGTGATCGCGCTCACCGACTCGGTCGCCGTCGGCTTCCTGGCCGGCGCCGTCGTGGCCCTGGTGGCGGCGGTGATGGTGGTGGCGCCGGGCATCGCCTGGCCGCCGGGGTTGGACTCGCCGGCCGCGGT
Organism: uncultured Microthrixaceae bacterium; assembly: GCA_963748285.1. GTDB lineage: Bacteria > Actinomycetota > Acidimicrobiia > Acidimicrobiales > DATDAH01 > DATDAH01. The sequence goes on from CAVVIF010000009.1 coordinate 2,080,163, forward strand.
CACCCGCCCGACGACCGGGGAGCCACTGGGCCTGGGCGAGCTCCTGCGGACGCCGGCGGTGCTGGTGTCCCTGGGACTGTTCGCCGCCTTCGTCAGCGTCGAGGTCACCGCCGGGGGTTGGCTGGCCACCGTGTTGGAGGACGCCCGCGGGATCGATGACCGCTTGGCGGGGCTCTCGGTCGGCGCCTTCTGGGGTGGCATCACCGTCGGCCGGCTCCTCCTCGGCCGGTTCGACCTGCCCGAACGGGCGTTGCTGGTCGGCGTCGGGGTCATGGTCGGCTGCTTCGCCGGGATGGCCTTCGTGCCCGACCCCCTCGTGCTGCCGCTGGCGGTGGCCGCCGGCCTGGCCGTGGCGCCCCAGTTCCCGACCCTGCTGGCCCACACCGGCACCCGGGTCGGCGAGGCACTGGCCGGGCGGGTCTCCGGCTACCAGCTCATCGCCGCCAACGTCGCGGCCACCGGCCTCGCCGCGCTGACCGGCGTCATCGTGGCCGCCACCGGCCCGGCCGCCCCCCTCGTCGTCCTCTGCCTCATCTCGGCCACCGGCGGCGCCCTGCTCGTCGTCGCCCCCCGCCTCCGCCCCGTCGCCCCCTGACGGGTGGGTCAGGCGGTGGCCTCGGCGTGGCGGCGGTCGTAGTCGGCGGCGAGGGCTTCGAGGGCCTCCTGGTTGTCGCCGGTGAAGGCGGGGCCGTGCATGAGGGCGAGGGTGGAAGAGCCCAGGCCGGCGAGGCGACGGATGGTGGCGCCCGTCGCCGGGCGTGAGGCAGGTGGCTCCGAACAGGTCCTCGGCGTCGGACGCGGGCCCGACGATGTCGCGGTCGGTGACTGGCCGGGGTCTCCCCGGTCCTGGTGAAGAGGTCGCCACACAACAAGGTCTCGGTGGTCTCCTCGTAGAGGACCCGGGCGTCCCAGCCGTGGGGGACGTGCGGGGTGTCCAGGTGGCGGACCCGCTTGCCGCCGAGGTCCAGCACCTCGCCGTCGGCGATGCCGACCGGCGGTCGGTCGGCCAGGTCGTTCAGCGAGACCACGTTGGCCAGGTGGCCGCCGAGCACCTCGGCCTCGGGTGCCGCCTCCAGCCACTGGTTCATGGCCCCGCACTCGTCGGACTCGAGGTGCCCGAAGGCGATCCACCGCAGGCGCTCCGGGCGCCATCACCGTGGCCACGGCGTCCCGCACGAGGGGGAACAGGTTGCGCTGGCCGGTGTGGAACAGCAACGGCTGCTCGGCGTCGAGCAGGTACTGGTTGAACACCAGCCCGGCGGGCTCGATCCAGGTCGAGAAGCGGTAGACGCCGTCGGCGATCTCGTTGACATCGGTCTCCATCAGGCGCTGGTTCCCCTCTCGGTGTCGGTCGAGCATTCTCTCAAGCCGGCGAGGGCCGTCGTGAGCCTGGTGGCCATGGCGTCGATCTCGTGGCGGACCTCGTCGGGGGCGAGGTCGACGATCGGGAAGGGGACCAACGCCACGTTCACCGCCAGCCACTGGAAGCTGTCGGCCCGGAGCACGAGGCGGCACCGGTCGGCGGCGACGGCTTCGAGGGACATCCCGGCCATGGGCCGCCACGCCGCCACCTCGTCGAGGGGGGCGGCCAGGGTCAGCACGGCCTCCGCCGGGGCCCAGGCCGACTGCAGGCCGGCCGCCACGAAGGCGGCGGCATCGACCCCGTCGGGCAGCTCCCGGGCCTCGAACGGCCGGGTCAGGGCCTTGGGCTCCTGCATGCGGTCCACCCGGAAGGTGCGCCAGTCCTCCCGGCCGACGTCCCAGGCCACCAGGTACCACCGGCGCCCGGTCGACACGAGGCGGTGGGGCTCGACCATCCGACCCCCGGACTCGCCGTCGCGCCGCTCGTAGTCGAAGCGGAGGCGCACGGTGTCCCGGCAGGCCCCGGCGATCTCGGTGAGGTCGGCGGGCTCGATGGTCGGCTCGTCGCCCCAGCCCCGGTCGAGGCTCTCGGAGAAGTGCTGCAGGGCGCCGACCCGGTGACGGAGGCGGGCGGGCAGGACCTGCTCGAGCTTGGCCAGGGCCCGCACCGAGGTCTCGTCGATGCCGGCCACCGGGCTCATGGCGGCGGCCCGGAGGCCGACGGCGATGGCGACCGCCTCCTCGTCGTCGAGCAGCAGCGGGGGGAGCTCGCTGCCCGGCGCCGAGCTGGTAGCCGCCGTCGGTGCCCCGGGTGGCGTCCACCGGGTACCCCAGCTCCCGCAGGCGGTCGACGTCGCGGCGCAGGGTGCGCTCGCTGACCTCGAGCCGGTCGGCCAGCTCGGGCCCGGCCCAGTGGCGGTGGGTCTGGAGCAGCGAGAGCAGCTTCAGCATCCGGGAGGTGGGATCGGCCATGCAGGAAGAATCCCACACCTTCCGGCCAGAATCTGTCCGCAAGGTGCCGTCACGCTGGGTCCCATGATCCAGACACGGGGCCTGACCCGGCACTTCACGACCAAGGAGGGGACGGTCGAGGCCGTCCGGGACCTCGACCTCGAGGTCCACGAGGGCGAGCTCGTCGCCCTGCTCGGCCCCAACGGGGCGGGCAAGTCGACGACGATGCGGATGCTGACCACCCTGCTCACCCCGACCGCGGGCGAGGCCCGGGTCGTGGGTCACGACGTCGTGGCCGAGCCGGGCGAGGTCCGCCGGCGCATCGGCTACGTCGGCCAGGGCAACGGCGCGGCGCACAGCCAGCGGGTCCGGGACGAGCTGGTCACCCAGGGCCTCGCCTACGGCCTCTCGAAGGCCGAGTCCCGCCGGCGCAGCGACGAGCTGCTCGACGCCCTCGAGCTCGACGGCCTGGCCGACCGGGCCGCCAACACTCTCTCCGGAGGGCAGCGGCGGCGGCTCGACGTGGCCATCGGCCTGGTCCACCGCCCCGTCCTGCTCTTCCTGGACGAGCCCTCGACCGGCCTCGACCCCCAGAGCCGGGCCAACCTCTGGGACCACATCCTGCGCCTCCGCCGCGAGCACGGCATGACCATCGTGCTCACCACCCACTACCTCGACGAGGCCGACTCGATGGCCGAGCGGGTGATGGTCATCGACAACGGCGCGGTCATCGCCGATGACACCGGCGACCGCCTCAAGGCGCAGCTGGCCGGTGACCGCATCCTGCTCACCGTGGACGCGGGGACGACCGGCCGGGTCGTCGACCTGGCCCGGCGCGCCGTCGCCCCCGAAGCGGTCGAGGCCACCGGTGGCTCGGTCAGCCTCCGTGTCGTCGAGGGCGCCGAGACGCTGCCCGGCCTGCTGCGGGCCCTCGACCACGAGGGCCTCGACGTGCAGGCGGCCGAGGTTCGCCGTCCGACCCTGGACGACGTCTTCCTGACCCTGACCGGCCGCAGCCTCCGTGAGGAGGTGGCGGCATGACCCTCACCGACCAGCCCACCACCGAGCCCCCGACCCCGAGGAGCCCCGAGATGTCCGTCACCACCGCCGAGCCGATCGCCCGGGTCGACCGGTCCGATCCCGAGGAGCGCACCGTGCCCACCCTCGTCCGCGACACGACGACCGTCCTGGTCCGGGAGCTGCGGCCGACGCTGCGCAACCCGTTCTCGGTCATCTTCTCGATGGTCCAGCCGCTGTTCTTCCTGGCTCTCTTCGGGCCGCTGCTCATCTCGGTCACCGGGATCGGCACGGCGGCGACCCTGCAGACCTTCGTGCCCGGGATCCTCGTCATGTCCGCCCTGTTCGCCTCGTCCACGACGGGCGCCAACCTGCTGATGGAGATCCAGAGCGGCTCCCACGAGCGCATGCTGGTCACGCCGCTCAGCCGGCCGTCGCTGCTGATGGGTCGGGCCCTCAAGGAGATCGTCCCGTTGGTCGCCCAGGCCTCGCTGATCGTGGCGGTGACCATCCCCTTCGGCTTCGAGTTCTCCCTCGGCGGGGCCCTGCTCGGCCTGGTCGTACTGGCCACCTTCGGAGTGGGCCTCGGAGCGCTCAGCTACTCCCTGGCCCTCGCCGTGAAGTCCGAGGACTGGATCTTCTGGTCCGTCCAGCAGACGCTGCTCTTCCCACTGCTGCTGCTGTCGGGGATGCTCCTGCCCCTCGAGGACGGCCCGGGCTGGCTGCAGGCCCTGTCCAAGTTCAACCCCCTGACCCACATCGTGGACGCCGAGCGGGCCCTGTTCGCCGGCGACGTCGCCGACGGGGTCGTCCTGTGGGGTGTCCTCGCCGCCCTCGGCACCGCGGCCGTGGGCCTCACCGTCGGCATCCGCTCCATGCAGCGGGCGACGGCGTGACGATCAGCCGGTGAACAGCGGCGGGGCCGGGACGACCTAGGGGGGCGGGGGCAAGGTGAGGACGGCCACCGGCAGGGGCTCGTCGTCGGTGCCGCCGTTGCCCAGGGCGCCGTTGCTGTTGTAGCCCCAGCAGCGGACCCGGCCGTTCGAGAGCGGGACGCAGGCGTGGTGCGACTGCAGGTCCAAGCGGGTCACGTTCTGCAGGTTCGCCGTGTTGTTCCCGTTGCGCACCGGGGTGGGCAGCGTGCGGTAGAGCGGCGACTCGAAGGTCCCGTCGCCGTTCAGGCCGTATTCGTCCAAACCCCAGCAGCGGACCTGGCCCCCGGTGACCAACGCGGCAGGTCGAGTCGACCCCGGCGAGGATCCTCACCACGCCGGTCAGCGCGCCACCGCCGACCCGGCGGACGGCCACCGGGAGGAGTCGCTCCGTGAGGTTGCCGGTGCCGAGTGCACCTTCGTAGTTCTCGCCCCAGCAACGGGCCTGACCGTTGCTCAGCCGGGCGCAGCCGTGGTAGCCGCCGTTGCTGATCTGGGTCACGCCCGTCAGCGGACCGGTGCCCGCGAGGTTCTTGACCACGACCGGGTGCGGGGTGTCGGTGCTGTTGCCGTTGCCGAGGACGCTGTAGGTCAAGCCGCCGCCGTTGTAGCCCCAGCAGCGGGCCTGGCCGTTGCGGAGGACGGCGCAGTTGTTGCCGTAGCCGCCGCCGACCGAGGCCACGCCGGTGAGGCGGCCGTTGCCGCCGAGGCCCTTCACGATCACGGGGAGGTTCGAGTTCGTCAGGGGGGCGCCGTTGCCCAGTTGGCCGAGGTCGTCCTCACCCCAGCAGCGCAGCTCGTCGTTGGTGAGCACGGCGCACATGCCGCCGCCCTCGGCGCCGATCTGGCGGACGTTCTGCAGCGGTCCGTCGCCGGCGACGTTCTGCACCACCACGGGCAACGACGAGTCGTCGAAGGTCCCGTCGCCGAGCTGGCCGTACTCGTTGTAACCCCAGCAGTGGACCTGCCGGGTGGTGAGCAGGGCGCAGGTGAAGAGGTCACCCGCCACCACCTGCGTCACGTTCTGCAAGGGGCCGTCACCGTTTGCGTTCTTCGTGACGACCGCGGTGTAGCTGTCGATCCCGGGGAACCCGTCGCCGAGCTGGCCGTACTCGTTGTAACCCCAGCAGCGGACCTCGTTGTTCGCGAGGCGGGCGCACGAGTGGTAGTAGCCGGTGGCCACCGACACGGCGCCCACGAGCGCGGCCTCTTCACCCGGCGGGGCCGGGCTGGGATCGGGGGACGACTCCTCTCCGGCGGGGGGAACGGGACCGTCCGTCGACGGTTCGGCCCCGGCGGGAGCCACGGCCAGGAGGGCCGCGGCGAGGCCGAGGGCGGCGAGGGCGAACAGGGACCTTCTCAAGGGGGTTCTCGCTTCCCTGGGTTGGTGGTGATCACGACGGCCGTATCGGCCGTTGTGCGCATCCCGCCAGCGTCAGACCTCGGGTACGCGGAATCGACGCTCGAGGGAACGTGGCGGACGCAACCTACATCGCCGAGGGCGCGCGCCAGTGTCAGGCAGTCCGACCGGTCCGGCGACGGCGGACGCAAACGGTGGTCCGACGGCGTCGCCGTGTCTCGGCCTCAGAGCCAGCCGCGACGGCGGAAGAGGGCGAAGAGGCCCACCGCGATGGCAGCCATCGCACCCACGACGATTGGGAAGGCCGCGGGGTGGTCGAGCAACGGCATCTCCTCGAGGTTCATGCCGTAGATCCCGGCCAGCAGCGTGGGGGCCACGCCGATGGCCACCCAGGCCGAGATCTTGCGCATGTCCTCGTTCTGGCGGAGCCCGACCTGGGTCAGGTTGGCCTCCAGGACGCTGTTGAGCAGGTCCCGGTCGGCGACCACCCGCTCGGTCACGCGGACGAGGTGGTCGTGCACATCGCGGAAGTACGGCTGGATCGTGGCGTGGACCCCTGCCACCTTGCCCTCGGCCAGCCGAGCCACCGCATCCATCAGGGGGACGGTGGCCCGGTGGAAGTCGAGCACCTCCCGCTTGAGGTTGTAGATGCGTTCCACCGGGTTCCGGCCCGCGCGGGAGAACACCTGCTGCTCGACCTCCTCGATGTCGTTGTCGATCCCCTCGAGCACCGGCACGTAGTCGTCGACGACATGGTCGAGGATGGCGTGGAGCACCGCGCTGGGCCCGCAGGCCAGCCGGTCCGGTCGAGCCTCCAGGTCGCGGCGGACGTTGCTCAGCCCGCTGGCCTCCCCGTGCCGGACGGCGACGACGAACGTCGTCGCCCACGAACAGGAAGATCTCGCCGAACTCGACCTCCTCCTCGGCGTCGAGGTAGCGGGCGGTCTTCAGCACCACCGACAGGGTGTCGCCGTAGGCCTCGAGCTTGGGTCGCTGGTGGGCCTTGATGGCGTCTTCGACCGCCAGCTCGTGGAGGTCGAAGCGGCGGCAGGCCTGGTCGAACTCCTCCGCGGTGGGTTCGTGGAGGCCGAGCCAGACGAAGGTGTCGCGGTCATCATTGAGATCGAGAGCCCGGTTCAGGCTCACGACGTCCTCACACCGCTCCCCACCCCGATAGGCGGCCACGTCGATGATCACGAAGGAATGCTGGCAGGTCGCTGGCGATGGCGCCCGACCAGGTCCGGCAGGCGGGTCACGCTGCGGAGTCGGAGCGAAGCAGCAGCCGGGGACGTCCCACGACGGCGACGCCGGCGGAGCCGGAGGCGGAGCAATGTCACGGCGTGACGATCGGGAAGTCGGGGTCGACGCGGTCGAGGTGGGCCTGGAGGGTGGCGAGGGCGTCGCCGGACCCCTCGACGGGATCGGCGGCGGCGAGGCCGGCCAGGACGGGCAGCAGCTCGTCCTTGGTCAGCGCGTACCGGGCGTCGGCGCCGTCCGTCGGCCCGGCGACGGTGCGTTGCACGACGACGCCGTTGCGGCAGGTGACCCGGTGGTGGCTGTCGAGGTCGGTGATGTGCCAGTCGAGCGTGAGGTCCACGCCGTCGGCGGCGGCGCGAGGGCCGTCGAGGCGGATGGCCATGGCGTCGAAGACCTGGACGACCGAGAGGGCCGACAGCACGTCGCCGACGATGGCCTGCGGCAGGGACTGCACGCCCGTCCGCAGCTCGACCGCCCCGGTGAGGAAGAAGTTGCGCCACGTCGCGTTCTCGGCCCCGTGCCCGAGGCGGTCGTAGACCTCGGCCAGGAGCGCCTTGGCCTCGCTGTTGTCCGGGTCGTCGAAGACGACGTGGTTCAGGATCTCGGCCGACCAGCGGGCGTCGCCGTCGGCCAGGGCGGCGCGGGCCTGGGCGATCGACCGCGTCGGCCCCGCCCATGGCGGCCACGTACCGCTGGGCGGCCTCGACGGGGGGATGGGCCCACAGGTGGGCCGGGTTGCCGTCGAACCACCCGAGGTAGCGCTGGTAGATGGCCTTGACGTTGTGGCTGACCGACCCGTAGTAGCCCCGGAGGTGCCAGGTCTGCTCGAGGGCATCGGGCAACACGAACTCCTCGGCGATCTCCGGTCCGGTGAGGCCCTGGTTCAGCCGGCGCAGGGTCTGGTCGTGGAGGTAGGCGTAGAGGTCCCGCTGTCCCTCCAGGTACGCCCGCCCACGCTCCTTGCCCCAGGTCGGCCAGTGGTGCGAGGCGAAGGTGACCTCGGCGCGGTCCGAGAAGAGGTCGACGGCCTCGGTCAGGTAGCGGGCCCACTCGTGGGGGTCCCGGACGAGGGCACCGCGCAGCGTGACCAGGTTGTGCAGGTTGTGGGTGGCGTTCTCGGCCATGCACAGCGCCGAGAAGTCGGGGAAGTAGAAGTTCATCTCGGCCGGGGCCTCGGTGCCCGGCGTCATCTGGAACTCGATGGTGACCCCGTCGATGACCTCGACCTGGCCGGTGTGGGTGATGTCCACGGTGGGGGCGATCAGCGAGACCGTCCCCGACGAGGGCAGCTGGCCGAGTCCGCACCCGACGTGGCCCGCCGGCCCTGGCTCGAGGACCCGGCCGTACATGTAGAGCGCCCGACGGGTCATCGCGGTGCCCGCGTAGACGTTCTCGCTCACCGCGTGCTCCAGGAAGCCGACCGGGGCGAGGATCGGCACGTCGCCGGCCGCGACCTCGGCGTCGGTGGTGACCCCCTTGACCCCGCCGAAGTGGTCGACGTGGCTGTGGGTGTAGATGACCGCCTTCACCGGCCGTTCGCCCCGGTGCTCCCGGTAGAGCGCCAGCGCGGCCGCCGCCGTCTCCGTCGAGACGAGCGGGTCGATGAGGACGACGCCGGTGTCGCCCTCGATGATCGTCATGTTCGACAGGTCGAGGCCCCGCACCTGGTAGATCCCCGGCGTCACCTCGAACAGGCCCTGGATGGCGTTGAGCTCGGACTGGCGCCACAGGCTGGCGTTGGCCGTCGGCGGGCAGTCCTCGCGGAGGAAGTCGTAGGCGTCGTTGTCCCACACCACCCGGCCGTCCGCGTTGTGCACGACGCAGGGCTCGAGCGCGGCGACGAGGCCGCGGCGCGCGTCGTCGAAGTCCTGGGTGTCGGCGAAGGGGAGGTCGGGTGCCGTCGGCCATGGCGACGATCATGGCACCGGCATCCCCGGCTCTGCCGCCGGGCCTTTCCTACGCTCTCGCTCCCATGAGCGCGCCCGAGCCCACGCCCACCTGTGACCGCCGGACCGCGCCCGAGGCCAGCCGCCACGCGGTGTTCACCGAGTGCCCCCAGTGCGGCGGCGCCATGGCCCCCGAGCACGCCCACTTCCGGTGCGGCGCCTGCGGCTGGCGCGACTCCTGCTGCGACTGACCGTCGCTTCCCGCTCCCGCGCGCCCGGAGTGCACGCCTAGCCTGCCGCGATGGCGCCGGGGACGGCTTGGCCGTTGGTCGGTCGGGACGACGAGTTGGCCTGGCTCGTTGCCGCCCACGGGGCCGCCCGCGGTGGGGCCGTGCTCGCGGGCGCGGCGGGTGTGGGCAAGACCCGGCTGGTGGCCGAGTTCCTGGCCATCGCCGAGGCCGCGGGGGCCTCGGTGTTCCGGACGTCGGTGACCGCGTCGGCCGCGACCGTGCCCTTCGGGGCGTTCGCCGGCGTCCTGCCCGTGGCCCCGGGGACTGACCGGCTGGCCCTGTTCCAGTCCGCCGCCGAGGGCCTCGGTGAGCAGGCGGGAGGCCGGCCCTCCATCGTCGCCGTCGACGACGCCCACCTCCTCGACGACGGCTCGGCCGCCTTGGTCCACCACCTGGCCGTGTCCGGGACCGCCTTCGTGGTCCTGACCGTCCGCAGCGGCCTGGCCGCCCCGGACCCCGTCGTCGCCCTCTGGAAGGACGGCGCCGCGGCCCGGCTCGACCTCCAACCCCTCTCGGGCGCAGAGGCATCGCGCCTCCTGGCTGAGGTCCTCGGCGGCCAGGTCGACACGGCGACGGCGCGCCGCCTGTGGGAGCAGAGCCAGGGCAACGCCCTGTTCCTCCGTGAGCTGGTGGTCAGTGGGTTGGAGCACGGCACGCTCGTCGAGCGGGGCGGGGTGTGGGCGGCACCGACCGGCCTCGGGCCGGGGCCGCGCCTGGCCGAGTTGATCGACACCCGCATCGGGACGGTGTCACCGGATGAGCAGGCGGTCCTCGAGATCCTGGCTGTGGGCGAGCCCCTGGGCGCCGAGCTTCTGGCCGCCATCACGTCGTCGAAGGTGCCCACCGAGCTCGAACGTCGGGGCCTCGTCCGCGTCGAGTCCTCAGGGCGACGGCGCAACGTCCGCCTGGCCCATCCGCTGTACGCGGAGCGCCTGGCGGCCGGGCTGGGTGTGCTCCGCCGCGACGAGATCAGTCGGCTGCTGGCCGACGCGGTGGACCGGACCGGCGCGCGGCGGGCCGACGACACGTTCCGCATCGCGGCGTGGCGACTCGACGGCGGCGGGGCGATCGAACCCGAAGCAGTGGTCGCCGCGGCCCGCCGGGCCCTCGCGCTGCACGACCGAGACCTGGCCGAGCGCCTGGCTCGGGCCGCGGCTGATGCCGGTGGCGGTTCGGCCGCAGTGGTCGAGCTGGGCAACGCCCTCTACTGGCAGGGTCGCCACCAGGACGTGCTCGAGCTCCTCGCGTCGACCGAGTCCACCCCCCGTGATGACCGGGATCGCTCGCAGGCGGCGATCCTCGAGGGTTCGACATGGTTCTTCGGGCTGGGTGACGTGGTCGGCGGGCGAACAGGCGCTGCTGCGCGGCCGAAGCGGCCATCGTCGACCCGGCGTGGCGGGCCGATGTGGTGGCCCACCGGGCGGGGTTGGCTGTCTACGGCGGCCGGATCGCCGAAGGTCTCGGTGTGGCGATGGCGGTGCTCGATGACCCGGCGTCCGGCGACCGGGCCTGTGCCCGCGCGTGGGCCCCGGTCGTGCTGGCCCTGGCCCTGACCGAGGCGGACCCAGGGAGGCCGAAGGCGCGACGCCGACGGCACTGGACGTGAGCTTCCGGCTGGTCGACGAGCTGCCGAGCCTGGTGGGGGCGGTGCTCGTGTCCCGGTGCGTCGGCCTGTGGCTGGCCGGCGAGCTGGTCGAGTTGGCCCGCTCGACGGAGGCCCTGCTCGGGCCAGGGGAGCCCGACCCGGCCGACGAGACCCGTGGGTTCCGGGCCTTCCTGCTCGGTCGGGCCCACCTGGCCCAGGGGCTCGTGCCCGAGGCGACCCTGCAGCTGCGCGAGGCCGCCGCCATGCTCCGGGAGCAGGACCCCGGTCGTGTGTTGGCGTGGTGCCTCAGCGGGCTGGCCCAGGCGAGGGGCCTGGCGGGCGACGCCGAGGGGGCCGAGGCGGCCTGACCGAGTGTGACGCCGAACGTTCGGCGGCCTTCCGGGTCTGGGAGGCCGAGCTCCTCCTCGCCCGGGCGTGGGCCCGGATGGCCGCGGGGGAGCGGACGGCAGCTCAGGGCGCTGGCCGTCGAGGCCGCCGACCTGGCGCACACCGATGGGCGCTCCGGCCGTCGAGGTGGTCGCGCTGGATGATGCGCTGCGGCTCGGGGCCGGGGTGGAGGTGACCGACCGACTCCTCGCGACGGCGGCGGTGGTCGACGGTCGGTTCGCGCCCGCGGTGGCCGTGCGACGACGTCTCGACCAGAGGCGTCAGGGCAGGTCGACCAGGAGCGCCTCGGGGCCGTGGACGAGGCTGCTGGGGGCGATGACGGGCTCCTCGGCCAGCTCGTGGTCGGGGAAGCGGGCCAGGAGCTCGTCGAGGACGATGCGGCCCTCCATGCGGGCCAGTGCGGCGCCGAGGCAGAGGTGCTCGCCGAAGCCGAAGGCCAGGTTCGGCGTCGGGGCCTCTCGGAAGGCGTCGAAGCGGCCCGCCGTCGGGCCGAAGGCGGCCTCGTCCCGGTTGCCGGAGGTGTAGAGCATCACGAGGTAGTCACCGGCCGAGACCGGGATGTCGCCGACCATCGTGTCGCCCACCACCGTCCGGGCGAACTGGTGGATGGGGGTGACCCAGCGCAGGCATTCCTCGACGGCGCCCGGGATCGCCGACGGATCGGCGGCCAGCGCCGCCCGCTGGTCGGGGTTCTGGGCCAGGGCGATGATCCCGCCGGAGAGCAGGTGGCGGGTGGTCTCGTTGCCGGCGACCAGCAGGGTGATGCTGAACATCACCAGCTCCGAGGGGGTCATGGCCCGGCCCTCGACCTCGGCGCCGACGAGGGCGGACACGAGGTCGTCGCCCGGGTCGGCCGCCTTCGCCTTGGCGTGGGCGTCCAGGAAGGCACCCAGCTCGCCGAACGCGACGACGTCCTCCTCGCTCAGGTCGTCCATCCCGTCGGTGGCGGCGATGGTGGCGTCGGACCAGCGACGGAAGTCGGCCCGGTCGGCGTCGGGGACGCCCAGCAGCTCGGCGATCGCCAGCACCGGCAGCGGGGCGCACAACAGGTCGACGAGGTCGGCGGGCTCGTCGGTGGGGAGGGCGTCGATGAGGTCGACGGTCAGCTCCCGGATCCGGTCCTCCATCGGGGAGACCGCACGCGGGGTGAACCGCCGGTTGAGGACTCGGCGCCACTCACCGTGGCCCGGGGGGTCCATGTGGATGATCGAGCCGACGACCTCGCGGCCCTCGTCCCGGATGGGGTCGTTGGCCAGCACCCCGCCGCCCGACCGGAAGCGCTCGGGGCTGCGACTGACCTCGCGGATGTCGTCGTAGCGGCTCAGCACCTTCAGGCCGGCGTCCACCTGGTGGACCGGCGACTCGGCCCGGAGACGGGCGGTCAGCGCGTCGAAGTCCGGCCGGATCCGGAAGCCGGGATCGCGGGGGTCGAAGTCGGGGATGGTCACGGAGCCTCCTCGAGGCGTCGACGCAGGTGGTCGAGGACGGGGTTGTCGGCCAAGGGCAGGCGGGGGTCGAGCCCGGCGCGCTGCTGGAGGATGCTGATGCGGGTCAGGATCGCCGCGCTGCGGAACAGGGCGAAGGTCTCGTACCACGACAGGTCCTGCAGCCGCCGACCGAGTCCGGCCTCGTAGCGGGACCGCAGGTCGGCCCGTGCGGGGAAGGCGTCGGCCCGCCCGCCGACCAGCTCGTCCTGCATGGCCTCCAGGCCGAGCCACCAACCGAGGTCGTGTTCCGGGGCGCCCACGGTGGCCATCTCCCAGTCGAGCACGGCGGCCACGGACCCGTCGTCGGCGAACACGACGTTGCCGAGGCGGACGTCGCCCCACAGGAAGGCGGGGACGGGCTCGACCGCGGGTCGGTGCTCGGCGCACCAGGCCAGGGCCTCCCGCAGCGCGGGCGCGGGGTCGTCGCCGTCGGCGTACCAGTCCAGATAGTCGGTCCAAGCAGCCAGCTCGGTCTCGACCGACCGGTAGGGGAGGTCGTCGGGAGGGGTGGCCGAGTGCAGGCCGACGAGGGCGTCCACCACTCCCTCGTAGAGCCCGCGCTGGGTGGGGCCGGGGAGCGACCGCACCCACGGGTCGAAGGCCGCCATCTCGCCGGGGACGTGGCCGTCGACGAGGGGCATCACCAGGAACGGCTCACCCAGCCACGCCGGGTCCTCCACGACGAGGGCCGGGACCGGGGTCGGCACACCGCGGTGGGAAGCGTGGGCCTGGGCCCGGGCCTGCAGGCCGAGGTCGTAGGCGGGGAAGATGCCCTCGCCGAGCGGGGCCAGTCGGATGGCGTGGCCCTCCGGCACCCCGTCCACCGTGGCGTGGACGAGGACCGTCTCGCTGGACCACCCGTCGGTCGGGCGCTGGACGGACGCGGGCTGCACCTCGGTGCCCCGCCGATCGGCGAGCCAATCGAGGAAGCCCGCGACGACGGCGTCCAGGTCCCGCTGCACCGTGAGGGCCATCAGGGTCATCGTGGCACGACGCGCACGGCCCCCGGCCCCGATCCGCCGGTCGGGTGACCGGGGGCCGGGCGCCGGGAGCGCCGGGGTCAGGTGATGACGGCGACCGGCAGGGGCTCGTCGTCGGTGCCACCGTTGCCCAGATTGCCGTCGGAGTTGTAGCCCCAGCAGCGGACCTGACCGTTCGAGAGCGGGACGCAGGCGTGGTACGACTGCAGGTCCAGTCCGGTCACGTTCTGCAGGTTCGCCGAGTTGTTCCCGTTGCGCAGCGGGGTGGGCAGCTTGCGGTAGATCGGGGACTCGAAGGTCCCGTCGCCGTTCAGGCCGTAGTCGTCCGCACCCCAGCAGCGGACCTGGCCCCCGGTGACCTGCGCGCAGGTCGAGTCGACTCCGGCGAGGATCCTGACCACGCCGGTCAGCGCGCCTCCGCCGACCCGGCGGACGGCCACCGGGAGGGGTCGGTCCGTGAGGTCGCCGGTGCCGAGTGCCCCTTCGTCGTTCTCGCCCCAGCAGCGGGCCTGACCGTTGCTCAGCCGGGCGCAGCCGTGGTAGCCGCCGTTGCTGATCTGGGTGACGCCGGTCAGCGGACCGGTGCCCGCGAGGTTCTTGACCACGACCGGGTGCGGGGTGTCGGTGGTGACCGTGCCGTTGCCGAGTGCACCGCCGCTGCCGTTGTAGCCCCAGCAGCGGGCCTGGCCGTTGCGGAGGACGGCGCAGTTGTTGTCGTAGCCGCCGCCGACCGAGGCCACGCCGGTGAGGCGGCCGTTGCCGCCGAGGCCCTTCACGATCACGGGGAGGTTCGAGTCCGACAGGGGAGCGCCGTTGCCGAGCTGGCCGTAGTCGTCCTCACCCCAGCAACGCAGCTCCTCGTTGGTGAGCACGGCGCACATGCCGCTGGACTCGGCGCCGATCTGGCGGACGTTCTGCAGCGGTCCGGTGCCGGCGACGTTCTGCACCACCACGGGCAACGACGAGTCGTCGATGGTCCCGTCGCCGAGCTGGCCGTAGGCGTTGTAGCCCCAGCAGCGGACCTGCCGGGTGGTGAGCAGGGCGCAGGTGAAGTAGTCACCCGCGACCACCTGCGTCACGTTCTGCAACGGTCCGCCACCGGTTGCGTTCCTGGTGACGACCGCGGTGTAGCTGTCGTCGAAGGTGCCGTCGCCGAGCTCGCCTTCGCCGTTGTAGCCCCAACAGCGGACCTGGTTGTTCGCGAGGCGGGCACACGAGTGGTAGTAGCCGGTCGCCACTTGGGCGGCGCCCACGAGCGCGGCCTCTTCACCCGGCGGCACCGGGCTGGGATCGGGGGAGGATTCCTCTCCGGCGGGGGGAACGGGACCGTCGGTCGACGGTTCGGCCCCAGCGGGAGCCGCGGCCAGGAGGGCCGCGGCGAGGCTGAGGGCGGCGAGTAGGGACCAGAGCTTGACGCGCATGTGCTGCTTTCAGGGGAGGGGGGATGGGGGAGGGGGCCGCCTGGCCGCGTCAGGGCGGACAGGCGGGGCCGCAACCTACATCGACCCGACGGCGTCGAGGTTGACCCTCAGATGGTGACGGCGACCGGCAGGGGCTCGTCGTCGGTGCCACCGTTGCCCAGGGCGCCGTCGGAGTTGTAGCCCCAGCAGCGGACCTGACCGTTCGAGAGCGGGACGCAGGCGTGGACCGACTGCAGGTCCAGTCCGGTCACGTTCTGCAGGTTCGCCGAGTTGTTCCCGTTGCGCACCGGGGTGGGCAGCTTGCGGTAGATCGGGGACTCGAAGGTCCCGTCGCCGTTCAGGCCGTAGTCGTCATCGCACCCCAGCAGCGGACCTGGCCCCCGGTGACCTGCGCGCAGGTCGAGTCGATCCCGGCGAGGATCCTGACCACGCCGGTCAGCGCGCCTCCGCCGACCCGGCGGACGGCCACCGGGAGGGGTCGGTCCGTGAGGTCGCCGGTGCCGAGTGCACCTTCGTGGTTGTCGCCCCAGCAGCGGGCCTGACCGTTGCTCAGCCGGGCGCAGCCGTGGTAGCCGCCGTTGCTGATCTGGGTGACGCCGGTCAGCGGACCGGTGCCGGCGAGGTTCTTGACCACGACCGGGTGCGGGGTGTCGGTGCTGTCCGTGCCGTTGCCGCAGGTCCCGCCGCTGCCGTTGTAGCCCCAGCAGCGGGCCTGGCCGTTGCGGAGGACGGCGCAGTTGTTGCCGTAGCCGCCGCCGACCGAGGCCACGCCGGTGAGGCGACCGTTGCCGCCGAGGCCCTTCACGATCACGGGGAGGTTCGAGTGCCGACAGGGGGGCGCCGTTGCCGAGCTGGCCGTAGTCGTCGTCGCCCCAGCAACGCAGCTCGTCGTTGGTGAGCACGGCGCACATCCCGTCGGACTCGGCGCCGATCTGGCGGACGTTCTGCAGCGGTCCGGTGCCGGCGACGTTCTGCACCACCACGGGCAACGCCGAGTGGTCGAAGGTCCCGTCGCCGAGCTGGCCGTAGGAGTTGTAGCCCCAGCAGCGGACCTGCCGGGTGGTGAGCAGGGCGCAGAGTGAAGAAGTCACCCGCCACCACCTGCGTGACGTTCTGCAAGGGGCCGCCACCGGTGGCGTTCTGGGTGACGACCGGCGGTGTAGCTGTCGTCCACGGTGCCGTCGCCGAGCTGGCCGTAGCTAGTTGTAGCCCCAGCAGCGGACCTGGTTGTTCGCGAGGCGGGCACACGAGTGGTAGTAGCCGGTCGCCACTGGGGCGGCGCCCACGAGCGCGGCCTCTTCACCCGGCGGCACCGGGCTGGGATCGGGGGAGGATTCCTCTCCGGCGGGGGGCACGGGACCGTCGGTCGACGGTTCGGCCCCGGCGGGGGCCACGGCCAGGAGGGCCGCGGCGAGGCCGAGGGCGGCGAGTAGGGACCAGAGCTTGACGCGCGATGTGCTGCTTTCAGGGGAGGGGAGATGGGGGATGGGGGCGCCTGGCCGCGTCAGGGCGAACAGGCGGGGCCGCAACCTACATCGACCCGCCGGGCGTCGAGGTTGACCCTCAGGTGGTGACGGCGACCGGCAGGGGCTCGTCGTCGATGCCACCGTTGCCCAGAGCGCACCGCGAGGGCGAGGAGCTTCTGACGCACGCGGTTCTCCGGTCGAAAGGGGGGCTCGCGGACGCTACCCGGCGCGGTCGGTCAGATCTGGACCTTCACGGGCAGGGGCAGGTCGGTGGTGTCACTGTTGCCGAGCTGGCCGTCGGTGCCGTCACCCCAGCAGCGGGCTTCGCCGTTGCTGAGCCGGACACAGGCATGGGCGTACTGCATGTGCAGCTGAGTCACGTTCAGCAGGTTGCCGGTGTCGGTGAGGTTGGCACCGGGGTGGGGAGCTTCCGGCGTCGGGGAGCCGATGGTGCCGTCCCCGTTCTGGCCGGAGGTGTGGGTGCCCCAGCACCGCACCTGGCCGCCGGTCACCCGAGCACAGGTGGCGTGGGCGCCGGCGAAGATGGAGACCACGCCGGTCAGAGGCGCCGCCGCCGTGCCGCCTGACCACGACGGGAGCGGGTGGTCGGCGACGGTGCCGTTGCCGAGCTGGCCGTGCTCGTTGTCGCCCCAGCAGCGGGCCTGACCATTGGTCAGCCGGGCGCAGCCGTGGTAGCCGCCGCTGCTGATCTGGGTGACGCCGGTGAGCGGACCGCTGCCGGTCAGGTTCTTCACGACCACCGGGTGGGGCACGTCGGCTCTGTCGCCGTTGCCGAGGATGGCCGCCGCGGTTGAAGCCCCAGCACCGGGCCTGGCCGTTGAGGAGCGACGACGCAGGCGTTGTCCGAAGCCGCCTTCGATCGAGCGCACGCCGGTCAGCACACCGGTGCTGCCGAGGCCCTTCACCGTCACGGGGAGGTTGGCGTTGGCCAGGGGCGCGCCGTTGCCGAGCTGGCCGTAGTCGTCCTCGCCCCAGCAGCGGACCCGGTCGTTGGTGAGAAGAGCGCAGGCCCCGGTCTCCTCGGCCACGATGGCCCGCACGTTCAGGAGGGGGCCGGTGTCGGCCGTGTTGCGCACCACGACCGGCCGGCTCGAGTCGTCATTGCTCCCGTCGCCGAGCTGGCCGTCGTTGTTGGCAGCCCCAGCAGCGGACCTGGCCGCTCGCCAGGAGGGCGCAGGAGTGGTACTCGCAGGCCGAGACCTGGACCACGTTCTGGAGGGGGCCGGGTCCGCTGACGGGTCCTGGAGCACCACGGCAGTCGGGGTGTCGTCGGTGGTGCGTTGCCGAGCGCGCCGTAGTGGTTGTATCCCCAGCAGCGGGCCTGGTTGTTGGCCAGCGCGTGGCACGAGTGGTAATCGCCGGTGGTCACCTGGGCGACGCCCACCAGGACGGCCTCGTGGCCGTCGGCGGGCGCCCTCCGTGGCCTCCCCGCTCGGCGGGGGTTACGCCGATCGCGACCGGTAGCACCGGCGTTGGCCGGTACGGCGGTCATCGCGGCGGCCAACAGGACGGCCATGACGAGGGTGAACAGCCTGGAACCGCACATCAGCTCCTGGTGGGTGGATGACACAGTGAGCACGACATCGGCGGGTCCGTGCCGGCGGTTTGACGCCGGGGGGTGATCATCCCTCGGTTTGGCGATGTCGCGCACGAGTCGCGTGCTACATGTGAGGTGACCGATCCGGGCGGCGTGGGCCCGTCGCACGGACGGGCCCACGCCGCGGACGTCAGATCTGGACCTTCACGGGCACGGGCTTGTCCGTGGTGCCACCGTTGCCGAGCTGGCCATCACCGTTCTCACCCCAGCAGCGGGCTTCGCCGTTGCTGAGCCGGACACAGGCGTGGGAGCCCCCCATGTGCAGCTGGGTCACGTTCAGGAGGTTGCCGGTGTTGGTGAGGTTGCGCACCGGGGTGGGGACCTTCCGGCCGTCCGGGGAGCCGATGGTGCCGTCGCCGTTCTGGCCCGAGGTGTCGTAGCCCCAGCAGCGCACCTGGCCGCCCGTCACCTGGGCACATGTGGTGTCGACGCCGGCGAAGATGGCGACCACGCCGGTCAGGGCGGTCCCGCCCTGCCGCCTGACCACGACGGGGCGGGTGGTCGGGAAGACGGTGCCGGTGCCCAGCTGGCCGTCCTCGTTGTCGCCCCAGCAGCGGGCCTGACCGTTGGTCAGGCGGGCACAGCCGTGGTAGCCGCCCTGGCTGATCTGGGTGACGCCAGTGAGGGGACCGCCGCCGGTGCGGTTCGTCACGATCACCGGGTGGGGCACGTCCGGGCTCTTCGCCGTTGCCGAGGCTGCCAGTGTTGTAGCCCCAGCACCGGGCCTGGCCGTTTTGGAGCACGGCGCAGTTGTTGTCGTACCCGCCCTCGATGCTGCGCACGCCGGTCAGCACGCCGGTTCCGCCGAGACCCTTGACGACAACGGGCAGATCGGTGTCGGTCGTGGGGGCGCCGTTGCCGAGCTGGCCGTACTCGTCCTCGCCCCAGCAGCGGATCTGGTCGGTGGTGAGCAGCGCGCAGGTTCCGTTCGTCTCGGCGGTGATGGCCCGCACGTTCTGCAGGGGCCCGGTGTCGAGGGGGTTGCGGACCACGACGGGCCGGGCCGAGTCGTCGTTGCTGCCGTCGCCGAGTTGACCGTCGCCGTTGTAGCCCCAGCAGCGCACCTGACCGTTGGCCAGGAGGGCGCACGAGTGGTACACACCCGCCGCGACTGGACCACGTTCTGGAGTGGCCCGGGCCCGCTGACGTCCTTCACCACCACGGCGGTGGTGCTGTTGTCGACCACGGTCCCGTTGCCGAGCTCGCCGTAGAAGTTGTACCCCCAGCAGCGGGCCTGGTTGTTGGCCAGCCGGGCGCACGAGTGGTAGTCGCCGGTGGCGACTTGGGTCGACGCCCACCAGGACGGCTTCGCCCCCGTCGGTGCGTGCCTCCGTCGACTCACCGGTGGGGTGGTCGTCGGGCTCGCGACCGGGATCACCGGCGTTTGCCGGTGCAGTCGTGAGCAGAGATGCGAGCAGGACGAGACAGAAGGAGAGATCGGAGCTTGCGCATCATCGACTCCCAAGGGGCGGTCACAAGCAGGGCGGGAAGGAAACGGTCGCGCATGGGCTCCTCGGAGTCTCCGAGGAGCAGCGGGACGAGCACGACCGGCTCCGGCTCGGTAGGGGACGGCGCAACCTAGTGCAGGTGCGTCCTGGCGGACCGGGTCGACCCTCTAGCGCCCGCGGGTGAGTCTCGTACCCCCGGACGAGGACCAGTGGGACGGCGCGGCGCGGGCCCCGGCCCGACACCGGTGGTGTCGGGCCGAGGCCCGCGCGTCAGGGAGGGTGTCCCGTCAGCTCTGGACCTTGACGGGCACGGGCCGGTCGGTGGTGCCACCGTTGCCGAGCTGACCGTACTCGTTGTCGCCCCAACAGCGGGCTTCCCCGTTGCTGAGCCGCACGCAGGCGTGGGCGTCCTGCATGTGCAGCTGGGTGACACCGGTCAGGTTGCCGGTGTTGGTGAGGTTGCGCACCGGGGTGGGGAGCTTCCGGCCGTCCGGGGAGCCGATGGTGCCATCCCCGTTCTCGCCGGAGGTGTCGTAGCCCCAGCAGCGCGCCTGGCCGCCGGTCACCTGAGCACACGTCGTGTCGTCGGCGGCGAAGACGGAGACCACACCGGTCAAGGCGCCACCACCGACCCGCCTCACCACGACAGGGAGCTCGGTGTCGGTGTTGCCACCGTTGCCGAGCTGGCCGTCCTCGTTGTCACCCCAGCAGCGGGCCTGACCGTTGGCCAAGCGGACGCAGCCGTGGTAGCCGCCGATGCTGATCTGGGTGACCCCGGTCAGGGGGCCGCCGCCGGCGATGTTCTTGACGACCACCGGGTGGGGCGAGTTGGCGCTGTCCCCGTTGCCCAGGGCGCCGCCGTTGTAGCCCCAGCAGCGGGCCTGGCCGCTGAGGAGCACGCGCAGTTGTTGTCGTAGCCGCCCTCGATGCTGCGCACGCCGGTCAGCGCCCCGGTGCCCCCGAGACCCTTCACGGTCACGGGGAGGTTGGTGTCGGCGTCGGGTGCGCCGTTGCCGAGCTGGCCGTAGTCGTCCTCGCCCCAGCAGCGGACCTGGTCGTTGGTGAGAAGAGCGCAGGTCCCGGAGGTCTCGCCGGTGATGGCGCGGACGTTCTGGAGGGGGCCGGTGTCGGCGGCGTTGCGGACCACGACCGGCCGGTTCGAGATGTCGTTGGTGCCATCACCGAGCTGGCCTTCCGCGTTGTAGCCCCAGCAGCGCACCTGCCGGTTCGCCAGGAGGGCGCACGAGTGGTATTCGCCGGCCGCGACCTGGACCACGTTCTGGAGCGGCCCGGGTCCGGTGACGTTCTTCACCACCACGGCGGTGGGGCTGTCGTTGTAGGTGCCGTTGCCGAGCTGGCCATCCTCGCCGGCGCCCCAGCACCGCACCTGGCTGTTGGCCAGCCGTGCGCACGAGTGGTAGTCGCCGGTTGTGACCTGGGCGATGCCCACCACGACGGCCTCGCCGTCGTCGTCGGGCGCCTCTGTTGCCTCGCCTCTCGGCGGTGGCTCGGGATCGCGACCGGGGTCACCGGCGCTGGCTGGCCCTGCAGTCAGCGCCGCGGCCAAGAGGACCGCAGCCAGAAGGGTGAAGAGCTTGGAACGCACATGGACTCCTGTGTCGGGGAAGGGCAAGTGGACACGACATCGGCGTGTGTCCCGGCCGGTTGATGCCAACCGGGATGATTCCCGCCGCCGGGCCGGTGCGCATGAGTAGCACCTACGCAGATCTCGGCCCGCATCCATCGACCGCCTCCCCGGTTCGAGGGGTCCTAGGGTGCGCGCCATGTCGCTCGGTCCCCTCGTCCCCGCGGACGAGACCTTCAACCACCAGATCACCGACACGTTCGCCACCGTCGGGCAGTCGGACCGCTCTTGGACGGAGAAGATCTGTGCCCAGGCGGCCGCCCGCGACGGTTCCGTCCAGGTGCATCTCGGGATGGGCAAGTACACCAACCGCGGGGTGCTCGACGCGTACGCCGGGGTGTCCCGGGGGGTCGAGCAGTGGACGGTCCGGGCGAGCCGTCCGCTGGCTCCCGAACGGGACCGGCTGGGTGTCGGTCCGATCCGGTACGAGGTCCTGGAGCCGCTGCAGTCGGTGCGGTTCGCGTTGGACGCCAACGACGTCGTCCCGGTGTCCTTCGAGTGGACCTTCCAAGGCGTGGTCCCGCCCACGCTGGAGCACCGGGAAGTGCACCGGGCCCCGGACGGGGGACGGATGGACGCCGACATCGTCCGCTACCACCAGACCGGGGTCGCCCACGGGTGGGTCGAAGTCGACGGGGAGCGAACCGAGATCCAGCCGACCACCTGGTTCTCGACCCGGGACCACTCCTGGGGCGTCCGCTACATGGTGGGCGCCCCGGTCGAGGACGCCCCCAGCCGGGGCGAGGTGCCCGGTCTGGCGTCCCTCATCCTCTGGTCGCCGATGCTGTGTGAGACGGCCGACGGTGACCCCTACGCCCTGCACGTCTTCCACCAGCAGCACACGATCGGCTCGTTCCGTCAGGTCACGACCCAGGGGGGCGTCGAGCACCCCGACGGTCGCCGCGAGCCGTTCGTGGCCATCGACCCCGAGCTGGAGTTCGACCCGGTCAACCGGCGGCTGCGCGGCGGCCTGCTGCGGTGCACCATGGCCGACGGCTCAGAGCGCCCGCTGACGATCACCACGCTGGGCGAGACCGGCTTCCACCTGGGCGCCGGTCTCTACTTCGGCTTCGACGACCAGTGGCACGGCCAGTACCGGGGCCCCGAGCTGCACGTCGACGGAGAGCACGAGGCCGACTGCACCACGGTCGAGGCGGCCCACCGCCTGCACCAGCTGCGGGACACGGTCGTCGCGCGTGGAGGACCCGACGGCGGCGGCCACGGGTGGGCCAACGCCCAGCCCATGGCCATCGGCCCCCACCCCGACCTCGGCCTCGACGAGGCCTCGTCCTTCATGTGACCCGCGTCGGCCGACCCGGGGCGAGACGCGGACCGGCCCCCGACCCGGGTGGCGGGACGGGGGCCGGTCTCAGGCCGTGGGCCGGTCCGGAGTCAGACCTGGACGACGACCGGCAAGGGGGAGTCGACGTCGTCCCCGTTGCCGAGCTCGCCGTCGTCGCCTTCGCCCCAGCACCGGGCCTGGCCGTTGGCGAGCCGGACACAGGCGGTGTAGGCGCGGGAGTACAGCTGGGTGATCCCGCCGAGGTTGCCGACCCCGTTGACGTTGAGGACCGGCGTCGGGCGCATGCGACTCTCCGGGGACTCGACGGTGCCGTCACCGTTCTGCCCGAAGGAGTCGTCGCCCCAGCACCGGGCCTGGCCCGTGTCGAGCAGGGCGCAGGTGTGGTTGTAGCCGACGAAGATCGACGCCACGTCGAGCAGCCGTCCGCCCCCGACCCGGCCGACGGGCACGGCTCGCTTGCGGAGGGTCAGGTCACCGGTGCCGAGCTGGCCGTCGTTGTTGTAGCCCCAGCAGCGGGCCTGGCCGGTGTTCAGCGTGGCGCAGCCGTGGTAGCCGTTGTGGGTGAGCTGGACGATGCCGGTGAGTGCCGTCCCGGTTGCCGCGTCCTGGACCACGACCGGATATGTCGTCCACACGACCGTACCGTTGCCGAGGCCGCCGAACTGGTTGTAGCCCCAGCAGCGGCCCTGTCCGTTCAGAAGGAGGACGCAGTTGGTGTCGTAGCCGCCGCCCAGGGCGGCCACGTTCGCCAGCTGACCGCTACCGCCGAGGCCCTTGACGAACACCGGCAGGTTCGAGTCGGCCTTGGGGTCGCCGTTGCCGAGCTGCCCGTAGTCGTCATCGCCCCAGCAGACGACCTTGCGGTTGGCGAGCAGGGCGCACATGCCGTCGTCCTCAGCGGCGATGCTGAGCACGTCCTGCAGAGCAGCGGTGTCCGCGGGGTTGCGCACGATGACGAGCGAGTCGGAGTTGGCGAAGGAGCCGTTGCCGAGCTGGCCGTCACTGCCGTCACCCACGCAACGGACCTGGGCGTTCGTGAGGAGGGCGCAGGTGTGGTCGTTGCCGTTGACGATCTGGCGCACGTTCAGCAGCGGGCTGCCGGCCGCGTTCTTCACGATGACGGCGGTGTGGGAGGCGTCGGTGGTGCCGTCGCCGAGCTCGCCGTAGCTGTTGGCTCCCCAGCAGCGGGCCTGCCGATTGGCCAGGACGGCGCACGAGTGCTCGTAGCCGGCGTGGACCTGCGCGACACCGGCCAGGACGGCCTCGGTCGGCGCGGCCTCGGTCGGCGGGGCCTCGCTCGCGGGCGGGGCCTCCTCGGCGAGCTTGCCGCCGGGTCCGGCGCCGGCGGGCGAGGCGAAGATCGTCGCCGCCAGGGTGACGAGAACGAGGATGAGAACGGGTCGGAAGCGCAAGGTTGGACCTCAGGGGACTGGATACGGGAGGGCGACGATACATCGGCGTCGAGGGCCTTCAGGTTGACCCTCTGGCGTCGATCCGATGAGCGTGCGGCGCGCCCAATCGACTGACCCCTCCGGTCAGCGCACCTCGTGGATGTCGTAGACGAGGGTCTGGCCGTCGGTCTTGCCCTTGGCGATGGCCTGGACCCCGTTGAGCCAGGTGTAGCGCTCGTCGCCGGTGAGGAACTGGGGCGCCGCCACCACGGTCTGGTCGGCCAGGGACAGGCGGCCCTGGTAGCTGAGGTGGATCAGGGCGCCGTCGTCGGTCTCCAGCAGGACCCGCACGTCGATGGCGGCCGTGCCGTCCGGGGTGATGTAGAGCCAGTCGGCGTTGGCGTTGCCCTTGGCGCTGGCCTGGATGCGCTCGCCCTCGAAGCGGGCCGACGCCAGTTCGGCCACGACGAAGGTGCCCGACGGCGTGTCCGGGAGCACGATCGGCTCACGCAGGCCGAGGGTCATCCGGCCCAGCGGGACCAGTTCGATCGGTGTGGGTTCTGGACTCATGGCCCGGACCGTAGGCGTTGGCGCCTGCGTAGCCTGACGGTGTGCCCGAGGGCGACACGATCCACCGGGTGGCGGACCGGCTGCGGCCCGCTCTGGCCGGTCAGGTCCTGGAGCGCTTCGAGGCGCCCCGGGCGGTGGGGCCCCGGCCCCGGGCCGGCGCCACCGTCGACACCGGTCGAGGCGAAGGGCAAGCACCTGCTCATCGGCTTCTCCGACGGCGTGGTCCTGCACACCCACCTGCGGATGACGGGGACCTGGCACCTCTACCGGACCGGGAGCCGCTGGCGCCTGCCCGGTCACCTGGCCCGGGCCGTCGTGGGGGTGGCCGACTGGGAGGCGGTCTGCTTCAAGGCCCCGGTCGTGGACCTGTACCGGGAGCCGCCCGCCCACCTCCCCCAGCCCCTCGACCACCTCGGGCCCGACCTGTGCCTCGAGGACCCGCCGATCGACGACGTGGTGGACCGCCTGGCGGCGCGGGCCGACGCTGACAGCGAGATCGCCCCGCTCCTGCTGGACCAGCAGGTGGCGGCGGGCATCGGCAACGTGTTCAAGAGCGAGGTGCTCTGGGCCTGCCGGGTCAGCCCGTTCGCCAAGGTGCG
Source organism: uncultured Microthrixaceae bacterium (assembly GCA_963748285.1). Classification (GTDB taxonomy): domain Bacteria; phylum Actinomycetota; class Acidimicrobiia; order Acidimicrobiales; family DATDAH01; genus DATDAH01. Next base: position 2,105,139 of record CAVVIF010000009.1, read on the forward strand.
CGACCTCGACGTCGAGACCCGTCGTCGCCTGTTCACCGCCGCCGCCCGCCAGCTCCGGGCGAACGTGTCGTCACCCGGTGAGCGCTCGACCCTGCCCGGCGGCGGCCTCGCCGTCTACGGCCGGCGGGGGCAGCCGTGCCTCCGCTGTGGCACGCCGATCGACCGGCGCCTGCAGGGCGAGGACCCCCGCGTCACCTACTGGTGCCCGCAGTGCCAGCCAACGAAGGGCCAGCCAACGACGGGCGGGCCGGAGGTGGGGACGTGAAGGTGGCGGTCATCGGCGCCGGCTTCGGCGGGCTCAACGCCGCCCGCGCCCTGAAGGGGGCCGACGTCGAGGTCACGTTGATCGACCGGAACAACTTCCACACCTTCCAGCCGCTGCTGTACCAGGTGGCCACCTCCGGCCTGAACGCGGCCGATGTCGCCCACCCGGTGCGGGGCGTGTTCTGGAAGCAGCCGAACGTGACGTTCCGCAACGCCTCGGTGACCGGTGTGGACTGGGAGGAGCAGGTCCTCACCCTGGACGACGGCGACCCCGTGGCGTTCAACGGCCTGGTCATCGCCGCCGGTGCGGGCACCAACTGGTTCGGGGTGCCCGGGGCGTCCGAGCACAGCTTCCCGCTCTACTCCCTGGCCGACGCCCTGACCCTGCGCAACCACCTGCTCACCCGGGTCGAGTGGGCCCACGCCCATCCTGAGGAGGTCGAGGCCGCCCTGACCTGGGTCATCGTCGGTGGTGGACCCACCGGGGTCGAGGTCGCCGGGGCCCTGGCCGAGCTCGTCCACCACGTCCTGCGCAAGGACTTCCCGGGCCTCGACCTCGAGAACCAGGCCCGGATCGTGCTGGTCGAGCTGGCCGACCGCCTGCTGACCCCGTTCGACCCGAAGCTGAGCGCCAACGCCCAGCCACACCCTCGAGAAGCGCAACGTCGAGGTGCGACTCGACCAGCAGGTCGAGTCGGTGGCTGCCGACGCTGTGGCCCTGGCGGGCGGCGAACGGATCCCGACCGAGACCGTGGTGTGGGCCGCGGGGGTGCAGGCCAACGCGCTGGTCGACGTCCTCGGCCTCGAGCAGGGGCCGGGCGGCCGCATCGTGGTCGACGAGGCGCTCGGCGTGCCCGGTCACCCGAACGTCTACGCCGTCGGTGACGTGGCCCTCATCCCCGACGGCGAGGGCGGCACGCTGCCCGGCGTGGCCCAGGTGGCCATCCAGTCCGGCCGCCACGCCGCCGGTCAGTTGACGCGGACCTTCGGCCGCGCCGGCGCTCCGAAGCCGTTCCGGTACAAGGACAAGGGGATCATGGCCACCATCGGGCGCCGCGCCGCCGTGGCCCAGTTCCCCAACGGGTTCACGCTGAAGGGGACCCTCGGCTGGTGGTCCTGGCTGCTGCTCCACCTCCTCTACCTGATCGGCTTCCGGAACCGCCTCTCGGTGATGGTGAACTGGACCTGGAACTACTTCACCTGGGACCGCGGCCCGCGCCTGATCCTCTGGACCGACCGTCCCCGACCCCGGAAGTAACGTCCGGGCGTGCCTGACGCCGAGCAGATCCGAGCCACCGTCCAGCGCTACACCGAGGTGTTCAGCGCCGGCGACAAGGAGGGCTACGTCGGCCTGTTCGCGGACGACGCCACCCTCGAGGACCCCGTGGGGGGTGAGGTCCACCGGGGCGTCGAGGCCATCCGGGCCTTCTGGGACATGACCCGCGAGATGACCCCCACCATCGAGCTCCGGCTGACCGGTCCCGTGCGGGTGGCGGGCAACGAGGCCGCGTTCCCCGGAGAGGCCCGCCCGTCGCTGGGTGACACCCCCATGGCCGTCCCCGTGGTCGACACGCTGGCGTTCGACGACGACGGGAAGATCACCCGGCTCCGCGCCTTCTGGGACTTCGCCGACCTCCAACCCCTCGAGTGAGGCTTGCGTACTAGTCAGGTCGGCTGAACGAGCACGTTTGCCGATCTCGACGACATACCTGTCGGATTCCGACAGCTATCTCGTCGAGATCGGTGTGGTGGCCGCGGATGGTGGGGACCGAGGCCCCGACGACTGGCGGCCCGTCCCCACGCCCCCGTGGTTGCGTCGGTTTCTGTCCTCCGGCCCGTCAGACCGCGACGCAATCGCTGGGCCTTCGGTACTTCCTGTGGAGCCGGGCCAGGGCGGAGCCGGCGTGGCGGCCGACGACCCGGGGGCTCACGCCGAGGTGGTCGGCGACCGCCTCGGGATGGGCGTCGTCGGCGAGGAGGCGCAGCACCGTGCGCTCGGCCGCCGTCATGCGCTCCGCCGTCGGGGCCGCGCCGGCCGGGATCGGGGTCTCGTCGTCGAGCTCCCGCAGGACCCAGGCGGCGTGGCGGGCGGGCAGCAGCGCCTCACCCCGGGCCACCGCCTCGGCTGCATCGTGGAGCTCGGCAGGGCCGGCGTCGGGGTCGATGCAGCCCCAGGCGCCGACCCGGAGGGCCTGGTAGCTGTTTGCGGCCTGTTCGGGGGCGCCCTGGATGATCACCCGGCTCACCGGTGAGCGATCGGCGACCTCACGGCAGAGCAGCAGAGGGTGGATGGGACCAGGCACCACGGTGACGACCACCACGTCGGGGACGTCGCCGAGGATGGCCCCGAGCATCTCGGGGCCATCGGTGGTCTCGACCACGCGGAGGTCGAGCTGGTCAACCGGGGTGCGTTCCATGAGCGCCATCACCTGGGGTATCGGTCGTCGACGGGGTCCGGCTCAATGGGCCGATCGACCCAACTCGCGCCGAGGCCCGAGTCAGTCGTCGGCAATGGCGTCGAGGATGTTGAGCTTCGAGGCCCGATACGCCGGGAGGATGGCGGCCACCACCCCGGCGACGAAGGCGATGACGACGATGAGCACGAAGGGGACGAACGGCACGACGAAGGCGTTGAGGCCCTCGTCCTTCAGGGCCTCGACGATGGCCCACCCGAAGAAGAGCCCGATGGCCAGGCCGAGCAGCGTGCCGAAGAGGGAGGTCATCACGGCCTCCCAGCGCACCGTGGTCCGGAGCTGGCGCCGGGTCATCCCCACCGCCCGCAGGAGGCCCAGCTCGCGGGTGCGCTCGATGATGGACAGGGCCAGCGTGTTCGCGATGCCGAACAGGGCGATGACCACGGCCAGCATCAGCAGCACGATGATGATGGCCACGAACTGGTTGATCTGGTCCCGCTGGGCCTGCTTGTACTCCTCGATGTCCTGGACCTCGGCGTTGGGGTAGCCCGCGGCCACCTCGTCGATGGCGGCGCGGGCCTCGTCGATCGAGGTGCCCTCGGGGATGTTGACGAAGACCTGCAGGTCGAACTGGTCGGCGAAGTTGGCCTCGTACGCCTGGTGGCCGATGAGGTACTGGGCGGGCTGCACCAGGCCGTCCTCGTCGGCGAAGATCATCGCCACCTCGAGCTCCTGGTCGCCGGTCTCGGCGAAGGTCACGGGCAGGGGATCGCCGATCTGGAGCCCGTCGCCGGTCGGCCCGCTCCTCCTTGACCGCGATGCCGTTCTCGTCGAGGTCCTCGGGTGACCCGGCCACGATGCCGACGTCGAGGGTCTCGAACGCCGTCGCCGGGTCGAGGCCGAGGATCGCCTCGCCGGAGCCGCCGATGCGGCCGACGCCCAGGCGGATCCCCGAGGCGGACTCGACCTCGGGGAGCTCGTTGAGCTCGTCGGCCAACGTCGGGGCTCAGGCCGCCGAAGCCGAAGGTCCCGGAGTCGATGACGAAGTCGCCGGTGAACGAGTCGTCGATGGCCTGGTCGATCGAGCCGGACACCGAGGCCGCGGCGATGGTGATGAGGCCGACGAGCCCGACGCCGATCATCAGGGCGGCGGCGGTGGCCGAGGTGCGCTTGGGGTTGCGGAGGGTGTTCTCCTTGGCCAGCTTCCCGGTCATCCCCCGGAAGCGGGCGATCGGCCAGCCGATCACGGACACCAGCGGGCCGACCAGGACCGGGCCCAGGACGGTGACGCCGAGGAAGACGAAGCCCGCGCCGATCCCGACCGCCTCGAGGGCGTTGTCGCCGCCTGCCGAAGAGGCCCTGGGCGAGGAGGAGCCCGCCGATGATGGTGATGAGCAGGCCGGACAGGATCCGCACCCGGGAGTGGCCCGAGGTGTCGTGGGCGATGTCCCGCATGGCGGCGATCGGGCGGGATGCGCGACGCCCGGAACGCGGGGAGCAGGGCGGCGATGGTGGTCACGACGAAGCCCAGCACCAGCCCGACCACGATGGTGTTCGGCCTCGATGACCAAGGGGCCCTCGGGCAGCTCGCCGCCGAGGGCGTTGAGGCCCGAGCGCAGGAGGCCGGCCAGGATGATGCCGCCGACGAGCCCCGCGACGGAGCCGACGAGGGCGACGAAGGAGGCCTCGACGAGCACCGAGCCGATCACCTGGCGCCGCGACGCCCCGATGGCCCGCAACAGGGCCAGCTCCCGGCCCCGCTGGGCGACGAGGATGCCGAACGTGTTGTAGATGACGAAGGCCCCGACGATCACGGCGATGATGGCGAAGACCAGCAGGAACGTGGTGAAGAAGCTGAGCTGCTCCTTGATGGCGTCCTGGTTCTCCTCGGTGATCTCCGCGCCGGTGATGGCCTCGAGGCTCTGGTCGGTGGGCAGGTCGGCCACGAGTCGAGTCGACCAGCTCCTGCTGGCTGACCCCCTCGGCGGCCACGACGGAGATCTGGTCGAACTTGCCGGGCTCGGCGATCAGGGCCTGGGCGGTCGGCAGGTCGAACAGGGCGACACGTCGCGCCGGCCGGGCTGTCGGCCGAGCCGAAGCGTCACGATGCCCGCGATCGTGAACTCCTGGGGCTCGGCCTGGGTCAGCACGCTGACCGTGTCGCCCACCGCGAAGTCCTCGTTGTCCGCCGTGCCCTTGTCCATGACGACCTGGTTCGGCCCGCGGGGCTGCTCGCCCTCGACGAGCACGAACGGGTTCAGCTCGTGGATCTCGGGCCAGCTGAAGCCGAGGGTCGGCGCGCCCTGCCCGGGGTTGCCGATCGTGTCGCCCTCGGCGTCGACGTACTGGGCGAAGCCCTGGACCTGGCCGTCGGCGTCGGCGACCCCCTCGGTGGCGAGCACGTCGGTCAGGACGCTCTGGTCGATGCGGCCCCGGATGTCGGTCCCGAAGCCGTCGTCGAAGGTCGACTGGGCCCGGACGATGGCGTCGGTGCCCTCGTTGACGTCGGCGAAGAGGTCGTCGAAGACCCGGTTGATGGTGTCGGACAGGACCAGGGTGCCGGTCGACGAACGCCACGCCGAGCATGACGGCGATGGCGGTCGTCAGCACCCGCCCCTAGCGGGCCAGGACGCCCTTCAGCGCGACCTTGAACACCCGATCAGCCCCCGAGGTCCTTGAGCTTGTCGATGACCTTGTCCTGGGTGGGCTCGGCCATGTCGTCGGTGATCTGGCCGTCGACCAGGAACACCACGCGGTCGGAGTAGGCGGCGGCGACGGGGTCGTGGGTCACCATCACGATCGTCTGGCCGAGCTCGTCCACCGCGCTGCGCATGAACTGCAGGATCTCCGCGCCGCTGTTGGAGTCGAGGTTCCCCGTGGGCTCGTCGGCGAAGGCCAGCTGGGGCCGGCCGACGAGGGCGCGGGCGACGGCCACCCGCTGCTGCTGGCCGCCGGACAGCTCGGAGGGCCGGTGGGAGAGACGGTCACCCAGGCCGACGGTGGCCACCACCCGGTCGAACCACTCGGGGTCCGGTGCAGCGGCCACCGAGGGACTGGGGCAGGAGGATGTTCTCCTCCGCCGTGAGGGTGGGGACCAGGTTGAAGGCCTGGAAGACGAAGCCGACGTGGTCCCGGCGCAGGACGGTGAGCTCCTTCTCCTTGAGCACGGTGAGGTCGACCTCGCCGATGAGCACCCGGCCCGAGGTGAGGTCGTCGAGGCCGGCCATGCAGTGCATCAGGGTGGACTTGCCGGACCCGGACGGGCCCATGACCGCGGTGAAGCGCCCGGCGTGGATGTCCAGGTTCACCCCGTCGAGGGCCTTCACGACGGTGTCGCCGCTGCCGTAGGTCTTCACGGCATCGACCGCGCGGGCGGCGACGGCGCCGGTGGGGGCCGCGGGGGAGGCAGCGTCGGTGACGGTCATGGGGGACCTCCGGGGGGCGGACGGCAGGTGGGCGAGGCGGACTGCAGCGCAGTCACCCTCCATCTTCGCAGACGGGCGGCTCCCGGCCCGGTGGTGATCCCTGTGACACGCGTCACCGGGATCCGGGGCGAATCGCCGCGGCTCGCCGGTTCGACTCTCTCGTATCCTCGGCGCATGGAGTGCCCGGCCTGCCGGGCCGCCGTCGCCGACGGAGCCCGGTTCTGTTCCCACTGCGGCCATGCGATGACGCTGGTCGCCGACGAGCGCCGGGTCGTCACGGTCCTCTTCGCCGACCTGGTCGGCTTCACCTCGCTCTCGGAGGGCAGTGACCCCGAGCAGGTCAAGAACGTGGTCGACGGCTGCTTCCAGCGCCTGGTGGCGGTGGTCGAGAGCTACGGCGGCAAGGTCGACAAGATCATCGGTGACGCCATCGTCGCCCTCTTCGGTGCCCCCGTGGCCCACGAGGACGACGCCGAGCGGGCCGTGCGCGCCGCCCTGCGCATGCAGGAGCTGCTGAGCGACGCGGCCTCCGACCTCGGCGTGAGGCCCTCGAGCTGCGGGTCGGGGTGAACACCGGCGAGGTGCTGGTCGGCGCCCTGCGGGCCGGCGGCGACTACACCGCCATGGGCGACGTGGTGAACACCGCCCAGCGCCTGGAGAGCGAAGCCGCGCCCGGCGAGGTCCTGGTGGGTCCGGCCACCCGCGACTCCACCGGCGACGGCATCACCTATTCCTTCCGCGGCTCCCTGGACGTGAAGGGCCGGGCCGAGACCGTGGACGCCTGGGTCGCCACCGGCGCCGCCCTGCCCCCGGGCTACCGCCGCCGCCGGGACGACGGCCCCCTCGTCGGCCGCCGCTTCGAGCTGGCCCACATGACCTCGGCCATCGACACGGCCATCACCAACCGGCGGGCCCAGTTCCTGCTGCTGGTGGGCGACGCCGGCGTGGGCAAGAGCCGGCTGGCCAACGAGCTGGCCACCTACGCCCGATCACCCACGACGCCGTCGTGCTGGAGGGCCGCTGTGTGCCCTACGGCGAGGCCAACGTCTGGTGGCCCGTGGCCGAGGCGCTGCGCCAGGCCGCCGGCATCGAGGGAGACATCGACGCGACCGCCGTCCGGGTCCGCCTGGGCGAGATGGTGGCCAACGTCCTGGACCGGCCCGGCAACGACGCCGAGGTCCTGCGCATCACCGAGGGCCTGCTGCACCTGATCGGCCACGAGGGCCCGCTGCGCGACCTCGACCCGGGCCGCGCCCGCGAGGAGGCGACCTGGGCCCTGCTCACGGTCATCGAGGCCTTCGCCGCCCGGTCACCCGTGGTGGTCATCCTGGCCGACCTGCACTGGGCCGACGCCCAGGTCCTGGAGTTCATCGACGAGCTGATGGAGCGCCTCGGTCGCCTGCCCTACGTCGTGGTCGGCACCGCCCGCCACGCCATCCACGACCGCTGGTCGCCCCGGCCCGGGCGCCACAACTCGGCCATCGTCCACCTCGAGCCCCTCGACCGGGACGCGGCGTGCGTGCTGCTGGACTCGCTGCTCGGGCTGGGAGCCCGACGACGAGCTGCGGGAGCAGCTGCTGGACCGGGCGGGCGGCAACCCGTTCTTCCTGGAGGAGCTGGTCACCCTGCTGCAGGACACCGGCGAGGTGCGCCAGCCCCGCAGCCCGACGCCGACGCGGTGACCTGGCCGGCCTGCCCGACAACCTCCGGGGCCTGATCCAGGCCCGGCTCGACGCCCTCAGCGCCGAGGAGCGGTCGCTGCTGGAGGACGCCGCCATCCTCGGCCGCCGTGGCAACCGGGAGTCGCTGCAGATCATGGCGGCCGAGTACCACGGCATCACCGACATCAGCGCCGGCCCTGGCCGGCCTGACCGAGAAGGAGCTGCTCGAGGTCGACGACGAGCGCTGGAGCTTCCGCTCCGACCTCGTGCGCGACGTCGCCTACGGCACGCTGACCAAGGCCCGGCGGGCCGCCGGCCACGCCGGCATCGCCAAGTGGCTGGAGCACCACGAGACCGGCGACCAGGCGCCCACCGCCATGGTCGACCGCATCGCCCACCACTACGCGCTCGCCGCCGAGCTGGTGGGCGACGTCGGGGCGTCGGCCGGGGTCCCCGACGACGTCCGGGAGCGGGCCCTGATCTGGCTGGAGCGGGCCGCCGAGGGGGCCCTGGCCTCCGAGCACCACCTCGTCGGGCCTCCGCCTGACCACCCAGATCCTCGACCTGCTGGACGACGAGGCCGGTCCCGCAGGCCGTCGCCGCCCTCGTCCGCCGGGCCCGCTGCGGCATCGGCGTCCGGGAGCTGGACGACGCCCGCGCCGACCTGACCAAGGCGCTGGCCCACGCCGACAGCCGCGGCGACCAGGCGGCCTACGGCGAGGCGCTGGTCGTCCTCGGTGACCTCGAGATGAAGGCGGGCGACGCCGTCACCTCCCGCGAGATCCTGACCCGGGCGGCCACGATCCTGGCCGACACCGGGGCCGAGGGCGTCCGGGGCGAGGCCCTACGGCTCCGGGGCATGGCCGAGATGTCACATCGGCGACCGGGAGGCCGCCACCCGCTCCATCGAGGAGGCGCTGGCCGTGGCCCGGGCGGTCGGGCAACCAGCGCGAGGAGGCCTGGGCCCTGCAGAACCTGGCCTGGACGGCCTACGAGTCCGGCCACGCCGAGGTGGCCGAGTCCCACCTCGAGGCCTCGGTCGCCGTGTTCACCGCCATCGGCGACACCGGCGGCCTGGGCTGGGCCCAGGGCCTGCTGGCCTGGGTCAAGTTCCACCGGGGCGACTTCGCCGACGCCGAGGCGCTGGCCGAGCGCCTGCTGCCCGAGACCGGGCACCGGGGCGACAAGTGGGCCGAGGGGATGCTGCGCATGCTTGATCGCCTCGGTCCGGCTCTGGTCGGGCCGGGCCGACGAGGCCCTCGGTCCCGCCGAGGAGGCCTGGCTGCGATGATCCGGGCCGACGACCTCGGCGGCCAGGTCCAGGCCACGGGCACCGTGGCCCGCGTGCTGCTGGCCATCGGGCCGCATCGACGAGGGCGTCGGCCGCCATGGAGCGGGCCCGGGACCTCGGCGCCGAGACCGATCAGCCCATCGGCTTCGCCGGTCTGGTCGTGGCCGTCCTCGCCCACGTCGCCCTCGGTCAGCCCGAGCGCGGCCATCGCCTCCCTGGAGGGCATCGACGTCGACGGCCTGGACGTGGCCGCCATCGGCCAGAGCGACGCCCTGCTGGGCGTGGCCCTCGCCCTCCTGCAGGACGGCCAGAGCGAGCGGGCCGCCGCCCTGCTGGACCGGATGGGCGGCGCCCCCGATCCGGAGGCCCACCCGGCCTCGGCGTCGGCCCTGGCCCTGGCCCGGGCGGCCACGGGCGACCGGGACGCCGTCGAGCGCCTCCTGGCCGGGGTCACCGGCGGCCCGGCGGGCGACCTACCACGACCGGGCGCAGGCCCTGCTGGCCGGGATGCTGGCGGCGGCCGCCGCCGGCGACGAGGCCCGGGCGGTCGAGCTGGCGGTCCAGGCCACCGACCTGGTCGGCTGGCACCCAGGACCGCCTGCTGCAGACGGTCGTGTCGGTGGTCACCGAGGAGGCCCTGGGCGCCGGGCGCCCCGGCCGGCAGTCGCCTCGGCCGGCGTGCCCGCCGAGGGCTGGCGCAACGTGGCCCGCCTGGCCCTCGGCGCCTCCCCCCTCACCCGTTCCTGACCCGGACGCGCCGAGGCACGGGCCGGCCCGTGCGTCCGTGCGGCCGATCAGTCGTCGAGGCGATCTAGGCGGGCTCGTCGACGTAACGCAGGTAGGGCTTCTTCTCGTCGACGTCGGCGTACTTCTCGCGGGCGTCCTCGGTGGAGACCGTCGGCGGGACGATGACCTTGTCGCCCTTGTCCCACTGGGCCGGGGTCGAGAGGCCATGCGGCGGCCGTGACCTGCAGCGAGTCGATGACCCGGAGGATCTCGTCGAAGTTCCGGCCCGTGCTCTTGGGGTAGGTGAGGCTGAGCTTCACGTCGTTGTCGGGGCCGATGACGAAGACCGAGCGCACCGTGGAGGTGTCGCCCTCGCCGGGGTGGATCATGTCGTAGGCCTCGGCGACGCTTCCGGTCCTGGTCGGCGATGATCGGGTAGTTGACCGCGGCGCCCTGGGTCTCGGCGATGTCGCCCGACCAGCCCTTGTGGTCCTCGAGCGAGTCGACGGACACGGCCAGGATCTTGGTGTTCCGCTTGTCGAACTCGGGCTTGATGGACGCCAGGTAGCCCAGCTCGGTGGTGCACACGGGGGTGTAGTCGGCCGGGTGGGAGAAGAGGACGGCCCAGGAGTCGCCCTTCCAGTCGTAGAAGTCGATCTGGCCCTCGGTCGTCTCGGCGGTGAAGTTGGGGGCGGGGTCGCCCAGTCGCAGTGCCATCGCTGGTCTCCTCGTCGTTGATTCCTGACCAAACCTATCGGGATTAGGGGGCACGTCCAAGCGCCCCGTGACCTTGGTCACAAGTGCGAACTTTTGTTAGCAAGAGGGTTGACGGAGTGAGCAATGCTTGCTTTACTGTCCCTAGTGCTTGACGGAGTAAGCATCCACGAGCGAGGCAGCCCCCCAAGAGGAAAGAGATCGACATGTCGGTCGCCACTGAGAAGATCAATGAGATCCAGGACCAGGTCCTCGACTACGTCGCCCGCGTCCAGGAGCCGCTCGTGAGCGGCGTCCGACCGCCGCCACCAAGGTCGAGGATCGCCTCCCCGAGGTGCAGGTCCCCTGGGCTCGGCGACAAGCTGCCCACGGCCACCCAGCTCGTGGACGCCCAGTTCCGGTTCCGTCAGCGCCTGCTCGACAACCAGAAGGACTTCGCCAAGGCCGTGCTGGCCGCCAGCCTCCCGGTGCGGCGCAAGTTCGTCACCGAGTCGCCCAAGGGCGCCTCCACCACCACCCCGAAGACGGCCGCCAAGGCGACCGCCTCCAAGATCAAGGCCGCCTGATACAGGCCGCCTGATCGGCGGTCCTCCCCCCGGACCGCCGTAGAAGCGACCGGCTCGCCCCCTGAGCCGTCGCCATGAAGAAGGAGCGCTTGCCCCCCGAGCGCTCCTTCTTCGCGTCTGACGACGCTGCCCCTGACGGCGACGAGTTCGCAGCCCCCTCCGGGCTGAAGTCTCGTTCTGGGCCCTCCCCTCTGTTCTCCACAACAGAGGAGAGGGCCCAGAACGGAGGGCTGGTCTGCCGTCGAGGGTGGGGGCGTGACCACACGCCCCCGTGGTTGCGTCGGTCGTCCGGCTCGGGCGCGGGTTGCGCCCGAAGGGCCGGGTCAGGTCGACGGCTGCTCTTCGGCCTCGGCGGCGGGGCGTTTCACGTCGGGTTCGAGGTAGATCATGCGGGCGGTGGGGACGGCGGCGCGGATGCGGTCTTCGGTGGCGTTGAGCGGGTGACGAGCTCGTCGGCGGCGAGGGTGCCGGTGAACTCGATCTTGGCGGCGACGAGGAGCTCTTCGGGGCCGATGTGCTGGGTGCGCATGTGGATGAGGGCCTCGACGTCGTCGCTGCCGATGATGGCGGCCTCGATGGCGGCGACGTCCTCGGGGGAGCCGGACTCGCCGAGCAGGAGGCTCTTCATCTCGACGGCGAGGATGATGGCGATGATGCCCAGCAGGATGCCGATGGAGAGGGTGCCGAGGCCGTCCCACGCCGGCTCGCCGGTCGCCGCGGAGAGGGTGACGGCGGTCAGGGCGAGCACGAGGCCGACCAGGGCGCCGAGGTCCTCCATGAGGACCACGGGCAGCTCCGGGAGCTTGGCCCGACGGATGAACTGCCACCAGGTGCTCTCGCCCTTGTGGGGCCGGGCCTCGATGATGGCCGTCCGGAACGAGTAGCTCTCGAGGACGATGGCGAAGAGGAGGATCCCGATGGCCCAGCCGAGGGACTCCAGCTCGTGGGGGTGGCGCAGCTTCTCGATGCCCTCGTAGATGGCGAACAGGGAGCCCAGCGAGAAGAGGACCATCGACACGACGAAGGACCAGAAGTAGCGCTCGCGGCCGTACCCGAACGGGTGGGCCGGGGTCGCCACCCGCTGGGCCTTCCGGCCGCCGAGCAGGAGCAGGGCCTGGTTGCCGGTGTCGGCCACCGAGTGGATGCTCTCGGCCAGCAGCGACGACGACGCCGTGACGAGGAAGCCGACGAACTTCGCCACCGCGATGCCGGCGTTGGCGAAGAGCGCCGCGATGATCGCCTTCGGTTGCCGTGACCCGCCATCGGCGGAAACGTAGTGTCTGGGTACCTGTGCGACGGCAGTGGGGGATCCTGCTCGTGGCCGCCCTCCTGGCGGGGTCGGCCTGTTCGGGTGACGACGGGGGTGGGCGAGGCACCCGAGGCGCGAACGGGCGACACGTCGGGTTCGGCGCCCGATGCCGAAGCCGGCGCCGGCCGAGATGCTCGCCGCCATCGAGGACGACGGTGGCGGGCCTGAGTGCGATCCCCTGGACCCCACCGCCTGCCTCCTGCCGTTCCCGAGCAACCGCTTCACCGTCGAGGCCTCCGACACCGACACCGGGCCTCCTCGTCGTCCTTCCCGGAGGTCGGCATGCCGGCCAACGAGGACGACGTCGTCACCGACCCGACGGAGTGGAACCGCAACGACGGCTTCAGCCCGGGCACCGCCCTGCTGACCGTGGCGCCCGGCCTCGACCTCGAGGCGTCCGGCCTCCCGGCCATCACCGACGTTCCCGATTCGCTGGCCGAGGACTCGCCCGTCGTGGTCGTCGACGCCGAGACGGGCGAGCGCTGGCCGGTGTGGGCCGAGCTGGACGCGGGCGTCGAGGCGGACGACGGACCAGCTCCTGTTCGTCCGCCCCGGCACCAACTTCCTGGAGGGCCACCGCTACGTGGTCGGCCTGCGCAACCTGGTGGACGCCGACGGCGAGGCGCTCGAACCCTCGCCCGCCTTCCTGGCCCACCGGGACAACCTACACGACCGATCTGCCCGTCATCGAGGACCAGCGCGACGCCATGGAGGACGTCTTCCGGGCCTTGGGCGAGGCCGGCGTGGAGCGCGAGGACCTCTACCTGGCGTGGGACTTCACCGATCGCCAGCGGACGGAACCTGTCCGAGCGGCTGCTGCACATCCGGGACGACGCCTTCGCCGACCTGGGGGAGGCGGCGCCGGCCTTCGCCGTGACCGACGTCGTCGAGGATCCCGAGGAGCCGGAGGTCGAGTACATCCACGGGACCTTCGAGGTCCCGCTCTACCTGACCGAGGACGGCGCGCCCGGCACCCGCTTCACCCACGGGGCCCGACGGCCTGCCCGAGCGCAACGGCGACTTCACCGCGGACTTCGAGTGCGCCCTGCCCGCCGCGGTCCGACGCCCCGTCCCCGATGGCCGCTCTACGGCCACGGGCTCCTGGGCAGCCGGGACGAGGTCGAGGCGGGCAACATCGCCGACTTCGTCCGCGAGCACCAGGTCGCCTTCTGCGCCACCGACTGGATCGGGATGTCCGAGGACGACGTGGGCAACGCCGTGTCGATCCTCGGCCAGCTCGGGCAGTTCCCGACCCTGGTCGACCGGCTCCAGCAGGGGATCCTGAACACCCTCTTCCTCGGCCGCCTGATGCTCCACGAGGACGGCCTCGATGAGCGCTCCCGAGTTCCAGGGCCCGGACGGTCCCCGGCTGGACACCGGCGAGCTGGCCTTCGACAGCCAACAGCCAGGGGGGGATCATGGGCGGGGCGGCCACCGCCGTCGCCCAGGACTGGACCCGGGCCGTGCTGGGCGTGCCGGGCATGAACTACTCGCTCCTGCTGCGCCGCAGCGTCGACTTCGACACCTACGCGGCCATCCTCGACCCGGCCTACCCCGATCCGGTGGAGCAGGGCCTCGGCGTGTCCCTCATCCAGATGCTCTGGGACCGGGGCGAGAACAACGGCTACGCCCAGCACCTCACCGAGGACCCCTACCCCGACACCCCGGAGCACCAGGTGCTGCTGAACGTGGCGTTCGGCGACCACCAGGTGAGCATGTGGTCGGCCGAGATCATGGCTCGCACGATCGGGGCCACCGTCCACCAGCCCGCGCTGGCGGACGGCCGCCATCCCGACACCGAACCCCTGTGGGGCCTCGAGGCGACCGAGTACCCCTCGTCGGGCTCCGCACTCGTCTACTGGGACAGCGGTGCCGAGGTGCCGCCGACGGTCAACCTCCCGCCTCGTGCCGGCTTCGATCCCCACGAGGACCCCCGCGCCGACGCCGCCAACCGCGACCAGAAGTTCGCCTTCCTCTGGAACGACGAGCTGGTCGACGTGTGCGAGGGCGCCCCGTGCACGGCGGTCTCGGTGGAGGGCTGATCGATCCCACCAACTCCCCCGACCGGGGGGGTTCTGTTAGCGAGAATCGTCGGGTAAACAGGACCACGTAGCCGTCGGGCCCGGACACCCTTCCCTCCGGGCCCGGCGGTTGCCGTTTCACGGCCCACCCGGCTCGCCTCCCGGCGTCCATCCGTTCTGGTCACGGGATGTGCCGCGGAGCGAGCATGTTTCGCCACCGGGATGAGCGTGGGCTACGGCGCGGCGAGCTCGGCGGGGATGACGGTGTGGGTCTCGGTGGAGCCGTCGTTGTGGACGACGGTGACGGCGACGGGGCGGCCGATGCGCTCGGCGCTCATGAGGCGCTGGAGGTCGCCCATGCCGTCGACCACCTCGCCGTCGACGGTCACGATGATCGCCTCGGGGGTGAGGCCGGCCGCGGCCGCCGGGCCACCGCTGATCACCGACGTGACCTCGACGCCCGTGGTGCGGCCGAGGGCCTCGGCGGCCCGGGGTGGGAGGGGACGCCCACCCCCGGCCAGGCCGAGGTAGGCCCGCCGGACCCGCCCGTCACGGACCAGCGAGGCCAGCACGGCCTGGGTGGTCGGGTCCAGGGGGACGGCGAGGCCGAGGCCCTGGCCGATGCCCGGCCCCACCACGGCCGTGTTGATGCCGACGACCCGGCCCCGGCTGTCGGCCAGGGCCCCGCCCGAGTTGCCCGGGTGGAGGGCGGCGTCGGTCTGGATCACGTTGTCGACGACCCGGGCGTGGGTCCCGTCGCTGGTGGTCAGCGACCGTCCGAGGGCGGACACGACTCCGGCACTGACCGAGCCGCCGAAGCCGAGGGGGTTCCCGACGGCCACGACGAGCTGGCCGACCCGGAGGTCGTCGGCGTTGCCCAGCTCCGCCGCGGTCAGGTCGCCGCCGTGGACCCGCAGGGCGGCCAGGTCGGTGAGGCGATCGGTGCCGACGAGGTCGAAGTCCAGCTCGCGGCCGTCGGCGAAGGTCGCGCTGCCGCCGTGGCCGCCCTCGACCACGTGGGCCGAGGTGACCAGCAGGCCGTCCGGGGAGAGGACGACCGCCGACCCGGAGCCTCGAGGTCGGCGGCCGCCCGTCCCGTCCGCCGGGCTCATGACCCGGAGACTGGCGACGCTGGGCAGGAGGGTCTCGGCGACGGCCGTGACCACCTGCGAGTAGGCGTCGAGGGCCTGGCCCTCGGTCGGCACCCCCGTGACCGTCATGGCCTACGCGGTGCCTTCCTCGGCGGCCTCGGCCAGGTCGAAGGCGACCCGGACGTCGAGCTCCTCGGTCCCCCGGACGACGCGGAGGGCGAGGGTCTCACCCGCGGGCACGGCGTCGAGGGCCTCGTGGAGGTCGTCGACGGTGCCGACGTCGTGGCCGCCGGCGGCGACGATCAGGTCGCCGCGGCGCAGGCCGGCCCGGGCGCCGGGCCCGCCGTCCTCGACGAGGCGGACGAGCAGGCCGTCGCGCTCGGGGAGGCCGACCGAGCCCCGCAGCTTGCGGGCCACGTGGGCGGGGGCGAGGCCGATGCCGAGGCGGCGGGGGACGGGGACCTCGCCGGCGGCCAGGGCCGTGAGCCGCTGGCGCAGGGCGTCGTCGGCGGGGAGGGCCAGGTAGAAGCCCTCGCCGAGGCGGTGGGTGTTGAGGCCCACGACCCGCCCTTCGCCGTCGACGATCGGGCTGCCCGACGCTGCCGCGCCCGAGGGGGGCGGTGTGCTCGAGGCTGCCCCGGATCTGGCGGCCCCGCGGGCCGCGGAAGGTGCGACCGGTGGCGCTGACCGTCGCCGGAGGTGACCCGGAGGCCGCCGTCGCCGAGCCGGCTGACGGTGTGGACGGCCTCGCCGAGGTCGGCGACCCCGCCCCACTCGGCGACGGGGGCGTCGCCGGTGTCGACCCGCACGACGGCGAGGTCGCCGTCGACGTCGTGGCCGGCCACGGTGCCGGTCTCCCGGCGGCCGTCGGCGAAGGTCACGGTGATCTCGGGGCCCCGCAGGTTGTGGGCGTTGGTGACGACGGCGCCGGGCTCGATGACGATGCCGCCGCCCCGGCCCCCGTGGCGACCGACGCGGACGACGGCGGGTCCGACGACGTCGGCGGCCTGGCGGGCGGGGTTGGCGGTGGACGCTGGTGGTGGGAGCCATGGTGTCCTCTGGTTCACTAGTCACTTGCAATGAGCAAGTAACTAGCCGACGATCGCGGACGAACGGCAACCCCATGAGCGAGACTTTCCCGGTGCCCGACCCCGAGTCCCCCCTGGCCGAGGCCGTGGCCCGGGTCGGGGACCGGTGGTCCTTCCTCCTCGTCGACGCCCTCCTCGACGGGCCCCGACGCTTCGGGGACCTGCAGGAGGCGGTCGCCGGCGTGGCCCCCAACGTGCTCGTCCAAGCGGCTCAAGGACCTGACCGCCGAGGGCGTCGATCGTGGCCACCCCCTACCAGGAGCGCCCGCCCCGCTTCGAGTACGACCTCACCGCCGCCGGCCGCGACCTGGCCGGCGCGCTCCGCCTCCTGGCCCAGTGGGGCGCCGCCCGCTCCGGCGAGCCGGCGCCCTACCAGCACCACCTCTGCGGCACCGCCCTCGAGCCCCAGTGGTGGTGCCCCACCTGCAGCCACCCCGTCGACGACCCCGACGACGACCTCGACCTGGCCTAGTCCACGACCGCGTCGGTCAGTCCGTGGTCCAGCGGGGGCCGGCGTAGAGGCTGGGGAGGCGTTCGGCGCGGTAGCTGGCTAGGTGTCGGGGAGGGTGAGGTCGAAGACGATGTCGCCGCCTGACGTCCCCGTCGGCACGACCTCGATGATGCGGCCCCGGGCCGGGGGGTCGTCCTGGCCGATGCCGCCGAAGCCGATGAGCACGTTGCCGTTGGCCTGCTGGTCGGCGTCGCCCAGGAAGTCGGCGTACAGCGGGCCGCCGTCGCCGTCGAGGTCGTCGGTGCGGAACTCCCAGGTCTGGCGGGCGGTCCAGTCGGCGGGGTCCGGGGACGAGTCGTCGACGACGTAGCGGACGGCCCGGCTGTAGGGCACGTCGGTATCCGGGCGGTCGTTGCCGTTGTCGAAGAGCAGGATCAGCCGTCGGCGGTGAGCTCGGGGGCGTGCAGGCCGTAGGACGGCTCACCCTCGAGCGGCAGGGTCACCCCTCCGGGCCGATGCGACCAGAGCAGCTCGCCGCGAGGGGCCGTCGGCGTCGGCCTCGTAGCGGAAGGCGAAGAGCAGGTCGATGTGGCGGGCGGTGACCAGGACCCGGTTGTTGGCCTCGTCGAGGACGATGCCGTTGCCGTGGGCCCAGTCCCGGTAGTCCTCGAAGTCGACGGCGCACAGCTCCCGGCCGGGGACCTCGGCCGGGTCGACGATGTCGTGCAGCGACCACTCGTGGACGACCTCGCCCTCCCGGGTGAACTCCATGAGCAGGTCCTCGCGGATGCCGAAGTCGACCGGGTCACCGGGGCAGATGGCCTCCTGCTCCGCGTCGCTCAGGTCGAGCTGGTAGCGGCTGAAGGCGAGGATGTCGCCGTCGGGCTGGGGCGCGACCTCGTGGTGGAAGCTGACCAGCTCGTGGTCGGGGGAGTCGACGATCGATCGTGCCCGGCGGGCGGCTCGCTGTCGGGCTCGCCCCAGGTCCAGGCCTGCACCCGCTGGCCGAGCAGGTCGAGCTCCTTGAAGCCGAACGGGGCGTAGAGGTTGATCAGGGTCCCGTCGTCGGTCATGCGGGCGTCGCCCGCCCCGAGGGCGGTGCCGTGGTACCAGACGACCTCGCCCTCCTCGTCGACGACCACGAGGGCATCCCGGGGGCTCGTCCGGCGGCTGGGTCGATCGCCCCAACGCTGGATGTCGAAGAGCGTGTAGCCCGGCGCCATGCGGGCCGGCGTCGCTCTGCGTCGATCCGGAAGTCGGCGGCATCCAGGCCGGCAGCGCCCCGGTCGTCAGCTCCACCGTGCCCTCGCCGACGACGGCGTCGCCGTCGCGTCGAAGGCGCCGGACCGTCAGCTCGTAGGTGGTCTCGGCCCGGAGGCCGACGACCGGGACGCGGTGGACCGTGCGGGCCGCCGCCGTGCGGGGCACCTCGACGACGGTCCGCCGTCGTCCGGGCGTGGCCGTCACCTCGACCGGCACGGGCTCGTCGGCGGTCACCTGGAGCACGCCGGCGACGCTGACTTCGCCGGCCCGCCGGGCCGAGACCTCGGTCAGCACGCCCGTCGGTGCGCCGAGCACTCGGCCCTCGACCACCGACGTCCCCGCCGGGACGCCGGTGCGTCGCCGCCGCCCGCCGTCGTCGCTGCACGCCGCGGCCCCCGCCGCCAGTGCGAGCGCGAGGAAGATGAGGGCTGCCCGCCGTCTGGTCACCGCTGGGTCCGGGCTCAGTTGACGGCCCGCTCCTGACCCTCCCAGTAGGGGGCCCGCAGGTCCTTCTTCAGCACCTTCATGGCGCCGGACAGGGGCAGGGGCTCGGCGCGGAACTCGACCGACTTCGGGCACCTTGTACCCGGCGATCTCCTCCTTGGCGAAGGCCTGGATCTCGTCCTCGGTGGCCGTCGCCGCCATCGACCAGGACGACGATGGCGTGGACCTGCTCGCCCCAGGTCTCGTGCGGGATGCCGATGACGGCGACCTGGGCCACGGCCTCGTGCTTGGAGATGGCGGACTCGACCTCGGCGGAGTACACGTTCTCGCCGCCGGTCACGATCATGTCCTTCACCCGGTCGACGAGGAACAGGTAGCCGTTGTCGTCGAGGTAGCCGGCGTCACCGGTGTGGTACCAGCCACCCCGGAAGACCTCCTCGGTGGCCTCGGGCTTGTTCCAGTACTCCCGCATGAAGTTGCCGGCCTTGGCGCAGACCTCGCCGGTCTCGCCCTTGGCGACGGCGTTGCCCTCGGCGTCCTGGATCGAGAGGAGCACGCCGGGCACCGGGCGGCCGGCCGAGCGCAGGCGCTCGCCGCCGGCGAAGTGGTCGGCGGCGGTGAGGAAGGTCAGCACGGCCGAGGCCTCGGTCATGCCGTAGCCCTGGCTGATCTGCAGGTCGGGGTAGAGCTCGAGCAGCTTGTCGAGGATGGCCGACGGGCATCGGGGAGGCGCCGTAGGTGAGCTGCTTCAGCGTGGCCAGTCGCTCGGGCGCGAACTCGGGGTGGTTGAGGAGCATGCCGATCATGGTCGGGACCATCACCGTCCACGTGACGCCGTTGCCCTCGATCAGGTCCATCGCCTTGCCCGGGTCGAACAGCGGGATGAACACCGAGCCCGCGCCGAGGGCCGGGATGCCGAGGATGGCGCCCATCGAGGCGGCGTGGAACATCGGCGTCTGGTGCAGGAAGATCTGCTCGGCGTCGATCGAGACGACGCCCATCGTGTGGTAGCTGTTCAGCATCTCGGCCCGCTGCTCGAGCAGCACGCCCTTGGGCAGGCCGGTGGTGCCGCCCGTGTACATGAGCACGACGGGGTCGTCCTCTTCGGGCTCGTCGGGGACGACGGGCTCGCCGGCCGCGATCAGGTCCTCGTAGGCGACGTCGTGGGCCGGGACGTTGTTCGGGTCGACGGGATCGCCCATCAGCACGACGTGGCGGAGCGGGCTGGGGCCCGCGTCGGAGGCTGCCATGGCGGCGGCGATGGCCCCGCCGAAGAAGCCGTCGACGAAGATGACCTCGGTGCCCGAGTCCCGGAGGATGTAGTCCAGCTCCTTGCCCGCCAGGCGCAGGTTCAGCGGGTTGATGACCGCGGCGCCCAGGAAGCAGGCGTGGTAGAGCTCGAGGTACTGGTGGCTGTTGGTCGACATGACGGCCACCCGGTCACCGGGCTGGACGCCGAGCTGGTGCTTCAGGGCGTGGCCGAGGCGGAAGACCCGGTCGGCGTGCTGGCCCAGGGTGCTGCGGTACTCGCCGTCGATGATGGTGTCGGGCTTGTCGGCGAAGGCGTCGAGGCCGGGCAGGAACAGCCGGTGGTACACGAGCTCTTTCATGGCGGGCAGGGTAGGTGACCCACCGTTACGGTGCCGGTCGTGGCCGCTGCCCGGTTCAACCACGTGGGCCAGTGCGTCACCGATCTCGAGCGGTCCCGCCGCTTCTACGTGGAGGTCTTCGGCTTCGAGGTCGCCCGGGAGCTGCAGCCCGCCGGATCAGGGCTCGGACCGCCTCCTGCGGCTGACGCCGCCGATCGGGATGACCGCCTGCTACCTGAAGCGGGACGACTTCGTCCTGGAGCTGCTCCACTTCGCCGACGGCGGGACGGTCCCCGGTGAGGAGCGGGTGATGAACCAGCCCGGCCTGACCCACGTCTCCCTGAGCGTGGACGACCTCGACGAGGCGCTGGCGGCGGTCGAGGCCCACGGCGGCGAGGTCCTGACCGACACCAACATCGGCGTGGCCGTCTTCGTCAAGGACCCCGACGGCCAGCTCCTCGAGCTCCTCACGGGATGGGACAAGCCGTAGGGCTCACCGACAGCGACAGGCCGCCGGGCTCAACGACACCGACGGCCGCAAGTTCAACTTGCGGCAGATCTCGTCTATGGCCCGGGGACTTGCCGCAAGATCAACTTGCGGCAGGTTCCGTCGCTCGACGGCCACCGTGCGTGAGAGCAGAGGGTCGGGTGCCCCCGACGACCTGGAGCCCGATCCCCCGCCCCGTTCTTGCGTCGGTGTCGTTCCCTGCAGCCCTACGGCGCGGAGGGCTTCGAGGGCCTTGTCGGCGTGGACGTCCATGTTGGTCTCGCTGGAGATGACGTCGACCAGCTTGCCGTCGGTGCCGATGACGAAGGTCACCCGCTTGTTCATCGGGCAGCAGGCTGCGCTTCACGCCGTAGGCCTTGGCGACGGTCTTGTCTGGTCGGACAGGAGCGGGTAGCCGAGGTCGTGCTTCTCGTCGAACTCGGCCTGCTTCTCGGGCGCGTCGGCGCTGATGCCCACCCGCTGGGCGCCGACCGCCTCGAACTCGGCGGCGATGTCCCGGAAGTGGCAGGCCTCCTTGGTGCAGCCGGTCGTCATGGCCGCCGGGTACCAGAACAGGACGACGGGGCCGTCGGCCAGCAGCGTGGAGAGCTTGCGGGGCGTGCCCGTCTGGTCGGGCAGCGCGAAGTCGGGGGCCTGGTCGCCGGGGCGAGGGTCATCGGGGTCCTCCTGAGGGCCGGTCCGTACAGTCGACCCTATGCCTACGGTGTTCGAGCGCCCTGCGGATCTCCTGACCGCGGTCGGCACCGACCTCGGCACCACCGACTGGCTGGAGATCACCCAGGAACGGGTGGACACCTTCGCCGACGCCACCGGCGACCACCAGTGGATCCACGTCGACCCGGAGCGGGCGAAGGACGGACCCTTCGGCGGCACCATCGCCCACGGCTACCTCACCCTCTCGCTGGTCAACACCTTCCTGCCCGACCTGCTCGAGGTCCGCAACGTCTCGATGGGGGTCAACTACGGCACGGACAAGACCCGCTTCCCGGCCCCGGTGCCGGTCGGCAGCCGCATCCGGGGTCGGGCCGAGCTGACCGGGGCCGAAGAGGTCAAGGGCGGCGTGCAGGCCCGGGTGACGGTGACCGTCGAGATCGAGGGCAACGACCGCCCGGCGTGCGTGGTCGAGACGATCAGCCGGTTCCTCGACTGATGGCCGACGAGCCGCTCCCCGGCGCCCTGCGGGAGACCCGCGACGAGGTCCCCGAGGCCATCCCGGCGGCCACCGTCATCCTCCTGCGGGACGGACCCGACGGGCCTGGAGACCCTGATGCTGCGCCGCAACTCCAAGCTGGAGTTCGCCGGCGGGCATGTGGGTGTTCCCCGGCGGTCGGGTCGACCCCGAGGACTACCCGCCCGACGCTCCCGACGACGTCGAGGCCGCGGTCCGGGTCGCCGCCGCCCGCGAGGCCGAGGAGGAGGCGGGCCTCGCGCTGTGACCCCGAGGCCATGGTCCCCTTCGCCCACTGGACCCCGCCGATGGTGGCCATCAAGCGCTACGCCACCTGGTTCTTCGTGGCCGAGGCCCCCAGCGGGGCGGTGACCATCGACGACGGCGAGATCCACGAGTCGATCTGGGCCCGGCCCGAGGACACCCTGGCCCGGCGCGACGCGGGCGAGGTCGAGCTGGCGCCCCCCACCTGGGTCACCCTGGACCGCCTGTCCCGCTCGGCCACCGTCGCCGAGGCCCTCGACGAGGCCCGTATCGGCCCCCGTCGAGGCCTTCGTCACCGCCATCGGCAAGGACGGCGACGACCTCGTCGCCCTCTGGCACGGCGACGCCGGCTACGAGACCGGCGACGCCTCCGTCGAAGGCCCCCGCCACCGCCTCGTCATGTCCAACACGACCCCTGGCGCTACGAACGCACGTGACATTGCTCCGCTCCGTTCCGCCGGCTTCGCCGATCAGGGAGGCGGCTGAGCTGCTGCGCTCCGCTCCGCAGCGTGTCTGCTGGGTGCGGCCCAACTCGACCGTTCTTGTCAGGGGGGGTCGCATGATGCAGGTATGAGCGCGCATCCGGGAACCGACTGCTGATCGGGCCGTAGCATCGGGGATCCGGCGCCAGCCCCGGCCCGGGAGGAGAGCCGTGTCCGACCGCCGCCAACCCACGACCACGTCCTCCTTCGGCGTGTCCGGCCGGTCCAACCACGACGCCAGCGACTTCTACGCCCGCTTCACCCCGCCCGAGCTCTCCGACGACGCCACCGTGGAGCCCGCCCTCGAGTCCGACGTCATCATCACCGGTGACGCCCGGGACGATGACCCGGGTGGCCGACCGGTCCGTGGCCCTGGTCGTCACCTCGCCGCCGTACTTCGCGGGCAAGGCCTACGAGCAGGACCTGGGCGAGGGCCACATCCCCGCCACCTACCTCGACTACCTCCAGATGCTGGAGGACGTGTTCGCCGAGTGCGCCCGGGTGCTCGAGCCCGGCGGCCGCATCGCGGTGAACGTGGCCAACCTCGGGCGCAAGCCCTACCGGTCGCTGTCGGCCGACGTCATCGGCATCCTCCAGGACCGCCTCCGCCTGCTGCTGCGGGGCGAGGTCGTGTGGGTCAAGGCCCGGGGCGCCGCGGGCTCGTTCGCCTGGGGCTCCTTCCGCCAGCCCTCCAACCCGGTGCTGCGGGACCTGACCGAGCGGGTCATCGTGGCCAGCAAGGGCCGCTTCGACCGGGGCCGGGACGCGGTCGAGCACCCTGACCAAGGACGAGTTCATGGAGGCGACCACCGACGTGTGGGAGCTGCCCACCGAGTCGGCCCGCCGCGTCGGGCACCCGGCCCCGTTCCCCGTCGAGCTGCCCCAGCGCCTGATCGAGCTCTACACGTACCCCGGCGACCTCGTGCTCGACCCCTTCATGGGCTCGGGCTCGACGGCCGTGGCCGCGGTGCGGACCGGTCGCCGGTACGTCGGCTACGACACCGACCCCGAGTACACCGAGGCGGCCACGGCCCGGGTCGACGCCGAGCGGATCACGCTGACGTCCTCCGGCATCGACCCCGCCGAGGGCCCGTTCGCCGGTGGCGAGTCGGCTCGGGTCCTGGCCGCCACGGCGCTGGCCGACGCCGGCTTCACCGACGTGGACGCCGACGCCCGCTCGCCGGCGGGCACCGACTTCGCCCTCCAGGCCCGCGACGCCCAGGGGACCCGCTGGTACGTCGACGTGGCCGGGGGCTTCACCACCGGCCCGTCGGGGTTGCGTCGGGCCGATCTGCTCTGGCGGGCGGTGGGCATGGCCCACACCATCCGGGCCCACGACCCCGATTGCCGGGTCCTGGTGCTCACCCCGGAGCTGCCCGACTTCGACGGGCAAGCCCGCCGTCCGCCACCTGGTGGACAGCGGGGTCCCCGTCCTCGACCTGGGCGCGCCGGACCTGCTGGCCCAGCTCAAGGCCCTGCCCGATTGACCACCTGGGACCCGCGGCAGTACCTGCAGTTCGCCGAGGCCCAGCGCTGCGTCCCGCCCTCGACCTGCTCGCCCACGCGGAGCCCGCCGACACCGCCCGCCCTGGTGGTCGATCTCGGCTGCGGGCCGGGGAACGTCACCGCCGTCCTCGCCGAGCGGTGGCCGGACGCCGAGGTCATCGGCGTCGACTCGTCGCCGGCGATGCTCGAAGATGCCCGCCGCTGACCACCCGGCCATCACCTGGGTCGAGGGCGACCTGGCGACCTGGGAGCCGCCCCGTCCGGCCGACGTGGTCTTCACCAACGCCGCCCTCCACTGGCTGCCCGACCACGAGCGCCTGCTGCCCGCCCTCCTGGCCCGGGTCGCGCCGGGCGGTGTCCTGGCCGTGCAGGTCCCCGCCAAGTGGGACGCGCCCTCGCACACCGAGGGCTTCGCCATCGCCGCCTCGCCCCGATGGCGGGACGGGCTCGCCGTGGACCTGCCCGAGCAGCCCCTCCTGACGCCCGCGGAGTACCTGGAGGTCCTCCTGCCCCTGGCGCCCGAGGTGGACTGCTGGACGACCACCTACCACCACGTCCTCGAGGGCCCTGATCCCGTGGTCGAGTGGTTCAAGGGCTCGTTCCTGCGGGAGTTCCTCAGCCGCTTGGACGAGGCCGACGGTGCCGCGTTCGTGGCCGAGTACGCCGAGGCCATGCGCCGGGCGTACCCGCCCCGCGCCGACGGCCGCACCGTCCTGCCCTTCCGCCGCCTCTTCCTGGTGGCCCGCGCCCGCCCCTGACCCCTTCTGGCACCCGAGTCGGCACCAACTGGCCGGGCCCGGCCTGACCCCAGAGATCAATGTCTCAGGGGATTGCAAGTGCTCGCCGACCAGCGGGTTCAGAACCGAGCACTACTCGACCCGGCTGCCGCCCATCAGGGGGTGCGCTCGATCAGGTCGATGACGATGCGGGCCAGGTCGGGGCCGGCGTCCTCCTGGACGAAGTGGCCGGCGCCCTCGATGGTGGTGTGGGGCAGGCCCTGGGTCCCGGGCACCAGCTTGAGGAACGGCCGGTCGGCGCCCTTGGTGATCGGGTCCGAGTCGCTGAAGGCCAGCAGGAACGGCTTCTCCCAGGTCTGCAGCACCTCCCACGCCCGCCGGTTGTCGGCCGCCGCCTCGCTGTCCGGCGCGATCGGGCACCAGGCTCGGCAGCTGGCGGGCCGCCTCCTTGTACTGCTCCTCCGGGAACGGGGCGTCGTAGGCGGCGATCACCTCCGGCGGCAGGGTCGAGGTGCAGCCGCCGTCGATGATCCCGCCGATCGGGAACTGCTCGGCGTTCTGGGAGAAGTCGAGCCAGGCCCGGAAGGCGTCGCCCACGCGCTGGTCGCCGGTGGGCAGTCCGCCGTTGGACAGCACGACCCGGGCGAACCGGTCGGGGTTCTCGGCCACCAGGCGCAACCCGATGAGGGCGCCCCAGTCCTGACCGACACAGGTCAGGTCGCGGAGGCCGAGCTGGTCGAACAGGGCGGCCCGCTGCCACTCGACCATGCGGGCGTAGGTGATGTCGTTGCGGTCGGCGGGCTTGTCGGAGCGACCGAAGCCGACCAGGTCCGGGGCGATGCACCGCAGGCCGGCATCGACCAGCACCGGGATCATGTGCCGGTAGAGGTAGCTCCAGGTGGGCTCGCCGTGCAGGAGGAGGACCGTAGGGGCGTCCGCCGGCCCCTCGTCCAGGTAGTGGATGCGCAGCCCCTGGTCGCCGTCGCCGGACGGGACCTCGACGTAGTGCGGGGCGAACGGGAACCCGGGCAGGTCCTCGAAGCTCTCGTCGGGGGTGCGCAGCAGATCCATGCCCCACTGTCGTCTGGTGGCACTCCAAGTGTCAATAGTTCAGGGACCGGTGAGGACCCCCACCACCGATCGGGCGAGCACGGCCTCGACCCGGGCCGGCGCGAGGCGCCGGTGGGTGCTGAGCTGGTCGACCACCTCGAAGGAGGTCACCGCCTCGAGCGCGGAGAGCGTCTCGTCCCGCTCGTCACCGGCGAGCCCGTCCAGCTCGCGGGCGAACAGCGCCTCGACCTGACGCCGGAGGGCGTCACGGCGGGTGGCCACCCCGCGGGCGACCGCAGGGAACCGCGCGGAGCGCAGGAGTGCAACCCGGGCGAACGGGGCCAGCTCCTGGTGCTGGTGGACCCGGTGGGCGCCCAGGCGGGCCGCCCGTTCGGCCAGGTCGCCGGTGTCGTCGAGGAGGTCGAAGAGCGGCGCGGCCCGCTCCATCTGGCGGGCGATGGCCCGCTCGGTCAACGAGTCCATGTCGTCGAAGTACCGGAAGACCGAGCGCAGCGAGACCCCCGACCGCTCGGCCACGGCGGCCGCGCCCGGGCTCAGGTTGCCCTCGCCCAGGAGGTCCAGCATGGCGTCGACCACCGCGTCGACGTTCTGCTCGCGCCGGGCGCGTCGCCCGTCGAGACGCTGGGGTGCGGCCATGGCCTCACCGTAGTGGCACGTGTCGTGCCAACACCCGTGCTCAGCCCCTCCGCAGGTAGGCCTCGACGCCGCCCAGGTGCCGGTGGTCGCCGTCGGCCTCGATGACCAGAGCGGGCCGGCCGCTGGCCTCGATGGCGTCGACATCGGCGGCCGCGGCGAGCACGACCGCGGTGGCGGCGTCGGGGGCCAGCACCGTCACCGACGCCAGCGCCGCGGTGGGCCGGTCGATGGTGACCGCCGCCCCCTCGGCGAGGCCCAGCTCAGCGAGGTCCGGGCCGTCCGGCTCGCCGTCGGGGTCGGGCACGACCACCACCCACGCCCGCCCGTCACCGATTGCGCCGGCCACCCGGAGCGCACCACCCACGTCGATCACCGCCCCCTCGGCCCCGGCCTCGACGAGGGACTCGGCGACGAGGTCGGCGGCCCGGGCCCGGGCCAGGTCGTCGACGTCGAGGACCGCGCCGTCGGGAACCGCCACCCGGGTCAGGAGGGCGTTGAGGATCAGGCCCTCGCTGCCGACGGCCCCGTCGGTCGCCTCGGCCGCGGCCACGCTGGCCTCGACGAGGGCGAAGGTGTCGTCGTCCACGGGCACTGCGGCCCCGCCGGCACCCTCGAGCTGGGCCACCAGGCTGTCGGCCCGGGCCGGGTTCCACTTCCGGTCCAGGTCGTCGAGGACCTGGCGGGCGTCGATCAGGAGGCCGGGGCCCCCGCCTCGGACCGCGAGGCGCACCCCGGTGCCGAGGGCGGTGACGTCGAGCTGGGACCACCCGTGGTCGCCCAGCGCCCCGGCGACCGCACTGGGCTGGTCCGGAGCGGGGGAGAGGCGGGCCACCGCGGGGAGGGTACGCCCGCACGCCGGGGTGGGGTCAGTGGCTCAGGTGTGCTCAGGCGTCCTGGGTGACCTGGTTGCGAGCGGTGACGGGGACGCGGCGGGCGGTTCGGGGACCGAGCGCCCGGTAGAGCAGGAAGAAGGCGGTGAGGGCGCTGACCGCGATCGTCGCCCACCGCAGCGCCGTTGTCGTGGCGTCGGTGCCGGCCGTGAAGAGGTGGATCGTCGTCATCACCGCGACCGCGTAGGCGGTGAGGTGGATGCGCCGCCACCACACCTTGGGGATCCGCTTCATGTACAGCGAGCTGAGCTCGATCCCCAGGAGCAGCCAGAAGGCGATGACCCCCCAGGCCACGGCGCCGGTCTTCCACCCGGAGGCAAAGGGGACTAGCAGGTCGGCCGTGCCGAAGTGGACGTAGGTGTCCGCCAGCAGGGCGCCCATGTGGATGCCGGTGAAGAGCACGGTCAGGCCCCCGAGGTGGCGGTGCAGGTC
Source organism: uncultured Microthrixaceae bacterium (assembly GCA_963748285.1). GTDB lineage: Bacteria > Actinomycetota > Acidimicrobiia > Acidimicrobiales > DATDAH01 > DATDAH01. Next base: position 2,133,150 of record CAVVIF010000009.1, read on the forward strand.
GAGCAGCCAAGGCGCCTTCGGGCGGGGGCCGAGGGCCCGGGTCGCCAGCGCGATCCCCCAGAGCACCGAGGCCAGGGCCAGGGCCCAGGCGACCAGCCGGCCGATCGGGAGACGTACCACCAGAACTGCTGGTTCACCGCTCGTGCTCCGCGAAGCCGCCGATGCGGTGCTGGGTGCGGTCCTGCGGTCGATGACCAGGGCCGCCACCCGGGCATCGCGCAGGAGGTCGAGCCCGTCGGCCAGCCCGGCGACGAGGGCCGCCTTCGCCAGGATCTCGGCCTCGGTCGCCGCGTGGGTCATCACCGTCACCGCGGCCACCTCGGTCCGGGCGGGGGACCCCGTGCGGGGGTCGATGAGGTGGTGGCGTGCCTCACCGTCGACCCACCAGCGGCGTCGGGACCGCGAGCTGGTTGCCAGCCCCCCGCAGACCAGGTCCACGGTGGTGACCGGGTGCGCGGGCTCCGCCGGGTCGTCGATGGCGATGGCGTAGGCGCCGCCGTCCGACAGGCCGCCGGCGGCCCGCATGTCGCCCCCCATGTTCACCAGAGCGGCCTGCGCCCCGCCGATGAGCAGGTCCATCGCGACGAGGTCGGCGGTGCGGCCCTTGCCGATCCCGCCGAGATCCAGGTGGGTGCCGGCGGGGAGGGTGACGCACCGACGCACCGGGTCCAGCCCGATGCCGTCGCAGCCAGGTGGGGGGAGGAGCACCGGGCCCGGGGCGGGGCCGGGCCCGGTGCCGATCTGGTCGAAGGTCCGGTCGTAGCCGGCGCGAACCACCGCGTCGAGCACGGTGGGGTCGAAGAGGTGGCCCGTGCCGTGCCACGTGCCGACGGCCGTGGCGATCAGGTCGAAGGTCTCGTCGTCGACGGGCACCGGCCGGCCGGCGGCGTCGTTGAGCCGACAGATCAGGCTGTCGGAGCCGGAACCGGCTCCACTGCTGCTCGAGGCACTCGATGCGATCGCGGGCCTGCCCGAGAAGGGTGGCGTCCCCGTCCAGCACGGCGAGGTGGACCTTCGTGCCCATGGCCCGGAACCGGGCCTCCCGCCAGAGCGGGGCCTCGGTGACCCTGCGGGTGCGGGCCGGGTGCTCCGCCGCGGCGGGCCGCATGTCAGCTGCCGCCCGAGGTGCTCGCCGGCGGCGGGGGTGCCGGGGCGGGCGCCGGCGTCGTGCTCGGCTCGCTGGCGGTGCTCGACGGGGACGAGCTCGTCGAGGAGCCCACCGAGGTGTCCCCGCCACCGACGACCACGTAGCGGCGCCGCACGATGACGATCTCGGGCCGGGGCGCAAGGGTCGCGTCGGCGACCGTCGTCGAAGGGGCGGCCGGGACCGCGGCCTCGGTGGGGGCCTGGCCGAGGGCCATGCCCAGGACCATGCCGAAGGCGGCACAGACGGCCAGGCCGGAGGCGGCGATGCGGGACTCCAGGGCGGGCTTGCGCCGCCGCCCTGCCCGTGGCGGTCCGGGTCGGTGCGGGACCGGGTCAGTCATCGTCGTCGTCGACGTCCACATCGCCGTCGTGGTCCTCCAACTCGTCGTGGTCGTCGTCGCTGTAGGACGAGTCCTCGTCGTCCGAGTCGTCGCTGTAGGACGAGTCCTCGTCGTCCGAGTCGTCGCTGTAGGACGAGTCGTCGTCGGACGCCGCGGTGGCCGTCGGCACCGAAGCGTCGCTCTGCTCGACACCGGCGGAGGACGAACCGCTGCTGCCGCCGACGGGGATGTCCTGGACGATGACCCGGACGCGGGGCTCGGGTCGGTCCGGCGTGGCCTGCTCGGCCGCGGGCTGGATGTCGGTGGCGCTGAGGTTGCCGACCGGATCGCTGTCCGTGCCCAGCAGGCCCAGGTTGACCGCCATTGCGGTGCCGGCCATGGCGAGGGTGGCGGTCATTGTGCCCGCCACCACGAGTGCTCGACGTCGTTCCATCGGGGGGGTGCTCCTTGCTCAGGGGTATGGAGGCAACGTACGGAGACGGGCTTCAGCCCTCGCCCAGGGTGAGGTAAAGGGTTGGCAAAGTCCTGCGGCGAGCCGACCGGCGACCGCCCGGACATGCCACGGTGGGGGCATGCGGGTGCTGGTGGTGGAGGACGACGACTCGATCGCCACCCCCATGGTGACCGGCCTGGAGCGTGAGGGCTTCGACGTCGAGCGGGTGGCGACGGGCGCAGCGGCCCTGGCCGCGGCCCCCGCCGACATGGTGCTCCTCGACCTGGGGCTCCCCGACATCGACGGCTACGAGGTCTGCCGGCGGCTGCGGACGACCTCGGCCGTGCCGATCATCGTGGTCACGGCCCGGGGCGAGGAGGTCGATCGGGTCATCGGTCTCGAGTTGGGGGCCGACGACTACCTCGTCAAGCCCTTCGGCCTCCGCGAGCTCGTCGCCCGCATCCGGGCGGTCGCCCGTCGCTCGGAGGGTCGGGTGACGGTCCCGGACCAGCGCCGGGTCGGTGGCGTCGAGCTCGACCTCCGCACCCGTCGGGTCAGCGTCGACGGCGGGGAGATCGAGCTGACCCGCAAGGAGTTCGACCTCTTGGCACTGCTCATGGAGGAGCCCGGGGCGATCCGCACCCGGGACGAGATCATGGAGTCGGTCTGGGACGCCCACTGGTACGGCCCCACCAAGACCCTCGACGTGCACATCGCCACCCTGCGTCGGAAGCTCGGCGATCCGAACCTGATCGAGACGGTCCGGGGAGTCGGCTTCCGCACGGCCGAGCCGGGCTGAGGGACCGTGACCCGGCGCTTCGTCCTGGCGTTCCTCGCCCTCACGGTCTTCATCCTGTTGATCCTGGTGGTGCCCCTGGGCATCAGCGCGTCCAACCGGGAGCGCGACCGCCTGACCCTGGACCTGGAGCGGGATGCCCGCGTGATCGGCTCGTTCGCGGAGGACACGCTGGAGGGCCTCGCCGACGAGGACCTCCAGGCCGTCGCCGACAGCTACGCGGGCCGGACCAGGGCGCGGGTCGTCATCGTGGACGCCGAGGGCGACCTGCTGGCCGACTCCGATCCCGTCGAGGGGGCCGAGGACTATCGGGACCGTCCCGAGATCGCCGATGCGCTCGACGGCCGGCTGGCGTCCGGCGTCCGCCGGTCCGCGACCCTCGACACCGACCTGCTCTATGTGGCGGTCCCTGTGGCCTCAGGTGGCGACGTGCACGGCGCGGTGCGACTGACCTTTCCGACCGACGAGGTCGACGGGCGGGTGGCCCGGGTCTGGCTCACCCTCGGTGCCGTCGCCGCGGTGTCGCTCGCCGCCGCGGGCGTCATCGCCGTGGCCCTGGCCCGGTCGGTCACGCGGCCGTTCCGCGAGCTGCAGGCCGCCGCCACGGCCCTCGGTGGCGGGGACCTGAGTGCGCATGCCCCCGACGACCACGGCCCGCCGGAGGTCCGGGCCCTGGCCCGGGCCTTCAACGACACCTCACGGCGGCTGGAGGAGCTGATCGGGGCCCAGGACACGTTCGTAGCCGATGCCTCCCACCAACTCCGCACGCCCCTCACCGCGCTCCGCCTGCGGCTGGAGAACCTCGAGGCCGATGCCGTGCCCCCCGCGGCCGCCGAACTGGCCGCCGCCCTCGACGAGAGCGATCGGATGTCCCGGCTGGTGGACGGGCTCCTCACCCTGGCCCGCGCCGACAAGGCGGCCTCGACCGCTACGGCCACCGCGCTCGACCTCCTGGCGGTGCTCGAGGAACGGCGGGAGATATGGCTCCCGGTCGCCGACGAGCGGGGGGTCGACCTGGTGGTCGACACCGGTCCGGCCCTCCAGGGCTTTGCCACGCCCGATCGGGTCAGTCAGGTGCTGGACAACCTCCTCGACAACGCCCTCGAGGTGGCGCCGACGGGGTCGACCGTCCGCCTCGGCGTGGTGGCCACGCCGACGGGTCCGGCGCTCCACGTCACCGATGAGGGCCTGGGCATGACGGCCGACCAACGGGAGCGGGCCTTCGACCGCTTCTGGCAGGGTCCCGAGGGCACGGGGTCGAGCGGCCTGGGCCTGGCCATCGTGCAGAAGCTGGTGCTGGCCGACGGCGGTCACGTGGACCTGCTCGCCGGCCCCGGCGGTGGCCTCGACGCCGTCGTCCACCTGCCCCCGGTCCCCGCCCGCTGAGCGGCGGCGACCTCAGTCGTCGTCGTCGTCCCGGTCCGGCCGCTCGATGCCCTCGCCCGACTCGCCGCCCTCACCGCCCTCACCGACGTCCTCCCAGGTGGCCTTGGCCCCGGAGTGGCCGACCTGAGCGATCTTGACGGTGCCCACCAGCGAGGCGAGCACGGCCGCGGCGGACACCACGATGACGGCGGGACCCATCCACGCCGGCTGGGCCACGCCCGCGGCCTCGTCCTTCAGACGCTTGCGGTCCAGGACCATCACCCCGGTCGCGAGGATGGGAATCGGGAGGGCCAGCCAGGGCATGTTCTCGCCCGCCTCAGCGTGCTCCTCGACCAGTTCGTTCTCGTCGACCTGCTCCTCGAGTGGTTCGCCGCTCGACTGGGCGAGCAGGGCGAAGGTGAAGGCGGAGAAGCCGAGGACGACCACGATCCACCCGATGCGGCGCCGCGCCGCGCCCCACACCGCGATGGCGATGGTGCCGATGGCGGCCAGGGGCACCAGAACGACGGCGGCGTGGACGAGCAGGGGATGGGCCGGGAGGCCGAACAGCGATTCGAGTTCCATGTCCGGCACCCTGCGCTCCGGTTCGCCTCGTGGACAGGACCAAAGGTCCTCCGGGGCCGGACTTGGGCAGGACTTAGCCTTCTCTTGGCTCAGAGCAGGGCGAACGGGTCCAGGTCCTCGATCGCGGCAAGGCTGCGCCGGAACATGGTCATGAACATGGCGTCGGCCCGCTCGGACCGACCGGCGGTGGCGTAGGCCACGCCGAGCACGGTGATGAGCGGGCACTGCAGGACGCCGAGGCGGTAGTCCCCGAAGGCGGTCGTCTCCGGGTAGTCGGTGCCGTCCACGCCATGGTCCAGCAGGGCCTCCCGGTAGGCCGCGACGATGGCCCGCTCGTGGTCGCGGCGGTCCTGGACCTCGAGGCTCGTCCCGCAGAAGTACGCCAGGTCCCGGCCGGGCTGGCCGACCGACAGCGTCTGCCAGTCCACGGCGTGGACACGGCCCGACGGGTCGAACAGCAGGTTGTCGAGCCGGTAGTCGCCGTGGCCGAGGGCGAAGCGCTCGGATCGGGCCGTGATCCAGGTCGGCACGGCGTCGGCGAACCGGCGGAGGACGCGCTCGCCGTCTCCGGCGACCTCGGCCCGGTAGCGGTCGACGAAGATGTCCACCGCCGACGCGAACACGCCGCCGAGGAAGGCCGCGTCGTCTTCACCGACGCGGTTGAGCCCGGGGTGGTCGAAGAGCGTCTCGTCGCACCAGCGGGGGCCGTGCAGCCCGGCCAGGTTGACCGCAGCCGCCTCGGCTTCGGCGGGCGAGCACCCGGCGACCTGGTCGCCGGGCTCAGCCGGGGCCAGATCGTCGAGCAGCAGCGTGAAGGTGGTGGCGTCGTCGGCCATCGTCCCGAACCAGCAGCCCGGCGTCGCCACCGCCACGGTGGGCGCGAGATCGAGGTAGAAGTTGACCTCGTTTCGATAGCCGTTCGACACCATCGACCGGTCGTCGCCGGCACCCATCTTGGCCACGAGGGTCGGCGGCAGGGGACCGTCGCCCTGTAGGTGCACGCGGTAGTTGGCGCCGACCTGGCCGTTGCCGATCGGCTCGGTCTCCGCGGCCGAGACCGTGACCTCGTGGCCCCCCTGACGCAGGGCCGCGGTCAGCCACGCCGGGGTGAGGTCCTCGGGTCGGTCGACCGGCTCGACGCGGTCGGTCACCGACCCGCCCGGTAGGCGTCGACCACGGGGGTCAGCTCGGTCGGGGTGGCCCCGTGGAGGATCACGGCGTCGGCGCCGAGGTCGAACTGGCGCTGCACGGTGGCCACGCACTGCTCGGGCGACCCGGTCGCGGCGGGGGCCAGCCACTCGTCGGGGATCAGCGTGGCGATGTGCTCCAACTGCTCGGTCGTGGCCTTCTGGTCGATCCCGCCCGCGAACGTGGCGACCATGGCGTCGGCCCGGAAGGCCTCCAGTGGAGCCGGGTCCCAGTCGTTGGTGCGCACCATCAGGTCGCCGTAGCCCTGGAGGTAGGTGGCCATCCGTCCCACGGTCTTGCGCAGCCGCAGGTCCTCGGGGAGGTGGTCGCCGACGGTGGCGAGGCACGACCAGACCGTGACCGACGCCGGGTCCCGGCCCGCCTGCTCGGCCGCCTCCTTCACGGTGCGCACGCACCGTTCCAGGGTCTCGTCGGTGAAGAACGTGTGCAGGACGACGTCGTCGAAGGCCCGGCCGCCCAGCGCCAGGGACTGGGGCCCGAAGGCGGTGAGCAGCAGCGGGATGTCCTCGTCGAACTCCGATCCGAGGGAGAGGACGGGCCAGGATCCCGCCGGGCCGTCGTGGCCGAAGACGACCTCGCCGTGCCAGAGGCGACGCATCAGCCCGGCGAAGTCCTCCATCTGCGCGGTCGTGACCCGGGGGATCCCGTAGACGTCCTGGAGCGGGGCGATGCCCCGGCCGATGCCGAGGGTGAAGCGACCGTCGGTGAGGCGGGCCATGGTCGTGGCGTAGGACGCGGTGACCATCGGGTGGCGGGTGTTGTGGTTGGTCGCGGCGGTGGCGATCTGGATCTCGCTGCTCACCGCGGCGGCCGCCCCGGAGAGGGTCACCGCCTCCTTGATGTTGTAGCGCTCGGAGATGAAGGCCGTTCCGAGACCCATGGCCTCGCCGTCCCGCACCTCGTCGAGCAGCTCGGCCGGCGACTGGGGCGCCCCCGCCAGCGCGTAGAAGCCCAGCTCGTTCATCCGATCGGCCATCGTCAGATCCTGTCAGGTGCCCGGTCGGGGCCCGGAACCGGCGGCCGTCCCGCGACGGTTCACCCAGCGTCATGGGGTGTCACTTCGGTAAGGACCGGGCGACTGCCGCCGACAGAGAAGGGTGCACGTCCCCGCGTCACGCGCCCCGGCTGCCGCACGGGTGGGCCCCACTCCGCCCCTCGACGGCGCGCCCCGGAAGGATCGGGCCCTGCTCGAGGACCTTCGGCGCCAGCGGGAGTGGCTGGCCATGGCGTTGGACGCCGGAGGCCTGGCCGCCTGGGAGCTCGACATGGCGACGGGCGAGTACACGCTGTCGGACAACCTCCGGGCGGTCTTCGGCTACCGCGACCTCGACGCCAACCCGACCCTGCGGGACCTGCTGGACCTCGTGGTCCCCGAGGACCGCCACCTGTTCCGAGAGCTCCGGTATGCCGTCGGTGAGCCCTTCGCGCTGGAGTTCCGCATCGTCCGCGAGGGTGAAGTGGCGTGGGTCCGCAGCCAGGGTCGTGTCATCGGCGACGCCGACGGCCGGCCGGTGGCCCTGCGGGGCACCTCGGTCGACGTCACCGAGTCGCGCGGGGCCGAACAGCGCCGGGCGGAGGCCATCGCCGTGCACCTCCACACGATCGAGGCCAGCCCCGATGCCTTCGTGGGCATCGATGGGCGGGGCCGGGTCACCGAATGGAACGCCATGGCCGAGACCCTCTTTGGCTGGCCCCGCGAGGACGCCCTCGGGCAGCTGTCGGTCGACCTCCTGTTCCAGCGCCAGGACCGGGACTTCTACCAGGAGCGCCTCGAGGCCATGGTCGATCCCGACGACGCCGAGGTGGCGCCACCCCGGGTCGAGCTGGTGGCCCAGGCCCGGGACGGCCGCACCTTCCCCGTCGAGCTCTCCCTGGTCATGGTGCCGGTGGACGGGGTCGGCCAGCTGCGGGGCTTCATCCGGGACATCACCGAACGACGGGCCCAGGAACGGGACCTGGCCGACCGGGCCCTGATCGACCAGGTGACGGGCCTGGCCAACCGCACCCTGCTGCTGGACCGCGCGGCGCGGGCCATCGCCCGGATCGGTGAGCGCTCGCCCTTGGTCGCCGCCCTCTTCATCGACATCGACCGGTTCAAGCCGGTCAACGAGACCCTCGGTCACACCGCCGGCGACGCGCTGCTCGCGGCCGTGGCGTCCCGGTTGCGGTCGACCGTCGGGGTGGCCTGCACCGTGGCCCGCCACGGTGGGGACGAGTTCGTGGTGCTCTGCGAGGACCTCGCCGACCCCAGCGCCGCCGAGGCGATCGGCCAGGCGATCCTCGACGCCTTCGACGACCCGATCGCGATCGCCGGCCGGCGCCTGACCGTGAGCCTGAGCATCGGCCTGGCCCACGTGGGCCACCCCACCGAGGAGGCCGAGGCCCTCATCCGGGGCGCGGACGTCGCCATGCACCAGGCCAAGTCGCTCGGCGGCGGCCGCCTGGAGTCCTTCGATGCCGCGCTGGCGCACCGGGCCACCCGTCGCCTCGACCTGGAGCAGGAGTTGCGGCGGGCGCTCGCCGCCGATCAGATCTCGGTCGCCTACCAGCCGGTGGTCACCTTCGACGGCGACATCGTCAGCCTCGAGGCCCTGGCCCGCTGGGAGCACCCCGAGCACGGATCCATCCCACCGGCGGAGTTCATCCCGGTGGCCGAGGAGACCGGGCTCATCGTGGAGCTGGGGGAGCGGGTCCTCGACGAGGCCTGCGCCCGCCTCGCGACCTGGAGGTCCCTGCCGGGACGGGGCCGGCTCACCCTCGCCGCCAACCTCTCGGGCCGCCAGCTCGCCGCCCCCGGCCTGGTGCGCTCGGTCGACGAGATCCTCACCCGCCACGGCCTGCCGATCGACGCCATCTGCCTCGAGATCACCGAGAGCATGCTCATGGACGACGCCTCCGGTGCCGCGGAGACCGTCGACGCACTCGCCGCCATGGGCATCGTGCTCGCCGTCGACGACTTCGGCACCGGGTACTCGTCGCTGCTCTACCTCCGCCGGTTCCCCGTCCATGCCCTCAAGCTGGACCGCTCGTTCGTTGCCGGGATCGGCACCAACAAGATCGACACCGCCATCGTCGCGTCGATGATCGACCTGGCCCGCTCCCTGCACCTGGCCTCCATCGCCGAGGGCGTGGAGACCGCGGCGCAGGCCGAGGCCCTGGCCGCCCGGGGCTGTGACCTGGCCCAGGGCTTTCACTGGTCCAAGCCGGTGCCCGCCGACGAGATCGCCGGCCTCCTCGGCGTTCCGGTGCCAGAACCCGCCGTTCGCTGACCCCGCCGTTCAGTAGTAGCCCCCCTTCCGAAATTGCGTGAGTTGGTCACGCCTGGCGTGACCAATCGGCGCAATTTCAGATCGGTCGGGGAGTCGGCGGATTGTGAAGAGCTGGTTTCGTCCGTTGACCTCGGCCCTTCGGGTTTCGATACTGCATCGAATCCGAGGGAGCCCCATGACCGACGAGCCGCAGACGCCCACGACGAGCACCACGCTGGGCGCGCGCGACCACGCCCGGGCCATGGGCGGCACGGTCGTGGACGCCATGCCGACCGTGCCCGCCAGCGCGGCCACGGACCTGCCCCCGGGCGTCGGGGCCGACGAGGTGCTGTGGGACGAGGTCGTCGCCGGGGGTGGGTACGCGGCCCGGGTCCTGCCCCGGGGTGCCCACCTCCGCCTGACCGACCGGGATGGTGACGCCTGTGCCGGCGTGCTCCTGCACCGGGCCGACCAGCCCCAGGAGCGGCTCAACGTGGCCGACACGGTCAAGGTGCAGTGGCAGGCCTACCTCGGCCCGGGCCACCTGTTGCTCAGCGACATGGGCCGGGTGCTGGCCACGATCACCGACGACAGCTCGGGTCGCCACGACGCCCTCTGTGGCACGACCAACGCCCGCGCCAACGCCCGGCGCTACGGCGACGGCGCGCCGGACGGCCCGAGCCCCAACGGTCGGGACCACTTCGCGGTGTCGTTGGCCAAGTTCGGCCTCGGCCGCCGGGACGTCGCCCCGAACGTCAACCTGTTCAAGCGGGTCCGGGTCGGCCCCGACGGCGCCTTCCTGTTCGACCCCGACTCCCCGCCGGGCACCCATGTCGAGCTGCGGTGTGAGCTGCCACTGCTGATCACGGTCGTCAACGTCCCCCATCCGCTGGACGACCGGCCCGACTACACCGTGACGCCGTTGCGCCTGACCGCCTGGCGGGGCGCGCCCGCGGCGACCGACGACGTCTGGCGGACGGCGACCCCCGAGGCGGAGCGGGCCTTCCTCAACACCGAGGCCGTGGTCGCGGGGGCTGAGACATGAGCGGCGCCGGGTGGTGCTCGACGAGGTGGTGCGGGCCCGGGCGCCCTGGTCGACCGTCGTGCCCACCGGCGCGACCCTGCGCATCGTCGACCTCGGGGGCAACCAGGCGGTCGACTGCGTGCTCCATGCCGCCGCCGACCATGACGAGCGTTACAGCGCCCCGGACACGATGGTCGCCCAGGGCAACGTCTACCTGGTCGAGGGCACCGAGCTGCTCTCCACCGAGGGGCGGGCCCTGATGACGATCACCGGCACGTCCTGCGAGCGCCACGACACCCTCGGCGGGGCCTGCTCCAAGGAGTCCAACACCCTGCGTTACGGCCACCACACCTTCCCCCAGCACGCCTGTGTGGAGAACTTCCTGCTGGAGCACGCCCGGTGGGGGATGGGCAAACGGGACATCCAGTCGAACATCAACTGGTTCATGAACGTCCCGGTGGAGGCCGACGGCTCGCTCGGGATCGTCGACGGCATCTCCGCGCCGGGGCTCTGGGTCGACCTGCGGGCCGAGGTCGACGTGCTGGTGGTGGTCTCGAACTGCCCCCAGGTCAACAACCCCTGCAACGGCTTCGACCCGACGCCGGTCCGGATGGTGGTCACCGTGCCGGAGGGCGCATGACGACCTGGATCAGCCGACGCCCGGTCGCCGCGGTACAGGCGGAGGCCGAGGCCACGGATCCCGCGCTGGCCCTCGCCGGGAGGACGCTCGCGGTGAAGGACAACATCGACGTGGCCGGGCTGCCGACCACGGCCGGGTGCCCGGCCTTCGCCTACGAGCCGGACGAATCGGCCCCGGTCGTCGACCGCCTGGTCGCGGCGGGCGCGGTGGTGGCGGGCAAGACCAACCTCGACCAGTTCGCCACCGGGCTGGTCGGGACCCGGAGCCCCTACGGCGCGGCCGTCAACCCGCTGGTGCCGGACCGGGTGAGCGGCGGGTCCTCCAGCGGCTCGGCGGTAGCGGTGGCCACCGGGGAGGTGGACCTGGCACTGGGCACCGACACCGCCGGCTCCGGCCGGGTGCCCGCCGCCTTCTGCGGCATCGTCGGGCTGAAGCCGACCCGGGGCTGGCTGTCGACCCGGGGGGTGGTCCCCGCCTGCCGGTCGCTCGACTGTGTGTCGGTGCTCGCCCGGGACGTCGCGGGCGCCGCGGCCGCCGTGGAGATCGCGGCCGGCTTCGACCCCGAGGACCCTTGGAGCCGCCGCCGGCCGAGCGAGGCGCCCCGTCGGGTCCTCCGCCTGGGCGTGCCGACGACCGAGGTGTTGGCCCGGTGGTGCTCGCCGGCGGTGGTCGAGGCCTTCTTCCAGTTGCCCTTCGACGCCGTCGAGGTCGACCTCGAGGTGTACCTGGCCGCCGGCGACCTCCTCTACGGGGGGGCGCTGGTGGCCGAGCGCCACGCCGCAGTCGGGGCCTTCGTCGACGCCCATCCCGACGACGTGGATCCCGTGGTCGGGGGGATCATCCGGGCGGCGGGGGCCCTGTCGGCGTCGGCCTTGGCCGCGGACCTGGACCGCCTCGCGTCCCTGCGGCGTCAGGCCGAAGACCTGTGGTCCGTCGTCGACGCCCTGGTGCTGCCCACCGCCCCGCACCAGCCGACCCTGGCCGAGGTGGCCGCCGACCCCGTCGGCACCAACGTCGCGCTCGGCCGCTTCACCAACGGGTGCAACGTCCTCGACTGGTGTGCTGCCGCGGTCCCGGTCGGCACCCTGCGGGGCGGGTTGCCCTTCGGGATCAGCGTCTTGGGCCCGGCCTGGAGCGACCGGGCGGTGTGGAAGGCGGCCGCGACCATCGTGGACCTGGCCCCGCCGGCACCCGTCGCGGAGGCCCACGACGGGCCGATCGCCCTGGCCGTCGCCGGTGCCCACCTCGAGGGCCAACCGCTGAACCACCAGCTGACCACCCGGGGCGCCCGGCTCCTCGAGCGCACCACGACGGCCGCCTGTTACCGCATGGTGCGGCTCGACACCACGCCGCCGAAGCCGGGCGTCCTCCGGGTGCCCGACGGCGGCGCCGCCCTCGAGGTCGAGGTGTGGGAGCTCACCCCGGCCGCCTTCGGCAGCTTCGTGGCCGAGGTCCCACCCCCGCTGGCCATCGGCACCGTGGAGCTGGTCGACGGCACCGAGGTCGCCGGCTTCGTCTGCGAGGGCTTCGCCGTCGAGGGCGCGGAGGACATCACGGTCCACGGTGGGTGGCGAGGGTGGCTGGCGTCCTGAGCGCGACCGCCGAGGTACTGTCCCGCACCGGACTCGGCCCCATCGAGGTGGTGGACGGGGGGAGCTTCACGACGGTCCAGGACCACCCCGGACGGCTCGGGTACTGGATGGTGGGGGTGCCGCCGAGCGGCGCCATGGACGACCTCTCGTTCCGCCTCGGCAACCGCGCCGTGGGCAACCGCCCGGATGCCGCGGGGCTGGAGTGCACCGCCAGCGGCCCGACCCTCCGGTTCACGGGGCGCACCTTCGTGTGCCTCACCGGCGCCCGGATGACCGCGGACCTCGACGGTCGGCCCGTCCCGTACTGGCAGCCCTTCGAGGTGCCCGCCGGCGCGGTCCTGACCCTCGGCCGCCTCCAGGGCGGGGGGCTGCGCACCTATGTGAACGTGCGCGGTGGGATCGAGGTCCCGCAGGTCCTGGGCAGCCGGGGCACGTTCACCCTCGGGGTCTTCGGCGGCCACGAGGGCCGGACGCTCGCCGGTGGGGACACCCTGGCCGTCGGGGACCTCGTGTCGGCCCGGGTGCCGTCACCCGTGCCACCCGGCGCGTGGCCGGCGATCGGGAACCACTGGCGCCTCGGCGTCCTCGAGGGCCCTCACGGCGCCCCCACCTTCTTCCGACCCGCCGACATCGACGCCTTCTTCGCCGCCACCTGGCGGGTCCAGTCCCACTGCGCCCGCACGGGGATCCGCCTCGACGGACCGAAGCCGGAGTGGGCCCGGCCCGACGGCGGTGACGCCGGCCTGCACCCGTCCAACATCCACGACACGGGGTACACGTTCGGCACGGTGGACTTCACGGGGGACACGCCGGTCCTGCTCGGCCCGGACGGCCCGAGCCTCGGGGGCTTCTGTTGCCCGGCCACCGTCGTGGCCGCCGAGCGGTGGAAGCTCGGCCAGCTGGCGCCGGGCGACGAGGTGACCTTCGTGCCCGTCGACGGCGGGCAGGCGGCGGCGTTCGGGCGTCATCACCGTGACGTCGTCGATCGCCTCCGACCCTCACGCCGGGCTCCCGGGCTGTCGGCCCGCCGTGACCCCGACGGCGGCGTGCTGGCAGTCGACGAGCGCGACGGTGGCCCCGACGGCCCGATCCGGGTCACCTACCGGCGGGCGGGCGACGCGTTCCTGTTGATCGAGTACGGCGCCATGGTCCTCGATCTGGGGTTGCGGGCCCGGGTCCACGCGTTGGAGCAGCGCCTGTTCCGCCACCTCGGTGAGGAGCTGATCGATGTCACGGCGGGGATTCGGTCGCTGCTCGTCCAGCACGACCCCCTCGCCCTCAGCACCGCGGAGGTCCTGGACCTGGCCCGTCGGGCCGAGGCCGACCTGCCGCCGACCGATCAGCTGGTCGTCCCGGGCCGCATCGTCCACCTGCCGCTGTCCTGGGAGGACCCCGGCGCCCTCGAGGCGGTCCGTCGCTACATGGAGGTGGTGCGGGACGACGCGCCCTGGTGCCCGTCGAACCTGGAGTTCATCCGCCGCATCAACGGCCTCGACTCGGTGGTGGACGTGCACCGGATCGTCTTCGCCGCCGACTACCTGGTCCTCGGGCTCGGCGACGTCTACCTGGGTGCCCCGGTGGCCACGCCGCTGGACCCCCGCCACCGGCTCGTCACCACCAAGTACAACCCGGCCCGGACCTGGACCCCGGAGAACGCGGTGGGCATCGGAGGCGCGTACCTCTGCATCTACGGCATGGAGGGCCCCGGGGGCTACCAGCTGGTGGGCCGCACGGTGCCCGTCTGGTACCTCGACACGCCCACCCCCGGTGCCGACCCCGACACGCCGTGGCTGCTGCGGACCTTCGACCAACTGCGCTTCCACCCTGTCGGCGCCGACGAGCTGGCCGACCAGCGGGCCCAGGCCCGGGCGGGGGAGTTGGCGATCGAGATCGAGTCGACGACGTTCCGGCTCGCCGACCACCAGCGGTTCCTGACCGACAACGCGGCGGACATCGACGGTTTCCGGGATCGCCAGCGGGCCGCGTTCGGGGCCGAGCGGGAGGCCTGGGTGGCCTCGGGCGAGCTCGGCTGAGGGTCGGCCTCAGCCCGTCGCCCGCCGCCGGATGGCGTCGAGCCGGGACGGTCGGGTCAGCAGGGCCCGGAGCGCGGTGTCGGCCACGTGGTCGGCGAGGTCCTCGGGCCGGTAGGGCGTCCCGTCGCCGACGGTCCGCAACAGGTTCTGGGTGGCCTCGTCGGTGGCCAGCAGCATCCGAGCCGTGAGGCCGGGGTCGACCGGACGCAGCTCGCCGTTGGCCACGCCCTCGGCGACCAGGCGCTCGAGGTCGGCATCCAGACGCCGGCGTTCCTCCCAGTAGCCGGTGAAGGCCTCGGGTTGACGGGTGGCCAGGCGGTGGATCTCGTTGATGTCGAAGGGAAAGCCGCACAGGGTGAGCACGTCCTCCCGCAGCAGGCGGTGGAGGCGGTCGGCCACCGGGCCCTCGGCGTCCAGGGCCCGCTCCACGATGGCGAGCGGCACCCGGTTCACCGACTCGAGGATGCTGGCCAGGATGTCGGCCTTGGAGCCGAACCAGTAGTAGATGGACGACTGCTGGAGCCCCGCCGCCTCGGCGATCTCGGCCATGGTCACCGCCTCCACGCCCTTGCCCGCGAAGAGCCGCGAGGCGGCGGCGACGATGTCGCCCCGGGGGTCGGTCGCCGCCGGGTTCGCCTTCGTGCGGGGCCGGCCCCGGGGCCGCGTCGGCGGGGTGGCCGCACCGGTCGTCGCGGGGTCCATCGCGTCGCACCGTACTGGCCCCGACCGTGTCAGATTTTGGGCAGAAACTGTTCTCGCCCTGGAATTTCGATGGACATTCGATGGGAACGGTCGACCTCTAGGTTCGGCGGATGGCTCGTTCCCACCTCCGTCGTGTCCTCGCCCTCTTCGCCGTCCTCCTCCTCACCGCGGGGCTCGCCGCCTGCGGGGACGACAGTGCCGATGACAGCTCCGGCAGCGATGCCGACAGCACCGGGGACACCACGGGCGCGGCCGAGCCCAGCGGGGAGACCCTGACCCTCGGGTACTCGGCCTGGCCGGGCTGGTTCCCCCTCGCCGTGGCCGAGGAGGCCGGCCTCTTCGAGGAGAACGGCCTCGACGTGGAGCTGCGGTTCTTCGCCGACTACCTGGGCTCGTTGGACGCCATGGCGGCCGGCGAGGTCGACGGCAACACCCAGACCCTCAACGACACGATGTTCTCGGTCGCCGCCGGGGCCGAGCAGACCATCGTGGTGGTCAACGACAACTCGACGGGCAACGACGCCATCATCTGTGACGAGTCGGTCGGGGACGACATCGAGGACCTCGAGGGGCTGACCATCGCCGCCGAGCCCGGCGTCGTGGACCACTTCCTGCTCCTCCAGGGCCTGGCCTCGGTCGGCCTGACCGAGGACGACATCGAGTTCCGGGGCGTGCTCACCGACGCCGCCGCGGCGGGCTTCGCCGACGGGGAGTTCGACTGTGTCGGCGTGTTCGCCCCGTTCACCCTGCAGGCCCTGGAGCGCCCGGGCAGCCACGTCGTCTTCAGCAGCGCCGACTTCCCGGGGACCATCCCGGACCACATCGTGGTCAGCCCCGACCTCATCGCCGAGCGTCCCGGTGACGTGCAGGCCCTGGTCGACAGCTGGTACGCCACCCTCGACTACATCGAGGCCAACCCCGAGGAGGCGCTCGAGATCCTGGCCGCCGCCGCCGAGCTGTCGCCCGAGGAGTACAGCGAGCTGGCCGAGGGCACGACGATCTTCACCGCCGAGGAGGCCCTCGCGGCATTCGAGGACTCCGAGGAGCCGACGTCGCTCATCTACACGGCGGAGCTGATCAACCCGTTCCTCGTCGAGTCCGGCCTCACCGAGGAGGAGGCACCGCTGGAGGGCCTCTTCGACGCCGGCTTCACCGCGGACTACGTCGAACGGAACCCGTGATCGGCCCGCCCCTCCAGACGATGGCCGCCGCACGGGGTGCTGGGGTCGGCGCGGAAGCCGACGCCCCGACGGTCGCATCGCCGCCCTCGTCGACCGAGGTCGTCGCGGTGCCCGACGTCGGTGGCGAGCGCGGGACCCGCCAGCGGGCCCTGTTGCGCCTGCGGGGTGACATCTCCGGGCGGATGCGGATCGTGCTGGGCGTGGTCGGCATGCTCAGCCTGCTGGCCTTCTGGCAGCTGGCGGCGACCGTCCTGTCGTCGGGCTCGTTCCTCGTCCCCACGCCGATCGAGACGTGGCAGGCGTTGGTCGAGCTGCAGCAGAGCGGCGACCTGCGGGCCGACCTCACCGCCAGCCTCCAGCGCATCGGGATCGGCTACGGGATCAGCATGGCCATCGGCATCGTGATCGGCATCCTCCTGGCCAGCTTCCGCTCGGTGGAGGCGTTCCTGGAGCCCCAGATCGGGTTCCTGCGCTACATCCCGGCCAGCGCGCTGACGCCGCTGTTCCTGCTCTGGCTCGGGATCGACGAGTCGCCCAAGATCGCCCTGATCGTGATGGGCACGGTGTTCTTCAACATCCTGATGATCGCCGACGTGGCCCGGGCCGTGCCCCAGGACCTGGTCAACGCGTCGTACACCCTGGGGGCCGGCCGCCTGACCGTGCTGCGCCGGGTGGTCCTGCCCCACTCGTACCCGGGGATCATCGACGTGGCCCGGATCAACCTGGCCGCGGCGTGGCTGATGCTCGTCGTGGCCGAGCTGCTGGCGGCCGAGGAGGGGCTGGCCTTCCGGGTCGTGCGGGCCCAGCGGTTCCGCAACGTCGACACGATGTTCGCCGTCCTGATCGTGTTCGGCCTGATCGGCATCGTCAGCGACCTGGCCCTCCGCGCCCTGCGCCGCCGGACCGCACCCTGGGCGACGGCATGAAGACGGGGCCTGTCGGTCGTCGGCGTCAACAAGACCTTCGCCACCCGCAAGGGCGAGGTGGCGGCCCTGGCCGACATCGATCTCCACGTGGCCGACGGCGAGCTGGTGTGCATCGTCGGGACCTCGGGGTGCGGGAAGTCGACGCTGCTCAACATCGTCGGCGGCCTGGACACGCCGACCGCGGGGGAGGTGCGGGTCGACGGCGACCTCGTCGATCGGGCCCGGTCCCGACCGCGGGATGGTCTTCCAGACCTACACCCTGTTCCCGTGGAAGTCGGTGGTCGACAACATCGCCTTCGGCCTGGAGTGCGGGGGCTGGTCGGCGGACCGCCGCCGGGAGCGGGTCGACGAGCTCGTCGGGATCATGGGCCTGGGCGAGTTCGCCGACGCCCGGCCCGGGCAGCTGTCGGGCGGCATGCGCCAGCGGGTCGCCATCGCCCGGGCCCTGGCCCCCGAGCCCGACGTGCTCCTGCTCGACGAGCCCTTCGGCGCCCTCGACGCCGAGACCAAGCGGTCGATGCAGGACTTCCTCCTCAGCGTCCGCAGCCGGACCGGCGCCACGATCCTCATGGTCACCCACGACGTCGCCGAGGCCGTCTACCTGTCCCAGCGGGTCTATGTGCTGTCGGCCCGGCCCGGTCGGGTGGCCGAGGAGATCGAGGTCCCCTTCGGGGAGCACCGGGGCCCCGCGGTCACCCGGGACCTCCGCTTCCTCGACCTCCGTGACGAGATCACCGACCTCCTCGCCGGCTGAGCGCGGCCGGGTCGGCAGATCCCGGCCACACACCGAAATTGCGTGAGTTGGTCACGCCAGGCGTGACCAATCGACGCAATTTCGGATCGGGGAGGTAGACACGGAGCTGATGACTGTGTCCGCCCCGCTGCTCACCCTCGAGGACACCTTCGTCCGGGACCTCGAGGGCCTCTACCGGCCGTGGCAGGCGGCCACGGCGCCCGCGCCGCGCCTCCTCGTCCTCAACGAGGCCCTGGCCGCTGAGCTGGGCATCGACTCCGCCCGACTGGCGTCCCCGGAGGGCGCCGCCTTCCTGGTCGGCACCGACCTACCGGAGAGCGCCGTGCCGGTGGCCCAGGCCTACGCCGGCCACCAGTTCGGCGGGTACAACCCGAGCCTCGGCGACGGCCGGGCACTGCTGGTCGGTGAGGTGCTGGACGTCCACGGCGGGCGTCGGGACATCCACCTGAAGGGGTCCGGCCCCACGCCGTTCTCGCGGGGCGGTGACGGCCTGGCCGCCCTCGGGCCGATGCTGCGTGAGTACCTGATCGCCGAAGCCGTCCACGCCCTCGGCATCCCCACCACCCGGGCCCTGGCGGTCGTGGCCACCGGCGGGAAGGTCGCCCGGGAGACGATGGAGCCCGGTGCGGTCCTGACCCGGGTCGCCGCCAGCCACCTGCGGGTCGGCACCTTCCAGTACGCCGCGGCCCACGGCGGCACCGACCTCGTCCGGCGCCTGGCCGACCATGCCATCGCCCGTCACCAGCCCGAGGCCCTCGACGCGCCGAACCCCTACCTGGCCCTCCTCGAGAGAGTCGTGGAGGCCCAGGCCGACCTGATCGCCCGCTGGATGCTCGTGGGCTTCATCCACGGCGTCATGAACACCGACAACACGACGATCTCGGGCGAGACGATCGACTACGGCCCCTGCGCGTTCATGGACGCCTACGACCCGGCCACCGTGTTCAGCTCCATCGACCACGGCGGTCGCTACGCCTACGGGAACCAGCCCGCGATCGCCCAGTGGAACCTGGCCCGGTTCGCCGAGACCCTCCTGCCCCTCCTGGCCGACGAGGAGGAGGCCGCGGTGGCCGTCGCCACCGACGTGTTGCACTCGTTCCCCGAGCGCTACGAGCGGCACCGGGTCGATGGCTACCGGGCCAAGCTCGGCCTCGGGGGCGCCGCCGAGGGTGATGAGGCGCTGATCGAGGACCTGCTGGAGCTCCTGCACGCCCAGCAGGTCGACTTCACGACGTTCTTCCGGTCCCTGTCGTCATCGCCTGCCGGCGATGCAGGCCCGGGGGCATCTTCGCCGACCCCGAGGCCTTCGAGGCCTGGTCGACCCGGTGGCAGGCCCGGCTGACCGCCGAGGGTCGGGAACTCGACGAGGTCGGCGACGCGATGCGGCGGGCCAACCCCGTCTACATCCCCCGGAACCACCTCGTCGAGGAGGCCCTGGCCGCGGCCTATGAGGACGACCTCGAGCCCTTCCGCCGCCTGCTGGACGTCCTCGCCCACCCGTTCGACGAGCGGCCCGGGCTGGAGCGCTACGTCGAGCCGGCCCCCGCCGAGTTCGGCCGCTACCGGACCTTCTGCGGGACCTGAGCCCTCACGCTGACACCAGCCGGTCGTCCCTGCGCTCCGTCGGCGTGTCGGTGTGGGCCCGGTCCAGGCGCCGGAGGGCCCGGTGAGGCTGACCATCCGCCGTACCGGCCCCGGATTCCCACGCTGGAGGGCAGGAATCCAGTGCCGGTTCACGCAGCGCCCTCGGCAGGATTCGAACCTGCGACACACGGTTTAGGAAACCGATGCTCTATCCCCTGAGCTACGAGGGCCGAGGGCCGAGGGCCTGAAGTCCGACCTTTGCTCACCGTACCGGACCTTGGGACTACCTATCGTGGTATCATGATGTCATGACACGACAGACGACCGTGCGGCTCCCTGAGGAACTCGCCGAAGAAGCCGAGGCGGTGGCCCGGGTGAGGGGGACCAGCCTCAACGCGCTCATCGTCGACTCCCTGTCGGCCGAGATCGACCGCGTCCGCGGCGACGATGACTTCACGGCCCGAGCCAAGAAGCTGCTCGAGCGGGACAAGGAGCTACTGGACCGTCTCGCCCAGTGACCCGGTACATCTCCCTGGCCGAGTACTTCTGGCTGGCGGAGCAGGTCACCGGCGTGGATGCGCCGCTCTTGACCAAAGCGTCCCGGATCGACCTCGCCGACTCTGCGCTTCACGCGCCCGCTGCCGGCTTCGAGGACGAGGACTTCTATCCGGACCTCGTCGACAAGGCCGCGGTGCTGACCTGCCGACTGGCGTGGAACCACCCGCTGCCGGATGGCAACAAGAGGGCGGCATGGGCATCGCTGGTCCTGTTCCTGGATCTCAACGGCGTCGTCTGGGAGCCGGACCCGCCCGAGGTCGGCGATGCCGAGGCGGCGATGTTGGGGGTCGCGGCCGGAGACGTCGACGAAGCATGGTTCGCCGAGTGGTTGCGGTCTCGAACCCGCCCCGCTGCGCGTCCTTTGCCACGGTCCTCGAAGACGCGTCGCGGGACACCGCTGCCTGAGGACGATCTCGGGCTGATCAAGGCCTACTGCGACGACAAGAGCCCCGACCACGTCCGGGACCAGGTCCGCATCGAGGCGACGGTCCGCGGCCGGACGGTGACGATCCTGCAGCACGAGCTGTTCATCGACGACTGGCTCGACCTCATGGTCGCCCGACTGAAGTACGACCCCGAGGCCAGGAACTGGTCGCTCTACTGGCCCGACCGGAACGGCAAGTTCCACCGGTACGAGGATCTCGCCCCAGGGTCGATCGACACCCTGCTGGAGGAGATCGAACGCGACCCCACTGGGATTTTCTGGGGCTGACTGCGCAACGGGCTGACAGGCAGCCCCTGGATCGGCCTCGCGTTCCAGAATCGGCCCCTTCGCGTTCCAAGGCCTATCCGCGATCCCTGTCCCCGGTAGTTGTCGACCGGCCCCACGAGGACGAGGGACGAGGGCCGAGGGCCGCGCGTAGACAGATGTGTCTACCTGTTCTGTCGGCGACCAGCGCTCCCAGCAGCGGTCATGGGCCAACGGTAGGGAGGGGGTGTTAGTCCTCCTACTCCGAGAAGTCGAGCCCGTCGGCAAGGTACGGATCGTCCACCTGTGAGCTCGGCGGGTTCGAGGGTGTCGGCCTGGATGTGACCTTCGATGGCACCTGAGCCGACGCCGGGGGTGAGGACCGCGGCGCCGAGTCCTGTGGCTGCGCGCCGGTGACGATGACGATCTTGATCTGCACTGTTGACCCTCCCCGGTCGTGCAGCAGCGGCAGCTTCCAGTCGTGAAGGTCGCCAAGAAACCGCTCAAACTGCCTGAACGCCTCATCCAATGACTTGTGCACAGTAGCTCACGCCAGGGCTCCGAGGTGGGAGCTCTCCTCGGTGCGGTAGCTGTACACAAGGCTCGATCCTGGGCTGATGCCGACGACGGTCGTGAGGATGCACACCGGGGCGATACAGCGGTCCTCCGCAGGAACGAGTGTCAGCTGGGCACGTCGAAGTAGGGCCTGAGCAGGGTCACGGCGTCTGGTCCATGCTCAGTGGGTGGGCTGGAAGCCGATGGACTCGAGGAACATGGTGAGGTGGTCGAGGAGACCACCGAGCGTCTCGAGAAACTTTCGGGCCGGCGGGTTCATCGAGGACGGGGGAAGTCCGGCGAGCACGACCGGGATTTCCGTACGTGCTCGTAAGAGTTCGCGACACGCCCATCTCGCTGAGGGCGATTGAGGGGCCGGCAGTTCTCCGAGTGAAGAACATCGGTTCGGCGTAACCGGAGCGCCTTCGACGGTTGCGAGAACCCTTGAAGGCCTTGCGAAAGACGAAACGAACCCGGTTGGAATGCACGAAAACCTCATTTCGTCCCGTCTGGCGAGATAGGACCTCTGGCCCTCTCGGTCGGTCGTTAGGAAGCGCATCGTGGGCACATGCACGTGGCCTCGACCGTCGACCGCTGAGCCGGTCGTTGTAAGCGTATACGCTTACAACTGTGAACGTGTCCGAGCTCGTCAAGGAACTGCGGCTCGACGCAGGTCTTTCGCTGCGCGAGCTCGCCGCCGCGTCCGAGCTCGCGGTCAGCACGATCCACCGGACCGAGCGTGGGGAGCTCCATCCGACGGTCGACACCCTGGAGCGGATCGTCTCGGCGACGGGTCACCGGCTCCGTCTCGACGCTCGTCCGGAATCGGCGGGGAGCGTGTTGGGGCTGAGCATGGTCCTTCGCCGTGAGCTCAGCGACCAGCAGGGCCTCTCGGTCGTGCGTCGTGCTGCCGAGTTGGTCAGCCGGTTCGATTCGGCGTCGACCGCTTCCCGAGGGCGGATGCTCATGGCGGAGCCTCCGCCGGTTGGGGCGGTCGAGTGGGATGCGTTCCTCGGTGGGTTCGCCGAGTGGCTGGCCGTCCGCGGCGGCATGGCGGCACCGGGCTGGACAGAGGCGCCGTCGCGGTTCCTCGACCGAGGGTGGTGGGTCACGCCGATGGTGTCGATGCGCGCCTGGGAGTTCGCAGGGACTCCCGTGTCGCTGCAGCGCCGAGGCGTGTTCCTCCACCGCGAGTCGTTGATCAACCGGTGACCGTCCGATGCTGAGCCGCGAGCGGATCCTCGAGCTCTTCGCCGAGCTCGACGAGGAGCTGGCCGCGGCCGGTACCCGCGGCGATGTGTTCATCGTCGGCGGTGCGGCGATGGCGGTCGCGTACGACGCCCGTCCATCGACCCAGGACGTCGACGGCATCTGGCACCCGGCGAAGGAGGTGCGTGACGCCGCGCACCGAGTAGCCGCGCGGCACGACGACATCGACGAGGACTGGCTGAACGACGGGGCGAAGGGCTTCCTGCCGGGCCCGGACCACGGGGCCAAGCCCGTCGTCTACGAAGGTGAGTGCCTCAGCGTGTCCGCTGGCTCACCGGCGTACCTGTTGGCCACCAAACTCCTGGCGAGCAGGGTGAGTCGGGACGAGGAGGACATCGTCCTGCTCTACGGGCTGTGTGGCTTCACGACTGTTGACGAGGGTCTGGATCTCCTCGAGCGCTACTACCCGGGCCGCCCGATCGAGGCCAAGGTCCGGTTCTACCTGGAGGAGCTCCTCACCGGATCGTCCTGATGCCGCTAGTCCAGGGTCTCGCCGGTCGAAGGAGGGTTGCTCGAGATGAGGGCGGGTGTCATTCGGCCTCGGGTGGCCGCAGGTCGATGGCCACGTCGGTCCCGGCTCCGATGGCGATCCCGGCCTCGGCCCGGGCGAGGGCCGGGCCGGAAGCAGCTCAGTGCCTGGTCGAGAGCCACCGGATGGTGTCGGCGGTGACCTCGTCGCGGTTGGTCTCGTTCAGGAGCTCGTGGCGGGCGCCCTCGTAGAGGGTCAGGTCCACGGACGCCCCGCCAGTGGCGAGGGCACCCATCGCCGCGGCGGGGTCCTGGTCGCCGGCAATGACCAGCACGGGGCCACTAAACGAGTCCAGGTGCTCCGTCGCGAACGAGTGCCGCGAGCGCGAGCAGTGGCCCCCACCTTGTTGTCGAGATCACGGGAGCCGCATCTACCTGACCTGCGTACCCGAGACGCCTGAGGCAGCCAGACGCTCGCTCCTCCCGCAGGTTGGCCCGTGCCCGGCCAGTGCGGGCCTGGTGCTACAGCCGCAGATTGAAGCGAGCGAGGCTCGCATCGGGAAACCGGTAGCGGGCCGGCCTCAGCGTGGGGCCACGAGGATGGGATCTCCGGACACCGCGAGGACGTGTACCTCAGGTGGAGGTGCTGTCCAGGTCTCCGGCGCCGACGGCTGTGGCAGGCCGTCGACGTCAGCTGGGGCGAGGGTCTGGGCGAGGGTGCCGCGGTCGAGGGCGTCGAGGGGGCGAAGCCGTCCGTCGCGGGTCCCCGCTATCGCGGTGGTGGCGTGAGCCCAGGCTGACGCTTGGCGCAGGCGGTCGGGGAGGTCGCTCCAGGGCGCGGGGGGGTATCCGGTCGGCGAGCCGGCCAGCAGCCAGAGGGCCCGTACGAGCTGACCTCGGGTCGCAGCCAGGCCGGGTCGGAATCGGTTGCCGGGGTGGCCGGCCAGCACGCGGTGAAGTTGGGTCCAGGCGAGGGCCGGCGCGAGCGATGCGGGGATGTCGGTCCAGGTGGCAGAGCCGGTCACGATCGGTGAGCCTGCTCGCCGCCACAGGACCGAAGCCAGCTGCCCGCGGGTGGTGGGTAGGCGCAGCGACCCGATCACTGCCCGGTAGGTCCCGTTCGAGTAGCCGTTGGCCAGACCATGGTCGGCCAGCCAGGCGATCGCTCCTGACGTCCGGGCATGGTCCCGGACGTCCCAGAACGGCCCGGAGGAACGGGTGGGGTCACATCCGTCCGCGGCTTGGCGAACGATGCGCCCCATCTCCCGCTGGCCGGCAGCGCTGTGGTGCAAGCCGTCGGCATGCATGAACCCGGCGCGGCGGCCGCGGTCCACGCCGAGTAGTGCATGACCTCGACGTTCGGGTACTCGGCCGCGATCTGATTGAGCAGGACGTTCCACCGGCGAGCGTCGGGATTGAAGTGGCGGTAGAGGGTGCCGCCGGGCTTCACGTCCAGCCACCGGACGCAGTCGACGAACGGGGCGGTGTCGTCGAGGAACCGGCGGAGATCCCGCTCGTGTCGCGGCCACGAGAAACTCCAAGCGACGTCGGCATGGCCGAGTCCGACCACGAGGATGGACGGAGGGTCCTCGCCCTGCACGACCTCGGCCACCTGCTGTCGGCTCTCGGCGATGGTGGCGCCATTGGCGGAGAAGTAGTGGGTGAGCGGTCGCGACGTGCTCAACTCGGCGATGATCTCGTCCTCGGACTGCACCCCGATGGAGTCACCGACATAGATCATCGCGGCTGGGGTCGGCTCCTGGGCGTCGGCCGGGCCCCCGAGAGCAAGGAGTGACGCGCCGACGATTACCGCGACCGCGGTACACCAACGCTCCCGTCGCTGCATCCTCACCTACTGATCGAGGAGGCGACCAGTGAGATCGCCGACACCTGCGGAGCCTAGGAGGCCTCAGAACCTGCGAGGTGATCGCCCGCACGTTTGTGTGCACGTTCGTCCTGCGGGTCCGATCCACCGTCGGAGCGGTGGAGGACCGGGTGATCGCCAGGGTCAGGGTCGCCTGACAGGAGTGGGCATAGGTCCCTGGGCGTGCAACGGCCAGCTCTGGGCCTCCGAAGGCCGCTCGGAGTCCGGGCGCGACGCCGAAAGGAGTCGGTCGGGCCTGTCCCGACCGGCCCGTTCGCGGGCGTGGGTTAAGGTGCCCCCGATGCCAGCGATGGCGGCAGGGCGACCAAGGCGGCCAGAGGGTGGCAGATCGACGCGCTGGTTATGGTGATGCTCCTCCTCGCGAGCCTGCTGGGCCTCGCCGGTCCGGATGTCGTGGACGCCCAGCAGCCGACGGAGGCTCCCCCTGTTGACGAGGCCGCGCCCGTCGAGGCTGCGGTGGAGGAGCCCGCTGCTGCCACGCTCGACACGGACGGGGACGGCATCTCCGACGAGGAGGAGCGGGAGGGCTCGCGGAACTCCTGGCCCAGCGGACTGCTCGGCATTGCCGTGGCCGGGGATCCCACCGATCCGCAGGTGGCGGACACCGATGGTGACGGCCTGACCGACGGGAGGGAGCTGGGGACTGGTCCGGCCCGCCTGGGCACTGGCACCGACCCGAACCGGACGGACACCGACGATGACGGTCAGACCGACACCGACGAGGTCACCGCAGGCACCGACCCCCGGGCGGCGGACACCGACGGTGACGGCGCAACCGATGGCGCCGAGGCGCAGGCGACGGCCGACCCCGTCGCGACCGATACGGACTTCGACGGTGTCTCGGACGGAGCGGAGCTGGCCGGAGGGAGCGATCCCCTGCTCCCCGACAGCGGCGCCGAGGCCCCGCGACCCTTCACCTTCACCGACGTGCCGCTCTGCGCCTGACCACCGCCGGCCGGCCGACTTGGCGGCGGGCCACGGCATCACCGGCCAGGCGCCGGCCTTCGGCCCGATGATGGACGAGCCGTGTGGCGCCTCGGGGTCGTCCTCCGCAACTACGTCGGGCATCTGGGGACGCTCCACGGCGAGCGCTCCGCACCCGTTCCGGGACGTCAGCGATCTTGCGAGGCGCGTCCGGGCGTCCATCGGCTGGGCCAACCACGCCGGGGCGCTGCGCGGGGTGCGCCCGCGGGTGTTCGCTCCGAACCAGGTGATCACCCGTGGTGAGTTGGCACGCGCCCTCTACCGGTTGGCGATCTGGGCAGGCCACAACCCCACGCCCAAGCGGGTACCAGCCCCTACATCGACCTCGGGCGCCTCCCCGCCTACCGCCGGTGCCGTGGGCTGGCTCCACGAGAACGGCATCCTCCAGGCAACGGGGTTCCTCACCAACGCAGCTCCGCCCGCCCGGCTGGTGAACCGCGGCAGTCGGTCAGGATGCTCTACGGCCTGGACGAGGAGCGGTATCCGATCCCAGAGGGGAACGGACGGGCACGGCCTCATGATCCTTGGACGAGAGGTCGCTTCAACCGACCCGTGTCCCGGTGCTGGCGACGTCGATCCCTGTCGCCAAGCGGGGTAGTGCCTGGCGCCTGGCGACCCGTACGTCGACGGCGACCTGCCGCCGTCGGCAGGCTCGAGTGCGTGTGCCCACGGACAGCGCCAACCCGGACAGCGACGGCGACGGGCTCGGACGGTCAGGAGATGCGTCGAGCTCTGACGAACCGAACGATGCCGACACCGACAACGACTGCCTGACCGACAACCAGGAGCACATCGGCATCAACCTGGTGGTGGACGAGGACGGCCAGTCGTGCGGGCGGGGCGGTGGTGGTTGCCCGTACCTGACCCGCTACGTGGGCCACAGTGACCCATTGGTCAACGACACCGACGGTGACGAGCTTCCCGACCACGAGGAGCGGCAGCTGCGGACCGACGCCGAGCTGGATCGACACAGACAGCGACGGCCTGACGACTTCATCGAGTGGAACCAGTGGTACACATCGCCGATCTCCGTCGACTCGGACCAGGACGCCCGGGGCGGTGACGGGGTCCTGCCGCCCACGGAGTCGATGTTCGACGGCATCGAGCTGCGGGACGTCGGCACCTCGCCGACCCTCGACGACACCGATGGCGACGGCGCCAACGACGCCGACGAGCTCGACTCGTCGGTCCGGGACCCCCTTCTCGCCGAGCTCCCCCAGTTCGAGATGGACCTCGCCGGTGGCACGTCGATCCGGCTCATCAAGGAGCGGTCGGACGAACAGGGCGGCTCGATCAGCGTTGGCCTGACCGACTCGGTACCCAGGGGACCTCCACGTCGACGTCCTCGTCGGTCACCCAGGCGGAGACGAACGCCCTGTCGGGTGGAGCTCGGCTACGAGTTCTCGGCGGAGGCCGGCACCGACACCACCGTCACGGAGACGCTGTCGATCACCGCGGGCTACAGCCACGAGTGGAGCACGGAGCTGAACGCGCGAGTTCTCCACGGAGGAGTCCAGGGAGGTCGCCCGCGAACGAGCGAGGACCGAAGAAGAGTCCTGGACCTCCTCGGAGACGGCCACCCGGGGCGAGATCTCCCAGGGGATGGTGTTCCGCAACACCGGTCGGTTCACCTACGAGCTGTCGAACATCGGCTACACCCTGTACCTCCGGGATCTCGGACCGGTTCGTACGAGGTCGTGGGGACCATGACGGTTCCACTCGGCGGTATCACGCTGGCGCCCGGTGCGAGGACCCAGCCCATCCAGGTGGTGGCCGATGACGTCGATGTGGACCTCATCGAGCAGTTCTTGGCGTCCCCGTCGAGCACTCCGCTTCGCCACGGGCAACATCGAGTTCCTCGACAGCGAAGGCCGGAACTTCGAGTTCCTGCAGGAGGAGACCTTCGGTCGGACGGCACAGGTCGTGCGTCGACTTCGGCGCTCGAGGCCGTCGGTGTCACCGGGTCGATGTCGAGGACTAGAACGTCTCGACCAACGTCATCCGAGACGTCGGTGGGTGGACCCTCCAACGGGGCTCCGCCAGTTCCCGGGGATCCCTCTCGGCTCCACCACCGACGGACCTGCGTACCTGCAGGGCGTCATGGACCAGATCGGTTACCCCCGTTGCTCGGCCGACGTGCCCGCCCGGGGCTGCTACACAGCAACCGCCAGCGGAGCGACTGACCTCGGTGGACGGCGTCGCGAACGTCGGTCAGGCCGAGAGCGGCCCGACCCGGTGTGCCGCCCGGTGGGAGGCCCAGGTGACCACCGATGACCAGGCCGAGCAGGCCCGGACCAGGGGGTCGAGGCGATCGGTGGTGAATGCGGGCGACCGCATCCGACTGGTCCGGCAGACGGACTGCGACGGTGACGAGCAGGAGGACAGCCGTCAGTCGTCGGTCAACGCAGACTCGAGCACCGGGACACGGACAGCGACGGCCTGAGTGAGATCGTCGACGCCCAGGTCGGATCGTCGGGACGCCCGACCCCCTCAACGGCGGCGTGCCGTGTGACGCCGATCCGGCCCCGCCGGGGGAGACGACCGTGGCCAGTCGCCTGTGGCTGTTCGACAGCGACCTGTGCCCGTGGGCCGCCCCCAACCCGGGCTTGACCGACACCGACGGCGACGGCGTCAACGACCCCCAGGAGCGAGATGGCGCGGGCCGGAACTACGCCGGCACGCCGATCGACCTCCGGGCGAACCCGCTGGAACGCGACACCGACGGCGACCTCTACGCCGACTGCCTGGCGGCCGGCGAGCCGTGTGCCGACCTGGAGCCGGACCCGGCTCCGCTGCACAGCTCGATCCTCCGGGTGGACGATCAGTGCACGGGCGATGACTGCTGGGAGAACACCGTCCCGTCCCTGGCGACTGCGCTCGACACGGCTCGGACGGCCGGACAGAATCCCGACCCCCGCCAGCAGATCCGGTCGATCTGGGTTGCGGGCGGGACCTACATGCCGGCGGTCGGACAGTCGTTCGATCTGCCGGAAGGGGTCCGCGTCTTCGGCGGGTTCCGTGGCGACGAGCAGCGCTTGGACGAGCGCTCGGCGAGCACCTCCGGACCTGACGCCACCGTGCTCCAGCCGGCGGGTGTCCCGACGGGGCCGGTGGTGACCATCGACGAGGATGATGTGACCCTCGACGGTGTCGTCATCCAGGGTGGACAGGGTGGCGTCCGGGGGACGGGCGATCGGGCAACCCTCCGGAATGTGCGCATCTCCAACAACACCCAACCGCCGGCTGACGAGAGCGGGCCCGGCCCAGTGCCCACGGGCGGTGGGATCACCTGGATCGGTGGCGACGACCTGGCCGTCGAGGGGTCCACGATCAGCACCAACACCGGCCCGGTCGGAGGCGTCTACCTGAACGGGTCGACCGACGTGCGGTTCGCGTCGAGCACGATCCGCAACAACAGCTCGACCCGCATGAAGCAGACCGGCTCCAACGCCAATGGCGCCGGTGGTGGCGGCGTCGCGCTCGACGATGCAACCGTCACCTTCGACCGCAGCCGGATCGAGGACAACGCCGCCCTGGCCGGGGCAGGGATCGACGTCGCCGGAGCCGCTTCGGTGCTCCGACTGCTCAACAGCGAGGTCACGGGCAACACGGCGACGGGGAACGCGACCGTCGTAGGTCGTGGGGGTGGAGTGCATGCGTACCGCAGCGCCCGGGTCCTGATGACCAACTGCCTGCTCAGCGGCAACCGGACCCGGGTGGGCCCGAGGTGGAGTGCGGCGGAAGACGACGGGTTCGGTGGAGGTCTGTTCGCCTACAAGGTGCCACGGGCGGCTGATCAATCTGCACGGTCAGCGGGAACGACGGCGCCGGCATCGTCGTGGTCGAGAACGATGGCGGCGTCGTCGGCGCCACGGCGCGGCTGCAGAACACCATCGTCGTGGGCAACACGATGGACTGGCAGGCCACCTACACGGCGCGGCTCACTGGCCTGTTGGGTTCGCAGGGTGATCCTCCGAGCTTCCAGGCGTTGCGTGACGTGGCCGACGGTGTGACGGGGTACCGCGACGAGTGGAACAACGGGGGCGACGTCGGCGCCTACAACGAGTGCCTGGGTGGTAACGCCGGCGCCCTGGCTCCCTTCGACGACAACAACTGCGGGTTCCTGTGGTTCCAGGGCATCGGGTCGTCGAGCTCCACAGAGGTGCGTTCGGGTCTGGCCAACGTGACCACGGTCGACGCCATCGTCGGAGCCGGATGCAGACGCACGTTCGGAGACTTCTGCGAGGGGCTCGAGTACTTCGGACGCACCGAGACACCGACGACCGACACGGGTCGGGGCGCCGTCAACTGTGGTGGAACGAGTTACGGCGATCGGTACCTCGGCCTACGGGGCCGCGGCTACGTCGGCCAGTCCGTCCGTCCGATCACGGCTCCGGCGGCCGTCGACGACCTGTTCGTTCTCCCGGGTTTCGGGCTCGTGGCGGGGACGAGCGCCGTGGACAGAGGGAACCAGGACGTGGACTGGGACCCGTTCGCCTCGGGGATCCAGGGCGCCCCCACCACGGACCTGGCAGGAAACCCGCGCACCGTCGGCACTCGCGTCGACCTCGGCGCCTACGAGCTCCAGTAGGGAGGATTGGTCATCCACCGGCCCCAAAGGCTCGAGGGCCAAGTCAGCGCTGGACAGCGCCGTGGTCGGTCTTCAGACTGTTCCGCAGCGTGAAGGTCCGCTGCCGTCCACGAGGCGGGACCGCGAAGTCCTCCTGACTGCGGCCGGCGGTCACACGTCCTCGCTCGAGGAGGCACCGTGGACAGGCATGGCACGGAGAGCTATTTCGTGGTCGGCGAGGGACTGCTGGCCGAGAGCGTGGGGGGTAGGGAGCGCACCCTCGAGGTGGATCCCGCCACGCCGCCGTTCCGCTTCTC
Organism: uncultured Microthrixaceae bacterium; assembly: GCA_963748285.1. GTDB lineage: Bacteria > Actinomycetota > Acidimicrobiia > Acidimicrobiales > DATDAH01 > DATDAH01. The sequence goes on from CAVVIF010000009.1 coordinate 2,164,003, forward strand.
GCGCATGGGGCCGAGCGGCGCCAACCGCCAGCTCCCGCTCCCGACCCGACGCAGGCTGGCCGAGGCCATGGTGTCCGGCGCCGAGACCGCCTCGTCGGTCCCCGCCGGCTTCACCTACCTCGGGCAGTTCGTCGACCACGACCTGACTTTCGACAAGACGTCAGTCGAGCTCGGCGAGCACGTCTCACCGGCTGACCTGTTGCAGGCGCGCTCGCCGAGCCTCGACCTCGACTCGCTCTACGGGGCGGGCCCGGCGGATCCGGCGTCGGCCAAGTTCTACGAGGCCGACGGCATCCACCTGAAGATGGGACGGACCGACGCGGTCGACGGCTTGGCCGGCATGCCGGGGTTCGACCTGCCGCGCGGCGCGGGATCGACGGTCGCGGCGAAGCGGAAGGCGGTCATCCCGGATCCGCGCAACGACGAGAACCTCGCGGTCGCCCAGACCCACCTGGCGTTCATCCGCTTCCACAACCGGGTCGTCGACACGCTGGCCCGGCGGATCCCCCCGGCCCAGCGCTTCCGCCGGGCCAGGGAGAAGGTCATCAAGCACTACCAGTGGATGCTGCGCACCGACTTCGTGCCCCGCATCTGTGCTCCCGGCGTGGTGAACGCGGTGTTCCGGAACGGCCGGAAGGCGTTCGAGGTCGGTGTGCCCGCGACGGACGTGCCGACCATGCCCCTCGAGTTCTCGGTGGCGGCCTTCCGGCTCGGGCACTCGATGATCCGCAGCTCGTACAACTGGAACCGCGACTTCGACTTCGGTCTCGGCACCCTCGACCTGCTCTTCGCCTTCTCGGGGGGCAGCGGCGACCTCGGGGGCGGGCGACGGCTGCCGAGCAACTGGATCGCGGACTTCCGCCGCCTCTTCGACTTCACCGAGGCCGGCCGGGCCGACCTCCGCGTCCCGCCCGGCAAGTTCAACCGGGCGCTGCGCATCGACACGACGATCGCCAACCCCCTCGCCGCGCTCCCGGGCTTCACGGCTGACGAGGCCAACCTCGCGTTCCGCAACCTGGCCCGGGCGAGGACGGTCCGGCTGGCGACAGGACAGCAGATGGTCAGGTTCCTGAGGGGCAAGGGCGTGAGCTCCCTGAACCGGCTGACCAACGCCCAGGTCCGGGACGGAGACGGCGGTGCCGACCTGAGCGACCTCGGCCCGCAGCAGCTGGATGCGCTCCTGCGGGACACCCCGCTCTGGTTCTACGTCCTGCGGGAGGCCGAGTTCGGCCGCGGCAAGCTGCGAGGCGTTGGCGCGCAGATCGTCGCCGAGACCTTCCACCGCGCCATGGAGGGCAGCGACGTGTCGATCGTGCGGGATCCGACCTTCACGCCGTCGCTCGGCCCGGACGCCCAGACCTTCCGGATGGTCGACCTGCTGCTCTTCGCCTTCGAGAGGAAGAAGGCGCTGCTCGCTCCCCTCGGCGACTGACGGCACGCACCGGTTCTACTCATCGGGCCTGGACGGTCACGTCCATCGGCACACGCGAGCCCGCTGAGTTAACGTTGCCCGCCGAGTGCACGAAGGGTGCATGCCTTGTTGGGAGGGGTGCCTGATGGGCAAACGCAGGTTCCGCACGTTCGCGCTGACCGTCCTCGCCTGGATCACTGTGGTCGCGACGGCGTCGCCCGCGTCGGCCGTCCCTGGTGACCTCGACCTGTCGTGGAGCGGAGACGGCCGCCTGGTCGCCAACCCGAGTCCCACGTACGACCCGGCCTTCGGTGTCGCCGTCCAGGACGACGGCAAGATCGTCGTCGTGGGTGTCGCCGGCGGGCGGATCCACGTGGCCCGGTACCTGACGGGCGGCACGCTCGACCCGACGTTCAGCACTGACGGGCGGGTGTTCACCGACCTGGGCCCCGGTACGGACGTTGCCGTCGACGTCGCCGTCCAGGACGACGGCAAGATCGTCGTCGCCGGCGACCGCAAGCGATTCAGCGGTGCCGCGCGCTTCGCGCTCGTCCGCTACAACCCGGACGGGACCCTCGACCCGACCTTCAGCGGCGATGGCCGGGTCACCGCCGACTTCCCAGGTGCGGAGGAGGAGGTCCGGGAGATGGCGATCCAGGACGACGGCAAGATCGTCATCGCCGGCGAGTCCCGCCCTGGTCAGGGCCACGTCCTCACCGCCGTCGCTCGCTACACCGCCGGCGGCGCGCCCGACCCGACCTTCAGCGGTGACGGCTATCGCGCCGTGGACGTCGGCGTCGGCTACGAGGGCGGCCAGGGCCTGGCCGTCCAGCCCGACGGCCGGATCCTCACCACCAGCGGTCTGCGCGGGCCCGGCACCACGCCCGAGTGGCGCACCGTCATCCTCCGGTTCACGGTCAGCGGTCAGCTCGACCCGTCGTGGAGCGGTGACGGTCGGGTCGTCCGCAGCGTCGTCGCCGGCTACGAGGACCTGCACGCCATGGGCCTCGCCGCCGACGGCACGGTCGTGGTCGCGGGTGAGGGCGAGGGTCGCCTGCTGCTCGAGCGCTACCTCGCCGACGGAACACCCGACAACTCCTTCGCGGGCGACGGGGTGCAGGTCACGAACCTGCCGGGCGCGGTCGAGTGGATCAGCAGCCTGGTACGCCAGGCCGACGGCAAGGTGGTCGTGGCCGGCGGCATGGCCGGCGCAGGCGGCCGGAGCTTCGTCGCCCGCTACCTGACCGACGGCACCCTCGACACTGGCTACAGCGGTGACGGGTTCACCCCGGTCGACTTCAGCCCGGGCCGAGACAGCGCGACCGACGTGGCGCTCCAGGCCGACGAGGCAGCCGTCGTCGCCGTCGCGGTGAACGACGACCAGCGCTACGGCGTCGCCCGGTTGATCGGCGACTGACGAGCGCCTCGACCCCCAGACAGCTGCCGAGGTCGCTGTCCTCGGGAGCGCGCGACGTTCGAGGGACAACTACCGTGACCCGCACGTCAAATGACACCAGGATGACTCGGAGCCGGAAATCGGCGGAACAGATGGCGTTGCCGGGTGTTCCATAGGGGGTATGGCTGCGGTCACCAACAGCGCCGTCACCCAACAGGCTCGGGCGTTCGTGGTCACGCTCGACGACCCGTCGGCCACCGATGCCGCCCTCACGGGCGGCAAGGCGGCCAACCTGGCCCGCGCCGCCCTCGCTGACCTGCCGACCTTGCCCGGGGTCGTGCTCACCACGGCCTTCTCCGACGCCGTCGACGCCGGTGCCGACCTGGCCACCCACGCCGCGATCCACCAGGCGTTCGACGAGGCGGACGGGGACACCCGATCGCTCGTGGCCCGCAGCTCGTCGGTCGTCGAGGACACCGCCCACTCGTCCATGGCCGGCCAGTTCGAGTCCGTGATCGGCATCGAGGGTTCCGAGGCGTTCGTGGCTGCCGTCCGCGACGTCATGGACTCGCGGGCGCGAGCAGGGGCGGCCGATGAACCAATCGCCGTCCTGGTCCAACCGTTCATCGAGCCGAAGGCGGGCGGCGTGATGTTCGGCATCGACCCGGTCACGGGCCGTACCGACCGGCGGCTGATATCGGCCGTCGAGGGCGGTCCGGACACCCTCGTCAGCGGCGAGGTCGACGGCTCCCGCTACCTGGTCGACGACCGGGCCGCCGTCCTGGAGTTCGAGCGCAACGACGGAGCCGAGATGACGCCCGTGGAGCTCACGGCGCTGGTTTCGCTGTCCGAGCGTGTGGCGGAGGTCTTCGGCGGGCCTCAGGACGTCGAGTGGGCCATCGCCGAGGACGGTGTGCTGTGGCTCCTGCAGTCCCGCGACGTGACGACGGAGGTCCGGGGCGTACCCAGTGGCCCGGTCTACGGGCCCGGCCCGGTCGCCGAGACGTTCCCCGAGCCCCTCACCGAGCTGGAGTCGGACCTGTGGGTCCCGCCCCTGCGCCGAGCCGTGGGCGAGGCGGTGCGGCTGGCGGGCACCGCCACACCGGCCGAGCTGCAGGACAGCGAGATCGTCGTGGTCGTGAACGGGCGCGTCGCCATCGATCTCCACCTGGCCGGCGAGCTCGCGCCGAAGATCACCCTGCTCCATCGCCTCAACCCTGTGCCCGGGGCCCGTCGCCTGCGCGGGGCCTGGCGGGTCGGCCGCCTGCGGGCCGCCCTCCCCGGCCTCGCCGAGCACCTCCTCCAGCGGGTGGACCACGACCTCGAGGCCGTGCCCCCCCTCGATCGGCTGAGCAGCCGACAGCTGTTCGCCCTCATCAAGCGGGGCCAGAAGGTGCTGCGAGCGCTGCACGCCCACGAGATCCTGATCGGCATGCTCACCGACACCGGGGCCAACCGCATGACCGGAGCATCGGTCGCCCTGCGCATCCTCGTCGAGGCCCGTCGGGACGGCATCTCGGACGAGGAGATCGTGCGCCGAAGCCCGGCGGTCCTCGCGCTCACCGCGCCACGCATCGGCCCGCACGTGGACCTACCGGCCGAAGCCTCGGCGATCAACATCGGCGGCAACGTCCACAACGCCAACGACAACGGGATCCTGCGGGAGGCCCTTCGGCTGCGGGTCCGGTGGCTCCAGGAGCTGACGGGCCGGGCCGCTTGGGCCCTCGGCGAGCGCCTGACGGCCTCCGGCGAGCTCGACCGTCCCGAGCTCATTCGGCACATCACCCTGGACCACCTCGAGGCGGTCGCCACGAAGCGCGCGATCGTCGTGCCCGCCCTCGTCAACACCCACGAGGAGGGCTTCGGTCCGCCGCTACCGGCCTGGTTCCAGCTCTCGGATCGAGGCCGACCCATCCGCATCCAGTGCTCGGAAGAGGTGGGCGGAGGCACCGGCGCCGGGGGCGGGGTCGGGCGCGGCCCCGTGACCCACGACGCGGAGGATCCGGCTCCCGGCTCGGTGTTGGTGACCACCACGCTCACCCCCGGCCTCGGCCCCCTGCTCGGCCGGCTGACGGGCATCGTGGCCGAGACCGGCTCGGTGCTCAGCCACCTGGCGATCCTGGCCCGGGAGGCCGGTGTGGCCACCGTCGTCGGTTACACCGGGGCCACCGACGACCTCCTGGAAGGCACGGTCGTGACGGTCGACGGTGACAGCGGACAGGTCACGGTCGGGTACGAGGAAGCGACCGGCGCATGAAGACCATCGCCTGGCTGGCCGGCATCGGCACCATGGCCACGGGGGCCATCTACATGGTCGTGTCGCTGAACCGCTGGGAGTGGAACCGGGCGCTGTTCTTCGGCCTCATCGCGCTCATCGCCGAGGTGGGCCTCGCCACGGGGCTGATCCTGCGTCGCCTCGACCGGATCGAGCACACCCGGCTCGATCCCGAGATCCTTGCCCTCCTGCGGGACACGAGGCCCACGCCCGCACGCCGGTTCCGCTGGTTGGAGGACACGACCACGCAGATGAACGTCTTCATCACCTTCCTGGTGGGGGGCGGGCTGATCCTCTCGGGCCTGGCGTGGGTGGCCGACAAGGTGGCGGCCAACACGTCGACACCCGTCGGCGAGGAGCAGCTGGCCCGTCAGCTCGGTGTCATCAGCTACCCCCGCGGCGGGCTCCTGGTCGACGAGATCACCGCGTTGGCCCAGGACGTGCCCGGCACCGACGATGCCCAGATCCGCAAGCTGCTCAGCGACCCCCGACCGCCGGAGTGAACCGCGTCGGCCGACTCGTCCTCGGTGCGGTCGGCCTGGTCTTGGGCGGTCTTGCCGTCGTCGCCCTGCGGGAGGCGACGCTGTCGACCCACCAACCCATCGCCGCCGATTCCCAGGTCGAGGTGGTCGTCGAGGTCGAGTCCGAGCAACGGGAACGGGGCCAGTCCGAAGACGAGCTGATCGAGGCCCTCGTCCTCACGTGTCGCCTCGAGGTCAACTCCGACCTGGTCGGGGAGATCGAGGCGCTTCCGGAGAGGGCCGATGACGACGATGACCTCTACCGGGCCGTGCTCCAGCCGGCCATGGATCAGACCAACCGCCGGCAGTTCCGGGGATGCCTGGAGGACTGGACGATCGACCAACTCCTGGTTGACGTAGTCCGATTCGAGGACATTGCTTAACCTCAGGGGTGTGCCGACGGAGCTGCCGGTCGACCACCCCGTGGGCCGGGACCATCGATCGCCCTACACGATGGTCCAGTTCCACGCCCGCTATCCCTGGGTGCTCCCGGTCATCGCGGGCGTCTTCGTGCTCCTCGCCCTCCTGGCGGCCCTCGACCTGCTCCCGTGGGACGAGCCGATCACCCGGGCCCTCGTCGACCGGCGCACTCCCACCCTGAACCGCATCGCCCGGCGGGTGTCCTGGTTCGGGTCGACCAAGGTCGTCCTGCCTGTCGCCGCCGTCCTCGCCCTGGCGTCCTGGCGGCGCTGCCCCCGACTGGCGCTCGCCATCATCGTGATCGCCCTCGCCCGCCCCCTGAGCGAGCACTTCCTCAAGGAGCTCGTCGGCCGGGAGCGGCCGCAGGGCGATCAACTGGTCCCCGGTAACGGGCCTTCCTTCCCCAGTGGCCACCCGCTGGCGACCGCGGCCAGCTGGGGCATGGTCCCGTTGGTCGTCGGGCTCTACACCGCGCGCCGGGCCGTCTGGTGGACCGCGGCGGCAGCCGTGTGGACGCTGGCGATCATCGTCGCGGCCAGCCGCGTCTGGCTCGGCGTCCACTGGACGACCGACGTCATCGCCAGCCTGATGCTGGCCAGCCTCGGGGTGCTCGTCGCCGAGCGCTTCATCACTCGGATGCACGGGCTGGAGTGCGGGACGGCCCGGCCGGCGTTCCGCCGCTCCGCCCCACCCGGCTGACGAGGTCGACTTCAGACGCGCACCTAATTATTCAAGCAGTGACTAGAATAAATGGGTGGCTGGACCAAGCACCGCCGAGCGCCCGCCTCGGGCGCCGAGCCGGCGAAGAGATGCGCCGTGAACCGCAGGGCTCCCGCCTGTCGGACTCCTGCTCCGACAGCACCGCCGAGCGCCGACATGACCGGGGATCTCTCGACCCGTGGCGCAGTCCACGATCTGGTCGTCGCCTTCTACCGGGAAGTCGTGTTCGACGACCTCCTCGAGCCCATGTTCGGTGAGGTCGCGGAGGTCGACTGGGCCGAACACATCCCGTTGCTGGTCGACTTCTGGTGCCGCGTCCTTCACGGCGACCGCACCTACCGGGGCGCGGTGCTCGCCGCCCACCGGCGGGTGCACGACATCGAGGCCTTCCGCACCGAGCACCTCGATCGTTGGTACTCGCTGTGGGTCTCGACCATCGACGAAAGCTGGGCCGGTCCCCTCGCCGATCGGGCCAAAGCTCATGCCGCCCGCATCGGCGCTGGGCTCGCTCGCCAGCTGATGGACACCGACTGGCAACCGGAGCTCGCAGACCGACGGGGGCGACCATGACCACGCTGCAGCAGGAGGCCCGGGCTCTGGGCGACCCGACCCGGCACGCCATCTTCCGCGCGATCGCCGAAGCGGACAGCCCGATCGCCGTCGCCGAGCTGAACGAGACGTTTCGCCTCAACCACAACGCCATCCGTCAGCACTGGCCAAGCTCGTGGACGCCCAACTGGTCGTCGAGAGCAAAGCCCCGTCCACCGGCCGGGGGCGCCCGCGGCTCCTCTACGCCATCGATGCCGCCGCCGCCGGCCGATGGGGGACCGCCGGACCGTACGAGCGGCTCAGTCGCCTCCTCGTGGAGGTCATCCGCACCGGCCTGGAGCCCGCCGAGGTGGGGCGGCGGGCTGCTGAGCGGTTCCGAGCCCCAGCCCCGACGGGCGATGTCGTCGCCGATGTCAGCTCGGCCATGGCCCGCCACGGGTTCGACCCCGAGATCCGGCCCGAGAGCGCCGGCGCAGAACTCGCGCTCCGCACCTGCCCCTTCGCCGAGGTGGCGGTGGCTGATCGATCCACGATCTGCGCACTGCACCTCGGGATCGCGGAAGGACTGGTGAGCGGCACCGACACCCGAGTGGTCGAGCTGGTCGCCTACGACCCCCACCGGGCCGGCTGCCGTCTGCGACTCGACGGGGCCAAGCCGTCGAGGACGACGTCGCCTTCGACGTTGTCCCTGCGAACCCGCACGCCGAGACCGCGTTCCGAGGGCTGACGACGGCCGTCGCACGCTGCGGCGGTGGGGCGGGCCCAGGCAGGCCCCAGCCGGACTCCCGTGTCGGGTGTGAGGTGCGGGGAGCGACCCCACGGGGCTCAGCCCTCGGCTGAGGACATCAGCAGGCTTCTGATGGTCACCGTTCTGGCCTTCTGTCACCCTGCGGAAGTCCCGATCAGGGGACCGCGGGGAGCTTTCGGCATTCGCAGTCGGGGGGAACGTGGGGATCTTCGGCCGATACCTGGCGTCGCTGGTCGTGGTGCTGACCGCGCTGCCGGTGCTCGGGCACCTCCAGCGGGACGCCGCCGCGGCCACGACCGAGGTGACCGTGGCGCCGATGGCTGATGCGCGTGTGCTGGCGGCGTACCCGACCACGAACTTCGGATCGGTGTCGAGGCTGGACGTGGACAGCCCCGGCGAGCAGAGCTTCCTGCGCTTCGACCTGACCGGTGTGTCGGGCACCGTGCAGCGCGCCACGTTGCGGCTCTTCGTCCGCAACGGGTCCTCGAACGGGCCCTCGCTCTACCGGACCAGTGCGGCGTGGACCGAAACGGCCATCACCTGGAACAACCAGCCCCCGCCGATCGGTGCTGCGATCGCCGACCTGGGCGCCGCGACCGCGGGGACCTGGTCCGAGTTCGACCTCACCGGGCACGTGACCGGCAACGGCAGCTACGACCTCGTCCTCCTGGCCGACAGCACCGACGGCATCCAGTTCGACTCCCGCGAGGGTGGATCACCGCCTCAGCTCGTCGTGACGATGGGAGACGGTGGCTCGGTCAACGCCCCGCCGGTGGCCGCTGACGACACGGCCGCCACGCTGGCCGACACCGCGGTGGACATCGATGTCGCCGCGAACGACCACGATCCCGACGGCGTGCTCGACCTCGCCTCGGCCACCACCGCGTGCGCGGGGTGCACGACGCCGGCCAACGGGGCCCTCGTCGACGACGGGGACGGCACCTTCCGCTACACACCGGACGCCGCGTTCACCGGCACCGACCACTTCACCTACGAGATCTGCGACACCCTCGGGTCCTGTGACACCGCCACCGTGACAATCATCACCACCTCGCCCGGCACCGGCTCAGAGGTGTTCGTGGGCGCAGGGGACATCGCGAACTGCAGCCGCGCCACCGACGAGGCAACGGCCCGGTTGCTCGACGTGATCCCCGGCACCGTCTTCACCATCGGCGACAACGCCTACCCGGACGGCTCGACCGCCGACTTCACCAACTGCTACGGCCCGACGTGGGGTCGTCACCGGGGTCGCACCCATCCGACCCTCGGCGACGACGACTACGACACGGCCGGAGCGGCCGGGTACTTCAACTACTTCGGCGCGGCCGCCGGCGACCCGACCCGCGGGTACTACAGCTACGACCTCGGCGCCTGGCACGTCATCCACCTCAACTCGGAGTGCTCCAGGGTCGGGGGCTGCCGCTCGTCGTCGCCTCAGGCCCAGTGGCTGCGGGCCGACCTGGCCGCCAACCCGAGGGCGTGCATCCTGGCCCTCCACCATGAGCCGCTGTTCAGCTCGAAGGGCGGCGACTCGGATCTGCGGGTGTACTGGGACCCGCTCTACGCCGCGGGCGCCGACGTCGTGTTGAGCGGTCACCGCCACAACTACGAGCGCTTCGCCCGACAGTCCCCCACGGGCGCGGCGGACCCCCAACGCGGCATACGCCAGTTCGTCGTGGGCACCGGTGGCACCAGCCTGAGCACGTTCGGCTCCACGATCGCCGCCAACAGCCAGGTCAGGAACGACCGCACCCACGGCGTGCTGAAGTTGACCCTGCATCCGACCGGCTACGACTGGCAGTTCGTCCCCGTCGCCGGACAGACCTTCACCGATTCAGGAAGCACCAGCTGCACCGGCCCGTGACCCCGGACCCAGGCCGGGTGGGGACGCACGCTGTCCTTCCTCGAAGCACACGTCGGCTGAGGTCCGCCAAGACCCTCGCTGGAGCCCTTGAGGCCCGGTCGCCCGTAGCCTCCGGGCGTCGTGTCCAGCGCCGAGCCTGCCGAGGTAGACGAAGTCCGCTCCGGGTTGCGCGCGGCCGTGGCGGCCTTCCGCTACCGCAACTTCGCGCTGTTCTGGACCGGGGCGCTCATCTCGAGCACCGGCGGTTGGGTCCAGAACGTCACCATCCCCTACGTCGTCTACCAGCTGACCGACAGCGAGGCGTGGGTCGGCTTCGCCGGCTTCAGCCTGCTGATCACGGCGGCGATCTTCGGTCCGATCGGCGGGACCCTCGCCGATCGGTTCGACCGGCGGCACATCCTGCTCGTCACGCAGGCGGCCCAGGCCCTCGTGGCGCTCTCGTTGTGGGGGTTGTGGAGCAGCGGCGTGCGTTCGCCGGGCGCGATCGTGGCCCTGGCTTCGCTGTCCGGGGTCTTCGGCGGGCCTGATGATCGGTTCGTGGCAGGCGTTCGTCTCCGAGCTCGTGCCCCGGGAGGCGCTCCTGAACGCGGTGACCCTGAACTCGGCGCAGTTCAACGCCGCCCGGGCCTTCGGTCCCGGCGATCGGGGGCATCGTCCTCGCCACCCTCGGCGCCGGCTGGGGCTTCTTCATCAACGCCGTCAGCTTCTTCGCCGTCATAGCGGCGTTGCTGCTCATCCGCCTGGATCGGTCCGTGGAGAAGGCGACCGGCCGGATGCGCGTCCTCCGGGACCTGCGGGAGACCGCCCACTACGTGCGACGGGCCCCGGGCATCCTCACCTGCCTCGTCGTGGTCGCCGGCCTGAGCTTCGCCGACAGCCCGCTCTTCCAGTTCGTCGTGGTCTTCGCCGACGAGGTCTTCAAGGTCGACACCTGGGTGTTCGGCGTGATGAGCGCCGCCCTCGGCATCGGCGCCATCCTGGCCACGCCGTTCGTCGCGGGCTGGGGAGGCGCCATGCCGCGCCGGAAGCTCGTGGCCGGGGCGATGGCGTTGAACGGCATCTCGCTGATGCTCTTCGCCCTGTCGCCGAACGCGTGGTTCGGGTTCTTCTTCCTCATGGGCTCCGGCGCCGGATACCTGGCGATCGCGTCGAGCCTGAACACGACCATCCAGCTCCAGGTCGACGAGACGAAACGAGGGAAGGTCCTGGCCTTCTACCTCCTGGGGGTGACGCTGGTCGCGCCGATCGGCGCCCTCGTCCAAGGGTTCCTCGTGAACGCCATCGGCCCGCGGGCGGCCTTCACGCTCGCGGGTGCCGCGTTCCTCGGGTTGCTCGCGATCCTGCGGGCGAAGGGGTCCCTGCGTCACCTCGACGCGGAGTCCGTCGTGGCGGCGGCGTAGCGGCCCCGACCCTCCTGGCCGGCTCGCGCGGCGTCATGGTGCTAGCGGATTCGGGGCTTCTCCCGGTTCGCGTGGAAGCTGGCCTGCCCCGCTTCGATGTTCTCGTACTCCGTGCCCAGCATGACGACAGAGGACATCTGGGCGACGGCGTCACGCCGGCTGAGCTCATGGGCCATCCAGGCCGCCTTCAGGGTCCCCTGGACCGCCAATGGCGGTGACATGGCGATCCGCTCGCCGATCCACACCGCCTTGTCCAGCAGCTCGTCGGCCGGCAGGACCTCGGAGACCAGGCCGATCTGGAGCGCCTTGGCGGCGGAGACCCGCTCGTGCCCGCCCATCAGCGCGATGCGCAGCGCCTCGCCGAAGGGGACCTTCTGGAGGAGGTGGGCGGTCTCGAAGCCGGCGACCATCCCGTAGCTGACATGGGGGTCGAAGAACGTGGCGTTCTCGGCGGCGATGATGATGTCGGACTCACCGAGGAAGTAGAACGCGCCGCCACAGGCCATGCCGTTGACCGCGGTGATGATCGGCTTCCAGAGGTCGTTCGCCTTCGGGCAGAGGTGGGCGCCCGGGTCGTTGAACATGAACGGCGTCGACACCTGGCCGGACCGATCCTCCGCACGGTGCACCGGGCTCGGGTCATCGAGGTACTGGTCGATCGAGTCTTCCCGGTCGATGCCCGTGCAGAACGCCTTCTCGCCGGCGCCGGTCAGCACGACCACGTTGACGTCCTCGTTGCGCCGCAGGAATCGCCAAGCGTCCTGCAGCTCCATCTCCATCCGGTGGTTGAACGCGTTGTGGACGTCCGGCCGATTGAGCGTCAGGACGGCGACCTGGCCGCGCTCCTCGTAGGCCAGCGTCTCCCACTTGTCCACCACGTCGTGCCCCCTCGCTCCGGCCTGGCCCGAGCGTCGCCGACAGTAGTGGCCTCGCCGCGACCGCGACGCGTGAGACCTCAGGGGTCATCGGGGGCGTAGCGCGAGCCGAACGAGAACGAGACGCCTGCGGCGAGGGAGGTGATGGTGCGGACGTGGTTCCACGCGACCCATCCTCGGGCGTAGCCGAGCCAGGCGTCGCCGGCGCCGGCGCCGGCGGGTTCGACGAGGGCGAGGGTGTCGTTGTGGGGGACGTGGTAGCCGGCGGTGATGGCGATGCTCGACAGGTAGAGCCCGGCCCCGAGGAGCGCATAGCGGGCGTGATCGTCGTCGAGGTGGGTGGCGGCGTCGGCGCCGAGCCCGAGGGACAGCAGAGCGGTGCCGCCGAGCGCGGCCATGAAGAGCCCCGATGCGGGGGCCGCACGATTCATCGCCTGCATGGCGACCAGGCCGTCGGTCGGGGGGAGGCGGCGGAGGGCCGGCATCACGAACGTGGAGAAGGCGAAGAACACGCCGCCCACGAGCGTCGAGCCGACGGCGGCTGCGGTCGTTGCCGTTCGTAGGGCGTTGCCGGCCATCAGGACGCCTTTCTCGTCGGCACGTCCCAGATGCCGGTGGCCGCGGCTTCCGTGGCGAACGTCGAGAAGCGGCGGGCGGGGCGACCGAGGACGCGCTCGACATCGGCGGTGAGCGAGGCGTTGCGACCGTCGAAGACCCGGGTCAACAGGTCGGTGAGCGGCCCGACCTCCTCGGCCGGCACCCCGGCGGCGATCGCACCGGCGGCGTACTCCTCCGGCGAGACGTCGAGGTAGGTCACCTCACGGTCGGTCGACGCGGCTCAGCTCCTGAGCGACGTCGGCAAAGGACAGGAGCTCGGGACCGGTGAGCTCGTAGGTCCCACCGGCATGATCGGCGGTCGTGAGGGCGGCGACGGCGACGTCGGCGATGTCGCCGGCGTCGATGAAGGGCTCGACGACATCACCGGCGGGCATCGTGATGACGCCGTCGAGCACCGGTCCGAGGAGGAAGTGCTCGCTGAAGTCCTGCGCGAACAAACTGGAGCGGAGCACCGTTGCGCTGGGGTACGCGGCCCGCACGGCGTCCTCGCTGACGACCGCCTCCTCCTCGCCCCGGCCCGACAGCAGCACGAGGCGCTGGACGCCATGGCGTCGGGCGGCATCGGCGAACGCCCCGAGGGTGTCCGCCGCGCCGGGGAAGGCGAGGTCAGGGGAGTAGGCGATGTAGGCGGCGGTCACGCCGTCGAGCGCGGGGTCCCACGTGGCGGGCTCGTGCCAGTCCAAGCGGCGGCGCCGAACGGCGCGAGCCGACTCGGAGGGGGAGGTCGAGGGCGTGGATCCGGTCGGCGACTCGGCGGCCGGTCTTGCCGTTGCCGCCGGCGACCAGGATCAGGTCGTCGGAGCGGGGGGCGTGATGGTTCTGTGGTTGGTGTGCATGGCTCCCATCAAGCCACGCCAGCGATGGACGATCCATAGCTGAAACGTTCAGATTCCTTCGTTTCCGTCTATCCTCACGGCGTGGATGCACTGGCCGGGTTCCTCGACGGTCCGAGAGCGCAGGACGCATTCGTCCTCCGCTCGATCCTCGACCCGCCGTGGGCGCTGCGGGTGCAGGACGAGGCGCCCTTGACCCTGGTCGCCCTCGTAGCGGGCGCCGCATGGATCACCTTCGACGACGGCGACCCGCGTCGCCTCCTCGCCGGCGACGTCGCCATCATCCTCGGTCCTGCGCCCTACACGGTGTCCGACGACCCGGAGACACCCGTCGACATCGTGATCCACCCGGGCCAGCACTGTGCCACGCCCTCCGGGGAGCCCCTCGCCGAAGCGATGGACCTCGGTGTGCGCACCTGGGGCAAGAACCGGGGCGGCGCCGACGTGCTGCTCACGGGCACCTACCAGACCGACGGCGAGGTCAGTCGCCGGCTGCTGACGGCGTTGCCTCCCCTGACCGTGCTGCGCGGCACCAGCTGGGACTGCCCGATCATCGATCTGTTGGCCGACGAGGTCGGCAAGGAGGAGCCCGGCCAGCAGGCCGTGCTCGACCGCCTGCTCGACCTGCTGCTCGTCGCCGCGCTCCGCGCGTCGTTCGCGGGTACCGGCGACGAGATACCCGCGTGGTACCGGGCCCACGGCGACCCGATCGTCGGGCCGACGCTGCGGATGATCCACAACGACCCGGCACACCCGTGGAGCGTGGCGAGCCTCGCCGCCGGCGCTCGGGTCTCTCGGGCGGCGTATGCCCGACGCTTCCATGAGCTCGTCGGCGAGCCGCCGATCAGCTACCTGACCTCCTGGCGAATGGCCGTCGCCGCCGACCTGCTCCTCGAACCCGACGCCACCGTGGGCAACGTCGCCTCCCGCGTCGGGTACGGCAGCCCCTTCACGTTCAGCACCGCGTTCAAGCGGGCGCACGGCCAGAGCCCCCGTTCCTTCCGTGACGACCGCCGGGACCCCGACCGTCGAACCGCCCCCGATTCGAGTCATGCTTTGCCGTCGCGATAGCCGTCCCCGCATGACTGCGTACCGGAGGAGCCATGGGACACCTGAGTGACGACGGCCGCTACCTCGTCGATGGCGGGGACCGGCGCCGCTTCGAGGAGGACGGGCACGTCCATCTGGCCGGGCTGCTCACCGAGGAGGAGGTGGCGGGGCTCGAGGTCGACTACGACCGCTTCCTGCGTCGCGAGATCGAGGTGCCGGGCAAGGACTTCTGCGACATGGCCGGCGACTACGGCCGGGATCCCTCCGACTACTCGATCGTCAACGTGATGTTGCCCCGGCGGTACTTCCCGGCGTGGCAGGACAACGTCTACGAGCGGCGGACCGCCGATGTCGCACAGCAGCTCTGCGGTGACGGCATGACGATCGACTACGACCAGCTCCTGGCCAAGCAGCCCCACAAGACCGATGCGGTGTTCGCCTGGCACCAGGACATGGCGTACTGGCCGGCCACCGAGGACCGACGGACGGCGACGTTCTGGCTGGCCATCGACGACTCGACGCTCGAGAACGGCTGCATGCGCTTCGTCCCGGCGACGACCCACGAGGACCATCTCCGCCCGCACGCCCCCGTGTACGGCGGACGGGGGGAGTCCCACGCGCTCGGCACCGAGATCCGGCCCGACGACGAGGTGGTGGCCCGGCCGATCGCCCGGGGGGACTGCACCGTCCACAACGAGCGCGTGATGCACGGGTCCGGGGGCAATGAGACCGACGGCTTCCGGCGGGCCTACATCCTCGCCTACCGGTCCGAAGCGACGGTCAGGATCGAGCGGGAGCTCGGCTTCACCCACAGCCACAACGACGAGCTCGATGTCCTGCAGGAGGTCGGCGTGAGCGGTGAGACGCGGTCGGAGCCGCCGCCGTGATGCTCGACCCGTCCAAGCGGTCGGGTCGAGCGACCGTCACCCCTGCACAGGTGACTACTTGCCGGGTTCACTGGCATGAACGTGCGGATCTCGGGGAAGGAACCGCGCGGTGCCACCTCCCTCGATCTTCGCCCTCGCCCCAGCGACGCGACTGGGGCGCCTGCGGTGCCGCTGGTCCACGTGCCGGTGGGAGCGCCGTCGGGGCTACGACTGGTGCTACCGGTGCCAGTCGGCCCGGTGGCACATCGCTCGTGAGCACGGCGACGCCTGATGACCGACGACGGTGCCCTCTTGGCCTTCCCTGACGGGAGCTCGATGACTCCGGTCGATCGGCGCAGCGCGACTGGATGACGAGGCTGGACTGAGCGAGGGACCTGACGGGTAACCAGAGGCGGTTGGACACATCGGCCAGGGAAGGTGGACAAGTGGTCCGCACTGACGCGCCTTTGGCCAACGCTCGAGGCCCTGACCGACACCGCCCTGGCCGATCTCTCGGTCGAGGCCCTGTTGGACGACCTCCTTGACCGCGTCCGCACGGCCCTCGACGTCGACACCGCTGCGGTCCTGCTGCTCGATCGACGGGCGCAGACGCTCGTCGCGACGGCGGCTCGTGGGCTCGAGGAAGAGGTGCGGCAAGGCGTCACCGTCCCGCTCGAGGCCGGGTTCGCGGGGCGGATCGCGGCGTCGAGGGAGCCGGTGGTCATCGATCACGTCGACCACACCACGGTGGTCAACCCCCTGCTCATCGCCAAGGGGATCCGAGCGATGGCCGGTGTCCCCCTCCTCGACGGCGGTGAGGTGGTGGGCGTGCTCCACGTCGGGTCGCTGCGGGCCCGGGACTTCACCGGAAGCGACCTGGAGGTCCTGCAGCGGGCCGCGGACCAGATCGCCGGCGTGGCGGGCTCACGCCTGCTGGCCGTCGAACGTGACGCCGCCCTCGCCCTCCAGCGCGGGCTGCTCCCGGGGCGACTGCCGACGATCAGCGGCCTGTCGACGAGTGCCCGGTATGTCCCCGGCGGCGGGAACGCGGTCGGCGGTGACTGGTACGACCTCTTCCCGCTGCCCGGCGGCCGGGTCGGCGTCGTCGTCGGCGACGTGTCGGGCCACGGCCTGCGGGCCGCCATCGTGATGGGACGGATCCGGAGTGCGCTCCGGGCCTACGCGCTCGAGAGCGTGGATCCCGAGGACGTGTTGACCCGCCTCGACGCCAAGCTGAGGCACTTCGAGGCCGGCGAGATGGCCACCGTCATCTACGGGGTCCTCGATCCGACGTTCCGCCGGCTCCGCCTCACCTGTGCAGGTCACCTCCCGCCGATCCTGGCCGGTGGGCCCGGCGAGACGGGGCAGCCGCTGGCGCTCAGGGTCGATCCGCCGATCGGGGTGGCGGGGCGGACGCCGCGACATGCCACCGACGTCGACCTGGAACCCGGTGCTGTCCTCTGCTTCTACACCGATGGCCTCGTCGAGCGCCGTGGCGAGGACCTCGGGGGCGGGATCGCCTGCTGGCCTCATGGGTACGGGCGGGTGCGCCGGCGACGGTGGCCGCCGACATCATGGCCGAGTTCGTCGGGACCACCGTGCTCGCCGACGACCTCGCCCTGCTGGTGCTGGCCATCGATGAGGTCGACGTCGGTGGTCCGTTGGACCTCCGTGTTCCTGCCGACCCGGAGGCCCTCGCCGGCCTGCGTGCGGCCGTGCGGCGGTGGCTGGCCGCGACCCCGGCCTCGGAGGCGGAGGCCCAGAACCTCCTCGTGGCGATCGGCGAGGCCACGGCGAACGCGGTCGAGCACGCCTATGGCCCCGAGGGCGGGCCGGTCGAGGTCCGCCTCGAGCTGGTCGACAGCACGCTCGTGGCGAGGGTTGTGGACCGCGGTGACTGGCGCCCCGCCCGGGGCGAGCACCGGGGGCGGGGGGCGATGCTCATGCGCGGCCTGTGCGACGAGGTCGACATCGAACAGGGCCAGAGCGGCACGACGGTCACGCTGCGCCTGGTCCTGGGAGGATCGGCGTGACCGCGGTCGACGTCCACATCACCCACCACGAGACAGACGTCCACGTCGCGATCACCGGGGAGATCGACCTCACCAATCGTGACCTCGTCGCTGAGCAGCTCATCTCGGCCATCAGCAACCACACCACCTCGATCACCATCGACCTCGGCCAGGTCACCTACCTGGACAGCACCGGGCTCCGGCTGTTCTTCAACCTCGCCGATCGCCTCCGGATCCTCCAGGTCCAGCTGACCCTCGCCGTGTCCGAATCCTCGACCAGCAGGCAGATCATCGCCCTGTCCGGCCTCGACCAGCTCGTCGAGATCAGCAATGCCAGCTCGACCTGATGGTCGGCTGATCGATCACGGGCGGGACCGCATCGACGTCGACGGTCGCCAGGGACCACCGCCTCGAGGCTCAGGCCGCGCCCAGCAGGGCGGCATCGATGGCCGCCGGCGCGAGGATCGTCTCCAGCACCATGACCGCGGCCCCGGTGATGCCCGCCTCGTCACCCAGCTCGCTGGGCACGATGCGCAGCCGGCCGGTCGCGAGCGGCAGGGAGCGCCGGTAGACGATCTCCCGGATGCCGGCCATCAGCGGCTCGCCGGCCCGAGCGACGTCGCCGCCGATCACGATGACCGCAGGGTTCAGCATGTTCACGCAGGTGGCGAGCACGTCGCCGATGGCGTGGCCGGCCTGGCGGATGAGGCGCACGGCGTCCTGTTGGCCGCCCAGCACGAGCTCGACGACGTCGCGGCCGGTCTGGGCCGGGACACCCACGTCTCGGAGGCGGGCGGCAAGGGCGGCACCGCCGGCGATGGCTTCGAGGCATCCGAGGTTCCCGCAGCGGCACACCAGATCGTCGTGGTCCGGCATGTGGATGTGGCCGATGTCGCCGGCGGCCCCGTCGGCACCGCGGTGCACGTGGCCGCCGGTGACGATCCCCGAGCCGATGCCGGTGCCGACCTTGACGTAGAGGAGCACGTCCTCCTGCCGCCAGTTCGTCCAGTACTCGCCCACCGCCATGATGTTCACGTCGTTGTCGACGAGGGCCGGGGCGCCGAACCGCTCGCTCAGGCGCTCGCTGACCGGGTAGAGGTTCCAGCCGGGCATGATCGGCGGGCTGACCGCCCGACCGGTGGCGAACTCGACCGGGCCCGGGAGCCCGACCCCGACCCCTCGCACCTCGTCCTCCGCGCGGCCGATCGTCACCAGCAGCTCGACGAAGGCCTGCTCGAGCCACGACAGCACCGGCTCGGGCCCGTCGGCGATGGCGATGTCCTGGGCCTGTTCGGCCAGCACCCGCCCGGCGAGGTCGGTGACCGCCACCCGGGAGTGGGTGGCGCCCAGGTCGCCGGCCAGCACGACGCCGGCGTCGCCGTTGAAGGCGAGCATGCCCGGTCGCCGACCTCCGGTCGACGCGCTGTCACCGCCGGGGACGAGGAGCTGATGGGCGAGCAGCGCATCCACCCGCTGGGCGATCGTCGAGCGGGCGAGGCCGGTCAGCGTGGCCAGATCGCCCCGGGTCGTGGCGTGGCCCTGGCGGACCAGGTCCAGGATCGTGCCTGCCGTGCCGCCCGCTGGACTGGATGGCGTCGACTCGGGTCCGCCGTCCACGGCGACAGTGAACCAGTCCACCTTCGGACTGTCAAAGATGCACAAGTCGCGGGGTTCTGAGAGGTCACCGTGCAACTTTCGGTTGACATCCGACAGAAGTTCGCGAGGATGATCGACGTGGGGGGACCACGTCCCGGCCGTTCGGGCCGGTCAGCGTTGCGTGTCGGTGTCGTCGGGACCGGCTTCATCGGCGCGGTCCACGCCAACGCCGCCCGCCGCGCCGGCGCTCGACTCGTCGGGGTCGCCGCGGCCACTCCCGCCAGTGCCGAGCAGGCCGCGGATCGCCTCGGCGCCGAGACCTCGTTCGACGACGGCGAGGCCCTCGTCGTGTCCCCCGACGTCGACATCGTCCACATCTGCACGCCGAACCACCTCCACGGCCCGCTCGCCGAGGCGGCGCTCGCCGCCGGCAAGCACGTCGTGTGCGAGAAGCCGCTGGCCCTCGACGCCGCCGAGGCCGAACGCCTGCAGGCGGCCGCGGCGGCCGCCGGTGTGGTGGCCACCGTCCCGTTCGTCTACCGCTTCTACCCGATGGTGCGTGAGGCGCGAGCCCGGCTCGCCGACGGTGCGGGCCCCCTCCGGTTGGTCCACGGCACCTACCTCCAGGACTGGCTGTCGAACGAGGGCGACAACAACTGGCGCGTCGACGACTCGCTGTCGGGGCGGTCGCGGGCCTTCGCGGACATCGGGTCGCACTGGTGCGACCTGGTCGAGTTCGTGACCGGCGACCGGCTCGCGGCCATCTGTGCCGAGTTGGTCACGGCGATACCCGAGCGGCGGTCCGGCACGGGTGGGCACGCGTTCGAGTCCGAGGGGGACGGCCTCGGCGACCTGCGCGTCGTGACCACCGAGGACATCGCCCTCGTCCTGTTCCGCACGGTCGGCGGCGTGTCCGGGTCCGTGGTGATCAGCCAGGTCTCCTCGGGGCGCAAGAACCGGCTGGCCTTCGAGATCGCGGGGGCAGAGGCGACGGTGGCCTTCGACCAGGAGCAGCCCGAGACCCTCTGGGTCGGGCGCCGGAGCGGGACCGAGATCGTCGTGCGGGACCCGGCCCACCTCCATCCGTCGGCCGCGGCCTACGCCGTCGTGCCTCCCGGTCACCCGCAGGGCTACCAGGACGCGTTCGACGCGTTCGTGGCCGACACCTATCGCGCCGTCGACCTCGGCGACGCCGCCGCCGTCGACGGCCTGCCGACGTTCGCCGACGGGGCCCGAGCCGCCGCCACCACCGATGCGGTGTTGCGGTCGGCGGCGACCCGTCAGTGGCTCGACATCGTCCCGGACACCCTCGTCGAGGAGGTGACGACGTGAACCTCGGGTTCCTCACGGCCTGCCTGCCCAAGCGCGGCCTGGCCGAGATCTGTGCGTGGGCCGCGGCGGAGGGCTTCGAGGCCCTGGAGGTGGCGGCCTGGCCCGATCTCGGTGACCGGCCCTTCACGGCCACCCACCTCGCGGTCGACGACTTCGGCCCGGCCGACGCCGAGGCCGCCCGCACCATGTTCGACGCCCATGGCCTGATCTGTTCGTCGATCGCCTTCTACGACAACAACCTGCACCCCGACCCCGACGAGCGGGCCGCGGTCAACGAGCACGTCCATCGCTGCATCGATGCCGCCGCCCTCGTGGGGTGTCCGACGGTCGGCACGTTCGTCGGCCGAGACCCGAGCCGTTCGGTGGCCGAGAACCTGCGCGAGGCCGAAGCGGTCTTCGCTCCGCTCGTCGACCACGCGGGCGAGGCCGGCGTGAAGCTCATCATCGAGAACTGCGTCATGGAGGGCTGGCACCCCGACGGCTATCCCGGCAACCTCGCCTACTCGCCCGAGCTCTGGGAGTGGATGTTCTCGATCGGGCTGTACCTCAACTACGACCCGTCGCACCTGCTCTGGATGGGGATCGACCCGATCGAGGCGGTCCGGCCCTACGTGGACCGGATCCCCCACGCCCAGGCCAAGGACATCGAACTCGACCACGGGGCCCGCAACCGGTACGGGTGGCCCGGTCGGGCCGTGGGGCGTGACGACCCCTGGGACGTCGGCTGGTGGCGCTACCGGGTGCCCGGCCTGGGCGAGGTCGACTGGCCGCGCCTGATCGACGCGCTCTACGAGGGCGGCTTCGAGGGCGTGCTCTCCGTGGAGCACGAGGACCCTGTCTGGGGTGGGACGGAGGAGAAGGTCGAGGTTGGCCTCCGGATCGCGCACCGCACGCTGCGGCCGCTGATCGTGGCGTGATGGCCCCCACCCCGATCCTCGAGGTCCGCGGCCTGGTGAAGGAGTATCCCGGCGTCCGCGCCCTCGGCGGGGTGGACTTCGACGTGCGGCCCGGCGAGGTGCACTGCATCGTCGGCCCCAACGGGGCGGGCAAGTCGACACTGATCAAGTGCATCGCCGGGGTGGTCGAGCCGACCGAGGGGGAGATCCTCGTCGACGGCGAGCCGGTCACGACCGGTGATCCGTCATCGGCGCTGGCCCGAGGGGTGTCCACCATCTACCAGGAGCTCGACCTGGTCGAGGACCTCTCGGTGGCGGAGAACATCTTCCTCGGTCACGAGCGGCGCCGGGCGGGGTTCCTCGACCGCGCCGGCATGCGCCGGGAGACCGCCGAGCTCCTGCGCCGGGTCAACCACGAGTCGATCGGGCCCGATGTCCTCGTCGGGCGCATGCGGCCGGCCGGCCAGCAGGTGGTCTCGATCGCCCGGGCCCTCTCCCATGACGTGCGCCTCCTGATCATGGACGAGCCGTCGGCGGTGCTCGACGACACCGAGATCGACACACTGTTCGAGGTCGTCCGCCGCCTGACCGAGGACGGGGTCGGCGTCGTCTACATCTCCCACCGGCTCGACGAGATCGGTCGGATCGGCGACCGGGTCACGGTGCTCACCGAAGGGATCACGGTGGCGTCGGGGCTGCCGGCCGACACCCCGCCCGACGAGCTCGTGCTGCACATGGTCGGCCAGCAGCTGGGCGAGCTGGTTCCGCATCGGCCGTCGGGGCAGGGGGAGGTGCTCCTCGAGGTGCGGGGGGTGACCCGCCTCCCGGACGTGAAGGACGTGTCGTTCACGCTCCACGCGGGCGAGGTCCTCGGCATCGCCGGCCTCGTCGGCGCCGGCCGCAGCGAGCTGTTGCGGGCGGTGTACGGGGTGGACGGCCGGGACGCGGGCGAGGTCCTCGTGGAGGGGGAGCGCCTGGCCCCCGGTCGACCCGATCGGTCCATCGCCCTGGGCCTCGGCCTGGCCCCCGAGGACCGCAAGTCCCAGGCCCTGCTGCTCGAGTGGAACCTGACCAAGAACGTGACCATCGCGGACCTGGGCCGCTTCCAGCGGGGTCTGCTCCGCATCGGCGCGGAGCGGGCGGCGGCCGAGGCGCAGCTCGCCGCCCTGCACACCACGCCGTCGGACGGGGACCGGATGGCCCGTCAGCTGTCGGGCGGCAACCAGCAGAAGGTGGTCCTGGCCCGCTGGCTGCTCCGCGAGAGCCGCATCCTCCTGCTCGACGAGCCGACCCGGGGGGTCGACGTGGCGGGCAAGGCCGAGCTGTACGGGATCATCAGCGACCTCGCCGGCCGCGGGTTCGGTGTGGTCGTCGTCTCCTCGGAGATCGAGGAGCTCTGTGGCCTCTGCAGCCGCATCCTCGTGATGCGCGAGGGCGAGCTGGTCGCCGACCTCGTCGGGTCCGAGACGACCGAGCTCGAGGTCCTGCGTCACGCCATGCCGGGAACCCAGGAGATGGTCGAAGTCGGCGCCGCGACCGACGGCGGTGAGGAGGACTGATGTCCCTGTCCGATTCGTCCAGCGCGTCCACCCTGGTCGCCGAGCCTGAGGGTCGGCCCTGGCGGACCCGCGTCGCCGATCTCGGGGGTGCGGCGCGGGTCCAGCAGCTCACCCTCGTCGGCGTGGTGATCGTGATGATCATCGTCGGCGCCATCCTCAAGCCCGACAACTTCCCGACCGTCGACAACCTCCGCGCCATCCTCACCCAGGCCAGCGTGGTCGGGGTCCTGGCCATCGGCATGACCTTCGTCATCGCCACCGCGGGCATCGACCTGTCGGTCGGCTCGATCGTCGCCGCGGCCGGGGTGGCCGGCGGGCTGGTGGTGGACGACGGCGCCCTGTTCTTCATCCTGGCCGCGCTCGGGTTCGGGCTGCTCCTGGGTCTGGTGAACGCTTCGGCCATCGCCTACGGCCGGGTCACCCCGTTCGTCGCCACCCTCGCCATGCTCGCCATCGCCCGGGGCCTGGCGTTGCAGATGAGCGACAAGAGCCCGATCAGCCTCCTCGCCTCGGACGGCGTGCGCTGGTTCGGCACGGGCGAGATCATCGGTGTCCCCGCGTCGGTCGTGGTCTTCGGCGCGGTGACCATCGCCGGCTGGGTCCTCCTCAACCGGACCCGCTACGGGCGCCACGTGGTCGCGGTGGGCGGCAACCGGGAGGCGGCCCGCATCGCGGGCGTGCCTGTCCGGCGGATCGTCTTCAGCGTCTACTGCATGTCGGGACTGCTCGCCGGGCTCGGCGCGATCCTGCTGTCGGGTCGGCTGGCCAGCGCCTCGCCCGTGTCCGGCCAGCTCCTCGAGCTCGATGCCATCGGCGCGGTGGTGGTGGGCGGAACCAGCCTGAACGGTGGGCGGGCCACCATCGCGGGCACCTTCCTCGGGGTGATGGTGTTCGCCATCATCTTCAACCTCTTGACCCAGCTCGACCTGGCCACCGAGTGGCAGCAGATCGTCAAGGGGGTGATCATCCTGGCCGCCGTCCTCATCCAGCGACCCGAGCGCATCTGAGCGTCACGGTCCCGATCACCAGCCGACGCGCCCCCTCGCTGTCGACGCAGTTCCCGCCCGTGCCCGAACACCCGGGTGCCGGGTCAATGAACCCGAGAAGGGGAGAAACAGCATGCGAAAGACACGACGACTGTTGGCTGTGGTGGCGATCCTCGTCACCTTCGCGGCCTCGTGCAGTGACGATGACGGCGAGTCCAGCGAGAGCGATTCCACGCTCCCCCCGCCGCAGGGGGACTCCGCCGAGCTCGGCGACCCGGTGACGATCGTGGCCAGCGTGCCGCCGACCGATCACGGCTGGCTGGGCCAGGTGGCGGCCAAGGCGCAGGAGGCCGCAGACCAGTGGGAGGACGTCGAGTTCCGCCTGGTCGAGGCCGCCGACGCCGACAGCCAGGCCTCGCAGATCGAGACGCTCATCAACGAGGAGCCCGATGCCATCGTCGTGCTCCCCTACGACGGTGAGGCCCTCACCCCGGTGGCCGAGGAGGCGATGGAGGCCGGCATCCCGGTCATCAACGTCGACCGGCTCTTCGCCACGCCCGAGGCCGCCCGGGCCACGATCCTGGGCGACAACTACGGCATCGGCGTCCAGGCCGCCACCTTCCTGTCCGAGGAGCTGGGGTGCGAGGGCAACGTCGCCGAGATCCAGGGCCTCGCCGGCATCTCGGTGACCGAGGACCGCAGTGCGGGCTTCGCCGACACCCTCGAGGAGCTGTGCGGTGACGGCATCGAGATCGTCGCCCAGCAGCCCGGTGACTTCAACCCGGACACGGGCCTCGAGGTCACCGAGGCGATCCTGCAGGCCAACGACGACATCGACGCCGTGTACACCCACGACGACGACATGGCCGAGGGCGTGGTCGCCGCCATCGAGAACGCCGGCCGGGAGGACGACATGATCCTCACCGGCGCCGGTGGCTCGTGTGCGGCCTTCGACCGCATCGAGGACGGTGGTCTCTACGCCGCCACCTACCTCTACAGCCCGACGATGGCCGGCTCGGCCGTCAACATGGCCCGTCTCATCGCCCAGGGCCGCGGGATGTCCGACCTCTTCGAGCCCGAGGTCCCGTCCCAGATCATCGTCCCGCCGACCCAGGTCACCGCGGACAACGTCGACGACCTGCGGCCCCTCTGCTTCAACTAGGTCCCTGACCCTCCCCCCGCACCCGTAGGCCTCGCTCCAGCGAGGCCTACGGGCCGGGGAGTCGGCTTGCCCGCAACTCGCCCGCCGGGTTCGTGACAGGTTGGTGCTCGTGATCCCCGACGGCTCACCGTTCACCCTCGCCAATCTGCCGTTCGGCGTCGCCGGGGGGCGGGTGCACGTCGCGATCGGAGATGAGGCGGTCGACGTCGCCGCGGCAGCCGGATTCGGGCTGATCGACGTCGATCCGACGATCGTGGAGGGCTGTCGACTCGACGGGCTCCTGGCCGCCGGCCCCGGCGTCTGGGAAGGCGTGCGGCAGGAGATCGGCGCCGCCCTCGCCGAGGACCCCGACCACCTCGCCGAGGCGATGGTCGACCGGTCGGGCCTGGCCATGGAGCTCCCGGTGACGGTCGGTGACTACGTCGACGGCTATGCCGGGCTGCACCACGCCACGAACCTCGGGCGCATCCTCCGGCCCGGCGGCGAGCCGCTGCTGCCCAACTGGCGCCACCTGCCCGTCGCCTACCACGGGCGGTCGGGGACGATCGTGGTGTCGGGCACCGACATCCGGCGACCGTCGGGCCAGGTGCTGGTCGACGGGGCACCGGTCGTGGCGCCGTCGGCCCAGCTCGACATCGAGCTGGAGCTGGGGGCCATCGTCGGGGTGGGCAACGAGGCGGGCGAGCCGATCCCGGTCGCCGAGGCCGACGGCCACCTGTTCGGCTACGTGCTGGTCAACGACTGGTCGGCCCGGGACATCCAGGCCTGGGAGTACCAGCCCCTCGGGCCCTACCTGGGCAAGTCGTTCGCCACGTCGATCTCGCCGTGGGTGGTGACCACCGAGGCGCTGGCGCCCCACCGCGTCCGGGGCCTGGCCGCAGAGGCCGACCCGCCACCAATCGCCTACCTGTCGGGCGACCCCGCGGTCCCCGACCTCTCCTTCAGCGTCGACCTGAGCTCCGCCCGGATGCGCTCGGAGGGCGTCGACCCGTACCGGGTGGGGACCGTCGACCTGGCCCCGTCGCTCTACTGGACGCCGGCGCAGCAGCTGGCGCACTGCACGGTCAACGGGGCGACGGTTCGACCCGGTGACCTCCTGGCCTCGGGCACGATCTCGGGTCCCGACCACACCACGCAGGCGGGATCGCTCATCGAACGGACGTGGCGGGGGGCCGAGCCCTTCGATCTGCCGACGGGGGAGCAGCGTTCGTTCCTCGAGGACGGTGATCAGATCGTCCTCGACGGCTGGGTAGGTGAAGGGGAGGCCCGCGTCGGGTTCGGGCCCCTGGTCGGCACGATAAGGGGTTGAGATGCCGTACTACAGGAGCGTTGGCGAGGTGCCCAGGAAACGGCACACGGTCGCGAGGTCCGACGAGGGGCGGCGGCTCGAGGAGCTGGTGGGCCAGGAGGGCTTCTCCGAGGAGTCCGCCCTGCTCTACCACCGGGCGAGCCCGTCGGCCCTGACCGCCATCGAGTCGGTCGATGACCTGAGGGCCGATCTCGTCCTGGCCCCGGACCTGCCCCTGATGCCCCGCCACATCAGGACCGGGAAGCTGCCGGCGGGCGGCGACGCGGTGTCGGGCCGCGTGGTCGTGCTGGGCAACGAGGACGTGCTGCTCTGCTGGGTCGCGGCCGAGGAGTCGAGCGGTCTCTACCGCAACGCCATGGGCGACGAGCTGGTCTACGTCCACGAGGGCGAGGTCGAGCTGAAGACGGTCTTCGGGCGGCTGCGGCTCGCGCCGGGCGACTACGCGGTGATCCCGAGGGGGACGACCCACCAGTGGGTGGTCGGCGACGGTGGCGTGCGGGCCCTGGTCTTCGAGGTCAACGGCCACGTCCGCTTCCCGGAGCGCTACCTGTCCAGTCGGGGCCAGCTGAAGGAGGGCGCACCGTTCTCCGAGCGCGACCTGCGCGGACCCGAGGAACCGCTGATCGAGGAGGGCCGCGACGTCCCGGTCCTCGTCCGCAACCGGGCCGGCCTGTCGAACCTCGTCCACCAGAACCATCCCTTCGACGTCGTCGGCTGGGACGGCTGCCTCTGGCCCCACGCGCTCTCGATCCACGACTTCGAGCCCATCGCCGGCGCCATCCACCAGCCCCCACCGGTCCACCAGACCTTCGCCGGCCCTGGCTTCGTCATCTGCTCCTTCGTGCCCCGCCCCTATGACTTCCACCCTGACGCGGTGAAGGTCCCGTACCACCACGCCAACACCGATTCGGACGAGGTCCTCTTCTACGCCGCCGGTGACTTCATGAGCCGGAAGGGCAGCGGGATCGGCGTGGGCTCGATCTCGTACCACCCCTCCGGCTTCACCCACGGCCCCCAGCCGGGCAGCTGGGAGCGCAGCGTCGACCAGACCCGCACCGAGGAGCTGGCGGTCATGCTCGACACCTTCCGCCCGCTGCAGGTCGCGGCGACGACCTCAGGGGCAGCCGACGACGACTACCGGCACAGCTGGTCGGACTGACGTCGAGGCGCCCACCGGCCTAGCGGTCGTGCATCCCTTTGCCCTCGAAGATCTTCGGGACGGCCTTCGCGATCCTGGCCGAGCGGGTCTCCGCCTTCTTGGCGTCGGCGAAGTGGAGCACGTAGCCCCGCTGCCGCCCCGGCGTCAGAGCCTCCCAGGCGGCCTGCAGGCCGGCCACCTCGTCGAACGCGGCGATCAGCTCGTCGGGCAGCTCGAGCTCGCCCCGTTCCGGTTCCTCCACCTTCAGCCCGGCCTCCTCGGCCGCGATGCCCTGCTGGACGAAGTCCCGTAGGGCGGGCTCCGCCCGGTCGATCTCGTCGACGTCGGTGAAGCGCAGCAGCCGTCCCGCGTGGCTGTTGTCTCCGATCTCACCGAGCAGCCCGTCGGGGTCCTCCAGCAGGGCCCCCTTGAAGAAGGTCACCCGGCAGCCGTCCTTGAACTCGCCCAGGATCAACACGTTGCCGCCGTCGAACGTGTAGCAGGGCCCCCGCCACTTGAACTCCTCGGTCAGCGGCGTGTCCTGCAGGATCGACCGCAGGCGCTGCAGCTCGGCGGGCCACTGGGTGGCGGTCTCGAAGAACGAGTCGACCTTGGGGTTCGTCATGGCCTCAGCGCAGCAGATCGGCGCCCGCGGCGCCACCCCCGATCCGGTGTCGTCGTGGCGGAACGGGACCCCGCCTACGTCGACAACACACAGAACTCGTTGCCGTCGGGGTCGGTCATCGCCACCCGGCTGTCCTCGTCCTGCCCGCGGTCGAGCCGAGTGGCCCCGAGGGAGACGAGACGGTCGACCTCCGCCTGCTGGTCACCGTCGGCCGGTGGCGCGAGGTCGAAGTGCAGCCGGTTCCTTCCGGTCTTCGGCCGCACCGGCGGACCACCCCAGGTGATCATCGGACCGCCGTGCGGCGAGCGGATCGCGGTCTCCTGGTCCTGGTCCCAGACCAACGGCCAGCCCAGCACCTCGCTCCAGAAGTAGCCGACCTCCTGGGAGCCGTCGGAGGAGAGCGCTCCGATGAGACCGCAGTCGGCGAGGAAGTCGTTGCCCGGCTCGATGACGCAGAACTCGTTTCCCTCGGGGTCGGCCAGCACCACGTGCTCCTCGTCCGGGCCTTGACCGATGTCGATGTGCCGGCCGCCGAGCGCGAGCGCGGTCGCCACCGTCTGTTCCTGGTCCTCGAGCGACGTGCTCGTCAGGTCGAAGTGCATCTGGTTCGGGCCGGCCTTCGGCTCCTGGGTCGGGAGGAACCGGAGGCGGAACTCGGTGTCGTCGTTCGGCACGAGGGTGAAGCCCGTTTTGGCGTCGTCGGGCAGCTCCCAGCCGAGGACGCCGGCCCAGAACCCCGCGAGGCGCACCGAGTCGTTCGCAGCGAAGCACAGCGCAACGAGCCGAGCCGTCATCGGTGTTCCGGCCACAGCTGTTCCACGCCGCAAGACCTACCTCAGAAAGGACCTCACGACCAGGCGTAGGCCCGGGAGGGTGGGGGTAGGGAACGCCCGCTCGCCCTGACTCCGGGGCGACGGGACGACGAGGACGCGACATGGCAGCGAAGCAGCAGTCGAAGACGAGTCGGGGACAGGGCCGCGGCGCCGCCGGTGGCGAGACGCACCAGACCGCGGACGACGTCGTGCTCACGACCCAGCAGGGGGTGCCCGTCGCCGACGACCAGAACACGCTGCGTTCTGGCGAGCGGGGACCGGCACTGCTCGAGGACTTCCACTTCCGGGAGAAGATCTTCCACTTCGACCACGAGCGGATCCCCGAGCGCGTCGTGCACGCCCGGGGCTTCGGCGCCCACGGCTTCTTCGAGAACTATGCCGACCAGTCGAAGCTCACCCGGGCCGACCTGCTGCGGCGGCCCGGCGAGCGAACCCCGGCCTTCGTCCGCTTCTCGACCGTGGCGGGCAGCAAGGGCTCCTTCGACCTCGCCCGAGACGTGCGCGGGTTCGCGGTCAAGCTCTACACCCAGGAAGGGAACTGGGACCTGGTCGGGAACAACATCCCGGTCTTCTTCATCCAGGACCCGATCAAGTTCCCCGACATCATCCACGCCGTGAAGCCCGAGCCCGACCGGGGCTTCCCGCAGGCGCAGTCGGCCCACGACAACTTCTGGGACTTCGTCTCCCTCATGCCCGAGTCGACCCACATGCTGCTGTGGGTCATGTCGGACCGGGCCATCCCGCGGTCGTTCCGGTTCATGGAGGGCTTCGGCGTCCACACCTTCCGCTTCGTGAACGCCCGCGGGGCGTCGACCTTCGTGAAGTTCCACTGGAAGCCCAAGCAGGGCCTGCAGTCGGTGCTGTGGGACGAGGCGGTCAAGATCAACGGCGCCGATCCGGACTTCCACCGCCGGGACCTCTGGGACGCCATCGAACAGGGGGACTTCCCCGAGTGGGAGCTGGGCGTCCAGCGCTTCGACGACGCCTTCGCCGACGAGTTCGCCTTCGACGTCCTCGACCCCACCAAGCTCATCCCCGAGGAGGTCCTGCCGGTCGAGCCCATCGGCCGCCTGGTCCTCGACCGGACGGTCGACAACTTCTTCGCCGAGACCGAACAGGTCGCCTTCTGCACGCAGAACGTCGTTCCCGGCGTGGACTTCACCAACGACCCGCTCCTGCAGGGCCGGAACTTCTCGTACCTCGACACCCAGCTGAAGCGCCTGGGCAGCCCGAACTTCACCCAGCTCCCCGTGAACGCGCCGAAGTGCCCCATGCACCACTTCCAGCAGGACGGCCACATGGCGGCGCAGAACCCCGTCGGACGGGTCAACTTCGAGCCGAACTCCTACGAAGGCGACGAGCGAGGCCCACGCGAGGACCCGGACGTGGGGTTCACGTCCTTTCCGGCCGAGGACGACGGCCCGAAGCGGCGCCTGCGCCCTGAGTCCTTCGCCGACCACTACAGCCAGGCGTCACTCTTCTTCCGCAGCCAGCAGCCCCAGGAGCAGCAGCACATCATCGATGCGTTCACCTTCGAGCTGGCCAAGGTCGAGCGGCCGGAGATCCGGGAGCGCATGGTGGCGAACCTGCGCAACGTCGACGACGATCTCGCGTCGGCGGTGGCCGACGGCCTCGGTCTTGCCTCGATGCCGAGGAAGGCAAGGGCTGCGGTCACCCCGGACCACGAGCACCCACCGTCGGAGAAGTTGAGCATCCTGGCCAACGGGCCGGCCTCCTTCGCCGGCCGCAAGGTCGGACTGTTGGTCTCCGACGGCGCCCCGGCGAAGGCCGTGAAAGCCCTCGGTGCCGCGCTCGAGGCCGAGTCGGCGCTACTGGAAGTCGTTGCTCCCACCATCAGCGGCGTGGTCCTCGACGACGGCACCGAGCTGCCGGCCGACCAGATGCTCGGTGGGGGGCCGTCGGTCCTCTACGACGCCATCGCCGTCCTCGTGTCTGCGGAGGGCGCGGGCGAGCTGGCCACCGAGCCGGCGGCGAAGGACTTCGTCACGGACGCCCATGCCCACGCCAAGTTCATCGGCTATACGCCCGAGGCCGACACACTGTTCGCCGCCGTGGGGATCGAGGCGGGCGCGAAGGACGGGTACCTGGTCCTCGGCAGTCGGGCGAAGGCGACCGCCTTCGTCGAAGCCTGCCGGGACCTTCGATGCTGGAACCGTCACGAGTCCGAAGAGGCTCCCTGACGGTCAGCCGGGCCGGCTCACTGGATCGTGAACAGCGAACCGATCCCGGTGATGTCGAAGAGCTTCTGCAGCATGCGCGAGGGGTGGCGGACGATCAGTTCGGTGCCGGTCGCGTCGAGTGCCCTGCTGGTGGTGATGAGCATGGCGAGCCCGGTCGAGTCGATGAAGGTCACGCGGCCGACGTCGATGACCACGCGCTCGGCCCGGATCTGTTCGCATTCGAGCTGGAGCCGTCGGGTCAGGGCCTCCGCGTTCGCGCCGTCGATCTCACCGCCGAGGACGACGACGAGCTCCTCGTCCACCAAGGAGGAGGACCAGTCACTGGCGCTGTCTATGGCGACCATCGATCTACCCTCGGACCAGCCGGTGGAGCGCCACATCCGCTGGAACGATATGCATGTGCCCCCCCCGGGAGTCGTGATCATTCCGTCGCTTCCGAGGTTCTGCAGAAGCAATTCCCACCCTAGGGGGGTGAGGTTCGCCCGACAAGACCCGAGTGGGTCGATTCGAGCGGTGCGCGTGCGGTAGCCGAGGGGTAGGTTGCGAACGACGCACGGTGCCCGGCGTGGCGAGGTTCAGAACCTCTGCCGGCCGCGCGGAGCCTCAACACGACGCGCCCACCTCGCGGACGTGCTGATCTGGCTTACCGATGACGTCACGGAGGTCCTCGGCGTGACCGGCGCCGGCATTGCACTGGCCGACGATGACGGCGAGCTCCACTACACCACGGCGAACAGCGCGGCGGTCGCGGCCTTGGAGCGGGTGCAGGAGGAACACCAGCAAGGCCCCTGTGCAGAAGCCCACCGCACCCAGGAACTGGTGGCCATCAACGACATCGACGGCTGCGCCGACTGGGTCGAGTATCGGGAGGAAGCCAGCCGCGTCGGGTTCCGCTCAGGGGCCGGACTGCCCCTCAGCCTCGGCGTCGAACGACTCGGCGCCCTCGACGTCTATGACCACGAGCTGCGGGAATGGGCTCCCGAGGACCTGGACGCCGCACGAGTGCTCGCGGACATGGCAGCCGGGTACCTGCTCCACGAGCGCCTCCAGAGCACCCGCCGACTCGCCGCCCAACTACAGGGGGCACTGGACTCCCGCATCGTCATCGAGCAGGCCAAGGGCATCCTCGCTGCCGCTTCGGGGCTGACGATGGACGAAGCCTTCGGCCGGCTCCGACGGCACGCTCGGAACAGCAACGCGACACTCGATGCCGTCGCTCGAGCGGTCATCGAGGACGGCCTCCGTCCCTGAGGGGCGAATCAGTCGCGGGGCCGTCGTGCGGCGACCCCGGCCCCTCAGGGAGCCGCGCTGATGGCCTCGACCAGATCCCCGACCCTGTCCTCCGGGAGGTTCACCGCCACGTCGGCCTGGCTCACGATGCCGACCAGTTGATGACCGTCGATGACGGGCACGCGACGGACGCCGTGCTCCTTCATGGTGCGGATCGTCTCGTCCAGGGAGTCGTCGGCGCCGATGGTCACCGCTTCGCCCTGCGCGAGCTCACCGGCCCGAACGGCACCGGGGTCCCGGCCCTCGGCGAGGACCTTCACCACGATGTCCCGGTCGGTCAGCATTCCCTTGAGCTGGTCGTCGTCGCCGCAGATCGGGAGCGCACCGACATCGAGGTCCCGCAGGCGGGTGGCTGCTTCGAGAAGCGACTCGCTCTCCCGCACACAGGTGACATCACTGGACATGATCTCTCGGGCTGTGGTCATGACTTCTCCTCCGTCTCTGGTCGCTCGCGCCCTACCCGAGGGTCGACCCGCCTAGACGGGCCCGAAGCCTGCCGAGGTCTGAAACGGCTGAGCCTGGGTAGCGCAGAGGTCTTGCCGGGACCGTCCCGGCCACTGGAGGTTTGTAGCCATGGGAGACACTGGGCCGGAAGCGGCAGCGAAGGGTGTGGCCGAAGAGGTGAAGGGTCGGGCCAAGGAGGCCGTCGGGTCCGTCATCGGCGACACCGACATGAAGCGAGAGGGCGAGGCGCAGCAGCGCAAGGCTGACGCCGATCGGGACGTCGCCGAGCACGAGGCGAAGGCGGAAAAGGCCCGCGCGGCCAGCGACGCCCATGAAGCTGAAGAGCGCACCCACCAGGACTGAGCCGTCTCGCGCGCGGGCGCCCCGTTCGACGGGGCGCCTGCACGCGCCGAGGGCCGCCAGGCTCACGAGCACGGGTTGGCCTTCGGCGCGCACTCAACGTGTCGTGGCCGACCGAGTGAGCGCTGACCCGTACCGCTTCGTGACCCGGGCCTTCGCGGATCTGCGCGGCCTGCGCTCCACGCTGCGGGTCTGGCTGCGCAAGCACGGCGTCGACACCGAGTCCATCGAGGACCTCCTGGTCGCGGTGTCCGAGGTCGCCACCAACGCCATCGAAGCTTCGGCCGATCGGGTGGCGCAGGTGGAGGCCGCGACCAACGCCCGCCAGGTCCGGGTGGTCGTCACCAACGAGGGGGCCTGGGTCCCGGAGGTCGCTCCGCCACCGACGGACGAGCGGCTCGTCCTCCGAGAACGTGGGCGAGGCCTCGATCTCGCGCGGGCACTGGTCGACAGCGTGTCCTTCACCCGGATCGACAACCGGACCCAGGCGACGCTCGTCAAGATGCTCGACCCGCCAATCCCCGCGTGACCTCGGACGCCCCGGTCAGCGCCCGTAATGGACCGGTTCGCGTGGCTCGAAGCCGTGGCGGAAGCCCCAGATCGCGGCCCGCACCCGGTTGTCGACGTCGATCTTCCGGTAGACGGACTTCAGGCGTCCCTTCACCGTGTTCACGTTGATGTAGAGGAGGTCGGCGATGTCCTGGTTGGCCCGACCCTGGACGACGAGCGACAGCACCTCGGACTCCCGCTCGGTGAGGCCTTCGGCCTTGCCGGGCCAGGCTCGGTCTGTGTCTCCGGCCTGGCCGGCACCGTCCTGGACCACGGTCTCGCCCCGATGTGCTCGGAGCACCGCCTCGGCGAGTTCGGCACCGCTGGCCCGCTTGGCGACCACGCCCGAGGCACCGGCCCCCAGGGCACGCCGGATCGCGTCGTGGTGGACGACGTCGGTGTAGACGACCAGCGCGCCGACGGACTGGTCGCCGAGGATCGTGGCGACGGCGTCCTCGATCGGCTCGCCGCAACCGAAGGTGTCGAAGAGCACGACATCGACCGGCTTCGTCACCGGTTCGCCGGCGGCGAGCTCCACCACGCGCAGTCGGGGGTCGCCCGCCACGAGAGCCCCCACTCCGCGGACCACCAGCTCGTAGTCGTCCGCCACCGCCACCGAGACGGGTGGGGCCTCGTCGTTCGGCCCTGCGGTCTGGATGGTCATGCTGCTGTTTCCTACCCACACGGGTAGGTCGACCATCCCTACGCTCCTGGCCTCGGCCATGCGGCCCGACGACGAATGACCGACGACGACACCCTGCTCAGGCTCCACGAGGCAGCGTGACGCCGACGCTCGATCACGGTCGGTTCGGCGCGCCCGGCGCCGACTCGTCCTGATCCCGGCGGCCGACCGATGACCGGCATCCTCGACGACGCGGTCCCCTTTGGCCCCGAAACGAGCGAGATGGCCGAGCGCCTGCGGTTGGCGCTCGACGTCTCGGGGCTGGGGACGTGGCGCTGGGACATGGCCGCGGATCACGTGGTGTGGGACGAGCGGCTGGAAGCCTTGTACGGCTTCGCTCCGGGGACGTTCCCCGGCACCTTCGAGGCCTATCGCGAGCGAATCCACCCCGAGGACCGGGAGGAGATGCTCTCGGTGGTCGACGCCGCCATGCGCGACCGCAGGCCCTACCGCGTCGAGCACCGGGTGCTGTGGCCGGATGGAACAGTGCGGTGGGTGCAGGGCTCCGGCAGGGTCATCGTCGACGACCGCGGCGAGGTCATCGGGGTCTTCGGGTGCAGTCTCGACGTGACCGACCTGATGGAGGCCCGATCCGCTCTGGCCGATGCGGTCGCGGAGGCGCGAGCGGCGACCGAACGTGAGCGGGCCCAGCGCCAGCGCCTGGAGTTCATCGGTCGGATCAACGAGGCGTTGTCCGAAGCGACCACCGCACGGGATGTCATGGTGGCAGTGGCCCGGTCCGCGGTGCCAAGGCTGGGTGACTGGAGTCTCGTCTACGTGCTGACCGACCCGGCGTCAGCGCCGGAGATCGTCGCGGCCCACACCGATCCGTCGCAGGAGGCCTTGGCCCACGAGCTGGCGCGGGACGTGGCGTGGGATCCATCGGCTCCGGTCGGCATGCCCGCGGTCCTCCGCACCGGGAAGCCCGAACTGCACGCCGTCGTACCGGCCCTGAGGCTCGACGAGATCGGGCTGTCAGAGGACCGCGCCACCTTGGTGCGGCGGTTGGGAGTCCACAGCTCCATCGGGGTTCCGATGATCAAGCGGGGACGCGTCGTCGGCGGCCTGCAGTTCGTCATGGCCCAGTCGGGGCGGGAGTACGACGTCGATGACCTCGCTCTGGCGGAGGCGATCGCGGGCCGCGTCGCCTCGGCGTTGGAGAACCGCCGTCTCACCGATCAGCAACGAACCATCGCCCGGACCCTGCAGGCCAGCCTGCTGCCGGACCGCCTCCCGTCGATCCAGGGGCTGGACCTCGCCGTCCGCTACTCGGCTGCCGGTGAGGGGACCGATGTCGGAGGCGACTTCTACGACATCTACCGGATCGATGAGGACGCGTGGACCGCGGTGGTCGGTGACGTGTGCGGCACGGGGCCGGTCGCCGCGTCGCAGACCTCCCTCGCCCGCCACGTCGTCCGCCTCTGCGGGCAGCGAGGAGATGACGCGGTCACGGCACTGTCGTGGCTCAACCGGGCGTTGACCGAGCGGACGCCGACCCCGTTCCTGACGATGGCGCACGTCGAGCTGCGACTGGACGGAGCCGGGGCCGACCTCAAGGTGACCCTCGCCGGCCACCCCCTCCCCATCGTGGTCGGCGCGAACGGTGTGGCTCGGCTCGTCGGCGCCCCGGGTTCGCTCCTGGGAGCCTTCGACGAGGTCCGCCTCTGCCCGGTCGCCGATCGGCTCGACACCGGCGACACGCTCGTCATGTACACCGACGGCATCTTCGACGTCGCGCCCCCGCACGGCCTCACCGAGTCCGAGGTCGTGACGCTCGTCGCCGAGGCGGTCACGGATGCGTCGGGATCGGCCGAGGGGGTGGTCGACGCCATCCATGATCGGCTGATGTCGACCCTGCCGGCGCACGAGCGGACCGACGACATGGCCGTGCTGGTCCTCCAGGTCCGCCCCGACTGAACCGCTCGTCCCCGCGGCCGAGGAGGCTTCCGTGCCGGCCTGATGCGCACCGGAGGACATTGCCATTCCGGCAAGAGCAGTTGCTCGTCTGCCGGGTCGATCGCAGGCTGGTGACACCGTTCGACCACGGAGGCGGGATGACGCACAGCTTCGACAAGGACTACTGGGAGGCCCACTGGAAGCAGGCGGAGGAACAGGGAGTCAGGCGGGCTGTCGGCCCGAACCCCCATCTCGTCCGTGAGACCACCGGCCTGGTGCCGGGCACGGCGCTGGACGCAGGGTGCGGAGAAGGCGCCGAAGCGATCTTCCTGGCCGCCGAGGGCTGGCGGGTCACGGCCGCGGACATCTCGGCCGAGGTCCTCGTCCGGGCGTCAGACCGCGCGACAAGGGGTGGCGTGCCGGCCGACCGTGTGGCGTGGATCGAAGCCGACCTGAGCACCTGGGAGCCGGGCCGCCGGTTCGACCTGGTCACCACCCACTATGCCCACCCCGCGATGCCACCGCTGGCGTTCTACGAACGCATCGCCGACTGGGTGGCGCCGGGCGGCACGCTGCTGATCGTCGGCCACCTGCACACGCCGGACACCAACGAACACGGACACGACCACGGCGACCACCCGCCCGAGGAGGCGTCGGTTACGGCCGCGAGCGTCACGGCGGGGCTAGACCCCGATCAGTGGGATGTCGTCACCGCCGACGAGATCACCCACACGTTCACCAACCGGGCGGGCGAGGCGGTGCCCAGGCATGACGTCGTGGTCCGGGCCACCCGCCTGTGATGGCACCGGCTCCAGTCGGCTGTCGGGTCGTACATGGACCAGCCGAAGCCACCGCGTTCGGCTTCAGCCGCCCCGGGCCTCCACCAGGCGACCCCGGTTGATCTTGGTGGCCGCGCTCCTCGGCATGCGCTCCACGAGCTCGACGGTCTTGGGCACCTTGTAGGCGGCCAGACGGGACTTGGCATACCCGATCACCTCGTCCGCCGTCGGCGGGTCGTCCGCCGCGACGGGCTCGACGATGGCGTGGACCCGACGACCCCACTCGTCGTCCTTGAGGCCGACCACGACGACATCGGCGA
Organism: uncultured Microthrixaceae bacterium; assembly: GCA_963748285.1. Lineage (GTDB taxonomy): Bacteria > Actinomycetota > Acidimicrobiia > Acidimicrobiales > DATDAH01 > DATDAH01. The sequence goes on from CAVVIF010000009.1 coordinate 2,201,518, forward strand.
TCTTCGGGTGGTCGATCAGCGCCTCCTCCACCTGGGCGGGGAAGACGTTCGCCCCGCCCGTGATGATCATGTCGACCCGCCGGTCGACCACGTAGAGGTACCCGTCCCCGTCGAGGTAGCCCATGTCGCCCACGGTCTGGAAGCCGTCCTCGGTCGTCCGCAGCTGCGGTGCGTCGCCGAGGTAGTCCGAGCCCCCGTAGGACGGGGAGCGCATGTAGATCTCGCCGATATCACCCGTCGGCACGTCGTCGCCGGCGTCGTCGAGGATTCGGGTCTCGGTCCCGCGATGGCCGCGGCCGACGCTGCCCTCGTGGGCCAACCACTCGTCCCCCCGCAGCGCGGTGATGCCGATGGCCTCGGTCATCCCGTAGGCCATGAGGATGCGTTCGGGCCCGATGAGGTCTGCCCACCGGTGGACCAGGGACGGGGGCATCGGAGCCGCCCCCTGCAGGATCCAGTCGATGCTCGACAGGTCGCGGTCATCGATGCCGGGGAGGTCGGCGATGCGCTGCAGCATCGTCGGCGTCGCCGTGAAGGCGGTGACCCGATGCGCCTCGATGGCGTCCACGGCCCGGGCGGCGTCGAAGCGCTCGAGCACCACCAGGCGGTCGCCGTTGAGGAGGTTGTGGACGGTGGAGAAGGCATTGACGTGGTACATCGGCGCCAGCACCAGCATCACCTGGGGCCGGGGGACCGGCCGCCACTGCGCCATCATCGGCGTGCTGAAGACCTCGTGGCACAGGGCGGGGAGTGCACTCACGATGATCTTCGGTGTCCCCGTCGACCCGCTGCTGCAGATGCCATGCATTCGGGCCGACACGACCTCGGGCAGCTCGGGCACCTCGGCGTCCGCCGTGCTGCGGATCCACGGGAGGTCGTCGTCGCCGAGGTGGACGCGGGCCCCGATCACCTCCCGCAGCTGGTCCAGCTCCCAGTCCGGGAGGTCCCAGCGGACCGGGATCGGGGTGGCGCCGAGCTTCCAGCCGGCGAAGGCGGCCATCATGAGCTCTGGCGAGTTCCGCAACCCGAGGGCCAGCCGGTCCCCGGGTCCCAGGCCCTTGGTGGCCATGGAGCCGGCGAGCTGACTCGACCGACGGTCGAGCTCGGTGGTCGTCAGCACCCGTTCGGGGCCGGCCAACGCGACGTGGGTGTAGACCGCGGCGTCAGGATCGGCGGCCGTCAGCTCCCGCAGGCGTTGGACGAAGCTGACCTGTTGTTCTTCCACTTTCCCCCCGGCGACTCGGACGACAACCCCACCAGCATGGCGTCGATCGCCCGCCCGCCAGCGATGCGGAGCTCAGCCGGCTCCGGGAGCGCCGCCCAGCGCGGGGTCAGGGGCGACGAACGCGTCGCGCTCGTCGGGGTCCTCGAAGGAGATGACCGCCCAGGTCAGGTCCGTGCCGGCGCGGCGGAGCGCTTCGACCCGGTGGTTGCCGTCCTCCAGGACGAGCTGGCCCTTCTCGTGCGAGACGATCACCGGAGGCGGCTCCCAGCCGTCGTCGATCCGCTCGGCGGCGTCCTCGACGTCGTCGCGCCAGTCGTCCTCGTCCACGACCTCGACCACCGGAGCGTCCTCGGGGCCGGCCAGGCGATGGAGCCGGTTGGTGGGCAGGTGCAGCGGACCCAGCCACCATCGGGGCGTCTCGCGGAGCTTGTCGGCCAGCAGGGCGTTGTCGCTCCCCGGGCTGGCCAGGAAGGCGGCCACCCAGTCGCCGAGCTCGTCGCGCTCGGCGGCCCGCCGCGCGGACTCCACCGTGTACTCGTTGCCGTCATGCATCGCCGGGTACTACCCAGCGAGCCCGGCCCTCGGTCGCAGGGTCAGGGGATGAGGTCGGGGAGGTGGCTGGCGTCGTTGAAGGTGTGCAACGACCACTGGTCCAGCGCGGCGTCGTGCTCCCACAGCGTCAGCCCCGTGTTGGTGGGCCGCAGACGAGCGACCGCCGCGCCGGGCGGCAGCCCGAGCAGCACCCGCAGGGAGGCCATGATCACCCCGGCGTGGCAGACCGCGACCACGGTGCGGCCCTCGTGCTCGACGGCGATCCGGCGGAGGATCCGCTCCACCCGCTCGTGGAAGCTGTTCCAACTGTCGCCGGACGGCGCGAAGACCCGGTCCGGCTCGTCCTCCATGGAGAAGGACCCGTAGCGGGCCCCGTACTCCGTCCAGGTCAGGCCGTCGGCCTCGCCCGTGTGGACCTCACAGAGGTCACACTCGTGGCCCCCGATGTCCAGTCCGAGACCCGGGGCGATGATCGACGCGGTCTCGATGGCGCGGGGCAGCGTGCTGGCCAGCAGCACGTCGGCCTTTCGGCCGTCCGCGGCGGCGAACCGGTCGCGCAGGGCCTCGGCCTGGACCCGCCCGAGCGGCGTCAGACCCGTGCAGCCCCGCTCGCCGCCGATCACACCGTGGAACCCGGCGTGGGCATCTCCGTGGCGGACGAGCAGCAGGCGCACGCCGCCACGCTACGAGCCGAGGTCGTCCCGGCAGACCTCAGGACCCGGGCGGCGCCATGGTGGAGTCGGGCGCCCGCCAGTCGGTCGACACGAACCGGTGCTCGATGAGCCACTGGCTGCCGACGGGGACGAAGGTGTCGCGGTAGCGACCGAAGTGGTCGAGCCCGATCTCGGTGAGGACCGTGAAGTAGCTCTCGACCCGGGCGGAGGTCGGGGTGATGGCCGTGAACCGGATGTTGGCGACGTTGTGGCGCACGATCCGGCGGACCTGGTCCTTCGGGTTGCGGGGGATCACCCGCTCGTCGGCGGCGTTCCCGACGCCGCCGATGAAGGCGGCGACGGCCGCTCGCCCTTCGATGGCGGGCTGCCCTCGGACCTCGAGCACGCCCTCCTCGCAGAAGGCCAGCGCCAGCTCGTCGACCCGGAGGGCGTCGCCCGACCACGTGTAGCGGGCCAACGTGTCCCGGATCAGCTCACGGGCCGACAGCTCCCATGCCTCCACGCGGGGCCGATCGCCTCAGCGCTGCTCGACGACGAGGGCGGCGGACGAACGGCCCACCCGGCCGTCAGCGTCGAAGAGGTCGGTGGTGTTGAACCCGGCGCCGACGGGCTGGACGACGGCCTCGGAGCGCATCCCGATCCAGGTCCCCGACGGGCTCCCGCGCCAGGTGCAGGGTCTGCTCGGCGTTGCGGAAGGACCACTCGGCGAACCCCAGCTGGCGGTGCACGGCGGACTGGCCGTAGTCGGCGGCGACGGCGGCGAGCTCGTTCCCTCGGAGCTCGGTGCCCTCCACCACGGGCACCGCGAGGCTGATCCAGGCGTGGACCCGTCGATCGCCCTCGACGCGCTGGAACTCGATGATGAGGCTGCTGCTGTCGAAGCTGTCCCAGCCGACGGTCTCGGCGGCGGCCCGGTTGGGCTCGGTGAGCGGCGGCGCGGCCGCGGGGTCGAAGGGGCTCGGGTGGTCGAGCGCCTTCGGCGGCAGGTCCAGCTCGCCTCGGCGGGCGGTGATCGTCCGGGCCGTCGCCACCGGCCGGCCGTCACAGGAGAGCACGGCGTCCTGCCGTTGCACCCGCTTCCCCCCGCTGGCCTCGCTGCACTCCAAGGTCAACGTCGCCATGGGCACAGTGGTCAGGAAGTCGACCGTGAGGCGGGTGAGGGTGTGCTCCGGCGGCGTCAGGCGGCCGGCGAGGAGGGCGACGACGGCGGCCCCGTGGACGACCTCGCGGTCCCACGGTCCGACAGCCGCGTCGGTCGGGGTGAAGGAACCGGGCCCGGTGGGCCGGAACAGGGCCGAGTCGGGCATCAGTCGAACCCTAACGAGCCAAAATCGACGTCGATGTCATGTTCCGGTGTCCGGTCGGGGCTCGGATCGGCGATGCTGTGACGACCGGCTGAGGAGGACCCGCCATGCAGATGGACGACATGATCCTGGTGAGCATCGACGACCACATGGTCGAGCCGCCCGACATGTACGAGAACCACGTGCCGGACAAGTGGAAGGACCTGGTCCCCAAGGTCGTCCGCAACGTCGACACCGGCGTGGACGAGTGGGAGTTCCAGGGCCAGAAGACCTCCACCCCGTTCGGGATGGCGGCCACCGTCGGCTGGCCCAAGGAGGAGTGGGGGTTCAACCCCGGCAGCTACTCCGAGCTGCGCCCGGCTGCTTCGACGTCCACGAGCGGGTCAAGGACATGGACGCCAACGGGATCCTCGGCTCGCTGAACTTCCCGACGATGGCCGGGCTTCAACGCCCGGACCTTCACCGAGGCGGGTGACAAGGAGCTGGCCCTCGTCGCCCTCCGGGCCTACAACGACTGGGCCATCGACGAGTGGGCGGGCAGCTACCCGGACCGCTTCATCCCCCAGGGCCTCGTCCCCATGTGGGACGTGGACCTCGCCGTCGAGGAGGCGCACCGGCTCGGCCAGAAGGGCTGCCGCTCGATCAGCTTCCTGGAGACCCCGCACGTGCAGGGCTTCCCCAGCTTCCTCTCCGGGCACTGGGACCCGATGATCGGCGCCATCTGTGACGAGAACATGGTCCTCTCGCTGCACATCGGCGCCGGCTTCGAGGTCATCCGTCGGCCCGACGGAGGCGCCCGATCGACCACCTGATGGTCCTGGCCTGCCAGATCAGTGCCATCACCGCCCAGGACCTGCTGTTCGGCCCGACCCTGCGGCAGTTCCCCGACCTCAAGGTGGCCCTGTCCGAGGGCGGCATCGGCTGGATCCCGTTCTACTTCGACCGCATCGACCGGCACTTCACCAACCAGGAGTGGCTGCACGGCGGCGACGACTTCGGCGGCAAGCTGCCCTCGGAGGTGTTCCGGGAGCACATCCTGGCCTGCTTCATCACCGACCCGTCCGGCCTGCTGCTGCGGGACCGCATCGGGATGGACCTCATCGCCTGGGAGTGCGACTACCCGCACACCGACACGACCTGGCCCGAGTCGCCCGAGTACGCCTGGAAGGAGCTCCAGGACGCCGGCTGCTCCGACGAGGAGATCCACAAGATCACCTGGGAGAACGCCTGCCGGTTCTTCGACTGGGACCCCTTCGCCCACACCGCCCGCGAGGACGCGACGGTCGGCGCCCTCCGGGCCCGGGCCAAGGCGGCCGACGTCGATGTCACCCGCAAGCCCCGGGCCGAGTGGAAGAAGGAGAACGAGGCCGCCGGCATCGGCGTGGCCTGACCCCGGGTCAGAGGACCTCGCGGAGGGCGCCGAGCGTGTCGAGGTCGGCGCAGGCCTGCGTGGCCCGCTGGGTCCCGAGCATCCCGACTTCGACGGGCTGCCAGCGGCTGCCCATCGCCGCGGTCGTGCTCGCCGCCACCCACGCGTAGAGCACACACCGTCGGTAGCGGTCCCACAGCACCTCGAACGAGGGGGCGTCGACCCCCTCGTCGACCAGCACCTGGCGGTAGGCCCGCAGCCAGCCCTCCTCCTCGGCCTGACGGACCTCGGTCGGGCACGAGTTGCCGAGGTAGATGGCCACGTCGCGGATCCCGGGCGAGCGGCTGATCACCGCCCAGTCGTACAGGCCGACCCGGTCGCCGTCGACGAACTGGTTGCCGGCGTGGGTGTCGCCGTGGATGAGCGTCCGCTCGCCCTCGTCCCAGATCTCGGTGATGGCCTGGTCGTGGGCCACGTACAGCTCCCCGAGCTCGGTGAACACCGGCGGCTGGTCGTCCCCGAGCACCTCGACGGCCTGCCCGACGAAGTCGGCCCCCCGCTTGCCCCGCATCGCCGGCTGCACCCAGGCCAGCTCGTCCTCGAAGCGAGGGTCCTCCCAGAACCTGGCGTGCAAGCGGGCCAGGGCCTCGACCACCTTGCGCCCGTGCTCCTCGGCCCCCGTCTCCTGGCGGCTCGTGAACCGGCAGCCGGAGGCCTCCAGGTCCTCCAGCACCATGGCGTACTCGGTGCGCTCCTCGCCGTGGGCGGCGAAGAAGCAGCCCGGGATCCGCAGCGGCGCCTCCGCCGCGAGCTGCTCGTAGAAGCGGGCCTCCTTCCGGCCCATGTCGGTGGCCGCGACCAGCTTCCGCTGGGCCTCACCGTCCGGGGCCAGCTTCACGAACACAGTCTCGGGCCCGGTGTGGCCCGGGGCGTGCTCGAGGCCGAGCCGCAGTCGGCCCGTGGTCCCCGAGTGCCGGTCGAGGACCTCGACCGCGGTCACCTCGACGTCTGGGACCGACGCGGCCAACGCTCCGGTGAGCCAGGCCGCGGTGAACGCCTCCGGACGGTCCGGGATCTCGGTGCCATGGGTCATGCCGGCATCTTCCCGCCATTTTCGATGCCGGTGTCAATTTTCGCTAGCGTCGTGGTGATTCCGGACGACAATGGTTTCACCTGCCGGGGGCCGGGGAGCATGGCCGAGATCACGCCGATCTTCGACTTCGACAACCACTACTACGAGGCCGAGGACGCGTTCACCCGCCACCAGGACAAGCGTCTCCGCAGCCGCGGGGTCCGCTGGGCCGAGATCGACGGACGCCGGCGGCTGCTCGTCGGCGGCAGGGTCAACACCTACGTCGCCAACCCCACCTTCGACCCGGTGGCCCGGCCCGGGTGCCTCTACGAGTGGTACCGAGGCAACCCGGAGCAGAAGTCCATCGTCGAGGCCTTCGGTGAGCTCGAGCCGATCCGGCCGGAGTACCGGGAGCCCGCCGCCCGCCTGGCGGTGATGAACCAGCAGCAGGTGGCCGCCACGCTCCTGTTCCCCACGCTCGGCGTGGGCCTCGAGGATGCGCTGCGGGACGACCCCGAGGCGGCCGCCGGCGTGTTCAGCGCCTTCAACCGGTGGCTGGAGGAGGACTGGGGGTTCGCCCACGAGGGCCGGGTCTTCGCCGTCCCCTACGTGCAGCTCCTCGACCCGCAGGCCGCGGCCGACGAGCTCGGCTCGCTCATCGAGCGGGGGGCCATCGTGATCAACGTCCGCAACGCCCCGGTCCCGGTGCCCGGCGGGTACCGGTCGCCCTTCGACCCTGTCTACGACCCGTTCTGGGGTCTCGCGGCGGAGTCCGGGGTCGTGGTGGCCACGCACGCGGGCAACGACGGCTATGACGACCTGATCAAGATGTGGGAGCCCGGCGGGGCGGAGAGCTCGATCTTCCGCACCCCGTTGCGCAACGTCGTCACCAAGAACCGCGCGGTCAGCGACTTCTACGCCACCGCCGTCTGCCACCAGGTCTTCGAGCGGTTCCCTGCCCTGCGCCTGGTGAGCGTGGAGAACGGGGCGTCGTGGATCCCCGACCTGCTCCACCGCCTGGCGGACGCCGCCAACCGGAACCCGGGCTTCTTCGCCGAGCACCCCACCGAGACCTTCGGCGAGCACGTCTGGGTCACCCCGTTCTGGGAGGACGACGTCCCGGGGCTCCTCGACGAGGTCAGGGCGGACCGCCTGCTGCTGGGTTCGGACTGGCCCCACGCCGAAGGCACCCGGCGACCGATGGACTTCGTCACCGAGACCCTGGCCGGCGTGGCCGACGAGGACGTGCAACGCATCGCCCGCGACAACGCGTCGAGCCTGCTCGGGGTCGCGATCCCCTAGCCAGTCAGGCCGAGGCCTCGCGCAGGCCGATGGCGTTGGCCCAGAGGGCCGTGAGCTGCTCGGCCACCTCGTCGAGGTCGTAGTCGCCCCAGTCGTGCACCAGCCACAACTCGGCCGTGCGGGCCACCATCGATCCGAGCGCCAGGGCGGCGATCGCCGGGTCCACCTCCGGGTCGGCCACGCCGGCGTCCTGCAGGCGCCGGATGGCCCGTTCGGCCCGATCGGCGAAGTGCTTCTGGCGCCGCATCCGGGCCTCGTTCACCGGCGCGTCGTAGCGGGAGACCTCCTCGATGACCCCCATGATCCGGGCGTTGTCCCGGTACCGCTCCAGGTAGAGCCGGTTCGCGGCGAGGATGCGCTCCCGCTCGGTGAGCGGGGTCGGATCGGCCGGGTCGGCCCCCTCGGTGGGGGCGGTGAGCAGCGCCTCCTGGGTCTCGGCCACCTCCCGGAAGATCTGCTCCTTGGAATCGAAGTAGTGGTAGAAGGATCCGTGCGAGAGGCCGGCCTGCTCGGCGATGTCGGTGATGCGGGCCTCCAGGAAGCCGGACGTCTCGAACACCTCCTTGGCCGCGTCGAGCAGCCGGCTGCGGGTCTGGGCGCCCTTGCGCGACCGCGGGGCGGCGGCCCGTTCGTCCCGCTCCTGTCCCGATGCCCGTGGGCTCATGGAACCGGCCGGTCCGAAAGCAGGTGGTCGAGGGCCCGACGGTCGTCCTCGGTCAGGGTCGTGAGGCGCTCGTCACGGGACGGCCGCCAGACGACGGCGCCGACGCCCCACGCGTCGCGGCGGAGCACCTTCTTGTCGATCTTCATGCTCGACAGCTTCGGCAGCTCGGCCTCGACCCGGACGAAGGCGGGGACCCACTTCGGGCCGAGATCGGGCTGGGACCGGAGGAAGTCGTCGAAGGCAACGGGGTCGAGCTCGACCCCGGCGTGGAGCTCCAGGCCGACCATGACGCGGTCACCGACGGGGTCGTCGGGGACGGCGTAGACGGCGACCGAGCGCACATCGGGGTGACGGGCGATGATCGCCTCGACGGGGCCGGCGGCGAAGTTCTCGCCGTCGACCCGCAGCCAGTCGTTGGACCGACCGGCGAAGAACAGCCATCCGTCGGCGTCCCGGTAAGCGAGGTCACCGGACCAGTAGGCGCCGTCTCGGAAGCGCTCCTGGGTGGCCGTCGGATTGCGGTAGTAGCCCTCGAAGCCGGAGGTGGGCTCGGTCTCCACGATCTCGCCGACCGCGTCCTCGAGGTTCACCACCCGACCCTGGTCGTCGAACTCGGCGCGGGGGCACTCCTCGCCGGTAACGGGGTCGAGCACCCTCACCGAGTCGTCAGCCGTGCCCAAGGCACCGCTGGGCATCGAGGCGTCCCGGCGGATGATGATCACGCCCTCGGTGGACCCGTAGCTGTCCCGCACCTGGCAGCCGAAGCGGCGGGCGAAGTCGCGGATGTCGTGCTCGGAGGCCTCGTTGCCGATCGCCAGCCGGAGGGGGACGTCGGCGTCGTCGGCGGCCTCGGGCACCGACAGGATGTAGTTGAGGACCTTGCCCGTGTAGGTCAGCAGGGTGGCCCCGAAGGCCCGGATGTCGGGCACGGTGCCGGCGGCCGAGAACCGACGCCGCGTCGCGATCGGGATGCCCGCGTGGACCGCCGCCGCCCAGGCGGTGAACAGGGAGGCGGCGTGGAAGAAGGGGAGCGGGGCGTAGACGACGTCGTCGGCGGTCAGCTCGGCGATGGCGGCGACGTGGGCCCCGGTGCGGCCGATCCGTCCCTGCGTGCAGCGCACGGCCTTGGGCAGCCCGGTCGAGCCCGAGGTGAAGATGAGCAGGAAGAGGTCGTCCGCGTCCGGCGGAGGGGTGTCGTCGACCGGCGGAGCGGCGTCCAGGGCCGCCCGGTGGCCCGGATCGTCGACCACGAGCACCCGCTCGGGCGGGACGGTGTGCGGAGCGGCCGCGAGCAGGCCGGCGAGGTCGCTGGAGGTCACCAGCACCTGGCAGTCGGTGTGGTCGATGAGCTGGGCCAGCTGCTCACCCCGGTAGGTCGAGTTGATCCCGACCACGACCGTGCCCGCCAACGCCCCCGCGGTGAGCCAGAACAGGTAGTCGGGCACGTTGTCGAGGAGCACGCCCACGTGTGGAGGTCGCTCCGGGTCCCGCACGGCGGCGAACAGGGCCGCGCGTCGTCGCCCCTCGTGCACCAGGTCGCGGTAGGACCACGCCTGATCCTCGTACTCGAGGGCGATGCCGTCCTCGGCGCCGCGCTCGTGCAGGAGGCGCCCGAAGGCGGTCAAGGCGCGATCTCTGACATCGACGTCAATGTAGATGGCTCGCTCCCGGCGGGCCGTCCTGACCTGTCGACGCGGGACGTCCTCACGTGCCGGGGCCAGCCGTCGGTCAGAGGGTGATCGTGGGCTGGAGGACGAGCGCGTCGGTCCGGCGGCCGGCATTGAACGACCGGTCGGCGGCGGCGTCGCCCCCGGCCAGCACGGCGTCGTCGTTGACGACGTAGGCCCGCCCTCGCCGGAGGACGATGTCCGCCGGCCCGTCCCCCGTCACGTCGCCCAGGTGGACGAGGTCGGTCCGCAGGCCGTAGCCGAACCGGTGCTCGGCCTCGTGGTCGCCTCCCGTGACGACGGAGTCCGTGCTGACCGAGATCGAGTCGCCGTTGCGCAGGACGAAGTCCTCTCGCTGGTCACCGTCGACATCGCCCAGGTGGAGCCGGTCTCTGCTCCCGCCCCAGGTGAACTGCCGATCGCTGCCGGGTGCGCCACCGTCGACGAGGACATCGTGGTCGATCAACCACCGGTGCCCCGCTGGAGCACGAAGTCGGCCCGTCCGTCGCCGGTCACGTCGCCCAGGTGGAGCCGGTCGGTGGCCAGGCCGAACGAGAACCGGTGCTCGGCCCCGGCGTCGCCGCCGGGCGCGGCGCTGTCGGTGCTGATCGAGATCGACCGGCCGTTGCGCAGGACGAAGTCGTCGCGCCCGTCGCCGTCGACGTCGGCGAGGAACAGCCGGGCGGTGCGGCTCCCCCCGGTGAAGTACCGGTCAGCGCCCGCATCGCCTCCTGGCCCGACGAGGTCGTCGTGGACGAAGTACGCCGTGCCCCGCCGGAAGACGAGGTCGGCGCGTCCGTCGCCGGTGACGTCGCCGAGGTGGACCTGGTCCGTGTTGCGTCCCCAGGTGAACCGGCGCTCGGCATCGGGGTCGCCGCCCGGGACCGACGAGTCGGTGCTGATCGAGACGGTCGTCCCCCGGCGCAGGACCCAGTCGTCCCGGCCGTCGCCGTTCATGTCGGCCGAGCACGCCCTGGTCGGGGAAGGCGAACGGCCGGGTCGTGGACCGCAGGCAGCACTTCGCTTCGCCCGGGTTGGTCACGACCGTCGCCCCGTTGCCGTCGTCGGTCCAGTGCCCGTAGTAGTCGCGGCCGGCGGAGTGGACGGTGTAGCCGCCCATCGACACACCGTCGGCGGTGACGCGCCCGGCCGTCGTGCTCGACGGAGAAGTGCACGTGCGGGAAGGTGGAGCGGCCGCCACACGGGGACGGCCTGGCCGGCGTCGCCCAGCCGGGTCCCGGCCAGCACCCGGTGCCCGATCAGGCTCCAGTTCACGTTGATGACGTGGTAGTAGTGCGACACCCAGCCGTTGCCGTGGTCCACCCGGGGGTACGAGCCGCCCGAGCACGTGACCCGCTGCACCGTCCCGGCGGCCGCGGCGACCACGTCGTCATTCCCCCCGGTGCGCCGGGGACCGAAGTCGAGGGCCGAGTGGCCGGTCGAATGCGGGGATCCCGCCTGCCACTGTTGATCCCACCGGAACGGAAGCTGGAAGACCGGCCGGGTGCCTGCTTCCGTGGCTGCCCCGGCGTCCGGGGCGACCGGTCACCACGCCCCGCTCGGTCGGGCCGTCGTCGACGACGGCTGGTGACGCAGGTCCGCCCGGCTCCTCCTGGGCCTCCGTCGCCGACGGCGACAACAGCGAGGTCACCAGAAGGCCGCCGAGCACTGCGCCCCGCATCCTCATCCTTCATCTGACCCTTGTGTCGAGGTCCGTGACCGTCCTGGTCGACGCTAGGGGACGAGCGCCCGGTGCGGAACCGCTACCGCCGAAGGCCCTCTGACAGACCGAGCGCCGAGCGAGGACCTCCGGGAGGGTCGCCGTGGAGGCGGAGCGGTGGCGGGTAGGGCCCGCTGGGCCCGGGCGGCGGCGCCGGCGGGGGCAGGTCCGGGGGAGCCACCGCCCGGGCCGCCGCCGCCCTCGTGACGGGGGTCGTCGGGTGGAAGTTCCCGTCGCCCATCGCCCTCATCACCCCGTTGGTCGCCGCCCACACCGCGGCATCGATCAAGGCCGGCGGGACGTCGGGCCAGGGGCGGGCTCGTCTGACGCCGGGGCGCCGGCCAGCTTCCAGAGGGCCCGCAGCAGCTCGCCCCGGCTGACGGGCCGCTCGGGGCGGAAGGTGCCGTCGCCGACCCCGAACACCAGGCCGCGCTCGGCCAGCCACCCCACCGCCGGTCGCAGGGGAGGGGGGACGTCGGGCCACGGCGGAGCGGGCGAGCCCGTCGGGCGGCCCTCGCGGCGCCAGAGCCAGCGGGCGAAATCGGTGCGCGTGAGGGGCTGGGGCAGGTTGCCCAGCTTGGCCGCGAACGTGTCGTTGCCGTGGTCCTCCCGCACGATCCCCTGCTGGTGGAGCCAGCGCACCGCCGGGGCGTGCACCTCGTGGTCGAGGACGTCCCAGTAGGGCCCCGTGCGCAGGTTGGGGTCACAGCCGTCCGCGGCCACCCGCGCCATGCGGGCCAGCACCCATCGGCCGGTCGGTGACGGGTGCAGCCGGTCCCCCTCGAAGTAGCTGTCGTCGGCCTGGTCCGCCCAGGCCGAGTAGTGGACCACCTCGACCTTGGCGTAGCGGGCGGCCTCTCGGCGCAGCACCCGGTTGTAGGCCGCCGCCCGCTGGTTGACGTTGTCGTAGTAGGTCCAGCGCTCCCGCACGTCGAGCCAGCGCACGCAGTCGACGTGGGGGACGACCTCGGCGAGGAAGGCCCGCACCTCGGTCGCGAACTCATCGGGGGGGATGTTGTGGGAGCCGTCGCCGTGACCGAGGACGACGACCAGGATCGACGGCGGGTCCCGCAGGATGGTGTCGACCCACCGGCGCCGCACCCATCTCACGTAGGCCCCGTCGGTGATGGCCAGGACGTTCATGGGACGGCGGTTGCGGTACACCGCCCGCAGTTGGTCCTCGGCCCGCACGGCCATCGAGTCGCCGATGACCCCGACATCCGGTGGCGGGGCCGACTCCTGGGCGCCGGCCGGGGCGAGCCCGGCGGCAGGGGATCCGATCCCAGCGACCGTCGCCAGCAGGATGCCGACGAGGCACCCGACGGCCGCCCGTCGGCCCGACCTGCTCACGAGCGGACGAGCGTAGCCACGTCCGGAGTCCGCTCCCAGCATGGGCCGGCGGTCCGCGCCACAGACCCCGGTCCCGACCGGGGCCGCGCCACGGGCGAACGTTCGGTCGGCATCGTCCTGCGAGACTCCGGCCATGTTCCTGGAGGCGGCGAACGGGCTGAGGGTCGAGGTGACCGACGGTGGGGCCGTCCGCATCGGCTGGGACGAACCCGACTGGTTCGGCCCCGGCGCCGCGACGCCTCACGGGTCGGGGGCGGTCTCGGCTCCGACGCCACGGGTCGATGACCTCGGTGCGGCGCAGGAGGTCGTCGTGGCCGACGGGCCTGTCCGGTGCTCGGTGCGGGCCTACGCCGATCGCCCGATGCTCGTGTTCCGGATCGAGGCGACGACCGACCTCGTCGGGCCTCGCCACCGGCGCGTTCGACCAGCCGTCGGTGGGTTGGCCGGTCTTCGCCCCCGGCCGAGCGCGCTGGGCGGCGGCGCGCCGGACGGCACTCGGGCGCTCGTCTTCCAGCACTGCGAGTTCGGCCTGCCCAGCCAGGCCGGCGTCGACCTCGACGGGTTCTTCCTCCTGCCCCACCGGCCGCCGACGGGCTGGCCCCTGCTGCTCGCCGCCCCCGACGGCCGCACGATCCTGCGTCGCGCCCGCTCGACAACTTCCACGAGCAGACCATCGGGCTCAACGGCGGCACCGTCCGGTGCGGGTGGCACGGCGACCTGGAGGGGGTCGACGCCGGCTTCGCCACCGAGCTCGCTGGTCCTGGCCGGCGACGGGCCCCGGGCCTGCCTCGACGAGTGGGGTCGGATCCTGCTCGAGCGGGCCGGCACCGTCCGGCCGGGCCGCTGGCCCGACGCCCTCGGCTCCCGTCTCTCGTACTGGACCGACAACGGCGCCGCCTACTGGTACCGGACCGAGCCCGGCCTCGACCCGGCCGGCTCGGTCGTCGCCGCGGTCGACGACCTGCGGGCGCGCGGGCGTCCCGCTCGGCAGCGTGCAGCTCGACTCGTGGTTCTACCCCCACGTCGACCTGCGCCCCTTCGACACCGACGAGTGGGTCGTCCCGCCGTCGGCGCTGGTGGCCTGGGAGTCCCGGCCCGACGTCCTGCCCGACGGCCTCGCCGACCTCCGGGCCCGGCTCGGGCGATCCGCCGCTGGTCGCCCACATCCGCCACCTGTCGTCCGAGGCGCCGATCGCCGACGAGGTGCCGGTGGCGACCGACGGGCCCTACGCCGTGCCCACCACCCCCGAGGCCTACGAGCGGTGGCTCGACCAGTGCCTCGCCTGGGGCGTGGAGACCTTCGAGCACGACTGGCTGGTCGAGGTGTTCTTCGGCGTCCGCTGGCTGCGGGCCGCGCCCGGTCGGGCCCGGGCGTGGCAGGAGGGCATCGACCGGGCCGCCCGCGACCGGGGCATCACCCTGCAGTGGTGCATGGCCACGCCGGCCGACTTCGCCCAGACCGTCACCCTCACCCAGGTCACCTCGGTGCGCACCAGCGGCGACCACGGCTACATCGCCACGCCCGGCCAGCTCTGGGCGTGGTTCTGCACCACCAACGCCCTCGCCCGCAGCCTCGGGCTGATGCCGTTCAAGGACGTCTTCCGGGCCGACCCCGAGGTGGCCGGCGACAACGGCGAGCCCGAGGCGCTGCTGTCGGCGCTGTCGACCGGGCCGGTCGGGCTGGGCGACCGGGTCGGCCGGTCGGACCCCGACGCTGGCCCTCCGCACCTGCCGGGCCGACGGGATCCTGATCAAGCCCGACGTGCCCGTCGCCGCCACCGACGAGTCCATGGTCGGCTCGGCCGCCTTCCGCGACGAGCTGCTGGTCGCCGAGTGCTTCTCCGACCATCCCGCCGGCCGGTGGGCCTACGTCCTCGGCCTCCACGCCAACCCGTCCGACGAGCTGGTCGACCGGCGAGATCGCGTTCGGCCGAGCTCGGCGCGCAGCGCCCCGACCGGCGACGTCGTGGCGTGGGACTGGCGGGCCGGCACCGCGACCCGCCTGGCCCGCGACGCCGTCCTGCCCGTCTCGCTGCCGAAGGAGGGGTGGACCTACCTGGTGCTGGCGCCCGTGCTGCCGACCGGCCTGGCCGTCGATCGGCGACACCAGCAAGCTCGTCACCGCGGGCGACGCCCGCCTCGAGGTCACCGCAACCGAGGCCGGCGCCCGGCTCGTGGTCAAGGGAGCGGGCGAGACGGTCACGATCACCGGGTGGGCGGAGCGAGCCCCGACCGCCGGCGAGCGGGCCGTCGACCACGATCCCGCCACGGGGATCTGGGCCATCGAGGTCCGGGTCCCCGAGCGCGGCTGGGAACGCATCGACCTCGAAGGGGGCTGACCCGGGCGTCGGTCGCGGGGCGCGGGACACGGCCCGCCGGATGGCGGACCGTGCCCTGGGCGATCGGTGGTGGCGCTACTGCGCAGCGGTCATCTTGCGGAGGTGGACGAACCCCAGGCCCACCAGGACCGCCATCAGGGCGGCGGCGGCGAAGGCCACCGTGGCGGCGATGCCGGCGATGCGGCCCATCGTCGACCAGGCGAAGGCGTTGAGCAGGGTCCCTCGCAGCATCTCGCCCCGGAAGATCGAGTCCCGCTGACCGGTGATGGCTGCGGCCTCCTCCTCGAGCGTGGCGACCTCGTTCGCCGGGGCTCCGGAGGTGATCGCCTCGGTGGCCGCCTCTTCCGCCACCCGCTCGGCGTCCCCGAGCTCGGCGTAGGTTGCGCCCTCGGCAATGCCCTCGATGTGGCCGGCGATGAAGCTGGCGTAGGCCTCGGCCTCCTCGCCGGTGTCCACCTGCCCGTCAGCGAAGGCGACGAGGTCGTCGCGCCCCTCCTCCTGCAGTGACTCGGCGGGCGGGAAGGTGATGGCTTGGGCGGCGAGCTCGTCACCGACGTAGTCCTCCGCGAAGTTGCTCCCCCAGGTCAGCAGGGCACCGGCGGCCGCGAGCACCAGCACGGCGGCGACGCCTGCGATGAGGGCGATGGCGTCGATCCGGCGCCGGGTGATCGTGATCGGCTCGTCGGCCGGTGCGACGGTCTCCGCCGGCCGGGTCTCGGTGATGGTCATGGGTCCTCGTCTCTCCGGAGGCTCGCGATGGGCCCCCCGTGTCCTCCTGACTGTATGGACAGGTCCGGACAGGGTCTCGGGCCGGAGGTCCGGGACCGGGGGGACGAAGGTCCCGCCCGTGCGCCCCGAAGGGAACCGCCGACGGTGGCCGACTACACCGGCCAGAATGGCCCGATGCCGATCCGCGTGTTCCTGGTGGACGATCACGACGTCGTCCGCCGTGGCCTGCGCGACCTCCTCGAGGCCGAGGACGACATCGAGGTCGTCGGTGAGGCCGACGGCGCGGAGCAGGCCATCCGCCGCATCGGTGCGGTCCGGCCCGACGTCGCCATCCTCGACGTCCGCCTCCCCGATGGCGACGGTGTGGAGGTCTGTCGTGAGGTGCGCTCGCGTGACCCCGACCTCGTGTGCCTCATGCTGACCTCCTTCAGCGATGACGAAGCTCTCTTCGACGCGGTGATGGCCGGTGCGGCCGGCTACCTGCTCAAGCAGGTGCGCGAGAACGACCTCGTCGCCGCGGTGCGCACGGTCGCGGAGGGTGGTTCGCTGCTGGAGCCCTCGGCGATCCAGAACGTCCTGAACCGCGTGCGGTCCGGCACCGAGGACGATCAGCGGCTGAGCGTCCTGACTGCGCAGGAACGCAAGATCTTCGACCTCATCGGCAAGGGCATGACCAACCGCCAGATCGGTGACGAGGTGTTCCTGGCCGAGAAGACGATCAAGAACTACGTCTCGTCGGTCCTGATGAAGCTGGGCATGGAACGCCGCACGGAAGCCGCCGCGTACGCCGCCCGGGTGGACGAACGCTCCAAGCGCAGTCGCTGAGCGCCGGATCCCCGGTCAGGCGACGGGCACCGACCAACGCACCTGCGTCCCCGTTGGTTCCGCAGGCAGCACGTCGACCGTGCCGCCGAGGCCCTCGGCCCGCTCGCGGAGGTTCCCGGTGCCGCCGCCGGCGACCGCGTCGGGGGGCACGCCGATCCCGTCATCGGTCACGGTGAGGGTCAGCCGGTCATCGACGTCGACGGTCACCTCGACCCGGGACGCCTGAGCATGGCGGCCGACGTTGGAGAGTGTCTCCCGCAGCACCGCGAGCAGGTGCTCGGACCGCGCGGCGTCCATCGACTCGATCGGGCCGTTGAAGCGCACCTCCGGTGGGAACCCGAGGATCTCCTCCTCCTGTTCCACCACGTCGATGATCTGGCGGCGCAGGCTGGACCGATCGAGGGTGTGGAGCGTGAGGCGGAAGATCGTCTGTCGGATCTCGCGGATGGTCAGGTCCAGTTCGTCGATGACCCCGCCTACTCGCGCCTTGACCTCCGGCTCGGCCTGGGACGCCGCCGCCTGCAGGGTCATGCCGGCGGCGAACAGGCGCTGGATGACGGTGTCGTGCAGGTCCCGGGCGATGCGCTCCCGGTCCTCCCGCACCGACAGCTCCTTCTGGGCCGCTTGGAGCTGTCCTTCGGCCTGCACGCGTTCGGTGATGTCACGGACGATGGCCACGACCCGGGCCTGGCCCCCTTGGGTCATCGGGCCGAGCGCGATCTCAACAGGGAACGTGCTCCCGTCCCGACGGGTGGCGTAGAGCTCGAGGCCCGAGCCCATGGGCCTCGGCCGGGGATCGGCCTGGTAGGACCGGCGATGGGCTCGATGCAGGTTGCGGGCCTGGAGAGGGACGAGTTGATCGACCCCGGAGCCGACCAGCTCGCCGGATGCGTAGCCGAACATCTTCTCGGCCTGGTGGTTGGCGAGCACGATCTCCCCGTCGGGATCGACGAGCAGGATGGCGTTCGGCGCGAGCTCCACGAGCGCCCATGCCACCTCGTCGTCGAGGTGGGCCGACCGCAGCCAATGCGGTTCGACCGCTTCTCCGGACACGGTGAGCCACCCTACTGACGCCGCCCGGGCGGTCGACGGGAGCAGGCGGTCAGTCCGTGGGGGGCACGACGACCACCGGGCAGGAGGCGTGCTGGGCCACCTGCAGGCTGGTGGAGCCGAGGAACATGTTGGCCGCGGCACTCTGCTGACGAGAGCCGACCACGATCAGGTCAGCACCATCGGCTGCTGCGAGGAGCGCAGAAGGGCCTTTGGTCCTCTCACCACGGGCCCCCCGGCCCTCGCGACCGCGGGCGAACACAGCGACGATGCCCCTGTGAACGCCCCACTCCACCTCGATCGCAACGGGCTGGAGGTGTTGGACCGCGAGGCCAGTCTCCGGCTCCTGGCCACGGCCTCGCTCGGGCGCATCGGCGTGACCGCCGGCGCCCTCCCGACGATCCTCCCCGTGAACTTCCTGTTCGACGGCGAACGGATCCTGGTGCGGACCAGCGTCGGCACCAAGCTCCACGCGGCCGCAGCCGGGGCCGTGGTCGCCTTCGAGGTCGACCACTTCGATCCGCTGTACCACTCGGGCTGGAGCGTCGTGATCACCGGCCAGGCGGAGGAGGTGACCGAGGTCGACCAGTTCGCGGGCGTCCGCCTGCCGCACTGGGCGCCGGCCGACGGTCACGTGATCGCCATCGACCCCGCCATCGTCACGGGCCGCCGGATCATCCCCGGGCGCCGGCCTGCGGGGGCCTGAACCCCGACTCCGCTGCGGGGCAGGTCACGCGACAGCGCCGCCACCCGAGGGGGGATGGCGGCGCTGAGGACGGAGGTCTCGATCGGATGGTGTCTCGGGCTCACTCCACGACGACGGCGGTGACCATCCCGTACATCCCCGACTCCCGCTCGACGTGGGGGAGGATGTGGCAGTGCCACACCCAGGTGCCCCGCTCCTCGAGCTGCACGAGCACCGTGTAGCGCTCGCCGGGGGCGACGTTGAGGGTGTCGACCGTGTAGGGCTCGTCGAGGGTGTAGCCGTCCTTGGCGATCACGATCTGATCGAACTGGTGGAGGTGCATCGGGTGGATCTGGGTGCCCTCGTTGGCGTAGTGGATCTCGATCCAGTCGCCCCGGTCGCCCACGATCGGGGCCGTCGCGGGGAAGCTCTTGCCGTTGAGTGAGTACCCGATGACCCCGGCGTCATTGAGGACCATGGGGATCTCCTGGGTCACCGCGACGTCGGCCGGGACGGGCTGACCGCCGATGGTCCGGCCGGCCGGGAGAGGCACATGGCCGACGTAGAACATGCCGAGCAGCCCGTTGGGGACCGTCATCTGGGCCATGTGGTGGGCGTGGTACATGGCCACCGCGACCTCGTCGGCCTCGAAGGCGTAGGTGAAGCTCTCCCCGGGCTCGACGAGGTCCTGGGTCACGGGGGCGACGCCGTCCATCGAGTTGGGGACGTTTACGCCGTGCAGGTGCATGTCGGTGGCGGCGGGCAGCTCGTTGTGGAGCTCGATCTCGACGCGGTCGCCCACCTCGACGTGCATCTGGGGGCCGGGGACCATCCCGTTGTACGTCCAGGCCTCGACGACCTGGCCGGGTGCGACCTCCCACTCCGTGATGGCGGCGGTGAGCTCGAAGTGCTTGGTCCCGTCGGCCAGCACCGTCGGCTCCAGCTCCTCGTTGCCCAGCCCCTCGGTCTCGGCCGGGAAGGCACTGATGGTCTCGTTCATGGCGTCCGACATGCGCTGGTAGTCGTCCTCGGTCATCGCGTCGCCGCCGGCCATGTCCATGCCCTCCATGGCGGCCGGCTCGGTCGACTCGGTCGCCGCCGCGGCGTCGCCGGCGGTCACCTCCAGCGTTCCCGTCATGCCCGAGTCGGCGTGGCCGGGGATCAGGCACAGCACCTCGTAGCTGCCGACCGGGAGGGAGGAGACGTCGAGCTCCTCACTGCCGCCGGCGGGGATGTCCGCGGTGGCCAGGTCCTGGTCGACGATGGTCAGGTTGTGGGCGGCGGCACCGTCGTTGGTGACGTGCAGTGCGCCACCCTCGGGCACGGTGATGGCGGCGGGCGTGAGCGCGAACTCCGTCAGGGACACGTGGGTCGGCGCCGCCGTGGCCGTCGCCCCCGCCGAGTCGTCGTCGCCGCCGAGGGTGACCGCGACGATGGCGATGACGAGCGCGGCCATCGCCAACGTGCCGAAGAGCGCCAACCAGCCACTCTGGTGGTCAGCATTGGTGGTCTGGGACACCGTTCCTCCAAGGAAGTTGGGGCTTTGCTCCCAGGATCCGGCCTGCGCACCTCGGTCAGCAGGGCCTTGCGGCTCCGTCCGTCGGGACCTTCGTCCCTTTCCCGGGACTCGACTCGGCAGTGTCCGGCCGGCGGGCTGCCTGCCAGTTCGGCGAGCCCGTCGAGCTGGCGCGGATCAAGGACAAGCGGGGGGTGCGCAAGGTCCTCGACCAGTTAGTCGGTGCTGGTGGCGTAGTCGCCCTCCAGGGTGGCGATGGCGTCGTCATCGCAGTCGAAGCCCTCGTCCGGCGTGGCCCGGACGAACTCGCCGTCCTGGATCTGGACCAGCATCACGCAGGCCGAGGGGGTGTTGGTCGACGGGTCCCCGGCGGCATGGAGGCCGCCGCCGTCCCACTCCTCGACGGCCCCGGCGGTGTCCAGGATGCACGAGCGGGAGAGGTCGCCCGCGTCGTCGCACTCCTTGGCGGCCGTGGCGAACAGCAGCCAGGCCGACATGCTCTGCGCGCCGAGGAGCGCCACCTTGCCGTCGATGGCCTCGACCAGCTCGAGGTAGCGGGCGGTGGCCGGGTTGTCGGCGGCCTCCTCGAACGGGGTGAACACCATCCGGATGTAGGTGCCGTCGCCTGCGGCCCCGGCGGCGTCGAGGTAGACGGGGTCATAGAAGTTGGTCTCGAGGAGGGTGACCTCGGGCTGGTACCCGATCTCGAGCAGGGCCTGCTGGAGCAGGCCGGTGGCCTCCCCCGCCCCGACCACGACGAGCCACTCGACCCCGGCGTCGGCGATCTCCGCGGCGAACGGCGCCCAGTTGGCCTCGCCGAGGATGTTGGTCGCGGCCTCGTAGACGACGGTGCCCCCCTCGCCCTCGACGGCCTCGACCATGCGGTCCTTCTGGATGGCGGTGGTGGCGAGGTCCCCGTACAGGACCCCGACGTGGTCGAGGGCCCCGGGGTGGGCCTCGTCGAGGATGCGGATGGCGCCGGTGGGATAGCGGTCCCACGGGTTGGGCACCGGCTGCACCACCCGGGTCTCCGCGGTGACCCCCGGCCCGGCGGTGCCCGCCTTCTCCGGCGTCACGGCGAAGGCCGGGATGTCGATCAGGCCGCACGGCGCACCGATCGTGGCCCAGAAGTTGTCCTGGACCGCACCGTCACCCACGATGGCGAACTCCTGCCCACAGGCCGCGGTCACCTGGGGCTGGTACTCGGTGATGGCGGCGTCGTACAGGGTCAGGTCGAGCTCCCGGCCGTTGATGCCGCCCTGCTCGTTGCACCACGCCACGAACGCCTCACCCGCGTCGAAGATCTCCTGGTTCAGCCCGGGTGCCCCGGAGAACCCGGGGTCCGAGATGGTGCCGACGGCGATGCTGTCCTCGGTGATGCCCTGGGTGTCGCCCTCCTCGCCGCCGCTCGGCAGGGCCCCCGCTTCGCCATCGCCGCACGGTGACGGCAGGGTGCCGAACGTCTCGCCTCCGGCCGTGTCCCCGCTGGCGGCCGTTCCGCTCGTGGCCGGGCCGTCGGCCCCGCCGGAGGCGTCCTCACCCCGGTCCGAACCGCAGCCCGCGGCCAGGAACACCACCACCGAGAACCCCACCAGTGCCCGACGCATCATCTGATCCCCCCAGGAAGTCGGGGGCATCCTGCCACAGGCGCACCACCCCGCCGCCTCGGTTCAGGTGAAGTCGGATCCTCCGTCGACGTTGAGGTTGGCGCCGGTCATGTAGGTGTTGCGAGCGGACGCGGCGAAGGCGATGACGGGGCCGATCTCGGCGGGGTCGGCGGCCCGGTCGAGGAAGACGTGGTGGCCGAAGCCCTCCCCGATGAAGCGCATGACGTCGTGCAGGTCGTTCTCGTCGACCCCGGGCATCTCGGCCAGCGCGGCCTTGAACGAGGCCGTGGCGAAGGTGCCCGGGCTCACGGTGTTCACCAGGATCCCCTCCGGAGCGAGCGTCTGGGCGAGGTTCTTGGTCAGGCTGGTGAGGGCCGACTTCGCCGCCGTGTACGCGATGAGCGGCGGGGACTGGCGCTTGGTCGACATGGCCGACACGTTGACGATCCGGGCCCACTCGGCCTGACGCAGGTAGGGGAGCGCCGCCCGGATCGTGCGGACCGGGCTCAGGGTCAGGCCGTCGAAGACGGCGAGCCACTCGGCGTCGGTGGCAGCCACGTCCGCGAGGCCGCCGGGGAGGGGGCCGGCGGCGTTGACGACGGCGTTGATGTGGCCCCACCGCTCGCCGATCTCGGTGACGGCGGCCTCGACCGACGGGCCGTCGAGGAGGTCGGTCTCGAGGCCGAGTGCGTCGGGGGATCCGAGGCCGGTGAGGGCCGCGGCGGTCTCGTCGAGATCGGCGCGGGACCGGGCCAGGACGGCGACACGGGCGCCGTCGGAGGCGAAGCAGTCGGCGGCGGCCCGTCCCATCCCGTTGGTCCCCCCGGCGATGACGACGGCGGCTCCGGCCAGTCCTAGGTCCATGGTGTGGTGCTCCTCGTGGATCGATGGGTCACGCCGGGTCGCCGGAGGCGACCGACGTGAACCGGTCGTTGTAGAACGAGAACTGCGCGCGGAGGTCGTCCAGATCGATCCCGTACTGCTCCGGGCGGTAGTCGTGGATGCCCCGCTGGACGGCCGGGTTCGCCTCCCACCAGGCCCGCATCCGGTCGGTGACCTCGGCGGTGAGATCGACGCCCAGCCACGCGTAGAACCGTTCGATGGCGGGCAGCGGATCGGGGCGCATCTCGGCGAAGCCGATGTCGTGGAAGCGGTCCTCGTTGCCGGCGTCGCGGTGGGCCAGCGTCTTGCGCAGGGATCGCTCCCAGTACGCGGCCTGGTTGGCGGCGAAATCGGACGCCAGCGGTCCGGTCCGGAGGAACTCCGACGTGGCGTCGAGGAGGCTGACCACCGACGGGATCGCCTGGGCGATGTCGCGGTGGGTCATCACGAAGCGGGCGTCGGGATACACCTCGAGGAGGGCGTCGATGGTGGCCATGTGCGCCGGCGACTTGAGGCGCCAGGGGCGGGTCGGGAACCGCCACTGGAGGAGCTTGAGGACCCGCTCGTGGTAGCGGTAGGCCGACACCATGTCGCAGTCGGCCATCCAGGCCTCGTAGTGCCGGTTGTCCCCGAGAGCGCCGAACATCGCCGAGCGGAAGTCGAGGGCCAGGACCTGTAGGCACTCGGTCGGACCCGTCGGTGAGGTCGGCAGCATCGACTTGAACTTCGGGGCCATCTCGTCGATCAGCGCGATGCCCGCCGCCGCCGCCGCGATCCGGGGGTCGGTGTCGTGGGTGGCGGGGTCAGGGGGCGGCGTCGGTTGGCTGCTCTCCCAGGCCAGCAGCGAGCGGGCGCGGGGATCCTGGGCCAGCAGGAAGCTGAGTGCGGTCGAGCCGGTGCGCGGCAGCCCCAGGCCGAACAACGGCGGGAGGATCTCCTGGTCGTCGATCTCGGGGTGGCGGCGATACCAGTCCTCGACCTCGAGGCGGATCACGAGCAGTCCGGTCGCCTGGTCTCGGAGCACCGCCATCCCGAGCTCGTTGAACGACCCGGCGGCCTCGGCGCCGGTGAGCAGGGCCTCGAGGCCCTCGTGGAACGAGTCGGCCCCGAGGTCGGTGAGCCCGGTCAGCGACCGCGCGTCGGCGATCACCTCGTCGGCCATCCCCATCAGTTCCCCCTCGTGTTCGTTCGTGCCGGTCGACGCCGGGTCAGCCGACCGCGGTGGTGATCGATCGGCGGGGCAGCCCCGCGAAGCTGCGCAGGTCGGCCAGCAGCCGTTCCGGGTCCGGGTGCGGCACCAGGTAGTGCGAATAGGCCAACCGCAGGAACAGCTCGGCGGCCGCCTCCCGGCTGAGCCGGCCCTGGGCCACGGCTGGCACGGTCTCGAAGGCATCGCCGAGGCGCCGGACGAAGGCCGCCGTCTGCTGGGGCAGCGAGGCGCCCAGTGACTGGAGGGCGAAGCCCGGGTCGGCTCCGATCGGGTCCGGGCCCATCAGACCATCCAGGTAGGTCACCAGGAGGCGGAGGGCGGCGTCGAGCTGCCCGGCCGGGCTGGCCTGGGCCTCGATCACCGACTCGAGGCGGCGGTCGAACAGCTCCTCCTCATAGGTGGTGAGGGCGTCGAGCAGCGCGTCCTTGGTCGGGAACCACTTGTAGAGGGTCGGTCGCGAGACCCCGGCGGTCGCCGCGATCGCCGACATCGTGAACTTCCCCGGCCCCCGTTCGGCGATGACCCGGCGTGTGGCGTCGAGGATCGCGTCCACGCTCGTGGCCCCCCGGCCCCGGGTCTCACCCATGCCCAACCCTTACATGACATTGCGAAAGTGTAAAGTCAGCGGTCGCGATGCCGCAGAGGAGACCACGATGGACGAGATCACCCAGAAGGTCGTCGACGGCACGGCCTGGCGGGAGTTCTGCGACCTCCTGGCCGACGCCGGGGAGGCGATCCTCGAGCAGGGCAACCCCGAGGAGCCCCTCGACCGCGCCGAGGGCTACCGGATGCTGACCCGCCTGCTGCGGGGGCGGCTGGAGAGCGTCCTGGAGCACGGGCGCCCGGAACAGCCGGTGCTCGTCCGCGCCTGCCACGAGACCGTCAAGATCGTCGGCGAGAACCCGGACAACCACTACCTCGGGGCGAGCCTCGACGGGAAGTACGACTACCGGATCTGGGGGACGAGGGGCGAGGCCAAGTGGCTCAGCTTCAACCTCTTCTCCGGGGCGGGCTTCGGCGGCGGAGGTCCCGGCACCGGCGAGACGCTGCACGAGGAGCAGATGCACATCGGGCCCGATGGCACCTTCGAGCTGGTCATCTCCCAGCAGGAGCACGCCGGCAACTGGCTGCGCTCCGAGCCCGACACCCGGTCCCTCGCCATCCGCCAGACGTTCTTCGACCGGCCCAACCAGGAGCACGCCGAGCTCCACATCGAGCGCATCGGTGACGACGGCGCGCCGCCCGCGCCCCTGACCCCCGAGGAGCTCTACCTCTCACTCCTTCACACCGGCTTCTACGTGAAGGGTGTGGCGGAGATCGGGGCCCGCTGGGCCGTTCGCCAGTCGCAGTGGGCCCACGAGTTCACCGACGAGGCCGAGGACGACCTCACGGACAAGTTCAAGGACCCCCAGATCAAGTGGCACCAGGCCTACTTCGACCTCGACGAGGACGACGCCCTGGTGGTCGAGTTCGTGCCCCCGGACTGCGACTACTGGATGATCGCCCTCCACAACCACTGGATGGAGACCCTCGACTACGTCAACCACCAGGCCACGCTGAACTGCCACTCGGCCACTCTCGAGGCCGACGGCAGCGTCCGCTTCGTGGTCGCCCACCGTGACCCGGGCGTCCCCAACTGGCTGGACACCGCCGGCCACCGCCACGGCACCGTCGGCGTCCGTTGGGTCGGCCCCGACGTCATCGACGTCCTGCCCTCGGCGCGAGTCGTCCCGGTGTCGTCGCTCTAGCGGTCAGCCCTCCAGGTGCCGGGCCAGGAAGCGGCGTACCTCAGCGGCGAGGTCTTCGTCCTCGGGCGCCCCGAAGAAGCCGCCGTGGGGCATGGCCTCGAAGACGTGGAGGTCGGCCCCCACCCCGGCCGCACGGAGCTTGCGGTGCAGGCGCACGGTGTTCGACAGGAACAGGTCCCGGGTCCCGGTCTGCAGGAACGTGGGCGGGAACGGCGGGGTGAAGTCGCCGAACAGTGGTGAGAGGTACGGATCCGTCAGGTCGTGGTCACCGGCGTAGAGGGCGATGGACTCGGTGAGCTTTGACCGGAGGACGGGGTCGATCCCGAGGTTCGTGGCGAAGGAGTCGCCCGACTCGGTGAGGTCGGGCCGTGCTGGCCCGCCACGTCCGGAACCGGCGCCTCTATGACGCCATCGACCAATGGGCCTTCTGCTCCCTGCAGACCAGCCCCGGCTGCCGGGCCTTCTATGACCAGCACCGCGCCGCCGGCGACCTGCACCACCAAGCCCTCCGGGCTCTCGGCAACCGCTTCGTCGGCCTCGTCCACGGCTGCCTACGAACCAGAACCCACTACAACGAACACACCGCCTGGGCACACCGCCAACCAGCACCCTCCGAAACCGCCGCTTGACGCGTTGAAACCCTGGGGTGTCTAGCCCCGTCGGCGGCGCTACTCGAGTTGGGTCAGGGCGAAGGCGAGGCCGAAGCCGAGGGTGGTCAGCAGGCCGACGGACCGTCCGCCGTGCTCGAAGGCCTCCGGCATCATCGTGTCGGCCAGCATCGTGAGGACGGCGCCGCCGGCGAACGCGGTGACGAAGGCCAGCATCTGGGGGGAGGCGCCGTCGAAGGCGGCGTAGCCAGCGAGCGAGGCCAGCCCGCTCACGAGGGCAACGAGGATCCAGAGCCCGAGGATCCTGGTCGCGGTGCCGCCGTCACGGCGGAGCCCGACGGTGGCGGCGAGGGCCTCGGGCAGGTTGGACAGGAAGACCGCGGCGAGCACCGCCAGGCCGACCCCGTCACCCGCGAGCAGGCCCACGCCGATGACGATCGACTCGGGGATCCCGTCGAGGACGATGCCCAGAACCAGCGGGAGGGGCGAGCCGGCGCCGTCGGTCACCGGGCGGCCCGAGCGCTTGCGGTCCGCGGCGCCGCGCCGGTCGAGCCAGGTGTCGCCGGCGTAGAACGTCAGAGCCCCGGCGGCCAGGCCGACGCCGACGCCGCCGGATCCCTCTGAGGTCTCGTAGGCGTCGAGGACGATGTCGTAGGCCACGGCGCTGATGAGGACGCCGGCTCCGAAGGCCATGACCAGGCCGAGGAGGCGGGTGGAGATCGTCCAGCGGAGGGCGATGAGCCCGCCGAGGACGAGGGACGACGCGGCGATGAACCCCCAGCCGAACGCCTCGGTCACCAGGCGGGTCCGTCCACCTCAGGCCACCACGCCGGCCGCGCGCAGGGCCTCGATCCGGTCCGCCAGGCCCAGCTCGGTGAGGATCTCGTCGGTGTGCTCCCCGAGGCCCGGTGAGGGGCGGCCGAGCGCCGCCGGCGTCGCTCCGAACCGGGCGGGGTGACGGGGGAGGCGGGTGCGGCCGGTGACCGGGTGGTCGAACTCCTCGAAGAGGCCGATGGCGACGGCGTGGGGGTCCCGGGTGATCTCGTCGGGGCTGAGGATCATGGCGAAGGGGACCCGCTCGGCTTCGAAGCGCTCGGTGGCCTCGGCCATCGTCAGATTGGCCGCCATCGCGTAACACAGGTCGATCACCGGCTCGAGCACGTCCCGGTTCTGGTTCCGCTCGGCGATGGTGGCGATGCGAGGGTCGTCCCAGCCCTCCACCCGCAGGGCGCGGCACATCCCGTGGAAGTCGTGGTCCGAGGTCGGGGTGACGATCCCCCAGCCGTCGCTGAAGGCCATCGGCTTGAAGCCGGCCACGAAGCTCGACGGCTCCGAGCCGTCGGACTCCATCAGCACCTCGTTGGCCGCGGCGTCGGCCCAGAGGAACGAGACGACGGCGTCGGTCATCGCCAGCTCGATGTGCTGGCCGCCCCGGCCCCGCTCGCGGGCGAAGAGGGCCGCGGCCACCGCCTGGCCCGCGAAGAGGGCGGTGACCTTGTCGGCGGCGGTCTGGCGCAGGAAGTCGGGGGTGCCGTGCTCGGGGTCGGCTTGGGCGGCCGCGAACCCGCCGTAGGCCTGGATCACCGTGTCGTAGGCGCTGCGGTCCCGGTACGGGCCTTCGCTGCCGAAGCCCGAGAGCGAGACATAGACCACGTCGGGGTTCGCGGCCTTCACGTCCTCGTAGCCGACCCCGAGGCGGTCGACCACGCCGGGCCGGAAGTTCTGGATGACGACATCGGCCTCCGCGGCCAGTCGGCGGACCAGCTGGGCGCCCTCGGGCTGGTCGAGGTCGACCACGATCGACCGCTTCCCCCGGTTGCAGACGAGGTAGAGCGAGGTCAGTCCGTTCACCGAGGCACCGACCCACCGGGCGATGTCGCCCAGGCCGGGACGTTCCACCTTGACCACGTCGGCTCCCTGATCCGCCATCAGCGCCGCGGCGTACGGCCCGGTCAGCGCGATGGAGAGGTCGAGCACCTTGATCCCGTCCAGCGGTCCCCCCGGCATCGGGTGATCTTCTCATCCCCCGGCGGCTCGGCGAGCTCAGCCTCCGGCTGAGCTCGTCAGCAGGCGTCTGATGGTCACCGTTCTGGCCTTCTGTCACCCTCCCCTGTGGAGCGGCGAGAGCGACAGGAACTGTCGGGAGGGCAGGATGAGGATCTTCGGGAAGTCGGCGGGCGGCGTGCTGGGCACGCTCACGCTGATCGTCGGGCTGGCCCAGCCGGCACCGGCGTCGCTGTCGCATCCCGCGGTGGTGTCGGCGAACCCGGCCGACACCACGCCGCACATCGTGCTGAACGGCCCGTCCCAGGACGTGCGGGCCTTCGCCCAGGTCGGCTCCACCGTGTACGCCGGAGGGCTCTTCAACCAGGTGCAGGACTGGGCGAGGACGACCACCTACGCCAGGGACAACTTCGTCGCCTTCGATGCCGAGACCGGGGTCGTGTCCCCCCTCGACCTGTCGTTCAACGGGCGCGTCAGCGCCATCGAGGCCACCGCGGACGGGAGCGCGCTGTACATCGCGGGGGCGTTCTCCAGCGTTGACGGCGTCACCCGTCGGGGCCTGGTCAAGTACGACCTGGTCAACGACCGGATCGACCCGACCTTCGTGCCGGTCGGTCAGAGGACGGTGTCTGACCTGGCGCTGGCCAACGGCGCGGTCATCGCCGCCGGCAGCTCCGCGGGGCGGGTGCTGGCGCTGAACCCCACGACTGCCGCCGACACCGGGGCGATCGCGATCACGGTCTCCGGTGTGGTCGACCCGAACAACGAGACCAGGGTCAGCCACATCGCGGTCTCCCCGGACGGCACTCGACTGGTGGCGACGGGCAACTTCACCACGGTCAACGGTCAGAGCCGCAGGCGGGCGTTCATGCTGAACCTCGGCGCCACTGCGACCCTCAGCACCTGGCACGCCCCCCGCTTCGACGTGGACTGCGTGGCGTCCAGCAGGCTGGAGAGCGCCCAAGGCGTGGATTTCTCCCCCGACGGCAGCTACTTCGTGATCGTCGCCACAGGCGGACCGACCGGAACCAGCGGGGTGTGTGATGCGACGGCGCGGTTCGAGACCGCCAACGTCAGCAGCTCGGCTGCGCCCACATGGATCAACTGGACCGGCGGCGACACGCTCTACAGCGTGGCGG
This sequence comes from uncultured Microthrixaceae bacterium, assembly GCA_963748285.1. Classification (GTDB taxonomy): domain Bacteria; phylum Actinomycetota; class Acidimicrobiia; order Acidimicrobiales; family DATDAH01; genus DATDAH01. Next base: position 2,230,759 of record CAVVIF010000009.1, read on the forward strand.
TCACCGGACCGGCGGTCTACGTCGGCGGCCACCAACGCTGGCTGGACAACCCGGAGGGCCACGACTCCGCGGGCCCCGGCGCGGTCTCCCGCCCGGGCATCGGCGCGATCCACCCGGTGACCGGGCGGGCGCTCGAATGGAACCCCACGAAGTCCAGGAACCACGGGACCATGGAGCTCTTCGCCACCCCGGACGGCCTGTGGGTCGGCAGCGACGGCGAACGGTTCGGGCGCGAGGACCACGTGGGCATCGGCTTCGTCCCCCTGGACCTCGCCGCGACGCCCGACACGACCCGCCCGAACACCCTCATCGGCTCCGGGCCGTCGGGCTCGGTGACCGACACCTCGGCCACCTTCACCTTCTCCTCCACCGAGCCGGCGACGTTCCAGTGCCGCCTCGACGCCGCCGCGTTCGCCCCGTGTGCGTCACCGATGACCTACGCGGACCTGCCCGCCACCACCCACACCTTCCGGGTCGTCGCGGTCGACGATGCTTTGAATGTCGACGCCAGTCCGGCCGAGCGGACCTGGACCGTCCTCGCCCCTGGCAGCGAGCTGGTCGGGAACCCGGGCTTCGAGGTGGACACCTCCGGTTGGAAGATCGACGCCTCCGGCAACACCCTCAGCCGGGTCGGGGGCGGGCACTCGGGGAACTGGGCCGCCGAGATCTCGAACGCGGTGGCCGGCGGGAACTGCGGTCTCGACGACACGCCGAGTTGGGTGGGCGTGACCCAGGCCGGCACCTACGCCGTGAGCCTCTGGGCCCGCTCGGACACCCCAGGGCTCACGCTCAAGCTGCGGGTGCGCGAGTACGTCAACGGCGTCCGGCAGGGTTCGCTCGTGGCATCGATGGCGCTGACGTCGTCGTGGCAGCGGTTGACGGCGGACTACATCCCCGTCGCTCCGGGCCAGTCGAACCTCGATGTGGAAGCCTTCACGGCGGCGTCGCCGGTCGGGGTGTGCTTCCACGCCGACGACGTGTCGATCACCCACGGGCCGTGACGGTCGACGGCTAGAGGCCCGCCCACAGGGGCCCGCGCGCCTCGGCCAGCACGTCGTCGGCAGACCGACCGCGGTCGGTCGCCGCGAGCTCGACGACGAGATCGGGCGCCGCGCCGTCGGTCGGGAGCCGGTCACAGATGGCGATCCCCCCGTTGCTGGCGAACCGCCGCGCTCGACGGAACGTCGTCGCCGACGGTCGGGTGCGGTCGGCCCCTGCAGTCGGGTGACGCTCGACCGCGAAGGGTCCGCCCAGCCAGGCGGCGAGTCCGTCGCCGACGGCGCAGGCGACGTCCGGGTGGGGCCCGGTGACGGCGATGAGGGTGCCGCCGTTCACGAGCCGTTTCCGGGCCGGGGCCTTGGCCACGTGGCGAGCACCGCGGAGCCCACGACGAACGGTGCGCCGGGCGAGATCGATGGTCCCGGGGTGACGGGTGTAGGGCGCGAGCTCCTCTTCGAGGGCACGGGCGACCGCCGCTCGCTCCCGCATCGACGGCGGTGACTCGAGCGCCCGGAGGCACTGGCCCAGGACCGCGGGGGAGAGGAGGGGCAGGGCGCCGGCGATCGCCGATGCCCGTCCCGGCTCCGGCACCAGCGCGAGGAGGTGGTCGAGCTCCCGCTGCTCCGACGCCGAGAGCCCTCCCAGAAGGCAGAGCTGGGCGTCCCAGGTCGAGTGCTTGAGCACCATCCTGACGACGAACACCGCCAGCTCGAACTCGGGTGCCGGGACCGGGATGAGCCCGTCGGCGCGCACCGAGTCGAGGTAGTCGTGTTCCACGGGGAGGTGGACGTTCTTGGTCATGTCGTCGCCGAGGACGAGCTGATAGTGCGCTTGGAGGTGGACGAGCCGGCCGGAGCGGGGGTCAAGGCCGTAATGGTCGATGAGCCCCGGCACCTCCCGGGAGGGCGTCGGGCGAGCCTGCTTGAAGCCGAGCCGGTGGAGGACGGCCCCGAAGCGGTCCGCGTCGGACCGGTCCACGAGCAGGTCGAGGTCGTTGTCGCCGGAGGCGGACCGATCGATCGCCTCGTTGCTCTTCCAGTGGCAGTAGCGGACCCGCTCGTCCTCGAGGGCCCGGCACAGCTGGACCACGAGGTCGAGGGCGGCCGGATCACTCCCGTCACGGTGCATCAGCTGTCTCCGCGGTCAGACACCGCCAGCGGTTCCTTCCCCATCGAGCAGGAACCTAGATCCTCGGTCGCCCACTGTCCTGCCCGGCCGGAAGGGGATCGGTCACCCGCCGACCGGCGATCTTCACTAGGTTCACGACCGACGCACGCCGAGCTGGCGCGGCTGGTCCAGACTTTGCCGACCCGAGGAAGCCTCAGGGAGGGGCGCTCGATGCCGACGGGTATCTCGACGTCCGTTCTCCAGACGAACCGAGATAGACCCGATGATAGACGATGGTCGCCTGTTGGCTGCGTTGTGCCGCCACGCTCAGACGATGGCGCGGGAGTTCGACCTGACCGACGTGCTGCACCAGCTCACCCGGGAGGTGACCGAGGTGCTCGGTATCACCGGCGCAGGGTTCGTCCTGGCCGGCCCCGACGGTCGGCTCGCCCACGCCACCGCGAGCAGCGAGGCCATCGGCCGGCTGGAGCGGGTCCAGGAGGAGGAGCAGGCCGGCCCCTGCATCGACGCCTTCCGCGGCCAGGCGCCGGTGATCGTGACCGACATCGCGGCTCGGGTCGAGTGGGCTCGCTACCGGACCGAAGCCCTGCGCCAGGGTGTCCGCTCCGCCGTCGGGCTTCCGCTCCGGCTGAGGGCCGACCGGCTGGGCGCGCTCAACCTCTACGACGACGGGCCGCGCGAATGGTCCGACCACGAGCTCGGCGTGGCCCAAGTCCTCGCGGACATGGCCGCGGGCTACATGATCCACGAGCAGCTCCAGGACACGCGTCGTCTCGCCAACCAGCTGCAGACCGCGCTCGACTCCCGGGTGGTCATCGAACAGGCGAAGGGCATCCTCGCCGCCGACCTCCAGATCTCGATCGATGAGGCCTTCGAGGTGCTCCGCACCGCGTCCCGTAACAGCAGCACCACGCTCCGGAACATCGCCACCGCGGTCGTCGCCGAGGGCTTCCGGCCGCCGGAGGACTGAACGCCCCTTTACGGGGTAGCGAACATCGGTAAGAGTGGTGGGTCTTCCTTGGACCTCGGAAGCGGACGGCGAACTGTGAGGTCTTGTGGGCATACGCACTGAGCATCCTGTCGTGACGCTGGACGTCGATGTCGACGACCGCCACCCCGCGGCGTGGGCCCGTCTGAAGGGAATGGGCCATGACGAACGCCGGACAGGTGCTCGTCGTCAACGGCCATCCGGTCCTGCGGGAGGGCCTCTTGGCGCTGGTGCAGCGGGAGGAGGACATCACCGTCTGCGGGATCGCGGCCGACGCCTGCGCGGCCCTGGAGGCGGTGCAGGAGCACGACCCGAGGGTGATCCTCATCGACGTGTCGATGTCCGAGTCGAACGGGATCGAGACGACGCGCCGGCTCCTCACTGCGCACCCCGAGCTACGTGTCCTGTGCTTCTCGTTGCACGCCGACCGGTACCTGCTGGCGGCACTGCTCGAGGCGGGCGCCTCCGGCTACCTGCTCTGGAGCGCCCAGCCGGACGAGGTGCTGATGGCCATCCGGGCGGTGGCGGCCGGTCAGACCTACCTGAGCCCGGCGGTCACCGGCGACCTGGTCCGGGACTTCATCACCCACCGGGTCGGCACCGCCCCCGACGAGCCGCACCTCACCCGTCGTGAGTACGAGGTGCTGCAACTGATCGCCGAGGGTCTCGGGACCGGACAGATCGCCGCCCGCCTGTCGATCAGCCCGAAGACGGTGAACACCCACCGCGAGCACATCATGGCCAAGCTGGATCTCCACACCGACGTCGCCCTCTGTCGGTATGCCATTCGCAATGGCATCGTCACCGGCGACCTCGACCTCCGCTGATCGGGCCGGCCTCGGCCCGACGCCCCCGAGGGTCAGCACACGGCTGATTCGCTCAGTCGCCGGCTGATCGGCACCTGGTCCGGAGGCTGGCGTTTCGGGCTCGGACCACGGCTGACCTGATCCGCATTCTCCCGATGGTGAGCGCCGATCCGGCCTGTCAGTGTGACTCCTGCCGAACGGTCAGCGCGGGCGCCGTGGGAGTTCCTGTGCGAGCGCACCCGTTCGTGGGACCAGGACCATGTCCCGTCAGCGGGGAAGCCAGTCACAGGAGCACGAAGATGGCGTTGACCACGGGTCCGGCGGATATCCCTTTCGTGCCCCGGACGACCGCCGACGGCCCGATGACATCGGCCGCGTTGGTCCAGGCCCTGTCCCGTCCCCAGGTGGAGCGCGGCATGGTCGACTTCGAGGCCCGGATGGTCGAGCGGGCCCACTGGAGGAGCATCCGGGCCGATGCCGCCCAGCGGTTGTTCGACGTCGCCGTCGCCGGCGTCGCCGTCGCCCTGGCCGCGCCACTGTTCCTCCTCGTGGCGGCCGCGGTCCGCCTCAGCTCCCGGGGCCCGGTGATCTTCCGCCAGACTCGCATCGGTCGTCACGGCGAACCCTTCGAGTGCATGAAGTTCCGGACCATGCACACCGACGCGGACGAGCGCCTCACCGCCCTGCTCCTGGGGGACGAGGCCGCTCGGGCCGCCTTCGAGCAGGACTTCAAGCTCCCGGTCGACCCGCGGATCACCCGCATCGGTGGCCTGCTCCGCCGATCGAGCCTGGACGAGCTGCCACAGCTGTTCAACGTCCTGCGGGGCGACATGAGCCTCGTGGGCCCGCGGCCCGTCGTGCCCGAGGAGCTGGGGAGGTACGGCTGCAGCGCCCAGGTCGTGCTGCAGGTGCGACCGGGGATGACCGGGGCCTGGCAGGTGGGCGGACGGAACGCACTGTCCTACCCGCAACGGGTGCGGCTGGACGTGGACTACGCCCTGAACCGTTCGTTGATCCGGGACATCGGGATCCTGCGTCGCACGGTCCGCTGCGTCCTGCGCCCTGAGCCGGGCGAATCGCGGTGACATCGTCGTCCAGGGCGACGATGAACGGCTCGTCGGTGACGGCCGCGGCGCGGTGACGACCCGCCCGGGGTCGCGGATCCTCCACGTCTGCACCCGGTTCACCGTGGGCGGCTCGGAGCGGCGGGTGCGTGACCTGGTGTCGGCCCTGGCCGACCACGAGCACCGCGTCGTGATCGGCGCGGACTCCGACCTCGACCTCGCTCGTCTCCAGTTGCCCGGCGCGCGACGTCGTCGTGGAGCCCGCCCTGCGGCGGCCCGTCTGCCTCTGGAGGGACCTCGCCGCCCTGCGGCGCCTCCGGCGGACCATCGAGGAGGACGGGTGTGACCTGGTGGTGACGCACCAGTCCAAGGCCGGCGTCCTCGGCCGGCTGGCGGCCCGGACCGCAGGGTCCACTCCGGTCGTGCACTCGCTCTCCATGGCGGACTTCGGGCCGGGGTACGGCGCGCTCGAGCGCCGCGTCTACCGCGCCACGGAGCGGCTGCTGGCCCGTTGGACGGCTGCCTACGCCGTCGTCGGTACCGACCTCGCCTCCCGGTTCGGCCGGATCGGCGTCCCCGCCGAGAAGCTGAGGGTCGTCCGTTCCGCGGTCCCGCTCCCCCCGCCACCGGGAGACCGCACCGACACGCGCCGGGCCCTGGCCAGGGCGTACGGGCTGCCCGTGGACCGACCCTGGATCCTGTACGTGGGGAGCCTGGAAGCGCGCAAGTGTGTGCTCGACCTCCCGATCCTGCTCCAGCAGGTGCTCCTCCTCGGCCGCGGCCTCCCGCCCTTCCTGGTGGTGGCCGGCGCGGGTCCCGAAGAGGCGCGGCTGCGGAAGCTGCTGCGGCAGATCGGCCTCGACGGCGACTGCCGGTTGCTGGGTCAGGTCGATGACCCCGGTGACCTCTTCGTCGCCGTCGGACGCGGTCGTGCTCCTGAGCCGCGCCGAGGGACTGCCGCAGGTCCTGGTCCAGGCGGCCGCGGCCGGGACCCCCTTCGTCGCGACCGACGTCGACGGGGCCGGTGAGCTGCTCGAGCTCGGTGCGGTGGGAACGGTCGTGGACCTCGGCGACGTCGTGGCCGCGGCTCGTGCGGTCCTGCCCTACCTCCAGCGGCCGGTCGACCGCTCGGCGGCGATCGACCTGTCGTCGTGGGACCCCGCCTCTGGTGCGACGTCAGCACCGCGACCTCGTGACCTCGGTCCTCAGCGAGAGCAAGGCCGAGTGGAGCCGGCGAGGACGCATCGTCGCGGTCGTCGGCGCGGACGGGTCCGGGAAGTCCACCCTGAGCTCGGACCCTCGCGGCGAGCTTCGGTGATCGCCGGGAGGTGGTGCACCTCTACCTCGGCAGCGGTGACGGTCCGTCGTCGTGGGTGCGGTGGCCGCTCAAGCGCATCAAGCGGGTGCTGCTCGGCGCCGAGGCGCCGGCGGCCCGACGACGAGCCGTCCAGCAGGCCGCGCCGCGATCGCTGCGGATCGGTCGCTCGGCGTGGGCGCTGGCCCTCGCCCAGGAGAAGCGGGTGAAGCTCCGTCGAGCGCACCGGGCGGCGGGCCGTGGGGCGTTGGTGGTGTGCGACCGCTATCCGCAGTCGCAGGTCCCCGGCCTCATCGACGGACCGCTGCTCGACGCCTGGTCGACCTCGGACAGCCGGTGGCGGCGCGCCCTGGCGCGATGGGAGCGCCGGCCTTACGAGCGGGCGCACGCGCTCCAGCCGGACCTCGTCATCCGCCTGCGGGTCGACGAGGAGACCGCGGCCCGACGACGGCCGGGCCACGACCCCGACGAGCTCGTCGCCCGCACCGCGTGTGGTCGAGGGCCTCCGGTTCGATCGGGCCGAGCTGGGGGTGGTGGAGATGGATGCGAACCGTCCGTTCGACTCCGTCTTCGCCGAGGCCCGGGCCGCGATAGCCGATCGGGTCGTCACGACCTCGCGGGCGGGGCGGTGATCCTCGAGCTCTGTGGCCTGCCGGGTGCGGGCAAGTCGACCGTCGCGCGGGCCCTCGTGACCGAGATCGGCCGTCGTGGCCTCGAGGCCTCGCTCCCGCTGGAGGAGGTGTCGCCCCGCCGGGCGCGGCCCACAGCGCGTGCGCCGCAAGATCCGCCGAGCGGCGGTCGAGGCGGTGGGCCACCCCGGCGATGCCGTGAGGATCGTCCGAGCCGTCGCCCGTTCCGGCCAACCGGGCGTCGGTGACGTGGCGATCCGGTCGCTGAACTGGCTCGTGCTGCGCGCCGCGCTCCGCCGCTCGCGCGCCGCCGCGGGGATCCACGTCCTCGACCAAGGGGTCGTGCAGGAGCTCTGTTCGCTCGCCTTCCGAGGCGACGCCTTCGCGGCCCTCGATCTCGGCGATCCCGGTCCTGGGCGCCTCGGTCCGGACCTCGTCGTCCTCGTCGACGTCGATCCCGCGATCGCCCAAGAGCGGCTGATCAGCCGCCCGGGTGGCGAGAGCCGGGTGGAAGGCGACGACCTGGACCTCGGCCGTGAGCTGAGGAGACAACGTCCCCTGCTCGACGACCTCCTCACCGGCTGGACGTCGCGCTTCGGCGAACAGCTCCCAACGGTGGTCGAGCGCGTCGTGGACCGCGGCCACGGCGTCGAACTCAGCGCCCTGCTGACGCTGCTCCCCTTGCCGGATGTCGGTGCCGGTCCTCGGCCCGACCCCGCACCGGTCCCGACCGCCCTGAACCCCGACCCGACCTGGAGGACCTCGTGGAGCTGACCGAAGCGGTGCTCCGGATCCTGCGTCACAGCCGACTGATCGTCGCCGTCGTCGTCGCCTGCCTGGCGATCGCACTGCTCAGCTCCTGGACGGGCGACGACACCTTCGTGGCATCGGCTCGCGTGAGCTTCGGGCCTGACCCGGCCAACGAGGACGAGGCCGCCGCGATGGTCGACACGGCAGAGGCGATCGTCACGAACCCGGGCGAGATCGAGGCGGTGATCGGTCGCCAGGCCGCCGGCCGAGACCCGGCCAGCATCGAGGACCAGGTGGACGTCGAGTCCGTCGGCGTCTCCGGTGTGGTCATCATCTCGGTGACCGACACGGATCCCGAGGTGGCGACGGTCGTGGCCAACGGCCTGGCCCGTCGGTTCCTGGTGGCCCGCCGGGCGCTGGTCCTCGAACCGCTGACGGAGCGCCTCACGGAGGTCGAGGAGCGACTGGTCATCGTGGGTGAGGCCATCCGGGAGATCACCGAGACGGCGAGCGATGCGGCGGCCACCATCGACACCCGCCGCCTCCAGCTCGACGCCGCGCTCAGTCGCCAGAACGGCCTGCGGGCCGAGCGCGAACGGCTCAACACGACCCTCGACAGCACGCCGGAGCCGGCGCTCCTCGCCCGGGCGACGGTGCCCACCGACCCGGAGCCGTCAGGGCTGGCGGCCGACCTGGTGGTCGCCGGCCTGCTCGGGCTGATCATCGGCGTCGCCCTGGCCGCGGTCATGGAGGCGCTCCGACCCACGATCGTGAGCCGGGAAGCTCTCGCCGACGCCCTCGGCGGACCCGGTCCTGGGCCAGATCCCGAGCCCGTTGCCGGACGAGGCCGCGCGCGTCGACGACCGGGTCGCGCTCCCCTTGACGTTGGCCGCCACGAACGCGCGGGTCGACGTCGTCCACCTCACCAGCGTCGGCCCCCCGTTCGACCTCGCCCCCCTGACCGACCAGCTCGGCGCCGGCGCGCCCACCCTCACCGTGGACACGCTCGTGGCGCCCTTCGACCCGCCCGCCCCGCCGGCGTCGGACCGCGAGCCGGGCGGCGAGGGGCTGGTCGTCATCGCCCCGGAGGTCCACCCCCGGAGCGAGCTCCGTGACGTGGAACACCTCCTCGCCGTCAGCCAGTGGCCGCTGGTCGGCGTCATCACCTATCCCAGCCCGATCTGGCGCCGGCATCCCGGCCCCGGACCTGTCCGCTCGCGCCTGCTCCGGGTCCGGACGGCCATCGCCTCGATGATCGGGCGACACCGCCGGGCGGCGAACCACGCGGGTCCGTCCGCCGAGGCCAAGCGCTCCCCGCTGGTCCCGTTCCGCCTCCGTCGACTGCTCCGGGCCTCGTGGGGCGCCGAGACGGAGTCCTGAGCGTCGTGGCCGCCACGACCGACGTCGCGCGGCGGGAGCGCCAGCCGGCCACCGGGCCTGCGGCGACGCCCGATCGTCGGGCCGGCGACCGCCTTCCGCTCGCCGTCGTCGGGGTCGGCGTGGCGCTGCTCCCCCTCCTGACGCCCAAGGGCCCCCTGAACACCGCGCCCTTGGACGTCGTGTTGGCCGCGGGGATCCTGGTGGTGCTGGTCTGGGCCGGCACCAACCGGCTACCCGTCCACGTCCCCTACGCCCTACCCGTCGGCGGGCTCGCGGTGGCCGGGCTGACCGCGGCGCTGGTGGGCGACGGTGCGCTCGCCGGATTCAGCGCGGTCCTCCAGGAGGTGTTCCTCCTCGCCTGGTGCGCGGCGGTCGTGGCTGTCTGCCGCACCCCGCACGGGCTGAGGACGATCACCCGCACCTGGTGCCTCGAGCGCGACGGCCTGGGCCGTGGCCCTCGCCGTCCTGGTGGCCAGCGGGCACCCCGAGGTGCCGGGGGGCAAGAGCGGGGCCGGCGACCGGGCGCGCCTCTGGTTCGACCACCCGAACCTGGCCGGCAACTACTTCATGCTGGCGTTCTTCGTGGTCCTGGCCACCCGGTACCCCCGCCGGCGGACGGCTCGGGTCGCGACGCTGTGCGCCCTCGTCGTCGCCATGCTCTACGCGGGCTCGAACGCCGCGCTGCTGTGCCTGCCGATCGGCGGCCTGCTGATCGTCCACCTCAGGACTCGGGCACGGCGGGGCCCGGTCGCCGCCGTCGCCGTCTCCGTCGCCCTCCTCGTGGCGGGCGGGGCGGTGTGGTCGACCGTGGGGCAGTCGGCCGTGGCCGAGCCTCCAGCAGACCGACCACAGCCTCCTCCGCTACTCGGTCGCCCGGTCGTCGCGGAGTGCCGAGGGGCGGGAGTCGCTCTTCGCCGCCTCCTATCAGCTGTACCAGCAGGGGGACGTCGTGGGCATCGGTCCCTCCTCGACGCGCCGGGAGCTGGACGAATCAGGCATCTACGACGCGAAGGAGGCCCACAACGACTACCTGGGCACCCTCGTCGAGCGGGGGCCCCTCGGGATCGTCGCCCTGCTGGTCCTCGCCGGCGCGGTGGCCGTGCGGCTCCTGAACGCCCACCGGTTGCCCCCGGCGTGGTCCTCGGTCGTGCCCCGACCGGAGGCGCTGGTGGCGGTGGGGGTGGCCTACGCCTTCACCGCCGTGACCCACGAGGTGCTGCACTACCGGCACTTCTGGACGTTCCTGGCCGTGCTGGCCGCGCTCCACCTCGCGGCCCGTGACCACGCCCGGGACCAGGCGCTCGCCGCGGGGCGGGACGATGGGTAGGGCCGTGGTGGCGGACCGCTCGCGGCCGGGGTCCACCGCGAAGCTCCTGGCGGCCAACTCGGTGTGGCAGATGGGCTCGTTCGCGGCCCGGGCGCTCTCGGGCCTGGGTGCGGTGGTGATGCTGGCCCGGGCGGACGGCCCCGAGACGCTCGGCACCTTCCAGTTCGCACTCGTCCTCACCGCGCTCCTGCCCTACTACTTCGGGCTCCCCAGCCTCCTCGCCCGCGAGGTGGCGAGGAAGCCGGAAGACGGCCGGACGTGGGTCGAGGGCGGGATGCTGATCGCCTTGGCGGCGGGCGCGGGCTTCACCCTGCTCGTCGTGCTGGGGGCCGAGGTCGTCGGCGCCTCGGCAGCGACCGCCCTGGCGGTCTCGCTGGCCAGCATCGGCATGGTCTTCGACGGCGTCGCCCGGGTCGAGTTCGCCGCGTTCTGGGCCTGGGAGCGGATGCGCCTGGAGACGGCCGTCACCGTGCTGCAGGAGGCGGCCTTCCTCGTCGGCGTGGCGTGGGTCGTCGGGACGGGAGGGGGCGTGACCGGTGCCCTGATCGCGTTCTGCGGCTCCCGGGCGCTCGGCGCCGTGGTGGGGTGGGGGTTGGTCGCCCGCCACCTCGGGGCCTGGCCGGTCCCCCGGGGTCACGTCGCCTTCCTCCGGAGCACGGTGGTCCGCAGCACGCCGTTCGCCGTGAACGACACCTTGACGCTCACCTACATGCGCGCCGACGCGGTGCTCCTCGGGATCATGAAGGGGCCGACTGCCGTCGGGCTCTACCAGGCGGGCACGAACCTCGTGCTGAACCTCAACGTCATCGCCAGGTCGGTCAACCACGCCCTCTACCCGCGGATGAGCCGGGCCTGGCCGGACCAGGCGCAGGCCTTCTCCCGGCTACGGGCGGTGTCGCTGCGCACGATCGGCCTCATCGCCATGCCCGCCGCCGTGGGCAGCTTCCTGCTCGCGCCGGAGACCTTCGCCTTCCTCTACGGCCCCGAGTTCGCCCCGGCGGTGGTCACCTACCAGTTGCTGGTGCTCGTGATCCCGGTCCGGATGATCGGGAACACGTTCAGCCTGTCGCTCGTCGCGACGGACCGCCAGCGGCACCGGATGGTCGCCGTGGCCGGCGCGGCGGCGCTGAACCTGGGGCTGAACCTGCTCCTCATCCCCAGGTGGTCCTACCTCGGGGCCGCCATGGCGACGGTCATCTCCGAGGTGACCCTCCTCGCCGTCTACGGCCTGCTCCTCCGGCAGGTCGCCGGCCCGTCCCACCTGTGGCAGGCGTTGCAGCTGCCCGCCGTCGCGACGCTCCCGATGGGCGCCGCCATCGTGGCGATGAGCGGGACGCGGCCTGCTGGTCTCGGCCGCGGTCGGGACCGCGGTGTATGTCCTCGTGGTCGCCGCGCTGGCCGTCCTGCGGGCCGCCGGGAGTCCCGGGACCCGGCCCCGTGCCGCGATGGCCGGGCTCGTGAGGTCGGCGACGTGACCGTCGGGGCAGCCCTCTGGCTGGTCGTCCTCACCGTCGTGCTGCTCGTGGCGCTGGTGGTGGGGCCGCCCGCCGCCCTCCCCGTCGGTCCCGTCGAGCGTCCGGACCCGTGCCGGTACGAGGAAGCCGTCCAGCGGGTCTCGGGGGCACAGGACGCACAGTTCACCCCCTCGGTCGGCATCCGGACCGTCGTGGACGCCGGCGGTGCGAGCTGGACCCAGGTCGATCCGTGGCCCGTGTCGGTCACCGGGAGCGCAGGCGTCTGCTGGCGTGGCGGCGAGGTGGTCGGCACCTATCCGCGTGACACGTCCTGGGACACCTTCCACCACACCGGCGCCCTCGGCTTCACGAACCCCGGCTCGGTGATCGACGGTCTGCGCGTCCACAACTACGGCGACGCGATCAACGTCCGGCGGGGCGCCACGGACTTCCGGATCCGAGGCGTCCACACGACCTTCATCCACGACGACTGCGTCCAGAACGACTTCCTCTACAGCGGCGTCATCGAGGGCTCGTTGTTCGACGGCTGCTCGGTGGGCCTGTCGGCCCGACCGTCGTCGTCGAACACCACGTCGGACGGCCACACCGAGACGGTGACCCTTCGGCGATCACTGCTCCGGCTCGAGCCGATGCCAACCGTGTACAGCGGCCCCGCGCCGGGTCACGGTGCGTTCTTCAAGTGGGACGTCGACGCCGGCCGCTCTCCCGCCCTCGTGTTGGAGGACAACGTGTTCCGCGCCGACCAGGCCCCGAACAACGGAACCCTCGGCCTCCCCGAGGGCTACGACGTCGCCTGTACCGGCAACACGATCGTGTGGCTCGGCAAGGGCGCGTTCCCCGACGCCCCCTCCTGGCGATCCCGCTGTCCCGACACCCGGATCGTGTCCACCGCATCCACCTGGACCGACGCGGTTGCCGCGTGGACCTCGACCCAAAGCTGATCACCATGACCACCTCGAACCGGCTGCGAAACCTCCTCGCCCTCGTCCTGAGCGCGGTGCTCACCGTCGCCGTGCTCGACACCGGCCCGGCGCAGGGCCTGATCAGCACGACCCAGCCCCAGCTCACGCTGAACCACCTCATCCGGACCTCGCCGTTCGCGGGCTCGTCGACGACGGTGCGCGACAACGAGGGCAGTGCGTACGTCGCCGCCGACGACGCGCTGTGGATCGCCTCCGACAACGACGACGCCCTCTTCGAGGTCGACCGCACGACCGGCGCGCTGCGGCGCAAGCTCGCGCAGTCGGCCTTCGTGAACGCGCCCCGCCAAGGCGTCGGCACGCCCGCCGGCCAGGCCCGGACGGAGGACCTCGAGGCAATCGCCTACAACGCGAACGCCGATGTCCTCTATGCCTTCTCCGGGAGCACGGGCTCCACGCCGACCGTCTTCCGTCTGACCCGGGGCGGCAACGGTCAACTCCAGGTCGGGTCCTGGCAGCCCCTGCCCTCGGAGTTCACCGGCGCGGGCTGGCGTCCGGCCGACGGCCTGACCTACGTGGCCAACGGCTCCACCCTCCGCACCTACGACTTCGCCACGAACACCCTCGGGCCGGCGTTCTCGATCTCGGGCCTCTCCAATGTCCTCGGCGTCGATTTCGACGACGTCACCGGTGACCTGCTGGCCGTCAACAGCAACGAGCGCCTCTACCGGGCGTCCATGACGACGAGGACGATCCTCACCGGCTGGAACGGCATCAGCCTCACCGGATTCGGATTGCGCGACACGCGGGCGATCGAGGTCGTGGGTGAACAGCTGGTGATCACCGACGGTGACGATTCCCGGGCGGATGCGGACCCGATGAACCACGCCGTCTTCGTGATCGACGTCACGGGGCCCGGCCCGGTGGCGCCGACCGCGAGCTTCGCCGCGACGCCCACCACCGGCACCGTTTCCCTCGCCGTGACCTTCACGGACACGAGCAGTGGGGGCCCCACGAGCTGGGCGTGGACCTTCGGGGACGGTGACACGTCGACGGTGCGCTCGCCGACGCACACCTACACCAGCGCCGGCACCTTCACCGCCACCCTGACGGCCACCAACGCACAGGGCGCCGACTCGACGACCCGCACCATCACCGTCACGGAAGCACCGGTCGGGAACTTCCTCGACGCCGACACCTACGTCAACACGTCGAGCCCGACCAGGAACTACGGCACCTATGCCTGGATGAAGGTGCACGGCGTCGACTCCGAGTACCGGCCCCTGGTCCGGTTCACGCTGAGCGGCCTCAGCGGACCGCCGACCTCAGTGCGGCTCCGGCTCTACGTCGACGACGGGAGCGGCAGCGGGGGTGCCTGGTACCAGGTCTCGAACGACTGGTCCGAGAGCACGGTCGTGTGGAACGACGCACCGACGATCTCCGGCCAACCGGTGGCGACGCTCGGCGCCATCACGGCGGGGACCTGGGTCGAGATCGACCTGACCAGCGCCGTGACCGGCAACGGCACGTACTCGTTCACGGCCACCTCACCGTCGACGAACACCGCCCAGTTCTCGAGCAGCCAGGGGACGAACGTGCCCCAGGTCCTCGTCGTCCAGTGATGAAGGGAGGCACCTTGCCCGGGAGCGACACCGCCGTCCACAGGCCTTCCGGACCGAGATCGCGGGTCGTGGTCACCGGAGCCGCCGGGTTCGTCGGTTCCCATCTCGTCGACGCCCTGCTCGATCGAGGCGACACCGTCGTCGGCATCGACTGCTTCACCCCGTACTACTCACCGGAGTGGAAGCGCCAGAACCTCGAGGCCGCGAGGGGGTCGGACCGGTTCACGCTCGTGGACGAAGACCTCTGCGAGGCCGACCTGGTCGCCCTGCTCGACGGGTGCGATGCGGTGTTCCACCAGGCGGGACAGCCGGGCGTGCGCCTCTCCTGGTCCGATGGCTTCGCCGACTATGCGCACCACAACCTGCTGGCGACCCAGCGCCTGCTCGAGGCCGCGCTGGTCGCCGGGGTGCATCGCGTGGTCTGTGCGTCCTCCTCGTCGGTGTACGGCAACCAGGTCCGGTACCCGACGGTGGAGACGGATCTGCCGCGGCCCTACAGCCCCTACGGCGTGACGAAGCTCGCGGCCGAGCACCTGTGCTCGCTCTACGCGGAGAACTGGGGCCTCTCGACGGTGGCGTTGCGCTACTTCACCGTCTTCGGGCCCCGCCAGCGGCCCGACATGTCGATCCACCGGCTCTGCGAGGCCACCCTCACCGGGGCCAGCTTCCCCCGCTTCGGCGACGGGACCCAGGTCCGGGAGTTCACCCACGTCGCCGACGTCGTCGCCGCCAACCTGCTCGCGGCCGACGCCGACCTGGCGCCCGGGACGGTCATCAACGTCGCCGGTGGCGGGGAGATCACCCTCAACGGGCTGATCTCGTTGGTGGCCGATCT
The DNA here is from genome assembly GCA_963748285.1 of uncultured Microthrixaceae bacterium. GTDB lineage: Bacteria > Actinomycetota > Acidimicrobiia > Acidimicrobiales > DATDAH01 > DATDAH01. The sequence continues at coordinate 2,245,997 of CAVVIF010000009.1, forward strand.
CGCCGGGGCGCCGGTCGTCATCGAGGACCACCCCGCCCAGGCCGGCGACGCGAAGCGCAACGGCGGGGGGACGGAGCGGGCCCGCGCCCTCCTCGGCTGGGCGCCGCGGGTGGGGCTCCGCGAAGGAGTCGCCTCGCAGCTCGACTGGCACCGGGTCCGACTGCGGGTGCTGTGGTGACGCCCGTGAGCCGCCGCGCCGGCGCGTTGCGACCGCCGATCATCCTCTTCGGCAACTTCCGGTCCGGGACCTCGATCGTCCAGCAGGTCGTCGCCGCCCATCCCGACGTGGTCGCCTGGTACGAGCCGAACTCCCTCTGGCTGTGCGCCGATCCGGCGCGGGAGCACGACGAGTTCGACGAGAGCGACGCCACCGACCGGGTCAAGCGGTACGTCCGCCGGCGGTTCCTCCGGTACCAGCACGACCACGGCGACGCCGTCGTCATCGAGAAGTCGCCGCACAACATCCTGAGGATCCCCTACGTGAAGGCGATCCTCCCCGAGGCGACGTTCATGTACATGACCCGGGACCCCTTCTCGTTCATCAGCTCGGTCGAGCTGAAGTGGCAGCGACCGGTGACCACGACCGGGGCCATCCGGCGCCTCCGGGAGACCCCGTTGCGCCAAGTCCACCACTACGCCGCCAAGTATGGCCGCCAACAGTTCGCCAAGAGGGTCCAGAAGGCCCGGTACCTCCCGGCCTGGGGCCCGCGCTACCGGGGGCTGCAGGAGGACCTGGCGTCCACTGACATGCTCACGGTGATCGCCCGGCAATGGGCCGAGGGCTCGAGGCGGGCGGAGCAGGCCCTCGCCGCCTTCGACGACGATGCCGTCCTCCGCCTCCGCTACGAGGACTTCGTCGCGGACCCGGTCGCCGACCTCGAGCGCATCTGTGCGCACTGCGGGTTGGAGATGACCACCGAGATGGTGACGGCGGCGAGGGCGAACGTCGCCCCTGACCGCACCCGGAAGTGGCAGCGGCTGGACCCCCAGGACCTGGCGCGGGTCATCCCCGAACTGCGCGAGGAGATGCAACGGCACGGCTACGAGGTCCCCGACGAGCTCCAGCTCGCCTCGGCCGACTTCGACGTAGGCAGGAGGATCCCATGACCGTCCCGAGCTCCCCGGAGCCGGCCATCCTCTGCACCCTGGGGCCGGCGTCGTTCGATCATCACACCATCCAACGGCTGGAGCAGAGCGGGGCCACGCTCTTCCGCATCAACCTCTCGCACACGGAGTACGCGGACGTGCCCCGGATCGTCCGCATGATCCGGGAGGCGACCGACATCCCGATCTGCCTGGACAGCGAGGGTGCGCAGATCCGTACGGGGTCGTTCGTCCACGGGAGCATCACGCTGCGCGACAACACCGTCGTGTGCGCCCATCGCCGGCGCGTGGCCGCCGACGACAAGAACTTCAACCTCTACCCGATCGACATCGTGCGCCTGCTCGAGCAGGGTGACTTCGTCAGCATCGACTTCAACTCCGTCCTGGTCCAGGTGATCGCGGTGGACGACGACGGCGTGTCCATGCGCGTGCTCCGGGGCGGGCTGGTCGGCCAGAACAAGGCCGTGACCGTGGAACGCGACATCCCGATGCCGGCGCTGACCGACAAGGACGTGTCGGCGCTGGGGATCGGTCGGGAGCTGGGTCTCTCGCACTTCGCGCTGTCCTTCGCCGGGAGCGGTGACGACGTGCGGGCCATCCGCACCGTCGTCGGTGAGGACGCCGTCGTCATCTCGAAGATCGAGTCCCGGAGTGGGCTGCAGAACCTCGAGGAGATCGCCGCCGGCTCCGACGCCCTGCTGATCGACCGGGGCGACCTCTCCCGCCAGATCCCCCTCGAGATGATCCCCCGGACCCAGAAGTGCATCATCCGGCGGGCCAAGGCCGTCGGTTGTCGGGTCTATGTCGCCACCAACCTGCTCGAGTCGATGGTGTCGGTGCCCACGCCGACGCGGGCCGAGGTCAACGACGTCTACAACACGTTGGCCGACGGCGCCGACGGGCTCGTGCTCGCCGCGGAGACGGCCATCGGCTCCTATCCCGTCGAGTGCGTGTCGATGATCCGCAAGGTCGCCCGCGGCTTCGAGCGGGCCGCGGGGGTGGACGACCAGGTCTATGCCCTCGACGCGGTGTCGACGCTGGTCGAACCGCACGGCGGGTGGCTCGTCCACCGCGAGGCCGACCCCGAGGAGCTGGAGGGACTCGACCGTTTGCCGCGGCTGGTCGTCTCCGAGCGGGCCCTCACCGACTGTGAGCAGCTCGGCTACGGCACCTACTCGCCGCTGACCGGCTTCCTGGGGCGGGAGGCCCTCGAGTCGGTCCTGGACGACTGCCGCCTGCCGAACGGCGAGGTCTGGACGCTGCCGATCCTCCTGTCGGCCGGCGCGGACGCCTCCCTCGGGTTCGGGCCGGGCGAGCGCATCGCGCTGACCGACCACCGTGGGGTCGTCCACGCCCTCCTCGACGTCGCGGAGGTCTACGACGTCGATCTCGAGGCCCTCGCCGAGCGGATGTTCGGGACCACGGACCGGCGACACCCCGGCGTCGCCGACCTGATGGCCCAGGGCAACCGGTTCGTCGGCGGCGAGGTGACGCTGGTCCGACCGCTGGCCTCCTCCATCCGCCACTTCCTGCTGACCCCCGCCCAGACCCGCTTCGTGTTCACCCGGCTGGGATGGTCGAGGGTCGTCGGGTTCCACACCCGGAACGTCGCCCACCGGGCCCATGAGTGGATCCAGAAGCAGGCGCTGGAGGAGACCGGCGCCGACGGCCTCTACATCAACCCGGTCGTCGGCACGAAGAAGCGGGGCGACTTCCTGCCGGAGCCGATCCTCGCCGGCTACCAACGGCTCCTCGAGTTCGGCTGCTACCCCCCGGGGAAGGTGGTCCTCGGGTGCTTCCTGACCCACTCGCGCTACGCAGGCCCACGCGAGGCGGTGTTCACCGCCCTGTGCCGCAAGAACATGGGTTGCAGCCACTTCATCGTGGGTCGCGACCACACGGGGGTCGGGGACTTCTACCCGCCGGAGGCGAACCGGGCCCTGTTCGAGTCCCTCGGGGACCTCGGGGTCGAGCCGGTGTTCTTCGATGCGGTCGGGTACGACCCGGACACGGACGCCTATGAGACGGCGCGGAGCGGGCTCCTGACGATGTCAGGCTCCGAGGTGCGGGACGCCCTGCGGGCCGACCGTCGCCTGCCGCACTGGTTCATGCGCGACATCGTCCAGGAGGCCCTGGTCGATGAGCTGAGAAGCGGCCGACCGGTCTTCGTCGAGTAGCCCGTGACCGAGTCACAGCTCGCGCCGATCCTCGTCTCCCTGACCGCGATCCTCGCCTCGGCCCACCTCCTCGGCTACGTCGCCGCCAAGCTCCGGCAGCCCCGGTTCGTCGGGGAGATCCTCGCCGGCGTACTGATCGGCCCCTTCGTCCTCGGGGAGATCGCACCGGATGCGACCGCCGCGCTGCTGGGCGATCGGGGGGACTCCGGGGACCCGACCCGCCTGGTCCTCGACTTCCTGGGCTGGCTGGGGCTCCTGCTCCTCATGTTCATCTCGGGGTCGGAGGTCCGGCGAGTGCTCGCCCGCGAGCAGCGCGGCCCCACCTACTGGATCCTGGGACTCGGCACCGTCGTGCCGTTCGCGATCGCGTTCGTCGTCGGTGCCGCACTGACGACCGACGAGCTCCGAGGCCCGCACGGCGGTGAGGCCGCGTTCCTCATCGTCCTGGCCATCGCCGCCGCAGTGACGTCGATCCCGGTGATCTCCCGGATCTTCCACGACCTGGGGATCCTGCACACGCGGTTCGCCAGCCTGGTCCTCGGCACGGCCATGCTGGAGGACATCGCGCTCTTCACGGCCCTGGCGGTGGCGACGACCCTGGCCCAGCCCGGAGGTGCGACGTTGGGGGCGGAGCTGGCGACCGACCTCGCCCTGACCAGCGCCTACCTCCTCGTCGGCCTGCTCGTCGCGCCGAAGCTGCTCCGAGCGGTCGTCCATCGACGGTGGAACGTCCTCGCCCGTCGCCAGCCGGTCGGCTACGCGCTCGTGTTGATGCTGGCGTACACGAGCGTGGCCGCCGCGCTCGACGCGAACGTCGTCTTCGGCGCCTTCCTCGCCGGCTTCGGCCTGGTGGGGGGCATCCAGGGGACGCAGCGGGAATGGTTCGCGTCCGCGCTCGACGCCATCGGCAAGTTCGGCTTCGCCAGCTTCGTGCCGCTCTACTTCGCGCTCGTCGGCACGCGGCTCCAGCTGGGGGCCGGGTTCTCGATCGTCGTCCTCCTGGTCTTCCTCGTGGGGTCGAGCGCATTGCGCGGGTCCTTCGTCACCTTGGCCAGCCGACTGGCCGGCTTCGGTCGCCGGGATGCCGTAGACGTCGCGGTAGCGATGAACGCACGGGGTGGCCCGGGCATCGTGGTCGCCACCATCGCCTTCGAGGCCGGGATCATCGCCCCTCAGTTCTTCACCGCGCTCGTGATCACGGCCATCGTCACGTCCCAGTTCGCCGGGTGGTGGCTCGGGCGGGCCCTGCGCCGGCGCGGCGAGCTCCTCGGTGAGCGGATCCGCGATGTCGCTCCGGCCCCCCGTCAAGAGCGCCCCGCCGAGGCGGCCCCACCGGAGCCGCAGCCCGCCCCGTCCTGATCGGCCGAGCAAGCCGGACCGCCGTCCGCCCGTACTGTCGCGGCGCACAACGTCCGCAGCATGAAAGGCGAGTCATGAGCGACACCTCGGCACCGAGCGGGCCCCTGGACGGCGTGCGCGTCGTCGAGATGGGGGTGTGGGTCGCGGGGCCGGCCGCGGGCGGGATCCTGGCCGACTGGGGCGCGGACGTCATCAAGATCGAGCCGCTGGCCGGTGACCCGGCGCGGGCCTTCGGGAAGCTGCTCGGGGGGGACATGGACGCCAACCCGCCCTTCGAGCTGGACAACCGGTCCAAGCGCAGCGTCGTGCTCGACGTCACGACCGAGGGCGGCCGAGCGGCGGCGGTCAGCCTGATCGCCACCGCCGACGTCTTCCTGACCAACATCCGTCCGGCCGCGCTGGAGCGGATCGGCCTCGATCCCGACACCCTGCTGGCCGCCGACGAGCGCCTCGTCTACGCCCTCATCACCGGGTTCGGCCTCGAGGGCCCCGACGCCGACCGGGCCGCCTACGACATCGCCGCCTACTGGGCCCGCTCGGGCATCGCCGACCTGCTGACGTCCCCGGGTGAGGATCCCCCCTTCCAGCGGGGCGGCATGGGGGACCACACCGTGGCGATGACCGGGGCGGCGATGGTCTGCGCCGCGCTGGTGGGCCGCCAGACGACCGGGCGGGGCCAGCTCGTCACCACCTCCCTGCTCCGGCAGGGGGCCTACACGGTGGGCTTCGACCTGAACGTGTACCTGATGTGGGGCCGCGAGATCGCCATCGGCCGCCGCCAGACGATGGGCAACCCGGCCATGAACAACTACGTGGCGGGAGATGGAAGGCGCTTCTGGATCGTCGGGCTCGACGGCGAGCGTCACTGGCCGCCACTGGCCCGGGCCGTCGAGCACCCGGAATGGCTCGAGGAGGGTCACGCGTACTCGACGCCGTTGGGGCGCTTCCAGCACGCCGCCGAGCTCATCGCCGGGCTGGACGAGATCTTCGCCACCCGGGCCCTCGCCGAGTGGGCCGAGGTGTTCGCCGCCGACCCGGAGTTCTTCTGGGCCCCGGTCAACAGCCTCGACGACCTCATGGCCGATCCCCAGTTCCACGCGTCCGGGGGCCTCGTCCAGGTGCCCGACGGCGGGTCCTCGACCACGATGCTGGCCACGCCGGTCGACTTCCACGGCACTCCGGCCGGTCCGCGGGCCACGGCCCCCGCGCTCGGGGAGCACACCGAGGAGGTCCTGGCCGAGCTCGCCCGACTGCAAGCCCTCCCCCGGCCAGGGGCTACAAAGGAAGACCCATGACCCGGTTCGACGAGAGCACGATCACCTTCCCCTACACCCGGTCGTTGGGGCCGGTGATGGGGGCGTTCATGACGGCGCTGACCGAGAAGCGCATCCTCGGCATCCGCAACGGCGCCGGGGTGCTGGTGCCCCCCATGGAGTGGGACCCGGCCACGGGGGCCGAGTTGGCCCACGACTTCGTCGAGGTTGGTCCCGCCGGCACGGTCGAGTCGTGGACCTGGGTGCCCGAGCCCTCCGAGCAGCACCCCCTCGACCACGCCTTCGCCTTCGCCTTCGTCCGCTTGGACGGCGCCTCGACGCCGCTGCTCCACGCCGTGGACGCCGGGACGCCCGACGCCATGGCCGACGGGCTGCGGGTGGCGCCCCGCTGGAAGGGGGCCCGGATCGGCCACATCACCGACCTGGCCTGCTTCGTCCCCGGCGAGGAGCCCGAGGTCGAGGGTGACGAGCGCACCGAGACGCCCGAGGACGGGGTGGTGATGATGGACTACCTGGCGTCCATCACCTACCGGAACCCGGTGCCGGCGTCGGTCGACCGGGCCATGGAGGCCTCCCGGGAGAACCGGTTGCTCGGCATGCGGTGTCCGGTGTGCGAGCGGGTCTACAGCGGCGGCAAGGGCAACTGCCCGATCGACGCCCTGGAGCTCGGCCCCGAGCACGAGGTCGACCTGCCCGAGCAGGGGACCATCACCAACTTCACGATCGTGACCCCGGTGCAGTACCCGGGCCAGACCGAGACCGAGCCGTTCGTGCGGGCCTTCGTCCTGCTCGACGGCACCGACGTGATCCTCAGCTACCAACCGGTCATCGAGCTGCCCGCCGCCGATGTCCGCGTCGGCCAGCGGGTGTCGGCCGTGTGGGCCTCGCCTGCGGAGGAGATCGACGGCGGGGGTGGGGGCATGGGCGGCGCCTACGGCAACCTCCTGGGCTGGATCCCCGACGGCCGCCCCGACATCGACGACCCCGACCTCGTGAACCGGATCTTCTAGTGAGCACCTCGACCGACATCGCCGTGGTGGGGTGGGCGCACACGCCCCTGGTCCGCCACACCGAGCAGTCCGAGGTCCAGCTGCTGCTGGAGGTCATCACCGACGCCATCACACCGTTGGGCCTGACCCGGGCCGACATCGACTTCACCTGCCTCGGCAGCTGCGACTACATCACCGGCCAGGCCTTCTCGTTCGTGATGAACCTCGACGCCATCGGCGCCTGGCCCCCGAAGCGGGACTCCCACGTCGAGATGGACGGGGCCTGGGCCCTCTACGAGGCATGGCTGCGCCTCCAGGAGGGGGACATCGACATCGCGGTGGTCACGGGCTCGGGCCGCTCGTCCACTGGCGACCCGGCGCTGATCTACCCGATGGAGATGGACCCGTACTACCTGGCGCCCATCGGGGCCGATCCCCTCACCTTCGCCGCCCTGCAGGCCCGGGCCGTCATCGGGGCGGGCATCGCCGACGAGCGCTCGATGGCCGAGGTGGCGGTGCGCTCCCGGGGCAAGGGCGACGTCGAGTCGCTGTTGACCGAGGACTACGTGCGGGCACCGCTCCGGCGCCACGACATCCCCCCGATCACCGACGGGGCCGCCGCCATGGTGCTGGCCCGCGGCGACCGGGCCCGGGCGCTGGTCGAGCGGCCGGCCTACATCACCGGCTTCGACCATCGCACGGAAGGTCACAACCCGTCGTTCCGGGCGCTGGACGACTCGCCGTCGGTGCGCATCGCCGCCGAGGCCGCCGGCCTGGGCGACGGGCCCGTCGAGATCGCCGAGCTGCAGGCCGCGTTCACCCACGAGGAGCTGTTGTTGCGGAAGGTCCTGGGCCTCGGTGACGACGTCGCCGTCAACCCCTCGGGCGGGGCGCTGAAGGCGAACCCGATCATGGCCACCGGCCTCTGCCGGATCGGCCACGCCGCCGACCACATCTTCGGCGGGGGCACCCGGGCGCTGGCCCACTCGACCAGCGGACCGTGCCTGCAACAGAACCTCGTCTGCATCCTGGAGGCCGGCGCATGATCCCCACCGCGGTGGTCGGGGTGGGCCAGACCCACCACAAGTCCCGCCGTCGGGACGTGTCCATCGGCGGCCTCGTGCGGGAGGCCGTGTTCCGGGCCCTCGAGGACGCCCACCTGACCATGGCCGACATCGACGCCGTCGTCCTGGGCAAGGCCCCCGACCTCTTCGAGGGGGTGATGAAGCCCGAGCTCTACCTGTCCGACGCCCTCGGGGCGGTGGGCAAGCCGATGTTCCGGGTCCACACGGCGGGATCCGTGGGCGGGACCACGGCCATCGTGGCCGCCTCCCACGTCCAGGCCGGCAAGCACAAGACCGTCCTGGCCGTCGCCTTCGAGAAGCAGTCCGAGGGCAATGCCCAGTTCGCCCTCGGGAGCGGCAAGGGGGCCTCCCTGGGCGCCGGCGGCGCCTTCGCCCCGTTCATCCGGGCCTACATCCAGCGCAGCGGCGCCCCCGAGCACATCGGGTGGAAGGTGGCGGTCAAGGACCGCCTCAACGCCCTCAAGAACCCCTACGCCCACCTGAAGATCGAGGACATCTCCATCGAGAAGGTGAAGGCCTCCCCGATGATGTGGGAGCCGATCCGCTTCCTCGAGTCCTGCCCGTCCTCGGACGGGGCCTGCGCCATGGTGCTCACCGACGAGGAAGGCGGAAAGGCCGCGGCGGCGGACGGACGCCCGCCGGCCTGGATCCTCGGCACCTCGTCCCGTTCGGAGCCGCCGAACTTCCCGGGTCGTGACCCCGTGCGCCCCGAGGCCTGCCTCCAGTGCGCGGATGACGTCTACGCCATGGCGGGCATAACCGACCCCGCGTGAGCAGATCGACATGGCCGAGCTCTACGTGCCGTTCTCCTGGCACGAGGCCATCTGGCTGGAGGGCCACCGCATCGCCGAACCAGGGCGAGGGCTGGAAGATGATCGACGACGGCTCCACCGAGCTCGGCGGGTCGTTCCCGATCAACTGCTCCGGCGGGGTGCTGTCCAGCAACCCCATCGGGGCCTCGGGCCTCCTGCGCTTCGCCGAGGCCGCCAACCAGGTCCGCGGCGCCGCCGGCGAGCACCAGGTCGAGGGGGCGAGGACGGCGCTGGCCATGGCCTACGGCGCCAACAGCCAGTACTTCTCCATGTGGGTCGTGGCCGACAGCCTCCAGCCCTTCGGCTGACCTCGTCCGACGGCGCCCGTGAGAGCATCCGAGCATGGCCGATGACCTCCCCGAGGTCGAGCTCATCGTCCGCGGCGGGCACCCGGACTTCCTGGACCTGCCGTGGGGGACGCCGCTGGCTACATGGGACCACGAGCGGATCGTGCCGATGGCCCACGGCATCAGTCGCCACGTGGTCCGCTTCGTGCGCTACGAGCACCGGGTCTACGCCATCAAGGAGACCGAGACCCCCCGGGCCGAGGTCGAGCACCGGGTCCTGCGCCGCCTGCGGGAGGACAATCTGCCCTGCGTCGAACCCGTGGGCCTCGTCCGGGCCCGCGACACCCGAGGCGCCGCCGCGCTCATCACCCGCTACCTCGACTACTCGCTGCCTTACTGGTATGTGATCGGACCGCGAGGCCCCGACCTCGACCGACGTCCTCCTCGACGCCGCGGTCGTGCTCCTCGTCCGTCTCCACCTGACCGGGGTGTTCTGGGGCGACTGCTCGCCGTCGAACATCCTGTTCCGACGCGACGCCGGGGCGATGATGGCCTACCTGGTCGACGCCGAGACGGCCGAGGTGCAGCCGACGATCAGTGATCAGCTCCGGGCGCACGACCTCGAGATCGCCCACGAGAACTTGGTGGGCGGGGTGCTCGACCTGCAGGCCGCCGGGCGCGTGCCCGAGGAGGTCGACCCCATGGCCATCGCCGACGACCTGCGCCGTCGATACGACGCCCTCTGGGAGGAGCTGACTCGCACCGATCGCTTCGACAGCACGGAGCGGTGGCGCATCGACGCCCGGCAACGGCGGATCAACGAGTTGGGCTTCGACGTGGAGGAGCTGGCGATCCGCACCGTCGACGGCGGCAGCATCCTCGACATCACCCCCACCCTCGTGGAGGAGGGCCACCACTTCCGCGAGCTCCGCAGTCGCACCGGCCTCGAGGTGCAGGAGAACCAGGCCCGCCGCCTGCTGGCCGACATCGAGAACTTCCGGGCCCGTCTCGAACAGGACGAGGGCCGTTCCGTGCCGACCGCGGTCGGGGCCGCCCGTTGGCTGGCGGAGGTCTACGAGCCGATCATCCGCTCCGTGCCCGAGGACCTGGCCGACCGACTGGAGCCGCCCGAGATCTTCCACCAGATGCTGGACCACCGCCACGCCATGGCCGAGTCCGCGGGTCGGGAGATCAGCAACGCCGAGGCGCTGGCGGACTACCTGGCGACTGTCCTGGTCGACCGTCCCGGGGAACAGCAGCTCCTGGAGTGACCCGTCGGGCTCAGGAGGCGTCGGCCCCGACGGGCTGGAGCGCCTCGGCCGGGTTGGTGAGGTTGTCCCCGCTCTCCACGTCGAAGAGGTGCATGTGGCGGGCGTCGAACCAGAGCCGGGCCGTGGTGCCGGCATCGATGCGGCTGGCCGGGTCGAGGGCCACGACGAGCTGGCTGCGCATCCGCTCGCTGTCGAGGTCCCGCTCCAGCTCGTCGAGGGTGCTCTCGAGGTCGTCGGGGGCGTCGTAGGGGATGTAGGCGTACTGCTCGTTGCCCAGCCACTCGACGACGTCCACGGTGGCCTCGAAGGTGACGCCGGCGCCGAGCTTGTCCTCGTCGAGGAGGCCGGCGTCCTCGAAGCGCTCGGGTCGGATGCCCATCATCACGTGCGCGCGGTCGCCCACCTGGTCGTTCATCGTCGACGGGAGCTCGAAGGTGACGAACGGCAACTCGATCCGGCCCTCCTTGATCGATGCCGGCACGAAGTTCATCGGTGGGGAGCCGATGAAGCCGGCCACGAACATGTTCAGCGGACGCTCGTAGAGGTCGCGAGGCGTCCCGACCTGCTGGAGTTCCCCCTTGCGCAGGAGGGCGACGCGGTCGCCGAGGGTCATGGCCTCGACCTGGTCGTGGGTGACGTAGACGGTGGTCGTGCCCATCCGGCGTTGCATGCGCAGGATCTCGGTCCGCATCTGGCCCCGGAGCTTGGCGTCGAGGTTCGACAGCGGCTCGTCGAAGAGGAAGGCGTCGGCCTCCCGCACGATGGCCCGACCCATGGCGACCCGCTGGCGTTGGCCCCCGGAGAGGTTGCTGGGCTTGCGACTCAGGTGCTCGGTCAGCTCGAGGGTCTCGGCCGCCTCCTGGACCTTGGCCTTGATCTCGTCGTCGGACAGGGTCTTGCGCAGCCGCAGCGGGAAGGCGATGTTCTCGAAGACCGTGAGGTGGGGATACAGGGCGTAGTTCTGGAAGACCATGGCCAGGTTGCGGTCCCGGGGCGCCTTCTCGTTCACCCGCTCCTCGCCGATGAGCAGGTCGCCGTCGGTGATGTCCTCGAGGCCGACGATCATGCGCAGCAGGGTCGACTTCCCACAGCCGGAGGGGCCGACCAGGATCATGAACTCACCGTCGGCGATGTCCAGGCTCACGTCGTTGACGGCAGGGAAGCCGTCGCCGTAGCGCTTGACGAGGTTCTGGATGGTGATGGAGGCCATGGTTTCGTGCTCCTCGGTTCAGCCCTTGACGGCGCCGCTGGTCAGGCCCGCCACAATGCGCCTCTGGAAGATCAGGACGATGATGATGATGGGGATCGTCACGACCACCGAGGCGGCCATGATCGCGGTGACCGGCGACTGGAACTGCGACTGTCCGGTGAAGAACGACAGCGCGGCCGGCACCGTCCGGGCCGCGTCGGTGGACGTCAGCGAGATGGCGAACAGGAACTCGTTCCAGCAGAAGAAGAACGTGAGGATCGCCGTGGTGAAGACACCGGGCGCGGCGAGCGGCACGATCACCTTGCGGAAGGCCTGCCATGGGGTGGCGCCGTCGACCTGGGCGGCCTGCTCCATCTCCCACGGGATCTGGCGGAAGAAGGCCGACATGGTCCAGATGGAGAGCGGCAGGGCGAAGGTCAGGTAGGGGATGATCAGGCCGATCCACGTGTCGTAGATCCCCAGCCCTCGCCACATGTTGAAGAGGGGCCCGACGAGGGCGGCCTGCGGGAACATGGCGATGGCGAGGGCCATGGACAGCAGCAGCTTCTTGCCCCGGAACTCGAGGCGGGCGATGGCGTAGGCGGCGAACATGGCGACCACCACCGAGAGCACGGTGGCGATGATGGCGATGCCGAACGAGTTGCGCAGTGCGCTGGTGAAGAGCTCGTCGTCGAAGACGGTCTGGAAATTGTCCCAGGTCCAGTCCTCGGGCCAGAACCCGTGGTCGCCCGCCCGGAAGGTATCGGGGCTCTTGAACGCCAGCGAGGTCATCCAGAGGAGGGGGAACATGGCCCACGCCAGGATCAGCAGGCCCCACACGGTCCACCAGTTGCTGGTCTTGCCCCCGGCGCCGGCCATCAGGTGTCCCCCCGCACCTGGCTCAGGTCGGTGCGGAACCCCTTGATGAAGATGAAGGCGATCAGCACGACGGTGGCGAACAACAGGACCGAGACGGCCGAGCCCGCGCCAAGGTTCACCAGCGTGACGTTCTGGCGATAGGCCAGGAACGAAAGCGTCTCGGTGTCGTTGGCCCCGCTGGTCATCACGAAGGGGGTGTCGAAGATGCGCCACGCGTCGAGCGTGCGGAACAGGACGGCGACCATGATCGCCGCCTTCATGTTCGGAAGCACGACCTTCCACAGACACTGCCACGAGGTGGCCCCGTCGACCTTGGCCGCCTCCTGGAGCTCCCCGGGGACCTGCACGAGGCCGGCGAGGAGCAGCAGTGAAATGAACGGGGTGGTCTTCCAGATCTCGGACAGGGTGATGACGAAGAGGGAGGACCAGCGTTCGCCGAACCAGTTGAACTCCCCGAGGCCGAACCACTCGTTCACGAAGCCCGAATCGAGCTGGAAGGCGTAGCGCCAGACAAAGGCCGAGACCACGGTGACGATGCCGTAGGGCACCAGGATCGCCGTGCGGATGATCGAGCGGCCCCGCAGGATCCGGTACATGACCCAGGCGAATCCGAAGCCGAGGACGAGCTCGACCGCCGACGCTGATGACCGTGATGATCGCCGTGGTCGACACCGCGCTCCACCAGACCGGGTCGGTCAGGACGGTGACGTAGTTCTTGAGCCCGATGAACTCCCGGCCGTCGGGGTCGGTCAGGCGGTAGCTGTAGAGCGACAGGACCAGCGCATAGCCCAGCGGGTAGGCGGTCACCAGGATCATGACGAAGAAGGCCGGGGCCGACAGGCGGAACCCCAGTCGGCGCTCGTGCCGCAGGCGCTCGGAGTCGACGGCCTTCGGGAGCGGTGCTGCCGCAGGAGCGGGGGCGTCGATGACGGTCACAGGAGCCGCTCACCCTGGAGTACCTCGGCCATGTAGCTGTCGGTCTCCTCCGGGGTCTCCGGGGCCTGGACCGACTCGGCCGGGTGCCAGTTGCGCTGGACCGAGGTCGACACGTCGCCGTAGTAGGGCGTGATCGGACGGGGTGCGGCCTCGTTGATGGAGTCGCGGATCAGGTCCGCCATCGGGAACGCCTCCTGTACGGCCGGGTCGTCGTAGGCCGCGTCGCGTGCCGCAGGGTTGCCCGACTCGACCATGTACTGGGCGTTGTTCTCGGCCGAGGTGATGCAGCGGACGGCATCGAGGGCCTCGTCGCGGTGGCGGGTGAACTCGCCGATGGCGAGGTTGATGCCCCCCAGGGGTGGGGCGCTGGGCTGGTCGGCGCTCACCCGCGGGTACCGGGCCCATGCGATGTCGTCGACGACCGACTGGTCCAGGGCGCCGGACTCGACCTCGCCCTGGGCGGCGGCGTAGACGTAGGGCCAGTTGACCATGAACGATCCGCTGTCGCCCTGGAAGAGCGAGCGGGCCTCCTCCTCGCCGGCGGTGGTCAGGTCGGCGGCGGCGGCCGACGAACGGGCCAGTCGGCGCACGACCTCAGCCGCCGCGTCGCCGGCCTCGCCGGCCATCGAGGGGACGGCGTCGGCCCCGGCCTCGGCGTCCTCGATGATCGTGCCGCCCCCCGAGGTGATCAGGGCGTTGATCCAGACCATGTAGCCCTCGTAGCGGCGACCCTGCACCCCGATGCGCTTGTCCTCGTCTTCTGCGACATCGATCATCTGGTCCCAGGTGAAGTCCTCGGCGGCGGGGTCCACGCCGGCGGCGTCGGCCACCGACTGCCGGTACCAAAGGAGCTGGGTGTTGGCCCAGAAGGGTGTGGCGACCAGCTCGTCCTCCCAGTAGGCGGTCTCGAGCGGGCCCTCGAGCACCCCGTCGGTGAGGGCCGCGACGTCCTCAGGATCGGTGATCGCCAGGAGGTAGCCGGCGTTGGCGAACTCGGCGACGAACGGTGGATCGAGGCTCATCAGGTCGACAGAGGAGTCGCCGGCCGCCAGGCGGCGCACGAGCTGCTCGCGCTGGGCGTCGGCCTCGTTGGGCAGGATCTGGGTCTCGATCCGATAGGCGCCGTCCGCGGCCTCGGTGCACTCCTCGGCGAGGGTGGCCTGCCCGCCGTTGTCGGGGTTCGTGTACCAGACGAGGGTCGGAACGCCCGAGTCGTCCCCGGAACAGGAGGCCAGCACAGCCGCGCCGAGGGCCAGAGCGATGACTGGCGTCCAACGACGCCCACGGCCCCCCGGCTCCGGCATCTGTCCCCCTTGCGCCATCCATAAGAGACCGATCGCCGACTGTTGTCAACGGCGGAGCCTGATCCTGGGTCGGACCTACCCCACCGGGCGACGCTCAGACCATGCCGTCCCGGGGAGGCTCAGGTCTGCCACCAGACCGCGGTCGCGCCGGGGAGGGCGCGGCGAGGCTCGACGGGGTCACTGGACAGGACGAGGCTCCGGGCGGTCCCCGGCGGCGTCCAGGCCACGGGGTCGTCGGACAGGTTCACCGCGCACGTGAACGCAGGGCCGCGGCCGAAGGCGAGGACGCCGGGCGGGGCGTCGAGCCAGGCGAACTCGTCGGGACCGGGCAGCCTGCGACGGAGCCGTAGGGCGTCGCGATAGAGCGACAGCATCGACGTCGGATCGGCCCCCTGCACCCGACGGCCGAGCCGGGCCCAGCCTTCGGGCTGGGGCAGCCAGGAGGCGTCGCCGGGACCGAAGCCGTAGGACGGCTGCTCGCCGTCCCAGGGGATCGGCACGCGGCAGCCGTCCCGTCCCGGCTCGCGGCCCTTCGTGCGGTGGAAGGTGGGGTCCTGCCGAGTCTCGGCGGGGAGGTCGATCACCTCGGGCAGGCCGAGCTCTTCGCCTTGGTAGAGGTACGCGGCGCCCGGGAGCGCGAGCAGGAGAAGGATCGCGGCGCGGGCCCGGCCGCTCGCCCTCGTCGCCGCCGCCGTACCGGGTGAGGTGGCGCACCATGTCGTGGTTCGACAGCACCCAGGTCGGCGTCGCGCCCACCTCGGCCAGCTGATCGATGCTGTCGTCGACCGCCGTCCGGAAGGCCTCGGCGTCCCAGGGGGCCAGGAGCAGGTCGAAGTTGAAGGCCGTGTGCAGTTCGTCCGGACGTACGTACTGGGCCAGGCGGCGGGCGCTGCCGAGGTAGGCCTCGGCGACGAAGACCCGGTCCCGGTCATAGCCGTTGATCACCCGGCGCCACCGCCGGTAGACGTCATGGACCTCGTCCCGGTCCCAGTGAGGGTGGCCCTCCTCAGCGACGCCGCCCCGGGCGAACCGCCCATCAATGTCCGGTAGGGACGGGTCCTTGGCCAGGCCATGGGCCACGTCGATCCGGAAGCCGTCGACCCCCCGATCGAGCCAGAAGCGGAGGATGTCGTCGAAGGCGGCCCGGACCTCCTCGCGGCTCCAGTCGAGGTCCGGCTGTGAGCTGTCGAAGAGGTGCAGGTACCACGGCCCTGGGGTGCCGTCGGCCTCGGTGATCCGGGTCCAGGCCGGACCCCCGAACACGCTGCGCCAGTCGTTGGGCGGCTCGGCTCCTTCGGTGCCCCTCCCGGCGCGGAACAGGTAGCGGTCCCGGCTGGGGGCGCCGGGCCCGTCGGCGAGGGCCGCCCGGAACCAGGCGTGGGCCTCCGAGGTGTGGTTCGGCACGATGTCGACCAGCACTCGGAGGCCGAGGTCGTGGGCCGTGGCCAGGAGGGCGTCGACCTCAGCCAGCGACCCCAGTCGGGCGTCCACGTCGCAGTATTCGGCGACGTCGTAGCCCCCATCGGCCAGCGGCGAGGGGTAGAAGGGCGTCAGCCAGATGGCGTCGACGCCGAGGTCGGCCAGCGCGGGGAGGCGGGACCGGACCCCGGCCAGGTCGCCGAGGCCGTCACCGTCGGCGTCGGCGAAGCTGCGGACGTAGATCTCGTAGATCACCGCGTCCCGCCACCACGGTTCGCCCGGCTCGAGTCCACCCATCGGCAGATGATGACCCATCGCTCCGATGAATTGCGGTTGCTCCCCCGGTCAGAACCGGTATGAACGTGACCATGGCGGTCGACGACATCGAGCGGGAGGATGACGTCGACGAGGGAGGTCCGGCCGACATCGCTCGGCGGATGGCCACGTTCCGCCAGCTCCTGGTCAACACGCTGGTCACGGGGGTCACCAGCTCGTTCCTCTGGTTCGCTCTTACCTTCTGGGTCTACCTGGAGACCCGCTCCGTGGTGGCCACCGGGGTCATCGGGGGCATGTTCAGCATCGCCTCGGCCCTGCTCGGCCCCGTCTTCGGGACCTACGTGGACCACCACCGCAAGCACCAGGCGATGGTCCTGTCCGGAACCATCTCCACCTGCAGCTTCGCGGTGGCCGCCGTCGTCTTCTACGCGGTCCCGGCCGACGAACTGCTGCAGCTCACCACGCCGTGGTTCTGGCTGCTCATCGCCTCCACCTTGTTGGGCTCGGTGGCCGGCTTCATGCGGGGCATCGCCCTGTCCACGTGTGTGACCCTGCTGGTCCCCGACGACCGTCGGGACAAGGCCAACGGCCTCGTCGGCACCGTGACCGGCGTGTCCTTCGCCATCACCTCGGTGTTCAGCGGCCTCATCATCGGCGGCCCCGGCATGGGCTGGGCGATCGTGGCCTCGGTCGTGCTCACCGGCGGCGCCCTGCTCCACCTGCTGACGATCCGCTTCGAGGAGCCTGAGCCCGAGCCGCTGGCCGACGGGGAGCGGGTCCGTCATGTGGACATCGGTGCGGCCCTCGAGGCCATCCACGCCGTACCCGGGCTGATGATGCTGATCTTCCTCGCCGCCTTCAACAACCTCCTGGCCGGCGTCTTCATGGCCCTGATGGACGCCTACGGGCTGTCCCTCGTGTCGGTCCAGGCCTGGGGCCTGCTGTGGGGCGGGATCAGCCTGTCGTTCATCGCCGGTGGCCTGCTGGTGGCCCGCTTCGGCCTCGGCCACGTGCCCCTGCGGGTGATCCTGATCGGCAACTTCGCCAACTGGGTCGTCTGCTCGGTCTTCGCCATCCAGTCCTCGATCGTCCTGTTGACCATCGGGATGGTCGTCTGGCTGACCCTGATCCCTGTGATCGAAGCCGCCGAGCAGACCGTCCTCCAGCGGGCCATCCCCTTCGAGCGCCAGGGCCGGGTGTTCGGGTTCGCCCAGCTGGTCGAGAACGCGGCCTCGCCGCTCACCGCCTTCGCCATCGCCCCGATCGCCGAGATCGTCTTCATCCCCTACATGACCGACGGCGCGGGCGTGGACCTGATCGGCGACTGGTTCGGCACCGGCCCCGAGCGGGGCCTCGCCCTCATGTTCTGCCTCGCCGGCATCACCGGGATCGTGGTCACCCTCCTGGCCCGGTTCTCCCGTTCCTACGGCCGTCTGGCCACGAGCACCACCGCTGAGCCCGCTCCGGCCTGACGCCCGCCGTTTTCGTGCGCCCTCGGCTCGACGCGCGAGGCTCGGGGCGTGATCGACGAGCGTCAGGTGATGGAGCTGCAGGGGCACGGCCAGGACATCCCCGGCCTGTTGGCCAGGTGGGCCGAGCTGCGGGGTGACCACCCCGTCCTGGTGTGGGAGCCGGGTGAGGGCGAGGGCCGCAGCTGGACCTACGCCGACCTGTGGGTCGACGTGCGGCGGTTGGCTGCCGGGCTGGCCGAGCGGGGGATCACCAGCGACGACAAGGTCCTGATCCACTCGGAGAACTCCCCGGAGATGGTCATCGCCTGGTTGGCGTGTGCCACCGTCGGCGCCGTCGCCGTCACGACCAACACGAAGTCGGTCGGCGCCGAGATGGCCTACTTCGTCGAGCACGCCCAGTGCGTGGCGGCGATCACCCAGCCCGAGTTCGTGGACCTCGTCGTGGAGGCCGGGCCCGACCTGCGTTGGGTCGCGGTGACCGAAGGCCCGGTCGAGGGGGACCTCGTCGCCCTGGACGACCTGTTCGCGGACGACGCCTCGGCGTGGGCGGGCCGGGACCCCGAGCCGATGCTGCCGTTCGGGATCATGTTCACCTCCGGCACCACCAGCCGCCCCAAGGCCGTGGTCCACACCCACGCCAACGCCATCTGGGCCGCCCGCACCGGGCCTCGCACCATCGACCTCGGCCCGGATGACCGCTACCTCATCTACCTGCCGTTCTTCCACGTCAACGCCCAGAGCTGGTCGTTCTTCTCCGTCCTCGGGGTGGGGGCGACGGCGGTGCTGATGCCCAAGTGGTCGACCAGCCGCTTCTGGGACGTCGTGGCGGGCAACGGCATCACCCACATCTCGCTCATGCCCTTCGTCATGGGCACCCTCATGGCGCCGGACAAGCCCGAGACCGACCTGCGGGTCGGGGTCTTCGGGCTGATCATGCCGGACCTCGACGCCATGTTCGGGATCCAGGTGTACGCCGCCTATGGCATGACCGAGACCGTCACCCACGCCGTCAACGGCAAGCCCGCCGAGGGCCTGCCGACCCGATCGATGGGACGCGTCGGCGCCGGCTACGAGTTCGTCGTGGTCGACAAGGACACCGGTGAGCTGGTCGGGGAGGGCGAGACGGGCGAGCTGTGGCTGCGGGGGACCCGGGGCATCCAGCTGTTCCTCGAGTACTTCGACAACGCCGAGGCCAACGAGTCTTCCTTCGAGGGCGACTGGTTCAAGACCGGCGACATGGTGATGCTCGGCGAGGGCGGCAACATCTTCTACAAGGAGCGGGACAAGGACCTGCTCAAGGTCGGCGGCGAGAACGTCTCGGCCCGCGAGGTCGAGGACGCGATCACCGGGACGCCCGGGATCAGCGCCGTGGCCGTGGTGGGCAAGAAGCACGAGTGGCTGGACCAGGTGGTGGTGGCCTTCGTCACCACCACGCCCGACGCGCCCGACGAGGCCACCCTCGAGGCGCAGGTCGTCGAGGTCTGCAAAGGCCGGCTGGCGGCGTTCAAGGTGCCCCGGGCCGTCTACGTCGTCGACGAGTTCCCCACGGGCACCCTCGACAAGATCCTCAAGAACCGCCTCCGCGACATGGCCGACGAGCGTCCCGCCATCGACTGAAAGGATGGCTCAGCGCCGGCCGAGTAGATCGAGGTGGGCCAGGAGCACGTGCCGGAAGTCGGCCACGGCGTCGGACATCTCCTTCGACCCGGGCCCGTGCCACGAGAGGATGTTCAGGTGGCCGGCCAGGTCCTCGTGGCTCTGCTCGAAGCGGTCTCGCCGCTCATGGTCGACGACCGGGAGGAGGGCCTCGACCTCGAAGCGCACCATGCGCTGGGTCGCGGTCACGATGGCTCGGACGCCGGTGGCACTCGGATGATCGATGACCTCGGCCACCGCCTCGCGGACGGACAAGAGGAGCTCGCGGGCGTGAGCGAACGGCTCCGCCACCTCCGCAGAGCCTGGGGGAAGATCGAGGATCGCCATGGGGCGGCCTCTACCCCCGCTCGACCCGGCCGCAGCCTCCCCCGATCAAGGGTTTTCGGCCCCCCCCCCCCGACGGTCGCTCAGGCGGTGGAACCGCTCTCGTCCTCGTCGTCCACGCCATCGGCCTCCTCCTGGAGTCGTTCGCCGACCTTCGCCACGGAGTCCTCGGCTCCGGCAAGGGGGTCCGGCGGCTCAGTGGTGATCTCTTCGTCGTCGTGGGTGTCGCTCATGGTCCCGACCTCCCCGCCGCCGAGGCCGCTCAGACGCGACATCGCGGTCCGAGGGCGCGGGTAGGTGGCCGCGATGACGTCCTACGGCTACACGTTGTCCAGCGAGGAGTGGGGTCCGCAGGACCTCGTGCAGTCCGCCCGTCGGACCGAGGCGGTCGGCTTCGACTTCTGCTCGATCTCCGACCACTTCCACCCGTGGATCGACGCGCAGGGCCACAGCCCGTTCGTGTGGGGTGTCCTCGGCGCGGTCGCCGAGGCCACCTCGACCATCGAGGTGGGGATCGGGGTCACCTGCCCGACGGTCCGCATCCACCCGGCGGTCATCGCCCAAGCCGTGGCCACCGCCGACCTCCTGCTGGAGGGTCGGCTCCGCTTCGGCATCGGGACGGGTGAGGCGCTGAACGAGCACGTGCTCGGGGACCGATGGCCGCCGGCGAAGGTCCGCATGGCCATGCTCGAGGAGTCCCTCGAGGTCATGCGCGCGCTGTGGACGGGCGACGAGGTCGACTTCGACGGCGAGTTCTACCGGGTCGAGAACGCCCGGCTCTACGACCCCCCCGAGCGCGACCTGGAGGTCATCGTGTCGGCCTTCGGGCCGGAGGCGGCCGAGATGGCGGCCCGGATCGGTGACGGCCTGTGGGGAACGGCGCCGGAAGCCGAGCTGCTCGACGCCTTCGCCGAGGCCGGCGGCTCGGGCCCACGGTACGGGCAGATGAGCGTCTGCTTCGGTCCCGACGAGCAGGCCTGCCGTCGCACGGTCGCCGAGGTCTGGCCCAACGCCGGGTTCGCCGGTGAGCTGGCCCAGGAGCTGCCCACTCCGGCCCACTTCGGCCAGGTGGCCGAGTCCCTGACCGAGGACCAGGCCGTCGGCTCGACCCCCTGCGGCCCGGACGTCGACGCCATCGTGTCCTCGGTGCAGGAGTACCTCGACGCCGGGTACGACCACCTCTACTTCCACCAGATCGGGGAGGACCAGGAGGCCTTCCTCGCCGTGTGGGAGGACGAGCTCGGCGATCGGGTGCGGGACCTCCGAGCGACGGCCGCAGCCGCTTGAGTCAACGGCCGACGTCGACCGAGATCCTGTGCGTGGTTCTGAACTGATGAGTGATCCGGGGTCCGGCCTCGGGCCCCGGGTGGGCTTGGTGCTCGGTGCCCGGCGGGGTCGTCGGGCAGGCCTACCAAGCCGGGGTGCTGGTCGCCCTGGCCCATGATCTGGGGTGGGCGTGTTGCGGGTGACCGGTCTGAACTTCATGGCCGATGACCGCGCCGCCCGAGTCGTACAAGCCGCGTTCTTCGACGCCGGTCGGCGTGTGACATCTCCCCGCATCGCCGACCGATTGCGGCCCTTGGCGGCCCGGCAGCCCCAGCCCTGAGGTCCCCGGGGGGAGGTGAGGGCGACGGGCGGAGGATGAGCGTCTGGTCTGCGCCGCCGGGGGTAGGGCGACGCGCAATCCACCACGAGGAGGAAAGGCGCATGACGACCACGAGGACAACGACCGACACCGACTTCCGGCACTGGAGCCGCGTGCGCAAGGCGAGCGCAGCGGTGGGTGCCGTCTTCCTGCTCGTCGGCCTGGCCGGCTTCATGCCCGGGCTGACCGAGGACCTGGACGCGATCGAGTTCGCCGGCCACGAGTCGGGAGCCGAGTTGCTCGGGCTCTTCCAGGTCTCGGTGCTGCACAACCTGGTCCACATCGGGTTCGGGATCGCAGGCCTGATCGCCGCCAAGGCCGGGGCCGACGTCGCCCGCAACTTCCTGGTCGTGGGCGGGGTGATCTACCTGGCGTTGTGGCTCTACGGCCTGCTGGTAGACGAGACCGCCGACGCCAACTTCGTGCCCCTGAACACCGCTGACAACTGGCTGCACTTCGCGTTGGGCATCGGGATGATCGCCCTCGGCTTGGTCCTGGCCGATCGCCATCACCTCCCGGCGACACGAACCGCGGATCGCAACCGGTCGTGAGGATCGTGTCGTCTCGATTGACGTGGTCCGGAGGTACTGAGCCGCACCCGAGAGGGGTAGGCGCCCGGTCCACCGAGACGGAAACGAGGAGGAGCACGCCATGGACGCCATCACCCTGCTCACCAAGGACCACGACGAGGTCCGGAAGCTGTTCGAGCAGTTCCGCACGGCCCAGGACGCCGGCAACGGCGAGCTCATGCGCACGACGGTGGACAAGATCTTCGCCGAGCTCGAGGTGCACACCACCATCGAGGAGGAGATCTTCTACCCGGCGGCGCGCGGCAAGGACGAGGAGATCGACGAGACGGTCGACGAGAGCCTGCAGGAGCACCACGTGGTCGATGTCCTGATGGAGGAGATGCGGGGCATGGAGAGCGGCTCCGACGACTGGGTCGCCAAGGCGACAGTCCTCATCGAGAACGTCGAGCACCACGCCGAGGAGGAGGAGAAGGAGCTGTTCCCGGACACCCGCGAGGCGCTGGGCGACGAGCGCATCGAGGTCCTGGGCGACGAACTCGAGGCCAGGAAGGTGACGCTACAGACCGGGAGCGCCACCAGGGACGAGCTCTACGAGAAGGCCAAGGAGATGGACGTCGAAGGTCGCTCGGACATGACCAAGGACGAGCTGGCTTCGGCGGTGGGCGACGCGGAGGGCTGAGATCAGGCGGTGGCGGCGCGCTCCTGGAGCAGGTTGCGGTAGGCGTCGGCCCCGGGTGGGGCGACCGAGGTCGTCTCGAGGAAGTCCCGGAGCACCTCGACGAAGCGCTCGGGGGCCTCGACGTGGGGGAAGTGGCCCACGCCCTCGATGATCTCCAGGCGGCTGCCCTCGATGACCTCGTGGGCCGCGTGGGCGTGCGCGACGGGGATGATCGTGTCGTCCCCGCCCCACACGATCAGGGTGGGGACCGCGGCCGCCAGGTACAGGCGGTCCATGGCGCTGACGGTCTGGCCCCCAGGGTCGATGACCGACCGCATGGTGCGGACGAAGGCCTTGCGGTTCTCGGACTCGGTGAGGGACCGGTAGGCCAGCCACATCTCCGCGGCTCGTCCCGACCGGATGCCCCGGTCCTTCAGGAACCGGCTCACGGTGTCTCCCCGGTCCCGGACGAAGGCGGGGAACACGACGGGGAGCACGTACTCGGCCAACGGGAGGGTCGCGGCCCGCAGGATGGGGCTGACCTCGCGACCCAGGCCGCCGCTGTCGACCAGGACCAGGCGCTCGCAGACCTCAGGGTGCTGGTAGGCCAGCTGCATGGCGACGCCGCCCCCGAAGGACTGACCCACCAGGGTGGCCCGCTCCACGCCCAGCACGCCCAGGAAGTCCCGCATCCCACTGGCGTAGGCCCCGAGGGAGTAGTCGCCCAGCGGTTTGGCCGATTCACCGTGGCCGAGCAGGTCGGGGGCGATCAGGCGGTACTCGCCGGCGAGGGCGGGCATGACCTCCCGCCAGGCCCGCGAGCTGCCGGCGATGCCGTGCAGCAGGAGGAGGACGGGGCCGTCACCGACGTCGCGGTAGACGACCTCGTGGCCGTGGATCTGCACGCGGTGGAGATCGCTGGACGCCATGCCGGGAAGTATTGCCAGTCGCCCGAGCGATGCAACCGAGACCCCCCGATCGGGGTAGGGAGGTCCTGTGACTTCTGTGACCCTGCTCCCCGCGGTTCGCGCCGAAGCCGAGCGACGGGCCCGCCTCGGGACCATGAAGCGACGGGCCACCGCCTTGCTGGGGTTCGCCACGCTGGTGTTCCTCGCCGTGACCCTGGGGGGCGGGGACGGGACCACCGCCGGCTACGTCCAGGCCACCGCCGAGGCTGCCATGGTCGGCGGGCTGGCCGACTGGTTCGCGGTGACGGCGCTGTTCCGCCATCCCCTCGGCGTGCCGATCCCGCACACCGCGATCATCGTCGCCCGCAAGAACCAGTTCGGCGAGACCCTGGGCCAGTTCATCCAGGACACCTTCCTCAGCCCCGACGCCCTGGTGGCCCGCCTCGATGCGGCCCAGGTGGTGCCCCGGGTGTCGGCGTGGCTGCGGGACCCGGTCCACGCCGACCGGCTGGCCGCCGATCTCCTGGACGGCGCCGTGCGCGTGGCCGACCTGGTGAGCGACGAGGACGTCCAGCGGGTGCTGCACGGCGCGATCCGCACCCGGGTGGAGACCGTGCCGGCCGCGCCACTGGCCGGCCGGGCCCTCGAGTTCCTCATCCGTGACGGCCGCCACCAACAGGCCCTCGACGCCGTCCTCCGGGAGGTGGACCGGTTCGTGGACGAAAACCGCGACGACCTCCGGGCCCAGCTCGGCTCGGCCTCGCCTTGGTGGCTGCCGGGCGCGGCCGAGGACCGCCTGTTCGATCGCCTGGTCGAGGGCCTTCGCACGCTCGTCAGCGCCATGCTCGAGGACGACGAGCACCAGCTCCGGCAGCGCTTCGACGCTCGCCTGGCGGAGCTGGCCCACGAACTGCAGGCGTCCCCCGAGCTCCTGGCCCGGGGGGAGGTGCTGAAGCACGAGCTGCTCGCCCAGCCCGAGGTCGGAGCGTGGGCGTCGAGCCTCTGGCAGGACGTGAAGGGCCACCTGCGGTCCCAAGCAACCGAGCCCGACGGCGAGCTCCGGCAGCGCACGGCGGAGGTGATCGTGGCCATCGGGACCCGGCTCGAGGATCCCGCGATGGCCGAGCGGGCCGACGAGGCGTTGGCCACCGCGGTGACCTACGTGACCGAGCGCTTCCACGGTGAGATCGTCCAGCTGGTCAGCGGCACCATCGAGCGGTGGGACGCGGCCGAGACCGCGGACCGCCTCGAGCTGCTCCTCGGGCCCGATCTGCAGTTCATCCGCATCAACGGCACGGTGGTCGGCGCCCTCGCCGGGCTGGGCCTGCACGCCGTCGCCCAAGGCCTGGGGTGAGGGACCGATGAATCCCGTTTGCTCGGGGGGTCGAAGCAGATAGGAATGTTGTCGTCCCCCCGTCCCCCCGGAGGTCAACCCGTGTTCGCTCGTCTCGGTCCCTGGTGTCATGACCGCCGCAAACTCGTGCTCATCCTGTGGGTGGCGGCGCTCTTCCTGATCAATGGGTTGGCCGGAGCGGCCGGAAGTGCGTTCCGGGACGACCTCAACCTGCCCGACGTGGAGTCCCGGGACGGCTTCGACCTGCTCGACGACTCCTTCGGGGGCCAGGGCACCGGGTACACCGGGACGATCGTCTTCCGGGCCGAACAGGGCGTGGACGACCCCGAGGTCCAGGAGCAGATGCAGGCGCTCTTCGAGCAGGTCGCCGGACTCGACGACGTGGCCCGGGTGGACAGCCCGTACGAAGAGGGGGGTGAGCAGCTCGTCTCCTCGGAGGGCCCCGAGGCGGGCCTGATCGCCTACGCCAACGTCGAGCTGCCCGAGGAGAGCGACTTCACGCGGGCGGCGGAGATCCGGGACATCATCCTGGAGGAGTCACCCGAGATCGACGGCCTGACCATCGAGCTGGGCGGGTTCATCTTCGCCGACTTCGAGGAGCCGACCGCCGAGCTCCTGGGCCTGGCCTTCGCCATCGTCATCCTGATCGTGGCCTTCGGCTCGGTGCTGGCGATGGGCCTGCCCATCGGCGTGGCCCTGTTCGGCATCGGTCTCGGTTCGGCCCTGACCACGTTGCTCAGCCACGTCATCACCATCCCCGAGTTCGCCCCGTTCATCGGCGTGATGATCGGCCTCGGGGTGGGCATCGACTACGCCCTGCTGATCATCACCCGGTACCGGGAGCAGCTCCACGCCGGCCAGGACGTGCGGACGTCCATCTCCATCGCCATGGACACCGCCGGCCGCTCGGTGCTGTTCGCCGGGATGACGGTGGTCATCTCCCTGCTGGGCATGCTCCTGATGGGCGTGCCCTTCGTGCAGGGCCTGGCGGTGAGCGCCTCGGTCACCGTCGCCCTCACGGTGATCGCCTCCCTCACCCTGCTGCCGGCGCTCATCGGGTTCGCGGGCGAGCGCATCGAGCTCACCCGCCGCCGCGGCCTGATCGCCGCCGGCTTCGTCGCCCTCGGCCTGATCGGCGCCGGCCTCGGGTTCTCCCCGCTGCTCATCGGCTTCCCGATCGCGATCGGCGGTGCTGCTGGCGGGCATCTGGGTGCCGTTCCTGAAGAAGGAGGTGCCGCACCGGCCGCCGAAGCCGCGGCGGGAGACGCTGGCCTACCGCTGGAGCCGGATCGTCCAGCACCAGCCCTGGAGTGGCGCCCTGATCGGCACGGCGATCCTGCTCTTCCTGGCCGCTCCCGGTGCTCGGGCCTGCGCCTGGGCTTCTCCGACGAGAGCAACTTCCCCGACGACACCACCACCAAGCAGGCGTATGACCTGCTGGTCGACGGCTTCGGCGAGGGCTTCAACGGCCCGTTCCTGCTCGTCGCCGAGGTCGGCGAGGGCGCCGACCTCGAATCGCTCGCCGCCGTGACCGACGCGGTGGCGGCCGACCCCGAGGTCGTCTTCGTCTCCCCGCCGGTGCCCAACGACCCGGAGAACCCCACCGCGGTCCTCTGGAACGTGGTGCCCTCGTCGGGGCCCCAGGAGGAGGCCACCACCGAGCTGGTCAACCGTCTCCGCGACGACGTGCTCCCGCAGGCCGAGGAGGCGATCGGCACCGAGGTGCTGGTCACCGGCGCGACGCCGATCAACGTGGACTTCGCCGAGTTCCTCCAGGGCCGGCTGCCCTACTTCTTCGGCGCCGTGCTGGTCCTGTCGTTCCTGCTCCTGATGGTGGTGTTCCGCTCCCTGCTGGTCCCGCTGAAGGCGGTGATCATGAACCTGCTGTCGATCGCGGCGGCGTACGGCGTCATGGTCGCCCTGTTCCAGTGGGGCTGGGGCGGTGACATCACCGGGGTCAACCCCGGCGCCCGTCGAGCCCTGGATGCCGATGATGCTGTTCGCCATCGTCTTCGGCCTGTCCATGGACTACGAGGTGTTCCTGCTGTCCCGGGTCCGGGAGGAGTGGCAACCGCACCGGCGACAGCCACACCTCGGTGGCCGACGGCCTGGCCGCCACCGCCAAGGTCATCACCGCGGCGGCGGCGATCATGGTCGTCGTCTTCGGCAGCTTCCTGCTCGAGTCCGACCGGACGTTCAAGCTGATGGGCACGGGGCTGGCGACGGCGATCTTCCTCGACGCCACCATCGTCCGCATGCTGCTGGTGCCCGGCCACCATGGAGCTGCTGGGTGACCGGAACTGGTGGCTGCCGAAGTGGCTCGACCGCATCCTGCCCAACATCGACGTCGAGGGCCACGCCGAGCTGGCCGCCCACGACGAGCGACGACGACGGCGACGACGGTGACGACGACCTCGAGCGGGAGCGGGAGCTGGTCAGCCCCTGAACGCGGACGAGGGCCCGGTCGGCGACCCTGCCGGACCGGGCCTGCGCGTGTCAGGCGGAGTCGCTGAGGGCGGCCACGGTCGTCGCCGACCCGGCCGGTCTCGCCGGCCATCCAGTGGCGGCGGCAGAGCAGCTCGTAGCTGACCTCGGCCTCCTGATCGGTGTCGCCGACCACGACCACGTCACCGTCGTAGACCTGCCGCCCGTCGACCAGGCGGGCGTTCTGGGTGGCCCGGGCGCCGCACCAGCAGCGGGCCTCGACCTGGACCTCGACCCGCTCGTCGGCCAGCTCCAGCAGCCGGGCCGAGCCCGCGAAGAGCCGGCCGCGGAAGTCGGTCAGCAGGCCGAGGGCGTGGACGTCGACGTCCAGCTCGTCGACGACCCGCGCCAGCTGCTCGATCTGCTCGGGTGTGTAGAACTGGGCCTCGTCACACACGAGGTAGTCGAGGCCGCCGTGCTGGGCGGCGAAGCTGCGGCAGAGGTCCTCGAAGTCGAGCTTCGCGCCCGACGTCCACGGCCTGGGCGGACACGCCGAGGCGGGAGGTCACCTGGGCGCCGTCCCGGTCGAGCTGGGTGCACAGCAGGCCCCGCAGGTCCCGCGAGGAGAGGTTGTGGTGGATCTGGAGGGCGAGGGTGCTCTTCCCTGATCCCATCGTCCCGAACGAGAAGCGGAGCATCCCCATGGGCCGAGAACTTACACCCGTGTGATTCGCCGCGCCCACGCCGGGTGGGACGGCCGAGCGCCCCCGCCTCAGTAGCTCCAGATGCGGTTGCCGTGGGTGGTGGCGGCGTGCCAGAACACGTCGTCCTGGAGGTCGCCGTCGAAGTCGCCGGAGGTGGGCAGCGTGTAGGGCCGGTCCATCGCCACCGTGTAGCCCCGGAAGTCCCGCGAGGGCCGGCCCGTCCAGACCCGGTGGTTGTCCTGGCCGGAGCGGAACCAGATGATGTCGGTGCGGTCGTCGCCGTTCATGTCGCCGACGATCGGATCGGCCACGAGGGGGAAGGCGACGTTCGCGGGGGTGAAGCCGTTGGCGTTGCCGAACCAGAGGCGGTCCGGCGCCTGGCCCGGGCCGTACCAGAACACGTCATGGCGGCCGTCGCCGTCGAAGTCGCCGGAGAAGGGCCGGTAGTCGCCCCCCATGGACACCGCACGGGACACGAAGCCGTAGGGGCTGCCCCGCCAGAGGAGGTCGGGGCCGGCGCCGGGGTTGTACCAGAGGATGTCGTCGGTCCGGTCGCCGTTGAAGTCACCGGCGACCCGGTACTCGTAGTCGCCCGGCTGGTCGCCGGTCACCCTGCGGAAGGTGCGGTCGGTCCGTCCCTGCCACTGGCGATCGGCGCTCGCTGCCGGGCCCGTCGAACCAGATGTCGGCCCGGCAGTCGCCGTTGAAGTCCCCGACGGTCGGCGCCAGCCCCGAGCGCGGCGGTGAACGAGCGGGTCTCGAAGCGGCCGTCGGGCTTGCTGTAGCCGACGAAGCCCTCGCCGGTCTCCGGGTCGTACCAGAGGAGGTCGTCGCGCTCGTCGCCGTCGAAGTCGCCCGTGAGGGGCCGGATGAGGTCCCAGGCCTGGCCCAGGGTGACGTCCCGTACCCGGCGCTGGAAGGGGGTCCAGTCGGCCGGCGCCCGGTAGGTCGGGTTCCAGTAGCTGACCCGGCCGGCGCCGCCGTCGCGGGTGAGGCTGAAGTGCACGTGGTCGGTGTGCGGGCTCGACCCCGAGTACGCCGCCCAGCCCCGGTCGACGTCGTACATCCGGAACATCCGACGGTTCCAGATGATGTACATGATCCCGATGCGCCGGGCGATGGCATAGCTCCGGCACTGGGCGTCGGTGGCGAACATCCAGTTGAACAGGGCCTGCACCCGGCTGCGGTCGCCGGCGCTGCCCGCGTTCATGGCCCAGTCCCAGGCCCGGCCCTCCTTGTGCTCGCTCTGCCCGCCCACGCTGCACGCCCGGCCGACGCCCAGGCTGCCCCCGCCGTAGTGGCGCTGGACGAGCCGCATGAACGAGGCCATGCCCGGCTTGGTGCTCGGGCTGCAGGTGGACTGGCCGTCGTAGTCGTCGAAGCCCTCGATGCCGCCGTTGAACCGGGGCGGGACGGGGTTGGCCTCGGTGGGGGTCCCCTCGCCGGTGACGGTGAAGGTCCGCCGGGCGTAGGTGACCTGGTCGGCCAGGAGCGGGTAGACGCAGCGGGCCTCCAGGTGGTGGGCCCGGGCCGGCGTGCCGGCGGGGATCAGCAGCTCGCCCGACCAGGTGCCGTCGGCGGCGACGGGCACGGTGCCGTAGGCGTACACCTCGCCGTGGCTCCGGAGGCGGACGACGACGCCTTCACCCGGCTCGTCGGAGCCGATCAGGAAGCAGTCCGCCCCGGACACCTCGACGGCGGTGCCGGTGCGCCCCGTGTCCGGCGTGCTGGCGAACGGGACGCCGGCCGGGCCGGCGGGGCCGGCCTCCTCGTGCGGGTGGTCGTCCTCGGCGGCCGCAGGCACCCCCAGGGCGGGGGCGAGGACGGCGAGGGTCAGCAGACTGACCAGCGGGAGTAGGTGTCGGGAGCGGGCTCGGGCCACGAAGTGGGCTTCGGTGTCGACAGTGTCCTTCTCGACCCGACCGTAGGCGCTGCTCCGGCCCGGGCCCGACAATTGCCTGGTCCGGGGAGGCGGACCGCTCCGGTTGGCGGGCGGGTCGTCCGCCATCGGGCACGATGGGGTGATGGACCCGGTCATCACTGCCCGCGGGGTGACGAAGCGCTTCGGGACGGTGACGGCGCTCGACGCGCTGGACCTCGAGGTGCCCGGTGGCCAGGTGGTCGGCTTCCTCGGTCCGAACGGCGCGGGGAAGTCCACGACGATCCGCATCCTGCTGGACCTGGCCCGCGCCGACAGTGGGGAGGTCCGGGTGCTCGGGGCCGATCCCCGGTCGGGGCCGGAGGTCCGGGCCCGCATCGGCTACGTCCCCGGCGAGCTGCGGCTCGACGACCGGTTGACCGTCGAGGAGACCTTGCACTCGTGGGCCCGGCTCCGGGGCGGGCTCGACCTCGGTCCCGCCCATGAGCTGTGTGCGCGCCTGGCCCTGGACCCGGACCGCCGGACCAAGGGCCTGTCCAGCGGCAACCGCCGGAAGGTCGGCCTGGTCGGCGCGTTCATGGCCCAGCCGGACCTGCTGATCCTCGACGAGCCCACCGCCGGCCTCGACCCGCTGGTGCAGGCCGAGTTCCAGCTCCTCCTGGCCGAGGCCGTGGAGGCCGGCGCGTCGGTCTTCCTGTCCTCCCACGTGCTGAGCGAGGTCCAACAGACCGCCGACCGGGTCATCGTCATCCGGGCGGGGCGGGTGGTGGCCGAAGGTGACGTCGCCGAGCTGCGCCACGCCGCCAGCCAGCCCTTCACCGCCTGGTTCGCCGACGAGCCACCGGTCGGCGACCTGCGGTCCGTTCCCGGGGTCCACGACCTCGTCGTCCGGGGCCGGGAGGTCAGCGGGGTCGTCGACGGCTCGCCCGACGGCCTCGTGGCGGTGCTGGCCCAGCACCACCTGGAGCACCTGCTCCTGCCCGAGCCCGACCTGGAACAGGCCTTCCTCTCGCTCTACGACGAGCCCGCGGAGGCGTCGTGAGCGGCGCCGTCGCCGAGCTGGTGCGCCGTGGCGCGGCGGCCGTGCGCCGGACGGGCTTCTGGTGGGGGTTCGGGATCGTGGCCTTCGCCCTCGTCAACCTGGCGTTCTGGCCCAGCCTCGAGGAATCGGGCTCCCTCACCGAGCTGGAGGACTCCATGGGCTCCCTGCTCGAGGCCTTCGGCGCCCAGGGCCTGTCGACGCCCGCCGGCTACCTCGACGGCCAGCTCTACGCCTTCCTCCTGCCGCTGCTGCTGTCGGGCGCGGCGATCGCCATGACCTCCGCCCTCACCTCGGGCGACGAGGACGCCGGCCGCCTCGAGCTGCTCCACGCCCTGCCCATCCGCCGCACCACGGTCTGGCTGGCCCGCCTGGGTGCCGCCACCGTCGTCCTCGCCGCGATCGTCGGCACGACGGCGGTCCTGGTCAGCGCCTGCCTCGCCCCGTTCTCCCTGGACGGGGCGGGCTACGGCCGGGTCCTCGCGGCCACCCTGGCGTGCGGGGCCCTGGCCCTGTTCCACGGGTCCGTCGCCTACATCCTCAGCGGGTTCGGGGCCTCGCGGGGCCTGGCCCTCGGCGGGGCCATCGGCGTGCTCGTCGTGGGCTACGTGGTGGCCTTCGTGCTGCCGATCTCCGACGCCCTGTCGGCCGCCCGGGGGTTCTCACCGTGGAACTGGGCCATCGGCGAGCAGCCGGTGTCGGACGGGGTCAGCCCCTCCGGTGTCGCCCTGCTGCTGGCGGTCACAGCCGTCCTCATCGCGGTCGGGACCTGGGCCGTGACCCGGCGGGACATCCGCACGGCCTGAGTCGGTGCGAGGATGAGCGTCGTGTCTCCCATGAAGCGCATCTGGCTGTCCCTGGCGGTGGTCGTCCTCCTCGTCGGGGCCTGTGGTGACGACGACGGCGACGGGAACGAGGATCCGGGCGACGACACGACAGCCGCCCCGACCACCACGGCCGCGCCCGGCACGACGACCTCGGTGCCCGCCGGCGACGCCGTCGCGGTGCGCGTCTACTTCGTCCGGGGCGAAGCGGTGGCCACCGCGGGCCGGGCCGCCACGGCTCCGGCCCTCGCCCGCGGCGCGCTCACCGAGCTGCTGGCCGGTCCCGACGACTTCGAGACCGGCATCGGCATGACCACCGCGATCCCCGAGGGCACCGAGCTGCTCGGCGTCGACATCGCCGACGGAGCGGCGACCGTCGACCTGTCCGGCGAGTTCCAGTCGGGCGGCGGCAGCCTGTCGATGCAGCTGCGGGTGGCCGAGGTCGTCTTCACGGTGACCCAGTTCCCGACCGTCGAAACCGTGAGCATCGAGCTGGACGGTGAGGCGGTCGACGCCATCGGCGGGGAGGGGGTCGACGCCACCGACCTGACCCGGGCCGACGTCGAGAACGTGACCCCGTTCATCCTCGTCGAGTCCCCGGTGCCGGGGGAGACCGTCGAGGACACCTTCTCGGTCAGCGGGATCTCGAACACCTTCGAGGCCAACGTCCAGTACCGGCTGGTCGGCGGCGACGGCACCGTCCTGGACGAGGGCTTCACCACGGCCACCGCCGGCACCGGCACGTGGGGGGACTTCGCCTTCGACGTGTCCTCGGCCGCTCCCGGAGAGGCGACCCTCGAGGTCTTCGAGCAGAGCGCGGAGGACGGCTCGGTGATCAACCTCTACGAGGTCCCGCTGCGTCTCGGCTGACATGGTCCCCCCGCTCGCCGGTCTCACCCGGGCCGAGGTCGCGTCCCGCCTGACCGCCGACGGTCCCAACCGGCTGCCGCCCCCCGAGCGCCAGCCGGCCTGGAAGCGGCTGGTGGGCGAGATGGTCCACTTCTTCGCCCTCATGCTCTGGGTGGCCGGGCTGCTGGCCTTCGTGGCCGGCCTGCCCGAGCTGGGGGTGGCCATCTTCGTGGTGGTCGTCATCAACGGGGTGTTCGCGTTCGTCCAGGAGGAACGGGCCGAGAAGGCCTCCGAGCGCCTGGGCGACCTGATGCCGGTGCGGGTCACGGTCCGTCGCGAGGGCAAGGTCGAGGTCATCGACGCCGCCGGCCTCGTCGTGGGCGACGTGGTGCTGCTGACGCCGGGGGACCGGGTGGCCGCCGACCTCGCGGTCGTCGAGGGCCACGACCTGCGGATCGACGAGTCGATGCTCACCGGCGAGAGCCGACCGATCCGGCGGGCCGACGGCGACCCGATGTTCGCGGGCACCTTCGTGGTCACCGGCGAGGGCGTCGGGCAGGTCGGCGCCACCGGTGGGTCGACCCGCCTGGCCGGGATCGCCGCCCTGACCGCCGGGGTCGAGCGCCCGCCCAGCCCACTCGCCGGGGAGCTGGCCCGGGTGGTACGGGTGGTTGCCTTCCTTGCCCTCGGGGTGGGGCTCAGCTTCTTCGCCATCTCGCTTCTCTTCGGTGAGCCGGCGAAGGACGGGTTCCTCTTCGCCATTGGGGTGACGGTGGCCCTCGTCCCGGAGGGCCTGCTGCCCACGGTCACCCTCTCCCTGGCGATGGGGGCCCAGCGCATGGCGTCCCGCAACGCTCTGGTCCGCCATCTCGAGGCGGTGGAGACGCTCGGCTCGACCACCGTCGTGTGCACGGACAAGACCGGGACCCTCACCCGCAACGAGATGAACGTGGTGGCGGTCTGGACATCCCGGGGGGTGCTGTCTCTGGCCGGCGAGGGCTATGCCCCGACCGCCGTGGTCGACGGTTCGCCGGAAGCCAAGGCGCGGGCCCGGGCGGTCGCCGGCGCCGCGGTCGCCTGTGTGCAGGGCCGAGTGGCGCACCGGGACGGCGCCTGGGTCGCAGTCGGTGACCCCATGGAGGCGGCGCTGGATGCCCTGGCCCGCCGTCTCGGTGACGCCCGGGCCGACGAGCATGTCGACGCCCGCCGCCGCTTCGCCTTCGACCCGATCCGACGCCGGTCCTCGGTGCTGACCCCCGAGGCCCTCCTCGTGATGGGGGCGTCGGACTCGATCCTGCCCCGGTGCGTCGACGCGGCCGGTGCGGCCGAGGCCGTCGACGAGCTGGCGGCGCGCGGCCTGCGGGTCCTGGCCACGGCGCGGCGCTGAGCCGACGCGGTCGGCCCGGAGGACGATGCCGATCGCGCCGAGTCCGACCTCGAGCTACTGGGTCTGATCGGGCTGCACGACCCACCCCGGGACG
The DNA here is from genome assembly GCA_963748285.1 of uncultured Microthrixaceae bacterium. GTDB lineage: Bacteria > Actinomycetota > Acidimicrobiia > Acidimicrobiales > DATDAH01 > DATDAH01. The sequence continues at coordinate 2,280,105 of CAVVIF010000009.1, forward strand.
GTGTCGAGCTCGCGGTCGCCGCCTGTCGGGCCTCCGGGGTCCGCCTGCTCATGGTCACCGGCGACCATCCCGCCACTGCCGCGGCCATCGCCCACCAGGTCGGTCTCAGCCTCGGTGACGCCCCGGCGCTGGAGGGCCGGGACCTACCGGAAGACGACGACGAACTGGCGGCCATCCTGGCCGCCGACGGCGTGGTGATCAGCCGGGTGGCCCCCGAGGACAAGCTCCGCATCGCCAAGGTGCTACAGGAGCACGGCGACGTCGTCGCCATGACCGGCGACGGGGTGAACGACGGTCCCGCCCTCCGCGAGGCCGACATCGGTGTGGCCATGGGGCGGTCAGGGACCGATGTGGCCCGGGAGGCCGCCGATCTCGTCCTGCTCGACGATGACTTCGCCACGATCGTGGCCGCCATCGGCCAGGGCCGGGCCACCTACAGCAACATCCGGCGGTTCTTGACCTACCACCTGACCGACAACGTGGCCGAGCTGACGCCGTTCGTGATCTGGGCCCTCTCCGGCGGCCGGTTCCCCCTCGCCCTGGGGGTCCTGCAGATCCTCTTCCTCGACATCGGCACCGACCTCCTGCCCGCGTTGGCCCTCGGCGCCGAGCCGCCCACCACGGGGGCACTGTCCCGTCCGCCGGAGGGACGCCACCTCATGGACGCCACCCTGCTGCGTCGGGTCTTCGGCGTGCTCGGCCCGGCCGAGGCCCTGCTGGAGATGACGGCGTTCGTCGTCGCGCTGGTCGTGGCCGGTTGGCGGCCGGGGGAGTCGTTCCCCACCGGACATGCCCTGATGGCGGCGTCGGGTGCGGCCTTCGCCGCCGTCGTCTTCGGCCAGATGGCCAACGCCTTCGCCTGCCGGAGCGCCACCGTGGCGCCGTGGCGGCTGGGGTGGACCAGTAACCGGCTGCTCCTCGGCGCCGTCGCCGTCGAGCTGGTCGCCCTGTTCGGGTTCCTGCTCCTGCCCTTCATGGCCGACCTGCTCGACCAGGCCTTCCCGCCCTGGCCCGCGTTCCTGGTGGCCCTGGGGGCCGCCCCCGCCGTTCTCGCCGCCGATGCCCTCCACAAGCACCGCCGGTCGGGTCGCCGGGCGGCCCGGGTGGGATGATCGACGGGTGACCTCGCCGGTGACCGGGTTCTCCCACGTACAGCTGGTCGTACGCGACGTGCCCACCAGCGAGCGCTGGTACTCGACCGTCCTGGGCATGGACCGGCTGACGGCCGCCGACGACGACAGCTACGTCGCCCTCCGCCACCGCCCCAGCCGGGTGGTGGTGGTCCTCACCGCCGGCGACCCCGGCGACCCGGCTTCGTCCGGGCCGCTGGACCACCTGGCCTTCGCCGTCCCCGACGGCCCGACGCTGGAGGCCTGGGCCCTCACGCTCGCCGAGCGGGGCATCGACCACCCCGGCGTCGTCGACGAGCTCGGCAAGCCCTCCCTCGTCCTGCAGGACCCCGACGGCAATTCCATCGAGCTCGTCGCCCCACCCGGCACCGCCTGACCCGGCCAACCGACAACGACGCAGCAACGGGGCCTGGCTCCTCGCGCCGGACTCGGCGGTGCCCTCTCACCGGGTGCGGTCGACGCAGTGACCTCGACGACATGCCTGTCGGAATCCGACAGCTATGTCGTCGAGAAGCGCCCTGGCGGGGGTCAGTGGTGGGTCTGGACGATGACCCAGTCGGCGATCTGCTCCAGGGGTGGGTCATAGCCGTCGTGGGTGCGGACGGTGAGGAGTGGAGCTCGAAGTCGGCTCATCCCCGAAGGTAGGGAACTCCGTGCGTCTGACCCTGGCCACCTGCGAGCATGACGGGCTGTGTCCATCGTCGTGTCCGATCTCTCCTTCGGGTATCCGGGGGACGACGACCTCTTCTACGAGGTCAGCTTCAAGGTGCCGCCGGGCGAGCACTGGGGGCTGGTGGGGGAGAACGGGAGCGGCAAGACGACGCTGCTGAAGGTGCTGGCCGGGCGTCTCGACGCGGGCACAGGAAACGCCAACATCGGCGGCGAGGTGCTCTACCTGCCCCAGGACATCGGCTTCGCCACCGAGCAGACCATCCGGGAGATGCTCCTGACCTTCGCCCCGCCCCGCCTCCGGGCTGCCGGTGAGCGCCTCGCTGACGCCGAGCGGCGGATGGCCGAGGGTGACGCCGACGCCGGCATGGCCCTGGGCGAGGCCATCGGCGAGTGGTCCGAGCTGCAGGGGTACGCCATGGAGGGGCGCTGGGACGCCAGCACCCGGCGCATCCTCGGCCTCGGCATCGAGGAGGTCACGGATCGAGCCGTCGGCACCCTGTCGGGTGGTGAGCGCAAGCGCCTCGCCCTCGACGTGCTGTTCTCCTCGGAGGCGTCGGTGCTGCTCGTCGACGAGCCCGACAACTACCTCGACGTCCCCGCCAAGTCCTGGCTGGAGAAGCTGGTCAAGAAGTCGACCAAGACCGTCCTGGCCATCAGCCACGACCGGGAGTTCCTCAGCAACGCCCTCGACAAGATCGTCACGCTGGAGAGCGCCGGGACCTGGGTCCACGGCGGCAGCTACGCCAACTACCCCGAGGCCCGGGAGCACCGTCAGCAGCTGCTGGGCGATGCCGTCGAGCGGTGGCACGCCGAGGAGCGCCGGCTCTACCGGCACATGAAGATCATGAAGCAGCGGGCGTCGCTCAACGACGGCAACGCCAAGGCGGCCAACGCGGCCGAGTCCCGCTGGGAACGGTTCCGGGATGCAGGCCCGCCCCCACCGCCGGCCACGACGCGACCGATGCGCGCCCGCCTGCGAGGCGGCGACGCGGCCCGTCGTGCCGTCACCGTGAAGGACGCCGCCTACGACGGCCTCTTCCTGCCCTTCGCCGACGAGGTCCACCACGGCGAGCGCCTGGCGCTCATCGGCCCCAACGGCACCGGCAAGACCCACCTGCTGCGGGTCCTGGCCGGACTCCTGGAGCCCTCCGACGGGCGGGTGGTCATCGGCAACCGGGTCGAGCCGGGGCTGTTCACCCAGGTCAACGACCGCCCCGACTTCCTCGGCGTGCGCACCGGCGACATCGTCGAACGGCAGGCGGGCAACTACGAGGCGACCATGAAGCACCTGGCCCGTTACGGCCTGGAGCGGGCCGAGCGCCTCCGCTACGACTCGCTCTCCGGCGGCCAGAAGGCTCGTCTGGAGATCCTCGTCCTGGAGCTGGCCGGCCACAACCTGCTGCTGCTCGACGAGCCGACGGACAACCTCGACATCGAGTCCTCCGAGGCCCTGGAGACCGCCCTCGACGGCTTCGAGGGCACGGTCATCTCGGTCTCCCACGACCGGACCTTCCTCGAGGCCCAGGACCGCTTCTGGCTCCTCGACACCGACGGCGTGATGACCGAGCTCACCGACTGGCCCGGCGCCCACGAGGCCCTCCTCACCGGCCGCCTCCCCAAGACCGCCCGGCCCCTGACCACGATCTGACCGCCGGCCGGCGGGCGGGCTCGGCGGTCGTTGGAGGCAATAGGTCACGGAAGCCGTGACCTATTGCCTCCAATGAGGTCTGGGCCGCGACCAACACCGCGGGTGGTGGTCCCGCCCAGGAGGACCGGCGGCCGGTCCCCACGCCCCGTGGTCGCCGCGGTTTCCTGCCGCAGGACGCCAAGTCATCCAAGAGGGGGGAGGGTTCCGGAGAACCCCCCGTGAGCGACGATGAGCGGCCGACGAGGGAGCACCGCCTCCTCTTCGCCCTCAGTGGCCTGGTGGCCGCCGGGGTCGGCCTCGGGATCGCCGAGCTCTCCACCTCGCTGAACCGGGCCTGGCGCTCGCCGGTCGAGGTCGTGGCCGAGGTCGTCATCGACAAGGCCCCCTCCAGTGTCACCAAGTTCGGCATCGAGCTCTTCGGCCAGAACGACAAGCTGGCCCTGGTCATCGGGATCCTCGTGGCCCTCACGATCATCGGCCTCGTCGTCGGGCTGGCCAGCCGGCGCCGGCCGATCGTGGGCGACATCGCCTTCGGGCTCTTCGCGGTGGTCGGCGCCGGCGCCGCCCTCCAGGTCGCCAACGCCCCCCTCTCCGCGATCATCCCCTCCCTCCTGGCCGGCGGGGTCGGCGCCCTCACCCTCCGGCTCCTCCAGGGCCGCCTCCACGCCCTCCCCGACACCAAGCCCGTCAGCGCCGACGTCACCAGCCGGCGCAGGTTCCTGGCCCTCACCGGTGCCCTCGTGGCCGTCGCCGCGGTCGCCGCCGCCGGGGGCCGGGCCTTGCGGGATCGCTTCAGCGCCGTCGACTCCCGGAACAACCTCGTCCTGCCCGCCGCCGACCGCCCCGGGCCGCCCGTCACCGACGCCTTCGCCGCCGACGTCGCGGGGATGACCCCCTTCGTCACCCCGAACGCCGACTTCTACCGGATCGACACCGCCCTCACCGTCCCCCAGGTGCCGGTCGAGAGATGGGAGCTGGAGATCAAGGGCATGGTCGACCAGCCCCTGACCCTCACCTTCGACGAGCTCACCGACTTCGGGCTGGTCGAGGCCGACGTGACCATGACCTGCGTCTCCAACCGCGTCGGCGGCGACCTCGTCGGCAACGCCCGCTGGTTGGGCGTCCCCGTCCAGCGCCTCCTCGACGAGGTCGGGGTCGACCCCGACGCCGACCAGCTCGTGGGCCGCTCGATCGACGGCTACACCTGCGGCTTCCCCGTCAGCGCCGTCGGCGACGGCCGCACCTGCCTGGTGGCCGTCGGCATGAACGGCGAGCCCCTGCCCCTCGAGCACGGCTTCCCGGCCCGCCTCGTCACCGCCGGCCTCTACGGCTACGTCTCCGCCACCAAGTGGCTCACCGAGATCGAGCTCACCACCTTCGACGAGTTCGAGTCCTACTGGGTGCCCCGGGGCTACGCCGACCGGGCCCCGATCCGCACCCAGTGCCGGATCGATCTCCCCCGCACCGGTGAGCAGGTCGCGGCCGGCCCGCAGTTCATCGCCGGGGTCGCCTGGGCCCAGACCAAGGGCATCGCCAAGGTCGAGGTCAAGGTCGACGACGGCCCGTGGCAGGAGGCCGAGCTGGCCGACGAGCTGACCGACGAGACCTGGCGCCAGTGGCGCATCGGGTGGGACGCCCAGCCCGGCTCCCCCCGCCTCCTCTGCCGGGCCACCGACGGCGACGGCGTCCTGATGCCCGAAGAACGCACCGAGCCCCTCCCCGACGGCGCGTCCGGGTGGCAGTCGAAGCTCGTGATCGTGCAGGCCGCCTGATGCGCCGCACCCCACCTCTTGCCCGAACCCGGGCGAGTTCCCAACAGCAAGTCCCCCTACCCAAGAAAGTGAGTGTGTAACAGCCATGTTCCGTTCGAAGATGCTTCGAATCCTGGCCCTGGTCCTCGCGCTCGGTCTCTTCGCCGCCGCCTGTGGCGACGACAGCGAGTCGAGCGATTCCGCCTCTGAGGAGACGTCGGCCCCCGCCGACGACACCATGGCGGAGGAGCCGATGACCGAGGAGACCACCCCCGTGGACTCCGCGACCATCTGTGAGACCGACGACCTCGTCGAGGCCGTCGAGTCCGGTCCCGAAGAGGGCACCCTGGCCGGCATGGCCGACGATCCGGTCGGTACCGCCGCTTCCAGCAACCCCGTGCTCACCACGCTGGTGAGCGCCGTGACCGCGGCCGACCTGGTCGACACCCTGAACTCCGCTGAGGAGCTGACGGTCTTCGCCCCGACGGACTGCGCGTTCGCCGAGCTGGATCCCGCCACCCTCGAGGCCGCGCTGGCCGACCCCACCGGTCTGCTGACCACGGTCCTCGGCTTCCACGTCATCCCGCAGCGGCTCGCCGCCGCGGACCTGACCGACGGCATGGAGCTGGAGACCTTCACCGGCGAGACCCTCGTCGTGGCAGTCGACGGTGACACCGTCAGCCTGAACGACGGTGGTGCCACCGTCCAGGTGCCGGACATCGAGACGGCCAACGCCACGGTGCACCTCATCGACGCCGTGATGATCCCCCCCAGCGTGGGCTGATCGCCCACCGCGGAGACACGGGCCCCGGGTCGATCGACCCGGGGCCCGGTCGCGTCCCGTTTGATGGTGCGACGACCGTCGAGTCGCGCCATGCTGGTGACCGTGAGCGAGACCACCGCCGCCCCGGTGACGACGTCGGCCCCCGAGTACACCGAGGCCGAGGCCACCAAGGCCTTCAGCACGTCGGTCGTGATCTCCGGGGTCCGTTGCCTCTTCGCCTATGTCCTGCTGCCGTGGGTCCTCCCGGCGCTCGGCATCGCCGGTGACTGGGGGCCCTGGCTGGGTCTGGTCGTCGGCCCGATCGCCATCGTGTTCAACGTGCTCAGCATCCGGCGCTTCCAGCGCAGCGGGCACAAGTGGCGCTGGCCGATCACGGCCATCAACGTCACGATCATCGGGCTGCTCGTGGTCCTCATGGTCCAGGACATCGCCTCCATCGTCTCGTGAGCATGCCGCCCGCCGACCGGTCACCGACCACGGCGCTGCGGGCGGTATGGGTGGCCGTCGGCCTCGCGTGCGTCGGCCTGGGCGGGCTCGGCATCGTCGTCCCCGGCCTGCCCACCACGGTGTTCTTCATCGCCGCGGCGGCCTGCTTCTCGCGCTCCAGCCCCCGCCTGGAGGCCTGGGTCCTCGGCCTGCGGGGCATCGGCCCGATGGTGCGGGACCACCGTGACGGCCTGGGCATGCCCCGCCGGGCGAAGCTCGTGGCCACGGCCTGCATCGTCGGCTTCGTGGCCCTCGGGCTGTGGCTGACCATCAGCCACCCCCTCGTGGTCGGCGTCGTCGTGTTCGCCGCCCTGGTCGGCATCGCCGTCATCTGGTGGCGGGTCCCGACCCGCGAGGACGTCCTGCAGGATCAGGAGGTCGACGCATGACCGGACCGGTCGAGACGGGTACGGCGAGCTCCTCGCCGAGCGACGAGCCAGTGGTGGCGATGGAGCCGAGCCGAGAAGCCCAGGTCGGCGAGATGTCCGTCCGGCGGGCGCTGCCCCGGCGGGGCCACCGCACTGTCGGGGCCTGGTGCTTCGCCGACCACATGGGCCCCGTCGCCGACGGCGGTGGGGTCGGGACCGGCATCGGCCCCCACCCCCACATCGGCCTCCAGACCGTCACCTGGTTGGTGGAGGGCGAGATGGTCCACCACGACAGCCTCGGGGTCGAACAGGTCATCCGTCCGGGCCAGCTCAACCTCATGACCGCCGGCCGGGGTGTGGCCCACGCCGAGGAGGGCACCGACGCCGGCGACGGGCGGCCCAAGCACGGCATCCAGCTCTGGGTGGCCCAGCCCGAGCTCACCCGTCACGGTGACCCCGCCTTCGAGCACCACGCCGAGCTGCCCCAGGTCGTGGTGGACTCGGGGGAGGCCACCGTGCTGGTGGGCGAGTTCGCCGGGGTCAGGTCGCCCGCCCGGGCCGACACCGACCACGTCGGCGTCGAGCTGGCCCTGCGGCGGGGCAGCACCGTCGTGCCCGTCTACCCCGAGCACGAGCACGCCCTGGTCGTCCTGGAGGGCGCCGTCGAGGTCGGGGACCAGACCGTGGCGCCCGGGATGCTGGCCTACCTCGGCACCCGCCGGGCCGAGCTGGCCCTGGCCATGCGGGACGACGCCCGGGTCATCCTCCTCGGCGGCACGCCCTTCGAGTCGCCGATCCTCATGTGGTGGAACTTCGTGGCCCGCACCGAGGAGGAGATCGAGGAGGCCCGCACGGCCTGGCAGGACCACGACGAGGACCGCTTCCCCCCGGTCGACGCCCTCACCGACTGGATCCCCGCCCCGGGTACGCCCTGGTCCTGACGACGGGGTCAGGCGCTCGTGGGCGTCGTCGTCGGTTGCGCCTCGGCGGCCGTGGCCAGGTTGCGGAGCATGGAGCCGAAGACGATGCCGTGGAAGGGCCACACCGACCACCAGTAGAGAGTGCCGGCCAAGCCCCGGGGGACGAAGAGGGCCCGCTGGTGCAGCACCGGCCCGTCCCCCTCGTCGGGCTCGATGACGAACTCCAGCCAGGCGGTCCCGGGCAGGCGCATCTCGGCCCGGAGCCGCAGCACCTCGCCCCGGACCAGGGCTTCGACCCGCCAGAAGTCGATGGGCTCGCCGACGGCCGTGCGGTCCGGGTGACGCCGGCCCCGCCGCAGGCCCACGCCACCGGCCAGCCGGTCGAGCAGGCCCCGCACGGCCCACGCCAACGGGAACGAGTACCAGCCGTGGTCCCCGCCGATGCCCTCGATGGCCTGCCACAGCTGGTCGACCGAGGCATCGACCGGCGTCGAGCGCTCGTCTCGGTAGACCGTCCCGCCGCTCCACTCCGGGTCAGTCGGCATCGGGTCGCTGGGCGCGCCGGGCCAGTCGGCGCCCGACCAGCGGGTGGCGACCTCGCCGGTGCGACTCTGCTCGAGCGCCAGGGTGACGGCGGCGTCGAAGCCCAGGAGGTCGGTGGGCACCAGCTCGGTGATGTCGCCCTCGGTGGCCACCACCGAGTTGCGCAGAGACTCGATGAGGGGCTGGGCGATGGCCTTGGGCACCGGCGTGACGAGGTTCACCCACTGGCTGGAGAGCCACGGGGTGAGCACCCGGATCGGCAGGATGATCCGCCGCTTCAGCCCCGCCGCGGCCGCGTAGCGCTGCATCATCACGCGGTAGGTGAGGATGTCGGGCCCGGCGACGTCGAAGCGACGGTTCGTGCCCTCGGCCAGGTCGAGGGCGGCGATCAGGTAGGTCAGCACGTCGCGGACGGCGATGGGCTGCACCCGGGACTCGACCCAGGTCGGGGTGACCATCACCGGCAGGCGCTCGGTCAGGTAGCGCAGCATCTCGAAGGAGGCGCTGCCGCTCCCGATGATCACGCCCGCCTGCAGGACGACGGCGGGGACGCCGGAGTCCAGGAAGATCTGGCCGACCTCGGCCCGGGACGAGAGGTGGGCCGACATGGCCTCGTCCTCGGGCACCAGGCCCCCCAGGTAGACGATCCGCCGCACCCCGGCCGCCCGCGCCGCCTCGGCCACGTTGGTGGCCGCACGCCGGTCGGTGTCCTCGAAGTGGCCGCCGGTGCCGATCGAGTGGACCAGGTAGTAGACGACGTCGACACCGCGCAGCGTCTCGCTCAGGGTGGCCGGGTCGAGTGCATCGCCGGCGACGACCTCGACCTGATCGGCCCACGGCACCCCGGCCAGCTTCTCCGGCTTCCGGGTCAGGCAGCGGACCTCGTGACCGTCGTCGGCCAGTCGGGGGACGAGTCGACCGCCGATGTAGCCGGTGGCGCCGGTGACGAGGATCCTCACGGACTCAGGCTAGGGAGGCGTCGGGTCTGGCCGACCGCGGCCCGGGTAGGGCGACGCCATGGCGAAGAACCCCGTGCACGTGATCCGAAAGGACGGGCAGTGGGTGGTCGAGCGGGAGGGTGCCGCCCGCCCCACCTCCCGTCACGCGACCCAGAAGGAGGCCGAGCAGAAGGGCCGCGCTGCGGCGAAGCGGGACAAGGTCGAGTTCCTGCTCCACGGCCGGAACGGCAAGATCCGGCTGCGTGACAGCTATGGCAACGACCCCCGGAGTCGGAAGGGCTGACCTTCGAGGTGGCGCAAGCGGCGCATCCCCGGCGTGACCGTGGCCTTCGGCGCGAGGCGCACCCCGACCTCTACGCCGGGGTGTTGGTCCCGCCCTCGAGGGCGTCCTTGATGCGGTCGAGGGTGAAGTCGTCGAGGTTGGCGTAGACCAGCTCGGCGCCCGTGAAGCGGCTGGCCTCCGCCACGAGGGCGTTGCGGTCCAGGTCCTCGGCCAGCAGGGCGACGGTGGCGGTGTCGGGTTGGACGGCCTCCCGGAACCAGCCCACCCACTCGTCGGAGATGCCGAGGTCGACGACCTTCGCCGTCACCGCACCGGCGCCGGCGCCCACGGCCAGGCCGGCGGCCCAACCGACGGGTCCGCCGAGGACGAGGCCGAACAGGCCGGCCCACAGGGCGCCCGACATCGCGGTCCGGCCCACCTCGGGGTCGACGGTCTCCTTGACGTGGGTCTTGCCGTCCGCGTCCTTCACGACGAGCACGGCGTCCTTCAGCTTCAGGTGACCCTTGGCCGCCAGACCGGTCGCCGCGGTCAGGAACTCCTGGGCCCGGAAGATGTCGGGGAAGGAGATGCCGACCAGGGTCTGGGGGATGCCCTCGTCGGTCTGGGCCTCGGGCTGCTCGTCCGTCACAGACCCAGCCTACGGGCGCGTTACGGTCCGCCGCCGTGGCTGATCTCACGACCGAACCGATCCCTCCCGTCCGTGCCGCGGAGCTCGCCGCCTGGGACGACACCGCCGACGTCGTGGTCGTCGGCCTGGGGGTGGCGGGGACCTGTGCGGCCATCGAGGCAGCCGAAGCGGGGGCCGACGTGCTCGCCCTCGAACGCTCGATGACCGGCGGGGGGACCTCGGCCAACTCGGGCGGGATCATCTACCTCGGTGGTGGGACACCCATCCAGGAGGCGTGTGGCTTCGAGGACACGGTCGACGACATGTTCGCCTTCCTCGTCGCCGCCTGCGGGCCCGGCGCCGACGAGGCCAAGATCCGGCCCTACTGCGATGAGTCCGTGGACCACTACCACTGGCTGGTCGACCACGGCCTGCCGTTCAAGGCCGAGTTCTTCGAGGAGCGGGACCGGGAGCCGCCGACCGACGCCGGTCTCGTCTACAGCGGGGGCGAGGACAGCTGGCCGTTCACCGACGTCGCCAAGGGAGCACCTCGGGGCCACCACCCCCAGCACCCGGACTCGGCCGGCGGCTTCATCATGCAGTGCCTCCTCGCCGCCCTGGAGCGGACCGCCGCCCGGGTGCAGACCGAGGCCAAGGTCGACCAGCTGGTCGTCGACGACGACGGAGCGGTGGTCGGCGTCATAGCGACCGTGGACGGGAAGCGCAGGGCCATCCAGGCCCGCGGGGGAGTGGTCCTCACCGCCGGAGGGTTCATCTACAACCCGGCCATGGTCGACCAGCACACGCCGCTGGCGGCCCACTGCGTCTTCTATGTGGGCACCGACACCGATGACGGCGGCGGCATCCGGATGGGCATGGGCGCCGGCGGCGCGGCGGTCAACCTCGACGCCCTGGAGTGCTCGCTCCCACTCAACCCGCCCCGCAAGATCTCGGTCGGGATCCTGGTCAACGGCAAGGGCGAGCGCTTCATCAACGAGGACACCTACAACGGCCGGATCGGCTTGGAGATCCTCCTGCACCAGGACGAGGAGGCCTACCTCGTGTTCGACGAGGAGGGCTACGTCGTCAACGCCGTCGGCATGCGGGCCACCTGGGTCTGTGAGACCGCCACCGAGTTGGCCGAGGAGATCGGCCTGCCCGCCGGTGCCCTGGAGGCGACCCTGGCGCGGTACAACGACGCCGCCGCCCGCGGCGAGGACCCCGAGCTCCACAAGGTGCCGGAGCTGGTGCGACCGCTGGTCCCGCCCCTCGGCGCCATCGACCTGCGGGTGGCCAACGCCATCTACGCCCCCTTCACCCTGGGGGGCCTCGACACGACGCCCGACAGCGAGGTGCGGGCGGTCGACGGCGCCGTGGTGCCCGGCCTCTACGCCGCAGGCCGCACCACCTGTGGCATCGCCGTGCGGGGCTACGTCAGCGGCATCTCCCTCGGTGACGGCAGCTTCTTCGGTCGCCGGGCAGGGCGGGCCGCCGCCGCACGGGGGTAGCCCGTCACCCATACGGGTAGGGACCGCGGATGCCTGACATCGTCCTCGGCCCTTTGTTGCGGTTCACGAGCGAGACCGAGGCCACCGTCTGGGTCGAGGTCGACCAGCCGTGCACCGTGGAGATCCTGGAGGCGTCGGCCCCGACCTTCACCGTGGAGGGCCACCACTACGCCCTGGTGGTCATCGAGGGACTGGCCCCCGCGTCCGAGCAGGCCTACGAGGTCCGCGTCGACGGGGTGGTCCGGTGGCCGGTGCCGGACTCCCCGTTCCCGCCGAGCGTGATCCGCACCCTCGACCTCGGCGCCCCGCTGACGATGGCGTTCGGTTCTTGTCGTGTCGCGGCGCCCCACGAGGAGCCGTGGACCCTGACGAAGGACGACGACGACGACAAGGGCTTCGAGCACGACGCCCTACGGGTCCTGGCCAGGGAGATGGCCTGGGGGGACCGGGACAACTGGCCGGAGTACCTCTTGATGCTCGGCGACCAGGTCTACGCCGACATCGGGGCCCCGGAGACCCGGGCCTTCATCCGCGGCCACCGGGACACCGAGGAGCCACCCGGGGAGGAGGTCCTGGACTTCGAGGAGTACACGCGAGCTCTACCAGGAGGCGTGGAGCGACCCGCTCCTGCGCTGGCTGTTCTCGACCGTCTCGGTGGGGATGATCTGGGACGACCACGACATGGGCGACGACTGGAACATCTCCCACGCCTGGGTCGAGGAGATGGAGGAACACGACTGGTGGCACCGCCGGCGCCGGGCCGGGCTCGTCAGCTACTGGATCTACCAGCACGCCGGCAACCTGTCGCCCGACGAGCTGGGCGAGAACGACCTCTGGCAGCAGGTCCGGGACGGCGGCGAGGTCACCGAGGCGTTCGACGACTTCGCCGAGCCGGGCCAGCACGACGGGGGAAGGCGTCCGGTGGTGCCACGCCCGCGACTTCGGTAGGACCCGCCTGGTGGTCATCGAGACCCGCGCCGGCCGGGTCCTGGAGGAGGATCGCCGCCTGATGGTCGACGACGACTCCTGGGCCTGGCTCTCCGAACGGCTGCGGGGCGACGTCGACCACCTCGTGGTGGCCACGACCGACCCGTACCTCCTGATGCCCGCGCTGCACGACCTCGAGGCCTGGAGCGAGCAGGTCTGTGACGGGCAGTGGGGCGCGGTGGTTCGCCGGCCGAGGCGAGAAGCTCCGGCGGGACCTCGACTTCGACCACTGGGCCAGCTTCGGCTGGTCCTTCGCCCTCCTCACCGACCGCCTGCGAGAGGTGGCCACGGGCCGGCACGGAGCCGCACCGGCGTCGATCACGGTGCTGTCCGGGGACGTCCACCACGCGTACCTCGCCGAGGTCGACCTCGGCGTCGATGCCGGAGCCGCCAGCCGGGTGCACCAGATGGTGTGCTCCCCCATCCGGAACCCGCTGGAGGCCAAGGAGCGCCGCGTCATCCGCTTCGCGTCCTCGGGCGCGGCTCGGGCTCTCGGCCGACTGCTGCGCTGGAGCGCCAAGGCGCCGAAGGCCACCATCGACTGGCGGGTCGTCGAGGGCCCGTGGTTCGACAACCAGATCGCCACCCTCCGCCTCGACGGCCGGCACGCCGAGGTCCGCCTCGACAAGACCATCGAGGGCGAGGACGAGACCGAGGACGAGGACCCCGCCCGCCGTCTCGAGCGCGTGTTCAATCGGTCGCTGACCGGGTAGGTCCCGGCCATGAGCGAGGTCACCGAGGAACCCGTCGAGCCTGACGTCGAGCGGCAGGGCGAACCCGTCGAGGCCGATGTCGAGCGCCAGCGGGAGGCCGATCCCGACGCCCCCGGTCTCGGCGTGGTGGATGACGAGGACCCGGACCCGCCGGAGCCCAATGAGCCCGGCTGAGCCCGACGAGGGTCACCCGATCCGAGCCGGCACCCGTCGATCCCGACGTGCGGGAGGCACTCGATCGTCACGAGGACGAGATCGAGGCCCCCGAGGCCGAGGAGGCTGCCGACCGCGTCGAGGACCCCGAGGAGACCACCGAAGGCGAAGCCCCCACCGGCTGACCCACCTCGTTCTGGGCGTGCCACCTCGCGCTGACGCGCGAACACGCCCTACCAGAGCGGGTCGTCAGCGGGAGGTGAGCAGGTCGCTCGTCCGGGTCAGGCAGTCGAGGTCGACGGTGCCGGGGACGAGGACGAACTCGTCACAGCCCGCTTCGGCGGCGCCGTCGAGCACCTCGTGCAGAGCGTCGACGGAGGCCATCCGGCAGGTGGCCGCCATGGCCTCGGCGATCTCGGTGCCGAAGATGGCCAGGTAGCGGCGGGCGAAGGCGTCGAGGGTGGCCGCGGCCCGGTCGTCGTCCTCGTCGAGCACGTAGAAGCAGCCACTCACCCGGCGCGGCGCCGTGGCGCGCCCAGCGTCGGTCCACGCCCGCTCGGCGAGGCGGAAGTTGTCCGCCATCTCGCTGACGGTGCCCGACACGCTGAAGCCGCTCACCCCGTCGGCCCAGTGCGCCGCCCGGGCCATGGCCTTGGGCCCCATGGCGCCGGCGAGGATGGGCACGTCGACGCCCTGGGCCGGCGCCGGGCCGACCGGATCGGCCCGCTCGAACGGCGGCTCACCCGCCCAGAGTCGGCGGAGCTCGGCCACCTGCTCGTCCAGCAGGGCGTGCCGGCCCTTGGTCGTGCGCTCGGCCGCCCGGAAGTCGTGGCCCCGCCCGCCGACGCCGACCCCGACGGTGAGGCGGCCGCCGGACAGCTGATCGAGGGTGGCCAGCTGCTTGGCCACGACCGCGACCGGATGGGCGGGGAGCACGACGAGGTTGGCGAAGATTCGGACCCGTTCGGTCACGGTGGCCGCGGCGGCGAGTGTGACCAGCCAGTCGGGGTTGTCGAAGGTGATCCGCTCACCGGTCGACAACGTCGTGAACGGCCCGGCGTCGATGGCCCGGGCCCAGTCGAGGGTCGTGGCGGCCGTGTACCCCGGCGCCATGGTGGGCAGCGACATCCCGACGTCCATGGCTGCGGGACCCTAGTTGCGACCCGGATGCGGGAGGTCCGTTTCCGACCCCTCGTATAGGAAATATCGCAATGTGGAAAGTGATTCCATAACGCGATACGGTCCCGCTCCGCATGTTCAGCTTCCAGGAGACGCCGCGCTCGCCGGCCCCTCGTTCCGCCCCTCGGCAGGTCGCCAAGGGGCTGGGCCGGGTCGGCCGGGTGCTCCTCCCGATCGTGCTGTTCGGCGCGTTCTGGTGGCTGGTCACCGAGCTGGAGATCTGGGACGAGCTGTTCGTGCCCCGGCCCGCGGCCGTTTGGGAGCGGTTCGTCCAGTCCGTGACCGTCCACGACGGCAACCGGGGCCTCAGCGACCACTACCTGTGGGAGCACCTCTGGGCCAGCCTCCGGCGGATCATCTACGGGGTCGGCTGGGCCATCGTCATCGGCGTCCCCCTGGGCCTCGCCCTGGCCACCCTCAAGCCGTTCGCCGCGGTGGTCGAACCCTTCGTGAACTTCGTGCGCAGCCTCCCGCCGCTGGCCTACTTCAGCCTGCTGATCATCTGGTTCGGCATCGACGACACGTCGAAGATCTGGCTCCTGTTCCTGGCCGCCGTGGCCCCGATCACCCTGGCCGTCGTCGCCGGCACCCGCGGCGTCCGCCAGGACGCCTTGGACGCCGCCCGCTCCATGGGGGCCAGCCGCCTGCAGGTCGCCCTCGACGTCCAGCTCCCGGCGGCGCTGCCGGACCTGGTCGTCGGGGTCCGGCTGGCGATCGGCTTCGCCTGGACGACGATCGTCGCCGCCGAGACCGCCAACGGGATCCCCGGCATCGGGGGCCTGGCCTGGTCCACCAAGAAGTTCCAACAGACCGATGTCGCCGTGCTCTGCATCATCGTGATCGGCATCACGGCGATCCTCCTCGACCACCTCGTGAAGGTGCTCGACCGCGTGTTCGTGCCCTGGAGGGGCAAGGCCTGACGGCCACGGCGCGCGGTGGGCGGCGCATCGCCCTCAGACCCCCCATGGCCCACCCCGGGCCGGAAACGGAAGGCAACGAACATGCAACGAACCCGATCGCGGCGCTGGCTCCTGCCGGTGCTCGCTGCTCTCCTGCTCGCCGCCGCGGCCTGCGGTGACGACGACGGCGGTGGCGGCGCAGAGACGTCCTCGGGCGATCCCGAGACCATCACCGTCGGCTACCAGGCCGTCCCCAACGGCGATCTGGTCGTGAAGAACGAGGGTTGGCTGGAGGAGGCGTTCCCCGACTCCGAGATCGAGTGGACGCTCTTCGATTCCGGCGGCTCGGTCAACGAGGCCGTCGTGGCCGGGAGCATCGACATCGGCCTGGCCGGCAGCAGCCCCGTGTCGCGTGGGCTGTCCACCGGCATCGAGTACCAGGTGCCGTGGATCTTCGACGTCATCGGTGACGCCGAAGCCCTCGTCGTCAACCCCGAGTCCGGAGCGACGTCCGTCGAGGACCTCGCCGGTCTCTCCATCGCGACCCCGCTGGCGTCGACCTCCCACTTCAGCCTGCTCGCCGCGCTGGACGCCGCCGGTGTCGACGAGGCCGACGTCGAGGTCATCGACGCCGAGCCCGACGACATCTACGCCGCCTACACGCGGGGCGACATCGACGGGGCCTACGTGTGGAACCCGAACCTGGCCGGCATCGTCGCCGACGGCGGCGAGATCCTGGTCACCAGCGCCGAGCTGGCCGAACAGGGTCAGACCACCTATGACCTCGCGGTCGTGAGCAACGAGTTCGCGGCCGACTTCCCGGAGGCGGTGCAGACCTGGATCGACGTCCAGAACCGCGCCGTCCAGCTCATCCAGGACGATCCGGATGCCGCGGCCGCAGCCATCGGCGCCGAGCTCAACCTGGAGGCCGACGAGGTGCTGCCCCAGTTGGAGGGCCTGATCTTCCTCACGGCCGCGGAGCAGGACACCGCCGAGTTCCTCGGTGGCGGCCTGGCCGACAACCTCCTCTCCTCAGCCGAGTTCAACGTCGATCAGGGCGAGATCGAGGAGGTCGCGCCGCCCGAGGCCTACACCGACGGCGTGGTGGACACCTTCGCCGCCGCGACCGGTAGCTGAGGGCCCGGCCGATGGGGATCGTGGCGACACGATCCAGCCCGCGCGGTGCCGGTCGGGGCCTCCCGACTGGCGCTGCGCGGCGTCGGCCAGGTGTTCGGGGAGGACGACCGACGGGTCGAGGCGCTCGCGCCCACCGACCTGGACATCGAACCGGGCGAGTTGGTGTGTCTCGTCGGGCCGTCGGGCTGTGGCAAGACGACCCTGTTGCGCATCCTGGCCGGCTTCCTGACGCCGACCTCGGGCACGGTGACGCTGGCGGACGAGCCGGTCACCGGCCCCGGACCGGACCGGGGCGTGGTCTTCCAGCAACCGAACCTCTACCCGTGGCTCTCGGTCCGCTCGAACGTGGCTTTCGGGCCGCGGATGCGCCATGTCCGCCGAGAGCAGCGACGGGCCGACGCAGACCGCTGGCTGGACCTGGTGGGTCTCCGCGAGTTCGCGGGCCACAAGACCTACGAGCTCTCCGGTGGGATGCAGCAGCGGTGCCAGATCGCCCGGGTCCTGGCCAACGACCCGGCGATCATGCTGATGGACGAGCCCTTCGGGGCCCTCGACGCCGTGACCCGGGAGCGCCTGCAACTGGAGCTGCGGCGCATCTGGGGAGAGACGGGGCGGACCGTCGTGTTCATCACCCACAGCGTCGACGAGGCCGCGTTCCTGGGCACCCGGCTCATCGTGATGAGCGCCCGACCGGGCCGGGTCGTCCTGGACGTACCGACGCCCTTCGCGGCCCACGAGGTGCGGGACCGCGAGTTGCGCTCCGACCCCCGGTTCATCGCGCTGCGTGACCAGCTGGCCGCAGCCATCGAGGCCGACGGCCCGACCGAGGACGAGGACTGACCGCCGCCAGCGGTGGGGGGAGGACTCAGGCGGCGGCGAGGAGATCGGCGTACTCGGCGTGGTCCCCGACGAACCTGGCCACGGCGGGGCACTGCGCGACGATCTGCTCGCCCCGGTCGCGGATGTCGTCCAGGGCGCCGCTGATCAGCTTCCCGGACAGGCCCTGGCCCCGGTAGGCCGCGTCGACTTCGGTGTGGGGGAGGACGACGACGCCGTCGGCCCGGGGCCGGAACTGGGTGAAGCCGGCCACCTCGCCATCGACGAGGATCTCGTACCGGCCGTCGTCCTCGTTGCGCCTGACCTCGGTCATCGGTCCTCCTCCGCCCCGGCGGCGGAAGATCCGGCGCCGGAAGCGGGTTCTACCCGGTGATGTCGGACTTCCACGCCTCGCTCTCGGTCCTCGACCTCGCGCCCGTCGCCCAGGGGTCGACCCCGGCCGACGCCCTGGCTGCCTCGCTGCGCCTGGCCCGGGAGGTGGAGGCCCTCGGGTACCTGCGGTACTGGGTGGCGGAGCACCACTCGATGCCCGGCATCGCCAGCTCGTCGCCCGCCGTGCTCCTGGCGCGGGTGGCGGCCGAGACGTCGACCATCCGCCTCGGCTCGGGCGGCGTGATGCTGCCCAACCACTCGCCGCTGGTGATCGCCGAGCAGTTCGGGATGCTGGAGGCGTTCGAGCCGGGTCGCATCGACCTGGGCATCGGCCGGGCCCCGGGCACGAACCCGGTCACCGCGCATGCCCTGCGCCGCGGCGCCGTGGGGGCGGACGGCGACGACCTGCCCCGCCAGTTGGCCGAGCTGGTGGCGTACTTCACGGGGGGCTTCCCCGACGACCACCCGTACGCCGCGGTCCACGCCACCCCGGCCCGGGGCTACCAGCCGGCGATCTGGCTGCTCGGCTCCAGCGACTACTCCGCCCACCTGGCCGGCGAGCTGGGCCTGCCCTTCTCCTTCGCCCACCACTTCGCCGCGGGCAACACCGAGGCGGCCGTCCAGGTCTACCGCTCGGCCTTTCGGCCCTCCGAGGTCCTCGAGGCGCCCTACGTGATGCTCGGCGTCAACGTCGTCTGCGCCGACGACGAGGCCACGGCCCGTCGGCTCGCCGCGCCGGGACACCTGGCGTTCCTCCGCCTCCGGCAGGGCAAGCCCGGGCTCTACCCCAGCCCGGAGGAGGCCGAGCAGTACAACTTCACCCCGTTCGAGCGAGAGGCCATCCGATCCTTCACCCACTCCCACGTCATCGGTGACCCGCCGACGGTGCGGTCCGGCCTCGAGGACCTGGTGGCCCGCACCGGCGCCGACGAGCTGATGCTGACCACGATGCTGCACGCGACCGACGACCGCATCACCTCCTACCGCCTCGTCGCCGACGAGCTCGCCCTCACCCCCGCCGCCGCCTGAACCCGTTCTGGTTCTCGACCTCTTCGGAGCACCCGTTCGGATCGCCGCACTGCTCGACTGAACTACGGGCGGGCGAAAGACCAAACCGTGCGCACGTCGTGCGGGCCTGCGGTCAGCCCGAGCGAGGCGACAGCGGGCGCGATGGCATCGGCCCACCAGGCGTGGAAGCCGTCCTCGTTGTTGAAGACCTCGACGATTGCGAGCCCTTCGCCGTCCTGATGCCCGATGTGGGCCATGAGCCCAGGAGCAGGGCCGCCAGCGCCATCGATGTTGGCGCTGATGGCTTGTTCGAGTTGGTCATGGGTGGCCTGGTCGACGCCGTTCACCACGGTCCGCACGATGACCGCCACGGGTCGGCAGATTACCTGGCCTCGCCGACGCCCGATTCTGGAACTGACCCACCACCGGACGGCCCAGCGCAGGGACCAGGGTCGGGTGGGATGCTCCCGGATGGTCAGCCCTGCGGCCCGGGCGGCGTACCCCGGCCACTGCGTCAGCGACGTGGTCGTCGCCCTCGTCGAGGTGGTGCACGGTCGCGACCTGGCGGGTCCGGGCCGAGACCCGGTCCAGGTCGGCCATCACGTCGGGGAAGTGAGCCAGGTTGGCGTGCCAGTGCGGGGAACAGTCGGTAGGCGAAGCGGCGGCCCTGGCGGCCGACGATCGCCGGGGTCATGCCGGCCGCGCAATGGAAATCCGGCGCCACCAGGAGCACGCGGGGCCGAGCAGCCATCGGACTCAGGGTTCGACGAGCGGGTCGTACGTGTCAGGGCGACGGGTGGTGAGGAAGGGGAAGAGCGTGAGCCAGTCGTCCCGGGCGTCCAGGTCGAGGTCGGCGACCAGGACGGCGGGGCGGTCCCGCGGCGCCTTCACCAGCAGCCGGCCGTAGGGGTCGCTGATGAAGGACGAGCCGTAGAAGGTGAGCGGCGGCTCGGTGCCGATGCGGTTGACGGCGACCATGAACGTCCCGTTGGCCACGCCGTTGCCGACGATGACCTTCTCCCACAGGGGCTGGGTGTCGAAGTCGGGGTGGTCGGGCTCGGAGCCGATGGCCGTCGGGTAGACGATGACCTCGGCCCCCCCGAGCGAGTAGGCCCGGGCCAGCTCGGGGAACCACTGGTCCCAGCAGGTGGGGAAGCCGACCTGGGCGTCACCCACGGCGACCACCGGGTAGCCGCCGTCGCCGGGACGGAAGTAGCGGTCCTCGTAGTAGCCGGCCGTGATCGGGATGTGGAGCTTGCGGGTCCGGGCCACCAACTCGCCGTCGGGGCCGACGCAGATGGCGGTGTTGAAGCCGAGCCCTCCGTCGCCGGCGTCCTCGTAGAGCGAGGCGTGGACGAAGGTGCCGGTGGCCGAGGCCAGCTCGGCGGCGAGGTCGAAGGTCGGTCCGCCGGGGAGCGGCTCGGGGGCCGCGCCGGCCGCCGACGGGCCGTCCGGGGTCACCGCGAAGTAGGGCGAGAGGGTCAGCTCCTGCAGGCAGATGAGGCGGGCCCCGGTGTCGGCGGCCAGGTGGACGGCCTCGGTGAGGGCGGCCCGGTGCTCGGTGGGGTCTTCGTGCCAGCGGTGCTGGACGGCGCCGATCCGGAACGGCTCGCGCTTCGGCGCGTCCACGCGGGCGGGGGAGTCGAGGGGCTGGTCGATGTGGGTGAGCAGGTCGATGGCCATCAGCGTGGCACCTGCTGGGTGATGCAGTGGACGCCGCCGCCCCCGTGGGCCAGCACGGCGCCGGGCACCCCGACGACCTGCCGGTCGGGGAGCGCGCCGCGGACGGCGGCCAGGGCGGCGTCGCCCTCCGGGCCGTCCACGACGGGCACGATCGCTCCGCCGTCGGGCAGGTAGAGGTTGAGCGGGGGGACGACGGAGCGTTCGCCGTCGATGACCACGGAGGGAAGCACGTCGATCTCGGTGACCGCGTAGCCGGCGGCCGTCAGGACGTCGACGTTCTCCCGCAGCCGGTCGTGGTTGGCGTCGTCGGGGTCGGCCGTGGTCTGGGCGAGGACCTCACCGGGTCGGATGCAGAGGGCGACGTTGTCCACGTGGCCGTCGGTGTCGGCGTCCTCGACCAGGCCGTGGCGCAGCCACACGACCCGGTCGACGCCCAGCCACCTCCGCAGCTCGGCCTCGACGCCCGCCCGGTCGAGGCCCGGGTTCCGGTTGGGGTTGAGGAGGCACTGCTCGGTCGTGATGACAGTGCCGGCCCCGTCCACGGTGATGGCGCCGCCCTCGAGCACGAACGGGAAGGCGTCGATCCGCTCGAGGCCGAGGTGCTCGCACATGCGCCGGGCGAACTCGGCGTCCTCGTCGTAGGGGTGGAACTTCTCGACCCCAGGCGTTGAAGACGGGGTTGAGCCCGGCCCGGCGACCGTCCGCGTCGGTGAGGACGATGGCGCCGATGTCCCGGGCCCACGAGTCGTCGATGGGCCACTCGACCACGTCGGCGTCGGGGCAGGCGGCCGCCGCCTCGTGGCCGGCGCCCGGGGTGGCCACGACCATCACCGGCTCGAACGCGCCGATGGCGTTCACGACGGCGGCGTGCGCGGCCTTGGCCTCGTCCAGCTGGTCCCGCCACATCGTCGTCCGACACGGCCACGCCACCACGCACCGCTCGTGCGGTGCCCACTCCGGCGGCATCGTCAGGCTCATCTGCCCCGACCCTTGCACAGTCCGGCTCAGGCGGTCTCGGGCACCTCGACCACCAGCGCCTCGGCTTCGGCGGTGAGGCGTTGGTCGCGGAGGGCGAGGGTGCCCCAGGCGGCGGCGGCGAGAGCGGCGATGCCGCCGACGGCCACGGCCCAGCGGGGGCCGACGTACTCGGCGATGGCGCCGACGATGGGGCCGCCGATGGGGGTGCTGCCGAGGAACACCATCGCCTGCAGGGCCAGGACCCGACCCCGCATCTCGGGGGCGGCCTCGGTCTGGACGATGGCGGTCGAGGCGGTGAGGAAGCCGATGCTGGTCATGCCCAGGACGAGGCCCAGCGGGAAGGCCCACACCACCGTCGGCGCCATCGCGATCGCCAGGAGGGCGAGGCCGAAGCCGAGTGAGGCCCGGATCACGTCGGCCACGCCGATGGTGCGGCGACGGGCGGTCCACAGGGCGCCGATCAGCGAGCCGAGGCTGATCACCGAGAACAGGACGGTGAACGCGACCTTGGACCGGTCGAAGGTCCGGGTGACGAGGAGCGGCAGGGTGACCTGGAAGTTGAAGGCCAGGGTCCCGACGAACAGCATCATCACCAGCGGGACGAACAGCACGGGTGTGTGCCGGACGTAGCGCAGGCCCTCCCGCACCTGGCCCTTGCCCCGGGGCGCCGGGGTCGACGGCCGCAGCTCCTCGGTGCGCATCAGCCAGAGGCCGACGAGCACGGCGATGTACGAGAAGCCGTCGAGGGCGAAGGCCCACCCGTAGCCGACCGTGGTGATGAGCAGGCCGCCGAGCGCCGGGCCGATGACCCGGCTGCTGGTCATCATGGCGCTGTTGAGGCTGACGGCGTTGTGGACCATGTCCTCGGGGACCATCTCGACCACGAAGGCCCGGCGGGCCGGGTTGTCGAACGCCATGCACAGTCCGCCGAACGAGGCCACGACGTAGATCGCGGCGAGTGGGGGCTCGTCCATGAAGGCCAGGCCGGCCAGGACGAAGGACTGGGCCATGGCCCCGATCTGCACGATGAACAGCAACCGGCGCTTGTCGCTGCGGTCGGCGACGAGCCCGGCCCAGGCGCCCAGGACCAGCACCGGCCCGAACTGGCAGGCGACGAGGAGGCCCACGGCCACGCCGTCGCCGGTCAGGTCCAGGACCAGCAGCGTCTGGGCGATGAGGGTCAGCCAGTTCCCGATCTGGGAGATGCCCTGGCCCATGAAGAAGAGCCGGAAGTTCCGGATCCGGAACGACGCGAACGTCTCCCGGGTGGCGGAGGCGAGGCGGTCGTTCATGGGTGCCATCAGCCTACCGGGCTTGACACAGGGGCTGAACGGCGTTCATACTCTGAACGTGGTTCAGAACAAGGTCGACATGTCCCGCCGGAACCGGCGCCATGACGCCCGCCGGTCGCAGTTCCTGGCGGCCGCCCGGGCCGTGGCGGAACAGGACGGCCTCGACGCCCTGACCATCAAGGGCCTGGCCCGCCGCCTCGACTGCGCGGTGGGGACCATGTACACGTACTTCCCGTCCAAGGGCGCCCTGCTGGCTGCCCTGCAGGCGGACGCCATCGAGCGCCTGGCCGAGGTCTACGACGGCGCCGCCGACCGCGTCGAGAAGCTGGTGGCCGACCTCGACCCCGACGGTCGGGCGCTGGCCCGTCTGGTGGCCTTCGGGCGCTTCATCATCGTGGCCGAGCGCCGGATGCCCGAGGAGTTCCACCTCCAGCAGCAGCTGCTCGCCGCGACGGGGATGGCCGACATCGACCACGTCGACGAGGTCGTGCCCGTGGCCTTCGCCCTCCTCGCCCGGCCCCAGGGGCTCCTGGAGGACGGCGTGGCCCGGGGCGTGCTGGCGCCGGGGGAGTCCTTCGACCGCACGGTGTCCTGGGTGGCCGCCGTCAACGGCGTCCTCACGCTGGCCGGCATCCAGCACCCGGGCGCCGGCTTGTTCGACACCGGCCTGCTGGCCGACCGCCTCACCCGTGACCTGCTGGTCGGCTGGGGAGCCGAGCCCGTGGCCCTGGAGGCCGCCGCCGCCACCGTCCCACTCGATCGACTCGAGGAGCTCTTCGTCCCGTGATCACCAACCTGCTGATCGCTGTGGTCTTCGTCGCCGCCGCCTACGGGCTCTGGTCCTTCATGGAGTACGGGCTGCACCGCTTCGCCTTCCACGAGGCCCGGGGGAAGAACTACGGCAGCCGTGAGCACCTGGCCCATCACGCCCGTCGGGACTACGACTTCTTCAAGAACTGGGAGGCCTGGGTCGGCGTCGTGCTGGTCGGCGCCGCCCTGTTCGTCCCCGGCTGGTGGCTGGCCGGGATCGTCGGCGGCCTGTCCCTCGGCCTGGGGTTCGTGGCCGCCTACTTCACCTACGAGGGCATCCACGCCATCGCCCACGTCGCCGGCCCCCGCACCCGGTACGGCCGCTGGTTCCGCATGCACCACTTCCACCACCACTTCGCCGAGCCCCTGCGCAACCAGGGCGTGACCACCCCCCTGTGGGACAAGGTCTTCGGCACCCTGACCGTCCCCGACCAGGTCGTCGTCCCCCGCCGCATGGCCATGGTCTGGCTCCTCGACGAGGACGGTGAGGTGAAGCCCGAGTACCGCGCCGACTACATCCTCCGCGGCGGCCGCGCCTTCAGCGAGCAGGCCGAACTGCCCCGGGCCCTGACCAACCTCCCGCCCCTCCTCGACGACGACCTGGTCCTGGACCTCGCCGACCAGCCCGCACCCGCCCGGGTCTGACCCTGGGTCGCGCTCCTCGGGCTGCGGCCCGTCGGGGGCCGCGCTGGTCGCTCTGCCGGGCAGAACCGATGGCAGGGATGGGGGCGTGGGTCGGGCTGCGACTCGTCGGGGGCGCGCCTGCGGTCAGATCTCACGTTGGGCGGCTGGTTGGGCGTCCACTCCCGAACTCGACGACATACCTGTCGGTTTCCGACAGCCATCTCGTCGAGATCGACGACGGCCGCCAGAACGGGTGGTCGTCACGGGCGGCGGGTCTCGTGCCCCCGACGAGCCTCGGCTCGACCCCACGCCCCTTCCTTGCCATCGTTTTGCCGAGCCGGGCAGGTGGGCGGGCGCGGTGGACCAGCGGCCGAGGAGGCCGGCTAGGGGTCAGGCCTCGGGCGGGGTCCAGCCGGGCTCCTGGGCGATGACCTGGGCCCAACGGAACCTGCCGTCGCAGCCGGGGCCGGGGCAGCGGATGGTGAGGCGCTTGCCCTTGGACCGGGCCCCGATGCGCACGATGCCCAGGTCGGTCGCCCGGGTCCAGTGCCCGCACTTGGGCGGGTGCAGCCACCAGTCCTCGGCCTTCGTCATGGGCCCAATTCTTCCAGGATGGCGGGGTCGAGGGGCTCGGGGTGGTCGGGGTCGGCGGTGCCGGGAAAGCGGTCGACGTCGCGGAGGGCGGGGAAGGCGACCCACCAGGTGCCGGCGATGACGATGGTGGCGGCGCCGCCCAGGACGACGGCACCGGCGGGGCCGAGGATCTGGCCGGCCACGCCGGACTCGAAGGCACCCAGCTCGTTGGAGCCACCGATGAAGACGTTCTCCACGGCCAGCACCCGGCCCCGCATCTCCTGGGGCACGACGAGGGGCACGAGGGTGGCCCGGATGAAGACGCTGATGGCGTCGGCCCCCGACAGGACGAGCATGGCGATGAAGGCCACGGCGTACGCCTGGGTCAGGCCGAGGGCGATGCGTGCGCCAGCCCGAAGAGGCCGACGGCGAGCAGCAGGGTGCGGCCGATCCGACGGACGACGGGTCGGCGGGTGAGGACGAGGGTCACGGCGGCGGCCCCGATGCCGCCGGCGGCCCGCAGCCAGCCGAGGCCGACGGCGCCGACCCCCAGCCGTTCGTCGGCGATGGCGGGGAGGAGGGCCACGGCGCCCGCCGAAGAGGACGGCGAAGAGGTCGAGGGAGATGGCGCCGAGCAGGACCGGGTGGTTGCGGATGAACCGCAGGCCCTCGAGCGCGTGGTGCCAGGCCGGGCCGGGTCGCCTCCTCCTCCGGGGTCTCGACGGCCTCGCGTTCCTCGACCGGCCGCAGCTTGATGAAGGGGTAGGCGGCCGCGCTGAGCAGGTGGAGGACGCCGACGGCCACGAACGGGGCGATCGGGTCGATGGCGTAGAGCGTCCCGCCGAGGACCGGGCCGACGATGATCGCCGCCTGCCAGGTGGCCGAGTGGCGGGCGACCAGCCAGGGCAGCCCGTCGGGCGGGAGGATGTCGGCGGGCAGGGCCCGGGTGGCGGGCGAGGTGAACGCACCCGGCGATCCCGCTGACCACGACCATGGCGAAGATCGGCCCGACCGCCGTCGGGTCCGTGGCGACGTAGGCGGCGACGGCGAAGCCCACGGCAGCCTCGACCACCGCGCCCCCGCCGGACACGACCCGTCGGTCGACCCGGTCGGCCACGGCTCCGGCGACCAGCACCAGGAGCAGGACGGGCAGGAACTCGGCCAGGCCGATGAGGCCGAGGTCCAGCTCCCGGCCCGTCAGGTCGAAGACCAGCATGCCCAGGGCGGTCAGCCACGCCAGGTGGGCCGTCGTGCGCAGGAACGTCGACCCGATCAGCGCCCGGACCGACGGCCCCCAGTAGCTCGTCACCCCGCACCCCATCTGAAATTGCGCCGATTGGTCACGGTGGGCGTGACAAATCGGCGCAGTTTCGTTCGGTTGGCCGGGGTCACGGGGAGAAGCGGGCTTCGGCGGCCTCGAGCTTCTCGGCCGCCTTCTCGAAGGCCTTCATGGCCTGTGCGGCCTCGGTCTTGGCGGCGTCGTGGCGGCGGGCCACGTCGGTCACCTCCTCCGGGCGGTCGTAGAGGTCGGGGTCGGCCAGCTGCTTCTCGAGCTTGGTGACCGAGTCCTCGGCCTTCTGCCAGCGCTTCTCGGCCGACCGCAGCGCGTCCTTCAGCGGCTTGGTCGCCCCGGCCCGGGCCTGGCGCCGCTCGGCCGCGGTGCGCCGGTCCGCGTTGCGGCCGTCGCCGTGGGTCCCCGTGCGCGGGGCCGAGCGCACGGCGCCGTTGTCCGAGCGCGGGGTGAGGATCGACTCGTCGACCCCGTCGTGCCACCGGGCCTTGCCGCCTCGCACCTCGATCAGCGACGTGGCGACCGAGCGGATCAGGTGCCGGTCGTGGGTGACGAGCAGGACGGTGCCCTCGTAGGCCCGCAGCGCGTCCTCGAGGATGTCGCAGCTGGGCAGGTCGAGGTGGTTGGTGGGCTCGTCGAGCACCAGCAGGTTGTGGGGCTCGACCATGATCTTGCCCAGGGCCAGTCGGGTGCGTTCGCCGCCGGACAGGTCGCTGACCCGCCGGTCCGCGGCATCGCCGCTGAAGCCGAAGCTGCCGAGCAGCGTGCGGCGGTTGCGACCGGCGGCCTCGGGCACGCTGGAGGAGAACTCCTCGACGACCCGCTTGCTGCCGTCGAGGGCGTCGGCCTGGTGCTGCTCGAAGCTGGCGATCTCGATGTTGTGGCCGAGGGCGATGGTGCCGGCGGTGGGCTGGAGCTGGCCGAGCAGGACCTTCAGCAGCGTGGTCTTGCCCGCCCCGTTGGGCCCGATGAGGCCGATGCGCATGCCCCGCTCGATGACCACGTCGACCCCGGTGAGAACGGGCGGCTCGTCGTCGTAGCCGACGTCGACCCCGTGGAGCTCGGCCACGACCCGGGAGGACCGGGGCGGAGTGGCGAAGGCGAACCGGGCCTTCAACACCTCGTCCTCGGGGACGGTGATGCGCTCGATCTTGTCCAGGGCCTTGACCCGGCTCTGGACCTGGCGGGCCTTCGTCGCCTTGTACCGGAAGCGCTCGATGAACTGCTCGGTCTTGGCCAGCTGCTTGGCCTGCCGGCTGGCGGCGGCCTGCAGCCGCTCCAGGTTGGCCTCCCGCTCGACGACGAACTCGGCGAAGCCGCCGACGTACTCGGTCGCCGACTCGTGGCTCATCTCGATGACCCGGTTGGCCACCCCGTCGATGAAGTCCCGGTCGTGGCTGACGAACAGCACGGCGCCCCGGTACGACGAGAGGTACTGCTCCAGCCAGCCGACGGAGTCGACGTCGAGGTGGTTGGTCGGCTCGTCGAGGAGCAGGACGTCGGGGTCGCTCAGCAGCAGGCGGGCCAGCAGGACCCGCATGCGCCATCCACCGGACAGCTCCCGGACCGGGCGCCGGGAGTCCTCCGGCGTGAAGCCGAGGCCGCCGAGGATGCGCTCGGCCTCAGCCTGGAGGCCGTAGCCACCGAGGCCCTCGAAGCGGGACTGGACGTCGCCGTACTCCTCCAGCACACCCTGGTCACCGGCGGTGAGCCGGGCCTCGAGGTCCTCCAGGCGGTGGTGGAGCTCGGCGAGGGGACCGCCGCCGTCGAGCGTCTCGTCCAGCACCGAGCCGGCGGACGCGACGGGCTGGTCCTGGGGGAGGTAGCCGAGCTGGAGGTCGGCCGAACGGTGGACCTCGCCGGCGTCGGCGTCCTGCAGGCCGGCCACGATCTCCAGCAGGGTCGTCTTGCCCACGCCGTTGGCGCCCACGAGCGCGACCCGACGCCCGTCGCCGAGGACGAAGGTGACACCCCGGAACAGGGTCCGGGTCCCGTGGGCTTTGGCCAGCCCGGAGATGGTGAGCACGGCTGGTCAGGCTACGAGCGACCGGCAGCCGCCCTGCGGGGGATTCTCCCGCTTCCCGATGGCCCCGACCGGCGCCGAACCGGCCTCACCCTGGTGGCGAACGGCCCGACCGACCGGCCCCAGGGCACCCAGTACGGTCGCGGGCATGGGGGTCCGGGAGCTTCTCGCTGACGGACGGTTGGGCCGGTCGGTCCCTTGACCGACGCCGCGGCCGCCGCCTGGTCGGACTTCTGCACGCGGCTGGCCGCGCTGGGCGAGACCCTTCCCGAGGACCCGGCGGACCCCGCCGCCCGGGCCGACGGCGTGCGCCACCTGGCCCGTCAGGCCGTGATGGCCCTCCAGGGCCACCTCGAGCACGGCGACCCGGCCCACCCGTCGTTCCACCGCTACGAGGAGCCCTGGGTCCAGTGGGGTGGGCCCAACCCCGACAACGTCTACCTGCGGGCGCCGATCGACCCGACCGCCACCTACCGGCTCTGGGGCGACGTGACCGGCGTCCGGGAGGCGATCATCTCCCTGGTCGAGGGCGACATGCACCTGGGCGCGTTCGGCGTCTGGTCCGAGCAGACCCTGTCGGAGCTGACCGTCGGTGACGACGGCGTCCTGGAGGTGTGGATCTCGCCGGACGAGCACCCGGGGAACTGGCTGGCCACCGAGCCGGAGGCCACCCAGCTCCTGGTCCGCCAGTACCAGGTGGACTGGGAGCAGGACCGGATCGCCACGCTGCACCTGGAGCGGCTGGACACGAGGGGCACGCCGGCGCCCGCGCTGACCGACGCCGCCGTGGCCGCGGCCCTCGACCGGGCGGCCAGGTGGGTCGAGGCCTCGGCTGCGTTCTGGTCGGACTACATGGAGGGGGCCCGGGGGGCGATGGCCCACAACGCCTTCGGCCCGCCCACCACGCCCCCGGGGGGCGCGCCGAACATCGCCTACGGCGGCGGCTGGTGGGAGCTCGGGCCCGACGAGGCGCTGGTCATCAGCCATCACCGCCCCGACGCCGACTACTGGGGCTGGACCGTCCACCACCGCCACCGCATGGACTCGGGCGACTTCGCCGACCACCTGACCAGCACCAACGGCGCCCAGGCCCACGTCGACCCCGACGAGCGGGTCCGCCTCGTCCTCGCCGCCACCGACCCCGGTGTCCCCAACTGGATCGACACCCAGGGTCGGCCCGAGGGCCTGCTCGTCTACCGGTACGTGGGCACCCGCAGCCGGCCCGTGCCGGATGCCGTCCTGGTGCCGGTGGCCGACGTCCGGGACCACCTCCCGGACGCTCACCCCGTCGTCACGCCGGCCGGACGGGTGGAGCAGCTCGCGGCCCGCCGCCGCGCCGTCCTGGCCCGCTACCAGTGACCTGGACGCCGCCGGCCCGGCCGGTGTGGGTGGAGCGGCTCATCGCCCACGGGGACGCCGTCGGCGGCGCCGAGCACCTCGTCGGGCTCGATCCGGAGGAGCTGGTCGCCACGGCGATCGCCTCCACCGGCCTGGACGACTTCGGGGCGCCGACCTGGCGGCCGCACTACGACGTGCTGCTGGACGCCCTGGCGCACCGAGAGCGACCTGCACGTGGTCGGCCGGCTGATGGCCCGCACCGAGATCCTGCGCTCCCTGCGCAACCGACTGGAGCTGGAGGCGCTCTGGGCGGCCCGTCCCGAGATCCTGGAGCAACCGCTGGCCGCCCCCGTGTTCGTCATCGGGATGGCCCGGTCGGGCACCTCGATCCTCCACGAGATCCTGGCCTGCGACCCGGCCCACCGGGCGCCGGCCACATGGGAGCTGCTGCACCCGGCCCACGGACCGGGCGAGGCCGAGGCCGAGGCCTGGGGCGATGCCACCCACGCCTTCTGGCACGACGTGCAACCCGAGTACGAGGCCATGCACCACAACGCGGGCGAGCTGCCCAACGAGTGCATCTTCGCCACCATGAACGAGTTCCTCTCGGACCACTGGGGCGGGGTCCACGAGGTGCCCAGCTACACGATGCACCTCGTCGGCGCCGACCACACCGACGCCTACCGGTACCACCGGCGCATCCTGCAGACCCTCCAGACCCGGGAGCCGGGCGAGCGGTGGCTGCTGAAGGCCCCGAGCCACCTGGCCACCCTCGACGCCCTCTTCGCCGTCTACCCCGACGCCCGCATCGTCCACGTCCACCGGGACCCGCTGAAGACGGTGCCGTCGACGCTGAGCCTGATGGCCACCCTCAAGTGGATGCGCTGCCGGCACACCGATCCGGTGGCCGGCGCCCCGCTCCTGGCCTGGGGCTTCGGCGCCCTGCTGGACGGCGTGATCGAGGGCCGGTCCTCCGGCCGCCTGCCGGCCGCCCAGTTCGCCGACATCCGCTACGCCGACCTCCTGGCCGACCCGGTCACCGCGGTGGCCGGTGTCTACGACCAGTTCGCCTGGGACCTCCCGGCGTCGACCCGCCGGGCCATGGCCGACTACCTGGCCGCCCGCCCCCAGGACAAGCACGGCACCCACCGCTACGCCCTCGAGGACTTCGGCCTCGACCCCGCCGAGGAGCGCGCCCGCTTCCAGCCCTACCAACAGCACTTCCAGGTCCCCGACGAGCCGTGATCACGGGATGGTCAGAGGTCGAGCTGGGTCAGCCGATGGTGACGGCGGCGACGGCGACGAGGCTGAGGGCGACGGCGGCGACCTGGGACCGGTGGAGGCGCTCGGCCAGGACCTGGCGGGCGAGCAGGACGATGACCACCGGCGACATCGAGACCAGCAGGGACGTCACGGTCAGCGGCGCCGCCCGGGTCGCCAGCAGGAAGAGCACGTTGGCGGTCATGTCCATGACCCCGGAGGCCACGATCAGGCGGAGGTTGAGCCGGCTGGGCAGCGCGGCCCGGGTGGCGAAGGCCCACAGGCCCAACATCGTCAGCGACGCCAGGCGGGCGCCGACCAGCGGCCACAGGCCCGAGGCGTCCGGGGTGTGGTCGAGCAGGACCAGGAAGCTGCCGACGAGCAGGCCGCCGACGACCGCCAGCAGCGGCCCGGCCGAGCCGGACTCGCGGGTGCGGCCGCCGCCACCGGCGACGATGCCGATGGCCACGAGGCCGAGCACCAGAGCCGCCGGTGGCCAGGACCGACAGGCGTTCGCCGGCGACGAGGCCGGCGACCACGGGCACCGCCACGGCGGTGATCGAGGTGATGGGGGCGACCAGGCCCATGGGGCCCGCCGCCAGCGCCCGGAGGTAGGCGACCAGACCGAGGCTGCCCGCGATGCCGGCCAGGGCGCCGAGGCCGAGGGCCGCGGGGGAGGGGACCCCGGGCAGGAAGGGCAGGACCGAGAGCAGGACGACGAAGCCGGCGACCTGCGAGAGGACGGTGACCGTGGTGGCGGGGGATCGCTTCGCGGCCAGGCCCCCGACGAAGTCGGCCGTCCCGAAGGACAGTCCGGCACCCAGGGCCAACAGCACCGCCATCTCACCGCTCCTCTGCTCGTTCAGGTCATTGGACTCACCAGTCCAGTGAAGTGAACCCTAGCGCCGGTACAGCGAAGTGACCACCCGAGTATGCTGAGTTGTACCGACCCCAGGAGGCCCGCGTGCAGGATCCCGAACAGCTGGCCGCCGATCTGGGCCGCAACGTCCGTCGCCTGCGCCTGCGGCGGAACCTGACCCTGGAGGCCCTGGCCGAGCGGGCCGCCGTGGCCAAGGGCACGGTGATCGCCGTCGAGCAGGCCCGGGCCAACCCCAACATCGCCACCCTCTGCCGGCTGGCCGATGCCCTCGGCGTGGGTGTGGACAGCCTCATCGAGGCGTCCGGTGGGCCCCGGGTGCGGGTCAAGCGGGCCGACGCCACCCCCGCCCTGTGGAGCGGCGACGACGGGGGGCGGGGCCTGTTCCTCATGGGGACCGACCCCCCGGACGTGGTCGAGCTCTGGGACTGGACCCTCTCCGGGGGCGAGCACTTCGACGGCGCCCCGCACCCGGTCGGCTCCTTCGAGATGATCTCGGTCCTGGAGGGGAAGCTGGTCGGTCACCGCCGGCGAGGAGGAGAACCTCCTCGACGAGGGCGACACCATCCACTTCGAGTCCGACGTGAACCACCGGTACGCGAACCCGGGCAAGAAGGCCAACCGCTTCGTGATGGCCGTCTACGAGCCCGCTCCCCGACCGCCCCCCGACTGCCGGACCCCGTCGACCCCGCCGACCAGTCACCGCCGTCCCACGCCAACTGACCGGTTCTGGGATGTCAGGTGGAGCGTCCCGACGCCGGGAGCGTGGCGGGGGCCCTCCAGCAGGGGTGCCTGCTCCTTGATCAGGCCCCGGGTGACCCAGCTCCGGCGCTCGGCCCAGACCAGCATCGGCGGGAGGATGGCCAGGGCCGACATCAGGGCCACGAACACGTTCATGGCCACGATGCGCCCGAAGTCCCGCAGCAGCGGCAGCGACGAGAACGACAGGACCGCCACGCCGGCGACCGCGGTCATGGCCGAGACGATGAAGGCCCGACCGGTCCGGGCCCCGGCCACGTCGACGGCCTCCTGGGGCTCCAGACCGCGCTGTCGCTCCTCCACGAAGCGCAGCAGGATCAGCGAGGTGAACTCGGTGCAGGCGGCGATCACCAGGGGCCCGCCGACGGCGGTCATGGGGCTGAGCTTGAGGTCGAAGGTGAACGCGACCAGCGACGCCACGCCGACGGCGATGAGCACGGGCACCAGTGACAGCAGCGACCGGATGATCGACCGCAGCCGTACCGCGAGGAAGAGGAACACGAAGAGCGATCGACAGGTAGGTCAGCAGGACCCGGTTGGCCTCGAGGTTCTCCAGCAGGCCGACACCCGACGACGGCCAGGCCCGACGGCGTGGCCGAGATGCCCTCCGGCGGGTCGGTCTCCTCCCGGACCTGCTCCACGACCACGGCGCGCTCCTCCAGGGAGCTGGGGGCGGCCTGGAAGATCATGTTGAAGGCCTGGTCGTCGGGGCTGACCGTCGAGGCCTGGATGCCCGCCGGGGCGACCTCGTACGCGGCCTCCACCTCGGCGCCCGTCGGGGCGATGTCGCTGGCTCCGGGCACCTGCAGGAGCCCGCCGACCGCGGCCTCGATGCTCGACGCGGTGAGCAGGTCGTCGGGGTAGGTCGGCCAGAGCGTCGTTCTGGAAGTCGTGGGCGAACTGGGTGAACTCGTCGCTGAAGACGTCGTCGGCCTGGGCGAACAGCCCGAGCTCGCTGGAGCTGCCGACCTGTTCCTCGACCTCCCGGATGTCGAGGATCGTGCCCGACTCCTGGTTGACCCACTGGACGGGATCGGTCTGGAGCTCCAGGTCGTCCTCGACGGCCAGGCCGCCCAGGAAGATGGCGATGCTGGCGATGCCGAGGGGGATGGCGGCCCAGGCCGGCAGGGAGCCCAGGCGCACGACGAACCGCCCGAGGTAGCCCTCGCTGAAGTCCTTGCCGACTTCGTGGGCGACTTGTACTCCCGGATGCCGAGCGCGGCCAGGGGCAGGATGATCGAGGCCAGGCAGATGACGGCGATGCCGACGGCCAGCAGGAGGCCGAACTGGCGGATCATGGGGACCTTGGCGAAGCGCAGGGCGGCGAAGGCGAAGATGGCGTCGAAGGTCACGACCAGCAGGGCCGGGCCCAGGCCGCGGGCGGTCTCCTGGATCGGGTGTTCCGCCCGGTCGAGGATCACCTCCTCCTCCACGCGGGCGTGCATCTGGATCGCGTAGTCGATGCCGATGCCGAGCAGCACCGGCAGGCCGGCGATGGTGACGATCGTCAGCGGGATCCCCAGGTAGCCGGCCAGGCCGAAGGCCCAGATGACGCCGAAGAGGATCACGCCCATGGGCAGCAGCCGCCAGCGCACGTTGAAGAAGATCAGGAGGATCAGGATCATGATCCCCACGGCGATGGCGCTGAGGGTGAGCATCCCGCCGCGGAGGTAGTCGTTGATGTCCCGCAGCAGCACCGGGCGCGCCGGTCGTGACCGTCTGGGCGTTCGGGAACTCGAACTTGGCGGCCTCGTCCTCGACGAGCTGGGCGGCCGCGCCCTCGGTCTCGATGTCCTCGTTGCCGAGCAGGCGGACGATGACCTGGGCGTGCCGGGTGTCGGGGAAGAAGGGGCGCAGGGAGATGCGGATGTCGCCCTGGTTGTCGAACAGGAGGAACTCGACCCACTCGGGGTTGTCGAGGGTGCGCTGCGGCCTCGGGCACGGCCTCGAGCCGCTCGAGGGTCGTGCTGGCGTCGGCGAAACGGGCCTCGAACTCGGGCGACCCGGGCTCTTCGGCCTCGAGGGCTCGCTGCAGCGCGCCGCCCGCGATGCTGCTCGGTCGGGTTGCCGTCGGGGCTGGCGACGAGGGCGTCGTCGAACTCGAGCGCGGTGAGCGGGGTGATGACCCCGTGGGTCTGCCCGCTGGTCGACGAGCGCCTCGTCGAAGGCCTCGAACTGGGCGATGCCCTCCGGGGTGAACAGCTCGGCCACCGTGTGGCCCTCGTCCATCGAGATCACCGTGAGCATCGCCTGGCC
This sequence comes from uncultured Microthrixaceae bacterium, assembly GCA_963748285.1. GTDB lineage: Bacteria > Actinomycetota > Acidimicrobiia > Acidimicrobiales > DATDAH01 > DATDAH01. The sequence goes on from CAVVIF010000009.1 coordinate 2,314,813, forward strand.
GCCGAAGAGGTCCTGGTAGGCGACGCTGTCCTTGTAGACCTGATCGGTCTTGTTGAGGTAGCTGTCCTGGCCCGTCGCGAACTCGAGCTTGGTGATGCCGAAGCCGAGGACGACGGTCACGACCACGACCACGACGGACACGATGACGGCGTGCTTGCCGAGCTTGACCGCCAGCCACGACCAGAAGCGCTGCATGCAGTTCCCCCCAGGGACGGGCCGGGGCGCCCCTTCGGAACCCCGAGCCGCTGAGACCTTAGGCCTGCCCTACCGGCCCGCGGGGCCGTGGGTCACGCTCAAACCACCCGCGGGTGCTCCTCGAAGAAGGCCCACATGATCTCGTTGGCGTCGATGGACATGGTCACCGGGCCCACGATGTCCCCGATGGCGGCGTCGAACTGGCTGCCGGGCCAGGTGTGGCCGCCGCCGATCACCCGGTACAGCTCGACCTCACAGCCGTAGTCGTGCCGCTCGACGTCGTCGGTGACGGTCTCGACGGACGGCTCGGCGTCCGGACAGCCGTTGCCCTCTGCCCAGAGCTCGGCGCCGGCCTCGGCGCCCGCCAGGAACGCTTCGGTCGCCGCCGCCTCGTCCTCGCTCTGTTCGCCGAGGGTCTCGCCCGGCTCGCCGGGAATCGGCAGGTCGTCGGCGCCAGGGCCCAGCCCGCCGCCGTAGTCGATGATCGGGTCTTCGGTGCCGTGGAAGATGACGACCGGGACAGGACGCTCGCGATCACAGGTCGGGGGGGCGCCGACGCCGGCGACCGGCGCCGCGGCAGCGAGGCGGTCAGCCAACGCACAACCCAGGACCGTGGTCATCATGCCGCCCATCGAGAGGCCGGTCACGTACACCCGGTTGCGGTCCACACAGAGGTCGCCCTCGACCTGGTCGAGGAGGTCGGCCATGAAGGTGACGTCGCCCTCGTCCAGCGCCCAGTAAGCGGGCTCCCGGTGGGCATCGGGGGTGATGGTGACGAAGCCCTCCTGCTCGCCGAACGGCCCGAGCTGGGTGTGGGCGGCGTGGATGGGGCCACCCTCCAACAGGCCGTGCAGGTCGAGCACGAGGGGGACCGGGGTGTCGCCGTCGTGGGCCGTCGGTACGTACCGGGCGTAGGACCCGTCGATGTCGCCCGAGGTGATGGCCAGCTCGGTCTCGCCGGCGGGACGTGGCCTCACTGCCGCACCCGGCCGACGGATCGGCGGGCACCGACGCGGGGTCGACCACGACCGTGGTCGGGGGGGACGAGGTCGTGTCGGGCACGGCCGTGGTGTCGGCCGCCTCGGTGTCGGTGTCGTCGTCCCCGCTGCAGGCGCTCAGGAGCAGGGCGCCGACGAGGAGGGCGGCGAAGCCCCGCCTCATCCCATCTGGCTCATGAACTGGTTCAGGTCGAAGTAGTCCCGCCAGCCGGTGATCTTCCCGTCGTCGTTCACGTCGAAGGTGCCCATGACCGGCAGCGGGACCGTGTTGCCGGGGAAGAAGAAGGTGTCGATGCGCTCGGTCAGGACCTGGTTGCCGCTGGCCGCGATGGCCAGGGTCTCGAACTCGACCTTGTCCACGCCTGCGGTGAAGCCGACGATCGTGGCCCGGATGTCCTCGATCCCGGTCACCGGCTCGAGCGGGATGTTGTGGTACACGCAGTCGTCGGCCAGGTGCGCCAGGGCGGCGTCGATCTGCTCCGGCGTGCCCCATGCGTCACAGAACGCCCGCACCACGTCGATCGGCTCGGCCACGTCATCCCCTTTGGTTCGTGAGGCCGCGACCGTACCCGGCTCAGGCCAGCCCGTCGGCCAGTGCCGCGAAGGCGGGGCCCCAGTCGGTGACGGGGCCGAGGCGGGCGAGGCCCTCGACGTGGGGGGCCGTGTCACCGAAGGCCTGCACGCTCGTGAAGCCGCAGGTCTGGATGAGCTCGGGGCCGACCTCGGTGAAGACGGCACCGGCGGCGTGGGCCCGGACGGCCTCGGTCGAGGCGTAGGCCTCGTAGAGCCGGCCGGCGCCGGTGGCCTCGTCGAGGTACCAGTCATAGATCAGGGTCCCGGGCTCGTCGCGGCTGATGTCCACGCAGCGCTGGACCAGCGCCTTGAAGCGCTCGACGTCGCTGACCTCGATGTCCAGCACGAACCGCACGGCCTCGTCCGCTCCTGATCGCATGGGCGGGACGGTAGTGGCGGCGGTCGGTACGGTCCCGCGGGTGGGGGACGACCGGGAGACGACGGCGGCCTGGCTCGCCGCCGGCCTGGGCGGGCTGACCGGCCGGGCCGAGGGACCGGCCCTCCTGCCGTCGGCGGCCACGATCGAGGCGGTTGCCACCCTCGTCGCGGACGCGCCCGTGGCCGAGCCCCTGGTGCTGCTGGGGGAGCGGGCCGCACTGGCCGGCCTCACCCGGGCCGGGGCCACGAGCTGTGGCGGGTCGGCCCGGCTGCTGCCCACGGCCGACGGCTGGGTCGCAGTCAACCTGGCCCGACCCGAGGATGTCGAGCTGGTGCCGGCCTGGCTGGACCTCAGCGGCCCGCCCGACGACCCGTGGTCGGCGGTGGCCGGGGCCGTCGAGGCTCGTGCGGCAGCCGACCTGGTTGCCGCCGCGGTTGAGCTCGGCCTCCCGGTGTCGGCGATCGGCGAGACCTCATCTCCTGCTGCGGAGGCGCTCGCCGGAGGGGTCGACGCCCGCGACAGGCCCGATTCGTCGCCGGGTTCACCGCTCGGGTCGGACCCGTCGACGACGGCCCCGCTCCGGGACGGTGTCGTCCGCACCCGAATCGGTGATCGACCCCAGCTGGCGGGGGCGCCGGTGGTGGTTGATCTCTCCTCGCTCTGGGCGGGGCCACTGTGCAGCCACCTACTGGGTGTGGACGGCGGGCGGGTCCTGAAGGTGGAGTCGACCCGACGGCCCGACGGCGGACGGCAGGACGAGACGGGAATCTTCGACCTGCTCAACCACGGCAAGGCCTCGGTCGCCCTCGACCTGCCCTCGACCTACGGCCTGGCTCGTCTGCGCGCCCTCCTGTCGGCGGCCGATGTGGTGATAGAGGGCTCCCGGCCTCGGGCGCTGCGAGGCTGGGGGATCGAGCCCGAGTCGTACCTGACCATGGACATGGGCCCTCGGGTGTGGGTCTCGATCACCGGGTACGGCCGGACCGGACCGGCGGCGGACCGGGTCGGCTTCGGCGACGATGCTGCGGCCGCCGGGGGCCTCGTGGTGGCCGACGATGAGGGTCCCTGCTTCCTGGCCGATGCCGTGGCGGACCCGCTGACGGGCATCGCCGCGGCGCAGGCGGTCGAGGACGCGCTGGGCGAGGGCGGATCCTGGCTCCTGGACGCCGCTCTGGCCCGGGTTGCCGCCGCGGTGGCTCGCCCCGGTCGTGCCGTCCCGCTGAGCGAGCCGGTCCCGCCACCCCGGTCCCGCCCGATCGCCGGTCCGGCCCGCCCCCTCGGTGCCGACACCGACGCTGTCCTGGCCGACATCTCATGATCACCGCCCGCTGCTCCGCGTTCTGGCACCGGATTCCCCCGCTCCGGGGCAGGAATCCGGTGCCAGAACCCGCCTCTCCTCGTGCTGGCCGGTGATTCCGTGACGGCGTTGGTGCTGCGTGACGGTGAGGTGGACGGGCGGCGGGCCGACGTGGTCGTGGTCGAGGGCCGCATCTTCCGGGTCCGGCCCGACCAGCGGCCGGATGGTCCCCACGATGTGCTGGACGTGGAGGGCCGGGCCGTCCTGCCTGGGCTGCACGACCACCACCTCCACCTGCTGGCCATGGCTGCGGCTGCCGGCTCCCTGGACCTGTCGCCTCCGGTCGTCGTCGAGGAGGCCGTCCGCCGTGCCGCCGACGCCACGCCACCCGGTCGGTGGGTGCGGGCCACGGGGCTCGTCCCGTCCGCGTTCGACCTCGACCGGGAGCGGCTGGACGAGTGGGCCGGGGCCGTGCCGGTCCGGGTGCAGGACGCCTCCGGTGCGCTCTGGGTCCTGAACGCGGCCGCCCTTGCGGCGGTCACAGCGGCCGGCGTGGCGTTGACCGAGGACGAGCGCGAGCGGGGCTGGATCCTGCGGGGGGACGAGCGCCTGGGCGGCGCCTGGCCCGAACCGGACCTCCATCTGGCCGAGGTCGGCGCCGACCTCGCCGCCCACGGCGTCACCGGGGTCACCGACGCCACCCCGTTCACCGACCCGGGCGGCCCGGCTCGGTTGTCGGCAGCGGTCGGCGACGGCTCGATCCCACAGCGCGTGGTCATCACCGGTACCCCGGGCCTCGCCGTCGAGGACGACCTGCCCCGCGGCCCGGCCAAGGTCGTCATCGGCGACCACGACCTGCCCGAGCTACCCGACCTGGTGAGCGCCATCGACCGGGCCCATCGGGACGGCCGCCCGGTGGCCGTGCACTGCGTGACGGCCGAGGCCCTCGCCCTCCTCCTGGCGGCCTGGGCCGAGGTCGGCACCCACCCCGGCGACCGGGTCGAGCACGGCGCGGTCGTGCCGGTCAGCGCGATCGGCGCCTTGGCGGATCTGGGCGTCACGGTCGTCACCCAGCCGGGATTCGTCGCCGATCGGGGTGACCGCTACCTGGCCGAGGTCGACGGTGTGGATCTCCCTGATCTCTGGCGCTGCGGCACCCTCCTCGAGGGCGGCGTCCCCGTCGGCGCGGGGTCCGACGCCCCGTACGGGCCGGCCGACCCCTGGCGGGCCATGACCGCCGCCGTCGACCGCGCCACCGAGTCGGGCGCCGTGCTCGGCCCGGACGACCGCGTCGCCCCCCGGCGGGCCCTCGACCTCTTCATGGGCCCGCCCGACGCGCCCGGTGGCCCGCCCCGCCGGGTCGAGGTCGGCGCCCCGGCCGACCTCTGCGTCCTCGACCGCCCCCTGGCCGACGCCCTCGACGACCTCGCCGCCGTCCACGTCACCGCCACCCTGGTGGGTGGCCGGCTGGTCGGGCCACCTGACGGCAGGCCGGCTCGGGCTGGCGTCGGGGTGCCCGCCACTGTGTCGGGCGAAACGAGGCAGGGATGGGGGCATGGGGTCGGGCGGAGCGTCGTCGGGAGGGATGCGGCCGTTCCCCCAGGGCCAGCGATATTGCGTGAGTTGTGGTCGCTCTGCAACCAGAACGAACGCAATGTCAGTGAACCGGCCGGCTCATCCGTTCCGGCGCCAGTTGGTTGCGTTTACCGCAACAGATCGACGCAATTTCGGATCGTCGCGGACGGGTGGGCAACGTCGACGGGTCGCAGCGGGATCCGCCCGCCGTGGTTGCGTCGGTGTCGTTCCTCGACCGGCCGACGACCCGTGGGCACCGGGGATGATCGGCAGGAGGGATCCGCCCCAGTGGTTGGTCGGTGGCCCGTCCTTCCGGTACCGCATTCCCGGGTGGGGCTACCGTGGGTGGGCCACCGGGGGGTGGTGTAGACGGCAGCAGGGGGAACACCGATGGCCACGGCAGTCGCGCCGCAGGCGCCCACGTTCGAGCGGATCGCCACACCGGCGGCGGTCCTGGTCACGATGGCCACGTTGTCGGCGGCCGCGGGGGTGGTCCACCTCGTCATGGTGCCGTCGCACATGGACGAGTTCGCCGCCGAGGGGGTGGCCTTCGCCGTCGCCGGTTGGCTGCAGCTCCTGGTGGCCTTCTACCTGTGGACCCAGCCGTCCCGGGCCCTCCTCGGGTTCACCACCCTCCTCAACGTCGCGTTCATCGGCGCGTGGGCCCTGAGTCGGACCGCCGGCCTCCCCGTCGGCCCCAACTCCGGCACGGCCGAGGCCGCCTCCCTCGTGGACCTCACGGCCGTCGGCCTCGAGGCCGCCCTCATCCTCCTGGCCGTGGCGGTCCTGTTGCGGCCGACCCTCATCGAGGTCACGCTCCCGGCCGGCCTCGCCATGGCCGTCCCGTTGGCGGTCGTCATCCTGACCAGCGCCGTCGTGGCGTCCCCCGAGGCCCGTAACCACGCCCACGGTGACGAGATGGCCGGCGGCACGCGCGGCGAGTGGTCACGCCCACGGTGCGGCCGGCGCGGCTGCGGTGGCGGTGGAGAACGACCGCGGCCTGAGCCTGCTGACCAATGGCCACCACCACGAGATCGTCCAGCAGCCGATGTCGCCGGCGACGACGGCCGAGCTCAAGAGCCAGTTGGCCATCACCCGCGAGGTCGCCGAGGAGTACCCGACCGTGGCGTCCGCCGAGGCCGCCGGCTACCGCCGGGCGGGGCCGTACTCGCCCGGCCTCGGCGCGCACTACACGATCACCAACGCGGCGGCCCTGAACGCCGACGGGATCATGACCGAGGAGGACCTCCGCTCGCCGCTGGCGATCATCTACGACGGCACCGAGCCGGACTCCCCGGTCGCCGGCTTCATGTACTACGCCACGATGGGGACGGAGCCCGAAGGCTTCGCCGGCGCCAACGACGTCTGGCACTACCACGAGAACACGTGCGTCAAGTTCGCCAACGGTGAGATCGACGCCCCCTTCGGCGCCGACCTCGAGGTCACCGACGCCCAGTGCGCCCAGGTCGGGGGCTTCATGATCGACTCGACCCAGTACATGGTCCACGTCTGGTCGGTCCCCGGGTACAACAACGTCGAGGACGGCGTCTTCGCCGAGGTGAACCCCGCCCTCGACTGCGCCGACGGCAGCTACTGGCAGCTCCCGTCCTCCCAGTGGCCCGACCACCTCATGAACGTCTGCGAGGCCGGCGCCGCCTGACCCCGGCGCGCCGGGGCCCCGGCCCCGTCACCGAAGCGACAGGACCGGGGCCGAACCCGGCGCCCCTTGCCCTTCCTGTCCTAGTGGCTGGCGATGGCGTCCAGCACGTCGAGCTTGGCGGCTCGACGGGCCGGGCCCAGGGCCGCACCGACCCCGGCCAGGGCGGCCAGGCCGACGATGATGCCGACCTGGGTCGGGGGCACCGTGAAGGCGGTGACCTCGGTGCCCAGGGCCTGGATCACGCCCCACGCCCCGGCCACCGCGAGGGCGGTGCCCAGCGCGGTGCCCAGCAGGGCGATGGCCACGGCCTCCCAGCGCACCGTGCGGCGCACCTGGCTGCGGCTCATGCCCACGGCCCGCAGCAGGCCGATCTCCCGGCGCCGCTCGTGGACCGACAGGGCCAGCGTGTTGGCGATGCCGATCAGGGCGATGATGACCGCCAGCGCCAGCAGGCCGTAGATGAGGTTCAGCATCCGGTCGATCTCTCCGGTGATGTCGGCCTTGAAGGCCGCCTGGTCCTGGAGCTCGGCGTTGGGCCAGTCCTCCAGCACCGCCTCGATGGCGGCCAGTGACGCCGCGGCGTCGACACCGTCCGCCGTCGCCACGTAGATCTGGCGGTCGAACTGGTCGGTGACGTTGGCCTCGAAGGCGTCCAGGCCGATGACGTAGTCGCCGTCGACACCGGGCACGTTCTCGGCGAACACCGCGTCCACCGTCATGGGCACGACGCCGGTCCGGGCGAACCGCACCCGCACCTGGTCGCCCACGGCCAGGATCTGACCCCGGATCTCGGTGTCGGCCTTGACCGCGATGCCCCCGTCGGTGACCTCGTCGAGGCTGCCGGCGGTGACGTCGAGGTCGAGGACCTCGTCGAGGGTGCTGGTGTCGAAGGCCAGGACCTCGGTCGACTCGGCGCCGATCCGCACCGGGGCGGAGCGCATCGGCGAGGTGGCGTCGACCTCGGGCAGGGCCGCCAGGGTCTCGCCCAGCTCGGGGCTGAACCCACCGTCACCCCAGGAGCCGGAGTCGAGGACGTAGTCCGCCCGCAGGGAGCGGTCCACGGCCGCGCTGACCGAGTCCTTCGTCGAGGCGGCCAGGATGGTGATGAAGCCGACGAGGGCGACACCGATCATCAGGGCCGAGGCGGTGGCCGCCGTGCGCTTGGGGTTGCGCTTGGCGTTCTCCCGGGCCAGGCGGCCCGTCGTGCCGTCCAGCACCGGGGCCGGAGCAGCCAGGAGGTGCACCGCCGGTCGGGCGATGACCGGCCCGAGGACGAACACGCCGACGATGACGCCGACCGCACCGAGCCCGATGAGGGGCATGGCGTCCGCAGCCGTCTCGGCCACCAGGCCGGCGGCGAAGGCGGCGACCCCCAGGCCCGCCACGACGAGGCCGCTGAGGGCCCGGCGCACGGACGAGCCGGTCGTGTCCTGGGCCACGTCCCGCAGGGCGGTGATGGGCCGGACCCGGCTGGCCTTCAGGGCCGGGGCGATGGCCGAGACCACCGTCACGCTGATCCCCGACGATCGCCGAGGTGACGATGGTGGCGGTGGAGATGACGACCGGGCCGGACGGGATGTCCAGACCGACGGCTCCGAGCAGCTCGCGGAGCCCGAAGGACATCAGCACGCCCAGGCCGAGGCCGACGGCCGAGGCCACCAGACCCGACGCCGATGGACTCGAGCAGCACCGATCGCAGCACCTGGCGGCGGCTGGCGCCGACGGCCCGCAGCATCGCCATCTCCTGGGAACGCTGGGCGACGATGATGGAGAAGGTGTTGTAGATGATGAACGAGCCCACGAACAGGGCGAGGTAGGCGAACGCCAGCAGGAACTGGTTGAAGAAGCTGAGGTCCTCCTCGAAGGTGCTCTGCTTCTCGGCCGTGTCGGCCTCACCGGTGATCACGTCGTAGCCACCGGGGGCGTCGCCCAGCTCGGCGCCGATGGCGTCGGCCAGTTCGGCGTCGGTGCGGCTGCCGTCGGAGGCCACGACGACGTTGTCGTAGAACCCGGGTTCGGCGAACAGCTCCTGGGCCGTGGCGTCCTCGACGGCCACCACGGTGGCGCCGGGGATGCCGTCGACCTCGCCGTAGGCGGCGGTGCCGACGAGCGTGAGGTCCCGGGGCCGGCCCTTGGCCAGGACGGTGATGGTGTCACCGAGCTCCCAACCCTCGCGCTCGGCGGAGGCGCCGTCGATCACGACCTCGTCGGCCCCCGAGGGCGCATGGCCCTCGGCGATCGAGAAGGGGTTGAGGCTGGACTCGGTGATCCAGTTCATGCCGATGGTGGCGGTGAGGCCGTCGCTGACCCGGGCCTCCCCGTCGGCGTCCACCAGCTGGGCGAAGCCCTGGATGGAGCCGGCGGCGCCGTCGACGCCCTCGACGGCCAGGACCCGGTCGAGCGTCTCGGCATCGAGGCGTTCCCGGGGCCCGCCCATCTCGGCGTCGACGGCGACGGGTCGTTGCACGACCACATCGATGCCGGCGTTGCTGGTCTCGAACAGGCCGCTGAAGGTCCTGTCCATCGTGTCGGTCAGGATCATCGTCCCGGCCATGAAGGCCACGCCGAGCACGACGGCGAGGCCGGTGAGCGCGAAGCGCAGCTTGTGGGCCCAGAGGCCCCTGGCGGTGAGCTTGAACATGGTGTCCTACTTCCCGAAGTTCTTCATGCGGTCGAGGACCGAGTCGGCGGTCGGCGAGACGAGCTCGTCGACGATCTGCCCGTCGGCCAGGAAGACGACGCGGTCGGCGTAGCTGGCGGCCACCGGGTCGTGGGTGACCATCACGATCGACTGGCCGAGCTCCCGCACGGCCCGCCGCATGAAGTCGAGGATCTCGGCCCCGCTGCGGCTGTCGAGGTTGCCCGTGGGCTCGTCGGCGAAGACGATCTCGGGCTGGCCGGCCAGGGCCCGGGCCACGGCGACCCGCTGCTGCTGGCCGCCCGAGAGCTCGCTGGGCCGGTGGCTCAGGCGGGCTCGCAGGCCGACGGTCTCGATGACCAGGTCCAGCCACTCGGCGTTCACCTTGCGCCCCGCCAGGTCGGCCGGGAGGGTGATGTTCTCCAGGGCGTCCAGGGTGGGGATCAGGTTGAAGGCCTGGAAGACGAAGCCGATCCGGTCCCGGCGGAGCCGGGTCAGGTGCTTGTCCTTCAGCTGGGTGAGGTCGGTGTCACCGACGAAGACCTGGCCGGAGGTCAGGTCGTCGAGGCCGGCGAGGGCGTGCATCAGGGTCGACTTGCCGGAGCCCGACGGCCCCATGATGGCGGTGAACTCACCGGCGGCGAACTCGACGTCCACGCCGGCGAGGGCGTGGACGGCGGAGTCACCCTTGCCGTAGGTCTTGGTGGCGCCCACGGCCCGGGCGGCCGGGGGTCGCCGTTCGGGAGCGAGGGTGTCGGGGATGGGGTGGAGCAGTGTCGAGGTCATGGCCTCACTGTCCGCCCGGGTCCTGTACTCCGTCGTCGGCCTGCGGGGTGCTTCCGGGTGTAGGCCGGGGGGTGTACGGCGGCGGGCCGCCTACACCCGGGGGATCAGTTGCCGCCGGGGGTGACCAGCCCGCTCTCGTAGGCGATGACGACCAGCTGGGCCCGGTCGCGGGCCTGCAGCTTGGTCATCACCCGGCTGACGTGGGTCTTGGCGGTCGCCGGGCTGACGAAGAGGGCCTCGGCGATCTCGGTGTTGGAGAGGCCCCGGCCGACCTGGGCCAGGACCTCCTGCTCGCGCTCGGTGAGCGCGGCGAGCGCGTCAGCGGCGCCGGGGGCGGCGGAACCGGGGCGGGTGGCGAACTCGGCGATGACCCGGCGGGTGACCTGGGGCGACAGCAGGGCCTCGCCGCCGGCGACGATGCGGACGGCGTCCAGGAGGTCACCGGGGCGGGTGTCCTTGAGCAGGAAGCCGCTGGCCCCGGCCCGCAGCGCCTCGAAGACGTACTCGTCGAGGTCGAAGGTGGTGAGGACGAGCACGTGGGTGTCGGCGTTGGCGTCGTCGGCCACGATCCGGCGAGTGGCCTCGATGCCGTCCAGCTCGGGCATCCGGATGTCCATGAGGACGACGTCGGGCCGGTGCTCGGTGGCGAGGGCCACCGCCTCCAGGCCGTTCTCGGCCTCGCCCACGACCTCGCAGTCCGGGGCCGAGTCGATGAGCACCTGGAACCCGGCCCGCACGAGGTGCTGGTCGTCGACCACCAGCACCCGGATCACGCGGTCACCCGCTCGTAGGGGAGCGTGGCGCAGACTCGCCAGCCGCCGCCTGACCGCGGTCCGACGTCGAGCTCGCCCCCGTAGGGGGTCACGCGCTCGCGCATGCCGATGAGGCCGAGGTGGGTGACCGACGCGTCGGTCGGGGCGGCGGCGCCTCGGCCGTCATCGGTCACCTCCACGCGGATCACCCCGGGATCACAGGCGATGTGGACCTGCGCCCGGGCCGGCCCGGCGTGCTTCAGGACGTTGGTCAGGGCCTCCTGGACGATCCGGAAGGCCGTCAGGGACACGCCGGGAGGGACGGCGCCCATGTCGCCCGAGAGCTCCACCGTCACCTCGACGCCGGCGTCGCGCACGCCCTGCACGAGGTGGTCGAGGTCGGTCAGGCCCGGTGCCGGAGCCAGATCCATCTTCTGGCCGTCCTCGCCCCGCAGCACCCCGAGAATCCGCCGCATCTCGTCGAGGGTCTCCCGGCTGGCCTGGTTGATGTTGTCCAGCACCCGCTTGGCCTCGGCCGGGTCGGTCTCGATGACGTGCCCTCCCACCCCGGACTGCACGGCGATGACCGCGAGGGCGTGGGCCACGACATCGTGGAGCTGACGGGCGATGCGCAGGCGTTCCTCGGTGACCGCCCGTTCGGCCTCGACGGCCTGGTTCCGCTCCAGGGTCTCGGCCCGGAGCTCGAGGGCGCGGGTGTTGGCCCGTCGGGTGGCGTTGCTGTCGCCGAACACCGCCGCGATCCCGAAGATGGCGAAGTTGCCGACGAGGCCCGCGGCATCGAGGTCCTCGGGGCGGAACAGGGTCAGGAGCATGAAGAAGGCGGCGATGACGGCCGCGGCCGCCAGCCAGCGGCGACGGGGCTCGAGGGTGGCGGCCGAGTAGAGGGCGATCAGGACCGCGATCGGGAGACCGGACTCGGGGTAGTCCCGGACCGAGAACGCGATCGCCGTCGCCATGGACACCCAGAGCGTGAACATCGGGTTCCGGCGCCGGAGGACCAGCACGCCGGTGCCCACGACGGTCAGGAGGACGGCCAAGGCGTCGGTCTCGGTGGGACTGACCTCGGTCGTCTCCGCGCCGAGCGCGGCGACGGACGGCACGAGGACGACGAGGGCCAGCAGGGCGTCCCACACGAGGGGGTTGGCCCCGCGCACGCCAGCCCACAGTCGTCTCACCCGGTCGACAGTACGGCAGGGTCCTTCCTGGCGTCGTCGCCCCGGGGTGGTATCCCGGCCTACCTCCCGGGGTGTACGCGGGACGGGCTCAGGCCGCGGCAGGCGCCGGGGTGACCAGGTAGGCGCAGCGGCGGGCGCCCTCGATCATGTGCTGGGTGCGCTCGACGCGGGCGGGCTCGAGGACGGACTGGATGAAGTCCAGCTCGCTGCTGCAGGCCTGGCCGTACCGGCGGGCCACGGCCCAGATGGCGCAGTTGTGCTCCACGATCAGGAAGCCGCCGTCGGGGGTCGCCTCCCACGACGCCAGGTAGCCGTCCTCGTCCAGGATCCGGCTCAGCTCGTCGACCTTGGCCTCCAGCGTGGGGAGGGGGTCGAGGCGGGCATGGGCGTTGGCGCTGCGGGCGTCCCGGCGGCGGGCGAACAGGCGGTTCACCGTCTCGGGCTCCTCGTCGTCGAGGAAGCCCAGCAGCTCGTTGGTCAGCTCGCCGTAGGCCTTCGGGAAGAGGGCGTCGCCCTCGGGGGTGACGGCGTACACGAGGCTGCGCCGGCCCCGCTTGCCCGTCGGCTCGGGCGACTCGACGGCGTCGGCCAGGCCGGCCTCGACCAGAGCGCTCAGGTGCTGGCGGGCGCCGCTCACCGTCATGTCGAGGGTGGCGGCCACCTGCTCGGCGGTGGCCTCACCCCGCCGGCGTACGGCGTAGAGCACGTTGCGTCGGCCCTCGGGCAGCGGCGGGGCGACGCGGTCGGGCACAGATCGGATCATGACGGAAGGAGCAGGTGGCTGTCACCGAACTCGTGCCACAGGTACCCGGCGTCGTAGGCGGCCCGGTAGGCCAGCTCCAGAGGGCGTCGCCCGGCCACGGCCTCCAGCATCCACAGGTGCGTGGCCTCCGGCTCGTGCCACCCGGTGAGCAGCCCGTCGACGGCCCGCACGCCGCGCTCGGGGGTGATGACCTCCTCGGTCCAGCCCTCGCCCGGATGGGTGGTGCGCGGTCAGGTCGGTCACGGTCTCCAGCGCCCGCACGACCGTCGTGCCGACCGCGATCGACCCGGCCCCCCGCGGCGTGGGTGCTGTTGACCAGGCGGGCCGTGGCCGGGGGGACCCGGTACCGCTCGGGGTAGGGCGCCTCGCGCCCTTCCAGCGAGGACACCCCGGTGTGCAGGAGCAGCGGGGCCAGCGTGATCCCGCGGCGGACGAGATCGGTGACGACCTCGGTGGTGAAGGGCCGGGCGGCGCTGGGCATCTCGGCGCTGCCGGGCTCGGTGGAGAAGACGGACTGGTAGCGCCTCGATCGGCCAGTCCCGACCGACGTAGCGGTACCGGATCGGCTCGCCCGTGGGCGTTCAGGTGGTCCGCCACCGTGCCGGCGAGGTCGAAGCGGGCGAACCACAGCCGGCGGGAGTCGGCGAACGGAGCGAGGAGGGCGACGGTGCCCCCGTCGGCGAGGGCGAGGGTCTCGGGCTCGTCGAGGGCGAGGGGCTCGGTGGCGTGGTCCACCGGCCGCCGACCTCGACCAACCAGAGCCCGCCGGGCAGTTCGCCCGGAGACGTGGACGGCAACCGGTCGGCCGGTGCCCAGCCGGCCGTCGAGCGCCGCGGCGACGGTGGCGGAGGTGTTGACGACCACGAGGTCACCCGGCGTCAGCGCTTCGGCGAGGTGGTCGAAGCGGGTGTGGACCGGGGTCGGCGTTCACCCACCGACACCATCAGGCGGACGTCGTCCCGCCGGCGACCCTGGGCCTCGGGCGGCTCGTGGGCCTCCCGGGCCGGGTCGAGGGTGAAGGGGGCGATGGGGTTCCCGGCCGCGGCAGGCGCCCGGGCCGGAGCGGTGAGCACCGTCATGGCGTCACCGCCAGGTCCGCCACCCGGTAGCGGCCGCTGGGCTGGTCGCCGTCGATCAGGGCGAGGAGGCCGGGCACCGCCGATTCGGGCGGCGGTCGGTCCGAGATGTCCTCGCCGGGAAAGGCGTCCTGGTGCATCTCGGTGCGCAGGTCCCCGGGGTCGACCGCCAGCACCCGGAGCTCGGGGTGCTCGGCGGCCAGGACCCGGCCGGCGTGCTCGAGGGCGACCTTCGAGGACCCGTAGGCCCCCCAGCCCTCGTAGGCCTCGACCGCGGCGTCCGAGGTGATGTTGACGACCGTCGCGTCGGGCCCGAGGTGGGGGAGGATCGCCCCGACCAGGCTGATCGGAGCGATGAGGTTCACCGCGATAGGTCCGAGCCAGGACCTCGGCGCTCGACGGCGTCGAGGGCCGGGAGCGGGGAGGCGCCGAGGGTGCTGGCGTTGTTCACCAGCAGGGTCACCGGACCGGGGAGGTCCTGGGCGGCGGCGACGAGGTCGTCGCGGTGGCCGAGGTCGGTGACGTCGCCGACCACGGTGCTCACCCGCGTGGCGGGCACGGCCGCTCGGATGGCCTCGGCCGCCGCCTCCAGGCGATCGCCCCGGCGGGCGTCGAGCACCAGGTCCCACCCTCGCTCGGCCAGTCCTCGGGCCAGTGCCTCACCGAGTCCCTGCGACCCTCCCGTGACCACCGCGACCGGTCGAACTTCGCTGCTGCTCATGGCTGCTCCTTTGTCAGGCTGCAGTCTAATGAACAAGTAATACCTTGTCTATATGCCCGAGGCACGAAAATGAGGCAGGGAGGGGGGCGTGGGGTGCGGCAAGATCAACTTGCGGCAGATCCGCCGCCTATTGGCCCAGTCTGCCGCAAGATCAACTTGCGGCACCCCCCGGCCAGCGATTGCCGTTTCTGGCTCCCGATCCTCCGCCTATAGGCGGCAGATCAGGAGCCAGAACGAGGAGCGGTCACGGCCCGTGAGATTCGGGGTCGGCAAGGCCGACGACCGGCGGCGCGACCCCCCGCCCCCGCGGCTGCGGTCGTTCAGTCCTTGAGGGCGGCGTACTCGATGACGCGCTGGACGACGGCGTCGCCGGCCTTGTCCAGGTGGCCGGCGTCGAAGGGGGGCTGGGGGTCGTACTCGATCATGAGCTGCATGGCCTTGGCCGCGATGTCGTCGACGAGCAGCTCGCTGAGGCGCAGGGCCATGTCGATCCCGGACGACACCCCGGCGGCGGTGATGATGCGCTCGTCGAGGTGCTCGACCACCCGGTCCATGGTGGGCTCGGCGCCGCAGGCCTCGAGCTCGTTCAGCACGCTCCAGTGGGTCGTGGCGGTCAGGCCGTCGAGCAGGCCGGCGGCGCCCAGCACGAACGAGCCGGTGCACACGCTGGTCGTGAAGCGGGTCGTCTCGTGGGCCGTCCGGACCCAGTCCACCAGGACCGGGTCCTCCATCGCCTGCCGGCTGCCGACACCACCGGGCACGACGATCACGTCGGGCCGAGGGAGCTCGCTCACGTGGGCGTCGACGGTGAGGCCGAGGAAGCCGTTCTCGGTGCGGACCTCACCGGTCCTGGTGCCCACGAAGGTCACCGTGGCCCCGGGGAGGCGCTGGAGCACCTCGTAGGGCCCGATGGCGTCGAGCGCGGTGAGGCGGTCGAAGAGGGGAAAGGCGATCTGCACGGTGGTTGCTCCTGGTTGGTCGGGACGGTGGAAAGGGTCAGGGGGACGCCGCGAAGCGGCGGCGGTACTGCTCGGGGGGCACACCGAGGCGGCGGAGGAAGGCCCGGCGCAGGCTCTCGGCGGTTCCGAACCCACAGCGCCGGGCGACCACCGCGGTGGTGGCGGTGGGCTCCTGCTCGAGGAGGCGACGCGCGGCCTCGACCCGGACGGTGGTCACGTAGTGGCCCGGTGACTGACCGACCTGCTCGGTGAAGGAGCGGCTGAAGTGCCGGGGGCTCAGGCCGACCCGGCGGGCCAGCTCGTCCACCCGCCAGTCCGCCCCGGGCTCGGCGTGCACCAGGTCCTGGGCGTGGCGGATCGGGCCAGGGGCCACGGCGTCGGCCCAGACGGGCACGGCGAACTGGGACTGGCCGCCGGGGCGACGCAGGAACATCACCAGCCAGCGGGCGATGGTCTGGGCCAGCTCGGCGCCGTGGTCCTCCTCGACGAGGGCGAGGGCCAGGTCGATGCCGGCGGTCACCCCGGCCGAGGTCCAGAGGTCACCGTCGCGCTGGTAGATCGGGTCGGGGTCGACGACCGCCGTGGGATGGCGCTCGGCCAGGCGGTCGGCCCGGGCCCAGTGGGTGGTGACCTGCCGGCCGTCGATCAGGCCGGCCGCGCCGGCCAGGAACGTCCCGCTGCAGACGGTCGCGACCCGTTCGGCCCCGGCGGCCGCCTCGCGGATCCAGGCGACGAGGGCCTCGTCCCGGGCGGCCTCGGCCACCCCGCCCCCGCCGACGAGCAGCAGCGTGCCGATCCCGGTCGGGGGGCCGAGGCCCGCGGCGTGCAGCACCAGGCCGCTCTCAGTCGGGACGGCGCCGGGTTGGCGGGCCACGACCTCGAGCTCGTAGCGCTCGTCGACCGGGAGGCCCCGGTTGGCGCCGGCGAAGACCTCGTGGGGGCCGACCGCGTCGAGGGGCTGGAGGCCGGGGAAGGTGACGATCACCACGCGGTGCACCTCCGCAGGGTGCCCCGGCGGCCCGATGGCGTCAATGCCGTGGTCCCCACCTTTCATGCCACCGACCTGCTCGACCGCGCGGATTAGGGTCTGCGCCGTGTCGGGCCGGTGGAGGATCGCGGTGGTGCTCGTCGCGACCGTGTTCCTCGCGGCCTGCGGTGGCACCAGCCAGGACGAGTTCGAGGAGGAGATCCAGTCGCGGGGCGGGGGCCTCGGCTCCGACCTGGCCATCGAGGCGATCGACGCCCTGGAGGCCGAGCTGGGCGACGACGTGGCCCTCCGCTCCTTCACCATGAGCCTCGGCCAGGTCGGCATGCAGGCGCTGGTGCCGGGGACCGACGACCAGCTCGACAACTACCAGTACGGCGTGTCGGGCCTGTACGGCAGTGGCGGCCTCTCGGAGCCGACCCCGGTGACCGGGGTGGGCACGGCCCGCGAGCTCCGCCGGTCCCTCTTCCGGCCGGAGCGCATCGCCTTCGACGACCTCGACCGCATGGTCGACGAGGCGATCGAGACCGCCGACCTCGAGGACGGCTACGCGCAGACCGTCCGGGTCGACCGGTCCAACGAGCGGGCCGTGATCACCATCGACGTCACCAACCCCCGGGAGAGTGCCCAGATCCGCTTCCGGGGTGACGGCCGACCGATCCGGAACGGTGACGGATGAAGTCCTGGAAGTGGCTCATCCTGCTCATCGGCCCGGCGCTCCTGGCCCTGTTCATCGCGGTGATGTTGATGGTGGCCTGGCCGAACTCCCTGAAGCTGGCGGCGCCGACGCTCTGCCCTGACGACAAGCCCGACGCGTTCGTCGTCCGCTACGACGTCCAGACCTCGGACGGCACGGGGACCAACTTCACCCTGTTCTGCATGAGCGAGCGGGGCGAGATCGAGGAGGTCGGGACCTGGGAGCCGTTGCTGATCCTCTTCGGCATCACCTGTGTCGTCGTCTACGGGCTGATCCTCCTGATCTGGCTGGTCGGCCGGATCAGGAAGATGGCCGGCGGCGAGGTCGATCCGATGATGCCGCCCAGTGACCCCTTGATCATGAGCGCCGACCAGATCCTCGGCTCCCAGGCCCAGGACCAGGACCCCTTCGACGCCCTCCGGGACCAGCAGGCCCCGCCGCCTCCCTGACCCTCAGCACGCGCACTCGGCGAGGGGCAGCGCCGGGCCGGTGACCGCGATCGGTTCGGTGAAGGGCAGATCGCGACCGGCGGGGTCCCGTTCCGGGGACTGCAGCGGGAAGGTGGTCAGCTGGCCGTCGGTCACGGCCACGAGGCGCTCGTCGGCGGGGTGCAGGCGCAGGGAGATGATCGTCCGCGGCGTGCGCCAGCGGGCCACCCCGGAGAAGTCGTCGCCGTCGAGCACGGCGATGCGGTCGCCGGAGCCGACGTAGAGCCGCTCGCCGTCGCTCACCGCGGCCAGGCCGTTGGCGCCCGGCGACCGGAACCAGCCGTCGTCGAGGACCTCCAGGGCCTCGGTGTCGACGACCGCGCCGTGACCCGCGGCGTCGGTAGCCCACAACCGACCGCCGTCGGGGGACAGGGCCAGAGCGGCCGGCGCGGACCAGCCGATCGCCTGCGGGAGGTCCAGGCAGAACGCCCAGCCCTCGTCGAGGTCGAGGACGTGGATGAACGACGTCGGTCGACCGTCGACCTCCTGGCTGTAGAGCGTGTGGACGACGTTGCCCACGGGATCCCAGACCTGGGTGCGGGCGGTGCCGCCCATCCGCTCCTGGCGTTCGTCGGGGCTGTCCTGGCCGTACACGCCGTCGATCTCCCCGGTCTCGAGGTCCAGCTGGTTGACCTGGTACCGGGTCGGGTTCTCGGCGGGCGTGAAGCCGAGCACGAAGAGGCCGGGCCCGTCGGTGCTGAACGCCTCGGGCTCGATGCTGCCGTCCAGGTGGTAGGTGCGGGTCGTCCCGTCGGGGGCGGCCACGGTCAGGGCCGTCTCGGCGCGAGCCACCGGGCGGACCAGGCCGCCGAGCGGGATGTCGGTCGGACCGAGGGCCACCCGACCATCCGGTGCGACCACCCGGATGGTGGCGGGCTCGTCGATCTCGACCGTGGCCGTCGGCCGGCCGTCGACCGGGTCGAGCCACTCGACCTCGGTGGTGCCGTCGCGCCGGATCGATGTCCGGGCCACGACCGAGCCGTCCGCTGAGGCGACCGCGCCAGGGGCCTCGTAGACCACGGCCCCGCTGCGGGCGTCGACGGCGGCCAGGCCGGCGACGGTGGTCAGGTGGAGCGGGCCGTCGGGCACGGCGGCGGGGGCGGAGGACTGATCGCCTTCGGCGTCGGCCAGGCCGCAGGCCGTGGCCACCAGCAGGAGCGTGCCCAGGAGAACCGAGTGGCGGAGGAGGCGGACGGGTCCTTGTCGCATGCCCCGTGAGACGACCGCGAAGGCACCAGGGTTCACCGAACCTTGCGCCCTCCCGGGGCGTCACAGTCACCGTGCAGCAGAGCCGGGGCCCGAACGGGTGGACGACGCCCGTTGGCCGCGAGTAGGCCGGGTCGCGTGGAAGAGCCGGATCCGGTCGTGCTCCGGGCGGCGACCGCCGGGGACCTCGACGCGTTCGAGGCCCTGGTGCGCCTGTACCAGCAGCCCGTCTGGCGCTTCCTGTGCCACCTCGTGCGGGACCCGGCGCTGGCCGAGGACCTCGCGCAGGAGACCTTCCTGCGGGCCTACCGGAACCTGGCCGGGTTCGCCCACCAGTCGCGCTTCTCGACCTGGCTCTTCCAGATCGCCCGCAACGCCGGCATCGACGCGCTGCGGGCCCGGGACCGTGGCGCCCGGCTGCTGGAGGTCGTCCCCGAGCTGGCCGCGCGGCCGTCCCCCGAGGGGGGCGCCGAGCTGAGCGCCGGCCTCGACGCCCTCAGCCCGAAGCTCCGCGAGGCCCTGCTCGTGGTCGAGGTCCTGGGCTACCGCTACCGGGAGGCGGCGGTGATCCTGGGGGTGCCGGAGGGCACCGTCAAGAGCCGGGTCCACCAGGCCCGGGTGCGCCTGGTGGCCTGGATGGCCGCCGACACCGGTGACGCCGGGAGCCAGGCCCGATGACCTGCATCGACGTCCGCGGCCAGGTCTCCGAGCGGCTCGACGGCCTGTCCCCCGAGGGCCTGGACGAGCACCTGGCGGGCTGCGCCGACTGTCGGGCCTTCCTCGCCGCGGCGGAGGAGATCCGTCGCGGCCTGCGCTTCGAGGCCGTGGGCGAGATCCCCGACATCGCCGACCGCCGTCCGCGCCCGCCTCGAACCCGGCGACGATGGTTCTGGGGGCTCGTATTCGCGCGTCGGGCGCGAACCTCCACCACCAGAACGAGAGGGCGCGGGGGAGCCGGTCGATGGTGGCGGTGGCGGCCGCGGCGCTGGTCGCCGGGGTGCTCATCGGGGCCAACCTGGTCGGCGTCGGCGACGACGGTCCGCCCCCCGTCGCCGCCCAGAGCCTCCCCGCCCGCGTGGCCGCGGCCCAGTCCCGGATCGACGGCCTGCAGGCCGAGCTCCGCCTGACCGAGCGGGGCTGGAACCCGGCCGTGCCGGAGCGGCGGTACACCGGCTCGCTCGACTACCGGGCACCGGAGTCCCTGGCCCTCGGATGGCAGGACGTCACCGCCTACCCCAGCGGCGCCTGGCGGCCCAACGACGTCGACCTCCGCACCGACGGCACCACCTGGGTGGCCACCGGGATCCCCGACTGCGTGGCCCAGCCCGGTTGCTCCTCGTCGCCCCGGGAGGAGACCGTGACCGGGCGGCCGCCGTTCGCCGACGACGCCCCGGTGCCCCTCGAGCTGGTCGTGCCCGTGCGCAGCTTCCCCGAGCGGGACACCGCGGAGGTGGTCGGTGCGGGCTCGGTGGCCGGCCGCCCGACCGTCGAGGTGACCGTGACCGCGTCGCAGGTGGCACCCCTGCTCGAGGGCCTGGCCCCGGCGGGGAACCTCCGGGACGTCCACCCCACCGACGAGGTCGAGCTGTCCCTCGACGCCGACGACATGGTCCCCCTGCGGCTCCGGGTGCGCGCGTCGGCGGACCCCGGACGCCGGGCCTGGGCGGCCCAGCGGGGCTACGCCGACCAGCCGGGCCTCGTGATCCTCGAGATGGAGGTCACCGACCTGCACCTCACCGCCCCGCCGCCCGATCGCTTCGCCCCGCCCGCGGGGGCCGTCGCCGGTGACGCCGGGTTCCGCCCCGGACCGACAGGTGTCGCCCTGAGCCCGGCTGCGCCCGAGGGGTTCACCCTGGGCCGGGTGGGTCGCATCGACGGCCCGACGCCGACCGCCGTGTGGTCCTGGAGCGACGGCCGGGCGTGGATCCGGCTGCAGGCCACCGACGCGTGGTCGGGGCGGGGGCTGTTCGGTGGCCTCGGGCCCCTGGTGCGCCCGGTCCGCCTCGGCGGGGAGAGGCCTTCGTGAGCCCCGACGGGCGACGGGTGGCCTGGCACGGGGAGGACCTCGATCTGGTCGTCGACGGCTCGGTGGGCACCGAGGACCTGCTCACCGTCGCCGCGGCGACGGGGGTGGCCTCGGTCGACCTCCCGCCCGGCTGGTCGGAGGCACGTTCGGCATCGCCGGCGGTCATCCGCCGGGCCGTCCCCGGGGCGCTGGGCCTGGACGTGGACGGCTTCGGCGCCCCCGCCGGGCGGGTCGACGGGTCGACCGCCGTCCTGTTCACCGCGGGGGCGGGCGACCGGCGCCTCCTGCTCGAGCAGATGCCGGGGCGCCGCATCCCCCAGCCCACCGAGTTGGCCTACGAGAGCGTCCGGATCCGCGGGGTGGACGCCCGCTACGCCTCCGGCCCGAACCGCCTGGAATGGGTGGAGGGCGACCTCGTCCTCACCCTGCAGGGCACGGGGCTCACCCGGGCCGAGCTGCTGACCGCGGCCGAGGGGCTGGCGCCGCTGTGAGGCGGGTGGTCGTCGTGCTCGCCGCCCTGCTGGTGGGACTCGCCATCGGGCTGGGCAGTGCCCTCGCCCTCGGAGACGACGAGTCCGCGCCCTCGTCGACCTCCGTGCCGACTCCGGCCACCACGAGTCCGCCGACGGTCCCGTCGACGACGGCCCCGCCGACCACTGCGGTCCCCGCGGTCGACGAACGGGTGCTCCTCGCCTGGACCGCAGGGGGGTTGCCGGCCGCCTTCGCCGACGAAGTGCGGGGGCTGGCCGGGGTCCGGGACCTCACGGTGGTCCGGGGCGACCTCCTCGGCCTGGTGGAGTCCCAGGACGAGCGGGGGCGGGTCGTGGACCGCGTCGAGCCCGGCTGGGCCCTGCCGCTCGACGTGCTGGCGGTCGACCCCGGGAGCTTCGGGCGGTTCGTGCCCCCGAACGTGCGCCGGCTCCTCCGGCGCCTAGGTCCCGAGGAGGCCGTCCTGAGCGAGACCTCGGCCACCCTGCGCCGCCTCGATGTCGGGGGCCGCCTGCAGCTGGCCACGGGCCCGCCGCTCACGGTGGTCGGCGTGGTGGCCGACCTCAGCGTGGCCGGGGCCGAGGCCGTGGTCACCCCGGCCACCGGCGCGGCCATCGGGGTGACCGCGGAGCGGTACCTGCTGCTGCACCATCGTGGCGACCGCGCCCCGTTGGACGGGGCCATCCGGTCGTTGACGGCCGAGGCCGTGCGGACGCGGGCGGCGGGGGAGACCCCGTTCCTGCGCCATGCCGACGCCACGCTGCCCCAGGCCCTCATCAAGGCCCAGTTCGGTGAGTTCGCCTACCGGGCGACAGGACCCGGGCCGGTCGCCCTGGACCCCGATTGGGTCGCCGAGAACATCGTGACCACGGACCTCCCCGTCCTGGGGACCACGACCTGCCACCGGGACCTCCTGCCTGCGCTCCGCGGGGCGCTGGAGGACCTGGTCGCGGCGAACCTGGCGCACCTCGTGGCCAGCTTCGAGGGGTGCTACAACCCCCGCACCATCGCCGGCAGCACCCAGCTGTCCCGCCATGCCTGGGGGGCGGCGGTCGACATCAACTTCTCGGTGAACCCCACCGGCACCACCACCGTGCAGGACCCGCGCCTCGTGGCCATCTTCGAGCGCTGGGGCTTCGGCTCCGGCGACTTCTGGCTCGTCCCCGACAGCGGCCACTTCGAGTACATCGCCCCGACCATCGGCGGGTGAGGGACACAACGCGGGTGTCGCCCCTCCCGATCCGCGGTGGCGCCATTACCTAAGGTGCGACCGGTGCGACGGCGGTGGGGGCTGGCGGCGGTGGCGGCGCTGCTTGTCGCGGGCCCGTTCGCCGCGACTGGATCGGCGGGGGGCCAGGTCGACGGAGCGCCCGCGGTCGAGCCACCCGTGCCGCCTGCGGTGGCCCTCGCGCAATGGCGGGCGAGGCACCCCGAGACCGGAGCGGCCGCCACGGCCCTCGCCGCGGCCGCCGGGCGGGCGGGGCCGGGCGGCGAGGGCGGTCGGACGCTCACGGTCACGCCGTCGACTGACTTGGTTCACGGTGACCTCGTGCGGCTCCGGGGCGCGGGGTGGGCCCCCCGGGAGGCGCTGTTCGCGGTGTACTGCGGGCCAGCGGGCCTGAGCATCGACGACTGCGAGATCCTCGCCGGCGCCGACGGCTACGGCGGCTTCCGCGCCGGTCCGAACGGTGGCTTCTCGGATCCCGAGCACCTCGACGTCATCATCGACGGCGTCGGCGCCACCAGCGACTGTCGCATCGTCACCTGCCGGGTCTGGGTCCTGGGCGAGCAGCCCGGTGCCGTTCGCTCCGCGCCGGTGGTGTTCGACCCCGCCGGCCCGGACCCCACTCGCCACATGGTGACCGTCGTGCCCGACACGGGCCTGGTCGACGGTGACCCGCTCGCGGTCACCGGCGACGGGTTCCCCGTGACCGAGCCGGGATTCGGCATCGCCCGGACGCTGCCCTGCCGCACCCCCGTGCAGTCGAGCGCCGACTGCGACGTCGGTGAGGCGCAGTTCCTGTCTGTCGACGACGACGGGCATGCGGAGGGCACCGTCGTGGCCGCGGCGGTCCTCGGTCTCAGTGGTGGCGCCCATGACTGCCGCCTGGGGGGCTGCGCGTTGGTCGTGATGCCCGAGAACTTCGCCAGCATCGACGGCCTCGGTGAGCTCTCCGAGGCAGCCATCGCCCCCCTCGAATTCGACTCGGGGGGAGCGCTCCGGCCGGCTCCGACGCTCACCGCTGATCCCGACACCGATCTGCTCGACGGGGACGCGGTCTACCTGGAGGGCGCAGGGTTCGACCCGAACCGCGGGTTCCAGGTCGCCCAGTGCCTGGCCGGGGCCACCTCGTTCGAGGCGTGCGAAGGGGGCGTCTTCTCCTTTGGCTGGACCGACGACACCGGGATCATCGAGGGGTATCTCGGCGTTCGGGCGACCTTCCGCGACAGGAAGGACCGCCTGGTCGACTGCCGTGTCACCGCTTGTTCGATCGTGATCGGCCACGGCGACCTCGGCCGGCACGCCGAGGCCGTGCTCACCTTCGACCCCGACGGGGAGCTGCTCGCCCCGGCGATCACCGTCACGCCCTCCACGGACCTGGCTGACGGTGACGTCGTCACTGTCTCTGGTACCGGCTGGCCCGCCGACGTGGGTTCGTTCGGGCTGGAGATCCTCCAGTGCCCCGCCGATGCCTACGACTCCTTCGACTGCTGGCCCGCCGAGACGGTTGAGACGGAGGTCCCGACCGAGCACGAGGCCGTGCCGATGGCCCGGACCGCAGCCGAGGTGCAGAACCCCGGCGTGAGCTTCGAGACGACGTTGGTCGTCCGGGCCGTCCTGGACCTCGAGTTCGGACGGGTCGACTGTCGGATCGAGGACTGCATCGTCCTGGCCGAGGACGTCTCGGGCGGTCGCTCCGCCCGCGCGCCGATCCGGTTCGGATCGGCCGTGGGCCCCATCAGCGCCACCCCGCCCTTCACGGGCTGAGCCCTGGGGTCACCGTCAGGGGTCCGGGGTGGCCGTCGGGGTGTTGCCGCCGCCGGTGCCCGGCGCGGCGTCGAGGCTCTGGTCGGTGGAGGCCAGGTAGGCCATGTCGCCGACCCGCCAGGCGCCGTCGTGGCGGACCAGGTCGAGGCGGAGGTAGGAGCCGCCCAGGCGGCGGGTGCCGATCTGGCTCTCGATGGTGGCGTTGAAGACGACGATGGCGGGCAGGACGCCGTCGGACTCCTCGCCCAGCATGACGTCCCGGACGTCGACCCGGGCCACCGCGTCGAGCTCCTCCACCACCGGCTGCTGCTCCTGGAACCACGCGTTCTCGTACTCGCGGCCCCAGTCCGGGGTGGAGAGGGCGACCGCGGCGTCGACGCTGCCGTCGAGGTCCCGGTGGTCGTAGCTGAGCACGGCGGTGGCGAACTCGCCGGCGACCGAGGCCGCGTCCTGCCGGTCGTCCCGGTCCGTGGTGAGGTCCTGGTTCTGTTGCCAGAGGACCACGGCCCCGGCGATCACGAGCCCGGCGAGGGCGAGCACGACCATGGTCGGCAGGTTGGACCACCAGGGATCGACCGGTGCCGCAGCCGGCCGCACGTCGTCCTCGCCCCCGTCGTCGCCGTCGTCGTCGGTCATGTCCTCGGTCGTCGCAGGAGCGTCATCGAGCATCGTCATCACACACCATCCTGGGGTTGCCGTCTCTCTTCCAGACCGGTCGGGCCGGTCCGCGTGACGGGAGTCACGCCCCGTCGCGGGGGCGTTCAGCGGCGGCCCGGGAGCCAGCGCCAGGGCCGGACCGCGGCGACCAGGACCACGGCGAGGAGGGCCAGCAGCACGGGGAGGGGGTTGAATCCGCCCCCGCCGACCTCGCGGTCCGAGGACGCCTCCTCGCCGGACAGGTCCGGGTCGGCGCCAGGGTCACCGGCGGGGCTCGGGCCGCCGTCGACCTCGGGCGTGCCGCCGGCCCCCGCGGTGTCGGCCCCGCCGGGGGAGCCGACGGGAGCCAACTCGGCGCAGCCGTCGACGCCGCGCACCTCGGGCAGCACGCGGGGCTCCGGGTAGACCGGTACCGGGTCGGTGCCGCCCACGTTCAGCGGCGGGATCGCCCGGATGTAGGGGCCGTCGTCCTCCCAGGCGACGGCGGCGTCCGGGCCCTCGAAGACGGCGCCCGCGTCCTGGGACGTGGCGAAGATGGTCTCGAGGGCGGCCAGCACCTCGGGGCGGTCGAGGCGGGCGGCGAGTGAGGACAGGCCGCCGAACGCACAGCTCAGGTCGTCACCGGAGGTGTCGAGCAGCGCCGCGGTCCGGCTGGCCAGCGAGTTGCCGTCCTCCAGGACCCGGTCCAGGTCGGCCCGGGCGTCGGCCAGGCTGCCGGTCACCAGCTCGGTGTTCACCAGCGCCTGGTCCAGGGAG
This sequence comes from uncultured Microthrixaceae bacterium, assembly GCA_963748285.1. Classification (GTDB taxonomy): domain Bacteria; phylum Actinomycetota; class Acidimicrobiia; order Acidimicrobiales; family DATDAH01; genus DATDAH01. The sequence goes on from CAVVIF010000009.1 coordinate 2,340,674, forward strand.
CCTCGGTGCTCGGCGAAGGTCCGGGCCAGGCGGGAGAGGCTGGCGGTCGAGCTCTCCAGGAGGTCGGCGTTCTCGGCGAAGGTGGCGAGGGCGTCGTTGCCCCCGGTGATGATGTCGCGGAGGCTCCCGGCGCGGCCGTCCACCGCGAGCGCGAACTCGTGCATCAGGGTGCCGAGGTCGTCTTCGGGCACGGTGGCGACCAGGTCGTTCAGGGCGGAGAAGAGCTCGGAGTACGACAGCGGGCGTGATCGTGCGCTCGACCGGGACGTGGTCGCCCTCGTCCATGGCCGGGCCGCCGGGCTCGGCGCCCTCGGGCGGGATGATGTCGACGTAGGGCTCGCCGACGGCGGACTTGCGCCGAACCGCGAAGGAGGAGCCCTCGGGGATCTCCTGACCGTCGTCGATGGCCAGGGTCACCTCGACGTGGCCCTCGGCCAGGTCGACGTCGTCGATGCGGCCGATCGGCGTGCCCAGGTAGCCGACGTCGTAGCCGGGCTGGAGCCCGGGAGAGTCCTCGAAGTCGGCGGTGATCTCGTACGGCGGGTCGGCCAGGTCCATCTGGAGGACGTCGCTGACCGCCCAGATGCCGAGGAGCACGCCGATGACGGCGAAGAAGCCGAGGTTGACCAGGATGCGGGGCTTCATCCGCCGATGCCTCCGAGCGCGTCGTCGACGACCCCGGTCGGGATCGGGAAGGGGCACGGGCAGCCCCCCGTCGTTGCCGCCGCCCGGTCGCCGCCCGCACACGGTGCGCAGGTCGATGCCCAGGTCCAGGGCCGTCAGGCGCTGGCAGAGCGGGGCCGGCAGGCGGACATCCGGGTCGCCCAGCAGCCCGAGCAGGGTGTTGAGGGCCCGGAAGGCCGTGGCGCTGACGGTGGAGGGGTCGGGCACGGGCACGGCCGGCGGGCCGCCGGAGACGGGGTGGCTCGACCGTCGCCGACGTTCCCCGACGGGGTGGTGATGCCCCGGGTCCAGACGTACTGGGCCTGGCCCGGGGTGGAGCGCGTCGGCGATGAGGTTGTCGCTGATGCCGGTCAGGAAGCCGTTGACGGAGGTCAGCATCTCCTCGATCAGCGGGCGCTGGCCGGCCAGGGTCGACAGGATCGGGTCCAGGTCCTGGATGGTGCTGACCAGGGAGTCCGTGTGGTCGGTGAGGAGGGCCTGGTTGGTCACCAGGGTCATGTCCCGGATGCCGCGGAGGGCGCCGATGATGCGCTCCCGGTTGCGGGCCAGGGTCACCGAGGCGTCCGAGAGGTCGTCGATCAGGGTCACGACCTGGGTCGTCACCCCGGGCCAGGTCCCGGCTCAGCTGGGCGAAGCCGTCGATCGTGCGGGCGATCTCGAGGCGCTGGCCGTCGAGGTCGGAGACGACCGTGGTGAGGCTGGCCAGGAGGCGGTTGAGCTCCTCGCCCCGACCCCCGACGGCGGCGGCGCCGGTGGAGACGAGGGTGCCGACGTCCTCGGCCCCCACCGCCCCGAGGAACTCGATGGCCCGCTCGGTCACCGTCTCGAAGTCGGCGGCGATCGAGGTCTCGCCGATCTCGTCGCCGGAGGCCAGCATCTGGCCCTCGGTGCCGTCGACGAGGATCGCGCCGGCCACGGGCGGACGCAGCTCCACGTACTGCTCGCCGAGCAGCGAGGTCTTCGACAGCGCGGCGCTGGTGCCCACGGGCAGCTCGACGTCGTCCTCGATGGACATCGTGACCCGGGCCCGCCGGCCGTCGACGAGGTCGATGCCCGTGACCGTGCCCACGGCGACGTCGGACACCTGGACCGAGTGGCCGACCACGAGGTTGGCGACGTCGTCGAACTCGGCGGTCAGCTCGAGGTCGCCCTTGGGCGATCCCGCGGTGCGCAGCGAGCAGCCCCCGGCGGCCAGGGCGAGGACCAGCAGGCTGGCCGCGAGTGCGGGCGGTGCGGCTCATGGGCACGCCGTCCCCGCGGCCGGGATGCAGGGCGGGCGCAGCTCGACGCCGAGGGCGTCGAAGAGGGGACGCAGGACCTCGGCCGTGGTCGGGGTGAGGTTGATCCGCTGGACGAGGACGCCCAGCTCCTGGTCGTGGGCGCCGATCAGGCCTTCGGAGTTGACGGCCAGGGCCTCGACGAGGAGGGCGAGGGCGTCGACGTTGGCCCGCACCGAGCGGGCGGCCCGGGACAGCTGGGCCAGGTCCTCGGGCAGGTGGTCCTCGTGGGCCGCCACCAGCTGGTTCCCGGTCGTGGCCAGGTCCCCCAGACCGCCGATGAGGGTCTCGATCTCACGGCGCTCGGCGGCCAGGACGCCGGTCGCCTCGGCGAAGCCGTCCAGCACGCGCCCGAGCTGCTGGTCCCGGGTGCCGAGGGTCGAGGCCAGCTCGTCGAGGTCGGCCGCGATGGCCACCAGGGCGTCGTCCTCCCGGGCGATGAGCTGGGAGAGGTCGCCGACCTCGGCGAGGGCGTCGTTCAGCTCCGCCCCCCGGCCGTCGAGGGCCTCGGCGCCCTCGCTGACCAGCCGGGCCACCTCGTCGGGGTCGAGGTCCCGGGCTAGGTCGGTGAAGGCCTGGAGGGCCTCGTCGGGCTCGGCCGGGATCGAGGTGCGTTCGATCGGGGATGACGTCGCCGTCGCGGGCCTGCTCGTCGCCCGGCTGCCACGCGGGCTGGAGCACCACGTTGCGCTCACCGATGAGGGACAGGGGGACGACCGCGGCCTGGACGTCGGCGGGGACGGGCACGTCGCCGTCGACCTCGATCTCGACCCGGACGTGCTCACCCTCCGGGACGACGTCCAGGACGCGGCCGGCGTCGAGGCCCATGACCTGGACCCGCGACTCGGGGTAGAGGGCCACCGCCCGCTCGAAGTAGAGGGTCATGCGGTAGTCCTCGGCCCCTTCGGCCACCGCCGCCGCAACACCGAGCAGCCGCCCGCCACGAGGGCGGTGAGCAGGCCGACCGCCAGGAGCCGGGTCGTCCGGCGTCGACGGGTGCTCACGGCGACGGGCTCCCGTCGAGGCCGAGCTGCGGGTACAGCGCGGCGAGGGTGCCGATGACGTCGGGGCCGAGGGCGGTGGGCAGCACGTCGATGAACGGGCCGTGGGAGCCGATGGCGGACACCTGGTCGAAGGTCGGGCCGGCCCAGGAGAGGATGGTGTCGACGTCCTCCTGGCGCTCCGCCACCACGTCGGTGACGAGGTCGAGGTCGTTGAGGATCCGGTCGAGCTCGGCCCGGCGCTGGGTCAGGACCCGGCTCATGGTGTTGACCACGGCCGAGCCGTCCCCGAGCACGGCGGCCAGCTCGTCCCGGCGGGCGCTGATCTGGTCGAGCACCACCTCGCTGGCGTCGATCAGGCGGAGCATCGTCGCGTCCTTCTCGGCCAGCGTGTCGGTGAGGCGCTGGCTGTTCTCCAGCAGGTCGCCGACCACGGCCTCGCGGTCGTTGAAGGCCCGGGCCACGTCCTCCAGGCCGCTGAGGACGCGCTCGAGGCGGGGGCCGCTGTCGGTGGCGATGTCGGCGAAGGTGCGCACCATCTCGTTCACCGCGGTCGTGTCGAGGGCCTGGACGACGTCGGTGGCCTCGTTGAACGTCTGGTTGACGCTGTGGGGCACCGAGGTCCGTTCCAGCGGGATGCGGCGCTCCTCGACGGGCTGGTCGGCCAACGCGGGGGTCCCCGCCACGCGGCCGAGACGGATGTACTCCCCGCCGAGCAGCGTCGACAGGGCCACGTCGGCGGTGGTGTCCGGCCCGAGGTGCACGTCGTCGTCGACCTCGAAGCTGACCACGATCTGGCCCCGCTCCCGATCGGGGGTGAGCCCGGTGACCTCGCCGACGTCCACGCCGGCGAGGCGGACGGGCGAGCCCGCGTCGAGGCCGGCCGCGTCGGGCAGGACGGCGCTCATGCGGTAGCGGTGCTCGAGGAGGTCGAGGGTGCCGACGGCGAAGGCGGCGAAGCAGACGGCGGCGATGAGGGCGATGGCGACCACGCCGAGGGCCCGCTTGTTCATGTCGGTGAACGGCGGTGGGACCAGGTGGCCCAGGACCTCTCCGGCGCGGCTCACGGCGTCACGTCCTCGAGCCCGGGCAGGCCGCCGAGCGGGCCGACCCCGGAGCCGGGCTGGATGTTGTCCGGCCCGAGGGCGACCACTGCGGCCGGCCCGCTCAGCACCGTGGCCGGGCCGGTGGTCATCGGGGTCGGACACGGGGGCGGTCCGGTGGAGAAGCAGAGGGCCTGCTGGGTGATGAACTCGCCCCGGTTGGTGACCTGGAAGAGGGAGTTGAGGGCCTCGGGGAGGTTGGCCAGGGCCGACTCGACCGAGTCGATGCGGTCGCTGGCGATGTCGGTGACCTGGGCGAGGCTGCCGACGATGGCCAGCAGCTCGGCCTCGTTGTCGGTGAGGACCCGCCGCAACGAGCTGGAGTAGCCGCCGAGCTCCGCGAGGGTGCTGTCGACCAGGTCCTCGTTCTCGGCGAAGGCCTCGGTGAGCAGGGTGAGGTTCTCGACCATGGTGCGGACCTGGCGGTCCCGGCCGGCCAGCGCGGCCGAGACCGTGTCGAAGTCCTCCAGCAGGCCGCCGATCGTCTCGTCCCGCTCGGCCAGCACGGTGAGGAGGGAACCGGCGCCGTCGAGGAGCTCGGTGACCCGGGCCTCGTTGCCATCCAGGGCTCCGCCGATGGCGGTCACCAGCGAGTTGAACTGTGCGGGATCGACGGCGCCGACCACCCCGCCCAGGTTGTCGATGAGCGCCCCGATGTCGACCACGGAGCGGGTGCGCTCCACCTCGTCGCCGTCACCCAGGGCGCCTTCGGCCTCGCCCGGGTACAGGTACACCACGCGCTGGCCGAGGAGGTTGCGCCAGCGCACGGCGGCTTCGGAGTCGGTCGGGATGTGGACCGCCTCGTCGAGGGACAGCGTGACCCGGGCCGAGCCGTCCTCGGTCGTGTCGATGCCGGACACCTGGCCCACCTTGACCCCGGCGACCTTCACGTCGTCGCCGTCACTCAGGCCGGACACGTCGTCGAAGGTGGCCTCCACCTGGTAGGTGTCGCCCAGCTGGATCTTGGCGATCTGGGCGCCGATGAACGCGGTCAGGCCGAGGGTGAGCGCGGCGAAGAGGCCGAAGCGGACGATGGTGCCCTTCATCGACCTGCCGCCGCGGGGCCGGGGTCGATTGCCGGGGCCTGACACCCGGGGACATCGACGAGGGCCTGGCAGGGGTCCGAGCCCAGGAGGAACTGCTGGGTGGCGGCGACGAAGGCCTCGCCGGCGACGGGGTAGCGGATGACCTGGCTGAGGACGCCGCCGTAGGCGTTGACGAACTCGATGTAGGCCACGACGCCGCGCAGGTCGTCGGCGGTGACGGCGGACAGGTTCGCGCCACCGTCGGCGGCGGGCCCGAGGACGTCGCGGTTGGCGTCGACGACCCCGGCGAGCTCCGAGGACAGCTCACTCGTCGCCTCCAGGAGCCCGGCGAAGTCGTCCTCGTGCTCGGTGAGCGTCGGCAGGGCCTCGTGGGTGTTGGCGCCGATGCCGACGACCGTGTCACCCCGGTCGGCGAGCTCGTCGGCCAGGAGGGCCAGGTCCGACAGCAGCGCGTTGCGGTCGTCGCTGCTCGCGACCATCGAGTCGAGGACCACCTGGCCGTTGGTGATCGAGTCGCTCATCTCCTGGTCGAGGCCGTCCACGCCCTCGGCCAACGTGTGCAGGACCGTGGTCACGTCCTGCGCGTCGACGGCCTCCAGGAGCTCGGACGCCTCGCCGAGGATGTCCCCCAGCTCCAGGGCCGGGCGGGTCCGTTCGATCTCGTCGCCGTCGGCGAGGAACGGGCCCTCCCCCTCGCCGGAGCCGGGGATCAGGTCGATGAACTTCGGCCCGAAGATGGAGATGGGCCGGATCACCGCGACCGGCGCTGCGGGGGACCTCGACGTCGGGATCGATGCGCATCTGCACGACGGCCCGGTCGTCGTCGCCGAGGTCGATGCTCTCCACCCGACCCACGTCGACGCCGCGCAACTTGACCACGGACTCGCGGTCGAGGTTCTGCCCGGCGCCCTCGAAGCTGGCGGTGAGGTCGTAGCCGGCGTCGAAGCCGCCGAACGCCATCTTCACCCCGAACGTGCAGATCACGCCGAGGGCGAGGAGGCTGAAGAGGCCGAGGACGGCCTGGTGGTTGACCGTCCACTGCTCGCTGTCGAGGAGGCGGGACCGGCGCATCATCGAGCGCTCACCCGGTCAGGGTCACGGTGCTGCCGTCACCCCAGAAGAGCAGCGACAGCCCGAAGTTGAGGACGACGATGGTGACGATCGAGGCCCGGATGGCTCGACCGACGGCCACGCCCACGCCGGCCGGCCCGCCGGTGGCGTGGTAGCCGTAGTAGCAGTGGATGAGCGTGACGACGATCGTGAAGACGACCATCTTGATGACGCTGTAGACGATGTCGATCAGGGGCAGGTAGAGGCGGAAGTAGTAGTCGTAGACCCCCGGTGAGAGGCCGAAGAGCTCGGTCGTGACCAGCTTGGTGGCGAAGAAGCTGGCCATCAGCGAGAGGAGGTAGATCGGGGCCAGGGCGAGCAGGGTGGCCGTGACCCGGGTGGCCACCAGGAAAGAGAGCGGTGGCACCGACATCACCTCGAGGGCGTCGATCTCGTCGCTGATGCGCATGGCGCCGATCTCGGCGGTGAAGCCGGCGCCCACCTGGGCGGCCAGGGCGGTGGCCGCGATCAGCGGCGTCACCTCGCGAACGTTGGCGAAGCTGCCGACCAGGCCGGTGAAGGACTCGGCCCCGATCTGCTCGAGGCCCTTGAAGCCCTGCAGGCCCACCGTGCCGCCGGTGAAGAACGACATGGCGAAGACCACGAACACCATGCCCGCGCCGAAGATCCACGCGCCGGAGCCGACGGCGATGTTGCTGACCTGCTCGGCCACCTCCCGGCGCCACCGGAGGCGGAACACGATGTCGGTGACGACCCTCCGCATCACCTTGGCGTCGAAGACGAGGTGGCGGCCGAACTCGGCCAGCAGGTCTCGGACCGACCGGGCGATCTCGCCGGGGTAGCGGGGAAGGGCGGTGACGACGGCCACGGCTCAGACCTTCGCCGGGACGAGGACGAAGTAGAGCGTCGTCATCACGTAGTTGGCGACGAAGATGAGCAGGAAGGTCATGACGACCGACTGGTTGACGGCCCGACCCACCCCCGCCGGCCCCCGTTCGCAGTTCATGCCCTTGTGGGTGGCGACGATGGCGGCGATGAAGCCGAAGACCCAGGCCTTGACCAGCGAGGCGATCAGGTCCGAGAGCTGCAGCAGCGAGGTGGCGCCCTCGAAGTAGGCGCCCGGGGTCACGCCCTGGAGCACGACGTTGAAGAAGTAGCCCCCGGCCACGCCGGAGAAGATCACGATCGACACCAGCATCATGCCGACGCTGGAGGCCGCCCAGAGTCGCGGCGTGACCAGGCGGTGGATGGGGTTCACGCCCATGACGGACATGGCCGCGAGCTCGTCGCGGATGTTGCGGGAGCCGATGTCGGACGACATGGCCGAGCCGCCGGCCCCGGCGATCAGGAGGGCGGTGGCGACCGGGGCGACCTCACGGACGATGGCCAGGACCACGGCGGAGCCGGTCGCCGACTGGGCGCCGAGCTGGCGGGCCAGCTGACCGACCTGCAGGGAGATGGTGGCCCCGAGCGGAATGGCGATGAGGAGCACGGGCAGGGTGGTGACCCGGGCCAGGAACCAGCACTGGTCGAGCCACTCCCGCCACCAGGAGCGGATGTCCCACGTGCGCCGGAATCCCTCGGCGGCGAGGGCGACCATGCCTCCGGTCTGGTCCAGGGCCCGCCCCGCCGTCTGCGCCACCGCCGTCGCCGGACGCCGTCCCCATGGAGTGACCTGACCGCGCACCCGGTGGCTTATGACGCCGGTCCCACGCCGGGCGCCACCGGGGGTGGCCGGTCGGGATCAGGTCGTCTGGATTATGAGGACCGAGCAGTTGGCCTGGTGGCTGATGGTGTTGGGCGTGCTGCCCAGCACGCGGCGGGCCCCGTGCATGCCCTTGCTGCCGACCACGATGAGGTCGGCAGCGACCTCTCCGGCCACCTGCAGGATCACCTCCGCCGCCTCGCCGGGAAGCACGTGACGGCGGGTCTGGGCAGTTGACGACCGGTCCAGCCGGGCGAGGAAGTGCTCGGCGTGGGTCCGGGCGTCGCCCTGCCGGGGCCCACCGGAGGGTTGCGCCCCGCCGGCGAGCGCGGCGCCGAGCACCATGCCCGAGAGCGGTTCCCCTCGGGGCGTGGCTCCCAGGGCGCACACGAGGTGGACCTCCGCTCCGGTGAGCGCTCCGAGCTCCAGGGCCCGTTCAGCCGCCAGCGTGGCCGTCGATGCTTGATTGACCCCGACCACGATCCGTTTGAACACCGCGTCCTCCCCAGCGCCGATTCCGTTCGCAGCTTCTCACACCGGCGTCGCCGGCGTCAGCGGTCAGTCGTCGGGCAGCTCGGGGGCCCAGGGCGAGCCGTTGATGTGGCTGCCGCCGTCCACGAAGAGCGTGTTGCCGGTGAGGTAGCGACAGTCCTCGGAGGCCAGGAACAGGGCCACCGGGGCGATGTCCGTCGTCGGGGTCGCCGAGGCGGCCCATCGGGTTGGCGCTGTCGGCCATCTGCTCCAGCTCGGGGTGCTCGGCGAACACCGCCCGGGACGCCGCCGTCTTGGCGCCAGGGCAGATGACGTTGGCGGTGATGCCGTGGGGCGCCCATTCCCGGGCCGCGGTCCGGGTGAGGGCCCGCAGCGCCTCCTTGGCCGAGTTGTACTCGGCGGTGCCGATGTGGGCGTTGACCCCGTTGAGCGAACAGAGGTTGATGATGCGGCCGTAGCCCTGGTCCCGCATGTGGGGGAAGGCGGCCTGCATGGCCCAGACCGGGCCGTAGAACCCGACCCCGAAGCCGTGCGCGAAGAGCTCGTCGCTCTTGTTCTCCACCTTGCTCAGGCGCCCGCCGCCCCACGCGTTGTTCACGAGGACGTCGATGGAGCCCCAGGTGTCGACGGCGTCGGCCACCATGGCCAGGACGTCCTCCTTGCGGGACACGTCGGTGCGCAGGAAGCGGGCCTGGGCCCCCAGCGCGTCGGCCGCCGCGGCGCCCTTGTCGGCGTCGAGCTCGGCCACCAGTACCCGGGCGCCCTCCGCCGCGAAGCGCCCGGCGACGGCCCGGCCGATGCCGTCCCCCGCGCCGGTCACGACCGCGACCCGTCCGTCCAACCGTCCCGTCATCGCCACCCCCCTGGGCTCGTCCGTCAGGGGCAGCCTCGCGCGGTCAGGGCAGCGCGGGGATCTCGTCGTCCTCCAGCCAGGCCTCGAAGAGGTCGTCCAGTTCCTCACCGCTGACCTCCTCGGCGAGGGCGATGAAGTCGTCGGTGGTCACGTTGTCGTGCCGGTGGTCGGCCGTCCAGGTCTGCAGGATCTCGAAGAAGTCCTCGTCGCCGACCGTGCGGCGGAGGGCGTGGAGGGTGAGGCCGCCGCGCTGGTAGACGGCCTCGGAGAACCAGCGGTCGACGCCCGGATCCAGGATCGGGTCCTCGTCGAACTGGGCCAGGTCGTCCCGCCGGTGACTCGGCGTCGGCGTCGATGTCGTAGCCCGGCTCGGAGGCCTCCGACCAGAGCATCTCGGCGTAGGTGGCGAAGCCCTCGTTGAGCCAGATGTCCTCCCACCGCTGCGGGGTCATGGAGTCGCCGAACCACTGGTGGGCCAGCTCGTGGGCCTGGAACTCGTCGATGGACGCGACGTCGATGCCGAACGTCGAACGGGTCTGGGTCTCGAGCGCGTAGCCGAGCTGCTCGGGGATGACGATGGCCCCGTACTCGTCGAACGGGTACGGGCCCGAAGGCCTCCTCGAAGGCCTCGATCATGTCCCCGGCGTCGGCGAAGGCCTCGGTCAGGCGATCGGCGTCCGCTTCGGGGTAGAAGCTGACGAGGGGCAGGCCGCTGTCGGTCTCCTCCTCGACGATCCGGAACTGGTCGATGGCCACGGTGACCAGGTAGGTGGCGATGGGGTCGTCCTCGGACCAGGCCCAGGTGACGGCGGCGCCGTCACGGCGTCGGCCCTCGAAGGCCCCGTTGGCGGCCACGACCCAACCCCGGGGGACCGTGGCCTCGAGGGCCAGGGTGGCCTTGTCGGACGGGTGGTCGTTGCTCGGGAACCACGTGGCGCCGCCGTCGGGCTCGCCGATGACGTAGACCCCGCCCTCGTCGGTCGTCAGCCAGCCGGTGGGGAACCCGGCGCTGATCACCGGCTCGGGGACCCCGGAGTAGGTCATCTCGGTGACGAACTCCTCGCCCGCGGCGATCGGTTCGGCGGGGTGATGCGGACGTCCCGCCCGTCGGTCTCGAACTCGGCCGGCTCGCCGTCGACGGTGACCTCGTCCATGTCCAGCTCGTAGAGGTCGACGGAGAAGCCGGCCAGCGGCTCGTCGGCCTGCGCCGTCATGGTCGTCACCCCGTCGAGCCCCCGCGCCTCGGGGTCGTAGGTGAAGACGACGTCGTAGTGCAGGGCGTCGTAGCCCGTGGCCCCGCTCTCGGGGGCATAGGGGTCGCCCACGGTGTCCTCACCGACCACGGCGTCGTCGACCGCGGCCTCGTCCCCGTCCTCGTCCTCTTTGTCGTCCTCGGCCGGGAGGTCGGTGGCCGCCGTCGTCGAGGGCGAATCGGTCTCGTCGTCCCCGGTCAGCACGACCACGGCGACCACCGCGGCCACGATGACGACCACGACGGCGATCACGACCAGGAACCGGCGAGACCCTCCGGACCCGTTCGTCTCGTCCTCGGTTGTGGGTTCGGTCATATGTGGCGGAGGACGAGCACGGCGATGTCGTCGGCCGGGGCGAACGCGGCGTGGTCGACCGCGGCCTGGACGAGTTGCTCTGCGGTCTTCTCGGCGTGCTCGTCGACGCACGCGTCGAGCATCTCCACCAGTCGGTCCTCGCCCAGCATCTCGCCTCCTGCGTCACGGGTCTCGATGACGCCGTCGGTGTAGAGCGCCAGGGACTCCCCGAGGGCCAGGACCAGCTCGACCTCGTCGTGGACGGTGTCGGAGTAGATGCCCAGGAGCGTCCCGGTGCAGTCAACCAGACGCGTGCCCGACTGACTGATCAGCACGGGCGGCGGATGACCGCCGTTGGCCAGGGTCACCGCTATGCCGTCGGGACCCGGCGTGAGCCGCGCGACCAGAGCGGTGCAGAAACGGGTGTCGCCCCGTTCGAGCAGCGCGGTGTTGATCTCGGCCAGCAGCTCGGCCGGGCTGTCGACGTGCGACGCCATGGCTCGGGCCGAGTAGCGGACCTGGGAGGTGATGGCCGCGGCCTCGGCCCCGGTGCCGCACACGTCACCCACCAGGGCGATCCAGCAGCCCTCCTCGACCTCGAAGAGGTCATAGAAGTCGCCGCCGACGACCAACCGGGTGCCGCCCGGCTCGTAGCGACAGGCGATCTCCAGGCCGGGGACCTCGGGCATGCGGGGCGGCAGGAGGCTCTGCTGGAGGGCCTCGGCCACGGCCCGTTCCCGCTCGAAGAGGGCGGCGTTGGCCACGGCGAGTCCGACGTGGCGACCCAGCTCCTCGGCGAAGCGACGGTCGTCGTCGTCGAAGCGACCGCCTCGGCGGGCGAGGCTGAGGGTGCCCACCACCACACCCCGGCCGATCAGCGGGACGATGAGGGTCGACACCGGGGCCAGCCGGCCCAGCAGGTCCGCCGGGATCTCTCCGGGTAGGCCGGCCGCCAGCGCATCGACGTCGACGTCGGCGTAGTGGACGGTCTCGCCCGTGCGGACCACGGCGACGGGCCCGGCCTGGATGGTGTCCAGGGGGACCAGCTCACCGAGCCGGTCGACGTCGGCCTCGTAGAGCGGGTCGGCGTAGGCCTGGCCCACCCGTTCGAGGTGGGTGTCCCGGACGAGATCGATGACGCAGACCTCCGCCACCTCCGGCACGAGGAGGGCGCAGACGTCGTGGAGGGGTGCCGGGTAGTCCAGCCAGCGGGCGAGCAGCTCGTTGCCGGTGGCGATGAGGCGGAGCCGGTCCTCGGCCCGGCGCTCCCGCTCCTGGCGCCGGACGCGATCCAGGTAGTGCCCCAGGTGCTCCCCGATGCCGGCCAGCACGGCGACGTGCTCGACGTCGATCGGCTCGGGCCGGGTCCGGAACATGTCGATCACGCCCACGACTCGGCCGTCGTGCTCGATCGGGAAGGCGAAACCGGTGCGCAGGCCCGACGCCCGGGCGGCCTTCCGCCGCAGGAACTCCGGGTGCTCGTCGAGGTGCTCGATGGAGCGCGACACACCACTGGCCCAGACCTCTCCGGCCAGGCCCGTGCCCGGCGTGAAGGTCGTCTCGCGGGTCGCGGCCTGGAACGGGCTGTGGTCCTGGTCGGGAGCGCTCCACATGCCGAGCACCCGGAGAGCGCCCCAGTCGTCGTCCACGACCCAGAGGTTCGTGAGGTCCCAGTCGAGCCGCTCGCCGATGACCCGGAGCAGGCCGCCGACGGCCTCGGCCACGGGTTGCTCCTGGGCCAGTTCGCTGATGAGCTCGAGGGCGACCGCGTTCACTGCCTCGTGCGGGGCGTCTCGGGGGCGGATCAGCGCGAGTACGTGGTCCTGGCCGTCGGCCCCGGCGACCGGGCTCATCACCGCACCGACGGGCACCTCATCGCCCCTGGCGCTCAGCGCCGGCAGGCGCAGGTAGCGCCCGTCGAGCGCACCACCGTCGACGGCCCAGCGCGCGAAACCCGGAGCGGTGAGCAGCGAGCAGGCGGCGGGGCACGAGGATGGTGACCGGCTCGCCCACCAGGTCGGCCGTGGTCCAGCCGAGGAGTGCGGTGACGGCGTCGTTGGCGTACAGGATCGTGCCGTCGCGGTCAGCGATGATGCTCGCGACGGTCAGGCGGTCCAGCACCGATTGCCAAGGCGCGCGGTCGACGGAAGCGATCCGCCGAGGCTATCCGTGACGTGTCGGCAGGGCCGGAGGCGGGGCGTGCGGCGTGTTGCCCCTCCTGGGTTCTGACCATCCCCTGGACGGGTAGCTAACCACGCAACGACGGCACGAAAGGAACCTCCGTCATGACCCTGCTCCTGTTCATCCTCGCCGCGGTCCTCGTGATCGCCGGCATCATGGCCCTCCTGCGCAAGGAGGTCCTGTGGGGTGTCGCCCTCATCGTGATCGGGCTCCTCGTGGGCCCGGGCGGCGCCAGCGTCTTCACCTGACCCTGACCTCCCAACCATCCCCGATCCGGCCGGCCCCGCGTGGGCCGGCCGGGTCGCGTCCCGGGTGCTGACCACCTCGACGTGGTCCACCACGGCGACCCGGCGGTCGCCCCGACCTATATCCCCGTCGTTCTGGCCCCGGATTCCCACGCAGGCGGGCAGGAATCCGGTGCCAGAAGCTGGTGGATGGGGTCAGAAGCCGGACGGGACCATGGCTTCGATGAGCCTGGGGCCGGGCTCGTGGAGGGACTTGGCCAGCTCGGTGTGGAGGGCGCCGGCGTTGTCGACGCGGACGGCGGGGACGCCGAGGCCCTCGGCCAGGGAGACGAAGCTCAGGTCGGGGCGGGAGATGTCCAGGAGGCTCGTGGCGGTGGGGCCGGGGGGCTCGGCGCCGACCCGACCCATCTCCATGTTGAGGATGGCGTAGGAGCCGTTGTTGTAGACGATGGTCGTGACGTCCAGGCCCTCCCGGGCCTGGGTCCAGAGGCCCTGCAGCGTGTACATCGCGCTGCCGTCGGCCTCGAGGTTCAGGACCCGGCGGTCGGGGCAGGCCACGGCGGCGCCGGTGGCCAGGGGGATGCCCATGCCGATGGCTCCGCCACAGAGGGTGAGCCAGTCGTGCTGGGGCGCGCCGGCGGTCGTGGCGGGCGTGTAGATGCCGGCCGTCTGGGCCTCGTCGACCACGATCGCCCCCTCCGGGAGCAGGGCGCCGACGACGGCCGCCACCTTCCCGGCGTCGAGATCGCCGGTCGGGATCTCGGGCCGACCGGCGGGGGTCAGGACCGCGCCGTCTGTGGGGGCCCCGATCAGGTCGGCGAGGGCCTCCAGGGCGCCGACGGCGTCCTCGCCGGGGGCCGCCAGGGTGTGCACCTCGCAGCCCTCGGGGACGAGGTCGCTGGCCTTGCCCGGGTAGGCGAAGAAGGACACCGGGGAGCGGGTGTCGACCAGCACCAGGTGGCGGATGCCGCTGAGCTGCATCTCGATGAACTCGGCCAGGTAGGCCAGCCGCTCCAGGTCGGGGCGACCGGCGCCCCGCTCGATGCGGGCCGGGAAGGTCTCGCCGAGGAGCTTGGCCCCGGTGGCCTGAGCGACCCGGCTGGCGGCGACCAGCCCCCGTTCGCGGGTGACCGAGCCGCCGACGAGCAGAGCCGTCGGCTCGCCGGAGCGCAGGATCGTCGCCGCGTCGGCGATGCGGGCGTCGTCGACGTCGGCCCGGCCCGACGGGGGCGACCGGGGCCGCGGGGCCGGTGGCATCGGACCAGGACACGTCGGCGGGCAGGATCAGCGTGGCGATCTGGCCCGGCGGGCCGAAGGCGGCGGCCACGGCCTCGGCGGCATCGCGGGCGATGTCCTCGGGCCGGGCGGAGGTGCGCAGCCAGCCGGCGGTCGTCCCGGCCGAGGCCTCGATGTCGGAGTCGAGCGGGGCGTCGAAGCGCTTGTGGTGGGTGGCGTGGTCCCCGACGATGTTGACCATCGGCGTGGCCGCCCGACGGGCGTTGTGGAGGTTGGCCGAGCCGTTGGCCAGGCCCGAGCCCAGGTGCAGGAGCGTGGCGGCCGGGTGGTCGGCCATGCGGCCGTACCCGTCGGCCGCTCCGGTGGCCACGCCCTCGAACAGGGCGAGCACGCCCCGCATCTCGGGGACGTCGTCCAGCGCCTTGACGAAGTGCATCTCGCGAGGTGCCCGGGTTGGCGAAGCAGGCGGTCACGCCGCTGTCGACCAGCGTGCGGATGAGGGACTGGGCGCCGTTCATCGGGCGGCCTCCGGGGTCGGCGTCGATCAGGGTGCCCGGGTTGAGGATCCCGTCGGGGTCGAAGGCGGCCTTGATCCGCCGCATGAGGGCCAGCTTGGCCGGGTCCTCGAGGTCGAGGAAGTACTTCTGCTTCTCGCGTGCCGATGCCGTGCTCGCCGGAGATGGCGCCGCCGTGGTCGACCGCCGTGCGGAAGATGGCCTTGAGCAGGGTGGAGCCGGACGTCGTCGTCGGCCTGGAAGATCGACAGGTGGACGTTGCCGTCCCCGGCGTGGCCGCAGCCGACCACCCAGGCGTCGTGGGCCGCGGCCAGGTCGGCGACCGCGGTCAGGAAGGCGGGGATCGACGCCCGGGGCACGACGGTGTCGACGATGTCGTTGGCGCCGTTGGCCTTGGCCACCCAGAACGCCTTCTCCCGGGCCTCGATGAGCTGGGTGGCCGCGCCCGGGGGCAGGACGTAGACGTCGAGGGCACCGAGCTCGGTGACCAGCTCGGCCACCTCGGCGGTGTCGGCGTCGAGCTGCTCCTCCCGCCGGGCCTCGAGGGCGACGACCAGGTAGGCCAGCGCCGCGTCCTTGATCTCCTGGGGCAGGCCGAGGTCGAGGCCGGCGGCCTCGGTGATGCCCGGCCATGGTGACCAGGTCGATGTACTCGGTCATCAGGGGCCCGACGCCGCTGCCCACGATGCGGGGCACGGCGTGGGCCACCTCGTCGAGGGTGGCGAAGGGGACGAGCAGGGTGCTGCGGTGGTCCAGCTTGGGCTGGAGCTTCACCGTCACCTCGGTGACCACGGCCAGGGTCCCCTCGGAGCCGACGAGGAGCTGGGTGAGGTCGTAGCCCGCCGAGGTCTTCACCAGCTTGCCGCCGGTGCGGATGACCTCGCCGCCGGGCAGGACCGCCTCCAGGCCGAGGACGTGGTGGCGGGTGACGCCGTACTTCACCGCCCGCATGCCGCCGGCGTTGGTGGCCACGTTGCCGCCCGAGGGAGGCGCAGTTCTCGCCGGGGGACACCGGGTAGAAGAAGCCGTGCGGGGCCAGCTCGGCGTTGAGCTGCTCCAGGGTGACGCCGGGCTGGACCACGGCCACGTGGTTCTCGGTGTCGATCTCCAGCACCCGGTTCATCTGCCTCGAAGCGACGACGATGCCGCCGTCGGTGGGCACGCAGGCGCCCGACAGCCCGGTGCCGCTGCCCCGGGGCGTCACCGGCACCCGGTGCTCGGCGGCCAGGCGGAGCACGGCGGCCACGTGCGCGGTCGTGGTGGGCAGGACGACGGCGTCGGGCAGCCGCCAGCCCACGGTCAGGGCCTCGTCGTGGCTGTGGTCCTCGTTGACGTCGGCGCCCGTGCGCAGGTTGTCGGCCCCGACCGCGGCGGCGAGCGCGTCCAGGAGCCCTTCAGGGAGATCGGCCATGGGGGGATTGTCGGTGGCGCGTTTCGCGCTCGGCTCAGGAGCGGCGCCACTCGCAGCCCTCGACGTGGTCGTCGACGAGGCCCATGGCCTGCATGAAGGCGTAGACGGTGGTGGGGCCGACGAACTTCCAGCCCCGCTTCTTGAGGTCCTTGCTCAGCGCGGTCGAGGTGGCGGTGCTGGCCGACGAACGTCCGAGGACGGGTCCTTCACGTCGGGCTCCCGCTCGGTCGGCTGCCAGGACCAGAGGTAGGTGTCGAGGGAGCCGCACTCCTCGATCAGCTCCAGGGCCCGGGCGGCGTTGTTGATGGTGGCCTCGATCTTCCCCCGGTGGCGGATGATCCCGGCGTCCTGCAGCAGCGCCTCGATCTCGGGCTCGTCGTAGCCGGCCACGACCGCGGGGTCGAAGTCGGCGAAGGCCGCCCGGAAGTTCTCCCGCTTGCGCAGGATCGTCAGCCAGGACAGCCCGGACTGGAACCCCTCCAGGCAGAGCTTCTCGAACAGCCGCCGGTCGTCGTGGACGGGCTGGCCCCACTCGTCGTCGTGGTAGGCGACGTAGTCCGGCAGCTCCCCGGGCCAGGCGCACGCATCCGCCCGTCGGGCCCGGGCAGTGCTTCCAGGGGCACTACGCCCACCTCGCTTCCAGGGGCACTACGCCCACCTCGGACTCGTCGATCGTGCCCCCGCTCCTCGGGCCGGACCGCTGGCTGCGGCCGCGTCTGTCCGATCGAGGGGCCGGCGCTCCTCGTGCGGAGCCGTCGGGCATCGCCTGGCGGTACTACTCCGGCGTGACGTAGGCGGCGGTGATGCCGCCGTCGACGACGAACTCGGTGCCGGTGGTGAAGCTGGACTCGTCGGAGGCCAGGAAGAGGGCGGCGTCGGCCATCTCCTTGGCCTCGCCGAAGCGGCCCATGGGGATGTGGACCAGGCGGCGCTGCTTCTTCTCGTCGGTGTCGAGGAACTTCATCAGCAGCTCGGTGCGCAGCGGGCCGGGGCAGAGGGCGTTGACCCGGATGCCCTCCCGGGCGTGGATGACGGCCAGCTCCCGGGTCATGGCCAGGACCCCGCCCTTGGACGCGGTGTAGGCGATCTGCGGGGTGGCCGCCCCCATGAGGGCGACGAACGAGGCGGTGTTGATGATCGAGCCGCCGCCGGCCCGGCGCATGCGCCGGGATCTGGTGCTTGCAGCCCAGGAACACGCCCTTGAGGTTCACGGCCATGGTCGTGTCCCAGACGTCCTCGTCGGTCGACTCGGCGTCGCCGTCGGCGCCCAGCATGATCCCGGCGTTGTTGAAGGCGACGTGGAGGGCGCCGTAGGTCTCCTCGGCCACGGCCACCATCGCGCTCGGCGTCGGCCGCGGAGGACACGTCGGCGGCGAGCCCGGTGGCCCGACCGCCGGCCTCGGTCAGCTCGGCCGCGGTGCGCTCGGCGCCCTCGCCGTCGAGGTCGGCGCAGACCACCGCCGCCCCCTCGGCGGCGAAGCGCCGGGCCGTCTCCAGCCCGATGCCCGACGCCGCGCCCGTGATGAGGGCCACCTTCCCGTCCAGTCGCATGTGGTCAGTCCTGTCTCCGCGATGGCCTCGACGAGGCCGTCGAAGAGCCGTTGCTGGGTCTGATCATCGGCCGCGGTCATCTCCGGGTGCCACTGCACGGCCACCAGCCACGGGTGGCCGGCCAGCTCGACGGCCTCGATCACCCCGTCGGGCGACCATCCGGTGACCGCCAGGCCGGTCCCCGGGCCGGTCGATGGCCTGGTGGTGCCAGCCGGCCGGGCTCGACGAGCGTCGGCGCCCATGGTCTCGGCGACCAGCGAGCCCGGCGTCGAGCTCGATCTCGTGGGTGTGGGACCACTTCGGCTCCTGGCGGTGCGGGATCGTCGGTCGTCGAAGGCCTCGGGCAGGTGGGGGTGCAGCGTCCCGCCGAGGGCGGCGTTGACGACCTGCAGGCCCCGGCAGATGGCCAGCGTGGGGACGCCCTCGTCGAGCACCCGCCGGGCCAGGTCCAGCTCCAGGTCGTCCCGGGCCGGGTCCACGAACTCGATCGTGGGGTGGGGCTCGCCGCCCCAGCGGGTCGGGTCGATGTCGCCCCCGCCGGCCAGCACCACGCCGTCCAGCCGGTCGAGCAGGTCGTCGAGCCGGGCCTCACCGGGCGCGATCAGGACCGGGATCGCCCCCGCCCGCCGCACCGCGGCCACGTACTCCTGCGGCAGCTCGTACCGGTCCGCCGCGTTCGGCGGGTACGTCGTGATCCCGACCAGCGGCGCGTCCGATGACTCCACAGTCTCGCTTCTGGCTCCTGATCCTCCGCCCCTGACCGGAGCGATCGGGCAGCCAGAACCGGTCGGGGTCTCGGCCGGATCACTAGCGTCGCGGCCGAGGGGGACCGCCATGACCGATCTGTTCGACCGCTTCGCCGTCATCGACGTCGACACCCACCTGACCGAGCCGCCCGACCTGTGGACCTCGCGGGTCCCGGCGGCCATGCAGGACCAGGTGCCACGGATCGTGCGCAGGGCGGCCTGGACCTGTGGGTGGCCGGCGACCAGTTCATCGGCGCGCCCGGCGCCTACTCGATGGCGGGCTACGACGGGGTCATCCCCGACATGCCCAAGGACTTCAGCGAGATCCCGCCGGCGGCCTACGACGCCGAGGCCCGGCTGGCCTTCCTCGACCAGGAGGGGATCCAGGCCCAGGTCCTCTACCCGAACGTCGGGGGCTTCGGGAACGGCTTCTTCCTCCGCCTCGGCGACCGGGAGGTCGTGGCCGCCAGCGTGCGGGCCTACAACGACTTCCTCACCGAGTGGTGCTCGGCCGACCCCGACCGCCTCCTGCCCGTCGTGGCCACGCCGTTCTGGGACATCGAGTTCGCCGTGGCCGAGATCGAGCGGGCCGCCGCCATGGGCCACCGGGCCGTGAACATGTGCAGCCAGCCCCAGAACTACGACGAGCCGCCGCTGGGCTCGACGCACTGGGACCCGATCTGGGCCGCGGCCCGGGACACCGGCCTGTCGGTCAGCTTCCACATCGGCGGCGGGGGCCTGGGCAACCTCATGGACGACGTCGGGGGCATCGGGCTGCAGGCCAACCTCGGCAAGGAGTCGGCCATGATGATCCTCGACAACATGCGCTGCCTGGGCGACCTGTTCTTCGGCGGCGTGTGCCACCGCTTCCCCGACGTCCGCTTCGTCTCGGTGGAGTCGGGGGTGGGCTGGCTGCCCGGCGTGCTGGAGGCCTTCGACTGGCAGTGGCGCAACGGCGGCATCGGCGTCGAGCACCCCGAGTACGACCTGCTGCCGTCGGAGTACTTCCGCCGGCAGGTGTACGCCTGCTTCTGGTTCGAGCGGTCGGCCGCCCTCGGGGCCATCGAGCGCTACCCGGACAACATCCTCTACGAGACCGACTTCCCCCACCCGACCTGCCAGCACCCGGGTCCCCGCACGCCGGCCCAGCGGCCCCGGGACTACGCCACCGAGGCCCTGGGCGGGCTGAGCGACGACGTGCTGGCGAAGGTCCTGCACGACAACGCCGCCGCCCTCTACGGCCTCGCGTGACGGGCTGGCTGGAGGGCCACCGGGTCGTCGACCTCACCACCGGGATCGCCGGGGCCTACGCCACCAAGCTCCTGGCCGACGCCGGGGCCGAGGTGGTCCTGGTCGAGCCGCCCGAGGGCCACCCGCTGCGGGCGCTGGTCGGCCTCGGGCGCGCCCACCGGCGACGCCGGGCCGCTGTTCCGGTTCCTGTCGGCCGGCAAGGCGTCGGTCGTGGCCGACGGCGCCGACCTCGAGGCGACTCCTGAGCGGGAGCCGACTGGTCGTCGAGGGCGGCCACCGGTCCATCGACCGGGACGGGCTCCGGGCGGAGGGCACGACCGTCTGCTCGATCACCCCGTACGGCGCCACCGGGCCCTGGGCCGGGCGGCCGGCCACCGACTTCGTCATCCAGGCCGAGTCGGGCTCGATCGCCTTCCGGGGCCGCCGGGACCAGCCGCCGGTCGCCGCCGGCGGGCGGCTGGCCGAATGGGTGACCGGGGCCTACGCCGCGGTCGCCGCGCTGGCCGCCGCGCCCGGCGAGCACGTCGACGTCGTCCGAGCTGGAGACGATGACCTTGGCCGGGAGCCTGTTCCTGGACCTGATGTGGAGCCTCATCGGCGTCGAGCCCATCGGCCCGGCCCGCACCCTCGAGGTCCCGTCGATCGAGCCCACCCTCGACGGCTGGGTCGGCTTCAACACCAACACCCGCCAGCAGTTCGACGACTTCCTGGTCCTCATCGAGCGGCCCGACCTGCTGGACGACCCCGACTGGGTCAGCGTCGCCAGCGCATCGCCCGGATGGACGAGTGGAACGCCATCGTCCACCCCTGGACCAGCCGCCACACCACCGCCGACATCGTCGAGCGGGCCGCGGCCCTGCGCATCCCCGTGGCCCCGGTCATGAGCGGCCGGGGCGTGGCCGACATCGACCACTTCGTCGCGCGCGGGCGTCTTCGTCGAGGACGCCACCGGCACGTTCCGCCAGCCCCGCAGCCCCTACGCCCTCGACGGCGTCCGGGCCGACACCACCCGCCCCGCCCCCGACCTCGGCACCACCGAATCCCCGTTCTGGGTCATCCCCGCCCGTGGCCCGAGCGCGGGGCAGCGCACCCAGAACGGGCGCTGCCGCTGGCGGGGGTGCGGGTCATCGACGCCACGGCGTGGTGGGCGGGGCCGGAGGCCGGGCGCCTGCTGGCCCTGCTGGGGGCCGACGTGCTCCACCTGGAGGCCACCCGCGGCGCCGGACGGCATGCGCATGGCCGGCGGCCTGTTCGTCGGACCAGCCCCGGTGGTGGGAGCGCTCGGCCATCGCCCTGTCGGCCAACACCGGCAAGCGGGGGATCACCCTCGACCTCACCACCGACGACGGCCGCGACCTCCTCGACCGCCTCCTGGCCGACGCCGACGTCCTGCTGGAGAACTTCAGCCCCCGGGTGGCCGAGCGCTTCGCCCTGACCCCCGAGCGCCTCCACGGCCTGAACCCCGGCCTGGTCCTCGTCCGCATGCCCGCCTTCGGCCTCGACGGCCCGTGGCGGGACCGGGTCGGCTTCGCCCAGACCATGGAGCAGGTCACCGGCATGGCCTGGATCACCGGCCACGTCGACGACCAGCCCCGCATCCCCCGGGGGCCGTGTGACCCGCTGGCCGGCGCCCACGCCGCCTTCGCCGTGCTCACCGCCCTGCGGGAGCGGGAGCGCACGGGCACGGGCGCCTTCATCGAGTCGACCATGGTCGAGGCCGCCCTGAACGTGGCCGCCGAGCAGGTCATCGAGTGGACGGCCAACGGCGTCGAGCTCCAACGCATGGGCAACCGGGCCCCGGGCTTCGCCCCCCAGGGCCTCTACGCCTGCGCGGGCGAGGAGCAGTGGCTCGCGCTCTCGGTGGCGACCGACGCGCAGTGGGTGGAGCTGGTCGACGTGGTCGGGCGACCGGCGTGGGCCGAGGCGTCCGACCTGGCCGACCTCGCCGGCCGGTGGGCCGCCCACGACCTCATCGATGCCGAACTGGCGGCCTGGGCCGCCGACCGGGAGCTCGGCCCCACCGTCGAGGCCCTGGTCGCCGCCGGGGTCCCCGCCGGCGCCGCCCGCGACCCCCGCACCATCAGCACCCACCCGCAGCTGGTGGCCCGGGGCTTCTTCGAGGAGGTGGACCATCCCGTGTGCGGGCCCCGCCTGTTCGCCGGCCTGCCCTTCCGCTACGCCTCGGTCGAGCGCTGGATCACCCGGCCCGCGCCCGACGATGGGCGAGCACGACCAGGAGGTGCTGGGCGGCGAGCTGGGCCTGAGCGAGGACGAGCTCGCCCGCCTCAGCGCCGCCGGAATAATCGGCACCGCCCCGACCGGGCTATGAAAGAAGCGTGACCCACCAGCTGGCCGATCTCTGGGAGGACCTGGTCGACGAGCTCGGCGACGAGCGGGAGGCCGTCGTCGTCCGCAGCGAGGAGCACGGAGAGCGCCGGCTGACCCACGCCGAGCTGGAGGCCCGGGCCAACCGCCTGGCCCACCACCTCCAGGACTGCGGCGTCGGGGTCGGGCTCGACCGTCGGCTGCCACGTCCACAACGGCACCGAGTACCTCGAGGCGATGCTCGCCGCCTACAAGCTGCGGGCGATCCCCATCAACCTCAACCACCGCTACGTGGCCGAGGAGCTCCGCTACCACTTCGACGACGCCTCGCCGGTCGTCGTCCTGACCGAGCCGGACCTGGCCGACCGGGTCGAGGCGGCCGGACCGCCGCCCCACGTGCTGGTCCGGGGCGAGGCGTACGAGGCGGCGCTGGCCGCGTCTTCGCCCGAGCGCATCGAGGTCCCCGACCGCAGCAACGACGACATCTACCTCCTCTACACCGGGGGCACGACCGGGATGCCGAAGGGCGTCATGTGGCGCCACGAGGACCTCTTCTTCGGCGTCGTCGGCGGCGCGGGCGTCCCCCGGCGCGGCATCCCGCGCCTCGACGACCCGGCCGACATCGGGGCGTGGGCCCGGAAGGGGACCGGCGTGGACCGTCGTCTGCCCCTGGCCCCCCTCATGCACGGCCTGGCCCAGTGGACGGCCCTCACCACCCTCTTCACCGGCGGCACCCTCTTCCTCGACGGCGACCGGCACTTCGACGCGGCCCGGGCGCTCACCTTCGTGGCCGAGGAGCGCATCCAGCTCATCCAGCTGGTCGGCGACGTCCTCGCCCTGCGCATCGCCGACGAGCTGGAGCGCAACGGCGGGGCCTACGACCTCGCCGAGCTGCAGATGATCTCCTCCTCGGGCGCGGTGCTGTCGCCGTCCGTGCAGGCCGGATCTGCGCGAGCTGCTGCCGCAGACCCGGGTGATCAACCGCTTCGGCGCCTCCGAGACCGGCCCCCAGGGTCGGGTCGCCCACGACAAGGGCGAGGAGGCCCCCCGCCTGGTGGCCGACGCCGACACCGCGGTGCTCGACGAGGACTTCCGTCCCGTCGGCCCGGGAGGCACCGGCCTGCTGGCCCGCACCGGCGCCATCCCCCTGGGCTACTGGGGCGACCCGGAGAAGACGGCCCGCACCTTCCCCGTCGTCGACGGCGTGCGCTGGTCGGTGCCGGGGGACCGGGCCCGGGTGGAGGACGACGGCTCGATCGTGGTCCTCGGGCGCGGGCACGGTGGTCATCAACTCGGGGGGCGAGAAGATCTTCCCCGAGGAGGTCGAGACCACGCTGAAGGCCCACCCGGCGGTGTTCGACGCCATCGTCGTCGGCGTGCCCGACGAGACCTACGGCCAGCGGGTGGCCGCGGTGGTGCAGCTCCGGGACGGCGCCGACGAGCCGTCGCTCGACGACCTGCAGGCCCACGCCCGCGAGCGCATCGCGGGGTACAAGGTGCCGCGACAGGTGACGGTGGTGGACGCGGTGCAGCGCACCGCGGTGGGCAAGGCCGACTACACGTGGGCGAAGGAGATCGCGAATGGCTGAGGACCGGGTCGAGGCGCTGCTGGGGCAGATGACCCTCGACGAGAAGGCCGCGCTCTGCCACGGCCGCGACCTCTGGACCATCGACGGCTGCGAGCGCCTGGGGGTCCCGAGCTGGACGGTGAGCGACGGCCCCATCGGCATCCGGGGACGGCTGGCGACGAAGACGGCCTGCTTCCCGAGCGCGTCGGCCATCGCCGCCACCTTCGACCTCGACCTGGTCGCCGAGGTGGGCCAGGCGATCGCGGCCGAGGCCCGGGCCAAGAACGTGCAGATGGCCCTCGGCCCGACCGTGAACCTCCACCGCCACCCCCTCACCGGGCGCCACTTCGAGTGCTACAGCGAGGACCCGGAGCTGACGGCCCAGGTCGCCGTGGCCTACATCCGGGGCCTGCAGCAGGACGGCGACGTCGGGCGCCTGCATCAAGCACTACGTCGCCAACGACCAGGAGTTCCAGCGCTTCACCATCAGCGCGGACGTCGACGAGCGCACGCTGCGGGAGCTGTACCTGCGGCCGTTCGAGGCCGCGGTGGCCGAGGCCGACGTGTGGGGGGTGATGGGCGCCTACAACTTCGTCAACGGCGTCCAGGCCTGCGCCGACCCCGAGCTGCTCCAGGGCGTGCTCAAGGACGAGTGGGGCTTCGCCGGTCTCGTCGTCTCGGACTGGGGGGCGCTGAAGGACGGCGTGGGCCCGGGCCGGTACGGCCTCGACCTCGAGATGCCCGGCCCCGGCACCTTCTTCGGCTCCGGTCGGCTGGCCGAGCTGGTGCGGGCCGGCGAGGTGCCCGAGGCCGAGGTGGAGGACAAGGCCCGCCGCATCCTGCGCTTCCTCGACTGGTGCGGCGCCCTCGACGGCACCGAGGACACCGAGGTCGAGCTGGACACGCCCGAGCAGCGGTCGGTCGCCCGCCGCTCGGCCGCGGCGTCGATGGTCCTGTTGGCCAACGACGGCGTCCTGCCCGCTGGACCCCGGGGCGCTGACGACGGTGGCCGTCGTCGGCCCCAACGCGGCGGACACCGCGGTGCTCGGTGGCGGCAGCGCCAACGTGAACCCCTATCGCGAGGTGTCGATCCTCGAGGGGCTCCGGGAGCGCCTCGGTGACGACGTCGAGGTCGTGCACGCCGAGGGCTGCTCGATCCGGCGGGCCGTGCCGTCGATGAAGGCCGACGACCTGGCCGACGGGGGCCTGACCATCGAGGTCTTCGCCGGCACCGACCGGGACGGCGAGCCGCTGGCGGTGCACGAGGGCCAGCAACCGCGGGGCTTCCTCGGCGCCGACGCCTGGCCCGGGGCCGAGCTGCCGGTGGTCCTGTCGGCCACGGGGACCTTCATCGCCCCGGAGGCCGGTACCTGGCGCTTCAGCGGTGGCGGGCTGCACCGGGTCCGGCTCTGGCTGGACGGCGAGGCCGAGCCGGCCACCGACAACATGGCGGCGGGGGCCATCAACGCCGGGCTGGGCAACCACGCCGGCTTGATCGAGCGGGACCTGGAGGCCGGTCAGGCCGTCGACCTCCGCTTCGACTACGAGGTGCCGCCCGGCATGCCCGTGGCCCTCTACAACCTCGGGGTCGGGCTGCTGGACCCGGGATCGAACGAGCGGGATGCACTGGACGCCGCCGTGGAGGCCGCCCGCGGGGCCGACGTCGCCGTCGTCGTGGTCGGGTCCAACGACGAGTGGGAGTCCGAGGGGGCCGACCGCGGCGACCTGACCCTGCCCGGTGCTCAGGACGAGCTGATCCGCCGCGTCGCGGAGGCCAGTCCCCGGACCGTGGTCGTCCACAACTCGGGCTCGCCGATGGCCATGCCGTGGGCCGACGACGTGGCCGCCATCGTCCAGGCCTGGTACCCGGGCCAGGAGGCCGGCCATGCCGTGGCCGACGTCCTGATGGGTGACGTCGACCCCTCGGGTCGGATGCCCACCACCTGGCCCAAGCGCATCGAGGACACGCCTGCCCACGACTGGTACCCGGGCGAGGACGGCCACGTCGAGTACGGCGAGCGCCTCCTGGTGGGGTACCGCTGGTACCTCGAGCAGGGCATCGAGCCCCAGTGGTGGTTCGGCCACGGCCTCAGCTACACGACCTTCGACTGGAGTGCCGGGCGAGGTCATGGCGGCCGACGACGAGTGGCCGACGGTGTACGCCGGCGAAGTACACCAACACCGGCGACCGGACGGGCACCGAGGTCGTCCAGGCGTACGTGGCCGCCCTCGACCGACCCGTGGACGGGCCACCGCAGGTGCTGGCCGGGTTCGCCAAGGGCGTCTGGCCCCGGGCGAGTCCGGCACGTGTGGGGATCGGTCCTGCCCGTCGCGGCCTTCCGCCGCTGGGACACCGACACCCACGCCTGGGTCGTCGACCCCGGCCGCTACGAGATCCGCCTCGGCCGCTCCGCCGCCGACATCCTCGCCACCCACACCATCACCCTGGAGCCCCAGCGTGACCGGCCGCAGGAAACCGATGGCATGGAGAGGGGTTGGGTGCCGGTCCTCGGTCACATCCGGCCGTTGCCCCCGTCCCGTCCGAAATTGCGTTACTTCTGGTCGTCAGACAACCGAAACGAACGCAAAGTCGGGCGCTGCTTGTGATTGCGTGACGTTCGGTCGCTGGACAGCCGGAACGAACGCAATTTCGCGTCGACCGGGTTCTGGCGCCGATCCGTTGCGCTCCCCGCAACCGATCGACGCAATTTCGCTGAGGCCCGGCGTCGAGGGGCCGGATCTCCGGCGACGGCCGGCAGCACCCCCATTCCTGCCATCGGTTTCGTGCCCGGTACCGGGCCGGACCCGCCTGACAGACCTGCCCACCGAGGACGAGGCCGGAGGGCCCGCATGAACCTGATGATGCTGCTGGAGATGGCGACGCAGGTCGCCGGGGACCGGGTCGCGTTCGGCCGGCAGGACGACGGCCTCTCCTACCAGGGGCTGTTCGACCGGGCGGGCGGCGCGGCCCGCGGCCTGCAGGAGGCCGAGGCGGGCACGCTGGCGTTCGTCGGCCTGGCCAGCGATGCCTTCCCGACGGCGGTCTTCGCCTCGTCCTGGGCCGGCATCCCGCTGGCTCCGCTCAACTTCCGGCTCAGCGACGAGCAGCTGGCCCCGCTCCTGGCCCGGCTCGACCGACCGCTGGTGGTGGCCGACGCCGAGTTCGTCGAGCGCCTCCAGGGCCTCGGGGCCGAGGTCGTGGCCACCGACGACTGGATCGCCGCCGCGGAGCAGGCCGAGCCCGCCGAGCCGTGGGCCATGGACCCGACGGCCATCGCCCTCCTGCTCTTCACGAGCGGGACCACGGCCGAGCCCAAGGCCGCCGTCCTGCGCCACGAGCACCTCTGCTCGTACGTGCTCGGCTCCGTCGAGTTCGCGTCGGCCGAGGAGGACGCGGCCGCCCTCGTGAGCGTCCCGCCGTACCACATCGCCGGCGTGTCCAACGTGGTGTCCAACGTCTACTCCACCCGCCGGGTGGTCCTGCTCCCGCAGTTCGACCCCGACGAGTGGCTGGCCACGGCCCGGGCCGAAGCGGTGACCCACGCGCTGGTCGTGCCCACGATGCTGGCCCGGGTGGTCGACCACCTCGGGGCCGACGGCTCGGCCCACCTGCCCGCCCTGCGTTCCCTGGCCTACGGCGGGGCGCCGATGCCCGTGACCGTGCTGGAGCGGGCCCTCGACGCCTTCGGGGAGACCGACTTCGTCAACGCCTACGGCCTGACCGAGACGTCGTCGACCATCGCCGTGCTCGGTCCCGACGACCACCGGGTGGCGCTGGCCAGCGACGACCCTGCGGTCCGGGCCCGGCTGGGCTCCGCCGGCCGCCTCCTGCCGGGGGTCGAGGCCGACGTGCGCGACGGGCTGCTGTGGGTCCGGGGCGAGCAGGTCTCCGGCGAGTACGCCGGGATGGACTCGGTCCTCGACGCGGAGGGCTGGTTCCCCACCGGTGACCTGGCCCACGTCGACGACGAGGGCTACCTGTTCATCGAGGGTCGGGCCGACGACACCATCATCCGCGGCGGGGAGAACGTCGCCCCGGCCGAGATCGAGACCGTCCTGCTGCGCCATCCCGCAGTGGCCGAGTGTGCGGTGGTCGGCCTCCCCGACGAGGAGTGGGGCCAGCGCATCGCCGCGGTCGTCGTGGTGGCCGGCGAAGCCACCGAGGACGAGCTCCGGGACTGGTGCCGCGAGCACCTCCGGGGGTCCAAGACCCCGGACCTCATCGAGTTCCGGGCCGAGCTGCCCTACACCGACACCGGCAAGCTCCTCCGCCGCACCCTGCGCAACGAGCTCACCGCCGACTGAGGCGCCGCCCCACCGCGACCTCATCGGGTACGTTCCGGCCCCATGGGGGAGGGGGATCCACTGCCGCCCGGCCTGGCGGCCGATCTCGAACGAGCCGGCGTGCCCGGTGCGGCGCTGGCGGTGGTCGACCGGGCCGGGACGGTGGCCACCGCCGCCTACGGGCTGGCCGACGTGGCCGCAGGCGAAGCGGTGACCGCGGAGACGGTGTTCCACCTCTACTCCGCCACCAAGCTCTACACCGCCGCCGCGGTCGTGCTCCTGGCCGAACAGGGCCGCCTCGGCCTCGACGACCCGGTGACCGATCACCTCGACGGCTTGGGCCTCGACCACCCGGTGACGATCCGTCACCTGCTGACCCACACCTCGGGCCTGCCCGACACCCTGAAGGCGTTCGTTGCCATCCACTTCCCGGAGGACCCCGCGCCGTCGACGGCTGAGGCCCTCGGCCCCTACCGACTCACCAAGGGCAAGGCCCCGGGCGGGGAGGTGGCCTACCGCAACGTCAACTTCGCGCTGCTCGGCGAGGTGATCTCCGTGGTGTCGGGCCAGTCCTACGAGACCTTCGTCACCTCGGCGCTGCTGGCGCCACTGGGGTCCGGGGCGCGCTTCTCCTACGACGACGACCAGCGGGCCCGGGCCGCCACCGGCCACCTCGGGCGATGGGATCCGATGCGGGCCGCCCTGCCCCTCCTGCTGCGCGGCACACGCGGGCGCCTCGCCCAGCGCCCCGTCGGTGGCGTCGTCGGCCTGAACGAGTTCGACCTCGACTCGGCGGCGATCGGTGGTCTCGTCGGGGCGGTCGGCGACTTCGTCCCCTTCCTGCAGGAGTTCCTGCGGCAGGACGACGGCGTGCTGCCCCGCGCCGCCCGCGACAAGATGCTCACCGTGCAGGGTGAGGGCGCGGCCGGGATCGCCTCGACCGTCGGCACGGGCCTCGGGTGGAAGGCGGGAGAGGTCGACGGGGTGCGCTTCTGGAACCACGAGGGCGGCGGTCCGGGCTTCGCCACCGAGACCCGCCTGTACCCCGACGCCGGCCTCGGCATCGTCCTGCTGATGAACCGCACCCACAAGCCGGCGCTCAGCCGTCTCGCCCATGACGCCGCCGAGGCGATCCGCCTCGACGGGGTCGGCTAGACAGTCTCGACCCCGTCACCACAGGAGACACCGATGTCCACCGATGAGACCAAGGCCGTCCTCGACCACCACATGGCTGCTCTCGACAGCGGCGACCTCGACGACGTCATGGCCGACTACACCGAGGACTCGGTCTTCATCAGCAACCTCGGCGGGGTCATCAAGGGCCTGGAGGCCATCCGGGGCGTCTTCGCGATGACCGCCGGCGGCATGGCGGGCTTCGAGGCCGGCATCGAGCACGTCGACGGCGAGATCGCCTTCGTCACGTGGAAGGCCGACGGCATCGCCCTCGGCACCGACACCTTCGTCGTCCGCGACGGCAAGGTGTCGGCCCAGACGGTGGTGCTCCACTTCGCCTGACGGCAGGACAGGGGTCGGGGGTAGGTAGGACCGGTGATCCGATCGGGCGTGAAACTGGGCATTGCCGCGGCCATCGTGCTGGTCCTCGCCGTCGCGCTGGGGGCGGCCGGCTTCCTGCCGTCGCTCTCCAACCCCTTCGCCACCGAGCGGGAGCAGCGGGACTCGCCCGCCATCCTCCAAGCGCTCGAGGACGTCAGCGACTACACGGCGGCCACCGCCAACCTCCAGACGTCCTTCGAGATAGAGGACGAGTCGGTCCTGCCCGACTTCCTCCTCGGCGAGACCATCAGCTTCGAGGCCTACGGTTCGGTCGACGGTGTCGTGGACTTCAGCTCGCTCACCGCCGACGCCATCGTGGTCGAGGACAAGGAGGTCACGATCACGCTGCCGCAGCCCACCCTGGACAACGTCCGGGTCGACCCCGACGAGAGTCGGGTGGTGGACGTCGACCGGGGCGTGCTCGACCGTTTCGCCGACCTCGTCACCGACGATGCCGTCAACGAGTCGGACCTCTACGGCGTGGCCGAGGACCGCCTGCTCGAATCCGCCGCCGAGACCGAGCTGCTCGAGCGGGCGCGGGAGAACACCGACGTCTTCCTCACGACCCTCCTCAGCGAGCTCGGCTACGAGGAGGTCACCGTGGAGTTCGAGACGCCGTCTGACCCCCGGGGCTGACGGGTCAAGGCCCGAGCGGCCGCGACAGGGGCCACGCCGACCGTCGCCGGCTGGGTCCCGTCCACCGGCTTCCTCGGCGCCGGTCAAGATGGGGTCATGCTCTCGAAGCTCGACGACTACCCGGTGCACCAGACGGTCCTGCCGTTGGCGGTGCCCGAACACCAGCGACCGGCACAGCTACGACCGGTACTGGTTCAACGGCTACGACCGGGACGGCGAGTTCTACTTCGGCATCGCCATGTGCCGGTACCCGAACCTGGGGATCCTGGACTGCGCCTTCTCGATCGTGCGGGGCGGCGAGCAGCACGCCTTCCACGGCTCCCGGCGCATGCCGCTGGAGCCCACCGACCTGACCGTCGGGCCCTTCGAGCTGCAGATCCTCGAGCCCATGGGCCGGACCCGCCTCGTGCTGGACGACAACGAGACCGGCATCGCCGCCGACCTGACCTTCACCCCCCGCACCGCGGCGGTGGAGGAGGGGCGCCAGACCCTGGTCCGGGACGACCGGCTGGTCCTCGACTCCACCCGCTTCGCCCAGTTCGGCCACTGGGCGGGTGAGGTCACCTACGGCGGGGAGCACCTGAAGGTCGACGCGGCCACGACCCCCGGCACCAAGGACCGCTCCTGGGGCGTGCGCCCGGTGGGCGACCCGGCCCCGCCGGGCGCCCCGTAGCCCGAACTTCACCGGGCATCTTCTTCCTCTGGGCGCCCATCCACTGGGAGGACCGGTGCACCCACTTCCTCGTGTTCGAGGAGCCCGACGGCCGCCAGTGGCACACCGACGCCATGATCGTCCCGGTCCACGACGGGGCGACCGCCGCCGGTGGTGGACCCCGAGGTGCAGATCCTCGCCGGGGCCACCCACCAGCTGGTCTACGAGTCCGGCACCCGACGCATGAAGGAGGGGCGCATCGCGCTGGTCGACCACGACGGCTCCCTGCTGGAGATCGACCTCGAGCCCCTCATCTGCTTCCGCATGAAGGGCATCGGCTACACCCACGCCGTCTGGGGCCACGGCATGTGGAAGGGCGAGCTGGCCATCGCCGGTGAGTCCTGGCGTGAGGAGGACCTCGACCCGATGGCCTACGACAACCAGCACATCCAGCAGGTCGTCCGGGCCCGTCACGGCGACCAGGTCGGGGTGGGCGTGCTCGAGCAGCTGGCCTTCGGACTCCACCACCGCTACGGCTTCAAGGAGCTGCTCGACCCCGCTCCGTGAACCGGGCTCACTAGATTGAACCGCAATGGCCGACCGCTTTCCGTTCCCACTGCCGTTCGGGTGGTTCAAGGTCGCCGAGCCCGACGGAGATCCCGGCGGGGGAGATCGTCACCCGGGCGCTACTTCGGCACCGAGCTGGTCCTCTGGCGGGACGGCGCGGGCACCCTGCGGGCCCACGAGGCCTACTGCGCCCACTTGGGCGCCCATCTCGGTGACGGCGTCATCGACGACGGCTGCCTGCGCTGTCCCTTCCACGGCTGGACCTGGGACGGCGAGGGCCGCAACGTGGCCATCCCCTACGCCGACCGGCCCAACCCGAAGGCCCGCCTCCGGGTGTTCCCGATCACCGAGGCCAACGGCCTCGTCTACGCCTGGTACCACCCCGACCCCGACCAGGCCCCGCTCTACGAGGTCTACGAGGTCGAGGAGACCCAGGACCCGGCCTACGCCCTGCACTCGACCCACACCTTCGAGGTGGCCACCTGCCTCCAGGAGATGGCCGAGAACGGCTACGACGCCGGCCACTTCGAGGCCGTGCACTCCCACCCCCAGGCCGGGGTGATCGAGGAGGTCAGCCTCGACGGCTTCGAGCGGGTCATGCGCTCCCGCCAGGAGTTCCCGTCCAGGTCGGGCGAGCCCCGGCCCGGGCGCATCGACGTCTTCGGACGAGGGCCCGGCTTCGCCGTCACCCGCTACCAGGGCCCGATCACCGCCGCCCTCCTCGGGGCGTCGACGCCGATCGACGAGGGCCACACCCAGCTCTGGTTCCACTTCTACCTGAAGGACCCCGACGACGAGCGGTCGGCCCGGGTGGCCGAGGCCTTCGTCGTCCTCGGTCAGCCGGGAGGTCACCCAGGACATCCCGATCTGGGAGCGGAAGCGCTACGTGCCCCGCCCCCAGCTCGCCCCGGGCGAGGCGCCGATCCTCGAGTTCCGCCGCTGGTTCAGCCAGTTCTACGCCGAGCGCGACACTCGCCGTAGCGGCTAGCGCTCCGGCGGGGGCTTGGCCCGAGTCCGTCCTCGTCGTGGGTCCAGTCCGGCTGCTTGGTCCACTGGGTCTCGTCCAGCACGGCCTCGCCGTCGACGAGGTCGACGATGGGGGCGATGAGATAGGCGTCGGCCGCCTCCCGTGAGCCGTCGAGGTGGGCCCGGACGGCGTCGGGGAACTGCTGCAGGATCGAGCCGGCGACCGGCCTGGGTCTGCTGGGCGAGGAAGCAGCGGGCGCCGTCGGTGACGGTGAGCAGGCAGTCCTCGAGGTGGGCGAGGTCCCGGTCGGTGGCGTCGGAGCGGCGGATGCGCTCGAGGAGCACCGCGGACTCCAGGCCGTCCTGCTTGCAGGGCCGGCACTGGCCGCAGGACTCGACGGCGAGGAAGCGGGTGACGCCGTGGGCCACGGCGACGAGGTCGTCGTCGTCGTCGAACACGATGAAGCCGGTCGCCCCGAGCCCGGACCCGGCCGCCCGGAACGCGTCGTAGCAGAGCGGGGTGTCGAAGCCGGCGGCCGGCAGGATCGGGTTGGCCACGCCGGACAGGGCGGCGACCAGGCCGCGGCCCCTCCGGGCGCCGCCGCCGATGTGGCGATGGCCTCGGCCAGCGTCGTGCCCATCGGGACCTCGGCCACGCCGTGGCGACGGGTGCTGCCGGTGATGGTGACCACCGCGGTGCCCGGGTGTCTCGCCGGTGCCCACGGACCGGAACCAGTCCGGGCCCTCGGCCAGGATCCCGGGGACGTTGGCCAGGGTCTCCACGTTGTTGGCCAGGGTCGGGGGTACGTCGCCTCCCGGCGAGGCCAGGTCGGCACCCGCGGCGAAGGCGGGGTCCTCGCCGACGTCGGTGGCGCCCCGACGGTAGGGCGGGGCGATGCGGGGGAAGGGCGGCCGTCCGGCGACGACCTCGAGCAGGGCGGTCTCCTCACCGAACAGGTACTCCGACGGCCCGCGGACGACTTCGATGGTCACGTCGGTCGCCCAGCCCGCCGCGTCGACCTCGAGGATCGCGGCCTCGAGCCGGGCGATCTCGGTGGTGAAGGAGGCCTTCGTGGCCACCACCACCCGGGTGGCGTCGACGGCGCGGGCCGCGATCGAGCGCGCCCTCCAGGACCCGGTAGGGGTTGGCCCGCAGGATCGCCCGGTCCTTGAAGGACCCGGGCTCGCCCTCGGCGGCGTTGACGACCACGGTCGTCGGGGCGGCGCTCTCGTAGAGGGCCACGGTCTCCCACTTGGTGCCGGTGGGGAAGCCCGCGCCGCCGCGGCCCCGCAGGCCGGATGCGGCGACGAGGTCGATGATGTCGGTGGCGGCCAGGTTGCGAGCCGTCTCCAGGCCTCGCCCGCCACCGGCGGCGAGGTGGGCGTCGAGGTCGGCGACAGGGCTGGCGTCGAGCACGCGGTTCATGGCCCCGACCTACCCCGCAGGATCCCCCCGTCACCCGTACGGGTGAGACGTTCTGGCCGAGCCGTGCCGCGCCCCACGCGGCGTGGCTCCACCAGAACGGTCAGGGGGGCGGTGTCCACGTGGGCCGCCTGGCGTGGAACAGGATGGTGTCACCGTCGGGGGACCAGAGGGGGAAGGTGTCGAAGGCGGCGTCGTCGGTGAGGGCCACCCGGTCGGTGCCGTCGGCGTCCATGACGTAGATGTCCCAGTGGCCACCCCGTGCCGCGGTGAACGCCAGCCGCCGGCCGTCGGGGGACCAGTTGGGCGCCGCCCCGGGGCCGAGATCGGTCACGGTCCGGTCGTCGAGCGCCAGGACGCCGATGTGGGTCTCCTCGCCCCGGAGCTCGAGCGCGATCTGGTCGCCGTTCGGCGACCACGCCGGATACGCCACGCCCTGATCCGCGAGGCGCCGAGGACGGGACCCGTCGGCCTCCATCACCCAGAGCGCGCCGTCGGCCGCCCACCCGTCGACATCGCCGTGGCCGCGGACGAACGCGATCTGTCCACTGTCCGGGGACCACGTGGGGGACTGCTCGAAGCCGTCGAGGCGGCGTCAGCCGCCGGAGCCCGCCTCCGTGGGAGCCCACCGAGTACAGGTCGCCGTCGGCGGGCTCACCGCGGGAGAACGCGATCCGGGTGCCGTCCGGGGACCAGGCGGGCATCAGGTCGTGGGCGAAGTCCCGCGTCAGGCGTTCCGGCGATGACCCGTCAGGGGCGAACGTGTAGATCTCCCGGTTCAGGTCCGTGTCGAGGACGCCGACGAGGCGTTCGCCGTCCGGGGACCAGCCCCCCGCCAGCGCGCCCGACGGCCAGTGGGCGACGGCGGCCCGTCCGGAGCCGTCCGGGGCAACGGTGTGCCCGTCGAGGGCGGGGCTCGGACAGTCCGCCCCCTCGGTCACGGGAGGTGTGTCGTCGACGGCGGGGAGCACGTACTGCTCCAGCAGGGCCAGGGGGCCCACGACCCCGCCGGCGTCGGAGCCGGAGCTGTCGTGGGTCAGGACGACGAGCAGGTCGAGGTCGGGGACCCCGAGCAGCTCCTGGCCGTGGCTGCCGGACGCGCGCCAGACGCGGTGACCGGCGACGTCCTCGAGCCACCACAGGTAGCCATAGCCCTCGCGGACGGGGCGGACGTTCATGCAGCCGAGGTCCCAGACCTCCGTGAGCGACTCGTCCACCCAGGCGGGCGGGACCAGGGACTCGCCGTCCCAGTCGCCGTGGTCGAGGACGAGCCCGCCGATCCGGGCCACCTCCCGGGGGGTGAGGAACAGCGAGTGGCCCCCCGCGAAGTAGCCGTCCAGGTCCATGCCCCAGTGCTCGACATCGATGCCGAGCGGCCCGAACAGTCTCGCCATGGCGTAGGCGCAGAGCGACTCCCCTGTGGCCTCGGTCAGCATGGCTGCCAGCACCTGGGTGAGGCCGGTGTTGTACGCGAACTCCCGGTCAGGAGGGGCGACGGACGGGCGGGAGGCCACGGCCTCCAGGAACGACGGCCGGCCGGGTTCGCTGCTCGGCTCCCAGTCGTAGGGCGCCACCTCGTCGGACTCCAGGCCCGCCGCCATGGTGAGGAGTTGGCGCACCGTCAGGTCGCGGTGCTCGCCGACGAGGTCCTCGGGCAGGAGATCGCCGATCGTCGTGTCCATGCGAAGGGAACCGTCGGCGATGGCGATCCCGGTGATCAAGGAGAGGATCGATTTCGACAAGGAGTGGACGTTGTCGGCGCTGGCGGGGCCACGACCGTTGAAGTACCGCTCGAAGGCCAGCCGCCCGTGGCGGAGGACCAGCAGGCTCGCGACATCGGGGGACAGGGCGACGTTCTCGGCCGCGTCTCGCAGCCGGGAGTCGTCCAGACCGACCTCGGCCGGCTCGGCGGTGGCCAAGGCGAGCGGAGCGGTGTCGGTGTAGGTCTCGTTCTCGGCGAAGAACGGCGCATCAGGGTCGGGGGCGAAGTCCTCGCAGCGATCACCGTCGGGATCAGCCTCGGCCCCGGGAGGGTCAGGCGGGCGGTGGGCGTGGGCGTCGAGGGCGTGGGCCATGCAGGCGGACGAGGCGGCGGGCCGTGGGGACGTGGAGGAACTCGTTGGGCCCGTGGGCGTTGGAGCCGGGGCCGAGCACGCCGGTGACCACGAACTGGGCGTCGGGGAACCGCTCGCCGAGCATGTTGATGAAGGGGATGGCGCCCGCCGACGCCCGGTGTAGAGGGCCGGGGCGCCGAAGGTGGCCGCCGACGGAGGTGGCCAGGGCGTCGGCCAGCCAGGGGGCGGTCGGGGCCGCGGCCCAGCCGGTGGCCGACTCGTCGCCGCTCGACCTCGACCACGGCGCCCGACGGGCGGGTCCGTCGGTCAGGAGCGCCCGCAGGGCGGCGGCCGCGGTGTCGGCGTCGGCGGTCGGGGGCAGGCGGAACGAGAGCTTGACGGCGGTCTCGGCCCGCAGGACGTTGCCGGCGTCGTCCAGCGGCGGGGCGCCCTCGATGCCGACCACCGCCATCGACGGCATCCAGGTCGTGGCCAGGAGCAGCTCGACCGGGTCGTCGCCCTCCGGCCGGGTGGTCCCCGGCGAAGGGCAGGCCGGCCAGCGGGTCGAGGCCGGCGGCCACCGCGGCCTCGGCCTCCCGGCGCCGCTCCGCGGGGATCTCGACGTAGAGCTCGGGGACGAGCAGGTCACCGGTCTCGCTGTCCTCGATGCGGTCCAGCAGCTGGCGCAGGACCCGGAAGCTGGACGGGCACGGCGCCGCCGGCCACGCCGGAGTGCACCCCCTCGTCCAGGACCCGGACCCGCACGTCGAGGCCGACCAGGCCCCGGAGCGAGGTCGTCACCCAGAGGGTCTCGTAGTCGCCGGCGAAGCTGTCGAGGCAGATGACCAGGCTGACGGCGCCGAGCCGGTCGCCCAGGGCCTCGACGTGGGCGGGCAGGTCGGGGCTGCCGCTCTCCTCGCTGGCCTCGATCAGGACCAGGGCACCGGCTGTGGGAGCCGCCGGCGGCCCGCACCGCCTCGAGGGCGCTCAGGGCGGCGAAGGCGCTGTAGCCGTCGTCGGCGCCGCCCCGGCCGTAGAGGCGGTCGCCGTCGAGGACCGGCGTCCAGGGCCCGAGGCCCTCCCGCCAGCCGGTGAGCTCGGGCTGCTTGTCGAGGTGGCCGTAGAGCAGGACGGTGTCGTCGGGGTCACCCGTCGCCGTGGGCCGGGACCTCGACCAGCACGACCGGCGTCCGGCCCGGCCAGCTCGTGGACCTCGACGGTCGCGCCGGGCAGGTCCCGGGACCGGCACCACGCCGGCGACCAGCTCGACGGCCTCGGCCAGGTGGCCGTGTTCGGCCCAGTCGGCGTCGTAGGCCGGCGACTTGGCCGGGATGCGGATGTAGTCGACCAGGGTGGGCAGGGCGCTGTCGGTCCCAGATCCGGTCGACGGTGGCCGTGGCGAGGTCCAGGTCGAGGGGCACGACCCAAGTGTGGACCTGGTCAGTGCACGATGACCAAGGGAGCCAGACCGGCGGCGGCAGGGGTCATCGTCGGCGGGAGGCCCTCGGGCGCGTACGAGACGAGATCGGCATCACCGGCCGCGTCGACGATGGCCTGTGGGGTCAGCTCGTTGCCCGTCGAGGACGGCGACGTCGATGGCCTCGGCATCGCGGTCGAAGCGACGGACGGCCCCGGCGACCTGGACGGCCAACGTCTCCTTGCGACGGGGCTCGAGCAGGTCGGGCGTGCGCAGGGTGACGGCGACACCTCGGGCCCGGCGCCGGGCCACGACGGCGAAGGGGCTGCCGATCAGCTGGCGGCTCGCCTCCTCGGCCGCGGCGCGGGCATGGTCGGTCAGCTCGCCCGTGGCGGTGTCGTCGACCGCGGCCAGCAGGTCGGTGCCCGTGCTGGTCACGGTGCTGGTGGACCACTCGGCCAGCGGGTCGGCGTCGTCGATCGAGCAGACGACCACCGGGACGTGGTGGCGGAGGGCGCACACCACACCGGTCTCCCGTTCGGTCGGGGACGGGTGGGGTTCGGAGCGGACCGTGACCGCCGCGTCCAGCCGACGGTCGACCGGGCAGTCCCCGGTGGACAGCCCGGAGCACGGAAAGGCCGCGGCTCCCGGCTCGATGCAGCGGAGCACCTCGTGGCCTGCAGCCTCGAGGGTGGCGGTGGCCGTGGCGGCGGCGCCGGGATCACTCTCGGTCAGGAGTATGCGCATGGGGCCACTCTGGACCCCGGGCCCGGGGACCGGCCAGGGACCATGGTCCCGAAGGTCACGCGGACCCCGACCGTGGTCGGGGGACCTTTGGCCCTGACCCGCGACCCGTCCGTGGGTCGAGGATGGTCGTGTGCTCCGAGACGCCCGCACCCGCATCGAGGTCCTCGACCGTGACCGCTGCCTCGAGCTCCTCGCCGCCGGGTCCGTCGGCCGGGTGGCGGTGGTCGCCGGCCGGGAGCCGGTGATCTTCCCGGTGAACTACGCCCTGCACGAGGGTCGCATCGTGTTCCGCACCGCTCCGGGGACCAAGCTCCAGTCGGTCGACTGGGGCACCCGGGCCAGCTTCGAGATCGACGACCTCGACCCCGTCGCCCGCGAGGGCTGGAGCGTGGTGGCGGTGGGCCCGGCGGACGAGATCCGCTCAGCCCGGGAAGTGGCCAGGGTGGCGGCGGCGACGGGCCTGGAGACCTGGGCCACCGGCGAGCACGACCACTGGATCGCGGTCACCCCGGAACGGCTCAGCGGCCGGCGGGTGCGCCAACCGGTCTGAGCGGGGGTCAGCTGCCGGTGGTGCTCCAGTGCCAGGACTCCGACGGCAGGTTGTACATGCCGTAGGAGGCGGCGTTGGCCGAGAGCCAGTTGTAGACCGACGTGCCGTAGGAGCAGTTGTCGAAGTCGATGGCCAGGCCCTGCTCGTGCTGGGACGAGCCGGGGATGGCCGTCGGCGGCGAGCAGGACGATGAGGGCATCTGGTAGATGGCGTAGTAGCTGGAGCCGCAGTGGGCCTGGCGCAGGGCGATCTGCTGGGCCGAGTCGCGGTACCCGCCGCCACTGAGGTAGACGCCGTCGGCGGCCGGCGGCCAGGATCATGGCGGTGATCTGGTCGACGATCGACACGTTGACGATGATGCCGTTGCCGGCGTCCTGCACCGAGACCGGGCCGCTCTGGTACGGCTGGCCCGGCGGGCCGAGGTC
Organism: uncultured Microthrixaceae bacterium; assembly: GCA_963748285.1. Lineage (GTDB taxonomy): Bacteria > Actinomycetota > Acidimicrobiia > Acidimicrobiales > DATDAH01 > DATDAH01. The sequence continues at coordinate 2,379,757 of CAVVIF010000009.1, forward strand.
GATGCCCGGGATGAAGGATGGCGAACTGCGCCGCCTCCTCGTCGATCTGCTGGGAGAGCTCTTCGTCCTGCTCGGCCAGGGCGGCGGCCTCGCCGGCGGTCTGGTTGATCCGCTCCTCGACCTGGCGGGCCAGCTCCCGCTGCTGGTCCTGGGCGGCTCGCAGCTCCTCGTACTGGGTCTGGGTCTCGCCGCGCAGCTGCTCGGCCGCACGGGCGGCGTCCTCGGCGGCGATGCGCTGGGCCGAGAGGTCGTCCTCGGTGGCCCGGAGCTGGTCGATCACGTCCTCCTGGCGGTTGGACTGGGTTCCGCAGCAGGGCCTCCCGCAGCGCCGCGTCGTTGATGTCGGCGGTGTCGTAACACGGCGGCGTCGTTGCTCTCCGGCGGGCGGATGTAGGCCTCGACGGCGGCATCTGGGCGACCTGGTCCTCGAGGTCGGCGATCTGCTCCTCGAGGCGTCGCTCCTCGACCCGGGCGGCTTCGGGCCTCGGCCAGCGCGGTGCGCGGCGGCCCGCTGGGCGTCCTCGAACTGGGCCCGCTTGCTCTGCACGTTCTCGCCGAGGGCGCCGAGGGCGTCACCGCACCTCGGCGGCGTCGGCCTGCGAGCCCGTCGAGCTCGCGCGGCCACCTCGGCGGCCTGCTCGCGGACCGCGTCCCGCTCGGCGCGGGGGTCGTCGGACTCCTCGGCCTGGACCAGGACCGGGACGACGGCGAACAGGGTCGCGGCGGCCACGGCGAGGACGCCGCGGGTCAGGGAGCGGAAGGACGGTGAGGGCAACGGGTGGGTCTCCCGGCGAACGTTGTAACGGAACCGTAATAGGAAAGCCCTCGACACCCTCCGTGTCAAGCCGGCGCGGAGCGCGACAGACCTGAGGTGGACGGTTGCTGGTGGGGCTGATGTGGTCAATGAGTCCACCTCGCGAGTCGCCGAGCCATGTCCGGTTCCCATCGGCCGGTCGCGCCGATTCTGTCGCGACGGAGGCCCCCGGGCTACCTTTTCGGACCCTGTGGGCCAGGAGGGACCCGGCCCGCTCCCGAAAGGACTTCGACGACGATGTCTGCCCTTTTGGCCGCTGAAGGCGGCTACCAATCCTTCGAGCTGGGCGGAGGTGAGTGGTTCTGGCTGATCTTCTCCGCCGTCACCGCGCTCATCGCCCTCGCCGTCGGCTTCTACCTGGTCCGTGCGGTCAACGCCGCCGACACCGGTACCGACAAGATGCGGGAGATCGCGGCGGCGATCCAGGAAGGCGCCATGGCCTACCTGAAGCGCCAGTTCAAGACGATCGCCATCATCGTGATCCCGCTGGCGATCATCGTCTTCATCACCTCGACCGAGGTGATGAAGCCCGAAGACGCCCTCGGGTCCATCGGCGGGCTCAGCCAGGTCGAGTCCGGCCTCTTCCGGACGCTGGCCTTCCTCGCCGGCTGCTTCCTGTCCGGCCTCACCGGCTTCATCGGCATGAGCCTCGCCGTGCGGGGCAACGTCCGCACCGCGGCCGCCGCCCGCTCCGGCTCGATGCCCGAGGCCCTCAGGTGGCGTTCCGCACCGGCGGCGTGGCCGGCATGTTCACCGTCGGCCTGGGCCTGCTCGGCGCCACGGTGATCATCATGATCTTCCAGAACACCAGCTCGGCCATCCTCATCGGCTTCGGCTTCGGTGGCTCGCTCCTCGCCCTGTTCCTGCGGGTGGGCGGTGGCATCTTCACCAAGGCCGCCGACGTCGGCGCCGACCTGGTCGGCAAGGTCGAGGCGGGCATCCCCGAGGACGACCCCCGCAACCCGGCCACCATCGCCGACAACGTCGGCGACAACGTCGGCGACTGCGCCGGCATGGCTTCGGACCTCTTCGAGAGCTACGAGGTCACCCTGGTGGCCTCGATCATCCTCGGCGTGGCCGCCTTCGAGTCGATCGGCGAGCTCAACCCCGTCGTCGGCATGATCTTCCCGGTCGCCGCCCGCGCCATCGGCGTGCTGGCCTCCATCGCCGGCGTCTTCGCCGTCCGGGCCACCGAGAAGGACAAGTCGGCCATGGCCCCCATCAACCGGGGCTTCCTGACCGCCACGATCCTGACGATCATCGGCACCGCCATCGTCGCCCTCGTCTACGTCGGCAACGACGTCGGCGACAAGGGCGTCGAGGGCTACGTCAGCAACCCCGGCCTGGCGCATGTTCGGCGCCGTCGTCGTCGGGCTGATCCTGGCCCAGGTCGTCAGCCGCCTCACCGAGTACTTCACCTCGACCGAGCACACGCCGGTCCGGGACATCGCCGAGGCGGCCCGCACCGGCCCCGCCACCACCGTGCTCTCCGGCATCAGCTCCGGCCTCGAGTCCTCGGTGTGGGCCATCGTGGCCATCGCCGTCGCCCTCGGGTGCCGTCATCGGCCTCGGTGGCGGGAACATCCAGTTCGTCTTCTACCTGGTCGCTCTGGCCGGCATGGGCATGCTCGCCACCACCGGCGTGGTCGTGTCCGAGGACACGTTCGGCCCGGTGGCCGACAACGCCGCCGGCATCGCCGAGATGTCCGGCGAGTTCTCCGGTGAGGCCGAGAAGATCATGGTCAGCCTCGACGCCGTCGGGAACACGACCAAGGCCGTCACCAAGGGCTTCGCCATCGGCTCGGCGGTCATCGCCGCCGTGGCGCTGTTCGCCTCGCTACATCGAGACGGTGGCCGACGAGCTGCCCGACCTGGTCGGGCCGGGCGAGAACCTCTTCGAGGCCATCCCGATCAACGTGGCCGACCCGAAGACGTTCATCGGCCTCCTCATCGGTGGCTCCATCGCCTTCATGTTCAGCTCCCTGGCCATCCGCGCCGTCGGCCGCACCGCCGCCGTCGTGGTCCAGGAGGTCCGCCGGCAGTTCGCCGACGGCAAGATCATGAGCGGCGAGAAGCGCCCCGACTACGGCCCGGTCATCGACATCTGCACCACCGCCTCGCTGCGGGAGCTGGCCACCCCGGCCCTGCTCGCGGTGCTGACGCCGGTGATCATCGGCTTCGGCGTGAACTTCTACGCCCTGGGCGCCTTCCTGGCCGCCGTCATCCTCACCGGCCAGCTCATGGCCAACTACCAGAACAACGCTGGTGGGGCCTGGGACAACGCCAAGAAGTACATCGAGGACGGCGCCGAGGGCGGCAAGGGCTCGGAGGCCCACAAGGCCGCCGTCATCGGCGACACCGTCGGTGACCCGTTCAAGGACACCGCCGGCCCGGCCCTGAACCCGCTGATCAAGGTGATGAACCTGGTCTCGCTGCTCCTGCTGCCGGCCATCATCAACACCCAGGACGACGACGCCGTGCGCTTCACCGTGGCCGGCGTGTCGCTGGTCGTCCTGCTCGGGGCCATCGCCTTCTCCAAGCGGGGTGGCGCCGGCATGACCGACGACCTCGCTCCCGCCGAGCCGCCGAGCCCGAGCCCGAGCCGGAGCCCGTCCGGCCTAGCCTCGGATCTGACCTGCGTTCTGGCGCCTGATTTCGGGCCTCCGGACCCCGAGATCAGGCGCCAGTTCGCGTTCGGGGCGGATGAAGACGGGGTTGGCGACGGTGGTGGGGGCGTGGGCGTCGACGGTCTGGACCTCCCACGCGGTGCCCAGGGGGCCGCTGGCCGGGTCCGGCCCGATCCCGGTGCGCCAGGTCGACCTCCTCGCCGGGCCAGGTCCTCGGTGTGGACGACGACACCGTCCTTCAGCAGGGCCAGCTCCTGGCCCTGGCCGTTGACGACGGTGACCTCCAGCTCGGTCGGGCCGATGACCGTGTCGCCCATCATCGCCTCGCCCGCCCGGACCTCGAGGGCGGGGCTGGCCAGGGCGCCGTGGGTGCGGACGTAGGCGTGCCCGGCCCGGAGCGCCTCGATGACCCCGGCCCGGGAGAGCTCCCGGCACCACAGCGCGGTGGCCGACGAGCCGAACTCGTCGCCCAGCTTGTCGTCGGAGCCGCGACACCGCGGTCAGCCGGTGACCTGCGGCCAGCAGGGCCCGCCAGCGCTCCAGCGCGGTGGCGACGAACGGGTTCGGGTAGTCGGGCGGCTCGCCCAGCAGGACGGCCCGGTCAGGATCTCGATGCTGGTGACCAGGTCCCAGTCGATGGCGTCGTCGAGGGTGAACTCGCAGCCCCGGCAGTGGCTGCCGAAGAGCGGCCTCGGGATAGGTCGTGGGGTGGGCCACCTGGAAGAGGGCGCCGGCGTCGACCGCGGCCCGCTGGATGGTCGCCGAGGTCGACGTCCTCGAACCCGTGGCGGTACTCGACCAGGCCCGGGGTCTCGCCCAGGACCACGGCGTGGCCGAAGTAGGTGATGACCTCCCGGCCGGGGCAGCACCAGCAGGTCGGGGTTGGCCCGCTGCACGGCGCCCAGCTCGTCCCAGTGCCAGGGCGTGACGTAGTCGACGACCGGGAGCACGTCGAGGCCCGCGGCCCGGGACCGGGCGACGAGCTCGTCCCACTCCGGCGCCCGGGGGTGGGAGTGGCGGCCGTGCTGGTGCAGGTCGGCGTGGTACCAGCCGGGCTCGGCGCGGGCCACGTGGTCGGCGTCGACGGCGTCGGCGGGCCGGACGCCGTGCCCCCGGTGGCCGTCGAGCGGGCGGCCACGGTGACCTCGTAGGACGAGCCCTCGGCACTGATCTCACCGGCCCCGAGCTCGATCCACCACACGCCCGGCTCGATCGGGACCGGCCCGGTAGCACCGGTCGGCGGCGCCCGTCCTCGATCCAGATCGGGGCCTCGCCCTGGTGGGCCCGACCGGCCCGGCTGCCCGACCAGCCCCGGAACCCCTCGGCGGCCCGGTAGCCGGCGGGGTCCCAGAGCCCGAGGTCGAGGACGGTCTCGTGCTCGGGCCACCAGCGGTAGCCGACCTCGAGGCGCGGCGGTGCCCTCGGGGACCAGGACCGGGAGCACCCGGTAGGTCTTGTGCTCCTCGGGCCCGAACCGCCCGGCCAGGACCGCCGCCCCCCCGTCCAGGGGCACGGGGACCGGGGCGGCATCAGGCACCGCCGAAGACTACGAAGCGGGCTGCACCAGAGCGGGGTCCTCGAAGTCGACGAGGCCGAGGCGGCCTCCTCCGGTCGCTCCCGGGTCGTACTGCTCGAAGCCCAGGAGCTTGCGGACGCGGCGGGGGAGGGTGGCCACGACGGGCGGCGGCACCGCCAGCTGGTGGTTCTCCTCGGTGCGCAGCCAACCGGCCACGTAGGACACGTGGAGGCCGTGGCGGGCGGTCGTGGTGCGGTTGGCGCCCGCCGCGTGCACGGTCTTGCCGCTGAACAGCAGGACCGAGCCCCGATCCATCTCGGCCGGTACGGCCCGCTCCGGGTCGTAGGCCTCGTGGTCGTCCTGGCGGTGGCTCCCGGGCACGACCCGGGTCGCCCCGTTCGCGGCGGTGAACGGGCTCAGGGCGATCAGGGCGTTGACGTTGACCTCGGGACCATCGGGGAACAGGCCGTTGAACCAGGGCCAGTTCGACTGGTCCCGGTGCAGGTACTGCGCCTCCTCGCCGGCCCCGATGATGATCATCTGGCCGCTGCTCAGGCTGTAGGAGCCGCAGACCGGCCGCAGGGCATCGTCGGCCCAGCCGGTCAGGAGCGGGTGCTGGATGAGGTCGACGAAGGTCCGCGACCAGTTGACCAGGCCCGTCACGCGCTGGGTCCGCTGTCCGTGGAACTCCTCCCACACCGGATCCGAGCTCCGGCTCCCGGGGCCCTGGAGCTCCAGCGCGGGCGCCAGCTCCGCCTGCAGCACGTCGACGGTCGCCTCGTCCAACAGACGGTGGATGATCACCGCCCCGTCGGCGGCCAGCACGGGGAGGACGTGGTCGAGGCCAACCTGCGGCGGCAGCGTGCGCAGGGTCGGGGACGGGTGGCGGTTGACGATGGTGTCGCTCATGGCGACCTCCTTGGGTCTCGGGTACCACCCGAGCGTGCGAGGCCGCGCTGGCGACCCGCTGTCGTCCCGGTGTCAGCCCCCGGTGACGCGCGCCGCCGCCGCGAACGCCTCGCCGATGGCGGCGTCGTCCCCCGCGGCGGCGCCCTCCGCGACCAACTGGTCCACGCTGGGGGCGCCCAGGACGGCGTCGAGGTGGTCCCGCACGGCCTGCAGGCGGCGGGCGTCGGCGCCGTAGGGCGGCGCGGCGCGATCGCTGGCCTCGTGGGCACCGAGGAGCCGGGCCGCGGCGGCCTCCTCGCCGGTGGCGGCGAGCGCCTCGATCCCCAGGCGCATGGTCGTCCAGAGCTGGGTCCACAGGCCGGCCCGCAGCCAGTGGTCGATCAGGCCCGGGAGCCCGGCCAGCGCGGCCACGGGGTCCCGGCGGGTGGTGAGCGACAGCAGGGAGACGGCGGCGACCCCGGCGACCAGGCGGTTCTCGGAGCTGTGGGCCAGTTCGAGGGCCTCGACGAGCAGCGGCTCGGCGGCGTCGGGGTCGGTCTCGAGGCGGACCTCGCCGGCGATGTAGAGGCCGAAGGCGAGGGCGGACGGGTTGCCCCGCGCCCGCAGCCGGACCAGGGCCTCGTCGGCCAGGGCGGGCGCCGCGGGGTCCTCCGCGTACGAGAGGGCCATGGCCTCGTCGGCCAGCTCGAAGCCCGACACCTTGCCCCCGCCCGCTTGCTGGTCGAGCTCGAAGGCCCGTCGGTAGCTGGCCGCGGCAGCCCGGGGCTGGCCCGAGAACATCTCGGCATCGGCCAGGGCGGCATGGCCGTACGCGGCCACCGGGTCGTCGCCGGCGGCCAGGATCGCCCGGTGGGCCCGGTCCTGGGCGTCGCCCAGCGCGCCCTGGAAGGCGTCGCCGGACGCGGCCAGCGCGGCCACCCGCACCCCGGCCGGGTCCGGGTCGTCGGCCGAGACGGGCCAGCGGTCGTCGGTCTCCCGGGCCCAGTCGAAGACCTCGCTGCTCACCCGCAGCGCGCTGTACCACCACAGGGGGCCGAGGACAGCCCGGGCGCCGGCCCGGTCGTCCTGGTCGAGGAACCAGCGATGGGCGTGGCGGAGGTCGTCGATGGCGTCGTCCACGAGGCGCAGGTCCAAGGCTGACCCGTGCGTCGGACGGGTCCGGGGCGCCTGCGCCGCGACGCCGACGGCCCAGGCCGCATGGGCGCGGCGCAGGTCTTCGGCCTCGTCGGAGCCCTCCAGGCGACGCTGGTTGAACTGGCGGACCGTCTCCAGGACACCGAAGCGGGAGCGGCCGTCGCGCTCGACCCGCACGGCCAGGGAGCGGGCGACCAGGATCCGGAGGCCCGGTGCGGCGTCGACGCCCGCGACGGTGCTCACGTCCTCGGCCCGAGCCGGACCGGCGAAGACGGAGAGGATCCGCAACAGGCGCTGGTCGTCGGGGTCGAGGTCGTCGTAGGACCAGGCCACGAGGGCGTCGAGCGAGCGGTGGCGCTCGGCCGCGGTCCGCCGGCCCCGGCGAGGGCGTCGCCCGGGCCCTGGAGGGCCTGGACCAGCTCGGGGAGCGTGGCGGTGGCCAGACGGGCGGCGGCCAACTCGATCCCGAGCGGGAGGTGGTCGACCAGGCGGCAGAGCTCGGCGGCTCGGTCGGCCAGGGCGGCGTCGGGAGCGTCGACCCCGGCGGCCACCGCCCGCTCGGTCAGGAGGGCGAGCGCCGCGTCCTCAGCCAGCGGTCCGAGGGGGAGGGCGTGCTCGCCGTCCACGGCGAGGGCTTCCCGGCTGGTCGCGAGGACCCGTACGTGCTCGGTGTGGCCGAGGACGGCGTCCACCAGCCCGGCGGCGGCGTCGAGCACGTGCTCGCAGTTGTCGAGGACCACCAGCAGCGGCCGACCGTGGAGGACCTCGCTGAGCCGGGCGGTCGGGTCCTGGCCGCCCCGCTGCTCGATCCCCAGCTGGCCGGCGACGGTCCGGGCCAGGTCGTCCTCGGGGCCGATCCGGGTCAGGTCGACGAAGGCGGCGGCGGTGTCGCTCAGCGCGATCTCGAGGGCGAGTCGGGTCTTGCCCGTGCCCCCGGGCCCGGTGAGGGTGACGAGGCGGTTGTGATCGAGGGCGGCCCGCACCCGCTGTAGGTCGTCGTCGCGTCCCACCAGGCGGGTCCGGGGGCGGGGGACCCGGGGTGACTCGACCGCCGCCGGGGCCGCCGTCGGTCGTGGGGCCGGGGTCGGTGCCGGACCGAGATCGTGGCGCAGGACGCGGCCCTCGAGCTCTCGGAGCTCGTCGGAGGGCTCGAGGCCGAGCTCGTCCCCGAGCCGGGTGCGCAGGTCGGCGAAGACCGCCAAGGCCTCGGCGTGGCGGCCCTGGGCGTAGAGGGCCCGCATGGCCAGGGCGGCCGGGCGCTCCCGGAGGGGTTGGTCCCGCATCAGGGCGTCGGCGGCGGCGGCCGCGCCACCGGGGTCACCCAGGTCGAGGAGGGTCTCGACCCGTTCCTCCTCGGCCCGGGTCCGGGCGTCGTCGAGGCCGTGGGCCACCGCCTCGACCCCGGGGTGGTCGGCGACATCGGCGAAGGCGGGGCCGCGCCAGAGGCCCAGGGCGGCGTCGAGCGCGGCCAGCGCCCTGGCGGCGTCCCCGGTCTGACGGGCGGCCGTGCCCTCGGTGAGGCCCCGCTCGAAGACGTGGCGGTCGGTGTCGCCCTCCGTCAGCAGGCGGTAGCCGTGCGGACCGGTTTCGAGGTTCGCCGGGTCGGGCAGCAGCCGTCGCAGCCGGGAGACGTGGGTCTGGAGGGCGCCGGCCGGGTCGTCGGGCCCGTCGTCGCCCCAGAGGTCCTCGGCCAGGCGCTCAGCGGAGACGAAGGCGCCGTCCGCGACGACCAGGAGGGCCAGCAGGAGGCGTTGGCGCGGGCTGCGCAGGGGAACCGGGGACTGGTCATCACCCACCACCGTCACCGGTCCGAGAACCCTGAAGTGCACGCCCCGCTCCTTCGCCGTGACCGTACCCGACACCCACCTGACAGCCGGTCGACAGGGCGGGGGAGGACGGTGCGGTCCCGACAACGAGGAGGAACTGCCGTGACCATGACCGATGCTGAAGTCCAGGACACCGGGACCACGACCGAAACGACCGACGAGGCCGTCATCGATGCCGTGACGGAGGCCAAGCTGGCCTTCGGCGGCGAGCTGATGACGGCGGCCATGGGCGCCCTCGAGCTGGGCACCGTGAAGATCGGCCTCGACCTGGGTCTCTACCGGGCGCTGCGCCTCGCGTCGGCCACGCCGACCGAGCTGGCCGTCCGGTCCGGGATCCACCTCCGTTACGCCCGGGAGTGGCTGGAGCAGCAGTTCGTGGCCGGAGTGGTCGACGTCGCCGATCAGGCGCGGGTCGCCGACATCGATCCCGACTACCGGCGGTACAGCCTGCCCGAGGCCCACGCCCAGGTGCTGCTCGACGGCGAGGGCGACGCCTACTTCGGTCCGATCGCGGACATGGCCCTGAGCTTCGTCGGCGCCGCGCCGGCGGTCACCGAGGCCTTCCGCACGGGCGGGGGTGTCGCGTTCGCCGAGTACGGCACCGGCACCCGCCACGGCATCGGGCACCTCAACCGGGCGGAGTTCCTGGGCGCCCTGCCGGGGTGGCTGGACGCCATGCCGGGCCTCCGGGACCGGATCGCGGGCACGACCCGCCCCAAGGTGGCCGACGTCGGCTGCGGCACGGGCTGGTCGTCGATCGTGCTCGGTCAGGAGCTCCCGAACGCGGCCATCGTCGGTGTCGACCTGGACCGGGACTCGGTGATCGAGGCCCGGGCCAACGTCGCCGCGGAGGGGCGATCCACCCAGATCGCCATCCGCCGGGGCGACGCGGCCAAGCTGGACGCAGGCCCCTTCGCCCTCGTGACGATGTTCCAGATGCTGCACGACAGCGCCGACCCGGTCGCCGTGCTGGCCGCCGCCAAGCAGGCCCTGGCTGCCGACGGGGAGATCCTGCTCGCCGACGAGGCCACGGCCGACCGCTTCGGCGACGCCCGGGGCGAGCTGATGGAGCGGGTCCAGTACGGGTGCTCGGTGCTGCACTGCCTGCCGGCGACCATGGCCGAGGACCCGGTCGAGGCCACCGGCACCGTGATCCGGGGCGAGACCATCCGCCGCTACGCCGCGGCGGCCGGCCTCACCGTGGTCGAGGAGCTCGAGGTCACGCCGGGCTTCTTCCGGGTCTACCGGCTGCAGTAGAACCGAAGCCCATGGACGCAGCTGCGGTCAAGGGCCTGTTCGATCTCTCGGGTCGGGTGGCGATCGTCACCGGTGGGACCCGGGGGATCGGGCGGGCCGTGGCCGAGGGCCTGGCGGGGGCGGGGGCCAAGGTCGTCGTGGCCAGCCGGAAGGCCGACGCCTGCGCCGAGACCCAGGCCGCCCTCGAGGCGACCGGGGCCGAGGCCCTCGGTGTGCCGACCCACCTCGGAGAGCTGGACGACCTGGCCGCCCTGGTGGGGGCGACCGTCGACCGCTTCGGCGGGATCGACATCGTCGTCGAACAACGCGGCCAACGCCGTGGCCCAGCCCCTCGGGATGCTCACCCCCGAGGCGTGGGAGAAGTCCCTCGCGGTGAACCTCCGGGGCCCGACCTTCCTCGTCCAGGAGGCCCTGCCCCACCTGAAGGCCAGCGAGCACGGGGCGGTGGTCAACGTGATCAGCGTGGGCGCCTTCCTGTTCGGCGCCTACACGTCCATGTATGCCGCGGGAAAGGGGGGCCTGCTCTCCATGACCCGCTACATGGCCACCGAGTTCGCCCCGATGGGCATCCGGGTGAACGCCCTGGCCCCGGGCAGCGTGGACACCGACATGGTCCGCAACAACACCGCCGGAGGCCCAGGAGCGCATGGCCACCGCCTCGAAGATGGGTCGCATCGCGTCGGCCGACGAGATGGTCGGGCCCGTCCTCTTCCTGGTCAGCGACGCCGCAGCTACATGACCGGCCAGGTCCTGGTGGTCGACGGCGGCCTCGCCGCCTACTGAGCAGCCCCGAGTCGATTCGCACGGCCCGCGGTACTACGGTCGGACGATCCGGCTGGACGTGGGACAGATGTCGAACGCGAGGAAGATCTTGGCCGTCATGGCCACCCTGGGAGCGCTGTTCGCGCTCGTCGAGGCGGGACCGGCCGAAGGCGAGTCGGGTCGCGAGTGCGGCCCGATCCGACCCGATCCCCCTGTCGGTCATCCCGGAGGGCCCGGGTGCAGGGTCCGCGGCCAGCGGCGGCGGTGTGGTCTGGCCCGCCAGTGAGGGCGCCGGTGTCCCGTCCAGTCCGACGCCGGCGCCGGTCATCCCCGACGGGACCACGTCGCCGACGCCCCCTGGTGGCGCGGAGTCGGTCATCGGTCCCGACGGCCGCACCCAGGTCACGAACACGACGACCGCCCCGAGCAGCCGCATCGGCCAGCTGAACCTACTCCCAGGGCGGCAACTCATCTGCACCGGCTGGCTGATCGACCCGAACACCATCCTCACCTCCGGCCACTGCGTGCACTCCGGAGGCGCCCTCGGCATCCCCACCACCTCGATGTCGTTCGCGCCGGGCCGCAACGGGGGGACCAACCCCTTCGGGACCTGCAGCGCGACCCAGCTCTTCACCTCGGCGGCGTGGGTGAACAACGCGGACCCCGGCACCACGACTGGGGCATGGTCCACCTGGACTGCGACATCGGCTGACACCGTCGGCTGGTTCGGGTACCGGTCGCTGGCCAACAACGTCCTGCTCGACCGCGCCGTCACGGTCCGCGGCTACCCGGGCGACCAGCCCTCGGGCACCATGTGGACCATGGCGGACCGGGTCCGCTCGCTCTCCGGCAACGGCCTGAGCGTCGTTCTACCGGGCCGACACCGCCGGTGGGCAGTCCGGGTCGCCGGTCTACGAGGCCACGGGCTGCAGTGGCCCCTGCGGCCTCGCCGTCCACTCCTACGGCTGCCCGAGCCCCGGCCTGTGCACCGCCCAACAACTTCAACTCGGGCCCCCGCCTCACCGCCGGTCTGGTCGACAGCATCTACGAGACCGCCGCCGGCAACGACGAGCACCCGGACGCCCACGTCCGGCGGTCCTCGGCGGCCACGTTCTTCGGCAACGACCGGATCAACCTCAGCGGGGCCGGCCAGACGTTCACCGACCTCGGCCTCGCCCGGGGCGTGACCCGGAAGTTCGTGGTGCGGGTCCAGAACGACGGCACGGTGACCGACGACTTCAGCGTCCGGGGCGCGGGGGCCTCGCCGAACTTCGAGGTCAAGTGGTTCCGGGGCGGCACGAACATCACCAGCCAGGTCCGGGCCGGCAGCTACCAGGTCGAGGACCTGGTCGGCCGGCGCAACCGTCGACCTCCGGGTCGAGATCAAGATCGAGAACACGGCCCCGGACAACGCCCGGGTGAACGTGAAGACCACGATCCGGGCGGCCACCTCGCCCAACTACCGGGACGTGGTCGGCACCAACGTCGGTCGCTGATCGACGTCGGGCCGCAGCTACGCCAGCTCGTCAGGGCTGGCTACGCCAGCTCGACCTCGACCGGCATGTGCTTGATGCCGTTGATGAAGTTGCTGCGGAGGCGCTCGACGTCGCCGGCCTGGGTGATCGAGCGGGTCGACGCCAGCAGCTCCTTGAAGATGATCTGCAGCTCGAGGCGGGCCAGGTTGGCGCCGAGGCAGTGGTGGGCGCCGCCGCCGCCGAAGGCGATGTGGTCGTTGGGGTCCCGGGTGATGTCGAAGGTCATCGGGTCCTCGAACACCGCCTCGTCCCGGTTGGCCGACGTGTAGAACATCACCAGCGGGTCGCCGGCGGCGATGGCCTGGCCCCCGACCTCGGTGTCGGCGGTGGCCGTGCGCCGGAAGTGGATGACCGGCGTGGCCCAGCGCAGGATCTCCTCGATGGCGGGGTCCAGCAGCTCGGGGTGGTCCCGCAGCTTCTGCATCTGGTCGGGGTGGTCGAGCAGGGCGTGCATGCCGTGGCGAGGTGGCGTTGCGGGTCGTCTCGTTGCCGGCGACGGTCAGCAGCAGGCAGAAGGTCTCGAACTCGTGGGGGCCGAGGGCGTCGCCCTCCACCTCGGTGATGAGCTTGGAGATGATGTCGTCGCCCGGGTCGGCCCGGCGCTGCTCGCCCAGCTGGTTGAAGTACACGTACAGCTCGGTGGCCGCGGTGAGCGGCGTCGTCGGGCTGACCCGACGTACTCGGGGTCGGAGTTGCCGACCAGCTTGTTGCTCCAGTCGAAGAGCTTGTGCCGGTCCTCCACGGGCACGCCGAGCAGCTCGGCGATGGCCATGAGGGGCAGCTCGGCGGCCACGTCGGTGACGAAGTCGAAGGTGCCCTGGGCCACGGCCTTGGCCAGCAGCTCGGCGGTCAGCTGGGCGTAGTGCTCCTCGAAGCGGGTGACCATCCGGGGCGTGAAGCCCCGGTTGACCAGCCGGCGCAGGCGGGTGTGGGCCGGCGGGTCGGTGTCGAGCATCGTCCGGAAGGCGCCGGTGGTCTCCTCGTCGGGCTCACTGACCATGACGCCCCCGCTGCTCCGAGGAGAACAGGGTCGTGTCCCGGTTCACGGTCTGGACGTCGGCGTGGCTGGTGATGGCCCAGAAGTCGACGATGGGACGCGTCGCCGCGGCGTTGCCCGGGTGGCGGAAGACCGGCGCCTCCTGGCCCGCAGGAGGGCGAACTGGTCGTAGGGGATGTGCTCGGCCCACACGTCCTCGTCGGTCAGGTCGATGTCCTCGAGCTCCATGGTGAACCTTTCGGTCAGTTCGGGACGACGGTGATGTCGGCGTGCTTGACGCCGTAGACGAACGAGTTCGGGATGTCGACGACCGTGCCGTCCGCGGGCCGCTCGAAGCGGTCGACCTTGGCCAGCAGCTCCTCGAACATGGCCTTGATCTCGAGGCGGGCCAGCGAGGCCCCGAGGCAGAAGTGGGTGCCGAAGCCGAAGGCGATGTGGTTGTTCGGGTGGCGGGTGACGTCGAGGGCGTCGGGGTCGGTCGAAGTGGGTCTCGTCCCGGTTGGCCGACGGGTACATGAGGACCACCTGCTGGCCCTTGCGGATGGTCTCGCCGCCGATCTCGTAGTCCTGGTTGGCCACCCGGCACATGTTCAGGATCGGGGTCACCCAGCGGATGAACTCCTCGACCGCGACGTCGATGTCGGCCCCGGCCTTGAGCGCCTCCCACTGGTCGGGGTGGTCGGCCAGGCCGAGGATCGTGCGGGCGATGACGGTGCGGGTGGTCTCGGCCCCGCCGTCGAGCAGCAGCAGCGAGTCGGAGATGACCTCGTCCACGCCGAAGGCCTGGTGCTTCAGGCCCCGCTCCTCGACCTCGACGTAGAGCGACATGACGTCGTCGGCCGGGCAGCCCTTCTTGGTCTCGTAGAGCTCGGCGGTGGCGGCGGCGAACTCGAAGGCGGCGGCGATGCCGTCGTCGTCGTGGTAGCGGGGGCCGCCGCCGAGGTGGATGGTGCGCTCCGACCACTCCTTGAGCTGCGGCCAGGCCTCGTCGGGGAAGCCCGAGGAGGAAGCCGATCATCTGGGCGGGCAGCGGGGCGGCGAGGTCCTCGACCACGTCGATGCGGCCCTTGGCGATCGCGGCGTCGACCAGCGTCGGTCACCGTCTCCCGGACGTGGTCGTCCCAGCGGGTGACCGCCCGGGGGGTGAAGCGCCGGGACACCAGGTTGCGGCGCTCGGCGTGCTTGGGGTCGTCCAGGCCGATGATCGACGGGTCGGCCGGGATGTTGGGCCGGTAGCCGCCCTTGGTCGTGTCCGAGTTGACGAAGACGTCCTTGCGCTTCTCGATCTCGACGATGTCGTCGTAGCGGGAGATGCCCCACAGCTCGTTGCCCGCGTCCCAGTAGGCGGGGGCGTTGGCCCGCATCCAGGCGTAGGTGGGGTACGGGTCGTTGACGTACAGCGCCCCGTCGAGCAGGTCGATCTCGCGGGTGGCGGGAACCCACGATCTCAGGCCGCTGCGGACGAGGCGGCCGGGGCGGGCGCCGGTGTCGACGCCGTCGCGGCGGGTGACCACGCCGTTGACCGCGGTCAGCACGTAGCCGTCGGCCTCCTGGATGAGGCGGCGACCGCCGGCGGGCAGGTCCCGGACGAGGCGGGGGGAGTGCAGCGTGAGCGCCTCGTGGTCGATGACGTTGAGGTCGGCCCGCATGCCCACCTCGAGGGTGCCCCGGTCGGTCATGCCGTAGAGCTCGGCGGTGTCCTTGGTCTGCTTCTTGATCAGCCACTCCAGCGGGAGCTTCTCGCCCCGCGCTGCGGTCCCGGGCCCAGTGGGTCAGGGAGTAGGTGGGCAGCGAGGCGTCGCAGATCATCCCGCAGTGGGCGCCGCCGTCGCCCAGGCCGAGGACGGCGGACGGGTGCAGCAGCTGCTCCCGGATGGCCTCGTGGTCGCCGTGGGTGTAGTTGAAGAGCGGCAGCATCAGGAAGCTCTGGCCGTCGTTGTCGAGCATGCCGGTCGTAGAGGAGGTCGTACTTGTCCTGGCCGGTGGCCTCGGCGATGCCGGCGATGGAGGTCTCGTGGGTGGGCTCGTAGTCGGGCGGCTCGCCCATGACGAAGATCTTGTCGATCATCATCCCGAGGAACGTCCCGATGCCGTCGAAGAGGACGTCGGGGTCCGGCGGGGCGTCGGCCTCGCTGAGGATCGCCGCCTTGGTGGCCGGGTCCTTCAGGGCGACGACCAGCTCGTCGAGGGGCAGGTCGGCCAGGCGCCATGAAGGTCGGCCGCTTCTGGAAGACGTGGTTGGTCTGGAGGCCGGTGAGCAGGCCGAAGGGCCGGGAGGCGACCTGCGGGCGGAGGTCGGCGCCGGCCTCGATGGCCTCGAGGGACGAGGTCCATGAGCTGGCGCCACAGCTCCGGCGCCGGGTCGAGCTGCAGGAGGGCGAAGCTGACCGGGCGCTCGATCTCGGCGCCGAGGCGGCGCATCCAGTCGATCTCCTTGAAGGGGTCGGCTGCTGTCCATGCCGTCGATGGCGGCCGGGGCCAGCTCGAACACGCCCCGGCCGACCTCGCCCAGCGTCCGGCCGATGCCGAACAGCTCGTCCTCGGCGGCGTAGGTGCCGGGGACGGGCTCGCCGTCCATGGCCCGGTGGGCGAGGGTGCGCGAGGTCGAGAAGCCCATGGCCCCGGCCTCGATGGCCTCCTTGACGATGGCGGCCATCTGGCCTCGATGTCCTCGGGCGTGGCCGGCTCGTTCTTGGCCCCGCGTTCGCCCATCACGTAGCCCCGGACGGCGCCGTGGGCGACCTGGGTGCCGATGTCGATCGCGTAGTGGCGGGCGTCGAGCACGTCGAGGTACTCGGGGAAGGTCTCCCAGTTCCAGGACATGCCTTCGGCCAGCGCGGTGCCGGGGATGTCCTCCACGCCCTCCATGAGCTGGATGAGCCACTCCTCCTGGCCGGGGTGCACGGGGGCGAAGCCGACGCCGCAGTTGCCGGCGACGACGGTGGTCACGCCGTGGCCGGCGGAGGGGTCGAGCACGTCGTCCCAGGTGGCCTGGCCGTCGTAGTGGGTGTGGATGTCGACGAAGCCGGGGGTGACCAGCTTCCCGTCGGCGTCGACGGTCTCGGCCGCCTCGCCCTCGATCTGGCCGCCGACGGCCACGATCTTGCCGTCCTTGACCGCGACATCACCGCGGCGGGCGTCGGCCCCGGTGCCGTCGACGATCGTCCCGTTGCGGATGATCAGGTCGTACATGCCGTTTCCCCCGAAGTAGAACGCGTTCCAGTCCGACCAGCTTAGGCCGAGGCCCAGACCACCACTGCCGCCGTCCGTGCTCGGGGCGGGGTGCCTTCCCCTCCTCGCGGGGCAGGCACCCTTGCCGCGGCGGCGTCTTGCGGCTTGGCTGGCGGAGTGAGGGCCGTCCACTACCGAGCGCGCTGCCTGCTGGGGGCCGACCGTCGGGCGGCGCTCGGTCTCGTGGTCGCCGTCGCGCTCATCGGCGGCCTCGTGCTCACCCTGGCGGCGGGTGCCCATCGCACCCAGACCGTGCCAGAGCGCTACGCGGCGGCCCGGGGGGACCGCTGGGACACGGCGATGGAGCAGAACGCCGGCGTCCCGCTCACCGAGGCCGTGGAAGCCCTGCCCTCGGTCGCCGAGGTCGCGTCGGCCACCTTCCTGTTCGGCGGCCTGCTCGACGAGGCCGGCACGCCGTACGACGAGGCCATCTCCTTCGTCGGGGAGGCCGAGGCCTTCGGGGCCGAACTGACCGACGGACGCCTGCCCGATCCCGCCGCACCACACGAGTTCGTCGCCTCGCCCGACTTCCTCGCCCTGACCGGGGCGGCGATCGGTGACACCTTTCCCTTCGTCTCGATCTCGGCGGCGACGGCCGCCGAGCTCGGGTTCGAGGCCGAGGAGCTGGACGGCCCGTCCTTCGACGCCACGCTCGTCGGCATCGTCGAGAGCCCCTCCGCCGACCTCCAGGACAGCTATGCCCTCACGGTCTTCCCGCTGTCCCTCCTGGACGAGGGCTCGATCGGCGTGTCGGCCACGGAGTCCCTGGTCGCGCTCGAGGACGGCGCGGCGGTCGCGGACCTGCGGGCCGACCTCGACACCCTCGAGGGCACCGGCGCCGACGGCTCCACGTTGGAGGGCGCGGACCTGACCCTCGACCCGGCGGAGTGGGTCGGTGAGGACGTCCGTGACGCGGTCCGCGCCCAGGCGATCGCCCTCTGGGCCGTGGCGGGCGTCGTCGCCGTGGCCGGCCTGGTGGTCGTGAGCCAGATCGCCGTCCGCCAGGCCCGGCTGTCGGACGACCAGCGCCACTCGCTCGGTGCGGTCGGGTTCACCCGGGCCCAAGTGTTGGCCGATGCGGAGGCCCGGATCGCCCTCCCGGCCGCGGTCGGTGCACTCGGCGCGCTGGTGTCGGCCGTGCTGGCCTCCGCGACCTTCCCCCTCGGCTTCGTGGACCTGCTCGAACCGGACCCGGGCATCCGCCTCGATCCCGGGGTGCACCTCCTCGGTGCCGGGACCCTCGTCCTCGGGCTGATGGCGACCACGGCGATCGCCCTCCGGTTGGGTGACCTCGGCGAGCGATCCCGCCGGCCGGTGTCGGCGGTGGAGGCGCTGATCGCTCGGGTCGGACGCCTCCGGCCGGCCATGGGCCTGCGGTTCGCCTTCGCCCGCCATCCGCGGGACGCCGGGGCGGATCAGCACACCCGCCGTCGGGCTCTTCGGCCTGCTCGTCGTGTTCGTCGGGGCCGCCACCTTCGCTGACAGCCTCGACACGCTCCTCGAGGACCGCACCCGCCAGGGCCTGACCTTCGACGCCGGCATCGGCCAAGGGGGCGGTGAGGTCCCGCCGGAGGTCATCGACGTTCTCGTGGACGACCCCGGCGTGGAAGCGATCGGCCTGCTCGGCTCGATCCGGGTGAGCGTGGGGGAGAGCGGGTTCGACGTCACCGGCTTCCAGCAGGTCTCGGGTGATCTCGGCGTGCAGGTCCTGGAAGGTGAGCTGCCCGCGAGGTCCGACGAGATCGCGCTGGGTCGACGTTCCGCGGAGGCCTTCGGGGTCGAGATCGGCGACCAGCTCACCGGTCGCGGCGCGGGCGGACACCCGGGGCCTCGACGTCGTCGGCGTGGTCGTCATGCCCGGGGTGGAGGGCGCGGACGGCCTGGGCCATGGCGGTCTCGTGACCGCGGAGACCTTCCGCTCCCTCGACGAGGAGGCAGCGCTCACGTTCGTCGGGCTGGACTTCGCGCCGGGTGTCGACCGGGCGGCGGTCAGCCGGCGCCTCGGTGAGGAGCTCATGGTCGAGATCGGTCCGGCGCAGGCGCCTTCGGTGATCGGCAACCTCGTGCGGGTCCGATCCGCGCCCTACGTCGTCGCCGGGATCCTCCTCGTCCTCGCCGTGCTGAGCCTGATCAACCTGATCGCCGTGGCCCTCCGCCATCGCGGCAAGGAGATCGCCGTGCTCCGCTCGTCCGGCGCCGACAGCCGCTGGGTCAGCGGGGTGGTCCACTGGCACACGATCGCCTTCACGTCGGCCGTGACGCTGCTGGCGGCCCCCTTCGGCGTCGCGCTGGGCCGAGTGGTCTACCGGGAGACGATCGCCGACCGTCTGGGGGTCGCCGGTGACACCTACGTTCCCGGCCTGCGCCTGCTCCTCGTCCTCGCCGGCCTCGTCGTCGTCGCCGAGCTGGTCGGTCAGCTCACGGTGCGCCGGCGTCGCCGCTCGGTGGCCCGCGAGTTGACCACCGAGTAGACGGGACGGGCCGGCCGTTGGCCCGGTCGGGGGCCCGCAGCGCGGACCCCCTGACCGACCCGGTCAGAACGTGGCGGGCGGCTGGCCCCGGCCATCGCTCTGGCGCTCGACCAGGAGCGAGGTGTTCTGGGCGGTGCGGATGAGGGCGATGAACACCTCGCCGGCCGGGGCGTCAGGCGCCGATGACGTCGCGGCCGTAGGCCTCGATTCCTCTCAGGACCGACGACAGGTCGTCGCCGACGGTGCCCGCCCCCGTCCACGTCACCCCGATCGCCTCGAGCTCCGCCACGTTCGCCCGGTGGTGGCCGGGGTCGAAGTCGTCCTGCGCCGGGTGTGCCTCCGCCGGCCACGCCGAAGTGGATGTCGAGGGGGTCCCGTCCCGCGTCGCGGGTCCAGGTCCTGAGCTCGTCGAGCAGGGGGGCGAGGTCGTCGGCGGTCGAGATCGCCGCGGTGCGCACCACGCGGTTGGTCTGGGGCGGGTTGGGGAAGGGCATCCAGCCCTGGCCGTGCTCCGCCGCGCGGCGCCGGGCCACGGTGCTGTTGCCGCCGATCCAGATCGGTGGCGGCTGCTGGACGGGGACGGGGACGAGCTGGTTGCCCGCGGCGGAGAAGTGGCGGCCCTCGTAGGTGACCGGCTCGCCGGCCCAGGTCATCGCCAGGACCTCGAACGCCTCGTCGAAGAGCTCGTTGCGCTCGTCGAAGTCCACGCCCAGCGCCCGGAACTCGGACTTCAGGTAGCCGGCGGCCGCGCCCAGGATCACCCGCCCGTCCGACAGGGCGTCGAGGGTGGCCACGGTCTTCGCGAGCAGGAAGGGGTTCCGGTAGGCGACGACGGTGATGTTGGTGAGCAGCCGCAGGCGCTCGGTGGCCGCGGCCGCCCAGGTCAGGGCGATGAAGGGGTCGATGGCGTCATGGCCGCCGGCCTTCAGCCAGCGGTCCGACGGCATCGGGTGCTCGGTGAAGGCCAGGGCGTCGAACCCCGGCGGCCTCCGCCGCCCTGGCCACCTCGGCCACGGCCTTCCCGGTGAAGAGCTCCGGCGGGGCCGGGTGGTGCAGGAGGGGGTACGTCAGGGTGAAGCGCATACGTCGGCCATGATCGCGCCCGAGGGGGAGGCCATGACCGAACGTCCACCCGAGGTCGTCCTCGACGACCTCGCCGCGCCGGTGTTCGCACCACACATCCAGGAGATCCTCGACTCGGTCGCGCCCATGGCGGCCGAGCTCCGGCTTCGTCCCCGACGAGCTGCAGGCCACGGCCGTCGAGGCCGAGGGGCTCGACGACTTCGGTGACGACCTCTACGAAGAGGCGCTGGCGGTCCTCTGCCGGGCGCTGACCGAGGACGTCGAGCTGAGCGCCATGGGCCTCGTGTCCCAGCACACGCTGCTCGTCCAGCTCCTGCGCAACCGGCTGCGGGTCCAGCAGCAGCTGACCCGGTACCCCGAGATCCGGGACATCGAGATCCAGGCCCCGATCATCGTGGCCGGGCTGCCCCGCACCGGCACGACCCACCTGCACAACCTGATGTCGGCCGACCCGGCGCTGCGGTCGCTGCCGTACTGGGAGTCCCTGGAGCCGGTCCCGCCCGACGAGGAGCGGGGGGTCGAGCCCGATCCCCGTCGGGAGCGCTGCGACCTGGCCCTCGGGTTCATGGACGAGGCCATGCCGTACTTCAAGCGCATGCACGAGATGACCACCGACCACGTGCACGAGGAGATCCAGCTGCTGGCCATGGACCTCAACACGATGCTGTTCGAGAGCGTCGTGCCGCTGCCCACCTACCGGGACTGGTGGAAGGCGACCGACCAGACGGCGAGCTACCGGTACCTGAAGGACGTGCTCCGGGTCCTCACCCACGAGCGGGGCGGGGACCGGTGGGTGCTCAAGTCGCCCCAGCACCTGAGCTGCTTCCCGGTGCTGGCCGAGGTGTTCCCGGACGCCACCTTCGTCGTCACCCACCGCGACCCGGTCGGCGGTCACCCTGTCGATGGCGACGATGGTCGCCTACTCGTGCCGGATGAACCTGGCCCACCCCGACCCGGTGGCCATGGGCGCCTACTGGCAGGACCGGGTCCGGGACCTGCTGGCGGACTGCGTGCGGGACCGGGAGGTGTTGCCCGCCGACCAGACCATCGACGTCCGCTTCGACGAGTTCATGGCCGACGACCTGGCCATGGTCGAGCGGATCTACGCCCTCGCCGGCCAGCCCTGGGACGACGGGGTGCGGTCCGCGCTGCAGGGCTACCTGGACAGCCACCCTCGCGGCCGCCACGGCGGTGTGGCCTACGACGTCGACGTCCTCGGCCTCGACCGCGCCGACCTCGAGGCCTCCCTCGCCTTCTACACCGACCGCTTCCTCACCTGACGACCGTTCTGGTCACGAAAGATGTCGCCTGGCGCGCACATCTCGTCACCAGAACGACGAATCGACCGTTCTGGTCACGAAAGATGCCGCCTGGCGCGCACATCTCGTCACCAGAACGACGAACGAACGGGGTCTAGTCCCGGGCGTAGCCCTCCATGATGTGGTCGATCCACCACTTGGGGGCCTGTTCGAGGAGGGTGTTGAGGTCGGGGTAGTCCCACCAGCGGACGATCCGGCCCTCGGTGTCGAACTCGTGGACGGACACGAACTTCACGACCGCGACCTCACCGGTGTGGAAGCGCCACTCCTCGGCGTGCTCGGTCATGACCAGCGTGTCGTTGCTCAGGACGTGGCGGGGGTGGTGGATCATCTCCTCGACGGGGTCGAGGCCGAGCCGCAGCCGGGCGATGATCTGCTCGGGCCCGTGGGCCACGTCGTCGTCGGGGGTCGGGACGTCGGTGTACTCCGCCTCCGGGGCGAACAGAGCGGCCAGGCCGTCCCAGTCCTTGGCGTAGAGCAGGTCCCAGAACCCCTCGATGGTGGCTTCGTTGCGTTCGGCGTCGCTCACACCGCCAAACCTACGGCTGGCGTGAACGTCGCGTGAACCAGGACCGGCCGCAGACCGGCCCCCGGATGACAGGACTATGGTCGGTCGGCATTCACCAGTCGACGGCAGGCAACCGGGGTAGGGGAGAGCGATGACGGACGCGGTCATCGAGCTGGTCGAGGTCGAGAAGCGCTTCGGCGACTTCGTGGCCGTGAAGGGCGTCGACATCGCCATCGAGCGGGGCGAGTTCTTCTCGCTGCTCGGTCCGTCGGGCTGTGGCAAGACCACCTCCCTGCGCATGATCGCCGGCTTCGAGCAGCCCACCTCGGGCGAGATCCGCCTCGAGGGCGAGGACGTCTCCAAGATCCCGCCCTACCGGCGCAACGTGAACACGGTGTTCCAGCACTACGCCCTGTTCCCCCACATGTCGATCTTCGACAACGTCGCCTTCGGCCCCCGCAGCGCCAAGGTCGGACAAGAAGGAGACCAGCCGAGCGGGTGGGGGAGATGCTCGAGGTCGTCCGCCTCGCCGACTTCGCCGACCGCAAGCCCAGCCAGCTCAGCGGCGGCCAGCAGCAGCGGGTGGCCCTGGCCCGGGCCCTCGTCAACTACCCCAGCGCCCTGCTGCTGGACGAGCCGCTGGGCGCCCTCGACCTCAAGCTGCGCCAGGCCATGCAGCTGGAGCTCAAGCGCATCCAGCGCGAGGTCGGCATCACCTTCATCTACGTCACCCACGATCAGGAGGAGGCGCTCACGATGAGCGACCGGATCGCGGTGATGAGCGACGGCCGGGTCGAGCAGATCGGAGCGCCGACCGACATCTACGACGAGCCCGCCACCGTGTTCGTGGCCGGCTTCATCGGCCAGGCCAACCTGTGGCCGGCCGACGGTGACCTCGCAGTCCGGCGACGAGGTCACGGTGACGACGCTCGGGGCCGACGCCTGCCCGCGCCGGCCACCGGCGCCGCTGACGGGGCGACGTGACCCTGATGGTCCGCCCCGAGCGGGTCCGGGTGGCCGCCGACGAGGCCTCGGCGCCCGACGCCGCGGTGCGCCTGACCGTCACCAGCCTCGTGTTCCAGGGCCCGGTGGTCCGCCTGCGCCGGCGACGCCGCCGGACGGCAACGAGGTCCTGGCCCACATCGGCCCCGACCAGCAGCTCCCGATGCTGCGCCCCGGCGACGAGGTGTGGGCCAGCTGGGACACACGCGGCCGCCGCCGCCCTGCCGGGTCGGCCCGAGGACGGCCCCGCCGGTCGACCTGGAAGATCTCGACGAGCTCGACGAACAGGAGTGACACCCATGAGCTGACCCGACCCCCGAACAGATCCGCTGGCAGCTGGCCGATGATGAGCCGCCGCCGGTTCCTCGGCCGTTCCGGCCTGGCCCTCGGCGGCCTGGCCCTCGGCCCGAGCCTGCTGGCCGCCTGCGGCGGGGACGACGGCGGCGGTGGCGGTGGCCGGGCGCGCCGGCGACGGCGAGGCCGCGCGACTTCACGCCGACGACCAGCGACACGCCTGCGCATCTCCAACTGGCCCTTCTACATCGACGAGGAGACCGTCGGCCTGTTCGAGGAGGAGAGCGGCCTCACCGTCACCTACACCGAGGACGTCAACGACAACGAGGAGTACTTCGCCCGGATCCGGGAGCCGCTCGAGCCGCGGCCAGGACATCGGCGCCGACCTGTTCATCGTCACCGACTTCCTGGTGAACCGGCTGATCGGCCTCGGGCTGGCTGGCTCCCCTCGACGACGCCAACATCCCGAACAAGGGCAACCTGGTGGCGTCGCTGCAGGGCGTCGAGTTCGACCCGGACCGGACGCTACAGCCTGCCCGTGGTTCTCGGGCTTCACGTCGATCGCCTACAACCCGCAGCTGACCGGCCGGGAGATCACCAGCCTCGACGACCTCTTCGACCCCGAGTTCGCCGGCCAGGTCACCATGTTCAGCGACCTGCGGGACGGCCTCGGCCAGGTCCTGCTCATCCAGGGCGATGTCGCCCGCCGAGGCCACCACCGAGACAGTCGAGGCCGCCGTGGCCAAGGTGCAGGAGGCCAAGGACGCCGGCCAGATCCGGCGCTTCACCGGCAACGACTACGGCGACGACCTGGTGGCCGGCAACGTGGCCATCGCCCAGGCGTACTCCGGCGACGTCGCCCAGCTGCAGCTGGACAACCCGGACCTGGAGTTCGTGTTCGCCGAGGAGGGGATGATCTCGTGGTCGGACAACATGGTCATGCCGATCACCACCGAGAACTCGACGGGCGCCGAGGAGTGGATGAACTACGTCTACGACCCGGTCAACGCCGCCCGCATCACCGCCTACGTCCAGTTCATCTCGCCGGTGGAGGGCTCGGGCGAGGAGCTGGTCGGCCCTGGACCCGGCCCTGGCCGACAACGAGCTGATCAACCCGCCACCGGAGGTCCGGGACTCGGCCATCGCCTGGCGGGGCCTCACCGACGAGGAGGACCAGGAGTACTCCGCCATGTACGCCGCCGTGGCCCGGGCCTGAGCCCGGACACCGGGCGTGGCGGGGCACTGAGCGATGGCGGGCACGGCCGCGGCGGGGACACGGCGCAAGCTCACGCCGTACCTGCTCAGCCTGCCCGCGCTCGCCTACCTGGCCGTCTTCTTCGTCTCCCGCTGTGGGCGCTGCTGCCGGACGTCGCTGTCGACCAGCGTCGGGTCGGTCTTCGACCCGACGCTGGAGTTCACCTGGGAGTTCAGCAACTACAGCGACGCCTTCAGCACCTACGACCAGCAGATCATGCCGCTCGTTCCGGTACGCCCTCGCCGCCACCCTGCTGGCCCTGGTGCTGGCCTACCCGCTGGCCTACGTCCTGGCCTTCAAGTCCGGGAAGTGGAAGAACGTGCTGCTGGGCCTGGTGATCCTGCCCTTCTTCATCACCTTCATCATCCGCACGCTGGCGTGGAAGACGATCTTCGCCGACTCCAGCTTCCTGACCAGCGTGTTCGAGGCGTTGGGCCTCACCACCAACGGCCGGATCCTGTCGACCCCGTGGGCCGTGATCGGCGGCCTGACCTACAACTTCCTGCCCTTCATGGTGCTGCCCATCTACGTGAGCATCGAGAAGATCGACCCTCGGCTGCTGGAGGCCGCCCGAGACCTCTACGCCGGCGGGGTCCGCACGTTCCGCAAGGTCCTCCTGCCGCTCTCGCTGCCCGGCGTGTTCGCCGGGAGCCTGCTCACCTTCATCCCGGCGGCCGGTGACTTCATCAACGCCCAGTACCTGGGTGGGGTCAACCAGGCGATGGTGGGCACGGTCATCCAGAGCCAGTTCCTGGTCGTCAAGGACTACCCGCTGGCCGCGGCGCTGTCCGCGGTGCTGATGATCATCATCCTGGTCATGGTCCTCGTGTACACCAAGGTGCTCGGCACCGAGGACCTGGTGTGACCGACCGGCCCGTCGAGCACCACGAGGCGATCCGCCCCGGGTTCTCCCCGCCGCCGCTGCTGCGCCGCATCGGGGGCTGGTTCCTCAACGCCTACGCCGCCTTCGTCCTCTTCTACCTGTTCCTGCCCGTCGCGGTGATCGTCGCCTTCTCGTTCAACAAGCCCGATCGGGAAGTTCAACTTCGTCTGGAAGGGGTTCTCCCTCGACGCGTGGCAGGACCCGTTCAAGTACCCGGCCCTGGTCGACGCCTTGGAGGAGAGCCTCAAGGTGGCCGCCATCGCCACGTCGATCGCGGTCGTCCTCGGCTCGCTCGTGGCCATCGCCCTGGTCCGGCACCGCTTCCGGGGCGCCGGCGGCATCGACCTGTTCCTCGTCATGCCGCTGACCAGCCCCGAGGTCGTGCTGGGCGCCTCCCTGCTCACCCTGTTCCTGGACTTCGGCTGGAACCTCGGCTTCCGCACGATCGTGCTGGCCCACGTGATGTTCCAGATCAGCTTCGTGGCCCTCACGGTGAAGGCGCGCCTCCGGGGCTTCGACTGGAGCCTCGAGGACGCGGCCATGGACCTCGGGGCCAACCCGACCCGCACGTTCCTCCGGGTCACCCTGCCCCTCATCGTCCCGGGGATCGTGGCCGCCGCGATGCTGTCGTTCGCCCTGTCGCTGGACGACTTCATCATCACCCTGTTCACGGCCGGGTCGACGGTGACCTATCCGCTCGTACGTCAACAACGCGTCCAAGACGGCGCTGCCCCCGCAGATCAACGTGCTGGCCACGATGATCCTCGTCGCCAGCCTCGTGCTGATCGGCCTGAGCGCGGCCTGGAACCGCTGGCGGACCCGTGGCCAGGTGCTCTGAGCAGCCCGAACCGGATTTGAGTAGTTGCTACTCAGGACACCCCGGACGCCCCAGTGCATGATGTCGTCCAGAAGCCCTCGACCGACGGGGGCGAAGCCCCTCAGGGAGAGGAAACTGACATGTCCAAGCGTTTCCTGAGCTTGTTCTTCGTGCTCATGCTGTTCGTCGGCGGCGCCGCTGCGTGCAGCGACGACAGTGACGACGGTGGTTCCGATGACGGCGGGTCCGAGGACTCCGGCGACAGCGGCGACTCCGGTGACAGCACGGACAGCGGCAACCCCGACGTCCAGGCCTACTGCGACCAGGTGACCGACTTCGCCGACGAGGTCGCCGCCGCCGAGGGTGATCCCGCCGCACTGGCGGACCTGTCCACCTCCGGCCAGGAGCTGGCTGACGCCGCCACCGAGCTGAGCGCCAACGCCGCTGAGCTCACCACCGAGGACGGCGAGGCCCTGGCGGAGTGCTCGCAGCAGGCGACCGACGCCCTGTCGAGCCTCGCCGGCTAGCGCGTTCCCTCAAAGCAGTTCCCGGAAACGGGGCGGCGCTTCGGCGCCGCCCCGTTCCGCGTTCTCGGGGAGGGCGCGGTCGGTCAGGGCGCCGGCAGCCGGTAGAGCACGTGGCGCCGGATCCGGTGGCCGGCCGGCACGTTGGGATGGTCGAAGTCGTCGGCCGGGTCGCGGGTCATGCCCAGCTTCTCCATGACCCGCCGGGAGCGGGTGTTGCCGACGCTGGTCATAGACACGATCTCGTCGAAGCCGAACCGTTGGAACCCGTCGGCCACGGACGCCCGCGCCGCCTCGGTGGCGTAGCCCGTGGCCCCAGCCTTCCTGGGCCAGGCGCCAACCGACCTCGACCGCCGGGGTGAAGTGGGCGTCGAAGGCGGCGGGCCAGAGGCCGGTGAAGCCGATGAAGGTGCCCGGTGCCGGCGACCTCGACGGCCCAGAGGCCC
Source organism: uncultured Microthrixaceae bacterium (assembly GCA_963748285.1). Classification (GTDB taxonomy): domain Bacteria; phylum Actinomycetota; class Acidimicrobiia; order Acidimicrobiales; family DATDAH01; genus DATDAH01. Next base: position 2,406,967 of record CAVVIF010000009.1, read on the forward strand.
CAGCCCTCCCGGTCGAAGTGGGTCCTCCACGCGGTCCACCAGGTCGTCGCTCTCGGCCCGGGTCGGGCAGGCGACGAAGTGCTCCATCACCACCGGATCGGCGTTGAGGGCGGCGAACGGGTCCCGGTCCGCGGCCCGCCAGCGGCGCAGCACCAGCCGCTCGGTCCGCAGCTCGCTCGGCGTCGGGCTCATCCGGTCCTACGATCTTGGCCCGCACTGCCCGGCGGCACGGCGAGCGGCCATGATCGGGGGATGCTCGACCACCTCTCCATCCAGTGCGCCGACGTCGAGGCCAGCGCCGGGTTCTACGACACCGTCCTGGCCACGATCGGCGGGACCGCGCATCCTCGACTTCGGCGAGGTCATCGGGTACGGCGTCCCGCCCATGCCGGACTTCTGGCTCGGCCCCCGCACCACCGGCGACGGGTTCCGGGAGTCCCACATCGCCTTCACCGCCCCGGACCGGGCGGCGGTCGAGGCCTTCCTCGAGGCGGGCCGGCGGCGCCGGTGCCGAGGTCCTCCACGAGGCCCGGGTCTGGCCCGAGTACCACCCCAACTACTACGGCGCCTTCCTCCGCGACCCCGACGGCAACAACGTCGAAGCCGTCTGCCACAGCCCGGGGTGACCGCCGGGCCCCTGGCGGGGGTGCAGGTCATCGAGCTGGCGGGGCTGGGGGCGCTGCCGTACGGGTCGCTGCGGCTGGCGGACATGGGGGCGGAGGTCATTCGGGTCGAGCGGACGGCGGACGTGCCCGACGAGCCGGTGGCCAAGGCCGCACAGCGCCGTGGGACCGCGGCCGACGCTCGGTCGCCGTCGACCTGAAGCAGCGCCGACGGGGTCGAGACCGTGCTCCGGCTGGCGGAGACGGCGGACGTCGTTCCTGGAGGCGTTCCGGCCGGGCGTGGTCGAGCGCCTCGGGGTCGGCCCCGACGACGTCCTCGGGCCGCAACCCCGGCATCGTCTACGGGCGCCTCACGGGTTGGGGCCAGGACGGGCCGCTGGCCCCACAGGCCGGCCACTCGCTGAACTACGAGGCCGTCACCGGGGTCATCCACGCCATCGGCCGACCCGAGGTGCCGCCCTCGACGGCGCTGCAACTGCTGGGCGACTTCGCCGGCGGCGGCCTGACCCTGGCCTACGGCGTCGTGTGCGCCCTGCTCGAGGTCCAGCGCACGGGCCGGGGCCAGGTGGTGGACACCGCCATGGTCGACGGCGTGGCCTCGATCGCCTCGGTCTTCTATTCGATGGCGGCCTCGGGCTTCCACAGCGCCGGAGCGGGGGTCGAACCTGTTCGACGGCGGCGCGCCGTTCTACGCCGTCTACGAGTGCGCCGACGGTCGGCTCGATCTCGGTGGCCCCCATCGAGCCCCACTTCTACGCCCTGCTGCTGGACGGCCTCGGCCTGGCCGACGAGGACCTGCCCGACCAGTACGACCAGGCCCGCTGGCCCGAGCTGCGGGCCCGCCTGGCCGAGGTGATCCGCACCCGGACCCGGGACGAGTGGACGGCGGTCTTCGAGGGCACCGACGCCTGCGTCGCCCCCGTGCTCGACTTCGTCGAGGCCGTCGCCCACCCCCAGATGGCCGCCCGCCTCTTCCCGGACGGCGGCACCGAGGTCCCGCCCGTGCCCCGCCTGTCCGCCACCCCCGGTCAGCCGGGGCCGTCACCCCAGTGGCCCGGCTGCGACACCGACGCCGTTCTCGGCGGAGTCGGGCTTCACCGCCGACGAGATCGCACGCCTGCGGGCAGCCGGCGCCATCCGCTGACGACGTCGTCGGGCTGGGGACCGACACCGATGCAACCACGGGGGGCGGGGCGTCCTGCCGGCCGTTCCCTGGTGCCCGCTCGTCCTCGGATCTCACGCTCGGCGGCGGATTCTGCGCCAGGTCGACCTGAACCCCGGTTCATCCTGACGTCAGCGCATTCAAGCGGCTCACAGCCGCTCAACTGCGCTGAGAACAGATCGACCCACTCAACCGACCACCCCGGGTGAGATTCACGACCCGGTGCCCCCGACGACCGGCGGCTCGACCCCACGCCCCCGTGGTTGCCTCGGTTTCGGTCCGCGATCCGCTGACGACCGGGCCTTCACTACCGTGGCCGGCATGGACGTCCCCACGCCCAAGTCCCTGGACGAGGCCTTCGCCGCCTTGCAGTTCCTCCCCGACCGGACGCCGGAGATCGCCGACGGCGAGTTCGCCGCTCTGGTCGCGCCGTGCGGCGACGGAGGGGTCTTCGTCGCCCACTACGCGGGCGACTCCGAGTGGGAGCGCCACCCGGTCGGTGACGAGATCGTGGCCGTGGTCGAGGGGGAGACGACCATGTTCCTGCTCGTCGACGGCGAGGAGGTGTCGCACACGATGGGTGCCGGCGAGCTCATCGTCGTGCCGCAGTCCACCTGGCACCGCTTCGAGTCCCCGGGGCCGGTGAAGGTCATCACCTTCACCCCCCAACCCACCGACCACCAGGTCGACCGCCCGGACTGATCTCGTTCTGGGTCACTCGAACTTGGCGCCCATCTCTCTTAGCATGTCGATCCAGCGCCAGGCGGAGTCGGGGGCGTCGTCGCCGGGGTCGTAGCGGACGTGGTGGAGCCTGCCCGGTGAAGGGGAAGGGGCCATCGGCCTCGTAGATCTCCCAGGACACGGGCGAGCGGCGGTCGATGCCGACGTCGATGCCCTCGAAGGGCGACATCGGGAACAGCATCCGGAAGCCGGTGTCGGTCGCCCGCTCGTCGCCGTCGACGGTCAGGGCGACGTCCCAGAGGAACCCGCCGGGCGTGGTGACGACGGCGGCCAGTTCGTGGGCACCGGTACCGACCGGTCCGCCTGCCAGGCGCCGCACCACGCCCTTGCCGTCGTTGTGGAGCCACCACAGCTCGCCGTCGTCGACGTAGAGGCCGTAGCCCCCGCCCTGGTCGCCGTGGGCGACGAGCCAGCCCCGGTCGCCCTCGGTCAGCTCGACCGACGCGGTGACGGTGAAGGCGCGCATGTTGATCAGCTCCAGGGACCGCCAGCGCTCGAGGGTCGGCGTGCCCGGGAAGATGGTGATCGGCTCGCCGAGTACGCGGCCGACCGCTCCGGGCGCTGGACGAACTTGACGTTGCTGCCCTCGTCCAGGGGATAGATCTGCTCGGCGTGGGCCGCGGCCTCCCAGGCGGCGGCCAGCTCGGCCACCTTCTCCGGGTGCTCGGCGGCCAGGTCCCGCAGCTCGGTCGGGTCGGTGGTGAGGTCGTAGAGCTCCCACTCCGCGTCGTCGATGGGCGTCATCGGCGGGTGGCGGGTCACCGCCTCCCAGCCGTCCGCGGTAGTAGCCCCGGTGGGCCGAGCATCTCGTAGACCTGCTCGGTCCGGGTCGACGCGTGGTCGGCGTCGCCCAGCGTGGCCGCGAACGATGTCCCGGCCATCGGGATCAGCGGCTTGCCGTTGCGCTCCGACGGCGCCTCGACGCCGGTCAGGTCCAGCAGAGTGGGCAGCAGGTCGACCACGTGGGCGTACTGGCGCCGTAGCTCGCCCCGGGCCGGCCAGGTGGTCGGGCCACGACACGACGAAGGGCACCGAGTGGCCGCCGGCGTGGGTGTTGATCTTGTAGAGGCGGAACGGCGTGTTGGACGCCATGGCCCAACCCCGGGGGTAGTGGGGCATGGTCTGGGGCCCGCCGAGCAGGTCCATCCGGGGCAGGTCGGCCTCGACGTCGGGCTGGCCGAGGAGGTGGACGTAGTAGCCGCTGGTCCCGGCCTCCTCGCCCTCGCGGGACGCCCCGTTGTCCGAGGTGAACACCACGATGGTGTTGTCCAGCTCGCCCAGCTCGGCCAGGCCGTCGAGCAGCCGGCCGACGGTCTGGTCGAGGCCGTCGACCATGCCCGGCGTAGACCTCCATGTGCCGGGCGAAGAGGGCCTTCTCGTGGTCGGCCAGCTCGTCCCAGGGGCGGACGTCGTCGCCCTCCTCGGTGTTGCGGGGGGCGACCTCGGTGCCCTGGGTCACGATCCCCAGCTCCTGCTGGCGGGCGAAGCGCTCGGCCCGCAGGGCGTCCCAGCCCGCCTCGTACCGGCCCCGGTAGCGCTCGATGTCCTCGGCCTTGGCGTGGAGGGGGGCGTGGCACGCGGGGTGGGCCAGGTAGGTGAACCACGGCTTGCGGGGGTGGCTGGCCCGCAGCTCCTTCCACCACGACAGGCAGCGGTCGGTCAGGTCGTCGGTCAGGTAGTAGCCGTCGGGGTAGCGGTCGACCTCGACCACCTGGTTGTCGCTCATCAGGCGGTGCGGCTGGTGCAGGTTCGTGAACCCGTCGAGGATCCCGTAGAAGCGCTCGAAGCCCCGCTGGCAGGGCCAGGAGTGCTGCGAACCGGCGGCGTTGGGTCGGAGTCCTTGGCCAGGTGCCACTTGCCGGCCATGAAGGTGGCCCAGCCCGCGTCCCGGTAGATCTCCGCCGCGGTGGCGGCGTGCTCGGTCAGCTCCATGGCGTAGCCGGGGTAGCCGGGGTCGCTGTGGGCGACGTGGCCGACGCCCGGCCCGGTGGCTGTTCAGGCCGGTGAGCAGGGCCGACCGGGTCGGCGAGCACATGGGGGTGACGTGGAAGTTCGTGTAGCGCACGCCTCGGGCCGCCAGCGCGTCGACGTTCGGCGTGCGGATCTCCGAGCCGTAGCAGCCGAGGTCCGAGTACCCGAGGTCGTCGATGAGGATGACGAGGACGTTGGGCGCACCCGCCGGGGGCTCGGCCCGCGGCGGCCACCACGGCTCGGACCCCGCGACCGTCCGCCCGACCCGCCCCTCGAACCCCTCGTAGGGCTGCGGTCCTGTCACACTCGCTCCGCTCCGCTCCGCCGGCTTCGCCGATTGGGTCGATCGAGCGGAGCTGCTCCGCTCCGCTGCGCAGCGTGGAAACCGGCATCAACGTCCGTCACAGTTGAAACTCCGCCTTGCCCATCTGGTCGCGGATGGTGACGACCTGGGGGTTGGTCATGGAGCGGCGCTGCCAGTTGGCCCCGTCGACCACCAGGGTGTGGCCGGAGATGAAGCGGGCGTAGGGCGAGGCCAGGAACGTCGCCGCCCAGCCCAGCTCCCGCACCCGGCCGACCCGCAGGGCGGGCTGGCAGCCGTCCTTCTCGTGGGTCTTGTCGAGGCTCGAGCGGATGTCGGCGGTCATGTCCTCGTGGGGGAAGAGGCCCGGTACCAGGCCGTTGACCTGGATCCCGTAGGGCCCCCACTCCACGGCGAGGGTCTCGACCATGTTCTTGACCCCGGCCTTGGCCGCGGCGGAGTGGGCGAAGCCGGGGCCGCCGGTCCAGGCGTACGAGGCGCCGACGTTGATGATCGAGCCCGGCGTCCCGGCGGCCAGGTGCCGACGGCCGAACTCGCGGGCGCAGAAGAAGGTCCCGTTGAGGGTGATGTCGACCACCGTGCGCCAGGCGTTGGCGCTCATGTCCTCGGCGGGGACCGGGAAGTTGGCCGCGGCGTTGTTGACCAGCACGTGGGGAAGGCCGAGCTCGCCCTCGACGGCATCGAAGGCGGCCGCGATCTGGTCCGGCTCCCGGATGTCACAGGTGACGGTCTGGACCCGGCCGCCCACCGCCTCGATGGCCTCCCGCCCGGCGTCGAGGTGCTCGGGCTTGCGGCTGAGGATGGCGATGGCGGCCCCCAGGCGGGCGAACTCGGTGGCGACGGCCTTGCCGAGGCCCGTCCCCGCCCCGGTGACGAGCACGACCTGGCCGTCGTAGGTCCCGTCGGGGAGGGCGGACGTACCGAGGTCGGGGGGCTCGGGCAGGCCGATGGGATCAGCGGTCGACATGGCTCAGGACCCCTTGAACACCGGGTCGCGGCCGTCGGCGTGGGCCGCCCGCAACTCGGCGTAGTCGTCGGACTTGTTGATGAAGGTCTGGTAGATCAGCTCGTCCTCCATGGAGGACACCTGCCCGGGTCGGGCCAGGTGGCGGACGACCCGGCGGGCCATCTTGATGGCCACCGCCGAGCGGCCGGCGATCTCCTGCGCCATGGCCATGGCCGTGGCGTCCAGCTCCTCGGGGGGCACGATCCGGGACACGATCCCGTGGGCCAGCGCCTCCTCGGCCGACAGGGCCCGCCCGGTCAGGACCATGTCGCTGACCAGGCCGTGGCCCGCCATCTGGAAGAGCACCCCCACCCCGCCGGTGTCGGGGATGACCCCGTACTTGGTCTCCGGGAGCATGAAGCGGGCGCCTTCGGCCGCGATGCGGATGTCGCAGAGCAGGGCCCGCTGGAACGAGCCGCCGATGGCCCAGCCCTGGATGGCCACGATCACCGGGGCCTCGATCTCCCACAACTGCTGGATGCCCCACTGGCCCCGGGTCATCAGCTCGTGGTGGGTCATCTCCACCTGGCCGCCCCCGATGGCGCCCACGTCGCGCCCCGAGGACCAGGCCGAGCCCTCGCCCCGCCAGACGACCGCCCGCACGTCCTTGTTGCGCCTTCAGCTCGGTCAGGATCTCGAACAGGGCGAGGTCCATCTCGTCGTCGAAGGCGTTCTTCTTGTCCGGGTTGTCGTTGGTGATGACGGCGACCGGGCCGTCGTAGCTGAGCTTCACCCGTGGGTCGGGCATCGATCCCCCTCTTTGCCTGGCGGCGGTCCGGTAGAACCTAGGCCGTGACGGGGGATCCATCGGAAGGGGGCTGGGGGCCGCTGCTCGACGAGCTGCGCCGGCGCCAGGGCGCGGCCCGGGCCATGGGCGGGCCTGAGCGGATCGAGCGCCAGCACGCCAAGGGCAAGCTCGACGCCCGCCAGCGCCTCGACCTGCTCTTCGACCCGGGCATCTTCACCGAGCTGGGTGCCCTGGTCGGCGGGCTGGACGACCTGCCGGGCGACGGCCTGGTCGCCGGCCTCGGCGCCGTCGACGGGCCGCCCGGTGCTCGCCGCGGCCGAGGACTTCACCGTCAAGGGCGGGTCCATCGGCATCGGCAACACGGACAAGCGCTACCGGTTGACCCAGATCGCCGGCCGGGAGGGCCTGCCGCTGGTCCTGATGCTGGACGGGGCCGGGCACCGCATGACCGGCGAGGCCGCCGGGCGCCGCCCCAACGACCTGCAGGGCCTGGCCGACCTCAAGGGCCGGGTGCCCGCTGGTGACCCTCGTCCTCGGCCCGGCCGCCGGCCACAGCGCCCTCGCCGCCCCGCTGGCCGACTACGCCGTCATGACCGAGCAGGCCGCCCTGTTCACCGCCGGCCCGGTCCTGGTGAAGGCGGCGACGGGGGAGGACGTCACCCCGGAGTCCCTCGGGGGCCCGCAGGTGGCGGTGGCCTCGGGCGTCGTCCACGACGTGGTCCCCGACGACGCCCACGCCATCGCCCGGGCCCGGGCCTGGCTGGGCCACGTCGACGGGTCGGTCGTCGCGGGGGCCGACACCGGTCCCCGGCGGCTCGACGACCTGCTGGCGGTCGTGCCCCCCGACCCCCGTCGGCCCTACCCGATGATCGAGGTGGTCGAGCGCATGGCCGACGACGGTGCGGCCCTCGTGGTCGCCCCCGGCTTCGGCGGCGGGATGCTGACCGCCCTGATCCGCCTCGGCGGCCGGTCCGTGGCCGTGGTGGCCAACGACCCGTCGGTGCGGGCCGGCGCCATCGGCCGGGACGAGGCCGACAAGGCGGGCCGCTTCCTCGACACCGTCGCCCCCTTCGGCCTGCCCGCGGTCTTCCTGGCCGACAACCCCGGGGTCATGGCGGGGACCCAGGCCGAGCGCGACGGCGTGCTCCGCGCCGCCGCCGGGCTGTTCGCCGCCCAGCGCCGCTACCCGAACACCAAGCTCCACGTCACCCTGCGCAAGGCCTTCGGCTTCGGCTCCTCGGCCATGGCCATGAACCCCTTCGACCACCAGACCCTGACCCTGGCCTTCCCCGGCGTGCTCCTCGGCGCCATGCCCGCCGAGTCGGGCGGCAAGGCCGCGGGCCTCGATCCCGACGAGCAGGCCGCGGCCGAGATCCTCCAGGCCGGCGGTCCCTACCGCTCCGCCCACACCATGGGCTACGACGACGTCATCGACCCGCGGGACCTCCGCACCGCCCTCCTCGCCGGCCTGTCCGCCTCCCACTGACCGGACCGACGCCGGATCGTGCGGCCGCGCCAAACGATGCAGGGATCGGGGCGCGGGGTAGGGCTGCCGGCCGTCGGCGGCGTGCGAGTGGGATGCGAGCACCTGGATCTCACGCCTCGTGGCCAGCCCTCCGATCTCGACGACATAGCTGTCGGGATCCGACAGGCATGTCGTCGAGTTGGCCATGCTGTCAACGAGATCGGGCCTCGACGGTCGATACAGCCACGCACGGTGACAATCGGGGGCTCGTCCGCCCCGACCGCCCGCCGCCCGACCCTCGCCCCCGTGGGATCGCACCCGGTCTCCCCGTCACGGCGACAGGAGGCAGCGTAGAGGGACCGCTACCGTGGAGGGGGGCGGGCCGAGTCGAGGAACAGGAGACGCACGGGTGGTCACAGGCGTACGCAGGACCGGCATCGCGCTCGTGCTCCTGGCCCTCGTCCTGCTCCTTCCCGTGGGCGCCGGCGCCCAGGAGACGCCCCCCGCCGAGGGTCCGGCGCCGGCGGAGGACCATCGTCCGGATGGCCGCATCCGGCGCAGGAGCTCACCGACATGGGTCGGTGATGGCATCTACAACATCGCCAGCATCGGCCAGACCCGGGTGGCGGTCATCCCACGGGGCGCGGTCGCCCGCTTCGTCGTCCGCTTCGACAACGACGGGACCGACCCGGACACCTTCGTCGTCCAGGGATCGAGGAACACCCGCTACTTCCTGATCGGCTACTTCGTCGACGGGGCGCCGGTGTCCTCGCTCGTGCGCAACGGCACCTACCGGTTCAACGACGTCGCGCCCGGCGCCCACCGGCTGATGACCGTGGAGTTCCAGGCCCGGAACACGGCCCCGGTCGGGTCGAACGCCGTCTCGAGGATCAGCGTGCGCTCGGCCGAGGAGTCGGGTCTGCTCGACCGGGTCAAGGCGGTCGTCTACCGCAGCCAGGGGATCGAGACCCGCATCGAGGGCACCACGTTCACCAGCCGGCCACGGCCGAGCGTTGGGCCCTCCAGCACGGCGCCACCCCCCGCTTCGTGAGCAACGCCGGCCTCTACTTCGAGCTGGCGCCTCTCGGGGCATCCGCCCCGAGGTCGCATACGCCCAGTCGGCCAAGGAGACGGGCTACGGGCAGTTCGGCGGGGTCATCGACGCCGTCGTTCCACAACCCCTGCGGGCTGAAGACCACCGCGGGAGGTGGCAACGGGGACCCCGACGCCCATCAGCGCTTCGTGAACTGGCGCCAGGGCGTGACCGCCTGCCTCGACCACCTGGCCCTCTACGCCGGGGCGCCGGGCTACCCGCGGTCCGTCACCCCGGACCCCCGCCACTTCGAGTCCGTCTACGCCACTGCGCCGACCGTCGAGCGCCTCGGTGGCCACTGGGCCCCCGACCCCGACTACGGCCGCAGCATCGTCCGCGACTACCTGAACCCCCTCCTGGGCTCCTAGCCGGTCAGAGGGGGGTGGAGCGCAGCGAGCGCTCGCCCGCCGGGGTTTCGACGACCTCGATCCTCGTGCGGGCCCCGTCCCGGGCGTGGGTGACGGTGCCGGCGACGATCTTGGCATCGGGGCCGGCGTCGTCGACCTCGGGGAGCGGCTGGTCGTCGGCCTTCGCCTCGGCCGTGACGTCCTCGCCCCGCCAGCCGTGGAGTCCGGCCTCGGTCGACCAGACCGCGGCGCCGAACTTGGTCAGGAAGCCCGGACACCGAGGTGACCAGGCCGACCGCGATCGGGTCGGCCCGGAGGACCTCGGCCATCGTCGCCGTCGAGTGCAGGACGTAGCTGTTCAAGGGGCCGCCGGCGAAGGTCATGCCGCCCGTCACGGTCACCTGCCGTTCGAGGGGGATGCCCAGCTCGCCGGGCGGTGATCTGCACGGCGGCCGGGAAGCAGGAGTAGAGGTCGACGTGCTCGAGGCCGTCGCTGGCCTGACCCCGGCCAGCGCCATCGCCCGCTGCCCGGCCCACCGCGCCACCGAGGGAACGGCTGAGGTCGGCGCGCTGCACGACCGGCACGGCGTGGTTGCAGACGGCCGTGCCCCGGGGGAACAGCCACTGGTTCTCGGGCACCTCGGCCGCCCGGGCGCCCTCGACGGTGGTGAAGAGGAGGGCCGCGGCCTGGTTGACCCGCATGTTCGAGCAACAGAGCTTCGTGTAGGGCTCGGCGACCATGCGGTTGTCGGCGGACGGGGTCGACGATGGCGTCGGCCGACAGCGCCTCTCGGTTCCAGGCGTAGGCGTTCCAGGCCGCGCTGGGCGGCGAACGACTCGGTCAGGGCGCCGAGGCGGCGGCGGTGCTCCTCGCCGGACCAGCCCTGGGAGGCGGCGAAGGCGTTCTCCAGGACGGCGTAGACCGTCGGGGGGTCGACGAAGAGGTGGTTGAACTCCACCGCGCTGACGCCCAGGTCGTGGGAGACGAGGTGCTCGTCGGGCTCGACCGCGGCCCGGCGGGCCTCGCCGACCGCGGCGGCGGCCCCGGCCGTCGAGCTGTGGTTGACCTCGCCCACCGACGACCAGACGCGGGGCCGCGTCCGTCCCGCACGGCGGTCGAGCGCGGCGTCGATCACCTCCTGCTGGGTGATGCCCACCTCGGCCAGCACCGTGTGGGCGCCCGACGCGCCGACGGCGTCGGCCACCTCACGGCCGGGATCGGGGTGGGTCCAGGCCCCCTTGGGGACGCCGACCCAGCCGGATCTGCGTCCAGGAACCTCGGCCCGATCTCACCCCCGCCCGCGTCGTCGCCGTGGTCATCATCGCGACGAGGGACGGCGGCGGGCCGTCATCGCGGGCGGTGGACGGCCTGGCCCACCCCGACCAGGACGGGCTCGTCGGTCGGCGAGCGGGGACATGGCCGCGGACGGTAGTGGTGCCATGATCGCCCCCATGACGGCGTCGGAGGATCACTCGGTCAGCTGGTGGATGGAGACCTGCGGGGACGACCTGACGCCCCGGCCCGCCACTGGACGGCTCGACCACCGCCGACGTGGCCATCCTCGGCGCCGGCTACACGGCCCTGTGGACGGCCCTCTACCTCCTGGAGCGGGACCCGGGCCTGAAGGTCGTGCTCGTCGAGAAGGAGATCGCAGGCTGGGGGGCCTCGGGCCGCAACGGCGGCTGGCTGTCACCGGAGATCTCGGTGAGCCACTCCGAGATGATCGCCCGCCACGGCAAGGACGCGACCCGGGCGACCCACGACGCCCTGGTCGACACCATCGGCCACGTCGAGGCCGCGGTCGACCGTCACGGGGTGGACGCCCACCTCGACCGCCACGGGATGCTCATGCTCGCCCGGGGCGGCCACCAGATGAAGACCCTCCGCCACATCTACGACGAGATGGCCGAGCTCGGCTACCCCGACTTCTACCGGTGGCTGGAGCCGGGCGAGGCCGCCGAGCTGGTCGAGGTCGACAACACCTGGGCCGCCCTCTCCGCCGAGCCCTTCGCGGCCGTGCACCCCGGCCGCCTCGTCCGGGGCCTCGCCCGGGCCGTCGAGTCCCTGGGCGCCACCATCTACGAGGACACGGCGGTCACCGGCTACGAGCTGTCCCCCAAGCCGGTGCTGCACACGACCGGCGGCGACGTCACCGCCGATGTCGTCGTGCTGGCGGGCGAGGCCTACCTCTCGGCCCTGCCCCAGCACCGGCGGGAGATCCTGCCCGTCTACTCCCAGATCATGCTGACGGCCCCGCTCAGCGCCGCCCAGCGCGCCGAGATCGGCTGGGAGCGGCGCTTCGTCATGCAGTCCAAGCGCCTGACCATCGACTACCTGCAGATCACCCGGGACGGGCGCATCGCCTTCGGCGGCCGGGGCTCGCTCTACCACTGGGGCTCGGCCATCAGGTCCGAGTGGGACTGCGTGGAGGAGACGGCCCACGGCCTCCGCCAGCAGTTCGAGGAGTTCTTCCCCTCCCTGAAGGACCTCCCCTTCGAGCGCTGCTGGGGCGGAGTCGTCGGCATCCACCGGGACTGGATGCCCTCGTTCAGCTTCGACCCGACGACGGGCCTGGCCAAGGCCGGTGGGTACGCGGGCGAGGGCGTGGCCGCCACCAACCTGGCCGGTCGCACCCTGGCCGACCTCATCACCGGCGGCGGCACGCCCCTCTGTGAGCTGCCGATGGTCCAGCACGAGCCCAAGCAGTGGGAGCCCGAGCCCCTCCGCTGGCTCGGTGTCCGCTACATCCAGAAGGCCGCCGCCCGCATGGAGGACAAGGCCGTCCGCACCGGCAAGGCCCCCACCGGCCGGTCCATCGCCGAACGCCTGATGTCGCACTGACCCGCTGCTCGTCGGACTGGGGAACGATGGCAGGGATGGGGGCGTGGGGTCGGGCTGCGGGCCCTCCCCGGCATCGGACTCTTCGCCCTCGGTGGCCAATGTCTACCGCAAATTCAAGTTGCGGCACATCTCGTCCAATGGCCGGGGATCTGCCGCAGGTTGAACTTGCGGCAGGGCTCTGAGGACCCACGTTCAGGCCAGGACGGCGGCCAACGTCGCGGTGAGGATCTCGGCGCCTTCGGTGGCCTCGTCGGCGGTGAGGGACAGCGGCGGGGCGATGCGGAGGCAGTTGCCGTGGAGGCCGCCCTTGCCCACGAGCAGGCCCCGCTCCTTGCAGCCCTCGAGCACGGCGCCGGCCACCTGGGGGTCGGGCACGTAGCCGTCGGCCCCGACGAACTCGAGGCCGATCATCAGGCCCTTGCCCCGGATCTCGCCGATGGCGGCGTGGCGCTCGGTCAGCGGCGCCAGGGCGGCCATGAGCTCGTCGCCCCGGGCCTTGGTGTTGGCCTGGAGGTCGTGGTCGAGCAGGTAGCGCAGGTTGGCGATGGCCCCGGCGCAGGACAGCGGGTTGCCGCCGAAGGTGGAGATGGAGTTGGCCGACACCGAGTTCATGATCTCGGCCCGGCCGACGACCCCGGCGATGGTGAGGCCGTTGCCCAGCCCCTTGGCGAAGGTCAAGCAGGTCGGGGGTGATGCCGTGGGCCTGGTGGCCCCAGAAGTGGTCGCCGGTGCGCCCCCAGCCCGTCTGGACCTCGTCGGCGATGAAGAGCATGTCGTACTCGCGACACACCTTCTCGATCGGGCCCGAAGAAGCCGTCGGGCGGGATGGCGAAGCCACCGACGCCCTGCACCGGCTCGGCGATCAGGGCGGCGATGTCACCCGCGGTCTGGGTGGCGATCACGTCCCGGAGGTCCTCGGCGCAGGCGTCGGTGAACGCGGCGTCGTCCAGGTCGCGGAAGGGGCTGCGGAAGCGGTAGCCGGACTGCATGTAGCTGACCTGGAACGGGGTCAGCGACGAGGGTGACCAACCCCGGTTGCCGGTGATGCCGATGGTGGCGAAGGAACGCCCGTGGTAGCTGTTGCGCACGGCCACGATCTGGCTGGAGCGCCGGTACGACGAGGCCACCAGCAGGGCGGCCTCGTTGGCCTCGGTGCCGGAGGTGGTGAAGAACACCCGGGCGTCGGGGATGCCCGACAGCTCGGCGATCATCTCGGCCAGCTCGACCTGCTGGCGAGATCAGGTAGAGCGTCGAGGTGTGCAGCATCCGCCCCGCCTGCTCGCGGATGGCGGCGGTCACCTCGGGCACGTCGTAGCCCGTCATCGTGGTCAGGATCCCGCCGAAGAAGTCGAGGTAGCGGTTGCCCTCGCCGTCGACCACGTGGCGACCCTGGCCCTCGGCCAGCTCGATGGGCTCGTCGTAGTAGAGGGCGAGCCACGAGGGCAGGACGGCCCGGTGGCGGGCGAGGAGCTCGGCGTGGGACATGGGGGACAACGCTAAACCCCGTCCGGCCGTCCCGCCGCTCCGACGCGGGTATCGTTCGTTTCTGACGACCCGTCAGAAACGGGTCCGGGCAGGAGTGAGCGAGTGGCCGAGATCCCGATGATCATCAGCGTCGACGACCACGTGGTCGAGCCCGCCCACCTCTGGCAGACCTGGCTGCCCGAGAAGCACCGGGCCGCCGGCCCTCACGTCGAGCGCCACGGCCTCGGGAGCCTCAAGTACGTCGGGGGCACGACCTACGAGTACGAGCTCACCGACGACGGCCCGCCCTGCGACATCTGGTTCTACGAGGGGAAGATGTTCCCCCACAAGCGGCACGTGGCCTCGGTGGGCTTCGAGCGCGACGACATGACGTTGTCGCCCATCACCTACGACGAGATGCGGCCCGGTTGCTACGAGCCCAAGGCCCGGGTCGACGACATGCTGATGAACCACGTCGAGGCCTCGCTGTCGTTCCCGACCTTCCCCCGCTTCTGCGGCCAGACCTTCGCCGAGGCCGAGGACAAGGACCTCGCCATGGCCTGCGTGCAGGCCTACAACGACTGGATGGTCGAGGAGTGGTGCGGCGACAGCGACGGCGCCCTCATCCCGCTGACGCATCATCCCGCTGTGGGACATCGACGCCGCGGTGGCCGAGATCGAGCGCAACGCCGCCCGCGGCGTGCGGGCCGTCTGCTTCAGCGAGATCCCGCCCAAGCTCGGCCTGCCCAGCATCCACACCGGCGACTGGGACCCGTTCTTCGCCGCCTGCCAGGCCACCGAGACCGTGGTGTGCATGCACATCGGCTCGTCCTCCCAGATGCCGGCGACCTCCCCCGACGCCCCGCCGGCGGTGGCCGCCACGCTGAGCTTCAACAACGCCATGGCGTCGCTGTCGGACTTCCTCTTCTCCGGCGTGCTGGTCAAGTACCCGACCCTGACCCTGGCCTACTCCGAGGGCCAGATCGGCTGGCTGCCCTACATGCTCGAGCGGGCCGACGACGTCTGGCGGGAGCACCGGGCCTGGGGCGGGGTGGCCGACCTCGTCCCCGAGCCCCCGTCGACCTACTACTACCGCCAGGTCTACGGCTGCTTCTTCCGGGACCGCCACGGCCTCGACGCCCTCGACAAGGTCGGCGTGGACAACATCACCTTCGAGACCGACTACCCCCACACCGACTCGACCTGGCCCAACACCCTCGCGGTGGCCGAGGACCTGATGGGTCACCTGCCCCAGGACGCGGTCGACAAGATCTGCCGCACCAACGCCCAACGCATGCTCGGGTTGACCGACTAGGTCGGGCGCCCTTCCCCTCGAGGCCGGGCGTTCCGTACCCTTGAGGGCGTGAAGCGTCGCCTGGTGCCCGTCGTGGCCGCCCTCGCCCTCGTGGCCTGCGGTGTCGGCTTCGGCGCTGGTCGCCCTCGACCAGCGGGACGACGCCGAGGCGACGACCGCACGGCGCCGCCGCGATCGCGTCGGCGGCCACTGACGTCGGCGCCGGCAACCTGCCCCCCAAGGCCATCGGCCAGGTCCGGGAGCCGGAGCCGGGCTACATCGGCGCCCAGGCGTCGGGCGCCGAGGTCGATCTCTTCGCCGAGGCCACGGCCACGACCCCGATGTGGTCCCTGCCCAACCCCACCCACGAGGGCATGCCCCTGTCGTTCACCGTGATCGACCGGGTCGGCGCCCGCCTGCAGGTGCGCCTGCCCATCCGGCCCAACGGGAGCACGGCCTGGATCGACGCCAGCCAGGTCGTGACCTACGTCGTGCCCAACGACATCGTGATCGACCTCAGCGACCGGATGCTGGAGGCCCTGCACGGCGACGAGGTCCTCATGTCGGCGCCGGTCGCCGTGGGCTCGCCCAGCACCCCCACGCCGGAGGGTGAGTTCTACGTCGACATCTCGCTGGCCGACCCGGGTGGGTCCTACGGCTCCTGGATGCTCAGCGTGGCCGGGTTCTCCGACGTGCTGACCAACTTCGGCGGGGGCATCGGCCAGATCGCCATCCACGGCTGGTCCGACGAGTCGGTCATCGGCCAGGCCGTCAGCAACGGCTGCATCCGCATGCCCAACGGCGTCATCGAGCGCCTCGCCCCCCTCGCCCCCGTCGGCACCCCGGTGACGATCCGCGCGTAGGCAAGTCCGCTTTCGTTCTGGCACCGGATTCCGTCGCTATAGCAACGGAATCCGGTGCCAGAACCGGGTTTGGTCACAGCGAGTGGCGAACGGTGGCGGTTCCGCCCCCGACGGCGCTCGGCCCGACCCCACGCCCCCATTGGTGCCATCGGTTTGTCCGGCACGATGGCCTGGGCGACGGCTGTTCTCAGAACTCCACGGTGGACGGGGGTGTCACGGCCCAGGCGTTCTCGCGGTTCGCGAGCTCGTGGACCATGCGGAGGAACTGGGCCCGGGTGATGGGGTCCCCCGGTCGGAACGTGTCGTCGGGGAAGCCGTTGATCAGGTTGTAGCCCTTGGCCCAGTCCACGGCGTCGTCGAGCTCGGACGGCCCGGTCACGTCGCTGAAGGGGTGCTCGAAGGTGACGGCCTTGTCGCCCGCCATGTGCCAGAGCCAGCGAGTGGCGTCGCCCCGGGTCATCACGCCGCCGGGCACGAAGACCGTCGGCGTGCCGGGGTCGTCGGCGTCGACCCAGCCGGCGTCGGCCGCCCAGTCCAGGGCGTCGGCGTACCAGGCGGACTCCGCGTCGTCGGTGAACGGGTCGTTCCCCGGCACCGGTTGGGTGGGCCGGTCCATGGTGCGCCACAGCCAGCTGACCCCTTGGATCCGGGTCACGCCGTCGCCGGGCTCGAACCGGTTTCCGGCGAAGCCGGTGGCGATCACGTGGAACCGGGCCCAGTCGATGGCGGCCCGGGCGAAGTAGCCGGCGGGAACGTCCACGTAGGGGCGGAGCCGGTGGAGGAGGGCGACGGACGCGCTCCGGGTCACCGTCACGGTCCGGCCGAAGGCGTTGGAGGTCACGAGGCCGTAGGCATCGGCCCAGTCGTAGCCCGTCTCCTCGGCCACACCGTCGGGCACGTCGGTGTAGGTGTGGTCGACGGACGGGTCGGGCCGACCGGCGTAGCGCCAGAGCTGGAGGACCGCCCGCTGACGGGTCACCGTCGCGTTGGGGCTGAACCTGGCGTTGCCCGTCATCTTCACGATGCCCTCACCCCGGGCCCAGCGGACGGCCTCGCGGTAGTAGGCGTCGTCGGGGATGTCGGTGAACCCGTGGGGGGCGGTGCCGGCGGGCTCCCCGGCGAAGCGCCACAGCCAGTAGACGTCGTCGGCCCGGGACACGTTGAGCGCCGGCCCGAAGGTGCCGTCGCGGCGGGCGTCGACCACACCGGTGTTCCGGCCCCAGCGCAGGTGGGTGGCCCGGGGGTCGCCGTTGGGGACGTCGAAGAAGGGCCCGACCGGAGCAGCCAACGTGATGGCCTTGTTCCGGATGGCCCCGAGCTGGCTGTAGACCATGTTCCCGGGACAGGCCGACTGGCCCACGTCGCGGTGGCCCACGATGTTGGTCTGGGAGGGACGAGCGCCGTGGAGCGGCAGCTTCCAGCCCAGGAACCGTCCCAGCGCGGTGACTGCGGTGGTGGTCAGCCCGGTGCTGGTGCCGTCGCCGAGGTAGGCCACGCCGACGCTGCCCTCGTTGGCCCCACTGGCGTGCGCCCCGATCACCGGCTGGTAGAGGCTCCGGGCCCGGCCCTCCCAGACCGTGCCGAACCGGTCGATGACGAAGTTGTACCCGATGTCGTCCCAGCCCCGGGAGTCCTGGTGGTAGGCCTGGATCGACCGCAGCATGGACGGCACCTGGGCCGCCGAGTAGCCGTTGCCGTTGACCGTGTGGTGGACGATGGCGCGATCGAGGCCGTCGGCGGTGGCCACCGAGCCCCGGTAGGGCGCGGCGCCCCAGTCGGCGCGGCGCCGCACCGGCGGGACCGTGTAGCCGCCGCCCTCCGCCGGCGCCGTGGGCACGGTCTCGGCCGTCGGGCCTCCACCGGCGACCGCCTCGTCCCGGACCAGGTGCACGGTGGCGGCGGTGGTGCCCTCGGGCAGGCTGAGCTCGAAGCCCTCGCCGGCGCCGACCCAGATCGGGTCGCTGGCGGGTCGGTCGGCCTCGCCGGTCGCGGCGTCGGGCCCGTGGTCGGCGTCGGCCTCCGCCTCGACGAGGGGGAACCAGCGGGTCCAGTGCCCGTCGACCAGCACCCGCACGCGGCCCGGGGCGGGGACCGGCGTGGTGAAGCCGGCGCCGATCATCGTGAACGTGGGGACGGTCCCGTCGCCGCCGACCTCGCGGACGCCGGCGTGCTCGGGGCCGGGTTGGCCGGTGACGACGGTCTCGAGCGGGACGGCGACGGTCTCGACGGTGGTCTCGTGCCCGGTGGTCGCGGCGGCGGGCGCCTCGGCCGCATCCGCGGCGCTCGGGCCGACCGTGGCGACCAGCGCGATGGTCACGCAGGACACGGTCAGGAGGCGACGGACACGAACCATGGGGATGCTCCGGGGGGCAGGGAGGCGCTGAGTGGCGACTCTTCCCATGTCGCCGGGGGCGACAGTAGTGGCTTCGCCCCGACGGGCCCCAGGTGGCCACCGTCCGCCGTGCACTACCCCCTTGGGGTATCAGCCGCCGTGGTCCCGCGCGGTCGGCGCCCGGCGATGAGGAAGGTGGCGCCCACCGCGAGGATGGCGGCCCCGACCGCGATGGCTCCGACCGCCGCCGGTGCCAGGCCCCCGCGCCATCGCCGGTGGTGGGGACGGTGCGGCCTCCGGCACCCCGGCTGCCCGCCTGGGCGACGGCGGTGGCGGCGTCCACGGTCCCTGCTCCCAGCGCGGGATCGCCGTCGGGGTTCTGGGCCGTGCCGACCAGCAGGTCGGCGATCTCCCGGGGCGTGAGGCCGCCGGCCACCAGGAGGGCGGCCGCCCCGGCGACCAGCGCCGTCGCCGGGCCGGCCCCGTCGAGGGCCTCGTAGCCGTCGGTCCCCTCGGGCCAGGTGGTCGTCGGCTGCAGGGGGGCGGTGCCGAGGACCCCGTCGGCGGGCACGGTCACGATCCCGGGGTCGATCGGGCCGTCGTCGCCGGTGCCCACCGTGACGAGGGGGAGGTCGTCGAACGGGCGGGTCCCGTCGCTGGAGGCCACCACGACGACCACGCCGGCGTCGACCGCTTCCTCGAGGGCGGGACGTACGGCGTCATCGGCCACCAGGGCCAGGTTCGCCGCTGATCCCCCGAGGGTGACCGCGATCACCTTGGCGCCGGCGTCGGTGGCGGCGGCGAGCCCGGTGGCCAGGGCGTCGGCGGTCAGGCCGCCGTCGTCATCGAGCACGTCCAGGGCCAGGATCTCCGCACCCGGCGCTGCGCCGGCGATGCCCACGCCGTTGTCGGTGACCGCGGCGAGGACGCCGGCTGCGTGGGTCCCGGTGCCGAGGGGGTCCTCGGTGGCATCCCCCGGGAGGAGGTGGCCGACGAGATCGGGGTGGTCGGCCTGGGCCCCGGAGTCGAGGACGACCGTGCGCACACCTTCGGCGGTGGAGGTGGCCCACGCCTCGGGCAGGGTCAGCGCGCTGAGCGCCGACTGCTGGGCCAGGAGGGGGTCGTCGACGGCCGGGGCCTGGGCCGCGACGGGACGGGCGACGAGGAGCAGAGCCGTCGCCGCCGGGACGAGCCGACGGAGGCGGCTCAGGCCGCGGGCGCGCTCCGGCGTCGCGGTGTCGTCGTTGCGCAGGTCGGTGAGCACGCGCTCCCATGCCAGCTCCCGGGACAGCCAACGCAGGGCCTGGCGGGTTTCGTTGATCTTCATGATTTCGTCCACAGGAGCAGTATCGGGCCTGTCTTGCAGGTTCTGCACCTTTTTGGACGGTGACGTGGGTCACAGGATCGCTGAAAGAGATCAGGCCGATCCGCGGCGGTGATGTCGCCAGAACAGCAGGAAGGCGACCACGGCGGCCAGGGCGGCCGCCAGCACCTTGGGATCCGGGCCCGACGCGGCCGCCGGGGTCGGGGACAGCGGCCGGGTCGCGGGACGGTGGCCGCGGCGCGGCTGCGGCGGCCGTCGGGCCGGTCGGTGGCCGGGGCCGACGCCTCGCCCGGCGGGGTGGCGCCGAGGAGGTCGTCGACGGGGGCGGGCCCACTCGGGGTGGTCGAGTGGGCTCGCTTCGCCTTGGGGTCATAACCGGCCATCAGGGACCTCCCAGCACACGTTCGAGGACGCCGTCGAACTCGTCGCGGGCCTCGGGCGCGCCGGCCCGGGTGCCCAGCTCGGCCAGGGGCAGGGACTGGGCGGCCGCCTCGGCCACCGCCGCCCGGAGGCGGACGGGCCCGGCGGCCAGGGAGCCGAACTGCTCCTCCAACTGGCCCTGCCAGTAGGTGGCGTCGCGGGTGCGGCCCGAGGCGGTTGACGACCACGGCGGCGACCTCGAGGTCGGGACGGCGGAGCTCGCGGACGCGGCTCGACGGTCCGCAGCATCTGCTCGACCCCGTCGGAGGCCCAGGCCGCCGGCTCGGTCACGATCAGGACCCGGTCGGCGGCGACCAGGCCGTTCACCGTCAGCAGGCCGAGGCTGGGCGGGCAGTCGACGAGCACGAGGTCATAGCCCGAGGTCACGCCGTCCAGGGCGTGACGGAGCCGGTCCTGGGCACCGATCGGGTCGGTGGCCAGCTGTGGCTCCCGGGCGGCGAGGGCGGGCGAGCTGGGCGCCACGGCGGGAACCGGCCCGGCGCCGTTGGGCCACCCCGACGCGGTGACACGTCGGCCATGGCGCCGGTGCGGTCGCCGGCCAGGGCGTCGTCCACGGTGCGGGCGGGATCGGCGACCCCGAGGCCACTGGTGGCGTTGGCCTGGGGATCGAGGTCGACCACGAGGACGCGCCAGGCCCCGGCGGGCGGCGGCGTCGGCGATGCCGAGGGTGACGGTGGTCTTGCCCACCCCGCCCTTCTGGTTCGCGACAGCGACGACGGCCATGGGGGGACGGTACTCCCGGCGTCGGCAGCGGGTCCGGATCCGCTCCGGGCCTCCCCGGAGAGGATCTACGCTCCGCGCCCGATGCGGGGGATCGTGGGGGGTCTGCTCGCCGTCGTCCTCGCTGGTGACGGCGTGCAGCGGAGACGACGGCGATTCGAGCGGGGACGCCTCCACCGGGGAGCCCGATCGACGCCTGCGACTGGCCGATGTGGGGCTACTGGCGCGGAGCGGACCTTCGCCACCGACCTGTGAGACGGCCCTGGCCCCGGGCACGGTCGGCGATCTCGAGCGGGTCTGGTTCCACGCCACCGACGACGTCGTCACCGCCACCCCGGCGGTGGTGGGCGACACCGTCTACGCGGGCGACTGGGCCGGCGTCGTCTACGCCCTCGACCGGGAGACCGGCGAGGAGCGCTGGCGCTTCCAGACGGTGGAGCACCGCAACGTGTACGCCGGCCAGATCGTGTCCAGCCCGGCGGTGGCCGACGTGGGCGACGAGCGCCTGGTGTTCATCGGGGCGGGCAAGACGATGTACGCCCTGCGGCGCGGCCGACGGCGACGAGCGGTGGCGCCACGAGCTGGGGGAGGCGGGCAACGCTCGAGGAGCCCACCGAGATCGAGTCGTCGCCGGTCGTGGTCGGGGAGCTGGTCATCGTCGGCTACGACGTCCACAACACGCCGGGCTACCGGGCGGGGCTGGTGGCCTTCGACGCCGCCACGGGCGGCACTGGCCTGGGACTTCGACCCCGACCGCGAAGGCGGTCAGGCCGGGACGAGCCGACGGGCTGTGTCGACGTGTGGTCGTCGCCGTCGGTCGACGAGGCCCGGGGCCTGGTGTTCGCCGCCACGGGCAACTGCCCGACCTCGCCGGACGGGTGGGGCGATCACACCGAGGCCCTGTTCGCCGTCGACCTCGAGACCGGGAACCCGGTCTGGACCTACCAGCCCCACGAGCCGAACAACGACGACCTCGACTTCGCCGGCGCCCCCAACCTCTTCCGCATCGGTGACCGGGACGTGGTCGGCCTGGGCAACAAGGACGGCACCTACTACGTGGTCGACCGCGCGACCGGCGAGCCGGTCTGGCAGGCCGAGGCCACCGAGCCGGGCCTCGAGGAGGAGGGGTCCAACTTCTCGACCGGCGGCTTCATCGGCGGCACTGCGGTGAGCGACGGGGTGGTCGCCGGCGGGACAGGGGTCGGGCCGTGTCCGTGTGCCCACGGCATCGACGCCGCCACCGGCGAGATCCTCTGGCAGAACGAGGAGCCCGCCGCCACCTATGCGTCGGCCGCCGTGGCCAACGGCGTGCTGTTCCTCGGGGGCAACGACTTCACCCTGCGAGCCCTCGATCTGGCGACGGGCGAGATCCTGTGGTCCGAGGAGATGGAGGGCGCGGTGTCGGGCGGTGCCGTGGTCAGCGGTGACGATCTCTTCGCCGTGGCGGGCATCCGGGAGCCGGGCCTCGACGAGCGCTCCGAGACCAGCGGGGTCTACCGCTTCTCGCTCGGCGCCGGCGGCGAACCGACCGCGACGACCCCGTCGACCACCGCGGCGGCCGAGACCGCCGTGACCGCCCTCGTGCCCGACGGCCTGCCCTGCGCGGACGACCCCTGTCCGATCGACTTCGAGATCAACGAGCCGCCGCCCGGGACCCGGCCCGCAGCTCATCCTGCAGCTGACCGCGGACCCCTTGGTCATCGAGGTCGCCGCCGACGACCTCGGGGCGCCGGAGGACTGGGTCCGCCAGGGCTCGGCCGCCGCCCGGGAGGGCGCCACCCGCTTCGGGGTCTTCCTGTCCGCGCGCGACGACGACCCCTTCGGGGGCGGCGGGCTGGTCTGCAGCTGGGCCGAGGGGGAGGACGGCTGCACCGGCACGGCCATCCCCCGGTACGCGCCCACCTACAACCGCCTGAGCGTGCTGGCGATCGTCGACGAGACGACCGAGCCGACGCTGTCGGACGGGGCCGACCGGCTCGTGCGCACGCTGAGCTTCGCCCCGCCACTGCGGGCCGTGGAACCGTAGGGTCAGGATCGAGGGGGTACGGATGATGGGGATGCGACGCGGCCTGGTCGCTGCTGGCGGCCCTGGTCCTGCTGGCGGGGGCCTGCAGCGACGACGCCGACCGCGACGCGACCGACAGCACCGACGGGACCGAGGCTCCCGGCGACGTCCACCACCACGACCGAGGCCGACGACGGCCTGCCCGACGAGGTCCTCGTCTTCAACGCCGAGGGCAACAACCTCGACGCCTACAGCGACGGGGACCCGAGCGAGGCCCAGCGGGTCATCACGACCGCGGCCGAGGACCCCGAGGGCCTCGACATCAACGCCCAGATCTGCTTCTTCCCCGACGGCTCCGGTCGGTTCATCGCGGGCGAGGACACCAACCAGCCCGATCCGCCGGCCGGCTGGGGCATCTTCCAGCTCAGCGGGACGGGCATCGGTGACCTGGAGGCCGAGCAGATCGGCAAGCTGACCCCGACCTACCAGGAGGGGGCCCAGCCGGAGAACTACGGCTGCGGTGTCCTCTCGGACGGACGGATGGTCACCACGGACCTCGGAGGCCAGGCCCCCGGCGACCCGGGCAACGGCCAGTTCATCGTGTGGTTCGGCGGGCCCGAGGGCACCGACCAGACCTACTGCAAGGTCGACGTCGCCATCGCCACGGCCCAGAGCCTGCTGGTCGGCCCCGACGACGAGGTGTACGTCGTCTCGGCCCGTCCCCCCACCTCGGGGGTCTGGCGCTACACGGACCTGCCGACCTCCGCCGACGCAGCCGGGGGGTGCGGCGACACCGATCCCACGGGCGCCCCCCTGGCCGACTCGGTGACCCGGGAACAGGTGCTGGCGCCGGGGGAGAACGACATCCTGTCGCCCGCGGGCATCGCCCCGTCAGCCCCGAGCGGGGGCTACTACCTGTCCAGCGTCATCACCGGGATCATCAACGAGTACGACGCCGACTGGCGGTTCGTGCGCACGATCCTGGCCCCGCCCGCCGGTGACGCCATCGGCGCCGACACCTCGCTGTCGACGGGCACTCCGCTGGGCATCGGGGTGACGCCCGACGGCACCATCTACTACGCCGACATCGGCATCGTGGACGATCCCGAGAACGGCTTCGGTCCCGGAGACGGCACGGGCACGATTCGCCGGATCCGCTTCGTCGACGGCGAACCCCAGCCCCCCGAGACCTTGGCCGAGGGCATGGCCTTCCCCGACGGCATCGGTGTCTACGTGCCCGACGGCGCCCCCGGCGCCAGCCGAACCAGTCCCGTCTGACCGAGCCGTCCCACCGTTCTCGCCGTTCTCCTGGCGCCCGATTCGGCGGCCAGGACCGCCGAATCAGGCGCCAGAAGGGATCAGACGGGGTCCGGGTCGGGGATGACCGGGGCGGGCTCCTCGTTGGGGTTCGGGTCCGGGATGATCGGCGCCGGTTCCGGGTTGGGGTTCGGGTCGGGGATCACCGGAGCGGGATCCGGGGGGCTGTCGGGACCGGGATCGGGGATCGTGGTCATGGTCGGGACCTACCCGCATGGCCTGACGAGATGACCGATGCGTCCGGCTGCGGAGCGGAGCGCAGCAGCGCCGAGGGCTCCCCTGATCGGCGGAGCCGGCGGAGCGAAGGCGGAGCAATGTAACGAGCGAAGCGAACCTGCCGATTGGTGGGCGATGGCCCAGCCGCCGAAAGCCGGGGCTTCGACCCGACGCGCCGCGACGCGTCCTGTCGGTTGCCGTGTGCGTCGCCCTCCTCGGCGCGCTCGTCGCCGGCTGCTCGTCGGGGCCCGAGGAGGCCGCCCCGCCGCCCTCCGTGCCGCACCAGCGGCCGATCCGCGCTCCCGAGCCCCTGCCGGACACCCGGAACGTCTCCCTGTCCTCGGTCGCGGGCACCCGGCTCGGCTTTCCGGTCGCCGTCCACGGCGGAGACCTGGTCATGACCGGCACGGTGCAGGGCCCCGACGGGCCCGTCGCCGGCGCCACCGTGCTCCTGGAGCGCTTCGTCGGGACGTCATCGGGCCGGCTCGAGGTCCGCACCGACGCGGACGGCAACTGGATCGCCATCGACGTCCACGGCGGCCGCTACCGCTTCCGGGCGTGGCGGACCCCCGACCTGGCCATGGCCGCCTCCGAGCTCCGGTTCATCGCCGCCGACGCCGAGGTCGACCTGGCGCCTGACCGTCGCCCGCTACGACGGCGCCGATGTCACCGGCGACGTCGACGACGCCGCCCCCGAGGTCGGCGCCACGGCCACGGTCACCGTCCTCGCCACCCGCCAGCAGGTCGACGGCCACGGGATCATCACCACCGGCCCCGCCTCCGGCCGCGACGCCACTGGTCACCGCCTACGGGCCCTGGCGGCTGAACGGATCCCCCGACGCGGAGATCGACGACGCGGGTCGGGTGAGCCTGGACCTTCACCTGCGAGGCCGCCGGCTCCGTGTCGGCCCGCGTCGTGGCGCTGGGCACCGAGACGACCGTGTCGGCCACCTGCGTGGTCCCCGTCGTGGTGGGCCCCGCCGGTCGATCCCCCCGAGCCCGACTTCCCGATCGGGGCCTCGTTCACCCCGCCCTACGGCGGGCCGATCCCCGCCGGGACCTACACGGTCATCGACGACCCCGGCACCTGTGCCCTCACCTACGAGGCCTGGACCGGCACCGACTGGGACCCGGCTCGCCGGACGGTGACCGGGACCGGGGTCATCACCCTTCCCGACATCGCCCGGAACCTCGAGGCCCTGGGTGACTCGCCGGCCTGCACCTACGAGCGGACGACATGAAGCCGGCCAAGCGACGTCGCGTTTGGTGGGCCATCCCGCGGATGACCGTGAAGGTCGCCGTCCTGACGGCCTTCTTCGTGGCCGTCGCCGTGCCGGCGGGAGGGGCTGCCGGGTTCTGGGCCCTGCTGAACATGGACCTCCCCGGCAACCTCCCGGAGGACGTCAACCCCCGCATCCGCTCCTACCCCAGCGTCGTGGTGGACGCCGACGGGCAACGAGATCGCGGAGTTCCGGGCCTTCGAGCTCACCGTTCCCATCCGCTACCGGGACATCCCCGACGTGGTCAAGGACGCCGTGGTGGCCATCGAGGACCGGCGCTTCTGGGACCACAAGGGCGTGGACCCCGAGGGGCTGGTGCGGGCGGCCATCGCCAACTTCGAGGAGGGCGAGGTCGTCCAGGGCGGCTCGACGATCACCCAGCAGTACGTCAAGAACACCTACACGACCGGTGAGCGGGACGTGGCCCGCAAGCTGCGGGAGGCCCTGATCGCCACCCGCCTGGAGCGGGAGCTGACCAAGGACGAGATCCTCTTCCGCTACCTGAACACCGTCTACTTCGGCGACGGGGCCTACGGGATCGGCGCCGCCGCCGAGTCCTACTTCGGCAAGCCGGTGTCCGAGCTCACCCTGTCGGAGGCCGCTCTGCTGGCCGGGGCCATCGCCTCGCCCGGCCGCTACGGCCCCCGGGTCAACGCCGAGACGGCGAACGACCGGCGGCTCCTCGTCCTGCGGGCGATGCGCCGACCAGGACCTGATCAGCCGCCGCCAGTTCCTGCAGGCCCGCCGCCAGGACCTCTGGTACGCCCCGTTCGGCACGCCGCCCGGGCCGGCCACCGTCGTCCAGGCCCCGCCCCGCAACGGGGCGACGGCCTACCCGTACTTCGTGGACTACGTCCGCCGGGTCCTGGAGGAGCAGTACGGCCACCGCCAGCTCTACCGGGGTGGCCTCCGCATCGAGACGACCCTCGACCCGGCGCTGCAGGCCCAGGCCGAGGCCTCGGTGGCCGAGACCCTGGACGGGACCAGCTCGCCGCTGGAGATGTCGCTGGTGTCGGTCGAGCCCTCGACCGGCCACGTCCGGGCCTTCGTGGGGGGCCGGGACTGGGCCGCCAGCCAGGTCAACCTGGCCCTCGGCGGTTCGTCGGGCATGCAGCCGGGCTCGTCCTTCAAGACCTTCGTGCTGGCCGCCGCCCTCGAAGCCGGGATCGATCCGGAGACCACCTTCGACGCCCCCGCCTCGATGGAGTTCCCGGGCTGTGACCCCACCTGCACCGTCAACAACTACGACTTCGAGGACCACGGCACGATGACGCTGCGGGCCGCCACGCACAACTCGATCAACACCGTCTACGCCCAGCTCATCGACCAGTTGGGCACCCAGACGGTGGCCGAGATGGCCCAGCGCCTCGGCGTGTCGGCCATCGACCCGACCCAGCCCTACGGCATCTCCCTCGCCCTCGGGGCCTACGAGGTCTCGCCGCTGGACATGGCGGCGGGCTACGCCACGCTGGCCAACCGGGGCGTGCGCCAGGCAGGTGACCCCGATCCGGCGGGTGCTGGACCGTCAGGGCAACGTCCTGGAGGACCACACCGCCCCCGAGGGCGAGCTGGTCATCGACCCGGTGGTCGCCGACACCGTGTCCGACGTCCTCGCAGGGCGTCATCACCGACGGCACCGGCGGAGGCCGCTGACATCGGACGGCCCGCCGCGGGCAAGACGGGCACCGACCCAGGAGTACCGGGCCGCCTGGTTCGCCGGGTACACGCCCCAGCTCTCCACGGCGGTGTGGATGGGCTACCGCGACGTCCCCCGCCCCCTCGTCGGCATCAAGGGCGTGGGCAGCGTGAGCGGCGGCTCGTTCCCCGCCGAGACCTGGGGCCGGTTCATGGGCGCGGCCATGGCGACGCTGCCGGTCGTCGACTTCGTCGAGCCCGGGCCCCTGCCCGACCTCGTTCCCGACTCGGTGCCCCTGCCCGAGGTCGAGGAGCCCGTGGCCCCGCCCCCGCCCGCCCCCGAGCCCTTCGGGGCGACGGCGGGCACACCCCTGCCGGCCGCCGTCATCCCTGATGACTGCGGCGGCCCGTGCACCCGAGATCTGGTCCCGTGACCGGGAAGGACAAGGCGATGATGCGACGAGAAGACCTGGGAGAACTCGACGACACGGGCCGCGAGGCCCCGCCGACCCTCGAGGACGCCCTCCGGGTGCCCGACCTGGAGGACGGCGAGACGGTGCGCACCCTCTGGGACGACCTCGCCTCGGAGGCGGCCGTGCTCGAGCCGCCCGTGGGCGCCGCCCCGATGCACACCTGGCCCGACGACCTCCTGGCCCCGCCCGTGGCTACGCCACCCGGTCTCCCGTTGACCGGCGCCGTGCCGCCGCTCGTCCCGCCGGCCGACGACGAGGTCGAGCCGCACGTGGTGCCGCTCACCCGACGCCAGGCCCGGCTCCGCAAGCGGGAGCTGAAGAACGAGGCCCGGATCAAGAAGCTGGAGCGTCGTCGCCACCGGATCCTGCCCCGGTCCGCGATCGGCATCGCCACCATGCTGCTGTTCTTCGGCCTCGGTGTGGGCCTGGCCGGGGCGATCCTCTACGCCTACTACGACTGGCGGCTGTCGGAGAACGAGCAGCGGGTGGGCGAGCTCTCCGAGAGCCTCCAGAACCGCCTCCTGGAGGCCAACGAGGAGCTGAACGTCTCCTCGCGAGAACGCCATCCAGGCCATCCGGCAGGAGGCCGCCCCGCTGCGGGACCTGCTGGAGCAGGAGCGGGTGGTCGGGAACCTGACGGGCCGCATGCAGGGCTCGGTCTGGTTCGTGGAGACCCTCGACGAGAACGGCGCCCCGTCGGTGGGCTCGGCCTTCGTGGCCGCCTCCGACGACGCCCAGTCGCTGCTGGTCACCTCGTACGGGGCCGTGGCCGCCGGCACCACCGACCCGTCACCGACGATCACGGTCCGGTCCGGCGAGGAGTCCTTCGAGGCCGAGCTCTACAACTGGGACCCCGAGCACGACCTGGCCCTGCTGATCCTGCCCCGCGGCGGCCTCGAGCCGCTGCCGTGGGCCGACGACGAGGCCGTGGCCCACGTCGTGGGGGAGCGCATCTGGGCCGTGGAGGGCATCGGGGGCAACGGGGTCAGCCTCAGCCCCGGCTCGGTCATCGACCAGTCCGACGTGGGCATCCAGCACACCGCGGCCCTGAACGCCGCCTTCCGGGGCGGCCCGGTGGTCAACGGCCGGGGCGAGGTCGTGGCCATCGCCTCCATCGGCTACGCCCCGCTCAACTACGCCACCGGCGACGTCAGCTTCGGCGTCCCGGTCCAGGCCGCCTGCGAGCGCATCCTCGAGTGCAGTGGCGACGTCCCCGGCTCTGGCAGCGAGGGCTAGGTCGTCGCCACTTCTCGAGCATCGAGAAGTCGCCGGGGTGATGGTGGTGAGCATCGAGCAGCCCTCACTCGGTGGTCGGGTACGTCGACACCGCCACCCAGATCCCCGCGGGACGGTTCCGCCCGTGGGGGCCGACACGCTCCGTGCCCGTGCAACCGCGTGACGTGGTCGACGGGCTATCCTGGTTCCATGACCCAGGTCGCCGGGGTCGACACCCCCCGTCAGGGGGCCCGCCCGTTCGCCGTCGCTGTAGCCGTCACGCTGGTCCTCATGGGCCTGAGCGCGGTCGTCGCCGTGGGCTGGCGCAGCCAGCTGCAGGGCGAGGGCCGGGAGCAGTTCGACCTGGACGCGACCGAGGCCCAGCAGCTCGTCGTCCAGCGCCTGCAGAGCGCCATCGGCCTCCTCCAGGACACCCAGGCCGAGGTGGACGACGACCCCTCGACCGTCACCGCCGAGTCCTTCGAGGACGCGGTGGCCGCCGCCCTGCCCGAGGAGCTCCCCTCCCTGGCCTCCGTCACCCTCGTCGAGCGGGTGGGTCGGGGTGAGCTGGCGCAGCTCACCGAGGACCGTCGCGCCGCCGGCCTGCCGGACTTCGAGGTGGAGTCCGTCGAGCGCGGGGGAGCGGCTCCGGCCGTGGCCACCTTCGAGGCCAGCACCCGGGGCGCACCGATCCTGTCGGGCTACGACCTGCGGGCCATCCCGGCCCTGGCCGACGCCTTCGCCCCGACGGCCAGCCGGGCCGTGCGCATCTCGCCCCGCGTCGAAGCCCTCCCCGCCGACGTGCTGGACGTCCACCCCGACCTCGGGCGCTCGTCGTTCGCGCTGGTCGTACCCGCCGGCCCGGGGGCGTGGGTCC
The DNA here is from genome assembly GCA_963748285.1 of uncultured Microthrixaceae bacterium. GTDB lineage: Bacteria > Actinomycetota > Acidimicrobiia > Acidimicrobiales > DATDAH01 > DATDAH01. The sequence goes on from CAVVIF010000009.1 coordinate 2,436,743, forward strand.
TGGCCCTGCTGTCCGGCGACGAGTTGGCCACCCAGGCGGCCGGCGTCGACGACGAGCTCGACGTCGCCTTGGCGGTCGGCGACTCGCCCCTGGGCGCCTCGACGGCCCGGGACGACGGTGCGGTCGTGGACCTCGCCGCCGTGCCGTCCGACGCCCGCACGGTGCGGCCCTTCGCCATCCTCGGTGGACCTCTGCAGGTCACCGCGGCGGACCTCGACGGCCTCGCCGGTGGCGGTTGGCGGGAGCCCGGCCTCCTGCTCGGCGCCGGCATCGCCCTCAGCATCCTGGTCGGCTCGCTGATCCTGGTCCTGGCCCGGGGCCGGGCCGGCGCCCTCAGGGTGGCGTCGGAGGCCGCAGCGGGCCCGGGACCGCAGCGAGGAGAACTTCCGGGCGGTCGTCCAGCACCTGTCGGACCTCGTCGTGGTCACCGACGCCACGATGGTGGTCGACTTCGTGACGCCGTCGGTCGACCAGCCTGCTCGGCCGCGAGGCCGCGGCCCTGGCCGGCGCCGACCTGGCCGACCTCGTCCACCCCGACGACCGCGCCCTGCTCGGTGCGCTGGCCTCCCGCCCGGCTGTGTCGGAGAAGGGTCTCGTCCGGTTCGGCCACAGCGACGGCTCGTATCGCAGCTTCGAGGTCGTGGTGGCCAATCGCCTCGACGATCCCGCCATCGGCGGCCTGGTGCTGACCGGCCACGACGTGACCGACCGGGTCCAGCTCGAGCACCGGCTGGCCCACGACGCCACCCACGACGGCCTCACCGGCCTGCCCAACCTGGCTCTGGTCCGGGACCGCCTCGAGCACGCCCTGGTGCGGGCGGAGCGCACCGGTGGGCGGGTGGCGGTGGTCTTCGGCGACCTGGACGGCTTCAAGAGCGTCAACGACCGCCACGGCCACCTCGTCGGTGACCGCCTGCTGGTCGGCGTGGCCAAGCGCCTGCGGGGCGCGGCCCGGGCCATGGACACCGTCGGCCGTTACGCCGGCGACGAGTTCGTGGTCATCTGCGAGGAGCTGGAGGACGAAGCCGGGGCCCGCCTGGCGGCCGAGCGCCTCCACCGCGAAGTGGCCCGGTCGATCGAGATCGACGGCCACCTCATCGACGTGGCCATGAGCCTCGGCGTCGCCCTGGCCGGGACCGGCGAGAGCGCCGAGTCCCTCCTCGACCGCGCCGACCGCGCCATGTACCGCTCCAAGGACGACGACCCCCCCATCACCTTCGCCGCCTGACCTCGTTCTGGCACCGGATTCCGTCGTCATAGCAACGGAATCCGGTGCCAGAACGGCGATGTCGGCTGCTTGGCCACAAAGGGTGGCGAAACCCGATGCCAGGGGCACCGCCGACCCAGCCCGTCGAAGCTCGGCCCCCGTGGTTGCGTCGGTGTCGTTCGCCCGAGCTGTCGACCGTTCTGGTTACGAGATGTGCGCGTGGGGCGGCATGTTTCGTTACCAGAACGAGCTGTCGATGGTTCTGGTTACGAGATGTGCGCGTGGGGCGGCATGTTTCGTTACCAGAACGGCGGGCGGTGGGGGTTACTCGGGGCGGGGGTGGTGGTTGAGGTTGTTGACCACGACGGAGGCGGCGGCGGTGAGGCCGATGCCGGCGCCAAGGCCGAGGAGGACGGCCAGCCAGATGGGCCGGGTGTCGCCGGGGACTTCGGCGGGCGGGGCCACCAGGGCCCGACCGTCGCTGAAGAGCCACTCGGCGCTGGGCAGGGCGACCTCGTCGCCACCATCGTCGGCGGCCGCCGACGGGGTCGGGTCATCCGCAGTCGGGGCACCGGCACCGGCGGCGCCCCCGGTCGGGCTGACGTCGTCACCGAAAGGCCCGGGCACCACGTCGTCGTCATCGTCGTCCGGGGCGGTGGTGGTCGGCGCCACGGTCGTCCCGGGTGCCTCGGTGGTCGTGGTCGGCTCCTCGATGGGCGTGGTGGTCGAGGTCGGCGGCGGGGGCGGCGGCACGGTGATGATGGGCGGCAGCGTGGTCGTGGGTCCCTCGATCGGCTCCGTGGTCGACGTCGGCGGGGGCGGCGGGGGCGGGGGCAAGGTCGTGGGCGGCTCCGTGGTCACCGGCACGGTCGTCGGGGGGACGGTCGTGGGGGGACGGTCGTGGGTGGCTCCGTGGAGGGCGGCGTGGTGACCGGGGGGAGGGTGGTGACCACGACGGTGGTCGGGGGCGGGCCGTGAACGGGGGGCTGGGCGGCGGCGGCCGTACCGACGATCGTTCCGGCGACGGCAGTCAGGACCAGGGCCCACGGCTGGTGGCGGCTTCGGCGGGGCATGTCTGCACCATACTCCAAATGAGCACAAGAAGTAACCACCTAACCGCGCTCCGTGAGATCAGTGGTCGGACCTGCACGGAACGTGGTGGCCAGACCACTTTTAGTTGCGACCGGGCCGCGACGGCGCCGATTCCGGTCCCCTACTCTGCCGCGATGGCCCGCACGGAACTGCTCATCGACGGACGTTGGGTGCAGGGCGGTGGTGACGAGCCGATCACCGTGCACAGCCCGGGCTCGGGCGAGCACCTGGCCGACGTCGGCACCGCCTCGCTGGCCGACGTCGACACCACGGTGGCCGCCGCCCGGGGGCCGAGGGGCCATGGAGGCCATGCCGCCCTTCGAGCGGGCCGCCCTGCTCCACGCCACCGCCGACCTCCTCGACGAGCGGGCCGAGGACCTGGCCCGCCAGCTGACCGTCCGAGCAGGGCAAGCCGCTGCACACCGAGGCCCGGGGGCGAGATCGAGGAGTCGGCGGAGATCTTCCGCTGGGCGGCCGAGGAGGTGAAGCGCCTGGAGACCCCGGTGCTGCCGGGGGCCGACCCCAACAAGAAGGTGCATGACCTTCCGCAAGCCCAACGGCGTCTACGCCTGCATCACGCCGTGGAACTTCCCGATGAACATCCCGGCCGAGCTCCTGGCCCCCGGCCTGGGCGGGGGCAACGCCGTGATCCTCAAGCCCTCGGAGTACACGCCGCTGACCGGCGCCGCCATGATCGAGGCGCTGTCACGACGCCGGGCTTCCCGCCCGGCGCGGTCTCCGTCATCCACGGCGGCGGCGACATCGGGTCGGCCGCTCGTGGCGCCACCGACGGGGTCGACGCCATCGGCTTCGTCGGCTCCATGGAGACCGCGGAGGCCATCGTGCGGACCGCCGGCCTGAAGCGCACGCTCATCGAGGCGTCGGGCAACGGCCCGCAGATCATCTGCGACGACGCCGATCTCGAGGCCGCGGCCGAGGCCGCCGTGTACGGCGCCGAGTTCGCCTCCGGCCAGTGCTGCGTGGCCACCGAGCGCCTGCTGGTGCAGGAGTCGGTGCACGACGAGGTCGTCGAGCTGGTCGACGGCCGGGCCGGCCAGTGCGGCTGGGCGACCCGCTGGCCGAGGCCACCACGCTCGGCCCGCTCAACAACGAGGCGGTGGCGGCCAAGATGGACAGCCACCTCGCCGACGCCGCGGACCGGGCGCTCGAGGTGCTCGTGGGCGGCGAGCGGGCCGCCGGCTTCCCGACCGACCTCTACTACCCGCTCACCGTCGTCGACGGCGTGGGCACGCGACGCGCCTGCTGTTCACCGACGAGAGTCCTTCGGTCCGGTCCTGCCCATCACCACCTTCGACGACGACGAGGAGGCCATGGCCGGCTGGCCAACGACACCGATCTGGGCCTGCAGATGGCGGTGTTCACGTCCAGCCTGACCCGGGCCTTCCGCTACATCGACGGCCTGCGGGCGGGCAGCATCGTGGTCAACGACTCGACCGGACTTCTGGGAGCCCCACCCGCCGTTCGGCGGCGCCTCGCGGCACCACGCACGGGCTGGGGCCGCATCGGGGGCAAGTACACGCTGCTCGACATGACCGACCTCCGCACCGCGGTGATCGACGTGGCCAAGACGAGGGACGCGTAGCCGGCCTCTTCAGCCGTTCGGGCGGCGGAAACGAGGCAACCACGGGGGGCGGATCGGCGGGCCGGGGGTCGGCGGCGCCCTTCTGGCTGGTGTCGCGGGCGGCCGACCTGCGTCCAGCAGCGGGGGAGACGCTCCACGACGGCGACGCCGGAGTTGCTGAGCGAGTGAGGAGCCCGAGTCCGGCGTCGAACCGGATCTGATCGGAGCGCTCGCCGCTGAGAAGGACGAGCGAAGCCACTCAGGTGTGGCGGCCCTACG